>NZ_JAPDPF010000010.1 GCF_026283925.1 Dyella halodurans
GGGAGATGAACCTGCGCCCGCGAGCCACGCTCGACTACCACTGCCCTGCGGAGATGATCATGCGTGCGCTGGGGCGTGATGACCTCGCCCAAGCCATCGATGATGCACTTCTAGATTGACACCGCCTTACTTTTCTTTGGGCCAGCAAAGAAAAGTGACTCGGGCGCCGGCAGGCGATCGAAACGCCCGCTGCGTAAGCGGCACCCTTGCGGCCACGCTGAGTTGTCGCGCTGTCGCGAGCACCCGCCCCTCACCCCAGCCCTCTCCCCAAGGGGGAGAGGGAGGAAGAG
This sequence comes from Dyella halodurans, assembly GCF_026283925.1. Lineage (GTDB taxonomy): Bacteria > Pseudomonadota > Gammaproteobacteria > Xanthomonadales > Rhodanobacteraceae > Dyella > Dyella halodurans. The sequence continues at coordinate 291 of NZ_JAPDPF010000010.1, forward strand.
CTTCAGTTCGTCGCGGGTGGCGGCGTCGGGCGCAACCAGGTCTGGAACAGCTCGTCGATGCGGCGGTACTCGTCATGCCACGAGTCCGGATGCACGAAGCCGTGGCGTTCCATCGGATACAGCGAGATCCAGAAGTTGTTCTTGTGCAGCTCGATGAGGCGCTGGTACATGCGGATGGAATCGCTGGCCAGCACGTTGTCGTCGATCAGGCCGTGCTGGATCAGCAGCGCATCCTGCAACTTGTCCGCGTATTCGATCGGCGAGCTGGTGGCATAAGCCTCGGGATCGAGCTGGGGATCGTTGAGGATGTTCGAGGTGTACTCGTGGTTGTAGGTCACCCAGTCGGTCACAGGCCGCAGCGCCGAACCTGCCGCGAATTCGCCCGGTGCACGCAGCAGTGACATAAGCGTCATGAAGCCACCGTAGCTGCCGCCATACATGCCCACGCGGCGAGGATCGACGCCCTGGTTCTTGACCAGCCAGGCCTTGCCGTCGAGCAGGTCTTCCAGTTCCGGATGGCCCATCTGGCGGTAGATCGCCGTGCGCCAGTCGCGGCCGTAGCCGTCGGAGGCGCGGTAGTCCATGTCGAGCACCACGAAGCCCTGCTGCACCAGCAGGTTGTGAAACATCTGCTCGCGGAAGTAGTTGGAGTACGACAGCGTGACGTTCTGCAGGTAGCCCGCGCCATGCACGAAGATCACCGCCGGACGCGAGGCGGCTGCCACGGGGTCGGACGGGCCGTAGTACTTCGCCCAGATGGTACCGGCGCCGTGCGAGGACGGCACGCCAACGATCCGCGGCGCAATCCACGCATGCGCGGTGAACTCCGGCTTCATCGTGTTGGTGAGTTCACGCGGCGCGCCGCCGGCGGCATCCTGCACCGCCAGCTGCGCCAGTCGATACGGCGAGGAATGCAGCACCGCCAGCTGGCGGCCATCCGGCGACAGCACGAAATCGTCCATGCCCTGGAACTGGGTGAGGCGGCTCAGCTCGCCGCCGCCGCTGGGCAGGCGATAGACATCGTAGCTATACGGCGCGACCTGGTTGGTGCGCATATAGAACCACTGGCCGTCTTCGCTGAGCAGCGGGTGGCTGACCTCGAACTTGCCCGAGGTCAGCGCCCTGGGCTTGCCGCCCAGGCTCTTGCTGTAGAGCTGCGAATAGCCGGTTTCCTCGCTGAGGTACCACAGCGTGCGGCCATCCTTGAGCCAGCCGAAATCGTTGAAGTTCCAGTTGATCCAGGCGTTGTCGGTCAGGCGATGCTGGGTGACCAGCGCGTGCTTGTCGAAATCGACGCTGGCGATCCAGCGATCCTTGTTGTCGATCGCGCGCAGCTGCACGGCCACGTTCTGGCCGTCATCGCTCCACACGATGCCACCGCCACCACCATCTTCCGCGCTCGAGATGATGCGTACCGAGCGCTGGTCCGGCGCCTTCAGCGCCTTGGCCTCGTCCGCCTTGCCGGCCTGCTCCAGCGCGGCAATGGTCTTGCTGCGGATGGCCTTGAGCGGATCGTCCTTGATGCCGGGCAGGCCGTCGGTTTTCAGCGGGTAGAACTTCGCGGCCTTCAGGTCGACCAGCAGCAGCGACTGCGGGGCAGGGTCGTTGCGACCGACATAGGTGCGCGTTTCCTGCTGCTCCGCGTAACCGGAATCGGTGACGTAGTGGGTGACTTCCGGCTCCTTGCCTTTCTTGAAGTCCTTGGGCTTGGTGACCACCAGCATCCAGCGGCCATCGGGCGACAGCTCGGTATCCACCGGCTCGCCGCCTTCACCGAGGAAGATCGGCTTGGGCGCGCGGCCCGGGTCGGCCGCGGCCAGCGCCTCGTCGTTCGCACGCTGGGCGTCCTTGTCGGACTTGTTCTGGCGCAACGCATTGAACAGGTCGAGCTGCTGCCGGCCCAGGGCGTCCGGCTGCTTGGCCTGCGGGTCGTCGACGAAGCGCAGCACGGCGGCCGGTGCGCTCACGCCGCTGGCGATGTCGTAGACGAACCAGTTGTTGCCCTGGCGGTATTGCAGGCTGCGGTCGTCGCTGGAGAAGCGCGGCGAGGACTCCTCGTCGGTGGTGCGCGTCACCTGCACGCGGCGGCCACTGGACAGGTCGACCAGAAACACATCGCCATGGCGAACGAAGGCGGCGTAGCGATGGGCGCGATCGAACACCGGCGCGCCGTCGGCCTGCGCTACCGCTGCCGCATCCAGCTTGGTGCCTTGGCCGCTGAGCGGGTCGACGCGATAGAGATCGCGCACCTTGCTGCCGTCGCGCTTGAGCGAGTAGTAAAGGCTGCGTCCGTCCACGCTCCAGTACGGCGACTCCACCGCTGCGCCGATCCAATCCGGATTGGCCATGATGGTTTCCAGATCAAGCTTTCCGCCGGTGGCGCCGGGGGCGGGTGGCGACAAGGCCGCCGCGGGCAAGGCGGCTAAGGCGGCAAGGCCGGCGAAGAGCAGTCGACGCATAGGGCGCTCCACAGTCAAAACGCCTGAGCATAGCCAAGCTTGATCGGCTGGCAAGCGCCGTTGGTCCCGTTTCGCCATGACCGGCCCCACCGGTAGTCTTACGGGTTAGCCGACCCGCGAGTCCCTGTCGTCCCCCGCACGCGTCGGCGCGTTCCCTGAGATCCACGCGCCTGTCCCAGGCGGCACGCTCCCTGCCAGATCGTCCCTACCCCAGCGAAGTCCCCATGCTCCTGCCCACTGTCGAAACCGAAACCGCCGCCCATCCCACCCACAGCGTGATCTGGCTGCATGGCCTCGGTGCCGACGGCAACGACTTCGCACCGATCGTGCCGGAGCTGGTGTCGCCGTCGTGGCCGGCGTTGCGCTTCGTGTTTCCGCACGCGCCGGTGCGGCCCGTGACGGTCAACGGCGGCATGCCGATGCGGGCCTGGTATGACATCGCCGGCGTGGATCTGGTCTCGCGCCAGGACGAAGCAGGCATGCGCGCCTCCATGGCCAGCGTCGAGCTGCTGATCGCGCGCGAGAACGAGCGCGGCGTGCCCGCCTCGCGCATTCTGCTGGCCGGCTTTTCGCAGGGCGGCGCCATCGCGCTGGCGGCGGGACTACGCCATGCCGACCGGCTGGCCGGCATCATCGCCTTGTCTACCTATCTGCCCTTGCACGAATCGTTTGCCGCCGAACGCAATCCCGCCAATGCGCATACGCCGATCTTCTGGGGCCACGGCACGGCCGACCCGATCGTGCCGCTCACGCGCGGCGTCGCTTCGCGCGACCTGTTGCAGTCGCTGGGCTACGCGGTGGCCTGGCACACCTATCCGATGCCGCATTCGGTGTGCGGCGAAGAAGTGCTCGATCTGCGCCATTGGATGACCACACGCCTGGCCGCCTGAGTCCGGCCGGACCACCAGCCCTCTCACCGCGTTCCCAGCTGCACGGGCCTGGCGGCGGGTCGCGAAACGCGCTGCATGCATACGGCATACTCCGCCGCATGACGGCCCCCGCCACCAAACCTTCCACCGACAACCGCTCCGAGCACCAGCTGCTGCCCGATTTCTGCAGCCCGCCGGTGATCTTCGCGCTGCTGATCGTCGCTGCGCTCACCGTTACGGTAATGTGGCTGGCCCCCAACAATGGCCACGGCTGGCGCGGCTATAGCGTGGGCATGCTGTTCGCCAACTGGCTGGCGATGGTGATCGGCGTGGCCTTGTGCAAATTGCGGCCGCTGTTGCAGCGCTTGCCGAGCCTGACGCCGTATGCCGGCGTGTGGCTGGTGATGGTGTTGATCGTGGCGGCCGGCAGTGCGCTGGTGCACTGGATGGACGCGGCCATGCAAATGGAACTGCTGAGCGACAGCGCCAGCGCCTTCGTGCGCAACAACACGCTGATCGCGGCCCTGCTAGGCGGTGCCTTGCTGCGCTACTTCTTCGTGCTGACCCAGTGGCAGGTGCGCCTCGCCGCCGTGACGCGGGCACAAGTGGCCGCCCTGCAGGCACGCATCCGCCCGCATTTCCTGTTCAACAGCATGAATACGGTGGCCGCGCTGGTGCGCGTCGATCCTGCAGCAGCGGAACGCACGGTGGAGGATCTGTCGGAACTGTTCCGCGCCGCACTCGGTGAGCACAGTACGCAGGACGGCACCCTGGGGGAAGAACTCACCCTGGTCGATCGCTACCTGGCCATCGAGCAGCTCCGGCTCGGCGATCGCCTGCAGGTGCGCCGCGAACTGGACGAACTGCCGCAGGCGTTTCCGCTGCCGCGCCTGCTACTGCAGCCGCTGGTCGAGAATGCGGTACGCCACGGCGTGCAGCCGCTGCGCGCAGGGGGCGAAGTGGTCCTGCGCGGATGGCGCGAGCGCGACGGCATCATCATCGAGATCGACAACCCGCGTGGCGGCGATCCCGCGCCGGGCGGGCACGGGCACGGACTGGACAATGTGCGCCAGCGCGTGGCCTATCGCTACGGTCCCCGCGCACACGTGCTAGCCGGCCCGATGGGCGACCGCTTCGTGGTGCGACTGCAACTTCCGCAAGACTAGGCAGGTTTTATGCGCGTATTGATCGTTGACGACGAACCCCTGGCGCGCGCGCGGCTCGCTGCGCTGCTGGGGGAGTGCGCCGACGTCGAGATCGCCGGCAGCGTGAGTGACGGCGAGGCCGCACTGGTCGCGCTGGGCGAACTGCATCCGGATGTGTTACTGCTCGACATCAACATGCCCGGCATCAGCGGCACCGCGCTGGCCCAGCGGCTGGCAGGCCGGGCGCGACCGCAGGTGGTGTTCTGCACAGCCTACGAAAGCCACGCCCTGCAGGCATTCGACCTGGGTGCCGCCGACTACCTGCTCAAGCCGGTGCGCCTCGAGCGCCTCAACGAGGCCTTGCAACGTGCGCGGCAGCGCCTGCAGCAGGCGCCACGCGAAACGGTCAACTACCTGCATGGTCGCTTGGGTGGCGAACAGGTGCGCGTCGCGCTGGACGACGTGATCTGCTTGCTCGCGGAAGAGAAGTACGTGGTCGTGCAGCACCGTGGCGGCCAGCTGCTGCTGGAGGAGTCGCTGCGCCAGCTGGAGGACGCCTACCCCGACCAGCTGATCCGCCTGCATCGCAACTGCCTGGTGCCATCCCAGCGCCTGATCGGCCTGAAGACGCTGCCGGACGGCCGCGTACTGGCACGGCTTGGCGGCACCGAACTGACGCCCGAAGTCAGCCGTCGCAACTTGCCGACCCTGCGCAAGCTGCTGCGCATGGGTTGAAGCGAAATCGACTCGGAGCCCGCGCAGGACGCGCCTGTTCGGCGCCAGGAAGGCTGGCGCGCGAGGCCGCCTCGGCCCTTGGACATGCTTTGCTGCGACGATATCTGACACACACCGTGTCTGCGTATTCCGTGCAATTGCGCGACAATGCCATTCCCCACGGACGCCGCGCGCGGCGCCTTTCGCGAGAACACCATGACCTTATCCATCCTGCGCATCGCCACCCGCAAGAGTGCGCTCGCTCTTTGGCAGGCCGAACACGTCGCCGCCGAGCTGCGCGCCGCCCATCCTGGCCTACGGGTGGAGCTGGTGCCGATGTCGACACGGGGCGACGAAATCCTCGACAAGCCCTTGGCCACCATCGGCGGCAAGGGCTTGTTCCTCAAGGAACTCGAAGTGGCCATGCTCGAAGGCAGGGCGGATCTTGCCGTGCATTCGCTCAAGGACGTACCTGCCGAACTGGAGCCGGGCTTTACCTTGCCCGCCATCCTGCCGCGGGCGGACGCTGCCGATGCCTTCGTCAGCAATGATTTCAGCGATCTCGCCGCGTTGCCGCTCGGTGCCCACGTGGGTACGTCCTCGCTGCGACGCCAGGCGCTGCTGCGCGCCGTGCGACCCGACCTCAGCTTGCTCGATCTTCGCGGCAATGTGGGCACGCGCCTGGCCAAGCTCGATGCCGGCCACTACGAGGCGATCCTGCTGGCCTGCGCCGGCCTGGAGCGACTCGGCCTGGCCGCGCGCATCCGCAGCCGCCTCACCGCACCGGACTGGCTGCCCGCACCGGGCCAGGCGGCCATCGCGATCGAAGCGCGCAACGATCAGCCCGACGTGCTGGAGCTGCTGGCGGTGCTCGACGATCCCGACACGCGCCTGGCGGTAACCGCCGAGCGTGCCATGAATCATGCGCTGGGCGGCAGCTGCACCGTGCCGGTGGGTGCCTGGTGCACGCTGACCGAGCGTGGCCTGCACCTGCGCGGCATGGTCGGTGACGTCAACAGCGGCCGCCTCCTGCTGGCCGAAGCACAGGCGGATGGCGATCAGGCCATCGCGCTGGGGCAGCAGGTTGCCGAGGCCCTGTTCGCGCAGGGGGCCGACAAGCTGCTCGGCCGCTGATCTGCGCCACGCCCTCTTGTTCTATGTAGGAGCGCACCCTGTGCGCGAAAAGACGTCACGGCATCGCCGCTTCGTTGGCTTTTCACTCGGGCCATCCTTGGCCCTCGCCTCGCGGGCAGCGGGCGCTGTGCAACCCGGCAATCCTGCCGGGTAGTCGCGCACAGGGTGCGCTCCTACACAAGCGCGGTAGGCAACGCCTTAGAAGTTGTACAGCAGATTGGTGGTGAGCAGCGTATCCGTGTGCTTGGTGTCCTGCTGCACGTCGCTGTTGTAACGCACCTGGTAACCAAGCTTCAGCGCGACTTTCTTGGTCATGCTGACCGACATGCCGATGTCGTTCTGGTAGTACTTGTTCTGCGAGCCTGCTTCGATCAGCAGCGTATTCTCGAGCGCCGTGTTGTCGGTGAGGCGGTACTTGTAGTTGATCAGTCCGCGGCCCACGGCCTCGCTCTGCGTGTCCTGCTGTACGCGGGTGCTCACGCCATTCACCGTCTCGGTGAGGTCGGCCGGGCGATAGCGCTTGTAACCCGGGCCCGCTTCGAACGACAGCTCGGTGCTTTCGGTCTTCAGCGCGATATAGCCGTAGCCGACCGAGATGATGCTCTGCCACAGGTTGGCGCCGAAATCGTCGTGCTCATAGCGGGTGGCGGTCACGATGTAGCTGCGCGGATCGAGCTTGAAGCCCACCGAGGCACCGAGGTCGTAGCGATTCGCCGTGGTGGTGAGCTGGTCGGTCGTGTTGCCGTTGGCGTCCACCACCTTCACATCCGCTTTCGAACGCAGGCCGGTGAGGAAGAAGTTGTTCTTCCACATGTCGTTTTCCTGGTTCAGACCCAGCTTGGCGTTGATGTTCTCTGAGCGGGAGTTGCCATAGGCCGAGGCAAAGCCGAATTCGCCCGATCCGCTCCAGCCGCCATTGTCGGCCGGGTTGCTGGGGGCCGCATCGTCGGCCAGCGCGCCAAAACTTGCCAGCGCGGCGAGCAAGGCGCCCGCCATCAAAGTCTTCTTCATGGGATTCATTCCATTTTCGTTAAATAAAAGCAGGCCGCCACCTTAGCGAGGTGGATTGAACTGCCTGTGAACACGTTGCCTCAGATCCGGCTGGAACGGCTTCAGATGGCCGTTTCAGGGGCCGGGGGGATGGTCGGCAAGGCGCCATCATACAAACTCAGCTCGATGCATAGGCCAAGCGTGCAACTGACCGCGGCCACCACGGACAGCAAGACCCGGCCTTCGCCGAAACTGGTGAGCAATAGCGCGGCGGACGGCACGGCATAAGCGAGCGCGGCAGCCAGATAGCGCCGGGGCTGCAGTTCCAGCCGCACCCGCGGGCCCGGGAACCGCGCCAGCAGGGTTTGCCAGCGCATGCCCTCGACGAGGCCGCGTAGCAACCCCAGCAACAACAGGCCGACGACGCAGGGCAGGTTGCCGCCGAATACGCCAGCCACCTCCTGCCCTGTCACGCACACCCAGAGCCACAAGCCACCGGCGTAGGTGGCCGAGACCACGCGACTGAGCGGAAATTGTGCAGCCATGCGACTGTCCACATTGGGAGCCCGATCGAGCATGACGCCACGTGCCGTCAGGATCAGGGTCGCCAGGCTGCACAGCGCCAAGGCGGCGCCAGCGAGGCGGGTTGCCCAGAACGCGTCATCCCCGCGCGCGAGGCCGGCAACCGCCAGCATCGGCAGAAAGGTCGCCAGCGCGATCAGCGCTTCGCGAGTAGGCAGCTGGCTTTCGACGATGCGCCAGCCGTGCCAGGTCGGTGCCCAGCGCGTGCGCAGACAGGCGGCGACCAGGCCGATGCTGATCAGTGCGCCACCCAGGGTCAGGGTCACCAGGGCATCGCCACGACCGGGGCTATAAACGCCCATGGCCAAGGTGAGTCCCAGCAACATCCACAAGCCAAAGCCGCTGAAGCCAAGCACTTCCAGCAGCATCGCACCCACGCGCAAGGGATGCGCAAGTATCGGGCCGCCATCCGTACCGATGCTGGACTGCTCCGTGTCGCCAGGTTGCTGCATGAGTTTTCTGTCTTCTCTATGTGAAGGGCGCATCACGATGCGGACCGCGTCGTTGGCGATTTGTTCCGTCTCGACCACATGGTGGACTTGCAGCATCCGTCTAGGGTGCGCATGCTACGCAAAGGCTGCCGTCGAAAATCATTTCATGGATCGTTACGAGCGCATTCTGACCCTGCACCGATTGCTCAAATCGGCGCACTATCCCGTGCCCCTGCCGCGTCTGATGGACGAGCTGGAGTGCTCGCGTGCGACGCTGTATCGCGACGTGGCGTTCCTGCGCGATGCGCTGGGTGCGCCGATCGAGAGTGCAGGTGGCGAACACGCCGCGTTCCGCTATGCGATCGGCGAAGGCGAGCGCTTCGAGCTGCCTGGCCTCTGGCTTACTTCCGACGAACTCGCTGCGCTGCTCGCCCTCAACGAACTGATCGGGCGCAGCGGACCGGGCGTGCTCGCCGGTGCGCTGGCACCGTTCAAGGCACGCATCGAACATCTGCTGTCCGACCAGGGTAGTGGCAAAGCCCTGCCGATCGAACGCATCCGCGTGATCGCGTGGGGCGAGCGCACGCTCGACCAGCAGGTATTCCGCATCGTTGCAGGCGCCGTGCTTGAGCGCAGGCAACTGCGCTTCCGCTATCGCGCGCGCACCACCAATGCCGACAGCCATCGCACGGTGTCGCCACAACGACTGACGCATTACCGCGACAACTGGTACCTGGACGTGTGGGATCACGACCGCGAAGCGCTGCGCAGCTTTGCCGTGGATCGCATCGCTGAGCCGCTGGCGCTGGATCAACCCGCACGTGACGTGGCGGAGAACGAGCTCAACGATGCGCTCGCGTCCAGCTACGGCATCTTCGCCGGCAAGCCGAAGGCCTGGGCCACGCTGCGTTTCTCGCAACATGCCGCGCGCTGGGTCGCCGACGAGCACTGGCATTCGCAACAGAAGGGCGAATGGCTGCCCGACGGCCGCTACGAATTGCAGGTGCCTTATTCCAATTCCAAGGAACTGCTGATGGACGTGCTCAAGTACGGACCGGATGCGGAAGTCGTGGCGCCGCTGTCGCTGCGCGAGGAATTGAAGATCCAATTGCAGCTCGCTCTGAGCGGTTACCAGCAGCCGCCACGCTGAACGCGTCCGCATCGGTCCGCCACGACTTGCATTGGGACGCATGCGCGGTGACGCTAGCGGTGACTGCCGCCACGCTGTTTCCTCCATGAGTCCTAGCGACATTGCTCCATTCTCTCCCGAGTCTGCGGAAAACAAGTCCACCCGCAAACCGACCGTTGCGCTCGCACTTGGTTCCGGCGGCGCCAAAGGCTTGGCGCATATTGGCGCCATCCAGGAAATCGAAGCGCAGGGCTACGAGATCGTCGCCATTGCCGGCACTTCGATGGGCGCCTTGATCGGCGGCATCTACGCGATGGGCAAGCTCCAGGTGTATAGCGACTGGGTTTGCTCGCTGGCGAAGCTGGATGTGTTGCGCCTGGTCGACTGGACCCTGTCCGGCGGCGGCCTGATCAAGGGCGAACGCATCATTGGCACGCTGCGCGAGCTGATCGGCGATGCGCGCATCGAGGATCTGCCGCTGGCCTTCACCGCGGTGGCCACCGATCTGGACCGCGAGCGCGAGGTGTGGCTCACGCGGGGTTCGCTGTTCGACGCGATTCGTGCGTCGATTGCCATTCCCACCGTGTTTCGTCCGCATACGCTGGAGGATAGGCGGCTGGTCGATGGTGGTTTGCTCAATCCCGTGCCGGTGACGCCGCTGATCCGCGATACCGCCGACTTCCTGTTTGCGGTGAGCATGGATGGTCCTCCCGATGTCTCCACGCCGGAAGTCATGCCCGCCGCCAAGTCCGATACACCCGACAGTTATCGCGAGCGCGTCGGCGAGTTCATCGGCAAGTTGATTCCGCACGGCGCGGACAAGCCGCGTGAACCGGGCATGCTGGAACTGCTGACGCAGGCGATGGACCTGATGCAGGCGAATCTCTCGCGGCTGCGCCTGGCCGCCTATGAGCCGGACCTGCTGATCCGCATGCCTCGAAATGTCGCCACCGTGTACGAGTTCTATCGTGCCCGCGAACTGATCGAACTGGGCCGCATGCAGGCGCGCAGCGCGCTCGCCACCTGGCAGCCGACGCGTCGCCTCAATGGGGCCCGTGAGCCTTGAGCCACGCATCCAGGTAGCACTTGAGCGCCACCGCGTTGTTGTGTTCCTCGTCGCGCGCACCAAACAGCAAGGTGATGCGGTGGCGCGAGGCCTGCGTTGCCAACGGGCGCCAATATTCGGCGGCGGCGTCCAGCTCGGTGGCATAGCGATGACGGAAGCCTTCCCAGCGCGCCGGATCGTGGCCGAACCATTTGCGCAACGTGGGCGAGGGCGCCAGTTCCTTGGTCCAGGCATCCAGCGCGGCGTCTTCCTTCTTCAACCCGCGCGGCCACAAGCGATCGACGAGCACACGGTAACCATCGTCCGACGCAGGAGGTTCGTAGACGCGCTTGACGGTAATGCTCATGAGTGGGCGGCCTCACCAAAGAGCGAATCTTCAGCATACGCCGATGAAAGACACGTCATGAGGGGTGCAGACCGCCTCTGTGCCTGTCGGTAGGAGCGCACCCTGTGCGCGACCATCCGGCAGGACTGCCGGATGGCACAGGGCAAGCTGCCCGGAGGGCGAGGGCCAGGGATGGCCCGAGTGAAAAGCCAACGGAGCGGTGAGGCCGTGATCGCGCACAGGGACCAAGAGGTCAGATTTCCTCGACCTGGGTGACCTTGCCACGGCGCATCAGCCAGGCGACGCCGCGCAGGTCGGCCAGGCCCACCCACAGGCGATCGAGCATGCCGTACTTGGACGTGCCCGCCGTACGCGGACGGTGACCGACCGGCACGCTGTTGCTCTGGAAACCCGCGCGCTTGACCAGCGCCGGCAGGTAGCGGTGCATGTGATCGAAATACGGCAGGCGCAGAAACACCTCGCGATCGAACAGCTTGAGGCCGCAACCGGTATCCGGCGTCGCGTCCTTGAGCATGCGCGAACGCACCGCATTGGCTATCTTGGAGGAGATGCGCTTGTTGAAGCTGTCGCGACGCGTGGTACGCCAGCCGGCGAACAGGCGCACGTTTTCCGCCGCGCCCTGGCGTGCTGCCAGCAACTTGGGGATATCCGCGGGATCGTTCTGGCCGTCGCCATCAAGCGTGGCGATCCACGGCGAACGCGCGGCGCGCACGCCGTTCCACACGGCGGTGCTCTGGCCGCTGCGAGTCAGGTGACGCACGATGCGCAGTTCCGGATAGCTGGCCTTTTCCGCGGCAAGCACGGCCACGCTGTCGTCGCTGGAGTCGTCGTCGACGTAGACGATCTCGAACTCGACCTGGCCGCGCAGGGCGGCGGCGATTTCGGCGAGCAGCGGCGGAATGTTGTCGCGCTCGTTGAATACCGGCACGACGACGGACAGTTGGGGCATGGTTGGGCCTTGTCTAAACAAAGGGCGCGCGGCGCCAGGGCGCCATTCTAGTGGGTCGGGGCTATCGCGTCAGCGGAGGGCGCGGGTCCGCGATCCTCTGTCAAAGCTCGTCATCCCAGCGAAGGCTGGGATCCATCGCTTTTGCGGCACATCGAAAGACACTGGATGACCGGCCCTGCGGCTGTTGAGGAGCGCCTCAAGCCTTCGCTGGAATGACGGGCCCAGGAGACTCAGCGGATCTTGCCGAGAATGCCTTCCAGCTCGTCATTGCTGTGGTAATGGATGACCAGCTTGCCGCGACCGCCACGGCCCTGGGCCAATTCGACGCGGGTGGCAAAGCGTTCGGCCAGCTGGCGTTCCAGGTCGGCGACATTCGGGTCGCGCGACGGCGCATGCTTGGCCTTGCCCTTGGGCTCGGTCTGCGCACGGCGGGCGGCTTCCTCCAGCTCGCGCACGCTCCAGCCGTTACGCGCCGCTTCCAGCGCCAGCCCTTCGGCCAGGCTCTCGGGCAAGGTCAGCAGGCAACGGGCATGGCCCATCTCCAGCTTGCTTTCGTCGAGCAGCTTCTTGATGGAGAGCGGCAGCTCGGTCAGGCGCAGCAGGTTGGACACCGCGGCGCGCGAGCGGCCCACGGCGTCGGCAGCCTGCTGGTGGGTGAGGTCGAAATCGTCGATCAGGCGCTTGAGCGCGTCGGCTTCTTCCAGCGGGGTCAGGTCCTGGCGCTGGATGTTCTCGATCAGCGCCATCGCCGGTACGGCGACTTCCGGCACGTCCTTCACCAGCACCGGCAGCTCGCTCAGCTGCGCACGCTGCGCCGCACGCCAGCGACGTTCGCCGGCGATCAGCTCATAGCTGTTCTTGCCGATGGCGCGAACCACCACCGGCTGGATCAGGCCCTGCGCCCGGATCGAGGCGGCCAGTTCGTCCAGCGCCTCGTCGTTCCAATGGCGGCGTGGCTGGTACTTGCCCGGCTGGATCTGCTGGATCGGCAACATGCGCAGCTCGCCTTCCTGCTCGATCACGGACGGCGCACCTGCACCGTCACCGCCAAGCAAGGCGTCGAGCCCACGTCCGAGCCCCCGTTTTTTCGCAGCGGACATGCTTACTCCTGATGGATGTCGACGATATCGTCGAGCGTCTCGTCGGCGTCGTCGTGCAGCGCTACCGCCACGACATCACCGGTATGCTCGTGCACCGCGGCCGCGCTATGGCCGCGTTCGCGACGGATCATTTCACCGGCAAGGCCGATATAGGCGATCGCGCCTCGCGAGCTGCGATCGTACAGGTGGATCGGCTGGCCGTGGCTGGGCGCCTCGGCCAGGCGCACGTTGCGAGGAATGATCGAGCGCAGCACCTTGTCACCGAAATGATGGGTGAGTTGCGCCGAGACTTCATTGCCGAGGTTGTTGCGCACGTCGTACATGGTGCGCAGCAGGCCTTCGATTTCCAGCGCCGGATTGAGCCGCTGACGCACGGCCTTCACCGTATCGAGCAGGCTGGAAAGACCTTCCAGCGCGAAGTACTCGCACTGCACGGGAATCAGCAAGCCGTTCGCGGCGGTCAGCGCGTTGAGCGTGAGCAGGTGCAGCGAAGGCGGGCAGTCGATCAGGATGATGTCGTAGCGATCGGCCACCTTGGCCAGCTGTTCCTTGAGCCGGCTCTCGCGCGCAATCGCGTCCATCAGCTTCAATTCGGCCGCGGTCAGGTCGCCATTGCCGGGCAGCAGGTCGTAATGCGCCTCGGTCTGCACGATGGCCTGTTCGATCGGTGCCTCGTCCAGCAGCACTTCGCAGCCGTTCGGCTTGGCCACGCGCTTGTCGACGCCCGACGCCATGGTGGCATTGCCTTGCGGGTCGAAATCGACCAGCAGCACCTTGCGCTTGGCAGCGGCGAGCGCGGCGGCAAGGTTGACGGCGGTGGTCGTCTTGCCGACGCCGCCTTTCTGGTTGGCGACAGCGATGATGCGGGCCATGGTGTCGTCGATACCGTGAACGAGTGAAATGGCGGCTAGATTAGCAGCCTGCTTGGCTGCTTGCCCGGCCGAGCACGACGAGATGGCGCTCCCCTTCGAGGCCGGGCACGCTCAACGCATGCGTGCCGCGCAGCTCGAATTCGGCCGGCACGCCGGGCATTTCATCGTCGGGACGCTTGCCTTTCATGGCCAGCCAGATGCCCTCCTTGGTCAAAAGGTGACCACCCCAGGCCAACATGTCGGCAAGGCTGGCAAAGGCGCGTGCCGTGATGCAGTCGAACTGGCCTTCCACGTCTTCCACGCGGGACTGCACCGCACGCACGCCCTCGAGCTTCAGCGAGCGGATCGCCTCGCGCAGGAAGCGGACCTTCTTGCCGTTGGAATCCACCAGCAGGATCTGTCGGCCTGGCGCCGCAATGGCCAGCGGGATGCCGGGCAGGCCTGGGCCGGTGCCCAGGTCGGCCAGCGTCTCACCGCGTACGTACGGCAGGATCGCCAGCGAATCGAGCAGGTGGCGCGTGACCATCTCGGCGGGATCGCGCACGGCGGTGAGGTTATAAGTGGCGTTCCAGCGCGCCAGCAGCTCCTGGTAATCGAGCAGGCGCTCCACCGCGTTCGCCGGCAGCTGCAGACCGAGCGCGGCAATGCCGTGTTCCAGCTGGGTTTGCAGATCGTGGCGGGAAGTCATGCGGCGGTACCTTGGGATGCGAAGGGGCGAAAGTATCCGGGCACGGTGTCTCCGATGCCAGCGCGACGATAAAGAAAAACCCGCCGTAGCGGGTTTGAAGTGGTTCCCCTGTGGCGGTCGCTCTAGGGCAAACTTCGCCAGGACCTGATCGACGCCAGTGCCGATCAGGCCGGATTGAATCAGGCAAATTCCAACTCGACGCGGGTCACCATCATGCCGCGCTCGCGCAGGGCGCCGTTCATGGCCTGCTTCAGGCGCGAACCCAGGTCGCGACGGTCCGCGCTATAGGCCTCCGGCTCCTGCCGCAGTGCGGCCAGGGCGCCGCCGCGAATCAGCTGGTCCGCTTGCTCGATGACCGCGTCGGCCCGTTCGGGCTCGAGCACCTGCCAGTACACCGTGCCGCTGACGCCATGCGCGTCCGGCAACGGCTCCTGGAAGCGCAGGACCTGGCCACTGAGGTCGATCCGGTGCACCACGTGGTCGACCAGCGGCAGCGCCATATGAAGGCCTGGCTGCAACAGGCGATAGGGTTTGCCGCGCCGGTAAAGGCTATGGACCTGGTCGGCCGGCACTCGCTTGAGCGCGGACGCAAAGGTCGCGATCAAGGCCAGGACAACAAGCGTAATCAGGGCATTCATGGCATTAAATACAGCTAGTTATGTAAGGAATCTTCGCGAAGAACTGTAGGTTGATAGTACAGCTGGTTGCGCCCCCTTGGATTAATCCTAATTTAACGACAGAACAAGTTCTTTACAATCCGTCTTTTGGGCTAACTATCTGATTTTGTGAAGCCGGCGGCAGCACGGATGGCAAGCAACCACAGTGCCATCCGTGCTACCCGCCGCCGGATTCCCCCTACAACAGTGTCTTTAACGGCACTTCCTGGGCCGCACTTGAATGAAGCCAGAGGCGTGCCAAGCGTGGCTGCGAGGGTCTATCCGATTTGGCCATGACTCATGCAAAGAGCCCCGGTAAACCGGGGCTCTCGTCGGCAACGATGCTTGGACCGCTGCCTCAGAACTTGCCGGCGCGGAAATCCGCGATCGCTTCGTGGATCTGCTCCGGCGTGTTCATCACGAACGGCCCGTACCGGGTCACCGCCTCGTTGAGCGGTTTGCCGGCTACCAGCAGGACACGAGTGGCGCTGTCCCGGCCGGCAAGACGCAGCTTGCCGCTGCGCGACAGCACACCCAGCTCGCTGCGTGCCAGCGGCTCGCCGCCCACCTCGGCGTCCTTGCCCTCGAACACATAGGCAAAGCCCGCATGGCCTTCCGGCAGCGGTATGTCGATGGAAGCACCGGGCTGCAAGGCGATATCCAGGTAGATCGGCTGGGTCACGATTTCGGCCACCGGGCCCGTCACGCCGCCAAACTCGCCGGCGATCACTTTGACGTCGACGCCGTCGGCCGGATGTGCCACGGGAATACGCTCGGGCCCGATGTCCTGGTAGCGCGGCGCAATCATCTTGTCCTTCGCCGGCAGGTTCACCCACAGCTGGAAGCCCCACATCAGGCCGTCTTCCTGCACCGGCATTTCCGAATGCAGGATGCCGCGACCGGCGGTCATCCACTGCACGCTGCCCGGCGTGAGGTCACCACTGTTGCCGTGGTTGTCCTGGTGCTTCATATGGCCGGCGAGCATGTAGGTCACGGTCTCGAAGCCGCGGTGCGGATGCTCCGGAAATCCGGCGATGTAATCGCCCGCCTGGTCGGAACGGAACTCGTCCAACAGCAGGAACGGGTCGAGCATGTCCAGCGCCGGCTGCCCGATGACGCGCTTCAGCTTGACGCCTGCGCCGTCAGACGTGTCGGTGCCGCGAATGCGACGGAGGATGCTGCGCTCAGTCATGGCTTGCTCCGATGGAATATCTGCCGCCCATGATGATGCCGTCAGGGGTGGCGCCCAAGAGCTGAAGCCGGAACGGACTGTTTCCTTGGAGGGGTCAGGGGCGAGTAGCGAGGGCGCAAAACCCCTCGTCTCTCGCTACTCGCCCGTCAGATGCTCAATGCACCCAATGTCCGCTGCGCTGGCGTGGCGGCGTCGTTGGCGGCTCTTCGTTTTCGTCCGGACGAACCGACGCTTCCAGTTCGGCTTCGGTGGCGGGGTGTTCGTTCCAGTACTGGTTTACCGCGCTGAGTACGGACGGCACCTGGGACAGGCATTCGTCGTATTCGTCGTCGCTGAGTTTCTCGAACTCGGCATCGGCATTGAGGATGCCTTCGTCCACCGCCAGCGCCATCACCGGACCGAGCAATTCCATCAGCTGCGGGTCATCGGCCAGGCGCTTTTCCCACAGCCCTGCGCGCAGGTCGATGCCGCGGCTGAATCCTTCGCACCAGCCGGCGGCGGACAACACCGGACCGGCCTCGGTCTCCACTTCACCGAGGATCGGCTCGTAGGCATCGACATCGAGTTCGGCGCTGATTGAATCATTGAGTTTGGCCAGCAGGGCCAGCACGCGATTGCCTTCCTGCTCGTCGGCGAATGGCTCATGCAGCACTTCCGGCAGCCATTCCTCCGGCAACACCTGCATCGGGCCGACGGTCAGCGCGGACAGCAGCCCGTGCACGCCATCCAGCAACAATTCGCCTTCGCCGACATGGGCGCGCAGGTATTGGTCCAGTTCGTCGAGTTCGTTGTCGTCCAGCGAACTGGGCCAGTCGGTCTTGGGTGTATTCATCAGCTGCCTGTGTGCAAGCCGGTCTTGCGACCGTCATTCTAGATATCCAGATCCACCGTTACCGGCGTGTGATCGGAAGGTCGTTCCCAGCGGCGCGGCGTGCGGTCGATGGCGGCCGCCGTGGCCGCGGACTTCAGCGCCTCACCGATCAGGATAAGGTCGATACGCAAACCCATGTTGCGCCGGAACGCACCCTGCCGGTAGTCCCACCAGCTGAAGTGCTCGCCGCCCGCTTCGAACAAACGGAAGCTGTCGTGCAGGCCCAGGTCGGTGATGTGTTTCAGCGCCTCGCGCTCCGGCGGCGAGCACAGGATGTCCTCGCCCCAGGCGACCGGATCGTAGACGTCGCGATCGTCCGGCGCGATGTTGAAATCGCCAAGCACCACCAGCTGGGGATACCGCTCGATCTCCGCCGCCAGGAACTCGCGCATCTTGGCCAGCCAGTCCAGCTTGTACGCGTACTTCTCGTCGCCGACGGCCTTGCCATTCACCACATAGAGATCCACCACGCGCACGCCACCTATGGTGGCGGCCAGGATGCGCCGCTGCGGATCGTCCAGCTTGGGGATGTCGGTGACGACATCTTCGAATTCGCCCTTGAGGTCGGCGCGCGCCAGCAAGGCCACGCCGTTATAAGTCTTCTGCCCGGAGAACACCGCGCGGTAGCCCGCCGCGGCGAGCTCGTCGACCGGAAACTTCGCGTCTTCGAGCTTGGTTTCCTGCAAGGCCACCACGTCCGGCCTTGCCTCCGCCAGCCACTCGGTGAGATGCGGCATGCGCACCTTGAGCGAATTCACGTTCCATGAGGCTATTTTCATGGGCGCATTGTAAGCGATGCAGTCATCGACACCGTCGTCCGTCAGGCCAGTCCGTGGCTCTTCAATAGCGCCTCCGGCTCCGGCGCGCGGCCGCGGAAGGCGATGAAGCTTTCCAGGGCCGGGCGGCTGGCGCCGACGGCGAGCACTTCGCGGCGGAAGCGATCGCCGGTGGCGCGATCAATCACGCCGTGTTCCTCGAACTCACCAAACGCGTCGGCGCTGAGCAGTTCGGCCCACAGGTAACTGTAGTAACCGGCCGAGTAACCGCCCGCAAAGATATGCGAGAACGCGTGCGGGAAACGCTGCCATGCCGGCGGATGCAGCACGGCCACCTCGTGGCGGACTTCCTCCAGCACGCTCATGGTGCGTGCGCCCTGCGTCGGGTCGAATTGCAGATGCAGCAGGAAATCGAACATGGCGAACTCAAGCTGGCGCACCAGGAACAGGCCGGCATGGAAATGCCGCGCGGCCAACATGCGCTCGAACAATGCATCGGGCAGGCGTTCGCCGGTTTCGTAGTGGCGGGCGAACAGATCCAGCGCTTCGCGGTTCCAGCCGAAGTTCTCCATGAACTGGCTGGGCAATTCCACCGCATCCCACTCCACCCCGTCGATGCCGCCAATCGAGGGCAGCGCGATCTCGGTCAGCAGGTGGTGCAGGCCATGGCCGAATTCATGGAACAGGGTCAGCACGTCGTCGTGCGTGAGCAGGGCCGGGCGGCCTTCGGTCGGTGGCGCGAAGTTGCAGGTGAGGAAGGCCACCGGCAGCTGTTCGTGCTCGCCGTCGCGGAAACGTGCGCGGCAGACATCCATCCAGGCACCGCCACGTTTGCCGGTGCGCGCGTACAAGTCGACGTAGGCACCGGCGAATACGCGGCCATCGGCATCGCGCACGTCGTAATAACGCACCTCCGGGTGCCACACATCGACGCCGTCGCGCACGCTGAGCGAAATGCCGTAGAGCCGGTCGGTGAGATCGAACAGGCCGTCGATCACCGCAGGCAAGGGGAAGTACGGCTTCAGCTGTTCCTCATCCAGGTCGTACTGCTGCTGGCGCAGTTTCTCGGACGCGTAGCCCACGTCCCAGGATTCGAGGTTGTCGAGCTTCAGCTCGTTGGTGGCGAATTCGCGCAGCCGGGTCAGCTCGTCGCGCGCAACGGGTTTGGCGCGCGTGGCCAGATCGTGCAGGAATTCCATCACCTGGGTCGGCGAGCCGGCCATCTTGGTCGCCAGCGATTCCTCGGCGGCATTGGCGAAGCCGAGCAGTTGGGCGGCTTCGTGGCGCAACGCCATGATGCGCTCGATGCGCTCGCTGTTGTCGAACTTGCCAGCTTGCGGGCCCTGGTCGGAGGCGCGCGTCTGGTAGGCCCAGTAAACGCGCTCGCGCAGGCCACGGTTGTCGGCATAGGTCAGCACGGCTTGCACGCTGGGCTGCTTGAGCGTGACGAGGTAGCCGTCCAGCTCCTGGTCCTTGGCGTACTGGCGCAACACCGCGCAACCGGACTCGGGAATGCCGGCAAGATCGCGCTCGTCGGTGATGTGCTCGTGCCAGGCGTCGGTGGCGTCGAGCACGGCATTGGAGAATTCGGTGGAAAGGCGGCTCAGTTCGACACCGATTTCGCGGTAGCGCGAACGCGCCGGTTCTTCCAGCGCCACGCCGGACAGGCGGAAGTCGCGCAAGGCGTGCTCAACCAGGGCGCGTTCGGGTCGCGGCAGGCTGGCGAAGTCCGGCGCATCGGCCAGCGCTTGCACGGCCTGGTAGAGCGCGCGGTTCTGGCCCAGTTCGATGGCGTGGTCGGTGAGCTGTTCTTCGGCCGGGCCATAGACCTTGCGCAGCGCCTCGCTGTCGGCGACCGAGTGCAGGTGACTCACCGGCGCCCATGCGCGGGCCAGGCGTTGTTCCAGCCGCTCCTGCGTGAGCATCACGCTGGCAAAGTCGTGCGGCGCGCCGGGCGCGGTCAACGCATCGATGCCATTGCGGTAGTCCGCCAGGATGGTGTCGATGGCGGGCGTGACGTGTTCGGGGCGGATCTGCGAAAAGGCCGGCAAGGTGTCATCGGCCAGCAGGGGATTGTCGTGTTCCATGGAATCTCCTCGGTTCTCCGCCCGGCTGCCGGGAGGCGGGCCGGCGGATGGCCGCCAGCGTGGCGAGCCACCCCGGCGAAATCAAGCAGGGCGGGCACGGGAAGGCGGGGCGCTCTCACGAATTGTCACAGAGGCCGCCGTACCATGCCGCCATGTCGATGCCTGATTTTTCCGCCCTGTTGCGTCGTTGCGATGTGTTTGGGCATTTGCAGGACGAGGCGCTGAGCGCGCTGGTCCCCGAGCTTCAGTGGTTTTCCCTGCCCGGCGGACGCGCGTTGTTTCGCCAGGGCGATCCGGCCGATGCGCTGTATCTGGTGGTCAGCGGCAGCCTGGGCGTCTTCGACAGCCCGACCGAGCGGGTGCGCCTGGTGGCGGCCGGGGACAGCCTGGGAGAGCTTGGCCTGATCACCGGCGAGAGCCGGCAGTACACCGTGCGCGCCCTGCGCGATTCCGAACTGCTGCGCCTGGACCGGGGCAACTACGAGGCCCTGGCAAGCCGCTATCCCCAGGCCATGCTGGGCGTGGCGCGCGTGGCGATCACGCGGCTGCAGGAGCGCATGCGCGGCGAGGAAGATCGTGGTGCGCCGCGCACCTTTGCCTTGCTGCCGGTCAGCCAGGACGTACCCGCCCGTTCGCTGGCCATGCAGCTGGCCATGGAACTGGAGCATTGGGGCAGCTGCATCGTGATCGACGCCGAACACGGTGTCGGCCGCAGCAGTGGATGGTTCGCCGAGCGCGAAGCTCAGGCCCGCTTCGTCATCTATCTCGACAGCACGGGTGACGTGCACTGGCGCCAGCGTTGCCTGCGCCAGGCCGACGTGTTATTGCTGCCCGCGCTGGCCTCGCAAGCGGCACAGCCCTGGCCCGAGGCGTTACCCATGCATCCGTCGTGCGCCGGCCATCGCCCGCGCCATCTCATCCTGCTGCATGCCGGACGCCAGCCCAGCCTCGGCTCCGCCCAGCGTTGGCGTGCGCCCTTCAGCGGTGAACTGCAACACCATCACGTGGGCGGGACGGCGGATATTGGTCGGCTGGCGCGCCTGATCAGCGGTCACGCGCGTGGCCTTGTCCTCGCGGGGGGTGGCGCGCGAGGTCTGGCCCATCTGGGCGCGTTGCGCGCGCTGAGCGAGGCCGGCCATGCCTTCGATGCGGTGGGCGGCACCAGCATCGGCGCCATCATCGGCGCCGGCGTCGCCATTGGCTGGGAGCTGGACGCGATGGTGGAAACCTTCCGCCGCAGCTTCGTCGAGGGACGTCCGTTGTCGGACTGGACCCTGCCGATCGTCGCCCTCACGCGCGGCCGCCGGGCGGCGGCGATGCTGCGACGCGCGTTTGGTGCGCTGGATATCGAAGATCTCAAGCTGCCGTTCTTCTGCGTTTCAACCTGCCTGTCGGGGGAAGGCATGGTGGTGCATCGACGCGGGCCGTTGTGGCTATGGCTGCGCGCCTCGAGCGCCATCCCTGGCGTGCTGCCGCCGGTGCTGCATCACGGTCGTGTCTACGTCGACGGCGCCCTGGTCGACAACCTGCCCACCGATGTGATGGCCGACGACGGCATGGCGCATATCACGGCCGTCGACATCCGCGCCGATATCTCGCTGCTCACCACCGCGGAAGAATTCGCCACGCCGCCGTTATGGCGCTTGCTGCTGAAACGCCAGCAGATCCAGCGCCCGGGACTGGTTTCCACCCTGGTGCGCGCAGCCATGGTCAACAGCGAAGGGCCCAGCGAACATCGCCGTGAACGCGCGGATCTGCTGCTCACGCCACCGCTGGAGCATGTCGGCATGCTGGACTGGAAGGATTGGCAGCGGGCGATCGATGC
Source organism: Dyella halodurans (assembly GCF_026283925.1). GTDB lineage: Bacteria > Pseudomonadota > Gammaproteobacteria > Xanthomonadales > Rhodanobacteraceae > Dyella > Dyella halodurans. Next base: position 22,172 of record NZ_JAPDPF010000010.1, read on the forward strand.
GGGTTATCAGCACACGCTCGAGATGCTCGAGGCGCAGGCGCGCACCGGGTAAGCGCCTACCTAAGGCAACACGGCGGTACCATAGGCGGATGGATTCCATACGCAAATACAAGGGCATCTGGCCCACGCTCCACCATCGCGTCTACGTCGATCCGGCGGCTACCGTGATCGGCGCGGTCGAGCTCGGCGACGATGTATCGATCTGGCCGGGCGCCGTGTTGCGCGGCGACGTGCACTTCATCCGCATTGGCGCGCGCAGCAACGTGCAGGACGGCGCGGTCATCCACGTCACCCATGACGGCCCGTATTCGCCGGGCGGCTTTCCCACCATCGTGGGCGAAGGCGTCACCATTGGCCATGGCGCGGTGATCCACGCCTGCACCATCGAGGACTACTGCCTGATCGGCATGCACGCCACCGTGCTCGATGGCGCCACCGTGAAGAAGTACGGCTTCGTCGGTGCCGGCAGCCTGATCCCGCCAGGCAAGGTGGTGGGCGAGCGCGAACTGTGGGTCGGCAATCCGGCCAGGCTCGTGCGTATGCTCAGCGACAAGCAAATTGAACAGCTGCATTACTCGGCGGGCAACTATGTCCGCTTGAAAGACGAGTATCTCGCGGCAGGATGACAGCTCGCCGCGTACTGTTCCTGTGCAGCCGCCATCGCCTGCGCAGTCCCACGGCAGCCGAAGTCTTCCGTGCGTGGCCGCGTCTGGAGGTTGATTCCGCCGGCCTGGCCGATGACGCCGAAACGCCGTTGTCGGCCGATCAACTGGACTGGGCCGAGCTGATCGTGGTGATGGAAGCCTCGCATCGGCGACGACTGCGGAGTCGTTACGGATCTCGGCTTCGCGGCAAGCGCGTGGTATGCCTGGATATTCCCGATCGCTACGACTTCATGCAGCCCGAGCTGGTCGAGCTGCTGCTGCGAAAGGCCGGCCCGTTGCTGCGCTGAGTGGCTTACGGCGTCGCGCCGCTGGCGGCCGACTGCTGCGACTGGATCACCTCGGCACGCGCTTCGTCCTGGCGAACCATGATCTGGCGTTGCGCATCCAGCTTGCCGCCGAGCAGCGAAAGAATGTAGTTGGTGCTGTCGAACTCCCGCAGCAGCGACAGCTCGCGCTGCGCTTCGTCCAGTTCGTTGTTGTTGATCGCGCGCTCCACGTCGGCCGATGCACTCGGGAACGCTTCGTGCAGCTCATCCAGCGCGGCCTTGTTGCTGGGGTCGAGCTGCAGCACGCTGAGATAGAACTCGTACGCGTTGCTGCCTGCCGGAGCGACGAGGCGCTTCTCGCCAACGGCCGTCTTGGCCAGGTCGAGCAGGATGCCGACGCCGCCATCGTCCTTGGTCGCGGACGCCTGGCCGTCCGCCGATGCAGTCATCGGGCCGCCTTTCGCGCCATGCAGGAACCAGAAACCCGCGCCCCCGAGTACGAGCACGGCCATGATGGAAACGGCGGCGAGCGTGCGCTGACGTGGTGCAGGAGAAGCGAGACGAGACATGACAGGCGCTACATAGGTCGAAACCGCACACGGGAACGACTGCCCCTCAGGCGCCCCGGCGGAACTGTCACATTAGCGGCCACTGATGTCAGCGATGTGACTTACGCGAGGATGTCGGCGCCACGAGCGGACGTCCATAGCATTCGCAAGAGCCTGCCAAGACAAAACCTTGGGCGACGATCAAGCCGTAGGGCCACCGGCTGATGATGCGGCCCTGCTTGCCCAGGTCGGCCGCATCTCGCGCCCGCTTAAAGGCGAAACTCGATGCGCTGCCGGACCTGGGAAGCTACCGGCTTGCCGTCCTGCGTCCCCGGCGTGAAGGTCCAGCGGGTGACGGCACTCAGCGCAGCACGGTCGAACACGTACTTCGGGTCGGCGTCAGCCACGCTTGCGGCGGCGACGGAGCCATCGGGTTGCACGACGAAGGTGACATCCACCCAGCCCTGGCGGCGCTGGCGGCGCGCATCGGGCGGGTAGACCGGCTCGATGCGACGCGCCACCGCCGGAGCCGTCGCGCCCTGTGCATCCGCGACGGCGACCACGGCCGGCGCGCGTGGCTTGACGGCGGCACGCGGAGCGGCCTCGACCGGCGTGGATTCCACCTGCAGCCGAGCTAGCGCTTGCTCGGCAGCGGTAGGGACGTTGGCGGCTTTGTTGAGCATCGGCGATGTTGCCGGCTGCGGCACCACGGCGGTGGCAGCGATTGGCGCCACCGCGCGGCTCGCCGTCGCCACGCCAGGCGTGGGTGGTGCGGGTGGCGCGCTTTTCGGCGTTTGCGGCGCTTGCGGCGCCTGTTGTGCCACCGCATCACGCTGCGCCTGCAGCTTGGCCTGCAGCAAGGTCAACGTGTAGTTCTGCGGATCGGCGAGTGTCAGCAAGGCGATTTGCCGCTGCGACTCGGCGTCATCGCCCTGATCGATGGTCTGTTCGGCAGCCGTGGCGGCGAACAGAAAAAAATCTCGCGCAAGGCGTCCTGTGCGACACGGTTGCCCGGCTCGCGCTTGAGCACGGCCAGATAAAGCTCGAACGCATTGTTGCCCGCTGGCGCGAGCAGACGCTGCTCGGCCATGGCCTGGCGCGCGTGCTGCAACAGTTCGTCCGTGTCCGCGCCCGCCCGAATGATGGGACCTGCGGCTGCCACCACCACGGCTGCTGGCTCGTCGGCATCCGCTCTTGATTTCAGCAGCCAAAAGATCACGCCAGCACCACAGGCGACCAGGGCGATGACGATGAGCAAGGCGTAACGGGCAACGCCCTCGGTACGACGAGGCGAGGATGCGGATGACATGGCCAGCGTTGAGTGATCGGTGGGGGCCGGCGCACAAGTGCGCCAACGGGCGCGCCAGCTTAGTGACGTGATGTTGCGGAGACGTTGCTCACCATCGCCGAATGCGACGCGCGTCACACAAAGCGATCGTCCCTGATCGCGATGCGTGACCCATCACGGCAACCTGCCCGCGGTCAACGGCCGGGCGACAAGCTGCTATCCGGTGAGCCATCGGGATGGGCGAACCATGACACCCGGTTGTGGTGATCGGGGCAGCCTGGTCCCGCGCTGTAGCTGGCGAGCACGCCAGCCTGGGTGGTCAGCGAGGTGCGATAGCAGCCGCCCAGGGAATCATGGAATACAAACGTCTGCGCGCTCTGTTGCCCGCTATGGCCGGTGAGTGCGCCACTGGCATCGAAGGCCAGGGTATCCGCGCTATCCACGGTGTTTTCCACCTCGGCCGCATACAGCGACATGCCGAACAGGCGGCGCTCGTCATGCTGGTGATAGCCCTGGTGCACGGTCGTCGCTGCGCTGATGCTGCCATCGCTGGCCAGCTGCTGGTTGTAGTCGAGCGTGAACGGGTAGTTGAAGCGCTGGCGCTGCTCGGTGGTGAGCACGGAACCAATGCGATGCTGGCTGACGCTGTCGGCCCAGGTCCGCTGCAGCGTCTGCTGCCGATACGTGCTGCTGTTGATGGTGAAGCGTTGCACGTCGTCAAAGCCCACCTTCTGCGTCACCGTGCTGGTCACGCGACCATGCGAGGTCTGGGCGACGCCCTCGATCTCGAACTTGCGCTCGAGCCTGGTCGTGATGTCGCCGCTTATGTCGCCGTTGCTGGCAGTTGCCAGCGTGCTGCCGATGGTTGGCGTCGGCGCCTGGCCGACCAGCGTATTGCGCGTGATCGAGCCCGTGACCTGCTGCGCATGCGCGTCTCGATACACCAGCAAGGTCGCGGTGGCAGAGAAATAGCCGTTGGCGCCGGCGACCTGCACCGCCACCTCATGCGGCGTGCCATCGCTGAGCTGGCCCGCGAACGGCGTCAGGTCGATGCGATAAGGCATGAAGTTGAGCGTCTGCACGCCCGGCGTCGGCCGCCACAGGTAGGGATCGATGCCGCCGGTATAGATCCACGGATACACCGGCGCCACCCCGGCGGGTTGGCCGTCGATGCTGATCTCCGCCTCGCGGAAATTGCCGCCGCCGCATTCCTGGACCTGCGCGGCATAGGCGTCGGGTACGCAGGTGTACCAGAACTCGTCGCCGCTCTGGCTTTGCGTGAAGACGTCCAGATAGGCGCGCTCCACATTGCGCGGCAACGTGAGCGTCCTGGCCAGCTTGTCCGTCGACGTGTTCAAGGTGGTGGTGCTGCCCACCGGATCGGCGCCCAGCGGGTACACCGCATCCGGCACATCTGCTGCACGCGCCTGCGCCGTGGCCGGGTAGAACAGCAAGCGTGCGCTGCCGTGAATCACCCCGGTATAGGTGCTGTTGACGACGTTGCCGATGATCGCCTGGCCTGCGCCGGCACTGCGCAGCAGCGCCGTGTAGTCGGTGAGATCGCGCTCCACATGCCAGGCGGGCGACACCGTGGCGGAAGGTTCCTGCGTGGTGCCGAAATAGAGATTCACGCCACCGAGCCACAAGCTGGCGGTACGGTCGTACTGGCGTCCTGCCGTTACCGAGAAGTCCGCTTCCAGGACCACCTTGGCCCAACGGCCATTGCAGGCGGCAGGCGGGGTATAGCTATAGGGACGCGTGTTGAAGTCGGTGAACGTCAGGTCGCTGAACAAGGTCACCACGCAGGGCTGGCCCGGCGGTCGCGGCACGCTGGGATCGGCGACGACGACGTTGTTCGAGCCAATCACCGGATCAGCGTGGGCCGACGCGACGAAACCGCTGCCAGCAAGCGTGGCCAACAGTACGGCTACCGCCAGACGATGGCGGACGAAACCCTCAGGCACCATGACGTTACTCCCCGCAATGTGCCCCCTGCGCCGCGCACGCTATCACGCGCATCGGCGCGACGTCTTCAGTCCATGGACGTCCAGCCGTCCGTCAATGCGCCGGCGGGGCGTTCCGTGAGCTGGGTTGTGAAGAAACCGTCAGTGAGCGCGTGTGGCTTGCTCGAGTTCGTCGAGATAGGCGAGGGCGTGATCGCGATGGCTGCCACACATGGCGATTTCCGGGCGCAGTCCCGAACAGACGGCAGGGCGCCCGGGCTGTCCGAAGATCGCACAACGGTTGTCCTGGGTAAGCTGGATGCAGCGCACGCCAGCCGGCTTGCCATGCGGCATGCCCGGAATCGGTGAGCTGATCGACGGCGCGATGCAGCACGCGCCGCAATCGATGCGACAGCTCGGCGCCGTCATCCTTCAGCCCTGCTTGGACGATGACGCAACACTGCGCTCAAGCGTATGGCTTGCGCAGTTCGGCGTAGACCGGATCGGTCTCCGGGCGACGGCCATGCCACAGTTCGAACGCGTCCGCCGCGGTTTCCACGAGCATGCCGAGGCCATCAAAGGCATAGCGCGCGCCGGCGGTTCGCGCCCAGGCCAGGAAGTCCGTGGCCGCCTTGCCATAGGAGAGGTCGTAGCAGAGTGCGCGATTGCCGACGATGGCGAAGGGCAGCTCGAGCGACTTGCCCAGGACGCCCGCCGAGGTGGCATTGACGATCAGGTCGAACGCACCGAGCTCGGCCAGGTCTTCCCAATAACGCGTGTGTGCACGCGCCGGGTCGCCGATCGCATCGGCCAGGGCATCGGCCGCTTCCGGCGAACGGTTGACGATGGTCAGCGTCTCCACACCCGCATCGAGCATCGCCCAGGCCACGCCGTGCGCGGCGCCACCGGCGCCGAGCAGCAGTGCGGTATGTCCACGCAGGTCGACTGAGTGACGCTCGGCGATGTCACGCACCATGCCGGCGCCGTCGGTGTTGTGCGCGGCGATCCGTCCATCGGGCAGGAGCGTAAGCACATTGGCGCTGCGCGCGCGCGCGGCGGCCACGCTGCGTTCATCCGCCATGGCGAAGGCGGCAGCCTTGTGCGGCAAGGTGACGTTGGCGCCGCGGCCACCGTCCGCAAAGAAGTCGCGCACCGCTTCTTCAAAGTCCACGGGCGCGGCGTCGATGCCGCGGTATTCCAGCTCCAACCCGAACTGGCGCGCGAAGGCCCGATGGATCTGCGGCGACAGGGAATGGCCGATGGGGTGGCCAAACACCGCGAATTGTCCTGCACTCATAGCTACTCCTTGAACCTGTCTCGATGCCCGCCGGGTCGTACCCGATCGTCGCCACTGCCCCATTTTAGCGGGCCCGGGCGGCTGCGGACGGTCCCGCGGCAGGCGTTTCACCAGCCATCGCAGGTTTTGAGATCGGCCCGGTGCAGGCTGTGTCCACCCGCAACGAACGGACCACCCGCATGCGCTCGAAGCCTGATACCGCCCGTCATGAACGCCTGCTCGGGGGCGCCCTGCTGTGGTTGCTGGCCGGTGGCGCGCTGCTGCTGACCACCCTGGTGCCGGTGCATACGCGCTCGCTGGGCTGGACACCGGCCTTCTGGCTGATCGGCGCGCCGCTGATCGTTGTGCTGGCGCTGGAACCGGCCCTGCCGCGCCAGCTACTCAGCGCGCTGCGTCGCCCGCGTCGGCAAGCGGCGTCCCGGCTGATCTGGAACTAGGGCCTGTTCACACTCTCCGCGTGGCCCGCGCCGGGATCTTATTGCCCGCCAGACAAGGAAGAACGAGGGAGTGTACGTCGGTACACGACCGAGTGATGACGCAGGATGGCGGGCAATAAGACCCGGCCCGAAGGGTTGCTTGTCTGTGGCCGCCAGGCGCCAGCGCGCGGCTTGGCCTGGCAGCCAGCCAGGCCGGCGCCACGCACTGCCACCTGGCGACCACAGGCAAGCAACGCGGGCTACGCGGAGAGTGCGAACAGGCCCTATCGAATTCACTTGGCAGTGGATCGCGGAAGCTACTCCGCGCAAAGTCACGGTGCGGCGGCGCAGGGAAGCGCCGCCGGATCGTCCCGCTTATCAGCCACCGGCGCCCGAGCGCTTGCGCTCCATGCGACGCAGGAACTCCTGCATGATGCGCGTGTACAGCTCGTCGCCGAGATGGTCATCTTCCACGCCCGCATCGATGGACGGGTTGTCGTTCACCTCGATCACCACCGGCTTGTCGCCCACGCGCTTCAGGTCCACGCCGTAAAGGCCATTGCCGATCGCCTGGGTGGCCTTGAGCGCCAACTTGACCACGTCGGCTGGCGCATCACGCACGGGAATCGTCTCCGATTCGCCGGTTTTCGACGCGCCCTTGGCGCCATGGTTGTAGATCTGCCAGTGGCCGCGCGACATGTAGTACTTGCAGGCGTAGAGCGCCTCGTTGTTGAGCACGCCGATGCGCCAGTCGAACTCGGTGTAGACGAACTCCTGCGCCAGCAGCAGGGAACTGTGCTGGAACAGTTCGGCCGAGGCCTTGCCCAGCGCGACCTCGTTCTCCACCTTCACCACGCCGCGCGAGAACGAGCCGTCCGGAATCTTCAGCACCAGCGGATAGCCCAGCTTCGACGCCACGTCCTTCAGGCCCTTACTGTCGTCGCGATAAAGAATCTCCGTACGCGGCACGGCGAGCTTGCGCGACACCATCAGGTCGTTGAGGAAGATCTTGTTGGTACAGCGCAGGATCGAGGTCGGGTCGTCGATCACCACCATGCCTTCCTTTTCCGCGCGATGCGCGAAGCGGTAGGTGTGGTTGTCGCTGGCCGTGGTCTCGCGAATGAACAGGCCGTCGTATTCGGCCAGGCGCTGGTAGTCGTTCTTGCCGATCGGATCGACCTCGATGCCGAGCTCCTTGCCGGCGGCGATGAACGACTTCAGCGCCTTCTTGTTCGACGGCGGCATCTGCTCGGCCGGATCCACCAGCATGGCGATGTCGTAGCGGAACTGCTTGCGCGCCTTCGGCTTGCGCCACAGTTTCTTGCTGAAGCGATCCAGCTCCTCGGCAAACGCGTCTTCCTGTGCATCGATCAGGGTATGCAGGCCCACCGGCTTGATCGCGCTGACCTGCCACACCCGGTCGCGCTCGAACTCGATGCGCAGCAGCGGGCAGGGAAACATTTCGAACACCTGCCGCGCCAGGTCCTGCAGCGCCGGGTAAGCGGTCTGGCCGAAGTAGACGAGGATGCCGAAGTCAGTCGTGTCACGGCCGCCGGCCGGCAGGAAATTGGTGAGCTTGGTGCTCAGGTCCTCGATATCCAGGCCGTAGAGCGACCGGCGACGCAGGTCGTTCACCGTGCGCACCGACGGCATCACGCGATGGCCGCGCGCTTCCGCCAGCAGCGACACGTAGTAGCCGGTGCCCAGGTACTTGTAGCTGCGGCAGAGGTTGATGACGTGCGTGCGCTCGTCGTCGCCGCCGATCGGCTCGCGCAGGTAGTCCATCGCGGTAACGACGTCGACGGACGGGTAGTAGGAACTCCAGTCGGAGGCCTTCTCGACGACAATGACGAGCCGGGTCATGACACCTCTGTCAGATGGAACGGAGGAGTGTCGTCACGCGGGGAGACGGGGCGGCACAGCGCAAGGCGCGCAGTGTGGCACATGGCTCGCGCCAGACAAGGTGTCCCACTGAAGCTGACTTAAATGCACCAAAAGTCATGATTGCCGTGGGGGGGCCCGGGGGCTAGAGTGCCGCGCTTGGTTTCCTCCGCCCGCGCCGCCCCGTTCCACGCTGGCGGTCCTCGACGAGAATCGCCCCTGATGACCCCCATGCCCGCGACCGCCGCCGTGCGCGTCCGCCGTGCCGAACTCTCCGATCTCGATGATCTCGTCGCGCTCGAGGAAACCAGCTTTGCCACCGACCGCCTGAGCCGGGCGCAGTATCGCCGCCATCTGGACAGCGAAACGGCCCAGGTGCTGGTCGCCAGTGCCAATCACCGGCGTTTCCTGGGCACGGCGGTGGTGTTCTTCCGCAAGGGTACCCAGGTGGCGCGGCTGTATTCGATCGCCACCAGCGCTACCGCACGTGGCAAGGGCGTGGGCTCGGCCCTGCTGGACGCCGCCGAGCACGCCGCCAAGCGCCGCCGCTGTCACGCGCTGCGGCTGGAAGTGCGTACGGACAATGAGGTCGCCATCCGCCTCTACGAGCGCCATGGCTACGAGCGTATCGGGCAATACGAGCGCTACTACGGCGATGGTGCCGACGCGTGGCGTTATGAGAAAAAGCTGGGGTAGGCGCGCTTTGCTCCCTCTCCCCACTGGGGAGAGGGCTGGGGTGAGGGGTCAATCTTGCGACAGAGCCACGTCAAATCAGGCTCCTGTTAATCGCTTCCGCGAGCACCCACCCCTCACCTCAGTCCTCTCCCCAAAGGGGAGAGGAAGACCATCAGAAAGGCTGCGCGATGCGCTGTTCCGTCGCCTCATCCGGACGCGCCACCAGGGCGCCGCTGCGCATCAGGCTGACGGTGTAATGCCCCTGGTCGACCAGCGGCAGGAAGACGCCGCTGCCGAACAGCACATCCACATTGGGCACCCATTGGGGATATTGCTTGTGCAAGTCGAGCAGGTCGAAGCTGCCGGCTTCGCGAAAGTCGATCACGGTGCGCAGCGCGGTCGCCTCCTGCCCCGCGTCGTCATAGCGGCCCGACAAACGGTCGAGTCGGTAAACCGGCGGCAAGCCGGCGAGCACGGCAGGCGCCTGCCACTTCAGGACGATCGCTTCCAGCCGCCATGCATCGCCGGCCAGCTGCACCTGACGGGTGGAGCCATCAGGCCAGTGCAGGGTCAGCGCCCAGCGCTGGGGCGACAGGATGCGTGCGTCGATCTCGACCACCGGCGTTTCTTCCGACCACAGGCGGTAGCCGCGCAGGGCGAAACCCGCGCCTGCCAGCACCAGGGTGAGCGCGAACGCCAGCAGCAACAACACGGCGCGTCCGGCCGATGCCAGGCGCTGCCCGCCATGCAGGCGCTCACGCAGCGCCACCAATTGCACCAGGGTAAACAACAAGGCGACGACCGCCAGCACCAGCAGGATCGTCGACGGGAGGCGCAACAGCGCGGTCCAATCCATCTTCTACTTCCCCAACCGCAAGCTTCGCGGCGACGGCCGCATGATAACGATAGCCGGCTCGGCAATGATGCGTAAACGTGCACTCGATCCATGTGCTCGCCAGGTTTTTTCGGCTGCTTTCTCTATACTGCGGCGGTCCTCGCCGGAGACCTTAGTCATGCGCCGATCCCTCCTGCTGCTTCCGCTGTGCACCACCTTTGTCCTGCTCGCCGCGTGCGGCAACAAGGGTCCGCTGTATATGCCGCCGAAGACGACACCGGCGCCCGCGGCCGCTACGGTCCATCCTGCGGCGGCTGCCGCGCCGGCACCCGCCGCGCAGGCCCCCGTGCACGGCTACGTCACCGACATGAAGGCGTTCGACGCCTTTATTGCCACGCATCCGACGCCGGCCCAGTTCCAGACGACCTATCCGGACGTGCAGCTGGTGATGCCGGGCGAGATCACCACCATGGAATTCCGCACCAACAACAGCCGTTACTTCCCCGAGCAGGACGCGACTGGCCACATCGTTGGCGGCACGTTCCGGTGATGCCGGCAGGTCGACTGTCCCGATGAAGCTGCACTTTTCCAAGATGCACGGCATCGGCAATGACTTCGTCATGCTCGATTGCCGGCGCCAGCCCTTCGCGCTGCGTGAGGAGCAGATCCGCGCCATCGCCGATCGTCGCACCGGCGTGGGCTTCGACCAGCTGATCAGTATCGAGCCGCCGCGCGATCCGTCGTGCGCGTTCTATTACGGCATCTGGAATGCCGATGGTTCGCCATCGGGCCAGTGTGGCAACGGCGTGCGCTGCGTCGCCGCGTGGCTGCATCGGGCCGGTGAATTGGCCATCGGGGACACGGTGCGGCTGGAGAGTCCCTCCGGTCCGGTGACCGTACGCCTGATCAACGCCCATGAGGTGACCGTGGACATGGGCGTGCCTGCATTCGCCCCCAGCCAGGTGCCGTTCCGCGCCGATGTCGAGGCCGACAGCTACGCCATCGACGTCGGCGATGAAACGCTGATGATGGGTGCGGTCTCCATGGGTAACCCGCATGCAGTCGTCGTCGTGCCTGACCTGCAAGCGCCCGTCTTGTTTCGACAGGGCCCGCTGCTGACCACGCATGAGCGGTTCCCCGAGGGCGCCAACGCCGGCTTCGTGCAGGTGGTGGACCGCGGCCAGCTGCGCCTGCGCGTGCATGAACGCGGCAGCGGCTGGACCCTGGCTTGCGGCACCGGGGCCTGTGCGGCCATGGCGGTCATGCATGAGCGCGGCGAAGTCGATGACCGCGTGCAGGTGGCCCTGCCTGGCGGTGAGCTGACCATCGACTGGGCCGGCCGCGGCCAGACCCTATGGATGACCGGGCCCGCAGCCTTCGTATTCGAGGGCGAGTGGCTGGGTTCTCGGATGGCACGTTGAAAGACGACACCCCGACACCGCACACTCCGGCCAGCGTCCTATCGTTCTTGCCCCCTGGTTTGAGGTAACCCGCGCATGTCAGACACCGCACTCGCCGAGACCCTTAGCGCCAGCGACGTGGCGGCCTATCTGCGCCGACACCCGGAATTCCTCTCCGACTACCCCGACCTGGCGGCCCAGCTGACCTTGCCGCGCGAACAAGGCCCGGTGGCCTCGCTGGCGGTCTACCAGCTGCAGAGCCTGCGCGAGAAGAACGCCGAACTGGAGCGCCAGCTCGCCAATCTGATCGCCATCGCCGCGGAAAACGAACGGCTGATGCAGCGCGTGCATGACCTCAACGTCGCCGTCTTGCGCGCCAACACGCCGGCCGTCGCCGCACGCAGCGTGGTTGCGCGCCTGTCCGAAGACTTCAAGACCGACCAGGTGCGCCTGCTGCTGTTCGGCGCGGTCGGACTGCCGCCGGCCACCTGGCTGATCAATATCCCCGGTGGACGTACGGCGGTACCCGAGTTCGCGGACTTCCTGTCCCATCACGAGCCCGTCGCCGGCCGCCTTTCGGCCGAGCGGCTGTACCGCCTGTTCGGCGACCAGGCGCCCGAGGTCCGCTCCACCGCCATCATGCCGCTGGGCGAGTTCGGCATCCTCGCCATTGGCAGCAGCGACCCGGATCATTTTCAGCCCGGCATGGGCACCCTGTTCCTGAAGATGATTGCGGCGACGGTGACCGCCGCGCTGCGTCGTTCTCAGGAAGGCATGTAAACCGACCGTGTCCGCGCGCGAACAGGTCGACGCCTGGCTCGCCCGCCTGGCGGGCGAGCGCCAGGCCTCCGCGCACACGGTCGACGGTTATCGCCGCGACCTGGCCAAGCTGTTGCGCTGGATGGAAGCGCAGGGCATCGACGCCTTTGACGCGCTCGAACCCAACCGCATGCGCAGTTTCGTCGCCACCGAACATCGTGGCGGCCTGGCGCCCAAGAGCCTGCAACGGCTGTTGTCGTCCTGTCGTGGCCTGTTCCGCCAGCTGCATCGCGAAGGCCTGATGACGCACGACCCGATGGCCGGCGTGCGCGGCCCCAAGGTGCACCGCAAGCTGCCGCAAGTGCTCGATGTGGATGAAGCCACCAGCCTGGTCGAAGCCGTCGGCGAGGGAGCGCTGACCCTGCGCGATCGCGCCATGCTCGAGCTGTTCTATTCCTCGGGCTTGCGCCTGTCCGAACTCACCGGCCTGCGCTGGATCGACCTGGACCTACAGGCCGGCGAGGTGCGCGTGCTGGGCAAGGGCAACAAGACGCGCATCGTGCCGGTGGGCCGCCACGCGGTGGCTGCATTGCGCGCGCTGGGTGACGACGAAGGCACCACGCCGGAAAGCCCGGTATTCCGTGGACGCGGCGGTGCGCCGATCAGTCCCCGCACCGTGCAGCTGCGCATGAAGACGCTGGCGCTGCAGCAGGGCATGGCCAAGCATGTGCATCCGCATTTGCTGCGCCACACCTTTGCCAGCCACATGCTGGAATCGTCGGGCGACCTGCGCGCCGTGCAGGAGTTGCTCGGCCACGCCGACATCGCCACCACGCAGATCTACACGCACCTGGACTTCCAGCACCTGGCCAAGGTGTACGACGCCGCGCATCCCAGGGCTAAACGGAAATAGGCGCTTAGGGACGAGGGGCGGGTAGCGAGGGTGCCAGCGCGCACTTTGTCGCAACCCGTGCGCTCGCCCCGGGTGGCTGGTCCTCGCGCCCCCACCACTCGCCCCCAGACCCTAAGCGTCCCGGGCTCGCTCCGGCACCGGCACCGCAGGCCGAATGGCTTGGATTCCGCCGGCACGGCCCCACCTCAGGCGGACTACTTTGTCTGCGGAGCCCTCCATGGAATCCTTTCACGCCACCACCATCGTCTCGGTGCGCCGCCATGGGCGCGTCGTGATCGGCGGCGACGGCCAGGTCACCCTCGGCAATACGGTGATGAAGGCCAACGCGCGCAAGATCCGCCGCCTGGGCAAGGGCGACGTGCTGGCGGGTTTTGCCGGCGCCACCGCCGACGCCTTCACCTTGTTCGAGCTGTTCGAGCAGAAGCTGGACAAGCACGGCGGCAATCTCACGCGCTCCGCGGTCGAACTGGCCAAGGAATGGCGCACCGACCGCCGCCTGGGCCGGCTCGAAGCCATGCTCGCCGTAGCCGACAAGGAAGCCTCGCTGCTGATTTCCGGCAACGGCGACGTGCTGGAGCCGGAGCACGGCCTGATCGCCATCGGTTCCGGCGGCCCGTACGCCCAGTCGGCCGCGCTGGCGCTGATGGAAAACACCGAATTGAATGCGTTCGAGATCGTCGAGCGCGCGTTGAAGATCGCCGGCGACATCTGCATCTATACCAACCACAACACCACCATCGAGGAGCTGTAGGCGCTCGGCGCGACAGCCATTCTCGTCGTCAACCCGGATACGCCGGGATGACGGGCCAAGACCACACCTCCGGTGACCTCATGTCCGAACTCACTCCACGCGAAATCGTCAACGAACTCGACCGCTACATCATCGGCCAGCACGACGCCAAGCGCGCCGTGGCGATTGCGCTGCGCAACCGCTGGCGCCGCATGCAGCTGGAACCGAACCTGCGCAACGAAGTGACGCCCAAGAACATCCTGATGATCGGTCCCACCGGCGTGGGCAAGACCGAGATCGCGCGCCGCCTGGCCACCCTGGCCAATGCGCCGTTCGTAAAGGTGGAAGCAACCAAGTTCACCGAGGTGGGTTATGTCGGCAAGGACGTCGAGTCGATCGTGCGTGACCTCGCCGACGTCGCCTACAAGCTGACCCGTGAGCAGGCGATCAAGCGCGTGCGCTCGCAGGCCGAGGACCGCGCCGAGGACCGTATCCTCGACGCCTTGCTGCCGCGCCGCCAGACGCCGACCGACTGGAGCCATGATGCGACCCCGGCCAACCCCGAGCAGAGCGACACCCGCCAGAAGCTGCGCAAGCAGCTGCGCGAAGGCGCCCTGGACGAGCGCGAGATCGAGCTGGATTTCGCCATGAACGTGGGCGTGGAGATCATGTCGCCCCCGGGCATGGAGGAGATGGGCCAGCAGCTGCGCCAGATGTTCCAGAACCTGGGTGGCGCCAAGACCCAGCAGCGCAAGCTGGCGATCAAGCTGGCGCGTCCGCTGCTGATCGAAGAGGAAGCCTCCAAGCTGCTCAACGACGAGGAAGTGCGTACCCAGGCGATGGAGGCGGCCGAGCAGAACGGCATCGTTTTCATCGACGAGATCGACAAGGTGGCGCAACGTTCGGAATGGGGTGGCGCCGGCGTCAGCCGCGAAGGCGTGCAGCGCGACCTGCTGCCGCTGGTGGAAGGCTCGACCGTGGCCACCAAGTACGGCCCGATCAAGACCGACCATATGCTGTTCATCGCCTCGGGCGCGTTCTCGCTGGCCAAGCCGTCCGACCTGATTCCCGAGCTGCAGGGTCGATTGCCGATCCGCGTGGAGTTGTCGGCGCTGTCGGTCGATGACTTCAAGCGCATCCTGCGCGAGCCGCAGAACGCCTTGACCACGCAGTACATGGCCTTGCTGGGCACGGAGGGCGTCTCGGTTGATTTCACCGAATCCGGCGTCGACCGGCTGGCCGAGGTGGCGTTCCAGGTCAACGAGCGCACCGAGAACATCGGCGCCCGCCGCCTGCACACCGTGATGGAGCGCCTGCTGGAGAAGATCTCCTACGAAGCTGCAGACAAATCCGGCGAAAAGTATGTGATTGACGCCGAATATGTCGATATTAATCTAGGCACCCTGGTCAAGGACGAGGACCTGAGCCGTTACATCCTGTAAACAAGGGGAAAGCCCCCAGCTGTTAAAATTGTGACCATGAGTAATGTGATCGAACTGAAAACCACCGGCCAGCGGGCCCAGTTGCGCGAAGCGCAGCAGAAGCACCAGCTGATCCGGTTGTGGCGTACCGAGCTCGAACACGGCAGCTTCTGTGGTTACGTGGGCGGTGTCGGGCGCGAATTCTTCCTGCTATGGGTCGTCGGCGACGGCATCACCTATGACGGCATGTATGTGATGCGCCATCGTGATGTCTCCGAGCTGGAAGCGCCGGACAAGCACGCGCCCTTCATGGAGAAGGCGCTGGCAGTCAAACACCTGATGCCGCGCACGCCGCGCGGCTTCCCGCTGGACAATATCCGCGAGGTCATCCAGGCCGCAGCCGTGCAGGCACCGGTCATCGGCGTGCACGTGGACAGCGAGGACGAGTCGGAAGTCTGTTACATCGGCCGCCTGGTCAGCGTCGAGGAAGACGGCTTCAACATGCAGGAAATCTCGCCCGATGCGGAATGGCTGCGCGAAGCGTCATTCTTCTCCTGGGACGAGGTCTCGACCGTGAGCATCGAGGATGGCTACGCCACCTCCCTGCTGGCCGTGGCCGGCGCGCCGCCGCCGCTGGAGCAGGGCGATTCGGGCGTGGGTCACGCGAACTGACCGCTGCCCCGATTCGTCGCGCGTTACATCCTCCTACTGCCGGCCCTCGTGGCCGGCAGTGTCGTTTCAGACGACGCCAAGCTGGCGTGAGGTGAAACGCTTCAGTCGATGCGGAACAGTTCGCCGGAAAAGCGGCTGTCGATGTAGTGGTCGAGACCGCTCACGCGGGATTCGTCGTGCCACGGCTTCTCACGCATGGCGGCAGAGGCTGCACGGGGCAGCTCGCTCAAGTCGGTCTTGACGTCGAAGTAAGGTGAAGCCGGCTTCTTCGCCGATGCCTTGGTCAGGAAGGGTTGGATGGAGAGCAACATGGTCGTATGCCTCGAAGATCACCCGCTTGCTGGGCAAGGTCTACACTAGGCCAGGCAGAGCCTCGCAAAAAGCGAGATTTTTGCACCCCAGTATTGAGGAAGATTCAATATGGGCCGGCCACCGCTCATTGCCCTGCAAGGCTTCGTGATTGCCGCACGCACCGGCAATGTCACGCTCGCTGCCCAGCAACTGCATCTCACGGCCAGCGCACTCAGTCATCAAATCCGCGGTCTTGAAGAGCGACTCGGCCGGCGCGTTTTCATCCGTGGACCGCGCGGCGTGGAGCTGACGCCGGAGGGTGCGCGGCTGCTCGAGTCGGTGGGCCCTTCCTTCGAATCGATCGAACGCGCCATGCGGCAATTCAGCGCGCCGCATGCGGACGTGCTGACGCTGAGCCTGATGCCGTCGATGGCATCGAGTTGGCTGCTGCCACGCCTGCCGAAGTTCGTTGCCCAGCATCCACAACTGCAGCTCAACCTGCAGTCGCGCGTGGACCTGGTCAATTTCGATCGCGAGCCGGTGGATGCCGCCATGCGCTTCGGTCCCGGCGAGTGGCCGGGCGTGGTGGCCGAGCACCTGTTCGATGACTGGCTGACGCCGATCGCCAGTCCCGAACTCATCGCCCGACTCGGACAGCCCACGTTGGAGACCTTGTCGGACTGGCCGCTGCTGCGTGATCCCGAGAACGTGTGGGCCAAGTGGTTCCACACCTTTGGCGGCAAGCCACCGGCACGCTACGTGGCCCACTTCGATGACACCGAGACGCTGCACCGGGCGGCCATCGAAGGCATGGGCATCGCCCTCGGCCGCGTCACCATGGCCCGTCCCCTCGTCGATGCGGGACAGCTGGTATGGCTGAGCACGCAGCGCTTGCGCGCCGACTTCGCGCACTACCTGGTCTATCCGCCGCGCTCGGAGAAGCATCCGGCGCTGCTCGCATTTCGCGCCTGGCTACTGGAAGAAGCGCAACGCTATTCGCTGGCGCCCGCACAAGCGAAGTGGCGTGCGAACAAGCGCCGCAGCGGTTGAATCGGTTGCGCGCCTTCAGCGCCCGTCGTTGGTCCGACGGGCGCGCGACATCAGGACGATGTCGAGGCGGCCGCAGGTGTCGCACGTGGCGCTGCCGATGCAGCGCCTTTCACTTCACGCTGAAAGAAGTTCTCGATCAGGTGATAGACGTGGCTGCGCTGGCCCGGCAGGTTCAGGCCGTGCTTGGCGCCCGGGTAGGCCATGAACTGGAACTGCGTGCCGCGCTTCTGCATTTCCGCCATCAGCTTGGTGGAGTTGAGGAACAGCACGTTGTCGTCGGCCATGCCGTGCACCAGGTAAAGCTTGGAGGTGAGGCCATCGAGCCAGGCCAGCGGCGAGCTGCGTGTATAGCCCGAATCATTGTCCTGCGGACGGCCGAGGTAACGCTCGGCATAGAAGGTGTCGTAGAGCCGCCAGTCGGTGACCGGCGCCACCGCCACGCCGCCAGCCAATTCGTCCGATGCCTTGGATAGCATCATGGTGGTCATGTAGCCGCCGTAGCTCCAACCGAACACGCCGATGCGCTTGGGGTCGACCCAGGGCTGCGACTTCAGCCAGTGGATGCCGGCGAGCTGGTCTTCCACTTCCACGGCGCCCAGTTGCTGGTAGATGGGGTCCTCGAACTTGCGCCCGCGACGGGCCATGCCGCGGTTGTCCAGGGTGAAGACCACGAAGCCCTGGTTGGCCATGTACTGGTTGAAGTAGTCGCCCCAGGCATTGGTGACCAGCTGCGCGTGCGGACCGCCGTAGAACATGTTGAACACCGGGTATTTCTTCGACGGATCGAAGCCGGCCGGCTTGTACAGGCGGTAATACAGCAGCTGTCCGTCGGCGGCCTTGATGGTGCCGAATTCCGGCTTGATCAGGCTGTCGCGGTACGGCCAGAACGGATGCTTCTCGTCGAGCTTGTTCGGCTCGATCCAGCTCACCAGGCTGCCATCCGGCTTGTGCACGCTCACCTGGGGCGGCGTGTCGATGCTGGAGAACATGTCCAGATAGAACGATGCATTCGGCGCGAACTCGGCGATGTGCGTGCCCGCGCCCTGGCTGATGCGCGTCGGCGTGTTGGCCGTGCTGCCATCGAGCTTGAGCGCATAGATATGCCGTTCCGGCACGGCGTCGCGATTGGAGCTGACGTAGACGGTGCCGCTGTGTTCGTTCACCGCCAGCACACCGTCGATCTGCCACTCGCCCTCGCTGACAGCATGCCTGAGCTTGCCGTCGATCCCGTAGAGGTAGAGATGGTGAAAGCCACTGCGCTCACTGCCCCACAGGAACGACTTGCCGTCCTTGAGGAAGGTGAGGTCGTCGTTGAGGTTGATCCAGGTATCGCTGGTTTCGCTGAGCAGGGTGCGTTGCGCCAGCGTCTTCGCATCGACCAGGCGCAGGTCCAGGTGTTGCTGGTTGCGCGACATGCGCTGGTAGGCGAGGTGCCTGCCATCGGGCAACCAGTTCACCCGCGTGAGATAGATGTCGTTGTCCTTGCCCAGGTCGATCCAGCGCGGCTGACCGCCGGTGGGCGCGACCAGGCCCAGCTTCACCGCGACATTGGCGGCGCCGGCAGCGGGATAGCGCTGGTCGACCACCTCGGTGTGGTCGGCGTAGAGCTCGGTGCGCTTGGTCACCGGGACTTTCGCTTCGTCGAAGCGTTCGAATGCAATCGCGGAATCGTCCGGCGCCCACCAGTAGCCGCGGCTGCGATCCATTTCTTCCTGCGCGACGAATTCCGCCTCGCCGTTGTGCACGCTGCCGCCGCCGTCATGGGTAAGCTGCTTCGGCTCACCGGTGCTCAAGTCGATCACCCACAGGTTCTGCTCGCGCACGAAGGAGACGAAGCGGCCCTTGGGCGAGAAGCGGGGATCGATCACGTTGTCGCCCGTGTCGAGCAGGCGCGGCGCGGCATCGGGCGTGGCCAGCGAGTAGAGATACAGCTTGCCGCCGATCGGGAACAGCAGCTGCTTGCCGTCCGGCGACCACTGGTAACTCACGATGCCACGCAGGCCGGCCGTGCGTTCGCGCTCGCGGCGCGCCTTCTCCGCATCCGACAACTGTTCGCCGTTGGGCTCCAGCTTCTTCGAATCCACCAGCAGCTGGGTGCGGTTGTCCTTGAGCTGGTAGGACCACAGGTCCAGCTGGTACTGATCGTCCGCCCGCGGGCGCAGGAAGCTGACGCGACTGCCATCGGGCGAGATCTGCAGCCCGCGTGGCGCGGGACCGGCCAGGCTGCCGCCGTCAAAGATGCGTTCGATCGTGAGTTTTTCGGCCATGGTCGGCAGGGCCACCATCGTGAGGGCGGCAAAGAGGAGGGCACGCATGGGAACTTCCTGGGGCGGTGCAACGTACGCAAGAACAAGCGGCGATTAGACCGCGTAGCGTCAGCCGATACCAGCAATTTCCCGTGAAAAACGGCACATCCGACGTGAATGCACCGCTTCGGCGCTTAGCGCGGGGCGCCTTGCCCGAACAAGACCTTGCGCGCTTCCTCGTCCGTGGTGAGGTCGAAGCGACCCTTGATCTGCTCGCCCAGCGCATACGCGCGCTCGGTGGCGGGGCGCGCGCGGATGGCTTCAAACCAGGCTTTCAGGTGCGGGAAATGCTCCAGCGCCATGCCCTGGTTCTCATACGGCACGATCCACGGGTAAGCCGCCATATCGGCGATGCTGTAGTCCTTGCCGGCGATGAAGGCGCGACCTTCCAGCCGCTTGTTCAGCACGCCATACAGGCGCCGCGTCTCGTTGACATAGCGATCGATCGCGTAGGGGATCTTCTCTGGCGCATACCGATTGAAATGGTGGTTCTGCCCCAGCATCGGGCCGAGGCCGCCCACCTGCCAGTACAGCCACTCCAGCACCTTGTAGCGGCCGCGCGCATCGGCAGGCATGAAGCGCCCGCTCTTCTCGGCCAGGTACTGCAGGATGGCCCCCGACTCGAACACGCTGAGCGGCTCGCCCCCATCGGCTGGCTGGGTATCCACGATGGCCGGCATGCGGTTGTTCGGCGAAATGGCCAGGAAGCCGGGCTCGAACTGCTCGCCCTTGCCGATGTTCACCGGCTTGATGGTGTAGGGCAGGCCGGATTCTTCGAGGAACAGGGTGACCTTGTGGCCATTGGGCGTGGGCCAGTAATACAGCTCGATCATGGGGTTTCCTGAGGCGCGGGCGATGGATGGATGTTCGGGGCGACCGGTGTGGATTCAAGCCAGGGCGAGAACAAGGCACGCTTCCGTCAACCCATGCTGCGCACGCCGCGTTCCTCCGCTGGCATGCCCACTGGAGTCAAGCCCATGAACCGCCTCTCCCGTTTTGCCGCGTTGAGCCTTGGCCTCGCCATCGCCGGCGCTGCCTGCGCCCAGGCGCAGGACAACAGCAGTGCCGCCACACCGGCGCACGCCGCGCCGTCAGCGCAGGGGCGTCGCGCCCCCGATCCGCAACAGCAGCTGCAACACCTGACCAAGCAGCTGCAGCTCAGCGCCGACCAGCAGGCCAAGATCGGGCCGATTCTGCAGCAGCGCGATCAGCAGATGCAGGCTCTGCGTGCCGACACCAGCCTGTCGCAGGCCGATCGTCGCGCCAAGCTGATGACCCTGGCCCAGGACAGCGGCAAACAGATCGATGCCGTGCTGACCCCTGCCCAGCGCGACCAACTGAAGGCCATGCGGGAAAAAGCCATGGAGCGCGCGCAGGAACGGCGAGGCCAGCACGTGCCGTCCTCGCCCAGCAGCGGCGGCTAGGTTCCATCCCACGGCGCGTCATCCCGGCGGCGCGCGGCATCGCGTATCCTCGTCGGTCGTTTCGGCAACGGATGGGTGAGCCATGACACGCGTCGTCGTGGTCGGCAGCATCAACATGGACCTGGTGACGCTGGCGACGCGCTTTGCGGCACCCGGCGAGACCCTGCTGGGCGAGCGCTTTCTCACCGTACATGGCGGCAAGGGCGCCAATCAGGCCGTTGCCTCGGCCCGGCTCGGGGCCGAGGTCGCGCTGGTCGGCGCGCTGGGCGACGATGCGTTCGGCGCGCAGTTGCACGACGGACTGGCGCGCGAAGGCGTCGCGCTGGAACACGTCGCGCGCATCGCCAATTGCGGCAGCGGCACCGCGTCGATCACGGTGGCCCAAGGCGAAAACCACATCATCGTGGTACCTGCCGCGAATGCGCGGGTCACGCCGGCACAGATCGAACGCGCGCAAACCACGCTGGCCAGCGCCGATGCGATCCTGGTGCAGATGGAAATCCCGCTCGATGCCGTGGAAGCGACCTTGCGGCTTGGTCATCGCCTGGGCAAGCCGGTGATTCTCAACCCTGCCCCGGCGCAGCCGCTGCCACGCGAGTGGCTCAAGCTCGCGCGTTACCTGACGCCGAACCAGCATGAGCTGGCCATCCTGCTGGGGGCGGACCCTGCGGAGGACTTCCGCGCGCTGATGCAGCGCTCGCCGGCGCCGGTCGTGCTCACGCGCGGCGCGGACGGTGCGTGGTATGACGACGGCGGTAAGCCAGTGCACCAGCCGGGTTTCAAGATCGAGGTGGTCGACAGCACCGGTGCAGGCGATACCTTCAATGCCGCACTCGCCGTCTTCCTGCATGAAGGCCTGCCCAGCGCGGTGCGCAAGTCCTGTGCCGCCGCGGCGCTATCGGTTTCCAGACTAGGCGCGCAGGGCGGCATGCCACGGCTGGATGAACTCGATCGCTGGCTGGCCAGCCACGGCTGATTCGCTTCAGTCGGACGGACCCGGCGCGATCACGTCGCGCTGGCCGTTGATGCCCATCGACGACACCAGTCCGGCCGCTTCCATCGCTTCGACCAGACGTGCCGCGCGGTTGTAGCCGATGCGGAACTGGCGCTGCACGAACGAGATCGACGCACGCCGCGAGCGCAGCACGAAGGCGGCGGCCTCGTCGTAAAGCGGATCGAGTTCCGCATCGCCCGCTTCCTCGCCGAGCAGATCGCCCTGGGCCTCGCTGGGTGGGCCCGCGAGGATCTCGTCCTTGTAATCGGGCTCACCGTATTGCTTGAGGTGGGCCACCACGCGGTGCACTTCCTCATCGGCGACAAAGGCACCGTGGATGCGCTGTGGATAACCCGTGCCCGGCGGCAGGAACAGCATATCGCCCTGGCCGAGCAGGCTTTCCGCGCCCATCTGGTCGAGGATGGTGCGCGAGTCGATCTTCGACGACACCTGGAATGCCACGCGGGTGGGGATATTCGCCTTGATCAGGCCGGTGATCACGTCCACCGACGGCCGCTGCGTGGCCAGGATCAGATGGATGCCGGCCGCACGCGCCTTCTGCGCCAGGCGCGCGATCAGTTCTTCGATCTTCTTGCCGGCCACCATCATCAGGTCGGCCAGCTCGTCGATCACCACCACGATCATCGGCAAGGTTTCGAGCAGCTCGGGTACTTCGGGATGGGCCGGGAACGGATTCATCAATGGCCGTCCGGCTGCGCGCGCTTCGCGCACCTTCTGATTGAAGCCGGCTAGATTGCGCACGCGCAGGTCCGACATCACGCGGTAGCGGCTCTCCATCTCCGCCACGCACCAGGCCAGCGCGTTGGCGGCCAGCTTCATATCGGTCACCACTGGCGCCAACAGATGCGGAATACCCTCGTAGACCGAGAGTTCCAGCATCTTCGGATCGATCATGATCATGCGCACGTCGTCGGGCGTGGCCTTGTAGAGCATGGACAGGATCATCGCGTTCACCGCCACCGACTTGCCCGAACCGGTGGTGCCGGCGACCAGCATATGCGGTGCGCGTGCGAGGTCGGCCACCACCGGTTCGCCGGTAATGCCCTTGCCCATGGCCAAGGTCAGCAGCGAATCGGCATCGCGGTAGGCGGCCGAGTCGAGGATTTCCGATAGCGCGATCATCTGGCGCTGCTCGTTCGGCAGCTCCAGGCCCATGCAGGTCTTGCCAGGAATCGTCTCGACCACGCGAATCGACGTGCGCCCCAGGCCGCGTGCGAGATCCTTCATCAGCGCCACGATCTGATTGCCGCGCACGCCCACGGCCGGCTCCACCTCGAAGCGCGTAATCACTGGACCGGCCGATGCACCGACTACGGTCACCGGCACCTTGAACTCGCGCAAGCGCTGTTCGATCAGCTCGCTGGTGTCGGCCAGCTGCGTCTCATCGACCGAGGTCGCTTCCGCAGTCGCCGCAGCAAGCAAGGTCAGCGGCGGCAACAGCACGCTTGAGCGTGAGCTCGGTGCCGCCATGACCGGTGCCGCTACCCGCACCTCCGGTGCGGCAACCTGGTCGTCATTGGCGGCGCGAAAACGGCCCGAGGCGACGGGCAGGGGATTGACCAGCTGGGCCAGCGGTACCAGTTCGGGCTCCACGTCAGCTGCCACGCGCTGTTCCGTCGACTCGGCCACGGCCTCACTTGTTTCCGGCTCATCGTGCTGATGCGGCAGAGGCGTGATCGGTTCGTCGTCGACCAGCACCTCGGCACGCATCGATACGACCGCTTGCTCGTCGATGACCGCCACCGCTTCGATTGCCGCAGCCCGCATGGGAGCGACAGCGGTTGTCACTGGCCTGTTGGTGGTGGCAGCTGCGGATGTGGGGCGTGCCATCGGCATCGTTGGCGTCGCTGCGGACAGGCGGGTGCTCTTCGGCAACAGCCATGGCTCGCTGATGATTTTTCCCCGCACCGGCATGGCGCGTTGGCGCGAAACCGTCGACGACAGCGCGGGCGACACCGGCGCTACCGGCGTCGTGCGCTCAGGCTGCGGCGGCGCCGCGGCAACAGCCGTGGTTCGACGCGCGGCGACCGGCGTGGTGCGGCGCATGGAGGTCGCGGCCCGATCGGCACGACGCACCGCGCCGCGCCCGTGCTGCTTGCCGAAGCGCGCCGCCGCGAGTTCCACCGCGCGAGCCAACAAGGCGGCGAGCAGGTCCACCACGACGTTGATGCGCTTGAACGCGGAAAGCCAGGGCGTGCCCAAATACCAGGGCAGGGCAGCGGCCAGGATGGCCAGCATCACCAGGCTGGCCAGCGGGGTTCCCAGCAAACCGCCGAAACCGTGGGCGAGTGCTCGGCATATCACGCCACCCGCCTGTGCATCATCGGTGTAGTGATCGACGATCAGGCCTTCCAGCGTCGCGCTGGCCGTCAGCACGAGCAGGGCGCCCAGCCACAAGCGGATGGTTCCCTGCCCGCCTGCCGGCGCTTTGCGCCGAGCCAGCCGGGCCCGCGCGACGCGCCAGATCAAGGGAATCAGCCAGAGAGTGGACAGCCCGAAGGCACCGAAGAAGAATGTGAGCATGCCTGGGTTCGTTCAAACTACGCCTGCGAGCTCAGCATGTTAGCGCCATCGCGTCAGGAACGTCAGCAGACTGTGCTGTAACGGGCTGTTATTCCAGACAAGAGCGGCATGTCTTCCGCGTAGACTACTTGCCGATGCAGAACGAGCTGAAGATCGCGCCAAGCAGGTCGTCGCTGGTGTAGTTGCCGGTGATTTCGCCGAGCGCTTGCTGGCCCTGGCGCAGTTCCTCGGCGGCGAGTTCACCGGCACGAGTGGCACGCAGGACATGGTCCGCGCGATCGAGATGCAGCGCGACCTGTTCCAGCGCCAGGACATGACGACGGCGCGCGCTGAAGGCCCCTTCGCCGCTGCCCGCGCCCGCCAGCTGCTTGAGATGCTCGCGCAAGGCATCGAGACCCACGCCGGTTTTCGCCGAGGCCCACACCCAGATCGAATCGTCGCGCGACTCGTAGCGCGCACTCGCGTGTTCGAGATCGATCTTGTTGATAAGCACGAGTCGCTCGACGCTGGCGGGCAGATCGGCAAGCAGGGCGAGGTCATGCTCGGCCTGTTGCGCATCGGTGACCAGCAGGGCCACGTCGGCGCGTGCAAGTTCACCGTGGGCGCGACGCACGCCTTCGCGTTCGACCGGGTCGTCGGTTTCGCGCAGGCCGGCCGTATCGGCCAG
Source organism: Dyella halodurans (assembly GCF_026283925.1). Lineage (GTDB taxonomy): Bacteria > Pseudomonadota > Gammaproteobacteria > Xanthomonadales > Rhodanobacteraceae > Dyella > Dyella halodurans. Next base: position 47,157 of record NZ_JAPDPF010000010.1, read on the forward strand.
TTCGAGCGCAATGCCATCCAGGCTCAGTTGTTCGCGCAGGACATCGCGGGTGGTGCCGGCGATGTCGGTGACGATGGCGCGATCGCTTCCCGCCAGCGCATTGAGCAGGCTGGATTTGCCGGCATTCGGACGGCCAATGATGGCCACGCGCAGGCCATCATTGAGACGCACGCCGCGCTGGGCTTCGCGCAGCAGTTCCGCGAGCTGCTCGCGTAATCGCTGCAATTGCTCGTTGATCAGCGGATCGGCCAGGAAGTCGATTTCTTCCTCGGGAAAATCGATGGCAGCCTCGATATGCACGCGCAGCGCGATCAGCGCGTCCTGCAACGCATCCACCTTGCGCGAGAACACGCCCTCCATCGATCGCAGCGCGGCACGCGCACCCGCGTGCGAACGCGCGGCAATCAGATCGGCGACGGCCTCTGCTTGCGCAAGATCCAGCTTGCCGTTGAGAAACGCGCGCTCGGTGAATTCGCCTGGGCGTGCCAGCCGGGCACCCAGCACGCCGATGCGACGCAGCAAGGCATCCAGCAACACCGCGCTGCCATGCCCCTGCAATTCGAGCACGTGCTCGCCGGTGTAAGAGGCGGGGGCGGGAAAGTACAGCAACAGCCCGCGATCAATCAGCTCGCCATCGCCATCGCGGAAGGCCGCGAAATGCGCGTGGCGTGGCTGCGGTGCGCGGCCGAGCAGTACTTCGGCGATCGCCGGCACGGCCGGACCGGACACGCGCAGCACGCCGACGCCGGCGGCACCGGGTGCGCTGGCGATGGCGGCGATGGTGTCGGTGGTGGTCATGTTGGAGATTATGGTGGCTACCGAGGATTTCGACTAAGTACTGCCCCCTCACCGTCATCCCCGCGAAAGCGGGGATCCAGTGCCTTTACAGCGCATGGCAAGAACGAAAGTCGCTGGATCCCCGCTTTCGCGGGGATGACGGTGACGAATGGGCTTGGTGGCATGGCGTAGGCCCAAAAAGAAAAAGGCCGCATCAGCGGCCTTTTCCTCCGAAGCCTGGCGACACTCAGGCCGCCTTGGCTTTCTCTTCCGCGCGGTCGACGCTGCGCGTGATGAACCACTGCTGGGCCAGGCTGGTGGCGCCGTTGACGACCCAGTACAGCACCAGGCCGGCCGGGAAGAAGAAGAACATCACGCCGAACAGCACCGGCATCACCTTCATCATCTTCTGCTGCGCCGGGTCCATGCCCGCCGCCGACGGCGACAGCCACTGGGTGGCCAGCATCACCAGCACGTACAGCACCGGCAGCACGAAGAACGGATCGGGTGCCGACAAGTCATGGATCCAGCCGAAGAACGGCGAGTGACGCAGCTCCACGCTCTCCATCAGCACGCGGTACAGGCCGAAGAACACCGGCATGGTGACCAGCACGGGCAGGCAGCCCGACATCGGGTTGACCTTCTCCTTCTTGTACAGCTCCATCATGGCCTGCTGCATCTTCATCTTGTCGTCGCCGTAACGCTCCTTCAGGGCGTTCACGCGCGGCTGCAGCTTGCGCATCTTGGCGCCCGAGCGGAACTGCGCCGCCGTGAGCTTCCACAGCGCGGCCTTCAGGCCCAGCACCAACAGGATGATCGCCACGCCCCAGTTGCCGGTGAAGGCGTGCAGCTGGGACAGCAGCCAGTGCAGAGGCTCCGCCACCACGGTGAGCCAGCCGTAGTTGGTGATCAGGTCGAGACCCGGCGCGACCTGGTCCAGGGTGCCCTGCAGCTTCGGACCGATATACATGCGCGACGTCGTGGTCAGGCTCTGGCCGGGAGCCACATTGAGCGACGGACCCACCGCGCGGATGAGATAGATCGGCTGGGCCGTATCCGGATTGATCACGCTGGTGCTGTAGGTGTTCGGGTCATGCGCCTGCGGAATCCAGGCGACGAAGAAGTAGTGCTGCAACATCGCCGACCAGCCGCCGGTGATCACTCGCTCCCGCGGCTTCTTGAAGTCGGAGAAGGCGAACGATTCGAACTTGTCCTCGGGGCTGTACCAGGCGGCGCCAAAGAAGCTGCGCGAGGACGGGTCGCTGATGTTCTGCCACCAGGTCCGCTGCTGTACCGGCGCGACGCGCTGCAGCTGCAGGTAGGCATTGCCCTGCCAGGCCGCGCTGCCGCCGTTCTCGATCTTCTGGTCCATGGCCACGACAAAGCTGCCGCGCTTGAGCGTATAGGTCTTGGTGACCTTGAGGCCGGCGGCGTCTTGCCAGGTGAGGTCGACCTTCAGCTCGTCCTGGCCCTGGCTCAGCGCGTAGCTGGTCTGGGCGGCCTGGAAGATGGCGCGGTGATCCGGCGCCTCGCCCTGGTTGCTGACCAGGCCGCTCTGCGATACGAAGAAATGCTCGCGTTCGTCATTGAGCAGGCGCACCGGTGCCGGATCGGGATTGCGGCGGGTACGCGGCTCCTCCGGGAAGGTCAGCAACTCCGAACGCACCACGCTGCCGCCACGCGTATCGATGGTGAGGCGCAGCACGTCGTTGGCCACGCTGACCAGCTGGGCCGAAGCCTCGTTCACGCTGCCAGGAACAGCGGCGGGTGCCGTGGCGGTAGCGGAAGCGGTGGCGCCCGGTACGCTGCCATCGGCGATCGCCGGCGTGGCGGTCGTGGAAGACGCCGCGACGGCAGCCGGGGGCTGCGGTGCGTAATCCTTCTCCCAGGCCATGAACAGCATGTAGGCCACGGCCAGCAGGGCGAAGATGAGGAACGTACGCGTTTGATTCATCGCGGAGCAGATCCGGTAAATGCGGCGACGCCGGGCCGCGGAGGACGAGAGGGATAAAAGGTCAACGCGCGATTGTGCCGGCCGTGTCGCCCGGCTTCAATGTGACCTCGGGCTTGAACGAGCGCAGTTTCTTCCACAGCACCTGGAGCTCGGCCAGCAATTCGGGACCGGGCAGGCCCGATGCCTGCTCACGCGCCATCACCATGAGGTCGACCGGCGGAAGCTCAAGGCGGGCACGCCTGAAAGATTCGCGCACGAGGCGCTTGATGCGGTTGCGTTCCACCGCGCGCTTGGACACGCGCTTGGAAATGGCCAGGCCCAGACGCGGGTGGCCCAGCGCATTGGCTTTATAGCGCACAGAAAAACAGCGGCCGCCGAAGCGGCCGCTGGCATGACGCAGAGCGGCAAAATCACCGGCGCGGCGGAGCCGCGCCTCGCGCGGCAGGCCGGCGGCACGCATGATGCGCGTACCGCTTACGGGATCAGGCGCTTGCGACCCTTGGCGCGACGCGCGTTCAGGATCTTGCGGCCGTCGGCCGTCGCCATGCGGGCGCGGAAGCCGTGGGTACGGGCGCGCTTGAGCTTGCTTGGCTGGAAGGTTCGCTTCGACATGGCTTCGTCCGAAGTTAAAGTGATAAAAAGGTTGGAAATTATGCGGAGTATTGGTGCCCTCTGTCAAATCGGCTCACTTTGGACCGCTCCGAGGGCTTGACAGAGGCCTGTTGGATTCCTGTGGATATCCATGTGGATATCCGTGCCGACTGGGAGGGTTCGTGCTGTTAGAATCGCCGGTCCACCCCGCGCGAAAGCGCTCCTTCCAGTGGTTGAAGACTATCCATGAGTGACCTGTGGCGGCGCTGTCTCGAGCGTCTCGAGGGCGAATTGAACGCCGAAGACCTGCATACGTGGCTGATGCCCCTGCAGGCGCGCGACGACACCCATGGTTTGCAGCTGTTTGCGCCCAATCCATACACCCTGGACACGGTGCGCGAGCGCTATCTGGCTCGCATCGAGACCGTGATCAGCCAGTTGACCGGCCATGAGCTGACAGTGCGGCTGGAGGTTGGCTCCAGTTCGCCGCGTGCCAACGCAAGCGGCAAGGTGGCTCCGCCCGCGAGCGTGCCGGCCAAGCCCGCGCCGGCCGTGGCCGAGCCGGTGGCGGCCAGTTTCAACCACAACCTGGACCCGCACTACACCTTCGAAACCTTCGTCGAAGGCAAGTCGAACCAGTTGGGCAAGGCCGCCGCCATGCAGGTGGCGATGAATCCTGGCCGCGCCTACAACCCCTTGCTGCTGTATGGCGGCACCGGGCTGGGCAAGACCCATCTGATGCATGCGGCCGGGAACCTGATGCGCGAGCAGAACCCCGAGTTCAAGGTGTTGTACCTGCGTTCCGAGCAGTTCGTCGGCTCGATGATCGAGGCCTTGCGCACCAAGAGCATGGACGAGTTCAAGCGCCGCTTCCGCTCGGTGGATGCGCTGCTGATCGACGACATCCAGTTCTTCGCCGGCAAGGACACCACGCAGGAAGAGTTCTTCCACACCTTCAACGCGCTGTTCGAATCCAAGCAGCAGATCATCCTGACCTGCGATCGCTATCCCAAGGAAGTGGACAAGCTGGAGCCGCGCCTGAAGTCGCGCCTGGGCTGGGGCTTGTCGGTGGCGATTGAGCCGCCGGACTTCGAGACGCGCGCGGCGATCCTGTTGTCCAAGGCGCACGACAAGGGCGTGGCGGTGAGCGAGAACGTGGCGATGCTGCTGGCCAAGCGCATCCGCTCCAACGTGCGCGACCTTGAGGGTGCGCTCAACACGTTGGCAGCGCGTGCCAACTTCTACGGCAAGCCGATCACCATCGATTTTGCCGAGGAAACCCTACGCGACTTGCTGGCGACGCATGCCCAGGCCGTCACGGTGCCCAACATCCAGAAGATCGTGGCCGACTACTACCAGGTACGTCTGCAGGATCTGCTGTCCAAGCGCCGCGTGCGTTCGCTGGCGCGCCCGCGCCAGATCGCGATGTCCCTGTCCAAGGAGCTGACCGAGCACAGCCTGCCGGAAATTGGCGAGGCATTTGGCGGTCGCGACCATACGACGGTGCTGCACGCCTGCCGCACGATCAAGAAATTGTGCGAGACCGACACGCGCATGCGCCAGGACTGGGAACAGTTGATCCGCATCCTCACTGGTTGAACAGGCGCCTGTGCACTAAGCGCTTGAAAAGTACTGTGGCAAGCTGTGGATAATAGGTGGACGATTTGGACGGCAAAGTTATCCACAATCGACGCACAATCATCAGGCTCTTTGAAACACAACGTGAAAATCGGCTAACAAACTGATTTTCATGGTTTTTTTTCGTTTTAAAAGTTATCCACGCCGCCTACCACCACTACAGAACTTCTTTTAAAAACAGAAAAGCAGGTTTAGGGGAAGCGCATACATGCAATTCAGCATTCAACGAGAAGCTCTGCTCAAGCCGTTGCAGCAGGTCGTGGGCGTCGTAGAACGACGTCAGACGCTGCCGGTTCTCGCCAACCTGCTAGTCAAAGTCGCCGACGGCAAAGTGTCGATGACAGGTACGGATCTGGAAGTGGAAATGATTGCCACCACGGCCGCTGAAAAGCTGGTCGACGGTGAAATCACCATTCCGGCGCGCAAGTTCTTCGACATCGTGCGGGCACTGCCGGACGGCGCCCACATCGAACTGAAGCTCAACGGCGACCGCGTGGCCATGACCGCCGGACGCAGCCGCTTCACGCTGGCGACGCTGCCTGCCACCGAGTTTCCGACCATCGATGAAATAGAACTGGTTGAGCGGGTCTCGCTGCCGGAAGAAGTGCTGCGCGATCTGATGGAACGCACGGCGTTTGCCATGGCCAACCAGGACGTGCGCTATTACTTGAACGGCATGCTGCTCGATTTGCAGGAGCACACGCTGCGCTGCGTCGCCACTGACGGCCATCGACTGGCGCTGAAGGAAACCAAGCTGGAAAGTTCGGTCTCCGTGCGTCGCCAGATCATCATTCCACGCAAGGGCGTGAATGAGCTGGTGGGCTTGTTCGAGACGGGAGAAGGGCAGGTTGAGCTGGAATTCGGGCGCAATCACCTGCGCGTGCGTCGTGGCGACGTCGTGTTCACCTCGAAGCTGATCGATGGTCGCTTCCCGGACTACGAGGCCGTGATTCCGTTGGGTGCCGACAAGCACGCCACGCTGGATCGTGAAGTGCTGCGTGGGGCCTTGCAGCGCGCGGCGATTCTCTCCAACGAGAAGTACCGCGGCGTGAAGCTGGAATTGTCGCCCGGCAAGCTGCGTATCGTGGCGCACAATCCGGAGCAGGAAGAGGCCGTGGAAGAGGTCGAGGCCGATACCGTGGTTTCCGACCTGGCCGTGGGCTTCAACGTGGGCTATCTGCTGGATGCACTGGCAGCCCTGCGCGGCGATCGTGCCCGTTTGAACCTGCGTGATGCCCAGTCCAGTTGCCTGGTACAGGAAGACGACAACGACCAGGCTCGCCACGTGATCATGCCGCTGCGGCTCTGATGTCGATCGGTCAGCTAACGAACAAGACCGATATGCAATGCAACGCCGGAGCCGTCGAAAGACACTCCGGCGTTCTTGCATTGGGAGCTTGCTGAGATGTGGCTGGAATCCCTGCGTATTCGCGGATTACGCTGCCTCGACGACGTAACCGTACCGCTTACGCCCGGCGTGACGGTGTTTGCCGGCCCTAACGGGGCAGGTAAGACCAGCCTGCTCGAGGCCGCGTTCCTGCTTTCCCATGGCCGTTCGTTTCGCAGCGGGGCACGCGAGGCCTTGTTGAAGCGCGGTGCGGACTCCCTTTCGATTTTTGCCGAGCTACGCCACGCCGACAGCCGTTTGCGGCGCTTTGGCCTGGGGCGTCAGGGGGCGCGCTGGGAAGCGCGCATGGACGGAGCCGGCATCAGCTTGAGCGAACTGGTGGGCGAGTGCGCCGTGGTTTGCTTCGAGCCCGGTTCGCACGCACTGATTGCCGGTGGCGCCGAGGAGCGTCGCCGTTACCTCGATTGGGGCGTGTTCCACGTGGAACATGACTTCATCCTGGCCTGGCGGCGTTATCAACGCGCCTTGAAGCAGCGAAATGCGTTGTTGAGATCCAGCTCGACCGTTCCAGATGCCCAGTTCCTGCCCTGGGAAGTGGAACTGGGCGCTGCCGCGTCCCTGATGGATCAACAGCGTGAGCTTTATCTGAGCGCGCTTCGCACCCATCTCATGAGCAGCATCGAGGGACTGCTTCCCGAGCTAGGCCTGGTGGAGCTGCGGTATCGCCGTGGCTGGGCCGAGGGAGCGGATCTAACCGAGCTGCTGGCCGCCCAGCGAGGCAGGGACATCGCCCGTGGGCATACCACCCAGGGTTCCCATCGTGCTGATTGGTCCATCGCTTTCGATCACGCGCCGCTGCGGGAGCATCTGTCCCGCGGTCAGGAGAAGTTGACCGCGCTGGCCTGTGTCCTGGCCCAGGCGTCGCTGTATGCCGAGAGGCGGGGCGAGTGGCCGGTGGTCTGCCTGGATGACCTGGCCTCGGAACTGGACAAGGCCCACCAGGTCGCCGTGGTTGAGCAGCTACGCGCCGTCGGCGCCCAGGTGCTGGTCACCGGCACCGAGGTCCCGGAGGCTCTGATGGACGGTCCCACGCAAGTGTTCCACGTGGAACAAGGGCATCTCAGCCCCCTGCTATAATCGGTCGATTGTGTCCCCAGCCCGGCTTTTATGGCGCCGTACCGGGTGGGATTAGGCGCCCAGGAAACGGTCACCGAATGAACGCATCCTACGATTCGAGCAACATCAAGGTTCTGAAAGGTCTGGAAGCGGTGCGCAAGCGCCCCGGCATGTACATCGGTGATACCGATGACGGCACTGGCCTGCACCACATGGTGTTCGAAGTCGTCGACAACTCGATCGACGAAGCCCTGGCGGGCTATTGCGACCACGTGACGGTCACCATTCTCGATGACGGCTCGGTCAGCGTCAGCGACAACGGCCGCGGCATTCCCGTGGACACGCACCCGGAAGAGGGGCGTTCCACCGCCGAAGTGGTCATGACCGTGCTGCACGCCGGCGGCAAGTTCGACGCAAACTCGTACAAGGTCTCTGGCGGCCTGCACGGCGTCGGCGTCTCGGTGGTGAACGCGCTCAGCTCGCACCTGTGGCTGACGATTTATCGCGAGGGCAAGGAGTACCAGCAGGAATACGCCCACGGCGAGCCGCTGTACCCGATCAAGCCGGTCGGCGATTCCAGCAAGCGCGGCACCACCGTGCGCTTCCTGCCCAGCACCGGCACGTTCACCAACGTGGAATTCCACTACGACATCCTGGCCAAACGCCTGCGCGAGCTGGCCTTCCTCAATTCGGGCGTCACCATCGACCTGAAGGATGAGCGTGGCGAGGGTCGCCATGACCGCTTTGCCTATGAGGGCGGCATCCGCTCCTTCGTGCAGCATCTGGCCCAGCTCAAGACCGCGCTGCATCCGAACGTGATCAGCCTCAGCGCCATGCAGGAAGGCATTTCCGTCGAACTGGCGATGCAGTGGACCGACTCCTACCAGGAGACGATGTTCTGCTTCACCAACAACATCCCCCAGCGTGACGGCGGTACCCATCTCACCGGCTTCCGCGCGGCGCTGACGCGCTCGCTGCAGGGCTATATCGAGAAGGAAGGCCTGGCCAAGAACGCCAAGGTCGCGCTGTCCGGCGACGATATGCGCGAAGGCCTGATCGCCGTGCTGTCGGTGAAGGTGCCTGACCCGAAGTTCTCCTCGCAGACCAAGGACAAGCTGGTTTCCTCCGAGGTGAAGACCGCGGTGGAGCAGGCCGTCAACGAGAAGCTGGGCGAATTCCTGCTGGAACACCCGAGCGAAGCCAAGGCGATCGCCTCCAAGGTGGTCGACGCCGCTCGCGCCCGCGAAGCGGCCCGTAAGGCCCGCGAGATGACCCGCCGCAAGGGTGCGCTGGATATCGCCGGCCTGCCGGGCAAGCTCGCCGACTGCCAGGAAAAGGACCCGGCGCTGTGCGAACTGTTCCTGGTCGAGGGTGACTCCGCAGGCGGCTCGGCCAAGCAGGGCCGTAACCGCAAGACCCAGGCCGTGCTGCCGTTGAAGGGCAAGATCCTCAACGTGGAGAAGGCCCGTTTCGACAAGATGCTGTCCTCCGCCGAAGTCGGCACCCTGATCACCGCGCTGGGCACGGGTATCGGCAAGGAGGAGTACAACCCGGACAAGCTGCGCTACCACCGCATCGTCATCATGACCGACGCGGACGTGGACGGTTCGCACATCCGCACCCTGTTGCTGACCTTCTTCTACCGTCAGATGCCCGAGCTGATCGAGCGCGGCCACGTGTATATCGGCCTGCCGCCGCTGTACAAGATCAAGCAGGGCAAGCAGGAGATGTACCTGAAGGATGACGCTGCGCTCAACGCCTACCTGGTCTCCAGCGCGGTTGATGGTGCGGAACTCACCTACAGCGCCGACGCGCCCGCCATTTCCGGCGAAGCGCTGGACAAGCTGCTGCGCGACTACCAGGCCGCGCTGGACCAGATCGAGCGCCTGGGCCATCGTTTCGACGCCACCATGCTGACGGCCTTGCTTGAGCATGCGCCGGTCGAGCCGGCGCTGTGGACGGACGCGACCGCCATGCAGGGTTGGCTGGCTGGCGTGGAGTTGCGCCTTGCTGCCAGTGGCCTGGGCAAGCCGCGCTACAAGCTGGCCCTGCGCCCGGCGCTGGAAGAGCATCCGGCGGCCATCGAGGTCGTGCGCAACCAGCACGGCCTGAGCCATACCTGGCTGCTGCCGCAGACGTTCTTCGCCAGCGGCGAGTTTCGCCCGATCCTGCACGCCAGCCAGCAGCTTGCTGGCCTCGTGCAGAAGGACGCCGTGGTTCGTCGCGGCAATGCCTCGCGCGGTGTGCTGAGCTTTGCCGAAGCACGCAACTGGCTGCTGGAAGAGGGCAAGAAGGGTCGTGCCATCCAGCGCTTCAAGGGCCTGGGCGAAATGAACCCGGAACAATTGTGGGAAACCACGGTCAATCCAGAGACGCGCCGCATGCTGCAGGTAGGCATCGAGGACGCGTTCGCGGCCGACCAGATGTTCTCGATGCTCATGGGCGAAGCGGTTGAACCCCGTCGTGAGTTCATCGAAGCCAACGCGCTGAAGGTTGCCAACCTGGATATCTGATCCAACGATCGATGGCCGCGAAGTGCAAGACAGCGCGGCCATCGATCGTTTTTTAAGCCAGTGCGTACTAATGCGTTAACACATTCGACTAAAGTCGAATACGGCGCGGCCGATAAGGCTTTTCCAGGCCAAAAAGTCATGCGCACCATGGCTCTCGCGGGTGGAAATCACATCCAGACCGCGGCGTATGGTTCAACTTATTGATTTTTAACAATCTTTGTTGTGGCGCTGCGACTTGTTATCTGCTGCCGAGTCAGGTTACGCTCAGCGATCCCCCGCGCCATTGGCGCGCGAATGCCCATTACTGAGGACTACCATGAAGCGTGTGACCCTGATCAAGATGCTCGCCAGTACCGCGCTCGCGCTGGCAGTGGTGAGCAGCCCGGTCATCGCCCGTGACAACAGCCCTTCCAAGGACAAGAAGGAAGCGCTGTACCCGAACGCGACCCGCACTGAGCCGAAGCTGGACCTCACCAGCGAGAAGGATCAGAAGGCCATCAACGAAGGCCTGGACGCGGTCAACAATCAGGACAAGGAACAGGCCGAGAAGCTGCTGCAGCCGGTTGTCGACGGCAGCAAGAGCAAGTACGCCCAGGCGCTCGCGCTGCAGGGCCTGGCCAACGTGCATTACCAGGACGGCGACATCAAGGGCGCCATCGACCTGCTGAAGCGCGCGCTCGACAACGGCGTGATGCCGAACGACACCTACTTCCAGCTGCAGTACATGCTGGCCCAGTTCTACCTGGCCAGCGAGCAGTACCAGCTCGCGCTCGACACCGTCGCCAAGTGGCGCGCCGAAGGTCGCAAGGAAACGCCGGAGTCGTACGCACTCGAAGGCAATGCCTATTACCGCCTCGAGAAGTACCCGGAGGCGATCGCCGCGATCAAGAAGGCTCAGTCGATGACCGACAAGCCGAATGACAGCTGGAACCAGCTGCTGCTGGCCGCCTATTCCGAATCGGGCCAGTCGGACCAGGCCGCCGAGATCGCGCAGAAGCAGATCGCCGCCAACCCGAACGATCCGACTGCGATGAACAACGCCGTCTCGCTGCTGATGCAGCAGCAGAAGTACCCGGAGGCGATTGCGCTGATGGAGAAGGGCAAGGCCGCCGGCGCGTTCAAGGACGAGAAGCAGTACACCAACCTGGCCAAGCTGTACCTGATGACCGGTCAGCAGAGCGGCGACCAGAAGGGCCCCGCCACGAAGGCCGTGGCGACGCTCGAGGAAGGCATGAGCAAGGGTGTGGTCACGTCCAGCGCGGATAACTACACGCTGCTGGGTACGGCTGCCTATATGGCCGAAGACACCAACAAGGCGCTCGCTTCCTACCAGAAGGCGATCCCGCTGGCCAAGGACGGCGAGGCGAACATCCGCGCCGGCCAGCTGCTGCTCGAAAGCAACAAGTTCACCGAGGCGAAGAACCTCATCCAACAGGGCATCGACAAGGGCGTGCAGCACAAGGGCACCGCCTATATGTTGCTGGCCGAAGCGAACCGCGGCTTGAAGGACAAGCCCGGTACGATCGCAGCCATGGAAAAGGCAGCACAGGATCCCGAAACCTCCGCCAAGGCCAAGGCCTGGTTGAAGGCTCAGGGAGCTAGCAAGTAAGGCGTGGCGGTATAGGGATTGCGGGGCAGATGGACGTCCATTTCATTGCCTCACAAGACCTATACAAATGCCATGTGCTGTTGTACCGTTGAAATCTTTCCGTGCTCGCGTCCAGTGGCAAATGTCATCCCCTTTTGGATCGATATTGCCGCTAGGTGCCGTGACCACGTCTCACCGATCAATTAGCTTCAGATAGTGACAGATGGCCTCAAGTAACGAAGCAACCGGCTCCGTGCCGTTCAATTGGAGGCGTACCTGGGCGCTGGCAGTTGCCATCGCGCTACATGCGTTCGCGTTCCTGTTGCTGGTGGCGCCCATGGCCCCACCGAAGCAGGCGCAGAAGGAAAAGGAACGCACTGTCCAGGTGAACTTCATCGAGCCCCCGCCGCCGCCGCCGCCACCGCCGCCGCCGCCGCCGGAGCCGCCGAAGCAGCCGCCGCCGAAAATCATCACGCAGGTGAAGCCGCCGCCGACCCCGCCGCCTCCGACACCGCCGCCGGCCGTGGAAGAAGCGTCGAACAACGCGCGTCCGTCTGCTCCGCCCGCTCCGCCTGCTCCGCCTGCTCCTCCGGCGGACATCACCGCCAGTCAGGACATCAGCTATAACAGCCGTATCCAGCCCAAGTATCCGCCGCAGGCCATTCGCCAGCGTCACGAGGGCACTGTTACGCTGATGATCCTGGTGGATGTGGACGGAACGCCTAAGGACATCAAGGTGGAATCGTCCAGCGGTTATCGCGAGCTGGATCAGGCCGCGATTGAAACGGCACGCAAGTGGCGCTTCAATCCGAACATCAGGAACGGGCAAAAGACGGAAGGTTACGTCCGTGTTCCGATCAACTTTAATCTCAATACGCTGTAACTTCGGTTACGGTTAATCAGTTCACGCTTGACTTTCCAAGGGTAGCGTTATGTTCCAACAGACTCCTTCTCCGACCCCGGGCGCGGGTGGCACCACCAACGCCGAAGCCATGAAGTCGATGGGCTTCGACCACCTTATCCACAACTTTGACTTCCTTGGCTGGATCGTCTTCGTTGTGCTGGTGGTGATGTCCTTCTCCTCCTGGTACTTCATCATCGCCAACGCGATCCGCAACGCCATGGTTCGCGGCCGCGCTGACAAAGTCATCAACGGTTTCTGGGCCAATGGTTCGACCCAGGACGCCATCCGCGAGCTGGAAGCCCAGCCCAAGGGTGAACCGTTCTCCAAGATCGCCCTGGACGCCGCTTCCGCGGTTGCCCACCACCAGCAGGCTTCGGCCGGCGGCGGCCGTCTGGCTGAGTCGCTGAGCCGTTCGGAGTTCATCGACCGCGCCCTGCGCCAGGCCGTGGCTCGCGAGAGCCTGCGTCTGGAAGGCGGCCTGACCCTGCTCGCCACCGTCGGTTCCTCGGCACCGTTCATCGGTCTGCTCGGTACCGTGTGGGGCATCTACCACGCCCTGATCTCGATCTCGGCTTCCGGTAATGCATCGATGGAAGCAGTGGCCGGTCCGGTGGGTGAAGCCCTGATCATGACCGCGTTCGGTCTGTTCACCGCTATCCCGGCCGTGCTTGCCTACAACTTCTTCAACCGTTCGAATCGCCTGACCTACGCTCAGTTCGACGAGTTCGCGCACGACCTGCACGACTTCTTCGCCACCGGCGCACGCGTCGAAGGCAAGTGAGGGATTGACCCATGGCAATGAGCACCGGAGGCAATGCCGGCGGTCCGATGTCGGAGATCAACGTCACGCCACTCGTTGACGTGATGCTGGTGCTGCTGATCATCTTCATGATCACGGCTCCGCTGATGTCCCATCGAATCACGGTTGCACTGCCGACTGCCAATCCGAAAGTTGCGGATTCGGAGCCGGTGGAGCCGATGGATCTGGCCGTGAAGGCGGATGGCACGATGTACCTCAGTGACGTCGAAGTCACCGAGGCTGAACTGAAGGCCCAGTTTGCGGTTGCGGCGGCGAAAGCCCCGCAGCCGGAACTCCAGATTCGCGCGGACAAGACCACGGAATACAAGATCGTGAAGAAGATCCTCGGCGACGCCAAGGATCAAGGCATGGTCCATGTCGGTTTCATCACGACCGGCAAGGAGTAACAGTCATGGCATTCAGTTCTGGAAGTGGTAAGGGCCCGATGGCTGACATCAACGTCACGCCGCTGGTCGACGTGATGCTGGTGCTGCTGATCATCTTCATGATCACGGCGCCGATGCTTACCCATAAGGTGAAGATCGATCTTCCGCAGCCGAACCCGAACGTGGTTCAGCCGGAAAATCCGCCGGATCCGATCCGTTTGAAGATCGACCAGTCGGGTGCGTTGTACTGGAACGATACGCCGGTCGACGAGCTGGGCCTCAAGGCGCAGATCGCGGTGATCGCTTCGCAGAGCAACCAGCCTGAGCTGCAGATCAACGCGGATGATGGTGTGGCTTACGAGCATGTGGCCCGCGTGTTGGCCGATGCGAAGAGCTACGGTCTGACCAAGATTGGTTTTACCGAAGGTCAGTGATTCCGTCAGGAATCACCGTAACACTACCCGGAGAACCCCCGCCTTGTGCGGGGGTTTTCTTTTGGCCCGATGCCGGCATACCCGATCGCCGTTTGGACGTCTAGACGTCTACAGCAACCTTCGCGCTCAGCGCAGGATCTGCAGGTAGTTCCGCACGGTCGTCGACAGCCCTTCGTAGAGCGCCTCGCCGATCAGCGCGTGGCCGATGGAAACCTCGGCGAGACCCGGGATGGCGGCCTTGAACGTGCCCAGGTTCGCCTGGCTCAGGTCGTGACCGGCGTTCACGGCGAGTCCCGCATGTTGTGCGCGGCGGGCCGTGTCGGCGCAACGCTCAAGTTCTTCATGCACTCGGCCCTCGGCAAATGCATGTGCGTAAGGCCCGGTATAGATCTCGATGCGCTGCACGCCAATGGCCACGGCGGCTTCGAAGCCGGTGGCGCCGGAGTCGACGAACAGACTCACGCGGCAACCGATATGGCGCAACTCGGCAACGATCGGCCGCAGCGTGTCGATGTCGCGCTCAAGCTCGAAGCCATGGTCCGAGGTGATCTGGCCGTCGCTATCGGGCACCAGGGTGACCTGGGTGGGACGCACTTCGCGAGCGAGCGCGATCAGTCCGGGATAGCTGCCACGGGCGTCGGCAAACGGATTGCCTTCGATGTTGTATTCGACGCGGCCGCGCAGCATGGCGGCCAGCGCGCGAACGTCATCCGGCCGGACATGACGCTGGTCCGGTCGGGGGTGCACGGTAATGCCGCCGCATCCAGCCTCGATGCAGGTCTGCGCGGCGCGCGTGATATCGGGCTCGGTGTCGCCGCGCGAATTGCGCAGGACGGCGATCTTGTTGAGGTTGACGCTGAGCAGGGTCATGGATGCGAGACGGTACGTGTAGACAAGCGAATCGAGGGACCGCCCGGTCGGCGGGCTGCAAACAGTGCGCCGATCAGGGGTCGTCGGCAAGTGTCCACAGCCTGATGCGCCGCGGTCCGCCCTGCCATGCGAGAGCACCGACGTGGTGCTCGTCGAGGGCCAGTCGGTGCAACTGCCATTGATCGGCCTCGTGGCCTTCGAGACGCCCCAGCACGGGTGCTTCCGGCAAGCCGCCGATGCTCAGCCGGTGGAGGCCAAAGGCCAGGCCACGGCCCAGCGCCTTCAGCACGGCCTCCTTGGCGGTCCATAATTCGAGGAAGGCGCGGTCGCGCTGGCCGTCGGTCAAGGTTTCCAGGCTCGCCGACTCCTCCGGGCCGAAATAGCGCCGGGCGATGGGCAAGGCGCGCGGATGTGCGCGCAGTCGCTCCAGGTCCACGCCGGGAACAATGCCCCTGGCGATCGCGATCAGGGCCTGGTCGCTGCTGTGCGACCAATTGAAGGCGAAAGCGCCGTGATGGTGTGCGGGCGCGAGGTGCGGCCGGCCGTGGTCCGATTCCTCCAGCTGGACGGCTTCCGCCGGCAGCCCCAGGTACGCGCCCAGCATGGCCAGCAGCGGCGCCCGCCCCTGGTGATGGTCGTAGGCAAGCCGCCATACGTGTATCTCGTCATCACCCAGCCGCTCTGCTACTTTCGCTGGCGTCTGGCTGTGCGTCGTCATCATTCGTCCATGGTGCCGGGTGTGTGGTGACACTTACAAGCACGTGGCCGCCTGCTGCCGGCACGTGCCCAAGGCCCATTGCCATCGCAGGGACGCCTTCATCACGGAGTACCGCGCTTGATCGCCGGCTGGGTATTGTTACTGGTATCGCTGCTCTATGTAGGCCTGCTCTTCGTGGTGGCCTACCTCGGAGACCGGCGGCCGCTGTATCCGCGCCAGCCGCGCCTGAGGCCCTTGGTCTACAGCCTCGCGCTCGCCGTGTATTGCTCCTCGTGGACGTTCTACGGCGCGGTCGGCACGGCGGCTCGCGAGGGCCTGAGCTATCTGCCGATCTACCTCGGCCCCATCCTGCTGTTCGTGTTCGGCTTCGGCTTGCTGCGCCGCCTGGTACTGGTGGCGCGCCAGCGAAACATCACCTCGATCGCCGATTTCATTGGTGCGCGCTTTGGCAAGTCCCATGGTCTGGCCGCCCTCGTCGCGATCATCGCCGTCATCGCCGTGGTGCCTTACCTCGCCCTGCAATTCAAGGCGGTCGCGATGTCCTACGCCGTGCTTGGCGGCTCGGACGCGCCACAGTTCGGCGACAGTGCATTGTGGTGCGCGATCCTGTTGGCGACGTTCGCGATCCTGTTCGGCACGCGCACCATCGACGCGACCGAACATCATCACGGCATGATGCTGGCGATTGCGGTGGAATCGCTGATCAAGCTGATCGTGTTCATCGCCTTGGCTTGCTACGCGCTGTCGCGCGGGCCTGGCTTGCACGCCACCATGCAACTGCCGTTGCAGGAGTTCTCCGAGGGCGTGTCGCCCGGCTTCCTCGCGCAGACGCTGCTCGCGTTTTGCGCCATGTTCTGTCTCCCCCGTCAGTTCCAGATCGGCGTCGTGGAATGCGAGGACCCGCGCGATCTGACGCGTGCGCGCTGGCTGTTTCCCATCTATATGGCGATCATCTGCCTGGCGGTGCTGCCCATCGTTGCCGCTGGCCTGCATCTGCCGCAGGTGCAGTCGGGACTGAAGGATGCGTGGGTGCTGAACCTGCCGATCGCACATGGCGACCGTGGCATGGCGCTGCTGGCTTTCCTGGGTGGATTCTCCGCTGCTACCGGCATGGTCATCGTGTCCTGCGTGGCGCTGTCCACCATGATCAGCAACGACCTGATCATGCCGATGTTGCTGCGCATCCATCGCTTCAAGCTGGAACAGCGAACGGACCTGTCGCAGCTCGTGCTGCTCGTGCGTCGCATCGCGATCATCGCGTTGGCCGCGATGGCCTATGTATATCACCGCGTCGTGGCCGATACGGCCAATCTCGCCGCCACCGGCCTGTTGGCGTTTGCGGCGGTGGCGCAATTTGCGCCGGCGATCGTGGCGGCGCTGTATTGGCGAAGTGCGAGTCGCAAAGGCGTCGCCGTCGGTCTTGCCGCCGGCTTCCTCGTGTGGGTTTACACCTTGTTGCTACCAGCGATGCTGCGCTCTGCGCCGTGGCTGCAGACGGGCCCCCTCGGCCTCAGCTGGTTGCAGCCGCAGGCCTTGTTCCACCTGAGTGGCTGGGACCCGGTGATGCACGGAACGTTCTGGTCGCTGCTGGTGAACGTGGCCTGCCTGATCTTCGTCTCGTTGCGCTTCCGCCCGAACCTGGAAGAGCGCCTGCATGCGGCGATGTTTGTCGATCCCTATGCAATCGACAGCCGTGGCGCCGGTGACTGGCGCGGTCGTGTGGCGGTGGGCGACCTGCGCACCATCGCCGAGCGCATCGTCGGCGAACGCAGCAGCGAGCGTGCCTTCGAGGAGTACGCGGAACGCCGCGGGCGTCCGCTGCAAGCAGGTGAAGCCGCTGATCGCGCCTTGATCCAGTACACCGAACGCCTGCTTGCATCGGCCGTCGGTGCGGCGAGCGCGCGTCGCATCCTGATGGGTGCCTTGTCCGGCTCGGGCCTGGACATCGCCGAGGCGATGGCCTTGATGGACGAGGCATCGCAAGAGCTCCGCTTCAATCGCGAGCTGCTTTCCACGACCTTGGAAAACGTCTCCCAGGGCATCAGCGTGGTCGACGCCGGCATGCGCCTGGTGGCGTGGAACCGCCGCTACCTGGAACTGTTCGACTATCCCGATGGCATGGTCTACGTCGGCGTGCCGGTGGCTGACCTGATCCACTGGAACGCCGAGCACGGCGAATGTGGACCAGGCGAAGTCGAAGCGCATGTCCAGAAACGCATTGGCCACATGCATGCGGGTTCACCCCATTTGTTTCAGCGTATTCGTCCGGACGGTACCGTGATCGAGATGCGTGGCCGCGCGCTGCCCGGGGGCGGCTATGTCACGACGTACACCGATGTCACCGCCTACAAACATGCGGAGCAGGCGCTGATCGAAGCGAATGAAACCCTGGAGCAAAGAGTCGAGCAACGCACCGCGGAATTGAGCGAGGCGCTGTCCGCGACGGCCCATGCTCGCCGCGAAGCGGAAACGGCGAATGCCTCGAAGACGCGCTTTCTCGCCGCCGCGAGCCACGACCTCTTGCAGCCGCTCAACGCCGCGCGCTTGTTCACCTCCGCCCTGCGTCAACATCCCGGCCTGGATGCCGAGGCGGGACAACTGGCCGAACGCATCGATGCATCGTTTCGTGCCGCGGAGGATCTGCTCGATGCCCTGCTGGACACCTCGCGCCTGGATGCAGGGAGCTATCGCGCCGACATCGGCAACTTCGCCCTCGCCGATTTGTTTGACTCGCTGAAAGAACAGTTCGCCGTCATCGCGGAACAACGCGGTTTGCGCCTGCGCGTCGCACCGACGCGCCTGGCCGTGCGTAGCGACCCGCAATTGCTGCGCCGCGTGCTGCAGAACTTCATTTCCAACGCATTGCGCTATACGCGCGAGGGAGGGGTCCTGCTCGGCGCCCGCCGCATGGGGCATGAGGTGCGCATCGAGGTATGGGATACCGGGCCGGGCATCGCAGCGGGCCAACGCGCGCGCATCTTCGGTGAATTCCAGCGGCTGGAGCGACCCTCGCCATGGGGCGAGAAAGGCCTGGGGCTGGGCTTGTCGATCTGCGATCGCATCGCCGGCATCCTCGATCATCGGCTCGAGCTGGATTCGCGTGAGGGCAAAGGCAGTCGTTTCGCCGTACGCGTGCCAAGAGTGGAGGCAAGCGTGCCGCGCCGTCGCACGGTCGTGCAGCAGGTATCCAGCGAACAATTGCCGTTGACCGTGCTGTGCCTTGACAACGACCCGGCGATTCTCGATGGCATGCGCGCTTTGCTGCAGCGCTGGGGGGTCGACTGTCGCACGGCGCTCGATGCGGTGCAGGCGGAACAGGAGTTGCGGCGTGGCCGCATCGATCTGGTCCTGGCCGACTACCATCTGAGCGACGATATGGATGGCCTGCAGGCCTTGCAGCATCTGCATGTCGCGCTCGGCGAATTGCCGCCGGTGGCGATGATTACGGCCGATGGCAGCAGTGAGTTGAAACAACGCGCTCGCGCCCTTGGTTATCCGTTGCTGCACAAGCCCGTGCGTCCCGCTGCCTTGCGCGCCCTGTTGAGCGCCCTCGCACGCCGACAGACGCCAGCCTAGCCTTCTTCGTCCTCGGGCATCGGCGGCATGGTTTCCTGATCCAGCGCGAGATGACTCGCGGCCAGCGCGACCTGGGTGCGGTTGTTGACGCCCAGCTTGCGCATGATGGCGGTCATGTGCGCTTTCACCGTGGCCTCGGACACGCCGAGGTCGTAAGCAATCTGCTTGTTGAGCAAGCCTTCGGCGATCATGGTGAGCACGCGGAATTGCTGCGGTGTCAGCGTGGCGACCCGCTCGGCGACCGCCGCCTCGTCCGGCTTCAGTTCGGCGCCGCCGCCGAGCAACTGGGGCGGCAACCACACATCGCCATCGAGCACCTTGCGGATGGCGGTGATGATGTCCTCGCCGGGCGTGGACTTGGGGATATACGCCGATGCGCCATGCGCCACCGCGCGCCGCGCTACCGAAGCGTCCTCATGGCCGGACACCACGATGGTCGGCAAACCGGGAAACTGCCCACGGATGTGCACCAGCGCGGAATAACCGCGCGCACCCGGCATATGCAGGTCCAACAAGAGCAATTCAGCGTCAGGGAATTGATCGATCAGCCCGAGCAGGTTGTACACGCTGTCCGCGCTGTGCACCCGTGCATCCGGCACGGCTGCCACCACGGCGCGTTGCAGCGCGTCGCGGAACAGCGGATGGTCATCGGCGATCAGTACGTCAGGCATGGCGAATCAGTGCTCTTTTTGTAGGAGCGCACCCTGTGCGCGATGGGCGCTGCGGCGTCACCGCTTCGTTGGCCTTCGCGCACAGGGTGCGCTCCTACACCCGGGATCATTTGATCAGGCGTTCCTCGACCAGGCTCTTCACCACGCCCGGATCGGCCAGCGTGGAGATATCGCCGAGCTGATCGGGCAGGTTCTCGCCGATCTTGCGCAGGATGCGGCGCATGATTTTGCCAGAACGCGTCTTCGGCAGGCTCGGCGCCCACTGCAGATAGTCCGGCGTGGCGATCGGTCCAATCTCCTTGCGCACCCAGGCGATGAGTTCCTTGCGCAGCTCGTCCGTACCCGTCTCGCCGGCGATCAGCGTGACGTAGGCATAGATGCCCTGGCCCTTGATCTCATGCGGGCAACCCACCACGGCCGCCTCGGCCACCTTGGGATGCGACACGAGGGCGCTTTCCACTTCGGCAGTACCGATGCGGTGGCCGCTGACGTTGATGACGTCATCGACGCGACCGGTGATCCAGTAGTAGCCGTCTTCGTCGCGGCGCACGCCGTCACCGGTGAAGTAGTTGCCCGGATAGGCGCTGAAATAGGTGTCGATGAAGCGCTGGTGATCGCCATAGACCGTGCGCATCTGGCCCGGCCAGGAATCGGTGATGACCAGGTTGCCTTCGGTGGCGCCCTTGAGCACGGTGCCGCTGGCGTCGACCACGGCAGGGATGATGCCGAAGAACGGCAGCGTCGCCGAACCGGGTTTGGCGTCGATGGCGCCCGGCAGCGGCGTAATCAAGATGCCGCCGGTTTCGGTCTGCCACCAGGTATCCACGATCGGGCAACGCTCGTCGCCGACAACCCGGTAGTACCACTCCCAGGCTTCCGGATTGATCGGTTCGCCGACCGAGCCGAGCACGCGCAGCGACGCGCGCGAGGCTTTCTTCACCGGTGCTTCGCCTTCGCGCATCAGCGCGCGGATCGCGGTGGGCGCGGTGTAGAACAAGCTGACCTTGTGCTTGTCCACCACGTTCCAGAAGCGGCTGGTATCGGGGTAGTTCGGCACGCCGTCGAACATCAGCGTGGTGGCGCCATTGGCCAGCGGCCCGTACACCACGTAGCTGTGGCCGGTGACCCAGCCCACGTCGGCGGTACACCAGTACACATCGTCTTCACGCAGGTCGAACACGAGTTCATGGGTGTAGCTGGCGTAGACCAGATAGCCACCCGAGGTGTGCAGAACGCCCTTCGGCTTGCCGGTGGAGCCGGAGGTATAAAGGATGAACAGCGGATGCTCGGCCTCGAGCGGCGTCGGCGGGCAGTCGGCGGACTGGCCTTCCATCAGGGTGTGGTAGTAGCGGTCGCGCGGCGACTGCATCGGCACGGCCGAGCCGGTGCGGCGCACCACGATGACGGTTTCCACGCTGTTCGTGCCGGGTCGCTGCAGGGCCGCATCGACATTGGTCTTGAGCGGAATGTGCTTGCCGCCGCGTAGGCCTTCATCTGCCGTGACCACCACCTTGGCGGTGGAATCGGCAATGCGGCCGGCCAGCGAATCGGGCGAGAAGCCGCCGAATACCACCGAGTGGACGGCGCCGATGCGGGCGCAGGCCAGCATGGCCACCGCGGCTTCCGGGATCATCGGCAGATAGATGGCTACACGGTCGCCCTTGCCCACGCCCAGATGCTTGAGCGTATTGGCGAACTTGCACACTTCCTCGTGCAGCTGGCGGTAGCTGATGTGGCGCGATTCGTTCGGGTCGTCACCCTCGAAGATGATCGCCGTCTTGTCGCCGCGCTCGGCCAGGTGACGGTCGAGGCAGTTGGCGGACACGTTGAGTTCGCCGTCCTCATACCAGCGGATATGCAGGTTGTTCGGGTCGTAGGAGACGTTCTTGATCCGCGTGGGCGCCTTGCTCCACGCCAGCCGCTGACCCACCTTGCCCCAGAAACCCTCCGGATCGCGCACGGATTCCTCGTACATCCGTTCGTAATCCTCCTTGCGAATCCGTGCCTTGGCGGCGAAATCGGGCTTGACGGGGTAGAGCTTGGTCATCGTGGGGCTCCTGCGGCCGGCCTTGCCGACTGCCGTGTCAGTGGGACCCGCCGCATCGGCTTGCCCGGCGGGAGCGGTCGAGTGTAGCCGTTGCCCGGTGATACGGACGTTGGTACCGCATGTCGACTTTGGTCGAGTTTCGACCAATGGGGAATAGGCGCCCGCGATGCAGCATGCACATGCTCGGATTGTCATCGACCTGGGGAGGCACGCCATGACATCACGGACCACCGTACGCCGCAGCCGGATACTTGCGCTGAGCATTGCCTGCGCGCTGGGTTTACCGCTGGGGGTACACGCGCAAAGCACCAGCCACGAGAAGCAGCTTGAGCAGCGGGTCAACCAGTTGGAGAAGGAACTGGCCGAACTGAAGGCCATGATCCAGGAGCAGAAGGCAGCCACCACGCAGGCCACGCAGACGGCCCAGGCCGCCCAGGCCACGGCCGAACAGGCCAACACCACCGCGACCAAGGTTGCGGCAGCACCCGCCGAGAAACCGCAGTTCACTACCGCGCCAGGCCTGTCGGTGGCCTTGCATGGCTTCATCAGCGCGACCACGTTTGGGCAGGACAAGACCTTCATCAACTATGGCAACGGCCAGAACGCCATCATTCCGGCCCCGCAAACGCCGGCCAACAAGGCGCTTGGCTATAACGGCTCGCTCAGCGGCGTGGACGTGCGCAACACGCGCTTCTGGCTCGACTTCACCGGCGCCAAGTTCAATGACAACTGGAACGGCGGCGGCCGTCTGGAAATGGACTTCTTCGGTGGCTTCAACGGCACCGGCGCCTATTCCCAGCAGCAGCCGGTACCGCGGCTGCGCCAGGCGTATATGGATATCAGCAACCCGAGCATCGGCAGCACCGTCCGCATTGGCCAGATGTGGGACCTGTTGTTCCCCCTGGAAAACACCCCGACGTCGCTATCGCATATCGCCTTTCCGCTCGGTTACGGCGCCGGTTTCATCGGCTGGCGTTATCCCGGGGCAATCTGGATGCAGGATCTCAACCACGGCACGGACGGCGTGAAGTGGCGCGTCGACCTGGCCGTGCTGGAGGGCAACTGGAACGGTCCACAGCCACCGGCACCAGCTGCCGCCAACAACAACATCAACTACCTGACCGCCGGCAACGCGAACTTCAGGCCGCAGGTGGAAGCACGCCTGCATGCGCAGGGCAGCAACTGGCTCGGCTATTTCACGGCGCATTACTCCGAAGTCGACCTGAGGGGCGTTGGCAACACCGTCGAACATCCCATCAGGGACAACCTCAACAGCATTGCCTACGAACTGGGCGGCCAATGGAAGCCCGATGTGTGGACCTTGAAGGGGCTGATTTATACCGGCCAGGCCCTGGGCCAGCTGTTCGGCGCCATGTCGCAGTTCGGCAATATCAAGGAATCGGGAGGCTTCGTGCAGGTGGGCTACAACTTCACGCCCAAGTGGAGCGTCAACGGCTTTTATGCCGCGGCTCGACCGAACCAGCAAGACGTGGTCCGCTGGGTCACCACCAGCCCGACCGCCGGCCAGGCCCTGCTAAGGAACGACATGTCGGCGCTGAGCCTGCAGTACGCCTCTGGCAACTACGAGCTCGGCGTGGAATGGATTTACGACACCGTGCGCTATCAGCTGGGCTCGGAAGGCGCGCGCAAGAACACCAGCGGCAATCAGGTCAGCCTGAGCGGCCTGTATCGCTTCTGAGCATCGTGGCAGCGGCGCAGGACGCGCCGCTGTCTTTTCCAGCGGGATCAGGCCACGGAAGCAGCCTCGACCCGACCACGGCTAGAGAGACACAGGGCGGCCAGGCCGCTCCGGTGGCTTGCGGCCTGAAATCCTGATCCACCATCGACCGGGCAGTTCACACGAGGGGAAACAACATGGCAACGACTGCATACGATGCGCCGGGAGCGCTCAATACCGGTCACCGACGAGTGATCCTGGCCTCGAGCCTGGGCACGGTATTCGAATGGTATGACTTCTATCTTTATGGCTCGCTGGCGGCACTGATCGGCAAGCATTTCTTCACCGGACTCAACGAGACGAGCCAGTTCATCTTCGCGCTGCTCGCGTTCGCCGCCGGTTTCGCGGTGCGCCCGTTCGGCGCCATCGTCTTTGGCCGCCTGGGAGACATGATCGGCCGCAAGTACACCTTCCTCATCACCATCATCATCATGGGTTCGTCGACCTTTCTCGTCGGCGTATTGCCCGGCTACGACAGCATCGGAGTCGCCGCGCCGGTCATCCTGATCGCGCTACGCCTGCTGCAAGGTCTTGCCCTGGGTGGCGAGTACGGCGGCGCCGCCACCTATGTGGCCGAGCATGCGCCACACGGCAAGCGCGGTCTCTACACCAGCTTCATCCAGATCACCGCCACGTTCGGTTTGTTCCTGTCCTTGCTGGTGATCCTGGGTACGCGTCTTGGCCTGGGCACGGAGACGTTTGACAGCTGGGGCTGGCGTATTCCCTTCCTGATCTCGGCGGTCCTGCTGATCGTGTCGGTGTATATCCGACTGCAGCTGTCGGAGTCGCCGGTGTTCCAGCAGATGAAGGCCGAGGGCAAGCACTCCAAGGCACCGCTGACCGAAGCGTTCGGGCAATGGAAGAACCTGAAGCTGGTCATCCTGGCCCTGCTCGGCGCTACGGCCGGCCAGGCGGTGGTCTGGTATACGGGGCAGTTCTACGCGCTGTATTTCCTCACCCAGAGCCTGAAGATCGACGGCACCACCGCCAACCTGCTGATCGCGGCGGCACTCGCCATCGGCACGCCGTTCTTCGTGTTCTTCGGCTGGCTGTCCGATCGTATCGGCCGCAAGTCCATCGTCCTGGCGGGTTGCCTGCTGGCGGCGCTGACTTACTTCCCGATCTTCCGGGGCCTGACCCACTTCGGCAATCCGGCGATCGAGCAAGCGGCGGCCACCTCGCCGGTCAAGGTCGTGGCCGATCCACGGGCCTGTCGTTTCCAGTTCGATCCGGTGGGCAAGGCCCGTTTCACCAGTTCATGCGATGTCGCCAAGAGCGCGCTGGCGAAGCGGGGTATCCCCTATTCGAATATCGCAGGCGAACCCGGCAGCGTGGCCGAAGTGAAGATCGGCGACGTCACCCTAAGCTCGTTTGAAGGCGGTGCGCTGGACAGCAAGGCGTTTGCCGAACAGAGCAAGGCTTTCGGCACGCAACTCGGGGCCGCGTTGAAGGCCGCCGGCTATCCGGAGAAGGCCGATCCATCGCAAACCAACAACGTCATGTTGATCGTGTTGCTGGCGATCCTGGTGTTCTACGTCACCATGGTCTACGGACCGATCGCCGCCTGGCTGGTGGAGATGTTCCCCACGCGCATCCGCTATACCTCGATGAGCCTGCCGTATCACATCGGCAACGGCTGGTTCGGCGGCTTCGTGCCTACCATCGGCTTCATGTTGGTGGCGTGGAAGGGCGATATCTACTACGGCCTGTGGTATCCGATCATCGTCGCCATCGGCACGTTCTTCATCGGTCTGTTGTTCCTGCGCGAGACCAAGGACGTCGATATCCGCCACTGAGACAGGGCGTGCACGAGAAAGGCGCGGCGGTTTACCGTCGCGCCTTTTCTTTTGCCTCACATCACGCCCTTTTGAACACGCCGATGATGGCCAGCAGGATGATCGCGCCGATCATGGCGTAGACAATGCTGGTGACCAGCGGACTGATCAGCACAAAGCTCACGCCAAGGCGGGGCAACAGCCAACCCGCCAGGAAGGCGCCGATGATGCCGACCACGATATTGCCGATCAGGCCGAAGCCAAAGCCACGGACGATCAAGCCGGCCAGCCATCCGGCTATCGCACCTACCAGCAGGAAAATCAGCAAACCGGTCATCTCGCGCTCCTTCCAGGTGGTGAAGAAACATGCTCGGACACGGGATTCAGTATTCGAGCGGCGGCGTGGCGACTTTGTGACGTAAGAGTGATCGGTGCGGGTGTTCATTCAGCTGATGCAGAGTGCCGCCGGTACCGGCAACGCCCTAAGATGACACCGCCGAGGGGAAGCGGCCTCGATGGGGAAGGGCATGCCGACCACACAGCAGGTAACCGGTAAGCGCAAGCGACATTTTCGTCGGCATTGGCGGCGCGTGATTGGATGGACCGCGTTGCTGCTCGATCACCTCAAGCCCGTGCGCGTCTCGCTGCTGGTGTTGGCCATTGCCATCGCGGTGACGTTTGGCGTGGATCAGGCGGCGGAGCTGTACCTGATCGCACTGTGGACGGATCCGAGCGGAGCTCGCTACCTGGGCTTGCTGCTGGCCAGCGCGTTGGCTGGCCTTTCCATCTGGTATGCGGGGCGCAACGCGTATCGCCTGCGCTACCCGCGCTGGCCGGCGTTGCAGGAACGACGCGCCGCGCGTTTGCGCGACTGGCTGCCGCGCTTGCTCGGTGCGGCCGTGCCAATGCTTGTATGTCTTGGCTATGTGCTGGCGCTAAGCAAGTTGCCACATGATCCCTGCGGCATCACCGGCCATTGCGGGCAGCGCAGTTGGCGGGCGATCGGCTTGTCGCTGGAGTCCGTGGCGATGGTGGTGTTCTTCGTCACGCGCCGTCGTCTGTGGAACGCGCTGTCGCGTCGCAGGTCTTCCACGCTGCCGTTGAGTCGTTATCCATCCCACGAGCAGCGCGTGTGGCGCGTGCGCGATCTCGGCGTCGTGCCCTGCACGTTCTTTGTCGTGGTGGTGCTGCTGAACATCCTCGCCACCATCCTGATCGGGCTTCGACCCGAAGCGCTCGATGGCATCGGCCCTCTGGCCATCATGCTGGTCGCCCAGGCCTTCCTGTGTTCCAGCGGCAGCCTGCTGTGCATGGTCGGCGACCGGCGCGGCGTGCCCTTGCTGAGCCTGTTGCTGTTGTTGAGTGCATCGCTGCATTGGATGCACCTCAACGACAACCACAAGGTGCGCCAGTACGCTTCCATGAGCACGCACCAGCAGCCGACGCCTCCGCCGCCCGAGACGCGACCAAGCTTCGATGCCTACGCGAACGCCTGGCTGGACGACCGCTGCGCGAACCGCACGCCATGCCCTGTCATCCTGGTCTCGGCCGAAGGCGGCGGCATTCGCGGTGCAGCATGGACGGCCATGGTGCTGAGTCGTCTCACGGCCGGGATCGACAGCGACAGGCCATCCAGCCGTGGGCCGCTGTTTGCCCGTTACCTGTTTGCCGCCAGCGGCGTTTCAGGAGGCAGCCTTGGCCTCGCCACCTACGTGAGCATGCTCAATCAACCCGTAGCGGACGGTGCCGCGGCGCTGGTTGAGCGTGCGCAAGCGATGCTCGGCCACGATTTTCTTGCGCCCACGCTGGCCAATACGTTCTTCGTCGATTTCACGCAACGCTGGCTGCCTGGTGCGTGGCTGAATGATCGTGCGCGCGCACTGACTCGGGCCTGGGAATCGGCTGCACGCAAGCAAGGCCTGGATGCGTTCGCCCAGCCCTTCAGCATGCTCTATCAAAAGCCGGGTGGCGAAGTCTCGGCGGCACTGCCGGCGCTGTTTCTCAACAGCACCACGGTGGCTGAAGGGCGGCGCTTCGTGCAGCATCCGTTCCAGCCCATAGCCACGCCAGAACGCGAACCGTGGACGGCGGGTTTCGATGGCTCGAGCTGGCTCGATCCGCGTGTGCCGTTGAGCGAAGTCGTGCTGAATAGCGCACGCTTCACCTATATCAGCCCCGCGGGAACCCTGGATACCGCCCTGGCCAACCCTCCCGTACCTGACCGCCTCCAGCTGGTCGATGGTGGCTACTTCGAAAATTCCGGTACCACCACCTTGCTGGAACTCATGCGCATGTTGCGGGCCAAGGCGACCCAGCGCGGGCAGTCGCTGCGCTTCATCGTCATCCATATCAGCAACGACCCGTTGATGAGCGATTTCGTCGATCAACACGATCCACAGCATCCGCTGCCGCTTTATTCAGCGACCTGCCCCGCCGTGCCCGGTCGACTGCGCCACAGCGTGCGTGGCGAAGTGACGGCGCCGTTCGACGCGTTGCTCGCCACGCGCAATGCACGCGGCGAATACGCACGGGTGCAGTTGCTACGAGCGCTGCAACCCGATCCCGTCGATCCCTCGCGCGGCGACGTGCTGTGGCATTTTCGCCTCTGTCCTGGCGATTACCCCATTCCCCTGGGCTGGACGATTTCCACGCCGGTGTTTGCCGAACTCGGCCATCAGCTCGACCGGCATTACCCGCTGGCTGCCATGACCAGGGCGCTCGAACAGCAACTCCCGCCCTAGGGAAGGTGTCGCGCTGGCTGAGACGTCGCCGGCGCAGACTTCTTCCATGGACGAGTCCTTTTTCCCGCTCAAGGCCCTGAAGGGTCGCGGCGCCGCTTCCAACCCGGAGGGGCGCTTCGAATCGATTCGCCATCACGCCGAGGATGACGGCTGGCAAAGCCTGCTGCTGGACGAACAGGCGCCGCGCCCGCGCACGGAAGTCACCGAGGAACGCGCGCGCAGCGTCATCACGCGCAACGATTCGCCCGACATCCATTTCACCCAGGCCTTGAACCCGTATCGCGGTTGCGAACATGGATGCATCTACTGTTTCGCGCGTCCGTCGCACAGCTATATCAACCTGTCGCCCGGCCTCGATTTCGAAACCAAGCTTCGCGCCAAGAGCAATCTGGCCGAAGTACTGCGGCTGGAGCTAGCGCGCCCCGGCTATGTCGTCAGCCCGATCAATATCGGCAGCAATACCGATCCGTACCAGCCGATCGAGCGACGCTGGCGCCTGACGCGTGCCGCGCTGGAGCTGCTCGCCGAATGCCACCACCCCTGCACCATCGTGACCAAGAACGCGATGGTCGAACGCGACCTGGACATTCTCGTGCCGATGGCGCGCGAACGCCTGGTGCAGGTATTCGTCTCGGTCAACTCGCTGGACAACCAGCTGGCAGCCAAGCTCGAACCGCGGGCGAGCGCGCCGCACCGGCGCATCAAGGCGATTCGCACCCTCGCCGAAGCCGGCGTGCCGGTGGGCGTGCTGGTGGCGCCGATCATTCCAGCACTCAACGACAGCGATATGGAAGCAGTGCTGGAGCGAGCGGCCGACGCCGGTGCACGCTGCGCCGGCTACACCACCCTGCGCTTGCCGTATGAGCTGAAGGCCCTGTTCCGCGAGTGGCTGGCACTGCACGCACCGCAACGGGCCGCACACGTCATGAGCCTGGTGCAGCAGATGCATGGGGGCCGTGACTACGACAGCGACTTCACCACCCGCATGCGCGGACAAGGCGTCTTCGCCGAGCTGATCCGTCGTCGCTTCGACGTCGCCTGCCGCAAGCACGGCTTCGGCCGGGCGCGTGAGTTGTGGCTGGATACCGCGCGCTTCGTGGCACCCCGCAAGCAATCGCCGCAGGGCCAGCTTTTCTGACCCAGGCCAGCGGTATGGGCTGCGCCGATCCTCCTGTGGGTGCGCGAAAAGCCTTGTCGTACAGGCTTTACACATAGATCGGTTGCGCGTAAATAGGGGACGCCCAGACTGTCCGGAGTCGCTCTTGGCGACCTACCGGAGATACCTCATGAAGACCCGAATCTTGTTGTTTACCGTCGCCGGCGTGTGCTGCGCCACCGCTGGCCTGGTGCAGGCCGCGCCCTTGTCGCATGACATGGCTGCAATGACCCAGGAAGCCCCGGCCGTGGCACCGGTGGCTGCGCCGAAATTGCAGGCGGCCATGCGTTCGCTATGGCATGGCCATGTGGTGCACACGCGTGAATACGCCATGGCCGTCCATGCGCACGACGCGGCCACAGCGAAAGCAGCAGCGGATGCTGTCGTCGCCAACGCCAAACAGATTGCCGATGCGGTGGCTGGCTTCTATGGCAAGCCAGCGGGCGATCAGACGCTGCAATTGCTCGCCGGCCACTGGGGTGGCGTGAAGGCACTGACGGACGCGAGCGCTGCCAACGACAGCGCAGCCGAACAAAAGGCCATGGCTGATCTCAACGCCAATGTCACCGCCATTGCCAAGTTCTTTTCCAGCGCGAATCCCAACTTGCCGGAGAACGCCGTACAAAGCCTGTTTGCCGCGCACGTGGCGCATCACGCCAGCCAGATCCAGCAAATCATGAGCGGCAACAGCAAGGACGAGCAGGCCACCTGGACTGCGATGCAGGCGCATATGAACGTCATTGCCGATGCGTTGGCAGGCGGTATCGCCAAGCAGTTTCCGGACAAGGCGAGCTGAGCGATGGCCGCGCTCGGTCAACTCGGTGCCACCCAGCAGCGCCTTTTGCGGCAACTGCTGTTGGCCAGCGAGGGCGGTACGGTGGAGACGTTATGCGCGCAGTTGGGTATCAGCCATAACGCCGTGCGCCAGCACCTGAGCACCTTGATCGCACGCGGCTATGTGGAACGGACACAGTCACGCCCAAGCGGAGGCCGACCATTGGCCTGCTATCGCCTCACCGAGGCGGGGCAGGCCTTGTTTCCGCGCAACTACGGCACCATCGCCACCGCCTTGCTGACGCAACTGAGTGCCCGTTTCGGCACCACCGAGGTCGAGCATCTCTTGCGCGATCTCGGTCATGGCCTCGGCAGCCGTGAGGTGGCGCCAGCTGCGGCCACACCCGTAGTGGAGGTGGTGCAGGGTCTGGCCCGGAAGCTCGATGCCATGGGCTATGAAGCGATCGCCGCACGACATGGCGACGAATGGCAGGTCGAGGCCTTCAACTGCGTCTTCCACGCGCTCGCCCAGCAGCATCCGCAGGTGTGCAAGTTCGACCTGGCCTTCATGGAAGCCGCCAGCGGACGTCGTATCCATCACATGGAATGTATCGTGCGTGGCGGACACACGTGCCGCTTTCGCGTCGGCGCCTTGCTGTCATCGGAAGAGCCGCAGACCGACTCCAAAGTCCAGTCGCGAATCGAACCCTTCCGAACCCCTTAGCCTCGCGAGCGCCCAATAAAGACCTGGATCAGGGCCGTCGGCAGGCAAGCTGCCGACAGCGCGCCCAATGACATAGGCGACGGCGTGCGCGAACTGCTGTCGGACGCTCATGCCCTGGTTCCCTTGTATGGATGAAGCGCGCTTCTATCCGTTGGAAAGGAACGCATGGGGCCTTTCCTGTAAAGCGCGCCAACCACGTCGTCCCATCCATAGCAGGACAACGCCTGTCAACAGCCATGCCACCAGAAACAGACCGATGGCAGGCGCCGCCCATGGCCATGGCTGGCTGCCGAGACTTACGAGGGGTAGGAACGCCGCGAGGCTGGCCAACGCTGTGACGACGGCTATCAGCACGATGAAAGCCCAGTTGGGAAGTGGTCGGCCACCGACAACGCCTAGCACACATGCCACCAGCGTCGCGGCGCATCCCAGTTGCGTTCCCGTCAAGGCCAACAGAACCATGCCTCGAACATGCAGCGCGTAAGCGGTTGCCGAGATGATCACCAGCAGTGCGCCTTGAACGCATAAGGGTCTTTGCAAGCTGGCTCGTAGCAACTGCCTTTTGGCAGTAGTGGCATCACCCAGTCCCGGCAACAAGGCGAGCAACGGCAATTCGCCATTCACTCGCCGCCAACGCTGCAGCATCAGTTGAACGGTCACGATCATCAGCATCGCGCCACCAAAGATCCCCACCCACGCGAGCATGGCGATACCGCCCGAGAGCCATAGCTTGTGCAATACATCGGCTTGCCCGCGATGGACCGATATCAGCATCATGGACGCAACGAACAGCAACAGGGACAGCAAGCCCGCCGCGAGGGACTGCAAGTGTCCCGACAGCGTCTTCGGCAGGTACCAACCGCCGAGGGCGACGCGCAAGGCCGTTTGAGGGTTGCTTGGGCCAACCTCGCGGAGATCCGCCTTGGGCTGCATCCAAGCGGGACGTTGGCGAACCGACATCGGACTCTCGAGGCCACTGAGGTTGCTCCATCGGCCCATCGATCCGCGACGGTATTGCAACACCATCGAACTGCCGAATCCAAGCTCGGCCGGCTGGATTGACCGCATGAGCACACGCCAGCGGTGGATACAAGCCAGCAGCAATGCCAGCGCCACGAGTGGGCTCCATGCCATGAAGCCTGAATCGCCAGGGCCTGGAATCATCAGTATCGGGGCAAGGGCAAGCCGAACACTCGGAAGAAAGCCGAGCAGCATGACGACGTAGCGCGGTAGCAAGGCGAAGCCCAGTCCAAACAGCACGCACAAAACCAGCAGCATGGCGACGGCCGGGATGTTTGCATGCGCTAGTCCAAGCAACAGCGTAACGGGCACCACACTGAGAACGCCGTAGATAAGCAGGCAGGCGATGACGTCCCGCTGCAGGCGAGGAAGGCGAAGTTGCCGCGCGTCCATCGCCACCAAGGTCAGGATGGAGAGATAGAAGGCCCAAAGAAGGCCGATGCCCGCGCCGAGGATCATGGCAACGCCGAACAGCATCTTCGCATTGGACGAAAATACGGCGACAGTGATCGCTCCGCCGCCGCACACAATGGAAATGAATAACGCGAGCCAACGCGAGGAACGCTGGCAAAGTCGCAACGGCATGAGAAGCAGCGAAGCGAGTGTCATCCCGCGATCTCCACAAAGAGATCTTCAAGGCCTAATGCATCAAGGCGCGCGCCAGGAAGCCCAGTCGCTTCCGGCCATTGACCATGGGCGCCTCGCTCAACCACCAGGCTCAAACTTCCGTCCTCGTGACGATGACGACTGAGCACCTGCGCCGGCGCCGCGGCCGACATGGAGGCGGGCAGCCAAAGCCGTGCATAGCGCTCCTTCGTTTCATCCACGCCACAGTGCAGCAAAAGCTTGCCCTCGTGCAGAAACGCAATATCCGATGCGACCCGCTCCAGGTCGGACACGATATGCGTGGAGAACAACACGGTGGTGCCGGCATCACCCGCGCGCAGGGCAATCTCGCGCAACAGGTCACGTCGCGCGACCGGATCGAGTGCGGCGGCCGGTTCGTCCAACACCATCAATTCGGGTTGCGAAGCGAGGGCGCGGATCAAGTCCACGCGCTGGCGTTCGCCGGGCGACAACTTGGCCAGGAGCCGGTTCGGCGCGATGTCCCACTTGCGCAGCATCGCCTTGGCGAAGGCGGCGTCCCAGCGCGGGTAGAAGCGACCCACGTAGTCGAGCATCTGTTCCGCGCTGAGCCAGGCCAGCGCTTCCGGCTGCTGCGGCACGTAGGCGATTCGCTCCTTGACCTTGTCCGAGAGCTTCAGTGCCGGCTCGCCGAACACCCGCGCCTCGCCAGCGAGTGGCTGCATCAGGCCGAGCATGGCCCGAATCAGCGTCGACTTGCCGGCACCGTTGCGGCCAATCAGACCGAGCACAGTGCCGGGCGCCAAGGTCAGGTCCACGCCGGTGAGCACCTTGCCGCCTTCATAGCTGTGGGCAAGGCCGCGGACCATCAGCGGTGCGTCGGTGGATTCAATGGTGGGTTGAAGCATGGCATTCATCGACTACCTCTTGGATCGAACGAATGGTGAAAAATCGGGCTTTTGTCACAGCCGGTATCGCAGGGTGATCAGCTGATGCCGGCAGCAGTGCGCGCAGGTCGATTAGCGCTTCGAGTAGCCGCAGCCGTCGCCGCGCACACAAATGCGCTCATGATCCCCCCATGATCTTGCTAAGCCGGCGCAACACCAGTTCGGCCGGCAGCTCTAGCTCCTGCGCATGTCGTGCGACATCGGCGAGCTGTGCTTCGAGCAAGGCCAGGCGATGTGCCTGGGATTGCGTACCACGGTGCATGGCGGCTACAGCCATGCCCTTGCCACGCAATCGTTCAAGCAGACCCTCGGTTTCGGCGATGCCATAGGCACGCGACACAGTCATGGGGTTGATGGCGTGGAAGCCCGCGACGTCACGCACGGAAGGCAGCAGTTCGCCCGATGCCAGTTGGCCCCCAGCGATCAATCGGCGCAGCTGCTCGACGATCTGCCGATAAATCGGTTCGGCCGAAGTCGGTTGAATGGCGAATATGGAGGCATCCATGTGTATTAATACAACAATACACATGCGGCTCGGTCAATAGCCCATCGGTCACGGGCAATAAAAGGCCGCCGATGTGGACATCGGCGGCCAAGGGGCCGATCCAGGCCAGGAGAATGATTAGCTCGAGGCTGGCGGCAAGTACTTCCCGAACCACATCAACGCACGTTGCAGCACGTCGCGCTGATGGTCCGGATCGACAAAGTGATGGCCTTCGTTTGGATACACCACCAGCGAGGTCGGCACGCCTTGTGCGCGCAGTGCATGCCAGTACTCGAAAGACTGCGGCGCCGGGCATTCGGCATCACGATCGCCGACCACGACCAGGGTGGGCGTCTTGACCTGCTTGATGAAGTTGATCGCCGAGCTCTTCGCATAGGCCGCCGGGTCGTCATAAACCGACGCACCGAAGAACGGAATCATCCATTGGTCGATCAGGTTCTGGCCGTAGTAGCTCTGCCAGTTGGCGATGCCGGCTCCTGCCACCACCGCGCGGAAGCGCTGGGTCTGGGTGGGGATGAACATGCTCATGAAGCCACCGTAGCTCCAGCCGGTGAGGCCGAGGCGTCGGTCGTCCACCGGTAGTTTCTTTTCGATGGTGTCGATACCGGCGAGGATGTCGCGCAAATCACCGTGGCCGAAGTCCTTGCGATTGGCCTGCACGTAGGCCTCGCCCTGGCCAAAGCTGCCGCGCGGGTTCGGCAGGAAGACGAAATAGCCAAGCGCCGAGAACGGCGAGCCGCCGAAGCCCACACTCGGCCAGCGGGGAATCACCGCGCTGGACGGGCCGCCGTGCACGGCGACGATCATCGGATACGACTTCTTCGGATCGTAGTTGGCCGGATACAGCAACCAACCCTGCACATGGCGACCCTCGTTCTCCCACTCCACCGACTCGGCCTTGCCCCAGCCGGGTTTCAGGCCTGCATTGATGGTGGTCACCGCGGCGGGGGCGGTTTCGCCCAGCGTCCCCGCGTGAACTTCAGGCGCATTGGCATACGAGCTCTGCACGAACGCGACGTGCGCGTGATCACTGGACAGGGAAAGCGCCATCCACGCGCTGCCGTCGCCGATGTCTGCTGGCAGCGTGAACAGCGTGCGGCCCTGGCTGGCCTTGTCGGCGGCCACCGCGTACTCGGCGACCTGGCTCTGGCCATTGCTGATCTGGGCAACCAGCAACTGCTGTGGACTGGTCCAGGCCAGCCACGACGGCGTGACGTGGATGTCCGGCGTGAGATTGATCGCGTCGCCGCCCTGGGATGGCACCGCATAGATATCGCCGCCGGTAGAGCCCTGGTCGCTCATCAGGCCGCCGATAAAGGCGATCCGTTCGCCATCGGGCGACCAGCGCGGCAGCGCCATCTGCAGGCCGTGCAGTGAGCCGGTGACGGTCGACGGATTGAGCACCAGGTGGGCAGGCGCACCTGGCTGCGCGTCTTGCACATAGAGCTTGGCCAGCCACCAGTTGTTGTCGCCCGGCGGGAGTGCAGCCGTATAGGTAATCCGCTTGCCGTCAGGCGACCAGGCAAATTCGTAAGCGTACGATTCGGCCGGAGTAAGCAGCTGCACGGCGCCGCCGGTGGTATCGATGGCAGCGACGCGCTGCACTTCCATGCCGTCCACTCCGATCTCACCGGCCGCCGGCTTGGCCGCAAAGACGGCGCTGGCTTGGCGCGTGCCATTGGGCACGTAGAGGAAGCCGAGCGTCTTGCCATCCGCCGACCAGCTCAGGCCTTGTGCCACGCCGGTCAGTGCCGCCAGCTTCTTCGGCGCAGCCCTGGTATGGGCATCGACGAGGAACAGCTCTTTCTGTTTGCCGCCGGTGGCGCAATCGGACAGAAACGCCAGGTGATGCGAGTCCGGCGCCCAGGCGACATCGCTGTCGTTGCAAGTGCCCGGTTTATCCGAACCGATGCGATGCGCGCCGCTGCCATCCGCCTTGGCGACTTCGACGCTGTCCTTGCCCTGCGTGCGGACCACCCAGGCCAGCTGGCTGCCGTCGGGCGACAGCTGCACGGCTTCGATGTGGCGCACCTTGCCCAGTTCGCCGAGCAGTTTCTCGATGCGCGGATCGACGTTGGCGGAGCTGGCGAAGCAGGCAGGTACGAAGGCTGCTGCGACTAAGGGCAGCAACAGGCGAGCAGGGCGGGTCATCACAAGGCCTAATCGGTGCGGAAAGACCGCACGCTATCAGGCCCCACGGTCACTCGCCAGCAGGCCCTAGTGAGCGGCGATCGCCGCTGCGGCTGGGGCGACCGCTTGCCGGGACGCTTGCAGCGCCGCGATCTTCGCCTTGATGGTCGGGACGGCTGCCAGCGCCGCGCGCTCGCCTTCGAGGATGGCCTGGTTCTTCTGTTCGAAATCCGCCGCACCGATCTGGCCGACCTTGGGACGGATCACGATATCGGCGCGCGCCAGCTCCTGCTCGCCGAGCTTCTGGCCCATGATGCTGATCGACTGGCCGACGATATTGATCATGCCGACCGGATTGGTACCGCTGGCCTTGGTCGAGATATCCACCGCAATCACGACGTCGGCGCCGAGCTGGCGCGCGGCGTCCACCGGCACCGGGCTCACCACGCCGCCATCGACATAGTGCTTGCCATTGATCTCCACCGGCTCGAACACCCCGGGGATGCTGCTCGACGCACGCACCGCCTGGCCGGTATTGCCGCGCACGAACACCGTGCGCTGGCCGGTTTCCAGCTGGGTCGACACCGCGGCAAACGGGATCTTCATCTGGTCCAGCGGGCGGTTGGCGACCAGCTGGTTCACGTAGTCCTGCAGCTTCTGGCCCTGCACCACGCCGCCGGAAAACAGCCGCACGTCGCGGATGCGGGTTTCATCCAGCGAAAACGCCGTCTCCTGCAACTGGAACGGATCCATGCCGCTCGCATACAGCGCGCCGACCACGCTGCCGGCACTGGTGCCGGCGACCACGTCGGGATGGATGCCGTTGGCCTCCAGCATCTTGATCACGCCGATATGGGCAAAGCCCTTCGCTGCTCCGCCCCCCAGGGCCAGGCCGATGCGCAGCTTGGCCGGTGCCGGCGGCACCACCACGACGGGCGGTGGCGTGGGCTTGCTGTTGCCGAAGCAGGCGCACAGCAGCGCGCTGGCGAGCAGGGGCAGGAGCGGTCGGAAACGGCGGAAGGAGGGCATGTGGGCGGCAGCTGAGGGTTGGGGTGTCGCCATGCGCGGTTCGCGCGGTGGTGACTGGCGAGCGAGTGTAAGGCCGCCGCAGGGCGCCGCGATGTCCGAACCAGGCGCTTGGTTGGGCAGCGGTCAGGTCATCCCGGCGTTTGCCGGGATGACGCACAGGGACGGGGTCCCAGGCCTCGAATGGAACCGAGGTTTTAGACGGCCGCGTCCGCCTCGACGTGGTAGTGCGTCGCCACTTCCACTTCCTTCTTCGAGCCGAGGAAGACCGGCACGCGCTGGTGCAGGCCGGTCGGCTGCAGGCCCATGATAGCTTCGCGGCCGGTGGTGGCGGCGCCGCCGGCCTGCTCGATGATGAAGGCCATCGGGTTGGCCTCGTACATCAGGCGCAGCTTGCCGCCCTTGGACTTGATCTTCGCGTCCAGCGGATAGAAGAACACACCGCCGCGGGTGATGATGCGATGCACGTCGGCCACCATCGAAGCGACCCAGCGCATGTTGAAGTCCTTGCCGCGCGGACCGTCCTTGCCGGCCAGCAGCTCGCCGATATAGCGCTGCATCGGCGCTTCCCAGTGGCGCTGATTGGACATGTTGATGGCGAATTCGGCGGTCTCTTCCGGGATGCGGATGTCGCGGCGGCTGAGGATGAAGCTGCCCACTTCGCGATCCAGCGTGAACTCGTGCGTGCCATGGCCGAAGGTCAGCACCATCACGGTGGCGGGGCCGTACACCACGTAGCCGGCGGCGAGCTGGGTGGTGCCCGGCTGCAGGAAGTGCTCGGCCTTCGGTTCGGCGACGCCGTCCGGGCAGCGCAGGATCGAGAAGATGGTGCCGACCGAGATGTTCACGTCGATGTTCGAGCTGCCGTCGAGGGGATCGAACAGCAACAGGTGGTGGCCCTTCGGGTAC
Organism: Dyella halodurans; assembly: GCF_026283925.1. GTDB lineage: Bacteria > Pseudomonadota > Gammaproteobacteria > Xanthomonadales > Rhodanobacteraceae > Dyella > Dyella halodurans. The sequence goes on from NZ_JAPDPF010000010.1 coordinate 85,117, forward strand.
ATGTCGGGAATCGGCTGCGGGTCTTCCATTTCCTCCGACGCACACGCCGCGAGCTGGCCACCCCAGGCGTTCGCTTCCAGCAGGATCTCGTTGGAGATCACATCCAGCTTCTTCTGCGCCTCACCCTGGATGTTGCCGGTGCCGGCCTCGCCCAGCACGCCGCCCAGCGCGCCCTTGTTGGTGGCCACGGCGATGCGCTTGCAGGCGCGGGCGACGACCTCGATCAGCAGGGAAAGCTCGGCATTGATGCGGCCGGCGCGGCGTTCCTCGATAAGGAACTGGATGAGCGAGATGGACTTCATGACAGACCCGCGGAAAAAAGAGGTGCCCATTGTCCCGGCTCGCGCCCACGCATGCCAGCGGCCTGCCTGACCGGGCTGTTCAGCTGCGGGGAAGCGAGGGACGAGGGGTGAGTAGTGAGGGCGCGCGTTCTCGCCACTTGCGGGCTTGCCTCAGGTGGACCGTCCAGCGCCCTCGCCACTCGTCCCTAAGCCCTGCCGCCCTCGTGCAGGGGCCGACTGCTGACAACACGTTGGCAGCAGGGGGTCAGCAGACTGGCGTTCGTCACAAGGAGGGATTCTCATGCGCGATACGGTGTATTTCCTGGCATTCGACGGCTTTGCCGACTGGCACGCGGCGCAGGCCCTGTGCGAGATCCGCCGCCCGGGCGAGTGGCAGCTGCAGACGGTGGGGTTCTCGTTGCAGCCGGTGCTATCCATGGGCGGCCTGCGGGTGCTGCCCGAACTCACCCTGGCTGAGATGGAGCTCGATCGCGCGGCGCTGCTGATCGTGCCTGGCGGCTATGCCTGGGAGCGCGGGCAGGGCGAGGAGGCCGTGGAAGCGGCACGCCGTGTCTATACGGCCGGCGCCCCGGTGGCCGGCATCGACAGTGGTGTACTGGTGCTGGCCCGAGCCGGCCTGCTGGATGCCTGCCGTCATACCAGCAGCTGGCCCGGCCACATCGGTACGCATGTGCCCACGTACGCCGGTGCCGACCAGTACGACGCCGGCGTGCTGGCGGTCAGCGACGGTGGGGTGATCACCGCCAGTCAGCTGGGCAGCGTGGACTTTGCGCGCGAGGTGATCCGCACGCTGGACCTGTACAGCCCCAGCGATCGCGAGCACTGGTTCCGGCTGTTCAAGCACGCCCTGCCGCCACCGTGGTGCGCCAGCGAGATGTCCACTGTCGCTGCCGAAGCCGCATGAGGAGAACGTCATGCCTTTCCCGCTCGATCGGATTCTCATGGCTTACCGGCCGCTGTATCTGCGTGGTTTGCTGATGGATGGCCAATACAAGCTGCCGGCACGTCCGACACCCGAAACGGTGGTCAAACAGGAAGGCAGCAGCACGGAAGTCGTGGCCGAGCGTGTAGCGGTCGCGCCGCACAAGCCGCTTCACGGAGCTGCCACCTGATCAGGACTCACATGAGCGGTCGCGAGTGACCGCTGCACTCTCCCTGCTTATCGAGGTGCCATCATGACCACGCCACGCGTCACCTTCTATCACGCTCCCAACAGCCGCTCCGGCGGAACACGCGCGCTGCTCGAAGAACTCGGCGTCGACTACGACATGCACGTGCTCAACTTCCGCAAGAACGAGCAGCGCCAGCCGGAGTACATGGCCGTCAATCCGATGGGCAAGGTGCCGGCGATCGGGTACCGGGGCGAATTGGTCACCGAGCAGCCGGCGGTTTTCATCTTCCTGGCCGATCTGTATGCGGACAAAGGCCTCGCACCCGCTATCGACGATCCTTTGCGCGGGCCCTACTTGCGCTGGATGGTGTTCTACGGTTCGTGTTTCGAGCCGGCCCTGGTCGACCGTTCGATGCAGCGTGAACCGCCCAAGCCCTCGACCTGCCCGTATGGTGACTTCGACACCATGTACAACACGCTGGTAGCGCAGCTGGAGCGCGGCCCCTACATGCTCGGCGAGCGCTTCAGCGCACTGGACGTGCTGTGGGGCAATGCGCTGCATTGGATGACCATGTTCAAGCTGGCACCGGAGCTGCCCGCGGTCCGCGCCTATATCGACCGGGTCATCTCGCGTCCGGCCATGCAGCGCGCCGCGGCGAAAGATGCCGAGCTGGCGGCGGCGCTGGCGGCATGAGGTTCAGATCACCGACGAGACCCCTCATCGTCATCCCAGCGAAAGCTGGGATCCAGCGACTTTCGATCTAGCGAAACGTTTCAGAGGCACTGGACGACCAGCCCTTCGGCTGTTGAGAAGCGCCTCCAGCCTTCGCTGGGATGACGGTGAGGAACAAGCGGCGGTACCCACCACCATGACCCCCAACTGTGACTACCGACGCTGGCCCCACCACGGCGAGTCGGCCATCATGTGCCGATGCGTCGCGCCGACCGGCTCTTCCTCATCATCCATGCCCTGCGCGGCCGCCGCACCGCGCTGCAGGCACGCCAGCTGGCGGGCACGCTGGGCGTTTCGCTGCGCACGGTCTACCGCGACGTGGCCGACCTGCAGCTCTCCGGTGTGCCGATTGAAGGCGAGGCCGGCGTGGGTTACATCCTGCGCAAGGGCTCGGATATCCCGCCGCTGATGTTCACCGCGGACGAGCTCGAATCGCTGGTGGTCGGTACGCGCTTCGTGCGCGCCTTTGCCGGGCAGAAGCTGGCCGAGAGCGCACAGGCCGCGCTGATGAAAATCGAGGCCGTGCTGCCGCCGGACTTGCGCGAGCGAGCAGGGCGCACGCGCATCTACGCGCCGATCTGGCGTGACCAGAGCAAGACCGAATTCGCCGCGCTGATCGATCGCCTCAATGCAGCGATCACCGACAGCCAGGTATTGCGACTCGAATACAGCGACGAGGCTGGACGGACCAGCACGCGCGAAGTCGAGCCGCTATGCCTGTCGTTCTGGGGTGGCGCGTGGACGCTGGGCACCTGGTGCCGGCTCCGCGTCGGCTTCCGCAATTTCCGTCCGGACCGCATCGCCAGTTGCACGATTACCGGGGAGCGCTTCGGCGAAACGGAAGGCCATGACCTGAAGGCCTATCTGCAGGCCATGCGCGGCTATTACGAAGGCATGGAATAGCCGCCGGGACGGCCTGACTGCTTGGCGCTGCGGATGCGCCAATTCCGTTACCCTCGGCAACACCTCTTGCCGCAGGAGCCGCCGATGTCCGCGCCACCGAACGTCGTATCGGCAACGAACACGGCGGGCACCGATATCCTGGCCGGGCTGTCCATCGCCGGCTTGCTGCTGCCGGAGGCCGTCGCGTACTCCAGCATCGCGGGCTTGCCCCCGCAGGCCGGCGTCATCGCCTTGTTCGTCGGCCTGGCCTGTTATGGCCTGCTTGGCCGCAGTCGCTTCGCCATCGTGTCGGCCACCTCGTCATCCGCGGCGGTGCTGGCTGCCGGCACGCTGGCGCTGGCAGGCGGCGACCAGGTTTCGCGCGCCGCGATGGCGGCCACCCTGGTGTTGCTCACGGGTGGCTGCTTCCTGATCGCCGGCATGGCCCGACTGGGCGGCCTCTCGCATCTGATCGCGCGGCCGGTGTTGCGCGGCTACACCTTCGGCCTGGCCTGTGTGATCGCGCTGAAGCAGCTGCCGCACTTGTTTGGCGTACCGGAGTTGCATGGCGATTTCGTCCCCCTGTTGCTGGCCAAGCTGGTACGCGACCTGCCCCAGCTGCACGTGGTGACGCTCGGCTGTGGCGCCCTCGCACTGGCGCTGTTGTTCCTCAGCGAACGCCTGCGGCGCGTGCCGGGCAGCCTGGTGGTCATCGCGCTGGGTGTCGCGGTATCGGGCTGGCTGGCGCACCGTGGTGTGCCGCTGACCGGGGAAATCGTGCTGACGCCGCAGTGGGCGTGGCCGACCTGGCCAGCCAGCGGTGAATGGTTGCCCAGCGTCGAACTGGCGGCGGCGCTGCTGCTGATTCTTTACGCCGAGTCCTACAGTTCCATCCGTGGCTTCGCCTTGAAGCATGGCGACCGCGTGGATTCGAACCGCGATCTTGCCGTACTGGGCCTCGCGAACGCCATTTCGGGCCTGCTGCATGGCATGCCGGTAGGCGCGGGCTATTCGGGTACGTCGGCGAACGAGGCAGCGGGTGCTCGTTCGCGCCTCTCCGGTCTGGTGGCGGCGGTCAGCGTGTTGTTGATGGTGTGCCTGCTGTTGCGCTGGATCGAACGGATTCCCCAGCCGGTGCTGGCCGCCATCGTGATTCATGCGGTCAGCAAATCGCTGCGCATATCGACTTTCACCCCTTATTTCCGCTGGCATCGGGATCGCCTGGTGGCGCTGGCAGCGGTGCTGGCGGTGCTGTCGCTGGGCATCCTCAATGGCTTGCTGTTCGCCATCGCCTTCAGCCTGATCATGCTGCTGCGCCAACTGTCCACGCCGCGCCTGAGCGTGCTGGGCCGCCTGGCGGGCGGCCACGATTTCGTCGACATCGAGCAGCATCCCGAAGCCGTGGCGCCACCCGGCATGTTGATCGTGCGCCCCGAGGAACCCCTGTTCTTCGTCAATGCCGAGTCGGTACTTGCCCAGGCGCGTCATCGGGTCGATGCCGGCCAAGGACTTTGCCGGCTGGTGCTGAGCCTGGAAGAGTCGCCGGACCTCGACGGCACCGCCCTCGAAGCGCTCGGCGATTTCGCGGCCTGGCTCAGTGCTCGTGGCATCGAGCTGCGCGTGGCACGATTGAAGGACGCCGCCCGCGACGCACTGTCGCGTATGGCGATACCCCAGCTTTCGCCACAGGCGCTGGACTACTGGAGCGTGGAGGATGCTGTTTCGGCAACCTCGCCCACCTCTTCTTCGGCCAAGGAAAACCCTTAGTGAACAAAGCAATGCGCATGACCTGGCTCGCAGCAGCCGCTCTCACGCTGGCCGCGCCGGTCTGGGCCGAAGCGAACGCCGATGCCCGCTTCAAGCAGATCTACGAGCAGGAATGGGCCTGGCGCAACGGTCAGTCCGGCATCAGCACGTCGGGCGAGGCGCAGCCGAACGGCTCGCGCCTGGACAATGTGGATGCGGCCAACCAGCAGAAGCGGCTCGATTACTGGCAGAAAGTGCTGACCAGCCTGGATGCCATCGACCCGAAGCAGCTGTCCGCCGAAGAGCAGGTCAACTACGCGGTCTATCGCGCCCAGGTCCAGAACCTGCTCGCCGCCCAGCAGTTCAAGCAATGGCAGATGCCGTTCAATAGCGACTCGGCGTTCTGGAGCGATCTCAACTACGTGCTCGAAGGCGAAAACCTGCGCACGGAGAAAGACTATCGCCGCTACCTTGATCGCCTCGGCCAGGTCCCGTCCTATTTCCAGCAGCAGATCGCCAATATGCGCGATGGCCTGGCGCGTGGCTTTACCGTGCCGCGCGCAGTCCTCGATGGCCGCGACGTATCGATTGCCTCCGTCGCCGAGCTGAAGGATCCCACGCAAAGCAGCTTCTACAAGCCGTTCGAAAAGATGCCGGCCTCGATCGCGCCTGCCCAAGCGGCAAAAATGCAGGAAGAAGCCCGCCAGGCCATCGCCGGCAAGGTGATTCCCGCCTACGCCAACCTGCTGACGTTCTTCCGCGACGAATACGTGCCCAAGGCACGCACGACGCTGGCGGCGGAAGCGATGCCGGATGGCAAGGCCTGGTATCGCCAGCAGATCATCGAATACACCACGCTCGACCTCAGCCCCGATGCGATCCATCAGATCGGTCTCGACCAGGTGGCGAAGATCCACGCCGAGATGGTCAAGACCATGCAGGAGACCGGCTTCAAGGGCAGCTTCGCCGACTTCCTGCATTTCCTGCGCACCGATCCCCAGTTCTACGCCAAGACCCCGGATGAACTGCTGATGCGCACCGCCTGGGTCGCCAAGCAGGTCGACGCCCAGCTGGGCAAGGAATTCGGCCGCCTGCCGCGCCAGCGCTTCGCCATCGTGCCGGTGTCGCCGGATATCGCGCCTTACTACACCTCCGGCCGTGGCGGCGCGAACAGCTACCTGGTCAACACCTACGACCTGCCGTCGCGTCCGCTCTACAACATGCCGGCCTTGACCCTGCACGAGTCGGCGCCCGGTCACTCGCTGCAGTTGGCCCTGGCGGCCGAGCAGAAGGGCCAGCCCGCGTTCCGTCGTGAGGGCTACATCTCCGCCTACGGCGAGGGTTGGGGCCTGTACTCCGAATATCTCGGCAACGAGATGGGCATCTACAAGACGCCGTATGACCGCTTCGGCTATCTCACCTACCAGATGTGGCGTGCGGCCCGCCTGGTGGTCGATACCGGCATCCACCACCTGGGTTGGACGCGCCAGCAGGCCATCGACTTCATGACGCAAAACACCGCGCTGTCCGATCGCGAGATCGCCAACGAAGTGGATCGTTACATCAGCTGGCCGGGCCAGGCGCTGTCGTACGAGCTGGGTTACCTGAAGATCCTCGAACTACGCCAGAAAGCCGAGCAGGCGCTGGGCAGCAAGTTCGACATCCGCCACTTCCACGACACCGTGCTGCAGATCGGCTCGGTGCCGCTGCCGGTGCTGGAACAGCGCATCGACCGCTTCATCGCCGACGGCGGCCCGGAGCCGGATTTCGGCGACGACTGTGCCAAGCCAACCAAGGCCCCGTAACACCTCCCGCTCCCTCTCCCCTCCGGGGATAGGGTTGGGGTGAGGGGCCAATCTTGCGTCAGGCTCGCTGCAAAGCGAGCTCTGTCCCTAAGCTCCAGAGCTGACGCCATTCATGGCGCATCTAGCTACTACCCCACGCGGTACGGCCGGCACGATCACGGCTTGCCCGCATCCGCCTTCCCCGTCTCCGCAAAACGCTGCAGCCGCTGCAGCTGCTCCATCATCACGCCATCGACAACCGGCGCGAGCTTGTCCAGGCCGCTTTGGCTGGCCCCGTTGACCCGATACTCGAATTGCAACGTGGTGCCATCGGCGGCCGGCTTGAGCGCAAACGTCATCACCCCTTGCACGGCCATGTCCTGCAGCGGACCCAGCGCCGTATCCAGGCGCAGCAGATGGCCAGGATTGGCCCAGATCACGTGGCCGTGCGCCACGCTTTGATCATTCCAACGCTCGCAAAAGCAACCACCGGCGTCGGCCTGGAGGCTCAGGTGCGCGGCATCGCTGGAGAAGGTGTGCTTGCTGCTCCACCAATGCCCGATGTCGACCAGCGCTGCATAGAGCTTGGCGGGCGGCGCATGCACCACGCGGCTGTCCTGCAGCAGCAGGTGATCGGCGCTGGCTTCCTTCACTTCGGCATGGGTGGCGCAAGAAAGCCCCATAAGCAGGGCCACGATGACGCTGATGCGCATGGCGATTCCTCCTTCGGACGTGCGCGGAGTATGCGACGTGGCCGACGCCGATGGCATGGGCCGTATGGTTGATGGGGGTCGACCTCCACGGTTGGCAATCATGCACCAGTAAAGTACAATTGGTCCGAACTTCACTGGGAGAGTCAAGCCATGGCAGCTCATCTCCAGCCTGAAAGCCTTCCTTCCGCCGATCTGGGCGGCCCCGCGCTGCGGGCTTTCTTCAACCTCGCGGAACGCTGGGATCTGCGCATTGCGGATCAGCGACGCCTGCTCGGCGATCCGCCCGAGTCCACCTTCTACAAGTGGAAGCGCCTGCAGAGCGGCACCCTCAGTCGCGACGTGCTCGAACGCATCAGCTATCTGCTGGGCATCTTCAAGAACCTGCAGATCCTGTTTCCCGACCCGCAGCAGGCCGATACCTGGGTACATCGGGCGAACCAGTCGCCGTTGTTCGGGGGACAGTCCGCGTTGCAGCGCATGTTGTCGGGCAACGTGGCCGACCTGTATGTGGTGCGCCAATACCTGGATGCCCAGCGCGGCTGGAACTGAAGCCCGCCGCCCGTCCACCGCGTGCTGCGGGGCAGGTCGCAACTGGCGATACGGCGGGCCTGCATACTCATCCCTCCAGCCGATCGCCTGGGACACGACACGTCATGGCCGACATCCCCCCGCTCAAACGCATCCGCTGGAGCCAGGCCTATCGCATCGTGCCGAGCCGGTTTCCGCCGGTGGGCGTCTTCGATCGCATTGCCGAGCCGGGCGATCTCGACGCGCTCTACGCGATTGAAGCGATGACCAATCCGCGTCTGCGCGACGAACTCGGCGAGCTGCGCCTGGTGCCGCCGGAACGGCGCATCAGCGGCCCCGGCACCACGCCGGTGATGGCTGCGTTTACCCATCTCAATCCGGAAGGAAGCCGTTTTTCCGACGGCACCTGGGGCGTGTTCTACGCTGCGCACAGCGTGGCGACCGCGGTCGAGGAAACCGTGTATCACCGCGAGCTGTTTCTCGCCGCCACCTCGGAACCGGCCTGCGATATCGAGATGCGCTGCTACCGCACCAGCATCCAGGCCCGCTTGCATGATTTGCGTGGCGGCTGGAAAGCCGAGCATGCTCCCGATAGCTACGCTGCCGGCATCGCCCTGGCACGCCGGCTGCGCAGTGAAGGTTCCGATGGCCTGGTCTACGACAGCGTGCGTCATCAAGGCGGCGAATGCGTCGCCGTGTTCTATCCGGACCGGGTGGCGCCCTGCGTGCAGACGCAGCACCTGATGTATCGCTGGGACGGCAAGCGCATCGCCCAGGTGCTTACCGTTGACGAGTGGAAGCGCGATTGACGATGGCGATACTTAATCAGCGTTGCCTCAAAAAGAACGGGCCTCCCGGTGGGAGACCCGCCTGGCATCCATGCCACCAAACGATTGCAATCAGAATCGATAGCCGAGGCTGATGCCGTAGACCATCGGATTGATCGTGGCCGTGCCTACCTTGGCGCCTCCCACTTTGACATCGCTCTTGATGTTTACCCAGCGCAGGTCCGCCGTGACGATCCACTTGGGATTGATGGTGACATCGATACCTGCGTGGGCCGCGACGCCCCAGCTGTTGGCGATGCTGACGCTGGTGCCTTGCAGCGCACCGGCACCCTTGGTGTCGAAGAAGTTCGTGTAGTTCACGCCAAGGCCCAGGAACGGCGACCAGGTGTTGTTCGGCATGAAGTGGTAATTCAGCCCTACGGTGGGTGGCAGCTGCTTGGTCTGCGCGACCTTGCCGAGGCCGGACAGTCGCACGTCGTGCTCAAACGGCCATGCGGCGAGCACGTCCACGCCCAGGTTCGGCGTGATCATGTATTCCAGGCTGGCCGAGGGACGGACACTGCTGTTGACGGTGGCCTTCATGCCGGCGAGGGTGCCGTTATTGCTCTTCGGATCGACCACGCTGGCGCCGAAGCGTACGACCCAGTTGTCATTGGTATCTGCGTGAGCGGCAGGTGCGGCGACGCCGCCCAGGGCAGCGGCGAGGAACAGGGGAAGGAGGACTTTCATGGGGATTTTCCGCTCTTTTTGTCTATCGGGGCGGAACCATGGTCGTCAGGATCGTGTTAAGCGGTTTTGATCTGGGTCATGCCGACCTGGGGCATACGGACGCAGCAGGTGAAGCCCCGAAACGCAGCGGCCCGCCGGGAGGCGGGCCGCACACGCCGTCCATTCGAGCAGCGATCAGGTATCGGCGTCGGTCGCCCAGCCCTCACGATTGCCGCGCGTGAATACACGGTCGCTGTCCAGAACCTCGCCAGCAGCGTGGGCCGGCTGCTCCTTCAGCTTGGCGTAGATCGGCGTGAAATCCGGCCGCGTGGCATCGAACAGCTGCTCGAAGCTATCGATGACGAAATAGGTCTGCTGGTAGGTATCGATGCGGTAACGCGCGCTCATCACCCGCTCCAGGCCGAAGCCGATCCGATTGGGCGAGGGCGAGTCCAGCGAGTAGATCGACTCACCCTTGGAACTGACGATGCCGGCACCGTAGATGCGCATGCCGTCCTTGGTGTTGATCAGGCCGAATTCCACCGTGTACCAGTACAGGCGCGTGAGGTTCATCAACGCGTCGGGACCGATCGCGAACGCCTTCATGCCGCCGCGGCCGTAAGCCTGCATGTAGTCGGCGAAGACCGGGTTGAGCAACAGCGGCACATGGCCGAACAAGTCATGGAACAGGTCGGGTTCGCTGAGATAGTCCAGCTGGTCCGGCTTGCGGATCCACCAGCTGACGGGGAAGCGGCGATGCGCCAGATGGTCGAAGAACACCTCGTCCGGCAGCAGTCCCTCGACCGCCACCAGCTCCCAGCCGGTGGCCGCACCCAGCACCTTGTTCAGGTCGGAGAATTTGGGGATGCCACCATCGCCAAGACCGAAGCGGGCCACGCCGTCCATGAATTCCTGGCAGGCGCGTCCCGGCAACAAGTCACGCTGGCGCTGGTACAGGGTGTCCCAGACCTCATGGTCGGTGCGGGAATAGTCCGCCCACGGCTGCTCCACGACACCGGTGGCGTATACCGGCACATAGCCCCGGTCGGTCTGCTGGTGTTCGACGCGGCGTGGCGTGGTGTCCATGGAGCGGCTCCGGATGGCCTTGGCCATCAAGTTTCGGGGGATGGCACAGCATATGGCCGAAACCGCGCACGATGATTGTTTTATTGCTTAAATTCAGCCTTGTGGCGCAATAATCAGCAAGCCAAGCCGGCCATTTCAGGATTTTATTGCCATGACGACCCTGGATCGCACCGATCTGCGCATCCTTGCCGTGTTGCAGGGCGAAGGCCGCATTACCAATGCCGAGCTGGCTGAACGAGTCAGCCTATCGCCGTCGGCCTGCCTGCGCCGTCTTCAGCGCCTCGAAGCGGAAGGCATCCTCACCGGCTATACCGCCCAGGTCGACCCCCAGGCGATCGGGCTGGGCCTGCAGGCCTTTGTCCGCGTGCAATTGACCAAGCATGAAAGCGCGGCGGTGGAGCATTTCGTGGGGCTGGTGAATGGCTGGGATGAAGTCGTGGCCTGCTACGCCCTGACCGGCGACATGGACTATCTGCTGCATGTCTATGTGGCCGACCTGCAGGACTTCTCGCGCTTCCTGCTCGACCGCTTGCTGAACGCCGCTGGCGTCGCTGATGTCAATTCGAGTTTCGTCCTACGTACAGTCAAGCGCTCGGCCGCTTTGCCCTTAGCCCAACTTGAGCGCTGAAGATGCCGGAGTAGGTCGCAGGGGCTTCAACTAACGCTAAACTAACCAGACTGATGAACACCGAAACCGTTTCCGCCCCGGATCGCCGCGACCTGATTCGACCCCTGCGTTACGCCTGGCGCGTACCGTTGTTGCTGCTGCACGCGATCCTGGGCGTCCTGCTGTGTTCGTTCATCCTCAGCTGGGGTCGCCACGCGGTGATGAAGAACGGCCGCGAACCGTTCCCGCACCGCACCATCCGCTGGTGGTCGACGGCGCTACTGCGTATTTTCGGCCTGCGCTCGGTACGCATGGGCAAGCCGCTGGCCGATCCGGTGCTGTTCGTGGCCAATCACACTTCTTGGCTGGACATCGAGCTGCTGCACAGCCAGCGCGCGGCCTGTTTCGTCGCCAAGTCCGAGATCGCGCGCTGGCCACTGGTGGGCTGGATGGCCGCCTCGGGCGGCACCATCTTTCACCGCCGCGGCAGCAACCATTCGCTGGCGGCGGTGATGCAGGTGATGGTGGACCGCCTGCGTGGCGGTCGTTCGGTGGCGGTCTTTCCCGAGGGCGGTACCGGCCATAACGGCGTACTGCGGGTGTTCCACGCGCGCATCTTCCAGGCCGCGCTCGATGCCGAAGTTCCGGTACAGCCCGTTGCGCTGCGTTTCGCGCGCGACGGCCGCCGGGTGATCGAAGCCGGTTTCCGCGAGCACGAGAACTTCATGCAGAACTTCCTGCGTCTGCTTGGTGACGCGCCACTCGACGTCGAGGTGCATTTCCTCGAGCCCGTACCGGCCACGCCGGATGCCCGTCGCCGCATGGCCGAGCTGTCGCGTGAGCGCATTGCGCTGGCGCTGGAAGACAAGCCAACCCACGATAAGCACGCATGAGCCTGCCGCAAGGAAAGGATTTCCTGCCACCGAGGCCGCTACGCAGCGGCCATATCCAGACCATGCTGTCGTCAAGCGGCGTACGTCGTCTGCTGTTGCCCAAGGCCGCGCAGACCGTGTTGAACGGTGCCGAGCCGGTGACGGTCGATGGCGGCGATGGCGTCAGACTGACCGGCGCCTACACCGCCCAGCGCACGCAGGCGAGATCACGTGGCCTCGCGGTGCTGTTCCACGGCTGGGAAGGCAGCGTCGATTCCACCTATGTGCTGCAGACGGGCAGTCGCCTGCTGGCGGATGGCTGGGACATCTTCCGCCTCAACTTTCGCGATCACGGCGACAGCCACAACCTCAACGAAGCGCTGTTCCATTCGTGCCGCATCGACGAGGTGGTCAACGCGCTGCTGGACATCGCGCAGCGCTACCCGAGCCGGCCGATGGCGCTCGCGGGTTTCTCGCTCGGTGGCAATTTCGCCCTGCGAGCGGCCTTGCGCGCGCCTGCCGTGGGGCTGCCGTTGAGTTATGCGCTGGCGGTGTGTCCGATCATCGATCCCAGCGAAGGCCTGTTTTCGCTGGAGGAAGCGGCGCCGTGGTTTTACCAGGCGTATTTCATGCACAAGTGGCGTCGCTCGTTGCAGGCCAAGCAGGCGGCGTTCCCGCACCGGGAATACTTCGAGCTGTCCGAGCTGAAGCAGAGCCTGCGCGGCCTGACTGCCTCGCTGGTGATGCGGCATACCGACTTCGATACGCTCGAAGCCTATTTGGATGGCTATTCGGTGGCAGGCGAGGCACTCGCCAACATGCATGTGCCGGCCACCATCCTCACGGCGCGCGACGATCCGGTCATTCCGGTGGACGCCTTCGAGAAGTTGCGGCTGTCGGCCAATGTCGAGCTGGACATCTCCACCTATGGCGGGCATTGCGGCTTCATCCGTGGCTGGGACATGACCAGCTTCACCGACGACTACATCGCGGCGCGTTTCAACGCGATCGCGCCGGCCTGAGCGCAGTCGGCTACTGACATCTTGTTGATGGGACATCGTTGACACTCCACGAGGTGGGTACGACGATATTTCTTCGTGCGCCAAAGGAAGGTCGTATGGGCACCTTCTTTGGCAACTACGGGAGGACACGACCATGAGCAGGCATGCCAAAGGGACCTTCGACGTAAAGATGTCGCCGCAGACCGAAGCCGATGGCGTCGGTGATCCCAGCGTCGGGCGCCTGGCCCTCGTCAAGCAATACCATGGCGACCTGGAAGGTTCCGGCAAGGGCCAGATGCTCGCCGTTGGCACGCCGATCGATGGCTCCGCGGGCTATGTGGCCATGGAACGCATCAGCGCGACCTTGCACGGGCGCAGTGGCAGTTTCGCGTTACAGCACACCGGTACGATGAATCGCGGAACGCCGCGGCTGTCGATCACGGTCGTGCCGGACTCGGGCACCGACGCCCTGGGCGGGATCAGCGGCAGCTTCGACATCACGATGGCGAACGGCGTGCACTCTTACGATTTCGAGTACTCGCTGCCCGACCTGCCCTGACCGTTCGCAAGTAGCCCTCGCCGGGTATACGCTTTCGATTTGCCGCCGCGGAGATTCAACCATGCGCAAGTTGATGTTCGCCTTGTTGGGGCTGTTGCTTGCTCCGGTGATCCTTGCTGCCCCAGCCCTGGACAAGCTGACCTTGCCCAAGGGCTTCCACATCGCCGTGTACTCGGACGCCGTGCCGAATGCGCGCGAAATGGCATTGGGCGCCAAGGGCACGGTGTTTGTCGGTTCAAACGATGCGGGCAAGGTCTATGCGCTCACCGACAGCAAGGGCGATGGTCATGCCGACAAGGTGCGCGTCATTGCCAGTGGCCTACAGTTGCCGGTGGGCGTGGCGTTCAAGAACGGCGACCTGTACATCTCCGCGGTAAGCAAGATCCTGGTACTGCGCGATATCGAGAACCACCTCGATAATCCGCCGTCGCCGGAAGTCGTCTTCGACAAATTCCCCACCGACACCCACCACGGCTGGAAATTCATTGCGTTCGGCCCCGACAACAAGCTCTACGTGCCAATTGGCGCGCCATGCAACATCTGCGACAAGGGCCAGGCCTACGCCAAGCTCACGCGCATGAATGCCGACGGCAGCGGCCTCGAGGATGTCGCCTATGGCATTCGCAATACGGTGGGCTTTACCTGGCGGCCGGGTTCAGGCCAGCTGTGGTTCACCGACAATGGTCGCGACATGATGGGCGACGACATGCCCAGCGACGAACTCAACAAGCTCAGTCATGTCGGCGAGCACTTCGGTTTCCCGTATTGCCATCAGGGCGACACGCTCGACCCGGAATTCGGCCAGGGCAAGAACTGCAAGGATTACACGCCGCCCGTGCTGAAGCTGGGCGCGCACGTGGCTTCACTCGGACTTCGTTTCTATGAAGGCAAGCAGTTCCCGGCCAGTTACAAGGGAGCGCTGTTCATCGCCGAGCACGGTTCGTGGAACCGCAGCAAGAAATCCGGCTATCGCGTAATGACGGTGCGTCTCAACGGGGATAAGGTGGCGTCTTACGAGCCGCTGATCGAGGGGTTCCAGCAGGACGAAAAGGCGTGGGGGCGACCGGTCGACGTCCAGCCGTTGCCGGATGGCAGCCTGCTGGTGAGCGACGACCTCGCCGGCGCCGTCTATCGCGTGACCTACGAGAAGCCTTGAGGCAACGCCGCCATCGCGGCCGCGCATGAAACCAGATCAACGTTCCAGGAGAACAGCCTTGCAACTGCGCAGTGACAATTTCCAACATGGCCAGTCGATTCCCTCCAAGCTCGCTTTTGGCAAGCGTGGAGCGCCGGTGGCGCTATCCGACAACCTGAGCCCTCATCTGGCCTGGAAGGAGGCACCGCTGGCTGCGCGCTCCTTCGTGCTCACCTGCATCGACTTCGACGTGCCAAGCAAGCCCGACGACGTCAACCAGGAAGGTCGTAGCGTGCCGGCGGACCTGCCACGGGTGGAGTTCGTGCATTGGCTGATGGCGAATATCCCGGTCGAATGCGGCGAATTGGGCGAAGGCGCGTGCAGTGAGGGCATCGTGGCGCACGGCAAGCGCGCTCCCTACGGCCCGCCGGGCAGCGTCCAGGGCATCAACGACTACACCGGCTGGTTCGCGGGCGACCCGGACATGCGTGGTGAATACCTCGGCTACGACGGCCCGTGCCCGCCATGGAACGACTCGCTGCTGCATCACTATCACTTCCGCCTTTACGCCCTCGACGTGGAGCATCTCAAGCTTGCCGACGGCTTCACCGTCAGCGAGCTGCGTGCGGCGATGGACGGCCATGTGCTGGCCGAGGCGGAGTTGATGGGAACCTATTCGCTCAATCCGGCACTGGACTGAGCGACGGGCGAAGGAATCGTGAACGGGGCCCAACGTGATGAATGGATGGCGCCCTCTTCACGCCCGCAAGGCATGCGCTGTGGGTGAATGATCAGGGGGCTATCGGCTGCCCCGTCATGAGGAACGCCCCATGCTGCACTACGCCCTGGTCTTTCTGGTCATCGCCATCATCGCGGCTTTGTTCGGGTTTACCGGCATTGCCGGTACCGCTGCCGGTATCGCGAAGATCCTGTTCATCATTTTCCTGATTCTCGCGGTGATCGCCTTCTTTCGCCGCGCCAGCTGAGCGTCAGCGCATCGGGTCGATCCGGACCAGGTGTGCGCCCGGCGCGCGGCCTTGGTTACAGTAGAACCACCGCCTCATCGGAGAAACTTATGAACAAGCAGGTCCAGGCGCCCGAGGAACCGAGCGCCGCCGAGCGCATCGAGGAGCGCGCCGAGCGCGTCAAGCAAGCGACGTCCAGCGCCGTGGCGGGGGCCAAGGAAGCCGTCGGACGCGCCGCCGATCACGTCGAAGAGAGCTTGCATCACGCCACCGACAAAGCGGCCGACGCCGCCACGCGCGCCAATGCCAAGGCCAGCGAATACCGTGAGCGCGGCCGCGAGGCCTATGGCGAGGCGGTGGACCGCGCCGACGAATGGCTGGATAAGGCCCGCGACTACGTGCGCGAGAAACCGGTGCAATCCATCGCCATCGCACTTGGCGCTGGCTGGCTGCTAGGCCGCATACTGCGTCGCTGATACCAGCTGAGCCGAGGGCAGCGGATGGACCAGACCGGACGCGATGACGCGCCCGCCACACCCGATGAGGCGCCGGCACCGTCAGCGCCGCCTGGCCTGCTGGACGACATCGGCCGGCTGGGGCGAGCCTTCCATCGGCTGTTCGGCGCGCAACTGCGACTGCTGGCTGCGGAACTGGGCCTCGCGCGCAGTGCCGTGCACTGGATACTGTTGGCGGCCCTGGTTGCCACCGTCGCCGGGGTGGGCCTTGGCCTGACCCTGCTCGGTTTGATTGGTTGGCTGCTGGCGCAGTGGCTCGGCTCGTGGAGCTGGGCGCTGCTCGCCCTGGCCCTGATTGAGCTGGCGTTCCTGGTGGGCGCGGCCGTGCTGGTTCGCCGTTGCATGCACTGGATGAGCCTGCCCGCGACGCGGGGCGAGTGGAATGCGATGATGCGCGATGCCCTGCGTCGTCCCGACCCCCAGGGTGAGTCCCGCCCGGAGGACGCACCATGAGCATCTTCAAACAGCTGCAGGCCGTTCGCGTAGCGCAAGCACGATCGCAGCAGGCACGCCAGGAACTGGCCGTTCCGGCTCAGGCCCTGCTGGCGCGTGGGCAAGGCCATCCGCTTGCCACGGTAGGCGTGGCGGCAGGGGCAGGCTTCGTCCTGGGCCAGCTTAATGTGCATCCTTTGCGCGTACCCGGCTTGGGCGCACTGCTCAGTGGCACCGTCGCCGAAGTCGTCGCCCAGGCAGCGCGGCTGCTCGCCGAATTTACCGCAGGTGGCTTCGACCCCTCATGAGTGAGCACGAACCGCCCGCCGCGCCCATCACCTCGAGTGACGTGGCGGGTACGCCCATACCCGCCGTACCGATGATGTCGTACCAGGAGCCGCGCGTCGTCGCGCATCGCCTGGCGCGTGCGCGCAATGCGCGTCGTCACCTGCGCGGCATTCGTGCCGCACTCAATCTGCTGTTGCTGCTGGCCTTGATGTACACCATCACTCTGACCAAGGGGCTGTTGATTCCCCTGGTCCTGGCGGCCTTCATCGGCTTGGCGCTGAACCCGATCGTCGCCAGCGGTGCGCGCCTGGGCTTGCCGCGCTGGCTGTGCGCCAGCGTGCTGATGATCGCGCTGATCGCCGGCATCGTCAGCGGCCTCAGCATGCTGACCCAGCCGGCCCTGGGCTGGTTTCACGAGGCGCCCGCGGCGATCCGCAGCTTCGTGCCCAAGCTCAAGTCGATCATCCAGCCGCTGGAAGCGGCGAATCGAGCCACCCAGAGCCTGGTCGCCGGGCAGGGCACACGCGCACCGGCCTCGTCGCAGGCCGCGCTGGCGTTCAATGCTTGGGACGTGGTGGCCACCACGCCGAAGGTGCTCGCGGCGATCCTGACCGTGGTGCTGCTGGTGTTCTTCTTTCTGGTGTATGGCGACCTGCTGTTGCGTCGACTGGTGGAGGCCGCGCCAAGCTTCAGCTACAAGCGCCATGCCGTGCGCATCGTGCGCAGCATCCAGACCGAAGTGTCACGCTATATCCTCACCACCACCCTGATCAACTTCATGCTGGGCACGCTCACGGCCGGCATGCTGTGGCTTTATCACATGCCCGACCCGCTGCTGTGGGGCGCGGTCGCCATGCTGGCCAACTTCATTCCCTATGTGGGCGCCATCACGACGACGACGGTGCTGGCCCTGGTTGGCTTGATGAACTTCAACGACGCCGGCCCGGCGCTGTTGCCGGCGCTGACCTTTGCGGGCATTACGGCGATCGAAGGCAACCTGGTGACGCCGATGATCCAGGGGCGCCGCATGCGCCTGAGTCCCGTCGCCATCCTGCTGTGGCTGCTGGTGTGGGGTTGGCTGTGGGGCATACCGGGTGCCTTGCTCGCCGTGCCCATGCTCACCAGCACCAAACTCGTGGCCGAACGGATACCTAGCTGGCGCTGGTTTGCCATGATGGTGCAACGCTGACGCGCCGGGAGTCCAGGTGAACGGCAGCTTCGCGGTCAGGGCGGTGACCGAACAGGACTACGCCGCCTGGAAACCGCTGTGGGATGGCTATAACGCGTTCTACGGCCGTAGCGGGGCGACTGCGCTGGCGGAAGCAATCACGCGCTCGACCTGGGCGCGCTTCCTGGACGCCGACGAACCCGTGCATGCCCTGGTCGCTGAGCGTGATGGCGAGCTGCTGGGCCTGGCCCACTATCTTTACCACCGCAGCACCACCAGCCTGGCCGATAGCTGCTATCTGCAGGACTTGTACACGGTGGCGGCGGCGCGTGGCCTGGGTATCGGGCGTGCGCTGATCGAGGCGGTTTACGCGCAAGCACGGCAAGCCGGCGCAGCACGCGTGTACTGGCAGACCCACCAGACCAACGCGACGGCCATGCGCCTCTACGACACCCTGGCGGAGCCATCCGGTTTCATCGTGTATCGCAAAATGCTCTGACGAGGCGTTCTGCCTCGGACGTTACCAGTCGATGCGCACGCGATCGCGAAAGAAGCCGCCATGGATCGCCGGGCGGGAAGGCAAGGTGGCCGCCCATACGATGCCGGCGGCGCCTTCGGCCACCGGGCGTCCACCGTGGCCACCCATGTCGGTGGCGACCCAGCCGGGGCAGACGGCGTTGACCAGGATGCCGCTGCCGCTAAGTTCCGTCGCCAGCATGCGCGTATGGCTGTTCAAGGCCGCCTTGGAGACGCGATAGGCGGGGCAACTGGTGCCCTCGCTGTCGATCGCACCACAGCCGCTGGATACGTTGACGATGCGGCCGTAGCCGTGACGCCGCATCAGCGGCAGCATCGCCTCGGTCAATTGCCAGGCGCCGAGCAGATTGGTTTCCAAGGCCTGCCGTACGACATCCATATCGACCGACGAGGCTTCGTTGTCGACATCGAAATACGCACCCGCGTTGTTGATCAGGATATCCAGGCGCCCGTACTCGCGATCGATGCGGGAGGCGAGCGCGCGCACGTCAGCGGGTGAGGTCACATCCAGCGCCACCGCGACCACCGCGCCGCCTTCGCGGCGCAGTTGCCGCGCCGCCTTCTCGCCGGCCAGGGCGTTGCGGGCGCCCAGCAGCACGGTGATGCCGTCGGCGGCCAGTTGTCGCGCCACCTCAAGCCCAAGGCCGCGGTTGGCACCGCTGACCAGGGCCACGCGCTGCGCCGGTTCCGGTTCGGCCAGCGCCGAACGACGCCGCGGTGACCGCACCGGAAACGCCACGGCGTTCATGGAGCGGCGGCCAGCTGGTCACAGCGTTCGTTGGCGCAGGCCTGCCAGCCGCCGCCCAGCGCCTTGTACACCGAGACGGCGCGCAAGTTGATCGCGGCCTGTCCATCGGCGAGCGCATCTTCCGCCGACAGCTGGGTGCGCTCGGCGTCGAGCAATTGCAGGTAGTCCGCGGCACCCTCGTTGTAGCGGATGCGCGCCAGGTCGGCCGCGCGTCGGCTCTGCGCCACCTGGTCGACCAGCTTCTGCACGCGATCGCGCTGCAGGTTATAGCCGACGATGGCATTGTCCACGTCCTCGACGGCCTGCAGCACGGCGCGCTGATAGTTCGCCAGCGCCGCGTCGGCACGCGCCTCGCTGGCTTTCACGTTGGAGCGTACGCGCTGCACGTTGAGCCCGGACCAGGTGATGCTGGGCGCGATCGACCATGCACGCGAAGACGGGCCGCCAAAGCCATTGCTGCGACCGGCCAGGAAGCCGAGGAAACCGCCCAGCGTGATATGCGGGTAGTAGTCGGCCTTGGCCACACCGATACGCGCATTGGCAGCCGCCAGGTCACGCTCCGCGATACGGATATCCGGGCGGCGGGTGAGCACGTCGCCCGCGTTGCCGATCGGTAGCGCAACGTCGATCGGGTGGAAGTTCTGCGGCGACAGATCGATATCCAGCTCACCCGGACGCTCGCCCAGCAGCACGGCCAGTCGCGACGTATCGGTCTGCACCAGGGTCTGCAATACCGGCAACTGCGCTTCCACCGAACTGAGTCGTGCGCTGGCGCTGGCGGCGTCCTGTTCGGAGCCCGTGCCGATGTCGGTGCGGGCGCGGATCAGGCGCAGCGACTCGCGCTGGTTCTCGATATCGCGGTTCGCCACATCGATGCGCAGCTGCGCGCCGCGCAAGTCGAAGTAATAGCGTGCCACCTCGGCGAACAGCGTGACCTGGGCATCCTGCAGCGAGGCCTCGCTGGCGCCGGCATCCGCACGCGCTGCTTCCACCGAGCGACGCACGCCACCGAACAGATCGATTTCCCAGCTGGCGTCGAAGCCGGCCTCATAGCTGGTGATGGTGGTGCGCTGGTCGGTGAAGCCCGGCTGCTGTTCGCGGCTGCGCGAATAGTTCGCCACCGTCTCCACGTCGGGAATCTGCTGCGACTTGGCCACGCCGAGCAAGGCGCGCGATTCCCGCAGGCGGGCAAACGCGATCTTCAGGTCCGGACTGTTTTGCGCGGCGCGCTGGATCAGCGCGTCGAGCGTCGGGTCATTGAATTGCTTCCACCAATCGGCCTGGAAACCCTGGGTGGATTCCTGCTGGCCATTCACGCCCTGCGCAGCGACCGGCTTTTCCTGCGGCGCGTGGTAGTCAGGCCCCACGCTGGCGCAGCCGGCCAGGATCAGCGAGGCGGCAAGTGCGGTGAGCATTCTCATCAGTGATTCTCCAGGGCAGGTGCCGGCAGGCTCGCGTGGGCAGCCTTGCGGGCGCGGCGGCGTTCGCTCATGCGTTCGCTCCAGCCGCGTACCAGCACATAGAACAGCGGGGTAAAGATCAGGCCGAAGAAGGTGACGCCCAGCATGCCGGCGAACACCGCCACACCCATCGCATGACGCATCTCGGCACCGGCACCGTGCGAGGTGACCAGCGGCACCACGCCCATGATGAAGGCGAACGAGGTCATCAGGATCGGGCGCAGTCGCAGGCGGGCGGCTTCCAGCACGGCCTGGGTGCGATCCATGCCTTCGATGATCTGCGCCTCGCGGGCAAACTCGACGATCAGGATCGCGTTCTTGCAGGCCAGGCCGACCAGCACGATCAAGCCGATCTGGGTGAAGATGTTGTTGTCACCGCCGGACAACCACACGCCGGAGATGGCAGACAGCAGCACCATCGGCACGATCAGGATCACCGCCAGCGGCAGCAACAGGCTTTCGTACAGCGAGGCCAGCACCAGGAACACCAGCAGCACGCACAACGGGAACACCAGGATGGCGGTGTTGCCGGCGAGGATCTGCTGATAGGTCAGCTCGGTCCATTCGAAGGTCATACCGTTGGGCAGGTTCTCGCGCGCCAGCTTCTCGATCGCCGCCTGGGCCTGGCCGCTGCTGAAGCCTGGCGCCGGGCCGCCGTTGATTTCGGCCGTCGGGTAGCCGTTGTAATGCTGCACGCGATCGGGGCCGACGCTCTGGCGAATGGTCACGAACGAACCCAGCGGAATCGCCTCGCCACTCGCACTGCGCGTCTTCAGGCGCAGGATGTCCTCTGGCTCATGACGGAAGCTGGGCTCCGCCGACACATTCACCTGGTAGGTACGACCGAAGCGATTGAAGTCGTTGACGTAGAGCGAGCCGAGGTAGGCCTGCATGGTCTGGTAGACATCGGCCAGGTCCACGCCCTCGGCCTTGGCCTTCTCGCGGTCCACGTCCGCATCGATCTGCGGCACGCTGACCTGGTAGCTGGAGAACAGGCCTGCCAGCGTGGGCACCTTCGTGCTGGCCTGGATCAAGCCCTGGGTCTGCTTGTACAGCTCCTCGAAGCCCGCATCGGAACGGTCTTCCACCTGCAGACGGAAGCCGCCAATCGTGCCCAGGCCCATTACCGGCGGCGGCGGGAACACGGCGATATACGCATCCTGGATCGCCGCATACTTCTGGTTGAGCGCGCCAGCGATGGCACCCGCCGACAGCGACGCGTCGCGACGTTCCTCGAACGGCTTGAGCGTGACGAAGACGATGCCGGAATTGGTGCTGTTGGTGAAGCCGTTGATCGACAGGCCGGGGAACGCCACCGCACTTTCCACGCCGGGTTGCTTGAGCGCGATATCGCTCATGCGACGGATCACGTCCTCGGAGCGATCCAGCGACGCGGCATCCGGCAACTGCGCGAACGACACCAGGTATTGCTTGTCCTGCGCCGGCACGAATCCGGTCGGCACATGGGCGAATCCGAACAGACCCAGCAGCACCAGGCCGCCGTAAATCACCAGCGCAATCGAACCCGAACGCAGGATGCGCTTCACGCCACCGACGTAACGGTTTGCACTGGTCTCGAACAGGCGGTTGAACGGACGGAACAGCCAGCCGAACGCACGGTCGATGAAGAGGCTGAGCTTGTCCTTCGGTGCGCCACGTTCCTGCAGCAGCAGCGCGGCAAGCGCCGGGCTGAGGGTGAGCGAGTTGAATGCCGAGATCACCGTGGAGATCGCGATGGTCAGCGCGAACTGGCGATAGAACTGACCGGTCAGGCCGCTGATGAAGGCCGCCGGCACGAACACCGCGCACAGCACCAGCGCCGTCGCCACGATCGGCCCGGTCACTTCGTTCATCGCCTTGCGCGTGGCTTCCTTCGGTGAAAGGCCGTGCTCGATATGCCGCTCGACGTTCTCCACCACCACGATGGCGTCATCCACCACGATGCCGATGGCCAGCACCAGGCCGAACAGCGACAGCGCGTTGAGGGAGAAACCTACCAGCAGCATCACAGCGAAGGTGCCGATCAGCGAAACGGGCACGGCCACCAGCGGAATGATCGACGCGCGCCAGGTCTGCAGGAACAGGATCACCACCAGCACCACCAGCGCAATCGCCTCGAACAGCGTATGCACGACGGCTTCGATCGAGCCGCGCACGAACACGGTCGGGTCATAGACGATCTGGTAGTCCACGCCCTGCGGGAAATCCTTTTTCAGGTCCGCCATCAGGTGGCGGACTTCGTCGGAGATCTGGATCGCGTTGGAGCCGGGGCGCGCGAAGATCGGCAAGGCCACGGCCGGACGGTTGTTGAGCAGGCTGCGCAGGGCGTAGTTGTTCGAGCCCAGTTCGACGCGGGCGACGTCACGCAGATGGGTGACCGCGCCGGTGGCGTCCTTGCGCACGATGATGTTGAGGAAGTCTTCCTCGTTGATCAGGCGACCCTGCGTGTTGATGTTGAGCTGGAACGCGGCATTGTTCGGTCCCGGCGGCGCATTCAGCGCACCGGCGGCCACGGCCACGTTCTGCTCCTGGATCGCGCGCACCACGTCGCCGGTGGTGAGCTGGCGCACGGCCAGCCGCTCGGGATCGAGCCATACGCGCATGCTGTATTCGCCCGCGCCAAAGATCTGCACGTCGCCGACGCCGTCGAGGCGCGCCAGCTGGTCCTTGATGTGCAGGCGCGCATAGTTCGACAGATACAACATGTCGTAGCGCTGATCGGGCGAGATCAGGTGCACCACCATGGTCAGGTCGGGCGAACTCTTCTGCGTGGTCACGCCCAGGCGCTGCACTTCTTCCGGCAGGCGCGGTTGCGCCTGTGCCACGCGGTTCTGCACCTGCACCTGGGCGTTGTCCAGGTCGGTGCCCAGCGCGAAGGTGACGGTCAAGGTCATGGCGCCGTCGCTGGTGGACTGCGAGCTGGTGTAGAGCATGCCTTCCACGCCGTTGATCTGTTCCTCCAGCGGCGTGGCGACGGTTTCGGCGATCACCTTGGGATTGGCGCCGGGATAGCTGGCGCGCACCACCACGGTGGGCGGTACCACCTCGGGGTATTCGCTGATCGGCAGCCGGAACAGCGCAATGCCGCCGGCGATCACGATCAGCACGGAGAGGACGCCAGCCAGGATCGGCCTGTCCACGAAAAATTGGGCGATTTTCATTGCATTCGTCCTGGTTGCTCTGGGCACCATTCCCGCGCTGGGCGGGGACTTGGGAGCCTTGTTCGCGTGACGCGGAGACAACGGTTCCCTGACCCTCCTTCATCCGAAGGAGGGAACTTCATTGCTCGCTGATCGCTTTCCTAATCCGTCATCCCTGCGAAGGCAGGGATCCAGTGCCTTTCGTACGGCGAGCGAGAGTCACTGGATTCCTGCCTTCGCAGGAATGACGAGCAAATGGCCCTACTTCTGCTGCGCGGCGTTCTGACCCGAACCGCCGCCCGTCATCGCCAGCTGCTTGTTCGGATCCAGGCTGCGCGTTTCCATCGCCACCTTGGTCGGATTCACTTCCACGCCGGGACGTACGTGCTGCAAGCCGTTGACGATCACCACGTCCTTGGCATCGAGGCCTTCCGTCACCACGCGCAGGCCATCCAGCAACGGGCCGGTGACCACGCGGCGGTATTCGACCTTGCGATCCTTGTCGATCACATAGACGAACTTGTTGCCGAGGTCGGTGGCGACGGCGCGGTCGTCGACCAGGGCGCGCGGCTCGCGGCTGTCGCTGCGCAGCTGGATACGCACATACAGGCCGGGGGTGTAGCGTGCATCGGCGTTGTCGAACACGGCGCGCAGGCGGATCGTGCCGCTGCCGGCGCGCAGCTGGTTGTCGACGAAGTCGATGCGGCCGGTATGCGGAAAGCCCTTCTCGTCGGCCAGCGCCATGGTGATCTGCGGCGAGCTGCCATGTTCGCGCCGCTGACGATCGAACTTCAGGTAGCTGTGCTCGTCCACGTCGAAGTAGGCATAGATCGGGTCGATGCTCACCACGCTGGTCAGCACATCGTTGCTGGTGACCAGGTTGCCCGGCGTCACCAGGGCATTGCTGACGCGGCCATCGATTGGCGCGCGTATCTCGGTGAAGCCGAGGTTGAGGCGGGCGGCATCCAACGCCGCCTGGGTCGAGGCGACCTGGGCCTTGGCGCTTTCGGCGGCGGTGGCAAGGCGGTCGGCTTCCTCGCGGGCGACGGCGTGCTGCTCGAGCAGCCGACGTCCGCGCTCGGCATTGGCCTGGGCCAGCACCTGCTCGGAGCGGGCCTGACTCAGGTTGGCGTTGAGGCGATCGACTTCGGCCTGGTAGGGACGCGGGTCGATGCGGAACAGCAGTTGTCCCTTGCGCACGGTGGCGCCTTCCTGGAAATGCACCGAATCCACATAGCCGCCGACTCGCGGCCGCAACTGAATGGTGTCGACAGCCTGCAAGCGGCCGGTGAACTCGTCGGCGTCATCGACCGGGCGCACCAGCACCTGGGATACGGTGACCGGGGGCGGCGCCCCGGCAGGTGCGGTTTGTGCCTGGGTGTCGCCGCTATGGCCGAGCAAGCCCCAGCTGCCGGCCACCACGGCCAAGGCAAGAGTGGCGAAGATCCATTGTTTCTTCATGTCGCGCTCCCAATTTGATCTCGTCGGGGCAGGGGCACGCCGACGAACAGGAGCGAGAGATTAGGTGTACTATTTGGTTCAATAAATACCTCTTTGTGCAATGCAATAGTGACTGTCAGTCACGAATAGGGTGAAAATCCAAGCTATGGAAGACTTTGCCGCAATCTCCGCCTTTGTCCGCGTCGTCGAGGCCAAGAGCTTTGCCGCCGCCGCCGCCCAACTGGGCATGACGCCATCCGGGGTCAGTCGCGCTGTGTCGCGCCTGGAGGAGCAGCTGGGTGC
Organism: Dyella halodurans; assembly: GCF_026283925.1. Lineage (GTDB taxonomy): Bacteria > Pseudomonadota > Gammaproteobacteria > Xanthomonadales > Rhodanobacteraceae > Dyella > Dyella halodurans. The sequence goes on from NZ_JAPDPF010000010.1 coordinate 110,668, forward strand.
ACGGCTGCTGTTCCGTTCCACGCGATCACTGCGGTTGACCGACGATGGGGCCTCGTTCCATGCGCGTTGCAAGGAGATCCTTGCCGATCTCACCGAGGCCACCGAGGCGCTCGGCTACGCCAGCCGCAAGCCCAGCGGCAAGCTGCGCATTGGTGCGCCGGCTGCCGTGGGGCGTACCGTCATCATCCCGAGGCTGGCGGAATTCGAACAGCGCTATCCGGATATCCGCCTTGAACTGTCGATGTGCGATTACGCCTACGACCTCAATGAGGAAGGCATCGATTGCGCCATCCGGGTGGGGCCACTGGAGGATTCCAGCCTGATCGCGCGCAAGATCGGCTACCTGCGCAACGTGATGATTGCCTCGCCGGAGTATCTGGCGAAATACGGCGCACCGCAGAGCATCGAGGATCTGAAGGATCACCGCTGCATCAACTACATCCAGCCCAACGGCCGCCCGCGCCAGTGGCAGTTCGACACGCCAAGCGGCCAGGTGGGCATCGACATCGATGGGCATCTGCTGATCAACGATGCCGAATCGGTGATCCAGGCGGTGGTCGCGGGGCTGGGCATCACCCAGGCGCCGCACGTCATTGCCGCCTGCATGCTCGACTTCGGCAAGCTCGAGCTGGTGATGACCGACACCAACTCCACCGGCAAGCCGGTATGGATCGTCTACCCGCAGAAGAAGCACCTGTCGGCCCGCGTGCAGGCCTTCATCGAGTGGGTGCGCGAAGTATTCGAGCAGAGCAACGAGCCAGGCAAGCACAAGAAGCCGGTGGCCGTGCCTGCCGAGCCCGAACGCATCCGCGCCTAAGCCCTGCCTCTACTGTTGTAGGAGCGCACCCTGTGCGCGAAAAGCCAACAGCGCGGCGACGCCACCACCTCCCTGGTGCGAAAACCCACCATCGAGTTGACATCCCGGCGCCGCGTTCGCGCACAGGGTGCGCTCCTACACAGGAGCGGGGATTACGCGCCTGCCGGCACCAGCAGCAGCAAGGCAATGCCCAGCACGATGCGATAGATGGCAAACGGCGTGAAGCGATGGCTGCGGATATAGCCGAGCAGCCACTTCACCGCGATAAAGCCCACCACGCCGGAGACGATGAAGCCGACGATCAGCGCGGTCCAGTCTTCGTGCACGCCCCCTTCCTTGACCACCTTCAGCAACTCATAGCCGCTGGCGGCATACATGGTGGGAATGCCGACCAGGAAGGCGAATTCGGTGGCCGCCGCGCGGTTGCTGGTGCCGGCCAGCATGGCGGTGAAGATGGTGGCCGCCGAGCGCGAGGTGCCCGGGAAGATGCCCGCCACCATCTGCGCGATACCGACCAGGATGGCCACCCGCCAGGTCACCTCGGTCCGGTCCGGCTGGCGCGCCGCCAGGCGTTCCGCCGCGAGCATCCAGACGCCGCCAATCACCAGCGCCCAGGCCACCGGCGTCACCGCCTCGGGCAGCTTGAAGCCCAGCTTCACCGCGACCAGGCCCAGCACGGCCGTGATCAGAAACGCCACCACCAGCTTCAGCAGGTAGTCGCGGTTGGCTGGATCACGCCACTGCGTGAACAACTGCCAGATGCGACTCCAGTAGATGAAGGTCACCGCCAGGATGGCGCCGGCCTGGATGCCGACATTGAACAGGTCCGAGCGTTCGCCCAGGCCAAACTTCTCCGCAATCAGCAGATGTCCCGTGCTGGAGATCGGCAGGAACTCGGTGATGCCCTCGATGATGCCGAGCAGGATGACGTTGATCAGGTCACTCACGGAAAACGCACTCCGGACGGGTTGGGCGGGCGTCGGCAGCGTGCCGGCGCAAAGCGGCATAGCTTACGGGAATGCGGTGGGCTGGCGGTTGGGCGGAAGGCGGTGCAAGCTAGGTCGGTTGAGCCGGGCGCGTCACTCGCCGAGATGGCGCGTCCAGGGAAATATTGCACCATCGTGGTGCGTGTTTGCGTTTCATTATCGTGCAACGTGATCGCGCCAAGATCGTTCGTATTGACCTAAGGCATTGATCTGCCTGGAGCCATCGACTTGGCACAAGCCTTGCTCAAGACACTGTCGTTTTCTTCACCTTTAGCCCGCCGAGGTTGTCCATGTCGTCCGCCGCCCAGAAAGTTCTCGACCTGATCCAGGAACACGAGGTCGAATTCGTCGACTTCCGCTTTGCCGACATGCTCGGTAAGCACCATCACGTCACGTTCCCGGCCCATGCCATCGACGAAGGCACCTTCGAGGACGGCAAGATGTTCGACGGCTCGTCGATCACCGGCTGGAAGGGCATCAACGAGTCCGACATGATCCTGCTGCCGGATCCGGATACCGCCTATATCGATCCGTTCAGCGCGCACACCCAGATGGTGCTGCATTGCGACGTGCTCGAGCCGTCGACCATGCAGGCTTACGGCCGCGACCCGCGCTCCATCGCCAAGCGCGGCGAGGCCTACCTGAAGTCCACCGGCATCGCCGACACCGCCTTCTTCGGTCCGGAGCCGGAGTTCTTCATTTTCGATTCCGTGCGCTGGCAGAACGACATGGGTCGCGTGTTCTACGAAATCGGCTCCGAAGAAGCCGCCTGGAGCTCGCGCTACAAGTACGAGGACAACAACACCGGTCATCGCCCGGGCGTGAAGGGCGGCTACTTCCCGGTCAGCCCGGTCGACTCGCTCGGTGACCTGCGCGCCGACATGTGCAAGGTGCTGGAGTCGCTCGGCCAGGTCGTCGAAGTGCATCACCACGAAGTGGCGAATGCGGGCCAGTGCGAGATCGGCGTGAAGTTCAACACGCTGGTGCAGAAGGCCGACGAACTGATGACGATGAAGTACGTCATCAAGAACGTCGCCCACCAGAACGGCAAGACCGTCACCTTCATGCCCAAGCCGATCGTCGGCGACAACGGCAGCGGCATGCACGTGCACCAGTCGCTGGCGAAGGACGGCAACAACCTGTTTGCCGGTGACCTGTACGGCGGCCTGTCGCAGACGGCGCTGTGGTACATCGGTGGCATCTTCAAGCACGCCAAGGCCATCAACGCGTTCGCCAACTCCACCACCAACAGCTACAAGCGCCTGGTGCCGGGCTTCGAAGCGCCGGTGATGCTGGCCTACTCGGCCCGCAACCGCTCGGCCAGCTGCCGCATCCCGTACGTGTCCAGCCCGAAGGGCCGCCGCATCGAAGTGCGCTTCCCCGATCCGATGAACTCCGGCTACCTGGTGTTCACCGCGCTGATGATGGCCGGCCTCGATGGCATCATCAACAAGATCGACCCGGGCGCGCCGGCCGACAAGGACCTGTACGACCTGCCGCCGGAAGAAGAGAAGAACATCCCGCAGGTGTGCTCGAGCCTGGACGAAGCGCTGAACGCGCTCGACAAGGACCGTGACTTCCTCAAGGCCGGTGGCGTGTTCACCGACGACTTCATCGACGCCTACATCGGCGTGAAGATGCAGGAAGTGACCCGCTACCGCGCCAGCACGCATCCGCTGGAGTTCCAGATGTACTACGCGCTCTGATCGCGTAGCTCTGAGTGCAGAAAAATAACGGGCGCTTCGGCGCCCGTTTTTTTTCTGTGCGGGATGCGCCCGGTCGAAGTGAACCGGTTTCCTGGGCGGAGATCCGCTGAGGAAAGCGACATCTACTAGGGTCATGCGCTGGCTCCCCAGAGTTGGCCCGAGGCTTACCTTCGGCATCTGGAACCGGATGCACAAGGAAGCGTCATGCGACGATACGCTTGCTCACGTAACCGCCTCAGCGCGTTGCTTGTCTTGATCGGCCTTGCCGTGGGCTCGCCCGTCATGGCCGTGGATATCGCGCCGCCCATCTTGTTGGCGAACGTCTATCACGCCGGCATCGCGCTCGATGATTATTGGGTCAGCGAAAAATACGATGGCGTGCGCGGCTATTGGGATGGCGAGAAGCTCCTCACGCGAAGTGGCGCCACCATCCACGCACCCGCCTGGTTTACCGCCCGCTGGCCGAAGACGCCCATGGACGGCGAGCTTTGGGTAGGACGAGGGGAATTCGATGTGGTGTCGGCCACGATTCGCCAGCAGCCTCCCGCTGACGCTGCGTGGCGCCGGGTTCACTACATGGTCTTTGATCTGCCGGCGCATCCCGGTCCGTTTACCGAACGCATCCCGGCGTTGAAACAAGTAGTGACCGCGCTGAATGTCTCGTGGGTGCAGCCCGTGCTGCCATACAAGGTGGCCGACGAATCCGTGCTCAAGGTGCAACTTGATCGCGTGATTGAGCACGGCGGTGAAGGCTTGATGCTACACCGCGGCGCGGCGCTATACCGGGCAGGGCGCAGCGACGATCTGCTGAAGCTCAAGCCCTATGATGACGCCGAAGCACGCGTGATCGCACATCTCCCCGGCAAGGGAAAATACGCCGGCGCGCTCGGTGCTTTGCTGGTCGAAACGCCTGACGGAATGCGTTTCCGCCTGGGCTCGGGTTTCACGGACGCGCAGCGCCACAACCCGCCGCCGATCGGCAGTCTGGTGACCTATCGATATCGCGGCATGACTTCAAACGGCAAACCGCGATTTGCCACGTTCGTGCGCGTTCGCGAAAAGGAGTGAGTACGCCGCCGCGAAGCGGGCTCACTGACGCAGCGGATTCCATCGCTGTGCCGCCGTTCGCATGGGTCATAGTGTGAGAGGCAATGCCGAAGACAGACTGTTGCTTCCGGCATCGGTCATGACGCGATTGCGTCCGGCGTGCTTGGCCCGATAAAGCGCTGCATCCGCTTCCATGTAAAGCCGCTGCAGCACGTAGCCGGACGTATCGGTGCAGGCCAGGCCAAAGCTGGCGGAAAACGAGACGACCGTGCCGTTCCGGTCCACTTCGGTAGCGCCAATGGCGCTACGAATGCGCTCGGCGATCGCCATGCCCTGCTCGCGGGAGCAGTCGAGCAGCAGGATGCCGAACTCCTCGCCTCCGAGCCGGCCGAACAAGTCGATCGGGCGCAATTGCTGTTGGCAGATGGCAACGGTGCGCTTCAGCACGGCGTCGCCCATGGCGTGGCCGTGGACGTCATTGACCTGCTTGAAGTGGTCCAGATCGAGGGAGATCAGGCAGGCCTGGTCGAGTTTTTTCTCGAGCAGGTGCAAGGCGCGACCAGCCTCGCCGACAAAATGCTGATGGTTGAAGATGCCAGTCAGGCCGTCGTGATTTGACAGCTTCTTGTAGCGAAGCTGCGAGCGCTTGAGCCGGAACAGCCAGAAGACGATGGAAGTGAGCGTCACGAGCAACAGGACGATGTAGAGCCGGCTGGTTTCCACCGCCTTGGTATCGAGAGCCCGCTGCAGACGAAGAATATTGTTTTGCTTGCCCAATGCATCGGTTTCGAGCTTCTGGGTCAGCAGGTGTTGCTGCACCACCTGGTAGGCCATCGCCCTGGCGCTGGCGTCATTGAGATAGCCTTTGTCCTGGGCGACGTAGTGCTCGTAGTACGAGAGCGCGATGGCGGCATTGCCCTGCCTTTTTTCAATTTGGTAGAGCACCTCGTAGACGTCCTTGAGCCACGTGCTGATGTCGTCCGAGCTGCTCATGGCCAAAGCGGAGAGTGCCGCCTTCTTGGCGTCGCTGTCGTTACCCAGCTTCGCGTTGGCCTGTGCCAGTTCGACCTGCGCGGCAAGTACGTGGGAGTAGTAATGGTTTTCGTTGATGCCGGGAATAATCTTGTGAAGCAGGTCGAGTGCTTTACCTGGTTGACCCTCGTCCAGATAGAGGTTTCCCTTGAGCAGCCACATGGTGTCGGCAAATACAGGCTGCCCGGCAGCCAAGCAAGTGTCGATAACGCGCTGAACTTCCGGACTGGATGACGTCAGTCTGTTGCCTTCGTGGAGCGCGTTGACCTGCATGGAAAGGGGGTTGCACAGCGTCTCCCCGGGAGGAATGGTGTCCTCCATCATGCGGGCATAACTGATGGCCAGGTCGTACTGGCCAGAGAAGGCCGAGAGCTGCGACAGATTGGCCAGGACGGTGAAGCGGGCCAGCCTGTCCCTAATTTCTGGCAGGTCGAGTGCCAGCCGATTGGCCAGGGTAAAGGCCTCCTCGTAGCGGCGGTTGAGTCCCAGGTTGCTCATGAGCAAGGAGGACGCCTTGGCGACCAGGGTCATGTCACCGGAGTGATCAATGACTTCCTGAAGCGAGGCATTGGCTTTGCTGTAGTCGCCTTGGAAGGCCATTTGCCATGCGTCGAGATAGCGCAGGTGCCACTGTTGGCCTGGTGTCAGGTGGGGTCCTTCGTGGTGGATTTGCTCCAGCATGCGGACAAAGCGCGAGTGGTCGCGCGTGCGAACCTGCTCGGTCTGGTCCAGGAACTCGCCTTCATCGGGAGTCGCAGCGGTGGCGTGGGCTGTCTGCGCGAGTGCGCAGAAGGCCAGGCCCGCCAGGGCGGGCCATCGCCAATGCTTGTGCCACCCCTGCGGCACGTCGCGCTCGCCTAGGGTGCTGGCTAAAGCTTGGCGTCTTCGGGATCCTGCGCCGGATGCGGATCTTCATCGGCATCATCCAGCTCATCGTCTTCATGACCCGTCTGCGAGCTTTGGGGCGAATACATGGGCTTGTGCCCGAGCTCCTCGGCCAACCGTGAGCTGTCGCCGGATGCCACCGCAGCCGTAAGGGCTTCTGGCGCCTGTGCTTGGGCGAGCATGGATGTCAGCTCGTCGGCGGACGCGTGACGCAGCGAGGCATCACGGCCGATGGCTTCCAGCAATTCAATCGTGTCTTGCATGTGTTTTCCCCTGTTCCGTCCGTTGATCGGGCATCGGCATGACGGATCTGGCATGTCGATGCCGTGCGGCCCTCAGCTTGATAGATCTCGATGACGTGACCATCCATGCTCATTGATGGCACTGCGTGTCATCTTTGCCCATGTTTCAGCGGGCCACCCCTTTTCTGAAACATCGTTCCCCTTCAGCGTACCCTGGCCTTAGGCAAGGGCATCGACCTCGGCCTGCCTGTCCAATGCGTCCAAACGTTCCTGCATGGCCAGATTTGGCTGCAAGGTCCGTGCCGGAGGCAACACCACGGTCTCTTCGGCGGTCAATGGGGCCTCAGGCAGATCGCGCAGGGCTACGCGGATGATCCGCGGCTGCTGGATCGGCAGCGTGGCCCCGCGGTAAATGATGACTTCGTGATCCAGCGGATAGTCGCGGCTTAGCAGATCGACCAGCAGTTGTCGGTAGGCCGGCCCGGTCTTGAAGCGAGCCGTCGATCGATCGCCCACCAGGCCGACCTGCCACAGCACCAGGTAGCCGGTAGGGTCGATGCGCCGCTCAAACAGAAGCAGCTGGCTGGCCTCGAAGTGCTGGCAGCCGAAGCGGCCGGGGTCGATCCCCAGGTCGGCGTAGAGACAGTCTTCTGCGGAAATGCCCGGCTCCATGTGCGCCGCGAATCCCTCGGCCCGGGCGACCTCGATGACCTTGTGCGGCGACCAGGCAAAAATGCCGGGGTGGCCGTAGAACACGCCGCAAACGCGTTTGCCGGCACGCACCTCGGTCATCATCAGCTCGACCCATTGCCGGTAGGTCTTCATCCGCGACTTGCCCTCGCGGTAGTAGGACTGCAGGCTGCGCACGTCGGGATGCATGCGCTGCAGCCACATCTCCACCAGGCTGTCGGAAAGCCCCGCGAAGACGACGTCCGCCTGTTCGATATGGCTGCGTGCCAGCGGCGTCAGATGGGAGCCAAGGGTCATGCCCATGCCGACGCAGGCCAGGCTGCCGGCGCGGGCGTTGGTTGGAGAAAGCAGGGAGGGTGTGTTCATCGCCTGATGATAGGGCAACACCCGGGGCCGGCAACGGCGTCGCCGGTTCGAAAGCAAGCTCCGGTACGTCGCAGGAAGGATGGTGCCGCAGGACCCGGTTCGACTCCTAGGAGCCTGTTCAAAGTCTCCGTCACGGCCAAGTATTCGCACCCTTTCCTACCCGTCATCCCCGCGAAAGCGGGGATCCAGTGCCTTTGGCGCGACAAGAGGCCGAGGTAAATCGAAGCAAGTCGCTGGATCCCCGCTTTCGCGGGGATGACGGTGAGGGAGAAATGACGTTTTCGAGGCTGTTCTTCCCTCGTATCCGAGACTTTGAACAGGCTCTTAGCGCTCGCTGCTGCTTATCCGCTCCAGGATGCGACGAAGATGGGCGAGGTCGGTCTTGGAAAGTTGCTGCACGGCGGGCGGCGCGTCGTCGCGCACGGTGCGGCGCGCCGATTCGATCAGCCGCCGCCCCGCCGGCGTCAGCGACACCAGCTTCGCGCGCCGATTGTCCGGGTGGGGATGGCGCTCAACCAGGCCACGATCCTCAAGATCGTTGACGGCGACGGTGGTGGCCGGCGCATCACTGGTGCTCACCGCCAGCTGCGTCAAGGTCTTCGGCTCATCGACCAGCCGCCACAGGATGCGCACACGACTGAACGGAAGGGCGGTGGCTTCGCTGACCTTTCGACGCCACTCGCCGCGGGTTTCCCACACCAGGCCGACCAGCATCTGCCAGATGCGATCGGCCTCGCTGTCGCGGTGGGCGCGGCCCGTCATGCCGTTGCTCCGGCAGCTGCTTCCTCCAGCAAGTGCGCAGCATGGCGGGTGGTGTCACGCGCCCAGCCCGTGTTGGACAACCACGCCAGCAGCAATACGACCACGCCACCGCCAGTGATCAGCCACCAGAACGGATGCGTGGCCTCGGCGAAGCCGTCATGCACATGCGAGCCCAGGATGGTGCCCGCAAGCGCCACGCCGAGCGAGGCACCGATCTGCCGGCTGGTAGAGGCGATCGCCGCGGCAACACCCGCCTGCGCCTTGGGCATGCCGGACACGGCCGTATTGGTAATAGGCGCGTTCACCATGCCGAAACCCACGCCAAAGATCACATACGTCAGCATCAGCAACGGCAACGGGGTGGTAGCCGTCAGCTGGGTCATCATCAGCGCGCTGACCACGGTGGCTGCGCCGGAAGCCAGCAGGGACGGGCGTGTGCCGTAGATGCCGACCAGACGCCCCGAGAGCGGCGAGCAAAGAATCGTGGCCAGGGCGAGCGGCAACGTGCACAAGCCTGTGTGAAAGGCCGACAGGCCGCGCACCTCCTGCAAGTACAGCGCATTGAGAAACAGGAAGCCGGAGAACGACGAGAAGCTGCATACGGCGATCAAGGTCGCGCTGCTGAAAGGTGCACTGCGAAAGAACCGCACATCGATCAACGGTTCGTGGCGCCGAGGTTCGTAGATGAGCAAGCCGACCAGCGCCAGCGCAGCGGCGGCGAACAAGCCGATGATCGTCGTCGAGTTCCATCCGGCATGGGGACCTTCGATCACGGCGTAAGTCACCGCGGCCAGTATCACGAATACCAATAGTTGCCCGAGCGGATCGACGCGCCGCGGATGCCGTGCCCTGGATTCCGGAATGTAGCGCGCGGCCAGCAGCATGGCCGCCGCACCCACCGGCAAATTCACCCAGAAGATCGAGCGCCAGCCGATGCTTTCGGTCAGCGCGCCGCCGATCACCGGACCCAGCGCCATCGATACCCCAGCAACCGCACCCCAGATGCCGATGGCGCGAGCGCGTGCTTTTGGTTCGTGGAAGGTATTGGCAATGATCGACATGGCGACCGGATTGAGCATGGTCGCGCCCAACGCCTGCAGCATGCGAAATGCCACCAGGCCCTGGATGCCCGGGGCAACGCTGCACAGCAGCGAGCCCAGCATGAACAGGGCCATGCCCGTCTGGAACACGCGCCGACGCCCGAAGCGGTCGGCCATCGACCCGGCCAGCATCAGCAGGCTCGCCACCACCATGGTGTAGGCATCGATCACCCACTGCAGGCCCGAGATCGACGCGCCAAGATCGTGACGAATCGAGGGCAGCGCGACGTTGACGATGGTGGCGTCCATCGCAACCATCAGCAGGCTGAGGCAGCAGATACCGAGAATCAGGTGGGGATGGGTCTCAGCCCGTCCCTTGTCGACAACAGTTGTATTCATACAACTATTGTCAATTGGTAACTATCCCGCGTCAATTGACGCCTGCCAATGCATGGGGCTCGGGCTCGTTGCAAAGGGGCACACATCCCGACCATGGCCGTCTTTTTCGCGCAGCGCGAGGAACGCATCAGTGCGCGTCCTTGATCCATGTCCTGTCACGGTTCTCGCCGTTTTCCAAACACTTGCCAGTCATCGGAGTGTTTGATGCATTCACTCTGTAAGTGCAACGTCGTAGGGACTCGTGCAGGGCCATTCGGTAACGAGCGCAGCGATCGCCGCACGCAACTTTGCAGCGACCCCCTACAAATCCCACCTTGCGCATTTGCTACTTTCGCCCTGTCACCCACGCCATCCCTCCTGGGCTACGTCGGTGACCATTGCAGTGATGCAGTGAAGTAGCGCGGATCGCATGGGAGGCAACCCATACGACCCGCTGACCATCACCAACTACGAAGGAGTTGATCATGGCTGCACCAGATCATACGGCACTCGCTCGCCCGCCGAATCCCCCTGGCGGCAAATCCACCCGAACGCTCGGTCGTCCGCGTCGTTCTGCGGACACGGTCGAGAATTCGTGGCAACAGGTTGCGCTGAAGTTGACGTCCATCCAGGAGGCGATGAACGAGATCGCCGCCCTTGTCGTCGAAAGCGAAGTGGCGCGCAAGGCCCATGCCCGTGGTAGTGCCATGCGGCCCGGCCAGTGGCCGCTCGCGCAAGGTTGCGCGGAGAACCTGGTTGCTGCGATCCGACTTCTCGGCCAATACGCCGAGCTGCTCAGGCGTGAGCCCTAGGTGGAACCCCAGAGTCCGATGATCGCTCCGCGGCGTACCGCGTTATGAGCACGGCGCGCCGCACCTGGGCGAGAGTCTTCTGGGGTTCCACACATACGAACGCATTGAATGACGTCGACACCGAGTCGCTGACCTCAGGCGGAGCAGTCAGCAAGGTTTCGGCACCGCGGCGCAGTCCTCACCCTAGACATCCATATTGAACGATTGAGGCCACTGCAATCGGGGCGTGGAATCACGAAGCAGACATTCCGGATAGTTGATTTTCGCGGCATTCATCATGCCGGGCGCGGCGCCTTCATTCTCATGGGCGCGCCCATGGAGTCGAATGGCTTGCGAAACGAGAACGCAGTGGGCGTTGAGCCATGGACGTGGAGATGATCGATCCGTTCCACCGCTTCGCCCCAGTTTGGCCTGTGCTGCCCGTCGACCCACCATGCCGCATAACTTGGCCACGCGCCGGTCTCGACCCAATCCTCACGCCTGGACAAAGCCTCGCGATGTACACCGTGATAGGCGAAAGCAGCGACCGATTCGAGATCGCGCCACAAAGAGAGGGTCATGGCGAGCTGAGTAAGTGCGATCCCATCCGGAGCGCAACCGGGCGCAATGACCGGCCCCCACGAGTGCTCCCAGGTCTGCACATCCCTGATAGACCGGTCAAAGAAGCCTGCGCTGCCGTCGGCGGCAGCATAGACGTCACCGATACGATCAACGAATCCTTGAACGACGGGATCGCCGACGGGCGCCCTTAGAACCCCAAACGTGAAGAATGCAATGCGGGGATTGATGTGCATATGACAACACCTCCCAGTTGAGACCACGTTCGAAATCTGCACCCATAGGGAATTTCCCCGATCCCCCGGCGCGAGAATACAGGGTCTGCTTTGGGTCGGGAGCGGACCTTTCATCAAGCCCAATTCAACCTCACAGATGAGGCCCATCAAACAGGCATTGCCCCGTCTTTTTGTCGACCTGAATGTGCTCAGGGATGCCGGCCTGCGCGCCGCAGAACTCCATCACTTCGCTCACGTTGAACGTAGCCACGATTTGTTCGCCGGTGTCATCAACCACAATCTCTGCAGCCATTTGGCCCGGGGACGTGGAAGAAGCGAGCCCAATTTTCGCCAAGCCTTCGTTTACCGACCAGGCGCCGCCCTGGCCAGGCCGTAGGCGGCTCGCGTGTAGCGAACATCCAAAGTAGCTCCCCGATAGGCTTGGTCCAATTTCGTTCCGGAAAGAAATTTCGGTGAGCGATGATCCGTCATAGGAGAGGACAAGCTCCTGATATGCAGATTTGGCCTCAACGCGTCCTTGGAGGCAGCGCACATCGTGCGTCGCCCAAGCAGCCGTTGTCGCAAGCACCAAAGCCCCAGCCACGGCCCCGATATGCCCAAGTCGCATAGAACCCTCTCCCCCTGAAAACTTAAGGTCCGTTCCGGGTCGGTAGCGGACCTTATTTAAACTGCTCGAAGTCCACCGATTCTTTCACGAATTGCCCAGTGGCAAGCAACACGCGCTCGAGATCAGCAATCACGACCTTGTTGTTGTCTTTCGCGAACACAAAGAGCCCCCAAATGTCGTCGTCGATCTCGTAATTGCCGCCCGGATAGCTCCAGTAGGTGAAATAGCGGTCCTGCGCCAACGCAGCCAATGCAAACCGTGGGTCGTTTAGGTTGTCGGGGGGAGGCCCGATGGTTGCACCTAGTGCATCGCGCAAAATCTCTGCCACCCTCGGAAAGCCATCTTTCCGAGGGTCGTCCAGTAGCTCAATCAGGAGTTCGCTGCCGTGATAAACCGGTCGAACTCTAAATCGAATGGGATTCGACATAGTCCCTCTATCGTTCGAACCTGTGCGTCTTAATAATTCGACCAATCCATCGTCGCTCGTTAGGTCCGCTACGGGTCGGAAGCAGACGTTCTCTAGATTCCCCGGTCCGCAGTATGGCAACTCTCCAAACCGTCGGGGAGTATCGCCATGTCCATGCAGCCCAATGGCCGCCCACTGATCCCATGGAACCGCGGAAGGGTCATTGGTCAGAAGCTTCCCCTGAAGCTCCGGGACATCTTTGGGATAAGGGTCCGCCTTCAGTTGCAGCGGCGCGTCCGGGACTTGGCCCTGTTCAATCTGGCGATCGATAGCAAGCTTCGGGGCTGCGACCTGGTCGCCCTGAGGGTTTGCGACTTGGCCAGGGAAGGTGGCCTCGGCACCAGGGCCCAGATTATCCAGCGGAAGACGGGCAAAACGGTCCAGTTCGAGCTCACTGAGCAAACCCGGCGAGCCATCATGGATTGGATCAACCGAAGGTCATTGACTCGAGAGGACTACCTATTCCCAAGCCGGCAGCGGCCCGAGACTCACCTGTCTACTCGCCAATACGCCCGGATCTTAAAGCGCTGGGTGGCGAGTGCAGGACTCGAGCCATCGGACTACGGAACGCACTCCATGAGGCGAACGAAGCCTACCCTGATCTACCGCCGGACCCACAACCTGCGGGCCATCCAGCTCTTATTGGGCCACACCAAGCTTGAGAGTACCGTCCGCTATCTGGGCATCGAGGTGGAGGATGCCCTGGCGCTATCGGAGGAAACGGAAGTCTGATCTGGCGCCGAGCGGGAGCCGACAGTCCCATCACGCTAGGCGAATCCGTCTGTTCGACCAGGGTCCGAATTATCTGCGGCATCAGGTCGTACAGAGAACAGTCGCTCGGACGCTGCTTCCGCGGCCTGGAGACCCTCGTCTGTCAGGGTGATCCGCTTCCTCTTGTTGACCGGGTCCAGAATAAGCCCTTTGGCAAAGAGTCGATCCGTCACCTCCCAGTCGATGGCTTTCCACACCTTGCGGGTATCGTGTAGCGTGAGGTACAGCACGGCCAGAGCCGCGTCATCGATTTTTGTCGCATCGAGATCCATGGTGGCCTCCCGCGGGCCAAGGGGTATTCAATAGAGTACGCCCAAGGCAAAGGCCAGGAGGGCCTGACCTGCTACTGAGTCTGTAATCGATTCTCGCGGACATTGGTCAAATAGCCAGTCGTGTCTCGGGGCGGACCTTCACGAGGTCAAACTGCGTCCCAAGGCGTGGCCACGACCTTGGCACGTAGCACCGAGGACCAAGGAGCTTGCAAATGACTAATCAAGCGATCTTCCCGGACGACGAGAATGGCGCCATGCTGCGACAGATGGATGCAGACGGGGACGACCTATCGGTGCCGCGCGAGATCGCCTTCACAGTCATTTTTCCAACGGAAGATTCCGCGCTGAAGTTCGCGGTTATGCTCCTGAAGCACGAGCAGAAGGTCTCTTTCGCAGAGGGTGGAGATCAGGGCGAATTGTTCTGGCTAGTGCAAGCTCATCCGTACATGGTCCCCTCGCACGAGAACATTTCCAGCTACGAAGACTTGCTGGTGAGTGAGGCCGACGCCTTCGGGGGCCGGTTCATCGCATGGGGATGCGAAAGCTAGAATGACGAAGGGCATATCGGTGCTTGGACCGTCCGCTTTCGACCCGAAGCCGACATTCTTGATCCTGACTGGCAAGGAGAGGCGTGCGCCGCATCTGTCCGACCAGTTCAAGCTTTGGATCGACAGGGATTCCACAGAGGCTGCTCATCTCCATGGGCGTATCCATGAGACGTTCGCTATACGGGACGTGAACCCTAAAAAGCGGAAGGAATCGAAGTGAGCTTGCGAAGTTTTCCAGCACGCGAGCCGCGCATGCCGCGCGGCTCGCGCCATTGGGCTGGACTGAATTTCCAGGGTCCCATCTGTTCTCTTGCGAAAGTCAGTTGTTCTTTATCGACGGGGAACTGCCCCCACCGATAATGCGAGCGTTCGTATTGTATTGAATTCCATTCATAACCACGACAACCGTGTAGGGGTAATCGCCGGGAGCTTGATTGTTGTCAGTCACGGTAACCTTCGGCTTATCGGGGTCGTAAGTTGGGGGGGAAAAGGGGTTCGTGCCTGGAGGTGGATCGAATGTGATTGAGAAGAACGTGAACTTCTCCTTCTCAAACGGAATCCACTCAATGGTATCGTTTCCGCGGTCGACCCCTTGATGTTTGGCGGACACGACTACCTGCGGATCGCCAGTGGGGTCGCACAGCACTTGGATTTGCTTGGTCATTGCGCTATTCCTTGGTTTTGTGCCTTTTGTCGGCACGGGGTTGGAAGAACACGCTGCTTCGAATCCCCTGATTGGGCGCACCAAATTGAACTCTGTTGTGCATACGTCCATTCATCTCATTGCATCGATAATGCGCGGCGTAGTTAGCGAAGACGAACGAGTCGACTCTGTCCTTTGCCTGCTTGGCGATACGTACTAATGTTGGTCGTTCGCACTCAGCGATGCCTGTAAGCGCTGCTGAAAGGCCGGGTTGGGCGGGAAATCAATATGCTCGCGTTGCAACAACGCGAGGAGCGCCCGGTCGCGATAGCCACACTCCCATAGCACTTTGATCAGGGGTTGAGTTTCCGCTTTTTTGCCTAGCCCCAGCATCGCGTCGACTTGCAGCGCCAAAAGGCGCGGATCGCGCTGCCCGCTTCGTGCAGACTGCGCTTCCATCAAGGCCTCGTTGCGTAGTCGTTGCGCGCCGTCGGGCTCGGCCACGACTCCCGCGACTTGCAGCTTGGCGGTCACGACGGCTAACAGGGTGGATCGATCATCGGGTTGTTTGGAATACAAGAGCTCCAGAGCATTTAGGGCTGCCCGGGCCTGCGCGTTCGCCGCATCGCCATTTCCAGCCGCAAATGACTGGGCCGCTTCCTCGGTTTGTGCCTCAGCGTATTCCTGCTGCCAGCTTGTGTTGCTGGGATCTTTCCGTGTGAGTTCCCCGAAAATCTTCAGAGACCGTGCTGTCAGTTCGTTAGCCGCCAGCAGATTGCCGGTGAGCCGCTGCAGGCGAGCGAGTTGGGAGGAATACAGTGCGACCTTTTCCCAGGCACTG
The DNA here is from genome assembly GCF_026283925.1 of Dyella halodurans. Taxonomy (GTDB): domain Bacteria; phylum Pseudomonadota; class Gammaproteobacteria; order Xanthomonadales; family Rhodanobacteraceae; genus Dyella; species Dyella halodurans. The sequence continues at coordinate 126,373 of NZ_JAPDPF010000010.1, forward strand.
GTCTGGTTTGGATCACTCTTGGTCAATTCTGTGGCGATATCAATCGCCTGCTGTAAGTTCGTGATTCCCACCTGGATATCGCCGGTCAAGGCGCGCGTTCGGCCGAGGATGGCGCGTACTCGCGCCATGTTCTCGCGTTGATCATTGTCCTTCGGGTCCTGTGCGCTAAGCCGGGTCTCGGTGGCATCGTCCGCGGCGTATTCGGCGATGGACGTAGTCAGGTCGCCACTCAGCAGTGCGACCTTTCCGAGATTGTTGTGCGCCTCGCCTAAGTGCTCAGTCCAATCACTCTTGACCGCCTTGCCTGCAACCAACGTCCTGCAGTGCGCGAGCATTTTGCGATACTGGGCTTCGGCTCGATCGAGACTACCCCGGGCCTCCAGCACGTGGCCGAGGTCGTTATCGATGTTGGCCCATTGAAAGATCAGTTCCGGGTCGCTTGCTGCATGCGATGGAACGCGCCCAAGGATGCTTTCGGCAAATTCGAAACTCTGCTGTGCTTCATCGAGCTTGCCCTGAAACCAGTCATTCATTCCGATGTAAGCCCATATTTCCGAGTAGGCGACCTGCCGTGGCGTATCCTTTGGCGCGGCATCGGCGAGTGTCCCGGAGAGTTTTGCCGCCGCTCGGAACGACGTCATCGCTGCCGCCAAATGCCCCTGGTCCTGGCGAACCGTACCGATCTTCTCCATCGCTCGGGCGCGGTGTCCAAGTGACTCATCGGTGACGTCAGTGCTGGGCAGGGACTCGAAATAAGCCATGGCCTTGTCATCGACCGATTCCATGATGTCGAGACGTTGGGTCTGCTCCAGTTTGTAGTAGAGATCGCCGAGCATGAATCCGACCAGGTCCTCCGCCTGCTTTTGGCGGCGCTCTGCGGCACGGCGTGCCACGACGGCATCTATGGCGAGCAAGGTAGTGATCAGCATGATGGCGACTGCGGTCGCCGTGATGGCCGTTAAGCGACGATGGCGACGCTGCAGTTCGCGCCGCTTCAACGCATCGAAACCAACATCCAGCATGCCGGCGATCAGCTTCAGCTTGGCGTTGGTCTTTTCGTCCTTTCCCGCTCGCGCATCGGCGGCAATCGGCTCGGTGTGCTCTTGGCTCAACGCGTCGTCGGCACCCAGCCGGAAACGTAGCGCAGGCACAAAACACTCCTCGTTTTCTCGGCCAGGCCATTCGCTCGCGTTGGGTTCGCCATCGACAATCAGGCAGAAAATGCGCTCGCTGCGGCCGAGTCGCTTGAAGGCCAGTACTTCCTCGTTGACCCAGCGCGAGGCGGCCGAGCGAGGCGAGCAGATCACGATTAGGCTTTCGGATTCCCCAAGCGCTTCGTTGACCTTGCGGCCCAGATCGTTGGCGCTTGCCAGTTCATCCCGGTCGCGAAATACCGGGGCGAGGCGTTTGGGAATGACGCCCGCCGCTGTGGTCTGGCCGACCAGGCGTTTCGGGATCGCATAGGTTTCCAGCGCCTTGTGCAACCAGTCCGCCCAGGCTTTGTCCTGGTGGCTGTAACTGATGAACGCGCGATACCGGAAAGCCGGCTCCACGGAGGCCTGCGTCATGACGAACCGCACTCCCGCACGAGGTCACGCATTCCCTTGCAGGGAAGTCCCTATACCGCACCGAAGATCAAGCGCTGCCGATTGGAAGTCCAATCGCCCCTAAGGCCGAATAGCGTATCACGTAAAATGCGACCCGTTCGCCAAACTACATGTCATGGCTATTAAATGACGGCGGCCAAATGGGGCGCTCGCGTGGGGGCTCACAGGCACTGGCAACGCCGCTGCACCCAGCACTTCTTGCCGTTGCGCTCGGTCACCGGGGTGATGCCAGAGCAGCCCCAGCGCGAGCGTCAGTGGCCGGTGAGTGGTGACCACGGCTGGATCGTCGGTTAATGGCGTCGCGGACTGGATGGCCGGTACCCGTTCGGCCATGACCTTGGCGGAGCGCACGTTGTGATCGCGCGCGCTGGAGTGGTGCTGCTAGCCCTATGGTGGTCGGCCTAGAATCTGATCAAGCTCTAAGGTCTGTATATGGACTCCTCCCCGTTGCAAAGCCCCTCGTGCTCTAGCGTCCGTGTCGACTGCACACGTATATCCGGCCTCTAACTACCGCACCGCTTTGCGGTGCTGGGCCATGATGGGCTAGTCGCGCACCGGCTCCCAATTGCTTCCTCGTGCTTTTAAGCACCCAGACCTAACAGGGTTCTGCCGGCGCCGGTTCGACCGGTTCGCCATCGTGCGGTGGGCTTAGCAATCGTGGTTAGGTTGTGTGTGATCGTCTCTTCAGGCAGCCGCGAGAGCCGGTTGGTACTCGCATTGGTGGTGAAGCAGTGCCCACGCCAGGCGGGCGGTTTTGTTGGCCAACGCCACCGAGGCGACGTTGGGGTGGGCTCGTTGAGCGAGTCGCACGACCCACTGACTAAGTCGATCGTCTTTGGCGGGTGCCGTTCGCAAGGCTGAGCGGGCGCCGTGCACGAGCAAACAGCGGACATAGGCATCGCCGCGTTTGCTGATGCCCAGCAGTCGATCCTTGCCACCCGAACTGTGCTGCCGCGGCGTGAGCCCCAGCGACGCGGCCATCTGCCGACCATTGGCGAATTGCTTGGCGTCACCTACCGCCGCGATCAGCGCCGTGGCGACCAGGGGGCCGACGCCGCGCAACTGCTGGAGACGACGCGCATCCGGATCGGCTTGCGCCAGGTCGGCGATCGCGTGATCAAGTTCGAGGATACGATCATCCACGCCGCGGAGGTCGCGCCATAGGCCCTCAAGGAGTTGCCGGAAGCGCGCGCTCAACCCATTGTCGGCGTCTTCCAGCCAACAGGGCATCGCACGGCGAAGCGACGACAACTCCCTCGGCGCGACCAGGCCATACTCGGCGACAAGGCCACGGATCTGATTGCCTTTGGCCGTCCGTTGTTCCATCAGGCTGGCGCGCACGCGATGCAGCGCCTGGACATCCTGCTGCCGGATCGACTTCACGGTGACGAAGCGCATGCCGGGGCGACTCATAGCTTCGCAGATGGCTTCGGCGTCGTTGGCGTCGTTCTTGTTGCTCTTCACATAGGGCTTCACGAACTGCGGCGCGATCAGCTTCACGCGGTAACCCAGCGCTTGCAGTTGGCGCGCCCAATGGTGGGCGCCACCGCACGCCTCCATGCCGATCTCACAGCCCGGCTCGGCTACATCGCGAAGTGCCTGCACCCAGCGGTCCCGGGATAGGCGGCGGCGCCATACCGTCCGCTCGAGTCGGTCCGTGCCATGCAGCTGGAACACCTGTTTGGCGATGTCGACCCCAATGCGCGTAAGCTTCATGGCGGACTCCTCCTCACTGTGACTGGTTGTTCGCAACTCCAGTCTGGCACTCTTAGATGCCGTGGGTGGGGAGGAGTCCATCCCATTGCTTTCGACCCAAAGCGGACGTGGGAAAAGGTCTCGAATGATGCAAGTAAGAAATAGGTTGAAAAACTCCTTTTTAGTGTTTGCCTTGCTAGCGGCATGGGCGTTCTGCGCCGCGTGCTTTGCGTCGGAACTCCATTGGACGGTGACCCAGCACACGTATGAGGGTCTTCCACTTTTCACCAGATATCCCGTCGATCTGGATTACGACAGATCCAAAGCGGTGTTTCCCATCCGCATGACGGCAAGTCTCACACTTTCTAAAGTCACGGCGAACGGACTGCCGGAAGCGGCATATAACGCGAGCCTGGAATCGCTCGACAACTTCGTCGTTGAATACTTTGAGAATCGTGAGGAAGGCCAGTGTGTTCTGGTGGAGACATTCAATGGCAAGCGGCACTTCTACATTTACATCGCAGAGCAGGCAGATGTAGACGGGTTCAAGAAGGTACTTGCGGCCAGGTTTGCCGGAAGTGAGATCGAGGTTGCTACCTTTAGAGATCCGAATTGGTCCTTCATCAAGCGATATGCGGCTGAGTATCTGCAAGATCACTGAGACGGATGGACTGCATCAACTAGCCGCCGATATGTCCGCTTTCGACCCATAGCCGACATCGCCAATAGCTCAGGCGAAGGTCTGCCAGTACAAGACCGGCAACGCAGTCGGAAACGCACGCGTAGACAATCTGGCGCAGGTATTCGCCCATTAGGCTGGGCAAAGTCGCCCAAAAAGACCGCGAGTGGGCCGACGGCCCAGGCGTATAGACCCCCTGGAACGTATTTCCAGGCTTCCCGGAGGGCCTTGTGGCACGTTTTGGGCTCAAAACGCATGTCGGGAAGGGTCGGTAACACACTGATTTACAACTCACTCGCGCAAGAATTCAAAAGGCATAGTTAGTTCAAGGTCCAAACGCCAAAGTTTGTACAACCAGCACAAACTATGGGCCTGGGAACAAAAAAGGGGCGCTCAACGCGCTTCAATCCAGCCTGGGCGTTGCACCATGACGGCGCATTGTCCATGATGGTGCAATGAACGATCCGACCTCGCGTAGTTGGGCCGAGCCGCTGGCGACGGGAGTCGCCTTGGCGGATGCGCAGCTGCGCCTGCTGTGGGTCAATCCGGCGCTGGCCGAGTTGCTGGCGATTGGGCCGCGCAGCGCGGTGGGGCAGTCGCTGGCTGTGCTGCTGCATCGGCCGGAATGGATGGCGCTGGCTGAGCGCGCCCTGCTCGAGCCTTCGCCGCTGCAATTGCGTGGCATCGAGGTGCCTTCGATGCGCGGTGACGCGGGGCGCATGGACGTCTCGATGCAGCCGCTGTCCAGCGGCGAACTGCTGCTCGAAGTGCATGCGCTGGCGCCACCGGCATCGTCGGATGCGCCGCTGTCGGCCACCCTGCGAGGCTTTGCGCATGAAGTGAAGAACCCCTTGGCGGGCTTGCGCGGCGCTGCGCAATTGTTGCATCGGCGGGTGGACGACGAAGACCTGCGTTCGCTCGCAGGCCTGGTGATCGCCGAGGCCGACCGGCTGGCCGCCCTGGCGAACCGCTTGTTGCGGCACGGTGCTCCCGCGCAATTGGGGCCCGTGAATATCCATGAGCGACTGGAACGACTGGGCGATCTGTTGCTGGCCGAGCCGTCCGCACCCGCGCTGCGGCACGACTACGATCCCAGCCTGCCTGACGTTTATGGCGACGCCGATCGTCTGCTGCAGCTGCTGCTCAATCTCGTGCGCAACGCCATCGAAGCGGGCGCACAGACCATCGTGTTCCGCACGCGCGCAGAGCCTGCCGTGCGCCTGGGCGAGCGCATGGCGCGCATGTCGCTGCGGGTGGACGTGATCGACGACGGCCCGGGCGTGCCCCCGAGCTTGCGCGACACCTTGTTCGAACCCCTGGTATCGGGCCGCGCCGACGGCAGCGGTCTGGGCCTTGCGCTGGCACGCGAGATCGCGCGCGAGCACGGTGGCGAGCTGCGCTACGTGAGCCGTGTGGGTGAGACGGTGTTTTCCCTGTATCTGCCGATGGGCCATGCACATGACTGAGTCCCACCCTGAGATATGGATCGCCGACGACGACCGCGGCGTGCGCTATGTGCTGGCTGAAGCGTTGCGTGATGCAGGTCTACTCGTGCGCGAATTCAGCAGTGGCGAGGAGGTGCGCGCTGCATTACGCGAAGCGCGTCCAGCGTTGCTGTTGACCGACGTGCGCATGCCCGGCGAAGGTGGACTGGCCTTGCTCTCCGCGTTGAAGGCGCAGGGCGTGGGGCCGGTGATCGTGATGAGTGCCTACACCGACGTCGCCACCACGGCTGCTGCGTATCGTGCCGGCGCGGTGGACTATCTGGCCAAACCTTTCGACCTCGATCAGGCGGTCGCGGCCGTGCAGCGCGCCCTGGCGGATGTCCCGGCGACCGCCGCAGCACCGGTGGTCGACGTGGTGCCCGCGCATGCGCTGCTTGGCGAGAGTGCGGCGATGCGCGAGGTGTTTCGCTTGATCGGTCGTGTCGCGGCCAGCGATCTCAACGTGCTGATTACCGGCGAGACCGGCACCGGCAAGGAACTGGTGGCGCGCGCGCTGCACGAGGAAAGTGCGCGCCGCGGCAAGCCCTTCGTGGCGCTCAACACCGCCGCCATCCCCAGCGAATTGCTGGAAAGCGAGTTGTTTGGCCACGAAGCGGGTGCCTTCACCGGCGCCACGCGACGCCACGCGGGCCGTTTCGAGCAGGCCGAGGGCGGCACGCTGTTTCTCGATGAGATCGGCGACATGCCGCTGGCCTTGCAGACGCGACTGCTGCGCGTGCTGGCGGGCGGTGAGTTCTACCGCGTGGGTGGGCGCGAATTGATGCGCGGCAATGTGCGCATCGTCGCCGCCACGCACCAGGACCTGGATGGTCGCGTCGCCGCCGGCCAGTTTCGACCCGACCTCAAGCATCGCCTCGACGTGGTGCGCATCGAATTGCCTCCGCTGCGTGAGCGCCGCACCGATATTCCCCTGCTCGCGCAGCACTTCCTCGCCGCGGCGGCGCAGGAACTGAGGCTGCCACCCAAGCGCTTTTCCAAGGCTGCGCTCAAGGCGATTGCGCAACGGGATTTCCCCGGCAATGTGCGCGAGCTGGAGAACCTGTGCCGCCGTCTGGCGGTGATCGCCGCGGGAACGGAAATCCTGCCCGCCGATCTCGGCTCGTCCGCCGCCGTGCCGGCGGCTGGTGGCTGGACCGATGCGCTGCGCGAATGGGCGACCCAGGCGATTGCCGAAGGCGAGCTGGACATCCACACGCGCGCCCGCGAAGCGCTCGACCAGACGCTGTTGCAGGCCGCGCTGGCGGCGCACGATGGCCATCGTCAACACGCGGCTGCTGCGCTTGGCGTAGGCCGCAATACCCTGACCCGCAAACTGGGCGCCTCGCGCAAGCGACGCCCCACCAAACCCTGAGTGCACTGCATGACCGTCACCATTCGGCCTGCCGAACGAACCGATATTCCCTACCTGGTGCAGTGGAACGCCGCCATGGCCTGGGAAACCGAGCAAAAGGCGCTTGATCCCGTGGTCCTCGAACGCGGCGTGACCGCCGTGTTCGATGAACCGCGGCGAGGTTTCTACCTGGTTGCCGAGCACGACGGCACGCCCTCCGGCTGCCTGCTCGTCACCTATGAATGGAGCGATTGGCGCGCGGGCGATTTCTGGTGGATCCAGAGCGTGTACGTGGCGGCGGCCGCGCGACGCGCGGGCGTGTTCCGCAGCCTTTATGCAAACGTCGAGCAACGGGCGCGCGAGGCCCGGGCTGTGGGCTTGCGTCTCTACGTGGAAACGGAAAACGCGCGCGCGCAGCGCACGTATGCAGGGCTCGGCATGGATCGTTGCCATTACTTCATGTACGAAGCGGAATTCCCAGCCGCATCGTGATGACCTCAAGCCGGCAGCAGGTCCCGTCCGAAATCCTCGGCCGTTTGTGCCGAGCCGAACAGATAACCCTGCAGCAGTGAGCAGCCGGCACGGCGCAGGTGATCGGCCTGCTCGTGTGTCTCGACGCCTTCGGCCACCACGGTCTTGCCCAGTCCACGCGCCATGGCAATGATCGCGTCGGTGATGGCGGCGTTGTCGGCGTCCGTCGCGATATCGCGCACGAAGGTGCGATCGATCTTCAGGGCGTCGATGGGGAAGTACTTCAGGTACGACAAGCTGCAATAGCCGGTGCCGAAGTCATCAAGCGCGAGGCTCACGCCGACATCCTTGATCCGCTGCATCAGGCCGCGGCTCTGGTCGCCGGCCGACATCACCATGCGCTCGGTCAGCTCCAGCTCGATCAGTGAAGGCGGCACCTTGGCGTCCTTCAGCGACGCCTGCAGCACGGCATGAAAGTCCGGATGCTGGAACTGCGGCGCGGACACGTTCATCGCCACCACGATGGGTCGGCCTTGGCGATGCCATTCGCCGGCCTGGCGGCAGGCCTCGCGCATCACCCATTCGCCCAGGGGCACGATCAGGCCGGTTTCCTCGGCCACCGGGATGAACTCGTCGGGCGCGTAGACCTCGTGTCCATCGACCTGCCAGCGAAGCAAGGCCTCGGCGCCCACAATGGCGCCGCTGTGCGCATCGACCTTCGGTTGGTAGTGCAGGCGAAAGTCGCCGTGGCGCAGCGCCTTGCGCAGCTCCTGCTCGATGCGCAGGCGGGCTGCGGGACGCTCGCTCATGGACGGCGTGAAGAAGCGGTAGCTGTTGCCGCCCTGCATCTTCACTTCGTACATGGCCACGTCGGCGTTGCGCAGCATGGACTCGGCGTCATGCGCATCGTCCGGAAACACACTGATGCCGACGCTGAAATTAAGCGTCAGCTCGGCCAGCTTGCCGGCATTGGAAGCCTGCCACTCGCGCATCAGCTTCTCGCACAGCTGGCTTGCCCCGATGCGCCCATCCACGTGCGACAGCAGCACCACGAATTCATCGCCGCCCACGCGGCTGACGGTGTCTTCATTGCGCAGGCTGTTGCGCAGGTGGGCGGCGAACGCGCGCAGCAAGGTATCGCCCGCGGTATGGCCAAGCGTGTCGTTGATCTGCTTGAAGTGGTCGATGTCGATATGCAGCAGCGCCGCCTGGTCGTTACGTCGCTTCGCCGCGGCCAGCACCTGTTCCAGTCGCGACTGCAGCAGGCTGCGGTTGGGCAATCCGGTGAGCGTGTCGTGCTGGGCAAGGTGGGCCATCTTCAACGCCAGCGCGCGCGTTTCGCTCACGTCGTGGAAGACCAGCACGCCGCCGATCACGCTGCCGGCATGGTCATGGATCGATGCGGCCGAGTCTTCGATCGGCGTCTCGAAGCCATTGCGATGCAGCAGCACCGCGCCATCCTTCAGCTCGACGATGGCATCGCGCGCAATCGCGTCCAGCAACGGGTTATGCAGCGTTTCGCGCGTGCGGCTGTCGATCAGCTTGAACACCTCGCTCATCGGTTTCCCGATCGCTTCGGCATGGGTCCAACCGGTCATCGCCTCGGCGATCGGATTGAGCGAGGTCACCCGATGCTGCAGGTCGGTGGTGATGACGGCATCGCCGATCGAGCGCAGCGTGACTTCAGCCAGCTCGCGCTCGCGAAACAGCGCTTCCTCGTAGGCCTTGCGCTGGCTGATGTCCTGGATCTGCGCCACCACGTGATACGGCGAACCGTCCCAGGTGCGCACCAGCGAGACACTCAGCTGCACGTGCACGGTGTGGCCGTCACGATGGAAGTAGCGCTTTTCCAGCTGGTAGTTCTCGCGCTTGCCCTCCAGCAGTTCGCCGGCCAGCAAACGACTCGCCGCCAGGTCGTCGGTATGGGTGATGTCGATGATCGTCTTGGACAGCAGTTCGTCTTCGCTGTAACCAAGCATCTGGCACAGGGCGTCGTTCACGCGCAGCAGGTGCCCACCGGGTGCAACCAGTGCCATGCCGATCGAGGCGTGCTGAAAGGCACCAAAGAAGCGCTGCTCGCTCTCGCGCAGCTGGGTTTCCAGCGCGTGGCGCTCGGTGATGTCGATGAATACCGTGAACACGCCACGCACCTGGCCGTCCTCGTCCAGGTCAGGCTGAAAATTGCCGTGCACGTAGCAGCGCGCAGCACCGCTGAACAGCTCGCCTTCGTAAACCGACGCCTGACCAGCGAGCGCCTGGGTCAGGCAGGAACCGGCGCGCTGCATGCTCCAGGGATCGAGCACCTCGTCCACCGTGCGCCCGACCATTTGCGCGGGATCGGCGTTCAGCCACTGCTGGTGGGTGGCATTGACGAAACGGAAGCGCCGCTGGGCATCGATATAGGTAATGAGCGCGGGCGCACCTTGCACCACGTGCGCGGCCCATTGGGTCGCGCCACCGGCTGGTACGAACTCGCGATCAGTCTGCCGCATGCCAGTCGTCGCCGCGGGCGCTGCCACTGCGCCTTCAGCGCGCATCATGCGACAACTGTGGCCCGCTGTGCAGGTGTCAGCCAAGCCAGGTCAGGGGGTGTTTGTGACCTGGCTCGCGTTCCCATGCAGGGCAAGCTCAGTGCAAGCTTTCCACTGGCGCGCCGAGCTGGCCTTCCGTATCAAGCAGGATGCGACCAAGCGCGTGCAGATCCGAGGCGATGCCGTAACGGTCGGACAGGTCCGCCACCAGCGGACCCAGGGCGCGCGGATGCAACGGATAACCATGGGCCAGCACGCGTGCTCGGCCGCCATCGCCGCGTTGCGCCAGGGTCACCGCGATCACGCCCAGGCCCGGCGCTTCGTGGGCGTAGAGCGCCGGTGCGTCGTAAACGGTGTCGGCTGCGGCAAACGTCTCAAGCAGATAACCCGCGGTCGGTGCCGCCGCATCGGTACCTGGCAGCACCAGCGGCAGGCGATGGGCGTCCAGCAGGGCGGCGTACTGGCGCAGCTCGAACACGATGCCGGCAAGCTCATGCCCGCGCTGGCTGAGTTCGGTGTGCTGGCTGCGCAACCAGTCCGCCGGCGACTGCACCTCGACGCGGCCGTCGACGTAACGCATGCGCAGGCCGCGGGCGCTCAGGGCGGACTCTTCGCGATACGGCGTCAGCAGGGCAGCTTCCAGCAAGGTCCACAGCGGCGCGAGGTTGACGTGCTCGTATTGCACGCAAGTCAGCGCCAGCAGGTCATTGCGGCTCAGATAGCGGGCATGCTCCAGCTGCACGCCGAGCGTCCGCATCAGCCAGTCGGCCGTACGCTGGCCGGCCTCGCCGCGGCCGACCAGCTCGACCTCGAGCTTCTCCGACAGCTCTTCGGCCAGCGACTCGGGGGCCAGCAAGGTGATGGGCAGCAGGCGCATGGGGCCATCGGCAAAGGCCGCCTCGGGTTCCAGCGGCTGTGCCGGCATGTGGCCTTCATGGGTGCCGAAGGCCACCACGTTCTCCAGGTGACCGCGCGGTACGCGACGGGCCAGCTCGTCCAGCGTGGCCCAGACCGGGAAGCCCGGGCGCAGCAGCTCCACGGCGTCGAACAGCGCCCCGGCCACGGCGAGGCGGGCCTCGCCGATCCGGGGCACCAGCGCATGCAGGTCTTCGGCCATCAGCGCGGCCAGTTCGGCCGCCTCATCGCGGCTCAAGCTGCGGCGTGGCGGCGTATCGCCGGGGGTCAGCTCCAGCGCCAGCACGATGGGCAGGGCGACGAGTGTTTGTGCTTCCACGGCAGGCAAATCCGAACGGCAAAGAACCAAATTCTAGCATTTGCCGGTTTTTGGGCTTCCGTGCTGTGGCAGGGCGGGTTAGCCTTGATGACTCGGCTTTTTCGGACAAGTTCTGGCCATGGAAAACACGCTCAAGCGCGTCGGTGTGATCGGCGGCGTACGCATCCCGTTCTGCCGCAATAACACCGCCTACGCCGATGTCGGCAATTTCGGCATGTCGGTCAAGGTGCTTGGGTCGCTGGTAGAACGCTTTGGCCTGCACGGCGTGGAGCTTGGCGAAGTGGCCATGGGCGCGGTGATCAAGCACTCGTCCGAGTGGAACCTGGCCCGCGAAGCAGTGCTTTCCTCGGGGCTGGCCCCGACCACGCCGGGCATCACCACGGCGCGTGCCTGCGGCACCTCGCTGGACAACGCCATCATCATTGCCAACAAGATCGCCACGGGGCAGATCGAGGCGGGTATTGCCGGCGGTTCGGACACCACCAGCGATGTGCCGATCGTGCTCGGCGAACGCCTGCGCAAGCGCCTGCTGGCGGTCAACCGCGGCAAGTCCTGGCAGGACAAGCTGCGCGCCGCTACCCAGGGTTTCTCGTTCAGGGAATTCAAGCCGGCCTTCCCCGGCGTGGCCGAGCCGCGCACGGGCATGTCGATGGGCGATCACTGCGAGAAGATGGCCAAGGAATGGCATATCGCCCGCCAGGCGCAGGACCAGCTGGCGCTGGAAAGCCACCAGAAACTGGCGGCCGCTTACGAGGCGGGTTTCTTCGACGGCCTGGTGGTGCCGTTCCGCGGACTCAAGCGCGACGGCTTCCTGCGTCCGGATTCCAGCCTGGAAAAACTGGGCTCGCTGAAACCGGCGTTCGACAAGACCTCGGGTCACGGCACGCTCACGGCGGGCAATTCCACCGGCCTGTCCGATGGCGCGGCGGTGGTGTTGCTGGCCAGCGATGACTGGGCGGCCAAGCGTGGACTCTCGATCCAGGCCTATTTCCGCGACGCCGAAGTGGCGGCGGTCGATTTTGTCCACGGTGAGGGCCTGTTGATGGCGCCCACGGTGGCCGTGCCGCGCATGCTCGCGCGCCATGGACTGAGCCTGCAGGATTTCGATTACTACGAAATCCACGAAGCATTTGCGGCCCAGGTGCTGTGCACGCTGCGCGCGTGGGAAAGCGCCGATTACTGCAAACAGCGCCTCGGTCTCGAGCAGCCGCTGGGCTCGATCGATCCGGCCAAGCTCAATGTGCATGGTTCCAGCCTTGCCGCGGGCCATCCCTTTGCCGCCACCGGCGCGCGCGTGGTCGCCACGCTGGCCAAGTTGCTGGAACAGAAGGGTTCGGGCCGCGGCCTGATTTCCATCTGTACCGCCGGCGGCATGGGCGTTACCGCCATCCTGGAACGCTGAGCGGACCCGCTCCGACCCCTTTGCCGTGTTGAAACTTCGCACTACCGCCAGCCTGAGTCTCCTGGTGCTGGTCGTCGGGGTGGTCGGCACGGCATGGCTGAGCAGCCTGACCGATCGCTGGCCCGGCCCCAGCGTCCGTCGACCCTCGCATGTCGCCCGCACGCGGGCGCTGCCGCCGCGGCATGTGCGTCCCACGCACGAGGCCCGGCGTATCGTGGCAGCGGCCAAGCCGCACAAGCCGGCAGCCAAGCCCGTTCACCCGACGCCGTTGCCGGCCTTGACCCCCATCGACATGCCTGCACCTTCCGCCGCCTGGTTGGGCACGGCAGACGCAGCCAGTGGTCGCGTGGTCCTGCATCTCACGGTCGATGGCAGCGGCCGGGTCAAGCGCGCATCGATTGCCGAATCCAGTGGTCGCGCCGCGCTGGATGAGCGCGCCGTGCGCACCGTGCTGGCCTGGCGTTTTGCGGTGCCGGCTGGCCATCCCGATGGGCTCAACGGCTCCCTGGTGATGCGCTTCGACGACGCGGCGGGCCCGGTCGCGCGACTCCCCTGAGGTTCGCCGGGCAAAGTCGGTTGTCTACGACACGCCCATCTACAGCACGCCCATCGCACTCGATCCGAATGCGGTGATCAATCGCGTATAGATCAGCTTGGGCGAGGTCGCGACGTCGGGGAAGTCGCCCACCGGCGTATAGCAGCTGAAGAAGGCAGGGTCGCTTGGGCGCATCGGCGTGCAGCCGGCCTTGAGTTCGTAGCTGGTGGCGTAGCGGTAGGGCCACAGATCGAAGATGGGCAGGCTGGCGGAGATGTCGCCGATCGCCAGGCTCAGGCTGCTTTGCTGGCGACGCGCGACGACCCATGCGTTTTCCGGTTGGGTGTCGCGCAGGATGCTGTCGCGCAACTCATTGGCAAAGCGCGCGTCGTAGACGATCACGCCGGCTTCGGTGTTGTAGTGGTCCGAGCGCGGGTCGAAGTTGTGCGAGCCGACCATGGCGAAGTCGTCGTCCACCACGATGGACTTGGCATGCAGGCCGAAGCGTCGCCCTTCGCCGGTCAGCGGTGCCGGGCGATTTCGCCGGGCCTGGCTATGACTGCCTAGCAGGCCGCGTTCCGTACCGATGCGACGTCGCGCCGCCTGGCCTTGCGCGCCTTGTTCGGCCGGTGGCGGTGCATCGTCCTCGCTGGCCTCGGCATTGTCTTCGGCCGGACCGGCCGCGCGCGGCTTCATTTCGTAGATCTCGAAACCGTAGTCCTTGAGATAGCGCTTGCGGTGCTTATAGGAAATGGCATACACGGCAAACGCATCCGTCGAGGCCAGCGAATTGGTCGACACTACGATGCGCGGCGGGGTCTCGCGCTGGTGCAGTTTCGCGAAGATGTCCTGCGCGCGTTGGCTCAGCACCAGGTAAGGCGTCTGCATCACCACTTCACGCTGGGCGCCGCCAAGCAGCCGCATTACATGCGCCGTGAACTCGCGTGCGTCGTGTTGCTGTGGCTGTTCGGTCTTGGCGGGAAGATCGCTGAAATAGTCGACGCGGCCAGTGCGCAGGGTCTCGCTGACCAAGGCGTCGTCCAGCCACTCGCCATCTTCGGCTTCCTCCATCACGCGGGCCACGCGCTGCGGATGCGCGTAATGCGGGGTCGGCCAGGGCTGCGCGCCGTCGCCATCGAGAATGCGCCGGTTGACGTCGCGCAAGTGGGTCAGTGGCGTCGAGCGCTTGTGCGTCCAGAACGTTTCGAAGCTCGCTGCCATCGCCCGGGCGGCCGGACCGCCGACCATCACGTCGCGATCGACGTAGTCGAAATCGGCATCCCAGTCGAAGTAGCGATCCTGGTAGTTGCGCCCGCCAGTGATGCCGATGGCGTTGTCCACCAGCAACAGCTTGTTGTGCATGCGCTGGTTGAATTTCCGGAAACAACAGACGATGCCGGCGGTGAACTCCGCCACCGAAGTCTGCGCCTCCTGGAAGGTAGGGTTGTACAGGCGGACTTCGAGGTTCTCGTGTGCACTGGCGAGGCGATCGAGCAGGGCCGGGTCGCCGAAGGAAAACAGCTGGTCGGCCAGGATGCGGACCTTCACGCCGCGCCGTGCGGCTTTCAGCAATTCATTGAGCACCAGCTGGCCGGCATCGTCCTGATCCCAGATATAGGTCTGCACGTCGATCGACTGCGTCGCCGCGCGGATCAGGTTGAGCCGCGCCACCATCGCCGCCTCGCTGTCGTTGAGCAAGGTGACCACGTGGACCGGTTCCGCGTCGGTGGAACTGGCCAGCGCAGCGTGCGCGGCGTCGAGCAGCGGGGAATCGATGGCGCAGTGATCGGCGCGGTCGCAGTCCCGCTGGTGCTGCATGTCGGCGGCAACTATGTCCTCGGCGCGGTGGATGCGCGTAGGCGACACGCTGCATCCCGACAGGATCAGGATCGCGACAAGCAAGGTGGAAAGGGCGATCCCGCGCTGAATCATGCCGGGATGATACGGGCTGCTGTTATCTCTTGGCGTAATCCAGGCTGATCAGCATGCCCAGGTCCACACGATCCGATACCGCCGTGCGATGCCCATTCATGCCGAAGTCGCTGCGTTGGATCGTTCCACGCACGGAGATGACGCATTCTTGCGGTGCGCTTAGCGGGCAGGTCGATGGCAGCAGTTCGAAATGCGCCGGGCGCGTGATCCCACGCAACGTCAACGTGCCGCCCAGCTCGCCACCCTTTTCCAGCATGGCCAGCGAGATCGGGTCCGACACGAAGTGGATCGCAGGATAGTGCGCCACATCGAAGAATTCCGGCGCCAGCACCCAGCGGCGGAATCGATCCGAACTCATCTGGATGCTGTCGACGGCGATTTGCGCATCGACCACGGCGGTATCGTGCAGGCTGCTCAAGGTCACATCGCCGTTGATCTGTTCGAAGCGGCCGGTGACTTGAGTCAGCCACAGCAGGCGCACGCCGAAGGCGGCGTGCGAGCGGGCAGGATCAATGCGGTAATCAGCGGCAGTTACTGGCGGGGCGGCCAGCAGGACAACGGCAAAAAAAGCGAGCAAGCGCGGAATCACGGCGACCAGAAAGCATCCAGTCGAGCGTTACCTGGTTCCAGTGCGCCGCTGAGGTGCAGCACGGCCAGGCCCGCGGGTGGCATGCCGCGGAATTCGTCCGACCGACCCTCGACCAGCAGGGCGACCAGGCGTTCGATGCCAGGGTTGTGGCCGATCAACATGACGGTGCTGGCATCGCCGTGTTGGTCGAGCAGGGCAAGCAGCTCGCCGGGCGTGGCGTCGTAGATGTCGTCAGTGAACTGGGGTTCCGGTGCATGCTTCATCGCGGCCAGGGCCAGCGTGGCCGTGTCGCGGGTGCGTTCGGACGGTGAGCAAAGCACCCGGTCCGGCTTCACGCCGTGGGAGGCCAGCCATTTGCCGGCAGCCCGCGCTTCCTGCTCGCCGCGCCCGCTGAGGCGCCGGCTTTGATCGTCCCCGCCGTTTTGGGCAGGCTGGGCTTCGGCGTGGCGCAACAGGATCAGTTCGTGCATGGCTTTGACTCCAAGATCGTACGGCAGTGGCGCGGGGCTGCCATTCAGTGCTGGCGTTTGATCCAGCGCAGGAGGTGCTTCCAATCCTCCTGGTGACTCCGGACGTTTTCCGAAGCGTAATCAAAGATGCCTTTACCGAGCGCAGTGAGCAACACATAGGCCTGACTGTCGCGCAGCTGCGCCACGATCGGGAATGGCGATTGCTCGGCCAGTTGCTGCATGGCGTCCTGGCTGGCGTGCGTCCACGGCTTCAGGCGGTTGCCGACCAGGCCGACCGGCAGCTTGCCGCGCTTGATGCGATTGATCTCCCGCAAGTGCTCCAGGAAATCGAACGTGGCATGCAGGTCGAACGTTGACGGCAACACCGGCACCAACAGCACGTCGGCCTTTTCGAGATAGGGTTCGAGGTCCCGCTCCTGCGAGCCGGCTGGCGTGTCGATCAGCACGCGCTGGGTATCGGAAGGAAGTTTCTCGAGGGATCGGCGACCGCCCTCCAGCGCCAGTACGCCCGGCACGTTGTCCGGGCGCTGCGCGGCCCAGCGGAAGCCGGACTGCTGTCGGTCGGCGTCGACGATGGCGGTGTGCTTGCCATCCTGCGCCCAATGGGAAGCCAGCTGGGTCACCAGCGTGCTCTTGCCACAACCGCCTTTGCTGCTTGCTACCAGTACCGTCAGCATGATGCTGCCTCTGTGTCCAAGCTGGGGTCCAGCCTACACGAAGGGCGGGGCGGCGAGGCAAGCCTGATGCTCATGCCCGGGCCAGAGGGATGTTGAACCGGCTTTCAGCCCGCCTTGTGCGGCTCCCAGTCGGCCGGGGCATCCACGTTGATGTTGAAGTCATGCAAGGCGGTCAGCAGCAAGCTCATCTCGGTGCCACCGGAGCGCGCCAGCGTCAGCAAATGCTGGGCCAGCCCCAGGTCGCCCTGGGCGCGTGCGGACAGCTGCCCGAAGTTCTCCACCTGCCAGACCAGGTTGCGGCGGGCGCGGCGGGCGTCTTCCTGCTGGGCCGGGTCGTCCGACAGGACCTCGCGCAAATGCAGGCCGAGCGAACGGGCCAGCGGGCTGGAACTCCATTCCAGGGTCTTGCCCAGCTTGAGGCAGTCGTCCTTGATCGATTTGTCGTCCCCCGCGCCCTCGCACAACCGTGCGGTGGCCTGCAGGCCGGGCTGCGGCTGCGTGCTGGCCAGGCCAAACACCATCATCACCTGCACGCCGGAGGCGCCGGTGGCGGAAAGCGGGTTGATCACGGCGGGCGGCGGCGGCAACAGGGTGACCGTGGTAGCCAAGGCCTTCAGGCTGGCCCCGGTGTAGTCGTCGTACAGCTTGGCCGCGGCCGCCTTGGCCAGGTCCTCGCGAGCGGCCGTGCCCTTTTCGTCGTGGCTGTCGAGGCCAAGCTTCAGCAGCCACACCGCGGCGTTGTCCGGCGCCTGGGCGACCAGCCTGGCCAGGGCGTCAGGGTTCGGGCAGGCATCGGCCTTGGCGTCGCAGTCGGTCAGCCGGGTCCAGCTGATCTCCGGGCCGGCATTGGGCGCCTGGGCCGCGCGTTCGATCAGGCTGTGGAAGCTGTTGAAGTCGGGCTGGTCGGCCAAGGGCCGCGCCAGCAAGGCGCCACCCAGCAGCGGCAGGGGCTCGGCCTGGGGCGCGATGACGCTGATCAGGTCGCGCTGGAAGGCGACCAGGGCCTTGCGACGCGCGGCCTGCTGGGCCTCCGTGGACGTCGCGGAACCGCCTTTGGCGGCTGACTGGGCTGCGAAAGCCGGGTTCGCCATGGCGGCAAAGACCAGGCCGAGCGTGAGGAGGCGCCGTCCGAGCATCGTGTCATCCTTCGCAAAACGAAGCCGCCAGCATACTGCTCCCGCATTAAGCTCGCCTGATCCAGGGATAGGCCCGGGGCGGGAGAATGCCTCTGGGCTTGCTAGCATGGCCGCTTCGCAGCGTTCGGGGTGTCTCTATCATCCTGCGCAGAACAGGAGACAGGTAGTGAATGATCTTTCCATATTGGCCGATGGGCGTGCGGCGCCCTGGTTTGTCGGCTGGGGCACGCTGGCGCTGATCAATGCGGGTCTTGCCCAGGGCAAGAATCGCAGCGGCCTGCTGTGGTTTCTGCTGTCTCTGGTGATCGGACCGCTCGCGACGCTGATCCTGGTGGTCTTGCCCAAGGTGCGTTCGACGCTGTTCTGACTTTCCGTGTAGGAGCGCACCCAGTGCGCGACCGGGCGTAGCGGCGTCACCGCTTCGTTGGCTGGTCGCCCACTGGGTGGGCTCCTACATCAGAAGAATTACTCGCCCAGCGCTTCGCGCATGAATTCCGGCTGGGCCAGTGCGCCCTTGTGGATTTCGGCGTTGTAGTAGCGGGTGGGGAAGTTCTTGCTGAGGGCGCCGCGCTCGCGGAAGCCGGCGAGGTCGCCGCCCTTGCGCACCATGGTGCAGCTCCACCAGCCGGTGGGGTAGCACGGCTGCGGGAACGGCAACGTCTTCACGGCGTTGAAGCCGGCCGTACGCATGGCCGAGCGCATCGACTTGATCAGTTCCAGGTGGACCAGCGGCGATTCGCTCTGCTGCACCAGGATGCCGCCGTGGCGCAGGGCCTTGTAGCAGCTGGCGTAGAACGCGGCGTTGAACAGACCCTCGGCCGGACCCACCGGATCGGTCGAGTCGACAATGATCAGGTCCAGCGATTCCGGCTCGGCCTCGGCCATGTACTTGATGCCGTCGATGAACAGCAGCTCGGCGCGCGGGTCATGGTTGGCATCGCACAGCTCCGGGAAATACTGCTCGGCCAGGCGGGTGACGCGCTCGTCGATCTCGACCTGCACGGCCGACTCCACTTCCTCGTGCTTGAGCACTTCACGCAGGGTGCCGCAGTCGCCGCCGCCAATGATCACCACGCGCTTGGCGCGCGCATGGGTGAACAGCGCCGGGTGGGTCATCATCTCGTGGTACAGGAAGTTGTCGCGGCTGGTCAGCATCACGCAGCCGTCGATCACCATCAGGTTGCCCCAGTCGGTGGTCTGGTAGATCTCGATGGTCTGGAACGGGGTTTTCTCGGCATGAAGCAGCTTCTCCACGCGATAACCGATGGACGAGCCGGAGGCCTGGTGGGCTTCGGTGAACCAGGTGAGCTGCTGCGACATGGCGAATCCTGAGCAATCTTGAGGGGTGAAAGGCCGCAAATTGTAGCCGCAAAGGCATCCACTGGGCGCCAACGCAGGAAACCGCCGCAGGCACATTGTCACACCAGGCCGTTACAATACCCGTCCGGCCCGTCACGCGATTCCGCCAGCGGCCCGCCAAGTCAGTCCGGCCCCGCGGCGTGCGAGGCTTCCGGCCGGCTGACTTCGTGCTCTCACCGAGCAAGCGCGTCAAGGCTCGCCGCTGCGACGACATGTTCAGGGTGTCACACGCCCGTTGTACAAGGAGCCCTCCATGTCGAAGCACTGGAACATTGATGCTGCCCGCCACACCTACGCCGTCCCGCACTGGGGCGACGGCTACGTGGACGTGGATGCAGCAGGTCACATCGTCATGCGCCCCCGTGGCGCCCAAGGCCCGGCGCTGTCGCTGCCGGCCATCGTCGACCGCGCCCGCGCCGAAGGCTTGCGCCTGCCGTTGCTGGTGCGCTTTCCGGACATCCTGGCCGACCGCCTCAAGCGTTTGCAGGACGCATTTGCCAAGGCCATTGGCGAATGGAGCTATACGGGCGGCTACACGGCCGTCTATCCGATCAAGGTGAACCAGCAGCGCGGCGTGGCCGGCGAGCTGGTGGCCGCGGGTCAGCATGGCTTCGGCCTCGAAGCCGGCTCCAAGCCCGAGCTGATGGCCGTGCTGGCCATGGCCCGCCCCGGCAGCATCGTCATCTGCAACGGCTACAAGGATCGCGAATACGTGCGCTTGGCGCTGATCGGCCTCAAGCTTGGCCTGCGCGTGCACATCGTGATCGAGAAGCTGTCCGAGCTCGACCATGTCTTCAGCGAGGCCAAGGCCCTCAACGTCGAGCCGCTGCTGGGCGTGCGCGTGCGCCTGGCCTCGATCGGCGCCGGCAAGTGGCAGAACACCGGCGGCGACAAGGGCAAGTTCGGCCTCTCGCCCAGCCAGGTGCTGACCCTGGTGGAACGCCTCGAGCAGGCCGGCCTCAAGCACACCCTGAAGCTGCAGCACTTCCACATGGGCTCGCAGATTTCCAACGTGCGCGACATCGCCTCGGGCATGCGCGAGGCCACGCGTTATTTCGTGGAACTCAAGCGCATGGGCGTGCCGCTGGAAATCGTCGACGTCGGCGGTGGCCTGGGCGTGGATTACGAAGGCTCGCGTTCGCGCAGCCACAACTCCATCAACTATTCGATCGAACAGTACGCGGCGACCATCGTGCAGTCGCTGGCCGAGGCGGTGGCCGAAGAAAACCTGCCGGCGCCGCACATCATCACCGAGGCGGGCCGCGCGATGACCGCCCATCACGCCGTGATGGTGGTCAACGTGACCGAGGTCGAGCCGGTGCCCGCTGGCAACATCCCGCCAGCACACGAGGACGAGCCGGCCGTGCTGCGCCGCCTGCGCGAAACCTGGGCAGAACTCGACGCGCGTCCCGCGCTCGAGCTGTTCCACGAGGCGCAGCATCACCTCGTCGAAGGCCAGACCTTGTACGCGCTCGGCCAACTCACCCTGGACGACCGCGCGCGGCTCGACGACATGTACTACGCCATCGCCAATGCCGTGCGTCTGCGCCTGCTGCCGGCCGAGCGTTCGCATCGCCAGGCGCTGGACGAGTTGGACGAGAAGCTGGTCGACAAATACTTCGTCAATTTCTCGGTGTTCGAATCGGTACCGGATATCTGGGCGATCGAGCAGATCTTCCCGATCGCGCCGATCGCACGACTGGACGAAGAACCTACCCGCCGCGGCGTCATCGTCGATCTCACCTGCGATTCGGATGGCCGCATCGATCATTACGTCGATGCCGAGGGCGTGGACGTGAGCCTGCCGCTGCATGCCTTGAACGAGGACGAGAGCTATCGCCTCGGCATCTTCATGGTCGGTGCCTACCAGGAGACCCTGGGCGACATCCACAACCTGTTCGGCGACACCGATGCGGTGAACGTGCGCGTGAATGGTGATTCGTATGTCTTTGCGCACAAGCGTCGCGGCGACACCACCGATCTCATGCTCGATTACGTCGGCTACGACCTGGAAGTCCTGCGTCGCAGCTACCGTGAGCGCATCGCTGCCGCGGGTGTGCAAGGTGAGGCCGCCGAGCAGTTATTCGTCACACTCAACGAAGGTTTGACCGGCTATACCTATTTGTCCGAGGGCGTGCGCTGATCGACAGGCTCCTACCTCGTCATCCCTGCGTTCGCAGGAATGACGGATAGGAAAAGTCGCATTCAAGTTTCCATTCGTCGCATGGATGTGCGCCCACGAGCCGTACCAGCCTGTGTCGTCCACCACGGCCAGGCTGGCCGGCGCGCAATCTGATTCCGTTTCAGCTTTCCCCGTTCCCCATCGACAGGAGTGGTTATGGCAAGTCTCGACGGCAAGGTGGCACTCATCACTGGCGCGGCCAGTGGCCTCGGCAAGGCAATCGCCGAGTTGTATGCGAAGAACGGTGCGGCAGTCGCCATCGCCGACATCAACCAGCAGGCAGCGGACGCTACGGCGAACGAGATCAAGGCCGCCGGCGGCAAGGCGATTGGCATCGCCATGGACGTGACCGACGAGGCAGCCGTCAATGCCGGTACCGACAAGGTGGTCGCTGCGTTTGGCCATCTGGATATTCTTATTTCCAACGCTGGCGTGCAGATCATCAATCCGATCGAACAGTTCGCCTTTGCCGACTGGAAGAAAATGCTGGCCATCCATCTCGATGGCGGCTTCCTCACCACCAAGGCCGCGCTCCAGCACATGTACAAGGACGATCGCGGCGGCATCGTGATCTACATGGGCTCGGTGCATTCGCACGAAGCCTCCAAGCTGAAGTCGGCCTACGTCACCGCCAAGCACGGCTTGCTGGGCCTGGCGCGCACGCTGGCCAAAGAAGGCGCGGCGCACAATGTGCGCTCGCACGTGATCTGTCCCGGCTTCGTGCGCACGCCGCTGGTGGAGAAGCAGATTCCGGAGCAGGCCAAGGAGCTGGGTATCAGCGAGGCCGACGTGATCAAGAACGTGATGCTCAAGGACACCGTGGATGGCGTCTTCACCACGGTCGAGGACATCGCGCAGACCGCGCTGTATCTGGCTACCTTCCCCTCGGCCGCGCTGACCGGGCAATCCATCGTGGTCAGCCACGGCTGGTATATGCAGTAGCGCACCGCGCATCGCATGCGGCCCGCATGGAGGGGTCAAGAATGCGTAGCGAGGACGCCCAGCAGCCGTGCCGGCGAACCTGTCGACACGGCTGCTGCGACTGCTCCTTCGTTGCGCGTCCCTCGCCTGCGGACCAGGAGGCATGCATGCGGCTCGGCCTCCCCGACCCTCGCTTCCCCACAAGGACCGCCAGTGAAGATTGCCGACGTATTAGCGAACGCTTTTGCCATGCCGCTTACCAGCCCTGCCTTTCCGCCGGGACCGTATCGATTCGTCAACCGCGAGTTCCTCGTCGTCACCTATCGCACCGATCTGGACGCGTTGCGCGCGGTGGTACCGGAGCCGCTGGAGATCGAGCAGCCGCTGGTGAAGTACGAGTTCATCCGCATGCCCGATTCCACCGGCTTTGGCGACTACACCGAGTCGGGGCAGGTGATTCCCGTGAGCTTCCGCGGCGAGCGGGGAAGCTATGTGCACTCGATGTACCTCAACGATCACCCGCCGATTGCGGGCGGCCGCGAGTTGTGGGGCTTTCCGAAGAAACTCGCCAGCCCGGCGCTGGATACCGAGATCGACACCATCGTCGGTACCCTCGACTACGGCAAGGTGCGCGTGGCCAAGGCCACCATGGGCTTCAAGCATCGCGAGGCCGATCGCGATGCCATCCTGGCCGGCCTGGCAGCACCCAACTACCTGTTGAAGATCATCCCGCACGTGGATGGCACGCCGCGCATTTGCGAGCTGGTCCGCTACTACACCACCAACGTCACGCTCAAGGGCGCCTGGACCGGACCGGCCTCGCTGGAGCTGCATCCCCACGCGCTGGCGCCGGTGGCCGACCTGCCGGTGCTGAAGATCGAGTCGGCCCACCACTTCATTACCGACCTGACGCTCGACCTGGGCACGGTCGTGTACGACTATCTGGCCGATTGAACCGGGGTTTATCTGTATGGACGTCCGTAAAAACAAGGCAGCACTGACGGTCACCGACCAGGACCTGGCGCGAGAGCACCATCGGCAATACAAGGTCACCGCCCTGGTATTGCAGGGCGGCGGCGCGCTCGGAGCGTATCAGGCAGGGGTATACCAGTCGCTGGACGAGGCAGGCATCCATCCCAACTGGGTTGCTGGCATCTCCATCGGCGCGCTCAACGCGGCCATCATCGCCGGCAACGCGCCGGAGCACCGGGTGGAACGTTTGCGCGAGTTCTGGCAGGCCATATGTCGTCCACCGCTGTTGCCGGTGTGGCCCACGCCGCCGCTGGAGCCGGGGGCGTGGCAGCTGACCTGGCAAAACGTCCAGAGCGGTTGGGCGGCGTTTCGCGCGCTTACCGAAGGGCAGCCCGGCTTCTTCTATCCGCGGCCCTTTCCGCTGCTGCCATGGAATTCCTCGCCGGCCACGGCGAGCTGGTACGACACGGCGCCCTTGAAGCTCACGCTGGAGCGGCTGGTCGATTTCGACCGCATCAACCACAAGACTTCGATGCGTGTGTCGGTCGGCGCCGTCAATGTGCGCACCGGCAACTTCGCCTACTTCGATAACACGGAAGGCCCGCTGCGGGTCGAGCATTTCATGGCATCCGGTGCCTTGCCGCCCGGCTTTCCTGCGATCGAAATCAATGGCGAGTTTTACTGGGACGGCGGCATGGTCTCCAATACGCCGCTCTACAAGGTGCTGGCCGATTCAGCGCGCTGCGATTCGCTGATCTTCCAGGTGGACTTGTGGAGCTCGCGCGGCGAGTTGCCGCATGATTTAGCCGAAGTGACGTCGCGCACCAAGGACATCCAGTACTCCAGCCGTACCCGCCTGATTACCGAATACATGGGTATGCGGCAGCGGCAGGAGCGCGTGCTGCACGATGTGATGGCCCTGGTGCCGGAAGACCAGCGCCACCATCCTGCCTATCGCCACGCCGAGATCTACGCCAGCAGCGCCCTGGTCAACCTGTTCCACCTCATTTATCGCAACAAGCCTTACGAAGGACATTACAAAGACTACGAGTTCAGCATCGACAGCATGCGCCAGCATTGGGATGCTGGCATGGATGATATGCAATGCACCCTGGCCGAGCCGACCTGGTTCGAACGGCCGAGTGCCGAACATCCTTTCATTACCCACGACGTCCACTGCGAAGATTGATCAATCAGGAACCACCATGAGTCTCAAGGCAGCATTTATCGGGCTCGGCGCCATGGGCACGCCGATGGCAGGGCATCTGAAGGCCAAGGGCCTACTGCACGCCGTGTCGAGTCGCACCAAGGCCAACGCCGAAGCCGTAGCAAAGGAACTCGGCGTAGCGGCGCCGCCGCTGGCCGAGCTGGCGGCGCAATGCGACGTGATCGCCCTGTGCGTCACCGCGGACGCCGACGTGCTCGGCACGATCGACGCACTGGCGCCGCATCTGAAGAACGGCGCGATCGTGGTGGACCACTCCACCGTCGCACCGGATACCGCCAAGCAGGCGGCGGCGCGTTTGTCCGCGGTCGGCGCGCACTTCCTCGATGCGCCGGTTTCCGGCGGCGTGGAAGGCGCCAGGAACGGCAAGCTGTCGGTGATGGTGGGCGGTGATGCCGACGTGCTCGAACGCGCGCGCCCGGTACTGGAAGCCTATGCGCTACGTATCACGCATCTGGGTGCCGTCGGTGCCGGCCAGGCGACCAAGGCCGTGAACCAGGTGCTGGTGGCGGGCATCGCGCAAGGCGTGTGCGAAGGTCTCGCCCTCGGCGAGGCGCTGGGCCTCGATCCCGAACGCCTGTTGCCGACGCTTGGCGCTGGCGCGGCCGGCAACTGGTTCCTCGAAAAGCGTGGCGCCACCATGCTGCGCGACGAATTCAGCGTGGGCTTCAAATTGGGCCTGCTGCACAAGGATCTGGGCATCGTGCGCCGGATTGCCGAAAGTGCAGGCACCAGCCGCAACGTGATCGAGCGTTCGCTCGCCGACTATGCCGAGCTGATGAGCCAGGGCTATGGTGACGACGATATCTCGGCGCTGATTCGCCTGAAGCGCAAGGGCTGAGTCCAGCCAGCACGACATAAAAAAGGCCGTGTCGTGAGACACGGCCTTTTCTGTTGCGCTGCGTGCGAGGTGGCCTTACTTGCCTTCCTTCAACGCAATCGCATTGATGCCGGCCGAAGCGAGGCGCTGCTTGGCCGTCTCCAGTTCGGTGGCCGAATGGAACGGGCCCAGGCGCACGCGGTTGTAGGTCTGCCCGTTGACGCTGACGGACGCGACATTGGCGACGAAACCCTGCATGGCGAGCTTGGCCTTGAGCGTCTCGGCGTCGGCCGGGCTCGGGAAGGCGCCGACCTGCAACAAATAACCTCCCGCACCCGCTGCCGGGGGCGGTGCTTTCACGGCGGCCTCGGGGGCGGCCGTGACCGCCTCGGCGACCGCTACCGGTGCATTGGCCGGCTTCTGCACGCTGGCCTGCTGCTGGGCAGCGCTCTGGGCCGCCTGCTGGGCCTGCTGTTTCTGCTGCTGCTCGGCCTTGGCCTGGGCGCTGATCACCGCGTCGGGAATACGAACTTCCTTTTCCGACAGCACCGAGTAGAAGTCGTACTGCGGCTTTTTCGGCGCCGGGGCGTTGTCGGTGGCCGAGGTGGATTCCGAGGCCGCGGCACCGGCGTCGCTGCCGCGCTGGGCGGTGGCCTGGGGATTCGGCTGCGGGCCCTCGTTGGGGCGCGGCGCCATCGGCAGATGACCACTTGCCACGAACATCAGCACGGCACCGATCAGGATGCCGATGACGGCCCAACCCCAGCCCGGCATGCCACCGCTGTTATTGCGGACGGCCTGCCGACCTTTGCCCTTGCGTGCTGCCATTTACATCTTCTCCGGGGCGCTGAGGCCCAGCAAATCAAGACCGTTTCGAATGACCTGGCGCGTGGTGACGGCGAGCGTAATGCGCGCGTTGCGCAGTTCCGCATCATCCACGATCCATTTGTGCTCGTGATAGTAACTATGCAGGGCGCCCGCGAGCTCGCGCAGATATTGCGCGATCAGGTGCGGTTCCAGATTGCCGGCGGCGGCTTCCACCACTTCGGGGTAGCGCGACAGCTCGGTGAACAGCGCCTGTTCGTGTTCGCTGTCCAGCCGCCCGAGCTGCTTGATGCCCGCCACCGTGTCGAGCGCGGGCAGGCCGCGCTCGGCCAGTTCTTCCAGCACGCGGCAGACGCGGGCATGGGCGTACTGGATGTAGTAGACCGGGTTGTCGTTGCTCTGCGAGCGCGCCAGGTCGATGTCGAACACCAGCTGCGAGTCGGCCTTGCGCGAGATGAGGAAGTAGCGCGTGGCGTCGCGGCCGGCTTCCTCGATCAGGTCGCGTAGGGTGAGGTAGCTGCCGGCGCGCTTGGACAGCTTCACTTCCTCGCCGCCGCGCATCACCGTCACCATCTGGTACAGCACGTAATGCGGCCAGCCCTTGGGGATGCCCATATCCAGCGCCTGCAGGCCGGCCTTCACGCGGGCCAGCGAGCCATGGTGATCCGAGCCGAGCACGGTCACGGCGTTCTCGTAGCCGCGCTGCCACTTGGTCAGGTGATAGGCCACGTCCGGCACGAAGTACGTGTAGGTGCCGTCGGACTTGCGCATGACGCGGTCTTTGTCGTCATTGAAGTCGGTCGAGCGCAGCCACAGCGCGCCACCTTCCTCGTAGGTGTGACCGTGGGCGACCAGCTCGCGCACGGTTTCTTCCACCTTGCCGTCGGTGTAGAGCGAGGATTCCAGGAAGTACACGTCGAAGCCCACGCCGAAGGCCTTGAGATCAAGGTCCTGCTCATGGCGCAGCGCGGCCACGGCGAACTGGCGAATCGCCTCGAGATTCTCGGGATCCCGGGCGCCCGTCACGCTGTGGCCGTCGGCCATCACCGACTCGCCGGCGAGATACGCCTTGGCCACGTCGGCGATGTAGTCGCCACGGTAACCGTCCTCCGGCCAGCCGGCATCGTCCGGGGTGAGGCCGCGCGCACGCGCCTGGGTGGAGACGGCCAGGTTCTGGATCTGCACGCCGGCGTCGTTGTAGTAGAACTCGCGCTTCACCTTCCAGCCGGTGGCTTCGAGCAGGCGGCTCAGGCAGTCGCCCAGCACCGCGTTGCGACCGTGACCGACGTGCAGCGGGCCGGTGGGGTTGGCCGAGACAAACTCGACGCCCACGGTCTTGCCGCCGCCGCTGGTGCTGCGGCCATAGGCGTCGCCCTCGCCCAGGATGCGACCGAGTTCGTCGTGATAGGCGCCAGGTGCGAGGAAGAAGTTGATAAAGCCCGGGCCGGCGATCTCCACCTTGTCCACCAAGGTATTGGCGGGCAGGGCCGCGACCAGCTTCTCGGCCAGCTCGCGCGGCTTGGCGCGTGCCGGCTTGGCCAGCAGCATGGCGGCATTGGCGGCGAAATCGCCGTGCTCGCGGCTGCGGGCGCGCTCGATCACGAAGTTCGGCACTTCGAGGTCCGCGGGCAGGGTGGCATCGTTCTGCAGGGTATGGATAGCCTGCAGCAGCAGTTCGCGCAGCTGTTCTTTCACGGCATTAGTCGGGCGACGGTGGAACGGTCAATCCTATCAGACCCGCGTCGCCGGGGCCGGTCCCGCAAGGGTTTTGCGGCATGCTGCGCTGCGGGCAGGCAACCTGTGGATAAGTCTGTGAGGAAGATTGCAGCGCGCACCGGCGATGCCCCCTATTTCCCGGCTGAAATCACCGTGTAATGAAAAATAATAAATCATTTCATACGGTTGAGAGACACATGTGAGGGGTTTGGCAGCAGTGGACCGGAAAGGGCCGTCCGCGGCCAAATGTGCATAAGTTGCGGAGCGCAGCCTGTAGGCAGATAGCCAAGCCCCCGTCATGGGTCTGTCATGCGGCACTGCCACACTGATCCTGTTCCCGCTGACACCTCCCCGTTGGTGGGCACAGGGAGATTGCCGTTCCTCTCCTTTCTCCCCACAAGACGGCTACACGGCGCGGCCTCCCCCGCGCCGTTGTTCTTTTTGACGCCGTCAAAGCAGGCCGAGGGCCGCCATGGATGCCGGTTCGCCGCTGCCGATCACCAGATGATCGAGTACCCGCACGTCGACCAGTTGCAGCGCATCGCGCAGTTCGCGGGTGATTGCGCGGTCGGCGGCGCTCGGTTCGGCCACGCCCGAAGGGTGGTTGTGCGCAAAGATCACCGCGGACGCGTTGTGCCGCAGGCAGGCGCGGACGACTTCGCGGGGATGCACGCTGGCACCATCGATGGTGCCGCGGAACAGCTCCTCGAACGCCAGCACGCGGTGCCGGTTATCGAGATAGAGGCAGCCAAACACTTCGTAAGGCAGGTGGCGCAGGCGGGCGCGCAGGTAGTTGCCGCTGTCACTTGGGTTGCCAAGGCTGGGGCGCTCGGCCAGTTGTTCGGCCAGTGAGCGGCGCGCCAGTTCAAGCGCGGCCACAAGACGTGCCCGCTTGGCCGGGCCAATGCCGCGCAGTTGAACCGCGCTGCCGGGGTCACCGAGCAAGGCACTGAGACCGCCACTGTTGCCCAGCATCTCTCGCCCCAGGGCGATGGCGTCCGTGCCTGGGACTCCGCTACCTAGCAGCACCGCGATCAATTCGGCATCGGACAAGGCATCACAGCCGCGCGTCAGCAGCTTCTCGCGGGGCCGTTCCTGGGCTGGCCATTCACGAATGCTCATGCCGGCAGACTGATGACAGTGCCCAGCACAGCCCATCGGGGGCGCGCGGCGCCGCGTGTCGGCGGGACCGCCGAGGTCGAGTGGGCGCTGGCTGGCGGGCAAGCGGCTCTCAGGTGGTCAGCGGCAGGCGCGCCGCAAACTCGGCGGCGAGCCAGTCGACGAACACCCGCACCCGTGGCGACAGCTGCCGGTTCTGGGGATAGAGCAGATAGACCGGTGACGACGCGGGCGGAAAGGCCGGCAGGACATCGACGAGGGTGCCGTTGGCGAAGTCCTGCTGCAGGCGGTAACGCGGCACCTGGATCAGACCCAGGCCCAGTCGCGCCATGGCGACATAGGTCTCCGCAGCCACGACGCTGGTGGTGACCGGCAGGGTGAGCTGGCGTAGCGCCCCGTTCACCTGGAACTCCAGTGGGATCACGCTGCCGGTGGCGGACGAGACGAAGCCGATCATGCGATGGCCCTCGAGATCGTCGGGCGACCGCGGCATGCCGTGGCGCTCAAGATACGCAGGACTGGCGCAGGTAGCCTCCTCCAGCAGGGCAACCTGCCGGCCGACCATGCTGCTGTCCGCTGGCTTGCCGACACGCAAGACGCAGTCGACGCCCTCGCGCACCAGGTCGACATAGCGGTCGCCTTCGCCGATGCGCAGTTCGATACCGGGGTAGCGTGCAAGGAAGGCGGGCAGGCCGGGCAGCATGAAGTGACGCGCGAGCGTGCCTTGTACATCGATGCGCAAAAGGCCGCTGGGCTTGGCGCCGGTGAAGGCGGCTTCAGCCTCTTCGATCTCGGCGAGGATGGCCAGGCAGCGCTGGTAGTAGGCCTCGCCGTCCAGGGTGGGTCGCACTTGTCGCGTGGTGCGCTCCAGCAGCCGCGCGCCCAGGCGCGCCTCCAGGCGCTTGACCACCTCGGTGACGGTGGAGCGCGGCAGCGCCAGGTCCTGCGCCGCCAGCGTGAAGCTGCGTCGTTCCACGATCCGCGCAAACAAGCGCATGGCATCGACCTTGTCCATGGTTTGTTCCCGTTGTCCGAATAATGAAGGCGGATTTCAGTGGATTATCCGCCAAACAGAAAAGTCCATCCTCTCACCACCGACACATCGTCGGCCCCCTTCAGAGGATGTTCCCCATGTCTGCCAACACTCCCAAAGTCGCCCTGGTCACCGGTGGTTCCCGCGGTATCGGCGCCGCGATTGCTGAACGACTGGCCCGCGATGGCTTTATCGTGGTCATCAACTACGCTGGCGAAGTGGCCGCTGCCGAGGCGCTGGCCCGCAAGATCGAGGCAGCCGGCGGCCGTGCGCTGACGGCGCAGGCGGATATCGCCGACCCGGCAGCCGTGCGCCGCCTGTTCGACGCGGCCGAGGCGGCCTTTGGCCAGGTCGACGTGCTGGTCAACAACGCCGGCATGATGCAGCTCGCTGCGGTGGCCGATACCGACGACGACGTGTTCGACCGCACCATCGCGGTGAACCTCAAAGGCACGTTCAACACCTTGCGCGAAGCCGGCAAGCGCCTTGCCCACGGTGGCCGCATCATCAATTTCTCCACCAGCATCGTGGGCACCTACCTGCCTACGTATGGCGTCTACGCCGCCACCAAGGCAGCGGTGGAAGCGCTGACGCACGTCATGTCGAAAGAGCTGCGCGGTCGCAACATCACCGTCAATGCGGTGGCGCCGGGCCCGACCGCCACTGACCTGTTCCTCAAGGGCAAGTCGCCCGAACTGGTCGCCCAGATGGCCAAGGCGGCCCCGCTAGAACGCCTGGGCCAACCCGACGACATCGCCAACGTGGTGGCCTTCCTCGCCGGTCCCGATGGCAGCTGGGTGAACGGCCAGGTACTGCGTGCCAATGGCGGCCTCATCTGAATCTTTCTATCTGGCGCCGCCCCAGGGGCGACGCCCTTTCCAGGGACACATCACCATGAAAAACATCATTGTCATCACGGGTGCGTCGAGTGGCTTTGGCTTGATGAGCGCACGCGCGCTGGCGGATGCCGGTCACACGGTCTATGCGGGCATGCGCGAAACGGCCGGACGCAACGCCGGGCGCGTGGCCGAGGTGCAGCAATACGCGCATCAACACGGCATCGATCTGCGCGCCATGGAGATGGATGTGGCTGCGCAGGCGTCGGTCGATGCCGCGATTGCCCGGATCGTGGCCGAACACGGCCGCCTCGACGTGGTCGTGCACAACGCCGGCCATATGTCGTACGGGCCGGCCGAGGCGTTCACGCCCGAGCAGTTCGCCGAACTTTATGACGTGAATGTGTTGAGCACCCAGCGCGTGAATCGCGCCGCGTTGCCACAACTGCGCAAACAGGGGCGCGGGCTGGTGGTCTGGGTGTCGTCCAGCAGCGTTCGCGGTGGCACGCCGCCCTATCTGGCGCCGTACTTCGCCGCCAAGGCGGGCATGGATTCGCTGGCGGTGAGCTATGCCGGCGAGCTGGCGCGCTGGGGCATCGAGACCTCCATTGTCGTACCCGGTGCCTTCACCCAGGGCACCAACCATTTCGCGCATGCCGGCGCGCCGGCCGACACGGACGTGGCGCAAGCCTATGCCGATGGCCCCACCGCCGACTTTGGCGAGGTCGCCTTCAAGGGCCTGGCCGCACTGGAGCCGGCCGATGCCGATCCACAAGCGGTGGCGGATGCCATGGTCGCCGTCGTCAATGCGCCATTCGGCAAACGGCCGTTCCGCGTGCATATCGATCCGTCGCAGGACGGCGCGGAAATCGTCAACGGCGTGGCCGATCGGGTCAGGGCCGAACTGCTCCGCCGCATCGGGCTGGAAGACATCCTCAGGCCACATGCCGTGGCGTGAGGTCAGGAGCCGGTGGGCATCCGCTTCACCGGCTTTCACCCGCCGCGTCAGACCATGGTTTCCGCGGCGTAGTGTCACCGAGAGAACCTGACGATTCCGGTAAGCTACGCCCCTAACCGGTTGTCAGGTCACACACCATGAGTCTTGCCCAACGCCGCATCCTGCTGGGCGTATCCGGCGGCATTGCTGCCTACAAGTCGTGCGAGCTGGTCCGCCGGCTGCGTGATCTCGGCGCCGAGGTCCGCGTGGTGATGACCGAGGGGGCGACCCACTTCGTCAGCGCCACCACCTTCCAGGCTCTTTCCGGCCAGCCCGTTCGCGTGAGCCTGTGGGATGCCGAGGCCGAAGCGGCCATGGGTCATATCGAGCTGGCGCGTTGGGCCGAGCGCATCCTGATCGCGCCAGCCAGCGCCGACCTGGTCGCCCGTCTCGCCCACGGCATGGCCGACGATCTACTCACTACGGTGTGCCTGGCCAGCGCTGCGCCCGTCTACCTGGCCCCGGCGATGAACCAGCAGATGTGGGCGCATCCGGCGGTGCAGGCCAATATCGAGACCTTGCGCCAGCGCGGCGTGCGCTTGCTGGGACCTGCCTCGGGCGACCAGGCCTGCGGCGATATCGGCTCGGGTCGCATGCTGGAGCCGATGGAGCTGCGCGCCGCGATGGTGGCGTCGTTCGGCGATGCCGCGTTGCGCGGCCTGAAAGTCGTGGTGAGTGCCGGCCCGACCTACGAAGACATCGACCCGGTACGTTTCATCGGCAACCGCAGTTCCGGGCAAATGGGCTTTGCGATCGCCGAGGCTGCCGTCCAGGCGGGTGCTGACGTCACCCTGGTGGCGGGTCCGGTGAGTCTGCCCACGCCGCAGGGCGTGACACGCCGCATCGACGTGCGTAGCGCCGCGCAGATGCGCGATGCGGTGGTGGCCGCATCCGCTCAAGCGGACATCTATATCGGCGCCGCCGCGGTGGGTGATTACCGCCCCGCGAGCGTGGCCAACCAGAAGATCAAGAAGCACGACGGTGCGGCGCTGGTCCTCCATCTCGCCGAGAATCCGGACATTCTCGCCAGCCTGGCCGCACAAACCGTGCGCCCCTTCTTGGTTGGATTCGCTGCCGAGACGCATGATGTGGAGCAGTACGCGCGCGACAAACTGCAGCGCAAAGGATTGGACATGATTGCCGCCAACCAGGTCGGTGGCGGCCTCGGCTTCGAGGCTGCCGACAACGCATTGACCCTCTATTGGCCTGAAGGTGTCGCCGAACTGGGGCGTACCTCCAAGACGGAGCTGGCACATCAGCTGGTGGCCAAGGTGGCCGAGCGCTACCGGGCGGTGCGCGCATGAGGGGTGGGCAAGGGGTTGATGTCGAGCTGAAAATTCTCGATCCGCGCCTGGGCGATGTCATTCCGCTACCGGAGCCGGCGACGGTCGGCAGCGCGGGGATGGACTTGCGTGCCGCCATCGAGGCGCCACTGACCCTGCTGCCGGGCGAGAGCGCCCTGGTGCCGAGTGGCATGGCGATTCATATCGGCGATCCGGGCTGGTGCGCCTTGATCGTGCCGCGCTCGGGCCTGGGCCATAAACATGGCCTGGTGATGGGCAACCTGGTCGGCGTGATCGATGCCGACTACCAGGGCCCGCTGATGATTTCGTGCTGGAACCGCGGCACGCAGCCGTACACCATCGCCGTAGGTGATCGCATCGCCCAGTTGTTGCTGGTGCCGGTGGGGCAGGCACGCTTGAACGTGGTGCAGGAGTTTGCGCCGTCGCAGCGGGGCGAGGGCGGTTTCGGTTCGACCGGAGTTAACTAGGCCTGCCATCCGGGTGCCGAGGGCGCCTGTGATGTCGAGTGGCCAGACAACCTGCTTGGGGACAGGGTATGGCAACAATCAGCACGCGCGGGCGATCATTCGCCGGAACCATCGAGTGGCAGCGCTTGCTGCCGCTGGCGCTGGGCACCTTACTGCTGCTGATCGGACTGTTCTGCCTGTGGCAGACCTGGCTGATCGCGGGCGAGAGCAGTGCCATCGAACGGGTTCACGCCGCCCAGAAGCAGGTGGCCGAGTTGCTGGCCGCCGAGATCGCCAGCGAGCGCGGCCGGGTCCAGGCGGTGATCGACGCTGCCGACACCGCCGGCCTGACGGCCGACCCTGCCGAGGCGGGCGCCATCCTGCGTCAGCAGATCCCGCAGGCGCTGGCGCTGAATGTCTATAGCGGCGGTCTCGACGAAGTCATCCACGCCAACTACCGCGTGTTCGGCTACGGCAAGGCCGCGCAGTTGATGGCGGCGCAAACCGCTGACGGCGTAACCCTGGCGCAGACCGTTGCCGGAGGTCAGGGCGAACGACACCTAACCCTGGTGCTGCCGGTCGGCCAGCCCCGGCATCCACAGGCCTGGGTCTGGGTGGAACTGCCATTCGGGTCCCTGCAGCAGCGTTTCGAGTCCATTCCGCCAGCAGGCGGCAGACTGGAGCTCCGGCAAGGCGACGATCGCGGCGATTTGCGCTTGTTGTGGTCGGGCGACCCGTCGGCAGAGCGCGAGCCCAACCGCAGTGAACCGATCGCCGGCAGCACGCTAAGCGTGGTGGCTGCGTTGCCGGGCGCGTACATCGTGCTGCCGAAGGTGTGGCCGCTGACGGCCTTGCTCGGCCTGCTCGCCCTCGGCGGCGGGTCCTATCTGTTCTGGCTGCGCAGCCACCCGCGCCGCCAGCGTGGCATGCAAGTTGAGGAACCTGTTTTGTCCGACATGATTGAATCCACCCCGGAGCCGGCGAAGCTCGATGCGCCCCGCGCCGCCAAGTCCGAGCCAGCAGCACCCGTCAAGGTGACGGTCGATCCCACGATTTTCCGCGCGTATGACGTGCGCGGTGTCGTGGGCACCTCGCTGACCAAGGACGTGGCTCGCCTGCTCGGTCAGGCGATCGGCACGGTAATGCGTGAGAAGAGTCTGGCGGAAATCGTGGTGGGTCGCGACGGTCGCCTTTCCGGCCCGGAACTGGCTGGCGCCCTGTCGGATGGACTGCGCATGGCCGGCATCGATGTGATCGATATCGGCGCCGTGCCGACGCCGGTGGTCTATTACGCCGCCTACCGTTTCAACACGGGCTCCGGCGTGGCGGTGACCGGCAGCCACAACCCGCCGGACTACAACGGCTTCAAGATCGTCGTGGGAGGGGAGACGCTGTCCGAAGGCGCCATCCAGGATCTTTACCGTCGAATCGCCGCGAACGCGCTCGCCCGCGATGGCAAGGGCAATTTGCGCCATGTCGATGTGCTGCCTGACTACATCGAGCGGATTACCTCCGATGTGCAGGCCGAGCGCCGCCTGAAGATCGTGGTCGACAGCGGCAATGGCATCGCGGGCGCCGTCGCACCCCAGGTCCTCGAAGGCATCGGTTGCGATGTGATTCCGCTTTACTGCGACGTCGACGGCACCTTCCCGAACCACCACCCCGATCCGTCCGATCCGCACAATCTGGAAGACCTGATCTTCGCGGTGAAGGAGACGGGCGCCGACCTGGGCGTGGCCTTCGACGGCGATGGCGATCGCCTGGGCGTGGTCACCAAGGGAGGCGAAATCATCTTCCCCGATCGCACGCTGATGCTGTTCGCGCGCGATGTGCTGTCGCGCCAGCCCGGCGCCACCGTCATCTACGACGTCAAGTGCACCGGCCACCTGAAGGGCGAAATCCTCGACGCCGGCGGCAGCCCGCTGATGTGGCGCACCGGCCACTCGCTGATCAAGGCCAAGATGCGCGAGACCGGCGCCGAACTGGCCGGCGAAATGAGCGGCCACTTCTTCTTCAAGGAGCGCTGGTACGGCTTCGACGACGGTATCTACGCGGGCGCGCGTCTGCTTGAGATTCTTTCCGGCGATCCGGAAGAGCGTACGCCCGAGGAAATCTTCGCCACTTGTCCGAAGGGTGTCTCCACGCCCGAACTCAAGGTGGAGATGACCGAGGGCGAGCACTACCGCTTCATCGAGAAGTTTCGCCAGCGCGCGACGTTTGGCGACGCCACGCTTACCACCATCGACGGGGTGCGGGCCGACTGGCAGGATGGCTGGGGCCTGGTTCGCCCGTCCAACACCACGCCGATCCTGGTGCTGCGTTTCGACGCGGATAACGCGGCTGCGCTGGCGCGCATCCAGAACGTGTTCCGTCAGCAATTGCTGGCCGTGGACCCGTCGCTGAAGCTGCCGTTCTAGCGAGGGGCTGGGGGCGAGTAGCGAGGGCGCCAAAACCGGCTATCGAGGCAAGCCGCCGGGCCAGTTCAAGAGCGCCTCAGTAGGCGGCTTTCGCCCCCCGCTACTCTTCCCCAACCCCCGCTTTAGCCTTGCGGCTTGTCGTGCGCTGCCTTCACTTCACGGTAGTGCTGAAGATCCTGCGCATTCTTCTGCTCCGCGGCGTCACGGGCGTTCTGCTGGCGCTCGAGCGTATTGCGCTGGCCCGCCACGATATTGCGCTGCTTGCTGATGCCATCGTTGAGGGACTTCGGCACCGGTTGCTTGGCGCGTTCCAGATCGCCGGCGCGCGTCAGCAGGTCCGCCAGCGCCTTTTCCTGGCTACGCAGGTTGACGCGCGTGGTGTTGATCTGCTGATCGATGTTGCCCAGGCTCTGCTGTTGCGAATCCTTGTAGGCATCTTCGGTCGGATAGGCCGCGAGCATTTGCGAGTCCGTGCGGGTGCGCTCTGCCGCCGCATGCTGCTGGGCGGCCTGCTGGTCGGCCAGCTGCTGGGCAGCGGCGCGCTCTTCCGGAGTGAGCTGGCGATCGACGTGCTGGATCACCAGGCCGCGATCATTCACCAGGTCGTAGCCGTACTTCAGGGCATCGGATGAGAGGCTGTCGCTGTAATGCGGCAGGCCGCTGCCATCACGCCAGCGATAGCGGATGCCGCCATGGCTGCTGCTTTGTGCCTGCGCGTGCAGGCCGGTTGCCAGCGCGAGCATCGCGATGGCAAAAACTGTTTTACGCATGAAGTTCCCCCTTGTCGGCGGAAGTATAGCCGGCGGACGGTACCGGCCATGACCTTGCCATGCCGCCTCGATCACCGGTGTGACTAACGTCGCCAACGTGCTGCACCACGGTCAGCCGTTGACGCCGTAGCGCTCGCGATACGACACCAGCCGCGCATGCTCCGTGGCCAGCTCAGGGCGCTCGCCGGCATAAGCCAGCACATCGCCAAGGCTGGTGATGGCGATGACCGGGATGCCGAATTCGGCGGTGACTTCCTGCGCGGCAGACAGTTCACCCTGGCCGCGCTCCTGGCGATCCAGTGCGATCAGCACGCCGGCCGGCGTGGCGCCCTGGGCGCGGATGAGCGCCAGCGATTCGCGTACGGCCGTGCCGGCCGTCATCACGTCGTCGACGATCAGCACCCGACCCTTGAGCGGTGCACCGACCAGCACGCCACCCTCGCCGTGGTCCTTGGCTTCCTTGCGGTTATAGGCCCAGGGCAGGTCGCGGCCGTGCTGATCGGCCAGCGCGATGGCCGTGGCAGCGGCCAGCGCAATGCCCTTGTAGGCCGGGCCAAACAGCATGTCGACGGCGATACCCGAGTTCACCACCGCCGCCGCGTATGCGCGACCGAGCTGGGCCAGCGCGGCACCGGAATCGATCCGGCCCATATTGAAGAAGTAAGGACTCTGGCGCCCGGACTTGAGCGTGAAATCGCCGAAGCGCAGCACCTCGCGCTGCAGGGTGAGGTCGATGAAATCACGCTGGTAGTCGTGCACGGCAGGGTTCTCTCGATAAGGTGTCAGACGGAAAGGGCGCGCACCAGCAGGTGCTGCGGCCCGGAACGGCCGCCATGGTACAACTCGCCGGTATCCACAAAGCCGGCGCGGCGATAAAGCGCGATGCCCACGGTGTTGCGCACGTTCACGGTGAGCACGAGATCGCGCGCCTGCGGATGCCGCAGGGCAAGGTCGCCCAACAGGGCGGCCAGCACGGGCGCGCCCAGGCCCCGTCCCTGCCATTGGCGGTCGATGAAAAAGGAGCGCAGGCCCAGGGTAGGGCGGGCGAAGTCCCCGCCAGTGATGCAGCGCGCCTGCGTTTCAATGCGGTAGAAGCCGATCGGCGTGTCGCCGTGCAGTATCGTCATGGGTTCGCTGCTGGGGCAGCTGTCGGCATCGGCCAGCAGGCTGGCGATATCGCCCACGAAATCGCGCTGCGGCTCATGCACGCGCAGGCGCAGCAGCGCCGGTCGGTGCGAGGCCTCCACGGGGGCTACACGGATATCGGGCTCGTTATGCATGGTTGGTATGATGGCGCATCACCTAGGAGCC
Organism: Dyella halodurans; assembly: GCF_026283925.1. GTDB lineage: Bacteria > Pseudomonadota > Gammaproteobacteria > Xanthomonadales > Rhodanobacteraceae > Dyella > Dyella halodurans. Next base: position 164,419 of record NZ_JAPDPF010000010.1, read on the forward strand.
CGCATGCGCATCATCAGTCTCAACGCCAATGGCATCCGTTCGGCCGCCAACAAGGGTGTGTTCGAGTGGTTGCGCAAGCAGAACGCGGACGTGGTCTGCCTGCAGGAGACCAAGGCGCAGGAAGACCAGCTCAGTGATCCGATGTTCCGCCCCGATGGCCACCATTGCTTCTATCGGGATGCCACCAGCAAGAAGGGCTATAGCGGCGTGGCGATCTACGCCAAGCGTGAGCCGGACAAGGTGTTGACCGAGTTGGGCTGGGACGAGTTCGATAACGAGGGCCGCTACATCGAGGCGCGTTTTGGCAAGCTCTCCGTGGTGTCGCTGTATTTTCCGTCGGGTTCTTCCGGCGATGAACGCCAGCAGTTCAAGTTCAAGGCGATGGAGTGGATCACGCCGATCTTCGACAAGTGGCTCAAGAGCGGCCGCGATTACGTCATCAGCGGCGACTGGAACATCGTCCACACCAAGAACGACATCAAGAACTGGTCGTCCAACCAGAAGAACTCGGGCTGCCTGCCCGAAGAGCGTGCGTGGCTCGATCTGCTGTTCCAGCAGCGCGGCTGGGTGGACAGTTTCCGCGCCATCAAGCCGGACGCGGTGGAATACACCTGGTGGTCCAATCGTGGCCAGGCTCGTGCGAACAACGTGGGGTGGCGGATCGACTACCAGGTCGTGTCGCCATCACTGCGCGCACGGCTGAAGGACTGCTCGATCTATCGCGACGAGCGCTTCTCGGACCACGCACCCTATACGGTCGACTATGCCGAATAAGGCCGTTGCGGCCGGCAAGTCGGCCAAGGTATCGGTGTGGCACGCGTTCACGCAGCCCGCCGCCTGGACGATGTTCCTGCTCGGTTTTTCCTCCGGCCTGCCGTTCCTGCTGGTGGCTGGCACCTTGGCTTATTGGCTCAAGGAAAGGGGCATCGAGCTCAAGGACATCACCATGATCGCCAGCGCGGGGATGACCTATGCCTTCAAATTCCTGTGGGCACCGCTGCTGGATCACTGGCGCCTGCCTGGCTTCGGCCACCTGGGTCAGCGCCGCGGTTGGCTATTGCTCGCCCAGCTAGGTGTCGTCGCGGGCCTGATCGGCATGGCCTTGCTGACGCCGTCTCAGCTCGCGCCATTCGTGGCGGCGACGCTGGTGGTGGCCTTCTTTGGCGCCACCCAGGACATCGCCGTCGATGCCTACCGCATCGAGATCGCTCCCGTGGCCGAACAGGGCGCACTCGTAGCCACCTATGCCTTGGGCTATCGCATCGCCTTGATTGTGGCTGGTGCGGTGGCACTGATCCTGGCCGACCATATGGCCTGGCAGAGGGTCTATCTGATCCTGGCGGCCGCGATGATCGTGCCGATAGCCACCACCTTGTGGGCCGTGGAGCCGCAAGTTACCCGCGTGAGGCCCCACAGTTGGGGCGCGGCCATGCGCGAAAGCGTCATCGAGCCCTTCGCCGACTTCTTCCGCCGCTACGGCTGGCACCTGGCGGGCGTGACGCTGCTTTTCATCCTGCTGTTCAAGATCCCCGAGCAGGCCACCATTGGTGGAGTGATGAGCCCATTCTATCGCGACATGGGTTTCACCAAGACACAGATCGGCACCATTACCAAGATCTACGGCATCTGGATCGGTATTCTCGGCGCCTTCGTCGGCGGCGCCGCCGTGGCTCGCTGGGGCGCCTGGCGCACGCTTGGCGTGTCGATCGTGCTGGCCGGCATCAGTAACCTGCTTTATTTATGGTTGATCGATCATCCCGGCAACCTGCTGGTGCTCACCTTGGTGATCTCCAGCGACAACTTCACCCTGGGCGTGCTGGGACCACCCACCGTGGCCTTCCTGTCGTCGCTGGTCAACCGCCAGCACACGGCTACCCAGTACGCCCTGCTGAGCTCGATGGTGAACCTGCCGGGCAAGTTGCTGGGCTTCTTCGCGGGCGGCATTGCGGAAGCCACCGGCTACGGGAGCTTTTTCATCCTGACCGTGGTGTCGGTGCTGCCGGCCGGCCTGTTGTTCCTGTACCTGTGGCGTTGGTTCGGCCGACCCGACCCGGCCGGCGAGACCGGCGAAGCCAACTAGGGCGCGACAGATAAATCAGCCGATCGATCGATATTCCGGAGCATTTTTCTGTGCCAAGATAATCAGCACAGGGGGCTTGTGACCGGGAGAGAAGTCCGTGCCGGACCTCGTCATACGCCATATCGACAATTCCATGGCCGAGCGCATCAAGGCGTTGGCCAAGGAGCGGCAGTGGTCGATCAATGACGTCGTGCTCTATGCACTACGGCATGGCCTTGGCATGGCCTCGACCAACCTGTTCGCCGAGACCATGCTCGACCCGGGTGATCTCACCACCCTGAATGGCCAATGGGATGCCAAGGAGCGGGCCGCCTTCATGGAGGCCATGCAGGCACTCTCGCGCGCACCGGCCACCCAGCTGGCGCCCGGCAACCTTACGCTGGGCGATAGCGACTAACGCGGAGCCGGGTAGATGGCGCCGAGCACGCGGGGACCGCGCGCGCCGGTGACGGCAGGCAGGTTTCCAGGCAGGCCAAGCAAGCGTTGGCGCGCCAGCCAGGCAAATGCCGTCGCTTCCAGATAGTCCGGATCGATGCCGTGCTCGGCCGTACTCGAGAGCGAGCGTGGAGCCAGCCCCTCGCCCAGTCGTCGCATCAATACCGCGTTGTGCACGCCGCCGCCGCAGGCGAGTACGTCGACCGCGTCCGCGGCATGGCGCGTAATGGCGTCTGCCACGCTGCGTGCGGACAGCTCCAACAAGGTGGCCTGTACATCGGCGGCTGGCAGCGAGTCCACCCGCGGGTGTGTTTCCAGCCACGCCAAGTGGAAATGCTCGCGCCCGGTGCTCTTGGGCGGTGGCAGTGCGAAATACGGATCGCTCAGCAAACTGGCCAGCAGCGTCTCGTCCACCCGACCGGTAGCGGCAAAGCCGCCGTTCGCATCGAACGGCACACCGAGGTGACGCAGGCACCAGGCATCCATCAAGCCATTCGCCGGGCCGGTGTCGAAGCCAACGACGCTGCCGTCAGCGCCAAGCACGGTGATATTGGCGATGCCGCCAAGATTCAGCACGACGCGAGTGCGGCCCGTCTGCGCCAGCAGCATGGCGTGGACGGCGGGGAGCAACGGCGCACCCTGGCCACCCGCGGCCACGTCGGCCCGGCGGAAATCGGCGACCACGTCGATGCCGCAACGCTCGGCAATCACCGAGGGGTCGCCCACCTGCAGGGTGAACGGGTGCTCGCCGGAAGGGCGGTGGCGCAGGGTCTGTCCATGCGAGCCGAGTGCGCGCACGCCGGATCGAACGCCTGGATTGCGCGCCAACAGTTGTTCCGCTGCTTCAGCGAAGCATTGCCCGATGGCCACGTCGAGGCGGCCGTAGGCATCCAGGTCGAGACGCGTTTCATCCTGCGCCACGGCAAGAATGCGCACGCGCAGCGCATCCGGCCACGGATGCGTCAGCGCATCCAGCAAGTGGGGCGTGTCGTTTTCGAAGCGGACCAGCGCGGCGTCAATGCCGTCGGCGCTGGTGCCCGAGATCAGGCCGAGATAAAGCGCCGAGGCATCGTTCACGCGTAGTCGTTGCTCAGTCGTCGTTGCGCTTGTTGCCGCCGGCGCGGGCCAGCTTGATGTTCGCGTCCAGGGTCTTCAGGCGCGCCAGCTGCGGCTGCACCACCTGGGCCTTGAACTTTGCCAGCTGTGCGCCCGGCAAGGGCTCGGGCTTGGGCAGGGTCACCTTCTGCGGATCGCGCTGCACATTGTTGACGCGGAATTCGTAGTGCAGATGCGGACCGGTGGCGAGGCCCGTCATGCCGACATAACCGATCACCGAACCCTGGCTCACGTGCTGGCCGACCCTTTCGTCGGCAAACTTGGACATGTGGCCATAGGCGGTGCTGATGCTGCCGTTGTGCTGGATGATCACGAAGTTGCCGTAGCCATTCATCCAGCCCTTGAACTTGACCACGCCGTCGCCGGCGGCATGGATCGGCGTGCCGGTCGGCGCCGCATAGTCCACGCCCTGGTGCGCGCGCATCAGACCAAGAATCGGATGCATGCGCGCTGCGCTGAACTGCGAGGAGATGCGGGTGAAGTCCACCGGAATGCGCAGGAAGGATTTCTGGATCGGACGACCGTCCTCGCTGAACCAGCCGTAGCTGCCGTCGTCCTTCTTGAAGCGATAAGCGGTGTAGCGGTCACCCTGGTTCACGAACTCCGCCGCGACGATCTCGCCTTCATGCAGATAAGCGCCGTCGCGATAGACGTCGTCGTAGATGACGGTGAAGCTGTCGCCCTCGCGCAGATCCTGCACAAAGTCGATGTCGTATTTGAACAGTTCGGCGAGCTTGAGCACCATCTGCGTGCTCATGCCGGCCTTGGAGCCGGCGGCGAACAGCGAGCTGTCGATCGTGCCGTGCGCCACGTGCTCGCGACGTTCCACTTCGCGCGTCTGCGCCGTCACGATGGCCTTGTCGCCATCGAAGCGCATGACCGTCCGGCTGGCTTCGTCCTTGTCAAAGCGGATGCCCTTCAAGCTGCCATCGCTGCCAAGCAGGAAGTCGAATTCCTGGCCCGGGCGGATGTTGTGCAGCGCCTTGGTGTCGCCGGCTTGATCCACGACGTGCTGCAGGTCGGTCAGGCTGAGGCCCTGGCCCTGGAAGATATCGGACAACGTCTGGCCCGGCTGCACCTGCACGATGTGCCAGTCCTCGACGGTAGGTATGTGCGTGGTTTCGGGCGCGGCGCGGGGCAGTGCGAGCGGAAGCATGGCGTGCGCGGTGGACACGGTGTCCGGGCGCATCGCGCTTGCCCACACAGGGATGATGAAGCCGGACAGGGCGGTGATCAGCAGGGCCGTGCCGGCCAGCATCCAGCGCTCGCGATGCCAGCGAATCGGCTCCGCCTCGCCATGGCAGCCGAACGACCAGTGCGCACAACGCTCATAAAAGTGAGAGTGACGACGCTGCGCCTTGCGGCGCATAGCCTGTTTGCGCGCAACGCGCGCGATCTCTTTACTCTCACCCATGCCCGGTGTTCCCCGAGGTACAAATTTCTAGTTGGGCCGTACCATAGCGGCCCTGTGTAAAGGGCGTCAACGCCTTTTCCATCAATGGTTTGCGCGAGCCTTGGGGTTAACGCACAATTAACGGCACAGAGGGGGCAGCTATGCTCTCGCAGCTGTCCAGACAACCAGTGGATCGAGGAATACATGAACGAGCTTGAGCAGGCGTTAGCCACCATCGCGCGCGGCGCCGACGAAATCATCAAGCAGGAAGAGCTGGTCGAGCGCTTGAAGCTCGGGCGCCCACTGCGCATCAAGGCGGGTTTCGATCCGACCGCGCCGGACTTGCACCTGGGCCACACCGTGTTGCTCAACAAGATGCGCCAGTTCCAGGATCTGGGGCATGAGGTGATTTTCCTGATCGGCGATTTCACCGGCATGATCGGCGACCCCACCGGCAAGAACGTCACGCGCAAGCCGCTGACCCGTGACGACGTGCTCGCCAACGCCCAGACCTATGCCGAGCAGGTCTTCAAGGTGCTCGACCAGGAGCGCACCGAGCTTCGCTTCAATTCCGAATGGTTCGGCCAGATGACCGCCGCCGACATGATCAAGCTCGCCGCCCAGCACACGGTGGCGCGCATGCTCGAACGCGACGACTTTGCCAAGCGCTACGCCGGTCAACAGCCGATCGCTATTCACGAATTCCTTTACCCCTTGGTGCAGGGCTACGACTCCGTCGCGCTGCGCTGCGACGTCGAGCTGGGCGGCACCGACCAGAAGTTCAACCTGTTGATGGGTCGCGCCCTGCAGGAACACCACGGCCAGCCAGCCCAGATCGTGTTGACCATGCCGCTGCTGGAAGGCCTGGATGGCGTCAACAAGATGTCCAAGTCCCTGGGCAACTACATAGGTATCAATGAGCCCGCCATCGACATGGTCACCAAGACCATGAAGATCGGTGACGAACTGATGTGGCGCTGGTTCGAGCTGCTTAGCTTCGAGACCTCGCTCGACGACCTCGCGCAGATGAAGCGCGACATCGCGAGCGGTGCGCTTAATCCGCGCGACGCGAAGCTGCGCCTGGCGCGCGAATTGACCACGCGCTTCCATAGTGCTGCTGCCGCGGAACAGGCGATTGCCGGCTGGCATGCCGTGGTAACCGGCGAAGGCGATACCAGCCTGCTGCCGCTGACGGAAATCGCCGTGCCTGCAGAAGGCCTGCGCTTGCCCGCGCTACTTACGGCTGCAGGACTTACCGCAAGCAACTCTGAAGCGAACCGCAAACTGAAAGAGCGCGCCGTGCGCATCGATGCGGAAGTCGTCGAAGATGCGCAACGCGTGTTTTCCCCGGGTTTTGAGGCGGTTTTGCAGGTGGGCAAACGAAACTTCGCACGCGTGTTGTTGACGTCCGCATGAGTCGAGCGCGACAAGGCAAGCTCGTCGCGCTGCATTCGCGAAGAGAGTTATGCGTGAGAACAACGTCTTACGCGCAGCACGAAAAATAATTTCAAAAATTGCTTGCCAAGGTGGGGGGGCCTGCCTATTATTCGCCTCCCCGCCGCTGGCAGCGTCTTCCAACGGCAACAACGACAGCAAAAATTCTTCGCTGAAGGTGTTGACGGACAGGGAAAACGATGTAAGATGAGCGGCTCACTCGGAACGAAATGTTCCGGCGCGAAAACGGCAACGGTTCGCAAGTGATTGAGATCTTTGACAGTGTGCGCAGGTGACTTGTGTGGACGCCTTGCAGTGG
>NZ_JAPDPF010000011.1 GCF_026283925.1 Dyella halodurans
TTTCGCGCCTTCGGATACTGCGAGCGTTTCGACCGTCGGCTGGACCTGCTTTAAGTCCTCACCGCTTTGGCGCGTTGCGGTGTAGCCGCTGTGTAGCGGCCGTGGGCCGCCCGCCATTTGCTCGCCTCGACCTTCCAACGCTTCTATTCAACGGAGTGCTACCAGCTTCTAGAGGCCATTTCTTTGGGTTACTTTTCTTTGGGCCAGCAAAGAAAAGTGACTCGAGCGCCGGCAGGCGATCGAAACGCCCGCTGCGTAAGCGGCAACCTGGCCAAAACGCTCGGTTGTAGCGTAACCGCAAGCACCCACCCCTCATCCCAGCCTTCTCCCCTTTGGGGAGAAGGAGCACAGCAGCACCCGCTTCGTCCCACGGGCACTTCCTTCGGGCGTAAGCGGCAAGCTGGCCATATCGCTCGGTTGTCGCGTGACCGGGAGCACCCGCCCCTCATCCCAACCTTCTCTCCAAGGGGGAGAAGGAGCAGAGCTCGCCCGTTGCACCCCACAGGGACTACCTTCGGGTCACCCGGAGAGGAGAAGGGCCACAACGGCCCCCAGCCCCACACCAGCTATACTTTGCGACCCCCAAAGAACCAGTAACCGCCGTGACCCACGAACTCGCCTCCATCATCGACTTCATTCGTTACGGCGCCAGCCGCTTCTCGGCGGCCGGGCTGACCTTCGGGCATAGCCACGACAATCCCATCGACGAGGCCACCCATCTGGTGCTCGCCAGCGTGCACCTGCCGCCGGATATTCCGCCGGCCTATGGGGCAGGCAGGCTGACCACCGAAGAACGCGAGCGCGTGCTGGCCTTGATCGAGCGTCGCGTCACCGAGCGCCTGCCGGTCGCCTACCTGGTGGGTGAAACCTGGTTCGCCGGCTTGAAGTTCAAGAGCGATCGCCGCGCCCTGGTGCCGCGTTCGCCGATCGCCGAGCTGATCGAGTCGGGCTTCACGCCGTGGCTGGATCACCGCCAGGTCGAGCGGGCGCTGGACCTGTGCACCGGCTCGGGCTGCATCGGCATCGCGATGGCCGAGTACAACCCGGACTGGCAGGTCGATATCGTCGATGTCAGTGACGAGGCGCTGTCGCTGGCGCGCGAGAACATCGTGTTCCAGCATGTCGAAGGTCGCGTCGAGGCGGTCAAGTCTGACCTGTTCAATGGGCTGAAGGGACGCCGTTACGACCTTATCGTCTCCAATCCGCCTTATGTCACCGAAGACGAATACGCCGCGCTGCCGGGCGAGTACAGCCATGAGCCCAAGCTTGGCCTGACTTCGGGCGAGGATGGCCTGGATATCTGCGTGCGCATGCTGAACGAGGCGGCTGATTACCTGACTGAAGACGGCCTGCTGATCGTCGAGGTGGGCGAGAGCGAGCACGCGCTGGCGGCCCTGCTGCCGGAAGTCCCGTTTGTATGGATCGAGTTCAAGGTGGGTGCGATGGGCGTGTTCGCGCTGGAGCGGCGCGATCTCATCGAGCATGCCGGGGCGATTCGTGCGGCGGCCGAGGCACGTCGATAAGCCGGGGCCCCCACGGTCCGCGCCGGAGCCTGGGCCGTGTTTGGTTGCAAGTAAAACCATCGGCGATACGGGGGCAAGCCCACCCGCTGGCGCGCCACAGAGGGTAAGCTGTGACGCTTTCCCGCTTGTCATTGCGCCCGTGTCCAGCAATTCCTTCGGCAAACTGTTTACCGTCACCACCTTCGGCGAGAGCCACGGACCGGCCATTGGCTGCGTGATCGATGGTTGTCCGCCGGGCCTGGCCATTGCGCCGGAGGAATTCCGCGCCGATCTCGATCGTCGCGCCACCGGCAAGAGTCGACACACCTCGCAGCGGCGCGAAGCCGACGAGGTGGAAATCCTTTCCGGCGTGTTCGAGGGTCGCACTACCGGCACGCCGATCGCGCTGCTGATCCGCAACACCGACCAGCGCAGCAAGGATTACGGCGATATCGCGGCGACGTTCCGCCCCGGGCACGCCGATTACACCTATTGGCAGAAGTACGGCATTCGCGATCCGCGCGGCGGCGGGCGTTCGTCCGCGCGCGAGACGACCATGCGCGTGGCCGCTGGCGTGATCGCGAAGAAATGGCTGGCCGAGCGCCATGGTGTGCGTGTGCGCGGCTACATGGCGCAGATCGGCGAGATCACCCCCGGCACCTTCGATTGGGATGTGGTCGAGCAGAATGCGTTCTTCTGGCCCGATGCCCATGAGGTGGCAGCGCTGGAGTCGTATATGGACGCCTTGCGCAAGTCCGGCGATTCGGTCGGTGCCCGCGTGAACGTGGTGGCCGAGGGCGTGCCTCCAGGCTGGGGCGAGCCGATCTACGGCAAGCTCGATGGCGACCTGGCCGCCGCGCTGATGTCAATCAATGCAGTGAAGGGCGTGGAGATTGGCGATGGTTTCGCCGTGGTCACCCAGCACGGCAGCCAGCATCGTGATGAAATGGCCGTGGACGGCTTTACGTCCAATCATGCGGGCGGGATCCTGGGTGGCATCAGCACCGGCCAGGCGGTCATCGCCTCGATGGCGCTCAAGCCGACCTCCAGCATCCTCATCCCCGGGCGTAGCGTGAACCTGGCTGGCGAGGCGGTCGAGGTGGTGACCAAGGGGCGTCACGACCCTTGTGTCGGTATCCGCGCCACGCCGATTGCCGAGGCGATGGTGGCGCTCGTGCTGATGGATCACGCGCTGCGCCATCGCGCCCAATGCGGTGACGTGGGTGAGGTGAGTCCCCGCATTCCCTAGATTTCGGGTGCCTGGCTTGATGCCTCGCCCCATGCAGAGAGTTTGAAGTACCGCTGATGATCGCCAAACCGAAAGTCTGGGTCGCGCGCCCTTTGTTTCCCGATGTGCTGGCGCGTCTGGCCGAATACGTGGACGTGCAGGCCGAGGCCGTGGAGCGAAAGCACAGCGCGGCGGAATTGCGGGAGAAACTGGCCCATGTCGATGGCGCCTTGATCGGGCTGTCGGACCGCATCGACGCCGCCGTGCTCGAGGGCAACCAGCGGCTCAAGGTGGTGGCCAATCTGGGCGTCGGCTACAACAATCTCGATCTCGATGCGATGTCCAAGGCCGGCGTGCTCGCCTGCAACACGCCCGACGTGCTGACGGAAACCGTGGCCGACTACGCCTGGGCCCTGATGCTGGCCGCCGCCCGTCGCATGGGTGCGGCGGAACGCTGGCTGCGGGCAGGGCACTGGGCGACCAGCCGCATGCGTTTCGACGACTGGCTGGGCGTCGATGTGCACGGTCGGACGCTCGGCATCCTGGGCATGGGGCGCATCGGTCGCGCGATCGCGCGCCGGGCTGCCGGCTTCGATATGCGGGTGATCTATCACAACCGTTCACGCTTGCCCGAGGCGGTCGAGCGCGAATCCGGCGCCACCCTGGTAGGCAAGCCCGAACTGCTGCGCCAGGCAGATCATCTGCTGCTGGTGCTACCTTTCACGGTCGCGAACCGGCATGCGATCGGCGCCGAAGAGCTGGCCCAGATGAAGCCCTCGGCGGTGCTGGTGAATATCGCCAGGGGCGGCATCGTGGATGATGCGGCGCTGGCGGCCGCCTTGCGCGATGGCAAACTGGCGGCAGCCGGCCTGGATGTCTTCGAGGGCGAACCGGTGGTGCATCCGGACCTGCTGGCGTTGGACAATGTGGTGCTGAGCCCGCATATCGCCAGCGCCAGCGAAGATACGCGCCGCTCCATGGCCCGGGTGGCGGCCGAAAATGTGATCGCTGCCCTGGGTTGCGGTGAAGCGGCCGGAAAGCCGCCGACGCCGCTCAATCCGGCGGTGATGAGCCACTGGGCGACACGCAAAGCGTGACGATATTCACGCTCGGGCGTGTCGCAGGTTGTTTTGCGCGCCGTCCCGGCTAGATTTCCGCTAAGGCGGAGATCGGCGGACGGTTTTCCGATTACCCCTACCTGATACCGGAATATGAGCAAGAAGAGCAGTTACAAGGTGGCAATGGTTGGCGCGACAGGCGCCGTGGGCGAAACCCTGCTGGCGATCCTGGCCGAGCGCGAATTTCCGATCAGCGAGCTGGTGCCGCTGGCCAGCGAGCGCTCGGCGGGCGAAAAAATCGCCTTCGACGGCAAACAGGTCACCGTGCGCAATCTTGCCGACTACGATTTCGACGGCGTCGATATCGCGTTCTTCTCGGCCGGCGGTTCGGTCAGTCGCGAGCATGCGCACCGCGCCGCGGCCGCGGGCGCGGTGGTCATCGACAATACCTCGGAGTTCCGCTACCAGGACGATATCCCGCTGGTGGTGAGCGAGGTCAATCCGCACGCCATCGCCGAGTACACCCGTCGCGGCATCATCGCCAACCCGAACTGCTCGACCATGCAGATGCTGGTCGCCCTGGCGCCGATCCACCGTGCGGTCGGCGTCGAGCGCATCAACGTGGCGACCTACCAGTCGGTCTCCGGCGCCGGTCGCAGCGGCATGGAAGAGCTGGGCCAGCAGACCGCGGCCATGCTCAGCTTCAAGGATGTCGAGGCGAAGAAATTCTCCAAGCAGATCGCCTTCAACGTGATTCCGCACATCGACGACTTCCAGCCCAACGGCTACACCAAGGAAGAAATGAAGATGGTGTGGGAGACGCGCAAGATCCTCGAGGACGACACCATCCAGGTGAATCCGACCGCCGTGCGCGTGCCGGTGTTCTACGGCCATGCCGAGGCCGTGCACGTGGAGACGCGCGACAAGATCACCGCGGAACAGGCGCGTGCCCTGCTGGAACAGGCCGAAGGCGTGGTGGTGATGGACGAGCGCAAGGCCGGCGGCTACCCCACCCCGGTCAGCGACGCCGCCGGCAAGGACCCGGTTTTCGTGGGCCGCATTCGCGAAGACATTTCGCACGAGCGCGGCCTGGACCTGTGGATCGTCGCGGACAATATCCGCAAGGGCGCGGCGCTCAATGCCGTGCAGATCGCTGAATTGCTGATCGAGGATTACCTGTAATGAAAGGCATGCTGTCCGGGTTGGCGTGGTGTGTGCTGGCGCTGGCTGCGCCGGTCCGGGCAGCGGATGTCCAGTCGGCCGGCCCGATAAAGGACCCGAAGCGACTGGATCACGAAATCGCCACCCAGGCGGCGAAGGTCAAGGAGCTGCAAACGGGCGTTGAGCGGCAGGAATCCCTCACGCACCAGAACGATGCGAAACTGAAGCAGCAGGACCAGGCCATCGCCGAGCTGCAGCAACAACTCAAGGCACTCAAGGCGGCGCCACCGGGGAACGCGCACCCTTAGGCGGGCGGGGCGCGCCCGGGGCGCCTTTCCAAGCAAGAACAAACCGTAGCAAGATGTCGTAAGCATTGGCCAACGCTATTGTTGATTGGCCTTTACCTAACTAAAGTGACGCCTCGTTCCGGGTGCTGCCGCCAAGCGGTAAGCCGATAAGAAACGTCACGGGGTCGTTCGGGGGAATACGCGATGAATCGTTCGTTGAAGCTGTCGATGCTAATGGCGCTTGCCTTGGGCAGCAGCCAGGCAATGGCACTGGAGCTGGGCCAGATCCAGGTGAAGTCAGCCCTGGGACAGCCCTTGCTGGCCGAGATACCGGTAAACCCCGAGAGTCCGGCGGAATTGCAGAACCTCACCGCGCGGCTCGCGTCGGCCCAGGACGCGGCCTCGGCCGGCGTCGCCGCCGGCCCGACGATTCCCCTGGAATTTGCCGTGGTGGACGCTGCCAACGGCAAGAAGGTCATCCGCATCACCAGCAGTGCGCCAGTCAATGACCCCTATCTCGACCTGTTGGTCGAGGTCAACAACGGCGCCGGCAAGAGCCTGCGCGAATTCACCATCCTGCTCGATCCGCCGAATTCGACCGCCAGCGTGCCTGCCACGCGCGCGCCGGCGCAGGCCAGCCCCAAGGCTTCGCGTCACGCCACTGCGCCGACGCCGGCGGCTGCCAGCACCCAGAGCACGGCTGCCGCGGCACCCGCACCGGCTCCCGCAGCGAAGCCGGCCAAGCCAGCCCCCGCGCCTCGCGTGGCGGCCGGCGGCAGCTTCGGTCCGGTCGAAAGTGGCCAGACGCTCACCGCGATCGCGCATGAAACTGCGCCGGATGGCGTCGACGTCAACCAGATGATGCTGGCGCTCAAGCAGGCCAACCCGGATGCCTTCTACCGCGACAATATCAATGCCCTGAAGACCGGCGCCGTGCTGCGCGTGCCGTCTCGCGAGGATGCACAGGCCACCGCCCTGGCCGCTGCCATGGCCGAGGTGCGCCGCCAGAACGGCGACTGGCGCTCGGGCGCCGCCCGCGCGCCGACCACCGTGGCCGACGCTGGCACGCGCGCCAATGCGTCGTCGGCACCCACGGCCACGGCACCTGCCGGCGATCACCTGGCCCTGGTCCCGGCCAAGGAGGGCGCCGATAGCGCCGCCGGTCACGGCGGCAAGGGCGACAAGGCCGAGAAGGGCATGGCTGCCCTGCATCAGGATCTGTTGCGCAGCCAGGAATCGCTCACCACCCTGACCAAGCAGGGTGACGAGCTGAAGGCGCGCCTGAAAGACCTGGAAGACATCAACAGCAAGAACGAGCGCCTGCTCTCGCTCAAGGACAATGAGATCGCCGAGCTGCAGCACAAGCTGGCCGAAGCTCGCAAGGCGGCCGGCGCGCCTGCTGACGCGATGGTGGCCAAGCCGGCTGCGGCGACGACGGTGGCGACTGCGCCGGCCAGTGCGCCGGCCAAGGCGGTTACCGCGGAGACCGTGGTCAAGGCTGACGCCGCGACGGCCCAGCCCGCCCCAGCCAGCACCGCGCATGCTGCCGCCACCACGGCCACTGCCACGCCGGCTGCCAGCGCCAGCGCGCCGCAGGCCAGCGCGACACCGGCCGCGGCGAAGCCAGCGCCGGCCAAGCCGGTGGTGAAGCCGGCGCTCAAGCCGGCACCCGTGGCTGAGGAAGATCCCTGGTACATGCAGACCTGGGCCTGGGGCGCTGGTGCGGTAGCGGTGGTCGGACTGCTGCTGCTGGCCATGCGCGGACGCAGCCGCAAGCCGGCCGCGGCCGGAGCGGCGGGCGCTTCGTCGCTGGCCGATCACTTCGGCACCATCCCTGCAGCAGGTCACGGCGGCCCCGATCTGGATCAGGACGAACTGCTCGACCAGCTGGCCGAGCATCCGGACGACGTCGGCCTGCACCTGGAACTGGTCAGCCTTTATTACGTGCGCCGCGACGTCGAACATTTCGAGGCGGCGGCCGAGGCCATGCATGCGCATATTGCCGATCCGCATCAGCCGGAATGGCAGGACGTCGTGCACATGGGCGAGGACCTGGTGCCGGAGCACCCGCTGTTCGCTGCCGCTGCACCGGTGCCGCCGCGTGGTGCGGACGAGCGTGATGCGCTGCATCATTTCGACCTGGACAGCTATGTCAACGAGAGCAAGGCGAGCGAGCCGCCGCCGGCCCCGCAGCATGCGGCAAACCACAAGGTCAGCGAGTATCACTTCGACTTCGACCTGACGCCGCGCCCGGCACACGGCGCCGCTAAGGCCCCGGCGCATGAGTCGGAGGCCGTCATGGCCGGCAAGGACGTCGAGGAAGAGCTCGAGCCGCGGCATGCTTCGACCTGGGAGTTCACCGAGCCGGCAGAGGACATGCTGGCCGAGGAATCCCATCATGAGCTGGGCCAGCTCAGCGACGACCCGGTCGATACCAAGCTGGACCTTGCCCGCGCTTACGTGGACATGGGCGACCCGGATGGTGCACAGGCCATGCTCGAGGAAGTGATGCACGAAGGCACGCAGATGCAGAAGGACGTGGCCAAGCGCCTGCTCGACAGCCTGCACTGACGTACCCGGTGCATCATTGAGACTCCCACTCGGGCCGGCCTTTGCCGGCCCGAGTTCGTATGGAGCCTGCTAACCTGTGCGCCCTTGTTTTTCACGTTTATTTTTTCATGCGACTTGCCCTGGGTATCGAGTACGACGGCACCGACTTCTCCGGCTGGCAGCGCCTGAGCCACGGCGAAACCGTGCAAGGTGCGCTGGAGCGGGCGTTGTCGTTCGTCGCCGCCCAGCCCGTCGAAGTCACCTGCGCGGGGCGTACCGACGCCGGCGTGCATGGCCGTTGCCAGGTGGTGCATTTCGACACGGAAGTGCAGCGCGATCCGCGCAGCTGGGTGCTGGGCGGCTGCTCCAACCTGCCGTCCAGCGTGGCGGTGTTGTGGGCGCAACCGGTGGACCAGGCATTCCATGCGCGGTTCTCGGCGCGCAGCCGACGCTATCGCTACCGCATCCTCAATCGCCAGGTCCGCGGGGCGCTGGAAGCGCGCTATGTGACCTGGGAGCGCTTGCCCCTGGATGCCGCGCGCATGCATGACGCGGCCCAGGTGCTGATGGGCGAGCATGATTTCAGCGCGTTCCGCGCCATTTCCTGTCAGGCAGCGCACGCGCGCCGCGAAGTACGAGCGGTCAGCGTGCGGCGCGAGGACGAGCAGGTGATCATCGAGATCGAGGCGAATGCGTTCCTCCACCACATGGTGCGCAACATCGTCGGCTCGCTGCTGCCGATCGGGCGCGGCGAGCAGCCGGTGTCGTGGATGGGCGAGCTGCTGGCGGGTCGCAGCCGGGAGGTCGCCGGTCCTACCGCGCTGGCGTCGGGGCTGACCTTTATCGGTCCGCGTTACGAAGCGCATTGGGGCCTGCCAGCCGAGGTAAGCCAATGACCCGCATCAAATGCTGCGGCATGACCCGGGTCGAGGATGCGCTGCTGGCAGCGCGGTTGGGTGCGGATGCCATCGGTGTGGTGTTCACCGCGCGCAGTCGCCGTCGGGTGTCGTTGGAGCAGGCGCGCGCGATCTGCCGTGCCTTGCCACCCTTCGTTTCGACCGTGGCGTTGTTCATGGACGACGATGCGGGACTGGTGCAGGACGCGATCGACGCGGTGCAGCCCGATCTGTTGCAGTTCCACGGCAACGAACGCGACGACTGGTGCGCCCAATTCGGCCGGCGCTATCTGAAGGCCATCGCGATGGGCGAGGGCGCTGCCGCGTTGCCGCGCCTGCGCGACTATCCCGGCGCCGCTGGCCTGCTGCTGGATGGGCACGGTCTCGGCGAGGCGGGCGGCAGCGGCAAGGCGTTCGACTGGACCTTGATGCCGAAGGATCTGGCGCAGCCCTTGATCCTGGCCGGCGGGCTCACGCCCGCGAACGTGGCGCAAGCGGTCCGCATCGCCCAGCCCTGGGCGGTGGACGTGGCCAGTGGCATCGAGTCGGCGCCGGGCATCAAGGACCCGCACAAGATGGCGGATTTTGTGCGCGCCGTACGCGAGGCGAGCGCCGGCTGAGCAAGTCGGCGGGCTTGGGTTGCCGCGCGCCTACGATGGCGCCATGAATTCCCGCTGCAGCCAGAAGGTCAGCGCTTCAGCCCGCAGGGACGGCCCGCGGGCTGGCACGGCCAGCACCCATTGGCCTGCTGTTTCCTGAAACCCCCACGGCGCGATCAGGCGCCCGCTGGCCAGGTCATCGGCGACAAGCTGCGCCGGGGCGATGGCAGCGCCGCGGCCGCCCACGGCAGCTTCAACCAGGTGGTACAGGTGGGGATAGCCCGGTCCGAGCAGCAGCGCATCGCCCGGTAGGCCGACGCCTTGAAACCAGGTCTGCCACGCCTTCGGTCGCGATAGCGTGTGCAGCAAGGGCAGGTCCAGCAAGGCTTCAGGCGCGGCGTGGACGAGTGCCTGGTCCTGGGCGTACTGCGGGCTGACCACCGGGCCGATCCGTTCGCGCGCCAGCGGTCGAACCTGCCAGGTCGCCGGCCACGGTGGTTCGCCGGCCAGCAGGGCGGCATCGAGTCCGTTCAGCGCCTCGTCGAATCGCGTTTCCTGTGGGCGAAGATGCAGGGACAACTCAGGCAGGTCGGCCATCAGGCGCTCCAGCCGCGGAATCATCCAGCGCGCCAACAGGCTGACCGGGCAGCCCAGCACGAACGGCGCCAGCGAGGCGTCCTGGCGCAGTTCTTCGCAGGCTTCGCGCAGCTGGGCGAAGGCGGCCGTGCTGGTGTCGCGCAGGCGCTGGCCTGCGGGCGTCAGCGCCAGTCCCCGCCCCTGGCGCTGAAACAGGCTGAGCCCCATTTCGTCTTCCAGTGCGCGAATGTGTCGGCTGACGGCGCCGTGGGTGACGTGCAATTCGGTCGCCGCACGACTGACGCTGCCCAGGCGTGCTGCGGCTTCAAAAGCATGCAGGGCGTTTAGCGAGGGCAGCGGGCGGGGCATGGGATATGTGAGTTTTCCTGACAGTTTGTGGCCATCATATCGCTTTTGGCCATGCGTTCTTTGGGGTAGGGTGACCAGCGCATGGCGGGAGCGTTCCGCCGCCGTTTCACGAGTGGATTCATGAGCCAGATCACTGATTTCAGCGTCTATCCCGACGAGCACGGCCGCTTCGGCAACTACGGCGGCAGTTATGTCGCCGAAACCCTGATGGCGCCGCTGGCCGAACTGACCGAGGCCTATCTGCGGCTCCGCCAGGACCCCGAATTCCTGGCCGAGCTGGACCGCGACCTGAAGTACTACGTGGGCAGGCCCAGCCCGATCTACTACGCCGAGCGGCTGTCGCAGCACGTCGGCGGCGCACGCATCCTGCTCAAGCGCGAAGACCTGAATCACACCGGCGCGCACAAGATCAACAACACCATCGGCCAGGCCCTGGTAGCCAGGCGCATGGGCAAGCCGCGCATCATCGCCGAGACCGGCGCCGGCCAGCACGGCGTGGCCAGCGCCACCGTGGCGGCGCGCTTCGGGCTGAAGTGCGTGGTCTATATGGGCGCGGTCGATATCGAGCGGCAGAAGATCAACGTCTACCGCATGAAGCTGCTCGGCGCCGAGGTGGTGCCGGTCACCTCCGGCTCGAAGACGCTCAAGGACGCGCTTAACGAGGCCATGCGCGACTGGGTCACCAACGTGGCCGACACCTTCTACATCATTGGCACCGTGGCTGGCCCGCATCCGTATCCGCTGATGGTGCGCGACTTCAACGCGATCGTCGGCCGGGAAGCGCGCGAGCAGATGCTGGAACAATTCGGTCGCCTGCCGGACGTGCTGACGGCCTGCGTCGGCGGCGGCTCGAACGCGATCGGCCTGTTCCACGCTTTCCTCAACGATGCCAAGGTGCGCATCGTGGGCGCCGAGGCGGCGGGCGAGGGGATTGCGACGGGGCACCACGCAGCCTCGCTGGCGGCGGGTCGTCCAGGCGTGCTGCACGGCAATCGCACCTATGTGCTGTGCGACGACAACGGCCAGATCACCGAGACGCATTCGGTCTCGGCCGGTCTCGACTATCCCGGGGTCGGTCCCGAGCATGCATTCCTCAAGGATGCCGGCCGCGCGGAATATGTCGGTGTCACCGATGACGAGGCGCTCGAGGCTTTCCATCTCCTGGCGCGCACCGAAGGCATCCTGGCTGCACTGGAGTCCAGCCACGCCGTCGCGCAGGCGATCAAGCTGGCGCGCGAGTATCCGAAGGACGGCCTGGTGCTGTGCAACCTCTCCGGTCGCGGCGACAAGGACGTTCACACGATTGCCGCACGCGAAGGAGTGCAGGTATGAGTCGCATCGATCGCCGCTTCGCCCAGCTGAAGGCGGCTGGCCGCACCGGCCTGATTCCTTTTGTCACCGCAGGCGATCCGGCGCCGCAACATGCAGTAGCCCTGATGCATGCCCTGGTCGAGGCGGGCGCCGACGTGATCGAGCTCGGTGTGCCGTTTTCCGATCCCATGGCCGATGGCCCGGTGATCCAGCACGCCAGCGAGCGCGCCATCGAGAAGGGTGTCGGCCTGGTCGATGTGCTGGGCTATGTGGCCGAGTTCCGGCGGCGTGATGCGGACACCCCGGTGGTGTTGATGGGCTACCTCAACCCGATCGAGATCCATGGTTACGCCCGTTTCGCTGCCGAGGCGGTGCAGGCGGGGGTCGATGGCGTGCTGGTGGTCGATTGTCCGCTGGAAGAATCGGCCGTGCTGCAGCCACTGCGCGATGCTGGCCTGCAGCAGATCCTGCTCGCGGCGCCCACCACCGCACCCGGGCGTATGGTGGAGTTGTGCGGGTCGGCCCAGGGTTTCCTGTACTATGTCTCGTTCGCCGGCATCACAGGCGCAGCGCGATTGAGCACCGGCGACATCGCCGCGCGCGTGGCCGAGATCCGGGCGAAGTCCAAGGCTCCGGTGGCCGTTGGCTTTGGTGTGCGCGATGCGCAGACCGCCACGGCAATCGCCGGTTTTGCGGATGCGGTGGTGATCGGCAGCGCGCTGGTGGAGCGGCTGGCCGGTGCGGAGGACGTCGAGGACGTCACCGCGCGGGCACGCGCTTTCCTCGCCCCGATTCGCGCCGCGTTGGATGCGCATTGAGCACACGCTGCGTCTGACGCGGCGTCGCGTCATGAACGTTTGAGGTGTTGCGATGAACTGGCTGCAGAAAATCATGACTCCGCGTGCCCGCACGCAGGCTTCCTCCACCGCCGGCAAGGGCAAGGTGCCCGAGGGCGTGTGGGAGAAGTGCGGCGGTTGCGGCACCGTGCTGTATCGCCCGGAGCTGGAACGCAACCTGATGGTCTGCCCCAAGTGCGGCCATCACCACAACATCGACGCCCGCGCGCGTCTCGATTCCTTCCTCGACGCGGGCTCGACGCAGGAGTTGTGGGCCAGCATGGAGCCCAGCGATCCGCTGAAGTTCCGCGACTCCAAGAAGTATCGCGACCGCATCATCGCGGCGCAAAAGTCGACCGGCGAAAAGGACGCTCTGCTGGCCATGAGCGGTCGCCTCAAGGGTCGTCCGTTGATGGCCGTCGCGTTCGAGTTCTCCTATATGGGCGGTTCGATGGGCTCGGTAGTGGGTGAGAAGTTCACCCGCGCCGCCGAACGCGCGCTGGCCGATCGCAGTGCCCTGGTGTGCTTCTCCGCCACCGGTGGCGCGCGTATGCAGGAGTCGCTGTTCTCGCTGATGCAGATGGCGAAGACGTCGGCGGCGCTGGCGCGCATGCGCGATGCCGGCGTGCCGTATATCAGCGTGCTGACGCACCCCACCACCGGCGGCGTGTCGGCCAGCCTGGGCATGCTGGGTGACATCAATGTCGCCGAGCCGAAGGCGCTGATCGGCTTTGCCGGCCCGCGCGTGATCGAACAGACCGTGCGCGAGACGCTGCCGGAAGGCTTCCAGCGTTCGGAGTTCCTGGTCGAGCATGGCGCCGTCGACCTGATCGTCGATCGTCGTGAGATGCGCGACAAGCTGGCCGATCTGCTCGGCCTGCTGATGAAGGCGCCGCGCGTCGCCTGATCGCGCTACAACGAGGCTTGATCAAGAACAGCGTCTCGCCCAGCGAGGCGCTGTTTTCGTTTGCGTCGATTGAAGTTCTCCACAACTAATGTGGATGCAACCTGGGTAAGCCTGTGGAAAAGCCCGCTTGGGGCCTTTGACGACAAGCACTTGCTACACCGTGATGAAGATATGACCAGAACGCGCGCAAGTGCGCTGCACTTTTCCACAGCCACTGTGGACGCGCTCGGGGTAAGCCTGTGGAAAAGTGCTGTTGCATGCTTTGCGGTCAGGCACTTGCTACACCGTGATCACTATTTGCGCAGCTGCTGGCAGCGGCTGATGCGGAGTTTTCCACAGCGATTGTGGATGGTGTTTGCGTAAGCCTGTGGACAAGCTTGAATGTGACCTTTGCGAACAGGCACTTGTTACGCCGTGACGATGTTTTGATCAGCACGCGCGCGCGAATCGGTGACGAGGGCCCGTGTGTTTTCCACAGCCGATGTGGATGCGCGACGGTAAAGCCTGTGGATAGGTGTGCTATCCGCTTGAGTTCAAAGCAACTGCGACGCACTGGCCACGAAATGCGCAGCGCGGTGAATCACAGCATCAGCGAATGCAACGGCAGCAACCACAGCGAGAGCGCACCCAGCGCGCTGCCAATCAGCGTCGCCGCGAACACATCGCTGGGATAGTGCAATCCCAGTATCACGCGTGACGCGCCCACCAGGGTGGTGAACGTCAGCAGCAACGGGGCCAGCACCGGATACCAGGCGAGTGCCACCACGGTGAAGCTCACCGCCTGCAAGGTATGGCCGGAAGGAAAACTGAATTCGTCCAGCGGCGGCACGTGCGCGATCACGCCTGGGCAGGCGCGGAACGGGCGTGGCCGGCGCGTATAGCGTTTGAGCAGGCGATAGAGCAGCAATGCGGCGAGTCCCGTCACCGCCATCTGCGTGGCCGCGAGCAGGCCGTGGCGGCCGCCGACCAGGGCGAGCACCAGCATCAGCGAATACCAGAACACCCCATCACCGAGTCGGCTGATGATGCCGAAGAACACGCCGACGGCGCGGCGTGTGCCCCAGCGGTTCGCCGCCACGCACATGCGGCGGTCAATGGCCAGCCTGGGGCCGGCAGGCAACTCAGGCGTGTGCAACGGCGGCATGGCGTTCATGAGTGAGCTCCTGGGCCAGTTCACGCAACAGGTTTTCGAACTCGCCGATAACCGCATCCGGCGAGAGATTGGCGATGCTGGCGTGCGCCGCGCGCCCCATGTGACGAATCAGGCTCGCGTTGCTGGCCAGGGTCGTGGCGGATTGGATAAAGGCTTTCTCGTCGCCGACGTCGATGCGATAGCCGTTGTGGCCGCTGTGCAGATGCTCGCGCGCGGCGCCTTCCTCGTAGGCGACCACGGGCAGGCCGGAGGCGAGCGCTTCGAGGATGACGTTGCCGAACGTCTCGCTGAGGCTGGGAAACGGAAACAGGTCCGCGCTGGCGTAATGGCGCGCAAGCATTTCACCGCGCTGCATGCCGGCGAAAATGAAATCCGGATTCGCTTCCTGCAATGCCGCGCGAGCCGGGCCATCGCCCACCCACACATAACGTGCGTTGGGCACCAGCTGCTGGATGGCGCGGAACGTACGCACGGCAAGATCGAGGTTCTTCTCCGGCGCGATGCGTCCCACATACAACACGACCGGCGTGTTGCCATCCACGCCCCAGCTACGGCGCAGTTCGACATCGCGGTAGCGCGGATGAAACAGCTGGGTGTCGACCGCGCGACGAAGCAGGCGAGCCGTGTCGACGCCGAGGGCGGCCAATTCCTTGGCCAAGGCCTCCGTCGGCACCAGGGTGGCTGCCGCGCGGCGATGGAATCGACGCAGGTAATTCCTCACCACCGGCGTAAGAAAGCCGACGCCGTAGTGGTCGGCATAGGTGTCAAAGCGGGTATGGAAGCCGGTGGCGGTGGGGATGCCGAGCCGCTTGGCAGTGCGCACGGCAGACCAGCCCAAGGGGCCTTCGGTGGCGACGTAGATCGCGTCGGGACGCAGGCGGGTCCAGCGCTCCCGCAGTGCGCTGCTGGCGGGAAGGCCGAAGCGCAGGCCTGGGTAGCGGGGCAGGGAGGCCCCACGGACTTCCAGCGTGGTGATGCCCGGTTCGTCGTCGAACACTTGCTGTTGGCGGGGGCGGATCAGATCGACCGTGTGGCCATGCGACGCCAGTCCGGCGGCGAGGCTGTGCACGGTCAGTGCCACGCCGTTGATTTCGGGTGGATAAGTCTCGCTGACAATGCCGATGCGCACTTGTACATACCGTCTGCTGGCCCGGAGCAGATTCCACCCGTGGCGTTGCCGGGGCGTGGCGTACGTATGACGACGGCGTGACGGCGGTTCCGCAGCGTCGCTGCAAACGCTGAGAATGCTTTTGGACGAGTACACTCCCCGCACCTGTCACCGAGGAGACACGTCGATGAAACGCATCTTGCTCGCCCTGGCCCTGGCCACCTTGACTTGCAGTGCCTTCGCCGCCGATGCACCGGGATTGCCGGTGACAAAGGCCCCCGCGGGTGCCGAGGTCTACATCGTCTCGCCGAAGGACGGTGCCACCGTGGGCCAGGAATTCACCGTGGTATTCGGCCTCAAGGGCATGGGTGTCGCGCCCGCCGGGGTGAAGAAGGAAGGTACCGGCCACCATCACCTGCTGGTCGATGTGACCGACATGCCGGCCGCCGGCCAGCCGATTCCAAAGGACGAGCACCACCTGCACTTCGGCAACGGCCAGACCGAAACCACGCTCAAGCTCGCACCGGGCACGCACACCCTGCAGCTGGAGCTGGCCGACGAGAATCATCTTCCGTTCGACCCGCCGCTGGTGTCGCCGAAGATCACCGTGCACGTGAAGTAAATCCGGTCCGGGGCGGCGGTCCGATGCGATCGCCGCCTCCGGCTCGCCGGTCGACGGTGCGGATCGGCTAAAATCTTCGTTTTCGCCTTTCAAGACAGCCGCGTCCTATGACCGTCCGCACCCGCTTTGCCCCCAGTCCCACCGGCTTCCTGCATATCGGCGGTGCACGCACCGCACTCTATTGCTGGCTGGAGGCGCGTCGCCGCGGTGGCGAATTCGTGCTGCGCATCGAGGATACCGATCGCGAGCGCTCCACCGAGGAGGCCGTCCAGGCCATCCTCGACGGCATGCACTGGCTTGGCCTCAATCACGATGAAGGTCCGATCTACCAGACCGCCCGCCTGGAGCGCTACAAGCAGGTCGCCGACGAGCTGTTGAAGGCCGGCAAGGCCTACTACGCCTACGAGAGCAAGGACGAGATCGAGGCCATGCGCAACGAGGCCATGGCCAAGGGCGAGAAGCCCCGCTACAACGGCTATTACCGCGAGCGCAACGAGCCGTATCGCGACGATCCGAACCGCGTGATCCGTTTCAAGAACCCGACCGAAGGCTCGGTGGTGTTCGACGACAAGGTCAAGGGCCGGGTGGAGTGGAGCAATAGCGAGCTGGACGACCTGGTGATCTTCCGATCCGACGGTTGGCCCACCTACAACTTCGCTGTGGTGGTCGACGATATCGACATGGGCATCACCGAGGTGATCCGTGGCGACGACCATGTCAACAACACGCCGCGCCAGATCAATATCTACCACGCGCTGGGCGCGCCGGTGCCGGAGTTCGCGCACCTGCCGATGATCCTGGGCCCGGACGGCCAGAAGCTCAGCAAGCGCCACGGTGCGGTAAGCGTGATGCAGTATCGCGACGACGGCTTCCTGCCGCACGCACTGCTGAACTACCTGGTGCGACTGGGCTGGTCGCATGGCGACCAGGAAATCTTCTCCGCCGAGGAGATGGTGCGTCTGTTCGACATCGGCGACGTCAACAAGGCCGCCTCGCGCTTCGACGTGACCAAGCTGTCCTGGCTCAACCAGCACTACCTGAAGTCCGAAGATCCGGCCGCGATCGCGCCGGAATTCGAGTGGCACCTGAGCCAGGCGGGGATCGATTTCAACCAGGGACCGAAGCCGTCCGAAGTGATCGTGGCGCTGCGCGACCGCGTGCAGACGCTGAAGGAAATGGCCGAGCGCGCGAAGATCTGGTACGGGCCAATCCTGGAGTGGGACGACAAGGCCGTCGCCAAGCACCTGCAGAACGATAGCGCCGTAGCGGTGCTGGAGGCCGCCAAGGCGCTGCTGGCGGGGTGCGACTGGACGCCCGAGGCGATCCATCAGGTGATCGAGCAGGTCGCCGCCAAGCTGGAGCTGGGCATGGGCAAGATCGCCCAGCCGCTGCGCGTGGCGATGACCGGTACACAAGTGTCGCCGTCGATCGAGCACACCGTGTATCTGGCGGGCCGCGCGGAAGCGCTCAAGCGGGTCGATGACGCCATCGCCAAGGCGAAGGGCTGAGGCGCAAGAGGAAGCTGAGGCGAGCAGCGGCATAAAATCGGCTGGTCTCCCTCATCGTCATCCCCGCGAAAGCGGGGATCCAGCGACTTTACTGGCCGAAGCCAAGACACTGGATCCCCGCTTGACCAGCCCTTCGGCTGTTGAAAGCCGTGGGGATGACGGAGTCGTCAACCTGACTTCTCGCTCGCCTCCCACCCACCGCCCAGCGCCTGTATCAACGCCGCCGTATCACTAAGCCGCGCTGCCTGGGCTTGGATGCGCGCAATGCGCGCCTGTTGGTACGCCTGTTGCGCATTGATCAGCACCAACACGTTCACGTAGCCAAGCTGCTGCTGTTTCTGGGTGAGTTCCAGCGTGCGCGCTGCCGCGTGTTCGGCGTCGTCGGCCGCGGCAAAGGCCCGTGCGTCGCTGTCGATGGCATACAAGGTGTCGGCCACGTTCTGGAACGCGCCGAGCACCACGCTGCGGTATTGCGCGGCTGATTGCTGCAAGGCGGCTTCCGCGGCCCGTTGCTTGTGCTTCAGCGCACCGAAGTCGAACACGGTCTGGCTGACGCTGCCGGCCAGCGCCCAAAAAATATTGTCGTCGGTGAACATGCGGGTGAACGAGGTGGAACTACCGCCATAGGCACCGGAGAGGGTGAACTGTGGCAGGCGATTGGCCAGGGCCACGCCGACTTCGGCGCTGGCCGCATGCACATTCTCCTCGGCGGCGCGCACGTCGGGACGCTGGTCCACCAGCTGCGAGGGCACGCCTTGCGGCAGCGTCACCGGCAGGTTGAGGTGTTCGAGATCGAACTGCGCAGCGCCAGCCTGGTCGGGCGTGTCGCCGCACAGCACGGCCAGCAGGTCGCGATTCTGCTCCAACTGCTTCTGCAGCCCGGGCAAGGCTTGTCTGGCCTGGGCGAGCGCGCTTTCCTGGGCGGCGACATCCAGCCCGGAGGCGTAACCAAGCCGTGCCTGGTTATGCAGGATGTCCAGCGCTCGCGTCTGCGCAGTAATGACCGCCTCGGTCGCGTCGATCTGCGCGCGCAGCGATGCTTCCTGGATGGCCGCATTCACCACGTTGGAGGCCAGGCTGAGGCGTGCCGCTTCGAGTTGATAGCGCTGGTTCTCGGCCTGCGCCTGCAGTGACTCCACGGTGCGCCGGTTGAGCCCAAACACGTCCGGTGCGTAGCTGATATTCAGCTGCGTGGTGTGCAGCGTGTAGTAGGTGGCATTGGATGCGAGCGTGGGCGCCAGCGTGCCCACGGCGTCGCGCTGACGCGATGGCGTGTAGTTGAGCTGGGCCGACGGGAAATAAGTGGCGCGCTGTGCGGCGACGTTCTCCTGTGCCTGGCGCAGTGCCGCCATCGCGGCATCCAGGTCCGGATTGTGGGCCAGCGCACGCTGCACGCGATCGTTCAACGCAGCGGAGCCGAACACCTGCCACCACGTCTGCGCGATGGCCTGGCCGGCGGCCAGCTGCTGCAACTTGGCCTCGTCGTAGCCGGTCGCGGCAGGTAGCGCCTCGCGCGTGAACTGCGCAGGCGAGGGTGTTTCCGGACGCTGGTAGTTCGGGCCTACGGCGCACCCGCCGCAGCAGGTCGCCAGGGTCGTGGCCAGCAAGGTGCGGCGCCAGGTTTTCATGGGACGGCTCATGGCGCAGCTCCTTCCAGGCGTCGCTGCTTGCGTCGCTGCGACCATTCCACCACCAGCACCTGCAGGGCCGGTGCCACGACCAGCAGCATCACCGGACCCAGCAGCATGCCGCCGACCACCACGGTGGCCAATGGTCGCTGCACCTGGCTGCCGATGCCGGTGGACAGTGCCGCCGGCAACAGTCCGATGCAGGCCGACAGCGCGGTCATCAGCATCGGTCGCATGCGTTGCTCGGCGGCTCGATACATCGCCTCAATCGGCGTATGGCCCTCGAACAGCAGATGGTTGAAATAAGTGATCACCAGGATGCCGTTCATCACCGACACGCCAAACAGCGACACGAAGCCGATCGCCGCGGAGACGCTTAAATCAAGCCCGGACAGGTAAAGCGCGATGATGCCGCCCGCAATCGAGAACGGAATCGCGGCGAGCGTCAACAGACTGTCGCGCATGGAGTTGAACAAGGCGAACAGCAGGGCCAGGATCAGGCCGATCGCGATGGGCAGCACCACCGCGAGGCGATGCTTGGCCTGCTGCAGGTCCTCGAATTCGCCTGCCCAGGCCAGGTGATAGCCAGTGGGCAGGATGACGTGTTCGGCGATGCGCTGCTGGGCTTCGGCCACGGTGCTGCCCAGGTCGCGACCACGCACGCTGAATTTCACCGGCACGAAGCGCTCGTTGCGCTCGCGATAAATGTACGAGGCACCCGTGTCCAGCGAGATGGCCGCGACATCGCGCAGCGGCACATAGGCCGTACCGCCGTTCGGCAGCGCGTAACCCACCTGGATGTTGCCAATGGCCTGGATGCTGGAACGGAACTGCGGCGCCAGCCGTACCTGCAGCGAGAATTGTCGTTCGCCTTCCTGCACCACGGTCGCTTCCGTACCGCCTGCGGCTGCCTGCACCACGGTATTGATATCGCCGGTATTGAGGCCATAGCGGGCCGCCTTGGCGCGGTCGACCGTGATGTTGAGGTTGGGCTGGCCCAGTACATGGAATACGCCCAGATCCTGCACGCCGGGCACTTGCCGCATCTCATGCATCACCTGGTCCGCCAGGCGTTCCAGTTCCGGTAGCTCGGGACCGACGATCTTTACCGAATTCGCGCCCTTCACGCCGGACAGGCCTTCCTCGATGTTGTCCTGGATGTATTGGGAGAAATTGAAGTCGACGCCCGGCAAGGCGTTGTCGAACTCTTGCTGCAGCGAGGCGACCAGCTGGGCCTTGGTATGACCGCGAGGCCACTCACCCTCGGGTTTCAGTGGCACGAACAGCTCGACGTTGTAGAAGCCGGAGGCATCGCTGCCGTCGTCGGGGCGACCGTGCTGCGACACCGCGGTGATGACTTCGGGATGCTTCAACAGGATCTCGCGCATGCGGTCGACCTTGTCCTTGCCGGCCTCAAGCGAGATCGTGGTTGGCATCGATGCACGAATCCACAAATTGCCTTCTTCCAGCGCCGGCAGGAATTCGGTGCCGACCCGCGTCAACAGCAGCGTGGCGAACAACAGGAAGCCCACGCCGACCGCCACCGTGGTCTTGCGACGATCCAGCGCCCAGCGCAACACCGGCGAATACACGCGACGGATCGCGCGCACGAAGATCGTCTCGGTTTCCTTGATGTGCTTGGGCAGCAGCAAGGATGCCAGCACGGGCGAAATGGTAAACGTGGCAATCAAGGCGCCGGTCAGCGCATACGCATAGGTGCGCGCCATCGGATTGAAGATCTGTCCTTCCACGCCCTGCATGGTGAACAGCGGGATGAACGCGGCCACCGTGATGGCGGACGAAAACAGCACGGCGCGATCGACTTGGATCGTGCTGACAAACAGCAGGCGCAAGCGGTCGGTCCAGCCCTTGGCGGCACCGCCGCGCACATAGCCGGCCATGTCGCTTTGCGCGAGGTCCTGCAGCAGCTCCTGGTGTTCTGCCGAGGATTTCTGGAAATTGCGGAAGATGTTCTCGATCAGGATCACCGCCGAGTCGACGATGATGCCGAAGTCCACGGCGCCTACCGAGAGCAGGTTGGCCGAGTCGCCCAGGAGGACCAGGATGATGATGCTGAAGAACAGCGCGATGGGAATATTCGCGCTGACGATAATGGCGCTGCGCAGGTCGCCCAGGAAGATCCACTGGATCAGGAATACCAGCAGGCAGCCGAAAATCAGGTTGTGCAGCACCGTGTGCGTGGTCACCGCAATCAAGGTCGAGCGATCGTAGAACGGCACCAGCTTGACGCCCGCTGGCAGCGTGCCATCGCTATTGAGCTTGGTGATTTCGTCCTGGACCCTGGCCACCACTTCCTTGGTTTGCAGCGTGCGATTCATCACCACGATGCCGGTGACCACGTCGTCCTGGTGGTCGCGGCCGGCGCGCCCCAGTCGCGGCACGAAGCCGATCTTGACCTTGGCCAGGTCCTTGACCAGCACGGGCGTGCCGTTGGACTGGTTGAGCACGATGTTGCCGATGTCGTCGACGTCCTTGATCAAGCCGACGCCGCGGATATTCACCGACTGTTGCCCGATATTGATCGTCCGGCCGCCCACGTTGGTGTTGGCGTTGCCGATCGCTGCGACCAGCTGGGGCAGGGTGATGCCGTAGCCTTGCAACTTGTGCAGGTCGGCTTCGACGTCGTACTCCTTGGTCGTGCCGCCCCAGGTGACGACTTGCGCGATACCCGGCACCGACAGCAGCCGGCGCGTTACCACCCAGTCCTGCAGCGTGCGCAGATCGGTAAGGCTGGTGCCCGGCGGCCCCACCAGTTGGTAGCGGAAGATCTCACCGACCAGGCTGGAGGCCTGGATCTGCGGCTGCACGTTGTTTGGCAAGCTGACGTTTTGCTGCAGTGCCAGCGCGGCCTGCGTGTAGTCGAAGTAATAGTCCGTGCCGTACTTGAAGGTGACGCGCACGAAGGACAAGCCGTAGAACGAGGTGGAGCGGATGCTTTCCACGCCGGGCGTGGTGGCAAGCCCGACTTCCATCGGACGGGTATAGCTGCGCTCCATCTCCTCGGCCGACAGGCCGGGCGCCTGCGCAGTAATCTCCAGGATGACCGGTGCAGGGTTGGGATAGGCCTCGATATTGAGCCTGGAGTAAGCCGCCACGCCGGCCACGGCGAAGGCGGCCAGCGCCATCAGCACAATGGCGCGACGGGTCAGCGCGAACGCGACGATACCTCTGAGCACGATCAGTCCCTGATAAGGAAGGGGAGTGGCGCCACCGGCCCTACTGCGACTGCAGGGTCAGTGCGTTGCTGAGGAACAGCGCGCCTTCCGCCGCAATCTGCTCGTGGCTCGAAAGGCCGGACAGCACCGGGAAGTAGCCGTCCTGCGGTGCGCCGAGTTTCACCGGACGACGAGTGAAGCTGCGGCCGTCGCGGGTCGTGAAGATCACCATGCTGCCGTCGCCCTCACGCACCACCGCGTCTTCAGGCACCGCAATGTGGCGTGTCGGTTCGGCGGTACGGATGGTGTAGTCGGCCAACATCTGCGGCCGAAGGCCGGCGGCCGGCGCATGCAAGGTGGCGCGCACGACGACGCGATGCGTATTCGGATCGGAGCTGCTGCCCACGTAGTCGATCGGGCTCTCGAAGCGCTGGCCTGGTAGTGCGTCCAGGTTGGCGACCAGCGGCAGGCCTGGATGCAACAGGGGCGAATCAGTCTCGGCGACGTTCGCAACCAGCCACAAGCTGGACGCATCGGCGACAT
Organism: Dyella halodurans; assembly: GCF_026283925.1. Classification (GTDB taxonomy): domain Bacteria; phylum Pseudomonadota; class Gammaproteobacteria; order Xanthomonadales; family Rhodanobacteraceae; genus Dyella; species Dyella halodurans. Next base: position 23,019 of record NZ_JAPDPF010000011.1, read on the forward strand.
TGAACGGCGCCGGACTGCTGCCGGGCTGAATCAGGCTGCCGGGAGCGATATTGCGCGTGGCCACCAGGCCGGTGATCGGGCTGTTGATGCGCAATTCGCCATCGACGCGGCGTGCGGCCGCGATGCGGTCGATGTCGGCCTCGCTCTTGCCAAAAATCAGCAAGGCGCGACGTGCCGCCTGGTAATTGCCCTCGGCGGTTTGCTGGTCGGCTACGGCTTGTTCCAGGTCACGCGGTGCATTGGCCTGGACTTGCGCCATGCCCTTGGCCCGCGTCAGCGCGGCCCGGGTCTGCGTCCAACTGGCCGCGGCACTGACCAGGGTGGCTTCCGCCTGGGCGAGGTCGGGGCTGTCCACCGAAAACAGCGGCTGGCCCCGCGTCACGGCGTCGCCGGCCTTGGCGAATACCTCGCGCACGCGCCCTGCATACGGCGAGGTGACCTGGGCCAGGTGATCCTGATCGAAGTCCACATAGCCGACGGCCTGGATGTAAGGCGCAAAATCGCGATCGGTAGTCGAGGTCACATGGACCTGGCGCGCCTGCTCGGCATTGATCGTGACGGTCTGGCTCGATGCCGGCGCGGTGCGTGACGCGGCACCCGGTGGTGTAGTGCCGTGCTGTTGGCAAGACCAGGCGAGCAACATGGCCGCCAACAGGCAGCCGCCAGCGATGAATCGTTCGCCGAGTTTCTTCATGGCCCTCATTGCCGATCGCGCCAAACGCCGGGAGTGGCGTTTTGGTCTGGCTGGCGCTCGCGCACGGTATCGACGACGGCCGTCGTGACGGGGATGACGCAAGAGCTGCCCGCGCGCACCTTAGTCGCGCGCTGGCGCCGGCAACAGTTACGGTTTGGAAAGGTTGGCGGCGGGCAGCAGCATGCTCACTTTCAGCCCAGGCGAGGTGTTTTCCAGGGTCAGCTGGCCTCGGTGCAGCGAAACCACGGCAGCCACGATGCTGAGGCCCAGGCCGTTGCCGCGCTGGTGGCGACTGCTATCGACCCGAAAGAAGCGCTCGGTGGCGCGCGACAGCGCGGCGGCGGGGATGCCCGGCCCGTTGTCCTGCACGGTAATGGCCACCATCCCGTTCGCTTCCACGGTACGCACGTCGACCGTTGCCCCATGGCCGGCGTACTTGAACGCGTTATCCAGCAAATTGGCCAAGGTGTTGGCCAGTAGATGGCGATCCGCGAGGATCTGGGGTTCGCCGTCGACGTCATGGGTCAGATGGATCGAGAGGGACTCCGCTGCGGGCTGGTAGAGCTCGATGATGTCGTCGAGCAGTTCGCGCACCGGCAGGGTTTCGAAGCTTTGTCGCCGGACGCCTGATTCCGCCTCGGCGATCTGCAACAGCTTGTCGAGCACCGTAATGAGGCCGTCGATCTCGTCGATGGCGTACTGCCCGGCCTGGGGCAGGCGCTCGGGGCGCTGGGGTGAGCGCAACGCCTGTTCCAGCGCCGCGCGAATGCGGCCCAGCGGCGTGCGCAGATCGTGCGCGATGGCATTGGACACCTGGCGGGAGGTATCCATCAAACGCTCGATCTCGTCGAGCATGTCGTTGACGTCGCGGGCCACCACGGCGAACTCGTCCTTGGAGGCGCCGATGGTGATGCGGCGGTCCAGCCGACCCGCGGCGATCTCTGTGGTCGCATGGTGGATGGCCTTCAGCTGCCGCTGCAGCTGGTCGCGAAACAGGATCGAGCCCGCGCCCGCCAGCAGGATCGCGAGCAGGCCACCCAGCCCCAGCGCCACCAGCACCATGTGCTCCAGTTCGCGCACGTCCTGCATGTCGCGGCCGACCAGCAGCATGCCGCCGTCGGCGAAACGATAAGTCAGCAGGCGGCTGCTGGATTGCCGGCCGACGCGTTCCACGTCGACCTTTTCCAGCCCTTCGGCAATCGTTGCCGGGCGCGGCCATGCGGTGAGGTTGCCGATGAGCTTGTGGCCGTCGGCATCGAGCAGCAGATAGATCTCCGTATCGCTGTCCTGGTTGTCGGTCAGCAGGTTGTGGATCTCGCGCACCAGCGCGTCGCTGCCGCGTTGCTCGCGTACCTGCACCAGGTGGCGCGAGGTGCTGCGCAGCTGGGTGTCGATGTTGCGGCCAAGCAGGCCGGCCGTGCCGATATAGAACACGGTGGAAATCAAGGCCACCGAGAGCAGCAGCAGCGCGCCGTAGCCGGCCGACATGCGAAACACCACCGAGTGGCGAAAGCTAGCCATCGCTGGAGTCCTGGCTACGCATACCAAGGGTGAAACCCACGCCACGCACCGTGCGTATCAGTGGCTGCGTGTTGTCCTTGTCGATCTTGTTGCGCAAGCGGCTCATCTGCACGTCGATCACATTCGTCTCCGGATCGAAGTGATAGCCCCAGACCGCGGCCAGCAGCATCTTGCGCGTGACCACCTCGTCCTGATGACGCATCAGGTATTCCAGCAGCAGGTATTCGCGTGGTTGCAGCGGAATCGGCAGGTTGTCGCGGAACACGCGGCGGGTGCGCGGGTCCAGCGTCAGGTCGCCAACGCTCAGCAACTCCGGCTCGATGCGCGGGCTGGCGCGCCGTGCCAGGGCTTCGATGCGAGCCAGCAGCTCGTCCAGGGCAAACGGCTTGGTCAGGTAGTCGTCGCCGCCGCTGCGCAGGCCGCGGATACGTTCATCCAGGCTGCTGAGTGCGCTGAGCACCAGCACCGGCGTGCGGTCGTCGCGCGAACGCAGCGTCGCGAGGATCTCCAGTCCATCCACGCCGCCAGGCAGCATGCGGTCCAGGACGATGAGGTCCCACAGCTCGCCATTGGCGCGCTCTACGCCGTCCGTGCCGCTATGGCATACCTCGACCTGATGGCCAGCTTCGTGGAGGCCTTCGCGGATCAGGTCGGCGGTGTGGAGGTCATCCTCGATCAACAGGCAGCGCATGGTTTCCGTCCGGTATGCGACGCCCGTGGGTGCAAGCCGGGTGTCGACGCTTCATCATCGGCACTATCGTAGTGATTCGGCGGGGTCGACGTGGAGCAATGGCTGGAAAAGGCAATGCAGGGCGTGGATCCCGACAGTCCCGATGCCTTCATGCACATCTTCCTGAACCTGATGGCCTTGCTGCCCTGGGCGGCGCTGTTCTGGTGGAGCGTGGTCTTTGTGGTGGTGGGGGCCGTGCTGGGCTGGTGGCGTGGACGGCTGGTGGAAGGCATCGTCTGGGCCGTGGTGCTGGGGCCGCTCGGCTGGATCGTGGTGCTGGGGCGTTCCCGCCCCAAGCCGCGACCCGAGCCGCCGCCGCTGCCGCGCAGGCGCTAACGGAGGTTCTCGGGCGGGAGTGTATGATGGCTACCGAGGTGAATTCTTTGAGTCATATCGCTTCCGACAAGCTGCACGTGCATCACCACCATGATCACGACGACGCCCAGAGCTTCGTGCGTGCGGTGGAGCATGCCAGCGAGGCGCGCGGCCTGCGGCTGACGCCGTTGCGCAAGGAAGTGCTGGAATTGGTCGCCGCTGCGGGCCAGCCGGTCAAGGCTTACGATCTGCTCGACCAGCTGCGTGAGCGCCATGGCAATGCGGCGCCGCCCACGGTGTACCGCGCCCTCGACTTCCTGCTCGAACACGGCTTCATCCACAAGCTGGAATCGATCAACGCCTTCGTCTCCTGCCATCACCCGGCGGAGGCGCATCAAGTGCCGTTCCTGATCTGCGACAACTGCTCCAGCGCCCAGGAAGTCTGCGACGAGCGCGTGGCCGAGCTGATCGAAGCCCAGGCCAAGGCGTTCGGCTTCCGGCCGCAGGCGCAGACGCTGGAAGTGCACGGTCTCTGCAAGAACTGCCGCAAGGGCTAAGGCCGCGAAGCGTCTGGTCGGCGCTTCGCTTGCGTTTGCTACGTTATAATGTAACATGTCTCGCCTGGGGTGGCCCAGCTCGACTCGCGGTGCGCTTCGGTCTTATCCGATGGATGCCAGGCAAGAAAAAAAATCCCGCTGGTGGTTCATGGCCGACCGGATTGGTGCAACGGCATCCTTCCTGTGCGCCATCCACTGCGCCGCCTTGCCGTTCGTACTGGCGGTACTGCCCCTGCTCGGGTTGAGTTTTCTTGCCGACCACCGCTTCGAGCGTGGCTTTGTCATGTTTGCCTGTGCGCTCGCCCTGGTCAGCCTGATCAGCGGTTATCGGCGCCACCATCGTCAGCGACCGTTGCTGCTGGCCTTGCCCGGCCTCGCCCTGCTGATCACCGGCGTCACGTTTGCCGAAAACTATTCCATCGTTCTGCACAGCGTGCTGGTGACCTGCGGCGGTTTGCTGGTGGCGTCCGCGCATTTCATCAATCTGCGCACGCATCGCGCCGCGCACGTGCACGGCCCACAGTGTGCGCACTGAAAACGCCGGTAAGCGCTGCCGTGATTGTGTAACGGGGCCCGTGCTTTCTAGCATTCGCGTATGAATACCGCTCACGTGCGGACGCACGACCATGACCACCACGATCATGAGCACGGGCATCATGGTCACGCCCATGGCGCGACGCATGACCACCGCGGCGTAAGCGGGCGCGAGCGCAAGTTGATCGTCGCCTTCGTGCTCACCACGCTGATGATGGTGATCGAGGTCGTTGGCGGCTTCTGGTCCGGTTCGCTGGCCTTGCTGGCCGATGCCGGCCATATGCTGATCGACTCGCTGGCCTTGCTATTGGCCGTGGTCGGCGCGTGGTTTGCCCGGCGGCCAGCCGATGCGCGGCGCACGTACGGCTACGGGCGCCTGGAAGTGCTCGCTGGTTTCGTCAACGCGCTCACGCAGTTTGTACTGGTCGCCTTCATCGCCTTTGAGGCCATTGGGCGCTTGTTCCATCCAGCGGAAATCCTCTCCGGCATGATGCTGGGGGTGGCGAGCGCCGGCCTGGTCGTGAACCTGCTGGTGCTGCGCACGCTGCATGGCCATGCGCATGACGACGTCAACCTCGCCGGCGCCACGCTGCACGTGCTGGGTGATCTGCTCGGCTCGGTGGCGGCGGTGGTTGCCGCCTTGCTGGTGCGCTGGATGCATTGGAACTGGGCGGATCCGGTGCTTTCGCTGCTGGTGTCGCTGTTGATCCTCAACAGCGCGTGGCGCCTGCTGCGCCGGTCCGCGCACATCCTGCTCGAAGGCGTGCCCGAAGGCATGAATACCGGCGACGTGGCCGATGCGTTGCGCGTCGCGGACGCGTCGATTCGCGACATCCACCATTTGCATGTGTGGCAGTTGGCCACCGGCTCGCGCATGGCCACCTTGCATGCAGAGCTGAACGAAAGCGGCAACAGTGCTGCCGCGATCAGTGCCATCAACCAGGTCCTGGCCGAGCGTTTCGGTATTCGGCACGTCACGGTGCAGATCGATTCGGAGCCATGTCCTGAACACCAGCGCGACTGCGCGGGTCACGACCATCGCTGACTATTGCGATTTGAGCGGTCGCTGATAGGATGGATGACTGTTCACCCTCATGAATCAAGGAGTTCCCTTATGGGCAAGGGCGATCGCAAGACCCGTCGTGGCAAGACTTACCGTGGCAGCTATGGCAACTCCCGCGCGCATTCGCTGCAGCCGGCCGTTGCTGGCGCCAAGGCGACCGTGACCAAGCCGGCCGCCGCCAAGAAGGCTGCTCCCAAGAAGAAGTCGGCATAAGCCGTACTCGCTTCGACAAAACCCCCGCGCTTGCGGGGGTTTTTTTATGGCCGATCCTCCTGGTGAGGCGACTGGCTCAGGGCTCGGGCGACAGCAGTTCGCCACCGAGGAAAATTTCCCGCAGTACATTGCTGCCGCCGATCCAGTAGCAGAGCTCGGCCGGCGAGTGCACATTCCACCGCGCGAGATCGGCGCGCTGCCCGACGGCCAGGGTGCCGCGATCGGCAAGACCAAGCGCCTTGGCGGCATGCACGGTGACGCCCCGCAGGGCTTCTTCCGGGGTCAGGCGAAACAGCGTGCACGCCATGCCGGCGGCAAGACGCAACGAAAGCAGGGGCGAGGTGCCTGGATTGCAGTCGGTAGCCACGGCCATGGCGACGCCGTGTTCGCGCAGGCTGGCGATTGGCGGAAGCTTTGTTTCGCGCAGGGCGTAGTACGCGCCAGGCAGCAGCACGGCGACCGTGCCTGCATGGGCCATCGCGTGGACACCATGCTCGCTGAGATGTTCCAGGTGATCGGCGGAAAGCCCGTTGAAGGAAGCAACCAGGGCCGCCCCGTCGAGATCGGACAACTGCTCGGCGTGCAGCTTGACCGGCAGGCCGAGTTGCGTCGCGCGCTCGAAGACGCGAAGCGTTTCCGCGGGGGTGAAGCCGATGTTTTCGCAAAACGCATCAACGGCGTCGACCAGCCCTTCGCCAGCCAGCGTGGGCAACATCACGTCGCAGACCAGGTCGACATAGGTATCACGATCGTCGCGAAATTCCGGCGGCAGCGCATGCAGGCCGAGAAAGGTGGTGCGCACGGTGATGTCCAGCGCCTTGCCGAGGCGACGTGCGACCCGCAGCATGCGGCGTTCGGTGTCGAGATCCAGGCCGTAGCCGGATTTGATCTCGATCGTGGTGACGCCGTCGGCGAGCAGGGCATGCGCTCGCGGTAGCGCCTGCGCGAACAGCGCATCTTCGCTGGCTTCGCGGGTGGCCTTGACGGTGGAGACAATGCCGCCTCCGGCGCGTGCGATCTCCTCGTAGCTGGCGCCATTGAGGCGCAGGTCGAATTCGTGCGCGCGGTTGCCGCCAAATACGAGATGGGTGTGGCAATCGATCAGTCCTGGCGTGACCAGCGCACCGTCCAGGTAGTCCACGCGCGTGGCCAGCGTCTCGGCATCGCCGGGCAGCTCACGCTGTGGTCCGACCCAGGCAATGCGTCCCTGGTGTAGCGCGATCGCGCCGTTCTCGATCAGTCCATAAGGCGCTTCGCCGACAAACGTGGCCAGCGTGGCATCGAGCAGCAAGTGGTCCCAGCGTGTGGTCATGAGCGTCAGCGCGGTTGTGGGGACGACGCGTGGTCGTCCGGGTGATCGTCGGAAGGCGGAATCGGCGTGGCCGGGTCTTCAACCATGGGCCTGCTGGCGCGCTCTTGCATCGCCCTATCGCTGGCGGAAAGATCGTCGTCGGCAAGCTCATCGCGCTGGGCGTCTGCATGACGCCGCGCCAGCTCATGCTCGTAGCCCTCGATCAGCTTGTCGGCCAGCGCGCGGTACACCGGCTTGTGCGAAAAAATGGATGACGCAGCTCGCGCGATCAGGCAGGTCGCCATGATCGGCAAGACCATCTGCTGGTTGGCGGTCAGTTCCATGGAGATCACGGTGGCGGTGAGCGGTGCCTGGGTGACGCCGGCGAGATAGGCCGCCATGCCGAGCAGGACCATCGCCGAGACGTCGACGCCGGGCATGATCGTGCTGAGGTTCTGGCCCAGGCCCGCGCCCACCGCCAGGGCCGGCGAGAAGATGCCGCCGGGAATGCCCGCCCAGTACGAGGCGATATTGCCGAGGAACTTCAGCGCGCCAAAGCTCGTCACGGTTTCGGCATGACCCTCGAGGATTTCCTTCGCCTGCGCGTAACCCGTGCCGTAGAGTCCGGTGCGCGTAAGCTGGCTGAGCAGCACCAGGGCGAGGCCGCATGCAGCGGCGAACACTACCGGCTGACGCGCGCGCAGGCGGCCGACGACGCCACGGAAGCCGTGGTCGCTGGGCTGGATGAGGCGGGCGAACAATCCGCCCACCAGGCCGCAGACGATGCCGGCGGCGAGCACGGCCCACCATGCCTCGCCCAGCGGCAGGCCGATATCGAAATGGCCGAAATAAGCGTAGTTGCCAAGTATGCCGAGCGAGACGACACCCGAGACAATCACGGCCGTCAGCAAGGTGCCGCTCATGCGGTGCTCGAACGCGCCGCTCATTTCTTCGATGGCGAATACCACGCCAGCCAGCGGCGTATTGAAGGCTGCGGCGAGGCCGGCGGCGGAGCCCGCCAGGATGAAACGACCCGCCGCAGCGGGTTCATCGAAGCCGAAGCGGCGACCCAGCGAATAGAGCAGACCCGCACCAACGTGCACGGTAGGGCCTTCGCGTCCCACCGACGCACCACCGGCCAGTGCGGCGAGCGTCAGCGCCATCTTGCCGATCGCCACGCGCAGCGACAGCAGGCTGTGGCGAAAGTCTTCGTCTTCCACCTTGAGTGCGGCGATGGCCTGGGGAATGCCTGAGCCGCGTGTGGGTTTCAGCGCGCCCTGGGTGAGCCAGGCGAGCAGGGCGAACGTGGCCGGCGTGATCAGGAACGCCCAGAAACGGTTGTGCGTCACCACGCCACGGAACAAACCGTAGGCATAGTCGGCCGCCTGCGCAAAGCCCACGGCGGCCAAGCCCACCAGCACGGCGCCGCTCCAGAACAGCACGCGCCGACGCCACTGCATGGGCGAAAACAGCTCGGAATCGGTCAGGCGCTTGAGCCGTCCGGTGGCACCCGGCGAAGCGGTGCCGGCGACTTCGTCCTCGGCATCGCTCACTTCTTCACCTCGGACTTGCGCGTCCAGCGTGTCTCGTAAAGATCGAAGCGGCGATCCTTGAGGTTTTGCACGGCGCCGGCGTTGCGGGCACGGGCAAGGCTGCCCAGATGGAGATCGGCGAATAGCACGGTTTCTATATTCGGCGTGGAGTCGGCGGCGATGCCATCGCGCGCGAACGGAAAGTCACTCGGCGTCAGGATGCAGCTCTGGCCGTACTGGATGTCGAAATTGTTCACGCCAGGCAGGTTGCCGACGTTGCCCGACAGCACGACGTAGCACTGGTTTTCGATCGCGCGCGCCTGCGAGCAGTAGCGCACGCGCAGGTAACCTTCGCGCACATCGGTGCAGAACGGCACGAACAGGATCAGCGCGCCCTGGTCGACCAGGTGGCGCGCCACCTCGGGAAACTCCGCGTCATAGCAGATCATCACGCCGATCGGGCCGCAGTCGGTGGGGATGGTCGCCGCGCTGTCGCCGCCGGTGATGTTCCACACCGTGCGTTCGCTCGGCGTCGGATGGATTTTTTCCTGCTCGTGGATCGAGCCGTCGCGCAGGCATACATAGCAGACATTGTGGATGTCGCCGTTGGGCTGCTCGGTCGGGTGCGAGCCGGCGATGATGTTGATGTTGTAGTGCACCGCCAGATGGCTGAACAGCTGCTTCACCTGCGGTGTGTACTGGCTGAGCTTGCGAATCGACTCGACAGGCGACAGTTCCTCGTTCTCGATCGACAGCAGCTGCAGCGTGATCAATTCGGGGAAGGTGACGAAATCCGCGCTGTAGTCGGCCGCGATATCGGTGAAGTATTCCACCTGGGTCGCGAATTCCTCGAACGAACGGATGCGCCGCTGCAGGTACTGCACCGAAGCGACGCGTACCAGGTCGGGCAGTCGCTGGGTCGACGGAATCGACGGGATATCCGGCTGGTTGAGCAGCTCCGGATTGCGCCAGACCAGATGCGCTGCGTAGCCCAGCGATTCGTAATCGGACGGCACGTAGCCGCGCAGCAGCCCGATCACCTCGAAGTCGTTGCTCAGCTGGAAGCTCAGCGTGGGGTCGCGCCGCTTGCCTTCCACCACGGCATGCACGTAGGCATCGGCGCTGCCGTAGCGGTGCAGGTTGCGCGCCAGGCCCGGGATGCGTCCGCCGAACACGATGCCGCGCAGTTTCAGGTCGGTGCACAGGCGCTTGCGTGCCTGGTACAGGCGTTGGCCAATGCGCATGTTGCGGTAGTCGGGATGGACCACCACCTCCATGCCGTACAGCCAGTTGCCATCGGTCTTGTGGCGCGAGCCCATGCCGCCACCGGTGATCTGCATCCATGTATGCGGCGCCAGCGCGGTCGCTTCGTCGATGCGGAAGGTGGCGCAATAGCCGACGATCTTGCCTTCGTACTCGACCACGAACTGGCCTTCGGGGAAGTGCGTCTGCTGGGATCGCAGCATTTCCGCGGAATGACCCCACTCGGGCGTATAGACACGGGCGGTGAGGTCGACCAGCCCGGGGACATCGGCGGGCTTGGCCTGGCGGACCAGCAGCTTCGGGGCGTCTTCGCGGATCTTCTTGGCCATTTGCGCATTATGCCGCAGCACGCTGAACGACGCGGCCGGGCAGGGCGGTTAAACTCCGCGGGATATCCCAAGGAGCAGGCTGATGGGCGCCACCATTCCGACCCACTACGTTGCAGATCGACTCTGGACGGCCCAAGGCTGGAGCCGCGATGCCGGGCTCGCGGTCGACGATCGCGGTTACCTGGTCGGCGCCAGCGCTGCTGGGGCCGAACGCCTGGGACACTGGGTGCTACCGGGCATGCCCAACCTGCATTCGCACGCCTTCCAGCGCGCCATGGCCGGGCTGGCGGAACGCAAAGGCAAGAGTGACGACAGTTTCTGGACCTGGCGCGAAACCATGTACGCGTTCGCTGCCGCCATCGGTCCGGAGGAACTCAAGGCCATTGCTGCGCAGCTCTACGTGGAAATGCTCAAGAGCGGCTACACCCAGGTGTGCGAGTTTCATTACCTGCATCATCAGCCGGACGGCACGCCCTACGCGCAGCCTGAGGCGATGTCGCTGGCGTTGATCGAGGCCGCGCGCGAAGCAGGGATCACCTTGACCTTGCTGCCGGTGCTGTACATGAGTGGTGGTTTCGATGGCCGGCCACTGACGCCGCGTCAGTGTCGTTTTGGTCACGACGTCCCTTCCTACCTGCGCCTGTTGGAAGCGTTGCGAGCCCATGAAAACGAGAAGCTGCGGATAGGTATCGCGTTGCACTCGTTGCGCGCCGTGCCGGAGCAGGCGCTGCAAAGCGTGCTCGCCAGCGATGCGGCGCGGGATTGTCCCATTCACATCCATATCGCCGAACAAATCGGCGAGGTACAGGACTGCCTCGCTACCCGCGGCGCCCGTCCGGTGGAATGGTTGTTCGACCACGCCGAGGTGAATGCGCGATGGACCCTGGTGCATGCCACGCATCTCAGCGCGCAGGAAACCTCGCGGCTGGCGCGCAGCGGGGCCGTGGCTGGCCTGTGTCCCACGACCGAGGCGAATCTAGGCGATGGCCTGTTCCCACTCGCCGATTATCTGGACGCGCAGGGCACGCTCGGCGTCGGTTCGGATTCGCATATCTCGGTGTCGCCGGTAGAGGAATTGCGCTGGCTCGAATACGGTCAGCGCCTGTCGACGCGCCATCGCAATATCGCCGCGCGCCATCAGGGCGATAGCGTGGGTGAAACCTTGTGGCGTGCCGCGCTGCGTGGTGGCGCGCTGTCAGCGGGCCTGCCGGTCGGCGAACTGCGGGAGGGCGCGCGTGCCGATCTGCTCGTGCTGGACGATCGCGCGCCACTGCTGGCGGCGCGTGATGAGCGTTCCGTGATCGACAGCTTCCTGTTTGCTGGCAATGCAGCGCTGGTGCGTGACGTGATGGTGGGCGGCGAATGGGTCGTGCGCCATTTCATGCATCGCGATGAGGAGCGCATCGCCGCGCGCTATCGCTCGACCATGGAACGCTTGGCGCAGCAGTGACGCGTAAGCTTTCCGTCAGGCTGAATGGTGGCTGCGAAATGCATGAACCGCAGCCATCGCGTTCGGGTGATTTCGTCATCGACTCCTCCAGGCTGGCGTTCTCCGTGGCTAACACCCACCAAGGAGAACACCATGCGTCGACTCATGCTGATTGGTCTCGGCCTCGTCGTGATGTTCAGCGCGAGCCTCTCGCTCACCGGCTGCGTGGTGGTGGCGCCAAGGCCGCATTACGCGGCACGTGTCTGGGTGCCGGCCTACTATGCACCGGGCAGTGTTTATGTGTCCGGACACTGGCGCTGATGATGGTGCCGCTCAGGTGCCCGTCACGAGTTGCCTGCGCAAGTGTTCGATGAACACGCGCAGCTTCGGCGGCACCTGCAGCCGGCTGGGGTAATACAGATAGAAGCCATCGAACGGCGGTAGCCAGTCGTCCAGCACGGTTTCCAGTTGGCCGGCAGCGATGGCTGCACGCACGGATGGTTCCACCATATGCGTCAACGCCAGCCCGTCGAGCGCCGCGCGTATCGCCATGGCGGGCTCGTTGGTGGTCAGCGGACCATCCACGTCGATTTCGAACCATTGTCCCTTGGATGGGCCGGCGGGATGCGCGAATTCCCAGCGATAGATCGCACCGCTGTTGAAGCGGAAGCGCACGCAGTCGTGTGCGGCCAGCTCGCGTGGATGCCGTGGCTTGCCGTGTTGATTGAAGTAAGACGGTGAGCCCACCACGACGGCGCGTTGCGGACCGCCCAGCGGTATCGCCACCACGTCACGCGCAAGGCGCTCGCCGAGCCGGATGCCGGCATCGAAACCCTCGGCGATCAGATCGGTCAGCCGGTTCTCGACGTGGATGTCGAGTTTCAGTTCCGGCCATGCGCGGATGAAGTCCGCCAGCATCGGCGCGATCAGGTGATCGAGCACCATCTGCGGCACGGCGATGCGCAGCGTGCCGATGGGCCTGTCGCCGTGCTGGCGCAGCGCCTCGATGGCGGCATCGATTTCGCCGAGGGCAGGGGAAATGCGTTCCAGAAACGCGCGGCCGGCCTCGGTCAGGCCGACGCGGCGCGTGGTCCGATGCAGCAGGCGCACGCCGACATGGGCCTCCAAATGGCGCAGCGACTGGCTGAGGGCGGAGGCGGTGACCTCCATCTCGGCCGCGGCACGGGTAAAGCTGCCATGCCGGGCGATCAGCCGGAACGCGCGCAGGGCGGTGGTGTCATCGAGGCGCATTAGTTAGCCATGCTTAATAAAGCATCTACAAAATGCCGATTTTTCTCCGCAATGGCAAGGCGCAGACTGCGCCCATCCGATCCATCCACCGGGAGTTCTCGCCATGTCGCTCGACACCTACTACACCCTGGGCCGCTCCGGCCTGCGCGTCAGCCGCCTCGCCCTGGGCACGATGACTTTCGGTGACAACTGGGGCTGGGGCGCGGCGGAGGACACCGCCCGCACCATGTTCGACCGTTACCTGGCCGCGGGCGGCAACTTCGTCGACACCGCCGATCTGTACACCGACGGCGCCAGCGAGGAGCTGCTGGGACGCTTCATGGCCGAGACGGGGACGCGCGATCGCGTCGTACTCAGCACCAAGTTCAGCTACAACGCGCAGCCGGGCAACCCGAATGCGGGGGGCAACGGTCGCAAGCACATCCTGCGCGCGGTGGACGGCTCGCTGCGTCGCCTGCGCACCGACTACATCGATCTCTACCTGCTGCATACCTGGGACCGCCTGACCCCGGCCGAGGAAGTGGTGCGCACGCTCGACGACCTCGTGCGGGCCGGCAAGATCCGCTACGCGGGGCTGTCGGACGTGCCGGCCTGGTATGCCGCGCGGGCGCAGACCTATGCCGAGGCGCATGCGCTGACCCCGCTGGTGAACCTGCAGTTGGAGTACTCCCTGATCGAGCGGCATATCGAACACGAGTTCGTGCCGATGAGCGCCGAGTTGGGCATGGGCATCACGGCCTGGAGTCCGCTGGGCATGGGCCTGTTGTCGGGCAAGTACAAGGCCAGCGAGGCCGGCGGCAGCGGCGAGGGACGCCTGGCCAAGATTTCGGGAGCGCCGGGATTTGATCGTTTTACCGAGCGCAACTGGCGTGTCGTCGCGGCATTGGAGGAAGTGGCGGCGGCGATGGGCCGGCCGATGGCCCAGGTGGCGCTGAACTGGGTGGCGACGCAGCCTGGCGTGGCGTCGGTCATCGTAGGCGCTACCAAGCTTGCGCAGCTGGACGACAACCTCGCGGCCCTGTCCTTCGAGATCCCGCTCGAGTTGCGCGCCCGCCTGGATGCCGCCAGCGCGCTGGAGCCGACCTTTCCCTACTGGTTCTTCAGCGACGTGCAGCAGTCGCGCCTGCATGGCGGCGTGGCCGTGGGCAACAAGCCGGCGGGTTATGCGCCGCCGGTTTATGTGCCTGCCCAGGCGCAGGGCGGCTTCAAGGCGGACTGAGCCAAAAAAAACGGCGCCAGCATGCAGGCTGGCGCCGTTGGTGTTGCCGGCGTGAGGAGCGCCGTGGTCTTGTTATGACGTCGTCCGAATCACTCTTTACTGGGCCGAGCTGGAACCACTCACCGGATGCTGGGCCTTGAACTGCTGCCACTGCTGGCGGCGAGCCTGGTTCTGCGCCTGGATGGTGGCAAGCTGGCTCTGCTGTGCCGGGGTCAGGATCGAATAGATCTGCGCGCGGATGGCGGCGCGCTGCTGCACGCGGGCCTGCATCGCGGCGCCTTCGGCCTGGGCCAGGGCGGTAGCGGCGGCCTGGTAGCCGCTGGCGTTCGGCGCCATCGCCTCAAACGCCTGACGCTGCTGCTGCAGGGCCTGGCGCTGCGGCTTGTTCTGCGCGAACGCGTTCTGCATGACCTGCTTGATGCTGGCCTTCTGCGCGTCGGTCAGGTTGAGCTTGCTGTATGCCTCGAAGCCGCCATGGTGGCCGTGGCCACCATGAAAACCGCCATCCTGGGCGGCAGCCATGGCGAACGGGGCGAGGGCCATGGCCGATGCCAGCACCAGGGCGACAGTTACATTCTTGCGCATGGGGAATTCCTTGGTCGTTGGGGTGGACTTGCTGGTGTCCATTTGACGACAGCGCTATGTGTATGTTCTTTGCCGAAAGGTAAAGAAGCGTAAAGCCGATAGAGTTCGCCCGGTGGCGCGGCTTGAATGGCCTCGCAGCTACGGATCACCCATGCCAAGAATCCTTATTGTCGACGACGATCGTGCCCTGTGCAGCTTGCTGGCGGAGTATTTGCAGCGTGAAGGCTTTGTGGTGGATGTCGCCCATGACAGCGAGTCTGGCCTGGCCCAGTTGCATAACCAGTCCACGCGCCCCGACCTGCTGATCCTGGATGTGATGATGCCCGGCCGCGACGGGCTGGAGACGCTGCGCGAGCTGCGCCTGAAACACCGCCTCCCGGTCATCATGCTGTCTGCGCGAGGTGAACCGGTGGATCGTGTGATCGGGCTGGAGCTGGGGGCGGACGACTACCTGACCAAACCTTGCCTGCCGCGCGAGCTGCTGGCCCGGGTGCGCGCGCAGCTGCGGCGCAATACGCCGATCGCGGCGGGTACGCTCCAGGTCGGCGCGTTGCGGCTGGAGCCCAGCGAGCGGCGCGCCTATGTGGAGGAGCAGGAACTGTCCCTGACCGGCGCGGAATTCCAGCTGCTGCTGGCCCTGGCGCAGCGCACCGGCGAGCTGGTGGACAAGGCGACCTTGACGCGCATGGCGCTGGGGCGCGAGCTGGAGCGCTTCGATCGCAGCATCGACGTGCATGTGAGCCGCTTGCGCCACAAGCTGACCGAAGCCTCGGCGCAGTCGCCGCGCATCGAGTCGGTGCGCGGCGCCGGCTACAGTCTGGTCGCGGGGGGCGCGTGAGTCCGTTCAAGAGTTCGCTGTACTGGCGCCTGCTGATCAGCTTCTGCGCCGTCAATCTGCTGGCGTTGGCGCTCGGTGGTTTCCTCACCACGCGCTTTGCCGCGTACACCACGGCCGTGGAAATCAATTGGGCCAATCTGGCCCAGGGTGCCGACCAGGCGTATGAGGCAGGCGGTACCGCCGCGCTGGCCGAGTGGGCGCTGCAGCAGCGTCACGAGGGCATCGAGGCCAGCTTGTACGAACAAGGGCAGGCGCTGGTGCCGATTCGCCTGCCGTCATCCGTGCAGGGCTCGCTGCAGACCTGGCTCGACGCCAAACGCGACGTGGTGTTGCAGCCATGGCCGAATCTCTATCTCGCCGTGCAGCAAGTGACGGGGGCGGACGGCAAGACGCGTCAACTGGTCGCCTTGAGTCGCGTGCACACGCGCTTGCGGCCGCAGACGCGGCAGACCATTTTCCTGGCCATTCAGGGCGTGCTGTCGCTGATCTTCATCGGCATGGTGGGCTGGTGGGTGGCGCGCAACGTGGCGGGACCGGTGGAAGCGATTCGGCATGCAACGCAACGCATGGCAGCGGGGGAGCTGTCCGCCCGCGTGGGTCGCGACCAAGGCCACGCGCATGACGAGCTCGCCCAGCTGGCGCGCGATTTCGACACGATGGCCGAACGCATCGAAGCGCTGGTCGCGCACGATCGCAGCGTGCTGCAGGACCTGTCGCACGAACTGCGCTCGCCACTGGCGCGCCTGCACCTGATCCTCGATCTGGCCCGGCGCAGCAAGCATGCCGACGAAGCGGCTGGCTATTTTCAGCAGGCCGAGCAGGAAATCGACCGGCTCGACAGCATGACTGGCGAGATGCTCGCGCTCTCGCGCCTCGAAGGTGGCATTCCGGGCGTCAGCCGTGAGCCGGTCGAGCTGGTCGGGCTGTTGAGCGAATGCGTGCGCCGCGCCGGGCTGGAGGCGCATGCGCGCGAGATCACGCTGGCGCTGCACCCGGCCGCGGCGGTGATGGTGTCCGGCAACGAGCTATTGCTGGAGCGCGCGTTCGACAACCTGCTCTCCAATGCCATCAAGTTCAGCCCGGTGGGTGGTCGTGTCGAGCTGTCCGTGCAGGCCGGCAAGGACAAGGTCGCGTTGTCGATCCGCGACCATGGTCCCGGCGTGCCGTCCGCCGAGCTGGAATCCTTGTTCCGGCCGCTGTTTCGCGGCAGCAACGCTGCACGCGCTGACGGTCACGGCCTGGGGCTGGCGATCGTGCAGCGCGTGGTGCGCGCGCATGGTGGCGATATCCGCGCCAGCAATGCCGATGGCGGTGGCCTGATCGTGCAACTGGACCTGCCGCTGGCACCGGCGGAGCGGGCCTGAGGTCTTGCCGGCAGGAAACCGGGCAGGGCTTGTTCCCTTGCAGCTCTACGAAAACGCCGCGACATTTGCCACACTCGGTTCCTTTGCCGTGGGTCGCCGATGCGCTCGAACGCTCTAGCCGCAGTGGGTCTGGCGCTATGCGCGGCGCTGTTCTTCACCATGACCTATGTGCTCAACCGCAGCCTGGTGGCGGGTGGTGGCCATTGGGCGTGGGCGGTCATCCTGCGCTATCTCATCACGCTGCCCCTGCTGGCGCTGGCCTTGCCCTGGCAAGGCGGCCTGGGCGAGTTGCCCAGGGAACTGCGCCAGTCCCCGCGCACGTGGTTGTTGTGGAGCGCGGTCGGCTTCGTCCTGTTCGGCCTGCCGCTCACCTGGGCGGCCAATAGCGGACCTTCGTGGCTGGTGGCGGGCAGCTTCCAGACCACGGTACTGGCGGGGCCATTGTTGTCGCCTTTCATTTATCGCGACGAAAGGCGGCGGCTGCCTTGGCGCAGCGTGGCCATCGGCGTGTTGATTGTGGCCGGCGTGTTCGCGCTTCAGTGGGGGCACGCGCAGGGGCGCCTGCGGCCGGGCGACTGGTTGGCGATGGCTGCCGTGGTGTTCGCCGCCTTCGCCTATCCGCTGGGCAACCGCATGCTGTTGTTGCATCTCGAGCAGAGCGGCTTGCGTATTGGCGCGACGCAACGCGTGTTCGGCATGACCTTGTGCAGCTGGCCGCTGTGGTGGCTGCTGGCGGCGGTGGCGTGGTGGACGATCGGGCCGCCCAGCTTGCGTGAAGTCTGCCTGGCCGGTGGCGTGGCGCTATCGTCCGGTGTGATCGCCACCGTGCTGTTTTTCCGCGCCACCGACATGGTGCGCAGCGAGCCGACCTCGCTGGCGGCGGTGGAAGCGATGCAGGCGGCGGAGCTGCTGTTCGCCACGGTGATCGGTGCGAGTTTTCTCGGCGAAGCCTGGCCGCACGGTTTCTCGGCAGCCGGCGCACTGATGATCATCGTCGGCATTGGCCTGTTTGGCTGGGTCAGCGGACGCTCGGCGGCCGGGCACGATGAGGTCGTGCGCACGCTGCGCACCGATCGCGGCGCCTGACCCGGACGTTTGGACCTTGCCTCCAGCCGCAGGCTCGGGTTACACCCTAGGTTCCGGCAGCTGCGCGCGCATCCGAAGCTGCAGCGCGTTGCCGGCTTCCTTTCGCAATCTGGGGTGGTGATGGGTTATCGGCGTAGTGCATGGATCATGGCGGGCGTGTTGCTGGGAGCAACGTCCTGGGTCAACGCGACAGCACCAGAGATGCCGCCATCATTGCGCTGGGACGCATCGACCCTGGGCAACCATCGGTATCTGGTGCAAGTGGATGCGCCGGCTGCCGCGGTGCATGTGGTGATCCCGTGGCGTCGCCGCGACGCGCACCCCGAGCAGGTCGCCGTCGTCGTCACCGATCCAAGCGGCAAGCCGGTCGGCAATGTGCTGCGTGGAAACATCGACCGCGCCAGCGGCGAACTCGTGTTTCAGGCGGCGCAGGCGGGTGTGTACGCGATTTATTACCAGCCCTACGTCAGCGTGGGTCGCAGCAACTATCCCACGGTCACCTATGCGACGCCGAAGGACAGCGCCGAGGCCGCCTGGTCACGCAAGATCGGCAGTGGCGCGCAGGCCTGGGCCAAGCTGCCGCAGGCAAGCGTGCTGCGCTATGAAGCCGTGGACGATTTCGACGCCTATACCGGGATGGAGCGAACCGCCACGCCGGCGCAAGTGCAGGCGTTGCTGGCAGCGCATCCGTCCGAATCCTTGCTCCTGTTCCCGGAAACGCGGGCCAACCCGGTACGCATGTTCGACAGCATTCCCGAAAGCTGGGCGCAGCGTGGAGCGGGCGGCAGCTTGAGCGAGCGCGCGCTGCGCGGCGAATACCTGAGCTTCCAGATAGGCGCCTGGGCCCCGCGCGGCAAGGTCGACAACCTGCGTGTCGAGTTCAGTGACCTGGTCGGCGCTGAGGGTGCGCGCATCCCTGCCAGTGCATTCACCGTTTTGAACCTCGGCGGTGTCGATTCAATCGGCAAGCCATTCTCGTTGCGCGTCGACGTGGCGCAGGGGCGAGTGCAGCCCTTGTGGATGGGGCTTGATGTGCCGGCGTCTGCCAAGGCGGATGTGTACCGTGGCGAAGTCACCATCGCTGCCGATGGCGTGGCGGCGCAGAAAGTGCCGCTGCTCATCACGGTGGGCGAGGGCCAGGCGGTGGCGCATGGCGATGACGACCCGTTCAAGCTGACCCGCATGCGCTGGCTCAATTCCACCCTGGCCCAGGACGATTCGCTGGTAAAGCCGTTCACCGCGATCAGCGTGAACGGGCCGACGCTAGGCATCCTCGGGCGCGACGTGAAACTAGCGGCCAGTGGCCTGCCGGCGCAGATCACCAGCGCCTTCGACGAGCGCATGACCGGCTTTGCTAAACAACCGACGGCGCTGCTGGCAGCTCCCATGCGCCTGGTGGTGCAGGACGGCACGGGTGACCATGCGCTGGACGCATCCGGGGTAGCCAAGATGCAGCGCGATGGCCCCGGCAAGGTGCACTGGCAGGTGGCAGGAAGTGCGGGGCCGCTGCAGGGCGAGGTCAAGGCCAGCCTAGAGGCGGATGGCACGCTGACTTATGCGATTGCCCTCACCGCGAAACAGGCCACTACGCTGCGTGATATCCGGCTGGAAATTCCGCTGAATCACGACGTGGCCAAGTATCAGCTCGGCCTTGGCCGCCAAGGCGATCGCGCGCCTGCCGCTTTCGACTGGAAGTGGAACGTTCAGAACAACCAGGATGGCGCCTGGATCGGCACGGTGAATGCCGGCCTGGCCTTCCATTTGCGCGACGAACACTACCTGCGCCCGCTGAATACGAATTTCTACCACCAGCAGCCGTTGCGCATGCCCCTGTCGTGGGACAACCAGGGGCAAGGCGGCATCCGCTTGCGCAGCCAGCCAAACGCGTACCTGGCCGAGGCGTTCAGTGGTCCGCGCACGATGAAGGCGGGCGAGACCTTGCGCTACGACATCGTGATGCGCGTGACGCCGTTCAAGACGATCAACCCGGCCGAGCATTTCTCCGAACGCTACTTCCACAAGTACGGCGATCTCGATGCAATCAAGGCCGAAGGCGCGAACGTGGTGAATATCCATCACGCCACGCCGATCAATCCCTGGATCAACTACCCGTTCCTCGAAGCCGGCGCGATGCGTGCGTATGTCGATGCGGCCCACCAGCGCGGCATGCGCGTGAAGATCTATGACACCGTACGCGAGCTTTCCGACCGTGCGCCCGAACTGCCCATGCTGGAAAGCCTGGGCCATGAAGTGATCAGCGCCGGCAAGGGCGGCGGTTTCTCGTGGCTGCAGGAGCATCTGGACGGCGACTACATCGCGGCATGGCACGTGCCGGAGAATCGCGATGCAGCGGTGATCAATGCGGGCCAGAGCCGCTGGCACAACTACTACATCGAAGGGCTGGACTGGCTTGCCCGCAATGTCGGGATCGATGGCCTGTACCTCGACGATGTCGCATACGATCGCACCACCATGAAGCGCGTGCGCAAGGTGCTGGAAGCGCGGCGCCCGCATCCGCTGATCGACCTGCATTCGGCGAGCCAGTACAACCCGCGCGACGGCTATATCAACAGCGCGCTGCTCTACATGGAGCTGTTTCCCTATATCGACCGGCTGTGGTTCGGCGAGGAGTTCGATTACGAGAAGACCTCGCCCGCTTATTGGCTCACCGAGATCTCGGGCATTCCGTATGGCCTGATGGGCGAGATGCTGCAGAACGACGGCAACCCGTGGCGCGGCATGCTGTTCGGCATGACGAACCGGCTGGGCTGGTCGCCGGGCAGCGATCCCCGCGGGCTGTGGAAGCTATGGGACGGCTTTGGCATCGCCCAGGCGGAGATGATCGGCTGGTGGGTGCACGACACGCCGGTGAAGACCGATCGCGACGACGTGCTGGCGACCAGTTATGTGCGCAAGGGCAAAAAGACGCTGATCGCCCTGGCTTCATGGGCGCCTGAAAAAACCGCAGTGAAGCTCAGCATCGACTGGCATGCGCTGGGTCTTTCGGCCAGCAAGGTCACCCTGGTGGCGCCGGCGGTCGACGGCTTCCAGCCGCAGGCGACGTTCAAGCCGGGTGATGCGGTTCCCGTCGAGCCCGGCAAGGGCTGGTTGCTGGTCGTCGAATGATGCGCATCGGGATTAAACGGAAGAAGGGTGCGCGTTCGCTCGCCTGGGTGGTGGCGCTGGTGTTGTTCTGGGCCACGTCTGCGAGCGCTGATGTTGCCGACGCGTCGCCGGCACCCGAGCAGGCGCCGCCGCCTGTCACCCGACTCGTGTTGGATGCGCCGGCGTTCGCGCCGGAGAAGATCAAGGTGTCCGTCTATCTGCCGCCGGGCTATGACGCGACGTCGTCGGCAAGCATCCGCTACCCGGTTCTATACGCGAATGACGGCCAGGACATGGCCGCGGTGGGTTTGCAGAAGACGCTGGACAAGCTGTATGCCGAGCATGCGCTGCAGCCGGTCATCGTGATCGCGATCGATATGCTTGCCGACCGTGCGTCCGCTTACGGCCTGTCCGATCGCCGGGCGAAGCGCAGCCTGGTCGGCGATTCGCGCATCGGTCCGATCGGTCGTCGTGCCTACGAGTACTCCGACTGGCTGGCGACGCAGCTGGTGCCCTATGTCGATGCCCATTACCGCACGCAGCGAACGGCACGCGGGCGCACCATGCTGGGCTGGTCGCTGGGTGGCCTCAACGCGTTCAACCTGGGCTGGCAGTATCCCGAGGTGTTCGCTCGTGTTGCGGCGTTCTCGCCATCGTTCTGGTTGGCGGGCGATCGCAGCAGTGCGCAGGCGATCGAATCATCGCGTCTGGCGCAAGCCATGGTGAACGACTCGACCCGGCATCGCGACCTGCGCTTCTGGTTCTCCGTGGGCGCACGCGAGGAAACCAATGACCGCAATGGCAACGGCATCATCGATGCGGTCGAGGATGTACAGGATCTGGTCGGCGGCTACCGCGCAGCCGACGGGTCGCAGCTGCGCGGGCTGCGCGATCTCGGCTATGCGGTGGACATGGACTATCTCCAGCACCCCTCGCGCAGTGCCAGTGTCGCCTTGTATGTGCTCCCTGATGGCGAACACAACCAGGCCACCTGGAAGCGCGTGTTGCCGGTTTTCCTGACCTGGGCCTACGGCACCAACCGGCCTTGAATGAGCCGGCGCCAGCGGGCGCCTCAGGTGCCCGTGGCGGCGAGTGGCGGATGCGACACGATGCGATTGCGACCGTCGCTCTTGGCGCGATAAAGCGCGGCATCGGCGCGCGCCAGCAGTTCATCGGCCGTGTCGGTGGGGCCGTCGAGGCTGGCCGCACCGAGGCTTACTGTCGTCTGTAGCGTGGTGCCGCGGGAATGGACGTGCAAGGTCTCGATACGCTTGCGGATGCGCTCGCCAATCGCCACGGCGTTGTCATGGCTGGCACCAGGCAGGCCGACGATGAATTCCTCGCCGCCATAGCGGCCTAGCCAGTCCGCTGGACGCAGCTCTTCGGCGATCGCCACGACCACGGCGCGCAGGCAGGCATCGCCGACCGCATGCCCGAAACGGTCGTTGATGGACTTGAAGTGGTCCATGTCCAGGAACAACAGCGCAAACGGTTCCTTCTGCAGGCGCGCCTCGGTGATCGCGGCGTTGAGGCGGCGCACCAGGGCACGGCGATTGAGTACGCCGGTGAGCGCGTCATGGTCGGCGAGGTGATGCGCCATGTCGCGCTCGCGCCGTGCGCGCAGCGAGGCATCCGCCAAACCGATCGTGACCACGATGCTGGCGAACGCCATGGTGAACGGGTAGCCGTATTCGAGCCAGCGTGGCTGGTCGAGGTTGAGCAGGACCTGGCTCAGGCGCAGCAGGGTAAACATCACCTGCGGCATCCAGGCGATCAGAAAGAACCGGGCCTGGCGGCCGTGACGCGACACCGCCAGCACGACCGTGCTCAAGGTCCACAACTCGGTCAGCATGAACCACACGTTGAAGCTGCTGGCCAGCAAGTGCGTGCGCACGGCAAACGGCAGGCATAGCAGCAGCGCGGCAAGCAGGAACGGCCAGCGCATCCAGCCCAGGATCTTCGCGGCCGTGGGGGTGATCTGCCGCAGTTCGCAGAATTCAAGGATGAACGAGACCAGCAGCGGTGTGCTCAGCGCCGCGAACAGCCAGGGCGCGTGCGTACCCAGGGGCACCAGCAGCTTGCCGCCCGGCAGCTCGTAGATCTCGCCGCTGGTGAGCATCTGGAACATCAGCTGGAACGTGGTGTAGCCGATGAAATACACTAGCACGCGGTCACGCAGCACCATCCACAGGCACAGCGCCGCCAGGATCATGGTGACCTGCACGCTGGCAAACATGGTGGTCAGGCGGACGTGGTTGAGATCCTCGGACTGGTAGCTGGCCAGGTCCGTCAGTGCGGGTTTGATCTGCCGCGTGAAGCTGTCGGCAGCGATCTGCACGTAGATCGGCTGTCCAGCGTGCAGGTCATGCGGCAGCTCCATCGCGAGGCGATGGCGCGAGAAGCGCGAGTTCTCCTCGGTTTGCGCAAACCACAGTGCACGCGGCTGGTAGTCGGGCGGCGCGTAAACCGTGATCCGTATGTACGTCGCGCCCGTGAAACTCAGCACCGGCGACGTCTCGCCCTGCCAGTCCGCGTTCGTATCCAGTCGATACCAGCGTTCGCTTTCGACGGCGTTGGGGGTATAAGCCGAGTGGCTCGGCACGAACAAGGCGTCCATTGGGCCATGCACGACTTGCGCCGGATCGACGACTTGCGTCGTCGCTGGCAGCGCCGCTATCTGCAGTGCGCTTCCGGGCTCCGCGGCAGGCGCCGCATGCGCCACCAGCACATAGAGCGCGGCGAACAGGCATGCAACGAAAACCACGATGGGTCCGCGATACATAAATCCCCCCATTGTCCGGCCCCCCGTTGCCGGTACCCCGAGTGCAGCCGATCGATCGGCTGATACCTCGTTGTGCACTATGTATCACGTTCGGCGGGCCGCTTGCAGGCTACCGGCGAAAAATTTGGCGCGTAAGAAACTGCAATGCGAACAGACGTTTGAGTGACCCTCGATCACGGCCGCCGCAAGTTCTATGCTTGCCACTTCGAGACGTGGGCAAGGCGGTTGCAACATGGCAAGTCAGGGCGAAGTGGAATCGGTGCCTCACTCAGGACATCGGCCAGCACCGCCGGAGCTTGAGCCGGCACCATTCATTCGCCACGGCACGCCGATCTTCAGGCAGACCAACCTGGCCTTGTTCGCCGCGGGCTTGGCGACGTTCGGGCTGCTGTATTGCACCCAGCCGCTGATGCCGGAATTCAGCAAGGACTACGGCGTGAGTGCCGCCACGGCATCGCTGTCCTTGTCGCTCACCACCGGCGTGCTGGCGGTTGCCATGCTGTTTGCCGGCGGCGTGTCCGATGCCTGGGGACGCAAGTCGGTGATGGCGGCATCGCTGCTGTCCTCGGCCGTGCTGGTGCTGTTGACCGCCCTGGTGCCGGACTGGCACATGCTGCTGATCCTGCGCACCCTGCTGGGGCTGACCCTGAGCGGCTTGCCCGCGGTGGCGATGACCTATCTCAGCGAAGAGATGCATCCGGAATCGATTGGCCTGGGCATGGGCTTGTACATCAGCGGCAATGCCATTGGTGGCATGGGTGGGCGCCTGGTCGCCGGCGTGATGGCCGATTTCTTCAGCTGGCGCGTCGGCGTCGCCACCGTCGGCACGATCGGACTGATTGCTGGCCTGGTGTTCTGGCGCAGCTTGCCGCCGTCACGACACCATATGCGGCAGCCGTTGCATCTGGGTGCCTTGATGGGACGCTTCCGGCTGGCGTTTCGTGACGCCGGCTTGCCGTGGCTGTTTGCCGAGGGCTTCCTGCTGCTGGGCGCGTTCGTCACGATCTACAACTACATCGGCTATCGCTTGCTGGCGCCACCCTACGGACTGAGCCAGGCCGTGGTGGGTACGATCTTCAGTGTGTACCTTATCGGCACGTTCAGCTCGGCGTGGATGGGACATCTGGCCGGGCGATTGGGGCGGCGCAAAGTGTTGTGGACGGCGTTCGCGCTGATGCTGTTCGGCGTGGGGCTGACCATGACGCGTCCGCTCATCTTGATCGTTGCGGGTATCGTGGCGGTGACGTTTGGCTTCTTCGGGGGACACTCGATCGCGAGCAGCTGGGTGGGGCGCCGCGCCGGCAATGCCAAGGCCCAGGCATCGTCGATGTATCTGTTTTCGTACTACATGGGCTCCAGCCTGGCAGGGGCGAGTGGCGGCCTGTTCTATGCGTCGCACGGCTGGAATGGCGTGGCGTTGTTCGTGGCGGCGCTGGTGATCGCGGGGCTGCTGATCGCCTGGCGGCTGTACTTCCTGCCGCCGCTGCCCGGTCCGCCGTCCCCCGGCACCGAGCCGCCGTTGCCGCAATAAGCCGGAACGGCAGCGGCCCCGCTGCCTGGCGGAGCCGCCACGGCTGTGGAAGCGCTTACTGCGCTTCCGGCCTGAGCATGTCCTTCACGGCCTGGTAATCGCCGTCATTTGCAGCCGCGGGCAGGCCGAGCAGGTGAGTCATCAGCGGATAGACGTCGACATTCGGGAACGAGGCGACCTTGATGCCCTCGCGGAACGCCGGGCCGTGCGCCACAAACACGGCCTGCATCAGCGGCGATGCATTGTCGTAGCCATGCTCGCCGAGGCTGAGCTTGCCATGCTTCTTCGCGATAAAGTCCGTCGTGGTGATGCGCCAGCCAACATCGGCCAGGCACAGCAGCTGGGGCACGCGCGGGTTGCTGCCATAGGCGAGTCGCGCGGGCACCCGTGACTTGTCCCAGCACGTCATATGCCTCTGCGGCTTCTCCAGCTGCGCTTCGATCTTCGCGAAATCATGACCTGGCGTGGGATTCAGGCCTGCCAGCACGCCCAGGCTGACGACGTCCACGCGCGTGAGCGGAATGACCTTGTCCAGCAGGATGCTGTTCTGCGCAGGCACGGAAGCCATGCCGTGGTCGGCCAGCACGATCATGTTCACGCGGTCGAACAAGCCACGTTGCTTCAGGCCTTGCACGAGGCGGGCGAGGGCGGCATCGGTCTCGCGCAGCGCCTGGTCCACCTGCGGCGTGTCCGGGCCGAACGTGTGGCCGGCATGATCGACTTCATCGAAGTACAGCGTGAGGAAGCTGGGGCGCTGGTCGGCAGGAAGATCCAGCCAGGCCAGCACCTGGTCTACGCGCTGGTCGGGCGTGACATGGCCGTCGTACGGTTGCCAGAAGTCCGGGTGCTGGCCATGAATGCCGGCTTCGGAGCCCGGCCAGAACATGGTGGCGCTCTTGAGGCCGTGCTGACTCGCGGTTATCCATAACGGCGTGCCCTGGTCCCACCAGCGGCCGTCGCCGACCGCATCGCGGTCACTCAACGAGAATTTGCCCAGCACCGGATCGACCATCGTGTTGTTCACGATGCCGTGGTGATCGGGCCGCAGGCCGGTCACGATCGTGTAGTGATTCGGGAATGTCAGCGAAGGAAACGAGGGCTGCATGCTGGCGGCATGCACGCCGTCGTTCGCAAGCGCGTCCAGCGCGGGGCTGAGGCCACGCTGGATATAGTCGGCGCGATAGCCATCAATGGAAATCAGCAGCAAGGGCGTGACTGCTGGTTTCGCCGTGCTGGCGGTAGGCGCGGGGCGCGCGGGTGAGGGTTGATTGGCGCAACCCGCACTGAACGCGATCAGCGAGCAAAGCAGCAGGCGAAACAGGAATTTCATGCGACGGTCCGTACGATGGAATCAAACGCCGTATCATCGCCTAGTCATATGACCATTACACGATCTTTTTACCGTTTCACCACGCTTGTTCTGCTCGCCACGCTCGCCTGGGCTGGCGTGGCTTGTGCGCAACAGGCGAGCACAGGCGGAACGGACGCGCCGTCACCTCAGGCTGCGGTAAACGCAGGTCATCGTCGGCCGCCGGCAACATCCGCCAAAGCGCAAAGCACCCGCGTGCCGGCGACAACGACGCGGGCGGAAAACCGGATGGCAAGCGTGCGGGCCAAAGCGGGCGACAAAGCGCATGACGATCACTATCAACCGGCCCAGCGCAATCTGATCGGGCAGTATCAGAATGCCGTGACGCCGCCGGTGGATGAGGGTCGCTAGCCGTTTGCGCGTGTGCCCAGTCAGCGTGTTCGCAGTGCTGAGCCAAACAAATCGCCGTGGGCGACGCCGTTCTCCAATGCCAACAGATAACGCTTCGTCGGCAAGCCCCCGCCGAAGCCGGTAAGGCTGCCGTCACTGCCGATCACGCGGTGGCAGGGCAGCACGATCGGCAATGGATTGCGGCCGTTCGCGGCGCCGACGGCGCGCACGGCTAGCGGTTGATCGATGCGCTGTGCCAGCTGACCGTAACTGATCGTGGCGCCGTAAGGGATGCGCGCCAGTTCCCACCACACCTTCAACTGGAACGCCGTGCCGTGCGGGTGCAGCGGCAGCTCAAACTGCTGGCGCTCGCCTGCGAAATATTCCTCCAGCTGTCGTCGCACCAGCACGAACGGTGCGGCCGCGCGCCGCCACTGCGAATGCGGCGCTTTCTGGTGACGTCCGTTTTCGAACCAGATTTCGCGCAGCCCGCTGTCGTCCGCCACCAGTCGCAGGATCCCGACCGGGCTCGGCAGTTCGTCATACCAGATCGGCTCGTTTGATGACATCAGCTCGCTCGCTTCTTCGGTGCGGCGCTCGCCGCATCGCTGGCGCTGCGCCACAAATGCATCACCGCATAAGCACGCCAGGGACGCCACGCTTCCGCCAGTGCGGCAAGCGCCTTCGTGCTCAGTTCCGCGGCATCGCCGGCGGCAGCCCGGCGCAGGATCAGGTCCGCCGCAGGGAACGCGTCGGGATGGCTCAACGCGCGCATCGCCATGTAGTGCGCCGTCCACTCACCAATACCCGGCAAGGCCACCCAGCGTTCGACGAACGTGTCGAGCGGCTGTTCGCTGCGAAAATCGATGCGACCATCCAGCAGCGCCTGGGCCACGCCACGAACCGTTGCCGCCCGTGCCGTGGTCAGGCCGCACTCGCGCAGATCGACATCGGCCAACGCGTGCGGGCTCGGAAACAACCGCTCCAAGCCGGGTATCGGCGACGCCGCGAGCGGCATGCCGTAGCGCTGCACGATGCGCGTCGCGAGCGTGCGCGCGGCGGCCACGCTGACTTGCTGGCCAAGAATCGCACGCACGGCGATTTCGAAGCCGTCCCAGCCACCTGGCAGACGCAGACCGGGACGCTTGCGCAGCAACGGCGCCAGCACAGCACTTTGTTTCAGCGTGTCGCTGATCGAACCAGGGTTCGCATCCAGATCGAACATGCGGCGAAGTTTCGCGACGACGCCAAGCATGTGCGCCGGTTGCGGGCAATGCAGCTGTAGCTGCAGCGCATGCTCGCCATTTGGCCACGCGCTCAAGCGCAGCCATCCCGGTGCATCGGCGGGACCGAACACACGCGCGTAACTGTGTTCGTCCACCAGTTCCACGCCAGGCAGTGCGCGCCCGCGCAGAAACGCGAGTATCGCCTCGAAGTCGTACGGCGGACGGTAGCCTAGCCGTAGCGTGATCGCGTCGCCGCTCACTGCACCCGGGTGGCGCCGGAGTTCGCGTGGCTGCATGCGGTTTGCCTGCAGGAACGCCGCATTGAATCGACGCTGGCTACGGAAGCCGGACGCCAGCGCAACTTCCGTGACGGGCAGGGCGGTCTCCGTCAGCAGCTGTTTTGCGAACAGCAGGCGACGCGTCGTGTGCACGCTGATCGGTGGCGCGCCAAGGCGCTCCACGAACAGGCGTCGCAACTGCCGTGAGCCGACGCCGACGCGCGCGGCCATCGCGTCCATCGACAGCTCTTCCAGCGCGCCGTCCTCCATCAGCTTCAGCGTTCGCGCGATGACGTGGTCACCGCGTTGCCAAGCGTCATTGCCGGGCGCGAGTTCCGGGCGGCAACGCAGGCACGGGCGAAAACCGGCCGCTTCGGCTGCTGCCGCGCTGCCGTAATAGCGCACGTTCCCCGGTTTCGGCGACGGCGCAGGGCATATCGGGCGGCAATAGATACGCGTGCTGGTGACGGCCGTGAAGAAGAGGCCGTCGAAGCGCGCATCGCGGCTCAGGCGAGCCTGTTCGCAGGCGCGCTCATCGGGAAGTTGCGGGTCATGGATCGGTGCCATGCCTGCAGGCTAGCACCGATCGGGTGACCAGACTCGCCGTTTTCGGACATCAATGCCGGCGTGGTTTTCGGCCGCTCATTTGATCGGCGCCATCAGGTGCTGGTACGGCGTGCCAGCCCACATTACATACGGCGCGCTCGTATCCGGGTCCGCGCCTTTCGGATAGTTGTCGTAGAACGACGGCTCCGCGCCCACGATCATCACGTGCGCCCCCGTCTTGATCCAATGATTGCCAGCCGTCGGTTTCGTTGCGTACGGATCCGTGTTGCTCGCATCCGTGCCGCCCGCCAGCATGTAAATGAAGCCGACTTTGCCGCTCGGCGGCGGCTTGTGCGACATGTAGGCGTTCGCCCAGTCCAACGCATTCTTATCCATGCACATCGGGTCCGGCCCTGGCGTGGCCGGGTTGTCCGGCATGCAGGTGAAGCCGTTCGTGCCCTCGCGCAGCGTGCGCATGCCGCCTTTCTCGTCCGCCACCACGATCGTTGCGTTTTTCGCGATGCCCGCTGGCGCCGCGCTCATCGCACTCGCGATCAGCGCCGCGTCCGTCGGGATCGCCTTGTCCGCCGCCCAGGCGCCGGCGCTGATGCTCACCATGGCCGTGACGACGATGACCGGTCCGATCAGGTATTTCGCGCTCATGGACGTGTACTCCCATGTGGATTCACGATGGCCCACCTGGATCCCCTTGCCCAGCCTGGGTGCGGAGAAATCGCGAATCAATCAGCCGGATGGCAGAGCGGCTTGAGACGGCTCGTGCCGGCGCGGGCGTCACGGCCGCTTGCGCGCATCGGACCGCCGTGGACGCGCTTTTTGCCGCAGTGCGGTTTGCGGGTGCCGGCCCGCCCCGCCACAATCGGCTTTTCCCACCGATCGTGACCTTCGTCCATGAACGCTCCCACCCGCATCGACACCACCCGCACCGTGCGTGCACCGCGCGGCACCGAGCTGAGCTGCAAGAGCTGGCTCACCGAGGCGCCGTTCCGCATGCTGCAGAACAACCTCGATCCCGAAGTGGCAGAAAATCCCGCCGAACTCGTCGTCTATGGCGGCATTGGCCGTGCCGCGCGCAACTGGGAATGTTTCGACGCGATCTTGCGCGCGCTGCGCGACTTGCGCGACGACGAGACGCTGCTGATCCAGTCCGGCAAGCCGGTCGGCGTGTTTCCGTCCCACGTGGATGCGCCGCGCGTGCTGCTCGCGAATTCCAACCTCGTGCCGGCGTGGGCAAACTGGGAGCATTTCAACGAGCTCGATAAGAAGGGCTTGATGATGTATGGCCAGATGACGGCCGGCTCGTGGATCTATATCGGTTCGCAGGGCATCGTGCAGGGCACTTACGAGACGTTTGTCGAGATGGGCCGCCAGCACTACGGCGGCAGCCTCAAGGGCAAGTGGATTCTCACCGCCGGCCTTGGCGGCATGGGCGGCGCGCAGCCGCTTGCCGCGACCTTGGCAGGCGCTTGCTCGCTGAACATCGAATGCCAGCAGAAGAGCATCGATTTCCGCCTGAAGACGCGTTACGTCGACGAGCAGGCGACTGACCTGGACGATGCGCTTGCCCGCATCGCGAAATACACCGCCGCCGGTGAGGCGAAGTCCATCGCGCTGCTCGGCAACGCAGCGGATGTATTGCCCGAACTCGTGCGCCGCGGCGTTCGCCCGGATGCCGTGACCGACCAGACCAGCGCGCACGATCCGGTCAACGGCTATTTGCCGAGTGGCTGGACGGTGGAGCAGTGGTTCGAGCGTCGCAAGAGCGATCCGGCAGGTACCGCCAAGGCCGCGAAGCAGTCCATGCGCAAGCATGTGGAAGCGATGCTCGCGTTCCACGAGCAAGGCATTCCCACGTTCGACTACGGCAACAACATCCGCCAGATGGCGAAGGACGAAGGGCTGGCCAACGCGTTTGCGTTCCCGGGTTTTGTGCCCGCGTTCGTGCGCCCGCTGTTCTGCCGTGGCGTGGGCCCGTTCCGCTGGGTCGCGCTGTCGGGCGATCCGGAAGACATCTACAAGACCGACCAGAAGGTGAAGGAGCTGATCCCCGACGATCCGCACCTGCATCGCTGGCTGGACATGGCGAAGGACCGCATCAGCTTCCAGGGCCTGCCGGCGCGTATCTGCTGGGTTGGCCTGGGCCTGCGCCACAAGCTTGGCCTCGCGTTCAACGAGATGGTGCGCAACGGCGAGTTGAAGGCGCCGGTGGTGATTGGCCGTGATCATCTCGACGCCGGTTCCGTCGCCAGCCCGAATCGCGAAACCGAAGCGATGCGCGATGGCTCCGACGCGGTCAGCGATTGGCCGCTGCTGAATGCGATGCTCAACGTGGCCGGTGGCGCCACCTGGGTGTCGCTGCATCATGGCGGCGGCGTCGGCATGGGTTACTCGCAGCATTCCGGCGTGGTGATCGTCTGCGACGGCACCGAAGCGGCCGACAAGCGCATCGCGCGCGTGCTGTGGAACGATCCTGGTACCGGCGTCATGCGCCATGCCGATGCCGGTTACGAGATCGCAATCGAGTGTGCGAAGGAACAGGGCCTGAAGCTGCCGATGCTTTGAGCCTGGTCGCGTACCGCGCCACCCAGCGCGGTACGCACCTGCTTCAGCTCGCCCGCTCCGGCCGCCCAGCAAACCGAGTCTTGGCGCTGCCCAGCCGAGCGCGCATGATGGCGCCACATCCAATAGGGGGAGTGGCAACATGCCGGTCGAACTGAAGATGCTTGCGTGGTCGATCCTGCTTGGGGTGATTTATGTCCTGCTCGCGACGACGCTCGGTATACCGCAGCGTGGCATGGCCTGGCTTGCCAGCAACCGGGAAGGCGAGTCGAAGTTGCTGTCTGGGGCTGCCGGCCGCTGTGATCGGGCCAGCAGGAATTTCCTGGAAACGTTTGTGTTCTTTGCGGCGGCCGTCCTGGCCGTCATCGCGGCGCAACGCACGAATGCGTCGACTGCGCTCGGTGCGCAATTGTTCTTCTGGGCCCGCGTGGTGTACCTGCCGGTTTATGTGGTCGGCATTCCGTATTTGCGCACCCTGGTATGGGCCACCTCGCTGGCTGGCCTGTTGATGGTGGCCTTCGCGCTTCTCTGATCCGAAGCCCGCGGCGACTCCGCCAGCGACAACTTCTCCCCCAGGCCCACGTGGGCCTGGGGCACGAGTGCCGTCATTCATATGACGGTCGTCGATTTCTTGACGCCAGTAACTCGCCATCTCCGCGGCATGGATTCGCGCCGGGGCATCAGCCTGCGATTAATTATCAACTAATATCAGTTAGTTAAGATAACTTCGTGCCGTTTAACATTAAGTAGGGTGTTCGCAAGAGCACCAGAGCATGACCACTATGCGGCTCCGACGCCTACCCGCGTCGGGCCGCCGGCAAGGGGTCGGCGGTTTTCCCTACTGATGATTGGAGAACTGCATGAAAGCTCAATTTGAACGCACCGGCTCGCTGACTGAACTCGCCAGCTACCCGCAGTGGGCGCAAAACATGATCGCCGCCTGCGAACCCGCCCGCCGGAGCGTCCGTGACCACGCCATGTGGGATCTGATGAGCGAGGGGCGTATCGATCACCAGACCATGCGCAATTTCATGGTCGGTACCTGGTCGCTGATCGAGCGCTTTCCCTCGTTCATGGCGCAGAACCTGCTGAAGACCCAGTACGGCCGTAGCCCGGGCGACAACCTCGCCCGCCGCTGGCTGGTGCGCAACATCCGCGTCGAGCAGAACCATGCCGAATACTGGCTGGACTGGGCCGAAGGCTCTGGCGTGGCGCGCGAGGACGTGCTGAATGCGCGCCCGCCGCGGGGAACCCAGACCGCGGCCGACTGGTGCCATGAGGTGTGCGGCCGCGACACCCTGGCCGCGGGCATCGCCGCAACCAGTTACGCCATCGAGGGCGTGACCGGCGACTGGTCGCAAAAAGTCTACGACAGCGTAGCCTACGCGCAGAGCCTGCCGGAGAAGGGGCGCAAGGCGACGTTGCGCTGGCTTCAGTTGCACGCTGCCTATGACGATACCCATCCCTGGGAGGCGTTGGAAATCGTGTGCACGCTGATGGGCACGCGGCCGGCGCCGGAGCAGGTCGAGCATGTGCGTGAATGCATCGCGCG
Source organism: Dyella halodurans (assembly GCF_026283925.1). Lineage (GTDB taxonomy): Bacteria > Pseudomonadota > Gammaproteobacteria > Xanthomonadales > Rhodanobacteraceae > Dyella > Dyella halodurans. Next base: position 56,129 of record NZ_JAPDPF010000011.1, read on the forward strand.
CAGCTATACCAGCCTCCATTACGGACTGGAGCGTTGCATGGTGCCGCAGCTGGCCGAGGAGATCGGGGAGCGCGCTGCCTAAGTTTCAGACGGCGTCGTCGACAGTGTGATCAGCGAGATGTTGGTTTTTGAAGTGGTCGTGTAAAAGGTACGCCATGGATTCGATCCGTAGCACCTCTCAAAGACCTCTGTCGCGGCGCTTGAGGCCACTGGCCTATGGGCTGGTGGCCGTGATTGGTCTGATTCTTCTATTGACCTGGGGGGCGCTCCAGGTCCAGGTCACTCTCGCCGGTTTCCTCAACGGCGAGAGTGTCTGGAGCAAGGCCGAGAAACAGACGGTCATCGACCTGCTGAACTTCGCCGAGACCGGCGATGCGGCTCGGTTGGCCAGCTTCAATGACAATTATGGCTTGTTGATCTCCGATGGCCGGGCGCGCGACGCGATTGCATCCGGCGTGTTCGATCGCGCGGACGTGCACAAGGCGTTCGCCCGCGGCAGGATCCTGCCGGCGGCCGAACCCGGCATGATCTTCATGCTCCGGTATCTGACCAACGCGCGCCACATGCGCGAGGCCGTGGAGGCCTGGCGCGCCGCCGACGGTCCCATCGCACAACTCGGCGGCATTGCCGGGGATCTGCAGCGCGCCTATGCGCAGGGGCGGCCCGACGATGCGCTGATTGCCGCACAGCGGGCGCGAATCAATGCGCTCAACGACGAGCTGGAGCCGCTGACCAAGCGATTCTCGCTGGAGGTTGCGCATGGTGCGATCTGGCTGGGGCGCGTGTTGTTCGTTGGCGTGTTCTTCGCCGCCTGCCTGGCTTCCTTGCTGTGGCTAAGCATGGCGCAGCGGGCGCTGTCGCGCATTCGCGGCACGGAAGAGCGTTACAGCCTGCTGTTCGATAGCGCCGCCGACGCCATCGTGATGGTGGACGAGGCGAGCGGCCGCGTGCTTGGCGCGAATCGCACGGCGCGTGAATGGACCGGACTCAGCACGGAGGTGCTGATCGGTACCGAGCTGTCCCGCTTGTTCGTGCCCTTGCTGCACCGTGCCGACGGCGCCGTCACCGGCGAGCTGCACGGTCCCGACGGACGCATGCGCCCGGTGGAAATGCGCAGCAGCGTGGCGAAGTGGGGCGAGCAGAGCGTGCGCCAGTCGATCCTGCGCGACATCACCGAGCGAGTGAACCTGGAACAGCAGCGGCGCATAGCTTCCGAAGCGCTGGCAGGCATTGCCGAGGGCGTGATCATTGCGGATGCCGAGCGGCGGGTGACGCGGGTGAACGCGGCGCACATCCGCATGACCGGATTCACGGCGCAGGCACTGCAAGGCGTGCGCTTCGACGACTTGCGCAGCCTGCCCGATGGATCGCCGCTGCCCGATTCGGTATGGAAGGCCATCGACATCGACAGCAACTGGGTGGGCGAGGTGCGCAGCCGGCGACTCGACGGCTCGGCGTATCCCGAACTGCTGAGCATCAGCGCGATCCGTGACCCGGACGGCGGCGTGCAGCACTACGTGGCGGTGATCAACAACGTCAGTGCCGCGAAAGCCAACGAGAAACGCCTCCAGTACATGGCGGCACATGATCCGCTGACCGGTCTGGTCAATCGCGCGGAGTTCGAGCGCCGCTGCGTACAGGCGATTGCCCAGGCCGAACGCGACCGGGGCATGATCGCCGTGCTGTTCATCGACCTGGATGCGTTCAAGGCGGTCAATGACAGCTATACCCATGCGATTGGCGATCACCTGCTGGTGAAGGTGGCCGAACGGATCGCGTATGAATTGGGCGAACGTGGCCTGGCGGGTCGCATCGGTGGTGACGAGTTCACCGTCCTGCTCGGCGACCTGTATTCGCGCGAGCAGGCCAGCGCCCTGGCCGGGCGCCTGCTCACCACGCTGGCCGCGCCGGTGGTGGTGGGCGAATACGAAGTCGCGCTGAGCGCCAGCATCGGCATCGCCTGCTATCCGCTGGACGGCATGGATGTGCCGACCCTCGTCACCAATGCCGACGCAGCGATGTACGCGGCGAAGACCGAGGAGCGCAACGCGTTTCGCTTCTATTCGCCACGCATGCATGCCGATGTGCTGCGACGGATCGCCCTGGCCTCCGAGTTGCGCAAGGCGCTCGCGGAGCAGGAGTTCCGCCTGGTCTATCAGCCCACGGTGGACATGCGCAGCGGCCGCATCGTGGCGGTGGAGGCGCTGTTGCGCTGGCATCATCCAGAGCGTGGCGCGATTTCGCCCGGCGAATTCATCCCCATGGCGGAGAAGCTGGGGCTGATCCGCCGCATCGACCAGTGGGTGCTGCAGGCGGCCTGCACGCAAATGCATCGATGGGACCTGGCCGGCGTGCCGCCGCTGCGCATGGCGATCAATGTCTCCGCGCACTGGTTCGGCCAGGCCAATTTCGTCGATGACATCCGTTCCCTGCTCGAATCGCGCCGGCTGGCCCCGGAGCGCCTGATGCTGGAAATCACCGAGGGCGCGATCCTGCGCCTGGGCGAGGAAATGGAACGCACGCTGCACGCGCTGCATGCGCTGGGCGTGGGCGTCGCCATCGACGACTTCGGCACCGGCTACTCGTCGATGCGCTATCTGAAACTGCGCGCCATTGCTTACCTGAAGATCGACCAGAGCTTCGTCTTCGGCTTGCCGGACGACAGTAGCGACGCGGCCATCGTCGAAGCCATGCTCACGCTATGCCGCAACCTGGGCATCAGCCCCATCGCGGAAGGCATCGAGACCGAGGAGCAACATCGCTTCCTGCTCCGCGCCGGATGCGTGGAAGGGCAGGGCTTCCTCTATTCCAAGCCGGTCGACCCGGACGTGATCGTGCAATTGTTGAGCCCTGGCCGACGCCAGGGTGGGCCGCATCTACGGCTGGTACCGCCGGAATCGATCTGAGCCCGGCGGCACGCGGGCATCATGCTCAATGCAGCTGCACGTCCACCACCATCTGCTCCGGCTGATACAGGTTTGGCAACAGCTGCTTGAGATGGGTCACTTTCGGTGCGTCGTTGAACACGATGTACGGATCATTCGGATGCCGCTGCGCGTACTCCTGGTGATAGGCCTCGGCCACGTAGAACGCCTGTAGCGGCACCACCTGGGTCACGATCGGGCCAGGGAACGATTTCGCTGCCGTCAGCTGCGCGATATAGGCCGTGGCGACGCGCTTCTGCTCGTCGTTGCCGTAGAAGATCACCGAGCGGTACTGCGTGCCCACGTCCGGGCCCTGGCGGTTGAGTTGGGTCGGATCGGTGGCGACGGAGAAGTACACCTTCAGCAACTGGCCGTAGCTGACCTTGGCCGGGTCGTAGAGGATCTTCACGGTTTCCGCATGGCCGGTGTCGCCATCGCTGACCCGCTCATACTCCGCAGTGTTCGCGGCGCCACCCGAGTAGCCGGCCCAGACCTTCTTGACGCCCTTCACATGCTCGAACACCGACTGCAGGCCCCAGAAGCAGCCGCCCGCCAGTACCGCAACCTGGTTGCCCTGGCCCGGGCTGGCATCGACCGCAGGGTCGGGCAGGCTGACGGCATCGCTACCTATGGCGGGCAGGCTGCAGGCGACCAGGCCGGCGGTGAGCAACAGGCTGGCGAGGCCCGGTAGCAGCTTGAATCGGCGGATACTCATAACGGAACGCTCCATCGACAGATGAGACGATGTGCCCCGGCCCAGGCGTGGGTCGCCGGCACGATGGCCCGCTGGATGAGCCGGGCCGCCAACCCTGTATTCGCCGCACCGGCATGCCCGGTTACCTTGATGCTCGCACACGCCCGCGGCCGACGTGCAAAGCCGGCGGCAACGCGGTGTTATGTTGCCTTCCAGCTTGCTCACGGGCTTATCCATGTCGCATGTGATTGACCTGAATGCGTACCTGCAGCGGATTGGCCATGGCGGCCCGGTAGCGGCCAACCTCGCCACGCTGCGGGCACTCGCCACCGCCCACGTCGCCGCGATTCCGTTCGAGAACCTGGACCCGCTGCTGCGCGTGCCGGTGTCGCTGGAGCTGGATGCGGTCGAACGAAAACTCGTGCATGAAGGGCGGGGCGGCTACTGCTTCGAACAGAACCGACTGTTCCTCGAAGTGCTCAAGGCCATTGGATTCGAGGTCTCGGGCCTTATCGCGCGCGTGTTGTGGATGCAGCCGGAAGACGCGGAAACGGCCCAGACGCACATGTTGCTGCGCATTGAACTGAATGGCGTGAGCTGGCTGGCCGATGTGGGCTTCGGCAGCATGGCGCTAAGCGGCGCCTTGCGGCTGCAGGCGGATATACCGCAGTCCACGGGAAACGAGCCATTTCGCTTGCTCAATCAGGGCGGAGATTGGCGCATGCAGTCGCTGGTTCGCGACGAATGGAGGACGCTCTACCGATTTGATCTGCAACCACGCCAGGATATCGACTACGTGGTGGCCAATCACTACACGTCGACCTATCCGGGCTCGCACTTCCTGCATGGGCTGATCGCCGCGCGCACGCTCGCGGACCGACGCATCGGCCTGCGTAATCGCGAGTTCGCCGTGCATCCCACGGGCGGCGAGTCAGTCCGGCGCACGCTGCTCAGCGTCGCAGAGATCAAGCAAGTATTGCAGGAGCAGTTCGGAATTCGACTACCGCTTCATGCGGATCTGGATCGCCGGCTGGAAGCGCTGCCGCCACCCGCATAAGGCACGCTCCGAAAGAGCGTGGCGGCCTTACTCACTCTGCCGCGTGCACGTGGATGACGATGTCTTCAATCTGCACCACCTGGCCCGCGTGGATCTTGCAGGTCTTGCGCAGCTCCTGCGCGCCGTCCACGGATACTGCGCCGCTGGCCACGATGGCCTTGCCGGCGCCGCCGCTGTCGCATAAGCCCACCAGCTTCAGCAGCTGGTTCAGTTCGATGAAGTCGCGGTCCAGTTCAAAATCGAGTTCTTGCATGGTGGCTCAGGTATCGGTTTCGTCAAAGGCGCTTTCGGGTAGCGCGAAGAAAACAAAGAACGGCGCGCCCGCGTCCTGCCAGAAGTCCACGGCCTCCTCGAGAATATCGAGCAGGGCGTCGAAGTCTTCCTCGTTCGAATCGCGCATGCCTTCCGCGTGATCGAACAGCAGGATATAGCCCGGCGCCTTCAACCAGGACAGGTCGCGCAGGCTATCGGCCAGTGCGTCCCAGTTGCGGCCAAAGTCGGGCGGCAGGCGAAGCGTGACGGTCAGCTGGTCGAACAGCGCCTCGCGGTCATGGTATTCGGCCAGGTCGAGCCGACAAACGCGCAAACCCTGCATGCCGGCGGCTTCCGCCAACGGCTCAAGGTCGTCCGAGGTGACGAAGAAAATCCCGCCGTGCGAGGCATCGCCAAAGTCGAGATCGAATTGCGCATTCATCGGGCTACCTCAAAGGGGCGGAAACTGCGGTAGTGATCGTCGGTGTAGTAGTAGACCTGCGGTGGCGTGCCGCCGGTGATGATGCGGCGAGCACCCCGATAATCGAGATTCGGGGTCTCCACCGTGTACTCGTGATAATAGCCTTCAGGCATCGGGGGCAGGCGGCCTTCGCGGTTGTTGAACACCACGCCGTCCTGGCGGTGCGTGAACGGGCCACCGCGCGCGATGCGCGCCAGCGTGTCGGCCGCCTCTGGCGGCAGGAAGCTGGGCAGCGTGCCGGGGTTGCCGGCGGTGGCGACGGCGCGTGATGCCGCCGGCGTGCCGGTTCCCGCGGGAACCGAATCCGGCGTATGCCGCCCCCACAGCAGGGCCGCAACCGCCAGTACAACCAGCAACAGCAAAGGTTTGAGTGCGCGCATGGCACGGGCCCGGATGGAGTGGCGCGAGTGTAGAGCTTCCGCCCCGCTCAGGCACGCATGGCCGAGCCTCAGGCGCTGGCGTCGACTCGCCGTTGCAAGGCCATGGCGGCGGCCGGGTTGCGCTCCTTGGCGCTGCTGATGAAGTAGATGTACACGTCGCGCGGCGTCTTCTTCGCCACGGGCGCGGTGACGTGGGGCAGCTCGGCCGGATCGTCACCTTGCGCCCAGGCATGCGCACGCATGGCCCAGGCGTCGAGATCATCGGCGGCATAGCCGCTGTCGATATGCGACTCGCTGCGCATAAGCCGTGCATAGGCGAAATCGCCGGTGAGGTCGGCCAAGGAGGGGTACTGCCGCGAATCGGTGAACACCGTGGGGATGCGATGCTCGCGCGCCAGCGCCACGTAGCGCTCATCCAGGAAACTGGAGTGGCGCACTTCCAGCACATGCCGCATCGGCCGGCCGGCAAGCTCCTGTGGCAGAAGGTCGAGGAAGGCGGCCAGGTCGTCCGCATCGAACGCACGCGATGTCGGCAACTGCCACAGTACGGGGCCGAGCCGATCCCCAAAAGCCTCCAGTCCGCCAAACACAAAGCCCTCGATGCCACGTGCCGTATCCGCGAGCCGCTTGCCCTCGGTGATATAGCGCGGCGCCTTCAGAGAAAACACGAAACCTTCCGGTGTCTCCGCCGCCCATTTCGCATAGGTCGCCGGCTTCTGCGCGCCGTAGTAGGTGCCGTTGATCTCGATCGCCCGCAACTGACGACTCGCAAATTCCAGCTCGCGACGCTGCACCAGGCCAGCCGGATAGAAGTTGTTCCGCCACGGCGCGAAGTTCCAGCCACCGATGCCGACGCGGATCGGCGCGGCCGCGCGGTGGTTCGGTACGTGGGAGAACAGCTCGGTGGTTGGGGAGGACTTGGGCATGGGGTGGCTCCCTTGGGAGGGCGCATGATGCCATGGCGCGGCGATGGCCTTAATGAGGCATCGTCACAGCGTGGGCCTTCAACTCCCTCTCCCCTGCGGGGAGAGGGTTGGGGTGAGGGGCGGGTGCTCGCGGTCGCGTCGATCGTGTTGTCGTCTTTGCCGATCTCTTTGCGCTTTTCTTTGCGTCTTTCTTTCGTTCCGCTCTTACTTCCACATTCTGTTCCTCGTGGACTAACCCGCCCCTACGCCCTCCGGCCTATGGAAGCAGCCAGCACTTGCGCGCATCGTTCCGCGCCAGTGCAACGCTCCCCCGTTGATACCGGCTCCCGCGACACGCCGCTGACCTGAGCATGACTTTCGGGCGCGCTGCCGCATGCTTCATGCCCATCATCACCGTCGATCCATGCCCCCAGATCTGGAGATGTCCGATGAGCGCACCAGCGTTAAAGAGTCTGCCCATGTATTTCCCGTCTGGCTTTGTACAGACCGAAGCCTATCGCTGTGCGTCCCTGGTTTTGACGGCCTACGATCAATTTGAACAGTGGGCGCAACAGAATTATCCGGCGCAGCCCAACTTCGTCTGGAAGCCGAACGGCTTTGCCTTGAATTACAGCGAGGCCCTTTGGGGAACGCTGACCGTCTTTGAGCGGCAGTATCCGGAGCCTTTCGGCTTTGTCGCCTGGGATGGCGCAGGCAACGCTTACGTGGTTTTCCGCGGCACCATGACGAATCCTGATGCCGTCATTGATGCCTCAATAGACCAGACGCCGTATACCCTGGCCCCAGGCTTCGGCAATGTTCACGTCGGCTGGAACAGCGTTTACGAGACGATGAGTCCTTGGTTGCTGGCGCAGCTAGGCAAGGTCGGCACGATTACGCGTCTATTTTTCACGGGTCACAGCATGGGGTCAGCCTATTCATCGTTGGCCGTGCCCGATGTCGCGATGAATTCGACTGTCCCACCGAGCGTCAGTCGCAGCTACGTCCACTACAACTTCGCCAGTCCTCGTTTAGGCGACCCGGGGTTCGCGATGGGCCTCAACTGGAACGTACAGACGCCCACGTTTCGGGTGGTCAATACGGAGGATATCGTACCGGATGTCCCCCCGCCGCTGATGGGGTCAACGGTATATCAGCACATTGGAACACCAGTGGATTTCACCGCGGAATACCTCACTACCGACGGCAATCACAACATGGCGAATTGTTACTACTACGCCATCACGAACCCCACTCAGCCACAAGGGCCGATGCAGGCTTTGTTGCGCTCGAGGCTGCAGGGGCGGATCGAGGGCCCTATAGCTGTGGGCGCCTATTGAGCACGTTCATTAGACGCTATCCACAGGATGAGACAATGGCCTTCTGGCAATCCAGCGTCTTGGCGGATCCGGTGTGGGGCCCGCAGCAGCTGCGGACCCCTGTGCCCCTGTCTGGCACGACGATCGCGCCCACCGGACTCCAGCCGCTTTAGCCACGGGGACTAGAAGCCTGGACGCGGTAGATGTAGGTGCCTGTCGTTAGCCCGCTGGCCACTGGACGTCCGTTCTGGACGCGGTCGCTCGGCAAGGAAGCTGACAAGTTCCGCTCCGCTCGAATCACGGGGCCGTGCATAGGCCTCCAGGCGGTCACGCGCATCCTGGCCAATAGCGACACCCTCCGCGTGATCCAGTCGAAATGCGAAGCGATGGAACCCGGCAGCTGGCCCTTGGATAGGGAGGTCACCGAGGGCATGTTCGCCGCGCTCTACTTCCTCAGCGAACAGGCGGAACTCACCTGCAAGTTGTCGCTGGAAGAGCTGGGCTACGAATAGGGCGGGATGTTCGCAAGGGGACGTCTGGTACGGCTTCAAATGCAGCCCGCACGTTGGACCATCGAATGCATTGCCGTACCAGCCAGCCTTCAGCCCCCTTGATCGCCTTCCATCACCTGGGGCCACACCGTTGGCGCAGACGGATCCAGTTTCTCATCCAGGCGTGCCCGATTGCGTCCCGCGAGCTTGGCTCGATACATCGCGTGGTCGGCGCGCTCGACCAGCGACTCCACGGAGTCGTTAGCTGCGCGCATGGCGATGCCGATGCTTGCGCTGAGTACGAGTCCATCGGTGGTTACCGGAATATCCAGACGATGCACGCGGCGACATAGACGGGTGGCGACTTGCATCGCCTGGCCTTGCTCGATGCCATAGAGCATGGCGACAAATTCCTCGCCGCCGTAGCGGCCGAGCAGGTCGTGAGGGCGTAGTTCATGGCGCAATGCATCGGCGACCGCGATCAACGCGCGATCACCGGCGGCATGGCCCTGACGATCATTGAGCAGCTTGAAGTGGTCGAGGTCGAGGAACAGCAGGGCCACCGGTTGCTCGGCCCCGCTCGCCATGACCTTGCATACGGCCTCGGTCCAGGCGCGGCGATTCAGCACATTGGTCAGCGCATCGTTGTCGGCCAGCTCCTGCACCAGCTCATGGTCGTGACGCATGATCAGCGCGCGATCGGCCAGGCCCAGCGACAGCACGATGGCCTCGAAGGCACCCGCGGCCAGGGCGGCGTCGCTAAGCCACATGACGTCCGCCAGCATGCCGTTCACCTGGCTGCTCGACAGTGCAGTCAGGGCCAGCAATGGTGTCCAACCCACCAGGAAGAACCACGCTGGCCGGGCGCCGCGCACGGCGGCGACGATCGCGGCCAGCAGCAGTAACAGCGTGCCGATCATCAGCAGCGGGTCGATCAGGACCTGCGCGGTCTGTTGCAGCAGCGGGATCTGGCAACTGCGCAGCAACACCACCAGGGGCATGCCGACCGCCAGCACCAGGGTCGGGGTATGCAGCAAGGGCGCGTAGCGCGGCAGCTCGCAAAAGCGCGCCATGAACATCGCGGCAAACGCCAACGACAAGGCCACCGCGGATGAACCCAGCAGCGGTGCGTTGCCGGCCAGCCAGGTCAGTCCGAGCGGGTGATAAAGGTAGCCGGTGTGGATGCCCTGGATGAGGGCGTAGCAAAGGATGTAGCCGGCATACCAGCCGTAGGTGGAGTCGCGCAGCATGATGGCCAGACACAGCGCCATCAGCGCCATCGCCAGCATCACCGCAAAGCAGGCACTGGCGAAGACCAGCCATTGGGCGTCGCGCTCGAGATACTCGTTCCAGGTCTGCAACTGAAAGCTCACCGGAAAGTCGCGCGCCGACGCGGGTTCAAACTTCAGCAGAATGGGCTCGGAGGCCGGCGTGTCTTCGGTGAGGCGATAAGCCAACCGCCCGTTGCCGTGCGCGATGGCGGTGAAATCGTCCAGTGAAAGGGTGAGCGGCGCGGCGTGTGCGGTGTACATAGTGACCGGAGTCAGCGGCGGCGGATAAATCGACAGCACCCGCTCCTCGCTGACGAGTGGCGGTTGCGGCTGCAGCACCACCCAGGTGCCTAGCCCCTGCTGCGAGAAGCGCTGCAGCCTGCGCGGATCGAAACCAACGAGGCCGCCGTGACGGTAATCCTCGAGGACACTCGCCGGTGTATCGCCAGCACGAACTTCCCGCGACAAGCCGGACAGCGGAATGCCTGCATGGGCTGCCGCCACAAGCAGACAGGTGGCGAGGATGCACAGCATCCGCCAACGGTGACGCCTCGCTTGTGGCACGACCTGACTGCCCATCTGCCGTTCCCCTGTAACCGGCAAACTTGCCCACTCAATTCGCTGCGTACTGCGCTGGCTCTCCGGTTGCCCCTGGTTGGATCTCCCCGTGCGCACCGGAAGCGCACGGGCTGGCCTTGCCCTGTTGAAGCCCGGTCGCGCCAACCTGCGCGGCGACCCGTCCTGGCTGAGCTACGTCGTAAGCTGTGGATGGCTGGGGAAGAGCATGCCACAAGACGCGCGTCACGGCAGGTAGGGGCGATCACGAAGGGTTAACTGCCTGCGCTGGCATGCTTGGCGTTCCCGCTATCCCATGGCGCCCCCCATCCGAAGGAGTAGAAGGGCATGAGCAAGATCCGCGTGGCCGTGCTGGTCGGCAGTCTCCGCCAGGGCTCGTTCAACCGCCATCTGGCCTTGGCCGTGGGGCGGTTGGCGCCGCCCGAATTCACGTTCGAGCACATCCGTATCGACCACCTGCCGCTGTACAACCAGGACTTCGACGGGGCCTACCCCGATGCATGCAAACGCCTGAAGCAGGAGGTGGAGGCCGCCGATGCCTTGCTGTTCGTAACCCCCGAATACAACCGCTCGATACCCGGGGTGCTGAAGAACGCGATCGACATTGCCTCGCGCCCGTGGGGCACCAATTCCTTCGCCGGCAAGCCCGCGGGCGTCATCGGCATCTCCGTAGGCGCCACGGGCACGGCGCTGGCCCAGCAGCATTTGCGCGGCGTGCTGGCCTACCTGGATGTGCCGACCCTGGGGCAGCCGGAGGTCTTCATCCACAACAAGGAGGGTTTGATGGATGCCGACGGCAAGATCACCAGCGAGGGCACGCACAGGTTCCTGCAGGGGTTTGTGGATCGCTACGTGGAGTGGGTGAGGTTGATCACCAGGAAGTGAGCGGGTCCACCTTCCTCCGCGGTGAGGGGCTTCGGCTCAGTTCGTTACACCCGTCATCCCGGCATTTGCTGGGATGACGATGGGGCCCGGTCGCTGCGGATGCGCCGCTGATCAAGCCTACGACTCGTTCGATGCGCCCGAGCCACACAGTTTCTCCAACAACTGCACCTGCACATTGCGCTTGACCTGGTTCGTGCCAGGCCGCTCCCGCGTATAGCGCCCGTCGGATTGCAGCAGCCACGCACTGGCATTGTCGGACAGGTACAGCTCCAGCTCCTTCTTCAGGCGAGCCTGCAGTTTCTTGCCTTCGATCGGGAAACCGGTCTCGACGCGGCGGTCGAGGTTGCGTTCCATCAGGTCGGCACTGGCCAGGTAGAACTGATCCTCGCCGTTGTTGGCAAACCAGTACACGCGGCTGTGCTCGAGGAAGCGGCCGACAATCGAGCGCACGCGAATATTGTGCGACACGCCCGGCACGCCAGGACGCAGGCAGCACATGCCACGGACGATCAGGTCGATCTTCACGCCGGCGATGCTTGCCTTGTACAGCGCGCGGATCATCTTGGCGTCGGTGATGGCGTTGATCTTGAAGACGATGCGGGCTTCGCGGCCGGCGGCAGCGTGGGCCGTTTCGCGGGCGATCAGGTCGAGCAAGGTCTTCTTCAAGGTAAACGGTGCATGCAGCAGCTTTTTCATCTGCAGCAGCTTGCCCATGCCGGTGAGCTGGCTGAACAGCTTGTGCACGTCTTCGCAAAGCGCCTGGTCCGAGGTGAGCAGGCTGTAGTCGGTATACAGGCGCGCATTGCCGGTGTGGTAGTTGCCGGTGCCCAGATGCGCGTAGCGCACCAGTTCAGCGCCTTCGCGGCGCTGTATGAGCATGAGCTTGGCGTGCGTCTTCACGCCGACCACGCCGTAGATCACCATCGCGCCGGCCTGCTGCAGGCGCGAGGCCAGCGTCAGGTTGGATTCTTCGTCGAAGCGCGCGCGCAGCTCGATCACCACGGTGACTTCCTTGCCCGCGCGCGCCGCATCCACCAGCGCGTCGACGATCTCGGAATTGGCGCCGCTGCGATACAGCGTCTGCTTGATGGCGAGCACGGCCGGGTCCTTCGCGGCCTGATGCAGCAGATCCACCACCGGCGCGAACGACTCGTACGGATGCAGCAGCAGGACATCCTGGCGGCCGATGACCTGGAACAAGTCTTCGGCCTTCTTCAGCGCCTTCGGAATCGATGGCGTGAATTTCGGATACTCCAGCTCCGGGCGCTTGGTCTTGCTGGCGAGCCCGAACAGGCGCGCCAGGTTGACCGGGCCGTTCACCTCGTACATCTCGGCAGCCACCAGGCCGTACTGGCGCAGCAGGTAGTCGGTCAGTTCGGGCGGGCAGTTGTCCGCCACCTCCAGGCGCACGGCGTCGCCGAAGCGGCGTGAATACAGTTCGCCACGCAGCGCACGTGCCAGATCCTCGACATCTTCCGGATCGATGGTGAGGTCGGCGTTGCGGGTCAGGCGGAACTGATAGCAACCATGCACGGACATGCCCGGAAACAGTTCTTCCGCATGCGCATGGATGATCGAGGACAGCAGTATGTAGTTCTCGCCGCCTTCGCTGACGTCCTCGGGCAGGCGGATGAGGCGCGGCAGCACGCGTGGCGCCGGCACGATAGCCAGGCCCGAATCGCGGCCGAACGCATCGGTGCCTTCCAGCTGCACGATGAAGTTGAGGCTCTTGTTGACCAGCAGCGGAAACGGATGGGTGGGATCCAGCCCGATCGGCGTCACCAGCGGTGCCACTTCGTGGCGGAAATAGCGCCGCACCCACATCTTCTGCTTGTGCGACCACTCGTTGCGCCGAACGATGCGGATACCGTGGCGCGCCAGCTCGGGCAGGATGCGGTCGTTGAGGATCGCGTACTGCCGCTCGATCTGCTTGTGGGTGATCTCGCTGATCTCGGCCAGGGCGCGCCGGGGCGCGATGCCATCGAGGCCGACGATTTCATGATCGAACGCGATCTGGCTCTTCAGGCCCGCCACGCGGATCTCGAAGAACTCGTCCATGTTGCTGGAGAAGATCAGCAGGAACTTCAGCCGTTCCAGGATCGGCTTGCTCTCGTCCAGCGCCTGCTCCAGCACGCGGATGTTGAACTGCAACTGCGACAGTTCGCGGTTGATATAGAGGCTGGCGTCGTTCAGGTCCGGGGCGCTGGCCGGCGTCGTTGAACCGGTGTCGGGCGCGATGGCTCGCACTATCTCGGTAGCTTCGGTGTCGCGGACGGGGGTGGGGCGGACGACATCGGTACTCATCGATTCACCGTTCAATAGGCGGGGCGCGCAGCTGCCGCGCTATCCGCAAGAGGCCATAGTACGGCGCCGATGACGCCGGGGCCATGGCAGCGCAAGGTGCATGCGACGCTGTCGCGTAGCGTACAGATTGCGCATGGCGTTTGACGTGAACATGACAATGGCCATGTCATGGCGTCGTGATGCGATGGCTAGGGATGCTCTGATTAACTCTGCGTAGGCGTCACCGGTCCTGTCTGTTCGCATACCGCAGGGGCGCCAGCGCACGCGGGGAGAGGACATGGATGTCCTCGGCTTTGAGGAGCGAGGAAGGCAGACTGGCCGTCTGTCGAGCCGACGCACCGAAGGGATGCGGACAGACAGGACCGGCCCCAACGTGTTGAGTTCAATGTGATGGGGTGATGTCCAGAAGGCCCGCAGGCGGTGCCGCGCGGCTTGGCAAGACGGCCAGTCTTCCCGGCGCCACGCAACACCGCCTACGGGCCTTCTGGACATCATGACGCCTGCGCAGAGTTAATCAGAGCATCCCTAGGCAGCGGGCGTGGCGAGGTAGCGACTCGGCGCAGCGCCCAGCACGCGCCGGAACGCGGCAGTAAACGCGCTGGGATTGCCATAGCCGAGATCCACGGCCACATGGGTGATGGACTCGCCATTGCCCAGCCGGGTCAGGGCGGCCAGCAGGCAGGCCTGCTGGCGCCACGCCGTGAAACTCATGCCCGTCTCTTCGCGGAACGTGCGCGTGAAGTGGCGACGGCTCATGCCGGCGCGCCGGGCCATATCGTCGATCTTCACTTCGAGCGAGGGTTGCTCGAGCAGTTCGCGGCATAGTGCGGCCAGCCGCTTTTCGTGCGGCAGCGGGGCGCTGAGCGGCAGCACCGGCATGCGGCGAATCTCGTCGAGCAGCAAGGCCATCACTCGGCCGTCGCGGCCGTCGAGATCGTATTCCACCGGAAGATCCACCGCCTCGTGCAGCAACTGGTGCAGCAAGGGCGACACCGATATCACCTGGCAGTGTGCCGGCAGTCCGGCCGCCTCAGCCGCCGCGGGTGTCACATAGGCGCTGCGGGTCGATACCGGACCACCCATATGGACTTCGTGCGCGATCCCGGGAGGGATCCATAGCGCCCGGCGCGGCGGCACCACCCAGCTGCCTTCGCTGGTTATCGTCGTCAGCACGCCGGTCGAGGCATACAGCAACTGGCCCCGGCGATGGGAATGGGCGGGCAGCACGTAATGCGGCGGATAGTCGTTGCCGGTGGCAACGACATCGCGTGGGGTGTTCTCGTAGGCGTCGGCGCGGGTATTGCGCACTGTTTGGCCCAAATTCAACAGATATTGACCCGCTGACGTGTGCGGGCCGGCTGAACTCACTTTAAGGTGACGGCCCTGGCGGCGCAACTGCGCCACCCGTCCCCAGCCTGTCCGTCACTGAGATCCCATGCAGACCCGCGTCGAAGACCTCCCGCTGTCAGCGGCCCCCGCCGTTCGAGCCAAATCGAGCACGAACTTCCGCATCCTCGGGGCGATCAGTTTTTCGCATCTGCTCAACGACATGATCCAGTCGCTGATCCTGGCGATTTATCCGATCCTCAAGAGCGGCTTCCAGCTCAGCTTTGCCCAGATTGGCCTGATCACGCTGACCTATCAGCTCACCGCGTCGCTGTTGCAGCCGGCGGTAGGCATGATCACCGACCGCAAGCCGATGCCGTATTCGCTGCCGGTAGGCATGGCTTTCACCCTGGGCGGCCTGCTGCTGCTCGCCACCGCGCCGAATTTTGCCGTGCTGTTGATCGCTGCAGCGCTGGTGGGTACGGGCTCGTCGGTGTTCCATCCGGAGTCGTCGCGCGTGGCGCGCATGGCGTCGGGCGGCCAACACGGCCTGGCGCAGTCGCTGTTCCAGGTCGGTGGCAACACCGGCGCGTCGCTGGGACCGCTGCTTGCCGCGTGGATCATCGTGCCGCACGGGCGCGGCAGCGTGGCGTGGTTCTCGCTGGCCGCCTTGTTGGCCATGGTGGTGCTGCTGCAGGTAAGCCGCTGGTATCGCGATCACCCCACGGTGCGCGACAAGGCGAAGGCGCGGCATGCATCACTGGTATCGCTGTCGCGCGCGCAAGTGGGCTGGTCGCTGCTGATCCTTGGCCTGCTGATTTTTTCCAAGTATTTCTATCTGGCCAGCATCAGCAGCTATTACACGTTCTATCTGATGCACAGGTTCGGCGTGTCGGTGCAGAACGCGCAAACCCACTTGTTCGTGTTCCTGTTCTCGGTGGCCGCGGGCTCCTTGATCGGCGGTCCGATTGGCGACCGCATCGGCCGCAAATGGGTGATCTGGGTATCGATCCTCGGCGTGGCGCCGTTCACCTTGCTGCTGCCGCATGTGGATCTATTCTGGACCGGCGTGCTGACCGTGGTGATCGGCCTGATCCTGTCCTCGGCGTTCTCGGCCATCCTGGTCTACGCGCAGGACCTGTTTCCCGGTCGCGTAGGCATGATCTCGGGCCTGTTCTTCGGCTTCGCGTTCGGCATGGGTGGTATTGGTGCCGCCGTGTTGGGGCAGGTCGCGGATGCGCGCGGCATCGAGTTTGTGTATGCGCTGTGCGCTTATTTGCCGTTGATCGGCGTGATCACGGTGTTCTTGCCGAATTTGGAGCGCGCCCGGACCGCCTGATCCGTTGCGCGCTCGCCCGCTTGAGCGCTGAGCTTCCCGCTCCTAGCTCCTTCTCCCCTTCGGGGAGAAGGTTGGGATGAGGGGTGGGTGCTCGCGGTCACGCGTTGATTGAGCGATATCGCCAGCTTGCCGCCTACGCAGCGGGCGTTTCGACTGCCTGCCGGCAGCCGAGTCACTTTTCTTTGCTGGCCCAAAGAAAAGTAACCCAAAGAAATGGCCTCTAGAGCTGGTAGCACTCCGTTGGATAGAAGCGTTGGAAGGTCTAGGCGAGCAACTAGCTGGCGGCCCACGGCCGCTACACAGCGGCTACACCGCAACGCGCCATAGCGGAGAGGACTTAAGGCAGGTCAGTCCTACGGTCGAAACGCCCGCTGCACCCCGACTCTCACCAGACCACGACACCACCCACGCTTTAAGCCCTCTGCGCTATGGCGCGTTGCGGAATAGCCGCTGTGTAGCGGCCGTGGGCCGCCACCGATCCGGCTGGCCACGCCCGTCAGGCTCGCATCCCACGCAATGCTATGAGCTTTCAAGGCCATTTTCTTTGGGTTACTTTTCTTTTGGGCCAGCAAAAGAAAAGTGACCCGGACCGCGGCAGCGGTTCGGAACGCCCGCTGCGTAAGCGGCACCCTTGCGGCCACGCTTAGTTGTCGCGTCATCGCGAGCACCCTCCCCTCATCCCAGCCTTCTCCCCTTCGGGGAGAAGGAGCGCAGCACCACCCGCTTCGTCCCACGGGCACTTCCTTCGGTCGTAAGCGGCAAGCTGGCGGCGTCGCTCGGCCAGCGCGTGACCGCGAGCACCCCCCTCATCCCAACCTTCTCTCCCACAGGGACTACCTTCGGGTCGCCCGCCGGGGAGAAGGAGCAAGGGCATGAATCAGCCTCAGCCACCCACCACGACGGGCTCCGGCTCCAGGCGCACGCCAAACTTCGCCTGCACACCTGCAATCACGCGCTGCGCAAGCGCCCATAGTTCCGCCCCGGTGGCGCGACCGTGATTGACCAGCACCAGCGCGTGCCGGTTGGAAATGCCGGCATCGCCTTCGCGCACGCCCTTGAAGCCGCTCGTTTCGATCAGCCAGGCGGCGGAAAGCTTCCAGCGGCCGTCGTTGCCGACCCAGGCAACGAGTTCCGGATGGTCGCGCTTGAGCGCTTCACCCACGGAAGCATCGACGATGGGGTTCTTGAAGAAGCTGCCCGCGTTGCCGATGACAGCGGGATCGGGAAGCTTCCTGGTGCGTAGATGCACCACCGCTTCGGCGACATGGAAGGGCGCGGGCTTGTCGATGCCCATGCGGGCGAGTTCTTCGCGAATGCCTGCATAGTCCAGGCGTAGTTCGCGCGAGCGGGGCAGGGCGAAGCGCACGGCGGTGACGATGTAGCGGCCGGGTTGATGCTTGAACACGGAGTCGCGATAGGCAAATGCGCAGGCCGCGCGGTCGAGTATGGCCACGCGATGTTCCTGCGTATCCCACGCCTCCACGCTTTCGATGAACTCGGCCACTTCGGTGCCGTAGGCGCCGATGTTCTGGATCGGCGCGGCGCCGACGGTGCCGGGAATCAGGATCAGATTTTCCAGGCCGGCAAAGCCCTGGCCCAGCGTCCAGCGCACGAAGTCATCCCAACGTTCGCCGGCGGCCACCGCGATGCGGGCCACGTCGCCATCCTGTTCCACCTGCACGCCGCTCGTCGCCATGGCCAGCACGGTGCCCTGGAAGTCGCCGGTGAACAGCAGGTTGCTGCCTTCGCCCAGCACCAGCAGCCGGCCACTGCGTACGACCGGAAAATCCAGCAGCTCGGGCAGCTTCGACGCATCGCGCACTTCGGCCAGCAGCCTGGCGCGCGCATCGACGCGCAAGGTATTGCGCGTGGCCACGCTGGCGTTCTCGATCAGCGTATAGCCACCCATGTCCACGCGCTCAGCCACCATGGGAGTCCTCGCGCTGACGGCGAATCTCGTCCACGCATTCGGCGATCAGGTTGGGCCCGCGAAAGACCATGCCCGAATAGATCTGCACCAGGGAGGCGCCGGCATCGATCTTGTCCGCGGCGTCGCCGCCATCGAGGATCCCGCCGACGCCGATGATGCCGATGCGATCACCCACGCGCTTGCGCATGCCACGCAGGACGGCCGTGGACCTGGCGAACAGCGGCTTGCCGGAAAGGCCGCCGGTCTCGTTGCCGTGCGGGTCGCTGGCGACGGCAGCATGATCGATGGTGGTATTGGTGCAGATCACGCCATCCACCTTGGCGGCAAGCAGCACCTCGGCAATCGCGTCGAGTTCGGTCTCGCTCAGGTCCGGCGCGATCTTCAGCAGCATGGGCTTGCGCGCGCCGCTCTGCGAGCCGAGGCGTTCCTGCGCTTCGCGCAGGGTTTCGATGAAGCGGCGCAGCGTGGCCTCTTCCTGCAGGTCGCGCAGGCCCTGGGTATTGGGCGAGGAAATGTTCACCGTGACGTAGCTGGCGTGCGCGTAGACGCGCTCCAGGCAGAACAGGTAGTCATCCACCGCCTTGTCGTTGGGCGTGTCCTTGTTCTTGCCGATATTGATGCCGAGCACGCCGCGATAGTTCGACTGCTGGACGTTGCGTACCAGCGCATCGACGCCCGCATTGTTGAAGCCGAGGCGATTGATCACCGCTTCGTGACGCGGCAGCCGGAACATGCGCGGCTTGTCGTTGCCGGGCTGTGGACGTGGCGTCGTCGTGCCCACCTCGACGAAGCCGAAACCGAGCGCGCCAAGCGCATCGAGGTGATCGGCATTTTTGTCCATGCCGGCCGCCAGGCCGACCGGATTGGGAAAGCGGATGCCGAACGCCGTGGTCGGCAACTCGGCCGGCGGCTTCACCAGGCGATGCAGGAAATTACTGCGCTGGGCGACATCGAGCGCGTAAAGCGTCACGCCGTGCGCGGTCTCTGCATCGAGTGCAAACAGCAAGGGGCGAATCAGGTCATACATAGTCAGGGCACCTTGCCCACGTAGATAACGGTGTCATAGTCGAAGCTGACGTGGTCGTCCTGCGCGCAGCTGTCGAACAGCTCCCGCAAGGCGTGCATCATCGGCTCATGGGAGGGGTGGCCAGCGCGCGGCGCATAGGACGATGACATCAACCTTCCGCTCAGTGCGTCGAAGTCGAGCCATTGGCCGTGGTCGAAACGACCCATGCCGAGATAACCGGCAGCGAACCATGCGCGCATCTGCGGCTCGTCGCCATAACGCTCGGCGACGCTGGTGTAGTCGGAGCCGTACTCCTTCAGCAGCGCTTCGTAGCCTTCAAGAAACGGCGTGCCGATGAGGCGGCGGGAATTCCAGATGATCGCGACCAGGCCACCCGGCTTGAGGATGCGCTGGAACTCGCGTCGCGCCGCATCCTGGTCGAACCAGTGGAACGCCTGCGCCACGATCACCAGGTCGACGCTGGCATCCTCCAGGCCGGTGGCGGTCGCATGACCATCGACGGCGCTGAAACGCGGATTGTCGCCCAGCCATTGCTCGGCCGCCGTGCGCATGGCCTCGTTCGGTTCCACCGCGATGACGCGATAGCCGCCGTCGAGAAAGAGCTTGCTGGAAATGCCGGTCCCGGCGCCCACGTCGGCCACCAGCCAGTGCGGATTGACGCCGTACTCGCGTTGCAGCCATTCAAGCATCGCGACGGGATAGTCCGGCCGGTAACGCACGTAGTCCGCGACGCGGTCGCTGAAGCGTTCCGTGGGTTTGAGATCACGCATGGTGTTCATCCCGACAGCAATTGGCCGCCATCCACGCACAGCGTCTGGCCGGTGATCCAGCTGGCGTAGGGCGAGGCGAGGAACAAGGCGGCGTGGGCGACTTCCTCCGGCTTGCCGTAGCGACCGAACGGAATCTTGGCTAGCGTCTGCTGGTATAGCTCCGGGGCATCGGTCTTGCGGCGATCCCACAAGCCATCCGGAAACTCGATCGAGCCCGGCGCGATCGCGTTGACGCGAATGCGGTGCTTCGCCAGCGACAGCGCCTGCGATGTCGTGTACTGGCTCAAGGCCGCTTTTATCGCTGCATACGGCGCGCCACGCACGGTCGGATGGAAGGCGGCAATCGACGAGGTGTGGAGAATGCTGGCGTGCGCCGAGGTCTTCAACAACGGCAAGGCCGCGTGCGAGGCGCGTACGGCCGCCATCAGGTCAACCTGGAAGCCGGCCAGCCAGCCATGGTCGTCATCGGTGAAGCCGTAGCCGCTGGCGTTGTTTACCAGTACGTCGATGCCGCCGAGCACTTGCGCGGCTTCCTCGATATACGACGTGACGGCGGTGGCATCCGCCAGATCGCAGCTGCGCGTATGTGCCGTGACGCCGTGAGCCGCAATGGCGTGGCGAACTTCATCGAGTGCCGCTTCGCCGCGCGCACACACTGATACCGCAGCGCCAGCCTCGGCAAAGGCCAGCGCCATGCTGCGGCCGATGCCCTTGCTGCCTCCGGCAACGACAACGCGGTAACCGTGGAAATCGAAGCTGGGGCGCAGGGGGAGAGTCATCGCGGCAGGTCAGGCTGGGTCGGCTAAGACGTGTGAAGGAAGACTTGCAGCGTGACGAAGGAAAGCAGCAGGAACACCACGCCATATAGTGTATAGGCCAGCGCCTGGGCAGCCTTGGCCAGGCCGGCACCGTGCAGCGCTCCCCCGGAAGCACGAATCCTCTTGAGCGCCAGGCGAGCACAGACGGAGGCGATCACCGCGCCAGCCAGCGGGAATGCCATGAAGTTCATCACGTTCAGTGACACCAGCGCCAAGCCCATCAGTGGCAACAGCGTCCATGCCAGGATGCCGAAGAGCAGGCTGACGATGGCCAGCATGCTGACCGTGGATGCCTCTTCAACCCGTCGTGCCTCGTCCATCGTCACAACTCCTGTCGTCGATGAGGGTGCCCCTGCGGATGTTTTCGAGACTGGCGCAGCCCGGAAGATACCGGGATGCGCCGTGCCGTGCCTTACAGGTCGAACTTGATGCCCTGCGCCAGCGGCAGCGAGTTCGAGTAGTTGATGGTATTAGTCTGGCGGCGCATGTAGACCTTCCAGGCGTCCGAGCCCGACTCGCGGCCACCGCCGGTTTCCTTCTCGCCACCGAACGCGCCACCGATTTCCGCACCGGACGTGCCGATGTTGACATTGGCGATGCCGCAGTCCGAGCCGGCAGCCGACAGGTACTGCTCGGCCGACTTCAGGTTCTGCGTGAAGATGGCCGAGGACAGGCCTTGCGGCACGCTGTTCTGTAGGTCGATCGCTTCATCGAGCGTCTTGAACGGGATGACATAAAGAATCGGCGCAAACGTCTCCGTCTGCACGACCTCGTCGCTGTTCTTCACGCCGGTGACGATGGTCGGCAACACGAAGTTGCCCGGGCGATCGCTAAGCGCGGCGCCGCCGGTGCGCACCGTACCGCCCGCGGCCTTGGCCTTTTCGACGGCGCCGAGGAAGGCTTGCACGGCGTCCTTGCTGTTGAGCGGACCCATCAAAGTGGTGGCCAGGGTCGGGTCGCCGATCTTGCCTTCGACCTGCTTGTAGGCAGTGACCAACTTGTCGGTCACGTCGCCGATGATCGACTCGTGCACGAACAGGCGACGCGTGCTGGTGCAACGCTGGCCGGCCGTACCGACCGCGCCGAACACGATAGCCGGAATGGCCAGCTTCAGGTCCGCGCTCTCGTCCAGGATGATGGCGTTGTTGCCGCCCAGCTCCAGCAGCGAGCGGCCCATGCGCTTGGCGACACGCTCGCCGACGTGGCGGCCGACCTTGGTCGAGCCGGTGAAGCTGATCAACGGAATGCGGTGATCGTCCACGAAGTGCTGGGACAGCTCGGTGCCGGCGTCGTTGAACAGGAAGAAGATGTCCGGGAAGCCAGCAGCGTTCAGCGCTTCATTGCAGATCTTCATGGAGGCGATGGCCGAGAGCGGCGTCTTCGGCGACGGCTTCCAGATGCAGATGTCGCCGCAGATCGCTGCCAGGAACGCATTCCACGCCCACACGGCGACCGGGAAGTTGAACGCGCTGATGATGCCGACCAGGCCCAGCGGCTGGTACTGCTCATACATGCGATGACCCGGGCGCTCCGAGTGCATGGTGTAGCCGTAGAGCATGCGGCTCTGGCCGACGGCGAAATCGGCGATGTCGATCATCTCCTGCACTTCGCCGTCGCCTTCGGGCTTGATCTTGCCCATTTCCAGCGCCACCAACGAACCCAGGGCGTGCTTGTGCTTGCGCAGCGCTTCGCCGCACAGGCGCACGGCTTCGCCGCGGCGCGGTGCCGGC
This sequence comes from Dyella halodurans, assembly GCF_026283925.1. Taxonomy (GTDB): domain Bacteria; phylum Pseudomonadota; class Gammaproteobacteria; order Xanthomonadales; family Rhodanobacteraceae; genus Dyella; species Dyella halodurans. The sequence continues at coordinate 78,608 of NZ_JAPDPF010000011.1, forward strand.
GTGGTGCGCCAGGTCTTGAACGCTTCCTGCGCGCGCTTGACGATGATTTCGTAGTCCGCCGCGCTGGAGGCATGCACCGAGGCGATGACTTCGCCGGTGGCCGGATTCACCGGCTGCAGGGTGCCTGCGTCGGTGGTCTTGGACCATTCGCCCTGGCCGAGATACGTACCCGATTGCGAGTTGCCGAGACCGAGTGCGGTGAGGATTTCGTGCGACATGCTTAGCTCCGGACCAGGGCGCTGGGGGAAGGGCGCCGGGAATAAAACGGTCATTCTAGCAGGCGGGTCTGCGGGGCGGATCGCAGGGGCGGCTGATCCACCAGGGGCACGGTTTGGCCCCGGCAACCCGTGGCCAGGAGCGGCGCGAGGCAGCCGGTGCGGTCCCCGCCAGGAAACAGGCCGCCTCACAGCAGGGCGGCCTGGTCGAGCGTCGGTTATCCGTGATGCAGCGGGCCCCGCTGTGGCGCCTGGCTTCCGGGCCGGCGGAGCACGCCAATGGCCGCCGCGAATGCCAACCCTCGAGGCTGGGCGCCATGGGTTTTTCCCCATTTCCGGGCTTGCCCGGATGCGGGTGTTGGGCTGGCATCGGGCGTTACTGTGCACTGCGTCACATTATCGTGACCGCAATTCATTGCGTCGGCGTGCTCAATCCGGATGGGCTACGATAATCCCGCTTGAAACCAAAGGCCGGCGCATGCACAGGGGACATCGCCAGCCTGACTGATCAACGCGTGCACGATGGCGCCGTTAAGCGAGTCCGTCACGGGGTGGGGCATGGGGAACCGTCTAGGGTCGAGCATGTGGCTGCGCTACGTTGCGGTATCGCTGGCATTCGGGCTTGGCGGCGTGCTGTTCCGCTACCTCTCGATTCGGCACTGGATCATTCTCAGCGGCTTCCATGTCAGCGTGTTGCTGCTCACCCGCTATCGCTATTGGCCGGCGCTGCTGGCCGGCGAGGGGGCCCGGCTGGCTTACATCAGTTGGACCTGCATCGATCAGTTCGGACTGACCTGGTCCTTGTTGAACCTGCTGCCTTCCATCGCCTTCATCATGCCGCTGGTGTTCGTGTGCCGCGAGCGCTGGCATTTGTTTCCGACACGCACGACGGTGCACATCGGCGTGCTGCTTTCGACGGCCTTGCTGGCTGCCGGCATCATCACGCTCAACACCCTCGGGATGATTGCGGTCACGCCTTTCCCACCTGGCTATGTGGTTCATTGGGGCGAAGTTGCCGCCCAGGTCGTGCTTGGCAATTACCTCGGCATCCTGACCATTGCGCCGCTCGCCCTGCTACTCCATCAAAAGCTCAGCGCTGGATCCTGGCGTCGTCTTTGGCGCCGGGTCGGCGAGAGCCGCCTGGTGTTTGAAAGTGTGTTCCTGGTATTGCCGGTGCTGTCGCTGCTGGTGTGGGTGGGGCTGGATCAGCCCGCTACGCGTCAGTTCACCCAGGTGGCGATGTTCCTGCCCGTGGTGGCCTTGGCACTTCGGCATGGTTGGGCGGGTGCAGCAGTGGGTGGCAGTCTGGCCAGCGTTGCCCTGATGGTGCTGATGCCGCAGCGTAACGACCCCAGCACCCTCCAGGCCGAGGTGGTGATTGCGTTTGCCATTTCCACCATGTTGCTGGTGGGGGCGCGCATTGCCGTGCTCGATCGGCGCGCGGGCAACGAGCGCATCGATGTGCGCCAGGCCATAGCGCTGGCGCAACGCAACGTGCAAACCGGCGAACTGCAGCTGCTGATGACCTCGCAGGTGCTGGAGCAAATCCGCGAGACCGTGCATGCCACCTGCGCCATGATGCTGGCGAGCATGCGGCATTTGGCACCGGCGTTCGATGAGCGTCATTACCGTCGCCAGGCACTGATTGCGCAGGATCAACTCTATCGCTTGGCCGACAGCCTCTATCCGGTCGCGTGGAGGGAGCGTGGCTTGCCGGCCGCCCTACGCGAAGGAACGATTCCCCGTGTCCTGGGCGAGGTCGGCATCGGTTACTGGTGCGATTTGCGTGGGCCGCTCAACCTGCTGCCGCCAGCGATCCATATCGCGATCTACCGCATCACCTGCGAAGCCGTTTCCGAGGCCTGCGCGCAGAAAAACATCAGCGACATCGACTTGCGCCTGCGCTGCGGAGAGCGCCAGGGACGCTGCTGGATCGTGCTGCGCATCAGTTTCCGCGCGAACGCCGAGCACGTTGCGCGCATTCGTTGGGAAGACCTGCTGCCACGCGTCGTGCTGCGCACGACCAGCGGCCTGGGGCGTCAGGCCATCGAGGACAGGGCGGCAACGTTCGAAGGGCAGGTACGCGAGCGGACGTTTGGCGATAGCCGACAGATGAGCGTGATCCTCTACGCTCCGTCAACCGCTGGCGGCGCGTAACGCGGCCAGCGGTTGTCCAGCGATTTACTGATTGCGGATATTGCAATCGATGGGGTCGCACCCGTTCGCCGCGGCGGCAACGAGCTGCACGGTGCCGTCGGTCTGCGGCGTTGCCGTGATCTGCACCGAGCTGTCCTGATACACCGTGGACGGCTGCGCCGCGGGCGCTGCCCCGGTGGAGACGGCTGCGGGCTGCTGCGGCGTGGAAACGAGCTGCGCGAACGCACCGATCGGCAAGGTGATGAACTGGCCGTTCGCCGTGCCGACCGCGCCCAGCACGTTGCCGTTGAGATCGTTGATCTGGACGTATTTGATGCCGCCCAGCACAAACACATACGCATGCCAATTGGGGCTGGCACTCACGTCGGTGGCGTTCGGCCAAGACTGTCCGAGTCCAGTGGCCGGGGGTTGGGCAAGAGCCGTTCCCACGAGTCCGAACGACAGCAGCGCTGCGAGTGCGCCGCGGCGCAAACCTACCTTCGTCATGGTAATTCCCCTCTTAAAGTGGCGGTAGCGCCCCCTTTGGCGCCGAAGGAATGTAGCACCCCGGCTTGAACCGGGTCGTGCATGCCTCGTGATTCTGTCGAGCCGCCCCGGCATCACATGCTTCACTGCTGCCATGCATCCGACGGAACGCCGCGCGGTTTCGCTTTCGCCAACTCCCCGTTATCCTTTCCCGGTTGGCCCCGTAGCTCAGCTGGATAGAGCGACGCCCTCCTAAGGCGTAGGTCGCCCGTTCGAATCGGGCCGGGGTCGCCATTTCAAAGCCTGGCGCAAGCTGGGCTTTTTTGGGGACGCTCTTCAGCTTGATGCGCGTTTCCGTCGGGCGCCGGCGCTGCCATCCCGCATCCCTGGATCGTCGGTATGGCGATTGCGTTTGCAGTCGTTGCCCGGGCGCGTGCGAAAACGGCAAGCGCCTCGCCATTTTTCCATGCGGATAGCACGAAGAGCGCTCGCGCGATCGCAAGGGCAAGCTGGTCTTGCACGAAGGCGAGGGTGGCGGCTATCCGGTCAGGGAACCAGGCCGTGTTCGCGCGCGTAGGTGTAGATATCGAGGTCGCTGCGCAGGCCCAGTTTGCCCATGGCATCCATCTTTTGGCGGCTGATCGTCTTCACGCTGCGGTTGAGCTGGGTGGCGATTTCCGACACGGTGATGCCCGATGCAAACAAGCGCAGCACTTCCGTCTCCCGCTTGGAGAGGCTGGGTTGAGCCGTGGCGGCGCCTCCTGCGCGCGCGGCGTCCAGTGCCCTCTCGATACTCGTACTGACGTAGTAGCGATCATGCGAGACCGCCTGGACAGCAAGCGTCAGCTCGGTCAGTGCATCGGACTTGTTGAGCAGGCCGCGTACACCCGCGGCGAGGATGGAGCTCAGCACGCCCGCGTTACTGACCATGGTAAGCACGATGATAGGGAGGCCTGGCCAGCGCCGCTCGATCAATCCAAGCATGTTCAGGCCATCCGCGACCTGGCCGCCAGGCATGCTGAAGTCCGTTATGACCAGGTCGCAGGACTGCTGTTCCAGGGCGTGGACCAATTCGTCAGGCGAGCCCACATCGACGATCACGGCGCCATTCAAGCTACCCTCAAGCAGCATGCGGACCCCACTCCGCACGATAGGGTGATCGTCGGCCAGAATGATGCGTAAGGTCACGGTTCCCCCCGGGTTGGCGCCGGCTTGACCTCAAGGGTAACTGATTTTGCAATGCAGCAAATCAGTGAATTGCCTACAAAAGCTTAGGTCATCTTCAGACAAATCTGATGGAGGGTGCGTAGGGGGGACAAGTAAGCTTCGGACTTCGCGAGCACGTTCGACTCTTGAGCGCATCCATGAACGCAAACGTCGGCTCTTGCGGTAGCAGGCAAATCAACACTCCGGTGCTTCCGCGAGGCGCCATGGGTAGGCCTTGGGGAGGCTGGCTGAAATGCCTGGTGCTGTGCTGGTCGCTAGGCGCGTGGGCTACCGCTCTCGCCGGTCAGAGTGAAGTCGCACAAAGCAGTGCGGCGGCCCATGACAGGGTGGTAACGAATACTCCGATCCGGCTCACGCCGGAGGAAGAGGCTTGGCGGGACGCTCATCCCGTGATCGAGGTGGCGGTCCTGGCCGGTGACCAGCTACCCATGCAGGCCTGGGTCGCCGGCCGGCCTGCCGGCTTTGCGGTCGACTACGCGCGCCTCCTGGCCGGTCGGCTCGGGATGCGCCTGGAGTTTCGTCCGTTTACCAATCTTGAGGCGGTCGCCTTTGGCGGCTCATCCGAACCACCGCCTTTCGACCTGCTGCTAGGTCTGGTGAAGAGCGAAGTCGGCGAGGGGCGTTTCGACTTCCTGACGCCTTATGAGACCGGACCGCTGATCCTGGTCACGCGCAAGGGCGATGAACAGATTCGCGACGAGCACGACCTGAATCATACGCGCATTGTCATCGAGCGACCTTTCCGCAACCTCGCCGTCCAGTTGGCAGAGCGCTACCCGCAGGCGACTCAGGTATTTGCGAACGACGGGCGCCAGGCGATGGACATGTTGACGGCGGGCCAGGCCGATGCGTATCTCGGCACGCCGTTGGCGCGTGTACGCGCGCTGTTGAACGAGCGCGCCAGTGACGATCTCGCCGTCATGACACCGACCAGTTTTCCAGCACTATCCATCGCCATGGCGATACTGCATGGGCATCCCATGCTGGTGCAGCTTCTGCGCAAGGCCGAGGCCAGCGTGGCCGCCGAGGACTTGGACAGCTTGCGCGAACGCTGGGGTCTGGCTGGCGACGTCAACCTGCCGACGCCAGCGGCGGCTGGCCTGAGTGCGGACGATCGGAGCTTGCTGAAGGCGCTGCCGCCGTTGCGCGTCGGCTTCGAGACCGATCGGTTTCCCTACACGTTTCTCAATGGCCAGGGGCACTTCGACGGCCTGGCCGCAGACTATGTAGAGATCCTGCGGCAAGAACTCGGCCTGCGCATCCAACCGGTTCCCGCAAACGATTCCGCATCGTTGCAGCGCATGGTCCGCGCGAACGAAGTGGACATGGTGGTGGCTGCCATGCCGGAAGATTTCCGCGTCGAGGACATGATATTCAGCCGTCCCTACGAGCACTTCCCCGAAGTCATCGTTGCCAACGCCAACAACCGCAGCATCGCCGGCCCCGAGGATCTCGCCGAACACGTGGTCGCGGCGCGCGAAGAGACCGTGCCGCGGCTGCAGCTACTCATGCCGCATAGTCGCTTGCTTCCGGTAGGCAGCAATGAGGCCGGCCTGGGGCTGGTAGCGGCGGGCAGGGCCGACGCCTATATCGGCACGCTTCCAGCGATCGACAATTTGATTCGCAATCGCTACACGACCTTGCGCATCATGGGGCCGTCTGGCGACGACCAGGATTTCACCGTGGGGCTCAACCGGCGCTACGGTCATCTGATGCCGTTGATCAATCGCCTGTTGGCGGGCGTGAAAGACCGCCAGCGCATGGCCATCCGCAGTCGTTGGCTGACGACGGAATATTATTATGGCGTGCCCTGGAAATGGGTGGTGCTCGGCATCCTCGTCGCCGTCGCGATACTGGCGATCATCGGCTTCGCGTATACGCGCCTGCGCCGCTTGATGCGTGCGCGCGAGCTGGCCGAACAGGAGCTCGCCCTCCAGCTCGCGTTCCAGCAGGCCCTGCTGGAATCCATTCCTTACCCGGTGTTCGTCAAGGACGCGGAAGGGCGTTATATCGCAGTCAACCGGGCGTACGAGACGATGTTCGAGTGCTCGCGCACCGACTTGCTCGGGCGAACGCTGATCGAGACGCGACATGCCAGGGACCTGGATGCGGAGGCGCTGCATCAGGCGGACATGGAAGTCTTGAGCCAGGGCGGCGAAATTCGCCGGGAACTTCACCTGAGCACCCTGCGAGGTACGGATACCGCGCGCGATGTGCTGCTGTGGCTACACACCTTCCTGCGCGGATCGGATCAAGGTGTTGGTTTGCTTGGAACCGTGGTCGATGTGAGCGATCTGCGCAAGGCGGAGGCCCGTGCCACCGCGTCGGAACAGCGGCTGCACGATACCAACGACAGCTTGCCGGGCGTCGTTTTGCGAGCCCGCTACAGCGTGGATGGCAACGCCACTTATGAGTACATCAGTGGGCCGGTAGAAGCGCTACTTGGCCTGACCTACGAGGAGATGATGCAAGGCCCCCGGCGCCCCTTCGACGTCATGCCGCTCGAGGACAGGCCGCTGGTGCAAGAGACGATCGAACAGCTGCTGGCAGGTCGTGCCCCGGAAAAAGTGGAGTTCCGCGTCAACACGGCCACGGGTGTCCGCTGGGTCCGCGCCTCGGTCGGCATGCCGCGCTCGGAGGCGCCCGGCACGGTGTCCTGCAGCATCTTCTGTACCGACATCACCCGCGAAAAGGAGCAGGCGCAGGCGCTGGTCGAGGCCAAGGCGGTTGCAGAGGCGGCCGTGGCCGCCAAAAGCGCGTTTCTGGCGATGATGAGTCACGAGATCCGCACGCCGATGGCCGGCGTGCTCGGCTTGATCGAATTGCTCGACAAGACGCCGCTGGATCGCGAACAAGCACACATGATCGACATGGTGCATGACTCGGCCGGTGTGCTGCTGCAGATCCTGGATGACATCCTCGATTTTTCCCGGATCGAGGCCGGTCGCTTGATCCTGGACATCCATCCCTTCGACCTGCGTGCCCTGGCCGATGGTGTGCTCGGTTTGTTTGCTTCGCGCGCGCAGGAGAAAGGTGTCCGTTTGTACGCCGTGCTCGATTGGCGGCTCGCCGCGGAATATCAGGGTGATATGACCCGGGTGCGGCAGATCATCACCAACCTGCTCAGCAACGCACTCAAGTTCACCGAGAAGGGCCATGTCGAACTGCGCATCGAGTTTCTCGGCGAATCGGCGGAAGGTCATCGCCTGAGCATTGCCGTGATGGATACCGGCATTGGCATCTCCGAAGAGCAGCTTGGGCGATTGTTTCACCCCTTCGTGCAGGCCGAGATTTCCACGACAAGACGCTACGGCGGTACCGGCCTCGGACTGAGCATCAGCAATCACCTTGCCCAGATGATGGGGGGACAAGTCCGTTTGACCAGCGCCGTGGGTTTTGGCACGCAGGCGACGTTTGAAGTCCTGTTGCCCGTGCAGCGTGCGCTGCAGCCGCAACCGGCGATGGCCGGCAAGGCGGCGCTGCTTTGTACGCGGGACCTCATGCTCGAACGAGAACTTTCCAACGTGTTCTCCGCCATGGGCATGAGTGTCGTCGGTGCGGACGCGAACGACCTCGGCGACTTTTCGGCGAACGATGTGGACCTGTTTGCCGTCGATGCGGATCTGGCCCGCGGTGGCGTACTGCCGGATGGCGCGCGCGTGATCCAGTTGATCGACTCGCCCGATCCGCGTGGTTTCTACGTGGATGATGGCCAGGTGAAGCTTAGCGGCCATCCGCTGCTGTGGCGATCCGCGGTGGAGGCATGCCACGCCGTACTTGGCTTGACCATGCCGCAACGCACGGCGGCTTCGGCGACTGCCGTCGCCACCCACGCGGCCCGCATTCTTGTTGCGGAAGACCATCCGACCAATCGTGCCGTCATCAGTCGACAGCTGGAACGTCTGGGCTACACGCATACGATCGTCGAAAACGGCCTGCAGGCGCTCGAGGCCTTGGCAAGCGAGCACTACGACCTGCTCATTACCGATTGCCATATGCCCGTGCTGGACGGGTTTGCGTTGGCGCGACGCATCCGCGAACGCGAGAAGGGCGGCGCCAGTCGGCTGCCGATCGTCGCGTTGTCGGCCAGCGCCTTGCCTGAAGAAGTCACCCGTTGTCGCGCTGCCGGCATGGACGAGTTCCTTGCCAAACCGGTCAAGCTCGACGATCTCGGTGCCATGTTGTCGGCGTGTCTGGCGCATCTGCCATCCGAGCGTCCTCGCGCTGAGGTCAGCGGCGCTGCTAACACCAACCCGCGCATTCGCACGCTGCTGGAAGTATTTGGCTCCACCCAGCAGGTCACGCATGTGCTGCGCGGACTGCTTGATGCCAGCCGCAAGGACCTCATGGCGCTCGACCAAGCCGTGCAGCGCGATGATCGTGAAGCGCAGCGCGACATCCTGCACCGCATTCATGGCGCGCTTCGCCTGCTTGGCGACAACGCCGATGAATCCGCCGGCGAAGACGCAACGCAACGCCAGGCGCTGGTCGGTCGCCTCGACGCCCTGGAAGCGCTGCTGGAAGAGCTCGAGCGCCACCAGCCAAACTAAAAACGCCGAGACACGCTGGTCGGCACGCTTCACTTGCCGAGACGGTCATTCGCCGCCGGCCCGGATCGCCGTGGTCGTGATCGATATCACCGCGGCTCAGCCCGCTGCGCCTGAGTGCCACCGCCCCAGACCGTGGCCCATGACCTTTGTCACGTTTGCCCGGGAGTCAGCTCGCCGTAACCTTCGCATATTGGTGATTCCCCGCACCACCCGCGACAGCGCACGCCTATTGACGAAGCCAAGACCTTCGCTGCGTACGTGTGCCTGTCCTGAAAAGGAGTTCTTGCATGGCCGTACTCGTTGGCATCTATCTGGTGCAGTCCGTCTCCATTGAAGTTCAGCTTGATGGCGGGCCTGCGTGGATCGGCGCGTGGAGCGTATCGCGTTCACCCTCTGGCAATCGCGACGACTGGGAAGTGCTGACGGATGCCACGACGTCGCAAAGTTTTGCGAGCGCCGAGTGTGCCCGCCATGCCGGCGAGGAGGAAGGCGCGGCCCTGGCGCGTCTGCTGCAAGGAGACGACTGCCTCGAGCCGTTGCCGTGGTGCATGGAGCCCTCGTGGCACGCAGCCCAGGATGTCTCTCCGGCAACGGTACTAAGCGCATCGCGGCGTTGCCGAACGTTCGAAGTGACGGCGACTACAGTTCGCTCGCGCTATCTGCACTAGGGATTTTCAGATGGTGCTCGTCATCCCAGCGCAGGCTGGACAAGCGCGAAGCGCGCAGAATGCCCGAAGGGCGGCCCCATAGGGGCGAGCGAAGCGAGTCATCCAGCGCCTCTAAATCGTTGGATGCAAGGGCGCTGGGTGACCAGCTTCGCTGTAGTAAGGCGCCGCAGGAATGACTAGCAAAAAGCCGCTTAATCAGAGCATCCCCAGCTTGCTGGGTGATGGGGCGGCTGCGAGGTTTCTGTTCATGCCTGACATTCAGGAGGCAGGCATCCTCGTGTGGACCGGGTGGGCGCATGTCGGCATTCGCTCCTCCCGGCGTTTTCGACCACGCCTTCGAAACACATCGACACCTGCCTGCGCTTGGCGTCAAGCGAATCCGCCGCCCACGACCAGCGAACCCCTTTCGCTCGCGCAGGCATGGGTGTGAATTTCTCGTGACCAACACGGCCTGCTCCTCGGTCACCAAACGTTCGCGCAGCATGGGGTAAAGAGTCGCTCGTCACGGATGACGCCCGTCAAACCGGCCGCATAAATCCCCCATCTTGGTTGCGAGGTATGTCCATGCGAAGCATAGCCACGACGCTACTCACTACCGCACTGCTGATATCGGGTGCCGCTCTTGCTCAAAACGCCGGCCAAGCGCCGATGGGCCCTGGCAGTGGCGCAGCGGGTGCGGGGCTCTCGACGACGTGTCAGTTCACGAAAGGGCCGAAGGCGGGTCAGACGCAGCATCAGCCACCCGGGACGCCAGGCGTGACGCCTACGCCGATTGGTCAGGGTTGCACCGATGGGCACAAAAGCTATGGCGTTGCGATAGCCGACGCCCCCACGAAGTCTTCGGGCAGCCACATCATCGAGGGCGGCAGCGGGACCATCGAGCCCAATGACGGCTACTCCAGCACCTGCCAGTTCGACAGCGGGCCAAGGGCGGGTCAGGTACAACATTGGGAGCGGAGCACGCCCGGCCTGGCGCTAGTGGCGATTGGCCAGGGTTGCACCGATGGCCAGGACAGCCACGGCATCGCGATCCCTGACCCTGAGGGTTAAAGGGGAGGCTTGAGGGGTGAGGGCAGGGGGCGGTCAGTGGCCGCTCCCATGCGTTCACTGCCGTTGAGCCCGCGCAAGGCAGGAGCGCTTAAACGCGAACCCGCGGCCTCTCTCCTCGAAAGCGGTACTTGGCTGGCCTATTTGTAGGCCGGCCAAGCTCCCTCTTAAGCGGATCTCAAAAGGCCGTCCTATTTCCCGTCATTCCCGCGAAAGCGGGAATCCAGAGCCTTTGTGTGTTCAGTGGGTTGAGCGTCACTAGATTCCCGCCTTCGCGGGAATGACGAGTTTCTCGAGGTTCCCCGAAAGAGTGTGAGCGCGCAGAGAACCAAGTCAGAGCCGGCTTCCACAAGCGCGCCCGGCTCAGTGCGACAGGAAAGAGATATCACCCCACGCGGCTGAAGCGGCCGCGACCCGCTTCCCGTGTCACGCGATCGGATATGCCGCAACGGCAATCCCTGACAGGCGGCAATCCTTGCCTTTGCTACTTTCGGCGCGTCACTCGCGGCGTTCTTTGGTTTGGGCTACGCGAGTGACCATGGCAGCAATGTCATGAGGCGCGGGCCGCAGGTGGTGGAACACCTACGACCCGCTAACCATCACCAACTGACGAAGAGTTGATCATGGCTGTCCACGATCATACGGCACCCGCACGCCTGTCTTTTCCCTCCTTGGGTGACCCGTTCATCGCCTCGCCCGCCGCCGATCCCATGGCGCAAGGCCCCCAGGCACACTCGCCATGCCACGCTACCCTCGACGATGTTGCACTAGCGCACTACGCGCTGGCGCAGCTGTGGTTTGAAGACGAGCAGTATCGCGTGGCTAAGGCTAGGTGTTTGCCGCGCCAAGCCCATACATGGCCACTTCCACCGCTGTTCAAGGACGGAGTGTCCATGGCGATCCGGTGCCTGGAGCAGTACGCCAAACAGCTCAGCGACGAGCAGGCGATGAACGAGTAAGCGCGTCCTTGTGATCGTTCTCGCGGTGCATCGGCCGATTCGGCGATGCACCGCACCTTGGTGACGACTTACTCCTGAATACAGATTTGCCCTACACAGATTGGCGCCAGCGCTTATCTGTCGTTTCGCCATGCCTTACGCAGATTTTCCTGCATGAACTTATCCAGCCGAGCGCCGTGTGAGCACGCGGGAACGTCCGTGCCATCAGTCGGATCCCTCACAGTTGGCCGTTGTCCTTATGGCCCGGGCGTAACCGGCGCCCTGCGCCAACGCTTCCAACCCCAAGCGCCGACGGGCGCGACAACCACCGCCCAAAGCCATTGCCAGTTGTTCGTTACGAAGCCGGTGACCCGCTGCATGGTGGTCACCTCCACATTGATTTCTCGATCAAATGTGCGCATCACCCGCTCAGAGGGCGTGCCGTCAACGTTGATGATCGCGGACAATGTCAGGTGCAGCGGATGCTGTCCCGATTGCGTCGGCACGACGTCCCACGCCCACTCAACCGTCTCGGCAGTTCCGATGGGCTGGCGTTCGGGACTGATCGCCGTGATCTCAAATTGCGGGCCGCTAAGGCGGGCTTCCATCTGCTCCGCTATCTTGATGCTCGCGCCTTGCTTCGTTCCTGGCGAGGCGATCTCCGATGTCAGCTGCTCTACGGTCTTCTTCATATCCAGCAACAACTGGACGTGGGCTGTTTGCTGCAGATTGAGCGTGGCGGGTGTGTTGAAAGCGATTTGACCCGTCGGCAACGAATTGAGCACCTGATCAACAGCCGCGAAAGCTAGGTTCGGATCCTCGTGTGTAACCGGCGGCGGGGGTGGAGGCGGGGGCGGCACGGACCCGCCGGGGTGCGCAGACCCAGGTGGAGCGGATCCATTGGCTACGGGCGGGGATCCGGTGGGTGAGGGTGGGCTTGTCGCTGCAGTTGATGCTGGCGCCGTCGCTGGGGGCGGCGGGGCCTCAGCTACAGGCGGGGGCGAGGCGTTGTTACCCGAAGGTGCCGAGCATGCCGCCAATAACGCACCGATGGTAATGACACCTGCGACGAGGAGCTTCGACAGGATGGCCGATGCTGCTTCAAACAATCCATTTTTCGCGCCCATATGCCGCCGCTCCTCGCGATAGTGAGGGGTACCTGCATTTGCGATCCTGTGGGATCGGGGCGATAGGAAAATCATCCTCCTAGAGGCTGAGGCTAGCTAGTGCCGGGCCCTGACCTAGGTGGGTTGGGTCGTGGTCGGTGTGCCCAAGTGGCAGGAACGGAGAAGCGCCGGGGGAGCCTGTAGGCGTCCCTCGATTCCCGGTGGAAGCAGACCTTCCACAAGCCTAGCGGACCTGAGCCAAACGGGCAGCTACAAGCACCACGTCACCTGAGAGTACGCGTGGTTCACATTCGATCGCCTGGCCTGGCAAGAACTTCCATTCCTCTTGGCTTGGAACAATCCCCAGAAGTTCGTAGTTCGAATCCCCTAGGCGGCGCGCTGCGACAGGGCGCCAGGCATCGGTTCCTTCGTTCAACAGCGCTACGTAAACAGTCGGCATGGTGGCGACCGTCCCTCTCAGCTTAGGTCTGCTCTGGGTCGAAAGCGGACAGTTTAGACGCCCAGCGGGGACGTCATCTTCCTACCTAGATATTTGTCCCCAGCTTTGGTCAGCTTCCAATACTTCCAGTGCGATTTGGACATGCTGAAAGGCAGTTTGTCCTGCACGCTTTTAACCGCGATCGGAAGTTCAGGATCTCCTGGCTCAAAAGGAAAATTCAGGAACAAATTCATACTGCTTCGGTCGGATATCCGCGTATACACCACCGACCGCCCCAGAGCCTCACCATAGCCACTCACCTGGAAGTGCGAATACGACGAAGGGTCTTGATGGGGCCAGGGCACGCCACTCTTGCAATCAATAAGCTTGATGACGCGGTGTGCAGTCACGCAGAGCGGCTGCATTCCATGCTGATGTGTGGGCAGCGAACCCAAGGATCCGAGGAAATCGACCTGATTCGCTACGTCCGACTCTGGTATGGACCAGGAGTACTCCAAAGCACTCCCAAGCGTCTTCTCCTTCGCCGTGCCGTACGTATTGTTGAATCGGCGGAAGAGGAACTGAGTCCATTCTCTAGGAATTCCTGCCTCCTCGCCTGATAGCAGGTTTACGGTGAACCGTAGTTCCGACGGGTCGATAGTGCAGCTGTCCAAGAATGACTGGACTTGTGCCAAGGCCGTCTGCGGATTGCGAGTTCGCAGATGGTGCGCCCCTCCGCTCCCTACCGGTAGTCCGTCATACGTCACAACTGATTTTGCGAGCATCCTGCCTCCGGCATCGTATTGTTCTAACTCAGACCCGCTTACGTCCGCCTTGGGTCGGAAGCGGACGCTTAACCTTCATCCCCGGGTGCCCGTTTGGCACGCGTTTTTCCCCGGAGAGGACGATGGAGTCTGATCAAACTGCCTGGAATAGAAAATAACTAATGGAGTCGATTGAAGTAGTTTCCTTCATAATCTCGCTCCACGCTTTCGTGGCTATCAAATTCGAAGTCGACTTGGATCGACCCCTTATCCCCTCTGCCTGCTTTTTCCAGCTCATCAAAGACGGCTGATCTTATTTCTTCCGCCAACCCTGACTTCGCGGCCTCATCGATTTCTCGGTCCCAACGATAAAAAACGTACACCCCAAAGGTGCGTGATCGAGGTGAATAGAGCACAAATAGTTCATGCAACCCCTTGCTCTTAACACGCATCAATACTTGAGCACGGACCTCACTCAAACCCTGATCGTTTTTTCCCATCGCGGCTTTCGCTCGGGCAAAGTCTTCTTTGGATGGGATGTTCTTGTCGCTCATCTGACGCCCCCATGTCCCCTTACTCGCCTCAGGAATGTCCGTATATGGACTCCTCTCCTTTGCCAAGCATCCCCTAGCTCTGGCGTCCGTGTCGACTGCACACGTATATCCGGCCTCTAGATGCTGCACCGCAGGGCGGTGCCGGGCCACGATGAGCTAGTCG
>NZ_JAPDPF010000012.1 GCF_026283925.1 Dyella halodurans
GAGCCACGCTCGACTACCACTGCCCTGCGGAGATGATCATGCGTGCGCTGGGGCGTGATGACCTCGCCCAAGCCATCGATGATGCACTTCTAGATTGACACCGCCTAACCCAAAGAAAATGGCCTGAGGAGCTCGTAGCATTGCGCGGGATACGAGCCTGACGGGTGTCGCCAGCCAGACAGGTGGCGGCCCATGGCCGAGACACAGCGGCTACTCCGCAACGCGCCGTGGCGGAGAGGGCTTAAGGCACCGGGTTGCCGTTAACCCAAGACTGAGCTGGGGACATAGCCCGGTTGTAGCGTTATCGCGAGCACCCGCCCCTCATCCCAACCTTCTCCCCGGAGGGGAGAAGGAGTAAGGGTGGCGCCTGAGGGGGTGATCGAAGGAAATCGCCACGTCCAACATATTCAACACCTTGAAAGTCATTCGACGAGGGCGCGAGGTGGAGTGACGGTGCGCCTGACATTGCCAGGGCCGCCCATCGGGCCCACAAGCCCACCCCATTCGCCTCCGTATTGTCTCGATCCAATTGGCGAAAAACCGCGCCGGAGCTACACTCGAAGGGTTCCCCGTCTCTCGCATAGAGAGGCGATCCACCTATAGCCGCGCCAACCCCCCCGGCGCCGCGGAGAGAAGCTCCCCATGGATCAGCTCGACGATATCCTCCACCAGGACCTCGACCCCACCGAAACCAAAGAGTGGCTCGAATCGCTAGATGCAGTCATCAACCATGACGGCACCGAGCGCGCGCACTACCTGCTGGAGAAGATGGTCGATTCAACGCGTCGCGCTGGCGGCTACCTGCCGTTCAACCCGACCACCGAATACGTCAACACCATTGCCCCGCCGAACGAAGCCAAGATGGAAGGCGATGCCGCGATGGAATGGCGTATCCGTACGCTGATCCGCTGGAACGCCATGGCCATGGTCGTGCGTGCCAACCGCAAGCCCGGTGAACTGGGCGGCCATATCGCCAGCTTCGCCTCCTCGGCCACGCTTTATGACGTGGGCTTCAACCATTTCTGGCGCGCACCGAGCGCCGATCATCCGGGTGACCTGGTGTTCCACCAGGGGCATTCCAGCCCGGGCATCTATGCCCGTTCGTTCCTCGAAGGCCGCATCAGCGAGGAGCAGCTCGACCTGTTCCGCATGGAAGTGGCCGGTCATGGCCGCGGCCTGTCGTCGTACCCGCATCCCTGGCTGATGCCCGATTACTGGCAGGTGCCGACGGTGTCGATGGGCCTGGGCCCGATCCAGGCGATCTACCAGGCGCAGTTCTGGAAGTACCTGGAACATCGCGGCCTGATGCCGAAGACCGACCGCAAGATCTGGTGCTTCATGGGCGACGGCGAAACCGACGAGCCCGAGTCGCTCGGCGCCATCTCGCTGGCCGGCCGCGAAGGCCTGGACAACCTCGTGTTCGTGATCAACGCGAACCTGCAGCGCCTGGACGGTCCGGTGCGCGGCAACGGCAAGATCATCCAGGAACTGGAAGGCGTGTTCCGTGGTGCCGGCTGGAACGCCATCAAGGTGGTCTGGGGCAGCTACTGGGATCCGCTCCTCGCGCGCGACACCAAGGGTGTGCTGCGCAAGCTGATGATGGAAACCGTCGATGGCGAGTACCAGGCCTGCAAGGCCTTCGGTGGCGCCTATACGCGTGAGCATTTCTTCGGCAAGTATCCGGAGACGCGCGAGATGGTCGCCAACCTGTCGGACGACGACATTTGGCGCCTCAACCGTGGCGGCCATGATCCGCACAAGGTCTATGCGGCCTACCACCAGGCGGTGAACACCAAGGGCATGCCCACGGTGATCCTGGCCAAGACGGTGAAGGGCTACGGCATGGGCGCGGCCGGCGAGTCGCAGAATCCGACGCACCAGCAGAAGAAGCTGGACGAGGAGTCCGTGCGCCACTTCCGCGACCGCTTCAATATCCCGGTGCCGGACGACCAGCTCAAGGACGTGCCGTACTACCACCCAGGCAAGGATTCGCCGGAAGTGCAGTACATGCTGGAGCGCCGTCGCGCGCTCGGCGGTGCGCTGCCGCAGCGTCGTCGCCACACCGACCTGAAGATCAAGGCGCCGGACCTGTCGGCGTTCGAGCAGATCACCAAGGGCAGCGGCGAACGCGAAATCAGCACCACCATGGCGCTGGTGCGCGGCATGAACCTGCTGCTGCGCGACAAGCAGATCGGCGAGCGCGTGGTGCCGATCGTGGCCGACGAGGCCCGCACCTTCGGCATGGAAGGCATGTTCCGCCAGATCGGCATCTACGCGCCGTTCGGCCAGAAGTATCGTCCGCAGGACGCCGACCAGCTGCTGTACTACCGCGAAGACCAGAAGGGCCAGGTGCTGCAGGAAGGCATCTCCGAGGCCGGTGGCATGGCCGCCTGGATGGCCGCGGCGACCAGCTACAGCATCAGCAACCAGCCGATGCTGCCGTTCTTCGTCTACTACTCCATGTTCGGCTTCCAGCGCATCGGCGACCTGGCCTGGGCAGCGGGCGACATGCGCGCGCGTGGCTTCCTGATCGGCGGCACCGCCGGCCGCACCACCATCAACGGTGAAGGCCTGCAGCATGAGGACGGCCATTCGCACCTGCTGGCCGGCGCGATCCCGAACTGCAAGTCGTACGACCCGACGTTCTCCTACGAAGTCGCGGTGGTGCTGCAGGATGGCGTGCGCCGCATGCTGCAAGAGCAGGAGGATGTGTACTACTACCTCACCGTGATGAACGAGAACTACAGCCACCCGGATCTGCCGAAGGGCGCCGAGGAAGGCATCATCAAGGGCATGTACCTGTTCAAGGACGCCGGCAAGCCGAAGAAGGGCGAGCCGCGCGTGCAGCTGCTGGGTTCGGGCACCATCCTGCGTGAGGTGATTGCCGCTGCCGAGCTGCTGGAAAAGGACTTCGGCGTCACTGCCGACATCTGGTCCTGCCCCAGCTACAGCGAACTGCGTCGCGATGGTTTCGATGCCGAGCGCTGGAACCGCCTGCATCCCGAATCGGAGCAGCGCGTGCCGTACGTGACGAGCCTGCTGCAGGGCCGCCAGGGTCCGGCCATCGCCGCCACCGACTACGTGCGTGAATACTCGGACCAGATCCGTGCCTTCATGCCGGATGGCATGCACTACACCGTGCTCGGCACCGATGGCTTCGGTCGTTCGGACACGCGTGCGAACCTGCGTGGCTTCTTCGAGGTTGACCGTTACTGGATCGCCCACGCGGCGCTGGCCGCACTGGCGAAGGATGGCAAGGTCAACGCCAAGGACGTCAGCCGCGCCATCAAGACCTATAAGCTCGATCCGGACAAGCCGAATCCGCAGACGGTCTGATCGCTAGCCTGAGCAGTCATGAAAAACCCGCCGAGAGGCGGGTTTTTCTTTGGGCGCTGTTGCCGATGGCGCCGGCTAGTCGTCGCTGTCGCGGAACAGATGACGCAATAGCAGGAACGCGCCTAGCGTGCCGGCCACGATCGCCGTGGTGGCGACCGGGTGGCGCGACACCTGGCGGCGCAGCCGGCGATATTGGTAGTTCGCCTCGTCGGCGAAGTCCTCGGCCGCATGGCCGATCCGGCGTGCATAGGTATTGCGGTGGCGTCCGAACTGGCGGCGCGCCTCGCGCCCGCGTTCGAGCAGGTCATCAGCCCGATCGGAGACACCGTCCGCGTAGTGACGCACCCGTTCGCGGACGCCGTTGACGCTGTTTTCAAGATCGTGGGAGCGGGCCATGGCGTCCTCCTGCAGTCGGAATCAGCAAGTTGCCAGCGCTGGTGTGATCGATGTGTAAACAGCCCACTGCTTTCGTTCATGCGGCACGAGGTTGGCCGCACGGACTCAAGGCACCGGGCAGCGTCCGCGGCCCCCGGCGGCCAGCATGCGTGCCAGGCCGAGCCGGAACGGAGGCAGTGCCTGGCTGGCCCGCAGCAGTGCCGAGCGCGCCAGCCTGAGCGGTGGCCGGTCGTCGGTGAACAGCTTCACGATGGCCAGGGTGGCCAGGTAGAGCGGTCGGGTAGCCAGGCGATGGGCGTGCTGATAGCGCCGCAGCACGCGCGTCGACGCGATGTCCTGGCCCAAGCTGAGCGCCTGCCGGATCTGCGAGGACAGCGTCTCCACGCTCAGCAGCCCCAGATTGAAGCCGTGAGCGGTGACCGGATGCATGCCCACCGCGGCATCGCCGACCAGGGCGAAATGCGGCGCGACGAAGCGACGCGCATACACGGCAACCAGCGGGTAGGTGTGCCGGGTGCTGGTCAGCTGCATGGACCCGAAGCGACCGTCGAAGCGACGGCGAATCTCGTCGTTGAACGCATGCTCGTCCATCGCCATCAAGGCTTTCATGGCCTGGCCGGGCAGGGTGAGCACGACCGAGGCCTGGTTGTCCCGCAACGGCAGCAGGGCAAGCGTCTGGCCGTGATCGAACCATTCCAGTGCCTGGTGCTGGTGAGCTTGCTCCAGCGCCATACGACATACGAGCATGCTCTTGCCGAAGTCGTGCATGTCGGCGGCAATGCCGGCGTCCCGCCGTAATTGCGAAAAGCGACTGTCGGCGGCGACGATCAGGCGGGCGTTGACCACGCGGCCGTCGGCAAGCTGCAAGCGGGGTTGGCTTTCGCCAAGCGCGATGGAGCCCACGGCCGTGTCGCTGATCAGCGTAATGCCAGGCTCCTGCGCGACGACGGCGTAGGCAGCGCGTCGAATGCGGTCGTTGGGCACCAGAAAGCCGAGCTCCTTGTCGCCCTTGCCGGGCGGCACGACGTTCAGGCCATGCCGCGAGTGGCCATTGAGCACGCGGGCACTGTGCAGCGGCGTGATATCCGCGGGATCAAGCCGCGCCCACAGGCCGAGTTCACGCAGGATGCGCACCGAGCGTTGCGTGAGCGCGATCTCGCGTCCATCGAACGCGGGGTCGCGCAGGGCCTCGGTCGTCTGTCGTTCGACGATGAGAATCTTGAGTCCGGTGTCGGCCAGGGACTTGGCAAAGCAGAGGCCGGCAGGGCCTGCTCCGACGATGACGATATCGACGTTCATGCGATGGATCCGCCTGGCCAGAGGCCACGAGAGTGACCTGCCATGCTAGCGAACGCCGCAGCCATCGCTTTGACACGCATCAAACGCGTGCGGCGAAGCCGGGAATGGGCTGCGCCGACGTCGATTCGCGCCGGTCCCCCGGCGTGGGGGACAACTCGATCAGAGTGTCTCGATGGCGGTCGCGTCGGCCTGGGCAGGCTCGGCGTGCAGTCGTTGACGCCGCCGCAGCGATGGGAACATGGCCATCCACAGCCCAACCACCACCAGCGTGCCGATACCGCCGATCAAGGTGGCATTGACTGCGCCGACCCAGGCGGCGACCAGTCCGGATTCGAACTCGCCGAGCTGATTGGAGGTGTTGATGAAGATCGCATTGACCGCGCTGACCCGGCCGCGCATCGCATCGGGCGTGTCCAGCTGCACCAGCGCCCCGCGTATCACCATGCTCACCATGTCGAACGCACCCAGCGCGAACAGCGCTGCCAGCGACAGCCACAGCGCCGTGGACACGGCAAACACCAGGGTGGCGACGCCGAAGCCTGCCACGCAGGCGAACATGATCGGACCCACGCGGCGCTCCATATTGTGCCGCGTCAGCCATAGCGACATCAGCAGCGCGCCCACCGCCGGTGCCGCGCGCAGCAGGCCCAGGCCCCAGGGGCCGGTGTGCAGGATGTCCTTGGCGAAGATCGGCAACAGCGCCGTGGCACCACCCAGCAACACGGCAAACAGATCCAGCGAAATCACGCCCAGCACGTCGGGACGCTGGCGTATGAAATGCACGCCTGCAAACAGGGTTTTCAAGGTGGCCGGTTCGCGCCGCGGCGGTGCCTGCTCATAACGCAGACGTCCCATCAGCACGGCCGCCACCAGATACAGCAAGGCACAGACCGAATACACGGTGCCCGGACCGGCGACATACAGCAAGCCGCCGACGGCCGGCCCCATGATCATCGCCGCCTGGCCGGCCGAGGCGCTGGCCGCCATGGCGCGTGGCAAGACCGGCGTTGGCACCAGGGCCGGCACCATCGATTGCAGGGCAGGAAATTCGAAGGCCTTGGCCGTGCTGACCATGAAGACCAGCACGAGAATGCCGGCCTCATGCGCGAGATGCAGCAGACTGATCGCAGCGAGCGCGACGATCGCCAGCCATTCGACCAGCAGGCCCAGTTGCACGATGCGGCGGCGCTCGAACTGGTCGGCCATATGGCCGGCCGGCAGCGCCAGCAGCACCGATGGAAAGAACTGCACCAGGCCGATCAGGCCCAGGTCCAGCGCGCGACCGGTGATCGCATAAATCTGCCAGCCCACTGCCACCGACAGCATCTGGAAGCCAAAGCCGGAAGCAATGCGTGCAAACCAGAACTGCACGAAGGCCGGATGCGAGCGCAGCGAGTCCGCCGGGGCAGGGGCGGTGGAGGGGGGCATGGGGAGTCCTTGCGTGGATGCCGGCATTATCGGTGGCTGAAGGCCTGTGGCAAAGCGTCGCCCATTCACGTCCATGTTCCGCCAGCTTGACCTGGGCTTGTCGAAGCGCGGGCTAGCGTGGCGTTACCTATCGAGCCATCGAGGTGCACCATGGGCAGGCTGGCCACGCATGTGTATACCGAGCCCGCGCAGATCCATCATCTGGAGACCCTGGTCGGCGAGCTGCCGGCCAATGGCCATGTGGTGTTGTTGCTCAACGACGGCAGCAGCTACGACGGCATCGTTTGCGCACGTCCGAGCGTGCAGATGTTCCGCGACCGTGATGAAAACGAGGGGGTCAATGGGGTGGTGCGCCTGGAACGCCCCGACGTGCCGGACTGGCGTTGTTATGTGTGGCTCGGTGATATCCACCGCGTCGAGCATCTGGACTCGACCCTGGGCAGCGAGACCTGAGCTGCCACGCCGGGACCAGCCGCGGCGCGCCACGCAGGGGTGACGGCTACTGAGGATGAGGATGGCAAGTCAGTTGCATGGGGCCCGCTATCCGTTCCACTCTAGACACCTTCTATCGCCTGGACGCTGCCCATGAATCTTTTGCGCCTTCGCCTCGCTACCGCCCTGGGCACCGTGCTGGTTATCGCCGGCTGTTCGTCATCGAGCGACCAGGCCGCAGCGCCGCAGGCAACCCAGGTGCCCGCCGATGATTCGGCACAGAAGCTCGATACCTACCGCCAGCTGGTGCGCATCCACAACGACGAAATGGCCGTCACCATGGGCAAGGACATCGTCAGCCGCTATCCCGACAGCGCGGCCGCCAAGGAGGTGCAGCAGAGCCTGCCGGAAATCGAGAAGCGCTACACCGAGACGAGCGAGCGCAACCGGCTGCAGGGCTTGTGGCTTTACCAGGTATCGCCGATGGAAGGCGGCACGCAGTCCACCGCCACCATCTACAGCAGCCAACCCTCAGGCGAGAGCCGCGTGCGGCTGGTGCTGCGCCGGCACACGGCGTGGGGACAGAATGCGTTCCTGTTCAGCAGCGGTCCGCATGGATTCGTGTGCAAGGCCACCTGCACCATCAAGGCCACGTTCGACGACAAGCCGGGCAGCATCAAGGCGTTCGCCCCCACGACCGGTGAACCCGCGCTGCTGTTCAGCGACGACAAGACCTTCATTGCTCAATTGCAGAAGGCCAAGAAGATCACCATGGACGTGACCATGCAGGATGGCGAAAAGAAGGTGACCCTGGTCTACGAGGTCGGAGGCTTTGATCCCGCCAAATGGCAGCCGGTGAGCAAGTCCGCGAAGAAGTAAGCCGTCCACGCCCGGGCGGGTTGCGCGTTATGGAAAACAGGTACTTTTGGAGATCGTGCCATGGCTCTTAAACACATATTGATGGTCGGCGCGACGGTCGTGCTGCTTGCCGCCTGCGCGCGCGTCGGCAAGGACTACACCGCCCGAGTCGAGGCACGGCAACAGGCCTACGCGGCAGCCGCTGGCGGACCGGTGGACCGCTTCCACTATTTCAGCCTGTGGTCGTGGGAGCCGCTCGGTGACCGGCAGCTGGCGATCTACACGCGCTCCAGCGAGGCGTGGCTGTTGGATCTCGACGGCTACTGCTCGAATCTGCCGTTCACCAACAATATTGCCCTGACCTCGCAGGCAAGCGAGGTCCTGGTGAAGTTCGACCGGGTGCTTACCGGCCCGCACGATACGCCCTGTTTCATCAAGCAGATCCGTCCGGTTGACGTGGCGAAGCTGCAATCGCCGCAGCAGGGCAAGCCGCGCGAAATCGAGGAAGCGCAGCGTCCAGCGAAGTGATGGAAGGGGCGAGGGGCTAGTCGCGAGGGCGCGAGCTCGAGCGGTAAGGCGTGACTTGGAGCTGTGCCAACTGCGTCGACCTGTCAGGCGCTGGCCCAGCGGGTGGTGCTGGCGCCCTCGCCACTCGTCCCTAAGCACCCGGCCTCAGTGCAGGAACAACTTCTCGGCGATCTTCGCCAGCGGCTTTTCGACCATGTTTTGCACCAGCGGCGGGAGATCGAGCGGCCGCAGCAGCATCTTGACCGTCATCTCCGCCGGAATGTTCCGGCGCAGCAGGCCCTGGGCGCGGCCGGTGACGCGGCGGAACTCCGCCTCGTTTTCCTTGTGCTGCGGATAGCACTGGTTGAACACGTGGCGCAGCGCGATGTCGCTGTCTTCGCTCTTGATCTCGTTGACGCGGCGCAGGATCACGCGGAATACCTTGTAGCGGCTGAAGCCTTCGCGTTCGCGGTAAATCCGGAAGTGGTGGTAGAAATGCTTGTAGTGGCGCACTTCATCGCTCTTGATATGGCCGGTGAGCTGCTTCAGCACGGGTTCGTCGGTGATGTCGTTGAGCGCGCGGTAAAGGCTGGCCGTGCCGGTTTCCACCACGCAGCGTGCCGCCAGCTCCAGGCCGCGGCTCGATTCCAGTTGCTCCGATGTGCACACTGCACCGTATTCCTGCCAGAACGCAGCGAAGCCGCGATCCCAGTCGAACTCCGGCCACACGGTCTTGACGTAGGCGGACAGCGCGCGGCCGTGCTGCAGTTCCTCGTGTTCCCAATGCTGGCTGAGCCAGGTCTGCAGTTCCTGGTCGCCCGCGAAATGGTCGACCAGGTTGTGCGTATACAGATCCGAGCCACTCTCGACGAAGGACGAGCTGCACAGCAGGAAAAACAGATCCTCGTTCTGGCGAACGCGCTGGACGTCGATTCGACCGAGATCCAGGCTTTCCAGGGTCCAGGGCAACGATGTGGCATAGCTCACGCGGGCATTCCTGTGCGGGCGGGGCTGGCGCGCGCGGCGCGGCGCTGGCCTGGCATGACAATAAGGTGACAAGAGCATACGACGAGATCGTCGCGGCGGATTAACGCCCGCCGACCTGGGGTAGCGGATGCGCCCCAGGCGCCAGCGCATCAACGAACGACGGTAACGGGGACGTGGGCGCGCTGAAGCACCTCGCCGGACACCGAGCCCAGTAGCCAGCGCGCGAGTGCGCCCCGTTCGGTATGACCAATCACGATATGGTCGATGCCGTGGCGACGTACCTGGTCCAGCAAGGCGTCACCGGGGCTGCCACGGACGACCTCGGCATCGATCAGCGCTTCCGCTCCCGGCGCCATCTCCCGCAGTTCGTCCAGCAGGGCGGTGCAACGCTTGGCGCCGGAGTCGGTGATCATCAGCGCACAGGTATCGGCGCTGCCTTCGGTCACCTGCACCACCGATACCACACGCACCCGACCACCGCTGGCGCGCGCCCATTCAAGGGCAAAACGAAACGCCTGCTTGGAGGAAGCGGAGCCGTCATAACCAACCAGCGAGTACTTGAGCATGAAGTTCCTCTGGGTATGACCCAGGCCGCGCTTCAGTCGGTGAGCTGGCGCTAGCGGCGCCCGACCTCGGTGAGCTTGGCCTGCAGGTTTTGCTGGATCTTTGCGCCAGCGTACAGCCGTCCGCGCACGCCTGCCACGATGCATGCAGGTGCGCCTGGCAGCTTGGCCCGTAAGTCATCAACGCGAGCGGCCTCCACGCTGTCTTCACATACCCGGCGTCAAGGATGAACGAAGGCCGGGCCATGTCCGCATGCGTTCAGGATCGTTATTAACAATGGTCGGTGCCGTCTGATTCCACTCACGCAGGAGACTGAAATGATCAAGCGTACGTTCGGAATGGCTGCCCTGACGCTCGTGTTTGCTGGTGCGTTGACCACCGCCCCGGTGGCCAGGGTGCAGGCAGCGGAAGCTGACGTCGAGTGTCACCTGAGCTTCAGCCTCGCCGGATGGTCGGCGATCTACAAGCATGCGGAAGGCTCGGGCACGGTTTCCTGCAGCAACGGCCAGCGGGCCAACGTAAAGATCTCCACGGTCGGTGGCGGCCTCACCGCGGGCAAGTTCCGCATCGACAACGGCAAGGGTGAGATCACCCACGTACGCAGCATCGACGACGTCTTCGGCGACTATGCGCAGGCCGGTGCGGAGGCGGGTGTGGTCAAGAGCGGCCAGGCCCAGGTGCTGACCAAGGGCACCACCTCGCTGGCCCTGCATGGCAGTGGCGAAGGCATCGATCTGGGCGTATCGGTGGGGCAGTTCACCATTACCAGGATGTGATCCCGCTGCGTCGACACCGCAAAGGGCGCCTGGTGGCGCCCTTTGCTTTTGCAGCGCGTACACTGCACCCCGATTGCCCTTGTCTGGACCGCCGTCATGCGCCGCCTTTCGTTGTTCTTGATGGTGACACTACTGCTTGGCTTGTCCGCTCCCGCCTTTGCGGACGAGCCCGCGCGGGTACCGCAAGTGGGGCAAGCCGCCCCCGCTTTCCGCCTGCAGGACCAGAACGGCAAGTGGCAGACCCCTGGCGATCACCAGGGTCGTTGGCTGGTGCTGTATTTCTATCCGAAAGACTTCACCCCGGGATGCACGACCGAGGTCTGCAGCTTCCGTGACGATATCGCCAAGCTGCGCCAGGCCGGCGCCGAGGTGCTGGGGGTGAGCCTGGATGACGTGAAGTCGCACGCCGATTTCGCCGCCAAATACCACGTCCCGTTCCCGCTGCTGTCCGATGCCGACAGCACGACGGCCCAGGCCTATGGTGTGCTGACTTCCAAGCTCGGTTTCAAATACGCGCGCCGCACGACGTTCCTGATCGACCCGCGGGGCAAGATCGCCAAGGTCTACCAGGACGTGGACCCGGAGCAGAACTCCGCCCAGCTGCTGGCTGATCTCAACACGTTGAAGAGGTGATCCCGATGCCGTTGACGACACAGCGCGATGCCACCCGCCCCAGTGGGTTTGCGGTGTGGAGGATCGTGGTCTGGCTGATGCTGTTGCTGGCGGCCTTTGGCTGCCTGCAGTACGCGCTGCACGCCCAGCAGGTATGGGGCGCACTGCAGACATCGGGCAGCGCGGAAGCCACAGCTCACCTGCGCGGTGTACTGGCCTGGGACCTGGCTTATCTCGCTGGAGCCTTTGCGATCATCGTGGTCTGCGCTGGCGCGATCCTGCGCCAGGCGTGGTCCCGGGTGGCCTTGCAAATCGCGGCGGTGCTGCTGGCTATCTGGGCCCTGGTGAGCGGGATCACCCTGTTTGCGCAATGGCACAACGTCGACAACGCCGCAGCCTTGCTGCAGTCGGGCGCGGACGAGGCCGCCCAGCAGACCCTGGGCCGGTTGCGCCGCAACTTTGCCATGGCCGTGGGACTCAAGGCGCTCGCGGTGCCGGTGCTGCTGTGGCTGGCATGGCGGCTGTCGCGGCCGGCGGTGCGCGAGCAATTCCGCTCTCGCGGGCGCTAGTTCAGCGACGGTTGCTGCAGCGCGGGTTATCGCTGCGGCTCCTTGTTCACATGGATTTGCCATGCGCGTGCGCCGCCTGTCGCTTCTCTCGGTGCTTTCCCTGGCCAGCCTGGGGCTGCATGCACAAGACCTGGCGACCACCTGCCATGCAAGCAGCAGCTACGACCTGTCGGTGACGCCAGGCGGATTGCTGTTCGATCGCCCGCAGCCGGCGCCGCAGCGGGTCGAGTTGCAGGATGGCGCTTTGCGCACCGACAGTACGCCGGTGCGCCTTCGACCCGAGGACCAGGATCGTCTCGCCGTCTTCGAACGCGAGCTGCGCGCGCTCATGCCGCGTGCCAAGACCGTGGCGGCGCATGGCGTGGATATCCTGGCGGCGGCGATGCACGACGAGGGCGCGCGCCTTTCGCTGAGCCCCGAGACCCGTGCCGAGATGGATCGGCGCCTTGCCATGCGGGCGGTCGAGCTCAAGCAGCGCATCGCAGCCAGCAACAGCACGCACGACTGGCAAGGTAACCTGGCCGACCAGTACGCCAACCAGCTGGCGTCCGATCTGCTGCCCCTGCTCGCCAACGACCTTGGCCAGCAGGCCATCAACGCCGCCTTGAGCGGTGACCTGCAGGCGGCGGCGAACCTGCGCGACAGTGCCGCGGATCTAAGCACCCAGTTGCGACCGCGCCTGGAGCGGCGCATGCAGGTGCTGGCGCCCGAGATCCAGGCCTTGTGCCCTTCCATCCAGCATCTGGCCGAGCTGCAGCAAGGCATCCGCGGAGCGGGTGGCCAGTCATTGAACCTGATCCAGGTCGGGCAATAGGGCGCGTGCCAGCGCGAGCTGGGTCGCGGCAGCTGATTAACCTTCTGCTAAGCGGCAAAGGACGAGGATGTTGCCGCTGTTAGCCGTGTGAGGAGGCGACCTCGTGTCGCACGTGAGAGTACCGCGCTACAACGCCCTGATCCGGCGTGGCATCGACGACCGCGAGCTGTACCGGCGGGCGTTGACCCAGGTGCGCGAGCCGGGCCTGCAAGCCCTGCTGACCGAGAACTTGCATACGCTCGATGCCCTGATCGGTGACCTGCAGGCGCAGGTCCACGCCAGTGGCCACGCCCCGGCGCGCCACGGCACGCTCGCTGGCGCGGTGCGCAGTGCCGTCGCCGAGATGACCACCGGTTTTTCCGCCAATCGCGATGTCGCCTGGATCCATTGCCTGGCGCGCAATGAATGCGCGTTGTTGCATAGCTTCGAGCAGCAGATGGCACATGCCTCGGATGAGTCCGCCCGGGTGCTTGGTGTGCAACTGTCACGCCTGCACGGCATTCACAACGATATGCACTGCCTTGCCGGTACCACGCACGGCTGAAGACACCCCTGGCCAAGGATAAAGGCATGCCAACCACGCCCATGGATGTGCTGGATTTCTGGTTCGACGCGATTGCGCAAGCGCTCTGGTTCGACAACGACCCGGCGTTCGACGCGCGGATTCGGCATCGTTTCGGCGTCGTGCTCGAAGCGGCTGCCCGCGGGGAGCTCGATGACTGGGCCGCCACGCCCGGCGGGTGGCTCGCGCTGTTGATCGTGCTCGACCAGTTCAGTCGCAATATCCATCGTCGCGATGCCCGTGCCTGGGCGGCCGACCCGAAGGCGCAGGCCATCGCACTGGCCGGCATCGCCACCGGCGATGATTTGCGGCTATCGCCCTTGCAGCGCCTGTTTGCCTATCTGCCGCTGGAGCATGCGGAGGATTCGGCATTGCAGCGCCGCAGCGTCGAGCTGTTCGAGCAACTGCTGGCGCAGTCGCCGGCGACGGAGCGGGTTCGCTACGAGGATTATCTGGATTACGCGCGGCGACATCGCGACGTGATCGATCGCTTTGGGCGCTTTCCGCACCGCAATGCCGCGCTTGGCCGCACCAGCACGCCCGAGGAAAGCGCCTATCTCAGCGGGCCCGGCTCGGGCTTCTGAGCGCCACCATCCATCGACAAGGAGTTCACCATGCGTCGTTATCTCGTCGTCCTGTTGTTGTTACTGAGCCTGGCCGCACACGCTGGCAGCACCTTGCGGATCGGCAGCGAGGTCCTGACCGTGGGCGACAGCGCCACGCGCGCAATGCAATTGCTCGGCAAGCCCGATTTCAAGGAACCGGTGGAGAACCAATTCGGTGCTCACCAAGGGGAGCGCTGGCAGTACCAGCGCGATGACGGGCACGTCGTGACGGTGACGATCAGCAACGGAACGGTCAGCAATATCGAAGACCGAACACGCTGAGCGGCTGTGCCAATGAGCGTGCCGCCTGCGGCGTGGTGGAGGTTTCGTTCGGTCATTGGCCGTAGCGGCACGCAACGCCACGACGCCTGCATCCCGCCCACGCCTCGCGGGCCTCGACGCAGGGCCGCCACCTACACCACCCCGCGGCTACGGAAGCATGCGCCGCTGGTGGGTTGCGGGCTATCTTCATGTTCGCCGCGCATGGGCGCGTTCGGGTGGCGTGGGCAGGACGTTCCGTACGCACATGGTTCGTCGACAGGGAGGTGGCCATGCGTCGTCATGGACTTTTCGC
Organism: Dyella halodurans; assembly: GCF_026283925.1. Classification (GTDB taxonomy): domain Bacteria; phylum Pseudomonadota; class Gammaproteobacteria; order Xanthomonadales; family Rhodanobacteraceae; genus Dyella; species Dyella halodurans. Next base: position 14,320 of record NZ_JAPDPF010000012.1, read on the forward strand.
GCTGTTGTTGCTGGCGTTCGCCGCGCATGCCGGCAGCAGCACGTTGCGGGTGGGCAATCAGGTACTCACGGTCGGTGACAGCGCGTCGCGGGTGGTCGAGCTGCTCGGCAAGCCTTCGTACAAGTCGCACAAGAAAACCGGGGCACGCAGCGGGAACGCGCGCGGCGGAAGGCGCGGTGGCCGTCGCAAGACACCTTCTTCCCGCGAGGCCGGTAGTGAGCAGTGGCAGTATCGACGCGGCAATCGTGTCACCACCGTCCTGTTGGCGGACGGCAAGGTGATTGGCTTCGAAGACTCGGGAAGCTGAGCAGGCGGACGTGGCGATCGTGCCCGCGGTCATGCGATAACAGGCGCGATTCGAGGGAGATCGCGCCATGTCTCACGTTCCACCCGAGGGCGGGCCTGCCGCGCCCAGCCTGTTGCGTCCGCGCCAGGCCGGCATGCACGGCAAGGTCACCAATATCGAGCTGTTCTTCGACCTGGTCTTCGTCTATGCGGTGACGCAACTCTCCCACACGCTGTTGCGCGACCTGAGCCTGCTCGGCGCGCTGCACGTGCTGCTGCTGTTCCTTGCGGTCTGGTGGGTGTGGATCTTCACCGGCTGGATCACCAACTGGCTGGATCCGGAACGCCTGGCCGTCAGGTTGCTGATGCTAGTCTTGATGTTCGCCGGCCTGCTGTTGTCGACGGCGTTGCCACAGGCGTTCGATGGGCACGGGCTGCTTTTCGCGGGCGCCTACGCTTTCATGCAGGTAGGTCGCTCGTGCTTCATGCTATGGGCTCTGCGCCGTTCGCCGCTGCCGGCGCGCCGCAATTTTTACCGCATCACGCTGTGGCTGGCGACGACCGCGGTGCTGTGGATCGCCGGCGGTTTGCAGCAGGGTCAGGCGCGGCTGCTGTGCTGGACGATCGCGCTTGCCATCGAATACCTCGGCCCCGCCATGTTCTTTTATGTACCCGGCCTGGGACGCTCAAGCACGGCCGAGTGGGATGTCGAAGGTGGCCATATGGCCGAGCGATGCAGCCTGTTCGTGATCATCGCGCTGGGCGAGTCGGTGGTCGTCACCGGCAGCAGCTTCGCGGAGAGTGAGCGGACCCTGGATGCCTGGCTGGCCTTTGTGACCGCCTTCATCGGCTGCGTCGCCATGTGGTGGATCTATTTCGATCTTGCGGTGGAGCGGGGCAGTCGTTCGATCAGCCAGTCGGCTGACCCGGGGCGCACGGCGCGATTGGGTTACACCTATCTTCATTTGCTCATCGTGGCAGGCATCGTGGTCAGCGCCGTGGGAGACGAGCTGAGTCTGACTCAGGCGCACGCCCTGGCGACCGCACCACAAATCGCCGTGCTGCTTGGTGGCCCGGCGCTGTATCTGCTGGGCAACGCCTTGTTCAAGATGGCGGTCATCCACACCAACTTCCCGCTGTCGCATCTGGTGGGGTTGGCGCTGCTGCTGGCCATTCTGGTGGCCGCAGCCACGCTGAGCGTGTTGTCGCTTGCCGCATTGACCACCGCGGTGCTGGTGCTCGCGGCGAGCTGGGAAACGCTCTCGTTGCGCAATTTGCGGCGAGAGCTCTACGAGTCAACGGATCACTGAGCCGAGCGCAGTTCGTCCAGCAGTTGTGCGCCATTCCATGGGCGGCGCGCATGTTCGGCGTCGTGCATCAGCGAGGCCAGTCGCGCGTTCACCGGTGCTTTCATCGCGTGACTGGCGGCCAGCCGGACGACTTCACCGTTGATGGCATCGACTTCGGTCGGCCGCCCCGCTTCGAGGTCCTCCCACATGGACGATCGCGCCAGTGGATCGATGGCCAGCAGGCGCGAGGCGATGCGCTTGAAGCAGGCATCCGGCATTTCGAGCAGGCGCGGGAGCCAGCCGGTCGGCAGGGGCGTGAGCCTGGCCGGCCGGATGCCGGCGGTGGCGAACACGCTCAATGCTTCGCGTTGCGCCAGCGCCAGGCAGCGGCGCCAGCAGCGTTGCGACAGTTCCTGCTTCAGCGGCAAGTCGGACAGCGCATTCACTGCGTTGTTGAGATTGAGCAGCAATTTCGCGGCCTGCACGGCAGGCATGTCCTGTCGTGGCTGCAAGGGCAGGCCGGCGGCTTCGAACAAGGGGAGGAACGGCGCCAGCGACGGATGTGCCTCTACCATGAGCTCGCCATCGGAGCCCTGATGGAATGCGCCAGGACCGCGTTGCAGCACATTGAACGGCACCATGCCCGCGAGCACCACGTGCTTGGGCAGGGCCGCACGTAACGCTTCCACGTTATGCAGGCCGTTCTGGAAACTGATCACCGGTACGCCGGGGGCGATCACGCCGGCGAGTTCGCGTGCCACTGATTCAGTAGCGGAAGACTTCACCGTCACCAGCACCAGGTGCGCTTTGGCGGCGGCGAACGGATCGAGGTTGAGATCCAGCGTCTTGGGGGCAATACGGCAACGATGACCCTTCAAGTCGCTCCAGGTCAGCCCATTCAAGCGCATGGCGTCGATGACGCGCCGGCGACCGATATAGGTCACGCGGGCCTGTTCGTTGAGGCGTCCGCCGATGTAGCCGCCGACACTGCCGGCGCCATAGATGGCGATGCGCGGGCGCACATGTTCGCTCATGCGACCGCCGCTGCCGCTGCGCGGCCGGCGACGCGGCCTGAAAACAGGCAGCCGCCCAGGAAACTGCCTTCAAGCGCACGGTAGCCATGCAGGCCGCCACCGCCGAAACCCGCCGCCTCGCCGACGGCGTAAAGACCGGGCAAGGGCTGGCCGTCATGGCCCAGCACACGCGCATCGAGATCGGTTTCGAGACCGCCGAGTGTCTTGCGGGTGAGGATGTTCAGGCGCACGGCGATCAGCGGGCCGTTGGCCGGATCGAGCAGGCGATGCGGCTTGGCCACGCGCACCAGCTTGTCGCCGCGATAGCGGCGCGCGTTATGGATGGCCATCACCTGGCTGTCCTTGGCGTACGGATTGTCGAACTGCAGGTCCCGTGCCTCGATCTCGCTGCGAAGTTTTGTAATGTCCAGCCATTGATTGCCCGCCAGCGCATTCATGCCGTCGACGAGCTCTTCCAGCGTGTTGCGTACGATGAAGTCGCGGCCGTGCTGCTTGAATGCCTCCACCGGCGCAGGCGCCCCCTTGCCGACGGCACGCTTGGCCACCTGGCGCCAACTCCTGCCGGTAAGGTCGGGATTCTGCTCCGAGCCGGACAGCGCGAACTCGCGCCGGATAATCTGCTGGTCGAGCACGAACCAGCTGTAGTCATGACCGGTGCGGCGCAGGTGCTCGAGCGTGCCCAGCGTGTCGAAACCAGGCCATAGCGGGCCGGGCAGGCGCTTGCCCGTGGCATCAAACCATAGCGAGGACGGTCCGGGCAGGATGCGGATCGCGTGCATCGGCCAGATCGGGTTCCAGTTCTCGATGCCTTCGACGTAGTGCCACATGCGATCGCGGTTGATCAGCCGGGCGCCTGCCGTTTCGCTGATGCCAAGCATGCGGCCATCCACATGCGCAGGCACGCCGCACAGCATGTGGCCAGGCGGCGCGCCCATGCGTTCGGGCCAGTTGCGTCGCACCAGCTCATGATTGCCGCCGATACCACCCGAGGCGACTATCACGGCTTGCGCGCGCAGCTCGAAAGCCTGCGTGACGTCGCGCGAGCTGGGCTTGCCGCGCTCCATGGAGTCGGGCGCAAGCACGCTGCCGCGAACGCCGACCACCACGCCTTGTGCAACCAGCAATTCGTCCACGCGGTGGCGAAAGCCGAAGTGCAGCAGGCCCCTGGCCTGGGCCGCGCGCGCACGCCGCACGAACGGTTCGAGCACGCCCGGGCCGGTGCCCCAGGTGACATGAAAGCGGGGCACCGAATTGCCATGGCCGATGGCACCATGCCCGCCGCGCTCGGCCCAGCCCACCACGGGAAACCAGCGCATGCCCATGGCGTGCAGCCAGCGGCGCTTTTCACCGGCGGCGAAATCGACGTAGGCCTCGGCCCAGCGTCGTGGCCAATGGTCTTCCGGGCGATCGAACGCGGCCGTGCCCATCCAGTCGGCCAGCGCCAGCGCGTGCGAATCGCGCACGCCCATGCGCCGTTGTTCCGGCGAATCCACGAAGAACAATCCGCCGAACGACCAGAACGCCTGTCCCCCCAGGCTTTGTTCCGGCTCCTGCTCCAGCACCAGTACGCGCTTGCCTGCATCGGTCAGCTCGGTGGCGGCGGCCAATCCAGCCAGGCCGGCGCCCACGACGATGACGTCACACCCCTCCCGCATCCCACGTCCCCACATGGTGATTACTACAGACGAACTTAGCGGGTGACGGCGGGCCTTGCTATGTGCGCTGCGTCATTGGCGCAAGCGCGCCCCCGAAGGGCGCCAGTCCGCTGCCATGACCGATGGCAGGGCATGACACCTGGCCCATGATCCGGCGTGGTGGGAGGCGCATGGTGGCCTCCAGGTCGCGCAGTGGCGCGCACCGCAGGCAGCTTCGGGGAGGCGATACGCATGCGCATCAAATGCAGGGCTTTGGTATGGGCGGCGAGCCTCGCCTTGTGCGGCGCAGCGCAGGCGCACGATATCCAGATTCACGACGGGCAGTGCGGCTACTCGACCGACTTCGATGTGCGCGTCACCCAGGACAGCATCGACTTCCGGCGCGATGCGGGTCATCCGGCCAAGATCGTCATGCATGACGGTCACCTGAGTGTCGATGGGCGCGACGTGGTGGTTTCCGCGGATGACGCCGCGCGCCTGCGCAATTACGAGTCGCAGGTGCGTAGCCTGCTGCCCGATGTGGCGGAGATCGCGCGCGAGGGCGTGAATATCGGCTACGCCGCGATGCGCGCGGTGCTGCTCACGTTTGCCGAGAACGACGATGAACGCCACGACATGGTGGGCCGGCTCGAGGCCAATCATCGGCAGGTATTGGCGCGCATCGACGAAGGCCTGGGCAAGGGCGTGTGGAAGCCGCACGACCTGGACGAGCTGATCGAGGGCAGCATCCAGCAGTCGGTATCCGATCTTGTTGGCAAGGTCACCGGCGCCGCCGTCAAGGCGGCGCTCAGTGGCGATCAGAACAAGGTGGCGGCGCTCGAGGCGCGCGCGGATTCGCTGGATCACACCATCGACAAGGAAGTAAATGCACGCGCTGACCAGCTGGGGAAACGCGCCGACGCGCTATGCCCGCGCCTGCATGCGCTCGACAGCCTGCAACAGCAATTCCAGTTCCGTCTGCAGGATGGTTCGCGTCTGCGCTTGCTGAGTCGCGAGCGTGACAACTCCAAGAAGCTGGCCACCACCGATGATCATGCCAACGCGGATTAAGCTTGCCGACAGGCTTGCGACGAAAGGCTGAGCGCAGGACTGCTAGGCTTCGTGGGTTCATCACGCACGAGTCCTAGTCCATGCACGAATTCCTCGCACGCCTGCCCCTTTCCGCCGGCGCGATCGATACTCTCATTCATCTGGCCACCGCCTTGCTGTTGCTGCTCGTCGGCCTGTGGCTGGCAGCACGCGTGGCGAACTTCGCCCGGCGCGCGATGCGCCGCGCCAGGGTGGACGAGACCCTCAGCGGATTTCTGCGCAACCTGATCAATGGCGTGCTGATCGCCCTGTTGATCGTGATGGCTTTGCAGGAAATCGGCGTGCCGCCCGCACCGCTGCTTGCTGCCCTGGGCGCGGGCGGACTGGCCATTGGCCTCGCGCTGCAGGGTTCGCTGAGCAATCTCGCGTGGGGCGTGTTGTTGATTATTTTTCGTCCATTCCGCGTGGGCGACTTCATCCATGCGGGCGGGATCGATGGCACCGTCGAGAGCGTCAGCCTCATGCACACGCTGCTGGTGATGCCGGACAACCGCGAAGCGGTGGTGCCCAATGCCAAGATCGGCTCGGACGCGATCATCAACTTCAACCGGCGCGGCACGCGGCGCTTCGAGCTGAAGGTGGGCATCGGCTACAAGGACGATATCGGCAAGGCGATGGACGTGGTGCGCCAGCTGTTTGCCGCCGACGCGCGCATCCTGCAGGACCCTGCGCCGGGCATCTGGACCGAAAGCCTGGGTGAGAACGCCGTGGTGCTGGTGCTGCGCGCGTTCACCCGCAGCGGCGACATCTGGGCGGCGCAGACCGATTTGCTGCGGGCGCTGAAGGAACGCTTCGAAGCCGAGGGCATCAGCATCCCGTCGCCCCAGCGCGTGCTGACCGTGGTGCGCGGGCCCATGGCCGGGCAGGCCGGCTGAGCAGGTGAGGCCGGAGGTTTCCAGGGGGGCGCGATTTGCGCCCCCTGGTTCCCATCCAGGTCGACCGGCCTTGGTCATCAGCAGCGGATCGTGGCCGCAGGCGATGCATACGTATGCGAATGGTGGATTCAAACGATCCAAAAGCGACCGAAAAGGGGTCTCGTTCGCTATGATTAAAGCCTTACGCGGCCGTCATCCCCGCACGGCACGCCATCGCCATCCGTAGGAGAAACCATGGCCGACCTTAAAGAAGCACGCGTTCCCGATATCGGTAGCGAGAATGTGCCGGTGATCGAAGTGCTGGTGAAGCCCGGTGACAGGGTCGCCAAGGAGCAGGGTCTGGTCACCCTGGAGTCGGACAAGGCGACCATGGAAGTCCCGGCGCCGTTCGCTGGCATCGTCAAGGAAATGAAGCTCAAGGTCGGCGACGAAGCGTCCGAAGGCACCTTGATCGCCATCATCGAAGTGGAAGCCGAAGGCGCCGCTGCGCCCGCGCCGACCGCCGCGCCGGCCAAGGCCGAAGCGCCCGCCAAGGCTGCTCCCGCGCCCGCGCCCGCTCCCGCTCCGGCTCCGGCACCTGCCGCCGCACCTGCCGCCAGCGGCGGTGTGCGCGAGGTGCTGGTACCCGATATCGGCAGCACCGAGGTGCCGGTGATTGAAATCCTGGTGAAGGTCGGCGACACCATCGCCAAGGACCAGGGCCTGATCACGCTGGAATCGGACAAGGCGACCATGGAAGTGCCCGCGCCGTTCGCCGGCGTGGTCAAGGAAATCAAGGTCAAGCTCGGCGACGAACTCTCCGAAGGCAGCCTGATCGCCCTGGTCGAAGCCGCTGGTGGTGCGCCTGCCGCCGCGCCGGCGCCGCAGGCGGCAGCTCCTGCCAAGGTGGCTGCGCCCCAGGTCGAAGAGAAGCCCGCCCCGGTCGGTGGTCGCGCCGTACTGCCGGGCAACCCCCCGGAAGGCGACGTGCCGCCCTCGGTACGCCCGCCGTTCGATTCGGGCATCATCATGCCCGGCGACGCCCCCTATGCCAGTCCCGCCATCCGCGCTTTTGCCCGCGAGCTGGGCGTGGATGTGCAGCAAGTCAAGGGCAGCGGCCGCGGCGGCCGCATCCAGCGTGAGGACATCAGCGCCTATGTGAAGCACGCGCTGGCCTCGGGCGCGCGTCCGACCAGCGCACCGGTGGCGGCCGGCGGTGGTCTCAACCTGCTGCCGTGGCCGAAGATCGACTTCGCCAAGTTCGGCGAGGTCGAAGAGAAGCCGCTGTCGCGCATCCAGAAGATTTCCGGCGCCAACCTGGCGCGCAACTGGGCGATGATTCCGCACGTCACCCAGCACGAAGACGCCGACATCACCGAGCTGGAAGCGTTCCGCAAGAAGCTGGGCGAAGAGAACAAGGACCTCAAGATCACGCCGCTGGTGTTCCAGATCAAGGCGGTGGTCTCGGCGCTGAAGAAATTCCCGCAGTTCAACGCCTCGCTCGACGAAAGTGGCGAGAAGCTGATCCTCAAGAAGTACTTCCACATCGGCATCGCGGTGGACACGCCCGATGGCCTGGTGGTACCGGTGATCCGCGACTGCGACAAGAAGAGCCTGCTCGAACTGGCGGCGGAACTTGGCGAGATCTCCAAGAAGGCGCGCGACAAGAAGCTCGGTCCGGCCGAAATGTCCGGCGGCTGCTTCTCCATCTCCTCGCTCGGTGGCATCGGCGGCACCGCGTTCACGCCGATCGTCAACGCGCCGGAAGTGGCCATCCTCGGCGTCTCCAAGGCGCAGACCAAGCCGGTATGGAACGGCAAGGAATTCGCGCCGCGCCTGGTGCTGCCGCTGTCGCTCAGCTACGACCACCGCGTGATCGACGGCGCGCTCGCCGCGCGCTTCGCCGCCTTCCTTGCTACCCAGCTCGGCGACATCCGCCGCCTGCTGCTCTGACCTCGATTTAACTCCCTCTCCCCTCCGGGGAGAGGGTCGGGGTGAGGGGCCGGGCTTGCGAAAACCTGGCCGGTAAGCGAACAAGAACAAAGGATTCCCCATGGCAAGCACCATCGAAATCAAGGTTCCCGACATCGGCGGTCACGACAACGTGCCGGTGATCGAGGTGCTGGTGAAGGTCGGCGACACGGTCGCCAAGGAACAGAGCCTGATCACGCTCGAATCGGACAAGGCGACCATGGAGATTCCCTCCAGCGCCGCCGGCGTGGTGAATGAATTGCGCGTCAAGGTGGGCGACGAATTGTCCGAAGGCGCGGTGATTGCCGTGCTGGAAGCGGCGGACGCCGCCGCGGCCAAGCCCGAAGCGCCAAAGGCGGCAGCGCCCGCTGCGGCCGCTCCTGCCCCAGTGAAGGCTGAGCCGCCCAAGCCTGCCGCGCCGGCACCACAGGCCGCGAACGCTTCCGGTCGCACGGCCGATATCGATTGCAAGCTGGTCGTGCTGGGCTCCGGCCCGGGCGGCTATACGGCGGCTTTCCGCGCCGCTGACCTGGGCGTCGACACCGTGCTGGTCGAGCGCTATGCCACGCTTGGCGGCGTCTGCCTCAACGTGGGCTGCATTCCGTCCAAGGCGCTGCTGCACGCCGCTGCCGTGATCGACGAGGCCGAGGCCATGGCCGCGCACGGCGTCAGTTTCGGCAAGCCCAAGCTCGACCTCGACAAGCTGCGCGGCTTCAAGAACAAGGTCGTGGCCCAGCTCACCGGCGGCCTGGGCAGCATGGCCAAGCAGCGCAAGGTGCGCACCGTGCAAGGTGTCGGCACCTTCGTGTCGCCACACGAGCTGGAAGTGCAGACGGCCGAAGGCAAGCAGCTGATCCGTTTCGAGAACGCCATCATCGCGGCCGGCTCGCAGTCGGTGAAATTGCCCGCGTTTCCGTGGGACGACGAGCGCATCGTGGATTCCACCGGCGCGCTCGAGCTGAAGGACGTGCCGGCCAAGCTGCTGGTCGTTGGCGGCGGCATCATCGGTCTCGAGATGGCCACGGTGTATGCGGCGCTCGGCAGCGAAGTGACCGTGGTCGAGTTCATGGACCAGCTCATCCCCGGCGCCGATGCCGACCTGATCAAGCCGCTGGCCAAGCGCCTGGGCGGTAAGCTCAAAGGCGTGCACCTCAAGACCAAGGTGGTCGAGGCCAAGGCCACCAAGAAGGGCATCGAGGTCAGCTACGAAGGCGAAAGCATTCCCGCGACTTCGCTGTTCGACCGCGTGTTGGTCTCCGTGGGCCGTGCACCGAACGGTGGCAAGATCGGCGCCGACAAGGCGGGCGTGGCCGTCACCGAGCGTGGCTTCATCAACGTCGACAAGCAGATGCGCACCAACGTGCCGCACATCTTCGCCATCGGCGACCTGGTCGGCCAGCCGATGCTCGCGCACAAGGCCACGCATGAAGCCCGCGTGGCGGCCGAAGTCGTCGCCGGCATGAAGAGCTACTTCGATGCGCGGGTGATCCCGTCCGTCGCCTTCACCGATCCGGAAGTGGCATGGGTCGGCGTGACCGAGCGCGAGGCGAAGGAGAAGGGCCTCAAGATCGGCGTGGGCAAGTTCCCGTGGGTGGCCAGCGGCCGCGCCATCGGCATCGACCGCACTGAAGGCTTCACCAAGCTGCTGTTCGACGAGGAAACCCATCGCGTAGTGGGCGGCGGCATCGTCGGTCCGCATGCAGGCGACCTGATCGCGGAGATCACCCATGCGATCGAGATGGGCAGCGAAGCGGCCGACATCGGCCTGACCATCCACCCGCATCCGACCTTGAGCGAATCGGTGGGCATGGCGGCCGAAGTCTACGAAGGCACCATCACCGACCTGTACCTGCCCAAGAAGAAGTGATGCGCCAGCGCATCGCGTGAACGCAAAAGCCCGGGCCTGACCCGGGCTTTTGCATTTCGGTGGCGGCGCGCTTAGCGGTCGTTGACGGGCAGGGCCGCGACGACCTGCTTTTCAGTCTGCTCCAGGTGCAATTGCGTTTGCGTGGTGGTGTTGATCATCTGTCGCACCACGCCGAGAAATTCGATCGGGTCGATATCCACGCCCAGCTGGATGCGCGTGCGCAACAGCACCATGCGCGGCGCATCGAGTGCCAGCATGCTGTCGTGGGTGACCCAGGTGGCCGCTTCACGCTGGGCCGCATAGGCGGCGGAAAACCTGCGCAGGGTCGCGGTATCGATCCATGCCGCCGACTGGTTCGCCACGGCGACATCCCAGGCCTGGGTGGCGAACGTGGGCCAATTGACGCTCAACACGAACTTGCCCTGCAACGACTGGATATGCTGGTTGATCAGCTTGTCCGGCACGCCCTTGCGCACATCCGCGATGATGGCGTCGTTGAGCTCAGTGAGCGGCCCCAGGTTCTGCGCGTTGACCTGCTTGGACGTGTGAATATCGTTGAGGTTCGAACGCAGCTCCGCTTCGACCTGGGTGCTGGCGTACTCAGCCGCATGCCGATGGTGCGCCCGTTCGATCCACTGCTCGAGACCGAGTGCGGTGAGAATGCTCAGCACGATCATCAAGTAGTGCTGGGAAAATTCCTTGAGCGAATGCTTCCTGAGTTTCGGTACTTCGAAATGCACGGCGACTCCTGTCCGAAGCGAAGCGGTAGCCGCGGAGCGTACTCGATTCGTGTCGGGTTGGCGTGTGGCCGTACCAGGGTCAGTGGTCGTGGCGCAGTCATGCCGTCACCGGGGTGCCGGCCAGTCTGGTCGAGCGAGCCGCATGACCGGCCTCTCGCCGCGCCCGGTGCCCTCAAGACAAATGCCGGGGAGTGACCCCGGCATTTGCGTTTGCTCGGGACAGCGCCAGCCGTCAGTTCGATTCGGTGAACTGGATCGAGGGCGTCGAGCCACTGGAGGCGGTGCAGCTGCCCAGGTTGAGGTTGTTGCTCTCGCCAGTGGTGCCCGAGTCAGCCACGCACGAAGGAGCGCTGCTGGAGCCGTCGCTCACGGCGACCTTCACCGTGATCGAAGAGCCGCTGTTGAACTCGGCTTCGGAGCCGCCGGCATTGCCGACCACGTTGAACTCCGACTCCTTCCACACCGTGGCCAGGTACAGCACGCTGTCGTTTCCGCTGGAGCTATAGGCCGTGGTGCCATTGGTGAACACCACCGTGTCCTTGCCGCCGGCGGCGACCGTGCCGCTCAGCTTCACATTGGCGAGCTGGGTGGCGGGCACGTCGGGCGCGGTGGCCGCCGCGCTGTTCTTGTAGCAGTCGCCGGCGCCATCGCTACCCCAGCCGCTGGGGCAGCGGGTGCCGCCGTAGCCGATCAGCCAGTACTGCATGAACACGGCCGCCGAGCCCTGCACCTCGTAGTCCGGTGCATAGACGAACTGCTGCCAGACGGTGCAGCCGGAGTGGCCCTTGCACGCGGACGTGGTGGACGAGAAGCTGGAGTTGATCTGCAGCGAGTACTCGTTGGTCCCCAGGATGCCGCCACCACCGTAAGCGGCCACGCCCACGCCCTTCTCGGAGGTCACGCCCGTCACGGTCGGGAAGGTGCCTACGGTCTGCGTGATCAGCGACCCGGTCTGCAAGGTGTAGTCGTTGCCGTTGCCTGCCGTTTGCGCTGCACCTGGCAGATGGAAGTGCGGCACGGGATGGGCGTGTGCGGTGATTTCCCGGCACGCCACCTGGTGCCAGATGACGCTCGGATAGGTGGCCTGGAAGCACCCTTCCGCCGGTGTCGCGACTTGCGCGATGTCCTGGCGCCAGCTCTCCCGCGCCTGTGCTTCCAGCGGGCCGACGATCTCGCTCGGCGGCTGGAGGGAAATGCCATTGGTTTGGGCGGCGCAGACAGCAGGTAGCGCAGCGGCGCCGATCAGGCCGGCGACAAGCGCCAGCGTCAATTTGGATCGCATTGAGTTCTCCCTGGTACGCGAATAGCTATCGGTTCCGGGCCATGACGATTCACGGACCGGTGATCTCCAACAACAACTCACCCACGCACCGGCAACGGCTGGCGTTGCCGGCGAATCTCTCGCGCTTGCTTCAGTGCATCCCCTAAGGCGGCGACGATGAAACGATGATTCGCGCGTTACTGAGCACCCGGTCACGCTTTGGTGTAGGTGCCGCCGTGGTCTCTTACGCGCATCCGGCAAGCATTTGCGAATCGAAAAAAACCGCAGCTGCGTGTGAAGAAGCAAGTAAGAAAATGCGGGCCGCGGCAATTCGCGTGATGCACTCAGGACCGAGTCGTGCCATTGATTCGGGCCGTTTCCATCGCGACCTTGCCCGCCACGTCTCCGCAAAAAGAAACGATCGCTTCGCAACGCGTGGGCCCCGAGTCAGGACGTCCATTTCCTCACCGTCATCCCAGCGTTCGCTGGGATGACGGCTTAGGGTAGGGGCGCAAACACGTATCGCTTGCAGGGATGCTGAATCGGCTCCCGTGACGATCAACCGAAAGCATGCGCCGCCGCGATGACGGTTTCAGTCGTCGTAGCCCAGCCGCTCCATCATCGGGCGCAAGATCGGCAGCACCGGTTCGAACCTGTCCCGGTAGGCATGCCAGCGATTGACGGCCTTCGCGTGAATGCCCTGGGTCACCTGGGCGTAGCTCGGCGTGCTGATGTAGCCCTTGCTGCGCGCGTGGTCGGCGAAGCGCGCCATCGGCGCGGCATCGTCGATCGCCAGGAAATGGCCGAGCCGGGCCACATGCTCGTCGAAGCGGCTGACCACCGATTCGTAGCGCCACTCCAGCACGCGCGGCGCAAAGACCTCGACATGCCGATACCAGTGTTCGAAGGCCTGCACATAGCCATGGGCGAGGCGCTCCAGCGACGAGCACAGCACCATGAAGGCGGGCGAGCGGAACGGTTGCATATAGCAGCTCAGCAGCACATCGCAGGGATGGCGCAGGCACATGATGATGCGCGCGTCCGGGAACAGGCGCGCAATCATCGGCAGGCAAAGCATGTTGAGCGGATTCTTGTCGACCAGGCGACGATGGCCCAGGTCGGGTACGACACCAGCCACGTTGCTGGCGTAGATGGAGCGCAGCTGATCGACGTTTGCTTGCGTCAGGCCGGCAAGATCGGCGGGATAGCGTTGACCCGCGAGCTGCATGCGTTCGACCAGCTCGTAGACAAACGCGCGCTCATCCATCGAGCGGAAGTTCGGATGCGCATCGAGCATCTGCTCCAGCAAGGTCGTGCCCGAGCGCGGAAAGCCAACGACGAATACCGGGCTTTCCCGGCTGCGCGGAGCGGACAAGGGTGCCCAGCAATCGTGTTCCCGATGGCTGATCTGGTCGTTCGCCATGGCGAGTGGCTGGCTGCCTGCTGCAAGCAACTCCGGCACGATATCTCGGGCGATCTCCAGCTGGGTCGCGTGGGCGGCCTCGGCGGCCTGCCACGCTTGCGCGTGGTGCCCCTGCTTGTTGAGTGCCGAAGCAAGGCCGAAGCCCGCGTTCGCGCGCATGTCCGCTTCTTCAGTGAGCGCGAGTACGCGTCGATAAAGTTCGGCGGCCTGGGTCATGTCGCCTTGGCGCGAGGCCACGGCGGCGTGCGCGTGCCAGGCTTCGCAACGCAGGCGATGGTGTTCGGGCGCCAATGCGTCGAGCGATGCCAGCGGCAGTTGTGACAGCTCCGCCTGGGCGCGCTCGGCCTGGTTGCTGCGCTCGTACAGCGCAGCGCGCAGCGCCACCATCCGCCATTGGATGATTTGCCCAGTCGCACCGTCGGGCGTAACCGCTCGGTCCAGTACCTGAAAGGCCGCCTGCTGATCGCCCTGGGTGGCCAGCATGGTCGCCAGGATCATCGCCTGCTCGGCAGGCTGTGGAGGCCAGTCTGCCGCGCCGACCAGCATGGACGCTTCGCCACTGTTGTCGCCGCAGACGTGACAGGCGTGCGCGGCCTGCAGCCGTGCTTCGATAAAACCCGGCTCCAGGCGCACGGCGTCGAGCAGGGCCCGGCGCGCGGGTACCCAGCGTTGCTGCTGTGCATAGAGCAGGCCGAGGTTGTAATGAACGTCCGCATTCTGCTGCGCCAGGCCGGTCGCGTGCAGCGAGGCTCGTTCGGCCGTATCCATGTCACCCGCCTGGCGGGCCACGATGGCGAGGTTGTTCCAGTATTCGAAGGTTTGCGGCTTGAGCTGGGTGAGCCGGCGAAATGTCGCCACGGACGCATCGATGCGCTGGGTCGCCTGCTGCGCGAGGCCGAGCAGCAACAACACGGTTTCATGCGCGGGTTCAGCAGTTGCCGCAGCTTCGCCGAGGGCGAGCACCTTGGCCATGTCGCCACCGTTGTAGGCGGCGAGCATGGATGCAGCGAGATCGGTGGAGGATGGCAATGGACGTCCCGTCATCCCTTCATGCTACCAGCGGGATGGCCGCGGCATGGCTGCCGCGGCCATCCTTACCGGGTGATTAGAACTTCACCGTGGCGCGGGCCCAGTAGTAGCGGCCGAGCGTGTCATACGTTGACGTATCGGTGTTGAAGTTCTGACCGTTCTGGTAGATCAGCGGCGGCGTCTTGTCGCTCAGGTTGTCCACGCCGATGTCGAAGCGGGTGTGGATCTGCGGGATCTCGTAGCCGGCCGTGATCGACTGGTAGAGCACCGAAGCCATCGGTGCATTCGCGCCGGTGGTGTAGTCCGCATTGAGGTTGGTCAGGCGGTGGATGTAGCGCCCCTGCCACTGCGCACTCCAGTTGCCCAAGGCCCAGTTCAAGGTCAGCGTGCCACGCCAGCGAGCGATGTTGCCGAACTGCTGGGTGTAGGTGCCGGCATAGTTGACCGTGCCAGGGCCCGGCTGGCCGGGGGTAGCGTTGTTGTTGTAGGTGGACGTATAGGTGGTGTTGAGCCCCGCCTTGAAGTTACCCGGATTCACGCCGCCAATATCGAAATGCGGAATGACATAGTTCAAGGTGAAGTCGACGCCACTGGTGCTGAGGTTGCCCAGGTTCACGACCGGCGTATTGATGTAGTTCACCGCACCAGCCAGCTGGCTGCTGCTGTTGTAGCGGTTGATGAACGAGCAATACGGATTGGCGTTGTCGGTGAAGCACGAGTTGAGCACGGTCTGCGCCGCAATCGGCGTGAGCAGGTCATGCAGGTTGATGCGCCACACGTCAACGCTGGTGGACAGGCCATTCGCCCAGCTCGGCGAATACACGAAGCCGTAGCTGATCGAATTGCCATGCTCGGGCTTCAACGTACTGCCTGCCGGCACCGCACCCGAGTAGTAGGCCGTGACCTGGCCCAGCGGGTTGCCGGCCCACTGCGGCGGCACGTACTGGCAGGCCGCCGTATGCTGTGCCAGCTGGGCACTGGTGAGGCCGACGCAGGGATCGGTGACCGTGGGGCCAGCGACCGTGCGGCCGTCGTACAGTTCGTCCAGGTTCGGTGCACGGAACACCTGGGATGCCGTGCCGCGAATCAGCAGGTCGGCGACCGGGCGGTACTCGATGGCGATCTTTGAATTGGTGGTCGTGCCGGTGGTGTTGTAGTGCGAAGAGCGAACACCAATGTCCACGTTCAATGCGTAGGCCCACGGCTTATCGGACAGCAGCGGGACCAGGGTTTCGGCGTAAAGCTCACTCACGTTGACGCTGCCGCCGCCCGGCGAGCCGCAGGCTTCGGAAAGCACGATACAGGTGCCGGTGGCCGGATTCAGGATCGCATCCGGCGTGACGTTGTAGCTCATGCTGGTATCGCGATAGAGCGCGCCGGCAGAGAGCTGCATCGCACCGGCCGGCAGATCCCACAGTTCACCCGAGGTATTGAACTGGCCCTGCTTCATGGTGTTGGACATGGTGTAGACCGGCGTGTCGACACCCTTCCTCAAGAGCGCGGTAACCGCCGGATCGGCCTGGTTGAAGATGTTCGCGCCGGCGTCGATGGCCGCCTGGAAGTCCGGCACGTTGACTTCGTTGTAGTTGCGCTGGACGCGCTTGGAATAGCCGTAATCGACGCTGGCATCCCAGATCCAGGTGCTGTTGCCGAACGCGCCGCGCAGGCCGGTGTTGACCTGCTGGTTGTCCGTAACGAACGTGTGCAGACGCGTGCCCAGGCCGGTGAGGCGCGTGCTGAACGGATAGCCGCTGTTCGGATCGCCAGGAATGGAGTTCGCGCTGAAGGTCACGCCGAACGGATTGTTCGGATTGGTCGAAGGCACCACCCAGCCGTCGGCGGTGCTGGTGGGCGCCGGGGCGTCCTGGCCGCTCGAACTGGTGTGGTTGTAGAACGCATCGAGGAAGAACGTCAGGTGGTCCGCGAGCTTGTAGTTGGTGAGCAGGAAGATGTTGTTACGCGTCTGCTCGGTCTGGATGTAGTTGTAGGCGTTGTAGTTGAACGTGTCGCCTGCGCCGCCATAGCAGCGATAGTCGCTCAGGCTGTTGCCCGAGCCGCCGGCCAGGGTGACGTAGGTGTTGGTGGTGCCAGCCCTGGGTGCGCAGCCGGGTGACTGGGCAGCCGGCACCAGCAGACGGCCCGTCGGGATGGTGCCCGAACCGGCCGGCGTGACGACGCCACTGGACAGATACAGCTGGTGAGCCGAGAAATCGCGGCGGGTCGCCAGAACCGGACTCTGATGGTTGTAGTCGATGCCGAGAACGATATTGCCGTTCTCGCTATTGGCGCCCGCAGTGAACTGCGCACCATGCCGCTGGCCATCGCCATGGTCGGAGATGCCGTCGTTCACGCTGAGCTCGGCGCCCTGGTAGTCCTTGCGCAGGATGAAGTTCACCACGCCGCCGATGGCGTCCGAGCCGTAGACCGTGGACGCACCTTCAGCCAACACGTCGATGCGCTCGATCATGTTCTGCGGAATCATGTTGACGTCGGCATTGGCGAGACGCTGACCGTCCACCAGCACCAGGGTACGGTAGACGCCCAGGCCGCGCAGCGACACGCGAGCGGCACCATCGCCGCCTTCCAGCGTGGGGCTCGCGCCGCCACCGCCGTTGCTGTTGTTCTGGGTGTTGGTGGCATTGCCCGAAATGCTGGGCAGTGCCTGCAGCACGTTGCCCAGGGTCGGACTGCCGTTGTTGCTGATCGCGCTGCGATCCAGCGTCACCACCGGGCTGGCCGTCTCCGCGTCGACGCGGCGGATCAGCGAGCCGGTGACCGAAACCGCGGTCAGCGTTTTGGCATTGCTCTGCTTGGGCTGCTCGGTAGCCGCCTGGCCGGTCTGGCCCTGCGCCGCCGGGCCCTGGGTCGTCGAAGCATCCTTACTGTTTGCGTCCTGGGCTTGGGCCATCGCTGCCGCTGAAGCCATGCCGACGGTAAGAGCCAAGCGCACCGCTATTGATAGACGATTGTAGTTGGACTGCATTGTCACTCCCCAAATGGTTGGCAAAACAAGCCCGTATGGGCGCCTGAGCGTCCATAGGTGGCGTGTGTTGCCGTTGTGTCCCCGTCCCAACTGTTTCAGGAAATTGAGGGCGAGTAAAGGGGTTCTTAACAATTCTTCTTGCGGATTTGCGCAAAAGCCGTCAGCCGGGCAGCAGGTCGGCGAACAAATCGCTCTGGGCGGCGAAACTGTCGGCGTCCACAAAGCCCGCCAGCCCAACGCCTACCAGCCGATAGCGGCTGTGCGCAGGCCGCTCCACGCGATCACGCAGGGCACAGGCGATATCGGCAAGTTCGGCGGCCGAGGTAGGGCGGGTGCTGGGCGTGAGGCTGCGCGTCAGCGTATGAAAATCCGACGTCTTCAGTTTCAGCACGACCGTGCGCGCCAGCCGGCCGTGCTCGCCCTGCGCTTCGCGTTCGTGCGCGGCCCAGGTCTTCTCGGCCAGCCGACGGATGTGTGGCGCGAGATCCTGCAAGGTGAGGTCATGCTCAAAGGTGTCTTCGGCGGAGACCTGCAAGGTTGGCCGGTCCGGCTGGACCGGATGGTCGTCAATACCGAGCGACAACTGCCGCAACCGCTGGCCCCAGCGACCGAAGCGCTGTTCGAGTTCCGCTTCAGGTCGTAGCCGCAGGTCCCCGACCGTGGTGATGCCCAGGGCGGCGAGCCTGGCCTCCATGACCTTGCCTACCCCGGGCAGGCGGCCCACGGCCAGCGGGGCGAGGAACGCCTCGATCTGATGCGGCCGGATCACGAACTGCCCATCGGGCTTGCGCCAGTCCGAGGCGATCTTGGCCAGAAACTTGTTGGGCGCCACACCCGCCGAGGCGGTGAGCTGGGTTTCCTCGCGGATCGCCGCGCGAATCGCCTCGGCCGTGGCCGTGGCCGAAGGCAGGCCGGTGTGGATGGTGGTGACGTCCAGGTAGGCCTCGTCGAGCGACAGCGGCTCGATCAGGTCCGTATGCCTGCCGAAAATCTCGCGAACCTGCCGGGACACGGCCTTGTAGCGCGTGAAATCCGGCGGCACGAAGATCGCCTGGGGGCATAGCCGTTCCGCCCGGACGGCCGGCATCGCCGAACGCACGCCGAAACGGCGCGCTTCATAGCTGGCCGCACAGACCACCGAGCGTGCGCCGCGCCACGCAACGACCACCGGCTTGCCGCGCAACGAGGGATCGTCGCGCTGCTCCACCGACGCATAGAACGCGTCCATGTCGACATGGATGATCTTTCGGGGAGTGCTGGGCACGGCGGGCGCGAGGGTGGGCGGGTCTGCACAGTCAAACACGAAACCCGGCGTCTTGCAGTCCTGGCATTGGGGGTTCCGGCGAACAGCTTCACCCCCTCCCTGCCTCTCCTGCCGGCAGGAGAGGTGAGGGGTTCGCTTCCTGCCGCAGCAAGCTCCTGGTGGGCGCCAGCACCAGGCGCTGGCTTGGGTCCTAGTGCCGGTCTGTCAGCAGCGATTCGCCCACCAGCTCGTTCTCGTAGGCGACGAAGCTGTCGAGGTCGAGCGTGTCCAGGCGGAAGCGGTTGGCGGCCGTGAAGAATGCCATCAGGGAAAGGATCCGCTGCGGATTGCGCGCCCACGGTGGCACATACACCGCGCGAGCGATCAGGCCGCTTTGCAGGAAAGGCGCCAGGTTGATCACGTCGGTGGTGGTCACCCGCCCGGCGAACAACAGGGGCAGCATTTCGGCGCGGCCTTCCTGCAGCACCTTGCGGATGAAGATGTAGATGATCATGACGCCTTGCAGATAGGCGCTGTCCTTGGTGAAGCAGATGCGACCGCGCACATCGCCGCCGCGGAAGATGCGCGAGGCACTGCGGTAGCTTTCCACCGGCGTCTGGCCGGCGTCGAGGAAGCCGCGAAACACGTCGATGAAGTCCGCGCCATCCAGCGCCCGTTTCACCATGATCACGCGCAGCGCCACGCGACGCAGGCGAGCCAGGTCGATCGAGCCGGTGATGATCTCGGAAAAGGTCGCCAGCCCTTCCTGCGCACGCGTCGTGCGCGGGGCGCCCAGGCCCAGCGACTTCAGGTACGGCTGGTGCTTGCCGTTGAGCGCGGTGGCGGTGTGCACGAAGGCCTCGTGCTCGGTCAGTTGTTCCAGGTCGAGTTCGGAAAATAGTGCGGTCGAGCGCAGATTGATGCTCTTGCTGCCGGCCGTGGCCTTGGACGGCAGCTCGGGGTTCAGCACCACGTCGACCTTGTCCTTGTCGAAGAACTGGCCCAGGCGTTCGCGCAGTCGTTCGGCAAACACATCGGCAGGGATATCCGCCGGCACCGGCGGCACGCCTTCGCGGCCGATCAGGTCGTCGGTGATGTCCAGGACGTCCTGAGCGGCGTCGACCGAGCTGGCGGTCTGGCCGGGGTGAATCATGTCCGGACGCCCGTACAGGATGGTGGAGCAGCGAGTGAACTCCTCCGTGCCGATGCCCATCAGCATCTGGGCTGCCATGAGGTAACTCCACGCGGTCTTGAACAGCCAGTCGCCGATCGGGTGGCCGCGATCCAGCTTCGCCATGATCGCCCGGAGGGCGGCCATTTCACCGCTGAGATCAGGATGCCGCAGCGGCGGTTGCGGCAGCACCGGATTGCCGCGCTGGTAGCCTTGCAGAAAGGTCTCCTCCAACGAGACTGGCCAATCGATGGCCTTCAGCACCCTGATCTTGCGGGCCGCGGCGATCAGTTCGCGGTCACATTCCAGGAACTTGCCGAGCACTTTGTCGTCTTCGGGCCGAACAGCATGGGGGACGGTACTCATGACGCCTCCAGGAAGATCGCCGGTCGATGCCGCTGGCCGACGTGAACGTGGCGGGGAGAACGGAACTATGCGCCCGTGCCGTTGCACGCGCGTCCGAAGAATTACTGAAGCGCGGGAAATCGGCCGATGAGACGACGGCCGCCGGGCGTTTGCCGCCGGGGTGCAGCAGCGGGGCCGCAAGGACGGCCCGCGGCGACGGCGTGGCAGGCGGCGCCTGGTGGCCGTTCGGTGCACCGGAGTCTCCTCCGTGATCAAGACGTTACAGCCTCGTGTCGAAGTGCGTGTCGCACTCGGCTATCGTCCGTCCTTCGTATCGGATGTGAAGGAAGCCGTTCCGCCCCATGACTGCCGAGACCTCTCCCGCCTATCTGCGCCGCCTGGGTACCTGGGACGCTGCCGCCATCGTAATCGGTGGCGTCATCGGTGCCGGCATCTTTCGCAGCGCCTCCACCGTGGCCGAGCGCACCTCGTCCGGCGCGCAGTTGCTCACCCTGTGGGCGGTGGGCGGCCTGCTGACGCTGGCGGGCGTGCTGTGCTACGCCGAGCTGGGCGCGCGGCGGCCGCAGGCGGGCGGTGTCTATATCTATCTGCGCGAGGCATTCGGGCAGCTGCCGGCGTTCCTGTTCGGCTGGACCATGGCGCTGATCAACTATCCCGGCAGCGTGGCGGCGGTGGCCACCACGTTTGCGGATTACTTCTGCGCCGCGATCGGCTTGCCACTGCTGTGGGTGAAGCCGATAGCGGCAGGTGCCATCACCTTCATCGTCGGCGTGAACTTTTTTGGCGTGAAGGCCGGCGCGCGCATGCAGAACCTGTTCACCCTGCTCAAGCTCACCGCCATCGCCTTGCTGGTGGTGGTCGGCCTGGTGCTGGCGCGAGGACAGCTGGGCCTGGTGCTGGCACCGGATACCACCCATGCCGTGCCGCCCGGGGCCTTCCTCGGTGCCTTGCTGCCGGTGTTGTTCACCTATGGTGGCTTCCATTACCTCAACGATCTGGCCGGTGAGGTGCGCGAACCGCAGCGCACCTTGCCGCGAGCGCTGGGTCTGGGCCTGGGCGCCGTCGTGGTTTGCTACGTGCTGGTCAACTTCGCCTATCTGGCAGGCTTGGGTCATGCCGGCCTGGCCGCCAGCCAGGCGCCGGCGGCCGACCTGATGCGCAAACTGTTCGGCGAGCACGGCGCGCGCCTGATCGCCGTAGGCATTGCCTGCTCGACCTTTGGTTACTGCAGCATTGCGATTGCCGGTGGCGCACGCGTGCTGCAGACGATGGGCGCCGACGGCATGTTCTTCCGCGCGGTGGGACGGATTGATGCACGCTCGCGCGCGCCGCAGATGGCGCTGGCCGTGCTTGGCGCGTGGGCCATCGTGCTGGTGCTGTCCGGCAGTTTCGGTCAGTTGCTCGACTACACGACGGTAGGCGAGTGGCTGTCGCATGCCTTCGGCATCGCCACGCTGTTCTGGTATCGGCATCGCTTCAGGAATGAGCCATCACCCTACCGCGTGCCGTTTTATCCGCTGTTGCCGCTGTTGTTCGTCTGCACCGTGCTGGGCGTGATCGTGGCAACCACGATCCACTCTCCCGGCGATGCCGGCATGAGCCTGGCGCTGATCCTGCTTGGCGTGCCGGTGTATTACGCGTGGCGGGCCTGGCAAAAGAGGGCGGCGTGATTTCTCGCGGCAAGGCAGCCTTCAGTTGGCGCAGGCATACTGCCGCTATTTCCTTGTGCTCGGGTCGCCGATGAAACGGATTGCCATCGCCACGTCTTGCCTGTTCGCACTGGCAGCCTGTCATTCGGGTTCGGATACCGACCGGGCCGACCTCAGCCGCAGCACCCCGACGCCGGCGCCGGCCTCACCGGTGGCAAGCACCAAGCCGACGACGCAGACCACGCTCGACCAGGTGCAGCGCGAGGGAGCGCCCGTGACCGTGGGCGGCATGTCGCTGCAGAAGTACACCTTCGAACCGTCGCCACAACCACAACTGGTGGTGTCGCTGACCCAGGGTGACTGGGACTGGTCGAAGGAAGGCGCGCTGCGTGTGGACATGCAGAATGCGATGCAGTGGGCGGTGACGCTCACCGTGGATATCGACGGCGTCAATGCGGGTCAGCATCTGCATGCCACCGTCGCCGTGCCGGCCGGTCCTCCGCAAACCCTGGTGGTACCGTTGCATGCGACTTCGCCCCGGGTGATGGGCATGCAGGCGGGGCCACCGATGCCTTACACGGCGGGCAGCCAGCGCATCCTGCTGGCGACCACGGTGGAAGGTTCCATCGACCTGGCGCACGTCAAGGCGGTGCGGCTGGGTACGCCGTCGCCAACGGCACCGCAGACCCTGCTGTTCGGTAAGCTCGACACGTCCCGGGGCGAGCATGAGCTGCGCGATGCCTATACCGGCATCGTCGATGCCTGGGGCCAGTACTCGCGCGGGCAATGGCCGGGCAAGGTCGATTCCGACGATGCGCTACGTGGTCGACATGGAAAGGCAGCCCAAGCGCCCGTGGCCACGCCGGCGCTGCGCAAGGGCTTCGACCGTTACGGCGGCCGCACCGACCTGCCGGCATTCAAGGCCAGCGGCTGGTTCCGTGCAGAGCGGCGCGATGGCCGCTGGCAATTGGTCACGCCCGAGGGCCACGCGTTCTTCTCCTTGGGTGTGAACTTCGTCGACGATGACGGCGGCCGCACCTATATCGAAGGCCGTGAGTTCATGTTCAAGGAACTGCCACCGAACAGTGGACGCTGGGCGCCGTTCTACGGCACCGGCGACCACCGCCAGGGCGAACAGGGCGCGTCGGCAGGGATCGGTTTCAACCACGGACGCTGGTTCGATTTCTATTCCGCCAACCTGTTCCTGGCCGATGGGCGGCATTGGCGGCAAGCATGGCGCGTGCGCACGCTCGATCGCCTGGAGAGCTGGGGCTTCAATACCTTGGGCAACTGGAGCGACGAAGCGCTGACCCAGACGCACCACCTGGCCTATACGCGCTCGATCAATATCTCCGGTGTGTTCGGCAACGTCTCCAGCGGCTACGACTACTGGAGCCGCATGCCTGACCCGTTCGATCCGCGCTTCGCGCAGGCGACCGAGGCGGCCGTGGTGCAGGCGGCCAAGGAGGTTCACGACGATCCTTGGCTGCTCGGCTATTTCGCCGACAACGAGCTGGCCTGGGCCGGCCAGGGACCGCAAGGTCGCTGGGGACTGGCGCAGGGTACCTTGCGTGGTGAGGCCCGCAGCCCGGCCAAGCAGGCTTTTATCGCTGCCTTGAAGAAGAAATACGGCGACCCGTCGAAACTCGCCGCCGCATGGGGCATCACCCTGGCATCCTGGGATGCGCTCGATGCCACCAATTTCGCCGCGCCCAATCCGGACGAGGCACATCCGGCGATTGCCGACGACTACAGCGCATGGCTGCGCCAGTATGCGGACCAGTATTTCCGCACCGTGGCGCAGGCGATCCACAAGCACGACCCGCATCACCTGTTCCTCGGCGGGCGCTTTGCCGTGCATACGCCGGAAGCGGTGGCATCCTGCGCCGAGTATTGCGACGTGGTCAGCTTCAACGCCTACGCCGATGTGCCGGAACATGCCTTCGATGCGGAGGCCTTCGCCAAGCTCAACAAGCCCGCGCTGATCACCGAGTTCCACTTTGGTTCCGATGACCGTGGCTCGTTCGGCAAGGGCGTGGTGCCGGTATGGAACGAGCAGCAGCGCGGCGAAGCCTATGCACGCTATATCGCGGCGGCTGTGGCCAATCCGGCCATCGTCGGCGCGCACTGGTTCCAGTACGTGGACCAGCCGGTGACCGGGCGCCTGCTCGACGGCGAGAACGCGCATATCGGCCTGGTGGCGATTACCGACAAGCCGTTCCACGGCTTTGTCGAGGCGGTGCGCGAGGCGAATCGCAAGACGGGGTATTGATCGTTGCTCTTCTCCCTCTCCCCGCTGGGGAGAGGGTTGGGGTGAGGGGCGGGTGCTCGCGGGAAAGCTAAGAGAAGCAGGCTTCGAATCTTGGATGTCGCAAGATTGACCCCTCACCTCAGTCCTCTCCCCGGAGGGGAGAGGAAGACAAGCATCAGCTCGCCAGACTGGTCGCCGCCCCAAAACTGATCGCCATGATCACCGCCACGGCCATGCAGGCGCTGGCGGGGCGGATGCGGTGCGCGTCGATGCGCGGAATCAGTCGCCACAGCACCAGCACGCCGATCACCATGTCGACCACCAGCGCGCCGCGCAGCAGGGTGGAGTTGAGCAGCAGCGCATAGGGCGGCTTGGTCAGTCCCTCGTGCATCGCCACGGCGCTCACGATCAACAGGCCGATCAGGTTCCACACCAGGCAGGCGAGGTAGGTCCGGTTGAAGACGACCGGGCAGCGCTCGATCCAGCGCAGCACCGTCCACGCAATGAGGGCGAAGAACAGCGCGCCGATGCTGCTGTAGAGCACCCACCAGAGCAGGGTGCTGATCAGGGTAAGCAGGGTGGTCATGCGAGTCCTAAATCTAACGACGGGTATCTGCGCCGGAGCGACGCGAGGGCGTGTGGCAACTTACACGCCGAACCGGCGCAGCAGTTTGTCCATCAACCACGCCGGCCCCACCAGCAAGTACGCCAGGTCGGTGAGAAAGCTCGGGCGCCGGCCTTCGATGAGATGGCCCACGAACTGGCCGATCCACGCCGCCACGAACACCACTAGTGCCAGCAGGCGTAGCGAGGACGGCCCCAGTTCGCGATAAGCCAGCTCGGTGAGCAAGGCGAATGCCGTCAGGGCCATCAGCAAGGCGGTGCCCAGACGGCGCGATTGCTTCCAGTACCAGGTAAACGCCAGCACCAGCGCAGCCACGGCCCAGAAGCCCTGGCGACCGATCCACGACGGCACCGGAATGGTCCACATCAGCGCGATCGCGCACCACAGGATCAGCGGCACGCAAATCCAGTGCAGCAGTCGGTTGGTCGGGTGCTGGTGATCGGCGCTGTAGCTGTCCAGCCAGTGCCGCATGTCGCGCGCCGGCACGGGCGCGCTATCGTCGATGGGGGTCATGGGTCGCTATGCCGCCGCTCAGTCGAGCGTAATGCCGGCGAGACGCTGCAGCGCCTCGGCGTACTTGGCGGAGGTGCCGGCGATGACCTTGGCGGGAACGCTCGGGCCCGGGGCCTTCTTGTTCCAGTCCAGCGTTTCCAGGTAATCGCGCACGAACTGCTTGTCGTAGCTCGGCGGGCTGATGCCTACGCGGTACTGGTCGGCCGGCCAGAAGCGCGAGGAATCCGGCGTCAGCATCTCGTCCATCACATAAAGCTTGCCGTGCTCGTCGGTGCCGAACTCGAACTTGGTGTCGGCGATGATGATGCCGCGTTCCGCCGCATAGGCGGCGGCCCACTTGTAGATGGCCAGCGTCGCCTCGCGCACCTGTTCGGCGAGGTCGGCGCCTACGGCTGCGACGACGGCATCGAAACTCACGTTCTCGTCGTGGTCACCGACGGCGGCCTTGGTCGACGGGGTGAAGATCGGTTCGGGCAGCTGTTGTGCCTGTTGCAGCCCGGTGGGCAACTGGATGCCGCAGAGCGAGCCGGTGGCCTGATAGTCCTTCCAGCCGGAACCGATGATATAGCCGCGGGCGATCGCCTCCACCGGCACCGGCTTCAGGCGCCGGGTGACCACGGCGCGCTTTTCGTACAGCTTCAGGTCGGTGCCGGCCGGCAGCACTTCGCTCAGCGGCGTATGCAGCAAGTGGTTGGGCACCAGGTGCTCGGTCTTGCCGAACCAGAAGTTGGAGATCTGGGTCAGCATCTCGCCCTTGCCGGGGATCGGATCGGGCAGCACCACGTCAAATGCCGACAGGCGGTCGCTGGCCACGATCAGCAACCGGTTTTCAGTGAGCGCGTACACATCGCGCACCTTGCCGCGATGGATCAGCTCAAGGCCCGGCAGGTTCGATTGCAGCAAGGTGGTGGGCACGTTCTATTGCTCCTGGATGGCCGGCCTGGGCACCAGGACCGGAAACGAAGTACCGGCTTTGGGTCATGGGCCGGTGATCAAGCCCAGTATTGTAGCCGGAGGCGTCTGTGCCAGAGGTGTAGGCGCGGCGAGCTGTCGCCCGGACGCGGGCCCGCTGGCTGCTAGAATCGCGCGCTTTGGTCCCGAGCCCGCCCCGCATGTTCCAGCCGCCACGCATTGCCGTCGCACCACGCTCTTGCCACCGGCAGGTGCGGGCGGGTTGTGCGTGGATGCGCATGGCGCTGGCGACGATGGTCGCCCTGGCCGCGGCCGGGCCTGTCTCTGCCGCCGCCTCGGCCAAGCCCGCGCGCCTGGGGCTTTGCGCGGCCTGCCACGGCGAAACCGGCATGGCGCAGATTCCAGGCGCGCCAAACCTGGCTGGACAGAAGCTCGACTACCTGCGCGAAGCGCTCAAGCAATACCGCGATGGCCGCCGCAACGCGCCGCTGATGCGTGCGGCGATCGGCCCGATCAGCGACGCGGATCTCGATGAACTGGCGCGCTGGTACAGCGCGCAGGCACCGCAACAACAAGGCACCCCATGACTTTCACCTGGACCCTGTGGTTGGCCCTGTTCGGCCTGATCTTCGGCCACGGCATGCCCGGCGCCGTGGTCGGCGCCATTACCGGCTTCATCATCGACAGCCTGCGCCAGGGACAGCGGCGCCGGGTGACACCCCAGGCCGGTGGCTACGTCAGCCCGCTGTTTGCCTTGCTGGGCGCGGTGGCGAAGTCCGATGGCCGGGTCTCCGAGGCGGAAATCGCCGTGGCCGAGCGCCTGATGCAGCGCATGGGCCTGGAGCAGGAGCAGCGGAAGGTCGCGATTACCGCCTTCAACGCCGGCAAACAGCCGGAGTTTGATGTCACGCCGGCCATCGAGGAGCTGCGGCGCTGGGTCGGCTTGCGTCGCGACCACGCCTTCCCGGTGCTGGATGTGGTGATCGAAACCGTGCTGGCCGAAGGCAACCCGCCGCCCGAGCAGATGGCGATCCTGCGCCAGTTGGCGTTCGCGCTGCGCATCAGCGACATGGAGCTGATGGCGCTGATGGCGATGAAGGGTTTTGCCTGGAATGCCACCGGCGGTTCACGTGGCTACGGAAACCACGGTGGCGGTGGCTATGTGCCGCCCCAGCGCACGACCCAGGGCCCCGATCCCTATACCGTGCTGGGCATCGCGCGCAGCGTGGATGATCGCGGGGTCAAGCGCGCCTACCGCAAGCTGATCTCCGAGCATCACCCGGATCGTCTCGGCGACCTGCCCGAAGAAATGCGCAAGCGCGCCGAGTCGCGCGCCAGTGAAATCAACGCAGCCTATGAGCGGATCAAGGCTGAGCGCGGGTTCAAATAGGCCGGTTCCAATAAACTCAGCGATGACGTGTAGGAGCGCACCCTGTGCGCGACCGCAGCCATCACGTAACCCCGGGGTCGCGCACAGGGTGCGCTCCTACAGGAATAACCGCCATGAGCAAGCAAGCGAACGTCATCGCCCCTTCCATCCTTTCCGCCGATTTCGCCCGGCTCGGCGAGGACACCGCCAAGGCGCTGGCCGCCGGGGCGGACTGGGTCCATTTCGACGTGATGGATAACCATTACGTGCCCAACCTCACCATGGGCCCGATGGTGCTCAAGGCGCTGCGCGACTACGGCATCACGGCGCCGATCGACGTGCACCTGATGGTGAAGCCGGTGGACCGCATCGTGCCGGACTTCGCCAAGGCTGGCGCCAGCCTGATCAGCTTTCATCCGGAGGCGAGCGAGCATATCGATCGCACCCTCGGCCTGATCAAGGATTCCGGTTGCCAGGCGGGCCTGGTATTCAACCCGGCCACGCCGCTGGCTTGGCTGGACTATGTGATGGACAAGCTCGACCTGATCCTGCTGATGTCGGTCAATCCCGGCTTTGGTGGGCAGAAATTCATTCCCACGGCGCTGGACAAGCTGCGTGAGGTGCGTCGCCGCATCGACGAGAGTGGTCGCCCCATCCGGCTGGAAATCGACGGCGGCGTGACGGCAGCGAATATTGGCGAGATTGCGGCGGCTGGCGCGGATACCTTCGTGGCCGGTTCGGCCATCTTCAATGCGCCTGACTATCGCAGCGTGATCGAGACGATGCGCCAGCAACTGGCAGCCGTTCGCCCGTAACGGGCCGCGCCTGGCCAGCCCGGGTTCTTCGAGACAAGAAAAATCCCGGCGCAGACCGCGCCGGGATAAGTATCGTCGGAACGACGTTTGAGGAGACCACACGATGGGACGCGAATCCACGGCAAGAATTCGTGACCACCGCAAGGTCTGACCGGGTTTGTCCGATTTGGTTCCCCTTGCCGGCAATTTCGCTGGACTGGCCTTTAAAAAAGCCCCCGCCAGGGCGGGGGAGGAACGTAGCCCAGGGGTTGGACGAAACACTTGACGCTGTAAGCCAGGATCCGCTGCATCGGCCCCCGGCGGCGGGCGCTTCCCTGCGCACCAGCCGCCTGCATGCCTTCCACGGCTACGGATCGGATCAATCGTTCAGGTCGTCAGCCTGCATGCCTGCCCTGCTCAATGCAGGCTCATGACCAGGCCGAGCAGGAGCGCGCCCAGCGCCAGCACCACGCGCAGCGGCTCGAAACCCTGTAATTCGGCGTTGGGATCGACGGGTGGCTGGCCGGTAGGGCGCATGTGTCAGGACTCCTGCGTAGATGGCTCCATTCGGCTACCGGCCCGAGCAGGCCGGGAGGCCCTGAAGTGGCAGGATGCGGGCAAGATCGGGCCGTGACCTGACGGCGGCTTGGGCTGTGCCTGGCGCCTCGGCTGCAACATGGCCGTGCGCCGACCACAGATGGCGAATTGCTGGCAGATGGCGTTGCCGGCTTGCGTGCCCGCCTCGCAGCCTTCACGCTGCGCGCCATCGTCATGTGGGAGCAAGCCATGGGCCGCAGCATCGCCATCGTCGAAGACGAGCCGTTGATCCGCGCGAACTACGTCGAAGCCTTGAATCGCTTTGGCTACGAGACGCGTGGCTACGGTTCGCGGCAGGAGGCCTCCAGTGCGTTCGGGATGCGCCTGCCCGAGCTGGTCATCATCGACATCGGACTGGGCGACGAGCCGGAGGGCGGCTTCGACCTGTGCCGCGAGCTGCGCGCGAAATCGTCGACGCTGCCGATCATCTTCCTCACCGCGCGTGATTCGGACTTCGACGTGATCTCCGGCCTGCGCCTGGGTGCCGACGACTACCTCAGCAAGGACACCAGCCTGCACCAGCTGGCGGCCCGCATCGCAGCGCTGTTCCGTCGCATCGAGTCGCTGAAGGTGCCGACCTCCAGCGAGACGGTGATCGAACACGGCCCGCTCAAGCTGGAATCGGAGCGCATGCGCATCACCTGGAACGGCGAGGAGATTCCACTCACCGTCACCGAGTTCTGGATGGTGCATACGCTGGTACGCTTCCCCGGCCACGTGAAGAATCGCGACCAGCTGATGCGCGAAGCCGAACTGGTGGTGGACGACGCCACCATCACCTCGCATATCAAGCGCATCCGCAAGAAGTTCATCGCCGTGGCGCCGGAGTTCGACGCGATCGAGACCGTGCATGGCGTGGGTTACCGATGGAAGCCGTAATGAAGTATTTGTTGGGTTTGATGAGTGTGTTGCTGTGGGCAGGGGCCGCGCATGCCGCCGGTGCCGCCAGCGAGAAGTCGGTGTTGGTGCATGGCCAGTTGGATGGCGTGGCGCCGGGTTGGTCCATCCATACCGAGCTGCCTGACGGCTGGACGCAGGATTGCTGCGTGTATGCGAAAGCCATCGGCGTGAACCTGGTGTTGTACAAGGGCGACTGGACGGGCGAGCCGGATCGCGTGGTGGTGCTGAACGTATGGCCGGCCAAACTGGCCACGCTCGATGCCGAAGTGCAGGAGGACCGCAAGCATTACCTGCAGCTTGATCCGGCCGGCAAGGTCAGCGCGTTTCCCCTGGCCAATGTCGGCATGCCCTGCCAGGGCGTGCTCTACCAGGGCAACGATCACAAGGACGACGCCGTGGTGTTCTGCGATCCGGGCAAGGCCAGCGGCGTCCGGCTGAGCTGGTCGATGACCTTGGCGCACGACGATGCGAGTCGGCAGGACCTGCTCGCGTTGTTCAAGCGCGTGGTGGAACAGTCGCACTACACAGCTTATCCGCCGGCGCTGGATACCAAAGACAAGGCTGCACGGCATTAAGCCGGTGCGCTCCGCTTTCGGTATCGTCGCGCCATGACCCTGCGCCGCAAACTGCTGCTTGTCGCCCTGTGCACGCTGGCCCTGCCGGTGGCAGGCTGGTTGTACGTGCGGCAGATGGAAACGTTGTTGCGCGAAGGCCAGGCACAGGCGCTTACCGCGTCGGCGCGCGCGATGGCGCGCAGTCTGGTCGTTACCGATGCCCCGTTACCGCCCGCCGAACCCGGCTGGTACGTGCAACAGGCGGTCAATCCGATCACCGTGGATGGCTATGGCGATGATTGGGCCCCGCTGACGCCATGGAGCCAGCCGCTCGACAAGCGCGGCAAGGTGCTGCTGGCCGAAGACGCGGACTGGCTCTATCTGTACGCCGACGTGCGTAGTACGCACCGCACGCGCGCCGACGCGGGCGATCCCAATGCCCTGACGGCCGATCACCTGGTGTTGAGCCTCGGCAAGGGCGAGCAGTCGCGCCGCTACCTGCTGGCGAGCGCGGCGCCGGGGCAGTTGACGGCGCGGCCGCTCGATCCCGCTGTGGCCGGCCTGCCGGAGCTGATCACAGCGCAGTGGCAGGAAGACGGCAGCGGTTACCGCGTGGAGTTGCGCCTGCCGCGCAGCCTTGCGCTTGACCAGCTGGGACTGTCCGTTTACGACGCGGCCACGGGTGGCGATCCGCAGGCAGTGCAGAGCCGGCCGTTGGTGGCTTATGCGCCGGCGCTCTCCAAGGAGCTTGCGCAGCTCGCGCTCGATGGCGTGCAGGCGCGCGTGCTGGCGCCGCAAGGTTGGCTGCTGGCGCAGACCGGGCATCTCACCACGCCGATTGCGGCGCCGGGCGATCAGCCGGGCTGGTTCGCCGCCCTGGTGTATCGCTCGCTGTTGGCTGACCAGGTGGGCGACGCCGAGCCGTGGACGCAGGACGTGCCGCGACTCGATGCTTCCGAGGTGCAGAAAGCCAGCAAGGGTACGCCCGCCACGGTATGGCGACAGGGCGAGGCGCGCGGCAGCGTCGTCCTGGCGGCGGCGGTGCCGATCGTGCGTGACGACCAGGTGCGCGGCGTGCTGCTGCTGGAGCAATCCAGCCGCGCGGTGCCGCTGCTGGCCAACCGTGCGCTGCTGGGCCTGCTGTTGACCAGCTTCGGCGTGCTGCTGGTGGCAGGTGCGATTCTGTTGGTCTTCGCCACCCGCCTGAGCCTTCGGCTGGGTCGCCTGCGCGATGCGGCCGAGCGCGCGCAATTGAATGATGGACGTCTGGAAGGCCCCTTCCCGATGACGGGTTCCGAAGACGAGATCGGTGACCTGGCCCGCAGCTTCGAGCGCTTGTTCGAGGTGGTGGGCGGTTATACGGACTACCTGCGCACGCTGGCGTCCAAGCTGTCGCATGAGTTGAACACGCCGCTGGCGATCGTGAAGTCGTCACTCGACAATCTCGAGCACACCTTGCAGGCGCAGCAGGCGATGCCTCCCGACGCGCAGCCCTACCTGGCGCGTGCGCGTGATGGCGTGGCGCGGCTGGGCGCGCTGGTGCGGGCCATGAGCGAGGCGAGCCGGATGGAGCGGGCGATTGCCGCCGCCGAGCCGGAGGACGTCGACCTGGTCGAAGTCGTGCGGGGTTGCTGCGAAGCCTACCGCCCGCTGGCGGGTACGCGGCGACTCGAGTGCGTGCTTCCTGAGGGCCCGCTGTCTCTCCACTGCGCGCCGGAGCTGATCGCGCAGGCCTTGGACAAGTTGTTCGACAACGCGTTGTCGTTCACGCCAGAGCGCGGCTGGTTGCGCCTGAGCCTGCGCGCGCAGGGCGATGGCGCGGAGATCGAGCTGGCGAACCAGGGGCAGCCCTTGCCGGCAGCGATGCACGGCCGCCTGTTCGACTCACTGGTCA
Organism: Dyella halodurans; assembly: GCF_026283925.1. Lineage (GTDB taxonomy): Bacteria > Pseudomonadota > Gammaproteobacteria > Xanthomonadales > Rhodanobacteraceae > Dyella > Dyella halodurans. Next base: position 46,638 of record NZ_JAPDPF010000012.1, read on the forward strand.
GCCTGCGCGACAAGGCCACGCCGGGCGATGCGCCGCATCTGGGCCTGGGGCTTTACGTCGTGCGACTGGTCGCCGAGCGCCACGGTGGCGTGGCGATGGCGCGCAATCTGGACGATGGCAGTGGCGTAGCGTTCACCCTGCACTTGCATGGCATGCCACGGCAGCGCTTGTAGGGGCGCACCCAGTGCGCGATGACGGCATCGCCGCTGCGCAGGCTTTTCACTCGGGCCATCCTTGGCCCTCGCCCTACGGGCAGCTTACGCTGTGCAAACCGGCATTCCTGCTGGTTTGTCGCGCACGGCGTGCGCTCCGATAGCGTTACTTCACTTCAGCTCCCCCAGCGTCCACCCACTTGCACCAGGCAACACGGCAATCTGCCGGATCGTGGTGACGGCACAGTCGCCCGGCTTGTCCGTGCATTGGGCCAGGGTGATGCGCAGGTGCTGGTCGTCGACAAGGTCGAAGTCCGCAAGCTTGGTCGTGGCAGGACTGGCCGCCGCTTCCAGCGCGGTGCCGATGAAGACGCCATTGCGGAATACGTAAAGCTGCAGCGCGTCCGGCTGGCACTGGCCATTCACCGAGACGGCGGCTTCGGCAACATAGGTGTCGCCCTTGCGCTGCGCTCGCCCGGTAAGCACGCGCTGACCGGTGAGCAGGAAGCGGTCCTCGTCGTTTTTCGGCGCGACGGCCTGCGCCTTGCACGGCACGGGTGCTTCCGCCGCCACCGCGCGCTCACTTGGTGCCAAGGGTTTCAAAGGCCTGGCGACATAGTGGTGGGCCGCGGCAGTGGCCACCGGCGCGGGTTGTGCCAGCCACAGGAATAGCGCCGTTGCGCTCAGCATCAACGCAGCCACCGCATACACCCGCCCGCGCAACAGGGGGCGGCGGTAAAGGAAAAGCAGGGCGCCCAATGCGATCAAGGTGGCTAACGGAGCCAAGGAGCGCCAGACCATCACAAGCAGGCCGAGCAAGGCCGCCGCCACCGCAAAGCGGGAGAGCGGGCCCTTGGCGGCGGCTGGTTCATCCGCTGACGAGGGTGGCAGAGGCGATGACTCATCCTGCTGTTGCTCCAGCTCCGGTAGAGGAGGAGGCAGTTGGCGGGAGCTCTCTGTTGTCGTTGCCTGGGTGAACTGGTCCGTCGCCGTGACGGTTGCGGCCAGCGGAGGCGGCAGCGGTGCCTCGATGGCGACGGGCTGCCAGGTAAACCATTGCTGGCCACCGTCGTGGCACCACTGGTCGCCCGGCTGGGCATAACGCGTCAGTGCGGCCTCGGGAATCGGGCCGCGCACTTGTTGCCCGCGTCGCAACCAGACCAGCGCCTCGCTATCAGGCAGGGACTCGGCCTCCACGCCCAGGGCGCGTAGCTGGGCCACTTGGGCATCGGCGGCGGCGGGGTCGAGGCCGCGGCGGATGATTAGCGGCGCGCGCTCGAACACGCGCTCGCGCAGTCCACTCATCTCCAAGCCGAAGGCGGCGGCCAGGCGCGCGTGCACGATGGCGGGGTCCTGCCCGTCGAGCAGGCGGCCGGAAAGCACCAGGCAACGGTGATCCATATCCATCGATTTCCCCTGCAGTGCCGCAACGTGCACCGATCCGGCAAGGGTAGGGGCCTGGCGTCGGGCCGACAAGCCACCGTGCAGGCTTCGGTTCGGCGCGGTGCTGCCCCTACAATGGCCGTTCAAGCTTGGCCATCCGGACTCCCCCACGTGATCTCCCGAGAAGAATTCGACGCACTGGCAACGCAGGGCCATACCCGCATTCCGCTGGTGCGAGAGGTGTTCTCCGACCTCGACACGCCGCTGTCGGTTTATCTGAAACTGGCCGATGGCCCGTATACCTTCCTGTTCGAGTCGGTCGAGGGCGGCGCCACCTGGGGACGCTATTCCATCATCGGCCTGCCGGCGAAGCGCGTTTACCGGCTGCGCGGGCACGAGCTGGAAGTGGAGGATGCCGGTGAAGTGACCGAGCGTCGCCAGGTGGAAGACCCACTTGGCGAGATCGAAAAGCTGCGCCAGCAATACGACGTGCCGCGCCTGCCGCAACTGCCGGCGTTCAGTGGCGGCCTGGTCGGCTATTTCGGTTTCGAGACGATTGGCTATATCGAACCGCGCCTGGCGCGCTGGGACCGCGCCGATGAGTTGGATACGCCTGATGTGTTGCTGATGCTCGCCGAGGAAGTGGCGGTTTTCGACAACCTCAAGGGACGCCTGTACCTGATCGTGCACGCCGACCCGTCGCAGCCCCACGCCTATGCCGAAGCGCAGCGCCGCCTGGACGCGTTGGTTTATCGCCTGCGCCAGAGTGGCGTGTCCTATCCCCAGCTCAACCAGTCGACCGCGCTGGACGAGGGCGATTTCAAGTCCTCCTTCACCAAGGAGGAGTTCGAGGCGATGGTGGAGCGCGCGAAGGAATACATTCGCGCGGGCGATATTTTCCAGGTGGTGCCGTCGCAGCGCCTGAGCGTGGGCTTCAATGCGCGGCCCGTCGATGTCTATCGCGCCCTGCGTGCGTTGAATCCGTCGCCCTATATGTACTTCGTCGATCTCGGCGCCACGCAGATCGTGGGTTCATCGCCGGAAATCCTGGCGCGCCTGAAGGACGGCAAGGTCGTGGTGCGTCCGCTCGCCGGCACGCGCAAACGTGGCGCCACCGAGGAAGAAGACCAGGCGCTCGAAGCCGAGCTGCTGGCGGATCCGAAGGAGCGTGCCGAGCACGTCATGCTGATTGATCTTGGGCGCAACGATATCGGCCGCATCAGCGAGACCGGCAGCGTGGAAGTCAGCGAATCCTTCGCGGTCGAGCGCTATTCGCACGTGATGCACATCGTCTCGCAGGTGCAAGGCAGCGTGCGTCCCGGCATCGGCTATATGGATGTGCTCAAGGCGACGTTCCCGGCTGGCACGCTTAGCGGCGCGCCGAAGATCCGCGCGCTGGAAATCATCCAGGAACTGGAGCCGTACAAGCGCAACATCTATGCCGGCGCGATCGGCTGGATCGGCTGGTGGGGAGATGCGGATACGGCCATCGCCATCCGCACCGCCGTGATCCAGGGTGGCCGCCTGCATGTGCAGGCCGGTGCCGGCATCGTTTATGACTCCGACCCTGCTTCCGAGTGGGAGGAGACCATGAACAAGGGGCGCGCGCTGTTCCGCGCCGTGGCGCAGGCGGCGCAAGGGTTGTGAGCATGCGTCGGCACGCGGTATTGCCCTGTGTCCTGGGCTTGACCGGCAGCTTGCTCGTCACCTCGGTGCCTGCACGGGCGCCCGACGCACCCGCGGTCTGGCGTGGCGACTTCACCTCGCGCGTGGAAGTGCTGGCGCTGTTGCAGTCGCTCAACGCCGATCTCTTGAGTCACCCAAGCGCCACCTTGACCCTGGAGCGCTGGTGCGGTTCGCATCATCTGGCAGTCGAGGCCACCGTGGTGGCCGAGCGCGTCCACGGCGTGGACAAGCCGTTGCCGGAAGGCGCGCGCGAACAGCTTGGCATCGGAGCGGACGAATTCGTGCGCTACCGTCGCGTGCAGCTCGCTTGCGGCGGCCATGTGCTTTCCGAAGCCGATAACTGGTACGTGCCCGGTCGCCTGACCGACGCGATGAATCGCGAACTCGATACCACCGATACGCCGTTCGGCAAGGTGGTGCAGCCACTGCATTTTCGCCGGCAGACGCTGACCGCCGATCTGTTGTGGTCACCACTGCCGCCGGGCTGGGAGAACGGTGCCTCCTTGCCGCCATCCCAGGCCGACGCACTGGTGATCCCGCACTTCGTGCTGCAGCACCGGGCGGTGCTGTACGACCAGGCAAACCGCCCTTTCAGTCTGGTCATCGAGAGCTATACCTCGAACGTGCTGGCCTTTCCTTCGGTAACCCCAGGCGGCAGTCCATAGCGCAGGCGCCCTCTCCTTGCCTCGGGGACTCGTATTTCTTTCCATGTTCCTGCAAGAATGTACGGGCACGATCACCGGGGGGCTGGTCGTGCCTAGGCATCCCGCCTGTCGCCAGACAGGTCGCCCGCATTCCACGGGCCGTCGCGGATACGCGCTATCGCCGCCTGTTCGTATCCCGCCGTCCGGGCTTCCTGGAGGGATGACTGGTGAACGCGCGGGATTTCTTTGTCAGGGGAACGACATGCAGCATTTATCGAAGAAGGTCGTTGTAATAGCCTGTGCCATGAGCCTTACGGCTTGCGCATCGATCGTAGGCGGTCGCTATCAACACGTTTCCGTGGAGGCACGCGCCGCTGACCAGAGCGTCACGGCCGACTGCACGCTGAGCAACGGTAGCGGAAGCGTTCATCTGGCTGTACCCGGAACGGCCGTCGTCCGCCGCTCTTCGCAGAGCCTCAATGTCACTTGCGCTAAGGACGGCAAACAGATTGCTCAACAGTCGTATGAATCGAATGTGCGCGGCATGGTTTGGGGCAACATTTTGTTCGGCGGCTTGATCGGTATCGTCGTCGATTTTTCCAATGGTGCGGCACATCACTATCCGGACAAATTGAGCGTGCTGCTTCCTTCGTCGTACGCGTCAATCCCCACGGTGCCGGTTGCGAATGGCTCATCGTATGCAGCGCAGGGCGCTCCGAACGCTTCGCCGAGCTCGAGTAATCTGGCTAGCCTGGATCGCCGCATCAGCAGCCCCATGTTCAATGCGGCCCAGAACATCGCTTCGACAAAGCAATGCGATCGCGCGATCCGGGTGCTGATGGTCGATGGCGCGCGTGCCATGTTTGAGGCGCAGTGCCCGGGTGCGGATCTGGTGCAGATCGAATGCGAGGGTGATCATTGTGTAGCCCTACATCCGGCCGCTTCATGATCGAACCAGCGCGCGGCCTCTAGTGCCGCGCGCTTTTTGCTGGCTTCCCTCGCCGTAAGGATGCGGAGCAAAGGGCGCTGTTCGCGTGAAGAGGCGAAGGATTTTCAGACTGGTCCGATACTCCGATCAGGCGGTGATGACTGATCTTCCGGGTTCGTCATTTGACCGGCTGGCTCAGCTCGATGGGAAAGCAAGCCCGCATGGCTGTCACCACCATCGAATACACCGTGTCCAGGCACCAGAGCGATACCGCTCACTGCACCGGCACGTCATAAATCGTGTCCGTCGCGGGTCCCGGCGTGAGCGTGTAGTGCCACCATTCCATCGGGTAGTTGCGGAAGCCTTCACGCTCCATGGCGTCGCGGAGCAGGGCGCGGTTGGTGCGTTGGGCGGGTGTCGCCAGCGGCGAATCGGTGTTTGCCAACGGGCCGAAGAAATCAAAGCCCGTGCCCATGTCCAGTGGCGCGCAATGTGCATCGCTGGCATCGCATTGGAGCAGGGTCAGGTCCGCGGTAGCGCCACGGCTATGCCCCGATACGGGCGCGATGTAGTCACCGAGCAGTTGGCTCTTGTCCAGATCGGGGTAATGCGCGGCCTTGGTTCGCTGGTCGGCTAGGTCCGACGCCCAGCGTACAAAATGCTTTACCGCGCGTGCCGGTCGGTAGCAGTCGAATAACTGCAGGCGAAGATGGCGTGGGCGCAAGTCGTGTTCGACGCGGGCGAGTGCTTCGGCCGCGGGTCTCAGCAGGAAGCATTTTGGTGCGAGATAGCCATCCACCGGCGCACCAACGAAGTTGTCGCTGCCGGCGTACTTGATGTCCTCGGCGATGTCCGGCACCAGTTGCCGAATATCGACCAGGCCTGCCTGAGCGGTGGTGGTGGCGGTCGACAGCGCCGGCGTTGAGTCCGCCGCCGCATGGTTGGCCAGCAGCAAGCCGGCCAAGGCCAGCGCGAAGACACCGACCGGGACACCGAACACGTTCATGCCGTCTCCTCTTGCCGTGGTGTGGGGCATCGTACAGGCTCGGCGCGCAGGTGGTTCATGTGCACGCCGCGCAGCGGGCATGGAGCAGCATCAGGCGCCGTGAGGCGATATCCTCGCCGCGGGGCTCGACGCTTTGCGACGCCCGCATTGGCTTCGACGTAAAGGATCAGCATGCGATTGTTCCCTGCCGCAGCACTGCTATTCGCCGTCTCCCTGGTTGCCGTACCCGTGCACGCGTCCCATGGAGGCGGGCAGGGGCAGGTGCCACCTTCTGGCGTTATCGGCGTGGACAACGAAGCCATGCTCACGCCCGAATTCTGGATTCAACAGCTGGCCCAGCCTGATCGGGTGCTGCTCGGCGCGGACGCCATCTCGGCGCAGAATCTTCGGCTGTTCCAGCTCGATCCGTCCATGCGCGATCTTCGGAGCCTGCCGACGCTGCTGGTGCAGGAGCAAGTGCTGGCCTGGATCAAGAACATCTCCGTGCTGCCGAAGCAGCCGCTTTACGACGCGAAAGGCGAACGAGTACCCGCGGATACGCTCCAGCAGATCACCGATCGGCTCGCGCTCGACAACGTGCCGATGGAGCAATCCACCCGCTATGGCCTGGTGCTGCGTCGCGCCGCCTTGCGCAGTTTCCCGACCGACTTGCGCGTGTTCACCTCGGCGGACGACAGCGATATCGATCGCTTTCAGGAGACGGCTGAGTTCCCCGGCACGCCGGTGGTGATTGCGCATGCAAGCCGCGATGGCCAATGGTTGTTCGTGCTTAGTCCGCGTTATGCCGCATGGACACGCAAGGACAACGTCGCCGAGGGTTCGGCCGAACAGGTCTTCGGCTATGCGCAAAGGCAGCCGCGGCGCGTGGTGACGGGTCCGCGGGTGGAGACGGTTTACTCGCCCGAACAGCCGGATCTGTCGCAACTGCAGCTGGATATGGGCGCTGGCGTACCCATGCTGGCCGACCATCCCGCCGACCAGCCCGTCAATGGCGAATCGCCTTATACCTCGCATGTGATCGAACTGCCGATACGCACGGCAGCCGGCACGCTCGGCTTCTCGCCGGCGTTGATCCAACGGCAGGCGGATACCGCCGCCGATCACTTGCCGCTCACCGAAGCGAATATTCTGCGCCAGGCGTTCAAGTTCCTGGGCGAGCGCTATGGTTGGGGGCATGCCTACGACGGGCGCGATTGCAGCGGTTTCGTGGCGGACGTTTATCGCAGCATGGGCGTGCAGATGCCGCGCGATACCAGCAGGCAGGCGGTCAGTCCGGCGTTGGCGCATCAGGTGTTCACCAGCAAGGACCGCCACGATGCCCGCATGCAGGCAGTCGACGCCTTGCAGGTGGGCGACCTGGTCTACATACCGGGTCACGTGATGATGGTGATTGGCCGGCGTGGGGGAGAGCCGTACGTCATCCACGACACCACCGGCATCAGCTATCGCGATGACAGCGGGGCGCTGCGCGAGGTCAAGCTCAATGCGGTGTCGGTGACGCCCCTGCTGCCCTTGATGCTCGACAGCAAGCACTCGTATGTGGACAGCATGACCGGCATCGTGCGTGTCCGACCCTGATCCACCGGGGTCTACCCATCCCGGACGCATTGAGGCAGGCTGGGCGCACCGGTTCCGATCCTTGCTGACGCGACTTCGCATGCCACCCATCCATCGTCGTTCCGGGTACCGCCGAGTCCTGGCTTGCGGCATCGCCCTCGTGGCCCTCGTCGCGAGCGCCATCGCCCTGGCTGGCGAGGGCGCGACGGGCTGGCGCGATTCGCGCCAGCTGGTGCTGGTGGTGATTCCCGACTGGAACACCGATCACGGCGTGCTGCGCGCGTACCAACGCACAGGCGATACCTGGCATCAGGTCGCCGGCGCGCAAGCTGTAACCATCGGGCACGCGGGTGCTGCCTGGGGTCTGGGCCTCAACGCAGCACAGGCAGAGGGCCCGCAGAAACAGGAAGGCGATGGCCGCAGCGCCGCTGGCGTGTATCGCATTGGCGAGGCGTTCGGCTACGCGTCGAAGACGGATACCCAACTGCCATATCGTGCACTGCAGGTATCCGACTACTGCATGGATGTGAGCGGTTCGCCTTACTACAACCGCATCGTCGATACGCGCCAGGTGGGCGAGCAGGCGGTGGCCGGTTCCAGCGAGCCGATGCGACGCGACCTGCATCTCCATGGCGACCAGCTCTACAAGGTCGGCTTCGTCATCGAGCACAACGCCCAAGGGCGCGAAAAGGCAGGCAGCTGCATCTTTGCCCATGTATGGAAATCGCCCACGGACGCCACCGCCGGTTGCACCGCCATGCCGGAACCGGTGATGCGCCAGCTGCTGGCGTGGCTCAAGCCGGAGGATCACCCGGTCTTCGTGCTTTTGCCGCAAACCGAGTACGCCCGTTTGCAGTTGCCCTGGCACTTGCCTGAAGTGGGGCAGCAGCCCTGAGCGCGTGCCGAAGCCGCTATTTGCTGCACTGCGGCGCCAGTTTGAGCACAATGCACCTTCTGCCACCGCGTAGCCGCGGCCGGGCGTTCTCCATCGGGCGGCAATAGCGCCTCGTTTCGTGCTCAATTGTTGCCTTTAATCAATAAGTTGGCCTCTCTATGCTGCTGATGATCGACAACTACGACAGCTTCACCTTCAACCTCGTGCAATACCTGGGCGAGCTGGGACAGGAGGTGAACGTGGTGCGCAACGACGCGCTGGACGTGGCTGGCATCCGCGCGCTGCGACCCACCCACATCATGATCTCGCCGGGACCAGGTACGCCGGACGATTCGGGCGTGTCGTTGGACGTGCTGCGTGAACTGGCCGGGGAAATCCCGGTGTTCGGCGTATGCCTGGGGCACCAGGCGATTGGCCAGGTCTTCGGTGGCAAGGTGATTCGCGCCAAGCAGATCATGCATGGCAAGACCTCGCCGGTACGCCATCGCGGCAAGGGCGTGTTTGCCGGCTTGCCCGATCCGTTCGAGGCCACGCGCTATCACTCGCTGGTGGTGGAGCAGGACTCGCTGCCCGATTGCCTTGAAGTCACCGCGTGGACGGAAAATCCGGATGGATCGATCGACGAAATCATGGGGCTGCGCCACAAGACCTTGAACGTCGAGGGCGTGCAGTTCCATCCGGAGTCGATCCTGACCCAGCACGGCCATGACCTGCTGCGCAATTTCCTCGGCCTGCCGCTGCGGCTGGCTGCATGAACGACGTGTCCGGCATCCCGCCAGTCGGCCGCCGCGTGACGATTACGCCGCAGGAGGCGCTGCAGCGCACGATCGAGCATCGCGAGATCTTCCATGACGAGATGATCGAGCTGATGCGGCAGATCATGCGCGGAGAAGTGAGCCCGCTGATGACCGCAGCGATCATCACCGGCCTGCGCGTGAAGAAGGAAACCGTGGGCGAGATCACCGGCGCGGCGCGCGTGATGCGTGAGCTTTCCGCCAAGGTCGAGCTGCCGCCGCATGAACATTTCATCGACATCGTCGGTACCGGCGGTGACGGTGCGTCCAGCTTCAATATTTCCACCGCGTCGATGTTCGTGGCCGCGGCAGCGGGCGCGCGCATCGCCAAGCATGGCGGTCGCAGCGTGTCGTCCAAGTCGGGCAGCGCCGATGTGCTCGAGGCGCTGGGCGCGGCGATCGACCTGCCGCCGGCGCAGGTGGCGCAATGCATGCATGAAACCGGCATCGGCTTCATGTTCGCACCCAATCATCATCCCGCGATGAAGGTGGTGGCGCCGGTGCGCAAGGAAATGGGCGTGCGCACGCTGTTCAATATCCTTGGGCCGCTGACCAATCCGGCGGGTGCGCCCAACATTCTCATGGGCGTGTTCCATCCCGACCTGGTGGGCATCCAGGTGCGCGTCCTGCAGGCGCTCGGCGCGAAACATGCACTGGTTGTATGGGGACGCGACGGCATGGACGAGATCTCGCTGGGCGCAGCGACCCTGGTGGGCGAGCTGCGCGACGGCGAAGTGCGTGAATATGAGGTGGAGCCGGAGGATTTCGGCCTGGCCATGGCGTCCAGCCGCAACCTGCGGGTGGAGAATGCGCAGGAATCGCGCGCTATGCTGCTGGAGGCTTTGGATGGTCGCGGCGGCGTGCCACACGACATCGTTTGTCTCAATGCGGGTGCGGCGCTCTACGCAGCCAATGTGGTGGATTCGATCGCCGCCGGCATCGAGCTGGCGCGCGCAACCATCGCCAGCGGCGCAGCTCGTGCGAAAATGGACGCCTTCGTGGCTGCGACACGGCGTCTTGCCGATCAGCACTGACGCTCTTGCCACGTTTTTCACGCAATGACCGATTACGCTGCCGACATGACCGACATCCTCCAACGCATTTTGACCCGCAAGACCGAAGAGGTCGCCGAACGCAGCGCCAGGCTCCCCTTGATCGAGCTTTCCGCGCGCGTGGGGGATCTTCCGGACACGCGTGGTTTTGCCGCGGCGATCGAGGCCAAGATCGACGCTGGCCTGCCGGCCGTGATCGCCGAAGTGAAGCGCGCGAGTCCGAGCAAGGGCGTGATCCGCCCCGATTTCGATCCCGCCGCCATTGCACGCAGCTACGAAGCGGGAGGTGCAGCCTGTCTTTCGGTGCTGACCGATCGCGACTTTTTCCACGGTTGCGAGGATTTCCTGCAGCAGGCGCGTGCAGCCTGTTCGCTGCCGGTGCTGCGCAAGGACTTCGTGATCGATCCGTATCAGGTGTATGAGGCGCGCGTGATCGGCGCCGACTGCATCCTGCTGATCGTCGCCGCGCTCAGCGATGGCGCCCTGCTGGAGCTGTCGATGCTCGCGGCCGAACTCGACATGGACGTGTTGTGCGAAGTGCACGATGCCGAAGAGCTGGAGCGAGCGCTGGCCTTGCCGGTGCCGCTGATCGGCGTCAACAACCGCAACCTGCGTACCTTCCACACCTCGCTCGAGACCTCACTGGAGCTGCAGCAGCTGATGGAATACGACCGCATCCTGGTCAGCGAGTCGGGTATTCATACATCCGACGACGTGGCCCTGCTGCGTGATGCTGGCGTCAACGCGTTCCTGGTCGGCGAGGCGTTCATGCGTGCGGACGATCCTGGCAGCGAGCTCAAGCGCCTGTTCGACGGCAAGTAAGTGATGGCGACAGTAGAAAAAGAGTTGATGCCGGATGCTGCGGAGGTGGCCGCGACCGCAGCGCGTACGGTGCTGTTCGACTTCGATGGCGTACTGATTCACGGCGACGCGTTTTCCCTGCTCATGCGTGAGTGCTACGAGCGCTCCTTGCTGCGCAAGCTGGCCGGCGTGCTGGCCTTGCCGTGGATCGCCCTGGTGCTGCCGTTTTCGCGCAAGCAGGCGGCGCGTACGCTGGTCCATGTGGCCTTGCTGGGCTTGAACGAGCGGCGCTACCAGGCGGTGGCGCAAGCGTTCGCTGCCAGCCTGGTGCGGCGTCCGCGCCAGTTCAGTCGCGATGGCTTGCTGGCCTTGCGTCGTCATCAGGCGGAGGGCGACCGCGTCATCGTGGTGACGGGGTGTGAGCAGGTGTTGGTCAGCCATATCCTCGATCAGCTCGGGCTGGGCGGCATCGAAGTGCTGGCTTCGCAACTGCGGCCCGGCATCCTGGGCATGCGCGTGCGGCTGCACAACCTGGGGCAGCGCAAGCTCGTCCGGCTGGGCGAGCTTGGCGTGAAGGAGTGGCATGTGGCCTACAGCGATTCGCTGGTGGACGTGCCGATGCTCAAGCCGGCCGGCGAGGCGGTGCTGGTCAATGGCACGCCGAAGCTGTGCAAGAAGATGGAAAAGGCGCTGGGGCGCACCATCACCCGGGTGGAGTGGTTCTAGGGCCTGACGTCCGGCAGGGTTGCGTGATGGATTCCTGGCAATTACGTTAGTGCTAACGCAATTGCCAGATGGGTCCTTTGATGTACCTCGCATCGCTCGGTGAACTGGCCCTGGGCAGTCGGCTCAAGGCGCTCAGCGACCATTTCTACGCGGCGGCTGACGAGGTCTATCGCAGCTGCGGGGCACCCATCGAGTCACGCTGGTTCCCGGTGCTGCGCTACCTGTGGGAGCACGATGCGACCACGGTCAGTGAGGTGGCCACGGCCATCGGCCAGACCCATTCCGCCGTGAGCCAGCTCGCGGACAAGCTGGTGCGCGCCGGCCTGGTGAAGCGGCGCAAGGACGCACGGGACGGCCGCCGCAGTTTGCTGGTGCTGACGGACAAGGGGCGTGGCGCGCTGACCTCGCTTGGCCCGGTGTGGGTCGCGATCAGGCGCGGGGCGATGGCTTCGCTGGGTCAGGACGGCTTGACCTTGCTGGCCGCTCTCGATGCCTGCGAAAAGGCTTTGCAGGAGCGCCCGCTGGTGGCGTCCATACTGGCCGAGCATGCCGCGCTCGGCGCAGCCGAGCTGGAGATCATTTCGTACGAGCCGGCTTTGAAGGAACACTTCTACCGCCTCAACGCAGCATGGCTGGAGCGGTATTTCCGTCTGGAAGATATCGATCGCGTCGTGCTCGGCGACCCCGGGCGCTACGTGCTGAAGCCCGGCGGCGCCATCTTCTTCGCCCGCCTGGGCGGCGAAATCATCGGAACCTGCGCGCTGTTGCACGAATCGCCCGGTGTCTATGAGCTGTCGAAGATGGGCGTGGACGAGGCATTCCGCGGCCTGGGCGCCGGGCGTCGCCTGCTCGACGCGGCGATTGCCGAATTTCAGCGGCGCCAGGGCAGGGAGCTGTTCCTGGAGTCCAACAGCCGCCTGAAGACGGCGTTGCGCATGTACGAGCAGGCGGGCTTTGTCATGCAGCCGTCGGTGCGGCCCGGCTCGCATTACGAGCGGGCCGACGTCTACATGGTCTACGAAGAGAACTCCCGGAGGCCGCACCCGCTGGGGCAGGGTGCGGCGAAACGAACCCGGCGTACCGGTTAGCGGGTGCCGCGCACCACGATGGTCTTGCCGGCCACGTCGATCATGCCCTGCTCCTCCAGCTGCTTGAGCACGCGGCCGACCATTTCGCGGGAGCAGCCCACGATGCGGCTCACTTCCTGGCGCGAGATGCGGATCTGCGTGCCTTCCGGATGGGTCATGGCGTCCGGCTCCTGGCACAGGTCCAGCAGGGTCCGGGAAATGCGGTTGGTGACGTCCATGAACGCCATGCGGCTGACCTGGCGCGAGGTGCGCAGCAGGCGGTTGGTGAGCTGGGAGCCGATCGCGAACAGGATCTTCGGGCACTCCTCGCGCAGCGGACCTTCCATCAGCTGGAACAGGCGTTCGTAGCTGATTTCGGCCATCTCGCAGGCGGTGCGGGTGCGCACCATCGACTCGCGCTGCGCCTGTTCCACGAACAGGCCCATTTCGCCGATGAACTGGCCACGGCTGAGGTAGGCGAGGATCAGTTCCCGGCCCTGCTCGTCCTCGGTGCATACGGCGAGGGAGCCGTCGATGATGTAGTACAGCGTGTTGGCCGGATCGCCCGGGCGGATGATGGCCGTCTTGCCCGGGTAACGGCGCCGGTGGCAAAGGGCCAGAAAACGCTCCATGGATGCCGGGTCCGGTGCAAAATTGGCTGGCGCCTGAGAACGTTCAAAAGCTTGTTGTAGCTGATATTTGAGTTGCGCCACGATGTGTCCCGTAGATTAAGGTCCGAGGCCCGCAAGCGGCCCCCGTGTGTCCAATCCATCCCCCCTCCGGGCATTATGGCAAACTAACAAGACCTGCCGAAGGTTCAGTTTTTCTTTTTTTTGCCGCATACTTCACGGTCTTTCGGACGCGATCCCCTTGTCGCGCTCCGGTCACAAGGGTCGTGGAAGCTTCAGGCTTTCACGTCGAATTATCCAGCGGGGACCCTTGTCGCTAACCCGCCTCTGCTGCTGGCCGTACGTCCCGGTCATGGAGAGCCGTTGTGGTGAAACCACTTCCCCGCCTGCGTCTGCAGGGTTTCAACAACCTGACCAAGGCGTTGAGCTTCAACATCTACGACATCTGCTATGCGGTGTCCGAAGAACAGCGTCAACGCTATATCGAATACATCGATGAGCAGTATGACGCCGACCGTCTCACCCAGATCCTGACGGATGTGGCCGAGATCATTGGCGCCAACATCCTGAACATCGCACGCCAGGATTACGATCCGCAAGGTGCATCGGTCACCATCCTCATCTCCGAGGAGCCGGTGGTCGAGAAGCTGGGCCGCGACACCATCTCCGGTGCCGTGGTGGCGCATATGGACAAGAGCCACATCACCGTCCATACCTACCCGGAAACGCACCCGCACAACGGTATCGCGACGTTCCGCGCGGATATCGACGTGGCGACCTGCGGCGTCATTTCCCCGCTGAAGGCCCTGAACTACCTGATCGACAGCTTCGAGTCCGATATCGTCATCGCCGACTATCGCGTGCGCGGCTTTACCCGCGACGTGAAGGGCAAGAAGCACTTCATCGATCACAAGATCAACTCCGTACAGGACTACCTGGCCAAGCACATTCGCCAGAAGTACGAGATGTTCGACGTGAACGTGTACCAGGAAAACATGTTCCACACGAAGATGCACATCAAGGATTTCGACCTGGATACGTATCTGTTCGAGGCGCATGCCGACGATCTCTCGTTCAAGGAGCGCCAGCGCATCGAGTCGCTGCTGCGCCGCGAGATCGAGGAGCTGTTCCACGGCCGCAACCTGATGTGACCTTCGGGTGCGAGCGATAAAAAACCCGCCGAAAGGCGGGTTTTTTATTCCGATTGCCCCTGTAGGAGCGCACCCTGTGTGCGAAAAGCCTACGAAGCGCAGACGCCGTCGCAAGCCCGATCGCGCACAGGGTGCGCTCCTACACAGAGGGGCGCGCGGTCTAAACGCGGTAGGCCACCGCTTTCATCACCATCGAGCTCAGGTGCATGAGCCCCGGGATCGGGAACGGCAGGTCGATGCCGCCGCGCAGCTTGGCCTCATGCGCATGGCGTACCTCGTCGGCCTGCATCTGCGTAAGGATCGCGCGCGAACGCTCGTCCTGCGGCGGCAGCTTGTCCAGGTGCTCTTCCAGATGCGCTTCCACCTGGCGCTCCGTCTCGACCACGAAACCCAGGCTCACCGGATCACCGGCTAGTGCGGCAGCGGCTCCGATCACATAGCTGCCCGCGTACCACAGTGGATTGAGCAGGCTGGGGCGACTGTCCAGTTCCTTAAGGCGCTCCGCGCACCAGGCCAGATGGTCAGTTTCCTCACTGGCGGCATGTTCCAGGTGCTCGCGGTTCTCCTCGCTGCGCGCCAACGCGGCCTGGCCGTCATACAGCGCCTGGGCGCAAACCTCGCCGGTGTGGTTGATGCGCATCAGCCCGGCGGCGTGGCGGCGCTCGGCGTCGTCCATGTCGGACTCGTCAAACGCCTCGGCGGGCGAGGCCCGGCCGGCTTCCGGCGAACCGGCCACGGTTTCCAGTGCGCGTTCGAGGCCAGCCAGCAAACGATCAAGCGGGGAAAGCGTGCGTGCGTTCATGGCGGTACCTCTAAGGGATCAATTGCTGGGCCAGCAAGGTCAGTGGGTGCAGGTGTGGCCAGTGCCGGCCGCCTTCGTCCATCCCTGCGGCCAGATGCAGGCGGCAACCGATATTGGACGACAACAGCTGCTGGGGTGCCAAGGCGGCAATTTGTTCCAACGTGGCGTCGCGCAGGCGCGCGGCGCGCTGCGGAAACTCCAGCATGTGGGAGCCGGCGGCACCGCAGCAGTGCGGCGGACGTGGCAGCGGCTTCACTTCCAGCTGTGGCACCTGGCGCAGCAAACCAAGCAGGGCGGTTTCGCTGCGCGCCACATTGACTTGCGTGCAGGGCAAATGCACGGCAACGCGTCGGGCCAGCGGCTGGAAGCGCAACTGATTCGCACGCGCGGAAAGCAGGGTGATCGGGTCCGCAACCGTGACGCCCGGCAGGGCGCGCCTTAGCGTGCCCAGGCAGCCTGGCGTGACCGACACCAAAGACTGGGCTCCCGCCGCCTGCCACGCGTCCCGCACGCGTTGTGCGGCGCGCTCGGCGCCCTCGGCTTCGCCGCCGTGCAGATCGATGGCGCCACAGCAGAAGGCGGGCAGCAGGGAAACCCGATAGCCCGCCGCGCGCAGCAAGGTGATGGCCGCCTGCTGGGCCTGGGCATCCTCGATGCTGGCGACGCAGCCTGGAAACAGCGCGACGCCTGGTTCGGCCGACGGAGCGTCGGCCGGGGGCGTTGGCAGTGCGGCCTGATTCGGCGCATCCGTCAGCGTGCCCAGAGCGGCGCGCCACGCCGAGGCGGGCGGCAGTCGCTGCGCAAGGCGCCGTTTCCAGTGAGCGAGCCTGAACATGCGGGCGAGACGGCTAGCGAGCCGCCATAAGGCAGGTCGCTTGATCAGTGCCAGCAGCAGCCGTGGTCGATCCGGTGCAGGTCCCAACAGGGCACGCGTTTCCACCAGCAGCTCGCCATACTGCACATTGGCCGGGCAGACCCGCTCGCAGTTCAGGCAACCCAGGCAATGATCCAGGTGTTCCCGCAGCGCTGCCGTGGGTTCCACCTCGCCCCGCGCCAGCGCGGCCGCTATGGCGATGCGGCCGCGCGGCGACTCCGCCTCGTTGCCATCCAGGGCATAGGTTGGGCACACCGGCAGGCACAGCCCGCACTGGACGCACTGGTCCGCCAACGAGGCAATGCGTAGGGGGGGCTTTTCATCGGGCATGCCGATCATGCTATCATCGCCAGCTCGCAGCCCGCCGGTCGGTGGGCTTGCGCGATTGATGAAAACTCCGTTATCATCTCGCGCCTTTGTTCCACCGATTACGTGTACCGCCCTGGTGGCGGCAGACTAGGTATTCTGAAATGAAAACGTTCAGCGCCAAGCCGGAAAGCGTCAAGCGCGATTGGTTCGTGATTGATGCAACGGACAAGACGCTCGGTCGTCTGTCGACCGAGATCGCCCGCCGTCTGCGCGGCAAGCACAAGCCCGAGTTCACTCCTCACGTCGACACGGGCGATTATATCGTCGTGGTCAACGCCGAGAAGGTTGCCGTCACTGGCGCCAAGCTGGACGACAAGATGTACCACCGCTTCACCGGCTACGTCGGCAACCTGAAGACCATGAGTCTCAAGGATCTGCTGGCCACGCACCCGGAGCGCGTGATCGAAATCGCCGTCAAGGGCATGCTGCCGAAGAATCCGCTCGGCCGCGCGATGTACCGCAAGCTCAAGGTGTACGGCGGTGCCGAACATCCGCATACCGCACAGCAGCCGCAGGCGCTGGAACTCTAAGGAACCATCATGGCGATCCAGCAAAATTACGGCACCGGCCGCCGCAAGACCTCCGCCGCCCGCGTGTTCCTGCGCAAGGGCAAGGGCGAGATCATCGTCAACGGCAAGAGCCTCGAGCAGTTTTTCGGTCGTGAAACCTCGTGCATGATCGTGCGCCAGCCGCTCGAACTGATCCAGGCTAGCGACAAGTTCGACGTCAATGTCACCGTTGCCGGCGGCGGCATCACCGGCCAGGCCGGTGCGATCCGTCTCGGCATCGCCCGTGCGCTGATCGAGTACGACGAAACCCTGAAGCCGCAGCTCCGCAAGGCTGGCTTCGTGACCCGCGACGCCCGCGAGGTCGAGCGTAAGAAGGTCGGTCTGCACAAGGCCCGCCGCGCTACCCAGTTCTCGAAGCGCTAATCGCGCTTCGACGGTACGGTGCATCAAGTCAGAGCGCACCGCTCCGCAGGGTTTTGGGAGATCGTCTAACGGTAGGACAACGGACTCTGACTCCGTTTATCTAGGTTCGAATCCTAGTCTCCCAGCCAAAATAAAAAGCCCGCCTTTACGGCGGGCTTTTTATTTTGCCTGGGACACAGGAGGCGACCCTACGTTCGACAAATTCGTCCGGAACGAATTTGGACAGCGCGCCAGCGCTGGCCCCGCAGCGCGCAGCGCGTAGGGGTGAGCCCCATGGATGGGGCGAACAATCCTGGTCCTACACGCTGACGCGGCTCGCTCTTTGTTTCTGGCTTGAATTACCGGAGGCAAACCAAGTTATTCAGCAGTTCCAGTGCCTCGCACTCTGGGCCAGCGCGCGCCGAACAATCCTGGTCCCCCGCGCTACCCGGCCATGCACCAGCCTGAACATCCAGCGCAACCCCTCAAACCACCGCAGCAAATAGCGCCACAAGCGCAAGTTCATGTTTTTACGAAACATTCTTCTGCCGTGATGCGTTTCACAAATATCACCAAATCTCACCAAGGCTGACAGACTTCCGCCGCGCCAAGCGTAGTCTTGGGTCGCCGCACCGGTGCATCACCGGGTTCGTCGTTGGGGAGGCGGCAGCATCTCTTACCGTTGGTCTTCAGGCACCGCCGTCCGCGCCGGTTGCGTTGGCGAGCTGCGTCTTGCTGGACCTTTCCGAAGTCATTGGGAGGAAGCGACGTGAGATTGAATACGGTATGTACGCGCGGTCAACGGACCGCGAGAACACTGTTGACGCTATTGGCCGTAGGAATAGGGGCCACCTTTGCGGCGCACGCCGACGCCGCCACCATCGGGCTGTTGTCCAAGCCACTCGTCTCGCACCCGGCAAACGACAACGACCGCGTCACCGTGGAAGGCAATGTGTCGCCCAATGCCACCGCGGAGAACGATCGCGGCCTCGCGCAGGACAGCCTTGCGCTGGAGCATATGCAATTGCTGCTCAAGCGTCCGGCCGATCGCGAGGCGGCGTTGCAGGCATTCATGCAGCAGCAGCAGACCAAGGGTTCGCCCAACTATCGCAAGTGGCTGACCGCTGACGAATTCGGTCAGCAGTACGGCGTGTCGCAGTTGGATATCGACGCCGTCACCGGATGGCTGACGTCGCATGGCTTCACCGTCAACCGCGTCTATCCCAGCGGCACGATGATCGATTTCTCCGGTAATGCCGGTGCAGTTCGTCGCGCGTTCAACACTGAAATCCATCATCTGCATGTTGGCGATTCCGACCACATCGCCAACATGACGGATCCGCAGATTCCGGCCGCTTTCGCTGCCGTGGTCGCCGGCGTGGTGTCGCTCAACGACTTCCGTCCGCATACCAACAGCAAGCCACGCGCGGACTACACCTTCACCAGCAGCGGTAGCACTTACCAGGCCGTGGTGCCGGCGGACCTGGCGAAGATCTACAACTTCACGCCGCTGTTCAACGCAGGCATCAACGGTGCCGGCCAGACCATCGTGCTGATCGAAGACACCAACGTGTATTCGACCGCCGATATCACGACGTTCCGCTCGACCTTCGGCCTGCCGGCCGCCACCTTTACCCAGGTGCATCCGGGTAGCTGCACCAACCCGGGCGTCATCACCGGTAATGATGGCGAAGCCGAGCTGGACGTGGAGTGGGCCGGTGCTGCGGCACCGGGCGCGACCCTGGAACTAGCCTCCTGCGCGGATACGTCCACGACATTTGGCGGCCTGATCGCGATCCAGAACCTGATCAACGCTTCCGGCACGCCGCCGGCGATCATGAGCGTGAGCTACGGCGAGTGCGAAGCCGCCAACGGCGCCACTGCGAATGCGGCCTACATCTCCACCTATCAGCAGGCCGCTGCCGAAGGCGTGTCGGTGTACGTCTCCTCCGGTGACGAAGGTGCTGCAAGCTGTGATGCCAACCAGACGAAGGCCACCCACGGTATCGGCGTAAGCGGCTTTGCATCGACGCCATACAACGTGGCGGTGGGCGGTACGGACTTCGGCGATACCTACGCCGGCACCAACAGCACGTACTGGAGTTCGACCAACGGCTCCACCTACGGCTCGGCGCTGTCGTACATTAATGAAATCCCGTGGAACGACTCGTGCGCCAGCGTGCTGATCAGTGGCAAGAGCGGCTACAGCACGCCGTATGGCACCAGCGGGTTCTGCAACAGCGCTACGGGCAAGGCCTACTACCTGACCACGGCGTCGGGCAGTGGCGGTCCCAGTGGTTGCGCCAGCGGTTCGGCCACCACATCGGGCGTGGTCAGCGGCACCTGCAAAGGTACGGCCAAGCCCTCGTGGCAGTCCGGTTTCCTGGGCAACCCGGCGGACGGCGTGCGTGATATTCCGGACGTCTCGCTGTTCGCGGCGAATGGCGTGTGGGGTCACTACTATGTCTATTGCTACACCAATACGGCCGGTGGCGGCGTAGCCTGCACGGGCGCACCGAGTGCCTGGGCTGGCGCAGGCGGCACCTCGTTTGCCTCGCCGATCATGGCGGGCATCCAGGCGCTGGTGAACCAGAAGATCGGCGCCAGCGTGGGTAACCCGAACCCGACGCTCTACTCGCTCGCGAAGACGGAGTACGGCACCAGCGGCAGCACCTCGTGCAATTCCAGCAATGGCAATGGCGTGGGCAGCGGCTGCGTCTTCTACGACGTCACCCAGGGCGATATGGACGTGAACTGCACGGGCACGCACAACTGCTATCGACCTTCGGGCACGTACGGCGTGCTGTCGACCTCCAACTCCAGCTATGCGAAGGCCTATGGCACGGGCACGGGCTGGGACTTCGCGACCGGCATCGGCACGGTCAACGCTGCCAACCTGGTCAACGCCTGGCCATAAGGGTTATTTGACCTGTGCAAGCAAAAACGCCTCCCGCGCAAGCGGGAGGCGTTTTCTTTTCCGTGCCCCGAGCGGCGCGCAAGCAGGCGCGTCGCATGGCGTGTTCACATCACGCGATCGCCTACCAGCACCACATCGGCCGGGCGCCGCGCGAACAGTCCCACGGCGACGATGCCTGGAAGCTGGTTGAGGTCGTTCTCCAGCGCCACAGGGTCGACGATCTGCCAGCCATGCACATCGATGATCCAGTTGCCGTTGTCGGTCACCACGCCGTCGCGCCACACCGGCTGGCCGCCACGCTTGACGATCTCGCGGCCGATCAGGCTGCGTGCCATCGGAATCACTTCGATCGGCAGCGGGAACTTGCCTAGCAGATCCACCTGCTTGCTCGAGTCGATGATGCAGATGAACTTCTCGCTCGCCTCGGCGACGATTTTTTCGCGCGTCAGCGCGGCGCCGCCACCCTTGATCAGGCGCTTGTGCGTATCGCACTCGTCCGCGCCATCGACATAGAGGCTGAGCGGGCCTGTGGCATTGAGGTCGAGCACCGGAATGCCCAGGCGCTTGAGGTGGGCGGTGGACTGTTCCGAACTGGACACGGCGCCCTGGATGCGATCTTTCAGGTCGGCCAGCGCATCGATGAAGTAGGCGACGGTGGAGCCGGTGCCGACGCCGACGATGGCGCCGTCCTCGACGTAGCGGATGGCGGCTTCGCCGGCCTGGCGTTTCTCGTTGGCGTTGCTCATGTCATGCGTCCCGATGGGTAAGAGTTATTCCATGCCCAGGATGTGGCGCCATTCGGTGGCTTCCACCGGCATCACGGAGAGGCGGTTGCCTTTGCGCACCAGCGCCATCTCGGCCAGGGCCGGTTCCGACTGCAGTTCCTTCAATCCAATCGTGCGCTTGAGCTTCTTGACGAATTTCACGTCCACCAGCATCCAGCGCGGATTGTCGCGCGCACTGGCTGCGTCGAAGTACTTGCTCTTGGGATCAAACTGGCTGGGGTCGGGGTAGGCATCGGTGGCCACTTCGGCCACGCCGACGATGCCTGGCTCGGCGCAATTGGAGTGATAGAAGAACACCTTGTCGCCCACCTGCATGCCATCGCGCATGAAATTGCGCGCCTGGTAGTTGCGTACGCCGTCCCAGGCTTCCTGGCCCTTGCGCTTCAAATCATCGATGGAAAACGCGTCCGGCTCGGATTTCATCAGCCAGTACTGGGTCTTGGCGGTCATGCGCGGGCTTCTCCATCCTCGCCGGAGGCGTGGCAATCAATCAGTTCGAGATCGGTGGCGATGAAGTCGAGCGGCACGTCCCATGCTTCGACGTCGATCTGCGGTAGTTCCTGGAACGCATAAGCGATGCCAACCAGTAGCGGTTCTGTGGGTCGGACCTGTTCACGCAGGAAGGCAAAGCCGCGGTCGTAATAGCCGCCACCCGTACCCAGGCGGTTGCCCTGGCGGTCGAACGCCAGCAGGGGCAGCAGCACCAGGTCGAGCTGGAACGGTTCCAGCAGTTCCTTCGGCTCGACTGGTTCAGGAATGCCGTAGCGGTTCGGCTGCACATCGTCGCCAGCCTGCCAGGGCGCGAAGCGCAGGCGATGGTTGGGGCCGATCACCGGAAGCAGGAACTGTTGGCCGCGGGTGGCCAAGGGCGGAATGACCAGGTTGAGCGGCAGCTCGCCGTTGCTGGCCCAGTAACCGGCCACCCGAGCATCGGTGAGGTATTCAGGCAGCTGCTCCAGGCTGCGTCGCAGGCCCTGGGCGGCAGCGATACGCTGCGGCGGCTTGAGCGCACGGCGCTGTCCGGCTAGTTGCTGGCGTAGTTCGCGTCGCTGGGCGGTGGCGTCCACGTTCGCGTCTCCAAAAGAGCCTGTTGCATATCTTTTCATAGTTCGCGTTGTTCACCTGTGCCTGCCAGGGAGTGGGGCGTGGTGCAGCGCCTGACTGGCCGTCAGGTCAAACCGCGCACCGCTCCCTGGCGGGCACAGGTGAACAACCCTCCGGGCCGGGTCTGTTTGCCCCCTACCCAGCGTCATCACTCGGACGTGTATCGACATACACGTCCTCGTTCTCCCTTGGTTGGCGGGCAAACAGCTCCCGGCGCGAACCATGAAAAGATATGCAACAGGCTCTGCGAGCTCGCGAACGTGCGGCGAGCGGCCCTGAACCGTACGGCGCCAGGCGGCGCCGTACGGATGGGGAATGAGGTGGCGTTAACCGCGATGCCGCTGCCCACCGAACGACCTTGATCCACGATGGATCAGGTGGGAGGGCTTACAAGGTCTCGAGGCTTTCCGCACGCGGCGGACATGCACAACAACCAATGAAAAACCGACCCGGGGCCGTATTTAGGAACAAGGCAAATGTAAGAGTGTGCTGGCGCACAACGCAGAAAACGCCGAGGTCTATTTTAGTTGGGTGTCGAGGGCAGCTTCAAGCTTGCGTCGCAATGCGGCCAAGCCTTCAGTCACGCCCTGGTCACTGCCAGTGTGCGTTTTTTTCAGCGCTAGGAACTCGTGCGTCACGCTGATGGCGGCCAACACGGCCAGGCGATCGAAGCCCGGCGCCTTGGCATTGGCACGCAGCTCGCGCATCTTGCGATCGAGATAGGCTGCCGATTCCAGCAAGCCCTCGCGTTCTTCCGGCGAGCAGGCGATCAGGAATTCGCGGTCGACGAGTCGCAGTGCGACCGGTTCGTTAGGAGTGCTCACGCTGCTCTCAGCCATTGTTCTCAAGCGCCTTCAGTCGCTGGATCATCGCTTCGACGCGGCTGCGCGCCTGCTCGTTGCGCGCCATCAGGCCTGCGCGTTCGTTCGCCAGCTGTTCCTGGCTATGTCGCAGGCTGCGGTTTTCCTCGGTGAGTCGGCGCACGACTTCGAGCAGGCGATCGAGCTGCTCGCCGATGGCAGCAAGCTCTTGCTTGACGGGGTCTGGCTTGACGGATTCGGGCGCGCTCATGGGCCGAAACTATAGCAGGAGGCCTGCCGAAAACAGCAGGCTCCGTACGGTTTCGTGAGGGCCTGCATTAAACTGGGGGCTTGCCCGGATAGGAGTAATGCCATGACCGCAAATGAGCCGATTGGCTACGACGAACTGGACGATGCCGTCGTCCGCATGCAGCTGGCTACCGAGGCCAGCGACCTGCATGGTTCGCTATGCGGCTTCCTGGCGGGCGGCGGGCGCATCGGCAAGCAGCCGTTGATCGAGACGCTGCACCTGGACGCCGAGGGCTTCACCCCTTCCGTCCCGGCCCAGGCCGTGCTCGATCGCCTGGTCAAGCAGAGCGAGGCCGAGCTGGCCGATCCTGAACTGGGCTTCGAGCCGCTGCTGCCGGCCGACGATCGTCCGCTGCCGGAGCGCGCCGAGGCGCTGGTCGACTGGTGCCGTGGCTTCCTGGGCGGCTTTGGCCTGGCCGGTGCCGAGGCGCACGGCAAGTTGTCGGACGAAGCCGAGGAGATCCTGCGCGACCTAGGCACGATTGCCGCCTCGTCGTTCGACTTCGGCGAAGAAGGCGAGGACGAGGACGCGCTGATCGAGGTGCATGAGTTCGTTCGCGTGGGCGCCATGCTGTTGTTCGCCGAATGCGCCGGCCGCAACAAGCCCGGCAGCGATACCGTGCATTGAACATCTCGGCCGAGGAATTCGCCCGCCGTCGCCGCCAGCTGATGCGCATGGCGGGCGAGGATGCGGTGTTGCTGATTGCCGCCGCACCCGAGCGCGTGCGCAATGCGGACGCCAATTGGCCCTACCGGCAGGATTCGGACTTGCACTATCTGTCCGGCTTCCCCGAGCCTGCCGCGGTGCTTGCCTTGCTGCCCGGGCGCAAGCACGGCGAAGCCGTGCTGTTCTGCCGCGAACGCGACGAGGAACACGAGCGCTGGCATGGCGAGTCTATCGGCACCGATCGCGCGGTCAGCGAACACGGCATGGACGATGCGTTTCCCATTGACGATATCGACGACATCTTGCCGGGCATGATCGAGGGCAGGGCGCGTGTCTACTGTCATTTCGGACGCGAGCCGGAGTTCGACGCGCAGCTGCTGGGCTGGATGCGCCGCCTGCGCCAGTTGCGCGGTGGCGGCGTGGTGCCGAAGGAGTTCGTGGCGCTTGGGCACCTGCTGCACGACCTGCGCCTGTACAAGTCGCGCGGCGAGCTGAAGCTGATGCGCAGCGCCTCGTCAATTGCCGCCGATGCGCACCTGGCCGCCATGCGTGCCGCCGTTGCCGGCCGCCAGGAATACGAGGTTGAGGCCGAGATCCTGCGCGTGCTGCGCAGCCGCGGCGCGGTGCCGGCGTTTCCGCCTATCGTGGCCGGCGGCGTCAACGCCTGCGTGATGCACTACACCGCCAATCGGGCCTCATTGCGCGACGGCGACCTGCTGCTGGTGGACGCGGGTGCGGAAGTGGACTGCTATGCGTCCGACATCTCGCGCACGTTTCCGATCAACGGTCGCTACAGCCGGGAGCAGCGCGCGCTGTACGAAGTGGTCCTGGCCGCCCAGCTCGCGGCCATCGACGAGGTGTTGCCGGGCCGGCCTTTCAGTGCCGCGCACGAGGTGGCGGTGCGGGTGATTGCCGAAGGACTTTGCGCGCTGGGACTGCTCAAGGGCGATGCGGATAGCGCGATTGCCGAAGGCAGCTACAAGCGTTTCTTCCCCGCCAAGACGGGCCACTGGCTGGGCCTGGACGTGCACGACGTGGGCGACTATCGGGTGGACGGCGAGCCGCGTTTGCTCGAAACGGGCATGGTGGTGACGGTGGAGCCCGGCATCTATGTGCCGCCGGGCGACGCCAGCGTGGCCGAGCGTTGGCGCGGCATCGGCATTCGCATCGAGGACGACGTCGCGGTCACGCGTGACGGCAACGACGTGCTTACGGCTGGCGTACCGAAAGACGCCGACGAGATCGAAGCCCTGCTCGCGTCACGCTGAGCAGGGTCGTCATGCGCGTCAGCGGCGCATGTCGCGGGGGCGCGCGTCCTTGAGGCGATGCGCTTCATCCGTCGCATCTACCTCGTACCACATGGCATTGAGGATCGCGAACGCGCAGGCGAGGC
Source organism: Dyella halodurans (assembly GCF_026283925.1). Lineage (GTDB taxonomy): Bacteria > Pseudomonadota > Gammaproteobacteria > Xanthomonadales > Rhodanobacteraceae > Dyella > Dyella halodurans. Next base: position 72,040 of record NZ_JAPDPF010000012.1, read on the forward strand.
CAAGGCCGAGTATCCAGGTGAAATACCACATGACGTCGTTTCCCTATCAGTAAGTGTGGCCAGACTCGCGGATGTGTTCCAACGTCACGCGCCCGCGCAGGACGTGGAACACCCAGCTGGTGTACGCGATGATGATCGGCATGAAGACGAGGGCGGCGCCCAGCATCAGTTGCAAGGTGCCGCGGCTGGATGATGCGTCCCAGACGGTGAGGCTGGAACGCGGATCGAGGCTCGACGGCAACAGGAACGGGAACAGTGCAAAGCCCGCCGACAGGATGGTGCCGGCCACCATCACGCTGCTGCACAGGAACGCACCCAGCCCGCGCTTCGCCACGATGAGCTGCACACCAATCGCGCCAAGCAGGCCGAGCACGGGCGCTGCCCAGAACCACGGGTATTGCATATAGCTGGCGAACCAGCTGCTGCCGTGCGCCACTTCCTTGTACAGCGGATTGGACGGGCCATCCGTCACGACCGGCCCCACGATGGCGAAACCCGCCGCGCCGTAGGCGAGCCAGATGCCGGCCACCACGTAAAACACGCTATAGGCCAAGGTGGCCCAGCGCGCCATGCGCGCGGCGCGATCGGCGATGACATGGTCGGCCTTGTACGCCGCCCAGCAGGCGCCGTGGGCCAGCAGCATGCTGAGCGAGACGAGGCCAGCGACCAGGGCGAATGGATGGAGCAGCTCGAAGAAGCTGCCATGCCAGGTCATGCGCAGATTGCCGTCGAACTGGAATGGCACGCCCAGGAACAGGTTGCCGAACGCCACGCCGGAAATCAGCATCACCACCACGCCAGACAGCACCAGTACCCAGTCCCATGCGTTGCGCCAGCGCGGGTCGTGGACCTTGCCGCGGAAATTGAAACCCACCGGCCGCATGATGAAGGCGAGCAGGACCAAAAAGATGGCCAGGTACATGCCGGAGAACGAGACGGCGTAGAGCATCGGCCAGGCCGCGAAGGTCGCGCCGCCGCCGAGGATGAACCACACCTGGTTGCCCTCCCAGGTCGGTTCGATGGTTTCGAGCAGCACCAGGCGCTCTTCCTCGCTGCGGGTCAGGACACGCAGCAGCGCCGCAATACCGAAGTCGAAGCCGTCCATGATGGCGAAGCCGATCAGCAGGATGCCGAGCAAGGCCCACCAGATCACCCGCAGGGTTTCGTAGTCGAACATGGCTCGTTCCTCAGGTCTGCACGGGAATGATGGTGGCGGCCGGCGCCGTGGACGGTTGGCCGGGTGGCCATAAGCCGAGTCCATCCGGACCCTTGCGGGCGAACCTCACCATCAGCACCACGTCGATCACCGCCAAGACGGTGTAGAACAGCACGAAGCCGCCAAGCGAGGTCCATACCTGGCCGGTCGTTACGCTGGACACGCCTAGCGCCGTCGGCAAGACGCCTTCGATCGACCAGGGCTGGCGACCGTATTCGGCAACGATCCAGCCCAGCTCGATGGCAAGCCACGGCAACGGCAGACTGCAAAGTGCCAGCCGCAGGTACCAACGGTCCTTGTCGAGCTGGCGCTTGCTGGCCTTCCAGAAGGAGAAGGCGAACAAGGCGATGAAGTAGAAGCCGCAGGCGACCATGATGCGGAATGACCAGAACAGCACTGGCACGTTGGGAATCGTGCTGTCGGCGGCTTTCTGGATATCCTGCGGCGTGGCCTTGCGCGGATCGTCGATGTGGCGCTTGAGCAGCAGCGCGTAGCCCAGATCCTTGTCATGGGCGGCGAGTATGGCCTTGGCCTGCCGGTTGTTGCGGTCCGCGCGCAACGTCAGCATCGCGTCATACGCGAGGATGCCCTGGTCGATCCTGCTCTTGGCGTCGTCGACCAGGTCGTGGATGCCGGGAATCGGCTCGTCGATGGAGTGTGTGCCGATCAAGCCCATCACCCACGGAATGCGCAGTGCGTAATGGGTGGTGCGATTCTCGATATCGGGGATACCGAACAAGGTGAAGGACGCGGGCGGGGGTTCGGTTTCCCACATGGCCTCGATCGCGGCCATCTTCATCTTCTGGTTCTGCGAGACGGCGTAGCCCGATACGTCGCCCAGCACCACTACCGAGAGCGAGGCGGCCAGGCCAAAGCTGGCTGCCACCGTCATCGAGCGCTTGGCGAAATCCACATTGCGTCCGCGCAGCAGATACCAGGCGCTGATCGACAGCACGAACATGGAACCCAGCACGTAACCGGCGCTCACGGTGTGCACGAACTTCGCCTGTGCTACCGGGTTGAAGAACACCTCGCTGAAGGAGGTGACTTCCATGCGCATGGTCTCGGGGTTGAAGGCCGATCCGACCGGGTTCTGCATCCAGCCGTTGGCGATCAGGATCCACAGCGCGGACAGGCTGGTCGCGAGGGCGAGGAACCAGGTCACCAGCAGATGGGTGACGCGCGAAACGCGGTTCCAGCCCACGAAGAACAAGCCGACCAAGGTGGCCTCGAGGAAAAATGCCATCAATCCTTCGATCGCCAGCGGCGTGCCAAACACGTCACCCACGTAGTGGGCGTAGTAGGCCCAGTTCATGCCGAACTGGAATTCCATGGTGACGCCGGTGGCGACGCCCATGGCGAAGTTGATGCCGAACAGGATGCCCCAGAACTGGGTCATGCGCTTCCACACTTCACGTCCGGTCATCACATAGACGCTCTCCATGATGGCGAGCATCCAGACCAGGCCAAGCGTGAGCGGTACGAACAGGAAGTGATACAGCGCGGTCAACGCAAACTGCATGCGTGAGAGCGAAACGACATCGGGGTCGATGATCATGGGCTGTCTGCGCGCGAGGTGGATGATGCGGCTGCCGGTGCAAGCAGATGCTCGATGGCAGCGGGACGAGTGTCGGGTCGTGCATACGGCGTCATCGCGACCCACCAGATCAGCGTGAGCAGCACGATCTTGGCGATGACCAGGAGAATCAACTTGCGCGCCAGTTGGCGTAACGGACGGCGCTGGAAGGCGGCGATGGCCGGGTCTGGTGCAACCGGATCGGCTGATTGCATGGACATGCCCAGGGCTCTTGCTTACCTGGAGCGAGCATACGCAAAGGATGTGAAGGTGTCGTGCGGGGGGATGTCGCAGCGGTGGATGGTCGCGGGGCGTTATGCCTCGCCGGCGCCGTCCCAGGGACTATGTAAGCGTGGTGGGAGCGCGGTAATCGAGAGAGCGAGTAGCGCGAAAGCCACCCGGCGGCACGGTCGGTCGCCGGGTGGCAACGGTCACAGCAGGGCGAATGCATCCCGGGTCAGGTTTTCGGGCGCGCCGTCGGTGCACACCACGTCGTCCTCGATGCGGATGCCACCGTAAGGGCGGAAGCGTTCCACCTTCGCCCAGTCGATATCGCTGGCCACCGGCTTGGCACGCAGTTCGTCCAGCAGCATGTCGATGAAATACAGGCCGGGCTCGATGGTGACCACCATGCCCGGTTCGAGGTCGCGGGTCATGCGCAAATACGGGTGGCCTTCCGGCCGTGCAATCGTGCCGCCGAGCTCGTTGCGCTGGAAGCCGGCCACATCGTGCACCTGCAGGCCAATCGGATGACCCAGGCCATGCGGGAAGAACGCTGAGGTGACACCCGACTCGACGGCGCTTTCGGCACTCATGCGAATGAAGCCATGTTCGCGCAATACGTTGGCAAGCACGTGGTGCGCATGGATATGCAGTTCCGGATAACCCTGCCTGGCGCGCACTCGGGCGACAAAGCCCTGCTGGGCGGCGTCGACGCTGTCGACCAGGGCCTGGAATTCGGTGTGGCCGTAGGCGGCATAGGTGCGTGTGATGTCGCTGGCATAGCCGGCGGCGCTGGCGCCTGCATCGATCAGGAACGAGCGGCTTTGCGCCGGTGCCGTACGATCGAAGTGGGTGTAGTGCAGTACGGCGCCATGCTCGTTGAGACCCACGATGCTGGCATAGGGCAGATCGGCATCGTTCTGCCGTGCCGCCGCGAGATACGCCATGTGGATGCCGAACTCGCTTTCGCCCGCACGGAAAGCCTGCTCGGCCGCGTGATGGGCGCGGGCGCCGATACGGCTGGCCTCGCGCATCAGTTCCAGCTCATAAGCCGTCTTGTACGAGCGATGCCAGTGCAGGTAACTCAGCACGCACTGCGGGTTGTTCGCCTCGGCACCGGGTACCGCGGGACACTCCGGCCCGATGATGGCGCGGCGGGTGTCGACGCCCGGCAGCTGCGCGACCGCGTCGGTCGCATTGCGCACGATGACAATGTCGAAATGCTCCACCCAATAACCGCTCGGCGCGTCCGGCACGACGTGCCAGTAATCGCGTGGCTGCAGGAAGATCAGCTTGGGCTTGTGGCCGGGCGTGTAGACGATCCAGCTGCCGGGTGCATCGGTCAGCGGCAGCCAGTGGCGAAAATGCGGATTGGTGACGAACGGGTAGTCCTGGTCGTCCAGATATTTGCGCAACGGCGTGCTCGCGGCGATCACCAGATGGTCGTACCCGCCTATGGATAGCGCCTTGTCCGCGCGGGCGCGGAGTGTGGCCAGGTGCTGGGAATAGAGCGGGGCAAGGCGATCGTGCATAGGGACTCCTGAGTGTTTTGCCTGCGGCGCAAGCGACCGAGCAGGTGTGTTTGGGGCGCGTGTAGGTGTCGCGGGGGCGCGCTACATGATCGCGCGGTAGCGGCACGCGTGCCAGTCGCCTGGACTCTCTGTCGCTTTCTACTTTCGCTTGTCAGGCCATCAGCTTTTAGCCGCCGAATTTCTAGTCACGCGGGACATGTACGCGGGACACGTTGCAGCTCCCCTCACCGTCATCCCCGCGAAGGCGGGGACCCAGCGCCTTTCGTCTTTGATCTAGCGCTACCGCGATCGGGCTCGCCTGCGGCGGGCTTCCGAGCCGCTGCCGCGGCCCGGGTTACTTCTCTTTGTGTGGCCAAAGAGAAGTAACCAAGAGAAAGGCCACCCCGATGGCGCGCCTTCCGGGCTGACGCCCTCCAGGTGCGCGGGTGGGTTACGGAGGTTTGTCGACAGGGCCTCCTGCCCTGTCGACAAACTGGCCGGCATCCCTGCCGGCCACCCTGCGGGCTTTTCCTCCACCCACCCGACGCGCCATAGGGGACCCGGAGAGCGGCAGAGCAACCCCAAAGCCATAGCCAAAGCGAAAGCGAAAGCGAAAGCCAAGCAACCGCGATGAGCAGCGCACCGCGCTGCTCGAGCCTTGGGCTTTTGACTGTGGGGCCCTGTGCGGCGCGGTGAGGGGCGGACGATCAGGCCCCGCAGGGGTGCCTGGCAGGGATGCCAGGCACTTTTCGTCAGGGCAGGAGCCCTGTCGAAAAGCCCGGCCGACCCTCACGGACTTGCCGAGCGCAAGCTCGGCAAGCGCCAAGCGGGGTGCCTTTTCTCTTGGTTAGGCGGTGTCAATCTAGAAGTGCATCATCGATGGCTTGGGCGAGGTCATCACGCCCCAGCGCACGCATGATCATCTCCGCAGGGCAGTGGTAGTCGAGCGTGGCTCGCGGGCGCAGGTTCATC
>NZ_JAPDPF010000013.1 GCF_026283925.1 Dyella halodurans
TCGCCGGCACGCCGATTTCGCTCTGATCACCTTCCAGCGCCTTCAGCGCCGAACCGTGGATGATCGGGGTGTCGTCGCCCGGGAAGTCGTACTTCGACAGCAGCTCGCGCACTTCCATCTCGACCAGTTCGAGCAGCTCGGCGTCGTCCACCATGTCGGCCTTGTTCAGGAACACGACGATGTACGGCACGCCCACCTGGCGCGACAGCAGGATGTGTTCGCGGGTCTGCGGCATCGGGCCGTCAGCGGCCGAGCACACCAGGATCGCGCCGTCCATCTGCGCGGCACCCGTGATCATGTTCTTCACGTAGTCGGCATGGCCCGGGCAATCCACGTGCGCGTAGTGACGCGCCGGCGATTCGTATTCCACGTGCGCGGTCGAGATCGTGATACCACGAGCCTTCTCTTCCGGCGCCGCGTCGATCGCGTCGTATGCCTTGAACTCGCCACCGAAACGCTCGGCGCCAACCTTCGTCAGCGCGGCCGTCAGCGTCGTCTTGCCGTGGTCCACGTGACCAATCGTGCCGACGTTGACGTGCGGCTTGGTGCGTTCGAATTTACCCTTTGCCATACGCCTAAAACCCCGATGGAGTCAAATGATGAAAACCGGAATGATACCCGCGGACCGCGGTGAGATGGTGCTCATGACTGGAATCGAACCAGCGACCTCTTCCTTACCAAGGAAGTGCTCTACCGACTGAGCTACATGAGCACGAAACAAAACACCTAAGACGACTTCAATGGAGCGGGAGACGGGGATCGAACCCGCACCATCAGCTTGGAAGGCTGAGGTTCTACCATTGAACTACTCCCGCCTGGTGAAACAGCCTTACGCGGAAATCGTCTGGTGGAGGGAGGTGGATTCGAACCACCGAAGGCGTAAGCCAGCAGATTTACAGTCTGCCCCCGTTGGCCGCTTGGGTATCCCTCCAACAAAGAACGGCTATTGTGTGGATCGGCCCCTTACCTGTCAACACCTGCCGCGGGATTTTTAGCGTTTTTCCGCGATTATTTTGCGGGCATCGCAACCTTGCCCCGTGCGCGGCCCAACCAGACCGTCATTCCAGCGCAAGCCGCAATCCAGCGTCGTTCATGCCCTCCAAAGGCACCGGATCCCAGCTTGCCCAACCCTCCGGTTGTTGAGAGCCGCTGGGATGACGAGCAAGAACGCCCCTAGATGCTCTGGGCTGCATGGGTATCGACCAGCTGCTCCATCTCCTTGGACAGCTCCATCAGCTTCATCGCCTGCTGCTGCAGGCGCTGCTCGTTCTGGTCGCGCGGCAGCCAGCTGGGTACGGGCGTGGGCTTGCCTTCCGGGGCGTCCAGCGCCACGAACACCATCACGCAGCTGGTGGCGAGGTGGTGCTCATCCTTGCGCAGGTCGCGCGCCAGCACGTCCACCGCCAGGTGCATGCTCGAACGCCCGGTATGGATCAAGCGGGCCCGCACGGTGACCAGGTCGCCAATCAGGATCGGCGCCACGAACTGGATGCCACTGACCGAGGCCGTGACGCAATAAGCCCCACTCCAGGCCACCGCGCAAGCGTAGCCGGCCTGATCGATCCACTTCATCACCATGCCGCCATGCACCTTGCCACCGAAATTCACGTCGGTCGGCTGGGCCAGGAAACGGAAACTGACTTCGTGCTGCTTTCCAGGCATGGGTTGCTTACTCCAATGGACACTGATCGATCGCTCTCAATTATGCCCCCGTGACGGAATGACGCGATAGGGAACCCCGGCACCTAACCCCGATGCCGGGCATGCCGCACGCTACCGACCCGATAAATCATCGGCACACTGACGATCTTGCTGGCCGGTAACTTGGCCGCAGCATTCGGCTCGAAGCCCAGGCGCAGATAAACCGGCACGGCCGCGATGGCGGCATTCAAGGTGAAGAAGCGCGTACCCGCTCGCCGGATGCTGTCACGCATGAGGCGATGCCAAAGCTTTCTGGCGATGCCCCGCCCCTGATAGCGCGTGCCCACGAAAAGCTGAAAAACGTGGCTGTCATCGCGAATGGCCGCTACGCCGGCCAGCACGTCATCGACGAAGGCCAGATGAAAACGCTGGCCGGCATCGATCTTCTGCCGGATCGATTTGGCGCTCATGCCTGCAAGCAGCAGCGTGGCGACGTCGTCAGCCTGGCCAGGAAGAATCCAGCGCCGCGTGACGCGTCGAGCCAAGACACCGATGGCGCGAGCGTCATCCGCGCGAGCGAGACGAAGATGCAAGTTCGTCATGGCTGCGAATTCTCGGCAATCCCCATTGCTCACCCGCCGTCCGTCACTCAAGGCTCATTGAAGATACATACCCGAAAACAGGGCGTTTCCTGCGCAAGTGTGACTGCGCAACGGAGTGAAGTGAATTCGGCTGATGCGCCTTTCAGGCTTGCCTGACATCGCGGCGAAGAGTTCATGCGTACTGTCTAGCCCCTCTTAACCAGAACGTAACCAGAGAGAGAGAGAGGGGCCTATGAAATTCGGGGAAAACAAGTTGTGCGCGTCGGTGCGTCTGGCACTTTCGTTGGGCGTGCTCACAGCAAGCACCTGCGGCACCGCCGCTTTCGCCCAGGATGCGCAGACCGGTCAAGCCAAGAGCAAGACACTCGAGACCGTCACGGTCACGGGCTCGCTGATCCGCCGCGTCGATGTCGAGACGGCCAGCCCGGTCGTCACCATCGATCGCGCCCAGATCCAGGCCACCGGCAAGCAGACCCTGGGCGATCTGGTACAGCAGCTGCCGGCGATGACCGGCGGCAACGTCAACCCGCAGACCAACAACAGTGGCGGCAAGGGCGATTCGAGCATCAACCTGCGCGGCCTGGGCTCAAATCGCACCTTGATCCTGGTCAATGGCCAGCGCCTGCTGAGCAAGGATCCGAACGCCATTCCGGCGGACGCGATCGAGCGCATCGAAGTGCTGCCGACCGGCGCCTCGGCAACGTACGGTTCGGACGCGATCGGCGGCGTGGTCAACTTCATCCTGCGCAAGAACTACCAGGGCGCCACGTTCACCGCCAACGTCGGTCAGTCCGATCGCAATGATGGCGAGCAGAGCGGCTACACCTTCACTTTCGGACAGACGTCCGACAAGGGAAGCGTCATGGCCGGCCTGAACTACAACAAGCAGGACGGTGTTGAGTCGGCCAACCGCGCCTTCTCGAAGAACGCGCTGACGCTTACCGGCAGTCAGGTGATCATCGGCGGCTCGTCAAACACGCCCGTAGGTCGTATCCAGCTTCCCGGCACCGTCGCGGACCCATCCAAGGGCACCGCCGCCTCGGGTCTTGCTGGCCAGTTCGGTTGCCCGTACGTGTCGCTGAGCCCCGGTGGCAACAGCCAGGCGGTCAACCCGACGAACTACCACTGCTATACCTCTGCTGACAAATACAACTACGCCTCGGTCAACTTGATCATGACCCCGCAGGAGCGGACGGGCGGCTTCATCTTTGCCGACTATCGCCTGACCGACCACGTCACCGCTTACGTCGATGCGATCTACCAGAAGACCTCGTCCAACTTCCAGCTCGCGCCCGCCGTCTATGGCACGGGCACCGGGGCCGATATCAGTCAATACAACGCGTTTAACCCGTTCAACGTGGGTTTTGCCGTTCCCACCAAGGCCCATCCAGAGTACCGGACGCTGGGCTCGCGCCTGGTCTCCAATGGCAATCGCATGGCCATGAACGGTCGTACTGACGCCCAGATCAATACCGGCTTCAAGGGTGATTTCACCGTCTTCGACAAGAACTGGAACTGGGACGCCGGCTACAACTACGGCCACCAGAGCATCGTCACCACCACCGCTGGACTGGTTGACCAGACGCAGCTTTTCACCGGAGCCTCGACCATTGGTGCGGACGGCCTCGCCACCGCGTCACCCGGCCTCAGCTGCCCCAGCGTCGTCGCCTGCCAATTCAACCCCTTCGATGTCAATTCGACGAACTCTGTGGCGGCGATCCGTGCGGCCAGCGTCACCGCGCCCTCGAATGAGTACTCGATCGAAAAAACCTGGCATGCCGGCATCAGCGGCGAACTGTTCAACCTCCCGGCCGGTGTCGTGCAGTTGGCGCTCGGCACTGAATATCGCACGGAGTACAAGAGGTCGATCCCCGCGCCGCAACTCCTGCTCGATCCCGCCACGGGCAACTGCGTGCTGGGCAGCCAATGCCTCAGCGCCGTACAAGGTGGTTACAACACCAAGGAGGTCTATGCCGAGACGCTGATCCCGGTGCTCTCGGGCCTTCCGGGCGTGCAGTCGCTGAACCTGACGATCGGCAGCCGCTACTCACGCATCCAGAGCTTCGGCAGCACCAACAACTTCAAGTTCGCACTCGAATACAAGCCGTTCGAGGACCTGCTGCTGCGCGGTACGATGCAGGACGTGTTCCGCGCCCCGTCGCTGGGCGAGCTCTACGACTCCGGCTCCGACGCACCGATGATCCACACCGATCCGTGCACCGGTTTCACCGGCGCACCGGCAGGCTCACCGCTGGCGCTGGCTTGCCAGAACGTCCCCACCAATGGCTCGTTCGTGAACAGCTTCGTGAAATCGCAGACCCAGGCGGGCACGGTCACCCAGGGCTCCCGCGTGGCGGGCTTCCAGGTCAAGCCGGAGCATGGCAAGTCGTATGATTTCGGCATGGTCTACAGCCCGTCGTACGTGCCCGGCCTGTCGACCACCGTCGACTTCTGGCGTGTGACCCTGAACGACACCATCACCAGCGTTGGCCTGCAGAGCCTGCTCAACCTGTGCGCGGCCGGCTCCACCATCTACTGCCAGTACATTCATCGTGATGCCACAGGCCAGATTTCCCCGGCCACGGTCGAGCCCACTGGTAACCTGGGCAGCATCAGCACCAGCGGCATCGACTGGTCGGCGAACTACAAACTGCCGCAGTTCTCTTTCGGCCAGTTCAACGTGGGCGTCAATGCCACCTATCTGAGGTACTACACGCAACAGACGTCCCCAGGCGTGGCGGGAAACATCACCTACGAGAACGCCGGCCGCTTCCTGCCCTACGGCTCGGCACAATCGGCAGCATGCCCGGATAACGCCGGCATCTGCCTGTTCCCACGCTGGCGTGGACAGGGTTTCGTGAACTGGCAGGCGGGGGGCTGGAATGCCCAGTGGCGCATGCGTTACACGGGCCGCTTCTCCAACGGCGGCGCCGCGGGTTCGATCTACGACACCTATCCGGACGGCGAATCGGGCACGATCCTCAAGTACGGCTCGACGATCTACAACGATGTTTCGCTCGGCTACAACATCCAGCCGATCAACACGCGCCTGGACTTTGGCGTGAACAACCTGTTCGACAAGCAGCCGCCCATGCTCTACGCCAACAACACGCTCAACGCCAATAGCGACCCGAGCGACTTTGATTTCATGGGCCGCTACTTCTGGGCCCGCGTCACGGTCAAGTTCTAACCCATAGGCACTGACGTCAAACTAAAAGGGCCGCGTGATTGATTCACGCGGCCCTCTTTTTTTTCTGATGGCTGGCGATGCTGCGTCAGACGTTGAACAGGAAGTGCAACACGTCGCCGTCCTTGACGACGTAGTCCTTGCCTTCCTTGCGCAGGCGGCCGGCAGCAGCGGCGCCGGCTTCGCCCTTGTACTGGATGAAGTCGTCGTAGGAGACGGTTTCGGAGCGGATGAAGCCGCGCTCGAAGTCGGTATGGATCACGCCGGCAGCCTGCGGCGCGGTGAAGCCGCGCTTGATGGTCCAGGCGCGCACTTCCTTCACGCCGGCGGTGAAGTAGGTCTGCAGGTTGAGCAGCTTGTAGCCGGCGCGGATCACGCGATTGAGGCCCGGCTCGTCGAGGCCGAGGTCCTTGAGGAATTCGTCGCGGTCGGCGTCGTCGAGCTGGGCCATCTCTTCTTCGATGGCCGCACACACCGGTACCACTTCGGCGCCTTCGGTGATCGCGCGTTCGCGCACCGCATCGAGATGGTGGTTGTTCTCGAAGCCGTCTTCGCGCACGTTGGCGATATACATCAGCGGCTTGAGCGTGAGCAGGAACAGGTCGCGCACCAGCGCCTTTTCTTCCTCGTCCAGGCCCAGGCTGCGCGCCGACTTGCCTTCGTTGAGGCCGGCGGCGAGCTTCTGCAGCACCGGCTTCTTCGCCTGTGCTTCCTTGTCGTTGGCCTTGGCGGCGCGCTCGGCGCGGTTCAGGGCCTTCTCGACGGAGTCCAGGTCGGCCAGCGCCAGCTCGGTATCGATGGTTTCGATATCGGCGATCGGGTCGACCTTGCCGGCCACGTGCACGATGTCACCGTGTTCGAAGCAGCGCACGACGTGGGCGATTGCGTCCACTTCACGGATATGCGCGAGGAACTTGTTGCCGAGGCCCTCGCCCTTCGACGCACCCGCCACCAGGCCGGCGATGTCGACGAATTCGACCGCGGTCGGCACCACCTTCTGCGGATTGACGATGTCCGACAGCGCCTGCAGGCGCGGATCGGGCACGGGCACCACGCCCACGTTCGGCTCGATCGTGCAGAACGGGAAGTTGGCCGCAGCGATACCCGCCTTGGTCAGCGCGTTGAACAGGGTGGACTTGCCGACGTTAGGAAGGCCGACGATGCCGCATTTGATGCCCATGGGGACTCCGGGAAACTGAAAGCTGGGGAAAGGTGGTTAGTCGCGTGGCGGACGGATTCAGGCAGCGGTGTTCAGACCGGCGTCTTGTTGCCGTTGCCACGATCGCCATTCACCCCTCCCGGGGTATGTAGGTGTTGCATGGCCTTGTCGAACTGGCCGTCGACCGCAAGCGGCAGCACATCGAGCGCGCGCGCGATGCCATTGACGATGGCGTCCTCGTCCTTCACGGACGGGCGTCCAAGCACCCAAGGCGTTACCTTGTCTTTGTGGCCGGGATGGCCAATGCCAACCCGCAGGCGATGGAATTTCGCGTGACCGAGATGCGCCACGATGTCGCGCAGGCCGTTCTGGCCGCCATGGCCGCCATCGAACTTCAGGCGCACGGTGCCGGGATCGAGGTCGAGCTCGTCATGAGCGACCAGGCACTCTTCCGGCTCGATCTTGTAGTAGCGCAACGCCGAAACCACGGCGATGCCGCTCTTGTTCATGAACGTGGAGGGCTTGAGCAGCCATACCGGCGTGCCGCCGATGCGGACCTTGCAGGTCTCGCCATGCAGCTTGCCGTCGAAACCGAAGCGCTCGCCCTGCCCTGACGCCAGGGCGTCAACAAACCAGAACCCGGCGTTGTGCCGGGTTCGGAGATATTCGGCACCGGGGTTACCCAGTCCGACGATAAGGCGCAGTCCCGCCATGGAAGGCAGCAAGCTCGCGTGCGGTCCGCTCCCAGGACGGGTGCGGACCGCTGCGACTTACTTCTTCGGCGCCGGGGTGGCCGGGGCAGCCGGAGCGGCCTCGCCCTCGGCCGGAGCGGCCTCGACTTCTTCCTTCACCGTGTTGGCGGTGACGACGGCGATGTCGTGGTCGGCGCCCAGGTGCAGTGCAACGATCTCCACGCCCTTCGGCAGCTTGAGCTCCGACAGGTGGATGATGTCGCCCGGCTTGACGTCGGCCAGGTCGAGTTCGATGAACTCCGGCAGGTCCTTCGGCAGGCAGGAGATTTCCACTTCGGTCAGGTTGTGCGAGATCACCACGCCCGAGGTCTTGGCGGCGGCCGACTTTTCCTGGTTCAGGAAGTGCAGCGGCACGCTGATGCGGATGGCGGCGTTCTCGTCGACGCGCAGGAAGTCCATGTGCAGCATCTGCAGCTTGAACGGATGCTTCTGCCAGTCACGCACCAGCACCTTCTGCACCTTGCCGTCGACGTTCAGGTCGAGCACGGAGGAGAAGAACCACTCGTGCTTGGCGGCGAGCAGGATGGTGTTGTGCTCGATCTGGATGCTCTCCGGAGCCGAACCGGCACCGTAGACAACAGCAGGCACGAAGCCGGAGTGACGCAGGCGGCGGCTCGCACCTTTCCCCTCGTCCTTGCGGCTTACTGCCTTGATTTCATGAGTCGTGGCCATTTCAGTATTGCCTTCAGTTTGAAGAAGCCGCCTCGCGGCAGCCCAGGTGACTCCCCCGCGACCAGAGGAGTCATAAAACGGTGACGGGCGAGGACGCCCGCCACCAGAAACTCAATCGACGTACAGCGAACTCACCGACTCGCCAAAGGCGATGCGGCGGATCGTTTCCGCCAGCAGCTCGGCGACCGAGAGCTGGCGGATCTTGGCGCAGGCCTGCACTTCCGGGCGCAGCGGCAAGGTATTGGTGACCACCAGCTGGTCGAGCTGGGAGCCTTCGATATTGCTGATGGCCGCACCCGACAGCACCGGATGCACGCAGTACGCCACCACCTTGCGGGCGCCGCGCTCCTTCAGGGCTGCAGCTGCCGCACAGAGCGTACCGGCGGTGTCGACGATGTCGTCCACCAGCACGCAGGTCTTGCCGTCGACGTCGCCGATGATGTTCATCACCGTCGCCACGTTCGCCTTCGGGCGGCGCTTGTCGATGATGGCCAGGTCGGCATCATCGAGGCGCTTGGCCATCGCGCGGGCACGCACCACGCCACCCACGTCCGGACTGACCACGATCAGGTCGTCCATGCTGTGGTTGCGCCAGATGTCGGCCAGCAGCACCGGCGAGGCATACACGTTGTCCACCGGGATGTCGAAGAAGCCCTGGATCTGGTCGGCGTGCAGGTCCACCGTCAGCACGCGATCGACACCGGCGGTGCCGATCATGCGCGCCGCCAGCTTCGCCGTGATCGGCACGCGCGCCGAGCGCGGGCGACGATCCTGGCGGGCGTAGCCGAAGTACGGCATCACCGCGGTGACGCTGGCCGCCGAGGCGCGCTTGAGCGCGTCCACCAGCACCAGCAGCTCGAACAGGTTCTCGGCACTCGGCGCGCCCGTGGGCTGCAGCACGAACACTTCCTGGCGGCGGACGTTCTCTTCGATCTCCACCTGGGTCTCGCCGTCGCTGAAGCGACCGACCAGCGCCTTGCCCAGGGGCACGCCAAGACGCTGGGCGACATCCTCAGCGAGCGCACGGTGCGCATTGCCGGTGAAGAGCATCGGGCCGGACGTATCGACTGTCATTTATTTGAACCTGAGCCATTGTGTGGAATGGCTGGGGCGGCAGGATTCGAACCTGCGCATGCGGGAATCAAAATCCCGTGCCTTAACCAGCTTGGCGACGCCCCAGTATCACTGGATGTTTCTGTTACTTGCCTGCCCTGCCGACACCACGATGGCGCGCCAGGGTCACATGCAGCGTGGACGTATTCACCCCCATGGCCACATGGGCCGTAAAGCGGGGAGGACAACGTTGCGCTACGGCTTCGGCACGCTCCGGGGACTCCGTCTCCAGGAACACGCACGCACCGCTGCCGGAAAGCCTTGCCCGACCAAATCCACCGAGCCAGTCCAGCGCCGCCGCCACGCGCGGATGACGCGCGCGGACTACGGGGGTGAACGTGTTCTCGACAGTTTCGCCCGAAGCAAAGGATGAAATTGTCGCTGGCGGCGCATTTCGTGTCAATTCAGGCGCTTGAAAAAGTGCTGCGGTGGGCACGTGTTCATGCGGCTCAAGCACCACATACCAGGCCCTCGGCAGGGTCAGCGGCGTCAGTTTTTCGCCGACGCCCTCGGCCCAGGCTGAACGACCGCGCACGAAGACGGGCACGTCCGCACCCAGCTGGCGGCCAAGGTCGGCCAGTTCGTCCTCGCCCAGCCCGGCACCCCACAGCCAGTTCAAGGCCACCAGGACGGTTGCTGCATCGGAGCTGCCGCCGCCCAGGCCGCCGCCCATGGGGATGCGCTTGACCAGCTCGATGTCCGCGCCCGCGCCGGCAGGCGCATGCGGCTGCAGTAAGCGGGCGGCGCGCACCACCAGGTCGGTGTCGGCGGGGACCTCGGGCACATCGGTGAGCCGGTGAACCTCGCCGTCGTGGCGCACGCGCAGGGAGATTTCGTCGCCCCAGTCGAGTAGCTGAAAAACCGTCTGCAACTCGTGATAGCCGTCGGCTCGCCGGCCGGTGATACGCAGGAACAGGTTCAGCTTGGCCGGAGCCGGCCACACCGACCACTCACCCGGCGACAGCGGTGCCAAGGGCCGGCTCATGAACACGCGCAAGTCATCGGGAAAGCCGTTTTCGCGATCGCGTTCACGGGCAAAAGCGAAGCGCAGATCGTCCTTGTCGACCGCGGTGAAACCATGTTTGGCGTAGAACGGCGCATTCCACGCCACATCCACCAGAGTGCCGAGATCGACCCTGTGATAGCCAGCCGCTCGCGCCCAGCCGCAGGCGTGCTCCAACAAGGCGGCGCCAATGCCGCGCCGGCCGTGCGACGGCAACACATCCATCTCGGCAATGCCAATCGCATCGCCACCCTCTTCCGCATCCAGCCACACGAAGCCGACCGGCTCGCCTGAGCCGATCACCGCGACCCAGACCAGGCCGCGGGCAATTGCCTCGCGCAACACCTCGGGCGGCACCGATACGCGCCGGTACGACGGCCAGGCCCGATGGCCACGGAACAACTCCACCGCGGCGCGCTCGATGGCGCAAAGGGCATCAACCTGGTCGGGGCGGGCGCGCTCGATATGGAAGGTCATAGGCAGGGCTTTTGGGGTTTATCCCCTGGGGCGAGTGCTATTGAATGCTCCAGGATTCCACCGACAGCCTGACCTTGTACGGTGGGTTTTCGGCAAACACCTTGGTCGGCACGGCGGGTTTGCGCGTGATGTCCCAGCCGGGATAGCTGACGTTCCAGCCATCCTGGGTCAGCTGCGACAGCAAGCCGTCGTCGCCGAATTTCAGCTCGGCCGGACCACTGTCGGCGCGCAGGCCAAGCACCCAGGCACGCAGGTCACGCAGCGGCACATGCCAGCCCAACACGTTCTGCACCAGGGACTCGGCGTCCGGACTGCGCCGGGGGCCGCCTTCCACCCCTTCCAGCAGCGCACCATCGGGCGTCACGCTGAGGCGGAAGCTCTTGCTGCCCACCGGGCCGTGCACCTCGAACTGGTAGTCGTCACCGTTCTGGGTCCAGGTCAGGGTGCCGCTGCCCCCCTGGCTTTTGCCATCGACCACGCCGGACACGCCGAGCTTGCCCCGCAGGACCCAGTGATCGGTGTTGGCCAGCAGGTGCTCGCGGGCCCGCTGCTGATCGAGCAGGACCGAGTAGTCGACCTTGGGCTGCACGGGACGGACCTGCTCCCGATGGGCGCAGGCAGCGAGCAGCAGCGGCAACGCCACCGCAAGTAGACGGACAGGAAGCTTCATGGATTGAGGCGCTTGAGAGTGTTGTGGAGGTTGGCGCTTTGCGGGTCGATCTTACGCACTTCGTCGAACACGCGTCGCGCGTCCTCCTGGCGCCCCTGCTTCCATAGCACCTCGCCAAGGTGCACGCCGACATCGGCGTCCTTGTTGGCCATCCAGGCGCTGCGCAGGGTGGTTTCGGCCTGGTCCAGATGGCCCAGCCGGTATTGCAGCCAGCCCCAGGAGTCCTGGATGGCGGGATCGTTTGGCCGCGCCGCGCGAGCCGTTTCAATCAACCGTTGCGCCTCGGACAGGTCGCGATTGGCATCGGCCAGGGTGTAGCCGAGCGCGTTGATGGCGTCGGTATCGTCTGGCTTGATCTCCAGCAGGCGCCGGAAATCCGTGACCGCCTGGTCGACCTGACCCTCCTCGGCATAGGCCAGGCCCCGTCCGTACAGCAACGACGGATCATCCGGCATCACCTGCAGGGCCCGACTGAAGGCATGCTCGGCCTGCGCGTACTCCTGCTCGTCCATGTACAACTCGGCATCCGCCTCGTAGGCGCGGCGCAGCAGTGCCGGCTGATCGAGATAGTCGGTCTGCATCTGTGCCAGCTGCTCATGGGCCTCGGCGCTGCGACCGGTGGCCTGCAGCAGCACGGCGCTGCGCAGGTCCGCGTCGAAGGCGTGCTCGTCGTCGTCGGGCACCTGGCCGTACCACTTCAGCGCCTCCTCCTTGTGGTCCAGCATTTCGGCGAGCTGGCCCAGCAGATAGGCACTGCTTTGCTGCGTCTCTTTCGGCGATCGCTGCAACTGGCTGTACAGGCGGGTCAGCGTCTTGGTGTCGTTGCTGCGGGCGGCCAGTGCCGCGCGCAAGGCGTAGGTGTCTGCGTCCTGCGGGCCGCTGTCCAGCAGCCGGGCGGCGCCCGCGTCGTCGCCGCTCTGCCCCAGCAGGGTCGCGTAGGCCAGGCGCAGCCGGGTGCTCTTCGGATCCTTGGCCAGCGCCTTGTCGAACAGCACCTTGGCGCCCGCCTTGTCGCCGCTGCGGAACTTCATCTGGGCAGCCCAGGCGTAGGTTTCCGCGGTACCGAAGCGCTTCATGGCCGCATCGGCGATCTGCTGCGCATAGGCGTGGCGCTCCAGCTTGTCGCCGAGTTCGCTCATCGCCAGCCAGGCCTGTGGATCGGGCGGCAGTCGTTGCGGCGTGGCCACCGCCTCCAGCAATTGCGCGGCCTGGGCGGCATCGCGGCTGCCCAGCAGGACCCGGCCGAACTGGCGCCAGGCATCCGGGTCGCCCGTGTTGACCAGCAGCTCAAGCTGCCGCTGGGCCTCGTCCGTATTGCCTTGAGACAGCGCCAGCTCGGCCCGCGCCTGGGCCAGCGGCGCAGGCTTGGCACCCAGGGTCTTCCAGCGCGCGATGGCGGTTTCCGCGGCAGGCACGTCACGCACGGCGATGGCCAGGGCCGCCGCCTGCTCCGCCACGCGCGGATCGCTGGAAAGCATCATGGCCCGGCCGTAGGCGGCCGAAGCCCCCTTGAGATCGGTATGGGTCAGCGCCATCTCGCCAGCCATCAGCTGGGCCACGAGATCGTGGTCCGCGTCAGACGTCCCCACCACCAGGTGATTCAGCGGCTGGGCGGCGGACGCCGGGGCGCCGGCATGCTTGCCAGGCGCCACGGCGCAGGCAGCCAGCGTCAGCACCACCATCCCGCTCGCCGCAAAATGCCGCAGTTGCTTGAACTTGGACCACCTGCTCAGCACACTATTCTCCGCTCATCCGTCTGTTACGGCCGCTGTTACTCTAGAACGGCCGGTGCTAACCCCTAGTTTACGCCGCCGGATGCTTCCCGCCTCGAATCGCCCTCAACCATGACGCTGATCGCCCTCGGGCTCAATCACCTCACCGCGCCGGTCACCCTGCGCGAACAAGTGGCATTCGACGCGGAGGCCACGGCCGCCGCGCTGCAGGCGCTCGCCCGCGAACCCGGCGTGGAAGAGGCGATGATCCTCTCCACCTGCAACCGTACCGAACTCTACGTGAGCGTCACGGCAGGAGCTGAAGGCGTTCCCCAGGCATGGCTCAGCCGGCACCATCAGCTGACTGCGAACAAGTTGGATGAGTTCCTGTATCGACACGATGAAGATGCCGCGGTCCGCCACATGTTCCGGGTCGCCACCGGCCTGGACTCGATGGTGCTGGGCGAGCCGCAGATCCTGGGCCAGGTGAAGGACGCGTATCAGCAGGCGCGCGATGCCCAGGCCCTGCGCGCGCCGATGGAGCGCCTGCTGCAGCACACGTTCGCGGTCGCCAAGCGCGTACGCACGGACACGCGCATTGGCGCGCATACCGTCTCGGTCGCCTTCACCGCGGTGCGCCTGGCCGAACAGGTGTTCGCCGACCTGCGCAACGCCTGCGTGCTGCTGATTGGCGCGGGCGACACCATCGAGCTGGCCGCGCGCCATCTGGTGGACAAACGCGTGCGCAAACTGATCGTGGCCAACCGCACGCTGGAGAACGCCCAGGAACTGGCCAGCCGCCATGGCGGCTATGCCATCTCGCTGCAGGACCTCCCGCAACATCTTGCTGATGCCGACATCGTCATCAGCTCCACCGCCGCGCGCCAACCGGTGGTGACGCATGCGATGGTAGAGAAGGCGATCGCCACGCGCCGGCGCAAGCCGATGTTCATGGTGGACATCGCCGTGCCGCGCGACATCGAACCGTCGGTGGGGGAGCTGGGCGATGTCTTCCTGTACGGCATCGACGATCTGCGCCAGGTCATCGACGACAATATCCGCTCGCGCGAAGCCGCTGCCCGCGAGGCCGACGCCATCATCGACCTCCAGGTCGAGCGCTATATGGCCTGGCGCCGGGCACTTACGGTGCGTAACCCGGCGGTGGACATGCGCCAGCATGCCGAAATCTACCGCGACGAAGTGCTGGAAAAGGCGCGTGCCATGCTGGCGCGCGGCAAGTCTCCCGACGAGGCGCTCGCGTTCCTCGCCAACACACTGACCAACAAGCTGCTGCACCATCCCAGCGCCCGCCTGCGCGATGCCGCGTTGAGTGGCGACATGGAACTGCTGCACGCGGCGGGCCGCCTCTACGGCCTCACCGAACCCGGGGAGCGGGACGAGTAGCGAGGGCGCATCCCTCCCTTTCGCTCGTTTCGCCTCTCGCACCTGCGCTAATCTCTGCCGCTATCCCGCCCCACGGCATCAGCGTTCGTGCTGGCGCCTCGCTACTCGCCCCTCTCCCCTCGTCCCGTCGCCCATGACCCCTTCGATCCGCCGCAAGCTCGAATCCCTCGCCGAACGCCACGAGGAGATCGGCCTGTTGCTGGCGCAGCCCGATGTGCTCGCCGACAACAACCGCTTTCGCGAGCTGTCGCGCGAATACGCGCAATTGGAGCCGGTGGCGGCCTCGCTGCGCGAGCACGACCAGGCCGAGCGCGAACTCGGCGAAACGCGGGCCATGCTCGACGATCCCGAAATGCGCGATATGGCGCAGGACGATATCGGGCGCCTGGAAGCGCGCCTGCTCTCGCTGGATGACGAGCTGCAGATCCTGCTGCTGCCGAAGGATCCGCGCGACGAGGCGAACCTGTACCTCGAAGTACGCGCCGGCACCGGCGGCGACGAGGCCGCCATTTTCGCGGGCGACCTGTTCCGCATGTATACGCGTTACGCCGAGCGTCGCCGCTGGCATGTCGAGGTGCTCAGCGAAAACCACGGTGAACACGGCGGCTACAAGGAAGTGGTGGCGCGCATCGAGGGCAAGGGCGCGTATTCCCGCCTGAAGTTCGAATCGGGCACGCATCGCGTGCAGCGCGTGCCGGAAACCGAGTCGCAGGGACGCATCCACACCTCGGCCGCCACGGTGGCGATCCTGCCCGAGATGGATGAGATCGAGGACATCGACATCAATCCGGCCGACCTCAAGACCGACACCTTCCGCGCCTCCGGCGCCGGCGGCCAGCACGTCAACAAGACCGACTCCGCCATCCGCATCACCCACCTGCCCACCGGCATCGTGGTGGAGTGCCAGGACGAACGCAGCCAGCACAAGAACCGCGCCCGCGCGCTGAGCCTGCTCAAGGCGCGCCTGCTGGATGACGAACGCAGCCGGCAGGCCGCCGTGCAGGCCGAATCGCGACGCCTGCAGGTGGGCTCGGGCGACCGCAGCCAGCGCATCCGCACCTACAACTTCCCGCAGGGCCGCATTACCGATCACCGCATCAACCTCACGCTGTACCGGCTTCCCGAGGTGCTGCAGGGCGATCTGGACGAGCTGGTGGACACGCTCACGCGCGAGCACCAGGCCGACGAGTTGAAAGCACTCACGGCCGGCTGAAAGCGCGCTCCACGGCGCTGCATGGCCCGCGCCGGATCACGAAACAGGCTCCCATCTGCACGAATTGAGCGCTCCCGGATTGGCAGCCGCGGCTCGCTGCGTTAGCGTGGGCGGATGAATGATCTCTTTACCCCCTCTTCCCAGGCGCTGACACAGCAAATCGTCAACCAACTGGAGCTCGGCGCCTTCGCCGATGCCGAGCAAGCGGCCGCCCAGGCGCGCGAGCAGTACCCCGACGACGCCGAGCTGGCCCGCCTGCAAGGCATTGCCCTGCTGCAGCTGCAACGCCCCGCCGAGGCGCTCAGCGTGCTCGAACAAGCCGCGCGGATCGCGCCCCAGAGCATTGAAGTGCAATGCAACCTGGCCAACGTGCAACTGGCCAACGGCGATGCCGACGAGGCCATCGAGCGGCTGCGCGCCGCGTTGCGGCTATCCCCTGGCAACCCGGCCGTCCTGCTGGGCCTGGGCAACGCCCTGATGGCGGCGGCGCGTTTTCAACACGCTCGCGAATCCTATGCCATGGCGACCCATGGCGCCCCGTTCCACCCGGGCATCCGCCTCAATCTGGCCGGCGCCGAACTGGAGCTGGGCAATATCGAGCCCGCCTTGCGCCATATCGGCGAGGCCCTGGAAATCATCCCGCAATTCGACGCGGCATTCGCCTTGCGCGGACGCGTATTGCAAGTGCAAGGCAAGTCGGCGGAAGCCGCCGATGCCTGGCTGCAGGCCGAAACGCTTGCGCCGCAGAACGCGCAGTATCCGTTCGCAGCGGGCCAGGCGCTGGAAGACGCCGGCCAGCTCAGCTCGGCTGCCGACGCATTCGCAAGGTCGCTGCAGCTTGAGCCGAACAATGGCCCCGCACTGGGCCAGTTGCTGTTCGTGCGCCGCCGCCTGTGCGACTGGCGCGGCCTGGATGAACTGAGCGAACGCCTGCAACAAGTGATTTCGGAAGACAACGCGGTGGTCAGCCCGTTCGTCCTGCTGGCCGAGAACGTGGATGCCGCCACGCTGCAACGCGCCGCCGTCACCTATGCAGCGACCATCGCGAAGCAGGTGGCGCCGTTGCGCAAGCAGCTCGATTTCAAGTTCGCCAAGCCATCGCCTGAGCAACCAATACGCGTCGGTTTCGTCGCCGACGGCTTCAACGAACACGCCACCGGCCTGTTGATCGTCGCCGCGTTGGAAGCGCTGACCGGCGACGACCTGGAACTGCACCTGTTTGCCACCACGGCGGACGATGGCGGATCGATCCGCCGTCGCCTGGCCACCGCCACCACCCTGCACGACGTGTCAATGCTCAATCACGCGCAGGTGGCCCAGCGTATTCACGACGCCGGCATCGAGATCCTGTTCGACCTCAACGGCTATGCCGGCAAGAACAACGCCGAGGTGTTCGCGCTGCGCCCGGCGCCGGTGCAGGTGAACTGGCTGGCTTTCCCCGGCACCTCCGGCGCGCCCTGGATGGATTATCTGCTGGCCGATGCCGTCGTGCTGCCGGACGCATTGCGCGCCTACCTCAGCGAGAAACTGGTGCGGCTGCCGCGCTGCTACCAGCCCAACGACAACACGCGCGTCGTCGCCGCGCCGCCGTCGCGTACCGCTTGCGGACTGCCCGAGCAGGGCACGGTGTTCGCCTGCTTCAACAACAGCTACAAGCTCAATCAGGCGGCCTTCGCGCGCCTGATGGTGATCCTGCAGCAGGTGCCCGATAGCGTGCTGTGGCTGCTGAGCGGCCCGGAGGGCGCGGACGAGCGTTTGCGCAGCGCGGCCGTGGCGGCTGGCATCGCCCCCGAGCGACTGGTGTTCCTGGCGCGCCTGCCGCACGCCGATTACCTGGCGCGCTACGTCCACGCCGACCTGTTCCTCGACACGCTGCCGTATAACGCACATACCACCGCATCCGATGCGCTATGGGCCGGTTGTCCGGTGCTTACTTGCACAGGGCGCACGTTCGCTGGTCGCGTCGCCACCAGCCTGCTGCAGGATCTTGGCCTGCCGGAACTGGCCTGCGAGGACGAAGAATCGTTCATCGCGATGGCCACGCAGCTGGGCAATGATCGCGAAGCGCTCAGCACGCTGCGCCATCACCTGGCCCAGCAGCGCACGCAGAGCCCGTTGTTCGACATGCAGGGCTTTGCCGCCGATTTCCATCACGCGCTGCAGGCAATGAGTGCGCGTTACCGCATCGGCCGTCCGCCGGTCGATCTGGACCTCTAGCAACGAGGAGCAGGACCGTGCCCAAGAAGGACAAGTTCTACCGACACGCGCTGGAAGAACTTCAACTGGAACTGGCCGGTTTGAATCAGTGGCTGCGAAGCAGCAGCCGCCGACTGCTGGTGATCCTCGAAGGCCGCGACGCCGCCGGCAAGGGCGGCACCATCAAGGCCATCACCCAGTCAATGGATACCGGCGGCTATCGCATAGCCGCCCTGCACAAGCCCAACGAGATCGAATCCAGCCAATGGTATTTCCAGCGCTACGTGCAGCACCTGCCCAGCGCGGGCGAAGTCGTGCTGTTCGATCGCAGCTGGTACAACCGCGCCGTGGTCGAACCCGCCATGGGATTCTGCACCAAGCCCCAGTACAAGGCCTTCATGGCCGCGGTGCCGGCATTCGAGAAGCTGCTCACCGACGACGGCATCATCCTGCTGAAATATTGGCTGGCAGTGGACCAGGAGGAGCAGGAAGAGCGCTTCGCCGAGCGCGCCACCAATCCGCTCAAGCATTGGAAGCTCTCGCCGAACGATCTCGCCTCGCGCGAGAAATACGCCGAGATGGGCCGCCTGCGCGACGCCATGATCGAGCGCACGCACCGCCCCCACGCCCCCTGGTTCGTCGTCGACTTCAACGATCAGAAACGCGGACGGATCAATCTCATCCGGCATCTGCTGGAGCAGATCCCTCGCCACGACGAAGCGATCCCCATAGTCAAGCTGCCGAAACTCAAGGGCAAGCCAAAGACCGAGCACGTCACCCGCAAGGCCTTGTGGGTGCCGGACACCTGCGGTGACTGATCTGCGCGACGACGAGTGCGGGATTTCGAGGCTTGCGCTGCCGCTCTAGTTCATCGCCTTTCGCAACAGGCTCAAGTCGATCTTCTTCATCTTCATCATCGCGTCCGTCATCTTGCTGACCTTGGCAGGGTCGGAATGGCTGAACATCTCGATCATCTCCACCGGAATCACTTGCCAGGAAAGTCCATAGCGGTCCTTCAGCCAACCGCATTGCTGCGCCTTCTCGTCCCCGCCCTGGGCGAGCTTGCTCCAGTAGTAGTCGACCTCGTCCTGAGAATGGCAGTTGACCACCAGCGAGACCGCTTCGTTGAAACGGAAGATCGGGCCACCATCGAGCGCAACGAACTGCTGGTCATCCAGTTCAAACACCGCGGTCATCAGCGAACCCTCGGGACGCCCCGATGCCGCCGCGCTCTCGGCGTTGTATCGCGTGGTGGTGACGATGCGCGAGTGCTCGAACACCGACACGTAGAAGTTCGCGGCTTCCTCGGCCTGGTGGTCAAACCAGAGAAACGGCGTGATGCGCTGGAAACGGGCTGACATGGAGATCCCTCCTCGATGAGTGCCGCGGCAGATGCACTGCCGCAACGTCCACAACGGACGCTTCTTGCATACGACGCGAGGGCTCACTCGGAATCGACAAGCGCGCCGCCTCGGCCAGGCGGCAGTCTCCCCTCTGCCACGTGAAATCAGCCTCACGACGCGAGACGACTACGTCTCAGTGTTGCGCAAGCCAGCGAATCAGCCGGTATGGAAGCCCTGGATCTCGGGTGCGGCGGATGCTTCGCGTGCCACGGCTTCCACGCGTGCCGCCGCCGGCCCCTGCCAGAGCCAGCGTTCGAACGTTTCGATCGCCGTGGTCGAGCCGCAAGCGAGTACTTCCACGCGGCCGTCCGGCAAGTTTCTGGCATAACCGGAAAGACCCAGGGCCAGCGCCTGCTCGCGCGCACTGGCGCGATAGAACACCCCCTGCACGCGACCGCTCACCAGAAAGCGCACGGCAGCCATGGGCTATTTTCCGAGGCCGATGGCCTGGCCGAGCGACGTCTCGGTCACCGGCCCGAGAAAGCGCTTGGCCACTTTGCCGTCGGGACCGATCAGCCAGGTCGTGGGCAGTCCGCGCGGCTCGTCGAAGTCCTTGATGGGCTTGTCCAGCGTGACCTGGGCGATGGGATAGCTCACCGGATGCTTGGCCAGAAACGCCTGAATATCCGCCTTGTCGCTGTCTTCGTAGGCGAGCCCGATGGCGGCGACCTTGTCGTGATGCGCGCTGACGAAGCGGGAAATATCCGGCATTTCCTTGATGCAGGGCACGCACCAGGTCGCCCAGTAATTCACGATCACCCACTTGCCACGCTGTGCTCCCAGATCAAATGACTTGCCGTCGAGCGTGGTCACCTTGATCGAAGGCTGCTCGGGCATGGCTGCGTGCGCCGCGCCCGCCAATGCGAGCGCGGCGCCAAATGTGGCAACTGACTTCAACCATTTCATGCGCGAAAATCCTCGGAATCATTCGAGGCCGGCAAAGCCGGCGGATAGGCTTGATCGAGCCGCGTGCCCAGGGTGGCATTGAGTGAGCGCGCCGCCGTATCCAGCAACGCGATCAACTCCGACGGCAAGCGTATGCGCCGCTCCTGCGCCTCCTGGGCCGGCCGCAACGGCAGTCGGTACGGGCTGTGAGCATAGATGCGCAGCAAATCGGTGGTGTCCAGGCTCCGACTCAGCAGCCATCCGCCGCCTTCCTCGCGATGGATCACGTCAGCGCGGTGCAGGTCGTCGAAATAAGCCGCGATCATGCCACTGTTCAGATAGGGTTCGCTCAGGCGCAAGCTGCTTGGGTCAAGCCGCTGCCCTTGCCGATGCGCATCCACGAAGTGCCCCAGCACCACCAACAGGCCAAGGAAGGCGGCATCGTCGGACAGGCATGTCGTCGGCGGCTGGTAGTCGAACGCCGAAATCGAGGCGGCGATCGACGCGCAGAGAATCACGATCACCCACGACAGGTAGATCCACAACAGGAAGATCGGAATCGCGGCCATGGCCGCGCCGTAGATCTGCTGGTAGGTCTGCGCGTGATGGATGAATCGCGCGAAGCCCCAGCGTGCAAACTCGAACAGCACTGCGCCGAGAAAGGCACCGATGAGAGCATCCTGCCAGCGCACCCGGCGATTGGGCACCACGAAATACAGCAGCGCCAGCGTCACGAAGGTGACGATGAAGGGCAGCGTGGACAACAGGCGCTGGCGCAGCCCCAGTTCGTCCGCCGCACTATGCAATAGCGGCAGCGCGGTGACATACGAGGCCAGGATCAGGCCGCCCACGACCAGCACGGGGCCCAGGGTGAGCGCCGCCCAGTACAACAGCAGGCGGGAGCCCCATCCGCGTGCGCGCCGCACGCGCCAGATGCGATTGAGCCGGTCCTCGATGCTTACCATCATCGACAAGGCGCTGAAGAACATCACCAGGATGCTGATGCCGGTCAGCTTGCTGGCATTGTCGGCAAAGCTGTTGAGGTATTCCTGCACCCGCTCGCCCGCCGCCGGCACGAAGTTGCTGAACACGAACTCGATCAGCGTGCTGCGTTCTTCGGCAAACACCGGAAACGCAGCGAAGATCGCCAGCGAGGCGACGATCAGCGGCACCAGCGAGACCAGGGTCGTATAGGACAGCGCACCCGCCGTCTCGAAACACTTGTCGTCCACGAAGCGATGCCACACGAAATGGCTGAAGCTGCGCAGGCGGTCGCGTTCGAAGCGCAAGGCCATGTCTGTTCCTTCCTCGGCGTTCGGCATCGGAGGCAGCCCATGATGTCGCCGTCCCATGGGCACGGTGTGAACCGGCGGACAACAAGGGCCTGATCGGCCGGTACACTAACCGATCATGCCACCACCGCCCAAACCATGAACCTCGACATCCTGGTCCTCTACTACAGCCGCTCAGGCCACACTGCCCAGCTCGCGCGCCTGATTGCACGCGGCGTGGAGGAGGTGCCCGGCATGCGCGCCCGCCTGCGCCAGGTACCGCCGGTGGCACCGGTGACCGAACTGGCGCAGCCGCCGGAGCCGGACGAAGGCGCGCCCTACGTGACCCGTCAGGACCTGGTCGATTGCGTTGGCCTGGCCCTGGGCAGCCCCACGCGCTTCGGCAACATGGCGGCGCCGCTCAAGTATTTCCTCGATTCGACCGGCGCCGAATGGGCCAGCGGCGCGCTGGCCGGCAAACCGGCGGCGCTGTTCACCGCCACCAGCACCATGCACGGCGGCCAGGAAGCCACCTTGTTGACGATGGCGCTGCCCCTGCTCCATCACGGCATGCTGATCGTCGGCCTGCCTTACACCGAGCCCGCGCTCACCTCCACCCAGAGTGGCGGCACGCCGTATGGCGCCAGCCACGTCACCGGACCGAGGGGCGAGAACGCGATCTCCGACCACGAGCGTGAACTGGCCCGAGCCCTGGGACGCCGTCTTGCCGATGTGGCGCGTCGCCTGGGCGCCAACGCGTGAGTGCCGCCATCGCCACGACTCATCGCATCGGCCTCGTCAGCTGGGCCGCGCTGCTGCTGTTGCAACTGGTCTGGCACGGCTGGCTGTTCCCCGCGCAGACCATGCCGGTGCCCGTGGTGCTTGGCATCACCGTGATTCCGCTGCTGCTGCCGCTGTTCGCCATCCGCGACGTGCGTCGCGCACTGCTGTGGGTCGGCATCCTCAGCCTGTTCTATTTCAGCCACGGCATCGCCGAAGCCTGGAGCTCTCCCAACGAACGCTGGCTGGCGCTGACCGAAATCGTCCTGACGCTGGTGCTGATCGGCGCCTTGGGTGCAGGCGTGAAACGCAAGCCGAAGGCATAAGGGCGCGCCTACGGCGTCGGCATTGAGTCGTTTCACGTTCGGTGGCCGCGCTATACGGTTAGCGGTTACAGCACACTGCGCTAATAGCGGTGAGGACTTAAAGCAGGCCAAGCCGATGGCGAAACGCATGCGGTATCCAGAGGCGCAGATGGTCACCCCACCACCGATGCATTAAGCCCTCTCCGCCACGGCGCGTTGCGGTGTAGCCGCTGTGTAGCGGCCGTGGGCCGCAAGCTATCCGGCTGGCCACGCCCGTCAGGCTCGCATCCAAAGTAATGCTATGAGCTCTTCAGGCCATTTTCTTTGGGTTACTTTTCTTTTGGGCCAGCAAAAGAAAAGTGACTCGGCTGCCGGCAGGCAGTCGAAACGCCCGCTGCGTAAGCGGCAAGCTGGCGATATCGCTCAGTTGTCGCGCTACCGCGAGCACCCGCCCCTCATCCCAGCCTTCTCCCCGGAGGGGAGAAGGAGCGAGAAGCTCGGCGCTCGAACGGGCAATCGAAACTCCCACTGCGTCCCACCGGGACCTGCTCGGTCGCAAGCGGCAACCTGGCTACAACGGTCGGTTGAAGCGTGATCGCGAGCACCCGCCCCTCATCCCAACCTTCTCTCCCACAGGGACTACCTTCGGGTCGCCCGGAGGGGAGAAGGAGCACAGCGGCGCGCTGGCAGACGATGGAAACGCCCGCGCCTATACTCGATGACACCGATTCGTCGAGAGCCGACCATGGGATTCCTGCAAGATCCACCGCAACTTGCGCATCCGTATCGTGACGACCCTCGGCTGCGCAGCATGCTCGATCGCGCCCTGCCTTCGGCGCGCCGCGCCGCATTGAATGCGGACCTGCAGGCGCTTGGCGACTACGCGCAAATGGCCTGGCTGCGCAGCTGCCGCAGCACCCGGCGCAAACCCGTGCTCACCCAATGGGACGCGTGGGGCCACCGCGTCGATCGCATCGAGTTGACCGAGGCATGGCAGGAAGGGCCACGCATCACCACGACGCACGCCGTGCTCGCTGCGGGACATGAGGCCAGCGAGCACGCACGCCTGGAAGAATTTGCCCGGGTCTACCTGTATCACCTGGCCAGCGAGTTCTATACCTGCCCGCTGGCGATGACCGATGGCGCGGCGACGGCGTTGAAGGCGTCGGGCAACAAGGCCTTGATGGAACGCGCGCTGCCACACCTGCTCAGCCGCGACGCCGACAGTTTCTGGCTCAGTGGGCAGTGGATGACCGAGAACACCGGTGGCTCGGACGTGGGCCATACCGAGACCATCGCGCGCCAGGACCCCAGCGGCCAATGGCTACTCTACGGCCGCAAGTGGTTCAGCTCGGCCGTGGTGGGCGAAGCCGCGCTCGCATTGGCGCGTCCGGAAGGCGCCGGCACGGGCGCCGGCGCACTGGCGCTGTTCTATGTGGAGACCATGGACGGCGATCGTCGCAAGCCGCAGCTGATCATCGACCGGCTCAAGGACAAGCTTGGCACGCACGAACTGCCTACCGCGGAAATCCACCTGGACGGGTTGCCCGCCTGGCCGCTGGGCGAACTCGCCCATGGCGTGCGCCAGGTCGCGCCGATGCTCAACGTCACCCGCACCTGGAATGCCATCTGCGCGGTGGCGAGCATGGCGCGCGCCCTGAGCCTGGCGCGCGACTACGCCACGCGGCGCCAGGCATTTGGGCGGCCGTTGATCGAACAGCCGCTGCACGCGCAGACGCTGGCGGACATGCAGGCCGAGTTCGAAGGCGCGTTCGCGCTGGCCTTCGAAGTGGCGCATTTGCTCGGTCGTGTCGAGCATGGCGCGGCCCTCCCGCATGAAGCCGCCCTGCTCCGCCTGCTGACGCCATTGGCCAAGCTGTGGACCGGCAAGATGGCGGTCAAGCTGTGCTCCGAGGCGCTGGAGTGCTTCGGCGGCGCGGGTTATATCGAAGATACCGGCCTGCCCCAGCTGCTGCGCGACGCGCAGGTGTATGCGATCTGGGAGGGCACCACCAATGTGCTGTCGCTGGACAGCCTGCGTGCGCTGGCGAACGACGACAGCATCGAGGCATTGCGCATCGCCATTGAAGGCTGGCTGGCGGACAGCATCGACGCGCGAGCTCGCGGCGAGATCCACGCGGCCATGCACGCAGCCAGGAACATGCTTGAAGCACATGCCCGGGAGCGCCAAGCCCTGGAAGCCGGCGCTCGCGGCCTCGCTTTCACCCTGGCGCGATGCGCCGCAGCGGCCTTGCTGGCGCGCCACGACGCCTGGTCGGCGCCTCATGGCGGCGCGCGCGCTGGTGCCGCCTTGCGCCGTTTCGTCGGACACGGGCTGGTACGTCTCGGCGGCACCGACGTCACCGACACCGCCTTGCTGCTTGGGCCGCATTGACCCGTCACCGGCGAGTGCTGACGCGGTTCAGGCCGGCTCCGGCGAAAGCGGGCGCTACCAGCTAAAATGCGTCCCCATCCCCCCTCGCGACTTTCGACCATGCAGCATCTGACCATCGTCACCACCGGCGGCACCATCGACAAGATCTACTTCGACGACAAGTCGGACTACAAGATCGGTGCACCGCAGATCGGTGAAATCCTCGGCCAGCTAGGCGTAGCGTTCCAGTTCGACGTGATCCCGATCCTGCGCAAGGACAGCCTGCACATGGCGGCCGAAGATCGCGCCCTGGTGCGTTCCACCATCGAGGCGCAACCGCATCGCCACGTGCTGGTGACCCACGGCACCGACACCATGGTCGAAACCGCCCGCGAGCTGGCCCACATCAAGGGCAAGGTGATCGTGCTCACTGGCGCGCTCAATCCGGCGCGCTTCCAGGGTTCGGACGCGGTGTTCAACATCGGTTGCGCCGTCGCCGCCGTGCAGACCCTGCCCGATGGCGTCTACATCACCATGAACGGTCGCGTGTGGGACCCGGCGAAGGTGCGCAAGAACCGCGACGCCAATCGCTTCGAAGAATCGAACGGCTGACGCGATCCACCCGCACCAGCCATGACAGGCCCTGGTCTTGATGCCAGGGCCTGTTGCGTTTCAGGCGCCCGGCAAAACCGCGCCCGTCCCACGATCAGCGGTTCGGATACGGCAGCCGGCCAAGCACATGGCGTATCGCGTTGAGGCGCGACTTGTCGCCGCGAGGCGGTTCCGCCGCACTTGCATCGACTTCGGGGGAGAACGATCGCCGCGCGTCCGCACGGCGCATCAGACAGGCGTCAAAGCATGCCGGTTTCGAGCTTGGCCGCGTCGGACATCATCGAATGGTTCCACGGCGGATCGAACACCAGGTCCACGTCGGCCTCGGCCACGGTGGGGATGAGTTCCAGCTTGGTGCGCACGTCGTCGACCAGGATGTCGCCCATGCCGCAACCCGGCGCCGTGAGCGTCATTTTCACGTAGACCTTGCGCTGCTCAGCCGCCAGGTGGTCGACCGTCACGTCGTAGACCAGACCCAGTTCGACCACGTTGATCGGAATCTCCGGATCGAACACGGTGCGCAGTTGCTGCCACACCAGCTTTTCCACGTCGGCATCGGTGGCGTCCACCGCCAGCTCGATCGGCGCGGGCGGCTCCTTGCCCAGCGCATCGGCGTCGTTGCCAGCGATGCGGAACAGGTTGCCTTCCACGTAGACGGTGAAGCTGCCACCCAGGGCCTGGGTGATGTAGCCGATCTGGCCGGCCGGCAGGCTGACCGTTTCTCCTTGGGGCACCATGACTGCCTGGCAGTCACGTTCCAGGGTGAAGGGCTCGCTGCTTAGACTGAAACCGCTCATGCCGATCCTGCCAAATCTCACTGAGGGGCGCGGCAAGGCGCCGCGCCAAGCTGACTATTATGCCGGTTGACGACCGGGCACGCCTGCACAGATCAGGCCGGGCGACCCGGATCTCAAGGGGAAAACGCGCCACTGGCGGTCCCGGGCCAGGGTCGTGGCCGGGCCTGCCGCGTTATGATGAGAGTTTTACGCCAGAGAAGAACCCGTGTCTGCAAGCTTGCCGTCGTTTTCCCAGCCATGAGTGCACGGGTCGCGTTTTCTGCATTATTCGCCTTGATTAGCGCCGTCATGCTGGGCCTGGCCGCCGGCGCCGTGTGGATGGTCCCCACCCTCTACCTGCAGCGCCCGCTACCGTGGCTGGCCCTGCTGGTCGGCTGGTTCCTGGGCAAGGCGGTACGCAGCTGGGTACGCCCGGCCGGCCCGCATGCGGCGGTCCTGGCGGTGGTGGCCACCGGCACCGCGGCGCTTTACGTCAACCTGCTGACGGCGGCTGCCCGCATCGCCGGCCTGATGGGCATGGGCCTGATCGATGCCATGCGCACCGCCGGCTTGCGCCTTTTGCTGGAGCTTGCGGCGCTGGGACAGGTAGCCACGGACAACCTGTGGTTCATCGTCGGCATGGCGGTGGCCGCCGTGGTTGCCTTGCGCGCGGCGCGCCACCCATCGCCGAAAAGCTGAACGCGCTAGGCGTCCAGCGACTTCAGCTCTGCCACCAATTGCCCTGCCGCCGCCTGGCCATCGCCATAGAGCATGCGCGCGTTGTCGGCATAGAACAGTGCGTTTTCGATGCCGGCAAAACCGGTGCCCTTGCCGCGCTTGACCACGATGACCTGCTTGGCGTTCGCCACGTCGAGGATTGGCATGCCGTAGATCGGCGAGGCCGGATCGGTCTTCGCCAGCGGGTTGACCACGTCGTTGGCGCCGATCACCAGGGCCACGTCGGTGTTGGGGAACTCGGGGTTGATGTCGTCCATGTCGGCGATCAGGTCGTACGGCACGCCGGCTTCGGCCAGCAGCACGTTCATATGGCCGGGCATGCGGCCGGCCACCGGGTGGATCGCGAATTTCACCTTCACACCCTTCTCGATCAACAGCTTGGCGAACTCCCACACCTTGTGCTGGGCCTGCGCCACGGCCATGCCGTAACCCGGCACGATTACCACGCGCTCGGCATAGGCCATCATCACCGCCGCGTCGCTGGCCTCGATCGGCTTCTGGCTGCCGCCGATGGCTTGCGCCGTCGCGCCGGCCGCGCCGAAGCTGCCGAACAGCACGTTGCCGATCGAGCGGTTCATCGCCTTGGCCATCAGCTGGGTCAGCAAGGTACCTGCCGCGCCAACCACGGTGCCGGCGATGATCATCGCCTCGTTCTGCAGCACGAAACCTTCAAATGCCACGGCCAGGCCGGTAAACGCGTTGTACAGCGAGATGACCACCGGCATGTCGGCACCGCCGATCGGCAAGGTCATCATCAGGCCAAACAGCAGGGCCAGCACGAAGAACGCCACGATCAGGGGCGCTGTCAGCTGACCGCCGACGAGCATGGCGCCAAGCACCACGGCCCCCGCCAGCACCAGCAGGTTCACCACGCGCTGGCCCGGAAAGACGAAGCGCTTGTCCAGCCAACCCTGCAGTTTCGCAAAGGCAATCAGCGAGCCGGAGAAGCTGACCGAGCCGATCAGTGCACCCAGCACCGCCAGCGTCAGCTGGGCCGACCCCGGCGTGTCTGCCCCGTTGGCGGTGAACTGGCCGCCATCGAGCAGGGTTACCGCGCTGCCGGCGTAGCTGAACAGCTCGGACGCGCCAATGGCCGCCGCGGCGCCGCCGCCCATGCCGTTGTAGAGCGCCACCATCTGGGGGATCGCCGTCATCGCCACCCGGCGGCCCGACCACCACGCGGCAGTCACGCCGATCAGCACGGCGGTCACGATCAGCCCCCGGTTGTGCATTGCCGGCAGGGCGAAGGTGGCAATGACAGCCACCAGCATACCCACGCCGGCCCACACGATGCCGCCCCGTGCGGTGCGCGGGGAACTCATGCGTTTGAGACCGAGAATGAACAGGAGGGCGGCGAGGAAATAGCAGGCCTTGATCACGAGCGGCAGCCACACCATCACTTGGGCTCCTTGCCAGCCAGGGGTTTGCTGGACTTGAACATTTCCAGCATGCGTTCGGTCACCACGTAACCACCGGCGGCGTTGCCGGCACCTAGTAGTACGCCGATGAAACCGATCGCAATTTCCAGCGGTGTGTTCGCATGGCCTAGCGCAATCATGGCGCCAACCAGCACAATGCCGTGGATGAAGTTTGAACCCGACATCAACGGCGTGTGCAGAATCACCGGCACCCGCGCGATGATTTCGTACCCCGTAAACGCCGCCAGCATGAAGATGTAAAGCGCCAGGAACCCGTCGATCATGACCCCTCCCTGCCAGGACATCGGTAAGCCTGCATCATACGGGCGTGGGTCAACCCGCGCGAGCCTCGGGCGTTGATGCACAAGGATGTACCGATGGAGTCTCAGGATGCCCGATCCGGCGAAGCGGACGATGACGCCATGAATAGCGTCGTTTCCACGCTCGAAGCCGACCTGCTGGCCGAAGACACCCGGGCAGTACCGGTCTCGATGAATGCGTTCCTGGCGCAGGTCGAACGGCGCGCGTTCCGCATGGCCGAGATCCACCTGGGCCACCGGGAAGATGCCCTGGATGCGGTGCAGGACGCCATGCTGCGGCTGGTCAAGCATTACAGCGACAAGCCCGCGCAGGAATGGACCCCCTTGTTCTGGGGCATCCTGCGGCGACGCATCGTCGATCTGCAGCGCCGCCGCAAGGTGCGCTCGATTATGGTGGGCTGGCTGGGTGGCAAGGACGACGACGGCGACGAATTGCCGCTCTGGGAGCCCGCCGACAGCGGCCCCGGACCGTTGGAAAGGTTGCATGATGCCCAGTCCTATGCGGACATGGCGGCAGCGGTGAAGTTGCTGCCTCAACGCCAGCGCGAAGCGTTCATGCTGCGCATGCTGGAAGGCCTGGACGTGGCGGAAACCGCCCAGGCCATGGGCTGCTCGGAAGGGAGCGTAAAAACACACCTGTCGCGCGCGCTGCAACGTTTGCGCGACCTACTGGAGGACTGGCGATGAATGCGCCCGACAACCACCTGGAACGCCGCGCCCGCGAGCTGTACCGCGAGGCCGCGCGACATCTCGACCCGGCCACCGCGGATCGGTTGCGTGCGGCCCGGCGCATGGCCATCGAGGGCAACGGCCGGACGTCGCTGTCCCACCGCCTGCTGCAACTGCTGCTGCCGGCCGGTGCCTTCGCGGCGGTCGCCTTTGCGGCACTGATGCTGACTTCCCCGGTCCAGCGCCCGTCGGGTGCCGCGCCGGCCAGCCCACTTGCTGCGTCGACGGCGGAGTTCGACGGCGACCTGCCGCCGGATGCTGCCGCGGCCGACCCCACGCTGTACCAGAACATGGACTTCTACGGGTGGCTGGCCAAGAACGGCGAGAGCCAGGCGAACCGGTGATCATGCGTCGAGGCCGTCTTTTCTTCGTGCTGATGCTGGCCACTTGCCTGGGTAGTGTCGTCCCCTACGCATTCGCGCAAAACACGCCGCCACCTCCGCCGCCACCGGGGGAATTCTTTCCGCCCGGCCCACCGCCGGGTGGGCCACCGGGTCCGCCGCCGGCGCCACGGTCGTGGCAGAGCCTGTCGCCCGCCGAGCGTGATGTGCTCGCGCCGCTTGCCGACAAATGGGATTCGCTGCCACCGCAGCGGCAAGCCCGCATGCTCGAGCGTGCCCAGCAGTGGAAGACCCTGCCGCCGGAGCAACGCCAGGCGATCCGCCAGCGCATCGATCAGTGGCAGAAGATGACGCCCGAGCAGCGAGAACAGGCCAGCGAGAACAGCAAGCGCTTCCAGCAGCTGCCCCCCGAGGAACGCCAGCAGTTGCATGCCGCCTTCCAGCATTTCCAGCAATTGCCACCGGACCAGCGCGAACAGTTGCTGCGCCAATGGCATGAGGAGATGCGCAACGCCCCGCCGCCGCCCCGGCGTGGTCCGGGTGGTGGTGGTGGCCGGCCGCCGCACCCGCCGAAGTTCTGAAGCAAAAGCCCCGCCATGGCGGGGCTTTTCTTTTCCGCAGGACCGACCGACTAGCCCTGGAAATGCGGCTCGCCGTTGCGCGTCACGCAACTCTTGGCGATCAGCTCGTCGTTGAAGTCCGGCGCCAGCGTATCGCCCTGCACCAGCAGCTCGACAAAGTTGAGGGCGTTGCGCGCGTACATTTCCGACGCGTGCAGCGGCGCACCGGCGGGCAGGTTCAACGGGCCGAGGATGACCACGCCACGATGATCCACCCGCTCGCCCGGCTGGGTCAGTTCGCAGTTGCCGCCACCTTCCGCCGCGAGGTCAACGATCAGGGCACCTGGCTTCATGCCGTCGATCATGGCGGTCGTCAGGATCTTCGGCGATGAGCGGCCAGGCACGGCAGCGGTCGTGACGATGACATCGACCGCCTTGAGATGCTCGGCCAGCGCCTGTTGCTGGGCGGCCCGTTCCTCCGCCGACAGCTCGCGGGCGTAACCGCCGCTGCCGGCAGCACTGACGCCGAGATCCAGGAATTTGGCGCCCAGCGACTCCACCTGCTCACGCGTTTCGGGACGCACGTCGTAGCCCTCGGTCTGCGCACCCAGGCGGCGCGCGGTGGCGATGGCCTGCAGGCCGGCCACGCCGGCGCCGATCACCAGCACCTTCGAGGGTCGGATGGTGCCGGCCGCGGTGGTGAGCATGGGAAAGAACTTCGGCGAGGCTTCGGCGGCGATCAGCATGGCGCGATAGCCCGCCACCGCCGCCTGCGAGCTGAGCACGTCCATGGCCTGGGCGCGCGTGGTGCGCGGCAACAACTCCAGCGAAAACGCGGTGAGCTTGCGCTTGCCCATCGCCACGATGCGTGCTGCGGCACCGTAGGGACGCAACTGCCCCACCACGATGCTGCCTTCGCGCAAACCGGACCACACGGCATCATCCGGCGGCAGCACACAGACGAACACATCGGCCTGCGCCAGCACGCTGGACGCATCGGCGAAATCGGCGTCGGCATACGTATCGTCCGGGAAACCCGCCGCCGCGCCGGCGCCGCGCTCCAGCAGCACGCGCAGCCCCTTGCCGCGCAGTTTCTTCGCCACTTCAGGTGTGATCGCCACCCGGCGCTCACCGGCGGCGGTTTCGCGCAATGCAGCCACGGTGATCGTCATCGTGCATCCCCTGCGGAAAGGTCCGGCCATCCTAGCCGATGCCTCGGCGTGCGAGCCACCGATGAGGTGTTCGCCCCCAGGCTTGCGGCGCGTTGCCCTGCCCGGGGTAGACTGGCCCGCCGCGGTCGAGGCGAGGGGTCCCGCACTGGAGATCCCGATGAGCGTGATCGTTGTTCCCGATGTCTTGCTGACGCTGGCGCGCGAGGCGCGCGAACAAGCCTATGCACCGTACTCCCGCTTCCTCGTGGGTGCCGCCGTGATGACCAAGGACGGCCGGCGCTTCAGCGGTTGCAACGTCGAAAACGCCTCCTATGGCCTGTGCAACTGCGCGGAGCGCACCGCCTTGTTCAGCGCCGTGGCCGCGGGCTGCCGCCCGGGCGATTTCGAGGCGTTGGCGGTGATTGGCGACACCCCCGGGCCGATCAGTCCATGCGGTGCCTGTCGCCAGGTGATGGCGGAACTATGCGACGAAGACATGCCGGTATGGCTGGGCAATCTGCATGGCGCCGTGCAGGAAACCACCGTGGAAGCCCTGCTGCCAGGCTCCTTCAGGCTGGCCACGGCTGGCTGAAGCCACGGCGCTGGGTGGCAGGACGTCCCGCTGGCATTCGCCTATGTCCGCGGGGCGGATTAGCATGAACGCTTTGCCCCAACGGACGTCCCCGTGTCCCATCCCCTTTCCCTGTTGCAGCAGCGTCACTCCGTCCCCTCCCGCCAGCTCGGTGAGCCGGCGCCGGATCAGGCCCAGCTGCAGGCGCTGCTGGAAGCGGCGATCCGCGTGCCGGACCACGGCAAGCTGGTCCCGTACCGACTCATCCTGCTGCAAGGCGCGGCCAAGCTCACCCTGGGCGAGCGCCTGGCGGCGTTGTCGCTGCGCCTCCATCCGGACCTGCCCGAATCCAAGCGCGAGAAGGAACGTACGCGCTATATGTTCGCGCCGGTGGTAATGGCGGTGATCTCGCGCCTCGACCCCTCCAGCAAGGTGCCGGTGATCGAACAGCAGCTCTCCGCGGGCTGCGTGGCCTACAACCTGCTGCTCGGCGCCGAAGCACTCGGTTACGGCGCGCAATGGCTGACCGGTTGGGCGGCGTATGATCGCGAAGCAGCCAGCATCCTCGGTCTGGCGGAGAACGAACACGTGATCGGTTTCGTCCACATCGGCACGCCGCAGATCGACGTGCCTGACCGCGACCGCCCCACCCTCGCCGACGTACTCAGTACGTGGACGCCGTGAGCCGCCCCGCCGCCCATCTGATCGATGGCAGTCTCTATGTATTCCGTGCCTGGCATTCGATGCCGGACGAGTTCCACGATGCGGATGGTCACCCGGTCAATGCCGTGCACGGCTTCACGCGCTTCCTCTGCGAACTGCTGGAACGCGTGCGCCCCGAGCACATCGCGGTGGCCTTCGATGCCTCGCTGACCACTTCGTTCCGCAACGCGATCTACCCCGCCTACAAGGCGAATCGCGAACTGCCGCCGCCCGATCTCGAATACCAGTTCGTGCTGTGCCGCGAAGTGGCCCAGGCCCTCGGCATACCGGTGTTGATCGACCACACGTATGAAGCCGATGACCTGATCGGCAGTGCCTTGTGGAGCCTGCGCGGCCTTGGCTTTCGCAGCGTTATCGTGTCGGCCGACAAGGACTTCGGCCAGTTGTTGGGCGATGACGACGAGCAGTGGGATTACGCGCGCGGCACCCGTTGGGGACCGGCTGGCGTGCACGAGCGGCTCGGCGTGCATCCCCAGCAGGTCGCCGATTATCTGGCCCTGTGTGGCGACGCGGTGGACAACATTCCCGGTGTGCCCGGCATCGGTGCGAAGACCGCCGCGGCCCTGCTCGCCCATTTCGGCAACCTGGATGCCTTGCTCGAGCGGGTGGACGAAGTGTCGTTCCTGCGCCTGCGCGGCGCGGCCAGTTGTGCGCAGAAGTTGCGCGAGCATGGCGAGGCGGCGCGCCTTTATCGCCGTCTCACCCGGATCGCGCTGGACGCGCCGGTGCCGACCGATGCCGAGGCCTTGCGCCGCCAGCGCGTGGCTGCTGACGGCATGGACGCGCTGTGCGAGCGCCTGCGCTTTGGTCCGCTTACACGCACGCGTTTGAAGGCCCTGCTCGGCTGATTGGCGACTCGGAGCAGGCGCCGGAGCAGTAAGATGCCGCTTATGCAAGGCGTCCCCGACCGCTTCATCGCAACCAGTGATGCAGCCGAATTCCGGCTGCCATCCCATCGCCCTGGCGTGGAGCTGTACCGCGCGCACATCGTGCGCCATGCGTTCGAGCCGCATACACACGATGGTTTCGGCCTGGGCGCGATCGAGTCAGGCGTGGAACGCTTTCGCTACCGTGGTGCGGATCACCTGGCGCCAGCGGACTCGGTGGTGATGATGAATCCGGATGAAGTGCATACCGGACGCGCCGAAACCGAAGGTGGCTGGCACTACCGCATGGCCTATATCGAGCCATCGGTCGTGGCGGAAATCACCGGCGAACCCGGCTGGTGGTTTGGCGACGTGGTACGCGAAGACTTGCCCAGCGCTCGCCGCGTCACCGTCTTGCTGGATGCGCTCTGGCAAGCACGCGAGCCGCTGGCGATCGACAGCCTGCTGTTCGAATTGCTGGCCCAGTTCCGCCGCCATGCGCGGGTTCCGCGTGCCGTGCTGGATGGGCGCGCGGCGCGCTTTGCGCCCGTGCTGGATTACCTGCATGCCCATCTATCGCGTCGACTCACACTCGACGAGCTGGCTGCCGTTGCCGGACTCAGCCCGTTTCATTTCCTGCGCCAGTTCCAGGCACAGCATCACGCCACCCCGCAGCAGATGCTGATGGCCTTGCGCCTGGCGGA
Organism: Dyella halodurans; assembly: GCF_026283925.1. Classification (GTDB taxonomy): domain Bacteria; phylum Pseudomonadota; class Gammaproteobacteria; order Xanthomonadales; family Rhodanobacteraceae; genus Dyella; species Dyella halodurans. The sequence continues at coordinate 34,329 of NZ_JAPDPF010000013.1, forward strand.
AGCCAAGCGCCAGCTCTCACAGGGCGAAGCGCCCGCGCAGGTGGCCGCCGCAGTGGGACTGGCCGACCAGGCGCATCTGACACGCGCCTTTGCGCGGCGCTATGGCATTACACCGGCGCGGTATCAGCGGGCGTTGCAGCGCTAAGAGCCTGATCAAGGGCGCCGTGTCGAGCGTGGAATCAACCGTCATCCAGAGGCCGTCATCCCAGCGGAGGCTGGGATCCAGTGCCTTTCGCCATTCGAAGGGCAGCGGTCAATCAAGAGCAAGTCGCTGGATCCCCGCTTTCGCTGGGATGACGATACGGGAGAGTTGAAGTTTTCCGGCCTATTCGGCTCTCGTCAAAAGAAGAGCTGCAGGCGGGAAGCGCACTTTATGCCTCGGGTCATAGCGACGACTGCTGCCAGACACTGTCAGCAATGGCGATGACGCACGGGCCTGTATGGTGGGTTTCGCTTGAGCCTGCAGGCATCATGGGCGCTCCGTTCCACCGCCGCGGCTGTACTCATGTCATCACGTTCCAGCGTTGCCCCGCTTGCGCTCGCCGTCGGCGCGCTCCTGATCAGCATGTTTTCGTATCAGTTTGGTGCGTCGCTGGCGAAGCATCTGTTTCCGCAGGTTGGCGCACAAGGCGCCACTGCGTTTCGGCTGGGGCTCAGCGCGCTGATCCTGCTGCTGTGGCGGCGGCCATGGCGCCGCTCGGGCGGTCAACGCGATTGGCGCGTGCTGTGGGGTTATGGCCTCTCGATGGGCGCGATGAACCTGGTGTTCTATATGTCGCTGCGCACGATCCCGCTGGGCATCGCGGTCGCGCTGGAATTCACCGGGCCGCTGGCGCTGGCGATGTTCGGCTCACGGCGGCTGCTCGACTTTGTGTGGATCGCGCTGGTGATGGCCGGGCTCGCCTTGTTGCTGCCGTTGCGCGGGCAGATGCAGGCGCTCGACCCGGTGGGCGTGATGTACGCACTGGCTGCCGGCGTGGGCTGGGCGCTGTATATCGTGCTCGGCAAGAAGGCGGGCGCAGCCCACGGCGCGGACGCGGTGACGCTGGGCACCTCGATCGGCGCCCTGCTGGCGATCCCGTTCGGCATCGCGCATGCCGGCAGCGCCTTGCTGTCTCCGGCGCTGTGGCCGTATGCACTCGGAGTGGCGGTGCTCAGCTCGGCCCTGCCGTATTCACTGGAGATGGTCGCATTGACGCGCTTGCCGGCGCGCACGTTCAGCACCTTGCTGAGCCTGGAACCGGCTATTGCGGCGATGGCCGGCGTGGTCTTGCTGGACGAACGACTCAGCCTGCTGCAGTGGCTGGCCATCCTGGCCATCATCGTGGCGGCCGCCGGTACCGCGTTGAGCGTGAGCCGGCCGGTGCTGACCGAGCCGCTGGCGAATTGAGCGCCGCTGGCGCCATCTCGATCCCAGCGCCTGGCTGACAGCAAGCTCGTACAAGACAGCGCGAGGCGAAGCCGCCACGCTTGCAGCCATGTGGACTGGAACACTCTATGCCCTCGCCGCCGGCCTCATGTGGGGCCTGGTCTTCATCAGCCCGCTGCTGTTGCCGGACTATCCGGCGGCGCTGCAGTCGGTGGGACGCTATCTCGCGTTCGGCCTGATTGCGCTGCCGCTGGCGTGGATGGATCGCGCGGCGCTGCGCCAGCTCGGCCGCGCCGACTGGCTTGAGGCGCTGAAGCTCGCCGCAGTCGGCAACCTGCTCTATTACCTGTGCCTGGCCAGCGCCATCCAGCTGGCCGGCGCGCCCTTGCCGACCATGATCATCGGCACGTTGCCGGTGGTCATCGCGATCTCGGCGAACCTGCGCGACGCACGACGCGACGGACAACTGCCGTGGCTGATGCTGGCTCCTTCGTTGGCGCTGATCGGCGCCGGCATCCTGTGCGTCAATCAGGCCGAACTGGAAACCCTGGGCAGGATCACCCAGGGCGAGCTCGCCCACTACGCACGCGGCGCCTTGTTCGCCGTCGGCGCCGTCGCCTGCTGGACCTGGTATCCACTGCGCAATGCCGGCTGGTTGCGACGCCACCCGGAACGCAGCCCGCGCACCTGGGCGACTGCGCAAGGCATCGCCACCTTGCCGCTCGCCCTGGCTGGCTACCTGTTGCTATGGCTGTTCATGGGCACGCGCGGGAGCGCGTTTGCCATGCCGTTTGGCCCCCATCCATGGTTGTTCGTCGGCCTGATGGCGGCGATCGGCCTGTTTGCATCCTGGCTGGGTACGCTGTGCTGGAATGCCGCCAGCCAGCGCCTGCCGACCGCACTGAGCGGCCAGCTGATCGTGTTCGAAACCCTGGCGGCCATGACGTACGCGTTCCTGCTGCGCGGCCGCCTGCCCGCTCCGCTGACGCTCGGCGGCGTCGCCTTGCTGGTGATGGGCGTGGCCTGGGCCGTGCGCATCCGGCCGCGCCCACTCGCCGTGGCGGTGGGAGAGGAGTGACCGGCCGAGGTTGTAGCTGCCACATGGGCACGGCAACATGCCGTGACCCTCTCGCCTGACGACCACGCCGATGAATCACCCTGACCAGCGCATTCCCCACGACGCCAACGCGCCGGTGGAAACCCTCTACGTCGGCAAGTGGCTGAGCCTGCGCAAGCGCGGCCGCTGGGAATACGCCGAGCGCAACAATCCCGGTGGCGCGGTGATCATCCTGGCGGTGACACCGGAAGACCACGTGCTGTTCGTGGAGCAGTACCGCGTATCGATCCTGAAGAAGACTATCGAGATGCCCGCAGGCCTGGTCGGTGACCTGCACGAGCACGGTGACGAGGACGTGCTGCTCGCTGCCGGGCGTGAGCTGGAAGAGGAGACCGGTTATCGCTGCGAGCGGCTGGAGTTCGTCCACGAAGGGCCGTCGTCATCGGGCATGAGCACGGAGATGATCGCCTTCGTGCGCGCCCGGGGCCTGCAGAAGGTCGGTCCCGGCGGCGGCGACGAGAGCGAGAACATCGTGGTGCACGAGGTGCCGCGCACGCAGGCCGGCGCATGGCTGTTCGCACGCGCCGCCGAGGGTTACTCGATCGATCCCAAGCTGTTCGCCGGCCTGTGGTTCATCGAACACGCCGGCCTGGCGGTGCCAGGCTGAACGCAAGCCACGAAGGGCGCTAAAGATTCCGGCGGAACCGCCGATGTTTGTCATGTCGTTCCTTACTCCGACCTGACCCCATCGACGGATGCCACCTATGAAGACCCTGATCGTTTCCGCCCTGTTCCTGTTTGCCCCCCTCGCCGCGCATGCCGCCTGCGCCCCGACCGACTTCGCCGTGCAGGACTTCAAGATGAAGGTCATGGGCTCGCGCCTGAGCCTCGCTGGCCAGCTGGTCAACCATTGCGCCGAAGCCGCCGCCGCGCAGATCACCATCGAAGCCAAGGACGGTAGCGGCAAGGTGCTGCAGTCCAAGAAGGGCTGGCCAGCCGGCACCACCAATATCGCGCCAGGCCAGTCGATCGATTTCGACCTGGGCCGCCTGTTCCATATGGATCCGGACATGCAGTCCTACACCGTCGGCATTGCCGACGTGCGTACCTGGTAAGGCTCAGGCTTTAGCCTTGCCGTTGCTTGAGGCCCCGCAAGGGGCCTTTTTTGTTCGCCATGCCTTGGGGAGCCCGCCTGGACCAGCGCGACGCCGGCCTGATCCCCAACACTCATTTTTGTGACACAGTTCAAGTTTTAGGAGGGTGAGCCGATACCCTGTCGACCACCGACGATGACGTCGATCCGAGGGCCTCGGCCAAGGCCCATCGGGTCCCTGCGAAAAGGGGCCCGACGGAAGAAGGGAGCGCCATGCATCTGGACATTCCGACCCTGACCTTCGTCAGTCTCCTGATGGGTATCGGCGCTTCGATCGGCTTTACCTCCCTGATGACGGTGTTGCGCAACCAGACCGTGCTGCGCATCTGGGTGGCCAGCCTGTGGATCGCCACCCTGGGCGTGTTGCTGATCGGGCTGCGCAACCGGATTCCCGACCTGCTCTCGATCGTGGTCGGCAACGGCGCGATCGTTTTTTCCAACGCCCTCATGCTCAAGGGCATCGCCAAGCACCTGGGTCAGCCCATGCGCTGGCGCTGGCCAGGTTGCTTCGTCCTGGTCTATATCGGATTCAGCGCCTGGATGACCTATGTCACGCCGGACCTGGGCATGCGCCTGTTCATCGCCAGCCTGCAGGCGGTGATCTTCGACCTGGCCTATGCCTACCTGCTGCTGCGCTATGGCGAGCCGGCGATCCGCACGAGCTGCCGCATTGCCGCGGCCATCATGCTGATCAACGCCGTCTTCTTTCTCATGCGCGCCTTCATGTCAGTGGCGTACAGCGCCGGTCAGGACATCATGCTGGCGGGCACGCCGGTGGCAGCGACCTATGTGGTCGGCATCCTGACCGGGCTGGCCTCGTATTTCGCACTGTTGCAGCTGATTACCGAGCGGCTCATGGTGGACCTGAGTCGCGCCGCGCACACGGACGGCCTCACCGGCCTGCTCAATCGCAGCGCCATCGTGGCTGAGGGTCGCGCCAGCTTGGCGCGCTGCCAGCAGCGTGGGCAACCGTTTACGCTGCTGATCTTCGACCTGGATCACTTCAAGCAGATCAACGATCGCTGGGGGCATGACGTCGGCGACGCGGTACTTCGCCATGTCACCACCATCCTGCGCAGCGGCATCGATTGGCCCCACATGCTGGCCAGCCGTTACGGCGGCGAGGAGTTCGTGCTCGCCCTGCCCGGAGCCACCCTCGAGCAGGGCATGGAGGTGGCGGAAAAGCTGCGCTACACGCTCGCCCATTCACACGCCAGGATCGACCATCAGTCCATTCCGGTGACCGCCAGCATTGGCGTTGCCGTGGCCCGACCGGGTACCCGCTTCGAGCAGTTGGTGCGCCAGGCGGACGAGGCGATGTATCGCACCAAGTTCGACGGCCGTAACGGCGTGAGTCTGGCGATGGCCGACAGCGCACACCTTGCGGAAGCCGGTGATACGCGCTGCTGAGATGCCTTGGGGATCATCCCTGCGTCACCGACATCCTTGCCGCCTCTGCACGCCACCTTCCCGGCCACGCGACCTCTGGTTCCAGCGGAAGCACTCAAGGGATCAGAGCATCGAGCCATCCCTTGAACGGGAAGCCCATCGCGCGTGCCAGCCTGCCGTCGCACCTCAAACGAAAGACTCGCACGGCCCCTGGGCCTGCGGCATGGCCACGTGCCGATCCCGGCACGGGCCACGCAGCAAGCTTGATCAGGCGCTTAGTGCAACACGAACAACTTGTCGAAGCCGGCCACGCGCAAGGTACCGCGCAGGCCGCTATCAGCGTTGACGATGCGGATCTCGGCGCGATCGGCGCCGGCGTGCTCCCGCAGCAGCAGCAACATGCCCAGCGCCGAGCTGTCCATGCTGGCGACTTCGCCCAGGTCGATGACATAGCTGCGCGCGGCCCGATGGCCGAGGCAGGCGTCATGAAAATCGCGGTGCACGCTGAAGTCGAAGCGCTCACCCAGTTGCAGGGTGACGCAGTCGTGTTCGGAATCGTGGTGAACGGTCAGGCTCATGGCATGCGTCCTTAAAAGAGTTCGATTTCGCCGGCGTCCATCGAGTTCTGCAGTGCCGGGCCGCGCGAGCGCAGTCGGGCTTTCTCGCGCTGGATGGCCAGGCGGCTGCGTACCCGCTCGGCGCGCTGGGCGAGCAGCTCGGCATCGATCGGGCTGCAGGCCAGTTCTTCGATATCGCGCGTGCACTCTGTGGTGATGTCCTGCAGCTCCACCAGGCGCATGCGCGTCTGGTTGATCAGCTGGCTCAGGATGTCCTCGAACTGCAGCGAGCGGATCGTGGTGGACACATCGGAGCCCAGGCCGCGGTTGATCTCGACCACCTGGTCGGCCACCGCGCTGGTGCGCGCATCGCTCTCGGTGACGTGAGCCATCATGGCGTCGATGCCACCCTTGGCCGACAGGGCCACGTTGAGGTCCTGCGAGGCCATGGTGCCGACCAGTCCACGCAGCTGTTCCATGGCGGTGCGCGCACGCTCGACATGGGTGCCGATCTGCTCGTTGAACTGGTTGGAATGGCTGGCCAGGTTGCGGATCTCGCCTGCCACCACCGCGAAGCCGCGGCCGGACTCGCCCGCGCGGGCCGCCTCGATGGCGGCATTCAGCGCCAGCAGGTTGGTTTCCTCGGCAATCGTGTTGACGTTCTTCAACAGGCCGAACACTGCGTCCATTTCCTTGGCCATGCCGTCGATGCGGTAGACGATGCGCAGGCTTTCGCGCGACATCTGCACCACCATGCCGACGAAATGCTCCAGCAGGTCGCCGGTGCGCGCAGCAAAATCCTGCACCGATACGCCCTCGTTCTGCCCATCGATGATCTGCCGCAGCAAGGACTGCTGCATGCCGGTCTTGCGCGACAGGCCATCGAAGCCGCCGCCCAGCTCGGACACGGCATCGCGCAGCAGGTCCAGCGCCTGGTGCAACTCGCGGGTGGCGTGGCCAAGTTCATCGACCAGGGAGCTGCGCACTTCTTCCAGTGCCTCGCGGACCGGCGCGTGATGGGTCAGTGATGCCTCGATCACCGGCTCTTCGGCTGCCGGGACACGACGCAGCTCAACGATCCAGGCGGCCGTGAGCAGCACGATCAGCACCGGCGCCAGCCAGGCCGACGGCCATAGCAGGGTCAACAGCAAGGCGACCGCGCTCGCCGTCATGCCGACGACGGGGCGCACACGCAGGAAGGATGGGATGGCGTACATGGGGATATCCACGGATCAGGGCGCTGTTGCAACGGCGCGTTGAATGGGTTGATGCGCCAACGCAAGCAGCCGCGCGGCTATATGGTCGAGCGGCAATTTTTCGGTGGCCGCGCCGAGCTTCCAGGCCGCGCCCGGCATGCCCCACACCACGGAGGTTTCTTCGTCCTGCACCAGGGTGTGGGCGCCGCCCTGCTGCAGCTCCAGCAGGCCACGCGCGCCGTCATCGCCCATGCCGGTCAGCAAGGCGGCGACGGTTGCGCGGCCCACGCTGGCGGCCATGGAGCGGAACAACACGTCCACGCTCGGCTTGTGGCGGTTCACCGGCGGGCCGTTGTGCAGGCGGCACACATGCTTGGCGCCGTCCCACATCACCAGCAGGTGTTGGCTGCCAGGTGCGATATACGCATGGCCCTGCTGGATCGGCTGGCCGTCGCGCGCTTCGCAGACACGCATGGCCGAGCAGGCATCCATGCGTGACGCGAACGGCCCGCTGAACGCCGCGGGGATGTGCTGGGTGATGACGATGGGCGGCGCATCAGGCGGCATGGCCTCCAGCACCACGCGAATCGCCTCGGTGCCGCCGGTGGAAGCACCAATCGCAATGATCGGACTGCCGCCACGCGTACCCGCCGACTGCGCCCGCGGCAGCACGGCGTCTGCCGAAAGTCGCGGCGGCACATCCAGCTTGCGCACGGCGGTGCGCTGACGCGGTCGCGCCAGCGCCGCCAGCTTCACCTTGGCGCAGATTTCCTGGGCGCCTTCGGCAAACGTGCTGGCCAGGTCGTTGCTGGGCTTGGTGAAGAAGTCCACCGCGCCCAGCTCCAGCGCGCGCAAGGTCACCTCGGCGCCTTCCTGGGTCAGCGACGACACCATCACCACCGGCATCGGGCGCAGGCGCATCAGGTTTTCGAGGAAGGTGATGCCGTCCATGCGCGGCATCTCGACATCCAGGGTCAGCACGTCGGGATTCAGCTGCTTGATCTTTTCGCGGGCGATCAGGGGATCGGCCGCGGTACCGACCACCTCGATACCCGGATCGCAGGAAAGCATCGTCGACAACAGTTTCCGCACCAGGGCGGAGTCATCGACTACCAGGACACGTACTCTTTCCATTGCTTTTAAGTCTCGCCTTCGTCGATCGGGTGGACTGGACGCGACCCACGCCTGCTGGCTCATGCGGGAGCCGGACACTGCCTATGCGAATCTGCTGCTGCCTCACGAGGCGTCGCTAAAACAGTTCCACATCACCCTTTATCGGATCATTTGCCAATCGCTTGAGATACTGCTTCTCGCCATCCACCAGCACGGCGTCGGCACGTCCACGCAGCTGGCGCACGCGCGCCTTGCCGGTGGTGGGGAAGAACTGCACATGGCGGGGATGCACGTCGCCGAGGTCCTCGGCGCGCACGGCGAGCCGTTCGGCTTCCAGATAGCGCTTCACGAAGGCGATATTGCGTGAACCGATATCGGTCATGGTGGCGAGCACACGGCCGCCGCCAAACACCTTTACCTCCAGGTCGGCGCGATGACCGCCGGCCTTGAGGATCGCGTTGATCAACTGCTCCATCGCATCGTTGCCGTAGCGAGCCGCGCGTCCGACGGTGTCGGCCCAGCTGCCACGCTCGCCCATCGGCTCGGGCAACATGAAATGGTTCATGCCACCGATATGGCGCTGGCGGTCATAGATGCACGCCGAGACACAGGAGCCGAGCACGGTGGAAATCATCTCCTCCTGCATGCTCACGTAGAAATCGCCGGGCAATACCTTGACGGTGATGCAGGCTTGTCCTGGATCCCAGTAGCGACGCAGGTGCTCAAAGCCCGGCAAGACACGCGCCGGATCGTAACCGGCGCCGATGGGGAGGTTCACTGCGGGGACGCTCATGCACTGCTTTTCCGGTAGACCGTGCGTCCGATCAGGTCAAAATTGTCGTTGAGTCCGTACATGGACTCGGAATGGCCAAGGAACAGGTAGCCACCCTCGGGCAGCAGGCCGGCATAGCGCTGGAACAGGCGCTGCTTGGTGGGCTTGTCGAAATAGATCACCACGTTGCGGCAGAAGATCGCGTCGAACGGTCCCTGCATCGGCCAGTCATGCAGCAGGTTCAGCGGCAGGATGCTGACCAGCTCGCGCAGCCGCGGATGCACGCAGGCGTAGTTGTCGTACTGGCCTTCGCCACGCAAAAACCAGCGGCGGCGGCGCTCGGTGCTCACACCTTCAAGCCGCTCGATCGGGTACACACCCTTGCGCGCGGTTTCCAGCGCCTGGGGCGACAGGTCGGTGGCGAGGATCTTCGCGTCCACCTGGCTGCCGTGCTTCTCCAGCGCCTCGGCCAGCACGATCGCCAGCGTGTATGGCTCTTCACCGGTAGCGCAACCGGCTGACCAGATGCGCAGGCGGCCGCCGTTCTTTTTCTCGGCCAACCAGCGCGGCAGCAGTTCGTCGGTGAGCAGGTCGAAGTGATGCGACTCGCGGAAGAACGCGGTGACATTGGTGCTGATCGCGCTGGCCAGTTCGCCGAGTTCACCGTGGGGATCGCGACGCAGCAGCTCGCAGTAGCTTTCGAAGTTGCCGAGCTTCAACGCGCGCAGGCGACGCAGCAACCTGCCCTGCACCAGCTGGCGCTTGTGCTCGCCCAGCGAGATGCCGCAGTGCTCGTACACGAAGGCGCGCAGGAAGCCGAACTCGCGATCACCCAGGATCGGGCCATTCATGCCCGCCACGGCGGCGTTGCCATCGATCGCGGCGGGCATGCTCATGCTCAGAACTCCTTCCAGGCGCCGGCATCAGCCACTTCGGCAGGACGCGACGGGCGCGCCGATGCAGCCGGCGAGTTGCGCACGGCGGCGAATACCGCCTCGGCTTCGGCCATCACGGTCTGACCGCGCGCCTTTTCGGTGGCCGGCGTAGCCGCTTCATCGCTCAGGTGGAAGAAGCCGACCTGACGTGCCAGTTCACCGGCCTGCTCCTGCATGGCGCGAGCGGCGGCGGCCGCCTCTTCCACCAGGGCAGCGTTCTGCTGGGTCATCTCGTCCATCTGCAGCACGGCGTGATTAACCTGATCGATGCCGGCGGACTGCTCCTGGCTGGCCGCGGCGATCTCGGCCACGATATCGGTCACCTTCTTCACGCTGTCGACGATATCCGCCAGGGCCTTGGCCGACTGGTCCACCAGCGACGAACCCACGCGCACTTTCTCCGCGCTGTCGTTGATGAGGCCCTTGATCTCCTTCGCCGCACCCGCGCTGCGCTGCGCCAGGTTGCGCACCTCCGTGGCGACCACGGCAAAGCCGCGGCCCTGCTCGCCGGCACGAGCCGCTTCCACTGCGGCGTTGAGCGCCAGCAGGTTGGTCTGGAAGGCGATTTCGTCGATCAGGCTTACGATGTCGGAAATCTTGCGGCTGGAATCGTTGATCTCGCGCATCGCCGCACTGGCCTGCGCCGCCACTTCACCGCCGTGCTCGGCCTGCCGGCGCGTGGCGCTGGCGAGCTGGTTAGCGTGGCTGGCGTTTTCGGCGTTCTGCTTGACGGTGGAGGTCATCTCCTCCATCGACGAGGCGGTCTCTTCCAGGCTCGAGGCCTGTTCCTGCGTACGCTGGCTGAGGTCGTCATTGCCGCGGGCAATCTGCTGGGCGGCCGAACTCACCGAGCCCGAGCCGTGACGCACTTCGCCAACGATGCCGGTGAGGCGCTCGTCCATTGTGCGCAGTGCATCCAGCAATTCGCCCAGCTCGTCCTTGCTGGTGGTGGCAATGCCGTGACCCAGGCGGCCGGTGGCAATGGCATGCGCCACCGACACGGCCTGGCTGAGCGTGGTGAGGATCGAACGCATCAGCAGCACGGCCATGACCAGGGCGATCAGCAGGCCCGCGGACAAAGCCACGATGCTGACCGCGCGGATCAGGTGATAACGCGACACCTGGCCGTCGTAGATCTGCTTGGCGTCGGCGCGCTGCGCATCGACCAGCTTGGCCAGCGCGTCCTGGCGCTCCATCAGCAGCGGACGCACCTGCATTTCCAGCAGTTCGTGGGCACCGTTATCGCCATCCTTGAGCGCGTCGACCATCGAGCTCTTCGCATCGGCATAGTCGGCATCGGTCGAACGCCAGGCGTCGTAGTGCTTCTTGACCGCGTCGCTCATCGGAATGGCGGCGAGCTGCTTCTTGAGCCCATCCATCTCAGCCTGCAACTTGGCGTAATCCGCCAGCTTGGCCTTGACCTGGTCCGCCTTGCCAACGAGCGATGCGGACTCGCCCAACAGAATGAACGACATCAGCTGGTGTGCGGTCAGCTGCGAGACGATCTGGGTCGGCACGATCTCTTCGTCGTAGATCTGGCCCATGCCATTGTTCTGCAGCTGCATGGAGCCCAGGCCAATCACCGCGCCGCCGATAAGCATCAGGCCAAGCAGGCCGAACACCAGGCGCAGGCGACCGCGGACGGTGAGCTGGGGGACTTTCAGGGTGAACTTGTTCATGAGTATCCGGTTCCGGCGAAAACGGTCAGGCCACGGCTTTGACATCAGAGGCAGCGGGCAGCGCGGCCTCCAGCATTTGCGCATCCTGCGGCTGCAACAGCTTGTCCACGTCCAGCAGGAGCACCATGCGCTCGCCGGTGGCGGTCAGCCCCTTGAGGTATTCGGTATCCACGGTGGTGCCCATGTCGGGCACCGGGCGAATCGCGTCATCAGCCACGTCCAGCACGTCGGACACGGCGTCCACGACCACGCCAAAATTGCGTCCGGCCACCGTCACGATCACGGTGACCGTGGTGGCGCTGTACTCCTCGCGGGCGAGGCCAAAGCGCAGGCGCATGTCGATCACCGGCACGATGGCGCCACGGAGATTGAGCACGCCAAGCACATAGTGCGGCGCCTGGGGAATGCGCGTCACCGGCGTCCAGCCACGGATTTCGCGCACGGCGAGGATGTCCACGCCGTATTCCTCGTGGGCGAGATTGACGGTGAGGTACTGCGACTGGAGCGCCTCGCTCCGGTGGTTATCGGACATGTTTGCCTCGTCGTCGGAGCCGCCTGCTGGGCTCCCGTTCGAAAGCTGAATCGGCGGAGGATGGGGAAACTTGAGTGGGTTTTGCGCTGGTTAGCGGGGGCGAGGGTGCACGTCGCCCTTACTCCTTCTCCCCTCCGGGCGACCCGAAGGTAGTCCCTGTGGGAGAGAAGGCTGGGATGAGGGGTGGGTGCTCGCGATCACGCGACAATTGTGCGTGGCCGCAAGGTTGGTGCTTACGACCGAAGGAAGTCCCAGTGGGACGCTGCGGGCGTTTCGATCGCCCGTCTGAGCGCCGAGCTGCTCGCTCCTTCTCCCCGCCGGGCGACCCGAAGGTAGTCCCTGTGGGAGAGAAGGTCGGGATGAGGGGCGGGTGCTCGCGGTTACGCTACAACCGAGCGTTTTGGCCAGGTTGCCGCTTACGCAGCGGGCGTTTCGATCGCCTGCCGGCGCTCGAGTCACTTTTCTTTGCTGGCCCAAAGAAAAGTAACCCAAAGAAATGGCCTGTAGAGCTGGTAGCACTCCGTCGGATAGAAGCGTCGGAAGGATTTCGCGATCGGATCGTTTGCTGCCCAAGGCCGCTACACAGCGGCTACACCGCAACGCGCCAATGCGGTGAGGACTTAAAGCAGGCCAGGCCTACGGTCGAAACGCTCGCAGCATCCAGAGGCACAGATGGTCAACTCGCCACCCACGCCTTAAGCCCTCTTCGCCTCGGCGCGTTGCGGTGTAGCCGCTGTGTGTCGGCCATGGGCCGCAAGCTATCTGGCTGGCCACGCCCGTCAGGCTCGCATCCAACGCAATGCTGCGAGCTCTTCAGGCCATTTTCTTTGGGTTACTTTTCTTTTGGGCCAGCAAAAGAAAAGTGACTCGGCTGCCGGCAGGCAGTCGAAACGCCCGCTGCGTAAGCGGCAAGCTGGCGATATCGCTTGGTCATCGTGTGATCGCGAGCACCCGCCCCTCATCCCGGCCTTCTCCCCGGAGGGGAGAAGGAGTGAGAGCGGGCGGCGTGGCCTTATTCCCTCAGAACTCACTCCACCCATTCACCGCAACCAACGGCCGCGCCGAACTCACTGCAGCAATACGCACGGCCTGCGGCGCCGGCGCTCGCGCGGAAGCGGCAGGGGTTTCCTGCAAACGGAAATAACGAATCTGCCGATCCAGTTCGGTGGCTTGTTCCTGCATGGCACGCGCGGCAGCGGCAGCCTCTTCGACCAGGGCGGCGTTCTGCTGGGTCACCGCGTCCATCTGGGTCACTGCGCGATTCACCTGGTCGATGCCGGACGACTGCTCCTGGCTGGCCGCGGCGATCTCGGCCACGATGTCGGTTACCCGCTTCACGCTGTCCAGGATGCCGGTCAGCACCTGGCCCGACTCCTCGACCAGGATGGAGCCGGCCTGCACCTTCTCGACGGTGTCGCCGATCAGGCCCTTGATCTGCTTCGCAGCGCTGGCACTGCGCTGGGCCAGATGGCGCACTTCGCTTGCCACCACGGCGAAGCCGCGCCCCTGCTCGCCGGCACGCGCAGCTTCCACGGCAGCGTTGAGTGCGAGCAGGTTGGTCTGGAAGGCGATCTCGTCGATCAACTGCACGATTTCGGTGATCTGGCGACTGGCCTCTTCGATGTCACGCATGGCGCCGCTGGTGCGCGAAGCTACCTCACTGCCACGCTCGGCCTGGGTGCGGGCACTGCGCGCCAATTGGTCGGCATGACCGGCGTTGTCCGCGCTTTGGCGCACCACCGAGGCCATTTCTTCCATCGACGCGGCAGTTTCCTCCAGGCTGGATGCCTGCTCTTGCGTGCGATGCGACAGGTCGTCGTTGCCGCGGGTGATCTGGCCGGCCGCGCTGGAGACAACCTGCGCGCCCTGTTGCACTTCACCCACGATCTCGATCAGCTTGCCGCGCATGCGTTGCAAGGTGTCCAGCAAGCTGCCAGGCCTAAACGTCGCGAAGGCATCCGCACCACCGAGATCGCCGTCCGCTATGCGCGTCGCCAGGGCCTGCGCAAAGGCCGGCTCGCCGCCAATGCTGTGGCGGATGCTGCGCATCGATTGCCAGACGATCAGGATCACCAGCAGGCCGACCAGGAACGCACGCAGCAGGCTGCCTTCCAGCATCTGGCGGAACTGCGCGTCGATGTCGACGAAGTAGGCGCCCGCGCCGAGGTGGATATCCCACGGCTTGTACCAGGCGGTGTAGCTGATCTTGCGCTCGTTATCCGTGCTGCCCGGCATCGGAAACACGTACTCGGTGACGCCATGGCCATCGCGCTGGTCCACCGCGAGCATGTCGCGATACCAGTGCTTGCCATTCACGTCGGCATCGTCGTGGACATTCTTGCCGACCAGGGCCGGCTTCGCCCCGTGCAGGCGCATCACCAGATCGGAATCGAAGCCGAACAGATAGCCCGCACCGTTGTTCCAGTGCAGGGTCGTGACCGCGGCGAAGGCGCGCTTCCTGGCCTCGGCATCGCTGAATTCGCCGGCCTCGGCGCGGTCGTGATAACTCTTCAGCACCGACATCGCGGTGTTCACCTCGTCGCCAAGGGCATTCACCCGCGCTTCCATCTGCAGGCGCCGGCTATCCAACGCCGAAACCACGGTGAGCGCGGCCAAGCCAGCGGCCACGAAGGCGATAACCAGCCACACCTTGGCCGTAAGGCTAAGGCGATCGAGCAACTTCATTGGGGAAACCATGGGGAAACGACCTTCAGAATGAAAAAAGCGGGATGCGATTGCCCGTATTCATTCCCTGCACTGCCCGACACCAGCCCGCAAGCCGGCGGCCACGACTTCCTGTCGCGACTCAGAATTTCGAACCATCCCTGGCGGCGCTTTTCCTGCACCGCCATCGCCTGCTGAATCAGGCTGCCTTGCGTCGGCCCTGCAGACGTACCAGGCCTGCGATATCGACAATCAAGGCAACCGAGCCGTCCGCGAGAATGGTGGCGCCCGATACACCCTGCACCCGGCGATAATTCGCCTCAAGCGACTTCACCACGGCCTGCTGCTGGCCGATCAGGCCATCGACGAACAGGCCGACGCGGCTGCCATCGCCTTCCACCACCACCATCAAGCCCTGGTCGATGGCACGAATGGCGTTGTCGCAACCAAAGGCATCGTGCAGGCGGATTACCGGCAGGTACTCGCCGCGGAAGCGGAACAGCTCGCCACCGGCCACGCTGCGTACCGCTTCCGGCTTCAGCTGCACCGATTCGACGATCGACACCAACGGCACGATGTAGCGCTCGCCGCCAACGGCGGCGGTGAGGCCGTCGATGATCGCCAGCGTCAGCGGCAAGGTGATGGTAAAGGCGCTGCCCTTGCCCTGGGTGCTGCGGATGGTGACGGTGCCACCGAGGTCGGCCACGTTGCGGCGAACCACGTCCATGCCCACGCCTCGGCCGGACAGGTCGGTGGTGACGGCGGCGGTGGAAAAACCGGGCTGGAAAATCAGGTCGGCGACGGCTTCGTCGCTCAGACCTTCGCCACTGGCGATCAGGCCGCGCTGCACGGCCTTGGCCACGATGGCATCGCGGTTCAGGCCGGCGCCATCGTCGGACACTTCGACCACGATGTTGCCGCCGCGATGGGAAGCCTCGAGCTTGAGCGTACCCAGGTCGGACTTGCCCGCCGCGCGACGCTTGTCCGGCGTTTCCAGGCCGTGGTCGATGGCGTTGCGCACCAGGTGCACCATCGGGTCGCCGATTTTCTCAAGCACGGTCTTGTCGAGCTCGGTCTGTTCGCCGACCAGTTCCAGCTTCACCTGCTTGCCCAGCTTCTGGCTGATGTCGCGCACCATGCGTGGGAAGCGATTGAAGACCGATGCGATGGGCAACATGCGGATGCCCATGACCGTTTCCTGCAGCTCGCGCGTATGCCGCGCCAGTTGGGCCAATCCCTGCTCCAGCATGGCGACGCGCGTAGCGTCGTACTCACCGCGGAAGGTGTCGAGCATGGACTGCGTGATCACCAGCTCGCCGACCAGGTTGATGAGGCCATCAATCTTGTCGATCGACACACGCACCGAGCTGGACTCGGCACCCGCCTCACGTTGCGCACGCGCTGCTCCCGCATCGGCCACGTTGGCCGCCGCGGCGACGGGAGCCGTTGCTATGGGCGCCTCAGCAGGCTTGGCCACGACATGCTGCGCCTCGATGGCGAGATCGCATTCGTCTTCCACCCAGTCGAATACCGCAGCGATGTCGGCGCGCTTGACCGGGCCACGCAAGGTAATGGTCCAGCCCAGGTGGCACTCAGAGGGTTCGAGCCCCGCGAGCGTCGCGGGTAGGCGATCAAATTCAGGTGTCGCGCGCAGCTCACCCAGGCCGGCGAGCTCGCGGATCAGGCGCAGCGGATCGTTGCCACTGGCCAGCATGCCGGGATGGGGGCGGAAGCGCACCGTCCAGGCGTCGGCCTGATCTTCCGCCCGCCGCGCCTGCACGCCGCCCGCAGGAATACCGCGGCCCATGGCCGCGGCCAGTTCATTGCGCAGGCCCTCGGCCACCGCATCATTGAGCGGCTCGCCGGCCTGTGCACGGGCGAACATGCCGCGCAGGCAGTCGACCGTGCGCAGCAACAGTTCGATGATCGAGCCGTCGATGGCGCGCTTGCCGCTGCGCACTTCATCCAGCAACGACTCCGCCTCGTGGGTGAACGAAGACATCTCCGGAAAACCGAAGGTCGCCGCGCCACCCTTGATCGAATGCGCCGCACGGAAGATGGTGTGCACCAGCTCGCCGTCGCCACCATCGTCCAGCGCAAGCAGCGACGACTCCATCGTATCGAGCCCTTCCAGGCTCTCCTCAATGAACACCTGTTGGAACTGCGCCAGACCGGCCTTGCTCATAGGGAGACTCTCCGTGCTCAGCCGAGCACGCGTTTGACGGTGGCCAGTAGCTGTTCCGGATCGAACGGCTTCACCAGCCAGCCGGTGGCGCCGGCGGCCTTGCCTTCCATCTTTTTGTCGGTATGCGACTCGGTGGTCAGCATCAGGATCGGCACGCCCTTGTATTCCGGCATCGTGCGCAGCTCGCGCACCATGCTCAGGCCGTCCATCACCGGCATGTTCACGTCGGCCAGTACCAGGTCATAGCGACTGCCACGCGCCTGGTCCAGCGCGAGCTGGCCGTTCTCGGCCTCGCTCACGTCATGACCTGCACCACGCAGGGTGAAGGCCACCATGCCGCGCATCGAAGCCGAATCGTCCACTGCAAGAATCTTTGCCATCTTCCACCTCAGTTTCAGGCCGGCATGGGTGCCGGCAATTCCAGTACCTGTGCCAGGCCGAGCAGGCTGGCGGCATCGCGCATGACCGTGCTTACGCCGTGCCACGCTGGCGACTGCCCGCGCGCCGTCGATTCACGGCGAAAGGCCACCAGCAGCTGCAGTGCCGCGGTGTCCACGCGCTCCACGGCGGCGCCATCGATGTTCACCGCCGGTGCCTCCAGCGCTTCGAGCAGCTCCGCCTTGACGGCGGCGAGCTCGGCCAGGCGAAAATCCGGCGGCAGCGCAATCACGCGCGCCTCGCTCTCACCCTTGCCTTGTGCTGTCGCCTTGCCCATTGACCTGCTCTCGCCGCGCCCCGTGGCGTCCTCGGAGTGCTTATCGGCCGTGGCGGGCATCGCTTTAGCGAAACGCAGCCGACGATTCGGTGATCGCTGCGACAAAAACTTGCCTCAAGTTTCCTGCGCAGCCGCCGATGTACAAGGCACGGATGGGCGCGCGCACGTCGCCCCGCCGCAAGGAGCTACGTCTTGGTCATACAACCCACCAGCTTGGCCGCCCTGGCCTGGGCCGGCGCTGCCTCCGGTAGTGCCGCAGAGAGCTGGCGCATCGGTACCGTGCTCGCCGCACGGCCGCTGGGGATCAATCCGGATGGCTTGATGGTGTTGCAGATAGGCGCGATGGCGGTGGAGGCGGAAGCACCGCGCAGCCAGTTGCCCTCGCAATTCCAGGTACGCGTGCTCACCCTCGGCGCCCAGCCGCTGCTCGAGATCATTGCGCCGCATACACCCGAACCGGCCATCCAGGTCGCCCTGCGCGAGCGCCTGCCGCAGCAGAATGGCTATGCGCCCCTGCTCGCCACGCTCGATGCCCTGGCCCAGCGGCCGGCACTTCGCCAACTGCCCGCCTATATCCGTCCCGCGCTCGCCTTGCTGGAACACGGGGTGCGCACGCCGGCAGAGATCACCCGCGGCGAAGGACTCAGCGAAGCCATCAAGCGCAGCGGCCTGTTCCTCGAGTCGGAACTGGCACAGGCGCATCTGGACATGGCCGGCTTGAGCCAGGAGGACTGGAAGGGAGCGCTGCTGCGCCTGGCCAGCCTGCTCGACGACTACCTGCCCGCGCGCCGCCCGCAAACCAGCGGCAGCGAAACACCACCGCCCTTGCAACAACGCGGACTGCAGGCGCAGCCTCGCGTCACCTTGCCGCCGGAACTGCTCGACGACGACGTCGACGCCCTGCTTGGCCGCCTGCACGGCGAAGTGCATGCGGCACTCGCCCGGGTGGAAGTGGCGCAGCTCGAAGCCACCACGGTGCCCGCATGGATGATCGAGATTCCACTGCAGGGCGAAGCCGGCCGCGACATCCTGCAGATCCAGCTGCAGTACGCAACCGACGCGGAAGGTGGCTCGTCGTGGGTGCTCGGCTTCGCCCTGGACCTGCCAGGGCTCGGCCCCGTGCAAGGCGAGCTGCAGCTACGCGACCTGCGCCTGGCCGTGCGCTTGTGGGCCGAGCGCAGTGACACCGTACGGCGCCTGGAACATCAGTTCGGCCCACTGCGCCAGCGACTTTCCGCCTGTGGCCTGATCCTCGATCAGCTGAGCTGCCAACAGGGCCTGCCTCACTCGACCGGTCCGCACAGCGCGATTCTGCTGAAGGCCATGGCATGAGCACCTCCTTGCCCCCCGCGAAACGACGCGTGAGCCTGCGCCTCTCTGGCGGACCCGCCGATGCACCGTCGCCCGCCGTGCTGCCACCGGAATCGCTGGAAACCTTGCTTGCACGCGCACGTGCGTTGGGCATTCCCTTGCACCACGACCCACAGATGGCCGCCCTGCTCGCCTCCCTGCGTTTGCGTCAGGACGTGCCGGCGATTCTGTATGCCGCGGCGGCATCGGTGCTGGCCTGCGTATATGACGCGACGGAGCATTCGGAATAGGCCACCCCTGGTCATCCCCGCTCGCTTCGATCCGTCAACGCCACACAGCGTGCAATCAGCGAGATGCAACTGAATCCCATGAATCACGGCACCCGGCCCAGCTCCGCGATCGTTCCCGGGCATCGCCGTCGTCGCACGTACCATCTTGATTCGGTCACGTACGATCTTGATTCGGTTTGTTCTAGCGAGACGACCGTCGAGCACGATCTATGCGGAGACGCGGCCCCTCGGCAGGCCAACGAAGTGCATGACGGCGCCCCTGTTCGCGTAGGTTGCCCACGAAATAGCCGGCGAAGAACGCGCCGGGAATCAACGAAAAGGCAAGCAGCATCAGCATCGGCACATTCCCGCGACAGGTAACGCCCACGGTATTCACTGATGGGAGCCGTTGTAATGAGACTGGTCTGAAATGTTTCCCAGGCCGCACGTGACGAATGATCTGCTGGCCAAGCTATTGAGCTAGCCGTGCCTGCACGGGTGCCCCGCGGCCATCCAGGGCGGTCATCCACTCAGGACGACACAGCGAATGGTAGAAAGCTGACATCTCATCGTTCGTCCTTACGGAAGAATGCAAGGCTCCAATATCCCCTGTTGGATAGGTGGTCAGGTCGCCGATGCCGACTGCCGATTAGGGCCCCCAAAAGGGGCCTTTCTTTTGCGGAGGACGCAGCCCTGGCAAGGATGGACAGCTTTCGCAGCACGAGAACACGAGCTGAAGGATCCAGCCCTCGTTGCCATGGTTGCGCGCTTATGGCGTGGCCCGACCGTCGAATCGAACGCGTGCCGAACCTGGGTTGCCCTGCATTCCGCGAATCAAGTCCGGCGCGACATGGATGACTCCCTTGCCCCATCTACGACTAGCACTGTTTCTCCTGGCCCTGGTGGCGTCCGCCCCGTCACGGGCTTCGGGTGGTCCATTCGGCATCGATCACAAGATTCATGACGACCACGGCGCCGTCTGGAATCGACGCAATCAGAATGTCCTGGTCTACGGCAGCCTTGTTACCGTAGGCGTTGGCGCGGTATGGCTGGGCGGTGAAGACAAGCTGGGCAACACCTTCTGGCGTTCGGTGGATTCGACGACGGCGGCTGTGCTAAGTACACAGGTGTTGAAGAGGGCGTTCCGGCGCGAGCGTCCTGCGCAAACCGACGACCCCAATCGCTTTTTCAAAGGGCGCAGCGCCGACAGCTTTCCCAGTACCGAAGTGGCCACCTTGGCCGCCGCGGTCACGCCATTCATGGTCGACTACGGCAGCGATCACCCTACGGTGTATCTGCTGGCCTTATTGCCTGCCTACGATGCGGTGGCGCGCGTGAAGACCCAGCGTCACTGGCAAAGCGACGTACTGATCGGTGCGCTGATCGGCAGCGGTTTCGGCCTGTGGTCCGTCCATCGCCCGTCATCGTGGACGCTAAGCGTGTTGCCGGACAGCTTCCAGATTGGCTACCGGCACCATTTTGACTGAAGGCGCGGTCCAGGCCGTGCACTACCCCGAGACAAGCGCGCGCCCAAAGCCGCGCTTACGCCGCCTCACTCTCCAGCGGCAACCGGCAAAACCTGCGCACATCCAGCAGCGCGACAAAGCCGCCCTGCCACGGCAACACGCCATGCACCGGATCGTCCTCGCGCTCCGCTCGACCTGGCGGTGGTGGTGCGATCTGCGCAGTGTCGAGAGTGACCATATCGCCCACGGCGTCCACGCGCACGCCCACCAGATGACTGCCATAGGCCAGCATCACCACCCGCGCGTCGGCCTCGTGCTGCGGCTCTGCCTTGGGTAAACCAAGTCGACGACGGCCGTCGAGCACGGGCACGATGCGCCCGCGCAGGTGACGGATGCCGAGCAGGTCCGCTGCCGCGCCCGGTACGGGCGTCAACTCGCCATCGCGGATCACTTCGCTGACCTGCGCCAGGGGTGTTGCATAGAGTTGCTCGCCAAGGCGGAACGAAAGTCCGCGTTGGTTGGCATGGCTGGCGGTCGTATCAACGGCGGTCACGACTTCGACTCCTGGTATGCGCTGGCTGGGTGAACAACGACAAGGGCACGGATCAAGGACTGCGGTCTGGCATCGCGGCGCGCGGCGCCGTAACGGCGTTGCTGCCGTTCGCTGGTGTGGCTGCCGCTGCGGAGTCCTCCTCGGCATGACGCGCAGGACCTGCCAGCATCACCTTGTTCACCGGGAGATCACCCGCAGGCAGCGCCTGAACCTGTGGTACCGGCGGTCGCACCGGCGTGGCGGTGGCCGCGATGGGAGTCGCGGCAGGTGCCGCCGAGCTGGAGGACGCCGGCACTTCATCGCCGCCAGCCAACTGCCCCATGTGTTCGACATCGTTGTAAAGCCGCTTGGGTGCATCCTGATCGCTCAGCACGACGACCAGGACGCGGCGATTGTGATTGCGCCCATCTTCGGTTGAGTTCGCCGCGCTTGGGCGATATTCACTCCAGCCGACGATGCCGAGCCGCGTCGGATCGACGCCATGCTCGGAGAACAGCCGCGCCACGCTCGCCGCACGCGCAGCCGACAGTTCCCAGTTGGAGGGAAACACGGAGGTGTTGATCGGCCGGTCGTCCGTATAGCCTTCGATGCGCACAGGATTGGTGAAGGGCTGCAGGATGCCGGCGATCTCGTTGAGCACACCATCCGCGGGTGTCGACAACTTGGCGACGCCGCTGGGGAACAGGATGTCGGTGCGAATTTCGATTTCCAGCCAGGTGGTGGTGCGCCGCACGACCACCATCTGTTTGTCGATCAGCGGCTGCAGCGCGCGCTGCACCTGATCACGGATGCGTTCGAGGTTCTGCTCAGAGACGCGCTGCTGGGCAGCGCGCAGGTCTGCCGCGCGGATCGGCACCGGCCGCTGCGGAATGGGCACGGCAAGTGGCGTGGTGGCCGCACCGGGCTGGCCCGGAGGCGCTGCCACGGCGGGGTCGACATTGTGCGGCTGCGCACGGGTCTGCGGCATCGGGGCGATTACATGGCTGGAGCCATTGAACGCCTCGATGATCGACTCGGACATCACCCGGTACTTGCCTTCGTTCACCACCGAAACCGCGTACATCACCACGAAGAACGCGAGCAGCAGCGTCATCAGGTCGGCGTAGGGGATCGCCCAGGCCTCATGGTTGACGTGGTCTTCGTGGTGCTTTTTGCGACTCACGGCAGGTAACCTTGAAGCTTCGCTTCGATCTGGCGTGGGTTGGCACCTTCGGCAATGGACACCAGGCCCTCGATCAGGATCTCGCGCATCTGTGTCTGCTTGTGCACCAGGCCCTTCAGGCGCGAGGCAATCGGCAGCATCAACATATTGGCCAGCGCCACGCCGTAGATGGTGGCCACGAAGGCTGCGGCAATGCCGTGGCCGAGCTTGCTGGGGTCGGCCAGGTTCTGCATCACCGCCATCAAGCCCATCACGGCGCCTATGATGCCCATGGTCGGCGAGTAGATGCCGGCGTTCTCGTAGACCTTCGCAGCGGCCAGGTCGGCGTGCTCGCGGGCGTCCACTTCCACTTCCAGCACGCCGCGGATGGCATCCGGCTCACTGCCGTCGACCAGCAGTTGCAGGCCCTTGCGCACGAAGCTGTCGTCCTCCGATTCGATCTGCGGTTCCAGGCCTAGCAGGCCCTGGCGACGCGAGATCTCGCTCCAGCCCACGATGCGGCTGATGAGGTCGGACGGCTGATGTTTCGGCGGTTTGTAGACCATCGAGAACATCTTCATCGCCTGCTTCAGCGCCTTGCCCTGGTTCTGCACCAGCAACGCAGCAATGGTGCCCATGAAGACGATGACGAAGGCAGCCGGGTTCCACAGCGCACCGACGGTGGAGCCCTTGAGGATGGTGCCGACGATGATGACCACGAAGGCCAGGATCGTGCCGATGAGACTTACCAGGTCCATGTCAGGCGGTCACTTGCAGGGAGGGGAGGAGTTGGCCATCGCCACTGGCGAGGCCGGCGAGATCCATGACCAGGGCGAGGCGACCGTCGCCGGTGACGGTAGCGCCGGCCACGGCAGGCACGCCCGCAAACAACGGGCCGAGCGGTTTCACCATCACGTCTTCGCGCCCCAGCACTTCGTGCACCAGGCAGCCAAGGCGCAAATGGCCAATATGCAGCACCACTACGTGTCGACCGGATGCGCTTTCGACGCCGACCCAGCCGGCCAGGTCAGCCAGCGCGAGTGCGCGCCCGCGATGGGCGGCCACGACGCGGCCGTCTAGGCGCTGGTCCTGTCCCGGCGACAGTTCGAAAACTTCCTCGATATTGCTGAGCGGCAATGCCAGCAGACGCCCACCGACGCGCACCATCAGCACGCGCTGGATCGCCAGGGTCAGCGGCACCGCCAGTTCCAGCGTGCTGCCGCGACCCAGCTGCGAACGCACCTGCAAGCTGCCGCCGAGTTCGGCCACGCGCGTCTTCACCACGTCCATGCCGACGCCGCGCCCGGAAATGTCGGACACGGTGGCCGCCGTGCTGAAGCCGGGACGGAAGATCAATTCGTAGCATTCGTTCTCGCTGAGGCGCGCTGCCTGGGCCTCGTCAATGACGCCCTTCTCCACCGCCTTGCGGCGAAGGATCTCGGGATTCATGCCGCGGCCGTCGTCGGCCACCGAGATGACGATGCGTTCGCCACGCTGGCTTGCCGAAAGCGTGACATGTCCCTTGCGTGGCTTGCCGGCGCGCTCGCGTTCCTCGGGCATCTCGAGCCCGTGGTCGAGCGCATTGCGAATCAGGTGGACCAGCGGATCGGCCAGCGATTCGACCAGGCTGCGATCGAGATCGGTGCTTTCGCCTTCCTGGATCAGCTCCACTTCCTTGCCGAGCTGGCGCGCAAGATCGCGCACGATGCGCGGGAAGCGCTGGAACAAGCGTCCCACCGGCTGCATGCGCATGCCTAGCACGGCGTTTTGCAGCGCATCGGCGACACGATCGAGTTCGCCAGCGGCCACCGCGAGCGTTTCGTCGCCGGTACGTGCGGCAAGACTGAGCAAGCGGTTGCGCACGAGGACCAGTTCGCCCGCCCGGTGCACGAGGGCATCGAGACGCGCGGTATCCACGCGCACCGTGGTCTCCGCCGCCGGCGCGGGGCTGCGCGCAGCGGGGACGGCACTCGGTGCTGCCGCCGGAACGCCAGGCGCTGCCGGGCTGGCCGCGATGGCTCCGGGAGCGGAGCCCTTGCCATGCAGGTTGTCCAGCAGCGCTTCGAATTCGTCGTCCGAGATCGCGCCCGAGCCTGTCGTGCTGGAAGGCGCGGCCGTGGCTACTGGCGTAGCGTTGGGCGCGCCGCCCTTGCCGTGAAGATTGTCCAGCAAGGCTTCGAATTCGTCGTCGCTGATGCTGCCATGGCTTGCAGGCGCTGGCGCCTCGTCGAGCCCGGGCGCGCCGCCCGAGCCGTACAGGCTGTCCAGCAACGCTTCGAATTCGGAATCGTCGATGGTGCCATCGCTAGGCGGAGCCGCGATTGGCGCAGCCGCCGGCCTGGGCGCTGCTGGCGGCCTGGCAGCATGGACCGGCATCAGGCGCTTCAACAGGCTCGGCGGCGGCATGGCCGACGCAGTGCCGCCCGCCAAGGCTGCCAGCATATCGTTGAGCAGATCGAGCGCCTCGAGCAGCGCGTCCATGCGCTCGGCATCGATCAGGACCTGACCGGTGCGTGCCACATTGAGCAGATCCTCGGCGTGGTGGCACAACTGCACCATCGGTTCGACGGCGAGGAAACCCGCGCCGCCCTTCACCGTATGGAAGGCGCGGAACACTGCATTCAACAACTCGGCATCGCGCGGCGCGGCTTCCAGCCCGATCAGCTGTTCGCCCAGGCGCTGCACCAGCTCCCCGGCTTCCACCAGGAAGGTGTCGCGCAACTCGGTGTCCAGCTCGGGACTCATGCTCAGAACCCGAACTCGCTCAGCAGACGATCAGCCTCGTCCTGGCTGGTCACCTTGACCGGACCGGCAGCGACTTCGCCGCCCGCCAGCGCGCCGGTGAGGCTGACCAGTTCCAGCAGCGACGATTCGACGCTGCCAATGAAGTTCACCACCTTCTTGATGCGCTGGCCGGACAGGTCCTGCCAGGACTGCGCCACCACGAAATCAGCCAGGCCATCGCGGCAAGCGGTGGAGAAACCCCGCGCTTCCAGCGCCAGCACGTGGGCGACATCGCTTGGCGGCGTGCCGTCGATCACCGCACTGGCGTTC
Organism: Dyella halodurans; assembly: GCF_026283925.1. Classification (GTDB taxonomy): domain Bacteria; phylum Pseudomonadota; class Gammaproteobacteria; order Xanthomonadales; family Rhodanobacteraceae; genus Dyella; species Dyella halodurans. The sequence goes on from NZ_JAPDPF010000013.1 coordinate 59,439, forward strand.
TCGGCCAGCGACTCGGCCTGCGGGCGCATGCGCTCGGCGAAATCGAGCGTGCGGTGCGCGGCCTGCGAGCTCATTTCCAGCACGTCCTGCAGATGCTGGCGCGCATCGGCCACGCTACCCGGCACGCCTTCCTGCGCGAGATCGCCACCAAGGCGGCGCACGGCATCGTGCAGATCGCGGGCGAGCAGGCCCAGGGCACGGAAGACGCGCTGTTCACGCTCACGCACCAGTACGTCCAGCGCCTGTTCAAACGCAGCGCCGTCGGTGCTGTTGAGCAGGGCGTGCAGTTCCGGCGGCAGCGTTTCGCCAGCCATCAGGGATACCTGTGCGTTCATGCGGTGGCTCCGCTGGCGGCAAGCCGCTCGAAGATCTTGCTGAGTTTTTCCTGCAGCGTGGCCGCGGTGAACGGCTTGACGATGTAGCCGTTCACGCCGGCCTGGGCGGCAGCGATGATCTGGTCGCGATTGTTTTCCGCCGTGACCATCAGTACCGGCATGCCCTTCAAGGCGGGCTCGGCGCGGATGGCACGCAGCAGGTCGATGCCCGTCATGTTGGGCATGTTCCAGTCGGTCACCACCATGTCGAAGGAGGTGTTGCGCAACATGGTGAGCGCATTTTCCCCATCGTCGGCTTCCTGGATCAGCGTATTGCTGAAACCCAGTTCCACCAGCAGGTTGCGCACGATACGCCGCATGGTGGAAAAGTCGTCCACCACCAGGATCTTCATATTCTTGTCCAAACCACTTTCTCCGCTTGCACCGTGCGGTCCGGTGCGCCTAGCCTCAGGGAATGTCGGGGTACCGCCTAACCGTGTTCGCGCCACCCGGTCATGCGCGCTCGCAAGCGCACGATGGCCTGGCCGTGGATCTGGCAGACCCGCGACTCGGTGACGCCGAGTACTGCGCCGATTTCTTTGAGGTTCAACTCCTCTTCGTAATACAGCGACATCACCAACTGCTCCCGCTCCGGCAGGCTGCCAATCGCATCGATCAGCGACTGGCGCATGCCATCGTGCTCGACGCTGTCCTGCGGACTCAGGCTGTCCGCATCGGCCACGTCGAACGCTGCACCGCCATCACCGTCGTCCGGCACGGAGAGGCTGAGCAACCGTGCACTCGCCGCATCGGCCAGCACCTGGTGGTACTCCTCGGCGCCGATGCCCAGTCGCCGCATGACCTCGGCGTCCTCGGCATCCGCGCCGGTTTCAATCTCGATCTGGCGCACCACTTCGGCCATCTCGCGCACCTTGCGGTGCACCGACCGGGGAGTCCAATCGGTACGCCGCAGTTCGTCGAGCATGGCGCCTCGAATGCGGATACCCGCAAACGTCTCGAAGCTGGCGTTGCGCCCGGTGGTGAAATTTCGCGCAGCCTCCAGCAGCCCGATCATGCCGGCCTGGATCAGGTCGCTGACGTCCACACTTGGCGGCAATCGCCCCATCAGGTGATAGGCGATCCTTCGCACCAGTGGCGCGTGCAGGCGAACCAGTTCGTCGGCACTCTGCTTTTGCAGTTGCAGATATTCGGAAGCCACGCTCATGTCACCACCCCGTCGCTGCTGCGGCCTGCCTGCTGAAGAAGGCGATACGGTCCAGCCCCAGTCGCTCGGGTTCACCCCATGTATCGACCGCACCTGCCAATTGCTTGAATGCCTGTCCCGACCGGCTGGAAGGCCACAAGTCGACCACCGAACTCTGCCGGCGGATGGCCTGCTTGAGGCGTTCGTCGTGCGGCACCATGCCCATGAATTCGAGCGCCACATCGAGGAAGCGATCGGTGACACGCGCCAGTTTCTGGTGCAGCTGGCGGGCTTCGCCGGCATTGCGCACCATGTTCGCCACCATGCGGAAGCGACGCACGCCAAAGTCGCGGCTGAGCACCTTGAGCATGGCGTAGGCATCGGTGAGCGAGGCCGGCTCATCGCAGACCACCAGCACGACGTCGTCGGCCGCGGCGGCGAACATTGCCACGTTGTCGGACAGGCCCGCGGCGGTATCCACCAGCAGGTAGTCCGGCGGTGTCAGCAGATCGTCGAATGCGCGGATCACCGCCGCATGCTCGCCATTGCTGAGCTGGGCCAGGCGCCGCGTGCCCGAGCCTGCGGGCACCACCTTGAGTCCGCGTGGCCCGGTGATCAGCAGATCCTCGATGCCGCAACTGCCGTCGAGCAGGTGACCAATATGACGCGTGGGCGTCAGACCCAGGAGCACATCGACATTCGCAAGTCCCATGTCCGCGTCAAGCAGGATCACTTCATGCCCGGCCACGGCCAGCGCCATGCCCAGGTTGACCGACACGGTGGTCTTGCCAACACCACCCTTGCCGCCCGCAACCGCGATGGCGCGACAGCGGCGACCGGTGGAGGGACTCGCCAGGCCGAAGGCCTGGTCGCGCGCGGCAGGTGGCTTGCCCTGTCGCTCGGTCAAGGCGCGCAACATGCTTTCCAGACCGATCGCTTGATTCATTGCGAGGATGCTGTTCATGCGCTGGCCACCGCCATGCCGAAGCGTTCCGCCATGACCTCGTCGTCGGAGGCCGCTACACCATTGCCCTTCAGCACCTGCGCCGCGCGGCACACCAGTACCCGCGCATCGGCGGCGGCAATGTCTTCCGGCACGCGCTGGCCATCGGTGATGTAGTCGATCGGCAGCCGATGGCGGATGACCACCGAAAGCGCGCCACCGAGGCTGGGCGCCTCATCGAGCTTGGTCAGGATGCAGGCATGCGGCTTCAGCGGCAGATACGAGCGTACCGCCTCGTCCAGCGACGGCGCCTGGGCGTTCGCCGCCAGCACCAGGCAGGCGCGCAGGTCGCCGGCATTGCCCAGCACCTCCAGCTGTTGTGCCAGGCGCGGATCGCCACCGGCGACGCCGGCGGTGTCGACCAGCACGGTGTTGCAGCCGCGCAGCAGATCCAGCACATGGCGCAGGCTGTCCGCATCGTAGGCCGGGTATACGCGCACGCCGAGCAGGCGGCCGTAGTGCTCGAGCTGCGCGGCCGCACCGATGCGATAGTGATCGGTACTCACCAGGGCCACCTGGGAGGCGCCGTGACGCATCACGGCGCGCGCGGCCAGCTTGGCGATGGTGGTGGTCTTGCCGACGCCGGTGGGACCGACCAGGGCGGTGACGCCGGTGCGCTCAGACTGCTCGCGCCGGCTGATCGACAGGCTGCGGCTCAACATGCCCAGTGGTAGGTAGCGCGCCTGCTCGGCATTGATTGCCGTCGGCAGTTCGTCGGCCAGTTGGCGAGCCACGTCGGGCTCGATGCCAAGCCGCGTCATTTCGCGCAGCACGCGGGCGCGCATCGGCTGGCGGCGCTCCATGTCGTTCCACACCAGGCTGGACAACTGCGTTTCCAGCAAATCGCGCAGGCTGCCCAGCTCGGCGCGTACGCGTGCGGTGTCCTGCACGGCGCGTTCGAGCAAGGGGTGGATCGGTGCCGACGCATCGGCGACGGCGGCCTCCTGCGCGATCGTCGCCGCGGCAGCCGCGGGCAGCGGTGGCGGTTCGACGGCGGGAGCGGGTGCCGCCTGCGTGCGCGCAGGCACGGCGGTCAACACCGCCGCGTAGTCTCGACGTTGCGCCGTCGCCGGCTTGTCGTCGCGGGCCGTCGTCACCGGCGCGGCCTCGACCTGCGCTGCGGCGGCCATGATGCGCGGCGTGCGCTCCTCGACATCCAGCGGCGCGCCGTGGCGGGCGGCTTCGCGCACCAGCGCCTCGTCGAAATCGACGGCGGCGATGATCTCAATGCCTTCATCCATCCGGCGCGTGGAGAGGATCACCGCATCCGGCCCCTGCTCCTCGCGCACTTCGCGCATGGCCTGTCGCATGTCGGCGGCCACAAAGCGTTTGATCTTCATCGAGTGATACTCCGTGAACAGGCGCGCGCATGGGCGGTGGTGATGTACGTCCCTGAGCCCATCCTGCGAAGCGATTGCTTGCCGAGTGCGCGCCCGCTACCCATGTGCCTTCCGCTATTGCTCATTGCCCAGAACCTCGTTCTTAGCGACCCAATGCCTGGACCAATCGCACTCGGCGGTTGTCCGGCACCTCGTTGTAGGCCAGTACGTGCAGGTTCTGTGCCACGTGCCGCGTAAAGCGCGCGAGCCATGGACGCAGCTGCGGCGCGACCAGCAACACGGCTGGTTCGCCACTCATTTCCTGCTTGCGCGAAGCCTCGGCGACGCCTTGCTGCAAGCGGTCTGCGAGGCCCGGCTCCACCGCCGCGCCCGCTACGCCGCCATTGGCGAGCGAACCGAGCAGGATCTGCTCCAGTTCCGGCGCCAGCGTGATGACCGGGATCTCGGTGCCCAGCCCGGTGATCTCCTGCACGATCTGCCGGCCGAGTGCGACGCGCACGGCGGCGGTAAGAGTGCCGGGATCCTGACTCTGCCCTGCATGCTCCGCCAAGGATTCGACGATGCTGCGCATATTGCGGATCGGCACGCGCTCGGCCAGCAGGTTCTGCATGACCTTGACCACCACGCCCAGCGACAGGCGCTTCGGCACCAGGTCTTCCACCAGCTTCGGCGTGGTTTGCGCGAGACGGTCGAGCAACTGCTGCACGTCCTGGTGGCCGAGCAGTTCGTGTGCGTGGCCTTGCAGGATGTGCGACAGATGGGTGGCGATCACCGTGGCCGGGTCAACCACGGTGTAGCCGAGGCTCTGCGCCTGCTCGCGCTGGCCCGGCTCGATCCACATCGCTTCCAGCCCGAAGGCCGGATCGCGCGTGCTGATGCCTTGCAGCCCCTCCTGCACGCGGCCCGGATTGATCGCCAGCAGGCGGTCGTTGTGCACCTCGGCCTCGCCCATCGGCACGCCCATCAAGGTGATGCGATAGGTGCTGGGACCCAGGTCCAGGTTGTCGCGAATATGCACGGGCGGCACCAGGAAGCCCAGTTCCTGCGAGAGCTTGCGGCGCACCGACTTGATGCGTCCCATCAGCTCGCCCCCCTGGTGCGTGTCGACCAGCGGAATCAGCCGGTAGCCGACTTCCAGGCCCAGCGGATCGACGCTGGCGACGTCTTCCCAGCCCAGTTCCAGGCGCTCGGTCGGCGCCGCCGGTGCCGGTGCTTCGACAATGGACTGGTCCAGCTTGGCGCGCGCTTCACGCTCACGCTTGACCATCAGCCACGCCGCGCCACCGCAGGTGCCACTCAACAGCAGGAAGGCGATATTCGGCATGCCGGGAATCACGCCCATCACGCCCAGCACCGCGCCTGCCACGGCCAGCGCGCGCGGCTGGCCGAACACCTGGCCGATCAACTGCTTGCCCATGTCCTGCGAGCGCGACACACGCGTCACGATGACTGCCGTGGCGATCGACAGCATCAGGCCCGGCACCTGCGCCACCAGGCCATCGCCGATGGTGAGCAAGGTATAGGTCTTGGCGGCGTCCGCGGCGGAGAGTCCGTGCTGCATCACGCCGACGAAAAAGCCACCGACGATATTGATCAGCAGGATCAGGATGCCCGCCGTGGCATCGCCGCGAACGAATTTCGAGGCACCATCCATCGAACCATAGAAATCCGCTTCCTCGCGCACTTCCTGGCGACGATCACGCGCCTGCTCCTGGTTCAGCAGGCCGGCATTGAGGTCGGCGTCGATCGCCATCTGCTTGCCGGGCATGGCGTCCAGGGTGAAGCGCGCCGTCACTTCGGACACGCGCGTCGCACCCTTGGTCACCACCACGAAGTTGATGATGGTAAGAATGGCGAACACCACCAGGCCCACCGCGAAATTGCCGCCGATGACGAATTCGCCGAACGCCTCGATCACCTTGCCCGCCGCGCCGGGACCGTCGTGTCCATGCAGCAGCACCACGCGGGTGGAGGCGATGTTCAGCGCCAGGCGCAGCAAGGTCGCCATCAGCACCACGGTGGGAAACGCGGCGAACTCCAGCGGCCGCATCACGTAGATCACCGCCAGCAGGATCACCAGCGACAACGCGATGTTGAAGCTGAACAGCATGTCCAGCAGGAACGGGGGCAACGGCAACATCATCATCGCCAACATGGCGAGCATGATCACCGGCGCGCCGATGCCACGGCTGCCCAGCGATTTGAGGTTGTCGAGCGTGCTGACTGCGGCCATGAGGTGTATCCGTCAGAATTTGTAAGGACCGAGCAGGTCCGGATCGACATCGGGCTTCGGCGCCTGCGGCGGCTCATCGCCGCGCGCCACGGCCTGTTTCAACTGGAAGACGTAGGCCAGCACCTGGGCCACCGCCACGTACAGCGATGCAGGGATCTCGCGATCAAGCTGAGTGGTGGCGTACAGGGCGCGTGCCAGCGGCGGCGCCTCCACCATGGGAATGCGATGGCTGTTCGCCACCAGGCGAATCTGCTGCGCCAGCTCGTCCACGCCCTTGGCGATCACGCGCGGCGCACCCATGCGCCCCTCGTCGTAGCGCAGCGCCACGGCGAAGTGCGTGGGGTTGGTGATCACCACGTCGGCCTTGGGCAGCTCCTGCATCATGCGACGACGGGCCATCTGGAACTGCGTCTGGCGCACGCGCGCCTTCAGCTCAGGGTTGCCGTCGCTTTCCTTCGATTCGTCTTTCAGTTCCTGCCGCGTCATGCGCAGGCGCTTGTTGTGGTCGAATTTCTGGTACAGCGCGTCGGCGCCGCCGATCAGGGCCAGCACGGAACCGAACAACAGCGCGGCATGGCCCAGCAAGGCGATTGCGCGCACCATGCCGCTGCCGACCTCGCCGCGTCCGGTGTCCATCAGCTGGGTCTGCCAGTTCTTCAACACCATCAGCAGCACGGCGCCGATCAGCAGCAGCTTGAGCAGCGACTTGGCCAGCTCGACCAGGCCACGCACGGCGAAGATGCGGCCCAGGCCGCTGATCGGATCAAGGCGCTCGAACTTCGGCTCCAGCGCCTGCGCGCTGAAGCTGAGCCCTCCCAGCAGCACCGGGGCGGCAACGGCCGCGAGCAAGGTGGCCAGGGCAACCGGCAGGAACAAGTCGATCGCCTCATGCATGGCAAGTGCAAGCACGCGTGTCGGCAGCACGTCGCTGAACAACGCATCGCGCCCGTAGCTCAGGCCCAGGCCATAGATGCGTCGCACGTGGACCATCGCGCTCTCGCCGCCGTTCATCAGCGTCGCCACGCCGGCCAGCACCACCACCGCACCCGACAGATCGCGTGAGCGCGGGATATCGCCTTTCTCACGCGCTTCGCGCAGGCGTTTTTCTGAGGGTTGTTCGGTGCGTTCCTGATCGTCTTGCTCGGACATGGCCGGCTACCTCAACCGCCGACCAGTTCGTGCATCAGCGACCACGCGCTGGACTGCAACGACTCGAACGCACCTGGCAGGCTGTGCATCGATAGCCACAAGGCCAGGAAGCCCAGCGTGATGGTGATCGGAAAACCCACCGCGAACAGATTCATCGCCGGCGCGGAGCGGCTGATCGCCGCAAAACCGATATTGACCACCAGCAAGGAAGTCATCGCCGGCAAGGCCACCCGCACGGCGCCCCCAAACAACTGGCCGGCAAAGCCCACGACCGCGTACAGTCCGTTGCCGCCGATGCCCGTCTCGCTCGGCGGCAAGCTGTGAAAACTATCGGCCAGTAACGCGATCAAGCGAAGATGGCCGTCCATGGCGAGGAATAGCAAGGTCACCACCAGCAGGTAGAACTGGCTGATGGTCGGCGAACTGCCACCGCCGCGCGGATCCACCGATTCGGCAAAGCCCAGGCTCATGCTCTGGGCCACCAACTGGCCGCCAAACGAAACCGCCTCAAACGCCAGCTTCAGCACGAAACCCATGGCCGCGCCGATCAGCACCTGGTTGATCATCACGGCGATGCCGTCCGCGCCCATCGGATCAAATTGTGCGGGTGCCAGCGGCGCCAGCACGATCGTCAATACCAGCATGAGGCCCAGGCGAATGCGCGCGGGTGACACCGAGTCGCCAAACAACGGCGCAATCAGGCACAGGCCGCCTACGCGCCCCATGGCCCACATCACGGCGCCAAGCATCTTCTGCATGGTGGCCAGGTCGACCGTCGTCACTTGATCACGCTCGGCAGGCTTTCGATCAACTGGCGGGTGAACTGCACCAGGGTGCGCAGCATCCATGGGCCGGCGATCAGCACGACCAGGGCCATCGAAATCACCTTGGGGATGAAGCTCAAGGTCATTTCGTTGATCTGCGTGGCAGCCTGTACCACACCGATGACCAGACCGACGACCAGGGCCGTGAGCAGCAACGGCGCGGCAATCATCATGGCCACGTACAGCGCGTGCTGGCCGAATTCGATGACGGATTCAGGCGTCATGACCGCTCCTGCTCCCTTCGGCGGGGAGGGTCGGGTGCTTGCCGAGGCCCCTCATCCGCGTCATTCCCGCGAAAGCGGGAATCCAGCGCCTTGCCGTTTCCGCAGGATCCTTTAGAAGCAAAAGGCACTGGATTCCCGCTTTCGCGGGAATGACGGTGAGGGATGGCCGTGCTTTCGCGAGCACCCGCCCTTTACCCCCTTTCCGGGGCTCACCCCGACCCTCTCCCCGAAGGGGAGAGGGAGAAAAAGCGGTGCGCGCACTCACGTGTAGAAACTCCCCGCCAGCGTGCCCAGCAGCAAGGTCCATCCATCGACCAGCACGAACAACATGATCTTGAACGGCAGCGAGATGATGGTCGGCGAGAGCATCATCATGCCCATCGACATCAGCACGCTGGCCACCACCAGGTCGATGATCAGGAACGGGACGAACAGCATGAAGCCCATCTGGAACGCGGTCTTCAGCTCGCTGGTGACGAAGGCGGGCATCGCCACGCGAAACGGCACGTCGTCCTTGCTGGCGTAAGGCTGCTCATTCGCCAGGTGGGTGAACAGCTGCAGGTCTGCCTCGCGCGTCTGGTCCAACATGAAGCGCTTGAATGGAGCGGCCGCCGCCGGCACCGCCTGCTCCGCGCCCATCTGCCCGTCCATGTACGGCTTCACGCCATCGGCGTAGGCATGGTTCAGCACCGGCGTCATCACGAACAAAGTGAGGAACAGCGAGAGTCCAAGCAGGATCTGGTTGGATGGCGTGGACTGCGTACCCAGCGCCTGCCGCAGGAAGCCCAGCACCACGATGATCCGGGTGAAGGAAGTCATCATCAACAGCACGGCCGGCAACACTGTCAGCACGGTCATCAGTGCCAGCAACTGCAGCGATAGCGTCCAGTTCTGCGCGCCACCCGGCGCATTCTGCACGGTGAGGACAGGGATGCCTGCGGGCGAACCCTGCGTGATCGGCGCAATCGGCGCAGCCCATGCAAGCATCGGGGCGAACATCAGCACGATGAGGAAGATCCAGCGCAGTGACTTCATGGCGTACGCTTCCAGCGGGCGAGCAGGTCGCCAAAGCCGATGGGCGGTGGATTGGCGCCTGGCACATCGCCTGTGGCTGCGCTGCCTTCGTAGACGTGCAAGGTGCGCATGCCGCCCTGCCCCACACCGACCAGCAGGCGCGTGCCATCGGCTTCGATGATCAGCAGCCGGTCACGGGCGCCGACAGCCATCGATTCCACGCAGCGCAGCCGTCGCCCACCGGGTGAGGTGCGTGCCTGCAGGCGGCGGCTCATCCAGCCCGCGGCAAAGATCAAGGCGATGATGCCGAGCAGACTGATCAGTACACGCGCCAGCTCGCCGCCCACCTGGATTTCGGACGCGCTGGCTACCGGCGTTGCAAGGGCAAGCAGCATGCCGATCACCGCAGCTTGCGCACGCGTTCAGCCGGGCTGATCACGTCGGTAAGGCGAATGCCGAAGCGCTCGTTGATCACCACCACCTCACCGTGCGCCACCAGGGTGCCGTTCACGAAAACGTCCAGCGGCTCGCCGGCGGAACGGTCGAGCTCCACCACCGAGCCCTGGTTGAGCTGCAACAGGTTGCGGATGCTGATGCGCGTGCGACCCACTTCCATGGCCAGGGTCACCGGCACATCGAGGATCATGTCCAGATTGACGTCAGCGCCTTCGGCCACGGCGCCGTTGAGCGGGTCGAACTCGACGCGCTGGGTGCCGCCGGCAACGGCTTCATTGGACGGGATCATACGAGGCTCTTCTCCGGGACAAGTTCGGTGGACAGGCGCATCTCGCGACGGCCGGTCGGGGCATGAAAGCGAACGGCGTTGCGGCCGTTGGACTGGCCATAACGGCCACGAAATACGGGTACGTCCTCGGCGAAGACGGTGCTCAATTCAGGCAGCTGGACGGGAATGACGTCGCCGGGACGCAGGCGCAGGAAATCGCCGATATGCATGCGCGTCTCCAACAACAGCGAACTCAGTTCGACTTCCGCGTCCAACACTTCCTCGTGCAGGTTTTCGGCCCAGCGGTCATCGCGATCCACGCGATCGCTCTGCACGCCGGCATCGAGCAGGGTGCGGATCGGCTCGATCATCGCGTACGGCAAGGTGAGGTTGATCTCGCCGCCGCCGCCATCCAGCTCGACGTGGAAGCGCGACACCACCACGGTTTCCGTGGGGCTGACGATGTTCGCAAACTGCGGGTTGATCTCCGAGTTCATGTATTCGAACTGCAACGGCAGCACCGGCGCCCAGGCCTCAACCATCGACGCAAACAGCTCGGTCAGCATGATCTGGATGACGCGGTTCTCGGTAGCGGTGAAATCGCGACCTTCGATGCGCGCGTGAAAGCGTCCATCGCCGCCGAAGAAATTGTCGATCACGGTGAACACCAGGCGCGGCTCCATCACCACCAGCGCGGTGCCCCGCAACGGCTTGATGCGCACCAGGTTCAGATTGCTCGGCACCGCCAGCCCATGCACGTACTCGGCAAACTTGATCATCTTCACGCCAAGCACCGACACCTCGCAGGTCTTGCGCAGCACGCCAAACACCGCGCTACGGAAGAAGCGAGCGAAACGATCGTTGACCATTTCCAGCGTGGGCAGGCGGCCGCGGACGATACGATCCTGCTGGGTGAAGTCATAGGTTATGACGGCATCGGTCGGAACCGGCTCGTCATTGCCCGTCTCGACGGCACCGCCCTCGACACCATCAAGCAGGGCGTCGATTTCCTCTTGCGAAAGGAGATCACTCATGGACTGTGCGCCCGCCCGTCATTGCATTACGAAACTGGTGAAATACAGGGCTTCGACGCCAGGGCGACCGAGCCGGTCGCCGACGATCTTGCGTACGGCTGCCAGTGCCTGCGCCTGCAACTTCTGCTTGCCGGCGGCGTCGCTGAGAATCGCGTAGTCCTGGCTGCTGAACAGCATCACCAGCGCATTGCGGATCACCGGCTCGGCGTCCTTCGCCGCCGCCAGCGCCGCCGCGTCGTGCGACATCAAGCTGACGCCGACCTGCAGGAAACGCATGGACTGGTCGTCACGGAAATTCACCACGAACGGCGGGTCGAGCGGCAGGTACTGCTCCTGCTTGGACTCGGCCACCTTGGGTTCTGCGCCTTCCGCGGCCCCTTGATGACGTTGCCCCAGCAGCACGTACGCGCACACGCCGGCCATGGCCAGCACCGCCACCGCCATCACCCAGACCAACGGCGACGAGCGCTTCGTCGCTGCTGCCGCCGGTGCTTCAAAACCCTGCTCGTTCTGAGCCATGCCAACCTCAATCCCTATCAGTCACGAAAGCCTCGATACCTCGCGACGAGGTATCCGATGACTGGTGATAGCAAACGCCATGCCATCACGGGAAAGCCTTGCGGTTGCTTGGTTTTCGGTATTTCGGTGGGCGCTTGCGGCGCTTTCTTGACGCGCGTCGGGGATTGGTCGCGACGTGTTGGCGACGGTTGTCGGAAGCTTGTCGCGGGCTGTCGCTTCTATGCACGAAGCAAGCTGGACGAAGTCCCTGTGGGACGCAGCGGGGTTGCTGTGCTCCTTCTCCCCTCCGGGCGACCCGAAGGTAGTCCCTGTGGGAGAGAAGGTCGGGATGAGGGGCGGGTGCTCGCGATAGCGCGACAACTGAGCGTGGCCGCAAGCTTGCCGCTTGCGCAGCGGGCGTTTCGACTGCCTGCCGGCAGCAGGTACACCTTCTCCCCTCCGGGGAGAAGGTTGGGATGAGGGGCGGGTGCTTGCGGTAGCGCGACAACTGGGCGTTATCGCCAGCTTGCCGCTTACGCAGCGGGCGTTCCGAACCGCTGCCGCGGTCCGGGTCACTTTTCTTTTGCTGGCCCAAAAGAAAAGTAAGGCGGTCTCTAACATCAAGTGCAACACCCCCTTCGAGGTGATGCATGG
>NZ_JAPDPF010000014.1 GCF_026283925.1 Dyella halodurans
CAACGGAGTGCTACCAGCTCTAGAGGCCATTTCTTTGGGTTACTTTTCTTTGGGCCAGCAAAGAAAAGTGACTCGGCTGCCGGCAGGCAGTCGAAACGCCCGCTGCGTAAGCGGCAAGCTGGCGATATCGCTTGGTTTTAGCGTGATCGCAAGCACCCGCCCCTCATCCCAACCTTCTCCCCGGAGGGGAGAAGGAGCAGAGCGGGTGGCGCGGGACTCACACAGGCGTGCCTGCGAGCGAACAGAAGAAGCGAGAGCTTACCCCGCCGCCGTCTGCGCCTTCAGCGCCCGCTTCGCTGCGCGCTTCTCCCTGCGCGCCGCCTTGCGAAGCTTGCGGTCGTAGTTCCACAGATAGATGGCCGGCGTGCTGAGCAGGGTCAGCAGCTGCGACACCAGCAGGCCGCCGACGATGGCCACGCCCAGCGGCTGGCGCATTTCGGAACCCACGCCGAAGCCAATCGCCAGCGGCAACGCGGCACCCATCGCGACCAGGGTGGTCATGGTGATCGGGCGGAAGCGCACCAGCGCCGCCTCGCGAATCGCTTCCGGTGGTGACAACCCGCGTTCGCGCTGGGCGACCAGGGCGAAGTCGACCATCAGGATCGCATTCTTTTTGACGATGCCGATCAGCATCAGGATCGCGATGATCGCCATCAGGGTGAGCTGGGTTTGCGTCACCAGCATCGCCAGGAACGCGCCCGCGCCCGCGGCCGGCAAGGTGGAGAGGATGGTGAGCGGATGGCCCAGGCTCTCGTAGAGGATGCCCAGCACGATGTACATGGCCACGATGGAGGCGAACAGCAAGACCATGCCGTTGGACTTGGCCTTCTGCAGGCGCTCGTTCTGGCCGGTGAATTCCACATGCACGCCAGCCGGCAGGCCCACGCCGATGGCGGTGTTCTCCACCAGCTTCACGCCGGCCTGCTGGTCGATCTTCGGCGCCAGGTTGTAATTGATGGTGGAGGCCTGGAACTGGTTGTGGTGGCGCACGCGCATCGGGCTGATATTGGGCTCGATATGCGCGACGGCCGACAGCGGAATCATGAGGCCTTGCGCATTGCGCACGCGCAGGTTGAGCAGCGCTTCCGGGCTCAGCGAGGCGGCCTGGTTGGAGGTAAGCACCACCCAGTACTGATTGATGTCCGAATAGATCAGCGATGCCTGGCGCTGGCCGAACGAATTGAGCAGGGCGGTATCGATATCACCCATGCTCACCTGCAGATGACTGGCTGCCTCGCGGTCCACCTTCATCAGCTGCTGCTTGCCGACCAGGTCGAAGTTGCTGCCGACGTCGCGAAACTCCTTGGTGTTGCGCATTTTCTGCACCATCTTCAGCGTCCATGGCTGCAGGTCCTCGCCATTGGTCGCGATCAGCTGGAATTCGTACTGGCCACCCTTGTCGCCGCTGCCGCCGCCGCCAAGGAACTGCACCAGGCTCAGGGACACCTTGATGCCTGACAGGGAGTCGTACTTTTTCGAAAGACGATCCATCACGACTTTCGCGCTGTCATGCCGATCGTTCGGACCACTACCACGCGCCTTCAGGTCCACGAACATGCTGCCAGCGTTGCCGACCGCGCCGGTGCCATCGTTGCTGCCCAAGGTCGTGAGCACGTCGAGTACGCCCGGGTCGGCCTTCATGATGTCGGCCGCGAGCTGTGCGCGTTCGCCCATCAACGTGGGCGAAATGTTCGCATCGGCGCGGATGTCGCCCTGGATCATGCCGATGTCTTCTTCCGGCATGAAGTTGCCGCCGGCGGTCTTGGCCACCGCGATGCCCAGGCCGACGGTGAGCAGCAACAGGATGAGCGGCTGCCAGCGCATCAGCCGGCGGTGGTGCATGGCCCAGTCCAGCGTACGCTCGTAGATGCGATGCAGATTGCGATCGAAGCGTTCCAGCGCCTGTTCGATGCGGCCTGGCGTGCGTTCGCCCGGTTGGTCCTGCTTGAGGAAATAGGCGCACAGCGCCGGCGTCAGGGTCAGCGAGACGAGGGCCGAGATGATCACCGCCACCGCCAGTGTCACCGAGAACTCGCGCAGCAGCATGATGATCAGGTTGTTGCCGAACAGCAGCGGCGCAAACACCGCGACCAGCGACAGCGTGATCGAGATGACGGTGAAGCCGATTTCGCGCACGCCGACGAGTGCCGCCGGCAGCGGCGCCTCGCCGTGCTCCATGTGGCGCACGATGTTCTCGATCACCACGATGGCATCGTCGACGACGAAGCCGATGCACAGCACCAGGGCCACCAGCGACAGCGTATTGAGCGTGTAGCCCAGCGCCAGCATCGCCACGAAGGCGCCGGCCAGCGACAGCGGAATGCTCAGTGTGGCGATAAGGGTCGGGCGCAGTCGGCGCAGGAACACCAGCATCACCAGCACCACCATCACCACGCTGATCATCAGCGCAACCTGAACTTCATGCAGGGCCGACTTGGTGGTCTGGGTGAGATCGAAGATCGGCGTGATCTGTACGTCCGCGGGCATCCACTGGCGGAACTCGGGCAGGCGCGCGCGAATCTCTTCCACTGTGGCCACGGCATTCGCTTCCGGGCGCTTGCTGATCTGCATGGCGACGGTGGTCTGGCCGTTGAACCACGCGCCCTGGTAGATATCCTGCTGGCCGCTGGTCACCTTGGCTATGTCGGACAGGCGCACCGGCGCGCCGTTGCGCTCGGCAATCAGCAGCTTGGCGAATTCCTCCGGTTCACGCAGTCCATCGTTCGCGGTCACCGTCATCTGGGTGCGGCCGTCGCTCAGGATGCCCTGGGGCGAGGTGACATTCGCCGCGACCAGTGCATTCCGGACGTCGTTCGCGGTCAGTCCCTTGGCCGCCAGCGCATTGGTATCCAGCTCCACCCGCACCGCATGCGGCGTGCCACCGAAGACCTGCACCTGAGCCACCCCGGGAATCTGCGAGACGGCCGGCTTCAGCAAGGTGTCGGTAAGGTCGTAGAGCTTGTCCGGCGGCAGGCTGGTGGAGGTCAGCGACACCAGCAGCACGGGAATCTGCGAGGTATCGAACTTGAAGTACTGCGGCGGGTTGGGCAGCACCGGCAGGTCGGCCTGGGCGGCATTGATCGCCGCCTGCACGTCACGGGCGGCCTTGTCGGCGCTGCGGTCGAAGTTGAAGCGAATCTGGATGGTGGCGGCGCCCTCGGTGGCATTGCCGTACATGTCCTCGACGCCGGGGATCTGGCCCAGGTGGCGCTCCAGCGGCGCGAGTACGGTAGAGGCCATGGTCTGCGCGCTGGCACCCGGTAGCGACGCCGTGATGAAGACGCCGGGAATCTCCAGCGACGGCAACGCCGCCACGCCAAGCAGGCCATAGGCGATCAGGCCCGCCAGCAGCAGGCCAAGCCCGAGCAGTGACGTGCCTACGGGGCGGCGAATCAGGGGCGCGAAGATGTTCACTCAGGTTTCCATACCGGTTAGAGGCTGCGCACAGCCTCATGGCTGCTGGGGAGGCGGCCATGGGGCGTTGAAGGCGTGCGTTCACGCACGTCGTAGGCGGAATACGCAGTCATGCTGCACTTTATGCCTGCGTTGACACGACACGCGAATGTGCCTGAAGTCGGTCCCTGCCGGAAGACAGGGGGGCGGGAAAATAAGGGAATGGGGGTGAGTAGCGAGGGCGTATGACCGAACGGAGAGGGGGCCCACAGGCCCTAGGCGAGGATCGTCAGCTAACCGCAAGTCTTGCGCAGCGGCCGGTGTCTGCGCCCTCACCACGCGCCCCGGACCCCTGCTCTTAACCGGCAGGCTCCAGTTTTCCCGCCAACGCCCGTTTCGCCGCACGCTTCGCCTTGCGCGCGGCCTTGCGCTCCTTGCGGTCGTAATTCCACAGGTAGATGGCGGGGGTGCTGAGCAGGGTCAGCAGCTGCGATACCAGCAGGCCGCCGACGATGGCCACGCCCAGCGGCTGGCGCATTTCCGAACCAATGCCAAAACCGATCGCCAGCGGCAGCGCCGCGCCCATCGCCACCAGGGTGGTCATGGTGATCGGGCGGAAGCGCACCAGGGCCGCCTCACGAATCGCTTCCGGCGGCGACAAGCCGTGTTCGCGCTGGGCGACGAGGGCGAAGTCGACCATCAGGATCGCGTTCTTCTTGACGATGCCGATCAGCATCAGGATCGCAATGATCGCCATCAGCGACAGCGAGAGGCCGGTCGCCAACATCGCCAGGAAGGCGCCGGCTCCCGCGGCCGGCAGGGTGGAAAGGATGGTAAGCGGATGACCAAGGCTCTCGTAGAGGATGCCCAGCACGATGTACATGGCCAGGATCGATCCGATCAGCAGCACGTTCGCGTTGCTGCGGGTTTCCTGCAGCTGCTGGTTGCCGCCGGTATAGCCGATCTGGATGCCGGCGGGCATGCGCGCATCCGCCACGATCTGCTCGATCAGCGCCATGGCCTTGTCCGTCGGCATGTTCTGCTCGGTGTTGTAGTAGATCTGGGTCGCTTCCAGCTGGTTGGTGTGGATGACCAGGGACGGCGAGACATTGGGCTCGATATGCGCCAGCGCTGACAGCGGCACCATATTGCCCTGCTCGCCGCGCACATAGGTGTTGAGCAGCGTAGCCAGACTGATCGAGTGCTCTGCCGACGAGGTCAGCACCACCCAGTACTGGTTGATGTCCGAATAGATGATCGAGACCTGGTTCTGGCCGAATGCGTTGTAGAGGGCCGAATCGATCAGGCCCATGTTCACCTGCAAGCGGCTTGCCGCGGCGCGGTCGACCTTCAGCATCTGCTGTTTGTCGATACTGTCGTAATCGGTGGTGACGTCGTGGAATTCCTTCCGTTTGCGCATCAATTGCGCGACCTTCAACGCCCACGGTTGCAGGTCGGTGTTGTTGCTGCTGACCAGCTCGAAGCTCTGGCTGCCACGGTTGCTGTCGTTGTTGTCGTTGAAGAAGCCGATGGAGTTCAGCGAGACGCGCAGTTCGGGCAATTTCTCGTAGGTCTTGGACAGGCGCGCGATGATGTCCTTGATCGGCTCTGAGCGTTGCCCCGGCCCGCTGCCCCGCGGTTTGAGATCCACGAACATGGTGGCCTGGTTGCCGACCGCGCCGCCGGCGTTGTCGCTGCCGAGGAAGGTGGTGACGTCGAGCACGGCGGGGTCAGCCTTCATGATCGCCGAGGCACGCTGGGCACGCTCGGCCATCAAGGTGGGCGAGATATTCGCATCGGCGCGAACATCGCCCTGGATCATGCCGATGTCTTCCGGCGGCATGAAATTGAAACCGAACAGCTTCACCACGCCGGTCGCCATCACCACGGTCAGCACCAGCAGGATGATCGGTTGCCAGCGCATCAGGCGACGATGCCGCATGGCCCAATCCAGCGCGCGTGCGTAGATGCGCTGCATGCCGAGGTCGAAGCGCTCGATGGTTCGCTCCAGGCGACCCGGCACGCGCGTGCCGCTCTCCTCCGCTGGCAGGAAGCGTCCGCACAGCGCAGGGGTTATCGACAAAGAGACGATCGCCGAGATCACCACGGCAGCCGTCAGCGTCACCGAGAACTCGCGCAGCAGCAGGGTGAACTGGTTGTTGCCGAACAACAGCGGGGCGAACACGGCAATCAGCGACAAGGTGATCGAGACCACCGTAAAGCCGATCTCCTTCACGCCGACCAGCGCTGCCTCCAAGGGCGGCGCGCCTTTTTCCATATGACGGACGATGTTCTCGATCACCACGATCGCATCGTCGACCACGAAGCCGATGCACAGCACCAGCGCAATCAGCGACAGCGTGTTGAGCGTATAGCCCAGGGTCCACATCACCGCGAAGGCGCCCGCCAGCGATAGCGGCACGCTCAGCATGGCAATCAGCATCGGGCCGATGCGGCGCAGGAACACCAGCATCACCAGGGCCACCATCAGCACGCTCAGCATCAAGGCCACCTGCACTTCGTGGAGGGCGGACTTGGTGGTCTGGGTAAGGTCGAAGATCGGCGTGATCTGCAGGTCAGCGGGCAGCCAGGCGCGCATCTGCGGCAGCTTGGCGCGCACCGCATCGGCGGTCGCCACGGCGTTTGCTTCGGGGCGCTTGGCGATGCGGATCGCCACCGAGCGATGGTTGTTGAACCAGGCCGCCTGGTACTCATCCTGCTGGCCGCTGACCACGTGCGCGACATCGGACAACCGCACCGGTGCGCCATTCTTGCTGATCGCGATCAGCAGGTTGCCGAATTCTTCCGGGTTGTGCAGCGCATCGTTGGCCGTCACGGTCATCTGCGTGCGACCGTCGCTCAGCGTGCCTTGCGGGGAAGTCACGTTGGCGGCGCGCAACGCATTGGCCACGTCGTTCGCCGTCAGCCCCTTGGCGGCGAGCGCGACGGTATTGAGCTCCACCCGCACGGCCCGCGGTCGTCCACCGATGACGCGCACCTGCGCCACACCGGGAATTTGCGCGAGCGCCGGATTGATCAGGGTGTCGGCGAGGTCGTAGAGCTTGTCCGGCGGCACTGTCTCAGAGGTAAGCGAGAGCAGCAGGACCGGAATATTGGCGGTGTTGAATTTGTAGTAACGGGGCGGCACCGTCATGCTCGACGGCAGGTCGACCCGGGCCGCATTGATCGCCGCCTGCACGTCGCGCGCCAGCTTGTCGGTGTTGTTGCCGAAGTTGAACAGGATGCGGATCGAGGTCGAGCCGTCGTTGCTCTCCGAATGCATCTCCTTGATGCCGGGTATGCGGCCAAGGTGGCGTTCCAGCGGTGCGGCCACGGTCGACGCCATGGTTTGCGCATTGGCGCCCGGCACCTCGGTGTAGACCACCATGCCGGGGAATTCGATCGCCGGCAGCGCCGCCACGCCAAGCAACAGGTAGGCCCACAAGCCTGCCAGGGCGAGGCCGAGCGCGAGCAGCGAAGTGCCGATCGGGCGACGTATCAATGGCGCGAAAAGGTTCACGGGCATCCTGACCGTTGTCGTCGACGCGCCCCTGTCGCACCGACTTGCGGGACGCGTACGCGTGCCCTCGGTCGCCTTTATGCACGCAATCGTGTGACGGCGAATGTGCCGTAAGGAATGGATGATCTGGCATCGACATCCCGGCGTAAGCCGGGATGTCGATGGTTCTGCTTGCCGGCACCCGTGAGGTGCCGGCAGGGCCGATCAACGCGTCGACGGGTTATAGCGCAGCGTCAGGAACCAGGTGCGCCCCGGCTGGTTGAAGTAGTAGACCGTCTCGTAGTTGCGATCGAACACGTTGGCCAGTTTGGCCTCGATGCGCCAGTTGGGCAGGAACGCGTAGCTCGCGCGCAGGTCGGTGGTGGTGTAACCGCCGAGGCGATGCTGGTTGGCCAGGTCGTCATACGCCTTGCCGGAGGCAAAGAAGGTGGCGCCAATGGCGAAGGCATCAAAACGGCGATCCAGGTCGACGCGCGCCGTCTGCTCCGGACGTCGCGGCAGCAGGTTGCCGTCATAGGGGCTCGCCGTGCTCTTGGGCTGCTGCAGGGTGAGGTAGCTCTGCACCTGCCAACCGTCGAGATTCGCGCCCAGCTGGCCTTCAACGCCGCGGATGCGCGCCTGGCTGATGTTCTGCGGCACGAAGTTGCTATCCAGCGCGATCAGGTCGTCGATCTTGGTCTGGTAGACATTCACCGCCCAGTTCCACAGCTCCTGCTTCTGGCTCAGGCCCAGTTCGCCGGAGCGCGACTTCTCCGGTTTGAGGTTGGGATTGCCCAGGCCGTAGGGGTAGTAGATGTCATTGAAAGTCGGCGCGTGGAAGGCCGTGCCGTAGCTGGCCGACAGGCGCAAGTCGTGATCGAAGCTGTAGCCCCATGCCAGTGCACCGGTGTTGTGGTTGCCGAACTGATCATTGTGATCATGGCGCGCCGATGCCTGCACTTCGTTGCGACCGAAGGTGCCCATGTACTGCGCATAGACGCCGGTGTCCTCGCGCCTGCTGTTGAGGTAGCCGGTGTCGCTGTTGATGTATTCCTGCTGATAGTCGACGCCAGCCGTCAGCAGCTGGTTGGTGTCCAGGGTGATGTCGTTCTGCCACGAGGCCTGGTTGCGGCGCGAGTCGGCATAGCCGCTGGGCGTGCGCGGGTAATACGTCTGCGTGCCCGCGAAGATGTCGTTGTAGACTCCCTGGAAGTAGGTCGACGAATCGTCCCTGCTCTGGCCGGCATTGAGCGTCACCTTCCAGGCGTCGAGCGGGGTGAAGCTCAGGCGTGCGCCGGAGACGATCTGCTGGTTGACCGCCTGGTTGCCGCTGTAGGGGCTGCCGGCGTATTCGACGAAGCTCTTGCTGCGCAGCCACGTTGCCGACAGTTCGGTGCCGTTGTCCCAGCGATAGCCGCCGTTGGCCATGCCGTTCCAGTTGCGGAAGGCATTGTCGCCCGGCTGGTCGACGAAGCAGCCGGCGCCCGCCTCCGCCGCGCCGGCACGGCAGGCCGGGATACCGCTGGTGTACTGGCCGCCGAGACCCACGTTGAACCAGGAATGCGAGTCACCGCCGGACAGGCCGGCATGGCCGTCCATGTAGCTATGACTGCCGGCCGACACGCTGAGCGACGGCGAGAGCTTGCCGTCCTGCTGGCCATGGCGGGTGAAGATCTGGATCACGCCGCCGATCGCATCGGCGCCGTACAGGCTGGAACGCGGACCGCGCACGATCTCGATGCGCTCGATCTGGTCGACCGGAATCTGTTCGAATGCCGGCAGGCCTGCACCCACTGCGCCGATGCGCACGCCATCGATCAGCACCAGCACATGGGTGGAATTGGTGCCGCGCAGGAACAGCGAACTCTGCTGGCCCAGGCCACCGGTCTGGGTAAAGGTCACGCCCGGCAAGCCGACCAGCAGGTCGTGCACCGAGGCCGGCTGCAGCCGCTCGATATCCGCACGGGTGATCACGGTGACCGAGGAAAGCGCCTCGTCCGTGGTGATCGAGGTGCGCGTGGCGGTGACGATCACGGTGGACAGTGACTGCGGCGCGTTCGTATCGGCGGCCTGCGCGGCCATCGTGCACGACAGCAACGCGGCTGCCAGCAGAGTCTTGTTCATGCGGTTCCTTGTGGCCGCGCACCCGCGCGCGACACCTGACTTCCAGAGGTCGGACGGTCACAGGGGGAGCAGAACGGCGGGCAGGCAGGAGGCGCCATGACACGACGTCCGGCCTCGCCCACCGCGAGCCATCCGTTACGTGTCGGGCCGGTCTCCGGGCTTGCGAGCGGCATGCATCCGCTGCATGCACCGTCGGGCGCCTTCCCGTGCCGAGGCACAGTGGCATGTCGCCGTCAGGTTCGAATCACGCGCTTACCGTTGCGGGGGCAGCGCCGGAATGGCTGCGTTGGCAGCGTGCACCGGCTTCCCGTTTCATCCTGTGGAGGTACGCCGCAGGACACCCGAACAAACACAATTTTAAGGTTATCCCCGGCCAGCAGCAACCAAGCCCCGCTTCAGTCGGTCTGCAGCTCAGCCACGAAGTCGTAGATATCGCCGCGATACCACGAGGTGGTGAACTCCACCACGCGGCCGTCATCGAGAAAGCTGCGCCGCTCGATATTCAGGCCGGCGCTGCCCACCGGCACGTGTAGCAGGCGGGCCTGCTGGGCGCCAAGCGAGACGGCGCGCAGCCGTTGCAGGGCGCGGCGCGGGCGGCAACCCAGGGTTTCCAGCACCTGGTAGAGCGAGTCGTGCACCACCATCGGATCC
The DNA here is from genome assembly GCF_026283925.1 of Dyella halodurans. Lineage (GTDB taxonomy): Bacteria > Pseudomonadota > Gammaproteobacteria > Xanthomonadales > Rhodanobacteraceae > Dyella > Dyella halodurans. Next base: position 9,668 of record NZ_JAPDPF010000014.1, read on the forward strand.
GGCAGGATGCTGGCGGGCACCACGCTGCGCTCGATCGCCAGCGGTTCTTCCTTCGCATAGCGCACGCGATGCAGGCGCGCCACCAACACGCCAGGCGACAGGTTCAGCGCCATCGATTCTTCCGGCGTCACCTCGCCCACGCCTCTTTCGAAGAACTCCGAACGCGGGTTGAGGCCGCGTGCGCGCAAGTCTTCGGTAAAGCTGGTGAGCCGCGACATCGGCTTGATGATGCGTTCGGCCACGAAGGTACCGGCGCCGTGGCGCTGGTTCAGCAGGCCTTCCTCGACCAGGCCGGCGATGGCCTTGCGGATCGTCACGCGGGACAGCTCCAGCAGGCGCGACAGGTCGCGCTCGCTGGGCAAGGCCTGGCCCGGCTCGATATCGCGGTGTTCCACCACGTTGCGGATCGCCCGGCGCAGGCGCAGGTAGGCGAGCGGTTGGCTGGTGGCCGGGTCTCGGCTCAGGCGGCGGTATTCATTGACCAGGGCGGTTTCCATGGTGGAACGATACCAATGACCATACCAGTATGGCAATCGGGTGATTTGGCGGGACTTTCCGGGCTTACCAATTTTCGATAAGAACCGTTACGCCAGGCGGGTTCGCGCGGTGTCACGGAGAACTGGTGTTACCTGGTATGTCACTGGTACGATCCCTAGGCACCGCACGGGCCCAGTGCCTTGTGCCCGCTCCCCGCATCGCCTTTGAGGTGACTGAAGTGACTGCTTCTCCCCTGCCGGTCGAGCCGTTCGACCTGGTGATTTTTGGCGGAACCGGCGACCTCGCCGTTCGCAAGCTGCTGCCCGCCCTGTACCACCGTTTCGTCGATGGCCAGATCCCCGCTTCCAGCCGCATCATCGGCATCGCCCGCGAAGGCCTGGATGACGACGGTTACCGTGCCTCGCTGCGCAAGGCGCTGCAGGAAGGCGGTGGCAACGCGGCCAAGATCGAGGCCTTCCTGGGCCAGGTGGGCTATCGCTCGCTCGATGCGCGCAAGGACGACGGCTGGGATGCGTTCGCAGCGTTGATCGGCGAGCAGCCCGAGCACATCCGCGTGTTCTATCTCTCCACCTCGCCGGAATTGTTCGTCGACATCTGCAATCGCCTAGGTTCCTATGGGCTGAACAAGGGCCGCGCCCGGGTGGTGCTGGAAAAGCCGATCGGCCGCGACCTGGCCAGCGCCAACCAGATCAACGACGCCGTCGGCCACGTCTTCGAGGAATCGCAGACCTTCCGCATCGACCATTACCTCGGCAAGGAAACGGTGCAGAACCTGCTCGCCTTGCGCTTCGGCAATGTGCTGTTCGAACCGCTGTGGAATGCCGAACACATCGACCACGTGCAGATCACCGTGGCCGAGACGCTCGGCGTCGGCCAGCGCAGCGCGTATTACGACCGCGCCGGCGCGCTGCGCGACATGGTGCAGAACCATATTCTGCAGCTGCTGTGCATGGTGGCGATGGAGCCGCCCTCGTCGCTGCAACCGGATGCGGTGCGCGACGAAAAGCTCAAGGTGCTTCGTTCGCTCAAGCCGATCGACGAGAGCAATGCCGCCCAGCTCACCGTGCGCGGCCAGTACCGCGCTGGTGCGGCGGAAGGCCAGAGCGTGCCGGGTTACCTCGACGAGCTCGCCAGCGGCAAGTCCAACACCGAGACCTTCGTGGCGCTGAAGGCCGAGATCGCCAACTGGCGCTGGGCCGGCGTGCCGTTCTACCTGCGCACCGGCAAGCGTCTGCCTGAGCGCGTGTCGGAAATCGCCGTGGTGTTCAAGGCGGTGCCGCATTCCATCTTCGATCCGGCGGCTGGCGTACTTGCGCAGAATCGCCTGGTGCTGCGGCTGCAGCCGGACGAAGACATCAAGCTGTGGCTCACCATCAAGCATCCGGGTCCGGGTGGCCTGCGCCTGCGCCACGTGCCGCTGGACATGAGTTTTGCCGAAGCCTTCGGCGTGCAGCAGCCCGACGCGTATGAGCGCCTGCTGCTCGACGTGGTGCGCGGCAACCCCACCTTGTTCATGCGTCGCGACGAAGTGGAAGCGGCCTGGCAGTGGGCCGATCCCATTCTTGCCGCATGGGCGGACAGCGGCGAGACGCCGCGTCCGTACACCTCGGGCACCTGGGGTCCCAGCGCTGCCGTCGCGCTGATCGAGCGCGATGGCCGCACCTGGAACGAGGAAAGTGAGTAATCCGCTCACCGCAACCCGCCACCGTGACGCGAGGGTGATTCACCTGAGCGTCGCGGGGCCCTGCCTAGACTTTCAAGGATTCTTGTACGGCGGGGCATGCGTGAGTTCACCGCGAAGCCCCACCCTGCCTACGCCATGTCTCTCATGTCGAACCTAATCACGCATAGCTTCACCGACAACCAGGCCTTGGCCGTTGCGCTGGCCGAACAGCTCGCCGCGCGTCTGCGCGAAGGCATCGCCGAACGCGGCAGGGCGCTGCTCGCCGTTTCCGGCGGCAGCACGCCCCGTCACCTGTTCGAGCGGCTGTCGCGCGAGGCGCTGGATTGGTCGAAGGTCCAGGTCACCCTCGTCGACGAGCGCTGGGTGCCGGAGAGCAACGAACGCTCCAACGCGGGCATGCTGAAGGCGACCCTGCTGCAGCACGCGGCGTCGGCAGCGCAGTTCGTACCCCTGTATGCCGATGCGCCGACGCCGGAAGCCGGGCTCGCCACGGTACGTGCACGGATGGCGTCGCTGGCGCTGCCGTTCGATGCCGTCGTGCTCGGCATGGGCAACGATGGACATACCGCCTCGTTCTTTCCCGGCGGCGATCGTTTGCCCGAAGCGCTGGATCCGAACAATCCGGTGCACGTGCTGCCCATGCGTGCGGCCGGCGCCGGTGAACCCCGCATCACCTTCACGCTATCCGCCCTGCTCGACACGCGCGCGCTCTATCTGCACATCGAGGGCGAAGCCAAGCGCGAGCTGCTGGCCCATGCCCGCCAGGGCGTGGGCGAGGCCGCGAATTATCCGGTGCGCGCCGTGCTGACCCAGCAACGCGTGCCCGTCGCCGTGTATTGGTGCCCCTGAGGCATTGGCGGAACCCTTCAGTAGTCGGCGCGCCATGGCGTGCGCCGCATGACTTATCCGGAGTTTGATCATGAACGTGCTTCACCCCGTGGTTGCCGAAGTCACCGAGCGTTTGCGCGAGCGCAGCCGCGACTCGCGTGCCGCCTACCTGCGTCGCATCGATGCGGCGAAGGGTTCCGGCACGCATCGCGAGCGCCTTTCCTGCGGCAATCTCGCGCATGGCTTCGCCGCCTGCGAGGGCTCGGACAAGGCACGCCTGCGCGAAGGCCACACGCCCAACCTCGCCATCATCAACGCCTACAACGACATGTTGTCGGCGCACCAACCGTACGAACGCTATCCCGAACTGATTCGCCAAGTCGCACGCGAAGCCGGCATCACCGCGCAGATGGCGGGCGGCGTGCCGGCGATGTGCGATGGCGTGACCCAGGGGCGTGCCGGCATGGAGTTGTCGCTGTTCTCGCGCGACCTGATTGCCATGGCGACCGCCGTCTCGCTGTCGCACGACATGTTCGATGCGGCGCTCTACCTCGGCATCTGCGACAAGATCGTGCCCGGCCTGCTGATCGGTGCGCTGAGCTTTGGTCACCTGCCCGGCATCTTCATTCCCAGCGGCCCGATGCCCAGCGGCATCAGCAACGAAGAGAAGTCGAAAGTGCGCCAGGCCTATGCCGAGGGCAAGGCCACCCGCGCCGAACTGCTTGAGGCCGAAGCCGCCGCTTATCACGCGGCCGGCACCTGCACGTTCTATGGCACCGCCAACTCCAACCAGATGCTGATGGAGATCATGGGCCTGCACCTGCCGGGCGCCAGCTTCGTGGCGCCGGACACGCCGCTGCGCGACGCGCTTACGCGCGAGGCCGTGCATCGCGTGGCCGAGCTCAGCGAGCCCGGTTCCTCGCATCTGCCGCTGGGCCACATCATCGATGAGCGCGCCATCATCAACGGTGTGATCGGGCTGCACGCGACCGGCGGTTCCACCAACCACCTGTTGCACCTGGTGGCGATTGCGCGTGCCGCGGGCGTCGAGTTGCGCTGGGACGATTTCGATGCGCTGTCGTCGGTGATTCCGTTGCTGGCGCGCGTGTATCCGAACGGCTACGCCGACGTGAACCAGTTCCACGAAGCCGGCGGCATGGGCTTCCTGATCGACCAGCTGCTGAGCCAGGGCCTGCTGCATGGCGACGCGCGCACGGTGTTCGGCACCGGTCTGGACGGCTATACGCAGGTGCCGCAGCTGGATGCCGACGGCAAGCTGGCGTGGAAGCCCGTCTCCAAGGAAAGCGGCAATCGCGGTGTATTGCGCGGTGTCGCCGAACCGTTCCGCGCCGATGGCGGCCTGCGCATGTTGAGCGGCAACCTGGGTCGCGCCGTGATCAAGGTGTCGTCGGTGCCTGACGATCGCCTGGTGATCGAGGCGCCCGCCATCGTGTTCCACGACCAGGACGACGTGCGCAAGGCGTTCGAGCGCGGCGAGCTGAATCGCGACTTTGTCGCCGTGGTGCGTTTCCAGGGCCCGCAGGCGAACGGCATGCCGGAGCTGCACAAGCTGACCCCGACCCTCGCCGTGCTGCAGGACCGCGGCCATCGCATCGCCCTGCTTACCGACGGCCGCATGTCGGGTGCGTCCGGCCGCGTGCCGGCCGCCATCCATGTGACGCCGGAGGCCAAGGCCGACGGCGCCATTGCGCGTATTCGCGACGGCGACATCGTCCGCCTTGACGCCGTGCACGGGCAACTGGACGTGCTGGTGGAAGCGATCGAGTTCGCCTCGCGCGTGCCGGCCACGGCCGATCTGACCACGCACGCATTCGGCATGGGGCGCGAGCTGTTCGGCATCTTCCGCCAGGCAGCGACCACCGCCGACCTCGGCGCTGGCGTGCTGTAACGCCAGGCTCGCCTACCGACCCTCTTCGACATCACGGAACGCCATGAGCATCGAACAAAAGCAAAAGCAGATCGAAGCCACCCTGCGCCTGGCGCCGGTGGTGCCGGTGGTCATCATCCATGACGCCCGCGCCGCCGTGCCGATGGCGCGCGCCCTGGTCGCCGGTGGCGTGCCCGCCATCGAGGTGACCTTGCGCACGCCGGCCGCGCTGGACGCGATCCGCGCCATCGCCGAAGAAGTGGAAGGTGCCATGGTCGGCGTCGGCACCGTGCTGAGCGCGAAGGACCTGCGCGCGGCGCACAAGGCCGGTGCCCGCTTTGCGGTATCACCCGGCGTGTCGCCAGGTCTGCTCGACGCAGCCGACGACAGCGACTTGCCACTGCTGCCCGGCGTGGCCACGGCAGGCGAGGCCATGACCTTGCTGGAACGTGGCTACCACCACCTGAAATTCTTCCCGGCCGTGCCGGCTGGCGGCCACAAGCTGCTCGGCGCCTGGGCCAGCCCGCTGCCGCAGATCCGCTTCTGCCCGACCGGCGGCATCAGCCTGACCAACGCCCAGGACTTCCTCACGCTGCCGAACGTGCTCTGCGTCGGCGGCTCGTGGCTGACGCCAGCGGACAAGCTGGAAAGCGGCGATTGGGCCGGCATCGAGCGGCTGGCGCGCGAGGCGGCGGCCCTGCGCGGCGCGTAGTTATAGTTATTGCCGGCTACCGTCGCTTTACAGCGACTAGCCGTTGTACGCAGCCGTGCTCGTGGTGGACGAGACGCGGCGCGAGGCGGCAACGTCGGGCGGACGTCCTGCAACAGAGCAACGCCATGACGCAGGCATGCGTCGCCACCAGCGGTGCCGGGATCGGCGTCGTTCCCGCGCTGCGCGATGGTCTGCACAAGAGCGGAACCTTCAAGGTGATCAACGCATTGCGTTGATCGAAGTGGGACGCCTGATCGGTATCGAGGCTGCGGCTTCACGACGGCGTAATGTGACTTCGGCACACTGAAGCACCGGGAGGCGCTGGCGTCGGCGGAACCATGCCAGCCTCGCCTGCCCACACGAATACCGTGCTCGGAAAGATATCGGGAGTACACGCGGTTTCGATACCGCGTGCACGTATACGTCCCACCAACGTTGGCCGCGGGCCGCGGTGACGGCCGCACCGACTGACTGTTTCGATATCGAGGTCTACGTTATGGACGCTGTCACGCAGTTGTCACGCAACCTGGACATCAACACGAAGGTCTCGCGCGTCTGGGAGAAGCGCACCGAAGTCGCACAGAAACAGTTCGACGAACGCGTAAACAGCGCGCTGGGTCGCAACGGCGGCGCCAGCTCAGGCGAGGCCTCGGGCGGAGCATGGCCGACGCCGTGGGACACGTGGTCTTACGCCATCGACATGGCCCAACGTTCGGTGATGTTCTGGGATACGTTGCGTGATCGTGGCTCGGAGTTCGTCAAGCGAACCGCCGGAAAGCCGCAGCCGGTGCTGCATTTCGACTACGAGTACATTCTCGATGGCCGTGAGTTCGCAAGGCCCGTCAACTACGCCCTGCTGAAGATCAGGCCGCCTGAGGGCGTGACGGTGGATGCCCGCAAGCGCCCCTATCTGATCATCGATCCGCGTGCCGGCCATGGCCCGGGCATTGGCGGCTTCAAAGACGATTCGCAGGTGGGGGTCGCGCTGCGCGCCGGCCACCAGGTCTACTTCGTCATTTTCTTCCCCGATCCCGAACCCGACCAGACCATGCTCGACGTTTGCGCCGCCGAGCAGGAATTCGTGCGGAAAGTGCGTTCCCTGCATCCCGACAGCGGGAAACCGGTGCTCATCGGCAACTGCCAGGGCGGCTGGGCGGCCATGATGATCGCCACCACGGACCCTGACGACACCGGTCCGATCGTCATCAATGGCGCGCCCATGTCGTACTGGAGCGGCGCGTGGAGCGAGGGCGAGGGCGATAACCCGATGCGCTATTCGGGCGGCATCCTTGGCGGGACCTGGCTTGCTTCGTTCACCGCGGATCTGGGCGACGGCAAGTTCGACGGCGCGCACCTGGTGCAGAACTTCGAGAATCTGAACCCCGCGAACACGTTCTGGGACAAGTACTACCACCTGTTCAGCAACATCGACACCGAGCCTCCGCGGTATCTCGACTTTGAACGCTGGTGGGGCACTTACTACCTGATGAATCGCGAGGAGATCGAGTGGATCACGCGCAATCTGTTCGTCGGCAACAAGCTGTGGTCGGGCGAGGTCAAAGGGACCACGGGCAAGGCGCTCGACCTGCGCGACATTCGTTCGCCGATCATCCTGTTCGCTTCGCTGGGCGACAACATCACGCCACCGCAACAAGCCTTCAACTGGGTGGCGGACCTGTACGGCAGCACCGATGAAATCAAGGCGCGCGGCCAGGTGATCGTCGGCCTGATGCACCAGAGCATCGGCCATCTCGGCATCTTTGTGTCGGGCAAGGTGGCCAAGAAGGAACACGCGCAGATTGTCTCGGTGCTCGAAGCCATCGAATCGTTCACGCCCGGTCTGTACAGCATGTCGATCACCGACCACGAGGGCGCGGACGGGAAGATCGAATACGAAGTCGAGTTTCGCGAGCATCAGCTGGAAGAAATCGCGGCCCACTTCAACCGCTTCAAGCGCGATGACGAAAAGCCCTTCCAGGCCGTGGCCGAACTCTCCGAGTTCAACCAGCAGGCGTATGAACTGTTCGCGCAGCCGTTCGTGCAGTCGATGTCCAACGAGATGTCGGCACACCTGCTGCGCGCGTTCCATCCGCTGCGATTCCAGCGCTGGGCGTTTTCGGACCACAACCCGTGGCTTGCGTGGCTGCCGTCGGCGGCCAGTGCAGTCAAGAACCACCGCCAGGCCGCGAAAGCGGACAATCCGTGGCGCAGGATCGAGCAGGTCGGCTCTGAAATGATCAGCGCCTCGCTGGATTACTACCGGGCCGTGCGCGATGCCGGCACGGAGGCCACCTTCTTCACGATCTACGCCAACCTGTTCTCGAAGTTTCTGGCCGATCATCATCGTGCACGTGAAGATGTGGCGCTACCCGCCACGGAGGCGCGCGATCAACCGTACGTCAGGGAAGCGCTCGCGGCGATCCAGGAAGGCGGTTACACCGAAGCCCTTGCGCGCGCGGCGGCGTTGCTCGCGCGCCAAAACGAGCCGTTGCCGCTGTCCCGCCTGTTCACGCGTAAAGAGCTCGCACAGGCGTATGCGGATTACCTGCCGGACCTGCCGCCCGATCAGTGGCGGCGAATCCGCGGCGAGCAGGAGATCATCGTCAGGCATGAACCGGTGCAGGCCATCGCAACGCTGCCCTTGCTCCTCGGCGACAAGGGCGACCGCGAGCGGTTCCTCACCCTGTTTGGCCACTTGTTGACCGACGAACGCGTGCTGGGCACCCGCCCAACCGAGGCTCAACGGGTCATGTTCGAACGCATCCGCACGATGCTGGCGAAGCATGCCGTACGCGAGCAGCCTGTCGAGGCGCCGGTGCATCCGTAGCTGCCGTTGCCCCGACGGGGTCGTCGTCTGAAAGGAGCGTCGATGGAAGCGAAACATGCCAAGTACGAACGGCTGATCGACCACTGCAGGGCCTTGCCGCCGATGCCAACCGCGGTCGCGCATCCCTGCGATGCGAGTTCGCTCGCGGGAGCCATCGAAGCGGCGCAGAACGGGCTGATCACGCCGATCCTCGTCGGACCGCGGGCGCGCATCGAGTCCGCTGCTGCGGAGGCGGGCCTTTCGATTGCCGCCTATCAGCTGGTCGATGCGCCCTACAGCCATGCCGCGGCGGCTGCCGCCGTGCAGCTGGTGCGCGAAGGTAAGGCCGATGCGTTGATGAAGGGCAGCCTGCATACCGACGAGCTGATGAGCGCGGTGGTCAGTCGTGATGCTGGGCTGCGCACCGCGCGGCGCATCAGCCACTGCTTTGTGATGGACGTGCCGCAGCATGACCACGCGCTGATCATCACCGACGCCGCGGTCAATATCGCGCCGACGCTCGAAGTCAAAATGGACATCCTGCAGAATGCGATCGATCTCGGTCATGCCCTGCGTTTTCCGGAAGTGCGCGTGGCGATCCTGTCGGCGATGGAAACCGTCAGCCCAAAAGTGCCGTCGACGATCGAGGCCGCTGCGCTGTGCAAGATGGTCGATCGCCACCAGGTGACAGGGGCGCTGGTCGACGGCCCGCTCGCCCTGGACAACGCGATCAACCTCGAAGCGGCGCGGATCAAGCAGATTGATTCGCGGGTGGCCGGGCGCGCCAACGTGCTGATGGCACCCGACCTCGAATCGGGCAACATGCTGGCGAAGAGCCTGTCGTTCCTGGCCGGCGCCGACGCGGCGGGCGTCGTGCTGGGTGCACGCGTGCCGATCATCCTGACCAGCCGCGCCGATACGGTGATGGCACGGCTCGCTTCGTGCGCGGTGGCCGCACTGGTGGCGCTCGCCAAGCGAGAGAGCGCCAAGGTGATGGAGTAGCGCCATGGCGGACATCATCCTGGTGCTGAACGCCGGATCGTCCAGCATCAAGTTCCGCGCCTTCGGCGTGCATGGCAAGGCGCTGGATCTGGTCGTGCGCGGGCAGGTCGACGGGCTGCATACGGCGCCGCGCTTCACGGCCGTCGATAGCACGGGCGAGAAGACGTCAAAAGACTGGGGTGCGGGCTTCGGACTGGATCACGAGGGTGCGATCGAGCACATCGGCGGCTTTCTGCGCAGTCACGGCGAAGGCCATCGCCTGATCGCCGTTGGCCACCGCGTCGTGCATGGCGGGCAGACGTATGCGGGGCCGGTTAGGGTGACACCGGTCGTGCTGGACGAGCTCGAAAAGCTGGTGCCGCTTGCACCGCTGCACCAACCGCACAACCTGGCCCCGATGCGCATCATTGCGCGAAACCGGCCGGAGATTCCGCAAGTGGCCTGCTTCGACACGGCGTTTCACCGCACGACGCCGGAAGTCGCCCAGGCCTATGCACTCCCCCCGTCCATTACGGAACAGGGAGTGCGACGCTACGGCTTTCATGGCCTCTCGTACGAGTACATCGCCAGCGTGCTGCCGCAGTTCGCGCCGGCTGCGGCAGCAGGCCGCACCGTCGTCGCCCATCTCGGCAATGGCGCGAGCATGTGCGCGATCGTGGCCGGCAGGAGCGTGGCCAGCACGATGGGCTTCACGGCCGTCGACGGCCTGCCGATGGGCACGCGTTGTGGCAACCTCGACCCGGGCGTGATTCTTTACCTGATGGCTGCCCTGAAGATGGACAGGCAGGCGATCGAAGACCTGATCTATCGGCAGTCGGGTCTGCTGGGGGTATCGGGAGTGTCGAGCGACATGCGCGTGCTGCTCGAAAGCCCCGAACCCCGCGCGCATTTCGCCATCGATATCTACACCTATCGGATCGGCCGCGAATTGGGTTCTCTTGCGGCGGCCATGCAGGGCATCGACGCCCTGGTCCTTACGGCCGGTGTGGGCGAGAACGCCGTGTCGATCCGCGAGCGCATCGTGCGCGATGCCGCCTGGCTCGGGCTTGAGCTCGATCCGGTCGCGAACCAGTCGGGCGGCCCCTGCATCAGCACGGCGTCGAGCAAGGTGCCAGTGTGGGTCATTCCCGCCAATGAAGAACTCATGATCGGCCAACACACGCTTGCGGCGATCGGAACAACGGCGTCATGAAGCGGTTGCACCCATGAAACTGCCTTGAAGGAGTCCTTTCATGACCATCGACCCGCCGCGAATGATCCTGAACGATGCGAAAGCGCTCGTAACGGGTATCGCCAACGGGCATTCCATTGCCTACGGATGCGCGAAGGCATTTCACGAACTTGGCGCGAAGCTCGCGATCACCTATGCGAACGACAAGGCCAAACCCTATGTCGAGCCGCTCGCGACAGCGCTGCAGGCACCCATCCTGATGCCGCTCGACGCTTCCCGGCCCGGCGAGCTGGAAGCCGTGTTCGAGCGGATCGACAAAGAATGGGGCGGCCTCGACATCCTGGTGCATTCTATCGCGTGGGCGCCGAAGGACGACCTGCAAGGTGGCCTGCTGCAGTGTTCGAGCGAAGGCTTCGCGAGCGCGATGGACATTTCCTGCCACTCGTTTGTGCGGATGGCCCGCCTGGCCGCACCCTTGATGAAAAACGGCGGCACTATGCTGACGATGAGCTATTACGGCGCCAACAAGGTGGTGGCGAACTACAACGTGATGGGCCCGGTCAAGGCCGCGCTCGAAGCCTGCGCGCGCTACCTTGCGTATGAACTGGGGCCGCAGGGCATCCGTGTCCACGCCATCTCGCCAGGGCCGCTCAAGACGCGGGCCGCATCGGGCCTGAAGGATTTCGACCTCCTGCTTACCCAGGCCGCCGAACGGGCACCGCTCGGTGAGCTGGTCGACATCATGGACGTCGGCTTTACCTGCGCGTTTCTGGCAACGCCCTATGCCCGGCGCCTGTCGGGCGAAACGCTGTATGTCGATGGCGGCGTCAACATCATGGCCTGACCAGCGAAAGCAAGGAACCGGGAGGCCGATCTCCCGGTCGACCGGCGCGCAGGAACCCGGGAGGACGGTATATGAGCCTTAGCGGCGTTCGGGAGGCAGGTCGCGCAGCCGCATGGCCAAGGCAGCGTGTTGGGCAAGGTCCACCGGCTTGTAGGTGACCTTGCCGGTCGCGGGATAGTTGGCCAGGGTATTGCCGTTATGCCAGTCCTGCGCGGGGCGGATCGGACGCGCAGTAAAGCCGCCGCCGCAGTTCGGGCAGACGTTGTGCAGCAGTTCGGCGCAGTCGCGGCAGTACGTGCATTCGAACGAGCAGATCATGGCCTCGGTCGATGCAGGCGGCAGGGCCTTGTTGCACTGCTCGCAGGTAGGGCGCAGTTCCAGCATGAAGTTTCCTCGGGTGAAGGCAGCCGCATGATCTCACCGACGGCCACGCCGGCGCAGCGGCGTCAGTCAGTGCCATCGAGCGGGAAGCGGTAGCGCAGCTTGCTCGACTCGGTGGCGCCCAGGCGGCGATAAAAGCGTATCGCATCCCTGTTCCACGACGGCGTCTGCCACTGCACCTCATGGCATCCGTGGGTGAGCGCAAAAGCGCGCAGCGTCTCCCACAGTTGCCACCCGATCGCGCGGCCACGCCAGCCCTCGCGCACGAACAGGCAGTCCATGTGCAGATAGCTGGCGCCATCGAGCGTGGAGAAATCCACCGTGGCGCTGGCGTAAGCGACGGCTTCCTTACCCACTTGTGCAATCCATGCGTGAAGTCGGGGCGGCATGTCGTCGAGCGCGGCCGCCAGCGCGTCCATCCGCTGGTCGGCCGGATGGGGCAGGCGCTCGTAAGCGGCATGTTCCGCGCACAGCACCCGCAGGGCTTCCACATCGGCGGCACCGGCCCGGTTCACCACCAGCGCGTCGTCCATGTCAGCCGCCGCGCTCCAGCCCGAACCCTTCGTCCAGCCAGCCGGTCAGCCCGCCGATCATTTCTTTCACCGGACGTCCCAGCTGCGCCAGCTTCACGGCCGCCTTGTTGGCGCCATTGCAGTGGGGGCCGGCGCAATACACCACGAACAGCGTATCGGTCGGGTATTCGGCCAGGCGCTGCTCGCACAGCATGCGCGTGGGCAGGTTGATCGCGCCGGGTACATGGCCGGCGGCAAACAGCGTGGGCGTACGCACATCCAGCAGGACGAAGTCCCTGCTCTCGTGGTTGCTCGCGTAGTACACGTCGGCGCAATCGGTTTCGTAGCCGAGGCGGGCCTGGAAGTGCGCCAGCGCAGCGGTGCTGGCGGCGGCGGGAACTCGCTGTACGACACTGCTCATGATCGGCTCCGTGGGTTGGGACGGCGCCAGTATCGGCACTGGCGCGCGAGGCCGGAATTGGCAAGAATGACAACCACCATGAAGAAACCGCCAAAGCGTTTCCGTCGCCCCAAGGGCCCTGCAAACAGGGACGTGGCCGTACTCGTCTACGACGGCCTGTGCACGTTCGAGTTCGGCATTGCGGTGGAAATGTTCGGTTTGCCGCGACCGGAGCACGACGACTGGTATCGGTTCGGCCTGTGTGCGGTCGACGACGGCCCCATGCGTGCCGCCGGCGGCATGCGCGTGCTGGCCGACCAGGGCCTGGAGGGCATCGCGCGCGCGGGTACGGTGATCGTGCCCGGTTGGCGCGGCATCGACTCGCCGCCGCCGGCCGCCCTGCTCGACGCATTGCGCAGGGCGCATGCGCGCGGTGCGCGGCTGCTGTCGTTCTGCTCAGGCGTGTTCGTGCTGGCCGCTACCGGCCTGCTGGATGGCCGCCAGGCCACTACGCATTGGCGCTATGCGCAGGCGCTGGCCGAGCGCTTCCCGCGCATCCAGGTCGAACCGGATGTGCTGTATGTCGATGCCGGCGACCTGCTCACCTCCGCCGGCAGCGCCGCCGCGCTGGATCTGTCCCTGCACCTGATTCGCCGGGACTACGGCCCGGAGGTCGCCAACGCGGTGGCCCGTCGCGCCGTGGTGCCGGCGCACCGCGACGGCGGGCAGGCGCAGTTCATCCAGTCGCCGCTGCCCGAACAGGGCGCGGCGCTGGGCAAGCTGCTGGAATGGATGCGCCGCCACCTGGATCAGTCGCTGCCGCTGTCCTTGCTGGCCGAGCGGGCGCGCATGAGCGAGCGCACCTTGCTGCGGCGCTTCGAAGAAGCCACCGGCTGCTCGCCCAAGCAGTGGCTGACCCATGAGCGACTGGGCCGCGCACGCGAGTTGCTGGAAGGCAGCGACATGGCGGTGGAACGCGTTGCCGACGTGTGCGGCTTCGGCAGTGCGGATACCCTACGCCACCACTTCCGGCGCAGCCTGAAGCTGAGTCCGGCACGTTACCGCGAGCGCTTTGCCCACCAATGACGTCTGCCGCTCTTCATCTCCCTCTCTCCCAAGGCAACCTATGATCTACGTGCTCCTGAGCGTCATCTGCAGCGTACTGGTGTCGGTGCTGCTCAAGCTGGCGCGTCGCCTGCAGATCGATGTCGGGCAGGCCATCGCCTGGAACTACGTGGCAGCCAGCGTGCTGACGGCCGTCGTGTTCCATCCCTCGCTGGAGGTGCTGCGTAGCCCGCAGGCGCCATGGTTGGGCTTCGTGGGACTGGGCCTGCTGCTGCCCTTGATTTTCCAGGCCCTGGCCGCGTCCGTGAACAGCGCGGGCATCGTGCGCACGGACGCCGCGCAACGGCTGTCCCTGATGATCTCGCTGCTCGCCGCCTTCTTGCTGTTTGGTGAGCGCCTGAGCGCGTCCAAGGGAGCGGGTGTGGCGCTCGGCCTGTTGGCGCTGGCCTGCATGGTGTGGCGCACGGAGCGCAAGGATGCCGAAAGCGGCGGCTGGCTGTGGCCGCTGGTGGTGTTTGCCGGCTTCGGTGCGATCGACATCCTGTTCAAGCTGGTGGCGAAGGCCGGCACGCCATTCGCGGCCTCCTTGCAGGCGATGTTCGCGCTGGCCCTGGTGGTGGCGTTCTTCCTGCAGCTGTGGCGTCGCTGGCACGAGCGGCTTCGCCTCACCGTGCGCGACGTGATCGCCGGACTGCTGCTGGGCCTGGCCAACTTCGGCAATATCGTGTTCTACGTGCGTGCCCACCAGGCCCTGCCCGACCATCCCGCCCTGGTCTTTGCCAGCATGAACCTCGGCGTCGTGGCGCTGGGCGCGCTGGTGGGCCTGTTCGCGTTCCGCGAGCGGCTGAGCCGGGTGAACCTGCTCGGCCTGGTGCTGGCTCTGCTGGCCATCGGCTTGATAACCCGGGCCTGAGAGCCCCTTCAAAGTCACCGCGAGCGCAGGTCTCCCCGCACCCCCTCCTACCCGTCATCCCAGCGAAAGCTGGGATCCAGTGTCTTTCGTGCGTCGAAGAGGTGGGTAAATGCAGAGCAAGTCGCTGGATGACCAGCCCTTCGGCTGTTGAAGAGCGCCTCCAGCTTTCGCTGGGATGACGATACTAAAGGGTGACGTTTGGGGTGACTTCTGGGGTATGAAACTTGACCAGCTCAATGCCTAAGCTGATTGCTTTCGCGCGCCTCGCGCCTCCCAGGGGTTTCACACATGCGCAAGCTCTCCCTCGCCGCCGCCCTCGCCGCGCTGATGCTCAGCTCGGGCGTCTACGCCGCCGACAAGAATGACAACGACAAGAAGCCCGAGGACAAGCCCGACGCCGCGCTGCTCAAGCCGCAGACCTCGGAAACCTCGGGTTCGGTAAAGGTCGAGGGCAAGAACATCGACTACAAGGCGGTGGCCGGCACCCTGGTGCTGCACGGCAACGGCGACAAGGAAGCCGAGGCCCAGGTCAGCATGTTCTATACAGCGTACTTCAAGAAAGGCGTCGAGCCGGGCAAGCGCCCGATCACCTTCATCTACAACGGCGGCCCGGGCTCGGCCACCGTGTGGCTGCATATGGGCGCGTTCGGTCCCAAGCGCGTGGTGACCAGCGATGATTCGCACACCCCGGCCGCGCCGTATGGCCTGGTCAACAACGACTACAGCCTGCTCGACGCCTCCGACCTGGTCTTCATCGACGCACCGGGCGCCGGTTTCAGCCGCCTGATCGCCGACGAGGCGGACAAGGGCAAGCGCGAGGAGTTGATGAAGGAGCGCCGCAAGCAGGTTTACGGCGTCGACGGCGATGGCCACGCCTTTGCCCAGTTCATCACCCAGTTCCTGTCCAAGTACAACCGCTGGAACTCGCCCAAGTACCTGTTCGGCGAAAGCTACGGCACCACCCGTTCGGCGGTGGTGGCGAACATCCTGGAAAACGAGCACAGCGTCGACCTCAACGGCGTGGTGCTGCTGTCGCAGATCCTCAGCTTTGACACCGACATCGACGGCGCCGCCAACAACCCGGGCGTGGACCTGCCCTATGTCGTCGGCCTGCCGACGTACGCCGCCACCGCGTTCTACCACCACAAGCTCCCCCAGCAACCGGCGGCGCTGGAGCCGTTCCTGCACGAGGTGGAGCAGTTCGCGCTGACCGACTACTCCTCGGCGCTGATGGCCGGCTCGCGCCTGGACGGTGCGCGCAAGCAGGCGGTGGCCGAGAAGCTGCATCAGTACACCGGCTTGCCGGTGGCCTATCTGCTGAAGGCCAACCTGCGCGTCGACGGCGGCATGTTCGAGCACGAGCTACAGGGCGATGGCGACGTCACCACCGGCCGCCTCGATACGCGCTTCTCCGGCCCCTCGCTCGACCCGCTGAGCAAGTCGTCCGAGTATGACCCGCAGTCCTCGGCAATCAGCTCGGCCTACGTGGCGGCGTTCAACGACTATGTGCGCCGCCAGCTGAAGTTCGGCGACGGCCTGACCTATCGCCTGTTTGCCGACATCGATCACTGGGAGTTCGCGCACAAGGCGCCGGGTAGCACCGAATCGCTGCAGCAGTCGACCAATGTGATGCCCGACCTGGCCACGGCGATGAAGACCAACCCGAACCTGCGGGTGTCGCTGAACGGCGGTTACTACGACCTGGCCACGCCGTATTTCGCGGCCGACTACGAGATGCATCACATGCCGATTCCGGCCAACCTGCAGAAGAACATCTCGTACGCCTGGTACCCGTCCGGCCACATGGTCTACGCGCACGAGGATTCGCTGAAGCAGCTGCATGACAATGTGGCCCGCTTCATCGACGAAACCGACAACGTCAGCAAGCATTGAGGTCCCGAGGGTGCGGCGGCCTGCGGGCCGCCGCACTTTCACATAGGGCTGAATAAGCTGGCGTTACGCTCCGGATTCCCCACCCCGGAGATGTACGCATGAGCACTGAGACCGTTGCCAAACGGCTGATCGCACTCTGTCGTCATGGCCGTTTCGAAGAGGCGCAGCACGAGCTTTACGCCAAGGATGCGGTGAGCATCGAGCCCGAGGCGTCGGCGCAAGGCCCGCTGGGCAACGTCAAGGGCCTGGACGCGATCCTGGAGAAAGGGAAACGCTTCCAGGAGGCCGTGACGGAGATGCACGGCGTCGAAGTGAGCGATCCGCTGGTGGCCGGCAACTGGTTCAGCATCGTCATGACCCTGGACGCCACCATGAAGGAATACGGCCGCGTCAGCATGAGCGAGGTCTGCGTGTATCACGTCAAGGACGAGAAGATCGTGCACGAGCAGTTCTTCTTCGATCAGGGCTGACCTACGCCGGACGCCCAAGCCCTGTAGGAGCGCACCCTGTGCGCGATCGCAGCGTCTCGACGTTACCGCTCCGTAGGCTATCGCGCACAGAGTGCGCTCCTACAGACACGGAAACCTTGGATCGACGGATGAAAAAAGCCCCGCTTCCGCGGGGCTTTTTGTCTTGCACGAATCGACCCTGATCAGTCGATATCGAGGAACGACCGCAACTGCTCCGACCGGCTCGGGTGACGCAGCTTGCGCAGCGCCTTGGCCTCGATCTGGCGGATGCGCTCGCGGGTGACGTCGAACTGCTTGCCGACTTCCTCGAGGGTGTGGTCGGTGTTCATGTCGATGCCGAAGCGCATGCGCAGCACCTTCGCCTCGCGCGGGGTCAGCCCGGCCAGCACGTCGCGCACGGTTTCCATCAGGCCCGTTTCCGTCGCCGACTCGATCGGCGAGCTGGCGTTGGTGTCCTCGATGAAATCGCCCAGATGCGAATCCTCGTCGTCGCCGATCGGGGTTTCCATCGAGATCGGTTCCTTCGCGATCTTCAGCACCTTGCGGATCTTGTCCTCGGGCATCTCCATTTCCTTGGCCAGCTCCTCCGGCGTCGGCTCGCGGCCGAACTGCTGCAGCATCTGGCGGGAAATGCGGTTCAACTTGTTGATCGTCTCGATCATGTGCACCGGGATACGGATGGTGCGTGCCTGGTCGGCGATCGAGCGCGTGATGGCCTGGCGGATCCACCACGTGGCATAGGTCGAGAACTTGTAGCCGCGACGGTATTCGAACTTGTCCACCGCCTTCATCAGGCCGATGTTGCCTTCCTGGATCAGGTCGAGGAACTGCAGGCCGCGGTTGGTGTACTTCTTGGCGATGGAGATGACCAGGCGCAGGTTCGCCTCGACCATTTCCTTTTTGGCGCGGCGGGCCTTGGCCTCGCCGATCGACATCGTGCGGTTGATTTCCTTGATGTCGGTCAGCGGCAGGAACAGCTGGCGCTCGATCGAGGCGAGCTTTTCCTGCTCGGCGTCGATGACTTCCTTGAAGCCCTTGATGTTCGGCGACCACTTCTGGCGCTTGCGACCCAGCTCGGCCGCCCACTCGAGGTTGCCCTCGTTGCTCGGGAAGGTCTTGAGGAACTCGGCCTTGGGCATCTTCACGTGCTTGACGAAGATGTCCATCAGCACGCGCTCGTGGTGACGGATGTCGTTCACCACTTCGCGCAGCTTACGCACGAAGCCGTCGATCAGCGCGGACGGCAGCTTCAGCTTGAGGAACTCCTCAGCCATCTGGTCGCGCAGCTTGACGATCTTCTTGTCGGTGATGTCGGTGGCCTTGGGGGCCGCCTTCTGGAACTTGCCGTAGTAGTCGCGCAGCAGTTCCATGCGACGCTTGACCTCTTCCGGATCCGGACCGGTCGGACCGGCTTCCTCGTCCTCGGCGGTCTCGTCTTCTTCCTCGTCGACTTCGACGTCGGCGTCGACTTCCGCTTCGGCCGCCGCAGCCTGGGCCGCGTCGGCAGCCTCTTCCAGGTCGGCGAAGCCGGCCAGGATCTCGCTCAGGCGGCGCTTGCCGTCCAGGTGCTGGTCGTACTCTTCCAGCAGCAGCTGGATGGTCAGCGGGAAGCTGGCGAGTGCGGTCTGCACCTGGCCCAGGCCTTCCTCGATGCGCTTGGCGATGGCGATTTCGCCTTCGCGGGTCAGCAGCTCGACCGTGCCCATCTCGCGCATGTACATGCGCACCGGGTCGGTGGTGCGGCCCACTTCGGAGTCGACGGCCGAGAGCAGCGCGACCGCTTCTTCGGCGGCGGCTTCGTCATCGGTGCCGGTGCCCGGCGCAGTGTCGGAGAGCGGATCGGCATCCGGTGCAGCGTCGTGCACTTCAATGCCGACGCCCTTGAGCACCGCCATGATGTCTTCGATCTGCTCCGGATCGACGATGTCGTCGGGCAGGTGATCGTTAATCTCGGCGTAGGTCAGGTAGCCCTGCTCCAGACCCTTGGAGATGAGCGCCTTGATTTCCGATTGTTGCTCGGGAGCTTTGCTATTCATACCTACCGCCGCGTATGCAGGAACCGATCAGTATACCCATGTGATGCTTTTTTGACCAGTTTTCAAGTGAAAAACATGCGAACGCCGACACGCAAAAATCGCGCCAAATAGGCATCTTCGGGTGATTTCATCGAAGTCGCTAGCCGTGTCGTGGTGATGTTGCTCATGGCGTCTCCAGCCAGAACGTCACCGGCCCATCGTTGACCAGGTGAACCTCCATATGGGCACCGAAGCGGCCAATTTCCACCCTCGGGTGCGCCGCTCGCGCCAAGGCCACCAGGCGCTCGAACCAGCGTCGGCCTTCGTCGGGCGTGGCCGCGCTGGTGAAGCTGGGGCGCATGCCCGAACGCGTGTCGGCGGCCAGGGTGAACTGGCTGACCAGCAACAAGTCGCCGCCGGTATCGGTCAACGAGCGGTTCATGCGGCCTTGCTCGTCGGAGAACACGCGGTAGCCGAGCAGCCGTTCCAGCATGCGCTTGGTGCGGGGTTCGTCATCGCCGGGTTGCACGGCGACCAGGGCGAGCAAGCCGGCGCCAATGGCTCCTACCGTTTCCTGTTGTCCATCGGCTTGGGCGACATCGACGCGGGCGGACTGGACGCGCTGGATCAGGGCGATCATGGGGAGTCAGAAGATGGCGATGGATGCAGTTTAGGGCCTGCCGATGCCCGCCGCACGACCTGGGCCAGGTCGTGTTGGCGCACGGGACGGGTACACTGCGCCGCTCATGCGACCCGACATCTATCTCATCTACCTGCTGCTGCGCCTGTTCGGCCTGTTGCCGCTACGCATGCTGCATGGCATCGGCGCGGCCATCGGCCGCTTCTCGCTGTGGCGTCATAGCGGCACCGCGCACAACGCCTCGGTCAACCTGCGCATTGCCCGCCCCGGCCTCGACGATGCGGTGCATGCCGAGCTGTTGCGTGCGGCCATGATGGAAAGCGGCAAGTCGGCCACCGAGATCGCCAAGATCTGGGGCAGCGATGCCGAGCGTGCGCTGGACATGGTGCGCGAGGTGCGCGGCGAGGCCTTGTTCGACGCCGCCCTGGCATCCGGCAAGGGCGTGATCGTCGCGGCCCCGCATCTGGGCTGCTGGGAACTGCTCAACTACTGGCTGTGTCGCAAGACCCCGATGGCGATTCTCTATCGCCCTCCACGCATGGCCGCGGTGGAAGCCTTGCTGCGCAAGGTGCGCGGCGCCTTGGCGCCGGAACAGGTGCGGGCCGAGGGTGCCGGCGTGCGCACGCTGTACAAGCGGCTCGCGTCCGGTGGCACGGTGGGCATCCTGCCGGACCAGAAGCCACGTGCGGGCGATGGCGAGTTCGCCCCGTTCTTCGGTCGCGATGCGCTGACCATGGTGTTGCTGCCGCGGCTTGCTGCGCGTACCGGAGCCACCGTGTTGTTCGCGTTCGCCGAGCGGTTGCCCAAGGGCGAGGGCTATCGCATCCACCTGCTACCGGCACCCGAGGGACTGGTCGACGCTGACCTTGCCGTGGCCTGCCGGGCGCTCAATCGTGGCGTCGAAGACTGCGTGGAGCTGGCCTTCGCCCAGTACCAGTGGCACTACAAGCGCTATACGGCCATGGACCGCACCAGCCCGTACGATTGAGGGCTGCCTGCGGGACGCCGTCATCCCCAGAGGCATCGTCATCCCTGGAAGAACCGTCATGCCAGCTTGACCAGCCTTCGGCTGTTAAAAGCCGCTGGGATGACGATCCATAGCGGGTTCCTAGCCGAGGCGGCGCAGGAACACGGTCATTTCCTTCTCCGCCTGCTTGTCGCCACGCGCCTGCGCCACCTGGATGCCTTGCTGCCATGCCGCTGCTGCGCCGGCTTGGTCGTCCAGCGCCAGGCAAGCCTTGCCGAGCAGTTTCCACGCGGCCGAATAAGCCGGGTCGAACGTCACCGCCTGCCGCAGTTCATCGGCCGCGCCCTCGGCGTCGCCGGCCGCAAGCAAGGCGTTGCCCAGCGAGAAGCGCAACAGCGCACCGTCGCGAGGTCCACCGCACTGCGCGCGCAGGTTGGCGATCAGGTTGGCCGTCATGGGCGAGCCCTACTGCATGGAGCGGAAGCGCCAGTCATCGACTTGATAGACGCGGGTGGGGTGCACGGGTTCCGGTGGTACGCGACCGGCGCGCAGATCCGCCAGCGAAGCGGCAGGCCAGATCACCACCCAGCCCGAGCGGAACGGTTGCACCAGCAGCGCATAGCGCAAGGCCTCGGCGCCCAATTTGTCCGGATGCTCCACCACCAGTCCGTCCGGGTGCTGCTGGGCAAAGGCCTGCAGCGACTCGCCTTCGTACACGCGCTCGATGGCGTGGGTCAGCCGACCCTCGAAATGGAACTGCCCTTCGTAGGTGCCCAGCAGGCCGATGGCACGATGTTCCGTATCGGCAGCGCCCAGCAGGTGCGCCGACGGCCGCAGGTCGAAGTTCTGCCACACGGTCAGGGTGAACAGCGTATTCAGCGCCAGCGTGCCGACCAGGCCCGCGACCGCCAGCCGGCGCACCTCGCCACGGCCACGCAGCAACAGCAGCGCACCCAGCAGCACGAACACCACGCTGAAGAAACGGCTATAGCGCTGCGTGGTGTCGAACCATTCGCCATGCAGCTCGTTATGGGCCACCAGCAGCGGCAGCGCGAACAGGAAGGCGCCGAACAGGATGCCGGCCACGCCCAAGGGCCAGGTGCCCAGCCAGGGGTTCGTCGCCAAGGCCGGACGCTGGTCGCGCAGCACCGCGATGGCGCCGGCGATCAGCAGCGCCGCGCCGGCGTACTCGGGCAGCGGGTAATACCACTGCTTGCCGCTGATGAACGAGAACGCCAGCAGCACCGGCAGCAGCCAGCACAGCGCGAAGCGCAGGCCCATATCCAGCGGACGGCGCAGCGTGATCAGCGCCACCCAGGCCCGCGGCCAGCCGCTGAAGGGGAACAGCAGTCCCGGAATTGCGGGCAGGTACCACCAGAACGGGCGCGCGTGATCGAACGCGTCGACCACGCGCCCGGCGGTCTGGGTAAAGAACAGGCGCTGGCGATACGCCTCGCCACCGCTGAAGCCGGCGGGCAACGCCCAGGCCAGCAGCAGCGCGCCGCCGAGCAAGACGGACAACAGGCCACGGCCATACCAGCGGGCGCGGTTGTCGCGGGCCCAGTCATTCCACAGCGGCCCCAGCAACCAGGGGAAGGCAACGTGCAGCAGCATCACCGGGCCCTTGGTCAGCAGGCCGGCGCCGATGCACAAGCCGAACAGCAGCCAGCGTGGCTCGGCGCGATGCGCCTTCGGCGTGAGGCACAGCAAGGCGGCCAGCACCCACACGGCCAGCAGCACCTCGTACATGATCTGCAGGCCGAACAGGAACGCATAACCGAGCGCCAGCAGGATCCACGGCGCGCCCTTGGCCACCCACGGGCGGTTCGGGAACAGCCGTTGCGCCAGCACCGACACCAGCACCAGCTGGGCGCCGCCGAAGATCACCTCGAGCACGCGCGGCCAGATGTCGTTGACGCCGAACACGAACCAGCCGGCGTGAATCAACCAGAACAGCAGCGGCACCTTCTCGCTGTACGGCGTGCCATTGATATGCGGCACCAGCCAGTAGTGGTGGTTCCACATTTCCCAGGCCACCGCGAGGGTGCGGGTGGAGTACAGCGGCATCGGGCCGTGCGAGAAGATCGCCAACAACGCAGCCAGCGTCCACAA
The DNA here is from genome assembly GCF_026283925.1 of Dyella halodurans. Lineage (GTDB taxonomy): Bacteria > Pseudomonadota > Gammaproteobacteria > Xanthomonadales > Rhodanobacteraceae > Dyella > Dyella halodurans. The sequence goes on from NZ_JAPDPF010000014.1 coordinate 32,469, forward strand.
GGGCAGCCATGGCCAGAGCGACCGGAGGTGTTCGGAACGGCTGTAGCTGCTGGATGCCACGGGCATTCCTCTTGGTGAACGTGGGGCGATTCTAGGGCCTGTTCGCGCCTTCCGCGTGGTCCGCGTTACTAGTCCGTGGCCGCCAGGTGGTAGTGCGTGGCGCCGGCCTGGCTGGCTGCCAGGTCAAGCCGCGCGCTGCCGCCTGGCGGCCACGGACTAGCAACCCTCCGGGCCGGGTCTTTTTGCCCTCCATCCGGCGTCATCACTCGGTCGTGTACGGACGTACACTCCCTCGTTCTTCCTTGTCTGGCGCGCAAAAAGATCCCGGCGCGGACTACGCGGAAGGCGCGAACAGGCCCTCGCCCGAGCCAAGCTTGGGCCACGATACGGCCGGACCGCCGGTCGCGCTATATCAGGCCGGACCCCAGTAACCAATGCGACGACGGATCTTGAGCTTGCGCCAGAAGTTCCAGGGCTTGCGACGCCGGTTGCGCCCGCCCGCCGCGACGAACGTGTCGATGGCCTGCAGCACGCGCTCGCTGGAATGCCCGTCGCGATACGGATGGATGGCGTCGCCATACTCGCGGATCGCCTGCATCAGCTCGGGCGGGCGCGCCAGCGCGCGTTCGATCGCCGGCTCGAACTGCGCAGCCTCGTGGATATCGATCAGCTGCGGCCCGGGGCGACGGTTGTTGAACGTCACCACCGGCTTGCCGGTCAGCAGGAACTCGTTGAGTGCGGACGAGGTGTCCGAGCACATCATGTCCACTTGCGGGAACAGTTCCAGAATGTTGTCGTTCTCGGCGAAGCTGAGGAACTCGTTTTGCAGCGCCTTGTAGCGCGCCGTGGTTTCCGGCTTCATCTTCGGATGGAAGGTGACGATCCAGCGCCAGCGGCCATCGCGCGACAGTCGCTTCACCTCGTCGTACAGCGTCTCCGCGGCGCTCCACGAAGGCGAGAAGGTGGAGTGATAGAGGATCACCGGCGGCTTGCGCACGGCTGGCAGCGGCCCGCTGATTTCCTTCATGAAAGGGTCGAGCTTGGGAAAGCCCGTTTCAATCACGGTGAAGTGGCCGACCCGGTCGGCAATTTCATTGAACTTGGCGGTGTCGCGCGGTCCGGTCGTGCAGTACAGATCGAAGAAACCGCGCACATAAATATGCCGTGGCTTGCCGGCGTCGAAGCCGTGGAAGGTTTCCACTTTCACGCCAGGGAAAAAGTGCGGCACGGCGTTGCTGGACGTGATCACCGCCAGCGGATTCCAGCGCCGCACTTCATCGACGGTGAGCAGCTTCTCGCCTTCCACCAGATCTTCCGCACCGGGGCCATCGAAGAACCACGCCGCTTCGTCCCCGCGCGCGCGTATCGCGTCCTGGATGGGGCGCAGGATGGCCAGCGCATAGCGCTCGGAGCCATATAGAAGATAGTGCTGCCTGCTCATGCTTCAGCGATCGATGCCATGACGGGTCAGTGCTGCGGCCGCGTTTTCGACCGAGCCCGGATTGCACTTCATTTCGTAATAACGCATGCGCTTGTAGACGGCATACGAAGCGGCGGTCTCGGCGACGACAAAGCCGCGCCAACCGTCCAGGCAGGCCAGTCGAAGGATGTAGTCCTTGATGAAGGTGACCGGGTAGACGAACGGCATCTCCCACAGCCGCAGCGGCTTGTTCTTCTCCAGCCAGTCACGGCACTTCAATTCGGCGTAGCGCAGCACCTTGACCTGTTTCTCGGGCAAGCTGGGGTTGTTCTCGTGGTTGAAGGACGCTTTCAGCGTCACCGAGGGTCCGTTGAAGCGCAGCGACTCGTGCACGCGCACGTCGGCCCAGCGCGCCCGCTCGCGATGGAACAGGCGTGCCATCTTCTCGCCCATCGCCGGCAGGTACCAGCGCATGGGCGCGCCCATGAAGATGGTCGCGCGGCGCAGGTAGGCAGCGCAGATCTTGCTGGCCATCAGCTCCGGCAGGCATTGCTCCAGCTCGGCGCAAAGCGCGGGCGACAAGTACTCGTCGGCATCCAGCGCCAGGATCCATTCGTGGCTGCACTGGGTCGTGGCGAAATTGCGCTGCGGCCCGAATCCCAGCCAGTCCTGATGCACGACCCTGGCACCGTGCGCTTGCGCAATGGCGACGGTATCGTCAGTGCTGCCGCTGTCGATGACCACCTTTTCCGCGGCGAACGGCACGCTGTCGAGACAGCGCGCAATATTGTTCGCCTCATTGTAGGTGATGACGACGAGGGTGATGGGAAGGGTAGGCATGAGCGGGATTCTAGAGCCTGTGGCGGGCTGGAGACCAATGGGCGCGGCGCGCAAGCGAATCGTCGCTTCTGGCTAGAGCACTTTCTGCAGGGCTGCGTCGAGCCGTGTTTCAAAGCCATGCTGGTTCTGCAGATACCAGGCGCGGGCCAGTCGCCCCCGTTGCTCCCATTCGGCCTGCTGCATGTGGATGCAGCGCTCCACGGCCTGCTCCAGCGCGTCCTCGTCGAACAGATAGCGGGTGGCCAGATTGAGCGGCTCGCCGGCGGTCGCCGCCACCGTGATGCCACGCTCAGGCGTGACCAGCTCGTTCATCGGTGGGGCGTCGCAGGTCAGCACCACGGCCGCGCAACTCAGCGCCTCGGCGATGTAATGCCCCCAGCCTTCGGTTTCCGAAAGGCATAGCTGGAAGACATGGGTGTTTTGCAGCGCGCGAATCTCTGCAATGTCCGCCACGTATTCACGCCGGTGTTCGATATTGCCCGTCGTGCTGTTGGCCTCGTCGTCCGTGCCCGGCGCCTGCAAGACATGCAGCATCGGCCATTCTGGATGCCGTCGCCACACAGCCAGCAACCGCTCCGTGCCCTTCATGCGGCTGGCGCCCGCAAGATGCAGGAAGGTTGGTTGCCGAGCGATGCCGGGCTGAAAGCAGTCGGTGCTCTGGAAGCCGATATGGATCGCCGGCGCGCCTAGCCGGTTGAACAGCGCCGTCGCCGCCTCGGTCTTGGTGAACACGGCATCGAACTTGCCCAGGTGCCGGCGATCCCGCCCGGAAAACCATTCCGGGTTCGGAATGAAGACGTTACGGCGCGCCAGGCCCCAATGGTCCGGGCACACGTGCTCCAGGGTGATGCTCAAGTCGTAGCGATACTCGCTGCTGCCTTGCAGCCGTTGCGCGAACCGCCGCAGGCGCTGGGCCAGCGACTTCCACCGGCGGCGCTCGCGCGGCGGCCCCACGGCCGTGAAGCTCACCTCGTGACCGAGGTTGCGCAAGGCTTCCGTCAGCAGGCGGATATCGTGGCTGAGTCCGCGGTTGTTGTCCCAGGCGATGAGGTTGATGCGGGCCATGGCGTCAGCGCGGGAATAGCCGAGGGGCAAGGCTCATGTTGGGGCGACCTCGCGCAGTGACCGCTCACGCTGCAGGCGGCTAGCCAGGACCGCCATGCCCAGGGTCAGGAAGAAGAACAGCGAATGCGGCATCGGGCGATACAACACATTGTCGGTAAAGCCGCATAGCGCATACATGCTCACCGTGAGCAGGCCGATGGTGGCCGTGGTGGCCGCGGTGTCGCAGGGGTCGAATACGCGGCGGGCAAAAAACACCATGGGAACCCCGAACAGCAGCAACAGCACGATCAGCCCAGGCACGCCGCCACACGCCGCCGCCTCCAGGTATTCGCTATGCGGGTGCGTGTATTTCGCGATGCTCTCGCTCGCCAGGCCCTTGCTTACCAGGGTCTGGGTGTACGCACCGAACTGATCGATGCCCACGCCAGCCAGCGGGTGCTCCATGAACGCGCGGGTGCCGACACGCCACATTTCTATGCGCTCGCGGACGGCGCCCTGGCTATCGTCCGCGCGGTAGGTCGTCACTTCATGGCCGATGGCAGTAAAGCGTTGCAGGATCTCGCCACGCAGGAACACCACGGAAACGGCCGCGATGGCCACCGCGCCGCCAAGCACGATCAGGGCATCACGCCACTGTTTCGTGCGCACCACATGCAGCAGCACCACCATCAGGAACACCGGTGCGAAAGCCAGCAGCGGGCCACGGCTTTGCGTGAGCAGGGCACCGAAACTGCCCAGCACGGCGCAGGCCGCATGCAGCGCGCGCTCCGGCCAGGAAAGCTGCGGACGCAGCATCTGCACCACGGCGCTCAGCGACAGCACGAGGATGAACATGGCCAGCTCGATGACGCCCCAGTCGGCGCCATCCAGTCCGGTAGCCCGCGGCGCGCCCTGGATATAGTGCTGGTAGATACACACCAGCCCGAGTGCGGCGGCGCCGAGGCTGAGCCCCAGCCAGAACCAGCGCACGTGGATGGCGCGCCCAAACACCGCGGCGATCGCCAGGAAGGCCAGGATGTGCGAGGGCAGGTCCAGTTCGGTCCAGCCGAGGCGATGCCCCACACTGTTGCCTATCGCATAAAGCATGCTCAAGGCGCAGGCCAGCACCACCGCCCGGGCGGCCCGGTAGTTGGCGCGAACTTCCCGGTCGGCGATCAGGAGGCCGATGCCGTAGAAGAACAGCAAGGCGATCGGCAGCACCTTGAGCCTGACAGGCACCGCGAAGGAGACCGGCAGCAACGCCAGCAGCAGCGTCGCGACAAAGGTGCGGGCGCGGGAAGCCTGGGGGGCGCGTGGAACCTGGTTCATCAAATCCTCTTCATTGTCCGGCTTGTTAGGTATAAGCCAGCCCTGTCCGCACGAGTGCGAACCCTGTTTCACTGCGGTATTCCGCTAGGTCCCCAGCCCGGCGGCGATAGGGATATTGCCGCACAAGCTATGACATTCTATGGGGAAAAAGAGCCCCCTGCTGCCCATTCGGCGAGGCTGGGTTCATCCGTCGCAAGCCCTTTCGAAGGGCTCTCTGTCGCCATCGAGGCCCCGGTTTGAAGATTCTTTTCACCAACTTCCATGCCGGCGACGGCGGCGGCCACACCACCTATATCCGTGAACTCGCCGCGGCCCTGGCGCCACGCCATGAAGTTCATGTGGCCGCCCCGCCCGGCAGCCGCCTGAATCGCGAGGCGCGCGCCCTGCCTGGCGTGTTCGTCCTCGATCAGCCGTTTCCGAATGGCCTGAATCGATGGCGGGCGCGCCGCCATGCGCGGGCGCAACTGAAGCACTACCTGCGGACGCATGCCTTCGACCTGGTCCATGTGAACGGCTCGGCCGACCATCGGCTGGTGTTGTCGGCCATGCCGGCGACGCGCCCCGCCCTGGTCTGGACCAAGCACAACTCCAAGCGCGTGCGTGGCCTGGGTGCATCGCTGCGCGCCCGGCAGACCGACCAGGTGATCGCGGTATGCGAATACACCCGCCGCGAACTGCTGCGCACGGCCTACCGGCGCTGCCGGATCGACACGGTCTACAACGGTGTCGATATCGAACGCTGGAAACCCTGGCCCGCGGATGCCGCGGCCGCCGAGCGCCGCCGTTGGGATGGCGGCGATGCCACGCTTTTCCTGCTCGGCAGCAATGCGGGCACCGCCAGCTACAAGGGCTGGATGGATCTGGTCGAGGCGGTGGCCTCCCTGCCCGAGGACATCCGCCGACGGCTGCGGATACCGATTGCCGGCGTGCCGCCGACCACGGAGGAACGCCAGCGTGTCAGCGCGCTGGGGCTGGACGAGCAGGTGGTGTTTCCGGGCGTGCTGACTGATCCACGGCCGTTGGTGGCCGCGCTCGATGTCGGCTTCGTGCTTTCCTACGACGTGGAGACCATCTCGTTTGCCTGCCGCGAAATGATGGCCATGGGCAAGCCCGTCTTGCTCACGGACTACGCCGGCCTGCCCGAGAACATCGATGCCGAGGTGGATGGCTGGCTGGTGCCGGTGCGCGATCGGGTGGCGATCGCCGCTGCGGTGAGGCGCTTGCTTGAGCAGCGCGATGAACTTGCCGGCATGGGGCGGGCCGCGCGCCAGCATGCAGAGCGTGACTTCGGCCTGCCACTGTTCGTGCAGCGGACCGAAGCGGTTTATCGCGAGTTGCTCGAGTCGCGACAAGCCTGACGGGAGCTCCCCGGCGTCGCTAGTCGTCTGCCGATGTCGCCGCGCCGTCCACGCTGTCGTCCGGCAGGCAGCCCGGCGTCACCGCATCCGCCTTCAACATCCACCATTCGCGCCGGTTCGCATGACCCAGGCTCATCGCCTTGCTGCGGTCGACGCAATGACCCAGCACGGGGTCCAGCACGAACAACCAGCGATGCGCCGGATCCTGCGCTTGCCATTGCACCGCCGCGGCGTACTGCGCATGCCAGGGTCGGGTGAAGCCGAAGTCCATGGCCGGACGATCGAGCATCAGCAAGTTCTGTTCTTTCCAGGCCACGAGGCCAAGTTCGTCACCCGGTGCCAGCCGGTCACGCACTTCCTGCATCACGCCGGCGGCAGAGCTGGAATCGTTGAGCAGCGGATATGCCCACAAGCTCCATACCAGCCACATGACCGTCATGCCGCTGGCCACCGCGAGCACGGCGCGGCGCATGCGCAAGCTGGCGATCAACAGCAACTGCGCGGCGCCGATCACCACCAACATCCACCACAGGGCGCGGCCACCGTCGTCGAAGCCACGCGCCGAGGCAAAGGTGCTGGCGAACTTCGGGTGGGCGACCAGGGCCGCGCCACCGACGGCCAGCATGGCCAGTCCCAGGATGCCAATGAACAGGAGCCCCGCGGCGCGTAGCCAGCGCTTCTGCAGCAGTTCGTCGAGAAACGGCGCGGTGATCAACGCCAGCATCGGCACGGCCGGCATGATGTAGACATCGCGCTTGCCTTTTGGGACCGAGAAGAACACCAGCACCAGCACGATCCAGCACAAGGGCAGCAGGATGCGTGCGTCCCTGGCCTTCAGCGCCCGCCACCAGCGCGGCAAGGTGCCGGGATAGGTCAGCGACAGCGGCAACCAGCTGAACAGCACGATGGGGACATAGAACAGCACCGGATGATGGTGGTCCCACGACCTGCCATAGCGGCCGGCCGTCTGGTGAAACAGGATGTCGTTTACATAGGCGGCATAGGCAGGGTCGCTGGCATGCGCCCGCGCACCCAACAGCATCGGTACGAGCCAGATCGCCATGGCCCCGAGCAGCGCGAGCAGTCCCAGCGACCAGCGCCACCAGGCGCCCGGCCCCATGCGCGCCACGCCATGCCATTGCCAGCGTGTGGCGACGGCATAGGGGATCAGCAACAGCAGCGAGAGTATGCCGACGCCCTTGGTGATCACCCCCAGGCCGGCACAGAAGCAGCCAAACCAGTAAGCACGCCAGTGCGGCCCCTTCAGCATGTGCACCAGCAGGCCCCAGTTCCCCGCAGTGATGAAGAACATCACCAGCGGGTCGATCTGCGCGCGCTTGGTCTGGTAGACGAACTGGAAGGTAAGCAGCAGCGCCGCCGCGGCATACAGCCCGACCCGTCTGTCCCACAGCCGCCGCCCCAGGTCGTAGACCAGCAGCAGCGAGCCCAGTGCCGCCAGCAGCGACGGCAGCAGGAAGGCGACGCGCCAGCTGCGGGTCAGCACGTAGCTGGCCGCTTCCGTCCACATCAGCATCGGCGGCTTGTCCGAATAAAGCTCGCTGCCGCGATGCGGGAACAGCCAGTCGCCGCTTTCCACCATCTGCTTGGCGGCCAGGGTGAAGCGGGGTTCGTCCGATGGCCAGGGATCGCGCAAGCCGATACCCATGCCGATCACCACCAAGGCAAACAGCATCAGCAGCCAGAACCGGCGGCGTTCCTCGGTGGTGGCTTGCGTGGCAACAGGCATGGATGGATTCCGGTACGGCCATGCCACGTCGAGGGGCAGGCTTGAGTGCGAGCGCCTGATTATCCGGCGTCAGGTTTTCTCGAGCACGGCATAGAACATGCCGTCCAGATCACCATCGCCTGGCAACACCTGCCAGCCCACGCCAGCGGCCTGGCCGACGGGCAGGGAGAACGCGACGGCGCGGGCATCCGCCTGCGTGTCCAGCCATTCGCCCACCACGGCTTCGTTTTCGGCGCGTAGCAGCGAGCAGGTGACATAGACAAGTCGCCCGCCCGGCGCGAGCAGCGGCCACAGCGCCGTTAGGATGCGGCGCTGCTGCGCCACCAGCGGGGCGATGTCGCTTTCGCGTCGATGCAGGCGCACGTCCGGGCGACGGCGCAACACGCCGGTGGCCGAGCACGGCGCATCGATCAGGATGCGATCGAACAGTTGGCCATCCCACCAGTCCGACGGTTGTCCGGCGTCGCCGCTGACGATGCTGGCCTGCAGGCCGAGACGATCGAGATTCTGCTGGATGCGCGGCACCCGTTTCGGATCGAACTCCAGCGCGGTGAGCGTAAGGTCAGCCCGCTCCAGCAGGTGACACGCCTTGCCGCCCGGCGCGGCGCAGGCATCGAGCACGCGCTGTCCCTCACGAACGTCGGCGAGATCCGCGGCAATCTGGGCCGCGCCGTCCTGCACGGCAAATTCGCCCGCGGCAAAGCCGGGCAGGCGCGTCACATCGGTGCTGTGCGGCAACACGATGGCGTCGGCCAGCCAGGCATGCGGCTCGGCCGCATAGCCGCCCGCATGCAGATGTTGGATAAGCGTGTCGCGCTCGGCCCGCCGGCGATTGACGCGCAACATCAAGGACGGCTCGAGGTTATCGGCCGCCATCACGGCATCGGCCTGGTCCGGCCAGTCGCGCGTGATGGCCTTGGCGAGCCATGCCGGATGCGCATGGCGCGTCTGCGCTTTCGCATCCAGTGCGGCCAGCAGTTCGACGCGCTCCCGCTGCCAGCGCCGCAACACGGCGTTGACCAGCCCGGCCATGCGCGGGCGTTGCAGGGTGCGCGTCGCCTGCACCGTGGCGGCGACGGCCGCGTAGTCAGGCAGTTCCAGCACTTCCAGCTGCACCAGGCCGAGCACCAGCAAGGCGTGGATGGCGGGTTCCTTCTGGCGCAGCGGTTTTTCGAGCAGGCGATCGATCGCTGCATCGAAACGCAGCCACCAGCGCGCACCATCGCTCAGCAAGGCCATCAACAGCGCGCGATCGCGCGAGTCGGCAAGGCGCGGCGCGTGGCGCTCCATGGCGTCGCGCAGGGAGGCGCCGCGAAGGGCGACCTCGGCAAGGGCCTGGGCGGCGAGGGCGCGGGTGTCCTGGCTCATGCCTGGGCGCGTCGCAGTTCGGGGCGTGCGTTGAGGTAGTCGACGGCGCCGATGCGCTTGCCGCCAGCGCGCTGCAGCGCCGTGATGCGCAGGGCACCCTGGCCGCAGGCCATCTCGATGCCGTCGCGCCCAGCGCTCAACACGCTGCCCGGTGCGGCAGCATGCTCGCGCTCGATGGCTTGTGCGGCCCAGATGCGCAGACTTTCACCGGCCAGCTCGCCCTCGGCGACCGGCCACGGATCAAAGGCGCGCACCTGCCGCTCCAGTTCCATTGCGGGTCGGGCGAAATCCAGCCGCGCCTCGGCCTTGTCGAGCTTGTGTGCGTAGGTGACCCCCGCTTCCGGCTGCGGGTGCGGCAGCAGGGTGGCGCCAGCCATGACCTGGGCCAGCCCCTCGGCGAGCACCTCCGCGCCGAGGGCGGACAGGCGATCGTGCAGCGTGCCGCCGGTGTCTTCGCGGCTGATCGGCGTACGCCGTCCCAATAGCACGGGGCCGGTGTCGAGACCGGCCTCCATCTGCATCAGGTCGACCCCGCTCTCGGCATCGCCGGCCAGGATCGCGCGCTGGATCGGCGCCGCGCCGCGCCAACGCGGCAGCAGGCTGGCATGCACGTTCCAGCAACCCAGGCGCGGCATGGCCAGCACCTTGCGCGGCAGGATCAGGCCATAGGCCACCACCACCATCAGGTCCGCCCCATAGGCGGCCAGCGTGGCCTGGATGTCGGCGGACTTCAGCGACTCCGGTTGTTCGACCGGTATGCCCGCCGCCAGCGCCGCCTGCTTGACCGGGCTGGGCGTCAGCTTGCGGCCGCGGCCGGCCGGACGATCGGGTTGCGTATAGACCGCCACCACCTCGGCGCCGCTGCTGCGGCAGGCCTCAAGGCAGGGAACCGAGAAGTCGGGAGTACCCGCAAAGACAATACGGAACGTGCGGTCGCTCAAGCGCTGGCCGCCTGCTTGCGCTGCTTGTCCATGCGCTTGAGCAGGAGCGAACGCTTCAGGGGCGAGAGGTAGTCGACGAAGACCTTGCCGGCCAGATGGTCCATCTCGTGCTGGATGCATACGGCCAGCGGACCTTCGGCCTCGACCACGATCTCGTTGCCGTCCACGTCCTGCGCCTTCACCTTCACCTTGAGGGCGCGGGTCACGTCGGCATAGATGCCGGGGAACGACAGGCAACCTTCCTGATAGACCTGGGCGCCGTCCTTCTCGATGATCTCGGCGTTAATCAAGGCCAGTGGCTGGTTGCGCTCGTCGCTCATGTCGGCGACCAGCACGCGCTGGTGCACATTGACCTGGGTGGCGGCCAGGCCCACGCCATTGGCGGCGTACATGGTCTCGAACATGTCGGCCACGAACTGCTTGAGTTCGGCGTCGAAAACACGCACGGTGGCGGCCTTCGTGCGCAGGCGGGGATCGGGGAATTCGAGAATGGACAAGACGGACATGGCTTTTACCTCAGCGCGCAAATTGCGGGCGAATTGGTAAAAACCAAGCCCGGGCGCGATCTAGAATGGGCTTCATTGTACGTCGCCAAGCTCGTGTCTGGCATGCCATTTTGCCAACTGGCTCCAGTTGCGTGGTTGAACTGTTCGGTTACACTCGCCCGAGCGTCGGGGGATGGGGGATTCCCGTTTATGATCAGAAAGTCCATTGGGCTGCTGGCCGGCATGCTGGTCACGGTGGCTGTTTATGCTGCGGGCGCGCAATTGCGTGCCGATCACCCCGATACCTATACGGTGAAAAAGGGCGACACGCTCTGGGCGATTTCCGCACGTTTCCTGTCCAAGCCGTGGCTGTGGCCGGAAATCTGGCAAGCCAATCCGCAGGTACAGAACCCGCACCTGATTTATCCGGGCGATGTGCTCAATCTGTCCTTCATCAACGGTCCGCGCCTGGGCTTGCAGCCCCGCGTGCATGCTGAAGGCGATGCCGTTCCCGCCATTCCATTGTCTGAGCTGCGCACGTTCCTCAAGGAAATGCGCGTGCTCAACAGCGATGAAGTGAAGGCCTTGCCCTACGTGGTTGGTTTCGAGGAAGCCGATCTGCGCGGCACGGTGGGTCGCAATGTCTACGTGCGCAACCTGCAGGCCCAACCGGGCCAGCGATTTGCCATCGTCCGCCCGACCCACACCTTCCGTAACTTCAACAGCAGGGCGACGCGCGACACCGGCAGCGACTTGTTGGCCCGGCCGCTCGACAGCGACGTGTCCATGGTCAGCTCGCCATGGCTGGAAGACGGACGCCACGACGACTACTTCCGCAGCGGCGACGATATCGGCACGGAAGTCAGTGTGATCGGCACCGCCGAGGTGCTGCGCACCGGCGATCCGACCACCCTGCTGTTGCTCGATTCGACCATGGAAATCCGCAAGGGTGACCGCCTCCTACCGGTGGACGAGAAGCCGTACGACCCGTACTTCTACCCGCATGCACCGAAGTCCCTGCCCGGCAATGCGCGTGTCATCGCGTTCGCCGATGCCTACGACGCAGTCGGTCCGCGCCAGGTGGTGGCACTGAACATCGGTGCACAGGACGGCGTCGACAACGGCCAGACCTATTCGGTCTACCAGCCGGGCGAGACCATTGCCGACGACGTGGCCGGCGACAGCTGGAGGCGCGGAACGAGCCCCCAGGTGACGCTGCCGCAGGAGTTCGTGGGTCATGTGATGGTGTTCCGCACCTTCGACCACGTGAGCTACGGCCTGATCATGGACGGCCTGCGTCCGATCCATCGGCACGACAAGCTCGAACTGCCGGAATAAAGCAGCCGCCAGGCAATCAGCGGCAAGAGACGACAGAACGGCGCGGTCATCACCGCGCCGTTTCTGTTTGGGCCGCCGCCTAAAGTCCTTGCATGGAAGACAGCCACGACCTCCACCCCAGGCGCGCCTGGCTGGTGCTGCTGCGTACGCCCGGGCTGGGTCCCGGCGGCCTGCGCGAGCGGCTGGCGGCGCATGGCGGGAACATCGAGGCGGTGCTGGATGCGCTGCTACGGCAGGCCGCCAGCCTCTCCGCGGAAGCACGCGCCTGGCTGATGCAGCCTGACGAAGCACGCCTGGCCGCTGACCTGGCCTGGCTGGCCGAACCCGGCCACCGCCTGCTGTGCTGCCTCGACGCGGACTTCCCGCCCTTGCTGGAAACCATCCCACAGCCACCGGCGGCCTTGTTCGTGGCCGGTGACGCCAGTCTCTTGCTGCATCCGCAGATCGCCATCGTCGGTGCGCGGAGTGCCACCCTGAGCGGCCGGACCCATGCCCGCGCGTTTGCCCGCGAACTGGGTCTGGCCGGCTTCACCATCACCAGCGGCATGGCCGACGGCATCGACGGCGCGGCCCATCTGGGCGCCCTGGACGCCGAATTGCCCACGGTGGCGGTGATCGGCACCGGGCCGGATCGGGTCTATCCGTCCAAACACCGTGGGCTGGCCAGGCGCATCGCCCAGCACGGCGCCCTGGTCAGCGAGTTTCCGCCGGGGACGCCGGCGCGTAGCGACCACTTTCCCCGCCGCAATCGCCTGCTCTCCGGGCTGTCGCTGGGCACCCTGGTGGTCGAGGCCGGATTGAGCTCGGGCTCCCTGATCACCGCCCGGCTGGCCGCCGAACAGGGGCGCGAGGTGTTCGCCTTGCCCGGTTCCATTCATAATCCGCTCGCCCAAGGCTGCCATCGGCTGATTCGCGATGGTGCGCGGCTGGTAGAGGGCGTCAGTGAGATCGTGGAGGCGCTTGCGCCCGCAGCGATCGCGCTGGGCCGTGAACTGGCCAGCCGACTCGATCTTGAGCCGGCTGAGACAGGTCGCTCGACGACGGCGGCAGATCCCGCCAGCCAGGTGGTGCTAAATGCCCTCGGTCATGGGCCGATAGCGCTGGATGAGCTGGCGGCGTCCACCGGCGAGGCTGTCTCCGTGTTGTCGTCGATGCTGCTGATGCTGGAGCTCGACGGTCGGGTCGAAGCCTTGCCTGGCAACCGTTTCCAGCGGTTGCCGGACTGAGCCAGAAGCCGCTCTACACCGCGTTTTCACATGGTCCAGCTTGACGTCGTCGAGCCGCCATGCCTTTAACTAGATATAGAGACCAGCCCCGGACGGGCCTGGCCATTGATGGCGGATACCGAGTTACATGGCAAAAAACCTGCTTATCGTCGAGTCGCCGGCCAAGGCGAAGACGATCAACAAATACCTCGGCAAGGACTTCCACGTCCTGGCCTCCTACGGTCACGTGCGTGACCTCAAGCCGAAGGAAGGTGCGGTCGATCCCGACAACGGCTTTGCCATGGCCTACGAGGTGATCGAGCGTAACGAGAAGCACGTCGATGCCATCGCCAAGGCCGCCAAGCAAGCCGACGACATCTATCTCGCGACCGACTTGGATCGCGAAGGTGAGGCGATCTCCTGGCATATCAGCGAGATCCTGAAGGAGCGCGGGCTGACCGCCGGCAAGCACCTGCACCGGGTGGTGTTCTCCGAAATCACGCCCAAGGCGATCAAGGCCGCCGTGGCCCAGCCGCGCCAGCTCTCGCACGACATGGTCGACGCCCAGCAGGCGCGCCGCGCACTCGACTACCTGGTCGGCTTCAACCTGTCGCCGGTACTGTGGCGCAAGGTGCAGCGCGGCCTGTCCGCCGGCCGCGTGCAGAGCCCGGCCCTGCGCATGATCGCCGAGCGCGAGGAAGAGATCGAAGCGTTCGTGGCGCGCGAGTACTGGACCGTCGAGGCCGCGCTGCGTCATCCCGAAGGCGACTTCAGCGCCCGCCTCACCAAGTTGAACGGCAAGAAGTTCGAGCAGTTCGACCTCACCAACGAACACGATGCGATGGCCGCACGTGCGGCGCTGAAGGAGGCCGCCCACGGCCGCCTCACCGTCAGCGACGTCGGCAGTAAGGAGCGCAAGCGTCGCCCGGCGCCGCCGTTCACCACCTCCACCCTGCAGCAGGAAGCGGCACGCAAGCTGGGCTTTTCCACCAGCCGCACCATGAAAATCGCGCAGGGCCTGTACGAAGGCGTGTCCCTGGGCAGCGAAGGCAATGTCGGCCTGATCACCTATATGCGTACCGACTCGGTCGCGCTGTCCGAGGACGCCGTGACCGAGATGCGCCAGCTGATCGCGCGCGACTTCGGCGCCAAGGCGCTGCCGGATCATCCGCAGACCTACAAGGCCAAGTCCAAGAACGCCCAGGAAGCGCATGAGGCGATCCGTCCGACCTCGGCCATGCTGACGCCGCGCGACGTATCGGCCTTCCTCAACGAGGAGCAGCGCAAACTGTACGAACTGATCTGGAAGCGCACCGTCGCCTGCCAGATGATCCATGCCACGCTCAACACCGTGTCGGTGGAGTTCGCCCTGCCGCATGTGGCCGGCGGCGACGCCTCGTTCCGCTCCACCGGTACCACCGTGGTCGACCCGGGCTTCCTGGCCGTCTACGAAGAAGGTCGCGACCAGAAGACTGCCGATGACGACGACGAAGGCCGTCGCCTGCCCAAGCTGGCTGTGGGCGAGCAGGTGGCCCTGCACGATATCCAGGCCGACCAGCATTTCACCGAGCCGCCGCCGCGCTACTCCGAAGCCAGCCTGGTGAAGGCGCTGGAAGAGCACGGCATCGGCCGCCCGTCGACCTATGCCAGCATCATCCAGGTGCTGCTCAACCGCGAATACGTGCTGCTCGACAGCCGGCGCTTCAAGCCGACCGACGTGGGCCGTGCAGTGAGCAAGTTCCTCACCGCGCATTTCACCCGTTACGTGGACTACGACTTCACCGCCAAGCTGGAAGACGAGCTCGATGCGGTAAGCCGTGGCGAAGAAGCCTGGGTGCCCCTGATGGAGCGCTTCTGGCTGCCGTTCAAGCAACAAGTGGACGAGAAGACTGAGTCGGTCGATCGCAGCGAAGCCACCGGTGCGCGTGAGCTGGGCACCGATCCGAAGACCGGCAAGCCGGTGTCGGTGCGCCTCGGTCGCTATGGCGCATATGCGCAGATCGGCGACAAGGACCAGGACGAGAAGCTGCAGTTTGCCTCGCTGCGCCCGGGCCAGAGCATGCACACCATCGCCCTGGCGGAAGCGCTGGAGTTGTTCAAGCTGCCGCGCAACCTGGGCCAGACCGAGAACGGTGACGAGGTCAGCGTGGGCGTGGGTCGCTTCGGTCCGTTCGTGAAGCAGGGCAGCACCTATGCCTCGCTCAAGGCCGAGGATGATCCGTACACCATCGAGTTGCCGCGCGCCCTGCAGATCGTGCAGGAAAAGCTCGAGATGCTCGCCAACCGCATCATCACGGACTTCGGCAACGGCGTGCAGGTGCTCAACGGCCGCTACGGCCCGTACATCACCGATGGCGAGAAGAACGCCCGCATCCCCAAGGACCAGGAGCCCAAGGCGCTGACCGAGGCGCAGTGCCTCGAGTTGCTCGCGGCGGCACCGGTGAAGAAGGGGCGCGGCGGCGCCTTCAAGAAGACGGCCGCCAAGAAGGCTGCGGCCAAGAAGGCTCCGGCAGAAAAGAAGGCGGTAGCTAAGAAGGTCGTGGCGAAGAAGGCCACCACCAAGAAAGCCGCGACCAAGCCAGCAGCCAAGAAGGCCGCGAGCAAGAAAACGGCTGCCAAGAAGACCGCCACCAAGAAGACGGCGACCAAGAAGGCTGCCAGCAAGAAGACGGCGGTCAGCCGGGCCGGCGCTTAAGTGCCGGCACGCTTCACCTTGGCTGAGCTCGACGCTGCCGGCGCCCTGTTGCGCCAGGGCGGCGTGCTGGCCTATCCCACCGAAGCGGTTTACGGCCTGGGTTGCGATCCACATGACCAGGGGGCGTTCGAGCGTCTGTTCGCGCTCAAACAGCGCCCGCCGACCCAGGGTGTCCTGTTGATTGCGGCCGATTTCGGCCAGGTCGAGCGTTATATCGATCTGGCCGCCGTGCCAGCGACGGTGCTGGCCCAGGTACGGGGAAGCTGGCCCGGGCCGTTTACGTGGATCTTCCCGCGTTCGCCGGCCGTGCCGGCCTGGGTGGCCGGCGCCCATGCCGGTATCGCTCTGCGGGTAACCGCACATGAGCCCGCCGCGGCCCTGTGCCGCGCGTTCGGCGGCGCCCTGGTCTCGACTAGCGCCAATCCGCATGGCGAACCGGCGGCGCGCTCGGCCGCCATGGTGGAGACGTACTTTGGCCAGGCGCTGGATGGGGTGCTCGATGCCCCGCTGGGCGGCCAGGAGCGTCCCACCGTCATCCGAGACGCCCTTTCCGGCGCTATCATCCGCACCTGAACGAGGTCGGCCGCCGACCGGTTTGCGCCGGCAGATGAACGATCTCTACACGCCACGAGTCGCCGGTAGGTCCGGATTCAGTGGTCACCCTGAGGATGGGGAACCTCGTGGGCTCTCGATTTTGACTGTCCGCAGCCCGGACCGGCGCCATCCGGTCCGTCGCCGGGCAGATTGCCGTTGTGGAGTAAGACTTGGCCATCGTTTACGAAATCTATAGGCAGGAACAGGCGGCCCTTGGGCTGCCCTTGCTTGCGGCTGAGCATCCACAACGCACGGTGGCATGGCGCCAGGGCCAGCCGGTCAGTGCCGAAGCCTTTCTGGCCCACGTGCAGGAAGTCGCCGCCCTGCTGCCGCCGGCCGCCACCGCGGTGAATCTTTGCGAGGACCGTTACGCGTTCCTGGTCGCCTTCTGCGCCATCGCTGTGCGTGGCCAGGCCAACCTGCTGCCCTCCTCGCGCGCGTTCCAGGCGGTGGAAGAGGTCATGGCAGCCCACCCAGGTTGTTACGCCGTGGGCGAGCTGGCGCTGGACACACCGCCGCCGCATTACCGCCAGCTGCCGGCGCTGTCCGCCGAACCCATGGCCGACGGGCTCTTCGCGATTCCGACGATTCCCGCCGAGCAAGTCGTCGCCATCGGCTACACCTCCGGTTCCACCGGCGTACCCAAGGGCACCCTCAAGACCTGGGGCGACTTCGTGGCCAGCAACGGCGGCAATCAGCGCATGCTGCAGGCCGAGGTCGGCACGGGTTTCAACGTGGTCGCCACCGTGCCGCCGCAGCATATGTACGGCATCGAGATGTCGGTGCTGCTGCCCTTGCTGGGCGACGTGGCGGTGCATGCAGGGCGCCCGTTCTTTCCGGCGGACGTGGCCACCGCGCTGGCCGAGGTACCCGCGCCACGCGTCCTGGTCACCACGCCCGTGCATCTGCGTGCGCTGATCGAATCGGGCGTGTCGTTGCCGCCCCTGGCCGCGATGTTGTCCGCCACCGCGCCGATGTCGCTGGAACTGGCGCGGATGGCCGAGACGCGTTTTGGCGCGCCCGTGCTGGAAATCTTCGGTTCGACCGAAACCTGTGCCTTCGCCAGCCGCCGGGTCACTGCGGGCGAGTTGTGGAACCTGTACGACGACGTGCATCTGCATCCGCAGCCCGACGGCACCCAGGTGCGCGCGCCCCGGCTGGTGCAACCGATGACGCTGGCCGACATCGTCACCTTGCACGACGGCGGCCGTCGTTTCCGCCTGTGCGGTCGCCATGCCGACATGCTGGAAATTGCCGGCAAGCGCGCCTCGCTGGGTGATCTCACGCATCGCCTGCTGGCGATTCCCGGCGTGCAGGACGGCGTCGTATTCCAGCTGGACGGCAGCGATACGCTGGGCATCCATCGCATCGCCGCCCTGGCCGTGGCGCCGGATCTGGACGAACACAGCATCATCGAGGCGCTGCGTCGGGCGGTCGATCCGGTGTTCCTGCCGCGTCCGCTGATCCTGGTCCATGCCCTGCCCCGCAACGAAACCGGCAAGCTGCCGCGTCACCAGCTGCTGGCGCTGATGGGGCACGAGCCGGCCTGAGTCCCCCTGCTCCTACAAGGGGGCATCAAGGCCGTTGAGCGCTGAGCCAAGCTGAACCCACGACTCGTGCTGCGCTGCGCAAAGCGGCCCCAGCCTCTACAATGGCGAGCTGCGCCGGCCTCGGCGCATCTTTCGGTCGTGGAGCAAGCATGAAAGTCCTGGTCATCGGCAGCGGCGGGCGCGAACACGCGCTGGCGTGGAAGCTCAAGCAGTCGGTCCGCGTCAGCGAGGTGATTGTCGCTCCGGGCAATGCCGGCACGGCGCGTGAGAAAGGCGTGCGCAATGCGGACGTCGCCGTCACCGATCTGGAAGGGCTGCTCAAGCTGGCCAAGGCGGAAAAGATTGCCCTCACCGTAGTGGGCCCTGAAGTGCCCCTGGTCGCCGGCGTCGTCGACAAGTTCCGCGCGGCTGGTCTGCGCTGCTTCGGTCCGCGCGCGATTGCCGCGCAGCTAGAGGGTTCCAAGGCCTTTGCCAAGGACTTCCTGCACCGCCACAACATTCCCACCGCGCACTACGCGGTGTTTACCGAACTCAATCCTGCCTTGGCCTATGTGCGCCAGCATGGCGCGCCCATCGTGATCAAGGCCGATGGCCTCGCCGCCGGCAAGGGCGTGGTGGTAGCTCTCACGCAGGCCGATGCCGAGCAGGCGCTGCACGACATGCTCGGTGCGCACGCGTTTGGCGATGCCTCGGCCCGCGTCGTCATCGAGGAATTCCTCGACGGCGAGGAAGCCAGCTACATCGTGATGAGCGATGGCCAGCATGCGCTGCCGATGGCCAGCAGCCAGGACCACAAGCGCCGCGACGAAGGCGACATGGGCCCGAACACCGGCGGCATGGGCGCCTATTCGCCCGCACCGGTGGTGACGCCCGAGGTCGAGCGCCGCATCCTCAAGGAAGTGATCGAGCCAACCTTGCGCGGCATGGCGATGGAAGGCGCGCCGTTCATCGGCTTCCTCTACGCCGGCCTGATGATCGACAAGAGCGGCGCACCCAAGGTCATCGAATTCAACGTGCGCTTTGGCGACCCGGAAACGCAGCCGATCATGCTGCGCCTCAAGTCCGACCTCGTCGACCTGATCGAGGCCGCGCTGGACGGCGAGCTACATCACACCGCCGTGCACTGGGACGCCCGCCCCTCCATCGGCGTCGTGATGGCCGCCGGTGGCTACCCTGGCAAGGTGCACAACGGTGACGTCATCACCGGTCTCGACAACGACTTCGGCGCCGATGTGAAGGTATTCCACGCCGGCACCCAGCTCGATGCGCAAGGTCAGGTGGTGACCGCCGGTGGCCGCGTACTCACCGTGTGCGCCCTCGGCAAGGACATCGCCGGCGCCCGCGCACACGCCTACGCTGCCGTCGCCAAGATCCATTACGACGGCGCCTTCTGCCGCCGCGACATCGCCCACCGCGCCCTCCACCGCGGCTGATGTCGGCTCACCCAGACAAAGAAGGCCCCGCTAACGCGGGGCCTTCTTCTTTATGTAGGAGCGCACCCAGTGCGCGACCGCGGCGCTAGGCCGTCCCGCACCCCAGCTCCACCAGCGACTTCACTGCCCGTGCAGATTGAAGACGAAGCCGTAAGGGTCACGGATATAACAACGGGGCACGGACGCATCCTCTTCCACCACCGTGCAACCCGCCGCGACCAGCCGTGCTTTCGCCGCGCCCACGTCGTCGACAAGAAACTCGAAGACCGGCCCGTGCGCTGCGCCGCGTTCGACATACAGGCAAAACGAACCGGTTTCGAAGCCGACCAACTGGTCGCTCCGGTAACTCACCGACAAGCCAAGCACGGAACCGTAGAACGCCGTGGCCTGGTCCCAGGCCTCGGTGCGGAGGATGACTTCGCGGGTGGATCGAAAAGTGTCAGCCATGGCGATGACCCTGGTGGCGGCGCGTTGAGCGACGGCGTTCACTCTACGCTGGTAGGCTTGGCGGCGACTCAACGCCCGAGCCCCGCATGAGCCAGTTCAACCTGCTTGGAAGCCGTCGCTTTGCTCCTTTCTTCTGGACGCAGGCGCTGGGTGCATTCAACGACAATGCCTTCCGCAATGCCCTGATCATGCTGGTGGCGTTCCAGATGGGGCTGGATGACAAAACGGTGTCGCTGTACACGAACCTGGCGCCGGCGTTGTTCATCATCCCGTTCTTCCTGTTCTCCGCCACGGCGGGGCAGCTGGCGGAGAAATACGAGAAGACGCGCATCATCCGCTTCGTAAAGCTGTTCGAAATAGGCGCGATGCTGCTGGCGGCAGTCGGCTTCTACACCCATCACACCACCCTGCTGCTGATCGTGCTGTTCCTGATGGGACTGCACTCCACCACGTTCGGACCGATCAAATACGCCATCCTGCCCCAGGCGCTAAAGCCCGAAGAGCTGGTCGGTGGCAACGGCCTGGTCGAGATGGGCACGCAGATGGCCATGCTGATCGGCATGATCGTCGGCAACTCGCTGATGCTGATTGCCGGCTACGGGCCGATCCTCGCCTCGAGCGCGACGATCCTGATCGCGGTACTGGGTTATCTCGCCAGCCGGCGCATCCCGGCCGCGCCGGCCACCGCGCCCGACCTCGTCTTCAACTGGAATCCGTTCACCGAAACCTCGCGCGTTCTCGGCATTACGCGTGAGGACCGCCGGGTCTTCAACGCGGTGCTGGGCATTTCCTGGTTCTGGTTCTTCGGCACCGTGCTGGTGGCGCAGTTGCCCGGTTACACGCGCGTGAACCTGGGTGGCGACGGCTCCGTAAACACCTTGGTGCTGACCTTGTTTTCCATCGGCACAGGCGTGGGCGCGTTGTTATGCGAGCGCATGTCGGGACGACGCGTGGAAGTGGGCCTGGTGCCGCTGGGTGCGTTCGGCCTGACTGCCTTCGGTATCGATCTGTATGCGGCGCATCCCGGTGTTGCGACTGTGCATGGACTGGATTGGTTAGCCTTTCTGCGTAGCACGGGCAGTTGGCGCATCGCCTTCGATCTCACCATGATCGGCGTTTTCGCCGGCTTCTACGTGGTGCCGCTCTTTGCCTTCGTGCAGGCGCGCACGCCGCGTGATCGCTTGTCGCGCGTGATTGCCGGCAACAATATTCTCAACGCCTTGCTGATCTGCCTGGCTGCCGGCTTCGGCCTGGCGCTGGGCATGCTGGGTTTCACTGCGGTGCAGATCTTCCTCGCCGCCGCGGTGCTCAACGTGGCGGTGGCTGCCTACATCTTCACCCTCGTGCCCGAATTCCTGATGCGCTTCATCACCTGGGTGCTGGTGAACATCTTGTATCGCGTGCGCGTGGATGGGCTGGAACAGATTCCGGAAGAAGGTCCGGCGCTGCTCGTGTGCAACCACGTCAGCTTCATGGACCCGTTGCTGCTGATGGCCAACCTGCGACGGCCCGCGCGCTTCGTCATGTACTACAAGATCTTCAACATCCCGGTGCTGAAGTTTGTATTCCACACCGCCAAGGCGATTCCCATCGCGGGACACAAGGAAGACCCCGAGGTGTTGCAGCGGGCTTATGACGACGTGGATGCGGCGCTCGCGGACGGTGAGTTGGTGTGCATCTTTCCCGAGGGTGGCCTGACGCGTGACGGCGACATCGCGCCTTTCCGACAAGGCGTCGCGCGCATTCTCGAGCGTCGTCCCGTGCCGGTGGTGCCGCTGGCACTGCGTGGCCTATGGGGCAGCGTGTGGAGCCGCCGCGATTCGATGCTGCATCGTGCGCGTCTGCCGCGACGCTTTCGCGCACGCGTGGAGCTGGTAGCAGGTGCACCGCTGGCACCCGCGGAGGCACGTACCGAGGCACTGGAAGCGCGTGTGCGTGAACTGCGCGGGGACTTCGCTTAAGAGCCCGTTCAAAAACCCTGGATCTGAGTCGGGTTATCCCAAGGCGTTGCTTAGTCCCGAGTCGCCACCCCGTGTCCCAAGTCCCATCCCACTTACCTCACCGTCATCCCCGCGAAGGCGGGGATCCAGTGACTTTTGTTCTTATGTCACGTTGAAGCAAAAGCCAAAGGCGCTGGATCCCCGCCTTCGCGGGGATGACGGCTCAGGAAGAGAGTCGCGAACATCGAGCTCTCGCAGAGAATTTGACCAGGCGCTACGTGGCTTGATCGCCGTCTGGCTCAGCTCATCCAGCCGGCCAGAACAATCACCGCCACCACACTAAGCCAAGCCAACAACGCCCGTAGCAACGCACCACGCAGCCGAATCAGCTCGGCGATCGGATCGCAGCGTTCCTCCGCATACCCATCACCCGCTTCAATATCGACCTGCACATCCGCGCGCGCCGCCGCACCCAGAAAGCCAGGGCCTTCCACATACCAGCTATTCGGCGACTGTTGCTGGTGCCAACGCTTCCACGCGCCAATCACCGCATCCCAATGACCCACCAAGGCCAGCGTAAACACCATCAGCTGCGCCGGCAGCCAGTCCGCGATATTGGCGAAGGCGTGCGCGGAGGCGCGTGCCTGCGGATCCACGCGCAGGCTCTGGTCGCGGCCCAAGGTCTGCGCCAGGCGATACAGCAGCGCACCCGCGGGGCCCAGCAGGAAAAACCACAACAGCACGCCGAAGCGACGACGTAGCGCCGCATAGGCGGTCGCCTCGCCCAGGGCAATAGCGTTCCAGGCCACCGCTTCACCGTCGTCCGACAGCGCCTGTGCGGCAGCCTCGCGCGACGGTTGGTCGGCGGCCTTGAGGATGGCTTCCAGGTCCGCCTCGAACGCATGCGGTCCAAAGCAATACAGCAACACCACCAGCGAAAAGATCAGGCGCAGCAGGTCGGCGCCCGGCAGCAGGCTGATCAGCCAGATCGCCAGCAGGCAAAGCACCACCGGTACACCCAGGGTTACCGCCACGCGCGCCGGCCCACCGGTATCCCCCAGCTGCGCCACCCAGCGGCGGAAGCCGCCATCGCCGCGCCAATGCGCCAGCTGTGGCATCACATGCAGAAGACCGAGTGCGATGAGGGCGGTAAGCAGGCTGACAGCCATGGATGCAGCGCTCCGAATGAGTGGCGGCATTGTAGGGCAAGGTCCGCGAATGTCGCCGCCCAGGCGCCATGACAGCTTGGCGACAACTAAGACGCGGTGCGTATCGACCGCGCGCGCAGGCGCGGTCACGATCGGATCAGCGCTTGGTTTGCGCGATCAGTGCGTCGAGGTCGAGCCCGGCGCGCTGCTGCAGCCAATGCGCCAGCAAGTGGTAGGACACCGACAAGCGCAACGAGGGCAGGAAGCTGCCGTCGGCAAGGCCGTCGACGATGTCCTGGGGCGTAAACCAGCGCGCCTCTTCCAGTTCGTGATCACGCAGGCGAATGGTGCGTGACACCGCGGTTGCAGTGAAACCCACCATCAACGATTGCGGCAGCGGCCACGGCTGCGAGGAGTGATAGTGCACCTCGCCCACGATGACGCCCGATTCCTCGGCCACTTCGCGGCGCACGGCGTCTTCCAGTGCTTCGCCGGGTTCGACAAAACCGGCCAGCGTCGAATAACGGCCCTTCGGCCAGCCGGCCTGACGGCCCAGCAGGCAGGCGCCTTCGTGTTCCACGATGACAATCACGGCCGCGTCGGTGCGCGGGAAATGCACCCGCCCGCAAGCGGCATTGGTGCACTGGGCGCGATGGCCGGAGGCCACCAGGATTACCGGCGCGCCGCAGTGCGCGCAGTAGCGCGTTTCACGCTGCCAATGCGCCAGGCCCTTGGCATACGCGAACAAGCCGGCCTCATCGGCGGCCAGTTGCAGGCCGACGTCACGCAAGCCGGCGCGGCGTGCACCCAACGTGCTCTCCAACTCACCCGCCCGTTCGGCGTCGTCCATGGCCAGGAGGAAATGCGGCCGCTCCCCGGCAAAGCCGAGAAACGTCGCCTTGAGCTCGCCCAGCAGCTGTTCGCGCTCGCCACTGTCGAGCCAGCGCAGCGCCTCCTGATCGGGCAGCAGATAGGTCTGGCCCAGCGCATCCAGCAGCAGGTAGCGGGCATGCTCCGAGCTGGCCTGCTCGCTCACCCACAGCGACTCGTCGCGCCGCTCGGCGACCCGGTCCAGGATCAGGCTGAGTCCCGCGAAGGTGTTGAGTCGCGGCAAGGTGGTGCGTTCCATGCCGGGGCGATGCTCAGGCAGAAAAGGATGAACCGCAGCCGCAGGTGGTCTTGGCGTTGGGGTTGCGGATGACGAACTGCGAACCGCTGAGGCTTTCCGAGTAGTCGATCTCGGCGCCGGTGAGGTATTGCAGCGACAACGGATCGACCAGCAAGGTGACGCCTTCCCGGTCGAGCGCGAAATCGTCCTCAGCCTGAGTCTCATCGAACGTGAAACCGTACTGGAACCCCGAGCAGCCACCTCCCGTGATGTACACGCGCAACTTCAGTTCCGGGTTGCCCTCTTCGACGATCAGCTCGTGCACCTTGCGGGCAGCGGCCTCAGTGAAGACCAGCGGCGCACCGGCGCTGCGGTAGTCCGGGACAGTGGGGAAGGGGATGACGGTATCCATGGGGTTCTAATGGGGGCACAGCGGCTAAGGCGCAAGCATAGCGCGATCAGGCCGGCACCATCTCCACGCCAGCCAGCTGCGGTGCAGGAAGCTCGCGGGTCATCTCGACGCCGTGATGGCTCATGCGGCCGTTGACCTGGGCCCCGGCGGCCATTTCCAGCGTCTGGTAGTTCACGTCGCCGGTGATGCGGGCCTGGGGTGCCAGTTCCAGCCGCTCGCCGGCATGGATGTCGCCCAGCACCTCGCCATTGATGATGGCGTGCGGCACGCGGATCTCGCCCTGCACCACCCCGTTCTCGCTCAGCGTGAACACGGCATTGGCCTCGTCGGCCAGCACCGTGCCCTCGATGCGGCCATCCAGGTGCAGCGCACCGCTGAAGCGGACGTCGCCGCGGATCACCGTGCCGCGTGCAATCAGGCTGGTGTCGTGGCTGCTGGGCGATCGGTCGGCGCGCTTACGGTTGAGCATCCTGTTCTCCTTGGGTCGGGGTGAGGTGGCCAGACAGCGCATCGCTCCATGTCACGGTCCGGCTGACGGCCTCGTCACCCGCCGGCTGACCCTGGATCAGCAGGCGCGTGGGGCGGAAATTGGCGGGCAGCACGATGGTGCCGTGCAACTGCTGGAAGTACTTGAAACGGAACGGCATGCCGGCGCTTTGGGCGCTGTCGCCAAGCGCGGGCCAGTCGAGCCGGACCACCTTGTCGCCTTGCAGGCCTTCGACGCTGATGGTGGCGGTGCCGGTCACGTCTTCGCCGCGCTTGGCGTTTTGGGTGAGGCTGATGGTGATGTTCCAGGCGTGCGAGTTGGCCACCGGCTGCAGCCGCACTTCCTGCACCTTGAGCCCTTCGCGCTGCGCGTCACCACCGGTGAGGCGCGAGTAGAAGCCCAGGTCGGCACGCAAGCCGCTGATCTCCTCTTCCCGCTCCGCCAGGGTCTGGCGCAGCGATTTGGTGGCGATATCGCCCACCTGGCCAGCGCGCTGCAGGTTGGCGACCTGCTGCTTGAGATCGTCGTTTTCCTTGGTCAGCGCCTTGAGCTGGCGTTGCTCCTTGGCCGCCGGCGTCGTGCGGCGCACGGCGGTACCAACGATCACCGCCACCAGCAGCAGGCTCAGCAGCCAGGCCGCCCCCAGCCACAGCACACGCCGACGCTGCCCGGCCGCGTCATGCGGGCGAACCACGAAGCGCGGTGGTGGGCGTGAAGCCATGCACGGCCTTCCCAGGAAAAACCAAGGTATAGCCGTGCCGTGGCAAGAGCGTCAAGGAACGGGGACACGCTTCCAGAGCGGGCAGGCGAGCCATTCAGGCGACGCCTGCCGTAGGCGGTCAGCTATCCATCTTGCTCTGCAAATACCGCTCGGCGCTGATGTCCTTGACCAGGCTGAACTGGGTTTCCAGCCAGTCGATATGCTCTTCCTCGTCGTGCAGGATGTCCTTGAACAAGTCGCGGCTGATGTAGTCCGCAATGCCTTCGCTGTAGGCAATGGCTTCGCGCAGATCCCGCACGGCGGCCATTTCCAGCTCGAGGTCGCCCTTCAGGCATTCCAGCGGATTCTCACCGATACGCAGCTTGCCGAGGTGTTGGAGATTCGGCAGGCCATCCAGGAAAAGAATGCGCTCGATCAGATGATCGGCATGCTTCATTTCCTCGATCGATTCCTTGTACTCATGCTCGGCCAGTTCGCCGTAACCCCAGTCCTTGTACATGCGGTAATGCAGGAAGTACTGGTTGATGGCGGTCAGCTCGTTGTAGAGCACCTTGTTGAGGAACTCGATGACCTTGGCGTCGCCCTTCATGAGAAGTCTCCTTGCGGTTCCAGCAGGCGACTATACGGCGTTCCGGTAGGGGCCGACGAAACGAGAATTGCTATGGATTGCCCCACTTAGGGACGAGGGACTAGCGACGGCCCGAACGCCTTTTTTGCTCGTCATCCCCGCGAACGCGGGGATCCAGCGCCTTCAGTGGCTTTTTGCCCGTCATTCCAGCGAAGGCTGGACAAGCGCGAAGCGCGCAGAACGCCCGAAGGGCGGCCCCGTAGGGGCGAGCGAAGCGAGTCATCCAGCGCCTTCAGTGCCTTGCAAAGACACTGAATCCCAGCCTCGCTGTGACGACGATTCATTACAAACCTCGCATAGCAAAACGCGCAGCCGAGGCCGCGCGTTGCAGGGTATTGCCAGGTCGAAGGCCGACTCAGGCCACCGAAAGCACCGGCAACGTAAACGCCACCTGGGCCACGGCCTGATCCAGCGTAGCCCGCGCCTCCTGCTCACAGCAGCCGCAGCAGTCAGAACACCCCGTGCGCGACTGCAGCTCAGCAAAACTTTGCACGCCATCGGCCGCGGCGCGGCGGATGTCATGGTCGGTAACGGCGTTGCACATGCAGATATACATGACGCATATGGGAACGCAAATGCGAATGATTGTCAACTCATCGCCTAGCGAGCCCAGGCGGCCTTCGCCTTTGGTTCAGGCAGCGGCCCAGCCCTTGCGTGGGCGATCGTTGGAATCGTGCTCGCCACGCTGGGGCAACTCGCCCACCTGGACGCTGAGCAGGGACTCCACCAGCGGCGCGAACTGGCGCAGCGCCCGTTCGTACACCTGGCGCTTGAAATTGACGACATGCGAGGCCGGGTACCAGAAATCCACCCAGCGCCACAGGTCAAACTCGGGCTTCTCGCAGGCGTCCAGGCGCAAGGCATTCTCTTCGCCCACGAGACGCAGCAGGAACCACACCTGTTTCTGGCCAATGCAGGTCGGGCGCTGGTGGTGCCGCACATACCGGCTGGGCAGGCGGTAACGCAGCCAGCCGCGGGTGGCGCCAATCACCTCCACATGGTGCGGCGCGAGCCCGGTTTCCTCTTCCAGTTCGCGGTACATCGCTTCCAGCGGCGTCTCGTCGCTGCGCATGCCGCCCTGGGGGAACTGCCAGCCATCACGATTGACGCGGCGAGCCCAGAACAGTCGGCCGTCTGCATTAAGCAGCACGATGCCCACATTCGGACGGTAGCCATCAACGTCGATCATGTCGCCTCCTGAGGCTGCTGGCGCGACTAAAATACGCGCGTCCAGAACACCTTAGCTGGGGCTGATTCAACCACAGCGCAGGAAGTGGCGGCAAGCGAAACACTTGAACCGAAAGACAGGGGCCATTAGACTGCCGGGCCCTGCCTGGTCGACGTCACGTCGACGACAGCGCCGGGCGGCACCCAAGGCTATGTAGCTCAGCCGGTTAGAGCACAGCACTCATAATGCTGGGGTCGGTGGTTCGAGTCCACCCATAGCCACCATTTTGCGCGGAAAGCCTTACAGGCCAAGCCCCGCCAGCGTTTCCGAGCATCCCAAGCGCCCGCGCTACAGGGACTGCTACAGAAAGTGCTACAGCGACGCGGCACCACGTACACCTCCCGAGTCATCGTCCCGGTCGATCTTCAGTGCCTGCTGGGCGGGGTTGAGGTCACGCGGAACTTACGCACGGGCGACGGGCGCGCCGCCCTACGCCGTCTCGGTGTGTGGGAGACGGAACTGGGCACAGTAATAACGATCATCACGTCGGTGACGAGGATGACACTCGATCGGTTAACTAGGTGGCACCTCCGGTTTTCTGTCGTGCCATCTGATGCGGCGACGTTCTGCCTCCTTGTTTCCAAGGTGACGAGGGGCAATAGGGAACTCCTGCTCCCGAAAGCGCCGAGGTGTTACACCGAGTCCGAACGGCGCCATTACTTGTCGGGTCATCCCACACCCATTGTTCGTCCCTCTGCCCTACGGCGTATTGCCGACTGCCGCCGC
The DNA here is from genome assembly GCF_026283925.1 of Dyella halodurans. GTDB lineage: Bacteria > Pseudomonadota > Gammaproteobacteria > Xanthomonadales > Rhodanobacteraceae > Dyella > Dyella halodurans. The sequence continues at coordinate 60,661 of NZ_JAPDPF010000014.1, forward strand.
CAGAGCGAGCCTGTCCGGCGGGGGTGGGGGTGTGACCTATGCCGCGACCAGTTCTCGACGGGCTTCTCGAGCAGCTCTATGCCATGCCACAGGTGGGCTCCGATTGGCGGCCTTTTCTGTCCGCCATGGGAAGCGCGTTTCGCTCACACGCAGTTGCATTCCACTCGCACGATGTCATGCACCAGCAAGGACTCATTGAAACCTCCATCGGAGTTGATGAGCATTTGGCGCAACGATTCAAGGCTATCTCCCATGAGCACCCCTGGTACATCCATGGCGGTGACCTGTTGCTCAACACAGGTATGGCGGACGATCAGGGTCTCCTCCCAGATGCGGCCCTCTACGACTCGCGGTTCTATAGCGAGGTTTTCAAGCCTATGGGCATACGCCACGGCCTAGCCATGGTCCTTCGGCACGAAGGCCCCGACAGCATGACGGTGTTGTCGATCAATCGTCCAAGTGAAGGCGGCTACTTCAAGGCGTCCGAGCGCGAACTGGCGCGCTCCGTGCTGCCGCATGCACGTGCGGCCTATCTGCTGCAGCAACGATTGGGATGGCTGGAGACCTTGTCGATGACTTTCCGTGCTGCTCTGGATCGCCTGGACGATGGCGTGGTCATCTTGGACCGCCGCGGAGTGATCCGATTCGCCAATACCTCCGCTGAGCGATTTGCAGCGCAGGCCCTCTACACGAGGTGTCCTGATGGACGCTTATGCTTGCCCACGAGAGCGCAGTCCAGCAGCTTGCGCAGTTACGTATGCATGGCTGGCGCCAATCCCCAACCACTGTTAATGCGTGTCCAAGATCAACGAGGCCTCTGGATCGCGACCCTCAAGGCCTGCCCGGTGGACCGAGTGGCCGAAATCCAATGGGGCGAGTCTGGTGCGGGCGTCATGCTGTTCTTCACCCCAACACAGGCCCGCATCGCGCCCGATCGCCGCGCGGCTTGGCAGCGTCTCTGGGGGCTCACGCGCGCAGAAGCGGTACTAGCCCAGCAACTCGCGAATGGGTCCTCCCTGGACGAAGCCGCCGACACCCTGGGGGTTTCCATCAATACCGTTCGAACTCAGGTCCGCGCGCTCTACGCGAAAACCGGAGTTCGGCGGCAACCGGAACTGATGCGGGCACTACTCACCCATCGGGCGTAGGGCCGCATACGTGGCCTAACCATCTTCGAAGTCGACTGGATAGCATGTCGACTTGGTGAGATCGACAAACGCCATGCAATGGAGCGGGTCCGTCCATAGCTTCGACTCCTTCACGTCATTTCGGTCGATCCCATGGGCGAGGTCCAGCGTTTCGAACTTGCTCCGGAAGATCAGATGCCAGTCCATGAACGATTCCATGTATCCGCAATCTTCGACCTCCGGCATAAAGTTCGCATAGAGCAAGTGCCCACCCGGATTCAGACTTTCGAACAGCACGTTGATGAGGGGCTTGGCCACTTCGGTGGGTAGGTAGTCGAACAAGCCGGCCGCGTAGACCAGGTCGAAGTCATTGAGCTTGATATTCCCCTTGAGGATGTCCCGCACGCCCGCGGGAATGAGCTCGATGTTGTAGGCGCCGTAGTCCCGCTCAATCTGGTCGAGGCTCAACTTGTCCTGATCGATGGCGACGATCTGCACTGGGCGTTTCATCGCGATGGCGTGGCAAGAGCTGAGTTCACGAAGGTGGCCGCACGCTAGCGCCAGGATGCGCGGGCATTCGACCGCCACCGCCGCGCGATCGATGGCGATGGACAGTTGTTCGCGGCGATACCGCACCGCTTGGCAGGCCTGCGAGTTCGTGCTGAAGAGATAGAGACGTTGCGCCGCAGCGCTGGTGAACGAGGGGTTCGCGAACTGCGGACCGTAGATGTAGTCCAGCATTACCGCGTCGCCCGCGTAGCCGCGCGGCTTGCTGTAGGTACGCCATACGAAGGGGTCGGAATGCATCAAGGCCTTCACGGGATGGTTCATCAAAGCGTCGGCAATTTCCCTGAATCGAACGGGCCCTAGTTCGAGAAAATAGTCGCGGAGCGCCCGAACCAAACGCGTCATCTCCGTCGCAAAGGTCGGACTATCCTGGTTGGCCGCGTTGAGTACGTTGGTCGCGTAGGTGTCGAGGATGGACGCAGACATGTTGGTTTCCCCGATGGTGAGTTGGCGACCAATGTAGGCAGTAGATCGCGGTCATTCATCATCAAAACGGATGAGGATTTCAGCGGCGCGTTACGGCACGGCGGGGCGCTCGAATCGGTGTCAGGGAAAATTGGAGCCGGCGAGGTGGTCGCCCGATAGATCGCACCACCGTGAAGGGACCTATCCTGGCATCGACGCGCGAATTGACTTGACCCGTCCTGAGCGCCTTCTGCTGTTGCAGATGGCTGTGGAGCTCATCGACAAGATCCTTGAGACATCGCTCACGGCCTTCGCATATGACGATCAGGTGCATATTGAGCGTGGCCTCAGCCCAAGCGCCGACCCGACGTCAGAATGCGAGGTCGAACGCGACCTAAGCAAGCGCTTAGCGCCAGGCTCGGCTTCCTCATCCCCAAAAAACCAAGCCCGCTTCACGGCGGGCCTGGCTCTTCCTCTCCACAGTTCACTCACCTCACAAAGTAAAGTCATACTGCGCCGAAAGCCGAAACTGTCGTGGCGCCGTGTAATTCAACTCACGCCGATAGGTCTGGCTCGGGGTGACGCGGTCGCTGGCGTAGCCTTGGACGTAGCCTTGGGCGATCTGGCGGTTCAGCAGGTTGAAGATGTCCGCCCGGAAGGTGAGCTTCTGGGAGGCCCAGTTTGGCGTGTAAGCGGCGTTGAGGTTGAGCGTATAGGTCCAGGGCGTGCTGCCGCTGGTGCCGCGGGGTGAGAAACGGTAGTCGGCCGAGGGCGGGATATAGCCGGGCGTGCCCGGCTTGGTGCCTGAACCGGCGAGGCCGCAGTAGTGGTAGTACGCGCCGGTGTAGAGGCCTTTGTCCGCCGTGGGATAGAAGCTGGTGCAGCTGGCCGGACGACCCGAGGCGATCACCGCTGTCGCGCCGAAGCGCCACTCCTGCGTCAACTGGTAATAGCCAAACGCCTTGAGCTGGTGGCTGCGATGGTTTGGCAGCAGGCCGTTGGCGCCCACCATCAGTTGCGGCAGATCCCAGTCCTGGGTTCGCGATACGTCGGTCTGGCCCCCCAGCCCCGTGTCCAGGTCCGATGCCAGCTGGCCTTCGGTATTGCCGTAGTTGCGCGAGAAGGTGTACTCGACCTTGCCGTACCACTTGCCACCGCGGCTGGGGTGCTCGAGATACAGGTCCAGCGCGTAGTACTTGCGCTTCAGCGGCGGGAAACCCAGCTCGGCATTGCTGTATGTCACTTCCTTCAATGAGCCATCCGGCTGTTCCATCAGAAAGGTGTTCGCGACGCCAGGATTGAACAGGACGCAATGCCCTCCCAACTGGGGTGCACAGGTGTCGTCGATCGCGCTGCGCAGCACGCGATAGGTGAGCTTGGCGCCCCAGTTGAAGGCGGGGTTCCACTGGTGCTGTACACCGGCGATGTACTCATCCTGGTAGTGCGACTTCAGATTGCGCGCGCCGACCGTGCGCGGGTCTGGCGATGTCCCGCATTCCAGATTGCTGGAGACGGCGTTGCCACCCGGACAGGTATAGCCCTTGCTGGCATCGACCGGAATCGACTTCAGGCCGGTCGGTGCGCCGGTGCGCGGATCGGTGCCGGTATAGGTGAAATATTCCTGGGTTAAGAGCGAGGCCGCCGCGCCACGCACGGCCACGTTGTTCGGTGGCGCCAGGTGGTAACGGCCTGCGTTGGCGAACACCTTTAAGCTGGCGTCACCGTGCACGTCCCACGACACGCCAAGGCGCGGCGCCCACTGATTGCGCTGCGAGGCGAACGGCTCGCGATCGTTGTTGTAGTTGGTGAACTGCTCGTTGCGCAGCCCCAGCGAGAGCAGCACGTTGGGGCTCACCTGCCAGAGATCCTCCAGGTACTGCGACGACTGCTCCACCTTCACATCGGCCGATTGCGTGTAGTACTGCCGCCGCACGAAGTAGCCCTTGTTGGAGCCGGGCACGCCCAGGCCGGAACCACCCGCCGCCGCCGGCGCGCCGACGCCCAGGCCCGAGTTGATGGCGGCATTCTTGTTCGCGGTTTGCTGGAACACCCACACATAACCACCGGCATACTCGGTGCCCGTAATCGAACGCGCTTCCTGCGTATCCGCACCGATGCGCAGATTGTGGTCACCCAGGCGATATTCCAGGTTCAGGCGCCAACTCTGTGTCTTGTCCCTGGCGCCAGGGGCCTTTACTTCGGTGGCGAACTGGCAGGTCGGGTTATAGGTGATGCCTGGCATCTGATTGACGGCGGTTGTATTGCCCGACAGCCGCGGACAACTGGCGTCGTATTGCCATGGCACGTCCTTATGCTCAAGCTTCTGCTGGCCGTAGAGCGCGCTCACGGTGAGGCGATCGGTCAGGTAGCCGGTGTATTTGCCGATGTAGAGCTCGCCGCCCTCCTTCGTTGTCTTCCCCCCCGTCTGCTTGTTGCCGTGGCTGTAGTCGCTGTAGCTGAAGGGGTACAAGGCGCTGTCGTACTGCTCCCGGTCGGAGACGCCGGTGAGTTCGACGATGTGGTCGTCGGTGATGTTCCAGTCCACCTTGGCCACCCAGCGCGGTATTTCGTACTGATACCGGTTATAGCCGTTGGCGGCTTGCGGGTTGGCGGAGGACGAAGCGACGCTGGCGCCCTCGCGCTTGACGACTTCACCGGACAGATAAAGGAACAGCTTGTCCTTGATCAGCGGGCCGCCAAGGTAAGCGCCGTACGACGTTTCCCAGTACTGGTTCTTGTTGCGATAGGCGAGCAGCGTGCCGTCGGTCTTCGGATAGAAGCCCGTGTTGGGGTAGAAGTTGTTGCGTGGCGTGGCGCGCCCTATCTCGGGCGACCAATAGGCCGCCACGCCGCCCTTCCATTGGTTGGTGCCGCGCTTGGTGGTGATGTTGATGACGCCGCCGGTGGAGCGGCCAAACTCGGCGCCATAACCGCCGGTGAGCACCTGCATTTCGTCGATGGCATCAAACGGCAACGTGGTGAAGCCAATCGACGTCAGTGGATTGGTCACCGCATAGCCGTTGATGTAGTACGCGTTCTCCGAGGAAGCGGAACCGCCGAAGCTTGCCACGTTATAGGCACTGTTGGTCACCACGCCCGGCGCGAGCAAGGCGGCAGCGGAAACGCTGCGCGCGATCGGGAGCTTGGACAGCTGTTCGGCATTGAACACCGTGCGCGTGTCGACCGACGACACGTCGATGGGCGGCAGCGAAGCGGCCGACACGGTGACGCTATCCAGATCTTTCACACCACCGGGCGCCGCGAACGACACTTCGGTGCCACCGGCAATGGTAACCACCACATCGTCGCGCTCCCCGACGATGGCGCCGTCGCGTTGCAGGCTGACCCGATACTTGCCCGTCGGCAACGACACCACGCGATAGCGACCCGCCTCATCCACCGTCACCTGGCGCGAGAGGCCGGTTTCCAGATTCTGGATCAGGATCACGCTGTTCTTCGGTGCGGCCACCTGGCCGAAAATGGCGCCCGAAGCGGATTGCGCCGCCACGCCGCCACTCAACCCCGCCGAAGCCAGGGCGACCACCAACGCCGTGCGCCGTAGCCGCGGCGACGTCAAAACTGCACGAACTCGCTTTCGATGTTCCCCCGATGCCGATGCCTGCTCAGGGTTGGGTGGCTTCAGGCACGCGTTGTCGACGGATTCGAATGCGCGAGCGCTTTCCTTGTGACCGGTTTGAACCATGATCAACTCCGTTGAATTCGGTGGTGGTTGGCGAGCGCCATGCGCTGCCAAGGTGGAATGCCGCGTAGGGCACAACGGATCCGCGGATAAGCGCCGGCGGCGATCCGTGTCAGGTAAAGCCCTGTTTCGGGGTAAGGGGTTACCAAGGTGCGGTGCACCGCCAAACCGGCCGGTGCACCGCGGGAACGATCACAAAGACCCGCTTACCCGTTCATCGCTCGCTCGTCGCCGAGCTGCCTGGCGTAGTGCTCCAGACACAGGATCGCCACGGCTATTCCGTCCTTGAAAAGCGTTGGAAGTGGCCATGTCAGGGGTTCGGCTTCGGGGTGATTGGCCTTTGCCCTTCGATACTGCTCGTCCTCAAACCACAGTCGCGACAGCGCGTAGTGCGCTAGCGCAACGTCGTCGAAGGTCGTGCCGCGTGGCGGATGCGCCTGCGGGCGCTGCGCCGGTGGACCGGCGGCGGGCGAGGCGATGAACGGGTCACCCAAGGAGAGAAAAGACAGGCGTGCGGGTGCCGTATGATCGTGGACAGCCATGATCAACTCTCGGTAAGTTGGTGATGGTTAGCGGGTCGTGGGTGTTTGCCGCACCTGCGACCCGCGCCTCATGACATTGCTGCCATGATCACTCGCGTTGACCTACATCAAAGAACCCCGCGAGTGACGCGCCGAACTTAGCAAAGCCAAGGCTCGCCGCCTGTCAGGCATCACCCCTGCAGCACCCCCGTCCACCTGAGACGCCTGCTGTGGTCCTTGGACTTCGGACTTCCCTGATCGCCGGCCAGTGCCACCGTTCCCGCGGCCAAAACGTGTCAGGGACAGTTCGAGATGGCGAGGTGGTCGGGCGATCGGCAGCACTACGATGACTCTGAAAGCGCACCTCGAGATTCAGGCGGCGGTGGTCCCTCAGCCGGCCGTGCGCGCTGTGCTGGACCGCAGCGGCAAGCGGTCAGTCATCTACAAGTCGTTGCAAATTCACCAAGCCGACGCGGCGAATGCAGGCGTCAGGAAGATCGTGGTCGACCATTGAATCGCGCGGTTGCAGGGGCGCCTAACGCTGAATGTCCGCTTCAAGCAAAGCGAACGTCGACGACGGTTCAAGGCACCACTCCTGACAGGACGTTGGCAGCAGCACCTTTGTACAACGTCTCCCGACGGTCCCTGTCGAGACCCCTGAGAGCCTGTTCAAAGTCTCGGTTACGAGGGAAGAAACAGACTCGAAAACGTCATTTCTCCTTCACCGTCATCCCCGCGAAGGCGGGGATCCAGCGACTTGCTTCGATTTACCTCGGCCTCTTATCGCGCCAAAGGCACTGGATGACCAGCCATTCGGCTGTTGAGAAGCTCCTCCCGCTTGACCAGCCCTTCGGCTGTTGAGAGCCGCGGGGATGACGGGTAGGAGAGGGTGCGAATACTTGGCCGTGACAGACACTTTGAACAGATTCTTAGGAGAAGTTCCATGAAGTTTGCCTCCACGCGGCTTATCGCCCAAGACATCAAGGCGGTGGTCGGTTTCTATGAAACGTTGACCCAACAGCAGGCGCAGTGGCTTGCCCCCGTGTTCGCGGAAATCGTCACCGCCGGGGCGACGCTTGCCATCGGCAGCGCGGAGACGGTGGCGCTGTTCAAAGAGGGATCGGTGGAGCCCGCCGCCAACCGCTCGGCCATCATCGAGTTCCAAGTGAACGATGTGGAAGCGGAGTTTGCGCGGCTGAAGGACAAAGTGGAGGTGGTCCTGGCACCCAAGCTGATGCCCTGGGGCAACCTGACGGCCCAGTTTCGCGATCCCGAAGGCACCGTCGTGGGCCTGTACACGCCCATGACCGAAGCGGCCAAGGCGAGGGTCGGCGCGCACTAGCGGCTCGCTCGCCGCACGCGCGCGAGGGTGAGGCAAGAGCGGGATCAGATTCGCTTGCTGGGGAACAGGAGTGCATCTACCCCGTTCCTGCGTTCCGGAATGCGGCGATGGAGGCGCCGGCGGCGTATCGGAACATCTCCCCGGGTGGAGGCCGTTGCCCAAGGGGCACTAGCGCTCAGGGCAAGCCATTCCCTATTTTTGCAATGTCTACTGCGGATTCCGCCGGTTGTTGCAACAACTCCCGCTGCTCGCGCAGTCTTTAGTGTGTTGCAACGACCGGTTGAATCCGCACGGCCTTTCGGATTTACCTACAGGGAGCAAGCGATGCAGCGTAGACAGTTTCTCGGTTTCAGCCTGAGTGCATTGGCTGCCGGAATCGTGGCAGGTCGTACACCCACAGCTGCCGCGCATGAAGCCAACGTCGTTGGGCCGGACAGTTCGAGAAAGGAGGCGCAGGAGTGGAACGCATCGCGACGCTTCCTCAGAACTCCGTTTGGCAACATCGCCTATGCTGACCATGGCAGTGGACAGGTGGCCCTGTTCCTCCACGGCTTTCCACTCAACAGCTTTCAATGGCGCGGCGCGATTGAACGGTTATCGCCTTATCGCCGTTGCCTGGCGCCCGATTCGCTCGGCCTGGGTTACACCCAGGTGGCCGAGGGTGTCCACATCACGCCCGCCACCCAAGTTCAGATGCTCATCGCATGGTTGGACGCGCTCTCCATTCGAGACGTTGACATCGTTGCCAACGACAGCGGTGGTGCGATCGCGCAGCTCTTCTTTACGCGTCATCCCGATCGTGTGCGCACCGTGCTCCTCACCAATTGTGATGTGCAGAATGACTGCCCGCCGCCGGCAGTCATCCCGGTCATCGACCTGGCAAAGAAGGGGCGATTTGCAGAGGAATGGCTTGCTCCGTGGGTCGCCGACAAGCACCTGGCACGCTCGGACAAGGGGCTCGGTGGCATGACGTTTACACATCCGCAACGACTTGCCGACGAAACGATCGACATGTATCTCGGACCCCTGGTCGAATCGCCCGAGCGCAGAGCGCTCACCAACGCTTACGCCATGGGCCTTGCGCCGAACCCATTGGCCGGCACGGAGCCGTTGCTCAGGCTGAGTCAAAAGCCCGTGCGCATCGTATGGGGTACGGGCGACACGATCTTTTCGCGGGACGATGCTGCATACCTTGACCATGCGCTACCCCGGTCACAGGGCGTGCGATGGATGGAAGGTGCAAAGCTGTTCTTCCCCGAGGAGTTTCCCGACGTTATCGCCGAGGAAGCTTGCAAGCTCTGGGCTGTATGAGCCGGGCCATCGAGCCGCCACACCTCACGGAGTGGGAAGGTGGCCCGATAGCAGGGGGCAATCTGGATAGGCCTGCTTTCGACCCCGAGCAGACGTTTACACATACACCTCCGCTCGTATCGGAGCGTCGTGCCATCTGACACAAAATGGGGATGTTCGTCGGCCATGAAAAAGTCACTCACCGAAGTTCTGTCGGGTTTGAAGCACCTTGCGAATCGGTCTCCGGAGATGGCGTTTGGGAATGACGCCGGCGAGGCATTCGCCGAAGTCGCGCCGTATCGCGATGGAGCGGTGTACGTGAGTTACTACTCCGGCTCCAGCGAGTGGGAGCGCCACCCGAATGGCGACGAAGTCGTCATGGTGCTGGAGGGGACAACCACGGTTGTCTTGCTAAGGGATGCCAAGGAGGAACGATATTTTCTGGCCGCAAACGAGCTGGTTGTCATCCCCGTGGGCGTCTGGCATCGGTTTGAGGAATCCGACCGGGTCAAGGTGATGACCATTACGCCGCAGCCCACGGAGCACAGCCTTGATACGCCGGTTGGCTGATATCAGCCATGGGGCGACGCATATCAAACACGAGTTTCGCGCAGGGTGAAGGTCATTTTGATCGCCCCGCACGGTTCGCCTCCGGCCCAAAGTAGACCTCAACTATCCCCAGGATTGGAGCTTGCGTCGGTGGCACGGGCCGTCTCGATCAGGGCAAGTTATCGAGGGTACGCGGGGTCAGGGGTGGGGCATTGGCCAAGATGAGGTAATGTCCGCTCCGACCCAGAACGGACAACAGTGGTATCAACAAATATGGGTCAGCGACGTCGGTTCCACCGCAAGAATGGCCGCTTGTGGCCACATCCGTCACCTACTGAAGGGAGTACCAAGTATGCGTACGTTCCGAAAGGTATTTGCTGTCCTGGCATTGTTGTCGCCAGTTTGCGCCTTTGCAGGTAGTGCGTTTGACGGCACCTGGAAGACCGATTTGAAGCAAACCCAGGAGTCAAAGAAGCCGTACGAGTTCATCTTGCAGAACGGCATGTTCGACTGCAAAACCTGTGTCCCGCCCTTCGCGATCAAGGCTGACGGGCAGGACCATCCGGTCTCGGGCAACCCCTATTTCGACACCGTGGCCGTCGAAGTGGTGGATGCCAATACGATCAAGACCACCTACAAGAAGGCTGGCAAGGTGACCGAGACGATGTCGGCCATACTGGCAGCCGACGGCAAGACGGGTCGGAACGAGTACACAGACAGTAGCGGCAGTGGCGCTCCGGTGACGGGTTCCTACGAGTTTGTCCGGCTGGCTCCCGGACCGGCGGGGTCCCATGCCTGGTCGGGAAAATGGCAGCTTTCGAAGGCACTCCGCGTGTCCGACAACGCTACAACCTGGACGTGGAAAGAGGCGGACGGCGTGCTCAGTTTGAGCCAGGCCAACGGGCAGTCCTACAGCGCGAAGATCGACGGTACGGAAGCGCCCTTCCAGGGAGACCCGGGCGTTACGAGTGTCAAGGTCAAAATTGCCGGCAACACGCTCGAGGAGAGTGACCTGCGCAATGGGAAGGTCGTTTCGGTGATGACGGCCACGGTGTCTGCTGATGGCAAGACCCTCAAGGTGGTTACTGAGGACAAGCTGCGCAATCGCACGACGTCGTGGGTGGCCAACAAGCAGTAAGGGCCTCGCGCCTGGAGCGTACAGTCGCGCCTCCAGCAATCTGCCGAGGCGCGACTGTAGAGGGTTGACGTCCGCTTCCGTCGCGAAGCGGACGTTTTACCCTGGCCGGCCATCGCTATATAGAAGGCTTGTAAGGTCCGTATATGGACTCCTCCCCTGTTGCAAGCATCCCGCAGCTCTGGCGTCCGTGTCGACTGCAAACGTATATCCGGCCTCCGCCACCCTCACTCCGGGGGATGCTGGGCCTTGATGAGCTAGTCG
>NZ_JAPDPF010000015.1 GCF_026283925.1 Dyella halodurans
TGCCGGGCGCTCTCCCCGCGCGCCTTGCCCACCATGATCGCGCCTCGCTCTTCGGCGCTCAGATGACTGTAGTTCTGACCCATGCATCACCTCGAAGGGGGTGTTGCACTTGATGTTAGAGACCGCCAAATACTCTCCTCGACATCAGCCCCAAACGTGGTCCGCTCATGGAAGGACAAGCATATGAGAATCAACTTGCTCGCACTTGGTGTGGCCACGGCAATAATGCTGAGTGCGTGTAGCTCCGCCGCCGACTCCGGCAAAGCCAGCTTCGTGCCTGCACCAACCCCCAGCAACGGTACGGTCACGTCATCGACTGACGCCAACAAGATCAACTTTGCGCAGGCGATAAACGCCAGTCTGGGTAAGGAGTGCGTTGAAGCTCGTGTCCCGGTCACCCCGTTTGGCGGCAACGGCCCCTTTCCCGTGTCGCTGAGTTTCGCGCTTCCCAATGACGCCGCTGACAAAGAACAGACGGAAAGGTGGAATCGGCACGTATCGGCTCCATTCGAGGCCCTCGTCAAGGTCGGCCTGCTTGCCAGGGAAGAGGTGCGCGTGAAGCAGCCTTTGGGCGGCATGGGGCCGGGTCGAAAATACTCACTAACAAACGCCGGTCGCGACGCACTTCTCCTTCCCAACTCCACGGTGTTCTGCGCTGGGCGGTATAAGGTAGGTGAGGTCGTTCAATTCACCGAACCAAGCAAAGTCATGGGTGCAACAGTTTCAGAGGTCGGTTTCACCTTTGCAGCTGTGGATGTACCCGCTTGGGCGAGCGACGATACCGTGCAGACAGCATTCCCCAACGTGGCACGTGCGCTACACGGTTCAGGGGAAGGCCAAGCAAGGCTTGTCCTCTCCGGGGGCCACTGGGAGGCTGAGCTGTCATTGTTCTGACTCTCTCCCTACGTGCCGCCATACGAAGTGGGCCTGCACAGCAGGCGGGCGTTCCAATCCGCGATCACTTTCGTCACGGTCCCCGTGGTGTTGGCCTGCTTCGTGGTTCGAGTGCGCCGAACCCTACAGACGATGTAATGAGCGTGGTTAATACCGGAATTTGGATGCTCCGCTCCCGACCCGGAGCGGACCCAGGCGCCACCAACGATGACGAACCGACACCTTTTCGTCATACACGCGCTGTCGCTAGCCTGCAGTCCCCAAGGAACCAACGCGGCGGTACCGTATGAGGACTGCTTCTGTGCGCCAGGTCACATTTTGGCCGCTTTCAAATGCACGGGGCTCTCCATGCACTAACATGCCGTACTGACGCACAATGCTTGCTTTCAGAGCTACCCGGTGTGAGGGCGCCGGTGCGGGAGCGATCTGCCAAGTGGGCAACTCACGGGGGGGGACAATGCTGCAGGGACCACGGGCCAAAGCCTGGCTGCGCCAGGTTGTCATAGCGGTGGTTTACGGCTTGGTGATGGCTCTACTGCGGCGAGCGGTCGTGCCGCATTGGGTGCTGTTGACCGGCGTGCATTTATGCGTGCTGCTGTTGATGCGCTATCGCGACTGGCCGGCCTTGATCGTCGGCGAGGCTGCCTCCCTGTTGCCGATGAGCGTGGATTGCGTAGAGCTATGGGGTTTGCCCTGGGCAATCACGAACGTCATTCCCGCCACCGCAATCATGGCGCCCGTGGTCTATTTGGCGCGGCAACGTTGGCGACTGTATCCCACGGCTCGGGGCCTCAATATGGGGGGGCTGCTAGGACTGTCACTTGCCGTGTCGTTGGTATTGACGGCCTATAACCTGATCACTCTTTCGATCACCAAATTGCCGCCTGGCTACGTCGTTCACTACGACAAACAGCTCGCACAGTGGATGCTCGGCAATTATCTGGGCGTCTTGACGGTGACGCCGACGGTATTGTTTGTCCGGCAGGTCTGGCCCAACTTTCACTGGCGTGAGTTCAGTGCTCGCATCGCGGAAAACCGCAATGTGATCGAGAGCGTATGCATGGTGCTGCCGGCATTGCTCCTGATGATCTGGTTGGGCTTGTCGGCGCCGCATTTGCGCCAGATCGCCCAGGTTGCCATGTTCCTCCCGGTGGTTTGGCTGTCAATGCGCCACGGCTGGGGAGGGACGGCGATCGGTGGGACAGCGTGCAGTTTCGCGGTGGTCGCCCTGATGCCGGCCCTTTACGATCACGATACGCTACAGGCGCAGGTCGTCATTGCCTTCGTGATCTCGTCGATGCTGCTGCTTGGCGCGCACATCAGCGTCCTAAACCAGCGTGCAGAGCAGGATCGTCTGGACGCGCGTAGCGCGCTGGCCCTGGCCCAGCGCAACGTGCAGGTGGGTGAGATGCACCTGCGCATTACCTCGATGGCGCTCGATCAAATTCGCGAGACGGTGCAGTCCGGATATCAGATCGTGGCCGGACGATTGCGTCACCCGCATCCTGTCACCGACGAACGCGCCTTCTTGCGCCAAGCGTCAATCGCACAGGATCAGCTCTACCGCTTGGCCGACACGCTCCATCCCCTGGCGTGGCGAGAACGTGGCTTATCCGCTGCTCTGCGTGAAGGTGCCATCGCCCGTGTCCTTGAAGAGGCCGGCGTGAAATTCCGGTGCGATATTAAAGGGGTACCAAGTAGCTTATCTGGGCACTTGCAACTGGCGATTCTTCGTGTTGTAGCCGAAGCTGTTGCGGATGCATGCCTGCGCAAGAATGCCAGCGACATCAATCTGCGCATCTGGTGCGGAGAGAAGTCAATACGCAGCGCTGTCGTCGTGGCGCTGACCTTCGTCGCGAACGAAGAACGACTGGCGGGCATCAAATGGGATGAGCTAATTCCGCGAATCACTCGCTCGGCAAGCGGCGCAGGATGGTCGGCGATAGAAGATCGCGCGACCACGTATGGTGGTCGCGCCAGAGAGAGAGTCATGTCGCATGGCCGGCGAATTTCGCTCCTCCTATTTGATGAAGCTGGCCCGGCGGTTGCGATGGTTGCCGGGCCGTAAGCCTTATTGAATGTGCGTGTTGCAAACAATCGGATCCGAGCACGTGGCTAGGGCACTGACCTGCATCGTCCCATCGCTCTGCGGCGTGGTCGTTACCTGCGTTGTGGCGTCCTGGTAGACCGTAGTGGGCGAGCTCACCGGAGTGGCAGTGGTGGCAACCGCGGCAGGCTGCTGCGGAGTGCGGACGAACTGGGCAAATCGGCCGATCGGCAACGTCAGAAACTGACCGTTTGCCATGCCTATGGCCGCAAGCACGTTGCCATTGAGGTCATTGATCTGGACATATTTCACGCCGCCCAGCACAAAAACATAGGCGTGGAAGTTGGGGCTCGAACTTACATCAGTAGCGTTTGGCCATGCCTGCCCGAGGCCGGTAGACGGCGGATCCGCGAACGCACTGCTCGACAGCCCCAAGACCAGGAGGCCGGCGCAAACGCGGCCCAATATCGTCTTCGACATAGTTATTCCCCTAATTGGACGGTGCCAGTTGGCACGGGAAATGTAGCATTGCGCCAGGGGGGCGGTTTGATGGAGACCCGATCAGATCGTGATAAGAGTGTGAGGCACGTCACGCTTGTCATTGACAAAAGTGACCAGGTGGGGACGCATCTAATCTGATCGGCGTCTTAGAGACGTCCCCATTGTGGGCATCGTGAAGGGGCGAAATCGGTCTCTGTAGACAACATGGGCCGGCAGGTCCGCTTCCGACCGATAGCTGTCCTTGGATTTTGACGACTGACCTCGTGTACAAGAAAAATCATCTGACACCGAGCCACAAGCACAGGTCACAATCTTTCTGGTTGCTCACTTGCCGATGTCGACCTTGTGCGTCTGAACGACCGTGTCGTTCGTGTGCAGCGGGCCCATCAGGCTCTCGATGTTCTGCTTGAACGGGGCCACATCTCCGGTCGTCATGAATCGCGTGATTCCTCTTGTCGTTGCAACGCTTTCGACAGCAGGGCCCCGAATCGCCGTGACCTTTCCCGACACAATGTCCGCCGGGTCCAGGAGCATCACCTCAGGTCCGAACACCTCGGCAATCGCCTGATCGAGCCAGGTGAAGTGCGTACAACCAAGCACGAGCAAATCAATCGGAGCAGAAAACGTCGCCAAAACCCTCCTGAGCGAGGACAGGACCTTTCCTCCCTGGGTAAAACCGGCCTCGACCAGGTCGACGAGCTCTGAGGCGGCGACCTCCTGCACGATGGCTGCAGGGAATGCCTCTCGTATGGCTTGGCCATATACGCCGGATCGAACCGTTGCCCCCGTGGCAATGACGCCGACGTTCCGCTTGCCCGTTTCCGCGACTGCGGAAGCGGTTGGCTGGATCATTTCGACGATAGGCGCTCGACTCCGTGGCCATCCGTGCTCCCGAGAGATAGCGCAAAGGGTATTGCTGCCCATCGCGATGCCGTCCACCCCCAGCTCATTCAGTCGATTCACATAACGCTGAAAGAAAACGGCGAGTTCAGAAGCGGGGCGAACGCCAAGCGGTGCGTTCGCCTGGTCTGCGAAGTAGACGATGTCCTCATGCGGCAAACGTGCGCGGACGCGTTGCAGGACAGAAAGGCCACCCAAGCCCGAATCAAGAATGCCCAGCAACGTGCGTCCCCTTTGGCACGAAATACCTTATGGGCACATTACAGGAGCAACAGCGCCGAGCCAACGACGGAAGTCACTGGCGATGGAAGCGCTGGATGGGTCATATTCCAATGACGCAGCCAAGGTCCGCCATTGACGTGCGGTTTCAGCCGGTCGTTGCAACACACTGAAGACTGCGCGAGCAGCGGTAGTGTTGCAACGACCGGCTGAAACCGCAACCCGAAGCGGACCTAATCAGTCGGTGGGAAGCTGCCCGTAGTTCGAATGGAAAAGGATCAGGTGGGCGAGTGGTAATTCTTCTTTCGATTGCTTTGATAGCTGCACAACAAGTTGCTGGCTCAAGCGGAAAAACGACCTCAGCGATTCAGTGCGGCGAGGCGAAGTTCACGCCGGAGACGATTATCTGTGAGCATCGCGATCTCCAAGACTTTGACGCATCGATCGCCGTCTCGTTTGAAGCATTGAAGAAGACCTATAATGGTGAGGACCTGGCGACCTTTCTGCAAGGTCAGCATTTCTGGTTGGTTGAGCGAAATGACTGCCGCAACGGACCTACGTCCGATCACTACGCCGATGGCGTTTACGGCTGCGTCCGCGAAAAGCTGCAAAGCCGCGATCAGGTGCTTCGAGCACTGGTGGCATCACCCGAGAAGCTCCAATCAACCTTGGCTGATTACAGCTTTGTTGAACCCCAGTATGTGCACAAGCACGGCGCCCTTCTTGTCGGAAAGCAGGTGCAGGTATTTGGATTCCTCGACCTTGCCGCATGCCAATCGCCGGAAACTGAGCTTCGCGATGGGGTTATCACCTTTAAGGGCGCGTCACTTCCCGCACGACTGAAGAGTTTGCCGGTTGAACAAGTCGCGTATGTCTGCAACAAGCACCCCGGTTCTTGGTGGTCTGGCACGATCAAGGCCGAAGAAGGGGGGCCTTACTTATATGTGACGGAACTTCTTGGCGTTGCCTTGCCATAGCTTGGGGATATCCGCTTCCGACTACGGGTTCAGCCGGTCGTTGCAACATTCCTGCCCGCGCAGTCTTCAGTGTGTTGTGTCGACCGGCTCACGTCGCCAATAAGTGCGACTACCGTCTCGATCGCCGTCTATTGCATATCATCACGTACTGCCCGACGCGCCAGTGCCGACACTGCGCGGTGGCGCGCAGGCTGCGACTTCATTCCGAACACCAGGCGTAGCGCAGCAAATCTCCGTACAGATCCCTCGTAGAGCACGAAGCATGCGCCCATGCTCAGGGAAAGGACGACGAAGTACTTTGTCCACGGCGTCCAGGGGTACTGGATGATGTAGTACCCGAGCATGACGATCACTGTCTGATGCAGGATGTAGACGGGATAGCTGGCCTCCCTCGCCCAGATGAGTAACGGGTTGGCGAAGGATAGGTGGCGATAGCCGTAGCCCAGAAACACCATCATCCAAAACCAGGTGAAGATATTGGCCCCGATGCCGTCGGCTGCCGACCCGTGGGCGATCACACCTACGTTGAACAGCAATATCAGGAGAGCGAACGACGCGATACCTGCGGCCAGCGACCACCGGCGATGGTCAGACAGCCATTTCCACACGCCCGGTATGGAAGCCATGACGTATCCATAGGCAGTCAGAAGCAGGTAGTGATTGAAGATGTACCAGTCGCTGACCAGGGTATGTGCCTCAGGAAACAGCGGCTTCAGCAACGCTTCGTTGAGGCCAAGGGGAACCCCCAGCGCATACAGCCAAACCCCTGGTGCCAGGGGCGGCGTGACTCGCCTCCACCAGAGCATGACGGGAAGCAGCACCAAGACGTACACGTAGAGATACAGGATGAACCACAGGTGATGCCAACTGAAATCGCCTGTCGGATAGGGTATGAACTGCAGTACCCGCTGGGCGTAGAAGGCCAGATAGCTACCAGACCATTGCCCGCGGAGTAGTCGTTCGTAGTAGATCTGCGGTGGCACGATGAGGAACATGCCAGCGATGAGCGGCAAGAGCAGCTTGATCGTGCGTTCCTTCAGGAATTTCCCTGTGCTACGTCGCTGCAGCGCAAACCACATGCCCGCTCCGGCAATGACGAACAGCAGCGGCATACGCAGGCGATGGGCGATATCCATCGGCCACTGCAGGGAGGGAATGGTCTGATTGTTGACGATATGCCAACCCCAACCGACGAAGATCATTCCTGTGTGGAAGAAGAACAACACAAAGATCGCGATGACTCGCAACCAGTCCAGGAAGTCATAGCGCTCTTTCAATGCATTGCCAGTAAGCATGGCCCAAGCCTCCCATCTCGACGATGAGAGGGAGGGTGGCCTACCAGGAACCCGTCGGCAGCAGATTTGGGGCGGATGGAGACGCCGGCGTGGCGAGACGGACGCTAACGGCCCATGCGGGCGAACAGCGCCTCGCGATACCGCCGGCTGAGCCGCAGCATGCGGCCGTTGTGCAGATGGAGGTCATAGTCGCCCTTGAAGAGGGGCGTGAGCGATGCGATGCAACCGAGGTTCACCGCCGTAGACCGATGTATCCGCATGAAGCGCTGCTCGCCCAGCTGGGACAGCAGGTCGTTCAGGGTCCTGCGTAAAAGATAGGAGCGCTTGGCCGTGTGCACATGGACGTAGTTGTCGTCTGCCTCAAGCCATTCGACGGATGCCGCTTCGATGAGTTCCAGCCGTTCTCCATTCGGCACGAGCAGGCGCTCGCAGCCAGGGTCCTGTGCCCGCCCGATCGCCACCGCAGTGGCGCCGGTTTCATCGTCCTGCAGCCGTTCCCGGACGCGCTGCACCGTGCGCTCCAATCGGTCCCGGTCATAGGGCTTGAGCAGGTAGTCGACCGCATTGAGGTCAAACGCCTCCACCGCATGCGCATCGTAGGCGGTGACGAAGACGATCAGCGGCGCGCTCGATGGGTCAAGTTGCGCGGCCACCTGGAGTCCGGACAGCGTCGGCATCTGGACATCGAGAAAGGCCACGTCCGGCCGACATTGTTCGATGCACTGTGCCGCAGACAAGCCATCCTCGGCCGAGCCGACCACCTCGATGTCCGCGTGCTCCGCCAGCCAGCGGGCGAGCTTTTCGCGAGCCGGCATTTCATCGTCGGCGATCATCACGCGAATCATGGAGCGGCAGCCGTCAGCGGTATCAGGATGCGAGCGGCCACGCCGTTGTCTTCGTCGTGGACCCGCAGCGAAGCCGAGTCGCCGTAGATGATGCGGAGTCGATCCTGGCAGTTGCGCAGTCCCACTCCGCCATGGTGCTCGGGCGCAAGCAGGGAACCTGAGTTGTGCACGCCGATCTCCAACGATACATTTTCACGTCGTGCGCTGACGGTGATGCGTACGCGCGCCACCGTGCGCTCGACACCATGCTTGAACGCATTTTCAAGCAGGGGCTGCAGCACCAGTGCCGGAACGCGGACGTCGAGAAGCGTCTGATCAATCTGCCAGTTCAGGGTGACTCGATCGTGGAACCGCTCGCTCATGATGTCCGCATACAGCTGAAGCGTGCGGATTTCTTCCGCCAGCGGCGTCATCTCGTGCTCGCTAGACCGAAGACTGATACGCAGCAGATCTCCGAGCGCCGCCACCAGCCGGTCAGCACGTGCCACGTCGGTATGCATCAAGGCAGAGACCGTATTTAGTGCATTGAACAGGAAATGCGGCCGTAGCTGACCCTGAAGCTGTGCAAGCTGCGCTTCGGCCAGCGCTTTCTGCGTCTGCAACAAGCGCCGCCGTTGGAGCTGCCACTGCCCATAGGAATCGACACCAAACAGTATCCCGAGCCACAGTCCCGTGAAAATGGTGAGCTTGACGCTCTCATACACAAGGACGAAACCCCAGCCCGGGTGCTCGTAAGTACGGCCCACGGCGACATAGACACCATTCCGTATTGCGTAAACCAGCGTTGGCCACGTAATGACGACCAGTGGCAGCCATCGCAGATAACAACCAAACCAGAGCAAGGGCCTGTCCAGATACGGCGCATAGCGCCCGCGGACCCGAACAGCCAACAGCAGCCATGCGGTCGCGACCAGTGCCGAGCTTCCCTCCCACAGCACGGGTTCCCACCAGCGGATGAGCGGATTACGCAGCGTGTCCTGCAGTGCGACGCTGATCATCATCAGCCAGAATGCCGCCCACAGCACGGCCAACGTTTTGGGGGCAAACGTCGCACTGTGGTTCGTGGGGTCGGCTGTCAGGTGCGATGGCTCGGTCATGGTGGCCGAGTGTAGCCGCCCCCACGGCGGCAGGCGCTGTCTATGGGGCAAGCGGGACATGGGAGGGGTAGAGCGGTCGCAGGGGCAGGTTTGACATGTCCAGGCGTCAAGCTGACGACGGTCCGGCCGCGCTTGGCTCAGCGTCTCCGCTGGAGACGGCGTGGTGGTTTGGACATAATCTTGCCCAAGCTTCTGTAGGCCATTTCGCGTAGCCGCTCCAAACGTTGGAGGTTCGCATCATGACGCTGAAGAGGACGGCCCGTATCGCGGGTCTGTGGTATCTGGGCTTCACCCTGGGGCCGTTCTACCTGCTTTATGTCCCGTCGCAGACGGTCGTGCGCAATGACGCTGCGGCTACCGCGGCCCGGGTCCTCGGCCACGAGACGCTGTTTCGCTGGGGCATGCTCGCCGAGACGCTGGGCGCTTTCATATTCGTCGGACTGGGCTTGGCGCTGTATCGCCTATTTGTAGGTGTGGATCGCCACCGCGCGCGACAACTGGTGGCCCTGGTACTCGTTTCGTCTTCCCTCGGCCTGCTGACGGTGCTGTTCAATGCGGCCGCGCTGCTCGTCTTTCGTGGTGGCGAACCCTTCGCCGCTTTCGACGACCCCATGCGCACGGCTGTCGGGATGCTGCTGATCCGGATGCACGGGCAAGCGAATGGCATCAACCAGATGTTCTGGGGACTGTGGTTGTTGCCGTTTGGATCGCTGGTGGTGAGCTCAGGCTTCTTGCCGCGTTGGCTCGGATACTGGCTCTTGCTTGACGGTGTCGCCTGGGTGGCCTTGAGCGTGGCCTGGTTCCTCGCTCCGGACTACCAGGACCATCTGTTCCTCTACCTCCAGCCGGTATTCCTGGCCGAGCTGGCCGCCATGCTCTGGCTCCTGATCATGGGCGCGAGGGAAGGGCGGCCGCTTGCCGCAGCGGAAGCAAGAGGGCCTGTATGAGCATTGACGAACAAATCAAAGCCTATTTCGCCGCTCAGCCCGAACCCAAGCGCAGCGATATGGAGGAGTTGCACCGCATCATTCTGGAAGTGATGCCGAAGTGCAGATTGTGGTTCCTGGATGGCAAAGACGATTCAGGTAAAACCGTTTCCAACCCTAACGTCGGATACGGAACCCAGACGATCAAGTACGCCAACGGCAATACCAGGGAGTTCTACCAGGTTGGCATCAGTGCAAACACCATCGGCATTTCCGTCTACATTCTTGGTATCGAAGACAGGAAGTACTTGGCGCAGGCGTACGGCAAGGACCTCGGCAAGGCAAAGATCACCGGGTATTGCATCAAGTTCAAAGCGCTGAGCGATATAAGGATAGAGACGCTCAAGGCAGCCATACGATATGGCGTTGATCAGACAGCCATCTAGCATGGCCGCCAGAAAAATCACTGCGAGTGCGAAAGAGGTGCGAAAGCGGGGTCAGACTGCGTTTTTTCGAAATGACTGCACTTTGACCCCGGCTTTTGACGCCCCGCATATCTCCAAAACCGAGGCCAGTCAGTCGAGAAACTCCACCTTGCCGCCAACCAGGTGATACATCGAACCAACGATCTTGATCTTGCCGTCCTTCTCTAGCCCGGCCAGCACATCGCTACGTTGACGGATCTCGTTGATGGTGTTGCGCACATTTGTCGCCGCGACCGCATCCACGAATGCATCGTTCTTGCCGCTACGATCGCCGCTGAATTGTGTGGCATCGATGGCCGGCTTGATCTTGTCGAGCAGGGCCGTAAGGTGCCCAAGTTTGGCGCCGTCGATGGCACCTTTCACCGCGCCGCAGGCGGTGTGACCCATCACCAGCACGACCTTGGCACCGGCCACCGCGCAGGCGAACTCCATGCTGCCCAGCAAATCATCGTTGGCGATATTGCCGGCGACACGGCCATTGAAGGCGTCGCCGATGCCCGTGTCGAGAATGATTTCGGCCGCCGCGCGCGAATCGATGCAGCTAAGGATCACGGCGGCAGGGAATTGACCGCCTGCACTGATGCGTTTCTGCTTGAGATAATCGTGCTCCTGCATCTTGCCGGTGCGGAAGCGCTCGTTACCTTCCTTCAGCATCGCAATGACCTGGTCAGGAGTCATCGCATCACGCTGTTCCTTGGTAAGCGTGGCCGCTTCGGCGAGCCCCGGCACCATCCACTGCAAGCCTCCAATGGCACTTACCGCGGCAAAGCCCAGCGCTGACTTGAGGAGCGTTCGACGTTGACCATCGGTTTCAACAGACCCACAGCAAACGTCAGGAAGCTTGTCCATTGGAAGGCCCCAACAAGGTAGTGACACAAATAGATCCTGCTGGCGATGAAACCAGCGTGAAAGCCTGCGTCTACGGTCTCTTAGGTCTGCATGTGTGACCGATGATGCAAGCCCGAAACATCTTTTGAACAGGGCATACGCCGCGAGCTTCATCGCCGCGCTCGTACTCGTCTCATTCCTACAGAAGGCGATCAACGACGGTGAAAATTTGGGGAAGCCCAGGTACGAGCAGCGCTTCTATCCCTATCCACTTGAAGGCCATGGCATGGACAGTCACCTGTTGCGAAACCGGGATCAGAGTGCAGTTATTTCAGAAGAGTGCACTCTCCCCCGATTCTGTCTTCTACTTTCTGGCGGCGTGGGCTGATCTTCCACTGGGGGGCAATATCAGGGTCTCTGTAGTTAGGTGTTCACCGCGGCCGGCCAAACGTTGCCATGGGTCATAGCACAAGGCCAAGATCACGAAAAAGCTGGTATGCGCGAAGGCGAAATAGATTTGCCCGATGCCCGATAGAATGCGGCCTCCGGCAATACCTTCGCCCAGGAGTGGGAATACAACCAAAGCGTTGGCCGCGTACACGGCAACGGCATAGGCGAAGCCTTTGGTCCAGGGTTTCCAAGGGACAAGGCGTTCGCCGTAGGCATAGGCCCAGGCCATCAACATGCCGATGAAGATATGAAATCCCATCATGAAGGCATGGGAATCAGGTCCTGGAAGGCCGGCAGCCATCCACGCATGTGCCAAACCAGTACGGTCGAGCAGGGGGCCTATCCATGGGCGGATGAGCCGCAGCAGGACGCCGTTTCCGGTGTCCAAACCCCATCGCGCGGCAAGGTCCAGTAGCGCCGTATTGATCGTGATGGCTACGATGCCCGCAAGCAACCACGCCTGAGTGCTGATCGGATGTTTCAACTTCGTTTTGCCGCTGGTTTCAGTCATGCGTTGATTTCCTGCGCTTGATGTCGGTCCGCAACGCTCACGAGCGGCCAACGATGGTCAGGAGCCTGATCCGCGCTCCTTCTATTCCGGGTCACGCCCATGGCGTGTCCCCTAAAGGACGACCAAGTTCCTGCCTATATTCGTCGCGGGAAGAAAAAGGCCCCGTTAATGGGGACGGAGGTAGTTGAGTTCGGGGTAATCAAGTTCACTCAACTACCTTCGTCCCGGACTTCGGTCTGGTTACAGCAGTTTGTTCGGTTTGCTATTCGAAACCGAGTTCGTCCAGCGACGCCTTGCAGGCGAGTTCCGCCTGTTCGCTGAGGAAGTAGAGCGCGGCGAACATGCCCTCGGTGACTTCGTTGTCCAGGGGCCAGTTGCCGGGCTCCATCTCGTGGCATTTCGATTGGATGATGCGGAAGGTCTCGCTATTGACCAGGATGCGCGTCACCGCCTGGATGCCCATGCACAAGCCAGCGATCCGTGCGGCGCGGAACTTGTCGCCGTCCTTGGCGCGCGCAAACGTCCAGAACGGACGACAAAGTGGATTGGTGGGACGGGGAACGGCGTTTGGCGCGGAAGGACCTGCGGCTGCCGTATGATCGACCGTAGCCATGATCAACTCCTCATAAGTTGGTTGTGGTCAGCGGGTCGTCTGGGTGGCCACCCTTTCGGCCCGCGCTATTTCACTTGCGATGAAGCAAAGCGTCGGCGGACAGATTGGATGCCTCGCGGCCGCCGACACGCGGACCTTCGCATGCGGCGTGGGCCGTGTCCGTCCGGAGAAGTCCCGTGCATGGCTTGGGAGACACTGCGTTTTGCGTGGTGCAGAAGCTGGCTTTCGTGTGGGGTTTAGCTGTTGTTGGCGTCGACGATCTACGGGGTCACCGCATCGCCCTCCTGTTGCATCAGGAGCGGGTTGGCCGCGGTGCCATGCGCAACGTCCAATGAACCCAATGACGCCACGTGCGCACTACTATGAGCGTCCCAAATGCATGTCCGTTTGACCTATTTGTTAGGACTTATTTTGCATCGCTTGTTGCCGGACTGCGAAGATCTCTCTCGCGTACCATTCGCGAGGCATGTCGTCGTCGCGCCTAATCCAATCGTGCGAAGACATCAAGGCCTCCGCCGCTGTGATGTGCGCCAGCGCCAGATCGGGTCGATGAAACCCGCCAAGCAGGCTTTTGGCGCATAAGAGCAACATGAGAGGATTGGAGCGGTCGATGGCCAGCGCTCTCTCGTGAAGCAAAAGGCCACGCTCCTCGTTACCAGCTCTCCCCTCAACATCTGCCAAAAGTTGCCACACGTACGCGAGCTGCTCTGATTCACACTTTCCGTCGATCTTTACAATCAGGGCCTCAAGGTTGGCGCGAGCGAGTTCAAAGTTGCCTGCCACTGCGGCCGCCATAGCCGCTAAATACTCCGGAAACTCTGAGAGACGGATTGACATGAGTCCTCACTACCTGACGAGCGAACGAGTACATCCGATTGAATCCTTAGGCGCAAACAGATACTACTGCTGATGCACTTCAGCTCCGCCGCCTTTCATTGATGCTGAAAGCAGGGGCCGAGGCCCACTCTCCCTACCAGCTTTCATGGGAAGTCCACTCTGACCCCGGTTTTCTTCCTTCCCTCGTCCTTTCAAAGTCCGGAGTCGACCTTTAGGCTCGCTTCGCCACGTCAACCTTGCCCATTTGCATGCGCCAGAATGTCTTGAGCAGCCACAAGCACGTAACCAGGCCTGGACCGCAATTCTTTCACTTGTTCGCTATGAGGACTGGACAGCTGGTGCAGCATTCCTAAAGTGGAAAGAAGCTGCAGTGCACCCTCGACTTTGGTCAGTACATCGGTCGCCAGACCAAGAGCGCAAATGCCTAGCCCTGCCATTCCTAGAGCATTTTGGGCCAGAGATGAGCGCTTGCTCGTAGCGATTTCCAATTCGGCCTTTACTTCTTCAGATTGGTCACGGAGCTCTGCAACATAGTCCGCCTCAGTGCTACCGACATTGCTGCCGATAGGATGGGACCCTAGATTCCTACCCAAAAATTCCCTCAGCCTTGGCAACGCCCTGCCGGCCTCTTTACGTAATTCAAGAGTCTGTTCGATAGTTAGGCCTCGGACCCAAGGCAAGGCTCCAGCGCGCTGAGCATCCAGCGCTCGAAGTCCATCGACGCCCACAAGGCGCTTCTCCGCTTTCAGGACTGCGGCCATTCCAACGAGCGAGTTGGAGAAGACGGCTCCGCCCAACTTCTCGGCGCTGTACATGTCTACTAACGACGAGCGAACGCAGTCTTCGACCACCATTTGAACGAGTTCGGCGTCCCCCTTGGTGGTGAAGGAGTCAGGCACTGGCGCATAGACACTGGGATTGTATAGAGGCCCTGTGTCGACGAATGCCTCACCGTCAGCATGTCGCTTCACCGAGAATTTGTTGCCAAAAGTTTCGATTAGTTGATCGGCTATCGAGGAGCATTCCGTCTGAAAACCCGCAAAACACGAGCTACAAAAAGCAAACATCCCCGGCCTGAATTTAAGGATGCCTGCTTCAATAAGAGGCGTCATTCGCTGGAGAATGAAAATGTCCCCAAGCAATTTGTTCAGAACCTGATTGGTGGTGCGGCCCGTTCGCATGATCTGGCCGGAAAATGCGTCTTGCATGGTTACCTGGTCGGCGAGCAGCGCGATGCTGCGAGCGATCTGGTCCGCGTAGCCGATCCTGCAACGGAAGTTTGAGCAGGAGCCATCTCCGCTGAACAGATCGAGCCCGCCATTCATGGTCACCATGAAGCCTGCCGGCTGCAGTTTGACCTCCCGAGGCGAATTTTCGGCTTGGTCTTGAAGGTCGCGCCACATTCCACGGAGCTTCCTCCGGGCATTGACCGGATCACCGAACGAAAACTTCTCGTTGAGCAGTAACGCAATGTGAGGAGGAACACCCGGAGACGGCTCGATCATCGACTTATTAACCCTCTTGACCTAGTGCCTGGTCATTGCGGATACATTAGTGGCCGCAGTCTCTCTTTCCCAGCCTAGGTTGGGTCTCGTGGCCTGTGCAAAATGGGACTTCGTTGCAAGAGCTCATTGAGCTGGGTCGTTGGGCCAGTTGCGAGATGGGCTTGCGATATGCACACCTAGTGGCAGACCACCAGTGGCGGGAGGCGTGTAGGATCGGCGACACTTTGGCGTCACCAACAAAAAATCCGCCCTAGGGCGGATTCTTGTAAGGCTTTGAATTCGTGGTGGCCGGGGACGGAATCGAACCGCCGACACGGGGATTTTCAATCCCCTGCTCTACCAACTGAGCTACCCGGCCACGGGTACTGCGTGAGCCGCGTATTAAATCGGATGCCGGCCCGCGCGTCAAGACTCTGAGTCGGGGGCGACGTAACCTTCGGGCTGTTTCACGTCGCCGCCGAACAGGAATTTCTCCATTTCGGCGCTCAGGAACTGGCGCGACTTGGGATCGAGCGGGTTGAGGCGGTATTCGTTGAGCAGCATGGTCTGGTGGGCCAGCCATTGCTGCCAGGCCTGTTTGGAAATCTCGGCGTAGATGCGCTGGCCGAGCGGGCCGGGCCAGGGGGCGAAATCCAGGCCTTCGGCATCGAGACCCAGTTTGGCGCAGTGAACGATACGACTCATGTGGTGCCACTCATCAGGTGTTGTTTTAAAGGTCGAGCAACAGGCTGCGCACGGGGGCAGGCAGGCCTAGGGCGGCGCGTTCGCCGGCATCGCACCAGCGCAGGGCGGGATTATCGGCGATCGCGCGGTGGGCTGCTGCCGCGTCGAACAATAGCGGCTCGACTTGCAGGCGGTAATGGCTGAATACATGCACGAAAGGCGGCAGGGCCTGCGCGTCATCGATGCGCGCGAAGGATTGCGCTGCGCGCCAGGCGCCATCGTGGTCGCTGGCCTCGGGCAGGCTCCACAGTCCCGACCACACGCCTTGCGGGCCGCGTCGCTCCAGCAGCACGCGACCCTTCGCGTCGCGCAGGATCAGCATCACCGTGTCGCGGGTGGGTATGGCCTTGGTTGGTTTGGAGCTGGGCAATTGCGCGGTCAGTCCGTCGCGCTTCGCCACGCAGCTGTCGGCGAACGGGCAGCTATCGCATTGCGGACGCGAACGCGCGCACAGGCTTGCGCCGAGATCCATGATCGCTTGCGTGTAGTCGGCCGTGCGCTCTGCCGGTGTCAGTGCATCGGCGTGTTGCCACAGCACTTTCTCCACCGCACTTTGGCCTGGATGGCCGTGGATGCCGAGGTAGCGCGTCAGCACGCGCTTTACGTTTCCATCGAGTATCGGGAAGCGCAGTCCATGGGCTTGCGCCAGGATCGCACCGGCGGTGGAGCGGCCGATGCCGGGCAGGGCGGCGAGCGCGTCGAATTCACGCGGCAGTTCGCCGCCATGTTGCTCGACGCAGATCTGCGCGGCGCGCTGCAGGAAGCGGGCGCGGCGGTAGTAGCCCAGACCGGACCACAACGCCAGCACCGTGTCTTCGTCGGCGGCAGCCAGGTCGCGCAAGCTGGGCAGCGCGGTGACAAAACGCTGGAAGTACGGGATGACTGTGACCACCTGGGTCTGCTGCAGCATCACCTCGGACAGCCACACGCGATAAGCATCGCGCGGATGCTGCCATGGCAAATCCTTGCGGCCATGGCGATCGAACCAGGCCAGCAGCGCGGAGGCAAACGGATTCATGGCGAGGTGCTGACGGGGTCGGGCTTGGCCGGTACGGGCTTGGCGGGTGCAGCTTTTGCCGGTGCGGCCTTGCTCGGTGCGGGAGCGGCGGCGCTGGCCGCGCTGGCCGGCACATCGGAGTTGGCCTGGATGGTCAGGCCTTCGATGGTGATATTGCCGGTTTCGATCCTGGCGATCTGGGCCTGCCCACTGCCGGGCGGCACGGCCAGGGTCGGACCGTCGTCATGGTCGAGCTGCGCCCACCAGTCGGCCAGTGCCAGCGGCGGCAGGCGCAAATCGGCGTGGTTGTCCGGGCCGTCGAGCTTGAGCGCCAGCATCAGCGAGGTGTTTTCATTGGCCGGGATCAGTTCGATCGCGGTGACGTATTGACCGCTGTCGGCATGATCGAGCTTGCCCGCCAGCAGCGCCGATGCGTCGGCACCGCCGCGCCAGCGCGCTTCACCGGCGAGCTGCAAGGTCAGCGTGGTGCTGTGCGAGAGGCGCAGCGAGATATTGTCCAACTGCAGTGCGCCACCCTTGATGCTGGGCGTCAGCGACAGGCGCAGCTGGGTGGGTATACCTTGCGCATCCTTGGCTGAAATCGTGAGCGGGAAGGGCTGGTTGGCCGCGAGCTGGCCAGTTTCAAGCTCCACCTCGCCGAGCAGCAGTTCGTTGCCGCGCACCAGGCTGCCGCGCGTGATGCGTACGCCGGCGTCGATGCGCGGAATCTGCGTGGGCGCGCTGGCCGGGCCGGTGGGCAGACGACCCAGCCAGGATTGCAGGGCGTCGAGGTCGACGCGCGGCGAATCGATGGCCATCTGAGAAATCACGGTTTCACGGCCGAGCAAGGTCCGCCAGGTCAGCGCCAGCGTGCCGCGGGCGGCCAGCAGGATCGGCATGCTCGCGCCCTGGGCACTGAGCGTGATGCCCTGTAATTCGAGTGCGGGGCGTGGAAACAGCGCAGGTGTGGCCGGGCTGGCCAGGTTGAGTTCCAGGCCGGCAGCGCGTGCCTGGGTCTGCAACACGGCCGTGATGCGTTCGGGTTGCAGCAGCAGGTGCACGGCGGTGAGCGCCACCGCGACCAGCAGCAGCGTGGCGCTGCTGGTGATCAGCAAGGTCAGGCGCAGCCAGCGCGGCACCGGCGGCGGTCCTCAGCCCTGTCCCAGGCTGGACGGCAGCAAGCCATCCACATACGCCTCGGCTTCGAACACGCGCAGGTCGGTGGCGGTTTCGCCCAGGCCCACATAGCGGATCGGCAGCCCGAACTCGCGCGCCAGCGCAAACACCACGCCGCCCTTGGCGGTGCCGTCCAGCTTGGTCACCACCAGGCCAGTGACGCCGACGATCTGGCGGAACTGGCGTACCTGGTTCACCGCGTTCTGGCCGGTGGTGCCGTCGATCACCATCAGCACTTCATGCGGGGCGTCGGCGTCAAGTTTCTTCAGCACGCGGGCAATCTTGCCCAGCTCGTCCATCAATCCGCCTTGCGTATGCAGGCGACCGGCGGTGTCGGCGATCAGCACATCGGCGCCGCGCGAGCGTGCTGCCTGCAGTGCATCGAAGATCACGCTGGCGGAGTCGGCGTCCTGGCCCTGCGAAATCACCGGCACCTTGTTGCGTTCGCCCCAGGTCTTGAGCTGCTCCACCGCGGCGGCGCGGAAGGTGTCGCCGGCGGCGAGGATCACCTGGTGGCCGTCGTCGCGGTAGCGGCGGGCGAGCTTGCCGATGGTGGTGGTCTTGCCCACGCCGTTGATGCCGACGGTGAGGATCACGAACGGCTGGCGGCCAGTGACCGCCAGTGGCGTCTCCACCGGCTTGAGCAGGCTGATCAGCGACTGCCGCAGGGCGGCCAGCAAGGCGGTGGCATCGGCGAACTCGCGCTTGTGCATGCGCTTGCGCAGATCCTCGACCAGGCTCGTGCTGGCCTCGATGCCGACGTCGGCGGTGATCAGGGTGGTTTCGAGTTCGTCGAGCAGATCGTCGTCGAGCTTGGGATGACGGTTGAACAGCGACGACAGGCCCTTGGCGAACGAGCTGCCGGAAAGTCGCTCGCGCCAGCTGCGCTTGGCCGGTGCGGCCTCGGCGATGGCGGCTCGCTCGAAGGCTTCATCTTCGGCCGGAGCGGCCGCGGGCGGTGGCGTTTCGGCCAAGGCTTCGCCCAGGGCGGATGCGGTGTTGTCCAGCGAGAAGGCGTCGGTATCGTGCGCAAGCTCGTCCGCCGGAGCGGCTTCCGTGGTGGCTGCGGCAGGCTGGCCCGGAGGCGTTTCTGCGGGTTTCTTCTTCCAGAACTTGAGCATTGCGGCTGCGATTCAAAGACAATGGGCGGCATGCTACCACCCCCACCTGTACCAGCCCCTGAGTCATGGCCGCCAACGTGAGAGGCGCCTCCGGGCGCATCCGTATCGTTGGCGGCCAGTTGCGCAATTCGCGCCTCGATGTGCCGGATCTGCCCGGCTTGCGGCCCACCGCCGAGCGCGTACGCGAAACCCTGTTCAACTGGCTGTCGCCGGTGATTGCGGGTGCGCGTTGCCTGGACCTGTGCGCGGGCACGGGCGCGCTCGGTATCGAGGCCTTGTCGCGAGGCGCGGCCAGCGTGCAGTTCGTGGAGCGTGATCCGCGTGCGGCACAGGCCCTGCGGGACAATCTCACGCGCCTGAAGGCGCAGGGTGGGCAGGTGGCTGGCGTCGATGCGCTGGCCTACCTGCAAGGGGCGCCGCAGCCGTTCGAGCTGGTGTTTCTGGACCCGCCGTTCGCGCAGGACCTGTGGGCGGTGATGGCGCAGCGACTGGAGCAGGGCAGCTGGCTGAGCGCCAGTGCGTGGATTTACGTCGAATCGCCGCGCTCCGTGGCGCCCGTGCTGCCGCCCAGCTGGAGCCCGCACCGGGAAGGGGTGGCTGGTGAGGTGCGTTACGCGCTCTACCGGCGCGTTTTGGCGGCGGCCTGACGCGGCCGTATGGTCGCTGATCGCCGTCGCTTACACCTAGGCGGGGATCAAGCTCTGGTTCTAAGCTAGCCCTCCCTCAAGCCCAGCAGCATCCCCACGTGAACAAGCCGCCGGTCAATACACGTCTCGCCGTTTATCCGGGGACCTTCGATCCCATCACCAATGGCCATGCGGATCTGGTGGCACGCGCGGCGCCGCTGTTCGAGCGCATCATCGTGGCCGTGGCGGACAGCCCGAACAAGGGCAGGGGCCCGGGTTTCAGCCTACACGAGCGCATTGCGCTGGCGCGACTGGCGCTGGCCGATCTGAAGAACGTTGAGGTGCGCGGTTTCGATGGCTTGCTCGCCCACTTCGTCGAGGAGGTCGGCGCGGGCGTGATCATTCGCGGCCTGCGTGCGGTGTCCGACTTCGAATACGAGTTCCAGTTGGCCAGCATGAATCGCCATCTGATCCCTCAGGCGGAGACCCTGTTCCTCACCCCGGCCGAGCAGTACAGCTTCATTTCCTCCACCCTCGTGCGCGAGATCGGCCGCCTTGGCGGCGATATTTCCGGCTTCGTGCATCCGGCCGTACAGCAGGCGATGCGTCAGCGTTGGCATTGATGGGGAGGGGGTTAGGGCTGAGTAGTGAGGGCGTAGCCTCGTAGGTTTTCGCTGCTCCGTGCCGCGCGAAGGTGCGGTCGGTGCCTTGCAAGGTACTGCGCGCCGCGCACTTAGCGCCCTCGCCACTCATCCCTCGTTCCTCGCTCAACCCCGCACTGCAACACGTGCAACGGTGTCAGGCCGGGCCGGCCTCGTGTATCCTCGCGGGCATCCTGCGGACAGGACAGTCACTCGCCGCGAACCAGGGGTGCGATACGGTGCATGGCTTAGGGGTTTACTCCGGCTGGCAACACGTTCTCCCGGTTTCACGGTGCCGCCGTAACGGCGGCTGGATGGTCCCGTCTTCCAACGGATTAAAGCGCCCAGATTCCGCCATCCAAGGTGACCACCATGTACAAGTATGTTTTCCTCGCCGCCGCCGCGCTTGCCGGCACCCTGTCCATCACTGGCTGCAGCCAGAAGGAAGAGGCCGCGCAGCCGACCGAGCAGGCCCAGGCTGTCTCCAAGCCGACCGACCCGAACGACACCAAGGCATGGGGCGCCTACCTCGGCCAGATCGTGCAGAAGAACATGCAGGGCATGACGGCTGACCGTCCGTTCCCGTACCTGGTGCCGGCCGGCGACAGCGATGACGACAAGGCCAAGTACCAGCGCCAGCTCGAGCAGGTGCAGGACACCGTGGCTCGCGGCGTGCTGCCGGGCAACATGCTGGTGTTTGCCGGCCCGAGCTCGACCAAGACCGCCGACCTGCTGATCGAAGCGTTCAAGGACGCCAAGCCGGGTTCGTTCAAGGACGTGATCATCCTGTTCATCGGCGACAAGACCGATGAGGACCGCGTCAACACCGCCCTGCAGCCGACCGGCGCGACCGTGCGCTTCGTGGCGATGTAAGCGACGCTTCGCAAGCGATTGCGCTTGCGCAAGAGCAAGTAGAGGAGCCCGTGGCGCGAAAGTGCCGCGGGCTTTTCGTTTTCAGGGCGATGTGTGGCTTGGGCTAATCTTGAGGTTGCGGCCTTGGGGCTGTTTAGGCCGCCGTATCGACCGCAGCGTCGGACAGAAACGCCACTTCTTCCGGGCCGTTATCCCAGCGGCTTCTAACAGCCGAAGGGCTGGTCAAGCTGGGATCCAGCGACTTGGACTTGGCGAAGATGGTACGGAGCCTTAAAGGCACTGGATCCCCGCTTTCGCGGGGATGACGGAGGAATGGGGGTAATGGAGGAGAGCCATCCCACACCATTGCGTCATCCCCACGAAAGCGGGGATCCAGTGCCTCTACGCTCTCGGCAAGGCAACGGTCCTTGAAGCAAGTCGCTGGATGACTCGCTTCGCTCGCCCCTTCGGGGCCGCCCTTCCGGCGTTCTTCGCGCTGCGCGCTTGTCCAGCTTGACCAGCCCTTCGGCTGTTAGAAGCCGCTGGGATGACGAGCTTAGAGATGACGAGCTTAGAAACGTCGCGTCCTCGCCCCATTGCCGCGCATCGGGAAGGCGTTAAACGGGCCAATAGCGCCACTTTCGTGGCCTCGCGCCAGCCCGGCCAGCTCCGCAGCATGGCGGCCTACCGTGTAAACTCACGGGCATGTCCCTGAAAATCCTCGATACCTGCGTCAATTGCGACGTCTGTGAACCAGTTTGCCCAAATAAAGCCATTTCCTTGGGTGAGGAGTTCTACGTGATTGAACCGTCGCTGTGCACCGAATGCATCGGGCACTACGACCAGCCGCAATGCGTGGAGGTCTGCCCGGTCGAGTGCATCATCATCGATCCCGAGCACACCGAGACGCATGAGCAGCTCGACCTGAAATACCAACACTTGATGGCAGCAAAGGACGACGCATGAAGTTTCCGTTGAATGGGCGCGTGACGCTGCTTGCACTGCTGCTTTCCGCCAGCGTCGCGTATGCCGCCGATAGCCGTCCGTCCGTTTCGCCTGCCGCAACCCCGTCTTCGCGCGTCCTGGCCCAGCGCCCCGGCCATGCCGGCATCGCCAGCGCCAACTTCCATGCCACCGAAGCCGGACTCGAAGTGCTCGCCAAGGGCGGCAATGCCTTCGACGCCGCCATCGCGGTCGCTTCGACGCTCTCGGTGGTGGAGCCGGAAAGCTCCGGCATCGGCGGCGGCTTCATGGCCGTGTTGCATCGTGCCTCGGACGGGCATGAGATCTTCATCGATGCGCGCGAAACCGCGCCGCTGGCGGTCGACACCAAGGATTACCTCAACGCGGACGGCACGCCCAATCGCGATAACGCGCTGAACGGGCCGCTATCCGCCGGCATCCCCGGCGAACCCGCCGGCCTGGTGTGGCTGGCCGCCCATTACGGCAAGTTGCCGCTGAAGGATTCGCTGGCGCCGGCCATTCGCACCGCGCGCGATGGTTTCGAGCCGGATGTGCGTTTGATCAACTCGATTGCCGAACGCGAAAAGGACATCCGCCGCTGGCCGGCCTCGGTCAGCAAGTTCCTTCCGGGCGACAAGCCGCCGGCAGCCGGGCAGGTGTGGCGCGATCCGGACCAGGCGCGCACGCTGGAATTGCTCGGTGAGCACGGTGCGGATGGTTTCTATCGCGGCGAGACGGCGAAGAAGATCGTCGACGCCGTGCGTGCCGCGGGTGGCAAGTGGACCGCGAAGGACCTGGAAAGCTACCAGGTGAAGGAGCGCACGCCGATCACCGTGGACTACCACGGCTACCGTGTCGTCACCGCGCCGCCGGCTTCGTCGGGTGGCGTGGCGGTGGCGCAGATCCTGAACATCCTGTCGGGCTTCGACCTGACCAAGCTCGACGAGGCACATCGTACGCACCTGGTCATCGAAGCGATGCGTCGCGCGTTCCGTGATCATAACGACTACCTGGGCGATCCGGACTTCGTGAAGATGCCGCTGGACATGCTGCTGTCGCCTTATTACGCGGCGGGTCTGCGCCAGACCATCCTGCTGGATCGCGCCACGCCTTCGTCCATGCTGGCCGCCAGCCAGGGCACCGATCCAGGCATGCACACCACGCATTTCTCGGTCATCGATGCGGACGGCAATATCGCCTCGATCACCTTGACGGTGAACTACGTGCTCGGTTCCACCTTCGTGGCGCAAGGCACCGGCGTGCTGTTGAACGATGAAATGGACGACTTTGCGCTGGTGCCGAACAAGCCGAATGTCTACGGCCTGCTCGGCAGCGCCGCGAATGCACCGGCGCCGGGCAAGCGCATGCTGTCGTCGATGACGCCGAGCATCGTGTTTGGCGCCGATCGCGTGGCTGTGATCGGCTCGCCGGGCGGTTCCACCATCATCACCCAGGTGCTGGAAGGCATCCTGGCCTTCATCGATGGCAAGGATGCGGCAGGCATCGTGGCGCAGAAGCGCTTCCACCATCAGTACATGCCCGATCGCGTGGACGTGGAGCCGGGTGCCTTCGACCCCGCCACGGCCGCGACGCTGACGCAGATGGGACATACGCTGAAGGAGCGCAATCCCTGGGGCTTCATGAACGTGGTCACCTGGGACCTGAAATCGAACAAGCTCGATGCGGCCAGCGATCCGCGCCGCCAGTCGGGCCTGGGTAGGGTGCAGTAAACATGAAACTGTGGTCGCTCATTGGCAATTCGCAGCAGCTGGATGGCGGCGCCATGTTCGGTAATGCGCCGAAGGCGCTGTGGTCCCGCTGGATTGCGCCGGACGCGGAAAACCGCATTCCGCTGGCTTGCCGCTGCCTGCTGGTGAAGGATCTGGACGGCCGCAACGTGCTGTTCGAGACCGGCATCGGGGCCTTCTTCGAGCCCGCGCTGCGTGAACGCTACGGCGTGGTGGAAGACCGTCACGTGCTGCTCGACTCGCTGGCGCAGGCTGGCTTGACCCACGAAGACATCGACGTGGTGGTGCTTTCCCATCTGCACTTCGACCATGCCGGCGGTTTGCTCGCAGCGTGGGAGGAAGGGCAGGCGCCGCGCCTGTTGTTCCCTAACGCGACCTATGTGGTCGGTGCCGAACACTGGCGCCGTGCCTTGAAGCCGCATCCGCGCGACCGTGCCTCGTTCGTGCCCGAGCTGCAGCCGTTGCTTGAATCCAGTGGACGACTCGAACTGGTCGAGGGCGAGTTCTCGGCCACGCTCGGGTCCCTGGTGCGCTTCAGCTATTCAGATGGCCATACGCCGGGGCTGATGCTGGCCGAAGTGGCTGGCGTGGTGTTTTGCGCCGACCTGATTCCGGGGCGCTTCTGGGTGCACTTGCCCATCACCATGGGCTACGACCGCTGGCCGGAAAAGTTGATCGACGAGAAGCGGGTTTTCCTGGAAGACAAGCTGGCGCGTGACGTGCGGCTGTTCTTTACGCACGATCATGATTGCGCCGTAGCCCGGGTGGTGCGCGACGAGCGCGGCCGCTACGGTACGGCTGACGAACAGCGCGAATTACGAGGGTAAGGACACCTATGAACACGCCGCAGGGGGGCGCAGCAATGATGCAGCAGTGGACGCGACGCGTGCTGGGTGCACTGCTGTTGCTGGGCGGTGTCGGCGTGGTCGCGATGACCGAGCAGAGCGTGCTCGATCATCGTCATGCCGCCGCCCGACACGGTGGCCAGATTCTCGACCTGGGCGAGGGTGGCCCGCCGCAGGCCGGCCAGCACGGCTATATGGTGCGCGTGGCCGGGCCGGTGAAGGTGATCGAGGAGCCGTACGATCCTGAGTTTGGCCAGCGTGCCAAGACGCCGGTGCTGATTCGTCATGTCGAGATGTTCCAATGGCGCGAAGTGCGCGTGGGTTCCGACGTGCACTACGAGCTGGATTGGGTCGATCGTCCGCTGGATTCGCGCCGTTTCGCGCAGCCTTCGGGGCATGCCAATCCGGAGAGTTTCCCGATCCGCGGCAAGCAATTCGATGCGGGCCTGGTACGCGTCGGTGGTTACGCGCTTTCGCCGACGCTCGTGCATGCGTTGCCCGGTGGCGACCCGTTGCCGCCGGATTTCAAATCGGTGCCGCCGAACCTCGCCGCCAGTTTTTCGCTCTACAACGATCACCTGGTGACGAGCGTCCACCCGGAGCAGCCACGCCTGGGTGATTTGCGCGTGAGCTGGGAGACGGTGCCATCGCAAGAGGTGACGATCTTCGCGCAGGTGGACGGCGATGAGCTGGTGCCGGCTGCGCACGCGCTCGATGGCAAGGGCTACGAATTGCAGACAGGCGAGCGCACGCTGGCCGACGTCGTGCCGGACGTGCCTGACGCGCCATCGTTCGTGCTGGCGCGCCGCGTCGCCGCCTTGCTGCTGGGCATGTTCGGCGTGTGGCTGCTGATGCCCGAAGGCCGCAGGACGCGCCTTGACCTGATGCTGGCCGGTGGCGCGGGCGTGCTGGTGGTGGCCGCCGTGGCTTGCGTACTGTGGTTGGGTACGGATGTTGTCGCCGGCGCCATCTGGTTTGCGCTTGCGCTGGCCGGCTTGGGGCTGGCCGTGTGGCGGCTAAGGGCCGCCGCTTAACTTCCTCTCCCCGTTGGGGAGAGGACTGAGGTGAGGGGTGGGTGCTCGCGACGGACTTTCAAAAGAGCCGGCTTTGAGGCTGGCTTGTCGCTGGATTGGCCAGCACGCCAACCATCTCCCCAAAGAGGAGAGATCTGAGGTGAGGGGGCGGGTGCTCGCGGATGGCTTTCAAATGAGCCGGCTTTGAAGCTGGCTTGTCGCCAGGTTGGCCCCTCACCCCAGCCCTCTCCCCGGAGGGGAGAGGGAGCAAAGCTCAGTTCGGTCGCTGGGCTTAGTTCGGCCGCTGGTCAGCGAACGCGTAGACGTGGTCGGCCCATTGGGTGGCTTCGAGGTAGATGGCAGCCATGCGGCGGATCACTTGCGGTTGGGTCTGGCCGCTGCGCAGGTCGCCGGCTTCCCAGGCATAGATCTGTTCCAGCAAGGGCGCGAACGGCCCCTTGCCTTCGAGCAGGGCGCCGCTGATTTCGCGTGCCAGCGGCAGGTGCCACAGCACGAAGTCCATCGGGGCTTCCATCAAGGTGTCGAGCAGCGAGAACAGGCCGGCGGTGAAGGCCATTTCGCGCTGTTCGTTCGGCATGTGCTGGGCCAGCTTTTCGCACATGTGCGCGCGGATCAGCGCGGCGCGCAGCAGTTCGGGCGGACGGTCGCCCGTACCGCTGAGCGCCATCGTGTAGATCCAGTTGCGAATGCGCGTGGCGCCGAAGAAGATCGCCGCCTGCTGCACCGACTTGAGCTGGCGGGGCAGGGCGAAGTAGGCCGAGTTCACGCAGCCCAGCAGCTTGTAGCTGAGGATGGCGTCGTCGCGCACGATCTGGCCGAGTTCGACCGGGCCGGGGTTGCCTTCTTCCAGCGCCTTCATCAGGCGTAGCAGGCTTAGCCGGCTGGCGGTGAGCACAGGGACTTCGACCGGCTCGGGCTTGAGCAGGAAGCGGCCCTGGATCGCCTGCACCGGCAGCTCTTCGCACAAGTGATAGGTGTCGTGGTCATCCACGTGACCGGCAATGACATGGGTGCCGCGTGCATGCAGGTACTCGCTGCGCGAGCGCAACGTGGCCGCATCGAGCTTGCTTGCATCCAGGCGCACGAACTGCACGAATTTCAACAGCGGTTCGACCGCCGCATTGAATTCCAGCGCGGTGTCGCCAGCGTCGAGCATGAGCGGGCAGCCGCGCTGCGCCATGCGTTGCAGTCGTTCGACCAGGGCGGCATCGGCAGCCGTCTCCGGCTCCAGCAGCACGCCAAAGCGCGGCTGGTGCTGCAGTACGTCGGTTTCCTCCATCAGGAGTTCGCGCGTGAGCCGCAGAAAGGTACGGTTTCCGCGCACCAGGCGCGCGAGCGCGCCGTCCGTGATGGTGGCGAGGGCGCGCCGCATCAGCGCAGCTTCGTCCTCGTCATCCTTCTGGAAAACGATTTCATACGCGAACAGTTCGCGCTTGGCGTCCAGCATCGGCAACCGGATGACCGGCAGCGGGTGTTCGCTGGCGGCGTTACCTGAAGCTTCGTGGGCGGAGGGGAGTGCCGCGGCTTCGCTCATGGTAGGTCGACGTGATGGGAGTGGAAGATGATCGCGCGGGGCACCGCGTGCGTGCGGATGCGCTGCGCATGAACGATGGCGCGCATCATGATGTTCAGGCCTCGGCGAGTGTCTGCGAGCGCAAGCTGGTACGCAGCTCGCCGCCACGGCTGTACACGCTGGGCTCGGTATCGTTGCCGGTCAGCACGGCCAGCGCCTTGCGCACCTGCTGCAGACGGATGCTTACCAGGTAACCGTTGCGCTGGTTCAGTTGCTGGCATGCGCGCAGCGACTGCAGCACCTGCTGCCATAGCGGCGCCAGCGCATGGTTCGCGCCCGGGGCGCTCTGGCCAAGCTGCACGCGCTCGCTGTCGAGCTGTTCGAGTCGCACCATCAGGGCGTGCTTGCTGGCACCGGCCTGGTTCAGCGCCTCGACGTCGCCAGTTGCCAGGGCGGTTCGCTCGGACTGCAGCGCGTCGGCGAGTTGCTCCACTGCGAGCCGCATTTCTTCGACCGTGGCCGTCAAGGCGTGGTCCAGTTCGGCTTGCAGTGCGCTGTTCATGACTTGCCGTTGAGCTGGCTGTCCAGCGTCATCATGCGATCGGCAATGCGGCTGGCGTCAATGCGGTAGGTACCGTTGGCCAAGGCCTGGCGCACCTGCTCGACCTTCTTGGTGTCGACCGTGGCGCCCTGGCTGGTGCGCGAGGCTTCCTGCAGGGCACGGGCCGAGTCGGTCAACTGAACGCGATCGTCGGCACCGGGCGCCGTGCTGGCGGCCTCGCTGGACGCCGCGCCGGCCGTCTGCGTGGACGCACTGCCCTGGCCACTAGGTGCCTGGGGGAGCTTGGGTAGACCGTTGTTGGCTATGGTCGTGTTCATGGGTCCGTTCTCTATGCGGTTTTGGCCCTGTTGATCACAGGATCGGCCGGGTGGCCGCAAACTTTAATCTTCCGAACTCTAAGGCAAGGCGAGCACCACGCCGGGCGCCGTCACCATCGCGTCGACCACCTTACCGGAGCTGCCATTGCGTACGCGCAGGCGCGAGCCGCTGTCGCCGCCACCCAGGGCGACGCCACTGGCGCGCACCTCGATACCATCCAGGCGCGAGACCAGTTGGACCTGGTCGCCCGCCCGCACGGCGCTGCGGCCGCCCAGGGCGCCCGGGGTGAGCACGCTGCCGGCAGCCAGCGCCCGTGACAGGGTGCGGCCTTCGACTTCGCCCATCTCGCTGACATAGCCATAGCCCAGGCGCGTGACGTCGCGTTCCTCGCTGCGCACGTCGTCGGGATGGACGCCGTCGCCGCGCTGCAAGGGGCGGTTGACCACCAGTACCTGCCGGAACACCTGCAGTTGCACCGGCACGCGCAAGGTCCAGCCATCGGCCTGCGGGCAACGGACCACGACGCTCATGCGCGGCCCCAGCCGCGTGCCCTCCTGCAGCCCGGCGCTCAACGGCGCTGCGCAAGGCGGCAGATTGAGATGCGGGTCCAGCGCCGCGGCCTGGGCCACCACGCGGACTCCGGTGCTGGCGTACTGGTCGCGCAGCCACTGTTCGGCCTTGGCGCGCGCCGCCGGCGCCGGCTCCGCGGCGAGGGCGGGCAGCGTCAGGGCGCACAGCAGCAGTGCGACCAGCGGGCGCAAACTCATAGGTCAGCCAGCAACACGTTGAGTTGGGCCAGCATGAGCTCGCGCTCGCTTTCGATCTGTTGCACCACCCGGCTGGCCTGGTCGAGCTGGCCATCGCACAGCAAGGTGGCAAAGGTGTTGCCATGCTCGCGCAGGCGCGCACCGGCAGCGGTCAGCGCGCTGGCGGCCGGGTGGCCGTCGCGGCCTGCGGCCAGGCGTTGCAGGGTGCGGTTCAGGGCCTGGGTATCGAACCAGCGCCGATCAAGCGCGGCCGGCTCCTGCAGGGCCAGTTCCATCGCCTGGCGCAGCCCTTGCGCGGCTTCGCGCACGGTCAGGCTGAGGCTGGCCGGATCGACGCCGCTTTCGGTCTCCAGCCAGTCCAGGGCGAGGCGATGGGCGAGCAGGGCGGCGCGACTGAGCGCCTCGGCCTGGCGGTTGGCCTCGGCCGCGCGGCGATGCCAGGCACCCAGGGCTGCCTGCGCGGCAACCGCGCGGGCGTGCTGGGCATCCTGGTTCTTGTGCATGGTGGCGATGCGCTCGTTGATCTGGCGCAAGGCTTCACTGCTGTCCTGCAACGAGGCCCCGGTCTGGGTGACGCCGCCCTGCGCGCGCTCGAGGCGCTGAAGGCCTTGCTGTACGTCGCCGTCCAGTTGCAGCGAGAACTCGCCAATGGAGCCGGTGACCTGCTCGATTTCGTCGGTGGCCTGGGAGGTCTTCTCGGCCAACTGCTTCACTTCGTCGGCCACCACGGCGAAGCCGCGGCCTGCCTCGCCCGCACGCGCCGCTTCGATGGCTGCATTCAAGGCCACCAGATTGGTCTGGTGCGCGATCTCCTGCACCACGCCGGTCAGCTTGCGGATCTGGGCGACCTGTTCGGCCAGCTTGCTCTGGTTGCGATTCATCGCCGACAGCGCGGTGCGCAGCAGGCGCAGCTGGCCATCCAGCTCGCTGACGCTGCGTTCGCTGGCTTCGCCGGTCTGGCGGGCGTAGTCGAGGCCGGTGTTGATCTGCTGCAGTGATGTCGAGATCCCGGCGCTGCCGTCCGTCAAGCGACCGACACCGTCCCGGCTCTCCTGGGCGGACTCGCTCATGGCGCCCTGTTCGCGCGCCAACTGCTGCGCGGCGCCGAGCACCAGGCCTTGCTGCTCCAGCGTCTGCAAGGCCACGGCAGCGGGCGGGCGTGAGGTAAACATGGCCGCCAGCAGCGGCGCCAACGCTTGCGCGGCACCCGGATGACGGCAAGACAGTTGTGCAACCTGCGCCTGGTCGCCTGCGGCGGCAGCGCGCGCAAGCTCGGCAAGATGCTGGCTCCAGATCAGACTCATGGGTGGATCATTCCTTCCTGCAGGGTTCGTCCCCCGCATCGGCGGGGAACGTCCGAACTTGAGAAGCAAGCGACGTGCCATGGAAAGGATGCGACGCGCTCAAGCCCGCCTGTCTGTGGCCGATACGCCAGCGGTACCCTGCGGCAGTGCCGCTTTGCGAGGAGTCCGCATGAGCGGCGCGTGGATGGACAAGGTGGAGCAGCAGACCCGGCTGGCGGGGCACAACCGCGTGGCGATGCTGTTGTTCCGGCTGGGCGATGCGCAGTTGTTCGGCATCAATGTATTCAAGGTGCGCGAGGTGATGCGGCGCGTGCCGATGGAGCGGATGCCTGACGCGCATCCGCTGATCGCTGGTAGTTGCGACTATCGCGGCCAGACCATTCCGGTGATCGACCTGGCGCTGGCGCTGGGCTACCCCTCGCTGCGCGATGACCCGTCGGCGCACCTGATGGTGACGGAGTTCAGTCGCTCGATTCAGGGCTTCCTGGTGGCCGACATGCAGCGGTTGGTGCATTGCGAGGGTGAGTCGCTGGCAGCGCCGGCAGCCGCGCTGGGCTTCGGTACCCGCGTCAACGCGGTGACGCGGGTCGACGGCTCCCTGGTGGCCGTGGTCGACGTGGAGCATGTGCTGGCCAGCCTCAATGCCACGCCTACCTCGCTGTCCGCACCGATGCAGCGCATCGCGCGCGTGCATGACCTGCAGCCACGCCGCGTGATGGTGGTGGACGATTCCGTGGTGGCGCGCCAGCAGCTGGTAGGCCTGTTCCGGCAGATGGATGTGGAATGCGTGGTGGCGCAGGACGGCCGCGAAGCGCTGGAGCGCCTGCAGGAGCTGGCCGGGGCGCCGGAGGGCGAGGGCGTCACCCTGGTGGTATCGGATATCGAAATGCCGCGCATGGATGGCTATGCGCTCACGCGCGCGATTCGCGAGACGCCGGCGCTGCGTCCGCTCAAGGTGGTGCTGCACAGCTCGATCAGCGGCTTGTTCAATGAGTCGATGGTGCGCGAGGTGAATGCGGATCGCTTCGTGGCGAAGTTCCAGCCGGATGTGTTGGCGCAGACCGTGTTGGATTTGATGCCGGAACAATTCGACCGCTTTTGACTTTTTCTCCCTCGCCCCATTGGGGAGAGGGTTGGGGTGAGGGGCGGGTGCT
This sequence comes from Dyella halodurans, assembly GCF_026283925.1. Lineage (GTDB taxonomy): Bacteria > Pseudomonadota > Gammaproteobacteria > Xanthomonadales > Rhodanobacteraceae > Dyella > Dyella halodurans. The sequence goes on from NZ_JAPDPF010000015.1 coordinate 31,275, forward strand.
CGCGATGACGCTGATTCCTCGGTCATCCCTGCGAACCGTCCGCAACACTCCTCACCGTCATCCCCGCGGAAGCGGGACAAGCGCGAAGCGCGCAGAACGCCCGAAGGGCGGCCCCGGAGGGGCGAGCGCAGCGAGTCATCCAGCGCCTTTCGCTCTGTCTTAGGGTCACCGTAACCGGGCTCGCCTGCGGCGGGCTTCCGAGCCGCTGCCGCGGCCCGGGTTACTTCTCTTTGCGTGGCCAAAGAGAAGTAACCAAGAGAAAGGCCACCCCGATGGCGCGCCTTCCGGGCTACGCCCTGCAGGTGCGCGGGTGGGTTACGGAGGTTTGTCGACAGGGCGTCCTGCCCTGACGACAAACTGGCTCGCATCCCTGCGAGCCACCCTGCGGGCTTTTCCTTCACCCACCCGCCGCGCCATAGGGGACCCGGAGAGCGGAAGAGCAACCCCTAAAGCCAAAGCCAAGGGCAAAGTCAAAGCGAAAGCGAAGCGACCGCGATGAGCAGCGTCAGCTGCTCGAGCATTGTGCTTTTGACTTTTGGGCCCCTGTGCGGCGGTGAGGGGCGGACGATCAGGCCCGACAGGGGGATCGGCATGGATGCCGATCCCTTTTCGTCAGGGCAGGATGCCCTGTCGAAAAGCCCGGCCGACCCTCACGGACTTGCCGAGCTCCGCTCGGCAAGCGCCAAGCGGGGTGCCTTTTCTCTTGGTTACTTCTCTTTGGGCAAGCAAAGAGAAGTGACCCGGCCTCCGGTAGGAGGACGGAAGCCCGCGGCAGGCGAGCCCGGTCGCTGAGTTCCTCACGCAATGCGACAAAACCAATCGCACAATCAGCGATTCGGCGAGCACCCGCCCCTCACCCCGGCCCTCTCCCCGGAGGGGAGAGGGAGAAAGGCGACGAGAACCCGCTACGGCGCGTGTCGGATTTCCGACATGGCGCGAAACACCCAACCAAAACCAAACCACCCGGATCGCCCGCAACCCAACAGCAGCGCGGCCTGCGCAGCATCTCAAAAGCAGTGGCACGCTAATTGCTCAAAGCCTCCCGCGGCCCCCGCCGCAGGAGTGAGCGATGACTGCGATCAACGACAACTTGTTTGGTGTGCACACCCAGGCACTCGATCTGTGGCAGCGCCGCAGCGAAGTGCTGGCGAGCAATCTGGCCAATGCGGATACGCCCGGCTATCTCGCCCGTGACATCGACTTCAAGAAGGCGTTGTCCAGCGCGAGTGCCAGCGGCAACAGCCTGCCGATGACGATCACCCAGCAGGGGCAGATCGATCCCGCGGCGCAGGCGGCCGACCAGCTCGCCTGGCGTACGCCCAGCCAGCCGACCATGGACGGCAATACCGTCGACACCCAGGTCGAGCAGGCCAACTTCGCCGCCAACGGCGTGCACTACCAGGCCAGCCTTTCCTTTATCACTGCGCAGATTCACATGCTGCGCACTGCCATCACCGGAGGCCAGTGATGTCGATGTTCAAGATTTTCGATGTGGCCGGCTCGGGCATGGCGGCGCAGTCGCTGCGCCTCAATACCGTGGCCAGCAACCTCGCCAACGCGGACAGCGTCTCGAGCACGCCCGAGGGCGCTTATCACGCGAAGGAACCGTTGTTTGCAGCGGTGCAGCGTTCTTTCGGCAGCGCCAAGAGTGCGGACGCCGACAGCGCCGTGGGCGTGCAGGTGAAGGGCGTGACCGAGAGTCAGGCCGACGTGCAGGCGCGTTACGAGCCGGGCAATCCGATGTCGGATGCCGATGGCTACGTATACGGCAGCAACGTCAATCCCATCGACGAGCTGGTCAACATGATTTCCGCCTCGCGCTCGTATCAGAACAACGTCGAGGCGATGAACACCACCAAGCAATTGATGATCAAGACCCTCGACCTCGGCAAGTAACCGGGAGGAGCCATTCGTGACGACGATTTCCAACAACAGCGCGACCACTACCAGCACCACGTCCACCAGCACAGCAAGTACCAGCTCGGCGCTGTCCAGCACCATGACGCAGGCCGACTTCCTCAAGCTGATGACGGCCCAGCTGCAGGCGCAGGATCCCACCAATCCGGTGGACAACTCGCAGTTCGTGTCGCAGATGGCGCAGTTCAGCCAGCTCTCGGCGACGCAGCAGCTGGACACCGATCTGCAAGGCTTCAGCAGCAATGTCAGCTCGGCCATGCAGACCTCGCAGGTGCTGGGTTCGTCCAACCTGCTGAATCGCTCGGTGCTGGTGCCTTCCAGCACGATGAGCTTCGACGGTACCAACAGTGTCGGCGGCGCGGTGAACGTGACCAGTGCAGGCAACGTCAGCGTGAACGTGCTGGACGGCAGCGGCAATGTCGTTCGCACCATCCCCCTGGGCAACCAGAGCGCAGGCCTCGCGCAGTTCAGCTGGGACGGCAAGGACAACAACGGCAACACCGTGGCCGATGGCAGCTACACGCTGGCGGCATCCAGCGGCTCGGCCAGTCTCGACACCTATGTGGCCGGCACGGTCACCGGCGTGGGCTTTGGTGGCAGCACGGTGGGTACCTACCTGCAGGTCTCTGGCGTGGGCGGCGTGGCGCTCAACCAGGTCGCGCAGATTCTCTGACGCTTCACGCATCCACTCTTCACTAGGAACCGAACATGGCTCTGAATACAGCGCTCAGCGGCATCAACGCGGCCCAGTCCGATCTCAATGTCATCGCTAACAATATCGCGAACGCCAACACCACCGGCTTCAAGGGTTCGCGCGCGGAGTTTGCGGACATCTACGCCGTTACCGGCCTGAACCTCAATTCCACGGCGGTGGGTAGCGGCACGCGCCTGGAGGACGTTGCCCAGCAGTTCACCCAGGGCGATATCCAGACCACCGGCAACAGCCTGGACCTGGCGATCAGCGGCAATGGCTTTTTCGCCATCAACAACGGCAGCGGCGTCACCTATACGCGCGCTGGCGACTTCCAGCAGAACCAGAACGGTTTCATCACCACGCCCGACGGTTCGCGTCTGCAGATCTACCCGCCGAATGGCGCGGGTGGCTTCGACACGAGCACGCTGACCGATTTCAGCTGGGTGACGGCGCAGAGCAACGCCACCGCCACCTCGCAGGTGACGATGACCTCCAATCTGCCGGCCAGCGCGACGGTGCCGGCGAACGCCTTCAGCACCAGCGATTCGACCAGCTACAACGCCGCCACGCCGGTGACCGTGTATGACTCCCAGGGTGGCTCGCATCAGGCCACGATCTATTACGTCAAGACCGGCACCAATACCTGGAACGCCAACCTCTATGTCGATGGCCAGAACGCCGGCACGCAGGCGATGACCTTCAACACCAGTGGCGGGCTGGCGACGCCGTCCAATGGCGCGCTGACCTTCAACCCGATCACCCTGGGCAACGGTTCACAGCCGATGACGCTGTCGTTGAACGTGACCAACACCACCCAGTACGGCACGGCTTATTCCCCCGGGACGATCTCGCAGAACGGTTTCGAGGCGGGCACGCTCACCTCGCTGGACATCAACGGCAGCGGCGTCATCACCGCGAACTACTCGAACAACCAGAGCACCCAGATCGGCCAGGTGGCCATCGCCAACTTCGCCAACATGCAAGGCCTTCGCCAGCTTGGCAACGCCAACTGGGCAGCGAGCACGGACTCGGGTCCGGCGGTGATGGGCACGGCCAGCGTAGGCCAGTACGGCACTATCCAGTCCGGTGCGCTGGAAAGCTCCAACACGGCGGATACGACGGCGCAGCTGGTGAACATGATCCAGGCCCAGCGCGACTACCAGGCCAATGCGCAGGTGCTGTCGACCGACAACACGCTGGCGACGGCGCTGTTCAACGCGGTCGGTCACTGATAGATCGCCATGGACCGTTCCGTCTACGTAGCAATGACCGGGGCGACGCAGATCATGCGCGCCCAGGATGCGGTGAGCCACAACCTGGCCAACGCATCCACGGTCGGCTTCAAGAGCGAGCTCTCGGCGTTCCAGAGCGTGCCGGTGCTGGGCGATGGCACGCCTTCGCGCATCAATGCGGTGGCCCAGGGCATCGGGCAAAGCGCGAACCAGGGCTCGTCGATCACCACCGGCCGCTCGCTGGATGTTTCCGTGCGCGGCGCGGGTTGGATCACGGTACAGTCGCAGGACGGTTCGGAAGGCTATACGCGCGCCGGTGACCTGCAGCTCACTTCCGACGGCCAGCTCACCGACTCGCGCGGCAATGCGGTGATGGGCAGCTCGGGCCCGATCACGATCTCGCCGAGCACGGAAATCAGCATCGGCACCGACGGCACCATTTCCACGGTGCCGCTGGGGCAGGGGCCCAACTCGGTCTCCACGATCGACAAGATCCGCCTGGTCAATCCCGACCCGACCCAGCTGACGCAAGGGTCGGACGGGCTCATGCACATGGCCGACGGCGGTACCGCCGACGCCGATCCCACGGTCACGCTCGCGTCGGGCGTGCTCGAAGGCAGCAACGTCAATGCCTCGGCCGAGCTGGTGAAGATGATTGCGCTATCCCGTCAATACGACATGCAGGTGAAGTCCATCAAGACGTCCGAGGACAACGCCGATTCCGCCATCAAGTTGATGCAGGCCAGCTGACGCCAGCCGCACTCTGGAGTAACCGATGTTTTCTTCCTTGTGGATTGCCAAGACCGGCCTCGATGCGCAGCAGACGCGCATGGACGTCATTTCCAACAACCTGGCAAACGCGAACACCACGGCGTTCAAGAGTTCGCGTGCCGCGTTCCAGGACCTGATGTACCAGAACAAGGGCCAGCCCGGCGGCCAGACCACCGAGCAGACGCTGTCGCCGTCGGGTCTGATGCTGGGTACCGGCGTGCGCGTGGTGGGCAACGAGAAGCTGTTCACCGAAGGCAGCATCACCCAGACCGGCAGTTCGCTCGACGTCGCCATCCAGGGCCGTGGCTTCCTGCAGGTGAGCATGCCCGACGGCAGCGTGGCCTACACCCGTGACGGCTCGCTGCACACCGATGCCAATGGCCAGCTGGTGACCTCGGACGGCTACCCGCTCGAGCCCGCCATCACCGTGCCGGCCAGCGTGCAGAGCATCACCATTGGCACCGACGGCACCGTATCGGCCACCACCACCGCATCGGCAACGCCGACCACCATCGGCACCCTGCAGCTCGCCGACTTCGTCAACCCTGCCGGCCTGCAGCCGACGGGGCAAAACCTCTATGTGGAAACGGCCTCCAGCGGCGCGCCGCAGACCGGGCAGCCGTCGCTCAACGGCATGGGTTCGCTGATGCAGGGATCGCTGGAGTCGTCCAACGTCAACGTGGTGGCCGAGATGGTCAACATGATCGAGACGCAGCGCACCTACGAAATGAATTCCAAGGCGATCAGCAGCACCGACCAGATGCTGCAGGATCTCACCGACAAGATGTGAGCACTGCCATGTCGCTACCACGCCTGCTATCCCGATTCGCCATCGCGCTCGCGTTTGTCCCGTTGGCGGGCTGCCTCATGCAGCCGCCGCGCGACGATCATCAGTGGGCGGCCACGTTGCCGCAGGAGCCGGCGTCGGCGCCGCCGACCGATGGCTCGATCTATCACTCCGAGCAGGGCATGGAGCTGTTCAATGACGCCCGCGCGCATCGCGTGGGCGACATCCTCACCATCGCGCTGGTGGAGAGCACGCAGGCGTCCAAGAAGGCCAGCACGAGCACGAGCAAGAAGGACGCCAGCACCATCAGCGCGCCCAGCATTCTCGGCCAGACGCTTCGGGTGGCCGGCCAGACCGCGGATACATCGCTCAACGCCAATCGCGCTTTCGATGGCAGCGGCGACAGCAGCCAGAGCAACCAGTTGACCGGCTCCATCACGGTCACGGTGGCGCAGCGCCTGTCCAACGGCAACCTGTTGGTGCGCGGCGAGAAGATGCTGACCATCAACCAGGGTCAGGAACAGATTCGCATCTCCGGCATCGTGCGTCCTCAGGACATCGGCCAGGACAACAGCGTGCCGTCCACGCGCGTGGCGGATGCGCAGATTGGCTACACCGGCAAGGGTTCGCTGGCCGATGCGAATACGCAGGGCTGGCTGTCGCGCTTCTTCAGCTCCAAGTGGATGCCCTACTGATGAACGCTCCGACCTGTTCCTCTTCGAGCTGGACCCGTCGTCTGCTCTCGGTACTGCAGGGAGTGGCGATCTCGCTGTGTGCCTGTGGTGCGCTTGCGCCGCCTGTACACGCCGACAAGATTCGCGACCTCGCCCAGGTGGCGGGCGTGCGCAGCAACCAGTTGATCGGTTATGGCCTGGTGGTCGGCCTCGATGGCAGCGGCGACCAGACCACGCAGACGCCGTTCACCACGCAGAGCCTGGAAAACATGCTGGTGCAGTTCGGCATCACGGTGCCGGCCACGGCACGACCCCAGCTCAAGAATGCGGCCGCGGTCACCGTCACGGCCGAATTGCCGCCGTTCGCCAAGCCGGGCCAGCCCATCGACATCACCGTGTCCTCGATCGGCAACGCCCGCAGCATCCGCGGCGGTGAACTGCTGATGACGCCGCTGCGCGGTGCCGATGGCAACGTCTATGCGATGGCGCAAGGCAGCGTGGTGGTCGGTGGCGTCAGTGCGCAGGGCAAGAGCGGTTCCAGCGTGCAGGTGAATATTTCGGCCAGCGGTCGCATTCCCAATGGCGCGACGGTGGAGCGCAGCGTGGCGTCGTCGTTCGCGAACAGCGGCGGCGACCTGGTGTTAAATCTCAATACGCCGGACTTCACCACTGCAGCGCATATCGCCGAGGCGGTGAACCGCACCTACGGCGTGGGCACGGCCAGCGCGATTGATGGCGGCTCGGTCAGCGTGCGCGGTCCGGTCGATGCGAGCCAGCGGGTGGCCTGGCTGGGCGCGATTCAAGGTATCGAGGTGACGCCAGGCGATGCGCCGGCACGCGTGGTGGTGAATTCCCGTACCGGCACCGTGGTGATCGGCTCGGAAGTGCGCGTGACGCCGGCGGCGGTCGCACACGGCTCCATCCAGGTCACCATTTCCGAACAACCCCTGGTCAGTCAGCCCGAGCCCTTCAGCAAGGGCCAGACCGCCGTCGTGCCCAGCAGCAATGTGCAGGTCAGCGAGGACGGCGGCCATATGTTCAAGTTTGGCCCGGGCGCGAACCTGGACACCATCGTGCGCGCGGTGAACCAGGTCGGCGCCTCGCCCAGCGACCTCATCTCGATCCTGCAGGCACTCAAGCAGGCCGGTGCGCTGCATGCGGAACTGGTAGTGATCTGATGGCGCTGCCTGGCGACGCCATGAAGAGCGTGAGCACCTGGACCGACCTGTCCGGGTTCTCGGCACTGCGGCAGAGTGCGCAAGCCGACGCCAAGTCGGCGCTGCCGGTGGTAGCCAAGCAGTTCGAGTCGATCTTTACCCAGATGATGCTGAAGTCCATGCGCGATGCGAGCGCGGGCGACGGCCTGTTCGACAGCCAGGGAGGCGACGCCTGGCGCGACATGTTCGATCAGCAGTTGTCGATCGAGCTGTCGCAGCACGGCAATGGACTGGGCATCGCGCAGATGCTGACGCGACAGCTTGGCGGCATGGCCGATACCAATGGTGCCGACGCCGGCACGGTTGCTGCTGTCGATGACGATTGGCGGCAGCGGCTGCGATCCGTGGCCGGCGCAGCGCGCGCGGTGGGCTCGCAGGCGCTGAAGTCATTGCCCAAGGATGCGCAGGATTTTGTGCAGCAACTGGCCCCGTATGCGCAAAAGGCTGCCGACAAGCTTGGCGTATCGGTACGCGCCGTGCTGGCCCAGGCGGCACTGGAAACCCAATGGGGTCAGCACCTGCCGACGCACGCCGACGGCAACAGCAGCAACAACCTGTTTGGCATGAAGGCAGGCAGCAGCTGGGACGGCGCCAAGGTGAGCGTGCCCACGCTGGAGTTCGAGGATGGCGTCGCCGTACGGCGCAACGCCCAGTTCCGCTCCTATGCCAACCCGGCGCAGTCGTTTGACGACTATGCCCAGCTGATTGCCGACAACCCGCGTTATGCCCGCGCGCTCAATCATGGCGACGACGTGGTCGGCTTCGCCCGCGGCCTGGTCGATGGTGGTTACGCCACGGACCCGGCCTACGCGCAAAAAATCGCGACCATCGCCAACAGCCCCGCCATGCGTGATGCGCTCGATGCGCTCAAGAAATTGGCCGGCGGGCCGACTTCCTCCGAGTGAAGTGTCCAGGAATGACTCATGGCTAACCTACTGTCCACCGGTATCTCGGGGCTCAATGCAGCCCAGGTCGCGCTCAACACCGTCGGCAACAACATCACCAACGTCAATACGCCGGGGTATAACCGGCAGACGGTGCTGCAGACCGAAAACATCTCCGCACCGGGCGGTCGCTACACCATCGGCAGCGGCGTCAATGTGGACTCGGTGCAACGTGCGTACAGCCAGTTCCTCACCAGTGCGGTGTGGAGCAGCAATGCCAGCATGCAGGGCGCGACGACCTACAACAGCCTCGCCTCCACCTTGAACAGCACCTTGAGCGCCAGCGGCAACCTGCAAACCGCCCTGGACAGCTTCTACGGCGCTTTCAGCACCGTGGCGAACACGCCGGGTGTGGCGTCGAGCCGGCAGTCCCTGCTGGGTAGCGCCACGGCCGCCGTCACCGTATTCAACACCCTGGGCCAGCAGTTGAGCGCCCAGCAGAGCCAGGTGAACAGCCAGATCAGTGGTACGGTCAACAGCATCAACTCCACCGCCAGCAGCATCGCGGCGCTGAATGCGCAGATCAGCCAGGCAGGAAACAACCCGCCGAACGACCTGCTCGATCAACGCGATGCCATGATCCAGACGCTGTCGGGCTACGTTGGCGTGTCCACCGTCAGCGAGTCGAATGGCAGCATCAGCGTGTATGCCTCCAATGGGCAGGCCCTGGTCAGTGGCGACAAGTCCTATGCGCTATCGACCGGCGGCACCGCGTACGATCCCACGCGCACCGATGTTTACGACGCGACCGGCACCGATATCAGCAACAAGCTCAGTGGCGGCAACCTTGGCGCCCTGCTGAACTATCGCAGCAGCGTGCTCGACAGCGTGCAGAACCAGCTTGGCCAGTCGGCAGTGGCGCTAGCCAGCAGCGTCAATGCCCAGCAGGCCAAGGGCATGGATCTCAACGGCAAGCAGGGTGGGGCGATCTTCAACATGCCGTCGCCCACCGTGCAGCCGAGCAGCGCCAACAAGGGCAGCGGCAGCGTGTCGGCCAGCATCACGGACGTGTCGCAGTTGACCTCGTCCGACTACGTGATGAGTTACGACGGCAGCCAGTGGAACCTGCAGACGACCAGCGGCCAGGCCGTGCCGCTGACGACCAATGCTGACGGCACGCTGTCGGCGGCCGGGCTTACCTTCAGCGTGCCTGCCACGGCGCAGGCAGGCGACAGCTTCCAGATCCTGCCGACGCGTCAGGCCGCCACCAGCCTAGCGGTGACGATGACCGACCCGAACGGTATTGCGGCGGCGGCACTGCTCACGTCGACGGCAGCCAGTGGCAATACCGGCACCGGCCAGATCGGCTCGGTAACCGTGCAGGACGCCTCCAACGCGGCACTGACCAGCAATGCCACGGTGAGCTTTCCCTCGGCGAGCACCTATCAGGTCACCGACAGCTCGGGCAACGTGCTGTCGAGTGGCAGCTATGCCGTAGGGCAGACGATCAGCGCCAATGGCTGGAGCGTCACGCCGTCGGGTACGCCGGCCGCCAACGATAGCTTCACCATCGGGCTGAACAGCAATGGCTTGAAGGACACCAGCAACGCGTTGTCGCTGGCTGCGCTGTCCAACGTGGGTGTGCTCAGCGGTGGCAGCCAGTCGGTCATCGCATCCTATGCCCAGCTCACCACCAATGTCGGTACCGTGGGCAGCCAGGCGCAGACCAATCTCACCACGCAGACCGCGCTTTACAACCAGGCGGTGTCGTCGCAGCAGAGCGTGTCCGGCGTCAACCTCGATGAAGAGGCCGCCGACCTCGTGCGCTACCAGCAGGCCTACCAGGCCTCGGCGCAGGTGATCTCCGCCTCGCAGACAATCTTCTCCAGCTTGCTCACTGCCATCCAGACCGCCTAGGAATAAACGCCATGCGCCTTTCTACCAGCTGGATGTACCAGCAGTCGCTCAGCAACATGCTCAACCAGCAGAGCGCGTTGGCGACGACGCAGAACCAGGTCTCCACCGGCTCGCGCATCAACGTGGCTTCGGACGATCCCGCGGGTGCCGGCCAGGTGGTGAACCTCAACCACATCATCGCCGCAAACTCGCAGTATTCCGACAGCATCAATAGCGCGACGACGTCGCTGAACACCGAGGCCAGCACGCTCAGCTCGGTGAACAGCGTGCTGGATAGCGCGCGCACGCTGGCCTTGCAGGCCATCAACGGCACGCTTTCCAACACCGATCGCAACAGCATCGCGAGCCAGCTCAGCCAGATGCGCGACCAGTTGGTTCAGCAGGCCAACAGCACCGACAGCAACGGCAATGCGCTGTTCGCTGGCACCAGCAGCGCCACGACGCCGTTCCAGGTTGGCGTGAACGGCACGGTGAGCTATCAGGGCAATAATGGGCAGCAGCGCGCCGCGGTCGGCTCCGGCCTGCAGATCGCCACCAACGATTCGGGCGCCGGCCTGTTCATGAATATTCCCACCGGCAACGGTAGCTTCGTGGCGAGCGCGGGCGCAGCCAATACGGGGACGCTGGTGGTGGGCGCAAACAGCGTGACCGATCAGGCGGCCTGGACCGCAGGCGCAGCCACCAGTGGCGGCGGCTATACGATCACGTTTGGCGCGGGCAATACCTGGGCGGCGACCGATGCCACCGGCAATCCGGTGCTCGACAGCAGCGGCAACCCGGTGGGCGGCACCTACCAGGATGGCGGCGCGATCAGCTTCAATGGCATGTCGATTTCCATGAGCGGCACGCCGGCCGCAGGCGATACGGTGTCGGTGAAGGCGGGTGGCCAGCAGGACATCTTCACCACGCTCAGCAACATGATCAATGCACTGCAGAGCGGTGGCAGCGATACCCAGCTGACCAATGTGATGAGTCGCCAGGTCGAGTCGATCGACCAGACGCAATCCACCCTGAGTGCGGCACAGGTCGCCATTGGCGGCCGCCTCGACACGCTGCAGGCACAGCAGAGCTCCTACCAGGATCTCAACGTCACCTACCAGTCTGCGTTGTCGGATGTGCAGAACGTGGACGCGTACACCGCGATCAGCAACCTCTCACTGCAATCCACGGCGCTGCAGGCATCGCAGCAGGTGTTCGCGCAGGTGAAGTCGATGAGCCTGTTCAACTACATCAAGTAACCGACCAGGCGGATCACACCCAGGCGACGACGAAGGAGGGCTACGAAGCGTTGGTTTTTGCGATGAAGGCGCCGTGCCAGGGCATCGATCCGTCGGCGGGGAAAAGCGAGCGGCATCACGAAATGGCGGTCGTTTGCTCAAGTAATCGCACGATGGGTCGAAAAGCTGACCGAGGCGGATGGCATTCCCCACAGGGCACCTTGCCGCCGGTAGCTAAAGAGCCAACAAACCGGCCAACGGTTCCGTAGGAGAAATCCATGTCACTCGTTATCAATACCAACATCTCGTCGCTGATGGCGCAGAACAACCTGACCAAGTCGCAGAGTGCCTTGTCTTCGGCCACTCAGCGCCTGTCGTCGGGCCTGAAGATCAACAGCGCGGCCGACAACGCGGCCGGCTTCGCGATTTCGCAGCGCTATACCACCCAGATCGGCGGCCTGACCCAGGCCAGCGCGAACGCCAGCGACGCCATCAACCTGGCCCAGACCGCCGGTTCGGCGCTGGACCAGGTCACCTCCAACCTGCAGGCGATCCGTGACCTGGCCGTGCAGTCGGCCAACGGCACGTACACGGCCACCGACCGCGCGTCGATCGACCAGGAAGTGCAGCAGCGCCTGGCGGAAATCACCCGTATCGCCAACCAGACCACGTTCAATGGTTCGAACGTGCTGGACGGCTCGATGAAGACCAAGAGCTTCCAGATCGGCGCCTCGGTCGGTCAGACCATCAGTGTGAGCCTGGGCACCAGCGTGAAGGCCAGTGCCATGGGCCAGGTGGCGGAAGTAAACACGGGCAATATCATCGGCTTCAAGGTGACGGCGGGCTCGTTGACCGTGGGCGGCACCAGTGTCGCCACGGGCACCTATAGCAGCGCGGGCAGCTTGGCGGCTGCGATCAATACGGCGGCTGGCACCTCGGTTGCCTCGGTGGACACCAACGGCGAAATCAAGATCACCGGTGCAGCTGGTGGCACCACCCTCGCGGGCGCTGGCGCGACGGCACTGGGTTTGGCCGGCACGGTTGCAAGTGGCGCTACGTTAGATTCCACGGGTGCCGCAGCCGCTACTTCGGCGTTGCCGAACTTCGGCGCTGAAGGCCTCAGCATTAATGGCACCGCCATCAGCACTACGGGCGTAACGAGCCTGCAGGGTCTGTCCGATGCGATCAACGCCGCCGGTATCTCGGGTGTCAGTGCTGCCGTCAATGGCAACGGCAATGGCATCAACTTCTACTCGAGCGGCGCGCTGAACGTCGGCGACACCGGCGGCAACGTCATCAACACCAACGCCACAGACGCCAATACCGGTGCCCTCTATACGGTGGCGACGTCGGCGAGCAATGGCGGTTCGCTGGCGACCGGCAATGTGCAGACGGTGGACAGCGCGAACGACCTGATCTCGCGCGTTGACGTGGCCTTGCAGACGGTCAGCAACTTCGCGGCGCAGCTGGGCGCGGTGCAGAACCGCTTCCAGTCCACCATCTCCACGGTGGCGGCGCAGACCACCAACCTGCAGGCCTCGCAGTCGACCATCCAGGACGCGGACTTCGCGGCCGAGACGGCGAACATGAGCAAGGCCAACGTGTTGCAGCAGGCGGGCATCTCGGTGCTGGCGCAGGCCAACTCGAACCCGCAGCAGGTGCTGAAGCTGTTGCAGTAACGGACGCAAGCGACGCCGCGATTCCCTCGGGTCGCGGCGTCGCGCGACCGGTTCTACCGGCGGGCGGTTGGCTATCCCAACCGCCTGCTGCTACGGGAGCCACCGGCAAAGTCCTTGGCAGACGAGGATTTCGCCGGGTGCTCAAACGTTTCGCCGTTGCGTGAAGGCCATGCGGTCTCTGCAGCAGCGTTGGATCGAGGGCGCTTCGTCGTCACGTTCGACGACGGTGCGTCGCAGTAGTGAATGGATGATGGCTGTGAAAGCGGGGCGTGGGCGGTGGATGCGCCGCAGGTGGAACGCGTTCGACGCGTGCGTAAGGTGAGATGCATCACGAAGTGGCGTCGAATGGTTCAAGTAATCGCAGCAGAGGCCGAAAAACTCCTTGAGGCGGATGGCATTCCACACGGAAAACCTTGCCGCCGGCATATACAAAGCCAACAAACCGGTTAACGGTTCCGTAGGAGAAATCCATGTCACTCGTTATCAATACCAACATCTCGTCGCTGATGGCGCAGAACAACCTGACCAAGTCGCAGAGTGCCTTGTCTTCGGCCACTCAGCGCCTGTCGTCGGGCCTGAAGATCAACAGCGCGGCCGACAACGCGGCCGGCTTCGCCATTTCGCAGCGCTATACCACGCAGATTGGCGGCCTGACCCAGGCCAGCGCGAACGCCAGCGACGCCATCAACCTGGCGCAGACCGCCGGTTCGGCGCTCGACCAGGTCACCTCTAACCTGCAGGCGATCCGTGACCTGGCCGTGCAGTCGGCCAACGGCACCTACACGGCCACCGACCGCGCGTCGATCGACCAGGAAGTGCAGCAGCGCCTGGCGGAAATCACCCGTATCGCCAACCAGACCACGTTCAACGGTTCGAACGTGCTGGACGGCTCGATGAAGACCAAGAGCTTCCAGATCGGCGCCTCCGTCGGTCAGACCATCAGCGTGAGCCTGGGCACCAGCGTGAAGGCCAGCGCCGTGGGCCAGGTGGCGGAAGTGTCGACCGGCAGCATCAACACCGGTACCGGCTTCACCCTGGCTTCCGGCGCCCTGACCGTGAACGTCAACGGTACCGGCCCGGTCAGCGTCGCCGCCGGCACCTACAAGACCGTGGCCAGCTTGGCGTCTGCCATCAATACGGCGGCCGGCAGCAATATCGCGGCAGTCGATGCCACCACGGGCGAGCTCAAGGTTACCGGTCCCACCGGTGGTGTGACGTTCGCTGGTGCCGCTCAGGCGACCTTGGGTCTGCCGTCGGCCAACATTGCCGCTGCAGGCACGGGCGCATCGACGACGGCTGTAGCCTCCACCGGCGATCCGTCCAACGAGACCCTCACCATCAACGGCACGAAGGTCAGCCTGGCCGGCGCGCAGAGCCTGCAGGATGTGTCCGACGCGATCAATGCGGCCGGTATTTCGGGCGTCAGCGCCGCAGTGAACGGCAACGGCAATGGCCTGAATTTCTATTCGTCCTCTGCGCTGACAATCAGCGATACCGTGGGTACCTCGAACGTGGCTGGCTCGATCATCGGCGCCAACGCGACGAACGCAAACACGGGTGCGGCCTTCGCGTCCACCAACACGGCTGCCACCGGCGGTTCGCTGGCGACGGGTAACGTGCAGACGGTGGACAGTGCGAACGACCTGATCTCGCGCGTCGACGTGGCCTTGCAGACGGTCAGCAACTTCGCGGCGCAGCTGGGCGCGGTGCAGAACCGCTTCCAGTCCACCATCTCCACGGTGGCGGCGCAGACCACCAACCTGCAGGCCTCGCAGTCGACCATCCAGGACGCGGACTTCGCGGCCGAGACGGCGAACATGAGCAAGGCCAATGTGTTGCAGCAGGCGGGCATCTCGGTGCTGGCGCAGGCCAACTCGAACCCGCAGCAGGTGCTGAAGCTGTTGCAGTAACGGACGCAAGCGACGCTGCGACTCTCCCGGGTCGCAGCGTCGCGCGACCGGTTCTACCGGCGGGCGGTTGGCTATCCCAACCGCCCGCTGCTACGGGAGCCACCGGCAAAGTCCTTGGGTAACGAGGGTTTTGCCGGGGGCTCGGAGCCCCCCGTCAGACGACGGGGCCTATTCGGGAAATTGATAAGGCAGTGCGATGACCACGTCCAGCGCCACATCCGGCAGCAGCTTGAGTTCGCTGCTCAGTCAGCTCACCGGCAGCACGAGCACCGGTTCCAGCTCCAGCAGTTCGTCAAGCAGTTCTTCCAGCAGCTCGTCCTCGACTAGCTCAGCCGGCGGCACCATCACTTCGCTGGGTATCGGCTCGGGCCTGGACGTGAACTCCATCGTCACCGCCCTGGTGAATGCACGCCAGGCGGCGCCGCAGCAGCAGATCACCGACCAGACGAACCAGATCAACAGCACCCTGGGCGGACTCAACTCGCTCAGCTCGGTGCTGAGCCAGTTGCAGAGCTCGCTGGCGACGCTGACCTCGATCAACACGTTCAGCAGCTACAACGCCACGCTGACCCCGACCGGTGGCAGCGCGAGCATTGGTGCCGCGACCACCATGTCCAGCGCGCAGCCCGGAACCTACACGGTTGCCGTGAGCCAGCTGGCCACCGCGCAGCAGCGCGCGAGCGGCACGTTCTCGTCCACGGCCGCCGTCGGCGCCGGTACGCTGAACGTCACCGTCGGTTCGAGCACGATGAATATCAGCGTGTCGGCCACCAACACCTTGTCGGACATCGCCTCGGCCATCAACAGTTCGTCCTCGAATCCTGGCGTGACGGCCACGATCATCAATGGCGTGAATGGCCAGCAGTTGATGCTCAGCTCGAGCAAGACCGGCGTGGCCAACGCATTTTCGATCAGCGCCAGCAGCGGCAGCGACAGCGGTCTGCAGTCCCTGGCCACGACGCTGAATACCGCAGGAAGCAACGAAGCGGTCGATGCGAAGTTGACGATCAACGGCATCGCCGTCGACAGCCCAACCAATGCCGTGTCGGGAGCGATGGATGGCGTCACGCTCAACCTGACTTCCACCGGCACCAACACCTTGACGGTGTCGCGGGACAATACCGCGGCGCAAAGCGCGATCCAGGGTTTTGTCACCGCTTACAACAGCTATGTAAGCACGGCGTCTTCGCTGTCCAGCTACGACACCACCAGTGGCTCGGCCGGCGTCCTGCTTGGCGACGCCACGTTGACGTCAGTGCAACGCCAGATTGCCTCGGTGCTGAGCAACTCGGTCAAGGGCAATAGCATTGGCACGCTGGCGAATCTGGGTATTACGCGGCAGGCGGATGGTACGTTGAGCGTCGATTCGACGAAGCTGAATGCCGCTTTGTCCACGAATTCCAGTGCCGTGCAGAATCTGTTCAATGGCACCACCGGATACGCGACCACCTTAAATACGGCCCTCACTGCCTATACGCAGAGCAACGGCGTCATCGGCGCACGGGTTACCAGTCTCAACGGCCAGTTGACTCAGCTCGGTACCCAGCAAACCGCGCTGAATGCCCGCATGGCGACGTATCAGAAACAGCTGCAAACCCAGTACACCGCACTGGACACCATGATGTCCCAGCTCAACAACACCAGCAGCTACCTGACCACGGCGCTTGCGCAGCTGACCAACTCCAGCAGCTCGAAGAACTAAGCCAAGGATAGCGACGATGAGCTACGGATACATGCGCAACGCCAGCGCGGCCTACCAGGACACCAGTGCACGCGGTAGCGTCGAAGGCGCCGATCGCCACCAGCTGACCACCATGCTGTACGACGGCATGGTCGACCGCATCAATCAGGCGCGCGGCGCCATGCGCCGCGGCGACGTGCCCGCCAAGGGCACCCATTTCGCACGTGCCTTCGCGATCCTGGGCGAGTTGCGCGGCAGCCTGGATCACGAGGCTGGCGGGGCCTTGGCCACGCGTCTTGATTCGCTGTACGACTACATCGCCCGCCGCCTGCTGCAAGCGCAGCTCAACGACGACGAACGGGCGCTGGACGAAGTCATCGACCTGATCAACCCGGTGCGCGACGCGTGGCGACAAATCCGTGACACCTACCTGGCATCGCAGGCCAGCACGGGTACGGCAGCGTGATGGCCGGCGCGGTCGAACCCGGTGATGTCCTCGACGTCAGTGCGCACATGCTGGCCTCGGCGCGCGCAGGTGCCTGGGATCAGGTGACGACGCAGAGCGCGGAGCGCGATCGCCTGCTGCGCCTCCTGCCATTGGCCGACGCGTCTGCCGCGGAAACGATGAAGACCTTGTTGGCGCACAACGAGGAGGTCAAGAGCCTGGTGGCCAAGGCGCGCGATGACCTTGGCGAGGCGCTTGGCCAGCATCGGCATTCGCACCGCGCCCTCAATGCCTATTGGCATGCCGCCATCGATTGACGCGGGGTTGTTGCGGCAACCCTGGCAGAAGCGCGCATAATTTCCTTAGGCAGGGCGGCCAGCATGGTTGCCCGTGAGCCGCACCGATCGAGGGGCATATGCAAGACGATTCCTGGCAGGCGTTTTCCGAGCGGGTCACCTATGAAGATGGCCTGCACGCGAGCTGCGTGGCCACATCCTCCCCGATCGGAGACTTGCAGCTGATCGCCTTGCGCGAGCGCAACCTGAACGTGCTCGGCACGCTGGCCGCGTTTGGCGAGCGGCGCAGTGAATCCAGCGACGACGAGAGCCCGATGACGCAGGAAATGCTGCGCCTGGACAACAAGCTCAACGTCATGATGGCCATGCTCGACCAGTTGCTCCAGCGAGGCGCCGAGTTGCCGCCGCGCCAGTTCATTCGATTCAACGCGGTCGGCGCCCTGTTGCCGACCACGCTGTGGCCGGCCCATGCGGCGAGCGGATGGTTGAAGCTGCACTTCGACGGATGCATGGCCTTGCCACTGGAGCTTCCGGCACGACTCGTGCAAGAACGTGATGGTGATCACGTTTTCGTGGCCTTCGAATCCCTGGGTGACGCGACGTGTGACGCACTTGAGCGGCTCGTGTTTCGCCATCACCGACGCAAAGTGGCAGAAAGTCGTCAGGCCTCCGTGTAAGTGCTTTCTTACGACGACTGCTTTATGTGACCGCTATCACGTTACGAAAAGTCGGCGCGAAAATTCTTTGACGCAGATCTCGGTCGGGTGCCGCTTCCGGTCACTTTTCACGCGCTTGCATGCGCGCCAATTGCCCAATGGATTCAGTGGCATGCGGCATACCTTTGCGCATTCCGCAGGGCCTTGCGCGCACATGTGACGCAGACCGGCACGAGCGCTGACCATCGGACGACGAAATTCCGCCCTGTGCTGGCCTTCTTCTTGCTGAATGACTCCTGAGAGCCGCAGTAGCCGGCGGCGGAATATCGACATGCGAGTCGCGCAGTCGAGGGTTAGGGGTCCTACCGATGAAGCAGCACGCACGAGAGTCATACATGGGCAAGTTCGACGTACTGGTGATCGAATCCGATCACCGCAGGGCGGAGTCGGTCGTTTCGGCGCTGCAATTCCTCGGCTATCGCCCGCAGCGTGGTGAAGATTGTGCCGAAGTGGAGCAGGCGACCCATGCGTGGCGCGCGGTTTATGTGGGCAATGTCGCCGACGCTGTGGAAGCCGAGCGCCAGTTCGCCTTGCTGGGTGGCGATGCAGGGCATGCGCAGGTACTGCTGGCCGCCGATTCCGAATGGGCGTCGCGGCTGGCCGCGAATTCATCGCCGTTCGCGGCGCGCGTGGGCGTCATCGAATTTCCTCTTCGCTATGAACAGCTTACCGATGCCTTGCGCGGCCCGCAGGCGCAGGCCGGCGCCCGTCGCAGCGAAGTGCGCCTGGTCGGCAGCTCGGGTCCCATGGCCAGCGTGAATGCGCTGGTTCGCCAGGTGGCGCCGTTCGATTCCAGCGTGCTGGTGCTGGGGGAATCGGGTACCGGCAAGGAGATGGTGGCGCGCAGTATCCATGAGTGTTCGTCCCGCCGCGACCAACCGTTCGTCGCGATCAATTGCGGCGCGATTCCGGCCGAACTGCTTGAAAGTGAATTGTTTGGCCACGAGAAGGGCGCGTTCACCGGCGCCATCAGCACCCGCAAGGGTCGCTTCGAGATGGCCGAGGGCGGCACCCTGTTCCTCGACGAAATCGGCGACATGAGCCTGCCGATGCAGGTCAAGCTGTTGCGCGTGCTGCAGGAGCGTGCCTTCGAACGCGTCGGCAGCAACCGCACCCAGCGCTGCGACGTCCGCATCATTGCGGCGACGCATCGCAACCTGGAGGCGGCCATAGCCGATGGTCGGTTCCGCGAGGATCTGTTTTATCGCCTGAGCGTGTTTCCGCTGGAGATGCCGGCGCTGCGCGAGCATCTGGACGATTTGCCGGAACTGGTGGCCGAGTTCAACCAGCGCCTGTCGCGTCGCGGCCTCTCCGGTGTTCGCTTCAGCGCGGGCGCCATGCATGCGCTGCACGGTTACACCTGGCCGGGCAACGTGCGCGAGCTCTACAACCTGGTCGAACGCCTCTCCATCCTGTACCCGCACAGCGAGGTCCGGGTAAGCGATCTGCCGGAAAAATATCGCGGCCAGCAAATCATCGAGGAAGTGCGCGGCACTGCCTTGCTGTCGCTGATGGTGGGGCAGTCGAGCGTGATGTCCGAGCCGATGGCGGTGGTGCAGTCCGATTCGCTGGTGATGTTGCCGGAAGGCGGGCTCGATCTGAAGGATCACCTGGCGGACATCGAAGTGGGCTTGATCCGTCAAGCGCTTGACGTCACCGGTGGCGTCGTCGCGCACGCGGCGAAATTGTTGCGCATGCAGCGCACGACCCTGGTGGAGAAGCTGCGCAAGTACGGCTTGCAGCCGAGCTTGCAGGCCTGATGACGCAAGGTTCAGGCATGGCACGGCTTGTGCATTTACAGCTCAGTTTCCCGTCACGCGTTGGAATTCCGTCATGACCCAGATCGACGTCAACAGCCTGCTGTCGCAGATGCGCCAGTTGTCTTCGCAAGCGACTTCAGCCGAGCAATCGTTCACGGCGGCGACGCCCGCACAAACGGATTTTTCCAGCCTGCTGAAGCAATCCATTTCCTCGGTCAGTGACACGCAGATGGAAGCCGGCCGCCTGGCCGCCAGTTTCGAGCGCGGCGAGCCGGGGGCCGATCTCGGTCGCACCATGGTCGCCGTGCAAAAGGCCGATCTGTCGTTGAACACGCTGACCCAGGTGCGCAACAAGCTCGTCGACGCCTACAACAACATCATGAATATGCCGGTCTGACCGATTCCATGACGCCGCCCTCCCTTCCCCAGAGCACGAGCAGTCTTCATGGCCGATAACGCCCTAGCGACCACCGACGAAAAGGCCGGTGCTCGCCTGGATCTCAAACAGCTTGCCCGCACGCCGGCAACGCGTCAGCTGTTGCTGCTTTTCGGTGTCGCGGGCGCGGTCGCGCTTGGCGTGGCCGTGGTGCTGTGGTCGCGTGGCCCGAATTACGGTCTGCTGTATGCCGGCCTCGAACAGAAGGATGCGGCTGCCGTCACGCAGTCGCTGCAGGCGTCCAACACGCCGTACACGCTGGGTCCTGATGGCAATTCGATCATGGTGCCGGCCTCCGACCTGGCGGCGATTCGCCTGAAGCTCGCCGCGCAGGGTTTGCCGCAGGGCAGTGCTGCCAGCACGACCGTGCCGGGTAGCGATTCCCCGTTTGGCATGAGCGACTTGGCCGAGCGCACGCGCTACCAGCAGATGCTGGAGACGGACCTGGGCAACACCATTGCTGGCCTGCAGTCGGTACGCGCGGCCAGGGTGCATCTGGCGCTGCCGAAGCCATCGGCGTTCATTCGCGACAGTCACGAGGCCAGCGCGTCGGTGCTGGTCACGCTGTATCCGGGGCGCCAGCTCGATGCGAGCCAGGTGGCGGCAATCGTGCACCTGGTTGCCTCCAGCGTTCCCAATCTCGATCCCAAACAGGTGTCGGTGGTCGACCAGCAAGGCCAGCTGCTGACCAGCACGGATCCAGGTGGCGCCAGCGCGGTGGGCGATACGCGCCTGCGCCTGGCGACGCGCATCGAGAACACCTATGCGCAACGCATCGAAGAACTGCTGACGCCCCTGGTTGGGCCGGGCAAGGTGCGCGCGCAGGTCTATGCAGACCTGGATTTCAGCGAGACCGAGAAGGCCACCGAAACCTATGGTCACGAACACCCCGCCTTGCGCAGTGAACAGACCAGCAGCGAGCAGCGCACCGGCAGCGCCAGCGATGGCGGCATTGCCGGGGCACTGAGCAACCAGCCGCCGAATGCGGTGGCGCAGCCGACGGCTGCGCGCCCAGCCGCGGGCAAGGCGCCCGGCAAGGCCGGTGCTGCGACGACCGCAGAGCAGTCCAATGGACCGGGCGAGACCACCAGCAGCGCCACGCGCAACTACGAACTGGATCGCACCATCAGCCACGTCAGCGATCCGGCCGGCCGGCTGGCCCGCCTCACCGTGGCGGTGGTGGTCGACAACAAGAGCGTGCCGGGCGAGAAGGGCAACAAGAGCGTGCCGTTCACCCCGCAGGAACTGGAACACCTGACCACGCTGGCGCGCAATGCCGTGGGTTACAACGAGGCTCGCGGCGACAACGTCAGCGTGATCAACCAGCCGTTCCATCAGGATGTCGCCGGCGATGCCGCGCCGCCGCCGATGGCGTTCTGGGAACGGCCCGGCATGCTCGACCTGATCAAGCAGGGCATCGGCGTGCTGATTGCGTTGCTGGTGGCGTTTGGCCTGCTGCGGCCACTGCTGCGTGGCCTGAACCGTGCACCGGCACCGGGGCAGGGCCTCGCGCTGGCCCAGCAGCCGGCGCCGTCGACGATTTCCGTGCGCGTGGACGACGAAGACGATGATATGGCACGCCTCGCCGTGCCGCCGGCGATCGCCTACGAACAGCGCATCGGGCTGGCGCGCCGCATGGTCAGCGAGAATCCAAAACATGTGGCGCAGGTCGTCAAGAATTGGGTGATCGAAGATGGTGGCTGATGACTCGCGCATCACGCCATCGCGTGCCGCTGGCATGGCGTGGCTTCGGAAAGCGCCCGCATGGTCGATATGCCCTAGGAACGCCGCGCGCATCGCCGCGGCACATCGACCCGGTAAGGGCACCCCATCAAGCGGGCGGAACGGACTATGAAGGCAGACATGCAAATCGGCGGCGCGCAGCGCGCGGCCATCCTGCTGCTCACCTTGGGCGAGCAGGACGCAGCCGAGGTGCTCAAGCACCTCAGTGCGCGTGATGTGCAGGCGGTGGGCTCGGCCATGGCCAGCCTCACCAATGTGTCGCGCGAGCAGGTGGAGCAAGTGCTCGATCGCCTCAATGACGACATGGGCCGCCACACCTCGCTGGGTGTCGGCACTGAGGAATACATCCGCAAGATCCTGGTCAACGCGCTGGGCGAGAGCAAGGCCGGGGGCCTGATCGACCGCATCCTGCTGGGCCGCTCCAGCAAGGGCCTGGAGTCGCTCAAGTGGATGGAGAGCCGTGCCATCGCCGAAATGATCAGCCAGGAGCATCCGCAGATCATCGCCCTGGTGCTGGCGCATCTCGAGCCCGACCAGGCCGCCGAAGTCATTGGCTACCTGCCGCCGCGCGTGCGCAGCGATGCGGTGATGCGCATCGCCACGCTCGATGGCGTGCAGCCGCACGCGCTCAACGAGCTGGACGAGATCATGGAGCGCCAGTTCTCCGGCAATACCAAGAAGCTCAAGTCCGCCAGCGTCGGTGGCCTCAAGGCCGCGGCCAATATCCTCAACGCGATGGAAACCACGCGCGAGAACGAGCTGATGGCGGCCATCCGCACGCATGATTCGAGCTTGGGTGGGCGGATCGAAGAACTGATGTTCGTGTTCGAGGATCTCGGCGACCTGGACGACCGCAGCATGCAGACGCTGCTGCGCGAAGTGCCGACGGCACGCCTGGTCACCGCGCTGAAGGGCGCCGAGCCCGGTGTGCGCGAAAAGATCTTCGCCAACATGTCCAAGCGCGCCGCCGACATGCTGCGCGACGACCTGGAAGTGTCCGGTCCGGTGCGCCTGAGCGAAGTCGATTCCGCGCAGAAGGAAGTGCTCGCCATCGCGCGCAAGCTCGCCGATTCGGGCGCGATCAATCTCTCCGGCAGCAGTGACGAGTTGGTGGCATGAGCGCCGTCCTCGATCGCGACAACGTCATCAGCTTCCAGCGCTGGCTGCCACCCGAGATGGGTGCGCCGCCGGTCGAGGAGGTGGTGCCCGTCGAGCCGGTGGCACAGCCTACCGTGCGTGACCTCGAGGCACTGGAACAGCAGGCGCGCGATGAAGGCTACGCTGCCGGGCACGCGGAGGGCCTGGCCGCGGCGCGCGATGTGCTGAATGAGCGCATTGCGCGACTCGACCGGATCCTGGAAGCGGCGGCGCGGCCATTGCGTTCCATGGATGAACTGGTGGAACTGGAACTGGCACGCCTGGCCATGACCGTGGCGCGCCAGGTCGTTGCGCACGAGTTGCGTACCTCGCCCGACCTGGTGGTCGAGGCCGTGCGCCAGGCCGTGCTGGCCATGCCATCCGCCACCGCGAAATTGCGTGTGCGCCTGCATCCGGACGATCTTGCCCTGCTGCGCTCGCTGCACATGGCCGAGCCCGACTGGGTGCTGGTCGCCGACGGCACGTTGGAGCGCGGTGATTGCATGCTGGAAAGCGAGCGCTCGCGCCTGGATTCACGCGTGGATACACGCATGGCCGCCGTGGTCGATGCCGTGCTTGGCGCCGAGGCGGAAGACATCGATGCGGATGCCGACGAGGTGCGCGGATGAATCCGCCGCCCGGCCACTCGCCGGCAAGCCTGTGGCAGGAGCGTTTGGCGCGCCGTCGTCAACGCGCCGTGGGCACCCGCATGCTCACCGTCGAAGGTCGCCTGCGCCGGGTGGTCGGCCTGACCCTGGAGGCCGAAGGATGCGAGGCGCCGCTGGGCGCGCGCTGCATGGTCGCCACGGCTGACGGCAACGAACTGGATACCGAGGTGGTCGGCTTTGCGGACGAACGCTTGCTGCTGATGCCGGTCACCGAGATGCACGGCGTGCTGCCGAACGCGCGCGTGCGGCCCTGCGCACATAGCAGCGGTCTGCCTGTCGGCATGGCCTTGCTTGGCCGGGTGATCGGCGCCGATGGCGTACCGCTCGATGGCATGGGCCCGCTCGACGTGGATGAACATGCCTCGCTCAAGCGCGAGCCGATCAATCCGATGGCGCGTAAGCCCATCGATACGCCGCTGGATACCGGCGTACGCGCCATCAACGCCTTGCTGAGCGTCGGTCGCGGCCAGCGCCTGGGCCTGTTCGCCGGCTCCGGCGTCGGCAAATCGACCCTGCTGGGCATGATGACGCGCTATACCGATGCCGATGTGGTGGTGGTCGGATTGATTGGCGAGCGCGGCCGTGAGGTCAAGGAATTCGTCGAGCACACGCTCGGTGCCGAAGGGCGGGCACGTGCGGTCATCGTGGCGGCTCCTGCCGATGCGCCGCCACTCAAGCGTCTACGTGGCGCGCAGTACGCCACCGCGATTGCGGAGTGGTTCCGTGACCGTGGCCAGCGCGTCCTGCTGTTGATGGATTCGATCACCCGTTATGCGCAGGCGCAGCGTGAGATCGCCCTGGCCATCGGCGAGCCGCCGGCGACCAAGGGCTACCCGCCGTCGGTGTTTGCGATGCTTCCGGCCCTGGTCGAGCGCGCGGGCAATGATGCCGATGGCCGCGGATCGATCACCGCGTTCTATACCGTGCTGACCGAAGGCGACGACTACCGCCACGACCCGATTGCCGATGCCTCGCGCGCGATTCTCGACGGCCATATCGTGCTGTCTCGCGATCTGGCCGAGGCAGGGCATTACCCGGCCATCGATATCGAGGCGTCGATCAGCCGCGTGATGCCTGCGGTGGTGACACGTGAGCATTTGCGCGCGGCCCAGCGCTTCCGCCAGGTCTATTCGGCGTATCGCCAGCAACGCGACCTGATTGCCGTCGGTGCCTACCAAAAGGGTTCCGACCCCCAGGTCGATCACGCCATCTCCATGTGGCCGCGCCTACGCGATTTCCTGCAGCAAGAGGTGGACGCGCCGACGACGCTTGGCGACGCCATTGCCGGGCTCGAACTGCTCACCGCCGGCGGCGCGCCGTGACATCGCGCGCGAATCGCCTGCAACCCGCTGCCGACCTCGCGCGCGAACGCCAGGAAACGGCGATGCAGCGACTGGCCGAGCAGCAGCAACGCGTCGCCAAGGCCGAGCAGCAGCTCGCGGAGCTGCGTCGCTACCGCGAGGAATATGCCGACACGTCGGGTGGTGTCAGTGTGACTGCGCTGCTCAACCGTCGCCAGTTCGTCGAACGCATCGATCAGGTGATCGCCCAGCAGGCCCTCGAGGTGGCCCGACAGCACCGGCAACTCGACCACGTGCGCAACCAGTGGCATGACGCACACTCCCGCGAACGCGCGCTGGGCAGCGTGATCGATCGCTATCGCGAGCAGGAGCGCAAGAGCGAGGAACGCCGCGAACAAGCCGAGATCGACGAGCGCATGCAGCATCGTCGGCCCACTGGGGGATGGTCATGATGATGACACCGCATCCCCATGCTTTATTGGAGATATCCGCATGACGCCTGCCATTGCCGTGGCCGTGACACCGTCGTCCGTGCCATCCACGCCCGCCTCGGCGGGGAACAGCGCTTCCGACAGCCATTCGCCCAGTGCCTTTTCCACGCCGCTGCAACACGCGCGGCAGCAACAGTCGGCACAACGGTCCTCGACTTCGAACCCTGCGACATCGACCGCCAATGCGTCGAGCACCACATCGTCAGGAACGGCATCGACGACGTCGACGGCCACCGGCAAGTCGTGGAACCCCGCGGCCGACAACGCCAAGGACGACGACAAACCAGCGGCGAGCAGTAGCCCGAATCCACCCACCGATGCTGCCGCAGCGATGCTGGCACTGCTCGGCCAGAGCATTCCGGCCAGCGCGGCACCTGCGCCAGCCGCTCCGCCGGCCGGTAGTTCCGGTGGTGCAGCCGTGACCGCGTCGACCCTGCCGATTTCGAGCATGCCTGGCATGCCGCTGTCAGGGGCAGCGCAAGCTGCTGCCCAAGCCGATGCCGACGACGCCGTCGACGCTACAAAGGCGACCGATGGCTTGAAGGACAACGCGCTGTCCGCCTTGCTCGGCGACGCCGATGACGACACCGCGCCCGTCGCGACGGTTGGCTCCGGCGCCGAAGCGAAACTGGTGAATGCTGCGCAAGCCGGCGCAACCACGTCGACATCAGGCGACAAGAGCGACCCGCTCGATGCACTGCGCAACCTGACCACGCCGTTCGGGCAGACCCAGGCACCGGTTCAGGCTGCGGCGACACCGCACACCATGACCATGAATGCATCCGTCGGCACCCCGACGTTCGCACAGGAGCTGGGTCAGCACGTGGCCTGGCTCGGCGGCCAGAACATCAAGGAGGCACGCATCACGCTGCATCCGGAGGATCTCGGCCAGCTCGACGTGAAGGTAAGCGTGCAGCATGACCACGTCGACGTGAGCTTCATCGCGCAACACCCGAACGCCGTGCACGCGGTACAACAAACGCTAAGCCAGCTGGACTCCATGCTGGCACACCACGGTCTTACCCTGGGACAGGCCCAGGTGGGGCAGGGCAATCAAGGGGGCGGCGCGGGGCAGGGTGCCTCGTCGAGTTCGGCGGCTGCCGGTGATGCCGGCGCGACGGACGAAGGAGATGTCGCCCAGGTGACGGCGCCGGTGGTGCAGGCGCTGGGCTTGTTGGATACGTTTGCCTGAGCACCACGACCCGCTCTTGCTCCTTCTCCCCTCCGGGGAGAAGGCTGGGATGAGGGGCGGGTGCTCGCGATAGCGCCGCAACCGAGCCATGTCGCCAGCTCAGTTGCGACAAAACGGCAAGCCCAAGCTTTAAGCCCTCTCCGCCCCGGCGCGTTGCGGTGTAGCCGCTGTGTAGCGGCCATGGGCCGACACTAAGTCGGCTTGCCACTCCCGCCAAGCTCGCATCCAACGCAATGCTATGAGCTCTTAAGGCCATTTTCTTTGGGTTAGGCGGTGTCAATCTAGAAGTGCATCATCGATGGCTTGGGCGAGGTCATCACGCCCCAGCGCACGCATGATCATCTCCGCAGGGCAGTGGTAGTCGAGCGTGGCTCGC
>NZ_JAPDPF010000016.1 GCF_026283925.1 Dyella halodurans
GGAGATGAACCTGCGCCCGCGAGCCACGCTCGACTACCACTGCCCTGCGGAGATGATCATGCGTGCGCTGGGGCGTGATGACCTCGCCCAAGCCATCGATGATGCACTTCTAGATTGACACCGCCTTTCCTAACAAGTGGACTCCTCCGGAAATTCGGGCGCGTGGCAGTCTCACGACGAGACTTACTCAAAGGCATCGAGATTCACGCCGCCGAGGCGATTATGGCGGCTGGCCAGATGGTAGAAAGCCACCGGCGTGATCGAAGACACTTCGTTGCCAACATTGAGAAGCTGTCTCATATATCGATCCTGGATTCTTGGAATCGTCATATCCGCCTTGGGTTGCGGTTTCAGCCGGTCGCAAGCGGACCTTAGCCTAACAACCCGGTTAACCACCGCGAACGGCACGAAAGATGGCTGAGAACACGCACAGTACGAACGCTGAGCCAAGCAGGCCATTGACCGCTGCAGCCACACGCAATCCTATGATCTGGCTTTTGACGTCATATGGAACCGGCAGAGCGAACAGCGCTCGCCATCGAAGCGGGCCAAGCCGATATAGCGCCTGATCAATTGCGGGCGTGTAGAGCGCTTTGCCGTACTCGGGGTGCTCCTTCGTTACGCGTCCCCAAGCCATGGCCGCAAGCAGCATCAGGCACCAGTAACTGAGCGCTGCCGCTATGCCAAGCGCGATAACAGGCGTAAAGCTCACTACCTTTCCCCTTGTGAGACGATCTTTTTCCGAAAGATCCGATTTGGGTCGGAAGCGGGCACTTCATACCCCTCGTTTCCACCCTTATCAGTGCACAGTATTGGCGACTTGAGCCTGTTCCTTCAGATACGCGGAGCTGAGAGTACCGTGTTGTTCGGCAATGGGTAGGAGTGTCGGGTAGAACTGTACGAAGGTCGTGTCGACAGCGCCGTGTGCGCTATGACAGCTGTAGCAAGCCTGCGTCACAGGGATTTGTTTAGCGGGCGATTGGCCGTCGATATCGAAGAACGCCCAACCTCCTTGAAATCGCGACGTGTCCTTAACGTGCACTTCCATACCAGTGATCGCGCCGCTCTGAAAGTGGCCGCGGTGATTAATCGATCCCTTTGCAGAAGAGCCGCGCACTTCAAGAACAAACTGCGTCTTGTCAGGCCAAGTCCCAGTCTTTAGGAACGCACGATAAGCCTCGGGATTGACAAAGACGTTGTCGAAAACGGGCTCGCTCGAAGCCATGGCCTTTTCGTTGTAACTCATGTCCAGACCCGAGCTTAGAAACACCCATTCCCGGTAGTCTGCCGGCGGAATCAACCGGCCATCGGTCGTGTAAGAAGGTTGGTGTAAATATCCCACTGAGTCATCGCTGATCGCCACTGACGTCTGCGCGGCTAATACCATTGCAAGCAGCAAGGAGCGAAAGACTTTCGCCTTGACCATGTCTTCTGTCTTCCCTGTCTATTGTGGAGGTTCCAACGCCAAGACAGCTACGACCTAGGCTTCTTAGCGGAATCCAGTATTCGGGTGGAGTCTGAGAACACGAGGTTGCCATCGCATACTCTTGGCGCCGATTGATACGGTCAATGAGTCATTAGTAATGTCCGGTTCGGGCCGGAGTCGGACCTTTAACTCGACGTCACCAGTGACTTGATGTACGCGCGAATCCGCTCCTCGTCCACGCTAGTCGCCGGGTTGTACACGATCATTCCCAGATCCGGCCGCCCATCAACAGCGAAGGCGGAAAACTCAAGCTCCAGGAGACCCAGTTCGGCATGATGCAGACGCTTTACGCCTTCTCCGTAGGCGTTGACGTCGTTGGCCTGCCATAGTGCTTCGAACTCAGGACTCAGCCGGGACAACTCTTCAACGAACTGGCCGATCTCCGCAGCAGCACCTGCACGCGCAGCGTCTGCACGAAACGCGCCGACAACGAACCGGGCCACGCTTTGCCAGTCTTCCTGCGCGGCGCGTACCCGTGAATTGGAAAAAATCAGCCGCAGAATATTCCGCTCTGCGGGAGGTAGCGCACCGTAGTCCGTAAGCACAGCAGCCGCTGCGCGGTTCCAGGCCACGACATCCCACAGGGCGGTCTTGATGATCGCGGGGCTGACCTCCATCGCCTCGAGCACACGCTGCAGCCGGGGCGTGACGCCTTCAACGGCTTTGTAATGGACTTCGGGCAGATGACCAAGGCCGAGGATGAAGAGGTGTTCGCGCTCCGGTTCGGTCAGCATCAGTCCGCTGGCGATGCGGTTGAGCACCTCGGCCGAGGGCGCTCCTCCCCTTCCCTGCTCCAACCAGGTGTACCAGGTGGGGCTGATGTTGGCGCGTTGGGCGACCTCTTCCCTGCGCAGGCCCGGCGTGCGCCGTCGCCCGCCAGTGAAGCCCAAGGCAGCCGGGTCGAGCCGGCTGCGTCGGTCTTTCAAGTAGGTGCCTAGCTGATTGCCTATGGGTGTAGACATGGCGATCCTGTTATTTCTTATACCCTGATAATGTCACTGCTTTACCAGTATGCGCGCCCGGATAAGTTAGATCCAATAGCCACTGCTGGAGACTCCCCATGCGCATATTCCTGACCGGTGCGACCGGCTTTATCGGCTCCCGGATCGTGCATGAACTGCTCGCCGCCGGGCATCGCGTGCTTGGCATGACACGATCGGATGAGGGCGCACATGCCCTTGCCTCCGCTGGCGCTGAGGTGCATCGCGGTCATCTGGAAGATCTGGACAGTTTGCGCAGCGGCGCGGCCACAGCGGACGCCGTGATCCACACCGCGTTCGATCACGATTTCTCCAACTTCGTCGCCAACTGCGAGAAGGATCGACGGGCCATCAAGGCATTGGGGTCGGCGCTGGCGGGTTCCGACCGTCCGCTGCTGATCACGTCGGGAACGGGCATGGGAAGCGCCATGCCAGGCAAGCCTGCGACTGAGGATGTCTTCAATAAAGAACATCCCAACCCGCGGTCGGCATCGGAGGTCGCGGGGGCAGAGATGCTCGCGGCGGGTGTCGCCGTGTCGGTCGTGCGGCTTCCGCAGGTGCATGACACGGTGAAGCAAGGCCTTATCAGTCCGTTGATCGCCGTGGCGCGCGCCAAAGGTGTATCGGCCTATGTTGGCGAAGGGCTCAATTGTTGGCCGGCTGCGCACGTGCTCGACGTGG
Source organism: Dyella halodurans (assembly GCF_026283925.1). Lineage (GTDB taxonomy): Bacteria > Pseudomonadota > Gammaproteobacteria > Xanthomonadales > Rhodanobacteraceae > Dyella > Dyella halodurans. The sequence goes on from NZ_JAPDPF010000016.1 coordinate 3,148, forward strand.
CACGGCTCTATCGGCTGGCGATCGAGCAATGCGAACCGGGCACGCGCTATCACGCCGTTGCTGAAGAGGGTATTCGTGTTCGCGATATCGCCGAAGTGATCGGTGCGGGCTTGGGTGTGCCCGTAAAGTCCATCTCGCCGAGTGACGCGGGAGATCATTTCGGATGGTTGGCCGGATTCGTCGGCATGGACCTATTGGCGTCGAGCGCGTGGACACGCAAGGTTCTGGGATGGCATCCGGGCGGCCCAGGGCTGCTGGACGATCTCAGGCGGATGGATTATTCCGGCGACCGCTGAACCGTCGGCCTCCTTCAAAGTCGCGGCAGCGATTGCCATGTCCGCCTTGGGTTGCGGATTCAGCCGGTCATTGCAACACACTGAAGACTGCGCAAGCAGCAGGGGTGTTGCGACGACCGGCTGAACCCGCTGTTGGGAGCGGAAATTCAGCGTTCGGCTCGCGTTCGCGGAGGATGGCTCGTTGAGGTCCGCCGTCCATCAGGGAAATGCTTGACCAGCTCCGCTGTTGAAAAGCGCCTCGCTGGGATGACGTGGAAAACAGGGCCGCCCTAGCCAGGCAGGCTGACCACGGGTGTGAAGCCGCCAAAGATCATGCGCTTGCCATCGAAGGGCATGTCGCTGGGGGCTGGCATGCGCGGATCTTCCATGAGTTTCGCCATGCCGGCATCGCGGGTGGCCTTGTCGGGCCATTCCACCCAGGAGAACACCACGGATTCGCCCTGCTTCGCCTGCACGGCGCGGCGGAAATCGGTGAGCGTGCCGTCAGGCACGTCGTCGCCCCAACACTCCACTACCCGGATAGCGCCGATCTCCAGAAAAATGGGGTCAAGGGTACGGGCGTGCTCGATGAATTGCTCGCGGTTGGCGTCGGGTACGGCGATCACGAAACCGTCGATGTAGGACATGACTATCTCCTTCGCGGAAAGGGCGGCCGGCGTGGTCGCCTTCATGTAGGTGACGAACGAGTGCTTGCGGGATCGACACGGGGCCGGGCGCCGGTTCCCATCGTGGAAATAGTCGGCACTCGACAGACTGCCGGAGGCCAGGCCCGTGTCTGCCTACTATAGGTCCGATTCGGTTCGGAAGCGGACCTTAGAGTCTGCTCAACCAGCCTACTCGCGGCAGTGAAACTCGTCCCTACGGATGAATCGCTCGTAAGCCTCGGAGGTGATCCATGCCCTGTCGCTCATATAGGCAGTGACGTTCTCGCCAGCGCCGATCTGGGCGAATGTGATCTCGCAATGTACGTGCGAGCCATCTTGAGGATAGGTTGCTTTGGTCCAGACTCGACTGGCATCCCTCACCAGATCCCACGTACGTCGCGTCCACCAGGGGCGAAATACGTAGCTCTGGCCGACGATCGATATCATCGGCACTTCTCGCCCATAGCTGCGAAACGTCCAAAGGTCCCCATCACCCCCTACTAGCTTATGAAGGGGAAACGCTTCGATACGCTCAGTTTCCGGGTCGTATAAGGCCGCTGGTGCGAGCGCATCATCGTAAGGATGAAGCGAACCGGCGACACTGGTTACGACGTGGTGTCCGTCAGCGAACTGATCTTTTACAAGCACTGTTGGCGCCACAAACGAATGTTGATCTGACATCGCTGTACTTTGCTCGTATGGAAGCGGCGGACAGTCTCTTAAAGGTCCGTTATGGGCTGGAAGCGGACGTTCCTGGGGTTTGTCAAAACGACTCGCCCGGGCCGCCCGAGTGATGTTCATTGAACGCGGCGCACCGTAGCGATTTGTCCGCCATCTTTGAGAATTGTCAGCTCTTCGCCCGGCTTCAAGGACACCACGCCACTCCAAGAACGCGTTGCCACATTTGCAGTCGCCATGCCGGGAGCGGTTTGGATTGGATGGTTCGTGTCCAGATGCCTGGTTTCGAGCGATACGAGAAATGGACCTGGGCGCCCTACTGGTTCAATCGACAACTCAACATCCAATGCGTTGGAGGGATCAACTTGTCGGCTGTCGATAGCTACCGAAGGAATATGGTGGATTCCTATCCGGGCGCCGGGGCCACACACGCTGGGGCTCGCCATGAGATCGGCCTCGGTCTTGCCGTCCTGGACAACCCTGAGCTCGAACCTGGCTATCGCCAATGCTCCGGCATTACAAGGAGATGCCGCAGGATTCGTCGCATCCTCCGCAGGCGCCGGCGTATTTACGCCGCTTGCGTATGTGTAAGAGCAAAGAATCAGGCCGGCAAGGAAAGTAACGAACTTGAGCTGATACATGGGAAGTCCTTGTCGAATGTAAAGCCATGGTGGTGTCCTGCCTCATGGAACATAGCCACGATAGCGGATGTCGGCTTTGGGTCCAGGCTGTGTGGAAACACCCCGTAAGCTAAGCGGCAGTGCGGTACGTAACGTATGTTTGCACCGGAAACTTCATCCCGCGCGGTCCGCCCGAGCGCATGGTTAGGCGGGCTCCTCCTTGAGGAAAAGAGCCAACGTCGCATAGTCGATCACGGCCTGATGGTAGCGCAGGACATCCTGCCCTATGACGGCGCGGATGGGGTCAACCCCCTTCATGATCAGCCTTTGGTTGGTGCTGGTCATATCAATCGCGAATATGCCATCGGTCCGGACTGGCAGCCCTTCGAGAGTCAACCGAACATCCCCCAGCGTGTAAACGTTGCCCCCATGCCCGGGCTGTCCAGTGTCGGTCACGGCAATTCCTTCGGAACGACAATAGCTCAATTCAACGAAGGTCTTGGACGCCCCGGTGTCGAGCACGATGTCGACTGGCCGGCCGTCGAGGTGCCCGACTAGCGTCAGGTGTCCAACTGGGGTCCGAGACATCATGAAGCGGCGGAAACCGTGACGCGAGAGCAGCTCCGCAATCGCCAATGCGTAATCCATCTCGAGTTTCCCAGTCTGACTATCTAATTGACGGACGCGCACGTCCGGTTATTCGATTTTTCAATGGAACGTCCGCAAAAGTTCCCTTGTGGGTCGAAAGCGGACGTCTCCCCTCTTGACCCCTTATTTTTGCACCGCCGATCAGGCTCTCGACCGGGCTCGAGTGCATGGCCAGCCTGATCGTCACCGAGTAAGCCACCAAGACGCCGGCAACCGAAAACAGATCCGAGTACCGGCGCTTCATTCGCTTTCCCGGCGTTCCCCCCTGAATCCCCAGGTGGAGCGTGCAGGCTAATGGCCGCGGCTTCAAGCGCTAATCCTATTCCTCGCCCTTTCGGGGGCAAAGGCGCACCAACTTGCGCAGCGCATGGGGAGTAACGGTGCGTTCGCCAGCTGAATCGACCAGGGATCCGCTTATACACGAGCGTTACATTCCCCGGCCACTTTGTTATTTCCAAAACGGAAGTTGCCGGCGAATACTCCCTTCTCAGAGGTCTGAACGGCGGGCGCAGAAGGAGCCGGTGGAGCGATTCCCCTAGGCACCGAGCACTACGCACACGTTCTGGGACACGGCGAATGATGGCGTGAGCGATGACCCTTCGAAGTCATGGCCACGGCACGAAACACAGGCTTGATGATGGACGAATACTCGACATACCGGTGGCCCAGGGGCACGCCGCTGTTTTGCCTCATTGGCCTCTATGCGCCAGGCTTCCTGATGGCAGCGCAGCCAAGCCTCACGAATCTGTTCGCTGGAAAGCTGGCCCTTGCAGCGTACTTCCTCGCCGTCACCCTGTTCTGCATATATCTCTACCGTTTTCGCATCATTCTCGACGCGACATCCATACGGGCGGGCGCCTTTTTCCCCAAGAAAATGGAATTCACCGATGTTGTGCGGGCAAAGTATGTCCAAGGCGATGACATTGGACGGATCACCCTCTGGGGAAGCGATGGCAAGCGAATTAACGTATGGGAGACCATCGAGAACTTCGAGGCCTGTGCCAGAGCGATAGACTCAAGATTTCCCGAGCACCTTTTGATCTCCGGTCACGAACGGGCGGCGCCGATCGACGTACTGCGTGGCAGCGACCTGGTCTAGCAAGACCCGCCAGCATCATGAGCTGGTTTGATGAGACACGTGGGACGCCCGGCCCCTACCCTGCGCCGATAATGCGTATCCCTTTTCCGGATGGCGAGCTAAGGGAGTAATCCTGGATGGCCGTTGATGGATAGGTCCGCGCCGGGTCGGAAGCGGATCCTGCGCCCCACGCTTCAGGTCCGCAACCGCCATGCCATCCCCGAAGTTACCGAATCAAGAAGTCCCGGCGAAGAAGTGCAAATTGTTGCAAGTCATGATGGCTGCCAAGCCAAAACCCTGCTTCACGCATGCGACCTTCCTGCACGAAACCTAATTTCGAAAGAAGCTTGATGGAAGCGAGGTTATCCGGGTGAACCTGTGCTTCAACGCGATTGAGGCCCATGTTTTCGAAGCCCCACTCCAAAATGGTAGATAGCGCCTCAAACATAAAACCCTGCCCCCGTACAAGGGAGGCAAGCTCGTACCCTATGACGCAACTCTTCCATGAGCGATTCCACTTGAAAAGGCCGCACGAACCAAGGAATCGGTGGTCGTCCTTTTGTTGGATACCCCAACGCGTTCCAGGATTCGGCAGTTGGCGCCACCCTGCGTATACATCGATCAACTTTTGCGCCTCTTGAATTGAGGTTAGCGGGTCTGCACCAAACCAGCGCATCCCCAGTTGATCGCTACGGATGGCAAAAACATCCTGTGCATCTGGCGCCACAATCTCACGTAAGAGCAGGCGTTCGGTTTCGAGGTATGGAAAGTCGCTCATTCAATAAAGGTCATTGCGATGGAAGCCTGGAGACTATGCCACGTTGCTTTTCGCCAAAGAGTGCCGAGAGGTTCGCTCTGGGTGGAAAGCGGAACTTAGCCGCCCCGGATAATTCCCACGCTTCATCCAGGCGGCCCGCTTGGCCCTACGATGCCATCATGTGCGCAAGCAGATGTGTGGCTGCGCCTTCCAGGTGCCCCTTAAGACCCAGAACGGCCTGCTCGGTTTCGCCCCGACGCAGATGCCTCACGATGTCGTCATGTTCGCCCAGCCAACGAGGTGTCTTTGTCGGCATGGTGGCGTACGCGCTGACGAACAGCAGACACGTCCGACGCAGGGCTTCGATCATGACGAGCTGTCGCCGCCGTCCTGCGAATTGGTAGATCGTCCGGTGAAACGCCCAGTCGCCATCTGCCCACTCGGCGCCCACGGCGTCCAGGTCGGACTTAAGGCGCACGCGCTCGATCTCCTCGAGCGCTGCCGGCGTCATCGCTGCCGCGGCTCGCCGAAGGCAGTCGCACTCCAACAGGGTGCGCAAGTCATATATCTCGCGAACTTCGTCGGGCGTCAGGCTAATGGCTCTGGCGCCCCGATTGGCCTCGATTTCAACCAGCCCCTCGCCAGCTAGGATGCGCAACGCATCCCGAATGGGAATCCTGCTGACGCCGAATCGCTGGGCAAGCTCGACCTGAGAAAGATCAGTTCCGGGGCGCAGAACCCCTGCCATCAGCTCACCTCGCAATTCGCGGGCTATCGTTTCCGGCGTCATAGGGGCACCCCTCGCAATTGCGTTCGCTATAGGCGAAGTGTATACATGTATACATTCACGCTTCAAGGGCGGCAGATGGCCAAGAACCACGACTTCACGGCGGACATCGTCTGGACGGGCGATCGCGGCGAGGGAACGAAGAGCTATCGGGGCTATGACCGCACCTGGCGCATTGCAACGCCTGGCAAGGCACTTATTGAATGCTCGAACGACCCGATGCTGGGAGGCGATCCCTCCAAACCCAACCCGGAGGATCTGCTTCTGGCGAGCCTCTCGGCCTGTCACATGCTCTGGTATTTACACCTGGCGAGCAGCGCCAGGATCGTCGTGAAAAATTATCAGGACACCCCGCTTGGGGTTGGCGAGACCGGATCGCGCGGCGAGGGACGTTTCATCAAGGCCGTGCTCCGACCAAGGATCGCCGTGCAACGCGGCGCGGACCTCGCCAAGGCGGACTCGCTGCATCATGAAGTGCATCAGTTCTGCTTCATCGCAAGATCGGTCAATTTTCCGATCAGCTATGAGGCGACCTATGTCGAAGTTTGATCGACGGAACAGAACGCCAGTGCGCGGTGCGCCGTCTGCCTCGCGGCGGGAATGGACACCCAGGCTAAATCATGCGACTCAGACTTCGCTTTGACTGTGCACGTGGCATGGAGCCTGAAGACAGCATCCTGACGTCTTTGAGCTTGGCACACGGATCAATTAAGACCATGGGAAATTAGCGCCCGTGACAAGCGGTGCATGCTGTCGAATCGCTTGGCTTCGGTCACCGGGACCTTCCCGCCGCTTCTGATACCGCCACAGGTCACTCCCCCGTTGACACAAGTGCCCGGTGCACACCTGGAGCACCGTGGTGCACACCCCAACCATTCGCATGGAGTACACGATGCAACGGACGACGACGCGGTATTCAAGAGTGCTGGGCGCGATGGCCATAGGATGGTCCGGCTGCATCCTTGCCGGCACGACGGTGCCCTCTGTATTCGAAGCCGGTCATGTTTTTGCGACACCTCGACTGGCTGATGGCCGCGTGCTACGGCTGGTGGTGGACACGGGCGGCGGCGGGGCATGGACTTATTGGTTGTGGAGCACGCCTGATCCACGGGTGCCCAGAGCAGGGACCTGCCATGTCGGCGAGGAGAGCATCGAGATGTTCCAACCGCCGACTTTTGCTGGCCCTGGCCTGCCTGCACCCAAGGGGCCTTGTCATGGCATCGCGCTTCTACCCCGCTCGATCCTGCACGGGCAGCGCGATACGTTCCAGATGGACGGCATAGTTGGCGCCAACTATCTATCGACGCAAGGCATCTGGACCTTCGACTACCCCGCCCAGCAACTACGACATGAGAGTGCATCGTGGCGGCCGGCACGCGACGCCAAGCAGGCGCCACTGGGTTTCGGCAAGCTACCCTCCGGGGTCCAACGCGGGTTCCCGCGCCTCACCATGAAGGTGGACGGCGAACACATCGACATGCTGCTCGATACCGGTGCAACCAGCCAACCGACGCAGGCCACGATCGCGGCTACGGGCGATGGCACGGTTAACGACATCGGCGCTACCAGCTATATCACGACCGCCATGTTCGAACGCTGGCAACAGCGCCATCCGGACTGGCCCGTGATCGAGCAAGGGGACACGCTGTTTGGCCCCACGCATGCCATGCGCCTGATCCGCGTGCCATTCATCGAATGGGCCGGGACACGCATGGGCCCGATCTGGTTCACCGAGCGCCCGGTCGCCGCTTTTCACACCGTGATGGCCGCGGAAATGGATCGCGCGCCGGAGGGTGCGTTGGGCGGCAATGTTTTCAAGCACCTGACGCTGACCATCGACTACCCGGGCCATAGCGCGTGGGTGACGTGCCACGATGCCGCCTTCTGCACCTCCGTATCGCCGCACTAGAGGGAGAATGCGTCTTGCCACGCCAGCGGTCGTAGGCAGAGAGCGTCTGGATCCCGTTGGGCGCGTTGTCGCGATACGTTCCGAGGGCTGAGGCTCCACTCAGCCTGCGGCTTCGCATCCCATGCGCGGTGCGAACGAAGAAGTGACGCGCTGGGCTCCCGGGGCCTCCATGGTCGGTCATGCCATGGACGGCCAAGTGCGCACGCCGCCTCTCGATGACCCATCGATGTCCGACATGAGGTCCGCATCGCATCGAACGCGACCGTGGAGCCTGACCTACGGCGAATCCATCGTCGTTGCCAACTGCTCGGGTGAAGCGGCGTGCTGATGGCGGCCCGGCTCACCGAAACGGGCAACGAGGAAGTCCACGAAACTGCGAATTTTCGGGGTTGGCTTTCGGTCGGGAAAGGTCAGGACATGCATCGGCCGAGGCCGGGGAAGGAAATCCTCCAGTAACGGCACGAGGCGCCCGGCGCGGATGTCGTCGCCGAGCAGGATTTCGGGCTGCATGATGATGCCAAGCCCGCTCAGTGCAGCCATGCGCAGCGCTTCGCCGTTATTGGCCGTCAGCGCGAGGGTAACGGGGATACGAATCGCTCCTTCGGGGCCGCGCAGCGTCCATTCCTTCGAAGCGATCGGGTGGGCGAACCCCAGGCAGCGGTGACCCGATAAGTCCGACGGCAGCAGCGGCACGCCGTGTCGATCCAGGTAATCCGGCGCAGCACAGATGAGGGAGCCGTACGGCCTTAGTGGTCGCGCGATCATGGAGGAGTCGTCCAGTTCTCCAATCCGTATCGCGACGTCAATGCCTTCTTCCAGCAGGTCGACCGGACGGTCGCTCACCACGAAATCGATGGAGACCTCGGGGTTCTCGGCGATGTAGTCCCGACAGGACGGTGCCAGCGCGTGCACACCGAAAGACACCGGCGTCGCAAGCCTGAGGCGTCCCCGCGGTCGCGCCTTGAGTTGGGCGGCACTGGCTTCCGCATCGGTGATGTCAGCCAGGATCTGCTTGCAGCGCTCGTAATAGAGACGACCGATTTCCGTCAGGCTGTGCCGGCGCGTGGTGCGATTGATCAGCCGCGCCCCAAGGCGCTGCTCCAGCGCGCGCACATGCACGCCGGCCATGGCTGGCGAGATCCGAAAATCCTCGGCAGCGGCGACGAAGCTGCCGCGCTCTACCACCCGGACAAAGACGGCCATGTTTTCCAATCTGTCCATGATTCCAAATTGTGGCTATCGGAAGTCCGAAGCATATCGGCATTTATCCGAATATGACTATGGAATTAAGGTTTGCCCCATGGCCGCTACCGGCCATGCGACTCGACTGACAAAGGAGATGTGCCTTGATTCCCAACCAGGAACTACGCCCCCGCGGCATGGCTTATCTGGAGCAAATGTTCGGCGATGGCGCGGCGGATGCACTGATCAGCGACATGGACGGGCTGTGCCCGGACTTCGCCAGCATGTCCATCGAGTGGGCCTTGGGCGGCGTTGCCAGCCGCCCAGGTCTCGACAGGGTGACGCGCGAATTGGTGGTCATTGCCTCCTGCGTCACGCTGGGTCATCCGGTGCTACAGCTGCGTGCGCATACCCAGGCGGCACTGCGGGCCGGAGCGACGCGGGAGCAAATCATCGAGACCATCCTGCAGCTGCTTTTCTATGCAGGCGGGGCCTCGGTTCGCAATGCGCTGGTCGCGGTAAAAGACATTCTGAACGGCGTCGGCGTCAGCGAGGCATCAGGAAGCAGCGGGCGGCCAGAAGGCTAAACGCCCCCATTCAAGCGCCACTCCGGAACGGTTCGACGTTGCGCTGCGTGATCTTGGATAAGCGGCCGCAATGGTTTGGCGACCGGTCCTTGCGGCCGGTCAGGGCAAACACATGGCTGCCGGCCATTCCGTCCAGCCCTGACGGCGAAATGTCGGCCTTGGGTCGGAAGCGGACGCGTCGAACAATCACCGAACATCTGCCATCGCGGCGGTTGACCCTGCTGAATTCGCCTCGCAGGCTCGCGTAGCTTCCATCAACCCGACCGGGCTGTCGGCGTAAAGCAGTATCCAGCGACGCGCAGGCATGAGCCCCTGTCGGTTGCTTATTCTCACCATGCCGGACGCGTCTGGCTTGATCTCCACGGCAACGTTGGGTGGGTCAAAGCCACTCGTCAGGAGAACGTCGTTACGACTTATGCCTTGCTCCCTCATCCATGCCAATCGCGGGGCCCGCAAATGCATACATCTTGCAATGGCGACCTTGGGAATAACACCTGAAACACGTACGCATCCGCCAATCCAAAGGGCATTACTACTGACCACATGAGGCATGGATCGCAGCGTGCTCCGAACGGCCAACGCCCAACCAAGACTCAATAGGTAAGTCACCGCAATGACAGCGTGGATGACCATGGGATGGCTCGCATGGGCCAAAGCCACGACAACGAAGGAAAGCGGAATATCGCCGACAAGCCCAATGAGCACGATCGGCACAAGAATGCTGGTTACCGGACCATTGGCGATCGAAAACGATTTGCCCGCCGGGTAGCCCGCAGCGGCCTGGACGCTGGGCCGCCGTTTGCGCATGAGGATGGCGACGAGTTCTCGCCAGAGGCTTGGGATGTGGGGGCCTGGCTTCAAGTAAATGATGTCCTTATCTGCTGTTCCATGCACTCAACGACCGGCTAAATCCGCGGTCGGAAGCGGACAGGCTGATCGCTCGCCGAAATAGTGTGCCCGTAGCTCCCCTGCCGCAACAGGCTCAGAGGACAGCGGCCGCCCCTTACTGATCACGCACCGCCCCATCTCCGGCGGTGACTTTGTATCGAAATGTTTCAGGGCCTGATCGTGACACGTTGGATTACTTTTTGGCGCCTGTCAGGACACAGCCGGGATACGTTGCCGCGGTTTCCTATGCACACAGGCCAAAGCCTCCCCACCCACTGAGGGCTGCCAGACACCCGACCCGTAAACCCACCCTGCCCAACCGCCAGGCCGGCAAGTCGTCCGCCGCCGGAGGCCGTAAAGGCCGATTCCACGGTGACCGCCATCGCCTCCTCAAGGCAAGCGTCTCTACGCTTTGAACTCCGCCCCTTTAGCCACGCACGCATTCAAGAAGACAACCATGAAACATACGTACTTGGCACTTGCCGCCGCCTCGGTCTTCAGCCTGGCCAGCCTTGTTTCGGTGACGCACGCCGAAGGCCAGTCGACTCAGCCGTCCCTATCGCCCACCGCATCGCAAGATCCCTGGGGCCCGCTGAAGCATGTCCACGCCGGCGTCCTGGACGTCGCTTATGCCGAAATGGGCCCAGCCCATGGCCCCGTGGTGATTCTTCTGCACGGATGGCCCTATGACATCCACAGCTTCGTAGACGTCGCACCCGCGCTGGCGGCGAAGGGTTATCGCGTACTTGTCCCCTATACACGTGGCTACGGCGACACCCGATTCCTGTCCGACAGCACCATGCGCAATGGTGAGCCTGCCGCCGTGGCCAGGGATGTCGTCGACTTCATGGATGCCCTGCAGATCAAGCATGCGGTGCTCGGTGGCTTCGACTGGGGTGCACGCTCGGCGGACATTGTCGCGACCCTGTGGCCGGAACGCGTGAAAGCCTTGGTGACCGTGAGCGGCTACCTCATCGGCGGCCAGGAATCCGGCGATACCCCATTGCCGCCCAAGGCCGAACTGCAGTGGTGGTATCAGTTTTACTTTGCCACCGAGCGCGGTCGCCTCGGCTACGACAAAAATCGCCACGACTTTGCCAGGCTGATTTGGCAGCTGGCCTCGCCGAAGTGGAATTTTGATGACGCCACCTTTGAGCGCAGCGCGGCAGCACTGAACAATCCGGATCAGGTTGCCATAGCCATCCATAACTATCGCTGGCGCCTGGACCTGGCCAAGGGTGAGGCGAAATACGAACCTCTGGAAAAGAGGCTTGCGCAACTCCCGCCTATCACGGTGCCGACGATCGCCCTGGAGGGTGACGCGAATGGCGCCCCGCATCCCCAGCCGGAGGCTTATGCCAAGAAATTCACCGGCAAGTATCAGTTCCGCCTGGTGACCGGAGGCATCGGCCATAACCTGCCGGAAGAAGCACCGCAGGCGTTCACCCAGGCCGTGATCGATGCCGATCACCTGTAGCACGGATCGAACGGTCGGCCTCCTGTCATTCGGTGCCACTTTGACCCAAAGGCGGCCGGATCGTTCGGGATTCAAGGCTCGGTGAGCGCTAACTCACCGAGTCCGTTACAAGGGCTGTCGCCGTGGTAGTTCGCCAGCCACTGCTCGGCCTGCTTATGGACCTCACGAAGAAGCACGTCGCGGCCCCAACAGGCGGCCCGCCAACGTGACGATGGCTCCATGGCCACCACAAAAGCCGCTGCCGAAAGGCTTCACGGCGTCTCTCAAACATCACTAAATGCCTGCCCTCTCGGGCATGCAATGGAGCATTTCATGTCTAAAGTTTGGCTGGTAACGGGAAGTGCAAGCGGTTTAGGCCGTGACATCGTCGAGGCGGCCTGCGCGGCCGGCCACAAGGTTCTCGCCACGGCGCGCAACACGGCCCCGCTCGCGGAGTTGTGCGATCGATACGGCGCGAACATCCTGACCACGCAACTCGACGTCACTGATGAAGCCCAGGCAGAGGCGTCCGTCGCTTTGGCCGTTGAGCATTTTGGACGCCTGGATGTGCTTGTAAACAACGCCGGCTATGGTGACGTTCGGCCTTTTGAGGAAACCAGCTCGTCTGATTTCAAGACACTGGTGGATACGGTCTTCTATGGTGTCATCAATCTGACGCGTGCCGCACTGCCGGTGATGCGCACGCAGCGTAGCGGAACGATCATGCAGATCTCCTCCGTGGGCGGACGCATCGGCACCCCCGGCTCGGCCTCGTATCACGCGGCGAAATGGGCGGTGAGTGGGTTCACCGAAAGCCTGGCCCAGGAGACCGCACCTTTCGGGGTCAAGGTGGTCGCGCTCGAGCCCGCGGCTATTCGTACGAACTGGGGCACACGCGCGACTCGGCAGCGACCCGCCATGCTGCCGGACTATGAGCTGTCTGTCGGTGCCGCCATCAAGTCCATGGAGGGTCTGTGGGGTAACGAACCCATCGATCCCGCTCGTATCGCACAGATCGTGCTTTGCCTGGCCGATGCCGAGCGGGTGCCGGCGCATCTCCTCATCGGCAGCAGCGCGCGTGACTACTACGCCATGGTCGAAGGTCATCGATCCAGCGAGGCCGAGCTTTGGCGGGATGTCAGTAATTCGGCCGACTTCGGCGCAGGATCCATGCCGCCGGTTCCGGCGGTGTCTGCGTAGGGGGGCCGCTGAATCCGCAGTCAGAAGCAGACACCCCGGAAGACAATGAACGCACTCCTGCGGGAAGACTTCGTTGCGCTGGGCGACCACTAGTCGCGGGAATTGTGGCCCGTCGCGCCATGGGTCTGCCTTACCGCATGAGCCACACGGGGACGCGTGGCGCCCCACTTGAGAATTCAGAGCGATGAGGGGCCACGACGTCCCTGCCAGGGGATGGACTTTGGGTTCAACCCAGCTCGGCCAACGCCTCCGCGTCAGCACCAGCCGCCAGTCGAACGGGGCACAAAGGGTCGGTCGCCGCACGCCACACCGCTTCCGCCACGTCCATCGCCCGGGTGACGACTGTCGACTTCGCCCAATCCGCGAAGACGCTCTGTGCCAGGCCGGCATAGGCCTCGGGGATGCCACCCTGCATCCGCGGCTGGGCGTTTTCGCCGAAGCGGGTCTCTGGCGCCCGTCCGGGAAGCACGAGACGCACTCGCACATTGAACGGATGGAGCTCCAGCGCAAGAGACTCTGTGAACGCGTTCACTGCCGCCTTGCTTGCGGTGTAGACGGAAAGCAAAGGAAGCGCCTTCAAAGTCACGCTCGATGTCACGTTGACGATGACGCCGGCCTTTCGCTGCCTGAACTGAGGCAGGACGGCCTGGGTCATCGCCACCGTACCCAGGGTGTTCGTCTCGAAGACCTCGCGGGCCGTCTCCATTGGGGTGCCTTCCAGGGCACTCAGCACGCCGATTCCCGCGTTATTGACCAGAACATCGATCGGCCCCGCAGCCTGCACGGCCTGACGGACGCTCTCAGGGTCGGTGACGTCGAGGGCAAGCTCGCGCAAACGCTCTGAAGGGGGAAGACCGCCCTTGCGTGGCTGGCGCATCGTCGCGATGACCCTCCAATCGCGATCGAGGAAATATTGGGCGGTCTTGAGGCCGAACCCGGACGAGCATCCGGTTATCAGGACGGTTTTCATGGGGACTCCTGGAGTGGTCTGCGACGTTGGAACGATAGATCACCGACACCGGACCCACTACAATTAAAAGTCCACGTTTCGTTTGCAGGAGTCCGGTTATGGCCGACCCGCTCGCCGAAGTGGTCACGCTGCTCCAGCCGAGCGCGCCGTTCTCCAAGATCGTCAGCGGCGCCGGTCGTTGGGGTGTTCGCCGGTCAGAGGCCGGGCGGCCTTTCTACTGTGTGATCCTTGAGGGGTCCTGCCGCCTTGCGGTCGACGGACACGAGCCGATCGACCTCCAAGAGGGAGACTTTGTCCTTATTCCCTCCGCCGACGGCTTCACAATGTCGAGCCTCACGCCGGCAACACCGGAGGATTTCGACACCCCGCCCGTTGCGCTATCCCACGGCGAATTCAGACTCGGCATTCAATGCGGATCGCACGACGTTCGACTGCTCATTGGCTACTGCGTCTTTGGTTCGCCGGACGCCGCCTTGCTGGTGTCGCTTCTCCCCCAACTCATGCACGTTCGCGGCGAGAGGAGGCTGACGACCATCGTGCAGCTTGTGGGAGACGAATCTCGCGACCTGCGGCCCGCGCGTGATGTCATCCTGGCACGCCTCCTGGAAGTTCTCTTCATAGAGGCCCTACGCTCTTCGGCGGGACCGGCGGCTTCACCGGGCCTCATGCGTGGCCTTGCCGACGAACGCCTCGCGTTCGCGCTACGACAAATGCACGAGAGTCCGACCCGGCCTTGGACAGTTGCACAGCTGGCCAAAGAGGCAGCCCTCTCTCGCTCAGCGTTCTTTGAACGATTCGGCCGCGCGGTGGGCGTTGCCCCGATGGAATATCTGCTCGCTTGGCGCATGGCCTTGGCAAAGAACCTGCTGCGGCGCAAAGAAGGAGGCATCGCCGAAGTGGCGGCGCGCGTCGGCTACAGTTCTGCAAGTACGTTCAGCGTCGCATTCACCCGCCATGTCGGGCTTCCGCCAACGCGGTATGCGCAAGAGCAGTTGGAATCACAACACACTTAAAGCCATGCCTGCTCTGGGTCGGAAGCAGACACCATACCCGACTAGTGCGCCTGCCCTGACGCATTAGTCACACCACCCAAGGCGTCCGACGTAAGCTTGTCCAGCTCTTGGTTGCCGCTGGCCCACGGATTCGCCCGTCTGTCCTCCCTGATCGCAGTAATGGCCTTGGTTGTATAGCCACCAGGATCACGGCCAGCCCTCTTCATCGCCGCCAACTCGGGAATCTCGCCAGTCAAGCGCCACTCCAAAACTCCTCGAGCGCCGTCGATGTTGCCAGCGCGCATCTTACTTAGCGCTGCAACTGTACCGAGTGCATCGCTCGCCTTTAGTTCGTCGTATTGCGAAGAAGCCCACCGGTCCCAGTCGATACCGAACTGCTTCATGTACTCAAACACGACGTAACCGGACAGCAAGCCACCGACTATGGACCCGGAAACCAACAGACCAATGATCTTTGCCCAGCGCATAAATCCCCTGTCGCCAGTATTCCAAGATTTGTAATGTCCGCTTCATCGGCCCTAGTCGCGTGATCTAGGGCAAGGGTTGTCATGCGCATACGGGTCGAGCTGGCTGGGACTCTTGCGCATGGGGTAGCGCGGCGACACCTCGCCGCTCGCCAGGTACTTGGTGATGGTGTTGCGCGACAGTTGGGTGCGCCGGGCGATCTCCCGGATCGAGATCTGGTCACGCAGGTGCCCGCGTCGGATGACCCTCAGTAGGGCCACGTCGATCACTCCTTAGCTCCCGCTCGGGTGGTGAGCGGAGGGTGGTGGGAGGTGGCTCAAATTTGGACGAAAAATCCTGGCCGAAGCAGCTCAGTTTCCGATGGAACTCAACAGTCGTGGTTCACTTCATGACGCTCGTGTCGCGGAATCACGCGGCGCACACGGAAGCGGTCGATGAAGCGGCAAACATCCGGCGGCGCATGCAATACGCGTGCTGCATGGAACGTGCGGCCATTCAGGGTGCGTTTATGAATGTGATTGTGACAGGCGCGATTTCCTGCATCGACGGAAATTCCTTCTTCACAAGCATCCCGCGCCACCAAGCCATCGAGCCGTGAACGGCGCGTCAATCCGTCAGTTTCGGCGAATGAAATTGCGCGGACATGGTCATGCTTGCGGTTGCCACCAAAATTCAAGTCGGCGGCATAACACGATGATTTATTTAAGTTTGGTGATGGTTTGCTGACGAAGTCCGCATTTTGACAGCGCTGTCATTGCTGCGGCGCTTCCGCCGGTCCTATGCTCGACTTGACGTTTAAAACGTCATCGCGAATAGGTGTTGGTGGCTGCCTTTCGCTTCGTGTTTGGGGACTTGTTTTCAGTGGATACGCGCGTGCCATCGAGGCGATGGCGCGACGGACGCGCTTTGTCTTTCAACAACGGGATTCGAAGGGAGGGGAGGCGGACCCACGCGGCAGCGGTAACGAACACAGGGGGAACTGGCTTGTTGTTAACGGAACTTTCTCGGGAGACGTTTTCATGAAGAGCGGGCACTTGTACCTGTGCGGGGCCATTGCCTTGGCCCTCGCAGGGATTCCGGTTGTATCGGCGGCGCAGAGCAACGCCGCGCTGGTTGGCCTGAACACGGCCGAAGCACCGCGAGTGACCAGGACGGTCGACAACCGTGCGGTATCAGCACTGCAACACACCCACCTGGCGGTCGTGGACCGATCGACGCCCATCCAGGGCGTGGACGACGCCACACCGATGAGCCACCTGCATCTGGTCCTGCAGCGCAGCGCGCAGCGTCAGGCCGCGCTGGAGGCATTGAGCGCCGCACAGCACGATCCGAAGTCATCGAAATTCCACCAGTGGGTGACGCCTGAGCAATTCGGCCAGGCCTTTGGTGTAGCGGACGCCGATATCGCCGCCACTACCGCATGGCTGCGCTCGCAGGGTTTCACCGTCAACAGCGTGTACCCAAACAAGCGGGAGATCGACTTCAGCGGCAACGCTGGGCAGGTCAGGCGCGCGTTCCATACGTCGATGAACCGCTACACCATCGATGGCGCCACGCACGTTGCCAACGCCTCGGACATCAGCGTGCCCTCGGCGCTGCTGGGTGTCGTTGCTGGCGTGGCCGGCCTCAACGATATCCATCCGCAGCCGCAGCATGTGCCGAAGATGGTCGGGCAGTTCGATGCTTCCACCAGGACCTTCAAACAGAACAACACCGCGGCCGCGGGCGACAGCCCCATGGCGTCGGCCATTCCCAGCGGTGCTCGCGGCCTGGTGCCCTACGACATGAGTAAGATGTACGGCACCGACCAGCTGCTGGCGGCCGGCATCACCGGCAAGGGCATCAACATCGCCGTGGTCGAAAACGCCGGCATGCAGCCCTCCGACTGGTACAACTTCGCGAACCAGTTCGGCCTCTTCCGCTATGGCGGCACCTTCCAGGAGTTCCAGCCCCAGGCTGCGGGCTTCACCACCTGCGAAGATCCGGGCAACGGTAGCGATGCCGGCGAAACGGTGCTCGACGCGGAGTGGGCCACCGGTCTGGCGCCGGGTGCCAACGTCTGGGTGGCCACGTGTACTGACACCCCCGCCTGGCCGGGCGAATTCGTCGCGGCGACCAACCTGATCAATGGCGCCAACCGGCCCAACATCATCAGCATGAGCTACGGCGTCAGCGAGCTGCGCGTGGACCCGGGCAGCAAGGTGCTGATCGACGCTCTATGGGCGCAGGCCGATGCCGAAGGCATCTCGGTGTTCATATCGAGCGGCGATTCGGGTTCCAACCCGGATTTCAACGGAGGGACCATCATGGGTGAGGGCGTTGGCGCCAATGCCCTCGGCACCTCGCCCCACGACACCGTGGTTGGCGGCACCGACACCGCCGACATCCTCGATGGCAGCACCGCGTCCTTCTTCAGTTCGAACTACAACTCCGTGTACGGCTCGGCCCTGTCGTACGTGCCGGAGATTCCGTGGAACATGTCGTGCGGCAACGAAGTGGCGGCCAAGTCGCTGGGTTATGCCAACGCCATTGCCATGTGCAAGGCCTATGAGCAGCCCGGTTTCCAAGGCGAATACCCGGTCGGGATCTCCGAAGCGTCCAGCGGCGGCCCTTCGTCGGTGGATGCCAAACCGGCATGGCAGAAGCTGGTGTACAACACGGCCAACGACCAGTCGCGCGACGTGCCGGATGTGGTCCTGTTTGGCGGCTCCTACGGTGGCTACACCTGGGCGATCATCTGCACGACTAACGAACCCTGCTCGCCAAACTTCGTCGCCCCCACGGCGTCTGTCGGTGGCACCTCGCTGTCCGCGCCGATGTTCGCCGGCATCCAGGCCTTGATCGACCAGGGTCTCGCCGCCGCCGGCCTGCCGGCCAACCAGGGCAACGCGGCTCCCACGCTGTATGCGTTGGCTGCACAGGAGTACGGCAGCGCCGATGGCAAAAAGCCGCCGCAGGGGCTTGAAGTCTGCAATGCGGACAGCGACCCCAAGGAGGCACGCGGCTGCGTGTTCCACAACATCACGCGCGGCGGCATCGCGACGCAGTGCTGGCAGCAGCCGCCGTTCACGGTCACGCCCGATTGCTACATCTACGCGTCG
Source organism: Dyella halodurans (assembly GCF_026283925.1). Lineage (GTDB taxonomy): Bacteria > Pseudomonadota > Gammaproteobacteria > Xanthomonadales > Rhodanobacteraceae > Dyella > Dyella halodurans. The sequence goes on from NZ_JAPDPF010000016.1 coordinate 21,427, forward strand.
ACGCCGGGTTGGCAATACCCGTGGGAGTTTGGCCTGACCTCCACCGATTCCACCACCTACAACGCGACCACCGAGGCATATGCCGCCCGGCCGGGCTGGAGCTTTGCCGCCGGTCTTGGCTCGGTGAACGCCCAGAACCTGCTCTGGGCCTGGCAGGCCTATCTCAAGTAAATCTCGCGCACGGCATCCCCGGCATGTGCCGGGGATGCTCTTCCCTTGACGGCTTGCGCACGCGGGATGGCCGTCATCGGGCAGATGGATCCGTGGATCCGGGGTGTCATGGCGAACAGGCGTCGTCAGCCGTCTTTCGCCTGAAGTTCAGGGAGTGCTTTTCCAATGCATACGAGCGTGCCGTCGAGGCGATGACGCGACGGACGCGACGGACGCGTCTTGTCTTCCAACAACGCGATTCGAAGGAGGTCATGCGGCTTCATGCGGTGGCGGTAACCGACACAGGGGGATCTGGCTTGTTTTCAACGTACCTATCCAAGGAGACGTTTCATGAGAACCGAGCACCTGTACCTGTCTGCGGCGATTAGCCTGGCCCTCGCGGGACTGCCGGCCGTGGCGGCGGCGCAGAATAATCCTGCCCTGGCAGACCTCGATACGGCCGAGGCACCCAGGGTGACGCAGACGGTCGACAACCATACGGTATCGACGCTGCAGAAAACCCACCTGGCGATCGTCGAAAGCTCCGCTCCCACCCAGGGTGTGGACGACGCCTCACCCATGAACCATATGCACCTTGTGCTGCAGCGCAGTCCCCAGCGCCAGGCCGCGCTGGATGCGTTGATCGCCGCCCAGCATGATCCGAAGTCGCCGAAGTTCCACCAGTGGGTGACGCCCGAGCAGTTCGGCCAGGCATTTGGCGTGGCCGACGCCGATATCACCGCCACCACGGCATGGCTCCGCTCGCAGGGCTTTATCGTGAACGGCGTATACCCGAACAAGCTGCAGATCGATTTCAGCGGCAATGCCGGGCAGGTCAAGCGCGCGTTCCATACCTCGATGAACCGCTACGAGATCAACAAGGCCACGCACATCGCCAATGCCACCGACATCAGCGTGCCTTCCGCATTGAAGGGCGTCGTGGTTGGCGTGGCTGGCCTCAACGACATTCATCCGCAACCGCAACATGAGGCGAAGAAGATTGGTCAGTTCGACGCCGCCACGCGGAAGTTCAAGCTCAAGGAGGATGCGAGTTCAGCGGCGGGCGCCAATCCCATGTCGGTTTACGCCAATGGATCGCGCGGCCTCGTGCCGTACGACATGAGCAAGATGTACGGCACCGATCAGTTGTACTCGGCCGGTATCACCGGCAGCGGCATCACCATTGCCCTCGTCGAGGACAATTCGATGCAGCCCTCCGACTGGAGCAATTTCGTGAGTCAGTTCGGCCTTGCCAGCTATGGTGGCAGCTTCCAGCAGTTCCAGCCCCAGGCGACGGGGTTCACGAACTGCATGGATCCGGCCGCCAACTATCCGGAAGACGACGTCGAGGCGCTGCTCGACGCCGAGTGGTCCACGGCGATGGCGCCGGGCGCCAACATCTGGCTGGCCAGTTGCGATGACTCCAACTCCAATAACTTCTTCGGTGGTGTGTTCACCGCGGCGACCAACCTGATCAATGGCGCGAGCCGGCCCAACATCATCAGCGCCAGCTACGGCTATGGCGAGGGCTACACGGATGCCGCCAGCAAGACGGCGATCGACGCGATGTGGGCGCAGGCGGACGCGGAAGGCATCTCGGTGTTCGTATCGAGCGGCGACTCGGGTTCCAACCCGAGCTTCAACGGCTGGGTCATCAACGGTGCCGGCGTCGACGCGAACGCGTTTGGTACGTCGCCGCACGACACGGTGGTGGGCGGCACGGATACCGCCGACATCCTGGACGGCACCACCGCCTCGTACTTCAGCTCGACCATCAATGCGCAATACGGCTCGGCATTGTCGTACGTGCCGGAGATTCCGTGGAACATGTCGTGCGGCAACGAAGTGGCGGCCAAGTCGCTTGGCTTTGCCAACACCATTGCCTTCTGCCAGCTCTCCATGAAGCTGGATCCCTACGGCGTCTACCTGACCTCGGAAGCGGGCAGCGGCGGCCCTTCGTCGGTAGATGCCAAGCCGGCATGGCAGAAGCTGGTCTATAACGCAGCCAATGACCAGTCGCGCGACGTGCCGGATGTGGCCCTGTTCGGTGGCTCCTATGGCGGCTATACCTGGGCGGTCATTTGCACGTACTACGAGCCCTGCACGCCGAACTTCACCGGCAGCACCGCGCTCGAGGGTGGCACGTCGCTCTCTGCGCCGATGTTCGCCGGCATCCAGGCACTGATTGACCAGGGCCTCACCGCCAAGGGGCTGCCAGCCAACCAGGGCAACGCCGCGCCCGCGCTGTATGCGCTGGCTGCCCAGGAGTTCGGCAGCGCCCAGCAGAAAAAGCCGCCGGAAAGCCTGGATGTCTGCAGCGCGGACAGCGACAAGAAGAAGGCGGCCGCTTGCGTGTTCCACAACATCACACGCGGCAGCATCTCGACGCAGTGCGTGCAGCAGATGCCCTACGTGGCCACGCCCGACTGCTTCTTCTACGGCCAGTTGTCCGGCGGGCTCACGGAGGGCCTGACGTCCACCTCCCCGAGCACGTACAACGCTACCACCGAAGCGTATGTCGCACGCCCGGGCTGGAGCTTTGCCACCGGCCTCGGCTCGGTGAACGCGCTGAACCTGCTCAATGCATGGAAGGCCTACCTCAACGTCCATTAATCCTGGCCACAGGGCATCCCCGGCGCTTGCCGGGGATGCTCCCCAGCTCGACCGCCCGGCTGTCCAGGTTGGCCGTCATCGGCTGCACGGGTCAGTAGATGGAAGGACTGCCCTCGGGACGCGTCTTGAAACGCTTGTGCCCCCACAGGTACTGCTCCGGCGCGGCGCGCACCATGTCCTCGATGCACACATTGACGCGCGCGGTGTCGTCGAGCACATCGCCGCTCGGGAACTGCGCCAGCGGCGCACCCAGGCGCAGCACGTAGCCGTCGTTGCCGGGCAGGCGGCGATGGTAGAACGGGACCACCAGCGCGCCGGACAGCCGGGCCAGGTGGTGGGTGGCGGTGATGGTGGCCGCCGGCACGCCGAAGGGCATCTTCTTCACCGCCAAATTTGCGACAGTCGCAAATTTCGAGGCCACAACCACGCTTGTGCGCGGACGGCATTGCACGGCCGATCGAGGACCAGCAGCAACAGCAACCGTCGCGCCGGTGCGGTCACCACTTTTTTCGCAATGCCTCGCGGGTGATCTCGTTCTCCAGCATTGACTCGGCCAGGAGCTTCTTCAGCCGGGCGTTCTCCGCCTCCAACTCCTTAAGCCGCTTGGCCTCGGGCACCGTCATGCCGCCGAACTTGCTGCGCCACAGGTATTACGAGGCTTCCTGAAGCCGTGCTTGCGGCATAGATCCTTCATTGCCACGCCGGCTTCCGCCTCACGCAGGAAGCCAATGACCTGCTCTTCGGTAAAACGCTTCTTCACGTCCAATCTCCGTCAGTTGGGGGATTGGACTCCAAATCGCCGTGCTACTCAAAAGCGTGGGAACGTCGCTCGTCGATGCAGCCGTATTTGGCTAGAACAACGCTCTCTAGAGTGATCAGAGACTCCGGCGTGAAATCTAGCGCCTTCGCAACATCCTTTGAGACCGAGTGGCGAAGTCTCTCGATGGCCTCATCCATATCCATCAACCACATCTGAAACTGGTCGTCAGCGCCGGTCATGCTGGACTCCGTGCATGCTGGTCAATTTGCAACTGCGGCATGTCCGCTTTGGGTTGCGGATTCAACCGGTCGTTGCAACACCCCTAGACTGCGGCAGCAGGAGGTGTGTGGCAATGGCCCAACGACCACGGATCCATTACACAGTGACTCAGAAGGCGGTGATGTGGGACCGCTGGCAGCTTGGGGAGTCGTTGCACGAGATCGCCAAGCTGTTTGATCGGCACCACTCGGCGGTGCGTCGGATACTCGCTGAGACCGGTGGCATACGACCGATGCAAGGTCCGCAGCCGTCCTTTGATCATCGCATCCAACGCACGTGTTCGCGCGCGAGTTTGGTGACGTAACGCGGCGCCGTATTCGTCGCTGTGTACCTTTGGTTAGGCGCTCAGCTCACCAGATACGTATTGGACTAGCTCTCTGGTGTTTCTGACGAATTCTGCCTCTAGGTCAATGCCACACTTATTTGCGAGGACCATAATCGACCATAAGCAGTCCGACAATTCATGGCCAAGTTTAGCCTTGCAGTCATCAATATCCCGGATGCCAGCGTTTGCCTGGATCAGTTTTGCTAGATCGCCTACGTCCCCCACAAAACCAAGCGCAAGTTCTCCTGTCGTCCAGATCCGCCCCCATCTCTTGATCTCAAGCTGCTCGTAGAGCTCGTTTAGCTGTAGCGCTGACTTTTCAAGATCGCTGAAATTCATGTTGATTGCACCTAACACCTGGATAAACGAGCGGCGACTAAGGCGCTCACTAAGGTCTGCTTCGTGTCGCAAGCCGGATCCTATGGCAAACCATCACTCGCGGACGGCCGGCGCTGCCATGACAACGATGCCCGGGCCAAAGCCGATCGCTTTCTCAAGCCTGGCGGAGAAGGCAATCCATTTGCCGTCCGGGGACCACACGGGGTGCTGGGCATTCCAGTCAAAAGGAGTGAGTCGCTGAAGATGGCTGCCGTCTTTATCGGCCACGAAGATGGCGTAAAGCAGGGGTACGGGGCTTCCCTGATTGCTTTCGAACAGGAGCCGCGTGCCGTCAGGCGACCATGTAGGTGCTCGCCCCTGCATGCCTGCCACCTCGAGCGGATGAGCATCGCCCTCTGCGGAAATAATCCAGACCTCGTTATGGGTTTGGTTGTAGCGCTGCCCCGCATCCTTTTGCGCGGCAACGGCGATCCATTTTCCGTCGGGAGACACCGATGCCATACCGGTGAGCAACTTGGGGGTGGTGACCAGCGGCTCGAACTTGCCGCTTTTTAGATCGACCCGCCGAAGCATGTTCTTGTCTCCGTCGAGCTCAATGAGCTTCGTACCATCTGCGTACCAGGACGGGTAAAAGGTATGGATACCGTCGGGCGGGTAGGCGGGCCGAGCGCGTGTACCGTCCGCCTCCATAAGCCAAGTGGAGATGGTGCCCTGCCCGTCGATTCCTGTGAAGGCGATCCTGTTTGCCGTGGCTGACCAGCGCAAGCGCGTTTGCGAGACGGGCAGCTGATCCTTAGTGAACCGCGTCGGCTTGCCCCCATGAATTGGCACCTCGTACGCCTCTGCCCTCCCGCCGCGCAGCGGGCTTCGCTCGAAAATTAGCCGCTGATTGTCCGCGGAAAACTGTGGCCCGTAATCCGCGCCATCCGGGTCATCTGTGGCGATAGTGACCTTGGGATCGTCCTGCCACGCAAAAGCGGTGCATGGCAGTAGCGCCAGGCCGAGTGGCAGCGACACTAACCATGAAAATCGCCGCAACGGGCGCAAACCGTCTTGAGAAAACCGACGTGCAACATTCACCAGACTCAGACCTCTCACGAACCTTTTTGAAGCGTCCAGACCGCTTTGGGTCGGAAGCAGACTTGCACGGATTTACGCCCCCAACGCGTGATGGTCGTAACTAATCACGCGCGTGATTTGCCAGGATCCGTTGCTGTATTCCCACAAGTGAATGAAGCGGGCGACTGCATCACACCGACCAGTACTCAGGTCGCAAAAGCGATGGGTGCCGATCTCCACCGCGCCAAAATCCTTGACGGGGTAGACCTCCAAGCTGCCGGCCACCAACTCCCTACGCAATTTTCCGCAAATCGCATTCTTGATGCTTTCAACCAGCTTGGCGCGCCCCCGGGTCAGGCCGCCTTTGTCGTGATAGAACTCGATGTCTGGCGCGATATAGCGTCCAAAGGCTTCAAGGTCGCAGCGGTTATAGGCGTCAAATACCGCACTGTCTAAAGCGACAATCGTCGTGGTGAGTGCCGCACCGACGGGCATTGGGGTGACCGGCGCTGTGTCGGCTCGCGCGATGGATACGGCGAACAACGCGGCAAAGCCGATCGCTACGATCTGCCCGAAACGGTTGCACATAGGTGACTCCCTGTCATGAAATTTGAGTGGCAGCTTTGGAGACCAGGGTCAGAGTGCACTTTCTTGAAATAATTGCACTCTGACGCCGGTTTTTGCTTTTTCTACTGGGCGCTTTCGCAACCTCAGAATCCCTGGGGCGAGGCGAAATCAGCGTTGCTGCGGTTATCCATGGCGAGGCTCGCCACGCTTCGTGCGGCTTCTTCCGCCTCATTCCTTGTCGCATAAGCCCGAGTGGTCCGATCCTGGGCGATCTGTATGCCTTGATGCAGGATGCGATAGCACCCAACGAACCGGCCGTCCGGTGCCTCTTCGGACCAGATCGAAACGGAGTTCCGTGACATGTTCAATCCCCCTTTATTCTCGATGTCACATCGTCGCCTGATTCAAAAAGCGGCGCAATCATCCGAGAGTCGGAAGCTGCGCTTTGCCCCGCCAATCCGAGTACCGCCGCCGCGTCCCTACGATTGGAGCGCCCCGCCCTTCTCCCTTGTAACAATTGCTTTGGCTCGGGCGCAGATGCTCCAAGCGCGCCGACGGCGCGCTCCTGGGGCAACCTACCCCGGATTGCGCCATCTCTCGCTCATCCTCACATCGGAACCGAGCCAGCCACCACCGATGAATTTTCGCCTCCGCGCCCGTCCTATGGATGAGACTGAAACATGCCCCTTGGGCAACGGGAGGACTTATGTCTGGTTTGACGGGAAAAAACGTGGTCGTGATCGGCGGCAGCCGTGGCGTGGGTAGGGAGATTGTGGAAACGGTGGCACGTGAGGGTGGGCGTGTGCTCGCCGTGGCGCGTCAGGATGAACCGCTAAGGCAGTTGGTGCGGGATTGTCCAGGCGTAGAAACCCTTTCCCTCGACGCGACGTACGAGGACGCACCGTCGAAGGTGTTCGACGTGCTTCAGCCCGATATCCTGGTGATCTGTGGCGGCGCCTTTCCACCTGCAGCGCCCCTGCATGAACTCAGTTGGCGTGAGTTCGCGATCAATTGGGAAGCGGACGTCAAGATCGCGTTTCACTTCTGCAAGGCGGTGCTTTCGCTGCCATTACGGGCGGGCGCATCGATCGTGCTGGTTTCCAGCGGTGCCGCCATCGGCGGCTCACCGATTTCCGGAGGGTACGCAGGCGCCAAGCGTACGCAGATGTTCATCGCGAGCTATGCCCAGAAGGAATCCGACCGGCTTGGGCTGGGCCTGCGCTTCGTTGCACTCGCGCCGCGCATCATGCCGGACACGGCACTTGGCAAATATGCCGCCGCTGGCTATTCACGCTACCTGGGCATTCCGGTCGAGGATTTCATTGGCAGCATGGGAACGCCGCCCTCGTGCGCCGATGCGGCCGCAGCCGCGATTGAACTGGCAACCCAGCCTGACGTGGCCCGGGGCAAGGCGTTTCTCCTCTCGGGCACGGGCCTTGAAGCCCTGCCCTGAGGGCCCTCATCATGCAGACGCTCATTCCGGAATCCATGTCGACGCCCGTTTCAGGGCCGCAAACATCCAACGAGAAGCACGGCATGACGCACGCGAACCAGACCTTCGAGCAACTTGCCGAGCCGTTCCGGCGTGAACTCCGGCTGCATTGCTATCGCATGCTCGGCTCCCTGCACGAGGCGGAAGACCTCGTGCAGGAGACTTATCTGCGCGCCTGGCGCAACTTCGCCAGTTTCGAGGGACGTGCACCGCTGCGGGCGTGGCTCTACCGGATTGCCACCCACGCCTGTCTCGACGCCATCGCCAGCCGCAAGCACGGGCCACGCCTGCTGCCCGACCAGAAGGTGCCTGCCACCAACCAGATGCCCGATGGCAAGCCTCCCGCCGAGGCGTCCTGGATCGAGCCCTATCCGGACGCTTATCTGGAGGGCATCGCCGATGACGCCCCCAGCCCTGAGGTGCGCTACTCGTCCCGCGAAGCGGTGCAGCTGGCGTTTGTCGCCGTCATCCAGCAACTGCCGCCGCGCCAGCGCGCCACGCTGCTGCTGTGCGACGTGCTTGGCTGGTCCACGCTGGAAGCAGCCGCGCTGCTTGGGGGCACTACCGCGTCGGTCAACAGTGCCAGGCAAAGGGCGCGCGAGACGCTCGCCCGGCGCTACCCCGATGGGCGCCCGCCCGTCGCCTCGGCGTCCAATCCCGGGCAGCAGGCACTGCTCGCTCGCTATGTGCGCACTTGGGAGGAACGGGACCTGGATGGCTTTGTCGCCCTGCTCAGGGAGGAGGCGGTCTACACCATGCCTCCGCAACCCCAGTGGTATGCAGGGAGGGACAGCATTCATCGGTTCTTCGACTGGGCCTGGAAGCACTATCTCGATTTCCGCCTGCTTCCCACGGCGGCGAATCGCCAACCCGCCTTTGCGCTCTACTCGCGTCGGTCAGCCGATGCAGCGTGGGAGGCGCACTCTCTCCATCTGCTCACCCTTGAACAGGATGCGATTGCATCGCTCACCTTGTTCGTGAAGCCCACCGCCCCTGACCTGTTCAAGGCTTTTGGACTTCCGCTCGCCCTCACAGACACCGACCGCACCGCCTAGCCGCCCGACGCGCGGCAGGCGCTACTCGCACCGCCCCTGCGATCTGTCTGCGTTTCCTGAGTCGTATCGCGCAATCTCCGCTCCGGGACGGGAGCGCACATTGTCCTCAGTAGTGAGCCCTCACTGCCAAACCGTTCAGTAGATCATCCAAGTTCAACATGCGACGCGGACAACCGTTGCCAGCGGTAGTACGGCTCGTGGGCCAGGGCCAGCAGCTCACGGTCCTCAGAGGTATCGCCATAAGCGAACACGCGGGAGAACTGGGAAAGCGGAAAGCGCTCCAGCACCAGGCGCGCCTTCTCTTCGCGAACACACTGGCGGCCACGGTAGCGGCCGGTGAAGCGCCCTGCACGCTGCTCAAGCGCCGAGCACAGCAACTCGATATCGTGCTCCTGGCACCAATGACCCAGATACAGATCCAGGCCGCCCGAAACCACCACGACGGTGTCGCCCCGGCGCTTGTGCCAGGTGATCCGTTCCATGGCCTCTGGGCGCAGCGTGGCGGGCAGCACATCCCGAGCGAAGCGTCGGCCGTGCGTCTCCAACTCATGCACGGGGATATGCCAGAAGCCGAAGCGGCAAATCGCCTTCCGGACCAGCGTGCCGGAGACGAGCCGGCCCTTGTAGCCAACGATTAAGGGAAGGAGGAGGACGCTGCCGAGCCAGAGACGATGCGGCCGAACCGCGGCGCGCATGAATTCCGGCATGGTCTCCCGATCCGTGATCGTCCCATCAAAATCGAACAGCGCAAGATCCATCTACCGCGAGTTCCTTTAGTGGCGCACCGGCTATGGGATGCAGTTTCGATAGCGAAAGACGGGACCCCGACAAACGACTGCGCCTTGATCGTGCGGCTCGGCGCTGCAGTCTAATCGGAGTGGCCCCAAGGCGATCTTACGGAATATTCGCCGCTGTTGGCACCGATCTGGCTTGAGCACGGCGGTCGAAATCGATGGCGAGAATTGGCTGCCCAATCCCAAGGCGATGCGCACCTGTGTGGCAGGATTTCCAAATCGGTGTTGTCGGACGTCTTATGACGGGAGAGGCGATGTTCATACCCCCCTTCAAGTCGGCGAGCCACACTCCACGCGTCGGCGAGTGGTGATCGCCTGTCCCGTTAGATCGCTAACATTCATCGTGGCGACTGAGGCGCTGGAGACTTTGTGATGCGTTTGACCTGGAAGGAAATCGAGGAAGAGATTGGAAGGCTGGGAGACCACCTGGTTCCGCGCATGCTGCAGTCGACCGGGAATGTAAAAGCCTGGGTCGAGTTTCTTGAGCGCGCCAATGTGATCAAGGCGAGGGTCCCTCCCGACCAGAGAGACCTGGTAAGGGTAAAGGTCTGCGAACTGCTGTCGGTGCATAACCTGGTGCTCGCTTCGCAAAAGGCTTCGAGCAACCGAGCAACGACCGCCAGGATATATGCCTTCCCATCAGGCATCCGCATGTCATGAGGTCACGACGCTGCAGTAAACGTCTACGTTGGGCCGGCCGCGTGCGCGGTGGCTTTTGTGGACCGGGACTGGCGTTGACGACTGCCAACCATAGAGAGCGTGCAATGGATGCCAGGCAGGTGCGAGAACGGGTAATCGACGCTCAAAATCGAATCAGATCCGAGCTCGAGTCCTTGACGAGGGACATAGGGCCCGGATGGCGACTCTGCTGCGATGTCATCGCCGAAGAGCGCTATCGCCTTGAAGTTGAGTACTACATATGGATCGTCAACATTGAGGCCAAGCTCAATACCGGGTATTCGTCTCTTCCCAGGCCCAGCTTTCCATGACAGGTCGAGGCGATCCTCCTTAGGTCCGTTTGGGGTCGGGAGCGGACCTTACTGTGCGGTCACCGACACCACATCGACCCGGCTCACTCCGTTGCAAATTGCGACTTGGAAACAACCCGCCGTCGCGCGAGTAGCCGAAAACCCATCAGCCAAGAACGTCGGTGTAGTTACGCTCGGCGACTCAGAGCCCGCACTTTGTAAGGTAGGGAACAGAAATTGGGAAAACGTGACCGCATCATGTCCATGAAAAACGCCTGAAAGAGTGGCGTGGAGGGTATGAAAATGCGCGTGTACAGCATCCTGGTTTCTTGTCTCGTGGCCATCTCGGCACACGCGACTGAGCGGATTTTTGTTCCCGTCCCGACAGAGGGGCAACAGGTGAGGTATGCCAATGGCGCTGCCTACCTTGCCACACAGACGAGCAGCGCGGCGCTTCAGATTGCGTACGTCCCCAACGACTCAAAATCGGCACTTCTTTTTGTCGGCGTGACGAATCTGAGCCAGGCATCTTTCAACTTTACTGAAACATCCATCACGGCAAGCTCCAATGGGACGCCCCTCCCCGTCATGTCATACAGGGACCGAATAGCAGAGCTCAAAAGGCAAGAACGCTGGTCGAGCATCGGCGCCGCCTTTGCAATGGCTGCGAACAACATGAATGCCAACAATGCGGGGCACGAGAGTAGCTATGGCACCTACAGTGGGACCGCAACCGCGTCGGCTTATGGACCCGCAGGTACCGTCCGCGCCACTGCCAACTCCACTGGCACCTACTACGGCAGCAATTACAACGCGACTGCGGCGGAAATGGCAAAAGAAAATGCCAACGCCCAGAACCAGGCCCTTGCCCAACAACAGCAAGCGAACATCGACTATGCGCACAAGAGCCTTGAGGACAGGGCGCTCAAGGCAAATACCATTGACCCCAGCCAATCGCTGGCAGGCGATGTGAAGTTTTCTCTCCCTAAACGGGACAAGTCGAAGCCTGCGGAATTCAGCGCCGTCGTCGACCTTGCAGGGCAACCAGTTACGGTTCTATTTCGAGAGCAGCAGTAGCCACCAGATACCAACGAACTGCTCACACAAAGTCAAGGTAACTACCCACTACACCGGCCTCATTGCGTGCCTGCGCCATGCGCAGCGCACAGATGGCCGCCTTGCACGCAATCGCCGGATGGGATTCATGCCAATGAACACTGCATCTAAGGTCTGCTATGGGTTGCGGATTCAACCGGCCGTTTCAGCACGCTATGGGCGTTCAAACCGAACGCCCCAAAATTCTGATCAGCCATTCTTGCGCATCAATCCCGCATGGAGGTCCTCCCGATCGAGCCCATTGGACTCGAGTCCCTGGACCGAGAATCGGCGGCGATAGTCGGAGGGTGTCAGGCCGACAATTCGTCTGAAGACCCGTCTAAAGGCCCCTGTGTCTTCGTAGCCAACTGCACGTGCAACTTGATCGACGCTCGATCGTCCAAACTGGAGCATTTCTCGCGCCCGGGAAATGCGCACCTGTTGCTGATACTCAAGGGGCTTCATACCGGTCGCTTTGACGAAGCGACGAAGGAATGTCCTTTGCTCGAGGCACGCGATTTTCGCAAGCTGGGTCACTGGATCCGCTCCTTCGCTTCGCCCCACGAGCCAACGCTGGACTTTTATGATGGCCTTGTCGCCGTGCGTTAGCCGGGGATCGAAACTGCTGTAGAAGCGCTGCTCACGACCTGGCGGATCGACATTCATGTATCGCGCCGTTTCAAGCATGACGGCCGCGCCAAGTAGTCGCTCGACCAGACGGAGTCCAAGGTCGGTCCACGCAAGAACACCACCGGCCGTCACCACATCTCCGTAGTCGATGACCATGTAATCGGTTTCGATCGGAACATTCGGGAATTCCTTCGCGAATTGCTCGCGCAACGCCCAGTGCGTGGTTGCCTGCCGCCCGTTTAGCAGACCTGTGCGCGCGAGGAGGAAAACGCCGCCACATACAGCCGCAATGATGACGCCCACCGCATGCTTCTGGTGCAGCCAGTCCCCAAGCACTTGGTCGTGGGCCGAACTGAGAGTCGCCTGCAAGTTGCCTGGCAGCACCAAGGCTACAGGCCGTTGTTCCGTGCCTGGATGGCTGTCGTAGGTGCAATGAACGGCATGATCAGTTCCACTCCGCCAGTGCGAAATGCGTAGAGGAAGTGTGGTTTGGCCGCCCTGTGTTCGGGCCGCGATGTCCCCTGCATAACGGAAAAGCTCAGTGAGTCCGTGCAGGCCTGTCTGCGATGTTCCCGCATCACAAACGATACCGATCTCCGGAAACCCCTTCATTGCCGTGTCCGTTTTGGCACGGCTATTTGTCGAATTTGACAGTTGTTGAGGGGGTCTGGCGAGCATACCGTGATTTCCTAGTGTAGGAAGGCCCATCGCCTGCAGCAGCCTCACCCGTCTGCTCACCGATGGATGGCGGGCCGCCTGCGGAAAGGGCTGGAGAGTTCACTCCCAGAGCGTGCTGATCATATGGCTCAAGACCGCTTCAAGGAAGCCAACGGTGGCAGCGCGGGCACCGAGATGCCTGACGGCGCCCGCCTCTTCTATAAGGATTGGGGTAACGGCCTGTCGTTACCGGTTCGCTCGCAGGTACGAGCCAGGCAGGAAAGAGCCGTCCATTCGCCGTCGTGCGGAGACAAACCCATTGCGGCGAGGAATCGGGTACCACCCGCCTGGATGCGCCAGATTCATCGGCAGACTGCCGTTACTTCGCCAGACACGCCAGGCGAGGCAAAACCGGAAACACCCGATTCATCCAACCACCGGAGAAGCTCAGTGTCCGCAACCACTTACACCCCCACTGCCATCGATACGCCAACGCAGTTTGTGGAGAGCAAAGGCCGGAAGCTGGCCTATCGAGTTTTGGGGTCGGGCGAACCACTGATCCTTTGTGTGCGCTTCCGCGGCGTACTGGACGTATGGGATCCCGCGTTCCTCGACGCTCTTTCCAGATCGTTTCGCGTAATTACGTTCGATTATTCCGGTTTGGGACGATCGACCGGCGAAGCAAATTACGATCCGCGTGCGCTCGCACAGGACGCCGTCGATCTGGCGGATGCACTGGGGATTCAGAGGTTCTTCCTCGCAGGATGGTCCCTCGGCGGGCACGCAGCACAGGTGGTGGCCATTACTCACCCTGACCGGGTCCGAAAGCTCGTCCTCATTGGCACGTGCCCTCCCGGGAAACTCTCGCATGGGCCCGAGCAGGTCTTTTTCGAACGTGCATTGAAATTCGACAATGATCTGGATGACGAAACGGTGCTGTTCTTTGAGCCTGCATCGGAACGCAGCCGGATGGCAGCCAAGGCCTCGAACGCTCGCATTGCAAAGCGCATCGCCTCGGACAGAAGTCCGGTTGTCCCGGAGGAAACCTATCTGAGGCTTCTCCAAGCTGGTGAAGCCCCAAGCGACGAATTGTTCGTTGATCGCGGCGGCTACCGGGACGCGCTTGCCATCACGCCGACTCCCATACTGGTCATATCCGGAGACCATGAAATCGTGTTTCCGGTGCGCAACTGGTTCGAGATGATTCCAAGTTGGCGATCCTTTCATCTACTCGTCGTACCGCAGGCAGGACATGGCCCTCACCATCAGGAACCGCAGTTCTGTGTCGATGCCATCGTGAGCTTCATCGCAAACGTGTCTTAGATATGCCGCACCCCCGCGATGGGCACGCGAATGTGCCCATCGACACCCAAGCCAGAAAGCACTCAGTTCGTCCCTGCCGCACCCCTAACTATCGAAGGGAGACCCTCTGATGAGCACTGATGAGCACATTGACCAGACGCGTCGGAAAGTACTGGCGGGTACTGGAGCCGCCGCCGCGGTATCCATGACCATGCCACTCGCATCAGCCATCGCGGCGACTGCGCCCTCGCACGGATCGCAAACCACAACTCATAGCGCACGCCGCGCCAGTGGGAAGGTCGTGACGCCGGACGGTGTTGAGATCTATTACAAAGACTGGGGCGCCGGTCAGCCGATCGTCTTTAGTCACGGCTGGCCGCTTTCTGCGGATGATTGGGATGCGCAGATGATGTTTTTCCTCAGCCACGGCTATCGCGTGATCGCGCACGATCGCCGAGGCCATGGTCGGTCGACTCAGACCGATGAAGGCAACGACATGGATCACTATGCCGCCGATCTCGCGGCGCTGACGGGTGCGCTTGACCTCAAGGATGTGATCCACATCGGCCATTCAACGGGTGGAGGAGAAGTAGTTCACTACGCAGCGAAGCATGGGAGGGACAGGACGGCAAAAATCGTGTTGATCAGCGCCGTACCTCCCATCATGGTCAAGACCAAGAGCAATCCCGAAGGTACGCCGCTGGAGGTCTTCGATGGCCTCCGCAAACAATACCTGGCCAACCGCTCACAATTTTATCTCGACATCCCCACTGGCCCGTTTTACGGGTACAACCGAGCCGGCGCAAAGGCATCAGAAGGCATCATTCGAAACTGGTGGCGCCAGGGCATGATGGGAGGCACGAAAGCCCAGTACGACTGCATCAAGGCGTTCTCCGAAACCGACTTCACCGAAGACCTCAGGCAGATCCAGCAGCCGGCCTTGGTCCTGCATGGGGATGACGACCAAGTCGTTCCCTACAAGGACGCGGGGGTTCGTTCCGCCGAGCTTTTGCGGAACGCGACCCTTAAGATCTACCCGGGGTTTCCGCACGGCATGCCGACGACCAACGCCGAGCAGATTAATAGCGACATCCTCTCGTTCCTCAAGGGATAGGCAACTCGCTTAGTCGGCATGGCGTACCACACTCCGCCATGCCGACACTCAAGCCATCGTTCGCGAGGGCAACAAGCGGGCGAACGCCTCGCCCGCCATGGCTTTGACGATCAGCAACGCAGTCAAGAATGTGGAAGCGTCAGCGACTTATATGCGGTTGCACGGATTGACGCTAACGTCCGTATATGGACTCCTCTCCTTTGCCAAGCATCCCCTAGCTCTGGCGTCCGTGTCGACTGCACACGTATATCCGGCCTCTAGATGCTGCACCGCAGGGCGGTGCCGGGCCACGATGAGCTAGTCG
>NZ_JAPDPF010000017.1 GCF_026283925.1 Dyella halodurans
CTCGGCTGCCGGCAGGCAGTCGAAACGCCCGCTGCGTAAGCGGCACCCTCGCAGCCACGCTCAGTTGTCGCGCTACCGCGAGCACCCGCCCCTCATCCCAGCCTTCTCCCCGGAGGGGAGAAGGAGCCAGGGTGCGCGTTCCCCCCTGCCTTCTCCCAAAGAGTAACGGGCCACAAGGGCCCGTTTCAAACACACTTGCGCTTAAGCAAAACCGATCAGCTGCGCTTCTCACCCTGCGCCGCGCGAATCTGCGCATCCACCGCCGCAATCGCGGTCATGTTGACCACGCGGCGCGGCGTCGCTGCCGGGGTAAGGATATGCGCCGGCTTGTTGATGCCCATCAGGATCGGCCCGATCGCCACGCCATCGGTCATCACGCGCACCATGTTGTAGGTGATGTTGGCGGCGTCGAGGTTCGGCATCACGAACAGGTTGGCGCGCCCCATCAAGGTCGTATTGGGGAAAATGCGGTGACGCAAGGCTTCGTCCCAGGCGGTGTCGGCCTGCATCTCGCCATCCATGTTGAGCTTGGGCATGCGCGCCATCAGGATCTCGCGCACCTTGCGCATTTTCGCCGCGCTCGGATTGTCGTGGCTGCCGTAGTTCGAGTGCGAAAGAATCGCCACCTTCGGCTCGATGCCGAACAGCTTCAGGCGGTAGGTCGCCTGCATGGTCGCTTCGGCGATCTGCTCGGCGGTGGGGTCGCATTGCACGTGCGTGTCGAGGAAGAACCACGCGCCCTGGTCGTTGATCACGCCGGTCATGGCCGAGGTGCACTGCACGCCCGGGTCCAGGCCGAACACGCTGCGCATATAGCCCAGCTTCTTGTGGAAGCGACCGACCAGGCCGCTGATCATCGCGTCCGCTTCACCACGTTCGACCATCAGCGAGGCAATCAAGGTGGGACGCGAGCGCAGCAGGTTCTTCGCAGCCGCCGGCGTCACGCCGCGACGCTCGGTCAGCGCGTGGTATTGCTGCCAGTAGTCGTTGAACCGCGGATCGTCGTTGATATTGGTGAGTTCGAAATCGACGCCTACGCGCATGCGCAGGCCCAGGCGCTCGATGCGCGCCTCGATCACTTCCGGGCGGCCGATCAGGATCGGGAACGCCAGGCGCTCGTCGATCACCGTCTGCACCGCTCGCAGCACGGTCTCTTCCTCGCCCTCGGCGTAGACCACGCGCTTGCGGTCGGCGCGGGCGCGCTCGTACACCGGCTTCATCAACAGGCCGGTGCGGTAGATGAACTGGCCGAGCTTCTCAAGGTAGGCCTCCATGTCCGTGATCGGACGGGTGGCCACGCCGGAGTCCATCGCCGCCAGCGCCACCGCCGGCGCCAGCATCACCAGCAGGCGCGGATCGAACGGACGCGGGATCAGGTAGTCCGGACCGAAGGTCGGAATATCACCGCCATAGGCGCTGGCGAGGTCGCCGGCTTCCATGCGGGCGAGCTGGGCAATCGCGCGCACGCAGGCGAGCTTCATCGCCTCGTTGATGCCGGTAGCGCCGACATCGAGCGCACCGCGGAAGATGTACGGGAAGCACAACGCGTTGTTGACCTGGTTCGGATAATCCGAGCGGCCGGTGGCGATGATGCAGTCCGGACGCACCTTCTTGGCGTCTTCGGGCGAGATTTCTGGGTTCGGGTTGGCCAGCGCCAGGATGATCGGGCGCTCCGCCATGCTGGCGACCATCTCGGGCTTGAGGATGCCGCCGGCGGAAAGGCCAAGGAAGATATCGGCGCCGTCGACGATCTCGGCCAGGGTGCGCTTGTCGGTGGCGCGTGCGTAGCGCTGCTTGTCCGGGTCCATGTGGTCGCGGCCGGTGTACAGCACGCCCTCACGGTCGTAGGCCAGGATGTGCTCGGGCTTCACGCCCAGCGCCACCAGCATGTCCAGGCAGGCGATGCCGGCCGCGCCGACGCCGGTGGTCGCCAGCTTCACGTCCTCGATCTTCTTGCCGACCACTTCCAGCGCGTTGAGCACGGCGGCGCCGACGATGATGGCGGTGCCATGCTGGTCATCGTGGAAGACCGGGATCTTCATGCGCTCGCGCAGCTTGCGCTCGACGATGAAGCACTCCGGCGCCTTGATGTCTTCCAGGTTGATGCCGCCGAAGGTCGGCTCCAGCGAGGCGATGATGTCGACCAGCTTGTCTGGGTCGCGCTCGTTGATCTCGATGTCGAACACGTCGATGCCGGCGAACTTCTGGAACAGCACGCCCTTGCCTTCCATCACCGGCTTGCCGGCGAGCGGGCCGATGTCGCCCAGGCCCAGCACGGCGGTACCGTTGGTGATCACTGCCACCAGGTTGCCACGCGCGGTCATTTCGCTGGCGGCATTGGGGTCCTCGACGATTGCTTCGCAGGCATAGGCCACGCCGGGCGAATAAGCCAGGGCGAGGTCGCGCTGGGTCACCATGGGCTTGGTCGCGGAGACCTTGATCTTGCCCGGGCGCGGAAGGCGGTGGTACTCGAGCGCAGCTAGACGAAGTTCTTCAGTGAGTGCCATGGGATGCGAGGACTGAGGTGATGGGGGATGGGGGGCCGGCCAGCGGCAAGGCTGAATGGTAACACCGGCGGACAGGCCAGCCCGACGATGCGCGCACGCATGGCGAGGTCATCGTTCACCCAGCGGGGCCGCTTCTCCCTACAGATACCGGCCTAAAGGCTGAGTGAAATCGTCTCCGCCTGCACCTTGCCCATGTGGATGCGATTGACGAACAACGAGAACGCCAGCTTGCCGGCGAGGCCGTGCACATGCTGCATCCACGGCGGCAACCAGCGCGGCGACAGGATGGCGCCGGACTCGAAGTGCGGTTCCAGCGTGATCACGTCATGCAGCGCCAGCTTGCCGGCGAACAAATGCCGCAGCATGTCCATGCGCCGTTGCTTGAGCGCCCAGCGGAAAAACGTATGCACGGCGAGCAGCCCGGACAGGTAGACATTGTCCTTGGCAAATGCCGCGCCGCCCGTCACCGGCACGCCGCGAAAGACGCGCTGCGCCGAATGGAAGCTGTCGGCCGGACTCTGTCCGCGACTGCAGAAGAATCGGTAGACCTCGACGAAATCGGCACCACTCAAGGCCATGTCGATGGCGAGGATGCGCAGGCTGATGCGCTTGAGCCGCGCGATGTCGATGGCGCCCGACATCAGTTCGGCGAACACGGCCAGCCCTTCCTGGGTGGCCGTCACCCGCGGCGAGGTGCGCCCCAGTGAAGCCAGCACGGGTTGCGCGCGGCCATTCAGCGCGGTCAGCGAATGCACGAAGGCCTCGTGCGCCAGCAGCTGATGACGATCGTACTCGTTGAAGCAGGTACCCCCGCGCAGGCGGATGCGTGTCGCACCTGCTGCGGCCTTGGCGGTGAGCTCGGGGTCCACTTCCACGGCGATCACGCCCGCGCCGAAAAAGTCATCCAGCGTGTGGGCCAGATCGTCGCGCAGCGTGTCGGCGGGGATACTCACGCTGATGTCGTCCGCCAGCAGGTCCGAACCCAGTTCGTCGGACAACTCCACGAAATAGCGGGCGGCGTCCAGATTGCTGCGATCACTGCCGGGAATGGCGTCGCCCGGTCGCCCATACAGCACGATCGACGGCGCCGTGACGCCGCTGGTACCCACCGCCTCGAGCATTTCCGCCGCGATGCGCCAGGACTCCGCCGTGCGCGACAGGTATTCGCCCATCGGGTCTTCGTAACCGGCCTCGTGTTCGATCCTGGCCAGTTCCGCACGCTCCGCCGAAAGATCCGGCCGCTGGTAAGTCACCTCGGGCAGGGAGAACTGGCCCTTGCTGTACGCCGCGATCATGCGGTCTTCCAGTGAGGCAGGCCACGATACGGTGGTCAGGATCCGCATGCCCTTGACCGCTGCCAGCAGGCGCTGGTCCAGCTCGGCGTAGCGCCGCAGTTCGGGGGCTACGTTGGCGGGGTTCACACTCATGTGGATCTCTGGCGTAGGGCATCGATCCGTTGGATCAGATCGGCGGCGACCGGGTCGCTCTTGAAGGCGCTGAATATGCCGCGCGGACTGTTCGGCATGAAGGTGATTTCCTTGCCCCAGCGCGCAGACTCGGTACGCAGCATCAGGGTGACCCGGCGCGGGTTGGTCATGCTGGTGGCATTGACGTTGATCACGTCACGCAAGGGGATGCGGGACGACTCGCCACGACTCTTGATCAGCAGGTAGTCGCCTTCCAGCCAGACTTCATCGACCAGGTCGAACACCAGCTTGCGCATCAGCACGAAACCGAACACGGCCATGACCGCTGGGCCGATCAGGAAAGGCGTCACGTCCACTCGTTGCGGCGCGCGCCCCAATCCCACCGAGGTCAACAGGAAGATGCCCAGAAAACCGAACCAGAACACGGGGAAGACCCGCTTATAGAAAAACGTGGAAGGCGACGAAAGCCGCTGCATGCCCGCACCCCAGACCAAGACAACCCGATAGTAGTGCCTCCGGGGCCTATCGCCGCAAGCGTCCGCTGGCGGCGCTACTCGCGCTCACGGGTATCGCGATGGCTGCCATGCAGGCGCCCCACCGGGCGACCGCCGCGCTGGCGGCGCAGCCGGGCCTCGAGGGTGGCCGCCTGCTCCTCGCGTTCGTCGCGCAGTTTCAGGTAGTTGCGCCAGCGCTCGGCCGATAGATCGCCGCTATCCAGCGCCGCCTGGACGGCGCAACCAGGCTCGCTGCCATGCCCGCAGTCGGCGAATCGGCACTGCTCGGCCAAGGCGTCGATATCGGCGAACAGGTCGAGGTTTTCCTCGCCGGTCAGCTTGAGCTCGCGCATGCCCGGGGTGTCGATCAGGCAGCCGCCGCTGGGCAGCTGCAGCAGGGCGCGATACGTGGTGGTGTGGCGGCCACGGCTGTCGTGGCTGCGCACGGCCTTGGTCGCCATCTTCTCGCTGCCCAGCAGCGTATTGGTGAGCGTGGACTTGCCGGCGCCGGAAGAACCCACGAGCACGGCGCTATCGCCCGGCCGCAGATAGCGTGCCAGCAGCGCTACATTGGCCGGATCCTTGCCATTGATGGCGTGGATCGGCGTGCCTTCGGGCAGGCGCGCGCGCAACACGGCCAGCAGTTCGTCGGCGTCATCGCGGGTATCGAGCTTGCTCAACAGCACCACCGGCTGGGCGCCGGAACCCTCGGTCAGCGAGAGATAGCGCTCGATGCGGGCGGGGTTGAAGTCCCCATCCAGGCCGGTGAGCACCAGCACGTAGTCGATATTGGTGGCGATGATCTGGCGCTCGTAGCGCTCGCCCGCCGCAGCGCGCGACAACACCGTACGGCGCGGGTGCACGGTGACGATATGCGGGGGCTTGCCGGCCTCGACCTCGACGAAATCGCCCACCGCCGGACGCTCCGCCGGATCCATGGTGCGCTTGAGGTAATGGCCCGCCGGCTGGGCGCCGAACAGGGTCTCGCCGTCATGCAGCTCGTACCCGGCACGGTGCTGTGCCACCACGCGGGCCAGCCGTCGGCCGTCCGCTGGCAAGGTGTCCCCGCGCCAACCGATACGGCGCAGTCGCTCAATGATGTCGGCTTCCGTCATGGGGCGTGATTATGCCCTGCCCGCGAGAAGCCCGACACTGCGCCGTTTTTCGTCGTTTTTCGGCTCCCCGCTGGGGTCCGTACGCTGCTAGCATGCAAACACCACTCCGGCGCCCGGCGCTGGCAACAACGAAGAATGAAGGACGCTTGCGTTGGCCTCGATCAAACCCAGTGCGCACCTGGCGGACGTGCGCTATGAAATCCGTGGCGCACTCACCCGGCGATCGCGCGAGCTGGAGGCAGCCGGGCTGCCGATCATCAAGCTGAATATCGGCAACCCGGGCCGCTACGGTTTCGACACGCCGGCGCATTTGCGCGAAGCGATTGCGCGCCACCTGCATGACAGCGAGGCCTACGGCCACGAGCAGGGCCTGGAGGAGGCGCGCGAGGCGATCGCCGCACAGCAGCGCCATCGCGGTGCCCATGGCGTGGAAGTGGAACGCGTCTTCATCGGCAACGGCGTCAGCGAACTGATCGACCTGAGCCTGCGCGCGCTGTTGCAGCCAGGCGACGAAGTGCTGCTGCCCAGCCCGGACTACCCGCTGTGGAGCGCCGCCACCATCCTCAACGATGGCAAGCCACGCTATTACCGCTGCCTGGCCGAAAACGGCCACCTGCCCGATCCGGACGAGATCGAAGCACTGATAACGCCACGCACGCGCGCCCTGGTGTTGATCAACCCGAACAATCCCACCGGCGCCGTGTATCCGCGCGAGCTGCTGGAACGCATCGTCGCCGTGGCCGCACGGCACCGACTGCTGCTGCTCAGCGATGAGATCTACGACGAGATCCTTTACGACGGCGTGCCGTTCCAGCCGCTGGCCGCGGTCGCCGGCGACCTGCCCTGTGTCAGCTTCGGCGGCTTGAGCAAGGTGCATCGCGCCTGCGGTTATCGCGTGGGCTGGATGAGCTTGTCCGGTGATCCGTCGCGCACCACCGATTATCGCGATGCCTTGCAGCTGCTGGCCGCGCTGCGCCTGTGCGCGAACGTCACCGCGCAATGGGCGGTACGACCGGCGCTGCAAAGTGCACCCACCATCCATGCGCTGACGACGGCCGGCGGTCGCCTGCACGAGGCGCGCCGCGAGGTACTCGATGGCGTGGCCGCCAGCGAGTTCCTCGACATCGTGTCGCCGTCGGGCGCGCTTTACGCCTTCCCGCGTGTACGTAGCGATCGCCTTGCTGATTTCGACGACAACGCCTTTGCCCTGCGGCTGCTGGAGGAAGAGTCCGTGCTGGTCGTGCCGGGCAGCAGCTTCAACGTGCCGCACAGCCGCCACCTGCGCCTTACCTTGCTGCCGCCGCCGGAGCAGATTCGCGAGGTCTTCGTGCGCATCGAGCGCGTCCTGGTGGGCATGGCTGCCGCACAGAAGCCACGCGCCGCGATTGCCTGAGGCCGACGCCGACGTGCTGCGCTATCTGGCCCTCGGCGACTCGTATTCGATTGGCGAAGGCGTGCCGGAGCCTGGCCGCTGGCCTGTGCAGCTCGCCGCGCGCCTGCGCGATGAAGGCATCGCACTCGCCGACCCGACCATCATCGCCACCACCGGCTGGACTACCGACGAGCTGGCGGCGGCGATGGACAGCACCACCTTCGCGCCACCTTACGAGCTGGTCAGCCTGCTGATCGGCGTGAACAACCAGTACCGCGGACGCAGCGCCGACGACTATCGCAACGAGTTCCAGCGCATGCTGGAACGCGCCATCGCCTTGGCCGGGGACCGCGCCAGGCACGTGCTGGTGCTGTCGATACCCGACTGGGGCGTCACCCCGTTTGCGCGGCAAAGTGGCCGCAACGTGATGCGCATCGGCGACGAGCTGGATGTCTATAACGCGATTGCCCGCGATGAGGCACAGCGTCGGGGCGCGTACTGGGTCGATATCACCGACATCTCGCGGCGCCATCCCGACCTGCTCGCCGACGACGGGCTGCACCCGTCCGCAGCGCAGTACACGTTGTGGGCGCAGACCGCCCTGCCCGTATCGCGCTATATCCTGACCCCATAACGCCCGCCCCGATCACCCCATCGGGCGGGCGGAAATCCTTCTGCAACCATTTCGCCATCACGCGGTGACCTGCCGCAGGCACGCTGGCGTCCCGGTAACCACCGGGAGAGATTGCCATGGCGAACTTCCACTGCCGCAGCGCCTTCATCTCGGACGTGCACCTGGGCACGCCTGACTGCAAGGCCGGCTACCTGCTCGATTTCCTGCGCAAGTTGCGCTGCGAGAAGCTCTACCTGGTGGGCGACATCATCGACATGGAGGCGCTGGCGCGCCGCCATTGGTGGCATGCGGACCACGGCGCCGTGATTGCCGAGGTGCTGGATCTGGCACGGCGCGGCGTCGACGTCATTTATATCCCGGGCAATCACGACGCCCCCATGCGCGGCCTCGCCGGGCAGCGCTTCGGTGGCGTGCAGATCGAGCTGGATGCCGTGCACGAAGCTGCCGACGGACGCCGCTACCGCGTCAGCCACGGCGACGAATTTGATCCGGAGCAGATCGGGCGCACATGGATGGTGCACCTGGGGGAAGTGATGCACCGCTTCATCTGCTGGACCAACCGCCGCGTGCACGCCATGCGCCGCCGGCTGGAACTGCCCTACCTGCCGCTGTCGATCATCGTGAAATCGCATATCGGCAAGGCGCTGGCCTATATCCGAGCCTATGAGGAGCGCGTCGCCAGCGATGCACGCGAACGCGGTTTCGACGGCCATATTTGCGGGCACATCCACTTTGGCCACGTGCGCGACATGGGCGGCGTGCTCTATCTCAACGATGGCGATTGGGTGGAGCACTGCACCGTCCTGGTGGAAGACCACTCGGGCGCGATGGAGCTGATCCACTGGAGCGAGCAATTCGCCCCGCTGGGACGGGCCAGCCGCGAGCTGGTGCTGCCGTCCCCGGCCGCCGCGCTGGCGCTGGCGCCGCTGACGCGCAGCCGGTTGGACCTGGGCGAGTTGCGGCCGGCTGCTTGAGAATACGGACGAGGGGCGAGTAGTGAGGGCGCCAGCACCGAACCACTGAGGCCAGCTTTCCAGCCTGCGAGAAAACCCTTGCGCACCCAGACACGAGGTTATGCGAGCGCGCACGAGCTCGCGCCCTCGCCCTTCGCCCCTCTTCCCCTGCCTTGCAACCGCCAAAACAGCCGGCATATCCACGGGGTACAATCAGCCTTCTTTGCCGGAGTCCCCCATGTCCCTCGACAGCGCCACCCGCGAACGTATCGAATCCCTGTTGCAGAACCACCGCGTGGTGCTGTTCATGAAAGGCACCCGGAATCAGCCGATGTGCGGCTTCTCCGCTGCCGCCACCAACACGCTGAACGAGTTGCTGCCGGACTACCACACGGTCAACGTGCTGGAAGACCCGGAAATCCGTGAGGGCATCAAGGCTTACGGTGACTGGCCGACCATTCCGCAGCTTTATGTGGGCGGCGAGCTGGTCGGCGGCGCCGACATCATTCGCCAGATGTACGCCAGCGGCGAGCTGCACCAGCTGTTTGGCGCGGCCGCGCCGGATCGCACGCCGCCGGAGATCACCATCACCGACAAGGCCGCCGAGGCCATCCGCCAGGGCACGGCCAACGCGCAGGGCCTGGCGCTGCACCTGGAGATCGGCCCGGACCATAGCGCCGGCTTCCAGCTGGCACCGGCCAGCGACCACGACATCGTGGTCAGCTCCAACGGCATCGAAGTGCACTTCGACCCGGGCAGCGCCCAGCGCGCCAAGGGCATCGTGATCGACTGGGTGTCCACCGTGCAGGGCGAAGGCCTGAGCCTGAAATTCCCGGGTGCGCAGGAGATCGGTTCGCTGACCGTGCAGGAGCTGAAGGCCCGCCTGGCCGCCGGTGACCTCACCCTGGTCGACGTGCGCCCGGCCCAGGGCCGTGCGCAGGCCGCCCCGCTGGCGCAAGCCCGTGTGTTGGAGGAGGAGGGTTACGAGACGCTGGCCGCCCTGCCCAAGGACGCGCCGATCGCCTTCATCTGCCACCACGGCGTATCCAGCCGCGGCGTGGCCGAGCGCTTCGCCGCCCATGGCTTCACCAAGGTTTACAACGTCGAGGGCGGCATGGACGCATGGGCCCGTGAGATCGACTCGTCGGTGCCGCGCTACTGATCGTTGCGGCAACTGACTGTACGAGCTGAAAAACGCCCGCCTAGCGGGCGTTTTTCTGGCGGTCGGGACGGTGCTGAACCCTCCCCTTGCGCAACTTATTGCGCCTGCCGTAGAAGCCTGTGCCCTGTCATGTGCTACTGGTAACATGCGCGAACTTCCACGCTTGTATGCCGTATGCGAATTCTGCTTGTCGAAGACGATTCCCTGGTATCCGATGCCATTACCCGCGGCCTGGTTACCAGTGGCTACGTGGTTGATGCCGTAGCCGACGCCGAAGCGGTTTCCGGGCGGCTGGCCGATACCCACTACGACCTCGCCATCGTCGACCTGGGCCTGCCAGGGGAAGACGGGCTGTCCCTGGTGCGACGCCTGCGCCGTAGTGGCAATCCACTGCCGCTGCTGATCGTGACCGCACGCGACGGCCTGGACGACCGCATCAATGCCCTCGACCTGGGCGCCGATGACTATCTGGTCAAGCCGTTCGCCCTGCCTGAGCTGGCTGCGCGTTGCCGCGCCCTGATCCGCCGCGCCACCGCCGCCGCTGCCAATGAAATCGCGATTGGCGGCCTGCGCATCGATCTGGCGGGCCGTCGTGCACTCAACACCACCGGTGACGTGCTGGAACTCACGCGACGCGAGTGGTCCATCCTCGAATGCCTGGCTCATCACAGCGGCAAGGTGGTGAGCAAGGAACGCCTGACCCAGGCGATTACCGGTTGGAGCGAAGACATTTCCGGTAACGCCATCGAGGTCCACGTGTCGCGCCTGCGCAGCAAGCTGGGCAACGCGGCTACCGTGCGTGGCATTCGCGGGCTGGGCTACCGCCTCGAAGATGCCTGAGCGCAAGCGTCCGATCAGCATTCACCGGCGCCTGCTGAGGTACATGCTGGCGCCGCTGTTGCTGTTGCTGGTGGCTGGCGTCGCGGTCGATCACAGCATGATCGTCAGCCCCATCCATAGCGCCTTCGACCGCGCCTTGTCGCGCGCCGCACTGGCGATCGTTGCGCGCATCCATCGCGGGCCCGATGGCCAGCTTGCGATGTCCTCGCCTGAACATCCGCCACCGGCACCCCGACCGTTCGCCAACGCCGAGCCACTGCCGCCGCCACCGAAGTCGATGCATGGCGAGGGTCCGTCGCCCACCTTGCGCGGGATGGGTGGCGACGTATTTTTCTATCGGGTGAGCCTTCCCGACGGACGTTCCCTGGCGGGTACGCCGGAGCTGCCGCTGGCCCCGCCCGACGACAAGGCGGCGGATGGCTTTAGCTTCGCCGACATCACGTTTCAGGGCGAGGTGATGCGCCTGGCCAGCTACCGCACCGTAGAAGACGGTGAAGCGGTCATCGTTACTGTGGCGGAGACGCCGGCGCGCCGCGACCGCGCAGTCCATCGCATGGATGTCTCGTTCGGCCTCAATGACACCGTGCAGATGGCGGCGGTGTTGATCATCGCCCTGATCGGCATCCGCATTTCGCTGCGCCCCCTGCAACGCCTGAGTCGGCAGATCGCCAACCGCCCGGCGCAGGCGTTGACGCCGCTTTCCACCGACGAAGTTCCCAGCGAAGTGCGGCCGGTGGTGGAGTCACTCAACACCTTACTGGGCACGGTGCGCAATTCCGTGCTGTCGCAGCAGCACTTCATGGCCAACGCGGCTCACCAGTTGCGCACCCCATTGACCGGCCTCAAGGCCCAACTGGAAGTACTCGGCCGCGAAACCGCCGGCAGCCCGCTGGAGGAGCGCATTGCCCTGCTGCATGGTGGCGTGGACCGGCTTGCCCATACCGCCAACCAGCTGCTGACGCTGGCGCGTGCCGAACCATCGGCACATCGGGCCAGCCACTACACCTCGATCGAATTGCCCCACCTGATCGGCGAAGTGATCGAGAGCTCGCTCGACCGTGCCTTGGCCCACGGCATCGACCTGGGAGCCGATTGCCAGCACGTCCAGGTCACCGGCGTGTACTGGTTGCTGCACGAGCTGCTGATCAACCTGATCGACAACGCGATTCGCCATACGCCCGCCGGCGGCCATGTGACGGTTCGTTGCGGGGCCAATGACGGACAGGCTTTCCTAGAAGTGGATGACAGCGGAACCGGTATTCCAGCCGGCGAGCGTGCCCGTGTTCGTGAGCGTTTCTATCGAGGCGCTGGCAGCACGGACGATGGCTGCGGCCTGGGCCTGTCGATCGTCGATGAGGTGGCGCGGGTTCATGGCGCCCAATTGAGCATCCTCGATGGCAGTACCGGCCAGGGCACGCGCATGCGCATCGACTTTCCGGCCAGCAGCTAAAACAAACTGCGTGGGCTGAGGCACTTTGAATTTCACTCCGGCACCCCCAAAGTGAGGGCAGCCTCTACAGGAGTTCCCCGTGTCCATACCCAGTGCCGTGAAGAGCACGCCCATCGGCAACCGCCAGCAGCTGACTGATTACCTGGCTGCGGGGGAAAAACCACGCGATGCCTGGCGCATTGGCACCGAGCACGAAAAATTCGGTTTCCTGACCGACAGCCTGCGCCCGCCCACCTTCGACGGCGATCGCGGCATTCGGCGCTTGCTGGAAACCCTGGCCACCCGCTACGGCTGGGATGTCGCGCGCGAAGGGGACAACCCGGTAGCGCTGTCGCGCGACAAGGCCTCGATCACGTTGGAGCCCGCCGGCCAGCTGGAGCTCTCCGGCGCCCCGCTGGAGTCCATCCACCAGACCTGTTGCGAGGTCAATTCGCATCTGGCCGAGGTGCGCTCCATCGCGGACGACCTCGGCATCGGCTTCCTCGGCATGGGTTTCCAGCCGAAGTGGCGCCGCGACGAGATGCCGTGGATGCCCAAGGGCCGCTACAAGATCATGCGCGAGTACATGCCCAAGGTCGGCAACCTCGGCCTGGACATGATGACGCGCACCTGCACGGTGCAGGTGAACCTGGATTTCTCCAGCGAGGCCGACATGGTGCGCAAGTTCCGCACCAGCCTCGCGCTGCAACCGATCGCCACTGCGCTGTTTGCGGACTCTCCGTTCACGGAAGGCCGTCCAAACGGCTACCTGTCGTATCGCTCGCACGTATGGGAAGACACCGACCCGAATCGTACCGGCATGCTCGACTTCGTGTTCGAGGACAGCTTCGGCTACGAGCGCTACGTGGACTACATGCTCGACGTGCCGATGTACTTCAGCTACCAGGACGGCCACTACGTCGATCTTTCCGGCCAGGACTTCAAGCGCTTCATGGCGGGCGAGCTGCCGGCCCTGCCCGGTACGCGCGCGACCATGAAGGACTGGGCCGACCATCTCACCACGGCCTTTCCGGAAGTGCGCCTCAAGCAATACCTGGAAATGCGTGGCGCCGACGGCGGCCCATGGAACCGACTGTGCGCCCTGCCCGCCTTGTGGGTCGGCCTGCTTTATGACGACGACGCCTTGAATGCCGCGTGGGACCTGGTCAAGGACTTCAGCCGCGAGGAGCGCCACGCCCTGCGCGACGGCGTGCCGAAGCAGGCGCTCAAGCTGCCGTTCCGCCAGCACAGCGTGCGCGAACTCGCGGCCGAAACGCTCAAGATCGCCTCGCATGGCCTCAAGCGCCGTGCGCGCCTCAACAAGCATGGCGCCGACGAGAGCATCTTCCTCGAGCCGATGATCGAAATCGTCGAGAGCAACCAGACGCCGGCCGAGCGCAAGCTGGAGCTGTTCCATGGCCCCTGGAACGGCAGCGTCGATCCGGTCTTCCGCGAGTTCGCTTACTGAGTCAGCGGCGTCGCCTCTGCGCTACTGCCCCGCACGGGGGGAGCCAAAAGAAAAGGCCGGCGATGCCGGCCTTTTCTCATTTCAGATGGTGCAAGAATCACTTCGCCTTCGGCGCTTCCTTCAGGCCACGGTTGATCAGCATCGGCTCGATGCTCGGATCCTTGCCGCGCCAGTCGCGGTACAGCTGACCCAGCTCGACCGTATTGCCCTGCGACAGGATCATCGCGCGGAAGCGATCGCCGTTCTCGCGGGTCAGGCCACCGTGTTCCTTGAACCACTGGAACGCATCGTCCGATAGCATTTCGGTCCACAGGTAGGCGTAGTAGCCGGCGGCATAACCGTTACCCCAGATATGCTGGAAATAGCTGGAGCGGTAACGCGGCGGCACATAGCTGAGGTTGATCTTCGCCTTGGTCAGCGCATCCATCTCGAACTTGTTCGGATCCTGCTTCGGCTCGTCCGCACCGAGGCTATGCCAGCTCATGTCGAGCAGGGCGGCACCGACCAGCTCGGTCATGTCGTAGCCCTTGTTGAAGGTGGCCGCCTTCTTGATCTTGTCCACCAGTGCCTGCGGCATCGGCTCGCCGGTCTTATAGTTCTTGGCGAAGTTGGCGAAGATCTTCGGGTCGGTCGCCCAGTGCTCGTTGAACTGCGAGGGGAATTCCACGAAGTCCCGCGCCGTCGAGGTGCCCGACAGGGTCGGGTACTGCGAGTTGGCGAGGATGCCGTGCAGGCCGTGGCCGAACTCGTGGAACATGGTAATGACGTCGTCGAACGACAGCAGGGCCGGCTCGCCCGGGGCCGGCTTGGTGAAGTTGGCCACGTTGAAGATCACCGGCTTGGTGCCCAGCAGCTTGGACTGGTCGACCAGGTTGCTCATCCAGGCGCCGCCATTCTTGTTGTCGCGCTTGAAGTAGTCGCAATAGAACAGCGCCATCGAGGTGCCGTCCTTGTCGAACACTTCGAACACGCGCACGTCAGGCTGCCACACCGGAATGTCCTTGCGCTCCTTGAAGGTCAGGCCGTAGAGCTGGTTGGCGGCGAAGAACACGCCGTTCTGCAGCACGTTGTCCAGCTCGAAATACGGCTTGATCTGCGACTCGTCGAGGTCGTACTTGGCCTTGCGCACCTGTTCGGCGTAATGGTTCCAGTCCCATGCCTCGACCTTGAAGCCGCCGTTCTGCTGGTCGATCACGGCCTGGATGTCCTTGGCCTCGCGCTCGGCGCGCGCAGTCGCCGCCGGCGCCAGGTTGTTCATGAACTTGAGCGCCGCTTCCGGCGTCTTGGCCATCTGGTCTTCCAGCTTCCACGCCGCGTAGTTGGGGAAGCCGAGCAACTTGCCCTGCTGCGCGCGGATCTGCGCGATGCGCGCAATCAGCTCGCGCGTGTCATTGGCGTCACCCTTCTCGGCACGGTTCCAGGAGGACTTGAACAGCGCCTCGCGCGTGTCGCGGTTGTTGAGGTTCTGCAAGGCCGGCTGCTGCGTGGTGTTCTGCAACGGGATCACCCACTTGCCGTCGAGCTTGCGGCCCTGGGCTGCCTGCGCCGCAACGGCCAGATCGCTGTCGGACAGGCCGTCGAGCTTGCTCTTGTCGTCCACCACCAGGGCGCCGGCCTTGGTGGCGGCGAGCAGTTTGTTGGTGAACTGGGTGCTGAGGGTGGACTCTTCCTTGTTGAGGTCCTTCAGCTTGGCCTTGTCGTCCGCGGACAGCTTGGCGCCGCCGTGCACGAAGTTCTTGTAGACCACCTCGACCAGGCGCTTGGATTCCGGATCAAGCTGGAGCGTGTCGCGATTGTTGTAGATCGTCTCGACGCGCGCGAACAGCTTGTCGTTCATCACGATAGCGTCCTGGTGCGCGGCGAACTCGGGCGCCATCGCCTCCTGCACCTTTTGCAGGGTCTCGTTCGTGTTCGCGCCACTTACCGCGTCGAATGCCCGCATGGTGCGGGTCAGCAGCGCGCCCGACTTCTCCATCGGCACAAAGGTGTTGTCGAAGGTCGGCGGCTCCGGGTTGTCGGCGATCTTGGCGATCTCGACCAGGTGCTGCTTCATGCCTTCCTCGAACGCCGGCTGGTAGTCGCCATCCTTGATCTTGTCGAACGGCGGCGCCTGGAACGGCAGCGTGCTCGGGGCGTAGAAAGGATTGGTGGCGCTGAACTCGGCGCCCGGCGTGGCGGCCGTGGCGGCCTTGGCCGGCGCCGTGCTGGCCGGAGCGGGCTGCTGGGCCGACTTGGCCGGCTCGTTCGACTGCTGCGAGCAGGCGCCAAGCGCAAGGGAAGTGGCAATCACAAGTGTGCGAAGACGGAGCATCGGGGATCCCCAAGTAGTGCGCCCTGGGCTTCGGACGCGGTGAACGACAAACTTTGACTGTAACCACAGCCTGCCCCGACGTCCAAGGGCAGGAAGTAAGGGCCTGCTGGAAATTCCGGCATGGACCACGCGAAGGGATCGCGCAGGCTCCAAGTTCATGCGGCGCGCATGTCACGCAACTGCCAATTCGGCCCAATCAGCAAGTTCAGGCGATGCCGCACGATGCTCATCGGCAGATCCGTAATCAGGTCCACGTCGATGCGCAGATCGCTCACGCGCGCACTTACTTGCGCCGCAGGATCAATGCCGGCGAGCGCCGGATCGACCTCGTCCGGGTCGTCCTGCAAGGCGCGCCAGCGCTCAAACAATCCAGAGGTGCGCAGCGCATCGCGCAGCGCGGCCGCAAAATCGTCAGGCCCGGCCCCGTCGTAGCTCAGCGCCGGCAAGGGGCCCCGCGCGTGCGCAAGATCGGCAATCGAAAGATAGTAGTGGCTGCGTATCGCCATGACGGTTGTCTCCTCGCAGATCGCCTTTGCAGGCAAGCGTGCACCGGGTGGATTTCACTCCAAGATCAGCGTGAGATCGAGCCGGGATGCTGCCGCCTGCGGTGTCGCACCATGCGGCAAGACGCCGAGGCACGGCGCAGGCAGCAGTTGGCGCAAGGTGGCGATGTTCTCGTCCACGGCGGCCATGTCCGGGTCGATACGATTGCCGATCCAGCCCACCAGCCGGCAGCCGTCGGTGGCGATCGCGCGGGCGCTGAGCAGGGCATGGTTGAGGCAACCCAGGCGCAGCCCGACCACCAGGACCACCGGCAACTGCCATTGCCGCGCGATGTCCGACGCCATCAAGCCGCGCGACAGCGGCACCAGCCAGCCGCCAACGCCCTCGACCAGTACGGCGTCGTGCACGGCACGCAGCCGCTCGAACGCGTCGCGCAATGGCGCGAGGCCAATTTCCACGCCGGCATGGGCCGCCGCCAGATGGGGCGACACGGGCTCGCGCAAGGCCAGCGGATTGACCCATTCGTAAGGCATGGGCGCGCTGCTGGCCGCCTGCAGCGCCAGCGCATCGTCGTTGCGCAGGCCTTCGGCCGTGTCGAAGCAGCCGCTGGCGACCGGCTTCATGCCGCAGGCGGTGAGGTCTCTGGCACGCAAGGCATGCAGCAACGCGCAGGTCGCATGGGTCTTGCCCACGCCGGTATCGGTACCGGCGATAAAGAACGTCGACATGCTCACACCACCTTAGTTGGTGTCGAGGAAACGGGATCGGCCCGGCCGCTGCGCCGGTCCATGACGCGGGCCAAACCACGCCGGCGCATAATACGGGCTTTGTCGTCGAGGCCGATGCCCATGTACGAAGTGAAGACCCAGGCTTATGCCAGCAAGCGAGAGCACTACGAGGATCTGTGCAGCCAGGCGCGCGGCCTGCTCGCGGGCGAGCCGGACAGGATCGCCAATGCCGCCAACTTTGCCGCCCTGGTCTATCACAGCCTGCCCGAGCTGAACTGGAGCGGGTTTTACCTCTATGACGGCACCGAGCTGGTGGTCGGCCCGTTCCAGGGCAAGCCGGCGTGCATCCGCATTGCGCTCGGGCGCGGCGTCTGCGGCACCGCGGCGCAGACGCGCACGACCCAGCTGGTGCGTGACGTCAATGCCTTCGACGGCCATATCGCCTGCGACGCCGCCTCGCAGTCTGAAATCGTCGTGCCGCTCGTACGCGCGGACGGCAGCCTGTTTGGCGTGTGGGACGTGGACAGCCCGGTCATCGCACGCTTCGACGATGAAGACCGCGCCGGCATGGAGGCGCTGTGCCAGGTGTTCATGGAGAGCATGAACCGGTGAGTAGCGCGTAGCGTCTAGAAACGTCATCCCGGCGGCTCTCAGCAGCCGAAGGGATGACGAGCAAAGACAGGCGCCACAGCTCACGGGTGCCGCCGAAACTACTCCCGGGGCGTATTGAGCAGGCTCATCACCGTCGCACGCGCCTCATCCACGCCGGTCGGCGCAGAAGAAGAAAACACCTGCGCCGTGGCCTGCGTCCCCGATGCGGCCAACTCCTTGCGCAAGCTCGCCAACGCCGCCATCGCGGGTCCCCGCGAAAGCTTGTCGGCCTTGGTCAGCAGCACATGGCAGGGCAGATGGGTGGCGAAGCAGAACTCCAGCATCATCCGGTCGAATTCCTTGAGCGGATGGCGAATGTCGGCGATCAGCACGATGCCGCGCAGGCTGCGGCGCTGGTGCAGATAGGCGTCGATCTCCTGTTTCCAGTGGTCGCGCAGCTCGGGCGGCACTTTCGCGTAGCCATAGCCAGGCAGGTCGATCAGCCGCACCTGCAGGGGCGGCTGACCTTCGCCCTGCACCAGCGGCGGCAGCGAGAACGCCACCATCTGCTGGGTGCGGCCTGGCGTCTTGGAGGTGCGGGCCAGCCCGCGGTGCCCCGTCAGCGCGTTCAAGGCACTGGACTTGCCGGCGTTGGAGCGGCCGGCAAACGCCACCTCGCCACCGTGGTCGGCAGGAAGCTGAGAGATTCGGTGGGCGGCCAGCACGAACTGGGCGCCCTGCAATGGATTTGATATGGACAATGGTTTGACCGGCTAAGATGGCACGGAGATAATTCCGAGGTTTCTGCCAGTTGCGGGCGTGCGGTTTGCGCGTACCGTGCAGCCCTAGCAGTTTTTCTGGAGACAAGTGTATGAGTTTTCGGCCCGCCGGTTATCGGCCCGCTATTGTTGGATATGCCGTAGCCCTCGCCTTCACGCTGTCTTCCAGCGTGGTTTTCGCCCAGGAAGCCAAAGCACCGGCCGCCGCTGCCACGGCCGCCCAGCCTGCCGCAGCCGCCGCGCCAGCCGCTGAAGCCACTGCCACCCTCAAGCCGGGTGACGCCACCGCGGGTGCCGCCAAGGCCGCCGTATGTGGTGCCTGCCATGGCATGGATGGCAATTCCAGCGATCCGCAATACCCGAAACTGGCCGGCCAGCACGAGTCGTACATCGTTCGCCAGCTCACCAACTTCAAGGGTGGCGCGCGCCAGAACCCGATCATGCTGGGCATGGCCACGCCGCTGTCCGAGCAGGACATGCGTGACGTCGGCGCCTTCTTCGCCACCAAGCGTTCGCTGCCGGGCGTTGCCGACCAGGCGCTGGTCGAACAGGGCCAGAAGCTTTACCGCGAAGGCGACGCCGCCCGCGGCATTCCCGCCTGCATGGCCTGCCACAGCATCGATGGCCGCGGCAATCCGGGTGCCATGTATCCGCAGCTGACCAGCCAGCACGCCCAGTACATCGAAGCGACGCTGAAGGCCTGGCACGACGGCACCACCTGGGGCACTGACGCGCACGCCCAGATCATGCCGGGCATTGCCAAGAAGCTGGACGCCAAGGACATGGCCGCCCTGGCCAGTTATGTCGAAGGCCTCCATGCTGCCGAAGACGCCGGCGCTTCGGGCGCCGCTGCCGCCAAGTGATTGCTGACACGCCGGCCTCTGGCCGGCGTGTTCGTTCCGAGCCACCGCAATGTTTGTACCGAGGACCACCATGCTGAAGCGTCTGTCGTTCCTGTGTCTCGCCCTGCTCGCGCTCGCCGCCTGCAGCAACAACAACGACAACGCCGGCTCGGCGTCGCAGCCGGCTCCGGCCGCTACGGCGCCCGCCGCACAGCCGCCGGCAGCTGCGACCGCCGCCGCGCCCGCCACCACCGGCACGGCTGCTCCGGCCGCCGCCAGCACCACCGCCCAGG
>NZ_JAPDPF010000018.1 GCF_026283925.1 Dyella halodurans
GGCGACAACGTGAAGATGGTGGTGTCCCTGATCCACCCGATCGCGATGGACGAAGGCCTGCGTTTCGCCATTCGCGAAGGCGGCCGCACCGTCGGCGCCGGCGTGGTGGCCAAGGTCATCAAGTAAGCTGTAGACTGGGAAGTCGCCCGCTCTGCGGGCTGCAAGGAGTCGAAGGGTGGGGCGGTTACGGCCTCCTCATCCCCCGGCGGCGCTGAAAGCGCATCCCTGCAGCGGCAAGGCGAGCGACTTCACACATTTTCGATACGCCAGTAGCTCAATTGGCAGAGCAGCGGTCTCCAAAACCGCAGGTTGGGGGTTCGAGTCCCTCCTGGCGTGCCATCTTCCTGAGGATCGACGATGGATGGTGGGTGGCATGATGACCGGCATACGGTCGATGCCCTCTCATCCGATCACTTCGCATGAATACGAAGGCAGAACAGACCAAAAGCGTCAACGCGCTTGATATCGGCAAGCTGGTACTGGCAGGGCTGGTGCTGGCTGCTGGCATTTTTGCCTACTCGTGGTTCGGCAGCGATAGCTCGATCCCGCAGTCGGTACTGATGCTTGGCGTGCTGGCGGCCCTGATCGTGGCGCTGGCCATTGGTGCCTTTACGGCGCCCGGCCGCCGCGTGCGCGCCTTCCTTGGTGAATCGCAGTTCGAACTGCGCAAAGTGGTCTGGCCCACCCGCGATGAGACGCTCAAGACCACTGGCATTATCATGGTCGTGGTTGTCATCTTGTCGCTGCTGTTGGGCCTGATCGATCTGATCCTGAAGTCGGTCGTACTCGACTGGCTGCTCAAGCTGGGTTCGTAGAGGTGATGGCATGAGCAAGCGTTGGTATGTGGTACACGCCTATTCGGGCTTCGAAAACCAGGTGAAGCGTTCGCTTGACGAGCGGATTCGCCGCGCCGGCATGGAAGAGCGCTTCGGCGAAGTGCTGGTGCCGACCGAAGAAGTGATCGAGATGCGCAGTGGCCAGAAGCGCCGCAGCGAGCGCAAGTTCTTCCCGGGTTACGTTCTCGTGCAGATTGAGACGGACACCGAGGGCAAGGCGCCGCGCATCGACGACGAGTGCTGGCATCTGGTCAAGGAAACCCCGAAGGTCATGGGTTTCATCGGCGGCACCGCGGATCGTCCGCTGCCGATTCGCGACAGCGAAGCCGATGCCATCCTGAGCCGCGTCCGCGAGGGTGTCGAGAAGCCCCGCCCGAAGGTGCTGTTCGAGCCGGGCGAGATGGTTCGCGTCACCGATGGTCCGTTCAACGACTTCAACGGCGTGGTCGAAGAGGTCAATTACGAAAAGAGCCGCCTGCGCGTCGCGGTGCTCATTTTCGGTCGCTCGACCCCGGTCGAGCTGGAGTTTGGCCAGGTCGAGAAGGCCTGATCGACCCCGTCAGCCGGCCCCGGCACGGGGCTTGCTTAAAACTTGATCAGTCTCTAAACTACGCGGTTCACGCCGGGGCCTTTTGGCTCGGCGTGTCCGTGTTTCCAAGGTCCGCAGGGTCGCGGGCCTTCCTCCATCAGGGACCGAACGTACTGCGAGGAGCCGCAAGGCGCTTGAACTCGCGAGGAAAAAAGCAATGGCAAAGAAAGTCACAGGTTATATCAAGCTGCAGGTCAAGGCCGGTCAGGCCAACCCGTCGCCGCCGGTGGGTCCCGCCCTCGGTCAGCGCGGCCTGAACATCATGGAATTCTGCAAGGCGTTCAATGCCGCCACGCAGAAGATGGAGCCGGGTCTGCCGATTCCGGTCATCATCACGGCCTATTCGGACCGTAGCTTCACCTTTATCACCAAGACCCCGCCGGCCACCGTCCTGATCAAGAAGGTCACGGGCGTCGCCAAGGGTTCGCCCAAGCCGAATACCGACAAGGTCGGCAAGATCACCCGCAAGCAGCTCGAAGACGTTGCAAAGCAGAAGGAGCCGGATCTCACGGCTGCTGATCTGGACGCCGCGGTGCGCACCATTGCCGGTAGCGCGCGCAGCATGGGCTTGGTGGTGGAGGGTTAAGACATGGCAAAGCTCACGAAGCGTTTGAAGGCGGCTCAGGCCGCAGTGCAGCCGGGCAAGATCTATGGCCTGGACGAAGCCCTGAACATCGTCAAGAACAACGCCAAGGCGAAGTTCGCCGAGTCCGTGGACGTCGCCGTCCGCCTCGGCATCGATGCGAAGAAGTCCGACCAGGGCGTGCGCGGTTCCTCGCTGCTGCCGCACGGCACCGGCAAGACCGTCAAGGTCGCCGTGTTCGTGCCGGCCGGTGAGAAGGCCGAGGCCGCCAAGGCCGCCGGTGCCGACGCCGTCGGCATGGACGACCTGGCCGAGCGCATGCAGGCTGGCGATCTCGACTTCGGTCGCGTCATCGCCACGCCGGACGCCATGCGCGTGGTCGGTAAGCTCGGCCAGCTGCTCGGCCCCCGTGGCCTGATGCCGAACCCGAAGGACGGCTCGGTCACCGCCGACGTCGCCACGGCCGTCAAGAACGCCAAGGCCGGCCAGGTGAAGTTCCGCAACGACAAGGCGGGCATCATCCACGCCACCATCGGCAAGGCCAGCTTCGACGCGGCCCAGCTCGCAGACAACCTCAACACGCTGGTCAATGACCTGCTGAAGGCCAAGCCGGCGACCGCCAAGGGTCAGTACCTGCAGAAGATCGCCCTGTCCAGCACCATGGGCGTGGGCGTTCCGGTCGACACCTCGTCGCTGACGCTGTCGACCAAGTAAGACTCAAGTCCCGTGCCGGTGCGAACCGGCGCGGGCAGTTTTTGAAGGCAGCCCCGGCAGCAATGCCGGTGCCGCCGTCAAAGACCGCAGGCGCGATAAGCGCACGACGACGACGGGCAGGGAGCTCGTGTCTGGCAGGGAATCGCCGTCGCCGTTAGCGGGATCGCTTAATCGGATTCCTGGTGAATCTGGCCTGCGTAGATGGTGCTGCCCCTTCTGAGATCGTTTGATTTGATCTGGAAAGGCCACCACCCGGGACCCAAGGGTCCCCGACGTCAGGGATGGCATCGCTCAGGACCGCAAGCGGCAGGAGCCGTAAGCGGAGTTCATAAGAGGAGTGAAAAATGGCTCTGAATCTCTCGCAGAAGCAAGAAGTAGTCGCCGAGCTGGCAGAAGTCGCCGCGAAGGCTCACTCCTTGATCGCCGCCGAGTATGCAGGCACCACGGTCGAACAGATGACCGCGATGCGCAAGAAGGCTCGTGAATCCGGCGTTTTCTTGAAAGTTGTCAAGAACACGCTCGCTTCGCGCGCCGTGGTGGGTACCGATTTCGAGGTCGTCAAGGACGCCCTGGTCGGCCCGCTGCTGTATGCATTCTCGACCGAGGAACCCGG
Organism: Dyella halodurans; assembly: GCF_026283925.1. Taxonomy (GTDB): domain Bacteria; phylum Pseudomonadota; class Gammaproteobacteria; order Xanthomonadales; family Rhodanobacteraceae; genus Dyella; species Dyella halodurans. The sequence goes on from NZ_JAPDPF010000018.1 coordinate 3,336, forward strand.
TGCAGCCGGGCGCCTGATCAAGGAATTCGCCAAGGGCAACGACAAGCTGAAGCCGGTGCTCGTCTCGGTGGAAGGCAAGTTGCTGCCGGCCGCGCACGTCGACGTGTTGGCCTCGCTGCCGACCCGCGAACAGGCGCTCGCCATGCTGGCCCGCGTGCTGGCCGAGCCGGCCTCCATGTTTGCCCGCGTCGTCAAGGCCGTGGCCGACAAGCAGGGTGGTGGCGAAGTCGCCGCCGAAGCCCCGGCTGAAGCCGAGCCCGCCTAAGTTCGCTGACTATTCAAATCGAATCAATTTCCAGAGGTAAATGAAATGTCCCTGACCAACGAACAGATCGTCGACGCCGTCGCCGCCAAGTCGCTGATGGAAGTGATGGACCTGGTGAAGGCCATCGAAGAGAAGTTTGGCGTGACCGCCGCCGCTCCGGTGATGGTTGCCGCTGGCCCGGCCGCTGCCGGCCCGGCTGCTGAAGAGCAGACCGAGTTCGACGTGATCCTGAAGAGCGCCGGCGAGAAGAAGGTCGACGTGATCAAGGCCGTCCGCGCCATCACGGGCCTGGGCCTGAAGGAAGCGAAGGACCTAACCGAGGCCGGTGGCGTCGTGAAGGAAGCCGCTTCGAAGGAAGACGCTGCGAAGTTCAAGAAGGACCTCGAAGCAGCCGGCGCCACGGTCGAACTGAAGTAATCGGCGCTCTTGCGCGCCGTCAGTTCGATCCAGCGTCAAGCAAGCCTGGGGGCGTAATCCCCCGGGCTTTGCCTGTTCCCGACATTCGGGAATGGGGAATAGGGAATGGTCCGGATCCATCGGACCCGTTGCCGGTCATTCCTTATTCGCGATTCCCGATTCACCGAATACACAACCGAGGCGGTACCCACCATGACCTACTCGTTTACCGAGAAGAAGCGCATCCGCAAGGATTTCGGCAAGCGTCCCCCTGTATTGGGCGTGCCGAACCTGCTGACCATCCAGACCGATTCCTATCGCGAATTCCTGCAGGAGCACGTCGCTCCCAAGCAGCGCGACGAAAAGGGTCTCCACGCCGCGCTGAAATCGGTGTTCCCGATTGTCAGCTATTCGGGCAATGCCGCGCTTGAGTATGTCGACTATCGCCTGGGCGAGCCTGCCTTCGACGAGCGCGAATGCCGCAACCGTGGCATGACCTACGGCGCGCCGCTGCGCGTGACCGTGCGCCTTGTCATCTACGACAAGGACAGCCCGGCCTCCAAGAAGGCCGTGAAGTACGTGAAGGAGCAGGAAGTCTACATGGGCGAAATTCCGCTCATGACTGACACCGGCACCTTCATCATCAACGGCACCGAGCGCGTCATCGTCTCGCAGCTGCATCGTTCGCCGGGCGTGTTCTTCGACCACGACCGCGGCAAGACGCACAGCTCGGGCAAGCTGCTGTTCTCCGCCCGCGTGATCCCTTACCGCGGTTCGTGGCTGGACTTCGAGTTCGACCCGAAGGACGCGCTGTTCACCCGTATCGACCGTCGCCGCAAGCTGCCGGTGACCGTGCTGTTGCGCGCGCTCGGCTACAACAACGTCGAGATGCTGGACATCTTCTTCGAGCACAACGTGTTCCACCTGGGCAAGAAGGGTGGCACCACGCTGGAGCTGGTGGCCGAGCGTCTGCGCGGCGAAACGCTGACCTTTGACCTGACCATTGGCGACAAGGTGCTGGTGGAAGCCGGCAAGCGCATCACGGCGCGCCACGTGCGCCAGCTGGCCGCCGAGAACATCACCGCGCTGGAAGTGCCGGACGATTACCCGATCGGCCGCATCCTGGCCACCGACATCGTCGACAGCAAGACCGGCGAGCTGCTGGCCTCGGCCAATGACGAAATCACCGGCGAGCAGCTGGAGAATTTCCGCAAGGCCGGCATCGAAGTCGTGCCGACGCTGTACGTCAACGACCTGGATCGCGGTGCGTACATCTCGCACACCCTGCGCATCGATAACTCCAAGACGCAGCTCGAAGCGTTGGTGGAAATCTATCGCATGATGCGTCCGGGCGAGCCGCCGACCAAGGACGCCGCGCAGAACCTGTTCTTCAACCTGTTCTTCACCTTCGACCGCTACGACCTGTCGGCCGTGGGTCGCATGAAGTTCAACCGCCGTGTGGGCCGTCAAGAGATCGTCGGTCCGGGCGTGCTGTACGACCACAAGTACTTTGCCGAGCGCAAGGAAGAAGAGTCGCAGAACCTGGTCAAGTCGCTGGGCGTGAGCTCCGACATCCTGGACGTGCTCAAGGTGCTGATCGACATCAAGAACGGTCATGGCACCGTCGACGATATCGACCACCTGGGCAACCGTCGCGTGCGTTCGGTCGGTGAAATGGCCGAGAACACCTTCCGCATCGGCCTGGTGCGCGTCGAGCGCGCCGTGCGCGAGCGCCTGAGCCTGGCCGAGTCCGAGGGTCTGACCCCGCAGGAACTGATCAACGCCAAGCCGGTCGCGGCAGCGGTGAAGGAGTTCTTCGGCTCCTCGCAGCTCAGCCAGTTCATGGACCAGAACAACCCGCTGTCGGAAGTGACGCACAAGCGTCGCGTTTCGGCCCTGGGACCGGGCGGCCTGACCCGCGAGCGCGCCGGCTTCGAAGTGCGCGACGTGCATCCGACCCATTACGGCCGCGTCTGCACCATCGAAACGCCGGAAGGCCCGAACATCGGCCTGATCAACTCGCTGGCCGTGTACGCCCGCACCAATACGTATGGCTTCCTCGAGACGCCGTACCGCAAGGTCGTGGGCGGCAAGGTCACCAATACGGTGGACTACCTCTCGGCGATCGAGGAAGGCGACCACGTCATTGCGCAGGCGAACTCGCCGCTCAAGGACGGTGCCTTCGTCGAAGACTTCGTGTCCTGCCGCTTCCGCGGCGAATCCGAGCTGCGTCCTGCCGCCGAAGTCGACTACATGGACGTCTCGCCCATGCAGACGGTGTCGGTCGCGGCGGCCCTGGTGCCGTTCCTGGAGCACGATGACGCGAACCGCGCACTGATGGGCGCGAACATGCAGCGTCAGGCCGTGCCGACCCTGCGTTCGCAGACCCCGCTGGTGGGCACCGGCATCGAGCGCGCCGTGGCGCGTGACTCTGGCGTCATCACCACCGCCAAGCGCGGCGGCGTGATCGACCAGGTCGATGCGGCCCGTATCGTGGTGCGCGTGAACGAGGAAGAAGTCGGCGACAATGACGCCGGCGTCGACATCTACACGCTGACCAAGTACACCCGCTCCAACCAGAACACCAACCTCAACCAGCGTCCGCTGGTGAACGTGGGTGACATCGTGGCGAAGGGCGACACGCTGGCCGACGGTTCGTCGACCGACCTGGGCGAGCTCGCGCTCGGCCAGAACATGCTGATCGCCTTCATGCCGTGGAACGGCTACAACTTCGAAGACTCGATCCTGCTGTCCGAGCGCGTCGTGCAGGAAGACCGCTACACCTCGATCCACATCGAGGAGCTGTCCTGCATCGCGCGTGACACCAAGCTGGGCGCCGAGGAAATCACCGCCGACATCCCGAACGTGGGTGAGCAGGCGCTGGCACGTCTGGACGAGTCCGGCATCGTGTACATCGGCGCTGAAGTGAAGGCCGGTGACATCATGGTCGGCAAGGTCACGCCGAAGGGCGAGAGCCAGCTGACCCCGGAAGAAAAGCTGCTGCGTGCGATCTTCGGCGAGAAGGCGTCCGACGTGAAGGACAGCTCGCTGCGCGTGCCGCCGGGCATGGACGGCACCGTCATCGACGTGCAGGTCTTCACCCGCGACGGCATCGAGAAGGACAAGCGCGCCAAGCAAATCGAGGAAATGGAAATCAAGCGTATCCGCAAGGACCTTGATGACCAGTTCCGCATCCTCGAAGGCGCCATCTACAACCGTATGCGCACCCAGCTCGTCGGCAAGTCCGCGATGAGCGGTCCGGGCGGCCTGAAGCGCGGCGTGGAAATCACCGACGCCTACCTCGACGGCCTGAAGAAGGACGACTGGTTCAAGGTCAACGTCAAGGACGAGGACGTCACCGAGTTCCTCGAGCGCGCGGCCGACCAGATCAAGCGCCACAAGGAAGAGTTCGACAAGCGCTTCAAGGAGAAGCAGGGCAAGATCACCCAGGGTGATGATCTCGCTCCGGGCGTGCTCAAGATGGTCAAGGTGTTCCTGGCCGTGAAGCGCCGCATCCAGCCGGGCGACAAGATGGCTGGTCGCCACGGCAACAAGGGTGTGGTGTCGAACGTGGTGCCGGTGGAGGACATGCCGTTCTCCGCCGACGGTACGCCGGTCGACATCGTGCTGAACCCGCTGGGCGTGCCTTCGCGTATGAACATCGGCCAGATTCTGGAAGTGCATCTGGGCTGGGCCGCCAAAGGTTTGGGCAAGAAGATCCAGAAGATGCTCGAGGCGCAGGCCAAGGTGGCGCAGATCCGCGAGTTCCTCGACCAGATCTACAACCACCACGTGGCCGGTGCCGTGCAGCACGTCGACCTGAAGTCGCTGACGGACGATGAAATCTTCGCCCTGGCGAACAACCTGCAGGAAGGCGTGCCGATGGCGACGCCGGTGTTCGACGGTGCCGAGGAAACCGAGATCAAGGCCATGCTGAAGCTGGCCGATCTGCCGGAGTCGGGCCAGACCACGCTGTTCGATGGTCGTACCGGCGAGGCGTTCGATCGCCCGGTCACGGTTGGCTACATGCACTACCTGAAGCTGAACCACCTGGTTGACGACAAGATGCATGCGCGTTCGACCGGTCCGTACTCGCTCGTCACCCAGCAGCCGCTGGGCGGCAAGGCGCAGTTCGGTGGCCAGCGCTTCGGTGAAATGGAAGTCTGGGCGCTGGAAGCCTACGGCGCGGCTTACACCCTGCAGGAAATGCTGACGGTGAAGTCCGATGACGTGCAGGGCCGTAACCAGATGTACAAGAACATTGTCGACGGCAACCACGAGATGGCGGCGGGCATGCCGGAATCCTTCAACGTGTTGGTGAAGGAAATCCGCTCGCTCGGTATCGATATTGATCTGGAAGAAGTGAAGTGAGTTGAGGCGGAGACGGGGAGCGAGCCTTCGTTCCTCGGTCTCCCGACTACCGATTCTCCATTACCAATTCCCGATCTTCGGAGACATCCATGAAAGACTTGCTCAACCTTTTTAACCAGCAGCGCACCGCGCCTGACTTCGACGCGATCAAGATCGCCCTGGCTTCGCCAGAGCTGATCCGCTCGTGGTCGTACGGCGAGGTGAAGAAGCCGGAAACGATCAACTACCGCACCTTCAAACCGGAGCGTGACGGCCTGTTCTGCGCCGCCATCTTCGGTCCGGTGAAGGACTACGAGTGCCTGTGCGGCAAGTACAAGCGCATGAAGCACCGCGGCGTGGTCTGCGAAAAGTGCGGCACGGAAGTGACCCTGGCCAAGGTGCGTCGCGAGCGCATGGGCCATATCGAGCTCGCTTCGCCGACCGCGCACATCTGGTTCCTCAAGTCGCTGCCGTCGCGCATCGGCCTGATGCTGGACATGACCCTGCGTGACATCGAGCGCATCCTGTACTTCGAAGCCTTCGTGGTGATCGATCCAGGTCTGACCGCGCTCGAGCGCGGCCAGCTGCTCAGCGAAGACCAGTACCTCGAAGCGGTCGAAGAGCACGGTGACGAGTTCGACGCCCGCATGGGTGCCGAGGCCGTCTACGAGCTGCTCAAGTCGCTCGACCTGCCGGGCGAAGTGATCCGCCTCAAGGAAGAGATCGGCTCGACCAATTCCGAGACCAAGCTCAAGCGTCTCACCAAGCGCGTCAAGCTGATCGAGGCCTTCCTCGAATCCGGCAACAAGCCGGAGTGGATGGTGCTGACCGTGCTGCCGGTGCTGCCGCCGGACCTGCGTCCGCTGGTGCCGCTGGACGGTGGCCGTTTCGCCACCTCCGACCTGAATGACCTGTACCGTCGCGTCATCAACCGCAACAACCGCCTGCGTCGCCTGCTCGAACTCAATGCGCCCGACATCATCGTGCGCAACGAGAAGCGCATGCTGCAGGAATCGGTCGATGCGCTGCTCGACAACGGCCGCCGCGGCCGTGCCATCACCGGCACCAACAAGCGCGCGCTGAAGTCGCTGGCCGACATGATCAAGGGCAAGCAGGGCCGCTTCCGCCAGAACCTGCTCGGCAAGCGCGTGGACTACTCCGGTCGTTCGGTGATCGTGGTCGGTCCGACCCTGCGCCTGCACCAGTGCGGTCTGCCGAAGAAGATGGCGCTTGAGCTGTTCAAGCCCTTCATCTTCGCCAAGCTGCAGGCGCGTGGCGAAGCCACCACCATCAAGGCGGCGAAGAAGCTGGTCGAGCGCGAAGAAGCCCAGGTGTGGGACATCCTCGAAGAGGTGATCCGCGAGCATCCCGTGCTGCTCAACCGCGCGCCGACGCTGCACCGTCTGGGCATCCAGGCGTTCGAGCCGAAGCTGATCGAAGGCAAGGCCATCCAGCTGCATCCGCTCGTGTGTACGGCGTTCAACGCCGACTTCGACGGTGACCAGATGGCTGTGCACGTGCCGCTGTCGATCGAGGCGCAGCTCGAAGCGCGCGCCCTGATGATGGCGACCAACAACATCCTGTCGCCCGCCAACGGCGAGCCGATCATCGTGCCGACCCAGGACGTGGTGCTGGGCCTGTACTACATGACCCGCGAGCTGGTGAATGCGAAGGGTTCGGGCATGGTGTTCTCGGGCATCGGCGAAGTCCGCCGCGCCTACGACAACCGTGCCGTCGAGCTGCACGCCAAGATCAAGGTGCGCATCACCCAGGTGAACATCGACGAGGAGGGCGGTCGTACGTCCGAGACCTCGATCGTGGACACCACCGTGGGCCGCGCGCTGCTGCTCGAGATCATGCCGGAAGGCCTGCCGTTCGCGCTGGCCAACACCGAGCTGACCAAGAAGAACATCTCGCGCCTGATCAACCAGTGCTACCGCCGCCTGGGTCTTAAGGAGACCGTGGTGTTCGGCGATCACCTGATGTACACCGGCTTCCGCTTCGCCACCCGTGCGGGCATCTCGATCGGCATCGATGACATGATCATCCCGGCCGAGAAGAAGCCGATCCTGGAAGAGGCCGAGAAGGAAGTGGTCGAGATCCAGGAGCAGTACCAGTCGGGCCTGGTCACCGCCGGCGAGCGCTACAACAAGGTGGTCGACATCTGGTCGCGCACGAACGAACTCGTGGCCAAGGCGATGATCGACGGTATCGGTACCGAGAAGGTCACCGATACCGAAGGCAAGACGGTCAACCAGAAGTCGATGAACTCGCTGTACATCATGGCCGACTCCGGCGCCCGTGGTTCGGTGGCGCAGATTCGTCAGCTGGCCGGTATGCGTGGCCTGATGGCGCGTCCGGATGGCTCGATCATCGAGACGCCGATCAAGGCGAACTTCCGTGAAGGCCTGAACGTGCTGCAGTACTTCAACTCCACCCACGGTGCCCGTAAGGGTCTCGCGGATACGGCGTTGAAGACCGCCAACTCCGGTTACCTCACCCGTCGACTCGTCGACGTGGCGCAGGACGTGGTCATCACCTCGCATGACTGCGGTACCGAAGACGGCGTCATCATGCAGCCGATCGTGGAAGGCGGCGACGTGGTCGAGCCGTTGCGCGAGCGCGTGCTGGGCCGCGTGGCGGTCGAGGACGTCTACGCTCCTGGCGACGACGATGAGCCGATCGTGGTGCGCGACACCCTGCTGGACGAAGCCCTGGTCGAGAAGCTCGACAAGGCCGGCGTGCAGTCGATCAAGGTGCGTTCGCCGATCACCTGTGCTGCCAACCACGGCGTTTGCGCGCTGTGCTACGGCCGCGATCTGGCCCGTGGCCACCTGGTCAACATGGGCGAGGCCGTGGGTGTGGTCGCCGCGCAGTCGATCGGTGAGCCGGGTACCCAGCTGACCATGCGTACGTTCCACATCGGTGGTGCGGCTTCGCGTGCGGCGGCGGTGGACAACGTGACGGTGAAGACCACCGGCACGCTGAAGTTCAACAACCTCAAGACCGTGCATCACAACCAGGGTCACCTGGTGGCGGTGTCGCGTTCGGGCGAAGTCAGCGTCATCGACGCCAACGGTCGCGAGCGCGAGCGCTACAAGGTGCCTTACGGCGCCACCATCGCGATCAAGGACGGCGATCCGGTGAAGGCTGGCCAGACCGTGGCCAACTGGGATCCGCATACCCATCCGATCGTGTCGGAAGTGGCCGGTACCGTGCGCTTCATCGACTTCATCGATGGCGTCACCGTGCAGAGCCAGACCGACGAACTGACCGGCCTGGAGTCGGCGGTGGTGACCGATCCGAAGCGCCGTGGTACGGCCGCCAAGGACCTGCGCCCGATCGTGCGTCTGGAGGATGCCAAGGGTCGCGAGCTGAAGCTGCCGGGCACCGACGTGCCGGCGCAGTACATGCTCCCGGCCGGCGCCATCGTGTCGATCCAGAACGGAGTGCAGGTGGGCGTGGGTGACGTGGTCGCACGTATCCCGCAGGAAACCTCCAAGACCCGCGATATCACGGGTGGTCTGCCGCGCGTGGCCGACTTGTTCGAGGCACGCAAGCCGAAGGAACCGGCGATCCTCGCCGAGCGTTCGGGCGTGATCAGCTTCGGCAAGGACACCAAGGGCAAGCAGCGCCTGATCATCAAGGACGTGGACGGCAACGAGCACGAGGAGCTGATTCCCAAGTGGCGTCAGGTCATCGTGTTCGAAGGCGAGCACGTCGAGAAGGGCGAAACCGTGGTGGACGGCGAGCCCAGCCCGCACGACATCCTGCGCCTGCTGGGTGTCGAGCCGCTGGCCGCGTACCTGGTCAAGGAAATCCAGGACGTCTACCGTCTGCAGGGCGTGAAGATCAACGACAAGCACATCGAAGCGATCATTCGCCAGATGCTGCGCAAGGTCGAGATCACCGATCCGGGCGAAAGCCACTACCTGCGCGGTGAGCAGGTCGAGCGAGTTCGCATCAACGGCGAAAACGATCGGGCCATCACCCGTGGCGAGCGTCCGGCTGAGTACCAGTCGGTGCTGCTGGGTATCACCAAGGCTTCGCTGGCCACGGAATCCTTCATTTCGGCCGCTTCCTTCCAGGAAACGACCCGAGTCTTGACGGAAGCCGCGGTGCGTGGCACGCGTGACACCTTGCGGGGCCTGAAGGAAAATGTTATTGTCGGCCGTCTAATTCCGGCGGGTACGGGTCTGGCGTATCACGCGCAGCGTCATCGCCAGGGCGGTCTGACCGCTTCGGAGCTCGAGACTCTCTCCGGCTCCGCTTCATCGGCCTCCTTCGCGGAAGCCACCACCGGTAGCGACATTGGTGTGGAGTAAGCCCTTCGCGGGCTCTACTCGCTGACATACGAAATGAGGCGCAAGGAACGCGCCTCGTGTTCGGGCTATGGATGGCAGGGCGTCAGCTTGTCTGTGACAAGCTGCCCATGTTAAATTCCCGCTTCTTGGCAGACCGAGCCGGTTCGGTCTGCCTTTATGTTTCTCAGGAACAGCTTCAGATGACGACAGTCAACCAGTTGGTTCGCAAATCCCGCAGCCCGAAGACCTACAAGAGTGCTTCTCCGGCTTTGCAGAACAGCCCGCAGCGCCGCGGCGTTTGCACGCGCGTATACACGACCACCCCGAAAAAGCCGAACTCGGCGCTGCGTAAGGTTGCCAAGGTGCGCCTGACGAACGGCTACGAAGTCATCAGCTACATCGGTGGCGAAGGTCACAACCTGCAGGAGCACTCGGTGGTCCTGATCCGCGGCGGTCGCGTCAAGGATCTCCCCGGTGTTCGTTACCACACGGTGCGCGGCAGTCTCGACTGCGCCGGCGTTACCAAGCGCCGCCAGTCGCGCTCCAAGTACGGCGCCAAGCGCCCGAAGAAATAAGAGCTAAGGACACGAAATATGTCGCGTAAAGGTTCACATCCCGCCCGTCTGGTCCTGCCGGACCCCAAGCACGGCAGCCAGCTGATCGCCCGCTTCATCAACATGGTGATGAAGAGCGGCAAGAAGTCGGTGGCTGAAAGCATCGTCTACGGCGCGCTCGACCATCTGGGCGAAAAGAACGCCGAGCCGGTTCAGCTCGTCGAGAAGGCCCTGAACAATATCGCTCCGGCGGTTGAGGTGAAGTCCCGCCGTGTCGGTGGCGCCACCTACCAGGTGCCGGTTGAAGTGCGTCCGGGTCGTCGTATGGCGCTCGCCATGCGCTGGGCCATCGAATCCGCCCGCAAGCGCGGCGAGACCTCGATGCCGCGCAAGCTGGCCGCCGAGCTGCTCGAGGCTTCCGAGAATCGCGGTGGCGCGATCAAGAAGCGCGAAGAGACGCACCGTATGGCAGAAGCCAACAAGGCCTTCTCGCATTACCGCTGGTAAGCAGTAACTCGCTTAAAGCAAGCACTTTTTAGAGGTTAAGACCGTGGCACGCACCACTCCCATCGAGCGCTACCGCAACTTCGGCATCATGGCTCACATCGATGCCGGCAAGACCACCACCACGGAGCGCATCCTGTTCTACACCGGCGTCAGTCACAAGATTGGCGAGGTGCACGACGGTGCGGCAACGATGGACTGGATGGAGCAGGAGCAGGAGCGCGGCATCACCATTACGTCGGCGGCAACGACGGCGTTCTGGAAGGGCATGGATCGTTCCTTGCCCGAGCACCGCTTCAACATCATCGACACCCCAGGACACGTGGACTTCACCATCGAAGTGGAGCGTTCGCTCCGCGTGCTCGACGGTGCGGTGTTCGTGCTCTGTGCCGTGGGTGGTGTGCAGCCGCAGTCCGAGACCGTCTGGCGCCAGGCCAACAAGTACAAGGTGCCGCGTCTTGCGTTCGTCAACAAGATGGACCGCACCGGCGCCAACTTCTACAAGGTGGTTGACCAGCTGAAGGCTCGCCTGGGCGCAAACCCGGTGCCGATGCAGGTGCCGATCGGCGCCGAAGACAACTTCGAAGGCGTGATCGACCTGCTCAAGATGAAGGCGATCATCTGGGACATGGAGTCCCAGGGCATGAAGTTCGAGTACCAGGACATCCCGGCGAACCTCGCCGACAAGGCTACCGAGGCTCGCGCCTACATGGTCGAGTCGGCCGCGGAAGCGACCGAAGAGCTGATGAACAAGTACCTGGAAGAGGGCGACCTCACCGAGGAAGAGATCGTCGGTGGTCTGCGCTCGCGCACCCTGTCCAGCGAGATCATCCCGGTCTTCTGCGGCACGGCGTTCAAGAACAAGGGCGTCCAGGCGATGCTCGACGCGGTGGTGAACCTGCTGCCGTCGCCCGCCGATCGTCCGCCGGTGGCTGGCGTCGACGAAGACGAGAAGGAAGCAACGCGCAAGGCCGACGACGCCGCGCCGTTCTCCGCGCTCGCGTTCAAGATCATGACCGATCCTTTCGTCGGCTCGCTGACCTTCTTCCGCGTCTACTCGGGCACGCTCAATGCGGGCGACCAGGTGTACAACCCGGTCAAGTCCAAGAAGGAGCGCATCGGCCGCATCCTGCAGATGCACGCGAACGAGCGTCAGGAACTGAAGGAAGTCCGCGCTGGCGATATCGCCGCAGCGGTCGGCCTGAAGGACGTGACGACCGGCGACACGCTGTGCGCGCAGGATCACATCATCACCCTGGAGCGCATGACGTTCCCGGAGCCGGTGATCTCGATGGCGGTCGAGCCGAAGACCAAGTCCGACCAGGAAAAGATGGGTATCGCCCTCGGCCGTCTGGCTGCGGAAGATCCGTCGTTCCGCGTGCGTACGGACGAAGAGTCGGGCCAGACGATCATCTCGGGCATGGGCGAGCTTCACCTGGACATCCTGGTGGACCGCATGAAGCGCGAGTTCAACGTCGAGGCGAACGTCGGCAAGCCGCAGGTGGCCTACCGCGAAACGATCCGCGCGTCGGACGTCAAGTCGGACTACAAGCACGCCAAGCAGTCGGGCGGTAAGGGTCAGTACGGTCACGTGGTGATCGAGCTGTCGCCGATGACCGAAGAAGACCGCAAGAGCACGGACGTCAAGAACGACTTCCTGTTCATCAACGACATCACCGGCGGCGTGATCCCGAAGGAATTCATTCCCTCGGTCGAGAAGGGCCTGCGCGAAACCATCACCAGCGGTCCGCTGGCTGGCTTCCCGGTGGTGAACGTGAAGGTCAAGCTGGTCTTCGGTTCGTACCACGACGTCGACTCGTCGGAAATGGCGTTCAAGCTCGCTGCATCGATGGCGTTCAAGCAGGGCTTCGCGAAGGCGTCGCCGGTGCTGCTCGAGCCGATCATGAAGGTCGAGGTGGTGACGCCGGAAGACTACGTCGGTGACGTCATGGGCGACCTGAGTCGTCGTCGCGGCCTGCTTCAGGGCCAGGACGACACGCCGTCGGGCAAGACCATCAACGCGATGGTCCCGCTGGGCGAGATGTTTGGTTATGCAACGACGATTCGTTCGCTGACCCAGGGTCGCGCCACCTTCACGATGGAATTCGACCATTACGCTGAAGCGCCGAACAACATCGCTGAGCAGGTCATGAAGAAGGCCTGATAAGGCCTTCCTCCCCACAACATACCGTTCTTTTCTAGAGGTTTAGAGTCATGGCAAAGGGTAAATTCGAACGCACCAAGCCGCACGTCAACGTCGGCACGATTGGTCACGTGGACCACGGCAAGACGACGCTGACGGCCGCGCTGACGAAGGTTGGCGCCGAGCGTTTCGGTGGCG
>NZ_JAPDPF010000019.1 GCF_026283925.1 Dyella halodurans
ACCCATGCATCACCTCGAAGGGGGTGTTGCACTTGATGTTAGAGACCGCCTTACTTTTCTTTGGGCCAGCAAAGAAAAGTGACTCGGCTGCCGGCAGGCAGTCGAAACGCCCGCTGCGTAAGCGGCAAGCTGGCCGTAGCGCTCGGTTGTAGCGTGACCGCGAGCACCCGCCCCTCATCCCAGCCTTCTCCCCGGAGGGGAGAAGGAGCTAGAAGCTCGGCGCTCGAACGGGCGATCGAAACGCCCGCTGAGTCCCCCACGAACTAACTTCAATTCGCGCGAAGTAGCTCAAAGGAAAAGCGGCCCATTCAGTCGTTCGCGCTGGTACACGCAGCGAAGCGCTGTCCTTCCACACGCACCACCTCATGGCCATGCAGGCTGGTGCTGGCGGTGTAGTGTTCCGGTGAGTCGAAATCCACACGGCCACGCCCGTCGGCGGGCGCATTGCCCGGACAAGTGAGCGACCATGCCAACGCCGTGCTGCTGCGATGCTGCTCGCTGCGCCGGCATTGATCGTTTGCCGGAACCGGCATATTGGCGAACTCGGCCCAGGGGTCGGCGCCTTCGTCGACACAATGCCATTGCACGGTGGACTGGCCGGCATGACTGCCGTGGACGTGGTGCGTGACGATCTTCCACAGGCCGGGCATGGCCTGGAAATCGCCTGGATCGGCATGGCTGGCCGCAGCGGCAAGGCTGAGCACGGCGAGCGACGCCAGCGCGACGGCGCGCTCCATCGCGTTCCATTGATACCAGCGCCGAAGCATCGATTTGAGATGCTGCTTCATGAGCATGACTCCTTCGATCGATGAGGATGCCCTGCCTGCTCGCGCAGGCAGGGCATGCAGCACAGGGAGTTAGTCCTGCATTTCGGCCGCAGCCACGTGCGGCTGGGCATCACGATCGAAGTCGAACATGTTCATCAGATTGCCGATGGCGGGAGCGTTGACCGGCACATAGGGATTGCCGGGCCTCGATACCGGATTGGGCAGGTTGTCGCGGCTGCGGTTCGAGATCGTCTCCTGCAGGCCCCAGTTGGCCTCGACGAATTTGTCGAACGAGACATGGTCGTAGTACGTATGCACCACGCGGCCGCCTTCCGAATAGCGCGAGATCACCAGCAGCGGAATGCGCGTGCCATCGCCGAAGAAGTCGATCGGCTGCACGTAGCCGGAGTCGTAGTAACCGCCGCCCTCGTCGAACGTCACCATGATCACGGTGTCGTCCCATACCTTCGGGTTGGCCTTGGCCATGTCCACGATCTTCTTCACATAGCCTTCGAAGAGCTCGAGCTTGGACGAGGCGGGATGGCCGTCCAGAATCCCATCCGGCTTGGCGATGGAGACTGCCGGCAGCGTGCCGTTCTGGATATCGTTGTAGAGATCGTTGATATCCTGGTTGTTGGCGCGCAGCGTCGGATTGGTCATGACCTGGGTGGAGTACAGGAACGGGTCGCAGATATTGCAGAACGTGCCCGCTTCGCCATTCTCCTTGCCACCACCCCAACCCTCACCGTAGTACTTCCAGCTCACGTGATGACGCGTCAGCAGCAGGGCGAGGTTGTCCTGTTGCGTCGGCGGGATGGTGAACTGGGTGGCGCCCAGCGGAGCCGGCGTACCGTCGCCCAGGTAGCCCGGGTTGTAGTTGTTCACCAGGTAGTAGGCGTTACGCTTGCAGTCGGTGCCGTGGAAGGTGTGGTACGGCAGCGACTTCAGGTAGGTCTTCACGGCAGCGATACCCGGCTGCGTGTCGTCCGCGCAATTCACATACGAGCCGCCGCTGTAGCCATCCTGCACATACCAGTTGTTGGTGCCGGACTGCGCATCCGGGTTTTCGATCTGGTTCGACGGCGGCGTGATCGGATTGCCGTTGCTGTCGGCGTAATAGATCAGGTCGCCGAAGCCGAGCATGATGTGGTTGGCACCCGTGCCGCCCATCACCGACTGGTGGAAGTTGTCGCTCAGCGCATAGGTGCGCGCCAGCTCGGCGAAGTAGGGCGCATCGCCCTTGGCCATGTTGAGGAACTGCATGGCGGTGGAACCTTCACCCGTGCTCTGGTCATTGAAGCCAGCGGGCTGCGCTTTACCGTTGGTGCCGGCGCCGATGCTGGTTTCGACCCATGGGAACAGGTCATTGCGGCAACCGCTGGGGTTCTTCGCCGTGGCCGCCTGCACATTGCAGTCGAGCTGCTGCCACATCTGGAAGAAGCGATGCACCGGGCTGTTGGCGTAGTCGTCGTAGCTGATCGACGCATGCATATCCACCGGCGCGTTGGGCAGCTGGGTGGGGAAACGGGTATCGACGACGTGGCTCGGCAGGCCGGTGCCGCCCTCGGCAAGTTCCACATAGGCGGTGGTCGGCAGGGCCGGCTCGATTGCTTCGGCCTGCGCAGCGGACGCGAATGGCGCCTGGGTCGGCGCGCCGCCGGTGTTCATCGACGGCAGCAAGGTATACGGACTGGTGTGGGTGGGAGCAAGCGAGAACGCGCCGGTGCTGGAAGCCTGCCATTGGCGGGCCGCGGCAACGTTCGGGCCCGGCGTGCCGTCCGCATTGACGATACCTTCGGACAGCAGGTTGTTCACGCTCTGGCCGCTCGGCGGCGTGTAGGTCGCGAACACGTGATCGAAGGTGCGGTTTTCGCCGATCAGCAAGATCACATGCTTGATGGGCGTCCTGGTGCGACCGCTACGATCGTCGCCGTCACCGGGAGCATGCAAGACGGTGACACCTCCCGGTACACCGGAGCGGTTGCTCACACCCGCCGCCGGCACCTGTCCGCGGAAAACCGCATCATGGTCGGGCGAGGTGGTGCTTTGTGCGCTGACAACACCGGCGAGGCCGGCCGTGAGTGTGCCGATGACAAGCGGCATCAGCCGCTTGCGGACATACATCATGGACATGACTGGATCTCCTGCAGGAACCCTCTCGGGCTGCAATCGAGTAATCCCCCTGATTAACCTGGCGCCGATCGCAACATCGGGCATCCAGGCCGGCGGGGAGTCTGGTCCGCTTACATGACGCTGCAACGGCATTACTGCGACAGCGCAAGCGCCCAAGATGACAGTGCTGCGACGGCGCATGAGCTTGCGCAGGCGCTCAAGAAAAAGCGCTCGATGGCGCTACGCTTTTGCGTGCGCAGGAAGCAGCTGGAACGGCCGCATCATCTCGTTGTCTTCGTGCTCGAGCAGATGGCAATGCCACACATAGCGACCCGGCTCGCCTTCGAATCGCATGATGATGCGAGTCACCATGCCGGGGTCGGCACGCACGGTGTCTTTCCACCCCAGCTCTTCCGGCGGCGGCGTCTGCGCAGGACCGGTGTACTTGAGCGTCTTGCTTGCGTTCCAGGCGAACAGATCGAACGGACGTCGCTCGACGACCTGGAAGCGCACCAGATGCAGGTGAATCGGATGCACGTCGCCGGTCACGTTGACCAGGCTCCAGATCTCCACGCTGTCCTGCCGCGGATCCTCGGTGATCGGCGCGGACCAATGCTTGCCGCCCAGCATCATCATCATTGGGCGGCCGCCCGCATCGTCCTGCTCGCCGAGCGTGAGTATGCGATCGCGCGCGGCGAGACCCTGATCGATGCGCTCCACCTTGCGCAGCGTCGCCGGCAAGGCCGCAGTGTCCCGGCGCCCGCGATCGCGCACGCGAAACTCCAGGATCGCCTCGGATTGATGGCGCAGCTGCAGGCTCTTGCCATCGAGTCCACTGAAGTCGACCACCACATCGGCGCGTTCGGCGGGATACAGTTCGACGCGCTCACGCGGCAACGGTGCCGGCAACAAGCCCTGGTCGCTCGCGATCTGTTGGAACGGCTGGCCGGACGATAGCGACAGATTGAAGAAGCGCGTGTTCGCCGTATTGATCAAGCGCAGTCGATAACGTCGTGGCTCGACCTCGAGGAACGGATAGAGCTTGCCGTTGCACAGGATCGCGTTGCCGTTGCACTCGGAAACCCATGGCGCCGCGGGATCATCCGACACGGGGTAGTAAAGCTGGCCATCCTTGGCGATCAGGCGGTCGCACAGGATCAACGGCAGATCGCAGTCTCCGGAGGGCAGGCCAAGCGCCTGCTCTTCCGCGTCGCGGACGATGAAGGCACCGAACAAGCCGGCATAGATATTGAGCCGGGTGATGCCCATGGCGTGATCGTGATACCAGAGCGTGGCGGCGTCCTGCGCGTTCGGGTAGTGATAGACGGCTGAATGCCCGGACGCGAACCAGTCTTCCGGATAGCCATCGCTGCCTGCGGATGCACGCGCGCCATGCACATGCGCCACCGTGCGCACATCCGGCTTGCTGCGTTCCGCCCCATGAATGCTGTGGTCGATGGGCAGGAAGTGCCGCTCGGGCAAGGCATTGATCCACTCGACCAGCAGGGGCTCGCCACGCGCGGTTTGCAGCGTGGGGCCCGGCGATGATCCGCCGTATCCCCACAAAGGCGTCGGTGGCAGGTCGCGATGCAGGCGAGCCGTGAAGGCACGCATCTCCATCCGGTAGTAAGGCAGCATCTTGCCGGGATAGGCTGGATGCGCGCGCTGCTCCATCGGCTGCGCCACAGGCGGAACCGGCAGCCGATCGACGAAGCGCGTCAGCGTCGCGGGATTGACCAGCGGCACCGTGGGAGCGGCCAGTTGCGGCATGGCCATGCGGCCCATGCCGCCATCCATTGACGCCGGCGCCGACCAGGCCAGCAAGCCCATGTCCGCGGCAGCCGCCGCGCCGGCCAAATCCGCTAGGCCACGCAGGAAACGACGACGCGAGAGACTCACGCGATCGTGCCCTCGTCGGGCAGTAGATAAGAAAACGCTGCTGTCATGGCGTCCCACGTTAGGAAACGCGAATGACAGCCGCGTGGCAGAACTCGCTGAGGCTGGCGACGCCGGCCGGGCTCAGCCTGCGGCTTCGGCCGGCAGCGGCGCGCCGATGCCGCGCAGCACCGGATTGGCCAGGCAGCCCAAGGCAATCGCGCTGAGGGTCAGGCCAGCGCCGGCGAACAGCGCAGGCAGGCTGATGAACTTGAGTAGCCCGCCCGCCAGCGCTGCCGACACGGGTCCCAGGCCCATGAAGGTGAACATCAGCAGGCTCATGGTGCGCCCCATCATCTCGCGCGATACGCGCTGCTGGATCCAGCTGATGATGGCGATCTGGGCCATGCCCGCCAGCACGCCGGTGGTGGCCAGCAGGGCGGCACCACTCCAGGTGCGGTGGACCGTGCCCAGCCACACCAGGCCCAGGCCGACCACGCCATCGATGCACAGCACCATCAGGCCGAGCCGTCCCCGCACCACGCGCGCGGCCAGTTTCGAGAGAAAGCCTCCCACCACCATGCCGCCGCCATTGGCCGTCATCAGGATGCCCAGCGAGGCGGCGCCCAGGTCCAGCCGCGTATCGGCCAGCACCGGCAAGCCGACCTGGATCGGGCCGCCGACGAAGAACGTGACTGCGCCGACATAAAGGATGAAGGCACGAAGCGGCACGTCGGCCCAAACGCCACGCACGCCTTCGGCCACGGCCGCCAGCACGCTGCCCTGGGTACGCCGGGGATGATCGTCGGTGTGCAGTCTGATCATCATGAGCGAGCCCAACGAGGCCAGGAAGCTCACCGCGTCGATGCCGAAGGCAAGGCCCAGGCCATGCGCATCCGCCGGTCCGCGCGTCACGGCGGCATGCGCTCCCGTGCCGATCACCAGGCCAGCCAGCAGGGGTCCCACGAACACACTCAATTGGCGCATGCCCATGATCAGCGCGTTGGCCGGCGCGAGCTGGGTGGGTTCCATCAATTGCGGAAGGATCGACGAGGACGCCGGATAGGCAAACGCCGTCGACAAGCCGATACCCAGTGCGATCGCATAAACCAGCGGCATGTTGATGGCGCCGGTCCACACCAGCAGCGCCAACAGGCTCACCAGCAAGGCGTTGACGCCACGGGCCGCAAGCAGCACGCGGCGTGGCGACATGCGATCCACCACGGCGCCACCGATCAACATGAAGATCGCCCGCGGCAGCGCCATGGCCGCCAACACCAGGCCCAGCGCTGCCGGATCACCGGTGAGCTTGAGTACCAGCCATGGCAGCGCCACCAGGGTGAACTGGTCACCCAGCGCCGATACGGTGCTGCCGCCAAAGAGCAGGCGAAAATTACGATTGGCGAGTACCGAGCCTTGTGTCGAGGTCTGCATCCATGTGTCCTTACACGACGTACCGGAATCGGTGCGCCTTGATGGTGGCTAAGTTGGGATGGCGAATATCGCCGTAACGGTTCAATCCACGGAAGCGGGTACACCTTGGCCAGTGGTCGGCGCTTGCTGGCCCGATACGACCGCCTGTTCGTCGGCGGTCTTGATCGGCGCCGTGAGCATATGCGCTCGGCGCCAGCCGCCCCAGCGGTAATAGCCCATCGCCATCAGCATCGAGGCGAGCGAACCGAGCGGAAAGCTCCACCAGATCGAGTCCGCGCCAATGGCAGGCGCGAGCAGCAGCGCGAACGGCGGCCGGATCAGCCACATCGAGATGAACAGGATGATCAAGGGCGGCATCACCGCACCCGTGGAACGCACGACGCCGAACAATACGAAGGTGACGCCGAAGAACATGAAGGACCACACCGCGATGCTGTTCAGATGCTGTGCAAGCGCCAGCGCCTCGCCGTCGTTGGGGAGGAACAGGTTGAGCGCGGCGTGGTTGAACAGGTAGATCACCCCGATCAGCGCGCCACTGAGCAGGAAGTTGTACAGCACGCCGACCTTGGTGATGCGGCTGACGCGGTCCCACAGCCGGGCACCGACGTTTTGCGCCGCCATCGACGACACGGCCGCGCCGATCGCCATCGCCGGCATCTGCACATAGGTCCACAACTGGGTTGCGGCACCGTAGGCGGCGGTGGTCTTGGACCCGTAGCCATTCACCATGTGGATCATGATCATCGCCGAGGTCGAGATCACGATCATCTGCAGGCCCATCGGCAAGCCCTTGAACACGAGCGCGCGCAGGATGGCCAGATCCGGCCGCAGGTAACCCAGCTCGCCACGGGTCAGGCGCAGGAAGTGCTTGCGCGCATACAGCGTCCACAGCAGGGCGAGCAGGGCGATGCTCTGCGCAATCAGGGTCGAGGTGGCGGAACCTGCGATGCCCAGGCGCGGAAACGGCCCGACGCCGAAGATCAGCATCGGGTTGAGCACGATGTCCAGCAACACCGACAGGCCCATGAAGATGAAAGGCGTGCGTGAATCGCCAGCACCACGCAGCGTCATCATCAGGAAGCTGTAGAAATACATCGACGGCACGGCGATGAAGATGATGCGCAGGTACGGTATGGCGAATGCCTGAGCGTCAGCCGGCGTGCCCAGCACGCCCAGCATCCACGGCGTGCCCGCGTAGCCGGCGATCGCCACCAGCACCGATACCGCCACGAAGAAGGTCACGCCGGTGCCGACGACGCGCTTCGCTTCCAGCATGTTGCGCGCGCCCAGGCTCTGCCCGACCAGGATGGTGCAGGCCATGCTGAGCCCGAACACCGCACCCAGCAGCAGGAACAGGATCAGGTTGGCGTTGCTGACCGCCGTCAGGGCCGCTTCGCCGAGGAAATGGCCGATCCACATCGCATTGACCGAGCCATTCAGCGATTGCAGCACCGTGCTGCCCAGGATCGGCAAGGCGAACATCAGCAAGGTGCGCGCGATCGGGCCTTCAGTGAGCAAGGGTTGCCTGGCGGCGACAGATGACATCGATGAGTGTTCCGCGAAGGGGAAAGGGGAAGGAACGAAGAGCAGTCAGGCTGTCGCGTCGTTGTGCCACGCCGTCGCAGCCAGGCGGCGTACATGCTCGCGCACATCGGCGGGCCACGCATCTGTCAATTGACTGAAACATGCCTGTTCCTTGCGCCAGAACGCGCGGGAAGCCTCCTCATAGCCAGGCAGGTCGCCCGCCATCGCGAGCATGAAGCGATCCACCGCTTCGCCGGCCAGGCGGGCGCGTTCGCGGCCACCGCCTGCACGGCGCGCCTCGTCGACCAGCTTTCGCAGCACGGCCGAAGCACCTCCAGGCTGGCGCGAAAGCCACTCCCAATGCCGCGGCAGCAAGGTGACTTCACGCGCCACCACGCCGAGTTTCGGTCGGCCGGGACCGCGGTTGGCGCGTTCGACCGATGCCGCGGCCGCCACCTGCAGGCGCGCCAGCACCTCGTCGGGCGTGCCGCGAAAATCGATCTCGATCGGCCGGCTGCTGTGGCCGTCGAAGATCAGCACGGGACCCGATGCACCGGCGTCCAGCGCCTTTTTCACCGCCAAGGCGACACTGGCCAGCACGCCCGAGGCGATCTGCTGATGGCCATGAAACGCGACGCAGTGGATGCTCTCGTTGGCAGTCACACTTTTATCCGGGTAATAACCTCAACGGATTATGTCCGGGTGAAAAGGCCGCCGTCAATCCCGGGGCAGCGGGGCCAGCGACCCTTTCGGCGCGCATCCGGCTCGCGCGCTAAAGTGCAGAGCCCCTCCCTGCTGCCGCGCTAGCCATGGTCGTCCACCCGCCTTCCCGCCCGCTGCGGCTGATGCTGTTTACCCTGCGCGGTTCAATCGTGCCAGTCATCTGGAAGCGGGTAGTCGGCATGATGGCGCTCGCGGTGCTGGTCGTGCTGGTGGAGCATCGTCTGCCGCATACCGGCATCGAGATCGGCGCCGTGCCGCTGACCCTGATGGGACTGACCCTGGCGATCTTCCTCGGCTTCCGCAACAGCGTGGCCTACGAGCGCTGGTGGGAAGCGCGCAGGTTATGGGGCGAGTTGTTGATCGTGCTGCGCAACCTGGCGCGCCAGACCCTCAGCCTGCCCGATGGCCTGCCGCAGGACGAGCAGCGCCTGCGCGTGCATCGACTGATCGCCTATGCGCACGCCTTGCGCCACATGCTGCGCGGCTCGGCGCCGGAGCAGGACCTGGCGCGCTGGCTGGCGCCGGCCGAGGTTGCGGCACTGCTGCCGTCAACCAATCCACCGAATGCCTTGCTGGGCCTGATCGGCGAAAGCTACGCGCAACTGCGGCGCGAAGGCCGGCTCGATAGCATCCTGCTGGCCAGCATCGACGCACAGCTAAGCCGCATGTCGTATGTGCTTGGCGGTTGCGAGCGCATCCACGGCACGCCGATTCCGTTCGCCTATATCCTGCTGCTGCATCGCACGGTGTACATGTATTGCCTGCTGCTGCCGTTCTGCCTGGTGGGCACGGTGGGCTGGGCGACGCCACTGATGGTGGGCGTGCTCTCGTATACCTTCTTCGGGCTGGACGCGCTGGGCGACCAGATTGAAAGCCCGTTCGAGCGCTTGCCGAACGATCTCGCCCTCGACGCCATGTGCCGCACGATCGAGATCAGCCTCGGCGCATTGCTGGGCGAGCACGATCTGCCCGAGCCGCTGCAGCCTGTCGACGGCGTCCTGCTCTAGGTGGACGCATCAACAACAACGGCCCCGCAGGGCCGTTGTTGCTTGCGTGGTCGCGCAGCTCAGTGCCCGCCGCCGCCGGCCCCGGCCTTGGCGGTAAACGGCGGACGAGCCATCCAGATCACCACGATCAGGGCCAGGAACACCCAGCCCAGCAGATGGAACACCTCGTTGAAGGAGATCTGGTAACCCTGCTGCGTAATCAACTGCTCCAGCGTGGCATTGGCCGCCTGCGTGCCATTCACGCCCGCCGCCTGCAGCGTCGCCTGCGCGGAGGGGTCGTACGGCGTGATGTGCTCGCTCAGGTGCGCGTGATGCACGATGGCGCGGCGATCCCAGAGGAAGGTGGTGAGCGAGGCGGAGAAGCTCGCACCCAACGTGCGCAGGAACGTTGCCAGGCCGCCACCCGAGGCAATTTCGTTGGGCTTCAGATCCGACAACAGGATCGTCGTCACCGGCATGAAGAACAGCGCCACGCCCAGGCCCTGCAGCAGCTGCACCAGGGCCACGCTGTTGAAGTCGATCTGCAGGAAGAAATTGGAACGCAGGAAACACGTAATACCCATCACCAGGAACGCGCACGACGCGAGCAGGCGCATGTCGGTGCGGCTGGCGTACTTGCCCACGATAAAGGTCAGCATCACCGGCAGGATGCCCAGCGGCGCCGCGGCGAAGCCGGCCCAGGTGGAGGTGTAGCCCAGGTTGCGTTGCAGCCACTGCGGCACCAGCAGGCCGATGGCGAAGAACGCCGCATAGGCCAGCACCAGCGCTATCGTGCCCACACGGAAGTTGTGATGGCGCAACAGGCGCAGGTTGACGATCGGGTCCTCGTCGGTGAGTTCCCAGATCAGGAAGACCGCCAGCGCGATGGCGGACACGATGCTGGTGATAATGATGAACGTCGAGTTGAACCAGTCCTCGTCATTGCCCTTGTCCAGCACGATCTGCAGCGCGCCCACGCCGACGATCAGCGTGATCAGGCCCACGTAGTCGATCTTCGGGCGCGAGGTGGTATCCACGCGCAGCTTCATCTGGTTGCTGACCACCATGCTGGCGAAGATGCCGATCGGCACGTTGACGAAGAAGATCCACGGCCATGAATAGTTGTCGGTGATCCAGCCGCCGAGAATCGGTCCGGCGATCGGCGCCACCACCGTCACCATCGCCAGCAAGGCCAGCGCCATGCCGCGTTTCGCGGGTGGATAGATCGAGATCATCAGGCTTTGCGTGATCGGGTACATCGGACCCGCCACGGCACCCTGGATGGCGCGGAACAGGATCAGCATCGGCATGCTCTGCGCAAGGCCGCACAGCAGCGAGGCGAGCGAGAACAGCAGGGTCGACCAGATGAACAGCCTCACCTCGCCGAAACGACGATTGAGGAAGCCGGTCAGCGGCAGCGCAATGGCCGTGCTGACGGCGAAGGAGGTAATGACCCAGGTGCTCTGGTTGACGCTGACGCCGAGATTGCCGGCGATCGTCGGCAACGACACGTTGGCGATGGTCGTATCGAGCACCTGCATGAAGGTCGCCAACGAGAGGCCGACCGTGGCCAGTGCCAGGTTGGGCGGACGAAATTCACTGCTCATCGCACGAATAGCCTTGGATGAAAGAAGGGCGCCAGCCGAAGCCGGCGCCACATGCCTGATTACTGCTTGTCGTGACTTGCGCCAGCCGAGTTGGCGTGGATGATCTCGGCGATCAGGCCATCGGCCTTGGCCAGCTGCTGCTGGTACACATCGGTGTTGAAGGCAGGCTGCGTCGGCGCCTGCCTGGACAGCAGCGGGCCGCTCTGGTCGCGCAGGTTCACGTCCACCTTGGTCGACAGGCCAATGCGCAGCGGATGCTCTTCAAGCTGCTTCGGATCGTCGAAGAACACGCGCACCGGCACGCGCTGCACGATCTTGATCCAGTTGCCGGTGGCGTTCTGCGCCGGCAGCAGCGCGAACGCGCTACCCGTGCCCACGCCCAGGCTCTCGACCTTGCCCTTGTAGGTCACCGCGCCGCCGTACACGTCGGAACGGATCTCCACCGGCTGGCCAATGCGCATCTTGGTGAGCTGGGTTTCCTTGAAGTTGGCGTCGATCCACACGCCATGCAGGGGCACCACGGCCATCAGCGGGGCGCCCGGCGCCACGCGCTGGCCCAGCTGGACCGACCGCTTGGCGACGTAGCCGTCGACCGGTGCGACGATCGAGGTGCGCACGTCATCGAGGAAGGCGGCGCGCAGCTTGGCCGCAGCCGTCTGGACGTCCGGATGCGAGGCGACCACCGTATCGTCGACCAGCACGTTGCTGGTCTGGTACTGCTGCTGCGCGGTGGTAAGCGCGCTCTGCGCGGTGGTCAACGTGTCCTCGGCGTGCGACAGCTCTTCCGCCGAAATGGCGCCGGTCTTGGCCAGGTCGCGGCGGCGGTTGTAGTCCGCCTGCGCCTTGTCGACGGCGATCTTGCGCGCAGCCACTTCGGCCTGGGCACCGGTCACGTTGCTGTACAGGCCGCGCACCTTGCGCACGGTGCTGGCGAGGCTGGCCTTGGCCTGGGCCAGCGCGACATCGGCATCGGCCGGGTCAAGCTTGACCAGGATATCGCCGGCGTGGACCAGATCGCCGTCATCGGCACCAATGGTCACCACCGAGCCGGCCACCTGCGGGGTGATCTGCACGATATTGCCGCTGACATAGGCGTCGTCGGTGCCTTCGTACCAGCGGCCTTCAAGGAAGTACCACAGCCCCCAGCCGATGCCGGCGAGCACGAGCGCGACGACCAGCAGGCGCAGCAGGACGCCGCGACGGTTCTTGGGTGGTTGGACGGGAGCCGTGTTGTCGGCGGCGAGCGGGGTTTGGCTAGACATGGGGATAGCCTTTAGCGCGAATGTTCAGAAGAAGATTGGAGGGCCACATCGGCCGTGCCGGCCTGCGGGCGGAAGCCGCCACCGAGGGCCTGGATAAGCTGCACGGAGGACTCGACCTGCTGTGACTTGAGCGTGGCCATGCGCTGCTCGGCCAGCAGCAACTGCTGGCGCACGATCAGGGCCTCGAGGTAGCTGCCCACGCCCGCCTTGTAGCGCTGTTCGGACAGATCCCAGGCCTGCGACGCGGCGTCGAGCGCGCGCTGCTGGGCGGCCACCTGTTCCTGGGCGGACTGCACGGCATCGTAAAGGTCGGCCACTTCGTTCACGGCGGTGACCAAGGTCTGGTTGTACTGCGCCACGGCGACGTCGTACTGCGCGTCCTTGCCGGCGAGGTTCGAGCGCAGGCGGCCGCCGTCGAAGATCGGCAGGCTGAACGACGGGCCGGCGGTGAAGAAGCGCGCCGGCATCTGCAGCGGATTGGTACCGCCGGCGGCCACGAAGCCAGCCATGGCACTGATGCTGATGTCGGGCAGGAACTCGGTCTTGGCGACCTTGATCTCCTTGCCGGCCGCCTCGACGCGCCAGCGTGCGGCGATCAGGTCGGCGCGATGACCCATCAGTTCCACCGGCAGGTTCGCCGGCACGGTGAGTGCAGCGGGCTGGAGAGGCTGCGGGCGGGTGATGTCGATGCCGCGATCCGGGCCCTTGCCCAGCAACGCCGACAACGAGGAACGGGCGGCATTAATGGCGCGGTTGGCGGCCGACAACTGCTGGTCGGCATTGGCGACTTCGGTGTCGCTCTGCTTGAGCTGCAGCTGGCTGTCGACGCCGGCAGCCACGCGCTGCTGGGTCAGCTGGTGCACCGTGTTGGCACGGTCCAGCACTTCCTTGGCCACGTCCTGTTGCGCATAAGCGTAGCCCAGCTGCACATAAGCGAGGGCGACATTGCTGGACAGCTGGATGCGGGCGGCACGCGATTCCACCTCGGCGGCGCGCTGCTGGCCGAGTGCGGCTTCCCAGGCGGCACGCTTGCCACCCCACAGGTCGAGGCCCCAGCTGAAGCTGGCGCGCACGTCCTTGAACCAGGTGAAGTGGCCGCCGCCCAATTCCGGCGGGAACGCCGTGGTGGGCAGACGCTGGCCGACCACGTTGGCGCCGGCATTGACGGTGGGACCGCGCTCGGCATCAGCGACACCGGCCTGGGCCTGCGCCTCGCGGGCACGGGCATCGGCCACGGCCAGGCTGGGATTGTCCTTCAGGGCTTCGGCGATCAACGCACTCAGCTGGGGATCGCCCAGGCCGGTCCACCAATCCTCGGCGGGCCAGGCCGCGGGGGACAGGGTGACACCGGCAAGGCTGCGCTCAGCCTTGAGGGAAGCAGCATCGGTCAGCGAGCCTTCCGGATGCAGGCCACCGCTGCTGGCGCAACCCGCCAGGGCGAGGGTGAGGCCGGTAGCTGCCGCAAGTAGTTGCAGTCGCATGGAATGGTCTTCCAGGAAGTAAGCGGGGATCAGGTCTTGTCGCGGAGCGCTTGCAGGACGCGCCCCAGGGAGTCTTGAAGCTGCTGGCGCTCGGTCGGGTCCAGCGCCGCCTGGGCCGCTTCCAGCACCAGGTCATTGCAGATGTTCATGCGCCGCCACAGCACGTCGCCAGCGTCGGTCAGCTCGATCCGCAGGGCGCGACGATCCTGCTCGTGCCTGACCCGGCGCAGGTAACC
Source organism: Dyella halodurans (assembly GCF_026283925.1). Taxonomy (GTDB): domain Bacteria; phylum Pseudomonadota; class Gammaproteobacteria; order Xanthomonadales; family Rhodanobacteraceae; genus Dyella; species Dyella halodurans. The sequence goes on from NZ_JAPDPF010000019.1 coordinate 14,008, forward strand.
CTTGCCCTCAAGCTGGTCCAGCTGGCGCGTCATCGCGCCGCCATCCAGCTCCACCGCCCGGGCCAGCTCACTGGCCGACATCGGGCCGAGCAGCGCCAGACGCTTGAGTATCAGGAACTGGGTGAAGCGCAGGCCCACGCCGGAGGCCTGCAACTTGGCCTCGAGCGCGCGGACCAGCTCGCTACGGACCAGACTGATCAGGACACCGAGGCCTTCCTGCGGAGTCGCCTGGGAGTGGGATGGCGGGTTCATGGGCGGGCATTTTATTGCCTGCAATATATTTGTCAAGGCAAATATATTGCAGCATGTATTTGTTCGGGCAATCGTTGCTGCCCGTGGTGTCCGTCGCGTTGCAGGCGCCCGCTCTGACTTCCTCTCCCCTTCGGGGAGAGGATTGAGGTGAGGGGCGGGTGCTCGCGGTTACGCTGCAGTCGGGCGCTTCGGCCAGCTTGCCGCTTACGACCGAAGGAAGTCCCTGTGGGACGCAGCGGGCGTTTCGACTGCCGGCCGGCGCGCTGCGCTCCTTCTCCCCTGCGGGCGACCCGAAGGTAGTCCCTGTGGGAGAGAAGGCTGGGATGAGGGGCGGGTGCTCGCGATCACGCGACAACTGAGCGTTCTCGCCAGGGTGCCGCTTACGCAGCGGGCGTTCCGAACCGCTGCCGCGGTCCGGGTTACTTTTCTTTTGCTGGCCCAAAAGAAAAGTAACCCAAAGAAAACGGCCTTGAGAGCTCATAGCATTACGTGGGATGCGAGCCTGACGGGCGTGGCCAGCCGGATAGGTGGCGGCCCACGGCCGACACACAGCGGCTACACCGCAACGCGCCATAGCGCAGAGGGCTTAAAGCGTGGGTGGTGTTTTGATCCGCTGAGAGTCGGGATGCCGCGGGCGTTTCGACCGTAGGACTGACCTGCTTTAAGTCCTCACCGCTATGGCGCGTTGCGGTGTAGCCGCTGTGTAGCGGCCTTGGGCCGGCAGCCATCTGCTCGCCTCGACCTTCCAACGCTTCTATCCAACGGAGTGCTACCAGCTCTAGAGGCCATTTCTTTGGGTTAGGCGGTCTCTAACATCAAGTGCAACACCCCCTTCGAGGTGATGCATGGGTCAGAACTACAGTCATCTGAGCGCCGAAGAGCGAGGCGCGATCATGGTGGGCAAGGCGCGCGGGGAGAGCGCCCGGC
>NZ_JAPDPF010000001.1 GCF_026283925.1 Dyella halodurans
GCGCTCTCCCCGCGCGCCTTGCCCACCATGATCGCGCCTCGCTCTTCGGCGCTCAGATGACTGTAGTTCTGACCCATGCATCACCTCGAAGGGGGTGTTGCACTTGATGTTAGAGACCGCCTTACTTCTCTTTGGGCAAGCAAAGAGAAGTGACCCGGCCTCCGGCAGGAGGGCGGAAGCCCGCCGCAGGCGAGCCAGATCGCGGTCACATCACAACAGAGCGAAAGGCGCAGGAAGCCTCGCTACGAACGTCCCGCGTGCTGCTAGGTCAGCCTGCCATCGGAGGGATGAGGGAAGCCAGCAGACGAAACCTTAATTCTGCCCAGGCAACTCCAACCAAGCGTCCAGCAAGGCCGCATCCGAATCCCCGATGGCCACGATGCGATAGCCGGCCCAAACCTGGCCCGGACTGGCCGCCTCCTCCTGCCACTGCTCCTGGATGCCCACCTCGATGGTCTGCGGTGAACTGCCCAGGCCGGGCAGGGAAAGGCTGACCTGATAAATCGCCTCGCTGCGTGGCGGATGGGGGCTGATCAACAGCATGCCGTTGGCCGACAGGTTGCCCAGGTGTCCGATCGACTGGCCGCTGATGACGTCGGTCACCAGGGCGGTGAAATTGGCCCGCTTGCGCAACGCCCGACGCTGGTCGATGGAAGTGATGTTCTCCGTCACGTCGCTCATGCTCCCTCACGCTGTGCGCCCGCCAGCGGCTTGGTGACTTGGCGCAAGTGGCTGGTCAGGGCCTGCCAGGCTCGATCAAGCAGGTTCTCGCGCACCGGGGCCATTTCGCTCGCTCGACCGCAGGCCATTTCGTGCGCCAAGTGCTCCAGGCTCATTTCCTCGCCGCGCATGCCGCGGCGCGTCACGAACAGGCTGTTGCCGGATACCGGCGAGTACCAGGCCAGCTTGCGTTGGGTGACTTGCCCGGTGGCAGGGTCGATGAACTCGAACCAGCTGCCGAAGGGGAGCTGGCGCAGGCGGTTGTGGATACGCTGCGTCTGCGGCTCCAGTGGGGCAGCAGGGCGCACGACCGGTTCGGGCGCAGGAGTTTCGGTCGTGGCGTGCTCGCCGAGCCGCTGGTGCTGCTTCAGCTTGAGCGCGAGCTCGGTCGTGGTCGTGGTTTCGTTGCTGACAGGGGTGTTCTGGGGAATGCCCAGCAGGCGCTGCGCGACCTGGACGGCTTCCTCGGCATGCATGCCAATTTGCTGCAGTCCGGATTCCACTTCGGCCTGCAGCAGGTTGCGGTCGGTGACGGCCTGTTGTCCCAGCAACTGATCGGTAATGCGCAGGCGCGTGGCAAACGCCTCGCTGTCTTCGCCATGGCGTAGCAGGGTCAGCGCCAACACGTCGGACCAGGCCCGTTCCAGCAGGGTGCGCAACAGGCCCCGCGGATTACAGCGCTCGAAGCGCTCAAGCATCAATTCCGCGGCGCGATGGCGTGCCTGTTCCAGGCGCTCGCGGCCCTGCATGGCTTCCACCTGGCGCCGCTCGGCGATCTGCGCCTTGCGGTTGAGCAGGTTCAGATGGTGCTCGATATCGGCCATCAAGCTGGTATACAGACCGGTGCTGGGCGGCTCGCGGCGGGCCCGGTCGACCAGCTGGTTGAGCTTGGCGGAAAGCGAGCGATCAGCGTCCCCTTCGGGACCGTCCAGCCAGTCGTTGGCCGCTTCGGCCACCATGCTCAGCAGCTTGCGCGCCGGGTGTTCGCGCTGGTTGAAAAAGCCCTGGTCGGCCACGGCCATGCGCAGCAGTGGCAGCTGCAGGTCACCTAGCAGCGAATGCGCGTTGCCACCGCGTTGCATCTGTTGGCCCAGCTGCTCGAACAGCATCGACACCAGCTCAACCGTGTCGCCCTGTTCGTCACTCAGGTGCATCTGGCTGGTGCCGGCCGGCCGGCCGGCGTTGAGCTGGGTGAGCAGCTCTTCGCGCAGCGCCTTGGCGCTGTGCAGCTCGCGGGTGGCATGGTCGGTCACATCGGAGACGTGCAGCTGCAAGGCGTCCAGCGCAAGTTGCAGTTCTTCCGGCGAGGCGGCACGCCCTCCGCTCTGATAGTTCAGCGCACCCTGGCCGGCGCGATGCTGCGCCAGCATTTCGCGGAGGCTGTCGAGCACCGCAATGCTGTCGGTGCGTGGCGCGGTTGCATTCGGCGGGGGCGTCGACGGCGCAGCTTGATTCCGTGCGAAGGCGCTCGGCGCCTGTTCCGCGAACGGCGCGCGCTGCCGTTCCAACTGGACGCGCGGCGCGGTCGGGAACGCACGCAACTGCGGCAGGATGCCATCGCTGCGCAGGTGCTCGTTGACCGTCTCGTAGATCGAGGGCAATGACTGCACGACGGCGTTGTCAAAACTCTGCAACATCAACAATCGGTGTTCGACCGGCAGGTCCATCGAGGCGCTGGCGTCGCGGAACGCACATGCCAGTGCCTGCGGGCCCAGCGGCAGGACCTCGCCCTCCAGCGGCGGCTGGCCGACCAGCACCGCAAAGCGATAGCCCAGCTCGAACAGCAAGGTGCCGTTGCGCGCTTCGCCGCGAGCGACCAGCTTGTTGAGGGCCACCGTCTGTTCGTGCTCGGTCTGGTCGAGCAGGGCCAGTGGGCGGCGCAGCGCATCGGGCTCTTCTTCCGCCGCGGCAGGCGCGCCAAGCTTGCTGAAGCTGGTGCGCACGCCCTGGATAAAGCGCCGCTCCAACGCGACGCGATGCTGTTGCAGTTGCTGCCTGCTGAAGAGATGTTGCTGCTGCTCGAGATGATTGCGCGAGCGTTCGGCCAGCGCATAAAGGCGCTGCTCGATATCCCCCAGGCACAGCCGCACGGGCGATTCCAGCCAGCTCGCGCAAAGTGCGTGTGTTTCCTCGATCAGGCGTCGCGCACGCGGCGGCCAGCCCGCATTGTCAGGACGGGCGTCCTGATCGGCTGCAAACGGCTGACGTCGACCCTGCTGTTCGACATCCATGATTAACCCTGTTTCAGACTCCCCCCGGAGCCTCGAGTTTAAGCGGGTTGCGGCGTTGCCGCCATCGGCTGGACGGGTGATCTCTTTAGAACAGGCTCTCAGTCCAGGAAGCCGGCGATCACATCATTGAGAAAACGCTGGCCCAGGGGGGTCGTGCGCAGCAGATCAGGCTCGTCGGTGAGCCAGCCGCGCCCGCGGGCGGCAGCCAGGGCCGGGGCGATCCGCGCAGCCGGCAGGCCGGTGCGTTCGGCAAAGTCGGCCAGGGGCACGCCGTCGATCAGGCGCAGTGCATTGAGCATGTACTCGAACGGCAGTTCGTCGCTGGCCACGGCGCCATCGCCGCCGATGCGCTCCTGGCCGCCCGGTGCGGCCAGATAGGCCTTGGGGTGACGGGTCTTCCAGCGTCGTCGTACGGCACCCGCAGCGGGATCGCTGAGCTTGCCGTGGGCGCCGGCGCCGATGCCCAGGTAGTCGCCGAAGCGCCAGTAATTGAGGTTGTGCACGCAGCGGCGGCCGGCCTGGGCATAGGCGGATATCTCGTATTGGCTATAGCCAGCGTCCGCCAATTGCTGTTCACAGGCCTCTTGCATGGCCCAGGCATGGTCGTCATCGGGCAATGGCGGCGGGTTAGCGGCGAATGCCGTATTCGGTTCCAGGGTCAGCTGGTAATGCGAGATATGCGTAGGCTGCAGCGCGACCGCGCGTGCCACATCGTCCAGCGCACCTGCCTGCGCCTGCTGGGGCAGCGCATACATCAGGTCCAGGTTGATATTGGCGTAGCCGGCGTCCTGGGCGGACTTCACCGCCGCTTCCGCCTCGCTGGCGGAGTGGATGCGGCCCAGGCGGCGCAATTTATCGTCATCGAAGCTCTGGATGCCGAACGAAAGGCGATTCACCCCCGCCGCCAGATAGCCGTCGAAACGGCCGTGCTCGACCGTGCCCGGGTTGGTCTCCAGGGTGATCTCAGCCTCGGTCGCCAGCGGCAGGCGCGAGCGCACGCCGTCGAGGAAGCGGTCGATCAGCTCCGGCGCGAACAGGCTGGGCGTGCCGCCGCCGAAGAAGATGCTGTGCACCGGTCGGCCAAAGGCGGCCTCGCCAAAATCGCGCAGGTCGGCATCCAGGTCCGCCAGCAGCACGTCCACATAAGCGGCATATGGCGGTGGTTCGTTGCGTAAGCCGTGCGAATTGAAGTCGCAATAAGGGCACTTCTTCACACACCACGGCATGTGGACGTACAGCGACAGCGGCGGTGCGATCAGCGGCATGAGCTTAGAGATGCTGTGCGTTCAGGCGTGCGCGCAACTGGATCAAGGCCTGGGCGCGGTGACTGATGCGGTTTTTCAGCGCTGGCGCCAGTTCGGCGGCGCTGACGTCCTGGCCATCCGGCAGGAACAGCGGGTCATAGCCAAAACCGTGGGTGCCACGCTGCTCGGTCAAGACCCGGCCGTACCAGCGGCCTTCGGCGATCAGTGGCGAAGGGTCATCTGCGTGCTGCAGCAGCACCAGCACGCAGATGAAGAAGGCGCCGCGTTGTTCGCTGGGCAAGCCGTCCAGCTCGCGCAGCAGCTTGGTGTTGTTGGCCGCGTTGTCGCCGTGGTTGCCGGCGTAACGCGCCGAATACAGCCCGGGCGCACCGCGCAGGTGGTCGACGCAAAGCCCCGAATCGTCGGCCAGGGCTGGCAGACCACTGATGCGCGAGGCATGGCGCGCCTTCAACAACGCGTTCTCCACGAAGCTGAGACCGGTTTCTTCCACGTCCTCCACATCGTACGCCGACTGCGCCACGAAGCTGCGCTCGCTGCCGGCGAGCAGGTCGTTGAACTCGGCCAGTTTGCCGGGATTGCTGCTGGCGATGACGATACGGGACATGCGTGGTTTTCCGGTGGGGATCAGCTCAGTTCCAACGCCGCGCGCTGGGCGGCGACAAGTTCGGCGATGCCCTTTTCGGCCAGGCCGAGCAAGGCGTCCATCTCGTCGCGGCGGAAGGCATGGCCTTCGGCCGTCCCTTGTACCTCGATGAAACCACCGCCGTCGTTCATCACCACGTTCATGTCGGTATCGCAGTTGGAGTCTTCGGCATAGTCGAGATCCAGCACCGGTACCCCCTGGTAAATGCCTACCGACACCGCGGCCACGGCGCCAACGACTGGGTTGCGTCGAAGGTTTTCGCGCTTCATCAGCAGGTTTACCGCGTCCACCAGGGCCACGTAGGCACCGGTGATGGCGGCCGTGCGGGTGCCGCCATCGGCCTGGATCACGTCGCAATCGAGGGTGATCACACGCTCGCCCAGGGCCTGGCGATCGACGCAGGCGCGCAGGCTGCGGCCGATCAGGCGCTGGATTTCCATGGTGCGGCCACCTTGGCCGCCGCGCGCGGCTTCGCGCTGCATGCGGGTATTGGTGGCACGGGGCAGCATGCCGTATTCGGCCGTGACCCAGCCCTCGCCCTTGCCGCGCAGCCACGGCGGCACGCGGTCTTCGACGCTGGCGGTGCAAAGCACGCGGGTATCGCCAAAACCGATCAGCACCGAGCCTTCGGCATGGCGTGTGTAATGGCGTTCGATGGTAATGGTGCGCAGCTGGTCGCTGGCGCGACCGCTAGGGCGGCTTTGGGAGCTCATGGGGCGAATGGCCTTAGGAATTGGGCAAGGCAGGGCGGGAGAGTTTACCATTGCGCCTTTCCAGACATCCGCAGGCTCTCAATGATCCGCAGCATGACGGCTTACGCCTCCGCCGAGACGACCGGCCCCGCCGGCACGCTCAGCTGCGAATTGCGCACAGTCAACCACCGTTATCTTGAGCTCAGCCCGCGCCTGCCGGACGAATTGCGCGTGTTCGAGTCGGCCTTGCGCGAGCGCATCGGCGCACGCCTTTCACGGGGCAAGGTGGATGTCACGGTGCGCTTGCGTGGCGATGCCCGCGGTGAATCGCTGCAGGTCAATGCCGGCGTGCTGGCGCGGCTGTCCGAGCTGGCGCTCGACATGGAGGCCCGCTTCCCGCGCATGAAGATCGAGTTCACCGAGTTGTTGCGCTTTCCGGGCGTGCTGCAGCAAGCCGAGGTGGACCCGGACCTGTTGCAGGGCGCCTTGCTCGAGGTGCTCGAGCGCGCGCTGGACGCGCTCACCGCAACGCGCGAGCGTGAAGGCGCCAAGCTGGGTGAGTTGCTGAAGGACCGCCTCGACGCCATCGAGCGCATCGTGGCGGATGTGCGCACCTGGATGCCGCAGATCCGCGAAGGCCTGCGTGCACGCCTGGAGTCGCGGCTGGCCGACATCAAGCAGCCAGCCGACCCGGGCCGACTCGAGCAGGAACTGGTGCTGCAGATCACGCGCACCGATGTGGACGAGGAGCTCGATCGGCTCAGCACGCATATTTCCGAGACGCGTCGCGTGCTCGGCATGAAGGAGCCGGTGGGTCGCCGCCTGGATTTCCTCATGCAGGAATTCAACCGCGAAGCGAACACGCTCGGCTCCAAGTCGGTCGATTCGCGCAGCACCAATGCCGCGGTCGAGCTGAAGGTGTTAATCGAGCAGATGCGCGAGCAGGTGCAGAACATCGAATGAGCACCAGCACGCCCAGCCTGGCGACCTCCGAAGGCACCTTGTTCGTGGTGGCCGCGCCGTCGGGTGCGGGCAAGTCCACCCTGGTCAATGCGCTGCTTGAGCGTGAGCCGGCGATTTCGCTGTCGATTTCCCATACCACGCGCCCGCCGCGTCCTGGCGAGTTGTACGGCCGGCACTACTACTTCGTCGAGCGCGTGGCGTTCGAGCGCGAGGTCGCTGAAGGCATCTTCCTGGAACATGCCGAAGTGCATGGCAACCTGTATGGCACGTCGCGCACCACGGTGTCCGAGCTGCTGGAGCAGGGGCGCGACGTGCTGCTGGAGATCGATTGGCAGGGCGCGCGGCAGATTCGCCAGAGCAAGCCCGATTGCGTCAGCGTGTTCATCCTGCCACCTTCGCGGGCGGAGCTGGAGCGCCGTCTGCGCGGCCGCGGATCCGACAGCGCTGAGGTCATCGCACGCCGGCTGCATAACTCGCGTGAGGAAATCGCCCACGCCCACGAGTTCGACTACGTCATCGTCAATGATCGCTTTGAGGACGCCCTGGCCGACCTGCAAGCCATTGTGCACGCGGTGCGCCTGCGCACCTCGCTGCAATGGCAGCGCCACGAGGCGCTGATCGCCGAGCTGCTGGCGTAAGGCTAATCTGACCTTGGATGAGGCAGAGTCGTCAGCCGGGCGGATGTCCGTCATGCCAGCACTCGCCGGGGTCGCGGAAAAACGCTGGCAGGAATCCGCAAATCCTTGTTTCGTTAGCGGAAGCTGAGCGCATCGACGATCGGTGCATGGTCTTCAAAGGCTTATTCAGCTAACGTGGCGGCTTTCCTCGCGCAGCCTCGCCCATGACCGACTCCGTTAGTGCCAAGCCCGAAGACAGCGCCCTGGTGCGCGTCCGTGGCCTGACCACGGTGCTCAATGGCAAGAAGGTCTTCGATGCGCTGGATATGGACATTCCACGCGGCAAGATCACCGCCATCATGGGCCCCAGCGGCACCGGCAAGACCACCTTGCTGAAGCACATCACCGGCCAGATGCGTGGCGACGCCGGGGATGTGATGGTGGATGGGCAGAGCGTGTCCAGGCTGTCGCGCGACAAGCTGTTCGAGCTGCGCGAGCGCATCGGCTACCTGTTCCAGAATTCCGCGCTGCTGACCGATTTCGACGTGTTCGAGAACGTGGCGTTTCCCCTGCGCCAGCACACCCAGCTGCCCGAGGTGCTGATCCGCAACATCGTGCTGACCAAACTGCAGGCCGTGGGTCTGCGCGGCGCCGCCGGCCTGATGCCGAGCGAACTTTCCGGCGGCATGGCCCGTCGCGTGGCGCTGGCGCGTGCGATCGTGTTCGACCCCATGTTGATCCTGTACGACGAACCGTTCGTCGGCCTCGATCCCATCGCCTTGAATCAGGTGCTCAAGCTGATCCGCACGCTCAACCAGACCCTGGGCATCACCAGTGTGCTGGTGGCGCACGAGCTGGAAGCGATCAAGCAGGTGGCCGACCACATCTACCTGATCGCCAATGGCAAGGTCGTTGCGCAAGGCGATCCGAAGACGATTGCGAATGACGGCTCGCCGTGGACGCGGCAGTTCTTCGGTGGTGAGGCCGATGGCCCGGTGCCGTTCCAGTATCCGGCCGGCGATCTCGCCGCGTCGCTTGGTTTTCCAGGGAGGGGCGCATGAGCGTGCCGATGAGTCGCGACAACATCGTGCTGCGCTCGCTGTCGCAGATCGGCGATTGCGGCCTGTTCCTGCTGCGCATCCTAGCCTCCGTGCCGCGCAGCCTGCGCCACCTGCGCGAGACCGTGCGCCAGCTGTGGTTTGTCGGCGCGATGAGCCTGATCATCATCATGGTCTGCGGCCTGTTCGTCGGCATGGTGCTGGGGCTGCAGCTATATGACGTGCTGTCGATCTTCGGCGGCACCTCGGCCACCGGCACGGTGGTGGCGATCGCGATCTATCGTGAGCTCGGTCCGGTGGTGACGGCGCTGCTGTTTGCCGGTCGCGCGGGCACCTCCGTCACCGCCGAGATCGGCCTGATGCGCGCCACCGACCAGATCGCCGCGATGGAGATGATGGCGGTTGATCCCATCGCCTATGTGATCGTTCCCCGTTTCCTGGCCGGCGTGATCGCCATGCCCCTGCTGTGCTGCGTGTTCTGCGCGCTGGGCATTTTTGGCGGCCACCTGGTGGGCGTGAGCTGGCTGGGCATCGACAACGGCACGTTCTGGTCGAACATGACCGCGACCGTCGACCTGGTGAAGGACGTGATCAACGGCGTGCTGTGGAAGAGCGTGGTATTCGGCACCGTGGTATCGCTGATCGCGGTGTTCCAGGGCTACACCACGCCGCCGACCAGCGAGGGCGTCGCCTACGCCACGACCCGTACCGTGGTGGCGTCCTCGATCGCCATCCTGGCGCTCGATTTCGTGCTGACCGCATTCCTGATGTGACCGGCCTGATGACGAGCGCCCACATGAAAACCGTAACCCTCCCTATTCGATTGAGGATTGTGCCGTGAGCCAGAGACCCTCTTATGCCGTCGGCACCGGCCTGTTCATCGTGCTTGGCTTTGCCGCGCTGGGCTATCTCGCCACCCAGACCACCTCGGTAGCGAATAGCAGCCGTGGCCCGAGCTATACGGTGCAGGCGCACTTCGCCAACATCGGCCAGCTCAAGGAGCGCGCGCCGGTGAAGGTGGCAGGCGTGCGCATCGGCCAGGTGCAGTCGATCATGCTCGACCCGAGCCGGGAGACGGCGGACGTGAAGCTGGCCATCGACCAGCGTTACAACCAGATTCCGAATGACTCGGTGGCCACCATCTTCACCAGCGGGCTGCTGGGCGACCAGTACGTGGGCATCCAGTACGGCAACTCCAAGAAGACCGTGGCCGATGGCGACACGCTGGCGCTGACGCGGCCGGCGCAGCAGTTGGAAGAGATGCTGGGCCGCTTCTTCGGCGCCGGCGGCGCAGCGGACAACCTGTCCGGCAGCTACCTGGTCAAGGCGCGCTTCACCAATGTGGGCGCACTCTCGGCAGGTGCCCCGGTGAAGATGGCTGGCGTGGCCATCGGCAGCGTGCAGTCGGTGAAGGCCGACCCAGTCAAGCTCGATGCGGAGGTGACCCTTTCCATCGACAAGCGCTACGACCAGATTCCCGATGATTCGGCGGCGGCCGTGTTTACCAGCGGCTTGATCGGCACCCAGTTCGTCGCGATTCAGCCTGGCGGTTCGCCCGATATGCTGAAGAACGGCGACGAAATGGTGCTTACCCAGTCGGCGCTGCAGATCGAGGATCTGATCGGCAAGTTCCTGGTCAGCGGCTCGTCCAGCGACAAAAAGAGCCCCGACGCCGGCAAGCCCGACGCTGGCAGCAAGCATTGAGTCCGCGTCACGCGACCCGATATTCCCTAAAGATCTTGTCGAGGAGTCTCCCCATGTTGCGCAGTCTGGCCCTTGCCACCGCCATCGCCTTCGGTGGCGTGGTTGCCGCCCCCGCTTTCGCCCAGAACGCTGCCGCCCCGGCTGCGGATACCCAGCAGACGCCGACCCAGGTGGTGCAGGTCATTACTGACCAGCTGTCGAAGGCCATCGAAGGCCACCAGCAGGAGCTGAAGAACAACCACGAAAAGTTGATCGGCGTGATCGACGGCGTGTTCCTGCCGCACTTCGATATCGACTATGCGTCGATCCTGGTGCTCGGCCAGCATGCCCGCGAGGCGACGCCGGAACAGCGCTCCCGCTTTGCCAAGGCGTTCTACAACTCGATCACCCATCGCTATGCCGAGGGCCTGCTCGACTACACGCGCGGCCGGGTCAAGGTGCTGCCGTCCAGCGGCGACGTCAACGACAAGCGCACCATCGTGCGTACCCAGGTCGTTCTGGACGATGGCAAGACCGTCGCTGTCGACTACGCCTTCCGCAAGGATCGCGATGGCAACTGGAAGGCTTACGACGTGATCATCGAAGGCATTTCCTACATCACCAACTATCGCAACCAGGTCGACGCCGAGATCCGCAAAGTGGGCATCGACCAGCTGATCACCAACCTTGAGACGCAGGGTGACAAGGCCTTGGAGTCGATGGAAAAGGACACCAAGGCCGCCCCGTGATGGCTTCCGCGATAACGCCCCTGCAAGTGGACGACAGCGCGCCGGATGGCGTGCGCGTGTCGGGCCCACTGACGTTCGCCAATGCTGCGGTGGCCCTGGATGCCCTGACGGCGGCGGTGGCTCGCGACGGCCGCCATACGCTGGACCTGGCCGGGGTGACCCGTTCCGACAGCGCCGGCCTCGCCTGCGTGCTGGCGGTACTGGCCCAGGCGGCCGAGCAGGGACGCAAGCTCACGGTGCGCAACATTCCCGAGGGCATGCACCTGCTGGCCAGCGTCTGCGAAGTGGAAGACCTGATGGCCTGAGGGTCCGCCGGTCGCGCCAACAAAAAGGGGCCTGATGGCCCCTTTTTGTTGGCGCGATGGCAGCGATTACTGCTGTTTCGGCGGATTCTGCGTCGGCTTTTCGGTTGGCTGCTGGTTCTGCCACTTCTGCTGCTCTTCCAGCAGCTCGTCCGGATTGAAATTCTTGTCCTTCAGGCCCTGCATCTGCTCGATGACGTCTTCCGGCGGGTTGCCGCGGTAGATCATGTACAGGCGCTGCTGGCGAAACGCATCGCGTAGGAAGGCGTAGGGGTCGTAGGCCGAATTCAGGAAGCTCTCCGCGTCGACGGCGCTCGAGCGCAGCGAGATCAGGTACAGCACCTGCGGCAGGTATTCCTGCCCGTACTCGTAGCTGTTGTTGCGTGCGAAATAGCTCAGCGGGTCGAAGAAGTAGCCGTCCACCGGGATGCGCCAGACATCGCGCATGGTGGTGGGGCCAAGGAATGGCAACATCAGGAAGCTGCCTTCGGGCACGCCCCAGCGAGCGAGCGTGACGCCGAAGTCGGTCTCATTCAGCGGGATACCGAGCTCGCTGGCCGGGTCAAACAGGCCCCCGAGGCCGAAGGTCAGGTTCACGATGAAGCGGCCGCTGCTTTGCACCGCCTCCTTGGGACGAGCCTGCAGCAGGTCGTTGGCCACGGTGATCGGCAGGCGGATATTGGTGAAGAAGTCACTCACCGAGCGCCGCATTCCTTCCGTGGTCACCTTGCGATAGCCCATCGCCACCGGGCGTACGACCGCCTTGTCCACCGAGTTGTTGAACGCGTACACGCTCCGGTTGAACTTCTCGTGCGGATCGTCGGTGCGCGGCTTGGCGATCGCACAACCGGTCAGCAAGGCCACGGCCACCAGAGGCAGACTGCGCGTGAGGAGGGAGCGGAAGACTGGCGACATGGGTGGCAACGGTCCCGGGGTTGGCTTAAGCAGAATATTGTACTTGGTAGTTTTTTATTGTGTACAGAACCCATTATGTCTCAGGCAGCTGCGCTGCAGGCTGGCTGAACCGCGCATCATAAAGCTTGCTGCATTGCCAGCAAAGCGCCCTCTGGCTACACTGACACACGATAAGTCGCTTTATTCTCTAAGGATTTCAGATGGCCCGCATTACCGTCGAGGACTGCCTGCAGGTGGTCGACAACCGCTTCGAACTGGTGCTCATGGCGACCAAGCGCGCCCGCCAGCTTGCCAACGGTGCTGAGCCGGCAGTCAATCCGGATCATGACAAGCCGACCGTGCTCGCCCTGCGCGAGATCGCCGACCGCCGCATTGACCAGATCACGATTGACGAAATCGACAAGGCCGAGCGCGAGCGCGCCGAGCGCGAAGCCCTCGAGTGGGCTGCGGCCGAGGTGGACGATGACCTCTCCAAGGGTGGAGATGACTGATGGAAGGCGGTGGCTGTAGACCACGCTCGCAAGCAGCCGGCATGACCGGCACTTGGCGCTGGCGCGTCCACCCAGCCACGGTTTTTGCTTCTAGCAAACGCACGGAGGCGGTCGCCTGAGCGGGGACCGAACATCCATGCCGGCAGTCACGGATCCGACCCCTCAGGATACGTCGACGCTGCCGCCTTACGTCCTGGCCTTGAAGGAACGCGTGGCCTACCTGCCCGAAGCGCAGGTGGCCCGCGTGATCCGCGCATACGAAGTGGGCGCGCAGGCGCATGAGGGCCAGGCCCGCAAAAGCGGCGAGCCCTACATCACCCATCCGGTGGCCGTGGCCGGCATCCTGGCCGAGCTGGGCCTGGACGCCGAGACCATCATCGCGGCGATCCTGCACGACACGCTGGAAGACACGGCGCTCAGCCGCAGCGAGCTCGCCGGCGAGTTCGGTGAAACCGTGGCCGAACTGGTCGATGGTGTCACCAAGCTGGACAAGATGAGCTTCAGCAGCCGCCAGGAAGCGGATGCGGAAAGCTTCCGCAAGATGCTGCTGGCGATGGCGCGCGACCTGCGCGTGATCCTGATCAAGCTCTCCGACCGTCTGCACAACATGCGCACGCTGGGCGCCAAGGATGCGCCATCGCGTCGGCGCATCGCGCGCGAAACGCTGGAGATCTACGCGCCCATCGCGCAGCGCCTGGGCATGAACAAGGCCAAGGCGGAACTGCAGGACCTGGGCTTTCGCGCGCTTTATCCCGATCGCTATCGCGTGATCAGCGAGCGCATCCGCGCGGCGCTGGGCAATCGCCGCGAAGCGATGGGCAAGATCGAGACGGCGTTGTCGGCGCGACTCACCGCCGAGCACCTCACGGCACGCGTAGTCGGGCGCATCAAGTCGCCGTGGAGCATCTATTCCAAGATGCACAACGAGCACAAAAGCTTCGCGCAGCTGATGGATGTCTACGGCTTCCGCGTGGTGGTCGAATCGGCGATGAGCTGTTACATGGCGCTCGGCGCGGTGCATGGCCTGTACAAGCCGGTGGATCGCCGCTTCAAGGATTTCATCGCGATTCCGAAGGCCAATGGCTACCAGTCGTTGCATACCGTGTTGCTCGGGCCGTTCGGCGCGCCAATCGAGGTGCAGATCCGCACCGCCGAGATGGATTCGGTGGCCGAGCGCGGCGTGGCTGCGCACTGGGCCTACAAGACCGACTCCGGACCGGCCAACAGCGCGCAGGCACGTGCGCGCGAGTGGCTGTCGTCGCTGGCCGACAGCCAGGCCAATACGGCGTCGTCGTCGGAATTCATCGAAAACGTGAAGATCGACCTGTTCCCGGACGAGGTCTACCTGTTCACGCCGCGCGGCGACATCCTGGCCTTGCCACGCAATGCCACCGCGCTGGATTTCGCCTACGCCGTGCATACCGACGTGGGTGATCACGCGGTGGCGGCGCGCGTCGACAAGAAGCTGCTGCCGCTGCGCACGCGCCTCGAATCAGGCCAGCTGGTGGAGATCATCACCGCGCCGTCGGCAGTGCCCAATCCCGCGTGGCTGGAATCCGTCGTCACCGGCAAGGCGCGTACGGCCATCCGCCAGTACCTGAAGCATCTGCAACATGAGGATGCGGTGGACTTCGGTCATCGCATGCTCGATCGCGCGCTCGATGCGCTGGGTTCGAGCCTGGATGCGATTCCTCCAGCCGTGCTCGACCGATTCCTGGAGACGTCCAAGCTCAAGCGTCTTGAAGAACTGCTCTCCGATATCGCGCTGGGCAACCGCATGCCGCACCTGGTGGCCAGTCAGCTGGTGGCTGCGCGCGGCAAGAAATCGTCCGATGTGCAGCAGTTGCCGCATGTGGCGGAGAAGATCCGCATCACCGGTGCGGAGCGCGGCGTACTCAGCTTCGGCAATTGCTGTCACCCGCTGCCGGGCGACGAGATCATCGGTTACCTGTCGTCGGGCAAGGGCATCGTGGTGCATCGGGTCGAATGCCCGAACGTGGTGGAGCTGCGCAAGTCGCCGGAGCGCTGCGTGGCGATCGAGTGGGATCGCGACGTGCAGGGCGACTATCGCGCCGAGCTGCGCATCGAGGTCATCAATCGACCGGGCGTGCTCGCCACCGTGGCTGCCGCCATCGCTGCCGCCAACTCGAACATCGAGAACGTGGAGTACGTCGAGCGCGACGCGGCGGCGGCCACGTTGCTGTTTGCGCTGGAAGTGAAGAATCGCAAGCACCTGGCTGAAGTGATTCGCCGCGTGCGGCGTACCGGCGTCGTCAGTGGTGCGTATCGCTATCCTCTGTAGGGATTAGCGGCGGGCAGCGAGGGTGCTCCGCTGGGGTGCTGCACCTTGATCCTGGCTGTTTTTCAGCGCGCCTGAGGCCATGCGCGGGGCAGGGCCATGCGTCCTCGCTACCCACCTCTCGTCCCTCGCTTTAAACTCGTCGCTCCCCCGACCCGAGGAACACCCCATGTCCCGCAGCATCATTTCCACCGATCAGGCACCGGCCGCCATCGGCCCGTATTCGCAGGCCGTGCGCGCGGGTAGTACGGTGTATTTCTCCGGGCAGATTCCGCTGGATCCGGCGACGGGCGCGCTGGTCGATGGCGATATCAGCGCACACACGCGTCGCGTGTTCGACAACCTCAAGGCGGTGGCGGTTGCGGCGGGTGGTTCGCTGGACAAGATCGTCCGCGTTGGCATCTACGTCACCGACCTCGCCAATTTCGCCGCGGTGAATGCGGTCATGGCGGAGTACTTCCAGGCGCCGTTCCCCGCCCGTTCCACCATCGAAGTCGCCGGCCTGCCCAAGGGTGCCGAAGTGGAGGTCGACGCGGTCATGGTGCTCGACTGATCCCTGCACGTGCCATGTGCCGACAGCCGGAAGCGCGCCGCCGGCTGCGCGCCTGGCAGTTGCTCGGTTAGGCTTTGCCGATGCCGACCCCTAGCGCTCTCGCCCTGACCTCGACGCATGCTGCTCCTGGCGATACGCCGGTTTCGGCCTTGCCCGGGGTGGGCCCTGCGTTGGCCGATGCGCTGGCGCGGCTCGGGCTGGAGCGGGTGCAAGATCTCTGGTTCCATTTGCCACTGCGCTACGAGGACAAGACGCGGGTTGTCGCCATCGCCGACCTGCGCCCTGGCGAGCGTACCCAGGTGGAAGGCGTGGTGGAGGCGGTGGAGCGGGGCTTTCGCTATCGCCCGCAACTCAAGGTGGCGATCAGCGATGACTCGCTGCAGACACTGGTGTTGCGCTTTTTTCATTTCCGGCGCAGCCAGGCCGAACAGATGCAGCCGGGCACGCGTCTGCTTTGCTACGGCGAAGTGCGCCAGGGCCCGCAAGGGCTGGAAATGGTGCATCCGCAGTATCAGCGGATCAGCGGCGACGAGCCGGCGATCGTCGATGAGCTGCTGAGTCCGATTTATCCGACCACCGAGGGCCTGGGGCAAAAGCGCCTCGCCGGCGTCATTGCCAAGGCGCTGGCCCTGCTGCCGCCCGACGCGCAACTCGAGCTGATCCCGCCCGCACTGTGCGCGCAACACGGCCTCACGTCGTTGCGCGATGCCCTGCTTTACGTGCATCGGCCGCCGCCGGATGCGCACATCGGTCAGCTCACGGCAGGGCGTCATCCGGCGCAGCAGCGCTTGGCCTTCGAGGAACTGCTGACCCAGCATCTGAGCCTCAAGCGCATGCGCGCGGCCGTGCGTCGTCGCCATGCGCCAAGCCTGCGTGGCACGGGGCAGCTGCGCGAACGCCTGTTGGCCGGCCTCCCGTTCGGCCTGACCGGCGCGCAACAGCGGGTGACGGCGGAGATTGCCGTCGACATCGCGCAAGCCAAGCCGATGTTGCGGCTGGTGCAGGGCGACGTCGGCAGCGGCAAGACCATCGTCGCGGCGCTGGCCGCCATTGCCGCGGTGGAATCAGGGCAGCAAGTGGCCTTGATGGCGCCGACCGAGCTGCTGGCCGAACAGCATCTTCACCACTTCCGTCACTGGCTGACGCCGCTAGGCGTCGACGTGGCGTGGCTGGCCGGCAAGGTGGCGGGCAAGGCACGGCAACAGGCGCTGCAGCGCGTCGCCGAAGGTGCCCACGTGGTCATCGGCACGCACGCGCTGATGCAGGAAGGCGTGACGTTCGCCCAGCTCGGCCTGGTGATCGTGGACGAACAACACCGCTTTGGCGTGCAGCAGCGCCTGGCGTTGCGCGACAAGGGGGCGGACCAGGGTTCCGGATTGGTGCCGCACCAACTCGTGCTCACCGCAACGCCGATTCCGCGCACGCTGGCGATGAGCGCGTATGCCGACCTCGATGTTTCCGCCATCGACGAATTGCCGCCGGGCCGCACGCCCGTGCAGACCATCGCGATCTCCAATGCGCGCCGCGCGGAGGTGATCGAACGCATCCATGTCGCCTGCCTGGAAGGACGGCAGGTGTACTGGGTGTGCACCTTGATCGAGGAGTCCGAGCAGCTGCGGGCGCAAGCCGCCGAGGTCGCCTATGCCGAGCTCTCCGCCGCACTGGCCGATTGCCGGATCGGTCTGATCCATGGGCGCATGAAGCCCAGGGAAAAGCAGCTCGTGATGGACGCGTTCAAGGCGGGCGAGTTGAGTGTGCTGGTGGCAACCACGGTCATCGAGGTGGGCGTGGACGTTCCCAACGCGAGCTTGATGGTCATCGAGAACAGCGAGCGGCTCGGCCTGGCGCAGCTGCATCAGTTGCGTGGCCGGGTGGGGCGCGGTTCGGTGGCCTCGAATTGCGTGTTGTTGTACCAGCCGCCGCTGGGGCAACTGGCTCGCGAACGCCTGCAAGTGATGCGCGAGACGAATGATGGTTTCCGCATCGCGGAAAAGGATCTGGAGCTGCGTGGTCCCGGCGAAGTGCTGGGCACGCGCCAGACCGGCCAGCTCAGTTTTCGCATTGCCGATCTGGCGCGCGATGCGCATTTGTTGCCGGCCGTGCAGGAGGTGGGGGCGTATCTGCTATCCCATCACCCACAACAGGCAGAGCAGTTGATCGTGCGCTGGATCGGCGCCGCCGCCCGTTATGTCCACGCCTGAGCCTGACGCACCGGCATGCGTGTAGGAGCGCACCCAGTGCGCGACCGCGGAGTGACGGCGTTACCCCTGCGCCAGGCCCTCTTGGGGGGCTGGTTGTTCGCGCACTGGGTGCGCTCCCGCAAAAGGGCCGCGAACTTGCGCCTGCGCCCAGAGCTTTTAAGCTAGCTGGTTCACACCCAACGACGAAGTCTCATGAGCAAGCCACAACTGCTGATCGATACCGACCCCGGCGTGGATGACGCGCTGGCCATCCTGATGGCGCATGCCCACGCAGACGTCCTGGGGTTGACCATCGCGGCGGGCAACGTCGGTCTCGCGCATACCGTGCGCAATGCGCGAACCCTGGTCGATCTGGTGGGAACGCCGACGCCGGTCTTCGCGGGTTGCCCGACGCCACTGGTGCGCATGCCGGAAGAAGATGCGGTGCACGTGCATGGCGTGGATGGCCTGGGTGATGTGGGCTTCGCGGAGCCGCAGGCGGTGGCGTCCGCCGAGCATGCCGCTCACGCCATCCTGCGGCTGACGCGCGAACATCCTGGCTTGACCCTGGTGGCGCTGGGGCCGTTGACCAATCTGGCGCTGGCCTTGCGCCTGGATCCCGCCTTGCCGCAACGCGTGACGCGACTGGTCGTGATGGGCGGGGCGGTGACCGGCCAGGGCAACACCGGCAAGATCCCGGCCGAGTTCAATATCGGTTTCGATCCGGAAGCTGCGCACGTCGTCTTCGAAGCCTTCCCGATGTTCGACCTGGTCGACTGGGAAGCCACGCTGCGGCACGCCTTCATCGACGAAGACTTCGATGCCTGGCTGGCTGCGGGCGATAAACGCGCCGCATTCTTCGGGCAGGTATTCGGCACCGCGCGAGCCTTCAATCGCCAGCGCGGCCGTCGCGGCGTGATCGCGGCCGATGCGCTGGCCATGGCCGTGGCACTCGATCCGGACATCGTGACGCGCAGTGAACAGCGGCATGTCGCGGTAGAATTGGACGGTCGCCTGACGCGCGGCGCGACGGTGGTCGATTGGCTGGGGCGCCTGGGGCAGCCGGCGAATGCGCGCATCGTGATGGAAGTGGATCAGGCCCGTTTTGCCGCCATGGTCAGGCGGGCGCTGGGGGCCTGAATCGCCTCGCGCCGGGCCCCCGGGCCCAAGTGATTGACCGACTTGCCAATGAGCGAGGTTGGTCGATATAATGCCGCTCTTTTCACCCACCGCTTTGAGTCAGTCATGAAGCCCGATACCCATCCGAATTACCGCCCGGTGGTGTTCCAGGACCTGTCGTCCGATTTCGCGTTCCTCACGCGCTCGACGATTGCCACCAAGGAAACCGTCAAGTGGGAAGACGGCAACGAGTACCCGCTGATCAAGGTGGATATCTCCAGCCAGTCCCATCCGTTCTACACCGGCAAGCAGAAGACGCTTGACGTTGGCGGTCGCGTCGACAAGTTCCGTCGCCGCTACGCGCAGAAGTAAGAGCGCGCAAAGCATTGTCTGGGCACCGCGCTCGCGTGGTGCTGCACGGATAAGAAGCGCGGGGCGAGCCTAGGCTCGCCCCGTGTTTTTTTGTGCTCGCAATCCGACCATTCGCTAGGGCATGCCCCCGGAACGTTGTGCGATAATGGGCGCTGAGGTGTCGCAGTCAGTCCCCGAGGGCGACATCAACCCTACCTCGCCGGCCCTCGCGCTTTCGCGACGCGCCGACGATGACATTACGTGAAGGAGGTTTCCGTGTCCGATTCCAAGATCGTCAAGTTGGTGGATGAGTCGACCAACCGCAGCAGCGAATTGCCCCTGCTCAGCGGTACGCTCGGTCCTGCATGCATCGACATCGGCACGCTGTACAAGGACACGGGCCACTTCACCTACGACCCGGGCTATGGCAGCACGGCCAGCACCAAGAGCGCGATCACCTATATCGACGGCGACGAAGGCGTGCTGCTGTACCGCGGCTACCCGATCGAGCAGCTGGCCGAGAAGTCGAGCTTCCTCGAGGTGGCCTACCTGCTGCTCAATGGCGAATTGCCGAACAAGCAGGAGTTCTCGAACTTCGAACACGAGATCACGCATCACACGATGATGCATGAGTCGCACAAGAACTTCTTCCAGGGTTTCCACCACGACGCGCATCCGATGGCCATGCTGGCTGCCTCGGTGGCGTCGTTGTCGGCGTTCTATCACGACTCCCTGGACGTGGATAACCCGGCCGACCGCAAGCTTGCCGCGATCCGCCTGATCGCCAAGATGCCGACGATCGCCGCGGCCTGCTATCGCTATTCCATCGGCTGGCCGTTCCGCTATCCGCGCAACAACCTCGAATACGTCGACCGCTTCCTGCACATGATGTTCGAGGTGCCGAGCGAGCCGCTGGAAATGAGCCCGGTGGCGGCCAAGGCGCTGGACCTGCTGTTCATCCTGCACGCCGACCACGAGCAGAACGCCTCGACCTCGACCGTGCGCCTGGTCGGTTCGACCGGTGCCAACCCGTATGCCTCGGTGGCCGCTGGCATCACCGCGCTTTGGGGTCCGGCGCACGGCGGCGCCAACGAGGCGGTGCTGAAGATGCTTGAAGAGATCGGCACCGCGGACAAGGTCGAGACGGCCGTCAAGCGCGCGAAGGACAAGAACGACAACTTCCGCCTGATGGGCTTTGGTCACCGCGTCTACAAGAACTTCGATCCGCGCGCCAAGATCATCCGCGAGATGTGCCACAAGGTACTGAACGAGCTGGGCGTCAACGACCCGCTGCTCGATGTGGCGATGAAGCTGGAAGAGGCGGCGCTGAAGGACGACTACTTCGTCGAGCGCAAGCTGTACCCGAACGTCGACTTCTACTCCGGCATCATCTACAAGGCGCTCGGTATTCCGACGGAAATGTTCACCGTGATGTTCGCCATCGCGCGCACCGCCGGCTGGATCGCCCACTGGATCGAGCAGCACGAAACCCCGGGGTCGCGCATCGGTCGTCCGCGCCAGATCTATACCGGTTCCGACGTGCGCAACTATGTTGCTGCCGACAAGCGCTAAGCGCAGTCGGTATTGAGGTAAAGAAAAACGCCCCGGTGGTTGCCGGGGCGTTTTTTTGTGGATGTCTTACCGGCGCCAGGGTCGCCCATTCAAAACCGCGAGAACCCTGTAGGAGCGCACCCAGTGCGCGACCCAACGCGCCTCAACCCAACCTGCCTTCGTTCAGCGCAGCGCGGTCGAAAGCATCCGCTCGAAATCATCTTCCTCGTCGCCCGTCGCCAACAGCTCCTCGACTGCGGCGAGCGGCGCGCGCCGCATGGGTTTCTCGTCGATGCGATCAAGCGGTGGCTGCCGCAGCGAGTCGAGCGGTAGTACGGTGATATCGAAGGGCAGGCCGTCGGCGGAGAACAGCAGCACCGGATATTCGGCTTGTTCATCACGGGTGGTGCGCAGGCGCCGGGTCTGCTGGGTCAGTGGCACGCCACGTTCCTGCAGGAACAGCACCACCGCTTCGGCGTGGTCGCTGAACACGTGCAGGCATACCGCCGAATGCGCGTCGGCGGTGCCATCGAGGACGGCGCCGACCAGGCGTGGTTCGAAGCGCTCGAGGAAGCGCATGGCCTCGGCCGCCGCCTCCCGTCGTTGCTGCAGCAGCTGCGGCTGGGTGTCGGCATGGAAGATGCGCTGGTGCTCGCGCAGCGCCTGTTCGATCTCGTTGTTGCGCGGCAGGGCCTGCGCATCGACGATGCCAAGCCGCTCGGCGGCCTTGATCTTGGCGTGGTGGAAGTCGCGGATGCCGTGTTCGCTCATCAGGCGCGCCGCCTCCTGGGCGACGCGCAGACGGTTGCGCTGAAGACGATCCTGCGCGTGGATACGGTGATGTTCGCCTCGTGCCATGCCCCTTTCCTCCGGCGAAGCTGGCGTTCGCTTCCGCGAACGCGGGCGGCAGGACGGGCCAGTGTGGTCGGAACCCGGCTGCCGACGATTAGAAGATGTCGTAGGCGTGCTGCTGGTCCTGATCCTCCTGCTGCTGGTTGGCCTGGTTGCGCAGGCGATCCACGTCTTCCACCTTGAAAAACTCGGGCATGCTGTTCGGCGCGCCCGCGCCGGCCGGCAAGCCGCTGGCGCGGTCTATCTGCACCGTACTGATACCGGGCGGCATCGGCAAGATGCTCGAGGGAGCGTCCTTCAGCACCGCTCCCATATAGGACATCCAGATCGGCAGGGCGGCCTTGGCGCCGAACTCACCCTTGCCGAGCGAGCTGAAGTCGTCGAAGCCCACCCACACGGTGGTGACCAGGTTGGCATTGAAGCCGGCAAACCAGGCGTCGCGATGGTCATTGGTCGAGCCCGTCTTGCCGGCCAGGTCGTCGCGTCCCAGCGCCATGGCGGCCGCGCCCGTGCCTCGCTTGATCACATCCTGCATCAGCGAAGTGACCAGGAAGTCGTTGCGCACGTCGATGACCTGGGGCGCGAGCACCGGGGCGTGCACACCCTCACCATGTGCATCTGCCGGGAGCACGGCGTCACCCACGCCAGCGACACTGCCGGAAGTGCCGGGCGCGCCGGCCGAGCTGCTGCCGGCCACGGCATTGCTTGGGCTGGCGGTGGCGCTGCTCGCCGGCGGCGGGCCGGGCGGGCGGGTATCCAGCAGGCGCTCGGCGCAGGTGCGGCAGGCGCGCGCCGGGTTCGCCTGGTAGACCGGCTTGCCGTCGCGGTCGGTGATCTCGCTGATGAAGTAAGGCGTCACCAGGTAACCACCGTTGGCGAATACGGCATAGCCGCGGGCCATGGTCATCGGCGACACCGAGGCGGTGCCCAGCGCCATCGACAGGTTGCCGGGCAGCGAGTCGAGGGTGAAACCGAAGCGAGTGATGTAATCGCGCGCAAAGCGCACGCCGATGGCGTCGAGCAGGCGCACCGAGACCAGGTTCTTGGACTGGACCAGGGCCTCACGCAGGCGGATCGGGCCGTCGAACTTGTCGTCGTCGTTGGACGGCGTCCACAGGCCGCCCGGTCGCGAGGGATCGGGCAGGGCGAGCGGCGCGTCATTGACGATCGATGCCGGGGTAAAGCCGCGCTCGAAGGCGGCCGAGTAGATGAACGGCTTGAAGCTCGAGCCCGGCTGGCGGGCCGCCATCACGGCGCGGTTGAACTTGCTGCGCAGGAAGTTGAAGCCGCCGACCAGTGCCTGCAGCGCGCCATCTTCCGGATTGACCGAGACCAGGGCGCCCTGGGCGGCCGGGATCTGGGTCAGCTGCCATTGACCCTTCTCATCGCGAAACAGGCGCACGATGTCGCCGCGCTTGAGTACGCTGGACACGCTCTTCGGGGCGGTGCCGACACGGGTGTCACTGATATAGGGATGGGCCCAGTCCATCGCTTCCAGTCCCAGCTTCACGGTTTCGCGGTTGGGTAGGAAAATGCTGGCCTCGGTGGCCGATACCGCGGTGACGAGGCCCGGATCCATGCCGGAGATATCGGTGTAGCCGGCCAGGGCCCGGTCAAAGTCCTCTGCGCTGGCGTCGGCAGCCAGGTCTTGATGGGCTTCGGGTCCGCGCCAGCCGTGGCGATGGTCGTATTCAACCAGGCCCGAGCGCATGGCGTTCACGGCGGCCTGTTGGCGGTCGCTCTGCAAGGTGGTTTTCACCACATAGCCTTCGGTGAGTGCGTCATTGCCCAGGCGGTCCAGCACCTGCAGACGCACCATTTCGGCCAGATAGGGCGCATCGAGCTCGATCGCCGGCTCATGCGGGGCGGCGTCGTTTGGCTCGGCAATCGCCTGTTCGTACTCCGCCTTGCTGATATATCGGTTTTCCAGCATCTGGCCGAGCACCCAGTTGCGGCGGGCCAGGATGCGCTTGGGGTTGTTGAGCGGATTGACTACCGAGGGCAGCTGGAAGGTCGAGGCCAGCGTGGCGGCTTCGGCAATGGTCAGCTGGTCCAGGGTCTTGCCATAGTAAAAGGACGCCGCTGCAGCCACGCCATAGGAGCGGTGACCCAGGAACATCTTGTTGAGATAGAGCTCCAGGATCTGGTCCTTGGTCAGCTCGCTCTCCATGCGCAACGCGATGAAGATTTCGGTCAGCTTGCGCGAATACAGCTTCTCGGGACTCAGGAAGAAGTTGCGCGCGACCTGCTGGGTAATCGTCGATCCGCCCGGTCCCTTATCGCCACCCGACACGATGACGTGCCAGCCGGCGCGGGCAATACCGTGCCAGTCGACGCCCGGATGGTTGTAGAAGCTCGCGTCCTCGGCGGCCAGCACGGCATGCTTGAGGCGCTCGGGCACGTCGGCGATGGCGATCGGGATGCGCCGCGTCTCACCGAAGCTTGCGATTAGCTTTCCATCGGCACTGAGCACACGCAGGGGTACCTGCATATGGTAGTCCTTGAGCACGGCTACCGAGGGCAGGCGGGGGGAGATAAGCCAGTACGCCACCCCCACGGCCGCAACGCCCAGCAGTAACCCGGTAAAGGCCAGAACGAGGATCCAGCGTACCAACCGCTTGAGAATTTGCATGATGTGGGTATTTGCGAGACGCAAGTCAAAACAAGACAGAGTATAGATGTTGCAGTATCCACGACATGAATCGAGTGCGTCTCAGCTAAGACAGGCCAATCGATGCTCTTGATCCAAGGTGTGCGTACCATCACGCGAATGTGTCGAGAAAAAGCTCGTAGGCCATTGCCAATACGTTAATTTTTGGATTTAATGCTAGTGCGTACTCGCCAGTCTAGGCGCAGGCGCCCAGGGGCAAGGGGGAAAATCGTGGGGCTCTTTACACCCAAGAAGCCGCCACTTGTTGGCGTCGACATCAGTTCGACGGCCGTCAAGTTGCTGCAGCTCAGCCAAGCCGGCGGTCGCTATCGCGTGGAACATTACGCGGTCGAGCCACTGCCCCCTAATGCCGTAGTCGAGAAAAACATCGTCGAGGTCGAGGCGGTGGGCGAGGCCATTCGGCGCGCCTTGGCGCGCTCGGGCTCCAAGCTCAAGCATGCGTCGGCGGCGGTAGCCGGGTCGGCCGTGATCACCCGCGTCATACCAATGCCGAGTGAGTTGTCCGAGGATGACCTCGAAGGCCAGATCCAGGTCGAGGCCAACCAGTACATCCCGTATCCGATCGACGAAGTCAGCCTCGACTATGAGGTGCTCGGTCCGGTCCGCGACAACCCTGAAATGAACAATGTGCTGCTCGCTGCCTCGCGCACCGAGAACGTGGACATGCGCGTGGCCGCGCTCGACCTGGGCGGGCTCTCCGCCAAGGTGGTCGATGTCGAGGCGTTCGCCATGGAGAACGCGTTCGCCATGGTGGCCGACCAGCTCAATGTCGGTCGCGACGCTCTGGTGGCCGTGGTCGACATTGGCGCCACCATGACCACGCTGTCGGTGCTGCGCAACCAGCGCACCATCTATTCGCGTGAGCAGGTGTTTGGCGGCAAGCAGCTGACCGACGAAATCATGCGCCGCTACGGCCTGTCCTATGAGGAAGCCGGCCGCGCCAAGCGCAAGGGCGGCCTGCCGGACTCCTATGAGAGCGAGGCGCTGGAGCCGTTCAAGGAGTCGCTGATCCAGCAGATCGGTCGCCTCCTGCAGTTCTTCTTTGCCGGTAGCGAATTCAGCAAGGTGGATCAGGTGGTGCTGGCAGGTGGCTGTGCCTCGATCGAAGGCATCGGTCCGATGCTCGAGGACCAGCTCGGTGTTCCCTGCGTCGTCGCCAACCCGCTGGCGCGCATGTCGTTGTCGCCACGCGTACAGGCACAGTCGCTGGCTCAGGACGCCCCCGCGTTGATGATTGCGGTAGGCCTCGCGCTGAGGAGCTTCGACTGATGGCACATATCAACCTACTTCCGTGGCGCGCAGAGCGCCGCAAGCAGCGAGAGCGCGAGTTCTTCCTGCAGCTAGGTGCTGCCCTGGTGGCGGCGATCCTGGTGCTGATGCTGTGGTCATTCTGGATGGGCGAGCGCGTCGACAACCAGAACGACCGCAACGCCTATTTGCAGGGCGAGATCAAGCAGCTGGACGAGCGCATCGTCAAGATCAAGGATCTGGAGAAGGTGCGTGAGCGACTGCTGGCGCGCAAGCAGATCATCGAGCAACTGCAGGCCAATCGCTCGCAGATGGTGCATCTGTTCGATGAGCTGGTAAGGACGATTCCGGCCAGCGCGCGCCTGGGTGGCCTCAAGCAAAGCGGTGACTCGCTGACCCTCGACGGTGTCGCGCAGTCCAATGCCAGCGTGGCGGAGTACATGCGCAATATCGAGGCTTCGCCGTGGATGGGGCATGCCGATCTGCGCAAGACCGAGAACACGCACGCTGGCGACACGCGGATGCCCTATAACTTCGGGCTGGACGTCGCGCTGAGCCGACCCAAGTCCGACGAGAACGGTGAAGTCTCCGACGACGATCAGGCGCCCATCCTGCCAACCGCCAAGCCCGCAGCGGCGGCTGGCGCCACGGCTACGCCAGCGGCTCCTGCTCCGGCCGCAGCCACCCAGCCAAGCAAGCCGGCGGCGGCGAGCAGTGTCTCCGCGGGGGCCAAGCCCACGAGCCCGGCAGGTAATGGAGGAGCCAAGTCATGAAGTTCCTCAGCGACCTGCAAAACCTAGATCGCAACAATATTGGCGGCTGGCCGCAGTCGATCAAGGTGTTCTTTACCGCCTTGGTATTCGTCGTGGTGGTGTTCCTGGGCTGGTACCTGTACGTCAGCGACCAGCAGACGACGCTCGAACAGCTGGTAGGCAAGGAAGACCAGCTCAAGCAGGAGTTCTCGCAGAAGCAGGCCAAGTCGGTCAATCTCGAGGCTTTGCAGCAGCAGCTCGACGAGATGCAGGACATGCTGCGCCAGTTGCTGCGCCAGCTGCCCAGCAAGACCGAAATGCCGGAACTGCTGGTTGATATTTCCCAGACCGCGCTGTCGGCAGGCCTGGAAACCGAGCTGTTCCAGCCGGGACCGGAGTCGCCGAAGGACTTCTACGCGGAGAAGCCGATCACGCTGCGCATGGTGGGTACGTATCACCAGTTCGGCACCTTTATCAGTGGCGTGGCATCGCTGCCGCGCGTGGTGATCCTGACCCTGCACGACGTGTCGCTGACGCCGAAGAATGCGCCCGCCGCCGCCGGCAAGCCAGGCGCGCCCGCCAGCGCGGCACCTCCGGGTGGCTTGCTTGTGCTGCAAGGCACGGTAAAGACCTATCGCTATCTGGAAGATGACGAGAGTGCCGAGGCCAAGGCAGCCAATGCCAAGTCAGCCGGGGGCAAAACACAGGCTGCTAAGACTGGGGGGCAGAAATGAGCAAGTTGACTGCCATCCGGTCCGTCCGGGCGACGCGCGTGCTGCTGGTGCTCGGTGCCTTGCTGGTGCTCGCCGGTTGCACCCGCGGTACCTCCGATCTGCGCGACTGGGTCGACCAGGAAAAGCACAAGAAGGGAGCGCCGATTCCGCCGCTGCCCGTCATCAAGACCTTCGAAACCTTTCAGTACAACGATCAGGGTCGCCGTGATCCGTTCAGTCCGAGCACGGTCGAGCTGCAGCAAAACAACGCCAACAGCGGCCCGCGCCCGGACGAGAACCGTTCCAAGGAGCCGTTGGAAATGTTTGCGCTGGACAGCCTGAAGATGGTCGGCACGGTGGGAGGGGGCACGGGCATGGAAGTGCTCGTGAAGGATCCCGGTGGGGTGATTCACCGTGTCCATCGCAACGAATACATGGGCCAGAACTACGGTCGGATCACCGCCATCAGCGATGACCATATCGACCTGGTAGAGCTGGTTTCCAACGGAAATGGTGGCTGGATGGAACGTCCTGCCAGCATCGCGCTCAGCGAGAAATGAGAAATACAGGGGCTGATGCAATGACCAACCAAATCAAACCTGTTCGGGGCCGTGTCATGCGCCAGGCAAGCCGCTTTGTGATCGTGGGCCTGCTGACGCTCGGTGCCGCCTGGTCGAACGTGGCCGCTGCCGCCACCAGTACCCTGAAGGAGATCAGCTACGACATGCTGCCGGGTGGCCGCGTCGAGCTGCATCTCAACTTCGCGCAAGGGCCGGTGCCGGAGCCTAAGATCTTCACCACCGGCAACCCGCCGCGCATCGCTGTCGACTTCGCCGACACCGACAACGCGGCACCGCGCCATATCGATATCAACAAGGGTTCCACCACCGGCGTGTCCGCCGTGTCGGCCGGGGGGCGTACCCGCGTCGTGGTGGAATTGGTGCGCGAATCGACTTATCGCTCGCGCGTCGAGGGCAATAGCCTCGTACTGACCGTGAATAACGGTACGGAGGCGGCTACCACCACGACCGCAGCCACCATCGATCCGTCCAAGGCGCTGCCGTCGGCGATGAATGGACCCTCGGTGTCGAATATCGACTTCCGTCGCGGCCCGAACGGCGAAGGCCGCATCCTGATCGACTTCAGCGGCGCGGGCGCCAATGCCGACATGAAGACCCAGGGTGACAAGGTGGTGGTCGAACTCGGCCAGGTGACCTTG
The DNA here is from genome assembly GCF_026283925.1 of Dyella halodurans. Lineage (GTDB taxonomy): Bacteria > Pseudomonadota > Gammaproteobacteria > Xanthomonadales > Rhodanobacteraceae > Dyella > Dyella halodurans. The sequence goes on from NZ_JAPDPF010000001.1 coordinate 27,838, forward strand.
CCGTCCAACCTCGCGCAACGGCTGGATGTGCTCGACTTCGCCACGCCCGTGCAGTCCATCGTGACCAAGGCCGGTGTGCGCGGCGGTGCGCGCATGGAGATCGCCGTGAAGGGCCCGATCGATGCATCGGCCTACCAGAGCGGCAACCAGTACGTGGTCGAGATTGCGGCCAAGAAGAAGGATCCGAAGGCTGCGGACGGCAAGCTGGCCAAGGGTCAGGACCCCGTCTACAACGGCAATCGCGTCACTTTCAACTTCCAGGACATCCCGGTGCGCTCGGCCCTGCAATTGCTCGCCGACATCTCGGGCCTGAACCTGGTGGCGTCCGACACGGTGGGTGGCAGCGTCACGCTGCGGCTGGTCAACGTGCCATGGGACCAGGCGCTCGATGTGGTGCTGCGCGCCAAGAGCCTGGACAAGCGCCGCAACGGCAATGTGATCTGGATTGCGCCGCAGGAGGAGCTGGCCAAGTACGAGCAGAACATTGCCGATGCCCGCCTGAAGGCGGAAGACAATGCCGAGCTGGTCACCGACTATGTGCCGATCAGCTATGGCAAGGCCAAGGACATCGCCAAGCTCCTGACCACCGGCAGCATGCAGTCTGGTAGCGGTGGCGGTGGCAGCAGCGGTAGTACATCGCACGGCTTCCTGTCCTCGCGCGGCAGCGTCTCGTTCGACGAGCGCACCAATACCCTGCTGATCAACGACAACCCGCAGAAGATCCGTGAGCTGCGTGAGCTGATCGCCGTGCTCGACAAGCCGGTGCAGCAGGTGCTGATCGAGTCGCGCATCGTGATCGCCACCGACAACTTCACCCGTGACCTCGGCGTGAAGTGGGGCGTGCAGGCCACTCGCACTCTTCCAGGCGGCAATGTAATTTCGACCAATCCGACGGGTGACGGCGCCGTTTCCTTGGCTCAAAGCCAGCACAATGCCAATGTCACCAATGCGGTCAATGCGGCCAACTGTCTGCTGACCCCCTGTACCACCGTGCCGACACCACCGACGGTCACCTACCCGGGTGGTTCGAACGTCAACCTGCCCGTGACCAGTCCTGCCGGCTCGCTCGGCCTGGCGATCCTGGGCAAGAACTTCCTGGTCGACCTGGAGCTTTCGGCTGCCCAGACCGAGGGACGTGGCGAGGTCATCTCCAGTCCTCGCGTGATCACCTCCAACCAGCAGGAGGCGGTGATTCGCCAGGGTCAGGAAATCGGCTATGTGACGTTCCAGAACAGCGCCACCGGTGCGGCCGGTAGTGGCACCGCGACGGTGCAGTTCAAGGACGCCGTGCTGGAGCTGAAGGTGACGCCGACCATCACGGCCGACAATCGTGTCTACCTGATGATCAACGTGAAGAAGGACGCACTGAACTCGTTCATCACCGTGCCCGGCAGCGGCCAGGTTCCGCAGATCGACACCCGCGAAATCAATACATCGGTGCTGGTGGACAACGGTCAGACCGTGGTGCTCGGTGGCATCTATGAAATCACCAAGCAGAACACCGCGACCAAGGTGCCTGGGCTGGGCGATATCCCGGGTATCGGCTTCCTGTTCCGCAGCACCTCGCGTGAAAGCGACAAGGCGGAGCTGTTGATCTTCGTGACGCCGCGCATCCTCAGCGATAGCCTGCAATAAGCGCGGTTACATGGCGATTCGGAAAGGGCGGCCTCGGCCGCCCTTTTTTCGTTGTGACCCGGGCGCACCGCGTGCTGGCGCCACCAGCCAAAAGTCATGGGTACTAAACTTCTCCGTCGGTTTAAGGTCTGTAACCGCGCAACCTTTGATGGAACACCCGATGGACATGCCCCAAGCCCAGCCTGCATCCCGCTTGCAGCAGGCGTTTCTACGTGTACGTGACGAGCTGCAGCGCAGCGTCATCGGCCAGCCGCACCTCATTGACTGCCTGCTGGTGGCGCTGCTGGCCGACGGCCACTTGCTCGTCGAGGGCGCGCCCGGCCTGGCCAAGACCACCGCGGTAAAGGCGCTGGCAGGTTGCATCGAGGCGGATTTCCATCGCGTCCAGTTCACGCCGGATCTGCTGCCCGCGGATCTCACTGGCACCGATATCTTTCGTCCGCAGTCCGGCAGCTTCGAGTTCGAGCGAGGCCCGCTGTTTCACAACATCGTGTTGGCCGACGAAATCAATCGCGCACCGGCAAAGGTGCAGTCGGCCTTGCTGGAAGCCATGGCCGAGCGCCAGATCACGGTGGGCCGCAGTACCTGGCACCTGCCCGAGCTGTTCATGGTGATGGCGACGCAGAATCCGATCGAGCAGGAGGGCACCTTCGCGCTGCCCGAGGCACAGCTCGACCGCTTCGTCATGCACGTGACCATCGGTTATCCGGATGCCGCTTCCGAGCTGGCGATCCTCAAGCTGGCGCGCGACCAGGCACGCCGCAGCCTGCATCCGGTGCCCGCGTCACGCCCGGCCCTGAGCCAGGCCGACGTGTTCGAGGCACGCGACGCCGTGCTGGCCGTGCACATGGCGCCGGCGCTGGAGGAGTATCTGGCGCAACTGGTGCTGGCTACGCGCAATGCGGCTGCCTATGGGCCTGAGCTCAAGCGCTGGATTGCCTGGGGTGCGAGTCCACGTGGCACCATCGCGCTGGATCGCTGCGCCCGTGCCCACGCCTGGCTGGCCGGTCGTGACTACGCCTTGCCCGAAGACGTGCATGCCATTGCCCATGAAGTGCTTCGCCACCGCGTCTTGCTCAGCTATGAGGCAGAGGCCGAGGGCGTGCGCAGTGATCAGGTCATCAAGCGCGTGCTGGACATCGTGCCGCTGCCGTGAGCGCTGTCGTGAATATGCCATTGGAGGCCGACGGTCGCACCCGCGTTCGACTGTCGGAACTGGTTGCACTGCGCGCGCGCGTGGCGAAGGCCGCCTTGCCGCGGCTGGAAAGCCGGGCCATGCGCGCGGGGCAGCAGTCCAGCCGTCTATACGGCCGTGGCATGGACTATGCCGAGTCCCGCGTGTATCAGCCGGGCGACGACGTGCGCCGACTCGATTGGCGTTTGACCGCCCGCAGCGGACGGCTGCATACCAAGCTGTTCCAGGAGGAGCGCGAAGGGCGCCTGCTGATCCTGCTGGATACGCACGAAAGCATGCGTTTTGGCACGCGTGCGCGCTTCAAATCGGTGCAGGCCGCCCGGGCCGCGGCGCTTGCCGCCTGGTACGCGGTGCGCGCCGGGGAGCGCGTCGGGCTGATGGAGTTCGGCGGCGGTGATCGCTTGCTGCGTCCCCAGTCGGGTCCGCGAGGAGCACTGGCCGTCTGCGGCGCACTGGCCGAGTGGGATGGCGCGCGCGCGCGATCGCAGGGCGAACCGTTGTCGGATGCGCTGCTGCGTGCGTCCCGCCTCATGCATGGTGCCAATCGCGTCCTATTGATCAGTGATGGACTCAGCTGTGACGAGGCGGCACATGGCCGTCTGCTCGACCTCACAAGGAAGGCAGGGCTGCGTGTACTAGTGGTGGCGGATGCGCTCGAACTGTCCATGCCGGCGCCAGGCCGCTACCCCCTCGAGCATGCAGGCGAGCGTCGGGAGGTGGTTTTGCTCGGTGAACGCCAGCGCCGCGAATTCCAGCAGTTGCTGGGAGCGGGACAGGCGCGTTTGAACGAACAGGCGCAACGACTGGGACTGCCTCATCGTACGATCGATACGGCGAGCGACCCGGTCGATGCCGTCATCGCCTTGCTGGCACCAGGGGTGCGCCGATGATGGCCGCGCCTGGCCATGCGCCGGTGGAAGCAGGTCCCGTGCTGCGTGACATTCACCTGCCGCGCGATCCTTCCTGGTGGCCGCCCGCGCCCGGCTGGTGGATGCTTGCGCTCCTGCTGCTGGCAGCAGGCTCGATAGCTGCCTGGTGGTGGCTGCACCGTTACCGGCGCCATGCGATTGAGCGAGCCGTGTTGGCAGAAGTGGACCTGCTGGCGAAGCAATGGAACGGTCAGTCCCAGCGACTCGCCGCCGGCTTGCACCAGCTGCTGCGTCGTGGCGCGCTGCGTTATGACAGCGGGGCCGCCCGCGCACACGGCAATGACTGGCGCCGTATCCTGGCCGTCGTGTCCGATGACCAGGCCATGTTGGCGCAACTGACGCTACTCGATTCGGCCATGTATCGACCGGATGCCGCGTTCGACCAGGATGCCGCCGTGGCGGCTACGCGGCAGTGGTTGCTGATGGCATGGCGCCATCGGCCGATCCGCAAGGCTTCGTCCGCGACGCCGCTGTCCCCGCCGGTGGAGTCCAGTCATGCCTGAGTTCGCTTGGCCGTGGGTATTCCTGTTGCTGCCGTTGCCATGGCTGCTGCGTCGCTGGTTGCGCCCGGCCCAGCCGGGACAGGCGTTGCACTTGCCTCATCCAGGCCTGCATCTGGCGGCCGCCGAGCGGAGCCAGGAAGGCGGCGCCCGCTTCTGGCTTTTATTGCTGGCGTGGCTTTGCCTGCTCGTGGCCGCGGCGCGCCCGCAGTGGGTAGGCCCGCCGCAAGCACAGCAGCGCAGTGGACGGGCCTTGATGCTGGCGGTGGATCTGTCCGGAAGCATGCGCACCGACGATATGCAGCTCGGCGGTCAGCCGGTCAGTCGGTTTGGGGCCGTCGAGGCGATCGCCGGCGATTTCATTTCGCGTCGTAGCGGCGATGAAATGGGGCTCATCGTGTTTGGCAGTCGCGCGTTCCTGGTGACGCCATTGACCTACGACCTGAATGCGGTGCGTGCCCAACTCCAGGGCGCGGCCGTGGGCCTGGCAGGCACCGAGACCGCCATTGGCGATGCGATCGCGGTGGCAGTGAAGCGGCTGGCAAGCCTGCCCGAGCAGGCCCGCGTGGTGGTGTTGCTCACCGATGGCGTGAACAATGCCGGCAGCATCGCGCCGCTGGACGCAGCACATGCTGCCAAGGCGGCGGGCGTGCGCATCTATACGATCGGCATTGGCGCGACCGAAATGCGCGTTCCCGACTTTTTTGGATCGCGCACGATCAACCCGTCGGCGGATCTCGACGAGGGCATGTTGCGTTCAATGGCCTCCCAGACCGGAGGGCGTTATTTCCGTGCCACTGATTCAGGGCAATTAGCCGATGCCTATCGCGCCATCGATGCCCTGGAGCCGATGCCACAGCAGGGGCCGACGCTGCGACCACGCCACGAACTGTTCCCGTGGCCTCTCGCCCTGGCCACGCTCGCATGGCTGCTTGCGCTGGCGCCGCGCGCGCGCCGCGTCGAGGTGCTGGCATGACCGAGGCATGGCAGCAGTTTCATTTCTTGCGACCCTGGTGGCTGCTGGCGCTGTTGGCGCTGCCGCCACTGCTGATGTTGGCGACGCGGCGGAGCGTGGGGCGCGAGGCATTGGCCTCCCTGGTCGATGCCGAATTGCTCCCGCATCTGCTGCAAGGTCGTGAACGCAGTCAGAAGCTACCGTACGTATTGCTAGCGCTGGGCTGGACGCTGTGCGCCTTGGCCATGGCCGGCCCGACCTGGAGCCGCGTCGCGCAACCGCTGTTTGCACAGCGTGCGGCCCAGGTGGTTGCCTTGTCGCTGTCCCAGCACATGCTGGCGCGTGATGTGGCGCCAAGCCGTCTCGATCGCGCCCGTTACAAGGTGCGCGACCTGTTTGCTGCCAATCACGATGGGCTCAATGGGCTGCTCGCGTATGCGGGGGAAGCGTTCGTGGTGGCGCCGCTGACCACGGACGCGGGCAGCCTCAATGATCTGCTCGACGCGCTGGCGCCCGACACGATGCCGGCCGACGGCGACAATGCGACGCAGGCCATCGAGCGTGGCGTGGCCTTGATGCGCGATGCCAAGGCCGGCGGTGGTTCGCTGGTGCTGGTTACTGACAGCGCCGATGCTTCAGCACGGGAAGCTGCACGCAAGGCATTGAGCGAGGGTGTGCGTGTCTCGGTGCTCGGCGTCGGCACGTCGCAGGGCGGCCCGGTGCCCTTGGCGGACGACAGCTTCTTGCGTGATGCGCAAGGTGGCCTGAGCATGGCGCGTCGCGACGACGATGCGTTGCGCGCGCTTGCCGCCGCGGGTGGTGGTCGCTATGCGCCGATGAGCGACGGTCGCAATGACATCGATGCCTTGCGCGGCGAATTGCATGTAGCTGGGGCGGCAACCGTGGCGGCCGACCAGCATGGCGACGAATGGCAGGATCGCGGACCCTGGTTGCTGCTGCCGCTGCTGCTCTTGCTCGCGATGGCGTTTCGGCGCGGCTGGCTGATGCTGCTTCCGCTGGTGGTATTGCCCTGTTTCCCCGATGTCGCCCATGCCGGTGCGTGGAGCGACCTGTGGCGGCGGCCCGACCAGCAGGCCGCCGCGGCGCTCAGCCAGGGTAGGGCGAAGGAGGCCGAGCAGCTGGCACGCGATCCGGCCTGGCGTGGAGCCGCCGCCTATCGCGCCGGTGACTACGCTGCAGCCAGCACCGCGTTGAAGCATTCGTCTGGCACGGACGCGCCGTACAACCTGGGCAATGCCCTGGCCAAGCAAGGTGATTATCAGGGCGCGCTGGACGCCTACGATCAAGCGCTGAAGTTGGCCCCGACCAACGCAGATGCGCTGGCGAACCGTAAGGCCGTCGAGGACTGGCTGCATCGCCAGCAGCAAGAACAGTCCCGCGACAAAGGTGCGCGCAACGACAAGAACAAGTCGGGGCAGGGCAAGCAGAACACGCCGTCGGACGACGCACAAAACCAGAGCGGACAGCAGCACGAGCGTGCCGACCAGGACCATGGCGAAGGCAAACCTGGGCAGGATGCAAAAGGTGACTCCCGCGATGCCGACAAGGACAAGGGCGACCAGAAGCAGGATCAGGCCAAGCCAGCGGACGAGTCATCCCAGACCAAGCCGCTGACGCCACAGGAACAGGCCGAGCAACACGCGCGTGAACAACAGGCGCAACAAGCGCTGCAAAAGCAGATGGACAAGGCCCTCGGAAAACCGGGGCAGGAACAGCGGCCGGCTACGCATGAGCTGGGTGCGGTATCCGCGGATGACCCGCAATCCAAGCTTCCTGCCGATGTTCGGCAAGCGCTGCAGCGCGTACCCGACGATCCGGGCGCGCTGTTGCGGCGCAAGTTCGATCTTGAATACCGGCAGCGCCACGGCACTGCACCACTGGAGGACGACTCGCCGTGAAGTTGCGTCATTTGCTCGCCCTGCTGTGGTTGGTCGCCTGCCTGCTTCCCATCGCGTCGCGCGCGGCCGAGGTGCAGGCCACGCTGGACCGGGCGCGCGTGGAGCTGGGCGAAACCGTGACGCTGAATTTGCGCGCCGACGGTGGCGGCCTGGTCCAGGTGCCGGACCTGAGTGTCCTGGCGCGTGACTTTGCCGTGCTGGGGACATCCAGCAACTCCAGCGTCAGCATCGTCAATGGCAACCGCACGGCGCAGGTCGTCGTTGGCGTGGCGTTGCGCCCATTGCATGAGGGCACGCTGAAGATTCCGTCCTTCTCGTTTGCCGGTGGTACGACGGCGCCGTTGACGCTGGAAGTCGTGGCGCCCGATCCGTCAGCCGCCGCATCCGGCCATAAAGACGTCTTTCTGGAAGCTACGGTTGACCCGGCGAGTGGCTATGTCGGGCAGCAGCTGGTCTATACCATGCGCCTGTATTTCGTGGCGAACCTGACCAACGGCGCTTTGGAGGATCCCCAGTTGGCCGGTGTGGACGTGCGGCCCCTGGGAGGCGAGACGAACTACCAGGCCGAGCGCGCTGGACGGCGCTACAACGTCGTCGAGCGCCGATACGCGCTTATGCCGCAGCGCGAAGGCCACCTGGTGATTCCGCCCGTCGCCTTCCAGGGCGACATGGTGAATCTGGCCGACCCCGATGCGTTCTTCGGCAATGCCACGCCGGTGTCCGCATCGTCGCCCCCGGTTGGCATCGACATACGGCCGGCGCCCGCCGGGGCCGCGCGCAGCGCGTGGCTACCGGCACGTGAGTTGACCCTGACCCTGGATGGCGGACCCGCACAAGGCGAACTTCGCGTTGGCCAGCCGCTGAACCTGGTGATGAGCCTGCAGGCCACGGGCCTGCCCTACGAGGCATTGCCGGCACTGAGTCTGCCCACGCTGGATGGCGCCACCGTATATCCGGACAAGCCTGTCAACGGCACGCGCGTGGACGGCCAGTGGATCGTCGGCCGTCGCCAGCAGGGCTTCGCCATCGTGCCCAATCGTGCTGGCACGTTGACGATTCCCGAAACCACGCTCACCTGGTGGAACGTGGTGTCCGATCATGCCGAGGTGGCGCGCATTCCGGCGCAGAGTCTCACGGTATTGCCTGCCACGGGCCCTGTGGCATCGCCTCCGACCCATGCCGCGCAGCCATCACCGACCCCGGTGACGCCGGCTCCGTCGGTGGTCTCCATAACTCCCACGACGCCCTGGCGTTGGATCGCACTGGGCAGCTTCGGCCTGTGGCTGGTCAGCGTGATCGGCTGGCTGTGGTGGCGGCGTCGACGCCTGCGGGCCCCCAGCGAGCACGCGCGGAGCGCTGCGGCGAAGGTGACACCTGCGCAGCTGCACTCGGCTTTCCTGGATGCTGCCCGCAGTGGCGATGCGGCAACACAAGCCGCAGCTCTGCTGGCCTGGGCACGGGCCGAGCGCCCGGTTTTGCAGAATCTGGGCGAGCTGTCCCTGGCCCTGGCAGCGGACAGCCAGCGTGAGAGTATTGCCGCCCTGCAGCGCCAGCACTACGCAGGCGTGGACGAGTCGGGGGTGGGAGAGCGACTGGCCAAGGCTTTCCGCGATGGCTTCGCGTGGCGCCAGGACGAGCAGGCCATCAACGCGTCACCGCTGCCGCCGCTGTACCCGTTCAACCTGCATCGTTGAGTGCGGCCTGCCAGATCGACGCCATCGACGGGCTGAAGCAGCACACCAACACGCGGATGGGAGCGATGCCCTCTTGTGCAACGCGAAGGTTCCGCAAGGCGAGGGGTGCGGCCAGCTCGGGTGGGTAGCCGTAGATGCCGCAGCTGATGGCCGGGAAGGCGATGGACTCGACCGCGTGCTCGATCGCCAGCGCCATGCTTTGCTGGTAGCAGCTTGCCAGCAGCGAAGCTTCGTCATGGGCGCCACCGCGCCAGACCGGGCCCACCGTGTGGATGACATAGCGTGCCGGAAGATTGAAGCCTGGCGTGAGGCGGGCTTCTCCGGTAGGGCAGCGCACGCCAGGTTGTACTTGCGGCAATCCGCGACAGGCTTCCAGCAACGCCGGCCCCGCGGCGCGGTGAATGGCGCCATCGACGCCACCGCCGCCCAACAGACTGGTGTTGGCGGCATTCACAATGGCATCCACGTCGAGCCGGGTAATGTCGGCAGTGACGATTTCGATAGACATAAGGCGTGGTTTCGTGGGAATTTTCAGCCCATGCTTAAGGCAACACTGATTAAGTCTCGCCGTCGTCACCGCCCCTGTCTGCCCGCAGATCGTTGGGGCGTCGGCGAAGGCAGACTGGCCGTCTGTCGAGCCGGCGGACCGGCGAGCTGGGGGCAGACAGGGGCGGCCCCTCATATGATTTCAAAGGTTTGGGTGATGCCTGGAAGGCCCGCAGACGAAGACGCGCGGCTTGGCAAGACGGCCAGTCTTCCCGGCGCCGCGCGCCTTCCCCTGCGAACCTTCCAGGCATCATGACGACGGCGAGACTTAATCAGTGTTGCCTTAAGCTTACACTTGGACAGCGCGGATCGACAGCACCCCTATGACTAAGGTGGAAAATATCTCCTTTGGTTATCTGTTGAACGATGTGACCTTGCTGTTTCGCAAGCACTTCGACCGACGCGCCGTGAAATTCGGGTTGACTCGCGCGCAATGGCGGGCCACCAAGATGTTGTATTACCGCGAAGGCTTGCGTCAGACCGAGCTCGCCGATCTGCTGGAAATGGAGCCCATCGCCGTCGGGCGAGTCATCGACCGCCTGCAGGCGGCCGGCTTCGTCGAGCGGCGCCCGGACCCGAAGGATCGTCGCGCCTGGCGCCTGTACGTGACCGATCAGGCGCGTGGCGTGATTGCCGATATGGAGCTTATCGCCCAGGGCCTGCGCAAGGACGCCACCGTGGGCATCGACGTCGCCGAGATGGAACAGGCCATGGGCGTGCTGAACCGGATCAAGGAAAACCTGCAGGCGCTGGATGCCTCGTCCGCGGAGGACGAGCAGGCATCGTAATCCCATGTCGGTGCGGCCTGCTGGCGTCCACAGCATGGTCGTGCAGGTCGGAACAGGATTCGCCATTGGTATCTCAACCAGCGGCGCGCGTAATGTCCTGCGATCAGATCGGCTCACGGCTCGCACGCATGCCGCATAGTGGAGTGTTTGCCAAGTGCTGTCGGTCGTGCCGTTCGACGGTGCCGACTACCGCACAATGTCCGATGCGGCGCGCTGTTCCATGCAAAGAGGGGAGTGGCGCACCTTCTGTGGCATATATCGAGTCGATACCGTGGCGCGCGGCCTCCAGCCGAGCCCAGTCCGCGGACGATGGTCGGAGAACTCATGCAGCGTACGTCCCGTAGGAAATCCGTCTTGCTTGTCGCGGTGCTGGTTGCGACGGCTTTGGCCGTCCAGATGTTCCGCGGGAATGAGCGCGCTGCCGCCAAGACGCCTGCGGCGCCTGCCGTGGTTCCGGTCAAGGTGGTGAGTGCGCACCGCGGCGATCTCGACCTCACGCTGAAGGTGATTGGTCGCGCCGAGGCCTTCTCCACGGTCAATGTGCAGGCGCGTGTCAGCGGCCAGCTGCAATCGTTGCTGTTCATCCCCGGCGCCCACGTCAAGAAGGGCGACACGATCATCCGCATCGACCCCAGCCTGCTGCAGGCCCAGCTCGACCAGGCCCTGGGCAACCTCGCCAAGGACCAGGCGCAGCTGGCCAATGCCGAAACCGTGCTGAAGCGCTACCAGCCGCTGCTTGGCAAAGGTTATGTAGCACAGTCCGATTACGACACCTACAAGGCCAACCAGGGCATTTATCAGGCATCGGTAAAGTCGGACCAGGCCGCGGTGGAGCTGGCGCGCACCCAGCTCAGCTACGCGCAGATCCAGGCGCCGTTCGACAGCGTCGCCGGCGCGCCGTTGATCTATCCGGGGGCGCAGGTGACGGCAAACGACACGTCCATCGTGGTGCTGAACCAGATTCGCCCTATCCACATCACGTTCTCCATTCCGGAAACCGGGCTGGCGGGAACCAGGGCCGCCATGGGGCGTGGCATGGTGGCAGTCACGGCCAGCATTCCCGGGACTAAGGCGGCTCCCATGCAGGCCGACCTGGACTTCATCAACAACGCCGTCGACCCCACCACCAGCACGATCCAGCTCAAGGCCCGTTACGACAATAACGACGATCGGCTCACGCCAGGTCAGTTTGTCGAGGTCGTCTTGCCCACAACGCGCTTGACCAACGTGGTGACGGTGCCGGTGGTGGCCTTGCAGAATTCGCCCTTGGGCAGCTTCGTCTTTGTCACCGATGCCGACGGCACGGTGCAGCAACGCATGGTCACGGCTGGGCCTACCAGCGGCTCGCAGGTCGTGATCGAGAAAGGCCTGCTTGGCAATGAGCGGGTGGTGACCGATGGCCAGCTGTTGCTGGTGGATGGCGCGCACGTGCGTATCGTTACCGACAACGGATAAGCGCCTGTCATGCCAACTCCTTCGACCCACTCCGCGTGTCCATGTCGTGGCGACGCGTCGCCGCTTGAAACTGCCGTGAAGGAAGCTGGTGCATGAACCTGCCTGCGCTTTGCATCCAGCGGCCGGTGATGACGACGCTGTTGATGATCGCCTTGCTCGTGTTCGGCATCGTGGCTTACCCGAAATTGCCGGTCAACGAATTGCCCAACGTCGACTTCCCGACCATCACGGTCAGCGCGAGCTTGCCCGGTGCCGCGCCGGAAACCATGGCGACGGCCGTGGCCACGCCGCTGGAAAACCAGTTGTCGACGATCGCGGGCATCCAGTCGATGACCTCCACCAGTGCCTTGGGTGGCACGTCGATCACGCTGACCTTCGAGCTGGACCGCAATATCGACGGTGCGGCGCAGGACGTGCAGGCGGCCATTTCCGCAGCGCTGCGCCAGTTGCCCACCAGCATGCCGACGCCGCCGACGTTTCGGAAGGTGAATCCGGCGGATGCGCCAATCATCTATCTCACCCTGCGTTCGAAAACCCAGCCGCTTTCGGTTGTCGATGACTACGCGGAGACCCAGCTGGCCCAGCATCTGTCGATGATCGATGGCGTGGCCCAGGTGAATGTGTACGGCGCGCAGAAGTATGCCGTGCGCATCAGCGTGGACCCGCAGAAACTGGCGGCCAGCGGCATCGGCATCGATACCGTGCAAAACGCGATTGCCAACGCCAACGTCAACCTGGCGACGGGCTCGCTGAACGGCAATCGCCAGCTGCTGTCGATTCGTTCGGACGGTCAGCTGCAGCGCGCCGACCGCTACAACAGCATCATCGTCGCCTACCGCAACGGTGCACCGGTGCGCCTGTCCGACCTGGGCAGCGCCGAGGACAGCGTGCAAAACGACCAGGTGGCGAGCTGGTACAACGGCGAGCGCGCGATCATCCTGGCCATCCAGCGCCAGCCGGGTTCGAACACGGTCGCCACCATCGATCGCATTCGCGCCGCGTTGCCCCAGTTCGAAGCGACGCTGCCGCCGTCGGTCAAGATGGCCGTGCTGTACGACCGCTCGGATTCGATTCGCGCCTCGGTTGACGATGTGCAGTTCACCTTGCTGCTCGCAGGCGTGCTGGTGGTGCTGGTGATTTACCTGTTCCTGGGCAATGCGTCGGCTACGCTGATTCCGGGCCTCGCCTTGCCGGTATCGATCGTGGGTACGTTCGGCGCGATGTTCGCGCTCGGCTACAGCCTGGACAACCTGTCGCTGCTCGCGCTGACCCTGGTGGTCGGCTTCGTGGTGGACGACGCGATCGTGATGCTGGAGAACATCGTGCGGCATGTCGAAGACGGCATGAATCCGTATGAGGCATCGCTCAAGGGCGCGAGCGAGATCGGTTTCACGATTTTCTCGATGACGCTGTCCCTGGTCGCGGTGTTCCTGCCCGTGATGTTCATGGGCGGCATCGTCGGTCGCCTGTTCCACGAGTTCGCCGTGACCTTGAGCGTGGCCATCCTGATTTCCGGCTTCGTCTCGATCACGCTGACACCGATGCTGTGCAGCCGCTTTCTGCGCCATGCCGAGCACGAGAAGAAGGCGCGCGTGGTGCTCTGGTTCGATCGCGGTTTCGAGCGCGTGCGACAGGGGTATGCGCACAGCCTGGCATGGGCCGTAAGGCACCCGCGTTCCATTCTCGGTGTGTTCTTCGGCAGCCTGCTGTTGACCGGCGTGTTGTTCGTGGTGGTCGACAAGGACTTCATCCCGGCCGGTGATTCCGGCCAGCTCAATGTGAATGTCGAAGGTCCTGACGATATTTCGGTCAGGGGCATGGGACAGCGTCAGCAGGCGTTGGCGGCCATCGTGGCCAAGGATCCGAACATCGATGCCTACATGTCATCGGTAGGCAGCGGTGGCGCGCGTACCACTACGAACAACGGCTCGATCCTGCTGCGGCTGAAGCCGGCCAGCGAACGCGCGCTCGATCCCAACGGCATCATCCAGGAGCTGCGCAAGAAGTTTGCGGAGGTTCCGGGCATTCGCGCCTATATCCAGAACCCGCCGTCGATCCAGGTGGGTGGCCGCCAATCCAAGGCGCAGTATCAGTACACCTTGCAGTCCATCGATATGGAGGCCTTGTATAGCTGGTCGGGCAAGGTCATCGACGCGTTCAGCAAATTGCCCGGTTTCCAGGATGTCACCAGCGATCTGGACCTCAACGGCCCATCGATCGTGGTCAATGTCGATCGCGACAAGCTGGCCACGCTGGGGCTGACCATGGATCAGGTGCAGACCGCGCTTGGATCGGCGTTCGGCGCGAACCAGATCTCCACGATTTATGGTGCGTCATCGCAATACTGGGTGATCCTGCAGGTCTACTACGCCCTGCAAAACGACGCCGACGTGCTGTCGCAACTCTATGTCACCTCGAGCGGCGGTACGCTGGTGCCACTCAATGCGGTGGCGAGCTTCGAGCGCAAGCCCCAGGCACTCACCGTCAATCACCAGGGCCAGAGTCCGGCCGTGACGGTGTCGTTCAACCTGGCGCCAGGCGTCAGCCTCAGCCAGGCCGTGGCGAGTATCGACGGCGCGATGAAGAAGATGGACTTGCCGCCATCGATCACCGGCAGCGTGCAGGGTACCGCGCAGGCGTTCCAGGACTCGATGCAGGGCATGGGCCTGTTGCTGGTGCTGGCCTTGTTCGTGATCTACCTGGTGCTTGGCATTCTGTATGAGAGCTTCATCCATCCACTGACCATCCTCTCGGGCCTGCCTTCCGCAGGTGTTGGCGCGCTGTTGACCTTGATGATCTTCCGCGCGCCGCTGGACCTGTTCTCCTTCGTCGGCATCGTCATGCTGATCGGCATCGTGAAGAAGAACGCGATCATGATGATCGACTTCGCGCTGGAGCGGCAGCGCAACGACGGCATCTCGCCAGCCGAGGCCATCGTCGAGGCCTGCCATGTGCGTTTTCGACCGATCATGATGACGACGATGGCTGCCTTCGCCGGCACCTTGCCGATTGCCCTGGGCCTGGGTGCGGGTGCGGAGACGCGTCGTCCCCTCGGGCTTGCCGTGGTGGGTGGCCTGCTTGTTTCGCAAGTGCTCACCCTGTACCTGACGCCGGTGATCTACCTGTACATGGATCGCTGGAGCGAACGGCTCTCGAGCAAGCGCCGTCTTCCACAAGTGAGTCCTGCCCACGAGTAAATCGACGGGCGGACGTCGCGTCACCAACAAAAAAGGGCGGCCCGGAGGCCGCCCTTTTTGTTGCTCGCTGGCTAGGGTGGATCAGTCTTCGGCAGCGTCGTTGGCGAAAGCGCCCGCTGCCGATCCGAAGTCGCCATTCGCTTGCGCCGCCATATACGAGAAGGCGGCATAGACTGCGACGTTCTGCGCCAGCTCCTTCGGGTCGATCTTGTCGAGTGTGTCGTTGGCGGTGTGGTGGAAGTCGAAGTAGTCGGTGCCGTCCTGGGTCAAGCTGAGAGCGGCCATGCCCTTGGCGTGCATCTGCGACAGATCGGAGCCGCCGCCACCCGCCATCTTGGCGTCATAGGCCACGCCGATCGGCGCCAGCACCTGGGCCATCTGCTCGATGGCGCCGCGGGCCTCGGGCTTCACGCTGGCACTCATGCGCCATACTTTGCGTGCACCGAAATCGGATTCGGTGCCGAGCTGGAACTTGGCGACATCGGCGCCATGCTTTTCCGCATAGGCTTTGCCGCCCCACAGCCCCATCTCTTCGTTGGCGAAGGCGATGACGCGGATGGTGCGGTCTGGGCGCTGCGGCATGTCGCCGATCAACTTGGCTGCGGCCATGGCGATGGCGACGCCGGCGCCGTCGTCGATGGCGCCCGTGCCCGGGTCCCAGGAATCAAGATGGCCACCGATGGCGACGATCTGCTCCGGGTGCTTCTTGCCGGTGAACTCGCCGATCACGTTGGCGCCCGTATACGTGCCGGTGATGCCGCAATCGAGGTCCAGCTTGATGCTGACCGGCTTGCCAAAGGCCAGCACGCGGGTGAGCTGGTCGGCATCGGGATTGGAGAGTGCGGCGGCGGGGATGGCTTCCTTCGGATCCTTGAAGCCGGTCACGCCGGTGTGTGGCGTACGGCTGTGGGCATCGGTGCCAGCCGAGCGCAGCAGGAAGGCAGCGGCACCCATCTTCGATGCAATCACCGGGCCGCCCACGCGGATGGCCGAACCGATGGCGTAATCCTGGCCGTCCTTGTGACGTTCCATGCGGGCGTCGACGTAAACGATCTTGCCCTTCACGCTGGCCGGATCAGCCTTATTCAGCGCATCGAGGCTGTCGAATCGCACCACCTCGGCGGTGAGGCCGCCCTTGGGGGTGCCGGACGAATAACCGAGCGCGATCAGGGCCAGCGGCTGCGGAAACGGCGCGACGATTTCCGCGTGTTCGCTGCGACGCTCCCACAGGGGATAGCTGACCTGCTCGGTATAGACCTTGTCAAAACCAAGGGCCTTGAACTTGGCGATGGCCCATTCGCGGCCGCGCTGGTCTGCCGGGCTGCCGGCGAGACGGGGACCGACTTCGGTCGTCAGTGACTCGACGATCTGATAGCTGGTGTTGTCGTTCATCGCCTTGTCGCGCAGCTGTTCGGCCGCCTTTACGGCTGCAGCAGGGATGGTGGTCTGGGTAGCGGCACTGGCGTTGCCAACGGCCAGGATCAGGCTGGCGGCAAGCACGGTGAGGGGCAGGCGGCGCATGGGGAACTCCTTGGGCGGAAACGACGATTATGGCGTGCCTGCCCCGTCGCGCTTAGGCCAGAAGTCATGCCGGTGCCAAAACCACAGCGGCCGCACGGGGGCGGGCCGCCGTGGATGATCGCGGGCCTTATGGCCTGGTCTTGAGCAGGTCGCGGATTTCGGTAAGCAACACCACATCCGCCGGCGGTGGCGCTGGCGCGGCTTCCTGGCGGCGGGTGAGCCGGTTGATCGCCTTGACCACCAGGAAGATGGCGAATGCGATGATGATGAACTGGATCAGCGTATTGATGAAGGCGCCATAGCCGATGGCCACCTCGGCCACCTTATGCGCCGGGTTGCTGTTATCGGCCGGCTTGAGCACCCACTTCATGTCGGAGAAGTCGATGCCGCCGGTGAGGGCGCCGATCGGCGGCATGATGATCTGGTCGACCAGCGACGTCACGATCTTGCCGAACGCGCCGCCAATCACCACACCGACGGCAAGGTCGATGACGTTGCCGCGCATGGCGAATTCTTTGAACTCTTTCAGCATGCTCATGCTGCACTCCCTCGATAAGGCCGTGGATGGCGAGGGAACTCTAACGCAGCATGGGCCGGCCGCGACAGAATCGCGACCGGCAGGGCGGTGCGTTGTTCAGACGACCCGGCCGTCCAGTGTCGCCACGCCCGCGACCTCGGCGTGGAAGCGGTCGCCCCGCTGCAGCGCGGATACGCCCGCCGGCGTGCCGGTAAAGATCAGGTCGCCGGCTTTCAGTTCAAACAAGGTCGACAGGATGGCGATGATTTCCGCCACCCCATGCACCATCTCGCCGAGCCTACCCTGCTGGCGCAGCTGGCCGTTGATGCTCAGGCTGACGCTGGTGTCGTCGCTCAAGCCGACCTGGGCAGCCGGCCGCAAGGCGGATACCGGCGCGGAGTGATCGAAGCCCTTGGCCACGTCCCACGGATGGCTCTTGGCTTTGGCGATGGCCTGCAGGTCACGGCGGGTGAGGTCCAGGCCGACGCCATAGCCCCAGATCAGCGAGGCGGCGCGTTCCCGCGGAATGTCCCGGCCGCCAGCCCCCAGCGCGACCACCATTTCCACCTCGTGATGGAGGTCCTGGGTCGCCTGCGGGTAAGGCACGTCTGCACCGTCGGCGACGATGGCGTCGGCCGGCTTGCAGAAGAACATCGGCGTGTCCTTGTCCACGGTCGCGCCCATTTCACGGGCGTGTTCGGCATAGTTGCGGCCGATGCAAAACACCCGGCGGACCGGGAAGCGCTGGTCGCTGCCAAGGATCGGCAGGCTCGGAATCGCGGGGGGCGTGATGGCGTATGACATGGTCGTGCAAGATTAGCAGTTCAGGCTGGATTGCTCCCAGTGAGCAGGCAAGCTTCACGTCAGCTTTTCTCCAGCCGGACTTGCGAGTACAAACGGCGGGGTCACCCGGCGGCACGCCGCTGGTGACAGCTGTCATCGTCGATGCCTGATGGCGTGCCCTGGTTGCGCAGTGGCCGTTCCATCATGGTGTTGCACACGGAACAACCGGCAGCCGCCGGCGGGGAGCCATTGTGGCGAATACGGATCTTTTGAAGGAACTGCGCATCGAGAAGCATCAGCGCGAGGAGCATGGCCAGGGATCGGGTCGTTGGCCGTGGATCGTCGCTGTTGCCCTCCTGTTGTTGGTGGTGCTCGGACTCGGCGGCTGGTGGCTGAGCGCTGGACACGCAGTCGAGGTGCAGACCGCCCTGGCCCAGTCGCCCGCATCGAATGCGGGCGCCGGCGCCGTGCTGCAAGCCACCGGCTATGTCACGGCACGCCGCCAGGCGACGGTGTCGGCCCAGATCACCGGCACGCTGACGCAGGTGCTGATCGAAGAGGGCGATCACGTCAAGCTGGGGCAGATCGTGGCCCGTCTCGACGATGCCCAATACAAGGCCGCGCTGGAGGCCGCCCGTACCCAGGCCGCTGCTGCGCACGCGCTCGTGGCGCAATACCAGGCGCAGCTGGTGCAGAACATCAAGGATGCGTCGCGCCAGGAGTCCCTGGTCGGCAAGGGACTGGTGGCGGCACAGGCGGCGGAACAGGCGCGCACGCTGGCCGATACGACTCGCGCCCAGCTGGTCTCCCAGCAGCGGCAGGCCGATTCGGCGGATGCCCAGGTGGTGGAGGCGCGCGTCAATTTCGACTACTGCGTGATCCGTGCGCCGTTCGACGGCGTCATCACCACCAAGGACGCGCAGGTGGGCGAAATCATCTCGCCGTTTTCGGCCGGCGGTGGTTTCACGCGCACGGGCATAGGCACCATCGTCGACATGGATTCGCTGGAAGTCGACGTGGACGTCAACGAGGCGTATATCGGTCGGGTGAAGCCGAACATGCCCGCCGAGGCCGTGCTCGATGCGTATCCGGACTGGAAGATACCGGCCCACGTCATCGCCATCGTGCCCGCGGCGGACCGCGGCAAGGCCACCGTGAAGGTGCGCGTGGCCTTGGAACAAAAGGATGCGCGCATCGTGCCCGACATGGGCGTGCGCGTATCGTTCCTGGAACAGAAGCAGGCGCATCCGGCGGCCCAGGCTCCACAAGGCGCGCTGGTGCCAGCGGCAGCCATCGCGCAGCGCGATGCGCGTGCGGTGGTCTTCGTCGTCAGCGGCGAGCTTGCGCAGGAGCGTACGGTGACGCCAGCAGCATCGAGCCAGGGCGACCTGCGCCTGCTGACTGCCGGCGTGCAGGTCGGTGAAACGGTGGTGGTATCGCCGCCGGCGGCATTGAAAGACGGTATGCGCGTCGTCGCAACCGGCAAGGCGAAGAACTGAGCGGGCAGGGAATTGCCGCGCATGACTGAGCGCATCGCTAGTCGCGATGCTACAAATCCGCATAGGGAGCACACGCATGGGCACGTTGATCGAAACCCGCGACCTTTCCAAGGTGTACGAACGCGGTAAGCAGAAAGTCGAAGTGCTGCATCACATCAACCTGGATATTGCCGAGGGCGATTTCCTCGCCCTGATGGGGCCGTCGGGCTCCGGCAAGACCACCTTGCTCAATCTCATCGGTGGCTTGGATACACCGACCGGCGGCAGCATCACCGTGGCCGGGCAACGGCTCGACCAGCTCAGCGGCGGCACGCTCGCCAAGTGGCGCGCAGCGCACGTCGGCTTTGTATTCCAGTTCTACAACCTGATGCCGATGCTCACGGCCCAGCGCAATGTCGAACTGCCCTTGCTGCTGACCAAGCTTTCCGCGGCGCAGCGGCGCAAGAACGCGTCCATTGCGCTGCAGCTGGTCGGACTCGCGGATCGCGCGACGCACAAGCCCAGCGAGTTATCCGGTGGCCAGCAGCAGCGCGTCGCCATTGCGCGTGCCATCGTTTCGGACCCCACCTTGCTGGTCTGCGACGAGCCCACCGGCGACCTGGATCGCCAATCGGCGGAGGAAGTGCTTGGCCTGTTGCGTCTGCTCAATCGCGAGCATGGCAAGACCATCATGATGGTTACGCATGATCCCAAGGCAGCCGAGTACGCGAACCACACCCTGCATCTGGACAAGGGCACCCTGGTCGAACAGGCCATGGCCTAAGGAGGCGGCGATGAAATATCTCCATCTCATCTGGGCTGCGCTGTTCCGGCGCAAGGCCCGCACGATCCTGACCCTGGTCTCGATCATCGCCGCGTTCCTGTTGTTCGGCATGCTCGATGCGGTGCGCACCTCGTTCAACCAGGCCGGCCAAAGTGCGAATGGCGCACAGCGCCTGCAGACGGGCTCGAAGCTGTCGTTCATCCAGACCTTGCCGCAGTCGCTGGAGGCGCAAATTGCGCAGGTGCCCGGCGTGAAAATGGTCACCTATGCCAACTGGTTTGGCGGAGCCTACCAGGATCCGCACAACCAGGTTTTCAGCTTTGCAGTGGAGCCGAACTACATCGATCTGTATCCCGAGATCGAGGTGAGCCCGGCCGAGCGCAAGGCCTTCGACGACACGCGTACCGGCGTGCTGGTGGGTGAAAAACTGGCGCAACGCTTCAACTGGAAAGTCGGCGACAAGATCCCGCTGCAGTCGACCATCTTTCCCAATCGCGAAGGCAGCAAGAACTGGACCTTCGACATCGTCGGCATCATGCACTCGAAGGATAAGAAGGCCGGTGGTTTCTACGATCAGCTGCTTTTGCTGCACTGGAAGTATTTCGATGAAACCACGCCGTTCAATCGAGGCACGGTCGGCTGGTATGTGACGCGCGTAACCGACGTGAATCAGGCGGACCGGGTGGCCAAGGCGATCGATGCGATCTCGGCCAACTCCGACCACGAAACGCGCACGCAGACCGAACAGGCCGCCACCGCGAACTGGATGAAGCAGTTGGCGGACATCGGCCTGATCGTCGGCTCGATCATGGGTGCCGTGTTCTTCACCCTGTTGCTGCTGTCCGGCAACACCATGATGCAGGCGGTGCGCGAGCGAACCAGCGAGCTGGCGGTGCTCAAGACCATCGGCTTTTCCAATCACAGCGTGTTGGCGATGGTGCTGGCCGAGTCGGTGCTCTTGCTGCTGCTGGGCGGTTGCATCGGACTCGGCCTGGCCACGTTGATCATCCCGACGATCAGTGCGGGCAGCGGGGGCATGTTGAACCTCGGTGCCGTCAGCGGCAGCAGCTGGCTGCTCGGCATCGTCCTGATGGTCCTGATCGGTCTGCTGGTAGGTGCGTTGCCGGCGCTGCGCGCCATGCACCTGAATATCGTCGACGCACTGGCAGGACGCTGAGGAGACCGACATGAGCCTATTGACGAATTTCCTGTTGTTGCTGCTGGTCGTCGCCGTGATGGTCATCTGGGTGATGCTGCCCTGGTACGGCGTGGTGGCGCTTGCGGTGCTGTTTGCCGGCTGGATGATGTTTACCCGGCGTGGACAACAGGCGGCCTCCGTGGCCGGCGTTGGCATCAGCACGCTGGGTCAGCGTATCGGCTCATCGGCCGTGATCGTGATCGGCATCGCCGGTGTGGTCGGCGTGCTGGTCGCCTTGCTTGCCATGGGCGAGGGTTACGCCGAAACGCTGCGCAAGACCGGCAGCGACGATACCGCCATCGTGATGCGTGGATCTTCCGCCGCCGAAGTGATGTCGGTGCTCGATCACGACAGCGTGACGCTGATTCCGCAGGCACCCGGCATCTTCAGGGACGCCAAAGGACAGCCGATCGCCTCGCCCGAACTGGTGGTCGCGGCGAATCTTCCGCTCAAGGGTGGCAGCGCTGACGACGAAGGCAGCGTGCAGCTGCGCGGCGTGAGTGAGCAGGCGTGGGCGGTGCGCCCGAACGTGAAGATCGTGGAAGGGCGCAACTTCCAGCCCGGTATGCGTGAGCTGGTCGTGGGCAAGGGCGCGGCGAAGGAGTTCGCGGGCCTTGAGCCTGGTCATACGATCCATCTGGGCAACCAGCAGTGGACGGTGGTGGGCGTGTTCTCTTCCGGCGATGCGATGGACTCGGAAGTATGGGGCGATGCCAACGTGGTGGCGGATACCTATCGCCGTGGCAGCAGCCGTGCCTCGGTGACGGTGCGGCTGACCGATCCCAAGGCCTACGACGCGTTCAAGGCCGAGCTCGATGGCAATCCGCAGTTGAAGGTGGACGTGGACACCACGCTCGACTACTTCAGCAAACAATCGGAAGGCATGACCAAGGTGATCCGCATCGTCGGCATCACGGTGGGCCTGATCATGGCGATCGGTGCGATGTTCGGCGCGCTCAACACCATGTTCGCTGCGGTCGCCGCCCGTGCCAGGGAGATTGCCACGCTGCGGGCGATCGGTTTCCGTGGCGTGCCGGTGGTGGTCGCCGTGATGCTGGAGACCATGCTGCTTGCCTTGATCGGCGGCCTGCTTGGCGGCTTGCTCGCGTGGTTGATCTTCAACGGCTATAGCGCGTCGACTTTGGCGGCCGGCACCGTGGGCAAGCTCAGCTTCGAACTGCGGGTGTCGCCGACCTTGCTCTGGACCGGCCTGAAATGGGCACTGGCCATCGGCTTTATCGGCGGCCTGTTTCCTGCCGTGCGGGCGGCGCGCTTGCCGGTGACCACGGCTTTGCGGGAACTGTGATGATGAGGGCGTGCCGGTGCTTGTCGGCGCGCCCCTTCTGCAACCATCAACTGGCGTGGTACGGATTGCAGAACTTCAGACGTCGCGTGCTCGCAAGCCGCCTCTCAGCGCGGGTGTTGCCGGTGGTGTCCTGCGGTCGAGATAGGGATTCAGCGGGTGACGCGACGTTGCCTGGCCAGGGTGATCGCACCCACGCCAAGCAGGATGATGGCCATGCCGACCAGATCATACGTACCGACATGTTCCCCTAGCAGCATGACGCCAAACAGCACCGCCACGGGTGGGTTGACGTAGGCGTAGCTGGTGGCCAGTGCCGGGCGCGCGTGCTTGAGCACGTAGAGATAGGCGCTGAACGCGATGATCGAGCCGAACACGGCGAGATAGACCACGGCGGCGGTTGCGCGCATGGTGGGATGTGCCGGCAGGTGTTCGCCGCTGCCAAAACCTACCAGCATCAGCGCCACGCTGGCGCACAGCATCTGCGCAGCGGTGTTCATGGGTCCCGCAGGCATGTCCTGGCGACGGCTCCAGACCGAACCGAAGGCCCAACTCATCGCGGCAACCAGCAAGGCGATCGCACCGATGCGCGAGCCGGAAAGACCGCTGCCCAGGTTCAGCACGACCACGCCGACAAAGCCGATCACCAGGCCGACCGTTTCCCGGCGCGACGGCCATTCGCCATACATGCCGGCGAACATTGCGGCAAACAGCGGCATGCTCGCCACCGCTACGGCGGCAATGCCCGAGCTCACGCGCTGCTCGGCGAAGCAAACCAGTCCGTTGCCGAAGCCAAGCAGCAGCACGCCGGTAAACGCGGCATTACGCCATTGGTGCAGCGTCGGTGCCTTCATGCCACGCAGGCGCAGGAAGGCAAACAAGGCCACACCTGCACCGAGAAAGCGGATGCCCGCCAAGAGGAAAGGCGGGTAGCTCTCCAGCGCGACGCGGATGCCGAGATAGGTCGAGCCCCAGATGACGTAGAGCGCAAACAGCGCCAGCGGCACGAAAACGCGCATGTCCGCGACAGGGGCAGGCGCCGCCGCAGCGGCGGATGTCATGGCAGTGTTGTTCATGGGCTCGAAGCGCGGGGAAGCATCACGGGGGGATGCACGCCATAGTCTACAGGGCTCACAACATATTCCGGTCCGGACGCGGGCAGAAGCGAGACCTGTACAAGGCTGATTTGAGATTTCCTCAAGTCGCCTGGGGCTATGCGACGGCTTTACGGCGTGCTTGACGGTGCTCATCGCACTGTTCGCTCGCCAGCAATTCTCGCTTTCGCTCCACGCCCCAGCGCCAGCCACCCAACGAGCCATCCTCGCGCACGATGCGGTGGCACGGCACGATCAAGGCGAGGCGATTGCTGCCACAGGCGCGACCAATGGCGCGCGCCGCCTTGGGCATGCCCAGCTCGGCGGCGAGTTCACCGTAGCTCTTGGTGGCGCCGCTGGGTATGCGCGTCAAGGCCTCCCACACACGCCATTGGAAGGCGGTCGCGGCGACATCGAGCGGCGGTAGAGCGGGTGCTTCGGCGTCGTTCCAGCCCAGCTCGCTGGCAATGCGCGCTATGACCGCGTCCAGCCATTCCTCGCGGCCGGCGTCGACGCGCTGGCGCGTGGCCTGTGGGAATTCAGCGGCGAGACGTGTTTCCAGTTCCGCATCGTCGTCGCCAAGCGTGACGGAACAGATGCCGCGCACCGTGGTGGCTACCAGCAAGCGGCCCAGTGGCGTGTCGGTGGTGGTGTAGCGGATATCCGCACCGGCGCCACCGGCTCGATAGCTGGCCGGGGTCATGCCGAGCAGGCGATCGCTGTGCTCATAGACACGGCTACCCGAGCCGAAACCGGCGTCATAGACCGCGTCCGTCACTGCCGAGCCAGTGCGCAGCGCCGCCTTCAGCTGATCGAAGCGACGCGCACGATGATATTCGGCGGGACTCATGCCGTAGCGGCGGCGAAAGGCGCGCTGCAAATGCGTGGGGCTGAGCCTGGCCGCATCGGCCAGCACCTGCAGGGTGGGCGCCTCGTCGGCGCGCTCCACCAGCAAGCGGACATGTTCCAGGGCGATTTCGGTGGCGCTGCGTGCAGTCATGGCGGCATCCGCAAAACGAATGCCCTCAGGCTAGTCGCCGCCTGGGGCGATGACCATCCGGATCTTGCGCGGGGCAGGGCCGAGCCGACATGCCGGGGCCAACGCGTGGCGCTCGCCCGTTTCATGTAGCCTCGCCGTTGAGGCGGGAGCGATGCTGCTCAACGCACCGCGTGACGACGCTGGTTCAGGACCACGAACTCGCCCTCGATGACTTCAGGCTGATGCGGGCGGCCTGCCACGGAAGCCGTGGAACGGCTGCGGGACCAGTGGCGCAAAGCGAACACGAGGCTGCCGCCGACCAGCAGCACGCCGGCAACGACCAGTCCAAACACCATCAGCACACCGACCAGCGCCAAGCCGACGATGAGTGACAGGGCGCGAACCAGCGGGTGACGGGAGCGACGTGGCATGGGCATCGAAAAGCGCATGTGTTAAAAATCCGTGTGGTAAAATCAAGGACTTACAGGCGCAACGATGGGGCCTTAGGGCTAAAGAGGCAAGTGCCGATGGATGCAGCTACTCCCGACCAGGCGCTTTGCCGACTGGACGATATTCCCAATGGTGGCGCGATTGCCGTCGATGCCGTGCTGCGTGACGGCGAGGAAAACGTGATCGTGCTGCGTCGCGATGACGCAGTGCGCGCTTACCTCAATATCTGCCCGCACGCAGGCCGCCGGCTGGACTGGGCGCCCGGCAGGTTCCTGATCAAGGACAACCTGCTGATCTGCGCCGCCCACGGCGCCTCGTTCAACGAAAGCGACGGTCTTTGTGTAGGCGGCCCATGTCGCGGCGACCATCTCCGCGCAGTAGCGTTGCGGATCGACGACGGTGAGGTTTATCTCGAAGGTTGAAGCGTACGCGCTGCGATCAGTGGTACATCAAGTTGATCGCCACCAAGGTGATCACGAGCACGATCGCTGTAAGCGGCAGCCCGACGCGCAGGAAATCCTTCGCGCGATAACCGCCGGGGCCGGCGACCATCATCAGGGCAGGGTGGCCGGAGCTGAGCAGGAAGGTATTGGACGAAGACACCGCGACGATCAACGCATACGCCGACGGGTTGCCGCCGGTGGCGACGGCCACGCTGATGGCGATGGGCACCATCATCACGGTGGCGCCGACGTTGGACATCACCTGCGAGAACATCAGGGTAAGCACGGCCAGCGACAGCTGCAGGATCCAGTGCGAGGTATGACCCAGGTGCTGCAGCACGCCCTGCGCCAGCCACGCGGCCGCGCCGGTGGCGTCCATCGACCAGCCCAATGGAATCAGGCAGGCGGTGACGAAGATGGTCTTCCAGTTGATCGCCTTGTACGCCTCGTCCATGTTCAGCACGCCGGTGAGCAGCATGCCGACGGCGCCGGTCATCATGGCCACGGACAGGTCGAGATGGGTGAACAAGGCCAGGCACTTGGCCAGCACGAAGAAACCTACCGCCTGCCAGACCTTGCCCGGGCGCTGTTCTTCTTTCGGGATATCGGTGACCACGACGAGGTCTTTGTCCTCGGTGGCCAGGCCTAGATCGCGCCAGCTGGAATGCAAGACCAGCGTGTCGCCTGCGCGCAGGCTGACCGAGCGCACGTCGTCGCGATAAACCTGGTCGCCGCGGTTCACCGCCAGCACCGAGATGCCGTAGCGCTTGCGCAGGCGCAGATCGCCGACGGACTGCTTGAGGAAGCGCGAGCTGGGCGGAATCACCGCTTCGGAAATACCCGCACGGGTGGGATTGAACAGCTCACCCAACTGGCGCATGCGCGGCGACAGCTTGCACAGCTGGTTATTGGCGAACTGATTGAGCTGTTCGCGTGGCCCCAGCACGCCGAGCACGGAGCCGACCCAGATGACGTGGTCTGCCGGCGGCGCCATGCGCGCATCATTGCCGCTCTTGATGGCCAGGATCAGCGGCGCACCGTAGAGCTGCTCGACTTCGCCGATGCTCATGCCGACCAGAGGGCTTTCCGCGGTCACGGTAAGTTCGGCGGTTTCGCCAACGATGCCGTAGGTGTCGGCAAAATAGCTTTCGGTGCGGCCGGGTGTGACCTTGAGGCGTTCGTCCTCGCGCTCGGGCAGCAGCTTCTTGCCGAAGAAGTAGAAGAAGCCGACACCGGTCAGCGCCAGCACCAGGCCCACGGGCGTGACGCTGAACAGGCCGAACTTGGGAATCGTGTGGGCACCCGCCGGCAGGTTGGCGTTGGCGCTGGCCACCAGGTCGTTGAGCACGATCAGCGGCGAGTTCGCGATCAGCGTCGTGTTGGTGGCGGCCAGGATGCAGAACGCCATTGGCAGCAGCAGTCGTGAGATCGGTACGCCGGTACGTGCAGAGAGGCGGCTGGTCACCGGGATCATCAGGGCGGCGAGCGCCTGGCTGGGAATGACGGCGCTGAACAGGCTGGTGACGAGGTTGATCACGAGGCCCAGGCGCGACTCCACGCCGCGCGCCATGCGCATCACGAAGCTGGCGGTGAGGGTGAGTACGCCGGCGCGATCCAGGCCTGCACCCATGATCATGATCGCGATGATCGCGATGACAGCGTTACCGGCGAAGCCGTTGAAGACGCGCTCGGAGGGAATCAGGCCGGTGAGGCCGATCACCACCACGACCAGCAAGGCCACCATATCGGCGCGGATCCATTCCAGCACCAGCATCAGCATGGTGAAGCCCACCAGCCCGAGCACCAGAATCATTTCGGGGGTGAGCGAGAGACCCACTAGCGCGCATCCCCCTGCCGGGCTGCCTTGCGATGGATGGTGCTGGGCAGTGGAAGCTTCACGCTGCGACGACTCGTCCCTGTTTGAGGGGCGAGTATAAGCGGGTCGTGATGAGTGCTGGTGAACTGAGTCCGCACTAATGAAGCCGCGCATTCCCTCTCCCCTCGGGGGAGAGGGCAGGGTGAGGGGCGGGTGCTCGCGACAGCATTGCTCATGGCGAGCTTGAAGAAGTCGGATTTGAAGGACCGCGGCCAGAGTGTCCCCTCACCCCAGCCCTCTCCCCGGAGGGTAGAGGGAGTAGAGCAAGCTCAAGCGATGCGGTACAGCAGGTCCCACACCCCATGGCCAAGCTTCAGGCCGCGGCGCTCGAAGTGGGTCTCGATGCGCCAGGCCGGCTTCTCGGCGTACTGGCCGGCACCAAGGTCGTTGCGCCAAGCCGGCGCCGCTTCCATCACTTCCAGCATGTGCTCGGCATACGGCTGCCAGTCAGTGGCCAGGTGCAGCAGGCCGCTGGGCGCCATGCGCGAAGCGAGCAGGGCGACGAATTCGGGCTGGATGATGCGGCGCTTGTTGTGGCGCTTCTTGTGCCAGGGGTCGGGGAACCAGATACGGGCCTCGGCCAGTGTGCCGGCGGGCACCTCGTGCTCCAGCACTTCCACGGCATCGTGTTTGTACAGGCGTACATTGCTGGCGTCACGCGCGGCCAGCGCGTTCATCAGCCTGCCCACGCCCGGACCATGCACTTCCACGCCGATGAAATCGCGCGCCAGGTCATGCTCGCTCGCCCAGGCCAGGGCTTCGCCGTTGCCAAAGCCGATCTCCAGCACCAGCGGCGCCGTGCGGCCAAAACGAGTGGCATAGTCCTGCGGCGCGCGGGTGTAATCGATGCCGTAGCGAGCCCAGTGCTCGTCGAAGGCGCGCTGCTGGGCTGGCGTCATGCGGCCTTCGCGCAGCACGAAGCTGCGGATGCGGCGCATATAGCCAGGGTGCCCGGCGTCCTGATCGTGGTCGTGCGTGTCGCTCATGCGCGGAATCAGCCGATGGTGCCGTCGATCGGCGAGGAGGCCGAGGCGAAACGCTTGCGCGGGATGCGTCCGGCCTTGAAGGCGGCACGGCCGGCCTGGATTGCCAGCTTCATGGCGTGTGCCATCAGCAGCGGGTCCCTGGCGCCGGCAATGGCGGTATTCATCAACACGCCGTCGCAGCCCAGCTCCATCGCGATCGCCGCGTCCGAAGCGGTGCCCACACCGGCGTCGACGATGATCGGCACCTTCGCGTTCTCGATGATTTCCAGCAGGTTGTAGCGGTTCTGGATGCCCAGGCCCGAGCCGATCGGCGCGGCCAGCGGCATCACCGCCACGCAGCCGATCTCTTCCAGGCGCTTGGCCAGGATCGGATCGTCGCTGGTGTAGACCATCACGTCGAAACCATCGGCCACCAGGGTTTCTGCGGCCTTGAGCGTCTCCACGACGTCGGGGAACAAGGTGCGCTGGTCGCCCAGCACTTCCAGCTTCACCAGCTTGTGGCCATCCAGCAGCTCGCGAGCGAGCTTGCAGGTGCGTACGGCGTCCACGGCGTTGTAGCAGCCGGCGGTGTTCGGCAGCAGGGTGAATTCCTCGGGCGGCAGTGCGTCCAGCAGATTGGGCTGGCTGGCATCCTGACCGATGTTCACGCGACGGATCGCCAAGGTGACGATCTCGGCGCCGGCGGCCTGGGTGGCGCGGCGGGTTTCGTCGAAATCCTTGTACTTGCCGGTGCCGGTGAGCAGGCGCGAGCCATAGCTTTTGCCTGCAATGATCAGCGGATCGGCGGAATCGAGCGTCTTGATGTTCATCGTGATGTCTTGGTCTGCGGGCAACGCCACGGTGGCGCCGCCAGGGGGACTAGCGCGGGATCAGCCGCCACCGATGGCGTGAACGATTTCGACCTGGTCGCCTTCGGCCAGCGCGTGGCTGATATGCAGGCTGCGCGGAACGATCTCGTGATTCACTTCCACGGCGACTCGACGGGTACCGTAACCGGCTTCCTGCAGCAACTGGGCGACCGTCGTGGCGGGGGCGCAGTCGCGTGGACTGCCATTGAGCGTGATATGCATCCCCGTATTGTAGCGGCTACCGACACGCCACAAAGAGGCCCGGCATTCGCCGGGCCCCTGGAGAGACGCATGAAACCGGCGTCAATTGTGTTGATCGTCCTTGCGGCGGTCGTCGTGGTGGGGCTGGCTGTGCGGCTGCTCATGCGGCTGGCCAGCATTCTGGGCCGGGCGTGGCTGCGGCTGCGGAGCCTGGTTGCCTCGCGGTGGCTCGTAGGCACGCTGCGGTGTTTCGTAGCCCCGCTGCTGGGGCTGGGCAGCCCGCTGCTGTGGTTCGACGCTCGGTGGCGGCGCAACGTTGCGCGGTTGCTGGAATTCCGGTCGCTGGACGGCGCTTTCCCGCTGGTAGCGTGGCTCGTTGTCGGGGCCCGCAGGGGCGCGCTCGACGCGTGGCACGTTGGGCAGGACGCCCGCCGAGGGCTGGGCTCGCGCGCGATCGGACTCGGCGCTGGGGATATAACTCACGCCCGGGCGTGGCTGATTGCCTGGTGTGGCGCGTTCGATCGTGGGCATATCTTCCCTTGAATGGGCGAATCGAGCGGACGGCATTTCACCCGGGCGCATGGCTGCACGCTCGTTGTCCTGCATGGCCGGCTGGCGCATGCCGGGCTGCCCGGCCGGCCCCGCTGACGACATGTCGGCGGAACGATTCGGCGCAAACCCACCTGCCGGCCGGTTGCCCTGGGCCTGCCCATTCAGCAGTCGAACATTGGTCGGGCCCTGGAAAGCGTGCTGCCCACCCGCCGGGGCGGCGTTGGCAGCGCGAGCGCCAAAGCTCGCGGCCGGTGCATTGCGAGCCACCACCTCACGATCGAAACCACCTGCCGGCAAGGTTCGGCCTGACCCGCTGCGTGCCGGCGCGAAGCTGGCCTGCTCGGGGCGCACGCCGGCGCCGCGCGGCATCACCTGGGCGCCGGCAAAGCGTTGCGGGTCCACGGCCATCATGTGGTGCTGTGCGTTGCGGGCGGCGGCGAAATCCTGGCCGGACATGGCGGTAAAAGCATGCGGCGCCTCGCGGTTCAAGAAACGCTCATTCGGCACCGGCCGGCCATCGCGGAAGTAGTTGTAGTGATTGTTGATGTTCTCCATCACCACGCTACGGCCATTGCGCTCGTAGATATTGGTGACGTTGACGTTGGTGTAATAGCCGCGGCTGGCGTGATACCACGGGTTGTAGACCTCATGCGGACCCAGCGGGAACCAGCCCACGGGGGCGCTGCTGATGCCGATGGATGCGCCGCCGACAAAGGCGACCAGCGCCGGTGCATAGACCGGCCGCTCCCGCACGGGGCCGGGGACCCAGCCCCAGTTGCCGCGCACATAGGCCCAGCGGCCGTAGTGGTATGGCGCAAAGCCCCACGGCGAATCGTCCACCCAGGTCCAGCCCCAGGGCGCGATATAGGCCCAGTGGCCATCGCGATACGGTGCCCAACCCACCGCCACATTGGACGGGTACCAGACCTGGCCGTAGTCGGGGTCGGCCTGCCAGTTGCCGTACTGGTTCAGGTCCTGGGCGCCGACGACTTCGTCGGAGACATAGCGGTCCGACTGCGACTGCTCCTGCGCGTTGCGCTGATCGCGACTATTGCTCCAGGCGTCGAAGTCGTCGCCGCCGTCGATATCGCTGATGACCACGTTGTTGAGCGAGGAGTCGGCGAACTCGTAGCTGCGTCCGCTGGCGACATTGCGTTGCGTGTTGCCTTCGCCATACACCACGGCGCGGCCGTCGAAGTCGATGATGCGCGTGGATTTGCCGTCGTCGCCGATGTCGACGCGGAAGTTGCCGGGCTGATCCACCACAAGGGCGACGGTGGGTGTGTCGATCTCGTAACTCTGGCCCTCGGCCAGGCCCCGCACGGAGAGATTCAAGGTGCCCTGGGTGAGTTCCACCTGGGTCAGCTGATCATTGAGCGTGAGAAAGCCGAAGTCCGAATCGTCCGCGATGCGCAAGGTGCCGCCACCCAGCTCCAGCTCGGCGCGGGCGTTTTGCCCGGTGGAAAGGCGGTCGCCGGTGGTCAGTGGGCGGTTGAGGCTGGCGTCGCCCCAGTCCTTGGTGCCGGCCGGCAACAAGCCGACATCGCCGGTTCGGTAGGACAGGCGCGCCACGCGCGAAGGCGGGTCGCCCGCGCTGTCGCCGTCAGGTGTTTGTGCCTGGGCCAGGGCGAGGCCGCCGACGCCGATCAGCAAAGCCGCCGCCAGCCATCGCCAGCCCCGCGGCGAGGTCAGGGAAGCAGGAAACACGCGCATCGAGTTCTCCGAAGGGTAGGGCGCGACCCGGTCGCGCGAGCAGATTTCATCGTCCCCAAAACGCGCAAGAACCAGCGGACGCTGACGAACACATTATGTTGACGGTTGATGAGGTGTCGGCAAGGACTTGCTGGCTACATCGCCATAACCGATTCAGCGGGCCGCCATGTGCGGTTCATGCCGCGTTCGGCTCTCGCCGGCGGTTCCAAATTCACGCAGTCCCGGGTTACCATCGCCGAACCCCGCGGGTGTAGCTCAATGGTAGAGCTGTAGCTTCCCAAGCTACTGACGAGGGTTCGATTCCCTTCACCCGCTCCAAAATGCTCTCGACCCCACCGAGCTTTCTTTCACGTAACCCTGCGGCGTGCGCTGATAATGGCGGATGTGATCACCCTCGGCTGGCGGGAGCGTCTGGCGTTGCCGGAACTCGGCATCCCCCTGCTCAAGGCCAAGCTGGATACCGGCGCGCGCAGTAGTTCACTACACGTGGACGCGCTGGAAAGCTTCGAGCGCGATGGTGAAACCTGGCTGCGTTTTGCAGTGAATGTCGGTGGCCGTCACCGGGTCGGCGTGGCTTGCGAAACGCTGGCACTGGATCGCCGTGCCGTGACGGACACCGGTGGGCGGCGCACCTTGCGTTGGTTCATTCGCACCGACGTCATGGTCGCGGGGCAGCGCTTTGCGGTCGACATCAATTTGACTGATCGGCGGCATATGCTGTTTCCCATGCTGCTGGGCCGCACGGCATTGCACGGCCGCTTCGCGGTCGACCCTGCCCTTTCCTATACACAGCCACGACCGATCTGGGGCGTGGCCACGGGTGTTTCATGAAGATCGCCATTCTCTCCCGCAACACCCGCCTCTATTCGACCCAGCGCCTGATCGAAGTGGCGCGGGATCGTGGCCATGTCGTGCGTGTACTCGATCCGCTGCGCTGCTACGTGCGCATTGCGCCTGGCAACATGTCGATTCGCTACAAGGGCAAGGCGCTCAAGGGTATCGACGCTGTGATTCCGCGCATCGGCGTCACCAGCACGTTCTATGGCACCGCCGTATTGCGCCAGCTGGAAATGATGGGCGTGTACTCGCCCAATTCCTCCGATGCGGTGCTGCGCGCGCGCGACAAGCTGCGCTGCCTGCAGATTCTCGCCGCCCAGGGCCTGGACATGCCCGCCACCGTGTTCGGTGACAACCCGGACGACACCGCCGACGTGCTGGCCATGCTTGGCGAGCCGCCGCACGTGATCAAGCTCAACGAAGGCAGCCAGGGCACCGGCGTCGTACTGGCGGAAAAACGCAGCGCCTCGCAAAGCGTGATCGAGGCTTTTCGTGGCCTTTACGCCAACTTTCTCGTGCAGGAATTCATTGCCGAGGCCAAGGGCAGCGATCTGCGTTGCTTCGTGGTGGGCAAGAAGGTCGTGGCCGCCATGCAGCGCGATGCCAGCCCCGGCGAGTTTCGCGCCAACCTGCACCGCGGCGGCACGGCCAGCCCGGCCACGCTGAGCCCCGAAGAACGCCGGATCGCCGTGAAGGCCGCCTCGGCCCTGGGCCTGGGGGTTGCTGGTGTCGACATGCTGCGCTCCAAGCGTGGCCCGCTCATTCTGGAAGTGAACGCCTCGCCAGGCCTGGAAGGCATCGAGGCCGCCACCGGCGTGAATGTGGCTGCCGCCATCATTGGCCTGCTCGAAACGGAAGCGGCGCCCCAGGCTGTCGTGACGTCCGCCCGGCGCCGCTAGCCGGGTTTTGACCTGAGGGCGGGACGGGCATAGGATTTCCCGCTCCTGCAGGGCGTGTCCCGCGCTGGGATGCGGCAGGACCAGGGAGGTAGGCATGAAGCTCAAGCCCTCATCGTTCCTCGTGATTGTCACGCTAGCCATGGCTCCCATGGCATGTGTTCAAGCCAAGCAGGCGCCCCCACCGCCCAGCGTCAAGGCGGATACGAAGGATCAGTTCGCCACCGTGGCGAATAATGTTCGCGAACAGATGGGGCCCGGTGGCCGGTTCGAATTCGTCGATCCAGGCGAGCGCAGTACGGTCGAGCAGAATCTCGGGCAAATGCAGGCGCTATTCGATAAGTTCGGCAGCGTCGATGCGATGGACATGCCTTCGAAGATTCAGCTTTACAACGATCAGTCCGCAGTCAATGCGATCCTGACCCGTCGCGATGGCGATCGCGAAGTCTGTGAGCAGGCGCCACCGACGGGCACGCTCATTCCCAAGACCACCTGTCGTAAATACAGCGACATAGAGCGTGAAAGGCGCGACACCATCAAGATGAAGGACGACATGTTGCACACCATGAATCCGCAGCCTTCGCACTGACCGCCGCTCGGGCTCCCTCGGGCGCCCTGGCCGAAGCTGCCCGTTCGTTCGCTCGGAAACTGGCGTTCGCTGACACCGTGAAAGTGAATCCCTGGCGAAGTTTTGACCAGGGCCCCTACGCGTCATACCATCGGCCGGTCCTGCGAAGCGTACCCCAAGGGGGGGTGCGGTAGGGCTCGGGAGGAAAGCATGAAGGTGAAATTCTGGTCGCCATTGATGGCGGCTGCGGTGATTTTGCTGCAAGTGGCGTCCGTGCAAGCCAAGGAGGCCAAGCCTGATGTCAAGGCGAATACCAAGGATGAGTTCGCTGCTGTTGCGGATCACGTTCGCCAGCAGATGGGGCCAGGAGGTCGTTTTGAGTTTGTCGACAAGACCGAGCATGAAATGGTCGATCGCGACCTGACCAACATGCAGTCGCTATACGACAAGTTCGGCACGGTCGACGCGATGGACCAGGCGTCCAAAGTCCAGCTCTATAACAACCAGTCCGAAGTCAATGCCATCCTGACCAAGAAGGATGCTGACCGGGAGATTTGCGAGCAGGTCAAACCGATGGGCTCCAATATTCCCAAGACGGTCTGCCGCACCAATCGCCAGGTGCAGGAAGACAACGGGGCTGCGCAGCGGTACATGCAAGACATGAAGCAGGTGCAGACCCTGAAGGGCAGCAAGGGTTAACGCTGAAGTGAGAGTCGGTTAACCAACGTGTAACCGCAGGGCCCCTATAAAGGTTTCACTGCAATTTGCTTGACACTTCAACCGCAAGGTCGGGTGACAGCAGATTACGGTATCGGGGCAGTAGCTTGGGCCCAGGCGAACGACGACAAGTCGACCCGCCTGGGCCTTTTTCTTTACGCCCGGCCGGTTTTATTCAGCTTGGCGCCCTTCCGACCCCCCTTTCCCGCATTCAAGCTTGTTAAGCTTGCCACCTCGGCCGGTCCCTATGCCGGCTGCGTATGGAGGACGCATGCGCGTACTGGTGATTGAAGACAACAGCGATATCGCGACCAATATCGGCGATTACCTGGAAGATCGTGGCCATGTGGTCGATTTCGCCGGCGACGGCGTTACCGGACTCCATTTGGCCGTGGTGCACGACTTCGACGTGATCGTGCTCGATCTCACCCTGCCAGGCATGGATGGCCTCGACGTGGCGCGCAAGCTGCGCCACGAGGCGCACAAGCAGACGCCCATCCTGATGCTGACCGCGCGCGACGCGCTGGAGCAGAAGCTGACCGGCTTCGAGTCCGGTGCCGACGACTACATGACCAAGCCGTTCGCCCTGCAGGAGCTGTCCGCGCGCCTGGAAGTGCTGGCGCGTCGCGGCAAGGGCCCGCAAAGTCGCGTCCTGAAGGTGGGTGACCTTACCTACAACCTCGACACGCTCACGGTGACCCGCGAGGGCAAGTCGATCCAGCTCAACCCCATCGGCCTGAAACTGCTGCAGGCGCTGATGGAGGCGAGCCCGTCGGTGGTGACCCGCCAGGATCTGGAGCAGCGCGTGTGGGGCGAGGAGCTGCCCGACAGCGATTCGCTGCGCGTGCACATCCACGGTCTCCGCGCAGCCATCGACAAACCGTTTGAAAAGCCGCTGATCCACACGCGGCACGGTATCGGATATCGGATGGTCGAGCCGGATGCGGTCCAGGCGTAAGCTCAGGTTTCGCCTGGTCGTCTCGTTCGCGCTGTTCGGCTTTGGCCTCAGCGCGTTGTTCGCGATCGCGGCGCTGAATATCCGCGGTCGCGTGGAAGATCAGCTGGTCAACGCCAGCCTGCTCGACGATGCGCGTTGGGCCAATCAGCAGGCCCACGAACACCCCGGCACGCCGAGCGGCTCGCGCCTGCTCACCGGCACCGTGCTCAGCGATCGCACGCTCTACAAGGCACCGCTTTCATGGCAAAACCTGCCGAACGGCGTGCATGACATCTTTGAGACCGATGAAGAGGGCCAGCGGCATCACTACAAGCTGGCGGTCTACCACGAAAACGGCATCATCAGCTTTATCCGCTACGACGTTTCGCGCGAGGAGCTGGGCAAGCAGCAGCTGCTGGTCAGCGTCATTGGCGCGGTTTTCCTGTTTGGTCTGCTATCGCTTGCGCTCGGTCTGTGGCTCTCGCGCAAAGTCCTGAAGCCAGTCAGCGACCTGGCGCGACGCCTGCGCGACTTTCGCAAGAACGGCAAGGCCGAGCTGCTGGCACCGCATTTTGCAGACGACGAAGTGGGCGAGCTGGCGCTGGCGCTGGACGAGTACGCGCAACGGCTTACCGCCATGGTCGAGCGTGATCGCGAATTCAATTCCGATGTGAGTCACGAGCTGCGCACGCCGCTGGCGGTCATCGCCAGCACTACCGAATTGCTGCAGGGTTCGCCCGATCTCACCGATAAGTTGCGCGAGCGCCTGAAGCGCATCGAGCGTGCCTCGCGCCAGGCTACCGAGCTGATCGAGGCCTTGTTGCTGCTGTCGCGTGCGGAACGGCGTGGGCCAACTCGCGGTGAAACCACTGACGTGGCAAAGGTCGCGGCCGACGTGATCGAGAGCCAGCGCCCGCAGATGCGTGACAAGCCGCTGGGCGTCGAGCTGACGGTCAAGCAGTCGGTGAGCATCAACGCGCCGGCTTCGGTGCTCTCGGTGGCGCTGACCAATCTGATTGGCAACGCGATCAAATACACCATGGAAGGCATGGTGACCGTTGAAGTAAGCGCCAATCGCATCGAAGTGATCGATACCGGCCCCGGCATCAAGCCGGAGGACGCCGAGCGCTTGTTCCAGCGCGGCGTGCGTGGTGAAGGTGCGGGCGGCAGCGGTGCGGGACTGGGCCTGGCGATCGTGCGCCGCCTCTGCGAACTCTACGGCTGGGACGTGTCGATGCGTCCACGCACCGACAGCAACGGCGCCATCGCGAGCATCGTGTTCGGCTGAGTTGGCCTGAGCCTCCGGACGGAAAGGGGCGAGTCTGCCTCGCCCCAAGTCCTCAGAGCGCTTCCAGCCAGCCCCACTGGTCGTTGGTCTTGCCAGTGAACAGGCCGAAGAACAGCTCCTGCAAACGACGGGTGACACGGCCGGCCTTGCCGCTGCCGATCTGCTTGCCGTCCACCGAACGAATCGGCGTGATCTCGGCGGCGGTACCGCACATCAGCAGTTCGTCGGCGAGGTAGAGGTATTCGCGCGGGATATCGCGTTCGACGACTTCAATGCCATCTTCGCGCGCCAGGGTCTTGAGCGTGTCGCGCGTGATGCCGGCAAGAATCGACGCGCTGGCCGGCGTGGTGTGCAGCACGCCATCGAACACCAGGAACAGGTTTTCGCCGGCACCCTCGCTGAGCAGGCCGCTGGAGGCCAGGGCGATGCCCTCGCCAAAGCCCAGGCGACGGGCTTCGCGTGCGATCAGCTGGCCGGAAAGGTAATTGCCACCAGCCTTGGCGCCCGCGGGAATGGTGTTCGGGGCAAAGCGCTGCCAGCTCGATACACAGGCGTCGATGCCATTTTCCAGCGCCTCGGGACCGAGGTAAGGACCCATCGGCCAGGCGGCCACGGCAACGTCGATCGGCGTTTCGGCCGAGAGACCAAAACCACCCAGGCCGCGATAGGCCACCGGGCGCAAATAGGCCGCGCTGAGGCCGTTCTTGCGCACGACCTCGCGGCAGGCAGCCGCCAGCTCGACTGCCGAGTAGGGCAGGGCCATGTCGTAGATCTTGGCCGACTGGTACAGGCGGTTGAGATGGTCGGTGAGACGGAAAATGGCTGCGCCATCAGGCGTGGCATAGCTGCGGATGCCTTCGAATACCGAGGACCCGTAATGCAGCGCGTGCGCCATGACGTGGGTGGTCGCCTCCTGCCAGGGCTTGATCACGCCGTTCTGCCAGATCCAGTCGGGGTACTGCTGCGCCATGTCGGTTCTCCGCGGAAAATCGCAACATGATAACGCGCGACGCGCCAAGGCGGTTTCATGCCTGGTCCAGGCGGGCTCCTGGCGGCGTTCCAGCGATGGGCGGGAGCCCGGCCAAGGCGGCGGTCCGCGGAGCTCAGCCGGGGCTGCGCAACCACAGGCAACCGGAACGCCGCACCACGACGAAGTGCGTATCGTGGGGCACGCCGCTGCCATCGTTGGCCGCCGTGCGTACCACCAGTTGCCGATCGGCAGGCGGTGGCGAAGGCGCGGCGGCAGGCGTTGCGGCGTCGGCCGGATCCAGCGAACGCTCCAGGCTGCCCATGTCGCTGGACTGGGCCGGGGCCGGCGCCGCATCCTCAGAGGCTTCGCCGACATCCAGCAGCGTGTGCTGCATCAGTTCGCTCAGGGATC
Source organism: Dyella halodurans (assembly GCF_026283925.1). Classification (GTDB taxonomy): domain Bacteria; phylum Pseudomonadota; class Gammaproteobacteria; order Xanthomonadales; family Rhodanobacteraceae; genus Dyella; species Dyella halodurans. The sequence goes on from NZ_JAPDPF010000001.1 coordinate 66,001, forward strand.
GGATATCGGCGACCACGGCCCCGCGCCCGTAACCACTCCAAAGCATCAGCCCGGCCAGGCGGTTCGGGTCGTGCCGGCTGAAGGCGTCAATGACGCTCTGGCGCAGCTCGGGCACGCTCGCGGCACAAAGCAGCGGTGGCGGTATGGCCGGTTCCTGTGGCGGGTTCGCATGGGTGGTCGCCCCGGCGGCCGCCGCATCGGCCATCGGCGTCGCCTGCAGCGCCGCACAGGGCTGATCCGTGAACAAGGGGTTGCCGTCCGCGCCCACGCAGCGGTGAATGCCTTCCTGTGCCGCCGCACCCATCGGTAGCAGAAACAGCAGGAGCAACAGGCGGATACGCGTGGACACCATCGAACGAGCATACCCTCGTCCGAGTGGGTTAACCGTGCAGTCGATCCAGAATCGCCCGCGTCGCCTGGGCCCGGTTCAAGGTGTAGAAGTGCAGTCCGGGCGCGCCGCCCTCCAGCAAGCGACGACAAAGCTGGGCCACCACGTCGGCGCCAAGCTCCCGCACCGATACGGCATCGTCGCCATGGGCCTGCATGCGTTTGGCGATCCAGCGCGGGATTTCCGCGCCACACATGTCGGAGAAGCGCTTGAGCTGGGTGAAATTGGAGATCGGCATGATGCCCGGCACGATCGGCACGTCCACGCCAAGGCGGCGCACGTCGTCGACGAAACGGAAGTACGCATCCGCATTGAAGAAATACTGGGTGATCGCACCATCGGCCCCGGCATCGATCTTGGCCTTGAAGTGGCGCAGGTCTGCCAACGCATCATCGGCCTGCGGGTGGGTTTCCGGATAGGCGGCCACCTCGATGTGGAAGTGGTCACCCGAATGTTCGCGGATGAACTGAACCAGTTCGGAGGCGTAACGGAAGTCGCCCGGCGACGCCATGCCCGAGGGCAGGTCGCCGCGCAGCGCCACGATGCGGCGGTAACCCGCGGCGCGATAGCTATCCAGCAACTCGGCCAGCTCGGCCCGGGTGCCACCTACGCAAGACAGGTGCGGGGCCACGTTCAGGCCATGCTCGCTATGCAAGCGGTTCACCGTTTCGCCGGTGTAGTTGAGCGTCGAACCGCCAGCACCAAAGGTCACCGACACATATTCCGGCGACAACGCCTTGAGCGCGATCGCCGCCTTGTCCAGCTGTGCACGCTGCTCGTCGGTCTTGGGCGGAAAGAACTCAAAGCTGATCGGCGGCATCGCGACGGGTCCTGAAGTGGCGGTGCCGAGATTATATATCTCTTTTTCGCGATACAGAGATATCCCAATGGGGTCGAGGTCGGGGGGAGAACACCTGCGACAAATCGCGCCCCGTACCTACCCCCCTTCACTTGATCTAGATCATGCGTGGACCAGGGGGCGCCAACCAGACTTCACAGGATTCAGACATGCCTAGGAGTGGGCCTCATGGTGGGCGTCGAGGGGACATATAACGACAAGGTCGTGCGGCAGTTCGCCGTGATGACCGTGGTGTGGGGGATCGTGGGCATGCTGGTCGGCGTCATCGTCGCGAGCCAGCTGTACTGGCCCGACCTCACGTTCGGCGTGCCGTGGCTCAGCTACGGCCGTCTCAGGCCATTGCATACCAATGCCGTGATCTTCGCGTTCGGCGGCTCGGCGTTGTTCGCCAGCAGCTTGTACGTGGTGCAGCGCACCTGCCACGTGCGCCTGCTATCGGACAAGCTGGCGTCATTCGTGTTCTGGGGCTGGCAATTGGTGATCGTGGCCGCGGCCATCACCTTGCCGTTGGGTCTCACCCAGGGCAAGGAATACGCCGAGCTCGAATGGCCCATCGACGTGCTCATCACGATCGTCTGGGTCGCCTATGCGGTACTGTTCTTCGGCACCATCGCCAAGCGCAAGGTGAAGCATATCTACGTCGCCAACTGGTTCTTTGGCGCGTACATCATCACCATCGCCTTGCTGCACATCGTCAACAACCTCGCCATCCCGGCCGGCCTGTGGAAGTCCTACTCGGTGTACTCCGGCGCGGTCGATGCGATGGTGCAGTGGTGGTACGGCCACAACGCCGTAGGCTTTTTCCTGACCACGGCCTTCCTCGGCATGATGTATTACTTCGTGCCCAAGCAGGCGGATCGTCCGATCTATTCCTACCGGCTGTCGATCGTGCACTTCTGGGCGCTGATCGCGGTGTACATGTGGGCCGGCCCGCATCACCTGCAATACACCGCGCTGCCCGACTGGGTGCAGTCGCTGGGCATGGTGTTCTCGCTGGTGTTGCTGGCGCCGTCCTGGGGCGGCGCGATCAACGGCATCCTCACCTTGTCGGGGGTCTGGTACAAGCTGCGCACCGATCCGATCCTGAAGTTCCTCATCGTCTCGCTCTCGTTCTACATGATGAGCACGTTCGAGGGGCCGATGATGTCGATCAAGACGGTCAACTCGCTCAGTCACTACACCGACTGGGGTATCGGCCACGTGCACTCGGGCGCACTCGGCTGGGTGGCGATGATTTCGATCGGCTCGATCTACGCGATGCTGCCGCGGCTGCTCAATCTCTCGAAGATGTACTCGACCAGGTTGATCGACACCCACTTCTGGCTGCACACGATTGGCGTAGTCGTCTACATCGCCACGATGTGGATTGCCGGCGTGACGCAGGGCCTGATGTGGCGCGCTACCGATCCCGAGAACGGCACCCTGGTCTACTCGTTCGTGGAAGCGCTCAACGCTACCAAGCCGTATTACCTGTTCCGTCTCTGCGGTGGACTGATCGTGCTCTCGGGCATGTTGGTGATGGCCTGGAACGTGTTCAAGACCTTCCGGCTGGCGGCAGCAAGCACGGTGCCGCAAGTGGTGCTTCCGCCCGATCTTTCGGACGCCCGTGCCTGAGGGAACAGACATGAGTCATACACACGCAAAAATCGAAAAGAACATCGGCCTGATGATGATCTTGATCGCCGTGGCGGTGTCCTTCGGCGGCCTGGCGGAAATCGTGCCGTTGATGTTCCAGGCCGAGGCGATCAAGCCGCTGCCGGGCATCAAGCCCTATCCCGCGCTGGAACTGGCGGGGCGCGACATCTATGTGCGTGAGGGTTGCTACGGCTGCCACTCGCAGATGATTCGCACGCTCCGCTTCGAGACCGAGCGCTACGGGCATTACTCGCTGGCCGGCGAGTCGGTCTACGACCATCCGTTCCAGTGGGGCAGCAAGCGCACCGGGCCGGACCTTGCGCGCGTCGGCCTGCGCGGCTATTCCGACGATTGGCACCGCGCGCATCTGAACGATCCGCGCGACGTGGTGCCGGAGTCGAACATGCCGGCGTATCCGTGGCTGGCCCAGGCGAAGCTCGACGGCGCGGAAATTGCGCAGCATATGCGTGCGCTCAAGCGCATTGGCGACCCCTACACGGACGCCGACATCGCCGGCGCGCCGGCGGCGGTCGCCGGCAAGACCGAACTTGATGCGGTCGTCGCCTATCTGCAGGGGCTGGGCACTCATGTCTCGCAGGCGGATATGCAAGTGGCAGAGGGGGCTGAGTGACATGTTGCCTGGCCTGATTACCGCGGCATTGCTGTCGCTGTTCGTGGGGGGCTGCATCTGGCTTTGGCGTCCGGGCCACAAGTCCGTGCTCGATGCAGCTGCGCAGATGCCTCTGGAAGACGATAAGGAGCAAACAACATGACGCCCGCCTGGACGTGGTACGTAGTGATCCTGACGGTGTTGAACCTGGGTGGTTGCGCGTGGCTCCTCATGGGCACGGCCAAGCGTCGATCGAGTGATCCCAAGCCGGACGAAACCGGGCATGTCTGGGATGGCAATCTCACCGAATTCAACAAGCCGCTGCCGCGCTGGTGGATCAACCTGTTCATCATCACCATCGTTTTTGCCGTGGCTTATCTGGTCTGGTTCGGCGTGGGCGAGCTGAAAGGCGTCGGTCACTGGAGTTCCAAGTCCGAATGGGCGCTGGACAACGCCGCCGAGGAGGCCAGGCTGGATGACACGCTCAAGCTCTATGCAGGCAAGCCGATCGACGTGCTGGCCCAGGACCCGTCCGCGGTGTCGATTGGTCGCACCATCTTCATCAATCGATGCGCGGCTTGTCATGGCTCGAGCGGGCACGGCGCGGTTGGATTTCCTGATCTGACCGACGATATCTGGCATTGGGGCGGTACGCCCAATCGCATACTCGATACGATCCAGAACGGGCGCCAGGCGGTCATGCCTGCTTGGGCCGACACCTTGAAGGCACAGGGCGGCCCCAACGCGGTGGATGACACGATTGCCTACGTGCTGTCGCTGTCCAGGCCCGATCAGCCGAAGGATGCGGTGGAACGCGGCGAAAAGATGTTCGCCACGATCTGCGTGGCCTGCCATGGCGCGCAAGGCAAGGGCAACCAGGTGGTGGGCGCGCCCGACCTCACCGACAGCTACTGGCTGTACGGCAGCAGCATGGCGTCGCTGCACAAGACGCTGAGCGAAGGTCGCCAGGGCGCCATGCCTGCATGGAAGCCGGTGCTTGGCGATACCCGTACGCGCTTGGTCGGCGCCTATGTGTGGACGTTGTCGCCGCACCGGGATCCGCCGCCCACCGGGGCCGTGGTCGCGGAATGATGATGAAGCGGCGATCGCTCAAACCGCCAGACCAGGCGTCGGTACGTGCTTCGGTGCGGCGTGTCGGCGCCATCCTGTGGCCAAGCTTCTTCGTGGCCGGCGTGGTGACCATGGTGTTCTTTGCCTACGTCGACCCCGAAGCGCTACAGGACATGACTTTTCCGTCGTTGAAGCTCAGCCGCGAACTTGGCTATACGCTGGGCTTCTTCCTGATCTGGCTGGCGACCGCATCGTCCAGCCTGTTTACCTGGATCCTGTTGCGTCCGGCACGGCTGGTCCGGGGCGGTTTACGTTCGGGCAGGGCATCATGAGTGGTCGCATTCCGCTGCGCGTCATCGACGACAGCGATTCGTATTACGTCAGCGAACGCAAGGTCTACTCGCGCGAGGTATCGGGGCGATTCAATCGCCTGCGCGTGGCGGCCGTGCTGTGGCTGCTCGGCATGTTCTATCTGTTTCCATGGCTGCGCTGGAACGGGCAGCAGGCAGTCCTGCTCGATCTCCCGGCGCGCAAGTTTCATATCTTCGGCCTGATGTTCCTGCCGCAGGACTTTCTGTTCCTGTCGATGCTGCTGATCATTGCGGCGCTTGCGCTGTTCTTCTTCACCGCCCTGGCCGGTCGACTGTTCTGCGGCTATGCCTGTCCGCAAACCGTCTGGACCGAAGTCTCGATCTGGATCGAGCGTTGGTGCGAAGGCGACCGTAACAAGCAAATGAAGCTGGATGCGGGGCCGTGGAATCGCGAAAAGATCCTGCGCAAGGGCGCTCGGCACGGGCTGTGGGCGCTGTTCTCGCTGTGGACCGGCTTTACCTTCGTCGGATTCTTCAGCCCGATCGTCGGCCTGGCGCAGCGCACCCCGTGGGCCTGGGGCGGCTGGGAAACATTCTGGATTCTGTTCTACGGCTTCGCCACCTGGGGCAACGCCGGCTTTCTGCGTCAGCAGGTATGCAAGTACATGTGCCCCTACGCGCGCTTCCAGAGCGCGATGTTCGATCGAAACACCTTGATCATCGCCTACGATCCCATGCGTGGCGAACCACGCGGTTCGCGCAAGCGTGGCTTGCAGAGCGTGCTGGCGCGTGCCCGCGGTCTGCTCGACAAGGCCACGGCCTACGACTATGTGTTTCGCGCCAGCCGGCATCCCTCGGCGGCGGACAACCGTGCACAGGCCGGCGGCACCATCGCTCTGGCGGGGGCCGCCGGTGCCACGGCCGAACCGCTGCCGAAATTTACCGCCGAGCTGCTTGGCGACTGCATCGACTGCACGATCTGTGTGCAGGTGTGCCCCACCGGCATCGATATCCGCAATGGCCTGCAGTACGAGTGCATTGCCTGCGGTGCCTGTATCGATGCCTGCGACGATGTGATGAAAAAGGTCGGCTACCCGACCGGGCTGATTCGCTACACCACGCAGAATCACATCGACAGCAAGCCGGCGCGGGTGCTGCGGCCGCGCATCGTGGTCTATGGCTGTCTGTTGCTGGCCCTGGCCGGTGGCTGGATGTACGGCGTGACCCATCGCAGTGTGCTGATTGCCGAGGTGCTGCGTGATCGCAATGCCATGTACAGCCAAGGCAGCGGTGGCAGCATCGAGAACAGCTACACGCTCAAGCTGGTCAACAAGGATCAGCAGGCGCACCGCTTCATGATCGATGTGAGTGCCGCCGACATGCCTGGCGTCAGCCTGCGCGGCGGCCCGAAGACGGTGCTGGCGCAAAGCGGCGAAGTGGTTTCGGTGCCCGTTACGGTCAGCGCCTCGGCCGAGGTATCCGGTCGCCACGCCATGCAATTCCAGGTCCGCGGCGTCGATGTGGATGCCACCACGACCGTCAACAGCAGCTTCTTTGGGCCACTGCCATGAACCAGAAACGCAGCCTCTGGCGCGAACCGATGATATGGATGCTGGTGGGCCTGCCGCTGGCTTCGGTCGTGATCGGCTTCAGTCTGTTGTTCGCCGCCGTTCATCCGGGCCGTGAGGACAGGGAGACCGTGGACAGGACGACGCAAGTAGGCAGGATGCTCGTCTCCGCGCACAGCCTGACCGAAGTGTCGACCCGCGGGCTGGTGCTGCGGACCAAGGGCGACATGATCGAGGCCCTGCCCATGGATGGGGATTTTCCACGCGGCGGAAAGCTGACGTTGACCCTGACGTCGCCGCATTCCGCGGACGGAAGTCGCACCTACCAGCTTGCGCCAAGCGAGCTGGGCTGGCGTGGCGTTGGCTCGCTGGAGGGAAGTGACGACTGGGCGGTACGGCTGGGATCCGACGACGGGGGCTGGCTGCTGCATGGACAATGGCCGTCGCAAGCGCGATTCATTCACCTGATGCCTTAAACGTGGATTGGGCCGTAGACACTGCCAGGTCACCTGGCGTCCAGGCTTGCTATCACTGCGGGGAAGCCCTGTCAGTGCAGGCGACGTGGCTCGACCTGGATGGCAGCAAACAGGGCTTCTGCTGCGATGGATGTGCGGCGGCTGCGCAATGGATTCGCCAGTCCGACCTGGGCGACTACTACCGCCTGCGAAGTGCAACGCCCGCCCGCGTGGCAGTCGACGCGCCCGATCTCAGCGCTTGGGATGGCGAAGATCTGCTCAGCGAGCACGCGTTCCCGGTCGACGGTGGACTTGAGATCACCCTGCTGACGGATGGCATGCGCTGCGCGGCCTGCGCCTGGCTGATCGATCGCGCCCTGCGGCGCGAAGCGGGTGTTCTTGATATCAGCGCCAATGCGATCACGGGTCGCATCCGGGTGGGCTGGGACCCGGCGCGAGTGTGTTTGTCGCACGTGCTCCAGCGCCTGACCCTGCTGGGCTATCGCCCTTATCTGGCTGGTGGTGCGGCGCGCGAGCGCGAGCGCGTGGCCGAGCGGCGGCGCTGGTTGTTGCGTCTTGGTATCGCCGGACTCGGCGCGATGCAAACGATGATGCTGTCCGAGGCGCTGTATTTCGACTTCTACCACCACATGGCGGTATCCACGCGGGATTTTTTTCGCTGGGTCACGTTACTGGTGTGTACGCCGGTGGTGTTCTATTCCGGCTGGCCATTCCTCTCGGGGTGTTGGCGGGAGTTGCGCCAGCGTCACCTTGGCATGGACAGCTTGATCGCCAGTTCCACCCTGTTGGCTTACCTGGCCAGCGTGGTTGAAACGATGCGGGGCGGTGCGCAGGTCTGGTACGACGCCGCGGCCATGTTTGTATTTTTGCTGCTCGGCGCGCGCATGCTGGAACAACGGGCGCGGCGCGTGGCCAGTCAGCAGGTGGATGCTCTGGCGCGTTCCAGGCCGACGCTGGCCGTGCGCGAGCGTGCCGACGGCGTGCGCGAATCGGTAGCGCTGACGGCGCTGCAAGTGGGTGACATCGCGTGCATGGCCGTCGGTGAGGTGGTACCGGCCGATGGGCGGCTGCTGGATGCCGTCGCCGTGTTTGAGGAGGCCCTGCTGACCGGTGAGTCCCGGCCGGTGAGCAGGGAGCGGGGGGCTTCGATCTTCGCCGGCACGGTGTGCCGGGAAACACCTGCGCGGATCGAGATCACCCAGGTCGGCAGCGCCACGCGCCTGTCGCAGTTGACGCGCCTGGTCGAACAGGCCCAGGCCCATCGGCCGCTGCTGGCGCGCATGGCCGATCGCATCGGCAGCTGGTTCGTGGCCTCGTTGCTGGTGGTCGCGGTGCTGGTCTACGTGGGATGGCGCATCTACGACCCCACGCGCGCTTTCGAAGTCACCTTGTCCCTGTTGGTCATCAGTTGCCCCTGCGCTCTGTCGCTTGCGGTGCCCGCGGCCTTGGCCGCGACGCATGGCGCCCTGGCGCGCCTGGGGGTGCTGTCGATTCGTGCCGATGGTCTGGACAGTCTGGCCAGGGCCACCGATGTGGTATTCGACAAGACCGGCACCCTGACCCGGATGCAGCCAACCCTGGACGACGTGCAGGTGTTCGAAGGAATGACGCCGGCCAAGGCCAAGGCGATTGCCGCGGCACTGGAGCGTGACAGCGGCCACCCGATCGCCGCAGCCTTCGTCGAGCAGCGCATGGGGCTGCAGGCCAGCGAAGTCCGGGCCGTCCGCGGGCAGGGGCTGATCGGCAAGGTCGATGGGGTGGAGTGGAAGTTGGGCCATGCGCCCTTCGCGGCGAAGCGCGAGGACGACGGCTGCCTCTGGCTGAGCAGCGGCTCGCGAGTCGTGGCGCGCTTCCGTTTGCAGGAACGCCTGAGGCCGGATGCACGCACCGCAGTCGACCATCTGCGTCAGTTGGGCCTGGCCGTCTATTTGGCCAGCGGTGACGCCTTGGACTCGGTGCAACGCCTGATGCGACAGCTCGACATTGGCGAGGCGCACGCGCGCCAGACATCGGAAGACAAGCTCGCCCTGGTCAGGCGACTGCAGGCGCAGGGGCGCATCGTGGCCATGGTCGGCGACGGCTTGAACGATGCGCCGGTGCTCGCTGGTGCGGACGTTTCGCTGGCCATGGGCGAAGGGGCTGCGTTGGCGCAGCGAGCAGCCGATATGGTGCTGACGGCGCCATCGTTGCTGCGGCTTCCCGCCGCCGTGAAACTCGCCCGGCGTACCCAGCGCATCATTCGGCAGAATTTTGCCTGGGCCGTCGGCTACAACCTGCTCGCCCTGCCCTTGGCCATGGCCGGGGAAGTGACTCCCGCAGTGGCGGCGCTGGGCATGGCGGTATCGTCGCTGATCGTTACATGCAACGCCTTGCGGCTGACGCGCATCACGGTGCCGGAGGCGACCGCGTGATCATCCTGCTGGTGCTCATTCCGCTCAGCCTGGTCTTGTTGGCTGCCGCCATTGGCGCTTTTGTGTGGGCAGTGCGCAAGGGCCAGTTCGACGACATGGACACGCCGGCGCTGGATATCCTGCACGACGACGTTTCGCCGCGTCTTCCATCGCCGGACGTGCGCGACGGCGCCACGAGAGGCGACGATGCCGGTTAATGGTCTGGCCCTCTCGGCGGTACTGCTTACGGGCCTGCTCGGCGGCGTGCATTGCGCCGCCATGTGCGGCGGCATTGCGACCGGCTTTTCCGTATGGTCGCCACGGGCGGGGTGGCGCGGCGCACTGCAATTGAACCTGGGAAGAGTGGCTGGCTACGTCCTGGCGGGCGCGCTCGCCGGAGGGGTCGGGGATGGCCTGCTGCGCTTGTTCGAGTGGCAGGCGCTGGCCCTTGCCATGCGGATGGCGGTCGGTGTCGTGCTGGTGGTGGCAGCCTTGCGCCTGCTCGACCGGCGCGGCCGGCTCGGTGTGCTTGCGCGTCCAGGGACGCGGCTGTGGCGGTTGCTGCGGCCGTTGCAACAGCGCTTGCTGCCGGCGAATACCGTTGGGCGCCGGGTGGCGGCTGGGGTGCTGTGGGGATGGCTGCCGTGCGGCCTGAGTACGACGATGCTGGCCGCGGCGTGGTTGCAGGCCAGTGCGCGCGATGGTGCGTTGACCATGGCGGTCTTCGGGCTGGGAACCCTGCCCGTGATGCTTCCGTTGACCTGGTCGGGCGCGCGGGTCGGGCGCTGGTTGCAGCAGCCAGCGCCGCGGCGCTGCGCGGCTCTGTTCATCCTGCTGGCCGGGGTGTTGACGTTGTCGGCGCCGTGGCTCATGCACGTACCGGCGCTGCATGGCGTGCTCGGCGCGCTGGGGTGCGGACCGGCGAGCCGCGTCGAGTAGGTCGGCTCCATGGGCCATGGATGCATGGATCTCCATGGCGGTCATCTCATGGTGATCACCGATCGCTTTTCGGTAGACCGGCATGGCATGCCGGTCCCGCGCCGTTACTGAAGCGACGACCTCGCGTGTTGCCGCTCGCTACCCGTCGTCCTGTTTAGGGTGCGTTAGCGTCTTGGTTGCCGCTGATAAAGAGCTGGCAGGCTCGCTCCGACGGTTTGCCATCGACGAAATGATTGAGACTTTTCTGATACCCACGCCCCCTTGCTGCGCATAGGATTCCGCGGCTGCTTAAACGTTCGAACTGCGTGGCGAATTCGTGTGGCCAATGTGTAGCGATCACTCGATCACTACGGAGTACGGGCACCAGCAAGAGTCGAATGCTGAAGCGGTCACGCCTGGGTCAATGGCCGGCGTGACTACTTCATGCGATGTCCTGGCTATCAGGCATCGGCAAGAATCCGAGTTTTTGGGCGAGCGTGGCCATCGTCGCGACGACGGAAGGGTGCACCCTAAGCACCGAGCCGGAAGCGGATTGACGGCGCGCGTGATGATGGCGAGCGTGAGCTCGCCCGAGACGAGGATGAAACGGACGGGCATTGGCACGTCATGGAATGACGGCGTGGACGACCAGCGGAACGGTCGGATCGCTACCTGTTCGATATCGAAGTTGTACTTGAGTATCTCCCACCCACTGAAGGAATAGTTCCATGCAGAAGATCGATCGCGAAGCTCTGAAGAAAGCCGACGTTGCCGGCGGTTGCGACAAGGTCACCACCAACCCGATCAACCCGGTCTTTCCGTAAACGGTAGAGCGGCCACCGACGGCCGGTGCGGAGCCAGGGCGATCGAGCCATGGCCCGATGACGGATTGAGGCTGCCGTGAAAGCCGTGCTTGGACGGTGACATCGCGCAGGGATCATTCCCTTTCGAAGGCCGTGCGTCCCGTCGGCTACGAGCATGTAGAAGTTGCAAACCCCGCGCACTCGGATGCGCGGGGTTTTCAGTATCAGTAGCGCCGATGGGATCGGGGCGGCGCATGGCGGGCGGCAGCGCCGACCCAGGCGTGGCCGCCGGCGTTTCGGGCTGGAGTTTTGGATTTGGATATCAGCAGGCTTCCCACCTTTAAGGACGTGTCATGGCGCTGGTTGACCTATCTTGGTTCGGCGACCTTGCTTGGCGCCATCGTGTTTGCGTGCGTGCATGAGGTGGAACTAAAACGGGATGCGCCCTGCGAAATCGTCTCGCTTTCCGAGTTCAAGCTGCGCGGTTATGACGGCCTGGTCGCGGCGGTCTTCGTGCAGCCGGGGGAGCGTGTTGCTTCCGGCATGCCGTTGTTCAATCTTACGTCCGATGTCATTCCGCCCGACGGTGCGAATGCAGATGGGCGGCCAGACGCCGGCAGGACGATCGTGGCGCCGCGCACCGGTGTGGTGGTCGCGTCGGGTCTGTTGCAGGGTCGGCGGCTCGATCCCGCCGAGGTCGTCATGGTGATCGATACCGATTCGCAGCGTCACCTGGTGGCGGTGTTGCAGGTACCGTCGCGCCAGCGTGGTTTTGTGAGTGTGGGGCAGACCGTACGCATCAAGCTTGATGCGATGCCCTACACCCGTTTTGGCACTTACGAGGCGCGCATCGTGTCAGTTTCCGCGACGGCGCAGCGCGGAAGCGACCCGTCGGGGCGGACCGCCGGCACAACCCATGACGCCGGCGACTACCTGGCTTGGGCGATGCTGCCGGACAAGCGCTTGCCGCACGCCGGACCGCCGCCGCAAATCCTTCCCGGCATGCGGGGCCGGGCAAGCATCGTGGTGGAGCGCACGACCATCGCCGGATGGGTGCTGGCACCGCTGTTGCGCAGGCTCAGGGGTTGAACATGCGCGTCATCTATCAGAATGAAGTGGCCGAGTGCGGCTATGCCTGCCTGGCCATGGTCTTGACCGAACTGGGGCGCGCCACCGACGTGCGCGAGATCTCGGCGTTCCGGCCGATTTCCTCGCACGGCCTGTCCATGACGGACCTGTACGACGTGGCCCTGGAGTTCGGCCTTTCCGTGGAGGCTTACCGGTTCGAGCGCAACGATCTGGCGCAAATCAAGCCCGGTTCGATCCTGCACGTTGGCGGCGCCCATTTCGTCGTGTTCGAGAAACTGGGTCGGGGCTATGTGCAGGTGATCGATCCGGCCACGGGGCGCCGCCGGGTGGCGCTGGACACCCTGCTCGCCACCATGTCGGGCTACCTTCTCGAATGCGCGCCGACGCCGCAGCTGCAACGGATTCGCGCCCGCTCGCGGATGCCGGCAGCGCTGGAACGGGTGCGCGCGTGGAATCCACAGTTGCGCAGTTCCATCGCCAAGGTGATGTTCGTCGCACTGGCGGCACAGTTCGCGATCCTGGCCATGCCTTATCTGGGCTGGCTGATGCTGGATGAGGTGGTCGGCACGGACAACCTCAGCCTCATCCATACGCTCGTGTGGACATTCGCAGGCATTTTTGCCATCGGCACGTTCGCTCAGTTCGCCCAGGACTATCTGACCGAACTGGCCTGCCAATGGGTGCGCGTGAATGCGACCGAAGGCTTGTTGAGCCATTTGTTGCGCAATCCGCTGTCCTATTTCGAAAAACGCAACGCGGGCGATCTGTTCGCCAGGATCAAGGCGCAGGACGACATCAGCGCCCATGCGGTGCGCGTCCGGATCTCGTTGGGGATCGATCTGGCCGTTGGTTTGCTCGCGCTGGCCTTGATGATGATGCAAAGCCCGCTGCTGGCGACGCTTGCGCTGCTGGGCATTCTCTTGCCAGCGCTGGTTGCGCTGGCCTTGTTCGCTCGCATGCGCGATACCCGCCTGCGGGTCTTGGAGGAATCTACGCGCTGCGACGAGACCTTGCTCGAAACCATCCGTGCGGCCGCCCTGATCAAGCTGTCATGCGGCGAAACCCGCCGCACGGCGGCCTTCATGGGCAAGTTCAAATCCTATGCGGCGGTTGCGCTGCAGGAATCGCGTCTGGTGGCGAAGCGCGACGTTGCGCTGCAGCTGATCAGTTACGGCGAGCTGCTGGTGATGACCTGGCTTGCCGCGAGCCTGCTGCTTCGCGGCAGCCTCTCGGTCGGCGTGTTCTACGCGTTCATGATCTACCGGTCGCTGGCGTCCGCACGTCTCGCTCGCTCGGTCAATGCGGGGTTTGCCCACTTGATGCTGGATGCTCCCGCGGCGCGGGTGGACGACATCATGAGCAGCGAGCAAGAGCGCTATACGCCGATGGCCGACCGACAGAAGGCCGTCGAGGTGGCGTCGTTCGAGTCGATTGCCATGCGCCATGTCTCGTTCCGCTACGGCATATCCGACGGCATGGTGCTTGCCGACGCGAGCCTGGAGATCCGGCGCGGCGACAAGATCGTGGTGACGGGGCCATCCGGCAGCGGCAAGTCCACCTTGTTCAAGCTGCTGGCGGCGGCCGAACCGCTGCAGGACGGCGAGCTCCTGCTGAACGGCATCCGCTGGCCGAACCTGACGGTGGACGAGATCCGCCGCCACGTCGTGCATCTGCGCCAGGGCGACGTCATCTTGCGTGGCTCGATTGCCGACAATGTGTCGCTGTTTACGGCCGATGCGGATGATGAACGCATCCGTCGCGTGCTCGAGCAGGTCGGCCTGTGGTCTGACGTGATGCGTATGCCGATGCGCACGCGCACGCTGATCAGCGACACCGTGGCCAATATTTCGGCAGGTCAACGGCAGCGCCTGCTGCTGGCGCGTGCGCTGTACCAGCCGAAGGAAGTGCTGCTGCTGGACGAGCCGACTGCAAACCTGGACGCCGGCTCGGTGTCCGGAGTCGCCGAGTTGCTGCGGCAGCTGGATCGCACCGTGGTGGTGATCACGCATGACCTCTCGCTGGCCCAGGCGTTCGAACGGCGCTACCGCCTGGTCGATGGCGCGCTGTCGCCTTCGTCGCCGGTGCATGCCGCCACACCGGAAGTACCGGTTTCAGAGACCGCGGTCTGATTGGTGCGTCCCCGATGAAGTGGCTCATGTCCTTGTGGAAAAGCCTGGCCCGGCTGCGGCAGGCATGGCTGATCAGCCTTTCGGCGCGTTCGATCGAGCGGCTCGCCACGCTCACCTGGTGTGTCAAAAGCCTGTTCAACGCGCGCGAGCGATGGAACGGCATCACCCGTTACGAGATGGGGCGTGAGCTGTGGTTGCTCGATGCGGCCGACAAGTGGCGCGCGATGACCGGTAAAACCCTGGAGACCCTGCTCGACCGGCGATTCCATGACGGCCGGGTAGCGCGCCCCGACGAGGCGTGGCCCGACCTGCGGGAGGTCGCCCGGACGCTGGCGCGCCAGATCGTTGCGCTCCGGGGCGACGATCCCGCGCGGCCGGTGATTCTTTCGCCGTTCCATTACGTATCGCAATGCGCCTATGTGTATGTACTCGACGAGGTGCGCAAGGCGCTGGGGCTGGAGACCTTGTCGGCGGTGACCGGCGTGTTTGCCGGCAAGGAGATGGTCATGCCCAGGCTGGAGCCGCTTTATACGCGCGACGATGGCCAGCGCAACAATCTCGGCCTGCGCGTGATCCAGGCCTTGCGGCGGGATGGCGTGGTCGTGCTGTTTGCCGATGCGGCCCCCTACACCATGCACCGATTTCCCATGGAGACCGTCGACGTCACGGTGCTCGGGCGCCCTGGCCGGATTCATGGCGGCGTGTTCCGCATCGGCGCGCGGATGAATACGGTGCTGTTGCCGTTCTATTTGCGCTTTACGCACGGCCGCTTCAGCGCGGAGATACTGGAGGCGGTGGAACTGGCTTCGCCTGACGCGCCACAACAGGTGGCGGACAGGATCAGCATCGCCTTGAAAGGCAATTACGCGCACTGGCTGATGGCGGGGCATCCTTCCATGTACGGGTTTGCATCCGTGAAATAACCCAGCCGGAGGGCAGGGATGCCGGTGCAGCCTTGCGCAAAAGAAAGGCCGCCCGTGGGCGGCCTTTCGATGGGTCACACAGACCGTGCCACCGCTTAGTAGCGGTAATGGTCCGGCTTGTACGGGCCATCCACCGGCACGCCGATATAGGCGGCCTGTTCCGGGGTGAGGCGGGTCAGCTTCACGCCGATCTGCTCCAGGTGCAGGCGAGCCACTTCCTCGTCCAGCTTCTTGGACAGGCGGTAGACCTTCTTCTCGTAGAAGTCCTTGTTCGCCCACAGGTCGAGCTGGGCCAGGGTCTGGTTGGAGAAGCTGTTGGACATCACGAAGCTCGGGTGGCCGTGGGCGCAGCCCAGGTTCACCAGGCGACCTTCGGCCAGCATGTAGATGCTGTGGCCAGACTTCTCGAACGTGTAGCGATCCACCTGCGGCTTGATGTTCTCGCGCGACACGCCCTTGGCGGCGTTCAGGCGATCCATCTGGATCTCGTTGTCGAAGTGGCCGATGTTGCACACCAGGGCGTTGTTCTTCATCGCCGCCATGTGCTCCAGCGTGATGATGTCCTTGTTGCCGGTGGTGGTGACATAGATGTCGCCAAGGCCCAGGGTCTCTTCGATGGTGGTGACCTGGAAGCCTTCCATCGCCGCCTGCAGGGCGTTGATCGGGTCGATCTCGGTCACGATCACGCGGGCGCCGAAGCCCTTGAGCGAGTGCGCGCAACCCTTGCCCACGTCACCGTAACCGCAAACCACGGCGACCTTGCCGGCGACCATCAGGTCGGTGGCGCGCTTGATGCCGTCGGCCAGCGACTCGCGGCAGCCGTACAGGTTGTCGAACTTGGACTTGGTCACCGAGTCGTTGACGTTGATCGCCGGCACCAGCAGCTTGCCGGCTTCGGCCAGCTGATAGAGGCGGTGCACGCCGGTGGTGGTTTCCTCGGACACGCCCTTCCACTCGGCGGCGACTTTCTTGAACCAGCCCGGACGCTCTTTGTGCACGCGCTTGACCAGGTCCTTGATGACCTGCTCTTCGTGGTTGCCGCTGGGCGTGTTGACCCAGTTGTCGCCGTCTTCCAGCTCCACGCCCTTGTGGATGAACAAGGTGGCGTCGCCGCCGTCATCGACGATCAGCTGCGGGCCGAGCTCGCCCGGATGGGACAGCATGTCCAGCGTGCATTCCCAGTACTCCTCCAGCGACTCGCCCTTCCAGGCGAACACCGGCAGGCCGCCAGCGGCCATCGCAGCGGCGACGTCGTCCTGGGTCGAGAAGATGTTGCAGGAGGCCCAGCGCACCGAGGCGCCCAGCTCGCGCAGGGTCTCGGCCAGCACGGCGGTTTCCTTGGTGACGTGCAGCGAACCCGACAGGCGCACGCCCTTCAGCGGCTTGTCCTTTGAGTAGCGGGCGCGGATCTGCATCAGGCCCGGCATTTCCTCTTCGGCCATGCGGATACGGCGGCGGCCGAGCTCGGCGAGCGAGATGTCGCGGACCTTGTAGTCCTGGTGGGCGGAATCTTTGGTGACTGCGTTCATGGCGTAGCTCCGGATGTTGCGACCTGGGGAGTCGCATCGTTAACCGGGCGCCGTTACAAGTTGAATCCGTCGAGCCTGGCCGGGGAAGGCGAATGCCCGCACGGGAAAGTGCGGGCTGTAGCGGAGATCTCCGCGTTCGCGATGCCAACGGTCGCAGCGCCCCTCGACGGGACTGCTGAGTATAACGTCAGAGAGGAATGGGTTCTGCCCCCTGGCGGCGATGCCCGGCTGCGGCGCCGCCCATGGCGGATGACCTCGAGCCCGGAGGTGGGAACACTAAAATCGCAAGTTATTGCGCCAAGGATCCTGGCGAAGGCCTGGATCGGCGGTCTCGGCAGTCAGGTCTCGTCGGTTTCCGTTCGCTGCGCTCCCCATGGCGGTGCCTGCGCAGAAGGCGACCATCGCGGCGACCGCACCTGGCCGGGGTCATGTCTTGCCAGCTCCATGCCACGGCAGGCCCGGTGGAAGCGCCCGTCCGCCGCAGCTTTCGATCAGCCCGCACCGCGACCTGCTGGCAGGGCTGCAGATGCCGTCGCCTGGCATGCCAATGCAACCACGACGCTGATAGGGGCCGACGAGCAGGGGGTGCCCAGTGCCCGGATTTCGCTCGAGTGGAAGGATCGTTTTGCGGCGCTGCACAAATGGGTGGGGCTTAGGGTAGTCTTGGACGTCCAGACATCCAATTCTCTCCAGGCATCGATGAACCAGTACCGCAGTCCTGAGTTCGCCCCGCACGAATCCCCGTTGCGCGAAGACGTCCGCCGCCTTGGCACCCTGGTCGGCAACATGTTAGCCGAGCAGGTCTCGCCGGCTTTCCTCGACGACGTGGAACGCATTCGCATGGCGGCCATTGCGCGTCGCCACGAAGGAGCGCCGCTGGCCTTGTTGGCAGACTTGCTGAGCGGCCTCGAAACGCCGCGCGCCGAGGCGCTGGCGCGGGCCTTCGCCACCTATTTCCAGGCGGTAAACATTGCCGAGCGCGTGCATCGCATCCGTCGCCGGCGCGATTATCAGCGGGCCGGCGGTGCCCCTCAGCCCGAGTCCTTGCTTGATGCACTGACGCAGTTGAAGGCGCAAGGCGTAGAGGCAGGCGAGCTGCTTGAGTGGCTGGAACGGTTGCAAGTGGAACCAGTTTTCACCGCGCATCCTACCGAGGCGGTGCGCCGTTCCCTGCTCGAGAAAGAACAATCCATCGTGCGCGCGCTGGTCGACAATTTCGATCCTACGCGCACGCCCCAAGAGCGCAAGGAGGACGAAGATCGCATCTTCATGGCGCTCAACGCCGGCTGGCAGACGGCCGAAGCCTCGCCGGTGAGCCCTACCGTGCAGGACGAACATCACCACGTCGGCTTCTATCTGGCCAACCCGGTCTATCGCATCGTGCCGGCTCTGTACGAGTCACTCGCCGACGCGCTGCAAGCTGTTTATGGCGTAGCGGTGCCGCTGCCGCGCCTGCTGAGTTTCGCCACCTGGGTGGGTGGTGATATGGATGGCAATCCGAACGTGGGCGCCGCCACCATCGCCGCCAGCCTGGCCACGCAGCGCGCGCATGTGCTGGAGCATTACATCGAGGACATCGCCGGACTGGGTCGCTTGCTCAGCCAGACCGAAGGGCGCGTCGCGGTCGATGACGCGCTGGCGCTGCGCCTGGCGGACTATCGTGTGCGCTTTCCCGAGGCGGCGGCCAAGGTTCGCCCGCGTCACGCGGACATGCCGTATCGCGCCCTGCTGACGGTGATCGGCGCGCGTCTGGAGGCAACGCATGATGACGACCATCCGGAAGGCTATACCTCGGTCCGCGAATTGCTCGACGACCTGCACCTGATCGCCCTGAGCCTGGTCGACCACCGTGGCCTGCACGCCGGTGCCTATGCCGTGCAGCGACTGATCTGGCGCGTGCGTACCTTTGGCTTCCATCTGGCCAGGCTGGACGTGCGGCAGGATTCGCGCGTGCACGATGACGCGCTGGCCAGCCTACTCGGCGACAGCGAGTGGGCGCAGCGTGATACGGCGGCGCGCGTGCTTCGCCTGCGCCCCATTGCCGGCGGCGAAACCAAGCTCGATACCAGCCATGAGCCGACCGCGGTCGCCTTGTACGATGTCTTCGCCACCTTGGGCGATGCGCGTCGACGCTATGGCATTCACGCCCTGGGCCTGTACATCATCAGCATGGCGCGTTCGGCCGCCGACGTGCTCGCCGTACTGGCGCTGGCTCGCTACGGCGGACTGATCCAGGACGGCAAGGTGCCGCTGGATATCGCGCCGTTGTTTGAAACCGTGGACGACCTCACCAACGCACCCGCCACGTTGCGTGCCCTGCTCGATGATCCGGTGTATCGCGCACATCTTGCCTCGCGCGGCGATCGCCAGTGGGTGATGCTGGGCTACTCCGACAGTGGCAAGGATGGCGGCACGCTGGCTTCGCGCTGGGGTCTGCAGCGCGCCCAGGTGGAGTTGCTCGAAGTGGCGTCGGCAGCCGGTATCCGATTGTCGTTCTTCCATGGTCGCGGCGGCTCCGCCAGCCGTGGCGGTTCGCGCATCGCCCCGGCCTTGATGTCGTCACCGCGCGGCTCGGTGGCGGGCGTGTTGCGCATCACCGAGCAAGGCGAGGTGATTCATCGCAAATACGGCATCCGCGCCTTGGCGCTGCGCAATCTCGAGCAGACCGTGAGTGCCGTGCTGCGCGCGTCGCTGCGACCCCGCACCGAGGAGCCACGCGAGGACGAATGGCGTGCGCGCATGAGCCAGCTGGCCACATGCAGCCGCGAGCACTACCGCGCCTTCGTCGATCGTGAGGGCTTCGTGGACTATTTCCGCGCCGCCACCCCCATCGACGTGATCGAGCGCATGACCCTGGGGTCGCGCCCTGCGCGCCGTCGCAGCATGCGCGGCGTGCAGGATCTGCGCGCGATTCCGTGGGTGTTCGCGTGGACGCAGTGCCGCTCGATCCTGCCAGGCTGGTACGGTCTCGGTACCGCGCTGGAGCAGGGCGTTGCGCTGTTCGGCGAACAGGAGATGGCCGAGATGGCCCGCGACTGGCCGTTCTTCGCCAATATGCTCGACGACGTGGCCATGGTGTTGGCCAAGTGCGACCTGGATATCGCCGAGGCGTTCTCGCGACTGGCGGGTCCGTTGCATGAGCCGTTCTTCGGCTTGATCCGCGACGAGTTCGAACGCACGCAGCGCTGGCTGACCCGGCTCAAGCGAACCGACCAGCTTTTGCAGAACGAGCCGCGCCTGGCCGTCTCGATCGGCCTGCGCAATCCCTACATCGATCCGATGAGCCTGTTGCAACTGGACCTGCTGCGCCGCTGGCGTGCTGGCGGCGAAGCGGATGAGGCGCTGCTCGGTGCGCTGGTGGCGTGCGTCAATGGCGTGTCGCAAGGCTTGCAGAACACGGGTTAATGGCGGTCCAGCCAGACCGCCGGCGAGACCGCCGGCGGCTGCAACGAGCAGATTTGTCGCACACCCGTGTCGCGGTCGTCCTTCGGCATCGCGAGGTCTTGGATGTCATGCCAATGCGTCGGTGACATGCTGCAGCGGGCCTTGTCGTTGCCCTGGATCATCCCCATCGAGGGATGACCCCAAGGACGAGGCACGCCATGATCGATTTGTACAAGCTGCACTGGTCGCATTACGTCGAAAAGGTGCGCTGGGCCCTGGATTTCAAGCGTCTTCCCTGGCGCGGCATCGATATCGCGGCCTTCACCAAGAAGGAAATGCGCGGCTTCGACTGCGCGCAAACCGTGCCGCTGATCCATGACACGGGGACTGGCGTAGCGATCAGCGATTCATCGCCGATCATCCGTTATCTGGAAGAGACCTATCCCGAGCGACCATTGTTTCCTGCCGATCCGTCCGAGCGCGAACGCGTGTGGCAATGGATGTTGCGGCTCGACTCGACCCTGGGTCTGTATGCGCGCCGTCTGGGCTATACCCAGGTCATCATGGAGTGTCCGCAGACCCTGGCCGAATTATTTCTGCCCAACTTTTTCGGCGGCCTGTTCGCACGGCGCGGTTGGCGCGCATTGGCCTCACCCGTCGTCGGCATGATGCTGACCTTGCGCTTTCGCTTTCATCACAATCGGCAGGACCGCATCTACGAACAACTCGAGGCCCTGCTGATTCCCTTGGTACGTAGGCTCGAGCGTGACGACTTCCTGGTAGGCGGGCAGTTCACCGCGGCGGACCTGACCCTGGCCTCGCTGCTGCGGCCGCTACGCATCGTGCCGCATTTCAGTCACGCCCCTTCATTGCAGTCGCTGTTCGTGTGGCAGGAGCAACTCTTTCGCACCCAGGGGAGGGATGTGACCTTTCCCTACGAGGACGCGATCCGAGCACAACGCCAGCGCAGTGGCAGCATGCGCTCGCGGGTGAGCTGGATGCAGGCGCCTGACGATAGGCAGGCCGCACCGGTGGAGCGCGAGAGCCTGCAGGTGGCCAGCAATGACCAGCAGCCAGTCAGTGCTTGGACGGTGTTGCGAGGGCTGCCGGCTTATCTGAAGTTGCGCTGGTTCAGTGGCGTGAAGAAGATGCCGTACATGCCTGCGGCCTATCTTGGGATCAGCCGTTCCCGGGTTCTTCACCGCGCCTGAAAGCGGTTGCGTGCGGATCGGTTCCTGGACCATGGTCTAGGCGACAGCGGCGGCGAACTGGCGCCGCTGTCGTGGTCATCCTTGAATCAGCTGTCCAATTCCGACCAGCGTGCATAGGCGCCGTCGAGCTCGGCTTGCGCGGCAGCCAGCGCTTCGTTTGCCTTGACGATGGTGGCGCTATCCTGCTGGAAGAATGAGGGATCGTTCATCGCCTCGCTGCGTGTGGCGATGTCGGTTTCCAACTGCTCGATGCGCAGCGGCAACTGCTCCAGTTCGCGCTGCTCCTTGAAACTAAGCTTGCGCTTCGCCGATGTTGCGGCAGGGGCCGGATCCTGGCGAACCAGGCCCGGTTTGGCGGCGGCCGCCGCCACGGCTTGCGCGGCTGCCGGGCGCTGCCATAGCCAGTCGCTGTAGCCGCCCACGTATTCGCCGATCTGACCATGGCCTTCGAGCACCAGGGTGCTCGACACCACGTTATCGAGGAAGGCGCGGTCGTGCGATACCAGCAGCAAGGTGCCCTGGTAGTCGGTGAGCAGTTCTTCCAGCAGTTCCAGCGTCTCCACGTCGAGATCGTTGGTCGGTTCGTCCATCACCAGCAGGTTGGACGGCTGGGCGAACAGCTTGGCCAGCAGCAGGCGATTGCGCTCGCCGCCGGACAAACGCGTGATCGGCGCGCGCGCGCGCTCGGGCGAGAACAGGAAGTCCTGCAGGTAGCCGATGATGTGCTTGCGGCTGCCGTTCAATTCGATGAAGTCGCGGCCTTCGGCCACGTTGTCCAGCGCATTCAACTTGTCGTTGAGCTGCAGGCGGTGCTGGTCGAAGTAGGCGATCTGGATGCCGGTGCCGAGCGTGGCGTGGCCGCGCTGGGGCTTCAGCTCGCCGAGCATGATCTTCAGCAGCGTGCTCTTGCCGGCGCCGTTCGGACCGATGATGCCGATGCGGTCGCCGCGCATCACGGTGGTGGTCAGGTTGTCGATTAGCACGCGGCCGTCATAGGCCTGGTGCACGTGTTCGAGATCGATCACCTTCTTGCCCGAGGCCTGCGCGTTGGCCGCGGTCATCTTGACGTTGCCGCTCAGGTTGCGCCGTTCGGCGCGCTCGACACGCAGCGCCTTCAAAGCACGCACGCGGCCTTCGTTGCGCGTGCGGCGGGCCTTGATGCCCTGGCGGATCCACACTTCTTCCTGGGCCAGTTTCTTGTCGAACAGTGCGTTCGCCTGTGCTTCGGCATGCAAACGCTCTTCGCGGCGGCGCAGGTAGTTGTCGTAGTCGCCAGGCCAATCGGTGAGCTGGCCGCGGTCGATCTCGACGATGCGCGTCGCCAGCGCGCGCAGGAAGCTGCGGTCATGGGTGACGAAGATGAGGCTGCCGTCGAACTGCTTGAGAAAGGCTTCCAGCCAGCCGATGGCTTCGATATCGAGATGGTTGGTCGGTTCGTCCAGCAGCAATACGTCCGGCTTGCGCACCAGCGCCTGCGCCAGCAGCACGCGGCGCTTCATGCCGCCGGAGAGTGCGGCGAAATCGGTGTCGGCTGGCAGCTCGAGCTTGGTCAACACTTCGGTAACGCGCCGATCGAGGTCCCAGCCATGCTGCGCCTCGATCTGGGTCTGCACTTCGCCCAGAGCATCGAAATCGCCTTCGTGCAGCAGGTGGTGGTAGCGCGCCAGCAGATGGCCGAGATCGCCGAGTCCTTCGGACACGACGTCGAACACGGTGCCTTCGGTGCCCTGCGGCACCTCCTGCGCCATGCGGGCAACCACGATGCCGTTCTGTACGCGAAGCTCGCCATCGTCCGGCTTGAGCTCGCCGGCGATCAGCTTCATCAGGGTGGATTTGCCTTCGCCGTTACGGCCGACAATGCAGACGCGCTCGTTGCGTTCGATCGAGAGATCAACATGTTCGAGCAGGAGGGGGCCGCCGATGCTGAAATCGACGCGCTGAAGTTGGATTAGGGACATCCGCCTATTCTAGGTGATGCGCCACCACGTTCGATCGCCCGCTGGGTTTTAACGGCGAATTTATGGCGTCTGCGGGGCGCAATGCAGTAGTTTTACCGACTTAAGCTTCGGTCGTATCTGCCGAACTCCTCGCTGCGAAACGGCTTTGCGGGACTCCTCATCGAGCCCGCGTCGAAGCGCTGCGATCCTCCAAAGACCATGTCAGGGGAAATAACCCTTGAATAACATGGCATTATGTTGTCAAATTTAACCATTATCTAGGTGCCGATGGCGGCGCGAGGGGTCAGGGTGGCCATCAAGATCAAAACACCGAGATGGTTGTCTGCTTGCCGTCAGAGCCTGACTGCAGCGGCGCTGCTGGCGCTCGCCGCCATCACGGGCGTCGCCCACGCGGGTTATGCGGCCATTGTCGTCAGTGAATCGGATGGTCAGGTGCTGACCGCGGTGAATCCTGATGAACCGAATCGCCCTGCGTCCTTGGCGAAGATGATGACGCTTTACCTGACCTTCCAGCAGCTGGAGAGCGGTCAGATCAAGCTCGACCAGGAGCTGCCGGTGTCGGCGTGGGCGGCGGGTCGGCCACCGACCAAGCTCGATCTGCGCCACGGCCAGACCATTTCGGTCGGCGACTGCATCCTCGGCATGATCACCAAGTCGGCCAATGACGCCGCCACGGTGGTGGCCGAAGGCCTGGGCGGCTCCGAAGGCCACTTCGTCGAAATGATGAATGCCCAGGCCCTCAAGCTCGGCATGACCGGCACGCACTTCGAGAATGCGTCGGGCCTGCCTGATCCGGACGATTCCACCACGGCGCGCGACATGTCCAAGCTGGCCATGGCGCTGTATCACGACTTCCCGCAGTACACCCACTACTTCGCCACGACGGAATTCATGTTTCGCGGCAGGCTGGTGCGTGGTCATAACAACCTGATGGAACGTTATCCGGGCATGGATGGGCTGAAGACCGGCTTCACCAATGCGTCCGGCTTCAATCTCGCCTCGACGGCCGTCCGCGATGGCCATCGTCTCTTCAGCGTGGTGCTGGGCGGTCGTACCGCCGCCGCCCGCGACAATCTGATGGCGCGCTTGTTGGATGACGGCTTCGAGGATCGCGCGACCCCCGACTACCTGGTGGCCCGGGCCGGTGGCGCGACCGGAACCGGCACGGCGCAGAAGATCCTGACGGCGCTGTCGCCCATTGGCACGGCTGAAGCCGAGCCCGCGCCCGTGCCGGAGCGGCATCATCGTCGCGGCAAGGTAAGCAAGGCCAGCGCCGTGGCAAGTAACAGCTGTATCAAGCGCAAGGGCGCGACCTGCCCCGCAGCGGCCAAGCGTACCCCGGCCAAGAAGGCGTCCTCGGCTCATTCGCAGCAGGCTCAGGCGAATGCCGAGACCGCGGCCAAGAAACCGGCGAAGACCGAGACCTAGGCACGGCGATAGCTTGCCTCGCTGCATGCCGCCTGGGGCACGCCGGGCGGTGGTCACAAGACTCAGAACCCGATGGCTTGCGTCGCAGTGCGGCGCCCAGATATCGCATGCCACCGCGGTGGTACGGGCGCTTTCTATCGGCGGATTCACCCTGCTGCGTGGAGCGGGCGGATTATCCGGACACAACGTATCGCCAAAAGAAAACGGGCCGCGTGAGCGGCCCGTTTCTGTTTGAAGCATGGCGAGAGGCTTACTTCAGCTTGGCATCGGCGCGCAGCGCTTCGGCCTTGTCGGTCTTTTCCCACGAGAACGCGGTGTAGGTCTTGCCGTCCGGACCCTTCACTTCGTACGGGGTGCGGCCGAAGTGACCGTAGCTGGCGGTCTGCTGGTACATCGGGTGCACCAGGTCGAGCATCTTGATGATGCCGTACGGGCGCAGGTCGAAGTGCTTGCGGATCAGCTTTTCGATCTTCTCGTCGGCGATCTTGCCGGTGCCGAAGGTGGTCACCGAAATCGAGGTCGGCTCGGCCACGCCGATGGCGTAGCTGACCTGCACTTCGCAACGGTCGGCAATGCCGGCGGCCACGATGTTCTTGGCCACGTAGCGAGCGGCGTAGGCTGCCGAACGATCGACCTTGGACGGATCCTTGCCCGAGAACGCACCACCACCATGACGAGCCCAGCCGCCGTAGGTGTCGACGATGATCTTACGACCGGTCAGGCCGCAGTCGCCCACCGGGCCGCCGATCACGAACTTGCCGGTCGGGTTGATGTGGAACTTGGTGCCCTTGTGCAGCAGCTTGGCCGGCAGCACGGGCTTGAGGATGTGCTCGCGCACGGCCTCGATCAGGTCCTTCTGCTTCACGCTCGGGTCGTGCTGGGTCGACAGCACCACGGCGTCGATGGCAGTCGCGACGCCGTCTTCATAGCGCAGGGTGACCTGGCTCTTCGCGTCCGGGCGCAGCCACGGCAGCGGCGAGTTCTTCTTCTTGCGGACCTTGGCCTGCTGCTCGACCAGGCGGTGCGAGTAGTAGATCGCCGCCGGCATGTAGTCCTTGGTTTCGTTGGTCGCGTAGCCGAACATCAGGCCCTGGTCGCCAGCGCCCTGTTCTTCCGGCTTCTTGCGGTCCACGCCCTGGTTGATGTCCGGCGACTGCTTGCCGATCAGGTTCAGCACGCCGCAGGTCTCGCCGTCGAAGCCGACGTCGGAGGAGTCATAGCCGATGTCGACGATGACCTTGCGGGTCAGCGCTTCCAGGTCGATCCAGGCGCTGGTGGTGATCTCGCCGGCGACGATTGCGACGCCCGTCTTCACCATCGTTTCGCAAGCCACGCGCGCACGCGGATCCTGCGCGATGATCGCATCGAGGACGGCATCGGAGATCTGGTCGGCGACTTTGTCCGGGTGGCCTTCGGAAACCGACTCGGAAGTGAAGAGGAAGTTGCTCATCGCGGGATATATCCTTCCTTACGGATAGAAAGATGAAAGGGGTGGCGCATGATACACGGGGAACCCCCGTTTTGCAGCCTCAGCATGTCTGCCGGACATGACGATTTCATGCCGATTCAGCCATTTGGACGGCTTTAAGGCTCGCTGCAAACGCTTCGAACGGCTATCTGAAGGCGTCTGCCGACCGGCCAGAACCGGCGGAGCATAGCGCAGTGGGATCCCATGGCGGGTGGGAATGGCCAGGGCGGCAATATCGCCGCCCCAGGTGTGGCGGAGTGACGACCCGGCTGATTTACCCCTGCGAGCGCAATCGGGTGAAGCCATCCTCGCTCCAACTTTCGCTGCCGACGCCGTGGTGCACGAAAAACAGCCCCTCGGGGTCGTACTTGCGTTTCACCGAGGCCAGCCTGGGATAGTTCGTGCCCCAGAAGGACGCCTGCCAATCGTGCTCGAAGTAGTCACTCTCGGATACATAGGAGCCGGCGCCAGGGGCGGCTTTGAGCAGCGCGGCCATGGCTTGGCCGATGCGTCCCGCCTCGTCGCGCGCATGGGCCAGATCGGGCTCGGCCTCGGGCATGCCGGGAAAGGCGGGATCGCCTTCGCTGGCGATGATCGCCAGGGCAAACGCATCAAGGGCTTGCGGATTCATCGCCGTATCGCGCGCCAGGGCCACCGCGTCAGCCGGCGCGCCGGCCAGGCCCTTGTTGAAGTGCAGCGACAAGCCCCAGTGGCGGCTGGCCGCGAACAGGGCGTCGACCAGCGTCGTCTGCTGGTCGACGCCGAGCAGCGACTGCGGCAACCAGGCCGAACGGTAGCCGTGGATGAATTGCGCCACCTGGCCCTGGTCGCCGGCCCAGAACATGTGATTCCTTGGGGCGCCGGGGCGACTGTCGGCGACCATCAGGCCGGGCGCATGCTGGCGGAAGAACTCCGCATCCCAGGAATGCCGGGCCGGCAAGGCCAGCACCTGGATCTCGGAGGTGAAGCGATAGGCCCTGCGCGCACGCACCCAGGCCAGCAAGGGCGCCCAGACCTGTTCCGCGGCAGCCTTGTCCAGGCCCTGGAACACCATGGACAGGCGCAGCGTATTGTCGCCGCGAAACACCAGCTGCTCACCCCAGTGCGGATTGAACAGCGCCTCGCGATAGAAGCCGATGACCTGCGCGATCAGGACGCGGTAGGCCTCGTCGGAATCGGCCTGGATGGCGCCGGATACTCCGCCGAAGCTGTCCGGCAGATCGTGGGTGCGCAGGGTCAAGCGGGTCACCACGCCCAGGCTGCCGCCACCGCCGCCCTTGATGCCCCAGAACAGGTCGGCATGCTGGTGCGCGTTGACGACCAGCGCCTTGCCGTCAGCCGTGACAACCTCGGCTTCGAGCAGTCCGCCCGACGCCGTGCCGAAGTTCTTGGAAAAACTGCCAAAGCCGCCGCTCTGCACCAGGCCTGCCACACCTACCGTGGTGCAGCCGCCGCCTTGCACGTAGCGCCCGCCCTGGGTAGTGACCGCGTCATAAGCGTCGATCCACAGGGCACCGGCTTGCACGGTCACTGCCGGCAGCGGGGCCTGGATGCCTTCGCCGCCCTGTGCCACGAACGCATCGTGCAAGGTCACGGCGTTCATATGCCGCGTCCAGATCAGCAGCGAATCGGGCGAGGCTGAGGTGCCCTGGTAACTGTGGCCACCACCTTTCACGACCAGGCGCAGGTGATGCTCGCGGGCGAAATTCACCGCCGCGATGACATCCGATGTGTTCTGTGCCGCCACGGCATAGGCGCTGGGACGGGAGGTCCAGGCATCGACCCAGCCGCTGGTTTGCGTGAGGGCGGGTTCGTCACCGATGAAAAACGGGTTCTTGATCTGCGCCAGTGCTTCGCGGCAGCCGTCGTCGTTGGTCAGGCAGCCATCAAACGGTGAACGCAGGCGCTGCAGGCGCCCTCCCACCGCTTGCTTCAATTGCTCCCATTGCGCCGCCGACGGCCAGGCCGGATCGCCGGGGCGTATGCGCGAGCGTAGCCGGGGGACGGACGCTGGCGCTGCTTTGGTGGTAGCGAAGGCCGGCGACGCCAGCCAGGTTAATAGCGGCAAGGTCAGGGCGGCCTTCAGCAAATCGCGGCGATGCATGGTTGACCCCTCGTTGATGGAAGTGATCACTTTGCACGGGCCACAAAGCGCGACAAGCGCAGAGTGATGAGAGACGGCCCGACAGGGATGAACGGTGGGACTGACGGGACAGGAGTGTCGCCTGCGCTATAGCAGCCACGCGTGAACGCGCTGGCATGAGCAGTCACTTATGGTGTCCCAGCGAATTGATGATGGCGCACGGTGCCGTCCGGGCGTCGGCGTCCTCACCCGGGGACATTCTCCTGCGCTGCTTTCGCATGAACGTGCTTCCGCGATCAAGTAGCCTGCATCACGTACACCCGAGGGAACGTGATGGTCAGATCGGTCTTGGATTCAGGTCGAGTGACGACGATTAGCACGAGGCTTACAAAAAAATGGATGGGGCTCGTTGCCGTCTTCTTGCTCCTCGGAATGATTGATCGAGGGGCAAACGCCGACGACGCCTCGGATAGCTCGAAAGCACCTGATGCGGCGTTGCTCCATGAACGGGTCATCCACGTTTTTGGCGCCGCGGCAGATCCCATATCGTTGCAGGTGACCTTGTATACACCCAGCGGTGAAGGCCCCTTTCCGCTTGCCGTCATGAATCATGGCGCAACTGGAAACGAGCCGCCCGAGCGGCAGCCTCGGTACCACCTTACGTTTGCGGCCTACTATTTCCTCTCCCGCGGGTACGCGGTCGCCATGCCGATGATGCGAGGATACGCCGGCTCGGAGGGGCATCTCAGCGCCCATGGCTGCGACGATGTCGCCACGGGTCTCGACGCTGCGCGTGATATCCAGGCCGTGATCGACTATTTGAAACATCAGCCTTTCATTGACGGTTCCCGCATCGTGGTAGCTGGTCAGAGTTTTGGTGGCTGGAACGCACTCGCGGTTGGCACGCTGAAAGAGCCTGGCGTCAAGGGATTGGTCAGCTTTGCGGGCGGGATGAGGGCGTCCGACTGTCACCATCAAGATGAAGCATTGATCCAGGCAGCCGGCACCTTGGGCGGGCGTACGTCCACGCCATCAATCTGGTTTTTTGGCGACAACGACTCGCTGTTTCCCCCGCCGGTCTCGCGCTCGATGTATGAGCACTATGTGGCGGCCGGCGGACCCGCGGAACTCGTGGCCTATGGTTCGTTCGGAAACGATTCGCACAACATGCTGGGCTCAGGCGCAGCGCTTCCCATTTGGGTGCCCAGGGTCGATGCGTTTCTTGGGAGGGTTGGACTACCAAACACGTTGGTGCATGCCGAGTACCTACCCACGTCTGCGCCGCCGCCGACCCACTATGCCGCCCTGGATGATGCTCAAGCATTGCCTTACTTGAATGCGAAAGGGCCCCAAGGGGTTGCCTACTATCGAAAGTTCCTGGAGCGGCCGTTACCGCGAGCCCTGGCCATTGGCACACGGGGGGCTGGTTCTGCGCAAGGAGGATTTGATCCGATCGCGCAGGCATTGAAACTGTGCGGTCAGACCAGTAGTGGCTGCCGCCTCTACGTAGTCGACAATGACGTCGTTTGGACACGACCTACACCGGCACCGCTGCCCACCCACTTCGGCAAGCTTGATGATGAAGAAGCGGTGCCATACCTGAGTACGGAGGGAAGGGCCGGCTACAGGAAATTTCTGTCCATGCCAAGGCCGCGTGCTTTCGCCATATCCCCTGATGGCGGGTGGGATGCCGCATCCCTGGGCGAGGACCCAGTAGCCTATGTGCTGGCAAAGTGTGGTCAGCTCCACCACCAGTGTCGTCTTTACGCCGTCGATGGAGATGTCGTCTGGTAGCGCCCTGATGTCGCCGTCTCCCGATCTTTGCCCAAAAACTGCATCAACTGATGCTGACACGCCCGACTGTTCAAGCGGTCGGCGTCATGCCGCGATTCCATGGGCCGCTCGACTCCGACGATCGCGATTCAACAGAGCTGTAGAACAGAGTTCGAATCAACGTCCGGTATGGTGCGCGGAGGTGCCACAACGCCTGCACCTCGCTCAATACACCGTCGCCTGTGCCTGCACAAAGCCAAAGAAGAACACCGCGTTGGGGTCGTTGCGTACCGCCTGCAATTCCCGGCGCATGCCTTCGACGGTCGCCGCATCGACCTTGCCGGTATCGGTCAGTTGGTCCGCGGCCGATAGCAGCAGCTCTTCCCAGAACTCGATCATCTGCTTGCGCTTACCGGGTTGCCGGTTATCCAGGTGGAAGCTTTTGACCTCGGTCTGCACATCGCGATAGCCGCCGGCCAGCAGCAGGTTGCCCAGCTTGGCGCCGATGAACGGATCGCCGCCACTGTCGTACTGGTGGTCGTTGAAGGCCATCCAGTAACGCAGCAGATGGGGCGAGTACGGATCGAGAAAGAACGATGAGTTGAGCACTTCGGTTACATAGATGACCGAGCCCGGGCTCAGCACGCGGCGCACTTCGCTGAGCACGCGGGCAGGGCTGGGCATGTGTTCCAGTACCCAGCAGAGGTAGGCGCCGTCGAAACTGCGTTCGGCGAAGGGCAGGTCGGTGGCATCGGCGAGTTGCAGCGTATAGCGCGCACTGCACCACGCGGTGGCCGCCAGGTTCTGTTCGGCCGCCGCGAGCTGGGCGGCGGAGCGGTCCACGCCCGTGACATGCAGATGGGGAAAGCGTCGCAGCAGGATCTCGGTCTGCGCACCGACGCCGCAACCCACTTCCAGCAGGCGCGAGGTCTCGCTGTAGTCGATGCGGCTGAACAGCTTGGTCTCGAACATCCGCGCCTGGCGCATCAGGCGCGACTGCTCGTCGGAGGAGAAACCGTGGATATACGGAAATTCGCCAGTGACGATGCTGTTCACGATGGCAGTCCTTTGGTGGGAGCGCGACCAAGTCGGAAACGCTACAACGTTGGCTGTCTACGTCAAGTCGCCGTTGAGCTTGCTCAGTGACCGCTGACACAGGCGCTCCCCGCGCAGGCCGCCGCCGATCCCTGGGGGTCGTTTTGCCGCGCTGCCGGGTGCGAGCGGATGAAGGCAAGAACGTCAGCCAACGTAGGCGCGTCGCTTCGCAAGGGGCGGGACAAGGCAAACAGGACCGCTTCGTGTCCCAGGCCGGGATATAACTTGAGCGTCACGTCTTCGTGGTGGGCTTGCATCGTCCGGGTCAGCGAGATCGCGTTGGACGGCTCGACCTCGTGATCGTTGCTGCCTTGCAGTAGCAACATGGGCGGCTCGGCCCCATCAACATGCAAAACCGGCTGGGCCCTCTTCTGTTCCTCCATCGTACGGCCGAACATACCGAGCATATCCGTTTCATTGGCCGCGATCGGCATGAAGTCGTAGCAGCCAGCCAGGCCGATAAAGCCGGCCAGGTCCGACGGGTGGATACCGTAGGCGCCCAACCACTGCGGATCGGTAGCCACCAGGGCGGCGATCTGGCCACCAGCCGAGTGCCCCATGACGAAGATGTCGTCCGGCGTTCCGCCCAGTTCGCTGGCATGCTGATGCGCCCAGGCCACCGCTCGCGCGGCATCCTGCATGAAGCCGTCCATGCGCACCTGGGGATATTTGCGGTAATCGGGGATCACGACGATCACGCCCTGCGCCGACAGCGCCGTACCCACGAAGCGATACCAGGCACGCTCGCCACGCATCCAGTCGCCGCCGTAGAAGAACACCACGATCGGCGCGTGCTCCGCGTGCACGGGCGCATAGATATCCAGCGCGAGCTGGTGATCGGCATCGAAAACGATGCTGTGCTGCTGCTCGATGTGCTTGTGCTGATCGGTGGCATTGAGCCCGGCGAACAGGGTGGCTTCGCAGCCGCTCAGCAGCAAGACGGCGCCCAGTACGAGCAGTCGACCAAGACGGACGAACCGCTGGTGCTGGATACGTCGATGGCGGCACTGAATCATGAAGAGGAGCGCATGCGGCAGAGCGCCGATGATGCATCAGGGCTGCGCGCAAGGGTTTGCGATCGCTGCGTGCGATCGCGAGGTTTCACGCCGCCAGTCGTTCCCCGGCGCCTAGCGCGGCGAAATAGTCCCGCGTCAGTTGCAGCTGTTCGGCGGCGCTTTCCGCGCGATTCACCACGTGGCGGAACGCGGCATTTTCGGGGCGATCCTTCGCGTACCAACCCAGATGCTTGCGCGCGATGCGCACGCCCTGCAGTTCGCCATAGAACGCATACAGCTGTTCGAGATGATGGATCAGGATCTCGCCGACTTCATGTGGCGTCGGCTCGGGCAGCGTTTGGCCGGTGGCGAGGTAGTGCGAGATCTCGCGGAAGATCCACGGCCGACCTTGCGCACCGCGGCCCACCATCACCGCATCGGCGCCGGTGACGTCGAGCACGTGCTTCGCCTGTTGCGGCGTGACGACGTCGCCGTTCGCCAGCACCGGGATGCGCACGGCGGCTTTCACGGCCGCGATGGTGTCGTACTCGGCCTCGCCCTCGTACTTGTCGGCACGCGTGCGGCCATGCACGGCCAAGGCGGCAATGCCTGCGTCCTCGGCGATCTTCGCGATGCTCAGCGCGTTCTTGTTCGCGCGATCCCAGCCGGTCCGGATCTTCAGCGTCACCGGCACATCGACCGCGTCGACGACTGCCTTGACGATGCGCGCCACCAGCGGCTCGTCCTGCAGCAGGGCCGATCCCGACCACACGTTGCAGACCTTCTTGGCCGGGCAACCCATGTTGATGTCGATGATCTGCGCACCATTGTCGGCGTTGTAGCGTGCTGCCTCAGCCAGCATGACCGGGTCATAGCCGGCGATCTGCACGCTCACCGGCTCGGGTTCGCCGGCATGGTCCATGCGCCGCAACGACTTGCGTGTCTGCCACAGGCGCGGATCGGATGCGGTCATTTCCGACACGGCCAGACCCGCGCCCAGCCGCTTGCACAGCAGGCGAAACGGTTTGTCGGTGACGCCGGCCATGGGCGCGAGCACCACGTTCGGGTCGATGCGGTAAGGACCAATCTGCATCCGCCCATTGTACCCGGAGGCTGCTTTTCCTGTTGTAGGAGCGCACCCATTGCGCGACCCGGGCCGCCTCAGTTCGCAGCCTTCTCCGCCCACACCCGCGCGCCGGCCGGATCATGCTTGTGCTTGAACAGGAACATGAACAGCAGCGCGACCACCAGCGAATACAGCGCAAAGGTGACCCAGATGCCGTGCCAGTCCTTGCTCTGGTCGGGGTGGGTGAAGAAGGCCTCGATGATCAGGCCGCTCAGCGAGCTGCCCAGCACCGCGCCGATGCCATTGGTCATCAGCATGAACAGGCCCTGCGCGCTGGCGCGGATCGAAGGGTCGCTCTGACCTTCGACGAACAGCGAGCCGGAGATATTGAAGAAATCAAAGGCCATGCCGTAGACGATGCACGACAGCACGATCATCCACAGGCCCGGGCCCGGGTCGCCATAAGCGAACAGGCCAAAGCGCAGGGTCCAGGCGAACATGCTGATCAGCATCACGGTCTTGATGCCGAAGCGCTTCAGGAAGAACGGAATCGCCAGGATGAACAGCGTCTCGGAAATCTGCGAGATCGACATGATGATGGCCGGGTAGCGTACCGCCA
Organism: Dyella halodurans; assembly: GCF_026283925.1. GTDB lineage: Bacteria > Pseudomonadota > Gammaproteobacteria > Xanthomonadales > Rhodanobacteraceae > Dyella > Dyella halodurans. Next base: position 99,780 of record NZ_JAPDPF010000001.1, read on the forward strand.
CCAGGTCCTTGTAGGCGTCCATGCGGGCGAAATCATGCAGGAAGGTGTCGCCGTAGGCATTGGTCAGCTGCAGCGAGGCGCCAAGCAGCATCGCGAAGACAAAGAACACCGCCATGCGTGGATCGCGGAACAGCGAGAACGAGGTGAGTCCTAGCGTGTCGAGCAGCGACTGATTGGGCTTGCGCTGGAAGCGCGGCGGGCAGGGCGGCAGGGTGAACGCGTACAGGCCCAACAGCAAGGCCGCGCCGGAGGCGACATAGAACTGGCCGGACGAGGTTTCCAGGCGCAGCAGGCTCACCGTCCACAGCGCGGCGATGAAGCCCACCGTGCCCCACACGCGGATCGGCGGGTAGTCCTTGACGATGTCCTTGCCGTCGCTTTTCAGCGCGTTATAGGCCACCGCGATGGAGAGCGAGATGGTCGGCATGTAGAACATCATGTTGAGCAACATCACCCAGAACATCAGCCCCGGCGACTGCACCATCGGCACGCAGAACAGTACCAGGGCGCCGCCGATATGCATCAGGCCATAGAGCTTCTCCGCGTTGATCCATTTGTCCGCGACCACGCCCATCAGCGACGGCATGAACAACGAGGCGATGCCCATGGTCGAGAAGATCGCGCCGAACTGCGCGCCGGACCACTGCTTGGTCTGGAACCAGTAGGCGCCGATCGTCAGCAGCCATGACCCCCATACGAAGAATTGCAGGAAGTTCATCGCAATCAGGCGCAGTCGAAGATTCATCAGCAAGTTCGTATGGGTTGAAGCGGTTGGACGGTAGGGCGGGACACGCTCTTCCGGGCAGGCCAATGGCGATGGCGGCCTGTCGCGGCGATCCCGATGATCCCCTGTATGGCGCCTTGGGCGACCCATGGCCATGCCAAAATAGCCGCCAGCGTAGAGGAATGGGTGCTGGCGCGACAAGTTGCGGCGCCGCGACGCCTGTTCGGACCCTTGAGGAGATGAAGCGTGAGTTTGTTCCTGACCATTGCGGTCGTGCATCTGGTAGCCCTGTTGAGCCCGGGTCCCGACTTTTTCTTCGTCTCGCAGACGGCCGTCAGTCGCACCCGCCGCCAGGCCATGTTTGGCGTGGTGGGCATCACCCTGGGCGTGATGGTGTGGTCGGCGTTGGCCCTCGCAGGCCTGCAGTTGCTGCTGCAGCGGCTGGCGTGGCTGGAGCGCCTGATTGCCATCGCTGGCGGCCTCTACCTGGCCTGGATGGGCGTCAAGATGCTGCGCGGGGCGCTGAGCAAACCGTCGCCGCCTAGCGCGGAACAGAAGCCGGCGCTGCAGCAGGGCGACTCGGCCACCTTGCGTGCCGGCCTGTTCACCAACCTTTCCAACCCCAAGGTGGTCATTTATTTCGGCAGCGTGTTCTCCGCCTTCCTCGGCGACCGTGTGAGCACCGGCGCCCGCTGGGGCCTGTGGACCATGGTCATCCTCGAAACCCTGTTGTGGTTCACGCTGGTTGCCGGCGTGTTTGCACTACCGGCCATGCGCCGCGGCTACCTGAGGCTGTCGCGCTGGATCGATGGGCTGGCTGGCGCGGTCTTCGTGCTGTTCGGACTGCACCTCATTTTTGCCAAGCGTTCGGTATAACCGCCCCCTTGTAGGAGCGCACCCAGTGCGCGAAAAGCCAACGGAGCGGTGACGCCGTAACGGCCATCGCGCACTGGGTGCGCTCCTACAGAGAGGCATCAGGGCAGTAATTTTCCCGGATTCAGGATGCCATCCGGATCAAACGCCGACTTCACGTTGCGCATCAGTTGCAGCGTGCTCGGTTGCAATGCCAACGGCATGAACTCGCGCTTGACCAGGCCGATGCCGTGCTCGCCTGAAAGCGTGCCGTCCAGCGCGATCACCAGTGCAAACACCTCCGCCAGGCAGGCATGCGCGCGCTCGCGCTCGGCCTCGTCGCGCGGCAGCAGGTTGACGTGCAGGTTGCCATTGCCGGCATGACCGAAGCTGACGATCAGCACGTCGTGCTTCTTCGATAGTTGCTTGATGCCATCGACGAGTTCGGGCAGCCGGCTCACCGGCACCACCACGTCCTCGTTGATCTTGTTCGGCGAGATCGTGCGCTGTGCAGGGGATAGCGCCTTGCGCGCGGACCACAGCGCCTGCGTTTCCTCCACTGTCTCGGCAATGCGTAGCTCTTCCAGCCCATCGCCGCGCGCGGCACGTGCTACTGCTTCCATGGCGCCCGCCAAGGTATCCGGCTCGCCATCCACTTCGACCATCAGCATGGCACCGGCCAGCGGCACCACGTCACCGCCGTAATCACGGGCGAGCTTGAGCGCCACGTCGTCGATGAATTCAAGCGCGCACGGCGTAACCGGCTGCGCCATGATCCGCGCCACCGCCCGTGCAGCGGCGCCCACGTCGCGATAAGTGGCGCGCATGGTGCGCAGCCCGGTGGGTTTGGGCGTGAGCTTGAGCGTGGCTTCGGTGATCAGCGCAAGCGTGCCTTCCGAGCCGATCAGCAGGCGGGTGAGGTCGTAGCCGGTGGCGCCCTTGCTCGTATAGGTGCCGCAGCGGAAGCCGTCGCCGGTGCCCGCGACGGCGCGCAAGCCCAGTGTGTTCTCGCGCGGACTGCCGTATTTCACCGTGCGCGGGCCGGCCGAATTGCAGGCGAGGTTGCCACCGATGCTGCACCATGGCGCCGACGAGGGGTCGGGCGGCCAGAAGAACCCATGGGGTTTCAGTGCCTGCTGCAGGTCACCATTGAGAACGCCAGGTTCCACCACCGCGAAGCGATTGTCAGGATCAATGCGCAGGATGCGGTTCATGCGCTCGAAGCTCACCACCACACCGCCATCCACCGGCACTGTGGCGCCAGTGGTATTGGTGCCGCGGCCGCGGCCGATCACCGATACCTGATGGGCGCGGCAGGCTTGCACCAGGGCTTCTACCTGCGCGTGCTCGGTAGGGAACACCACGGCATCCGGCTTCGCGTTGCGGCGCGAATTGTCGTAGGCGTAGGCGAGGCGTTCGGCGTCACCGGTGGCCAGCGAGGCCTCCGGAAAGTGCGAACGGAGGGTGACAAGCAAGGAGTCGGGAAGGCTCATGCGCGCAGTATCCCACCGGATGCAGCCTGCGCGGGAATCACGGCGGGGCTAGTGCGCTTCGAACGCGCCGCGCAACCAGTCCATCCGCGCCTGGTCCTCGGGGCCGTCGTAGGTCACCACATCGAAACGACAGCTTTGCTGTGCGTACTTGCTGTGGGCAGCAAGCCACAGTTCGGCGGTACGTATCAGCTTTTGCTGCTTGCTGGCGGTAACCGAAGCTGCAGCGCTGCCGTGCACGGCATGCAGGCGGTGACGTACTTCGACAAAGACCACCGTGTCGCCATCGAGCATGACCAGGTCGAGCTCGCCGTGGCGGATGGTGTAGTTGCGCGCCAGCAGTTTGAGGCCGGCGCGCTGCAGGGCGGCGCCGGCACGTTCTTCGAAGCGCGCTCCCGCAGCCCGCATCAGCCCGGCTCCAATCAGCCCCGCTCCAATCAGCCCTGGCTGGGCTGATCGTTGCCGACGGGCGGCGACAATGCCGGTGCGCTGTCCATCTGCAGGCTACCATTGAGCGGACGGGCCAGGCCGTCCTGGAACTTCGCCCACACCAGCACCCGGCGTACGCGACCGAACTGGTCGGCAGTGAGCTGACCACTGGCGCCCGGTAGATAGCTGCCGGGATGCGCGCGCAGCCAGTCGACGTAGGGCGCCAGACTCCAGGCATCCATGCCAAAGGCGAACAATCGTGCCGAGGTGCCGCGCGCGGCCGGCAGCTGCGCGGCGATGTCGCCGCGGTTGGGCAGGCCGGGTTGTGCGTCGAACAGCCACGGCGCGTCGCAGAATTCGACGCCTTCCAGGTCGCGGTTCGCGCCGGCATCGTCTACGCCGGCATAGATATGTGAAGTGCCAAACACCGGGAGGTTCACGCGGGCGAGCTTGAGCTGCGGCAGCAGCAGCCGCGCCTGCTGCGGGCGCATGCTGATGAAGACACCGCTCGTGCTGGCACCGCCCGCCTCACTGGGAGGGTTGCCGGGGTCATTGCCATCGGTGGGCATGCCCAGCCCGGTAATGGTCGGGGCGAAGTTGACACCCGTGGCAGGCAGGTTGCCCATGCCGGCCACCTTGCCGCCGCGCGCCTCGATTTCGGCCTTGAAGGCGGTGGCGGCGCGCTGCGCAAAGTCGTCGCTGCTGACGATGACGTAGGCAGTGAGGGTGCCGCGCTCGGCCATGTGGTCGGCGGCCTGGGCACCTTCGGTTTCAGGGAGCAGGCCAAATTCGCTCACGCCATTGGCGGGCAGGCTCTTGTCGTCCGGGTGATTCAGCGCGAGCAGGGCGACCGGCAGGTCCGACAGGCCGAACAGGGCGGAAACCTCGCCACGCGTCAGCGGCCCGATCACCAGTTGTGCCCCGTCGGTGACGGCCTGTTGATAAGCCTTGATGGCGCTGGCGGCCGTGCCGCCGCTGTCGTATACGCGCACCAGCGGTCGGGGCGCGTGATTTCGCGAAGCATCCGCGTAGGCAGCGAAAAAGCCCTCGCGAATGGCCGAGCTCGCCGCGGCAAGATTGCCGTTCGCCGGCAACAGCAAGGCGACGCGCGCAGGCATCTTGTAGCCCTCGCGCACATTGGCGCCTTCACCCGGCGTCATGGTACCGACTTCCTGTTCCAGCGCGGGTTGCTGGCGCGCCACGGCGACGCCGAGCTGGGTCAGCGCCTCGTTCACCCACGGCAGCATGCGATCGCCTTGCTGCATGGCGCTGGCGCGCTGTTTCAGCGGGTCGGCGCCGAGTTTGACCAGCAAGGCGACCAACTGCTTGCGATTCTGTGTCTGGTCCAGGCCGCTGAGCTGGCTGTCCATCTCCATGCGCGAGCGCGCGGCACCCCAGTAATCGCCGGTCTCCTGCATGGCCTGCGCGCGCAGCTCGAGCAGGCGAAGCTGCAGCGCCGGTGGCACGCTGATGTTCGGTTGCGTGGTGAGCTGCAGGGCGCGGTTCGCATCGTGCTGCTTCAGCGCCAGCTCGGCCTGCAGCAGGTCGAGCCGCGAGGGCTCGTCACCGGTCAGGCGCTGGCGTCGAATATCGTTGGCGAACGGTGCTGCGCGGTCGAGCTGGCCTTCCTGACGATACGCTTCGGCTGCAAGCAGGCGATAGTGATCGGGGGTGGCGGAGGTTTTCGCCAGGGCCAGGTACGCCTGTGCGGCGTCCTCGAACTTGCCTTGCTGGGCGAGCGCATCGGCCTGCTGGCTGGCGGCGATTTCGGCGGGGGAGCGGGTCGCCGTTGGCGGAACGCAGGCGCTGAGTGCGAGTGAAATCAGCAGGACAATGCCTGCGGCGCGGTACAAGCGCATGGCCAAATCCCTTTCGATCTTTTTGACGACATAGTCGGCGGATGGGCGATGATAGCCCATTGGATTGCCGCCTCGCGGCGGAGGAAAGGGCAAGATGTCACAGATTCAGCCGGGCCTGCTATGGGTCGTTGCCACACCGATTGGCCATCGCGACGACTTTTCCGCACGCGCCATCGAAACCTTGCGCTCGGTCGCGGTGATTGCTGCCGAGGACACGCGGCACAGTCGCCCGCTGCTTACCCACTACAACATCGGCACGCCGCTGGTAGCCCTGCATGAGCACAATGAACGTGACGTCGTCGATGCGATCGTGCGGCGCTTGCAGGGCGGTGAATCGGTCGCCCTGATCTCGGATGCGGGGACGCCCTTGATCAGCGACCCCGGCTTCCGGCTGGTGCGGGCTGCGCGTGCGGCCGGGATCCGCTGTGCCCCGGTGCCGGGTCCGTGCGCGGCGATCGCAGGACTTTCCGTGGCAGGTCTGCCCAGCGACCGCTTCGTCTTCGAAGGTTTCCTGCCGCCCAAGTCCGCCGCGCGGCGCGCCCGCTTGCAGGAACTTGCGGGCGATCCACGCACGCTCATCTTCTATGAGTCGTCGCATCGGGTGGCGGAGAGCCTTGCCGATATGCGCGACGTCTTCGGCGCGGCGCGCGAGGGCGTGCTGGCGCGCGAGCTGACCAAGCTGTTTGAGACGGTGCTTGGCGAACCGCTGGGCGAGCTGGCGACGCGGGTGGTGAGTGACCCGGATCAGCAGCGCGGCGAGCACGTGATCCTGGTAGCCGGTCGCGGCGAGGAAACCGATGCGCGCGAAGCGGAGGGGCGTCGGGTGTTCGCCTTGTTGCGCGAGGAGTTGCCGCCCGCCAAGGCAGCGAAGCTTGCGGCGGCCATTACTGGTGCCCCGCGCAAACTGCTCTACGAGGGTTAAGGGCGGTCGGCCTTTGTTGTTGTAGGAGCGCACCTTGTGCGCGATCACGGCATCACCACTCCGTTGGCTCTTCGCGCACTGGGTGCGCTCCTACAGGCAGAGCTGCGGTGCGTGCACTTCTCAGGCGTCTTGAGCCGCGTCTTGCACTACAATGCCGCGCGGAGTCGGCCGGACAGTCGCGTCGCGCGCAAGCGCATCGAGGAAAGTCCGGGCTCCACAGGGCAAGGTGCCAGGTAACGCCTGGGCAGCGCGAGCTGACGGCCAGTGCAACAGAGAGCAGACCGCCGAACGGCATCTCCGGATGTGCGTGGTAAGGGTGAAAGGGTGCGGTAAGAGCGCACCGCGTGCGGGGCTAACGCCGCATGGCACGGTAAACCCCACCTGGAGCAAGACCGAATAGGGGAACGATAACGCGGCCCGCGTTGTTCCCGGGTAGGTTGCTGGAGCCAGACGGCGACGTCTGGCCGAGAGGAATGACTGTCGCGTCGCAAGACGTACAGAACCCGGCTTACAGGCCGACTCCGCCTCGATTCACCACCGGCCGTCATCGCCATGTCGATCCTGACGTGGCGATGACGACTGCGTGGCGGGCATGAACGGGTGATTCATGCCGGAGCCTTCCGGAGGGCCGTCGGGCCTGCGGAAAGATGGACTGGCGTTTTGAAAAAATCCTACCCATTCAAGCACCTTTGGGTGTTTCCTCAGAAAGGGCTGGAATTACTGCCAGATCATCGCCTTTCTCATTGATTCACAAGCGAAATTCCCTTGACAGTCTCAGGGGGCGAGACTATCGTGGGTTCCTGTGTGAAATCGTGGGAATTCGTGGAGTCTATTGGCCGTGTTCCAGGGCGAAACTGCCATCACTGTTGACGACAAGGGCCGGCTGGCCATTCCGACCGCGTATCGCGAGTTGGTGGCCGACGCCTGCGCCAATCGTCTGGTGATCACCTACAACCCCTTCGAATCGGGCTGCCTGTGGCTGTTCCCGTACGCCGAGTGGGAGCAGGTGCGCGACCAGGTGAACGCCCTGCCCAAGGTCAAAGCCGCCCATCGCGACATGCAGATGAAGCTGGTGGGCGCCGCGAGCGTGGTCGAGCCGGATGGCGCGGCACGCATCCTGCTGCCGACCAGCCAGCGCGCAACCACGGGCATCGAGAAGAAAGCGGTTCTGCTGGGCATGGGCAACAAGTTCGAGCTTTGGAGCGAACAGGCCCACCTGGCCAAGATCCGCCAGACCATCGGCGAAGACGAGATCACCAACGAGATGGCGGAGCTGCGCCTGTAACCGGCAACGGTGGCGGCGCGGCGGAATTTACGGGACGGGAGCGGGAGTGCGGCATGGCCGAGCAGTTGCGGCACATCCCGGTGATGCTGGGTGAAGCAGTGGAGGGACTCGCCGTGTGGGAAGGCGGGCGTTATCTCGATGGCACCTTCGGACGGGGCGGTCACGCCCGGGCCGTGCTGTCGCGTCTCGGTCCCGATGGTCGCCTGCTGCTGATGGATCGCGACCCCCAGGCCATCGCCACGGCGCAGGCCGAGTTTGCCGCCGATCCGCGCGTATCGATCCGTCACGCCAATTTCTCCAGCATGGCCGAGTGGGACGAAACCGCCGGCGGCCTGGACGGCATCCTGCTCGACCTGGGCGTGTCCTCACCGCAGCTGGACGAAGCCGCACGCGGCTTCAGCTTCATGGCCGATGCGCCGCTGGACATGCGCATGGACACCACTCAGGGCGAAAGCGCCGCGGATTTCCTCGCCCATGCCGGCGATCGCGAGATCGCCGACGTGTTGTGGGTGTTTGGCGAGGAGCGCTTCAGTCGCAAGATTGCGCGGGCCATCGTCGAGGACCGTGCTGAAAACCCGATCACCCGCACCGGCCAGCTGGCCGCGCTGATCGAGCGCGTGGTGGGTCGCCGCGAACCGGGCAAGCATCCGGCCACGCGCAGCTTTCAGGCCCTGCGCATCCACGTGAATGGCGAGCTGGACGCGCTGGCGACAGGCCTCGACGCGGCCTTGTCGCTGCTCAAGGTGGGCGGCCGCCTGTCGGTGATCAGCTTCCACTCGCTGGAGGATCGCGCGGTCAAGCTGTTCATCCGCGACCACTCCGGCCGCGTGCAAGGCAGCCGCCGTGGCCCGCCGGTGGCGGCGGCACCCGCCCGCCTGGCTGCGGTGGGCAAGGCGCAGTTTCCTTCCGATGCCGAGTTGTCCGTCAATCCGCGCTCCCGTTCGGCGGTGCTGCGCGTGGCGGAGAAACTCGGATGAAGGTCCTCGGCGGCATCTTCATGCTGATCCTCATCGCGGCGGTGCTGTCCAGCGCCATTGCCGTGGTGTGGACGCGCCATGAGAGCCGCGTGCTGTTTGTCGAACTGACCCGTCTGCAGGACCAGCGCGACGACCTCAATATCGAATACGGCAAGCTGGAGCTGGAGCAGGCCACCTGGGCCGAGCCGCGTCGCGTCGATGACGAGTCGCGGCAGAAGCTCGGCATGGTCAATCCCAAGCCGCAAGACATCCAGCTGGTGCGCCGATGAAGCCGCGCCCGCGTACGAGCGCCCATCCCACTCGCCGCCGCAACGCGGCCCCGAGCACGCGCCGTCGCATGGTGGTGGTGGCGGTGGTGCTGGGCCTGGCCTCGCTGGGCCTGGTGGCGCGCGCCTTCGATCTGCAGGTGGTGCGCAAGGAGTTCTATCAGAACCAGGGCGATGCGCGCTTCCTGCGCGAGGTGCCGATCGCGGTTTCGCGCGGCACCATCTTCGATCGCAATGGCGAGCCGCTGGCTGTGTCGACGCCGGTGGTTTCCATCTGGGCGAATCCGGCCGAGCTGCTGGACAACGAGGATCGCCTGCCGAAACTGGCCGCCGCCATCGGCATGGATGCTGGCGCGCTGAAGGAATACCTGGCGCAGCGCTCGGAGAAGGAGTTCGTCTATCTGAAGCGGCAGATGTCGCCGGATGCCGCGCAGGTGGTGCTGGACCTGGGTGTGCCGGGCGTCAATGGCCAGCGCGAATTCCGCCGCTTCTATCCTTCGGGTCCGGTGACCGCGCACGTGCTCGGCTTCACCAATATCGACGACCACGGCCAGGAAGGCCTGGAGCTGGCCTTCGACGACTGGCTGGCCGGCAAGAAGGGCGCCAAGCGCGTCATCCGCGATCGCATGGGCCATGTGGTGGAGGATGTCGAGCTGGTGCGCGCGCCGCAGCCGGGCCGCGACATCACGCTCAGCATCGATCGGCGCATCCAGTTCCTCGCCTACAACGAGCTCAAGAACACCATCGAGCAGTCGGATTCCGACTCCGGCTCCATGGTGATCATCGACGTGCGCAATGGCGAAGTGCTGGCCATGGTGAACTGGCCGACCTATAACCCCAATGCCCTGCGCGGCAGCAATCCGTCCAGCCGCCGCAACCGCGCGATGACCGACGTGGTCGAGCCGGGCTCCACCATCAAGCCGTTCGTGATGGCGGCCGCGCTGTCCAGCGGCAAGTACACGCCCACCGGCCCGCTGGTGGACACCGGCAACGGGCACTTCTTCTATATCTCGCATGACATCCGCGACACCCATGCCAACGGCATGCTGTCACCCACCGGCATCCTCGCCAAATCCAGCAATATCGGCGCGGCGAAGGTGGCGATGACGCTGGATACCGGCCTGTTGTACGAGACCTATCGTGGCTTTGGTTTTGGCAACAGCACCAACAGCGGCTTTCCGGGCGAGGCCTCGGGCTACCTGAAGCCGGGCAAGAGCTGGGGCATGCTGGAAAAGGCCATCCTGGCCTACGGCTACGGTCTCAACGTGACGCCGCTGCAGCTGGCGAACGGCTACGCCACCATCGCCGACGACGGCGTCATGCATCTGCCCACCTTCGTGAAGGGCTCGGACAACGAGGCCAAGCAGATCATCGATCCGAAGATCGCCAAAGAACTGGTGCAGATGATGGTCTCGGTGACCCAGCCCGGCGGCACCGCGGCACCGTATACCTGGATCGCCAACTACGGCGTGGCCGGCAAGACCGGCACTGCGCACAAGGCCAGTGCCGGTGGCTATTCGAAGAACAACTACAGCGCGGCCTTCGCCGGCATCGTGCCCGCATCCGATCCGCGCATGGCGGCGGTGGTGGTGATCGACAACCCGAAGAAGGGCAGCTACTACGGCGCGCTGGTATCCGGCCCGGTCTTCGCCAAGGTCATGGATGGCGCGCTGCGCCTGATGGACGTGCCCCCGGACAACATCGGTCGGTGGTATGTCGGCGGACCGTTGCAAGGACAGAACGGCCTGACCGGGAGCAAGCCCCCCGTGGTGGAGACCGTCGACGATTCGCCGGTCGAAGGGGAGACGCCATGAGCGCGCGCCTCGACCAGTTGCTCAAGGGCATCGCCGACACCCCGGGTGTCGGCGATATCGTCGTTTCGGGCCTGGCGCTGGACTCGCGTCAGGTGCGTCCTGGCGATGCGTTCTTTGCGCTGCGTGGCACGCGCGGGCATGGCATCAGCTTTGCCGAGGGTGCCGTCGCCCGCGGCGCGCGTGTCGTATTGGCCGAAGCGCCGGCTGACCAGGCGCCGCCGATGGATGTGCCGGTACTGTGGGTGGACGGCTTGCATGGCAAGGTGGGCGAGATCGCTGCGCGCTTCTTCGGGCGTCCGTCCGAGTCGCTGCGCGTGATCGGCGTGACTGGCACCAACGGCAAGACCTCCACCGTGCAGTTGCTGGCCCAGGCGCTGGAGCATCTGGGCCATCGCGCGGCCACCATCGGCACCCTGGGCGCCGGCTTGCATGGCCGCATCAGCGAAGGTGAGCGCACGACGCCTGATGCAATCAGCGTGCAGGGGCTGCTGGCGTCGTTCCGCGACGAGGGCGCCACCCACGTGGCGATGGAAGTGTCCTCGCACGCGCTGGAGCAAGGCCGCGTGGCGGCCGTGGCGTTCGAGATGGCCGCCTTCACCAACCTCACCCGCGACCATCTCGACTACCACGGCAGCATGGAAGCCTATGGTGAAGCCAAGGCCAAGCTGTTCGCCTGGCCGTCGCTGCACGCTGCCGCCATCAATATTGATGATGCCTTTGGTCGTCAGCTTGCCGACCGCCTGCCGGCGGACGTGCGCGCGCTGCGCCTGAGCGCCGAAGGCGATGCGGCAGCGGATCTTCGTGCCGTCGATGTCAGCACGTCAGCTGAAGGCCTCTCCTTCGAGCTGCAGACGCCGTGGGGCACCCATGCTGTGCGCAGCCGTCTGCTTGGCCGCTTCAACGTCGCCAATCTGTTGACGGTGGTCGCGTGCCTGGGTGCGCTGGGTGAAGCGTTCGAGCCTATCGTCGCGGCCATCGAGGCCTTGCAGCCGATCAACGGCCGCATGAACCGCCTCGGCGGCGTCGAGGGCCTGCCGCTGGTCGTGGTGGATTACGCCCACACGCCGGACGCGCTGGAGCAGGCGCTCACCGCGCTGCGAGCGCATTGCGAAGGTCGCCTGATCTGCGTGTTCGGCTGCGGCGGCGAGCGTGATGCCGGCAAGCGGCCGGAGATGGGCGCGATTGCGGAGCGCCTGGCCGACCAGATCATCATTACCGACGACAACCCGCGTGGCGAAGACGGCGACGTCATCGTGGCGCAGATCGTTGCCGGGCTCCGTCAGCCGGCGACGGCGACGGTCGAGCGCGATCGCGCGGTGGCCATCGACCGCGCCCTTGCCCTTGCCGCCGCCGGCGACGTGGTGCTGATCGCCGGCAAGGGGCATGAGACCTACCAGGAGGGCGCTGCCGGCAAGCGACCGTTTGACGATCTTGCCGTGGCTCGCCACGTACTGGAGGCACGCGCATGATGCGCCTGAGCGCCATCGCCCTGTGGACCCGCGGCCGCTTGAACAGCGCCGATATGGACGTGACCGGCGTCGCCATCGACACCCGCAAGCTGAAGCAGGGCGACCTGTTCGTGGCGATCAAGGGCGAGCGGGTCGACGGTCATGACTACCTCGACGAGGCCATGGCGCGCGGTGCCGTGGCAGCGCTGGTCACGCGCAAGGTGGAATCGGCCCTGCCGCAGGTCTTGGTGGACGATACCGAGCTGGCGCTGGGTGACTTGGCGAGCGCAGTGCGGGCGCAGAGCAATGTGCGCGTCATCGGCATCACCGGTTCCAACGGCAAGACCACGGTGAAGACGCTCACGGCGTCGATCCTGTCGCGTCACGGTCGCATCCACGTCAATGCCGGCAATTACAACAACGAACTGGGTTTGCCACTGACCCTGCTGTCCATGCCGCAGGACACCCAGTTCGCGGTGCTCGAAATGGGTGCAGGCAAGCCGGGCGATATCGCCTATCTCGCTGCCATCGCACGGCCCGATATCGGCCTCGTCAACACCATTGCGCCCGCGCATCTTGAGCGGATGGGTAGCGTGGAAGGCGTCGCCGAGACCAAGGGCGCGCTGTACCAGGCCTTGCCGGTCGACGGCGTGGCGATCATCAATGCGGACGATGCGTTCGCCAGCTTCTTCGCAGGGCTGGCAGGCACGCGCCGCCAGTTGCGTTTCGGGCTGGACCACAAGGCCGACGTCGGCGCGGACATCCTCGAGCAACGCGTGGACGGTTCACGCTTCGTGCTGAGCACGCCGCTGGGCGACGCCGAAGTGATGCTGCCGCTGGCAGGTCGCCACAACATTGCCAACGCACTCGCCGCCGCGTCGATTGCGCTCGCGCTCGAGGTGCCGCTGCACGCCATCGTCGCTGGTCTCGAACAGGTGCCAGGTGTCGCCGGCCGGTTGCAACTCGAGCACATGCCCGGCAACTGGACCTTGATCGACGACAGCTACAACGCCAATCCCGGTTCGGTCGGTGCCGCCATCGATACGCTGGCCCTGGCGGACGGCGAACGCTGGCTGGTGCTGGGCGATATGGCCGAGCTTGGCGAGAACGCCGCGGCGCTGCATGCCGGTATCGGTGAGCACGCGCGCAAGCACGGCATCGACCGGCTGTTCGCCGTGGGTCCCTTGAGCGCTGCGGCGGTCAAGGCATTTGGCGAGGGCGGCGAACACTTCGCGGACAAGGCGGCGCTGGCCGCCGCGCTGAAGCAACAGGTACACGGCGGCGTCACCTGCCTGGTCAAGGGCTCGCGCTCGGCCGGGATGGATCAGGTGGTCGTCGCACTTCGCAACGACAAGGGTAAAGGGGAGGGCGCATCCGATGCTGCTTGAACTCGCAGGCTGGATGGCACGGGACTTCACCGCCCTGCACCTGTTTCAGTACATCACGTTCCGCACGATCATGGCCGCGCTCACCGCGCTGTCGATGTCGCTGCTGTTTGGCCCGTTCCTGATCCGCAAGCTGGCCGAACTCAAGGCCGGCCAGGTAGTGCGCAAGGATGGCCCGCAGACGCATTTGTCCAAGGCCGGCACGCCGACCATGGGCGGCGTGATGATCCTGCTGGCGGTGAGCATTTCCACCTTGTTGTGGACCGACCTGCACAATCGCTACGTGTGGCTGGTGCTGGCCGTGTTGCTCAGCTTCGGCGTGATCGGCTTCTACGACGACTACAAGAAGCTGGTGCTGAAGGACAGCCGCGGCCTGGCCTCGCGCTGGAAGTATTTCTGGCAGTCCGTGTTCGGCCTCGCTGCCGCGTTGTTCCTCTACTACACCGCCCCGCAGGCGACCGGCGTGCTGCCGGTGGCGGAGACGGCGTTGTACGTGCCGCTGTTCAAGCAGGTGGCACTGCCGCTGGGCGTGATGTTCGTGGTCGTCGCCTATTTCATGATCGTGGGCTTCTCCAATGCGGTGAATCTCACCGATGGCCTGGATGGCCTGGCCATCATGCCGACGGTGCTGGTGTCGGGTGCACTCGGTGTCTTTGCCTACCTGGCCGGCAACAAGGTGTTCTCGGAATACCTCGGCATTCCTTCGATTCCCGGTGCGGGCGAACTGGCGATCTTCTGTGGCGCGCTGTCCGGCGCTGGCCTGGGTTTCCTGTGGTTCAACACCTATCCGGCCCAGGTCTTCATGGGTGACGTTGGCGCCCTCGCCATCGGCGCGGCGCTCGCCGCCATCGCGGTGATCGTGCGCCAGGAGATCGTGCTGCTGATCATGGGTGGCGTGTTCGTGATGGAAACCGCCTCGGTGATGATCCAGGTGGCCAGCTTCAAGATGACCGGCAAGCGGGTATTCCGCATGGCGCCGATCCATCACCACTTCGAGCTGAAAGGCTGGCCGGAGCCGCGCGTCATCGTGCGCTTCTGGATCATCAGCGTCGTGCTGGTGCTCATTGGTCTCGCCACGTTGAAGGTGCGCTGACGATGCTCTTCGACACCACCCAGGCCAAACGACGACAGGGACCCCGCGGCAGCTTCGACATGCCGCTGGTGATCGCGCTCGTCGGTCTGGCGAGCGTTGGCGTGGTGATGGTGACCTCCAGCTCGATCGCAGTGGCCGACAGCCAGCACATCGGTGCGTTCTATTTCTTGAAGAAGCACCTGTTGTTCCTGGGCCTCGGCGTCGTCTTCGCCGTGATGGCCATGCGCACCGAGCTGAAGCTGTTGGAAAAGAATGCCTACCTGCTGCTCGGCGCTGCGGTGCTTTTGCTCCTGCTGGTGTTCGTGCCCGGCATCGGCGCACGCATCAACGGCGCGCGTCGATGGCTGCATCTCATTGTCACCACCTTCCAGCCGGTGGAAGCGGTCAAGTTGATCCTGGTCGTGTATACGGCCAGCTACCTGGTGCGCCATCGGGAAAGCGTCGAGACCTCGTTCTGGGGTTTGTTCAAGCCGATCGTGGTCGCGGGAATGTTCGTGGTGCTGCTGTTGCTGCAACCGGACTTCGGTTCGGCGACGCTGATGATCGCGGTGACCATCGGCATGATCTGGCTCGGCGGTGCGAAGCCGGTGTATCTCGGTGGCATGGGCCTGCCGGTGGTGGCCTTGCTGTGGTTCGTGGCGAAGTTCGAACCCTATCGCATGCGCCGACTGACCTCGTTCATCGATCCGTGGGCGGATCCGTTCAACGACGGCTTCCAGCTCACCCAGTCGCTGATGGCGATCGGACGCGGTGAGTGGACCGGCGTGGGGCTGGGGTCGAGCGTGCTCAAGCTGTCCTATCTGCCCGAAGCGCATACCGACTTCATCTTCGCGGTGATCTCCGAGGAACTCGGCCTCGCCGGCATCCTGCTGGTCATGGGCCTGTTCGCGCTGGCCGTGGGGCGCGGCCTGTACATGGGCCTCAAGGGCATGGAGATGGGGCAGCGCTTCGCCGGTTACGTCGCCTTCGGCATCTCCCTGATGCTGGGCGCGCAGACCATGGTGTCGATTGGCGTGAATCTCGGTGCGTTGCCGACCAAGGGTCTGACCTTGCCGTTGATCAGCTACGGCGGCTCCTCCATCGTGCTGACCTGCGCGATGGCCGGCGTACTGCTGCGCACCACCTACGAAATCAATCGCGCCATCGACGCGCGCCAGATGGCGGCGCGACTGCCGGCCAACGCCGTGCCCGATGCGAATACTGCAGCTGCCGTGCCTGCGCGCGAGGCGGTGACCGCATGAGTGCGCAGGCTCCCGTGCTGATCATGGCCGGCGGCACCGGCGGACATATTTTCCCCGGCCTGGCCGTGGCCGAGGCGCTGCAGGCCCAAGGCGTGCCGGTGGTGTGGCTGGGCGCGGAAGGCGGCATGGAAACGAAAGTGGTGCCGGTCCATGGCATCGAGCTGATCACCGTGCCGGTGGGCGGGCTGCGCGGCAAGGGCGTCAAGACCCGCCTGCTGGCGCCGTTGATGCTCGCGCGTGCGCTGATGGCATCGCTAGCCGTGCTGCGCCGGGTCAAGCCGCGCAGCGTGTTGTCGATGGGCGGCTATGTGGCCGGGCCGGGCGGTGTTGCCGCGCGGCTCACCCGCCGTCCGCTGCTGGTGCATGAGCAGAATCGCGTGGCCGGCTTCACCAATCGCAAGCTCGCCGGATTTGCCCAGCGCGTGCTGGCCGGCTTCAGCGACGCCTTGCCCGGCGCCGAGTGGGTGGGCAACCCGGTGCGCCGCGCGATCGCCGGCTTGCCGGCGCCGCGTGAGCGGATGGCTGCTCGCAGTGGTCGGTCGCGCCTGCTGGTGCTGGGCGGCAGCCTGGGCGCGCGTGCCTTGAATCTGGCGCTGCCGCAGGCACTGTCCCTGCTCGCGCCAGGGCAGCGACCCAAAGTGCTGCACCAGTGCGGCAACCGCGGCATCGACGAAGCACGCGCGGCCTATGCCAAGGCCGGCGTCGACGCGCAAATCGTGCCGTTTATCGAAGACATGGCCGGCACCTATGCCTGGGCCGACCTTGCCGTATGCCGTGCGGGCGCCCTGACGCTGGCCGAGCTGACGGCTGCAGGGCTTGGCGCCGTGCTGGTGCCGTTCCCTTATGCGGTGGACGACCACCAGACCCGCAATGCCGAGGCGCTGGTCGCCACGGGTGCGGCCGAATTGATGCAGGAGCGAGATCTGGACGTACAGCAACTGGCGCAGCGCCTCGAGGCGTTGCTGGGAAATCGTGATCAGCTGGTGGCGATGGCCGAGGCCGCGCGCACGCTGGCCAAGCCCGATGCGGCCGCGGTGATCGCGCGCGCCTGCATGGAGGTGAGCGCATGACGCCGCGTCGCCTGCTCGCCCACGAAGACCTGATGACCACCTTCCGCCGCGTGCATTTCATCGGTATCGGTGGCGTAGGCATGAGCGGTATCGCCGAAGTGCTGCACAACCTCGGCTATGCCGTGTCCGGCTCGGACCGCGCGAATTCGCCGACGGCGCAGCGACTGGCGCAGCTGGGTATCGTCGTGCACGTTGGCCATGCCGCGGAAAACCTCGGTGACTCCGACGTGGTGGTTACCTCGAGCGCGATCAGCGCCGACAACCCCGAGCTGGTTGCTGCGCGCGCCGCGCGCATCCCGGTGGTGCCGCGTGCGGAGATGCTGGGCGAGCTGATGCGTTTCCGTCGCGGCATCGCGATTGCCGGCACGCATGGCAAGACCACCACCACCAGCCTGGTGGCGAGCGTGTTGGCCGAAGCGAATTACGATCCGACCTTCGTCATCGGCGGCCAGCTCAACGCCGCCGGCGCCAACGCGCGCCTGGGCACCGGCCAGTACATCGTGGCCGAGGCGGACGAGTCCGACGGATCGTTCCTGATGCTGTCGCCGGTGATCGCCGCGGTCACCAATATCGACGCGGACCACCTGGAAAACTACAACGGCGACTTCGCCCTGGTGAAGAAGGCCTTCAGCGACTTCCTGCACCGCCTGCCGTTCTACGGCCTGGCGGTGCTGTGCGTCGACGATCCGGAAGTCGCCGAGCTGGCCAAGTCCACCACGCGCCGCGTGATGAGTTACGGCATCGACACCCACGACGCCGACGTGCGCGCCAGCAACCTGTCGCAGCATGGCTTCGAAATGCATTTCGACCTGTGGCTGCCGGGCCGCAACGAAGCGCTGCGTATCAAACTCAACCTGCCGGGCCGTCACAACGTGCTGAACGCGCTGGCCGCCGCCACCATTGGCTGGCAGCTGGGCGTGGAAGCCGAGGCGATTGCCCACGCGCTGGAGAACTTCCAGGGCGTGGGACGTCGCTTCCATCGCCGGGGCGAGATCGCGCTCGACCAGGGCAAGGTCTTGCTGGTCGATGACTACGGCCATCACCCGCGCGAGCTGGCTGCCGTATTCGAGGCGGCCCGTGGCGGCTGGCCGGATCGCCGCCTGGTGGTCGGCTTCCAGCCGCATCGCTACAGCCGCACGCGCGACCTGCTGGACGACTTCGCCAACGTGCTGGCTGAGGCCGACGTGCTGGTGCTGACCGATGTCTATCCGGCCGGCGAAGCGCCCATTGCCGGCGCGGACGGCCGTGCGCTGGCGCGCGCCGTGCGTGCGCGCGGCAAGGTCGATCCGGTGCTGATCGACCATCCGCGTGAACTGAAGACCACGCTGCCCGCGCTGCTGCGCGACGGCGATCTGTTGCTGCTGCTTGGCGCCGGCGATATCGGCGCAGCAGCGGTGGAACTGGCCCAGGCCGGTCAACTGAAGACGAGCAAACCATGAGCAAGACGATTACCGATCCCGCACAGTTTGGCCGCGTCGCCGTGGTGATGGGTGGCAGCTCGGCCGAGCGCGAGGTGTCGCTCGACTCCGGCCGCAACGTGCTGGCTGCGTTGCAGGCACGTGGCGTCGATGCGCACGCCATCGACGGCATCCCGGCGCTGCTCGATGCCGTGCGCGCAGGGCACTTCGCCCGCGTGTTCAACATCCTGCACGGTGGCGGTGGCGAGAACGGCGAGCTGCAGGGCGCGCTGCAGTCGCTGCGCGTCCCATTCACCGGCTCGGGCGTGCTGGGCTCGGCGCTGTCGCTGGACAAGATCCGCGCGAAGCTGGTGTGGCAGGCCTTGGGCCTGCCGACGCCGCGCTTCAAGGCGCTGCCGCGCGGTGCCGACGTGCATGCCGCCGCACGCGAGATCGGCTTCCCGCTGATCGTGAAGCCGGCCTGGGAAGGTTCCAGCGTCGGCGTCACGCGCGTATTCGACGAGAAGGATCTGGACGCAGCGGTGGAGCTTGCGCACAAGTACCCCGGCGACCTTCTGATGGAAACCCTGATCGAGGGCGGCGAATACACCGTCGGCATTCTCGACCGCCAGGTGCTGGCCACGATCAACATCGTGCCCAAGGGCGAGTACTACGACTACAACGCCAAGTACATCGCCGAGGACACCCAGTACCTCGTGCCGGGCCTGCAAGGTGAGGCCGAGCGTGAGATGCAGGAGCTCGCGTTGCGCGCGTTCGATGCGCTGGCCTGCTCGGGCTGGGGCCGCGTCGACGTAATGCGCGACAAGCAGGGCCGCAACTGGCTGCTGGAAGTGAATACCGCGCCGGGCATGACCTCGCATTCGCTGGTGCCCAAGGCCGCGGCCGTGGCGGGCATCGACTACCAGACCTTGTGCTGGCGCGTGCTGGAAACGAGCTTCCGGGAGGGCGTGTGAGGGGAACCATCCGCCTCGTTGCCTGGTGTCTGGCCATCGCGCTCGTGGCGCTGCCGATCGTCGGCGTGCTGCGCGGATGGTTTGCGGCCAATCGTTGGCCGGTGACTCAGTTGACGGTGCAGGCCGAGTTCAAGCACGTGACGCAGGATGAACTGCGCCAGGCCGTGATGCCGCGGCTGGGCAAGGGGTTCTTCGCCCTCGACCTCGATGGCGTGCAGAAGGCGGTGGCTGGGTTGCCGTGGGTGGAGTCGGTGGAAGCGCGCAAGCGCTGGCCTGACACCTTGATCCTGCGCATCTACGAGCGCCAGCCGTTCGCGCGCTGGAACGAGAAGCAGCTGATAAGCCGCCAGGGCCTGGTGTTCGATGTGCCCGACGTGGCCGCCAACACCGACCTGCCGGACCTGCGCGGCCCCGATGCGCGCCTGGCCGAAGTGGTGAGCTTCTATGCGGAAACGCAGAAGGCGTTCACCAATACGCATTTGAAAATCACCGGCGTCGCGCTTACCGAGCGTGGCAGCTGGAGTCTCACCACGAGTAACGGCGCGCAGATCGTCCTGGGCGATCGCGACCAGGCCGGTCGCCGCCTGCGCCGTTTCCTCGATGTCTATCCGCAGCTGATGGCTGGCCACACCGAGGGTTTTGCCTATGCCGATCTTCGTTACACCAATGGATTTGCTGTTCGATGGCCGCCGCAGGCGAATGCCGTGAACGCTGGAGGCACGCCCCGCACATGAAGACCAAGAACGATAAACAGCTGGTGGTCGGCCTCGATATCGGCACCTCCAAGGTGGTTGCCATCGTCGGCGAGTACGAGCCGGGCGAACCGATCGAAGTGATCGGCATCGGCACGCACGTCTCGCGCGGCATGAAGCGCGGTTCGGTGGTCGACATCGAATCCACCGTGCATTCGATCCAGCGCGCGGTCGAAGAGGCCGAGCTGATGGCCGGTTGCGATATCCGCTCGGTGTTCGCCTCGATTTCCGGCAGCCACCTGGAGACCAAGAACTCGCATGGCACCGCGGCCATCCGTGACCGCGAAGTGACGCCGGGCGATCTGGACCAGGTGCTGGAAGCCGCCAGCGCCGTGGCGATTCCGGCCGACCGCAAGGTGCTTTACAAGGAATCGCAGGAGTACCGCATCGACGGCCAGGACGGCATCCGCTCGCCGGTCGGCATGAGTGGCGTGCGCCTCGAGGCCAGCGTGCACCTGGTTACCGGCGCCGCCGCCGCGGTGCAGAACATCAGCAAGTGCATCCAGCGTTGCGGTCTGACCGTGGACGAGCTGGTGCCTTCGGCCGTGGCCAGCTCGAAGTCGGTGCTGACCGATGACGAGCGCGAGCTGGGCGTCTGCCTGGTCGATATCGGCGCCGGCACCACCGACATCGCGATCTATACGCAGGGCGCGATTCGCTACACCAAGTCGCTGCCGGTGGGCGGCGACCAGGTCACCAACGACATCGCCTACGGCGTGCACACGCCGACCGCGCATGCCGAGGAAATCAAGATCAAGTACGCCTGCGCGCTGGCCCAGCTGGCGCACGCGGAAGAAACCATCCAGGTGCCCAGCGTGGGCGATCGGCCGCCGCGTCGACTGGCGCGCCAGTCGCTGGCGCAATCGGTGCAGGCGCGCTACGAGGAAATCTTCGAGATGGTGCAGGACGAGCTGCGCCGCTCCGGCTACGACAGCCTGGTGGCAGCCGGCGTGGTGCTGACCGGCGGCGCCTCCCGCATGGAGGGCGCGCTGGAGCTGGCCGAGGAGATCTTCCACAAGATGGTGCGCGTCGGCGTGCCGCAGCACGTCAGTGGCCTGGGCGAGGTGATCGCCAATCCGCTGCATTCGACCGGCGTCGGCCTGCTGCTGCATGGCGCGCGCTCCGGCGGCATGCGCGTGAGTGGCCCGGCCGGCGGCAGCGTGGGTGGCTTGGTGGACAAGTTGCGCGGCTGGATTACCAAGAATTTCTGATTTCGGCGGGGCATGAGGCCCAGCCATGGACGAATGGATGTTCGTCCGCCACCTCGGGGCGACAGGAAGGTCGACGCCCGCGGTTACAACGACAACGAAGCTCTATGGAGGACGGGAAATGTTTGAACTGATCGAAAAACTCGCACCAAATGCAGTGATCAAGGTCATCGGCGTGGGCGGCGGCGGCGGTAATGCCGTGGCTCACATGCTCAATGCAAACATTGACGGCGTCGAATTCGTCGTCGCCAACACCGACTCGCAGGCGATGAAGAGCTGTGGCTCTCGTACGCACCTGCAGCTCGGCGCCAATGTAACCAAGGGTCTGGGTGCTGGCGCCAACCCGGAAGTGGGCCGTCAGGCCGCGTTGGAAGATCGCGAACGCATCGAGGAAATGCTCGAGGGTGCCGACATGGTGTTCATCACCGCCGGCATGGGCGGCGGCACCGGTACTGGCGCAGCCCCCGTGGTGGCCCAGTTGGCCAAGGAAAAGGGCATCCTCACCGTGGCGGTGGTGACCAAGCCGTTCCCGTTCGAGGGCCGTCGCCGCATGCAGGTGGCGATGAAGGGCATCGAGGACCTGTCTCAGCACGTCGATTCGCTGATCACCGTGCCGAACGAGAAGCTGTTGTCCGTGCTCGGCCGCGAAGTCACCCTGCTGAATGCGTTCAAGGCCGCCAACGACGTGCTGCAGGGCGCCGTGCAGGGCATCGCGGACCTGATCACCGCGCCGGGCCTGATCAACGTCGACTTTGCCGACGTGCGCACCGTGATGTCCGAAATGGGCATGGCGATGATGGGCTCGGGCACGGCCCGTGGCGATGATCGCGCCCAGGCGGCAGCCGAAGCGGCCATCAACAACCCGTTGCTGGAAGACGTCAACCTGAACGGCGCATGCGGCATCCTGGTCAACGTGACGGCCGGTCCGAACCTGACCATGCGCGAATTCGACGAAATCGGCCGCATCATCCACGATTTCGCCAGCGAAGACGCCACCGTGGTCATGGGCACCTCGCTTGATCCCGAAATGCAGGACGATGTCCGCGTCACCGTGGTGGCCACTGGCCTCAACCGTGCCGCTGCCCGCCAGCCGATGCGTCCGGTGGCCACCCAGCAGGTCGAGATGCGCCAACGTCCGCGTCCGGTGGTGCTGCGTACCGGTACCGGCAACGAAGTGGTGGATTACGCCCAGCCGGAGTCGGTCACCAGCAGCCGCGTCGATACCTCGGCGTCCGCCAAGAGCGCCGATCCGAGTTTCGACTACCTCGATATCCCGGCCTTTCTCCGCCGCCAGGCGGACTGACAAGCTGACAGGGCAAATAATTTGAAGAAAAATTGAACAAATCGCCGACTTCACTTGTCAGTAACGAATCGCGCGTCTTCCGTTTTGGCGGATCGGACCCGCGAGGGCCTTCCCCGTGGAATACGGGTGGCTTGGCTGACGCTGCTCGGTGATCGTTCTTGAGTACGTAGGGCTTCATAGACCGTGCCTCAGGGATGACGCATGACCGGCCTGGGTGATCCCGGGTAGGTCCAGCGTCCCGCAACCGGAATCCCGTCCCGGTCGCGGGGCGCTGCGTCTAGATTCAAGTCATTGAAGATGTTAGGAAATTCCCTGATTCTCCGGCTTTTGGGTAACTTTCGTTAATGAAAGGAACATGAAAGGGATGTCAGGGTTTGTGGCGTGGATTGGCTTTTCACAGGTTAAGACTGTGTTAGCATCGCTCCCCTAATTTGGCTGCTGCCCCTTACAGGTACCAAAAAAATGATCAAGCAGCGTACGCTCAAGAACATCATTCGTGCCACTGGCGTCGGTCTGCATACCGGCGACAAGGTCTACATGACGCTACGCCCGGCTGCTCCGAACACGGGTATCGTGTTTCGTCGTACCGATCTGAATCCGCCGGTTGAACTGCCGGCGCGCCCCGACAAGGTGGGCGACACGCGCCTCTCCACCACCCTGGTGAACGGCGACGTGCGCGTTTCCACCGTGGAGCATCTGCTCTCGGCCATGGCCGGTCTGGGTATCGACAACGCGTATGTCGATCTTTCCGCGCCCGAAGTGCCGATCATGGATGGCAGCGCGGGTCCGTTCGTGTTCCTGCTGCAGTCTGCCGGCATCGAAGAACAGAACGTGGCTAAGCGCTTCATCCGCATCAAGAAGCCGATCAAGGTACAGGAAGGCGACAAGTGGGCCAGCTTTGAGCCGTTCGAAGGCTTCAAGGTCGGTTTCTCGATCGAATTCAACCACCCGATCATCAGCAAGCGCACGTCCAAGGCAGAGATCGATTTCTCCACCACCTCCTTCGTGAAGGAAGTGAGCCGCGCGCGTACCTTCGGTTTCATGCGTGACATCGAAATGCTGCGCGAGCACAACCTCGCGCTGGGCGGTTCGATGGACAACGCGGTCGTGCTCGACGATTACCGCGTGCTCAATGAAGACGGCCTCCGCTACGAGGACGAATTCGTCAAGCACAAGATCCTCGACGCCATTGGCGACCTGTACCTGCTCGGCCACAGCCTGATCGGCGCCTACTACGCGCACAAGTCGGGCCACGAGCTCAACAACAAGCTGCTGCGTACGCTGATGGCCGACGCCACGGCATGGGAAGAAGTCAGCTTCGCTGACGATCCGGCCACCTCGCCGATCTCCTACGCGCACCCCGCCCAGGCGATTTAAGAGCCTGTTCACGCTCTCCACGTGGCCTGCGCCGGGAGCTGTTTGCGCGCAGACCAAGCAAGAGCGAAGGAGTGTACGTCCGTGCACGACTGGGTGATGAGGCCGGGCTGCGCACAAACAGACCTGGCCCGGAGGGTTGAGCGCGTGCGCCCGCCAGGAACCGGCACGCGGCTCGACCTGACCACCAGTCCTCGCTCCTCAGGGCCGGCGCCATCCATGGCGCCTCCCCGCGTGCAGGCGCTTCGTCACGCACCGATCCCTGGCGAGCGCACGCGCTCAACGCGGGCTACGCGGAGAGCGTGAACAGGCTCTTTGCCGCCCGCTTTTCGCCCAAGCTGAACAAACTGAACGGCCGCGTCCTGAGGACGCGGCCGTTCGTTTTGTGATATACCCTTCGCCTTCCATATGCTGCTGTTCACGTTCTGATGACATTCCAGTCGGTCAGGTCCGTGGGGGCGTGTTATAAACCCTGTAGCGCCGGTTTCCGGATCGGCGTCAGGGAAGTACGGAAATGCTGTAGGGCGGAACCCGGCACACGCTGTGCGATCAAGCGGTTCCGTCGGATCGGGAATCAGAAACTTCGGCGATGGACGCCAACTCGAGGAACAGATCCCGTAATTCCGGGTCTGTGGTTGAGGCCGCGGCGGCTCTCAGGTGAGAGGCGGCGGCGGGCGAAAGCGGTTTGGACCGATCCGGCACGATTTCTGTCGGTGGTTGGGGGGCCACTTTCACGGTGACTGCACTGGCGTACGTGCCGATGGCGCGTGCGGTCGAGAGGATTTGCGTCTGGAGCAGGCGCAGCCTCGCGGCCAGGGCCGGGGTAGGAGCCAGAAAAACGAGACGGCCGTCGTGCAGGTTGGCAAAACGAACCTGGTCGCGGAGTGGTGACGGTAACGTCTGGCGCAGTGCGCGATCCAACGCATCCAACTCACGGGCTTTGCGGGCCAGTGAGGCAACGGGGCCAAACTCGATGACGGGTTTCAGGCCAGAGCCGGTGCGGCGGGATGGAGTTGGGACGTCGCGCTGCATGGATGCCGACATCTTCAAAGTAGTAGAGACATGCAAATCATACTTGTGTCACGCACCAAAAAGGTGCCGAAAACCTGGAATCTTGCTGACAAGCGGCTGCGTTTTCGCCTGTTTGGGCTCGCCGCCGCAGCCGTGCTCGGTTGCGCTGGACTGGGTGGTGCCGTGGCCATGGCCGTCGCCAGTCCGCACGACCGGGCGCTGGCCGAGATTCGCCAGCTGCGCCAGCAGGTGCAGCAGCAGAATCTTCAGCTGACCGGCGTGCGCAAGGATGCCCAGCGAGATATCGACGCGCTGGCGGTAAAATTGGGCCAGTTGCAGGCCCAGTCCACCCGGCTCAACGCGCTCGGCGAGCGCCTGACCCAGGTCGGCAAGCTCGACGATGGCGAGTTCAACTTCGACGAGCAGCCCGCCGTGGGTGGTGTGGAAGACTCGGCGGACAGCGCATATGCCTTGCCGCCGACACTGAATGCCAGCATCGACCAACTGGCCGGCCAGTTCGACAGCCAGCAGGCGCAGCTATCAGCGCTGCAAAGCCTGCTGCTCGACGCCAAGATCGAATCCAATCTGAAGCCTACCGGCATGCCGGTTGAGGGCTATATCTCTTCCTATTTCGGTGGCCGCCCCGATCCGTTCAGCGGACACGCGGCCTACCACACGGGTCTCGACATCTCCGCGCCCAAGGGGACCCCGGTGCATGCCGTAGCCGAGGGCATGGTGACCTTTGCGGGCGAGCGTACCGGCTATGGCGACGTGATCGAGATCGATCACGGCAACGGCTACATGACGCGCTATGCCCACAACAGCAAGCTGGACGTGAGTCCTGGCCAGCGTGTGCACGTGGGCGACGTGGTCTCCGAGGCCGGCTCCACCGGTCGTTCCACCGGCTCGCACGTGCATTTCGAGGTCTGGTACAAGGGCCGCGTGGTCAATCCGCTGGCCTTCGTGAAGAACCATCGCTGAGTGATGATCCGGGTGGCCTGCGGCCGCCCTTGAAAGCCCCCTTGCGCGCCGCCACTCCTTGACGGGGACGATGAACGGGGGGGTTCGGCGCGGCCGATGGCCACGCCGGGCGGGTTGTTCCAAGGCTCCGGCAGCAGGCGGAGCTCAGCGTTTGGGATACCCAGCCGACCCTAGTATCATCATTCCTTTCGTCCTGCCCGGATTTGCCGGGCGGGCGGCTTATGAATCCTGATCCGGAAGATCGATGTTCAATCGTGCCCTGACGAGCCTTTTCGGTAGCCGCAATGAACGCGTGCTGCGCCAGCTCTCCAAGAATGTAGCCCGCATCAATGCGTTGGAACCCGAGTTCGAGAAGCTGAGCGACGACGCTCTGCGCGCCAAGACCGAGGAGTTCAAGCAGCGTATTGCCGGCGGCGAAGCGCTGGACAAGCTGCTGCCCGAGGCGTTTGCCGTCGTGCGCGAGGGTGCCAAGCGCGTGCTCGGCATGCGCCACTACGACGTGCAGCTGATCGGCGGCATGGTGCTGCATTCGGGTCGCATCGCCGAAATGCGCACGGGCGAGGGCAAGACCCTCGTGGCGACCTTGCCGGTGTACCTCAATGCCCTGGAAGGCAAGGGCGTCCACGTGGTGACCGTCAACGACTACCTGGCTCGCCGCGACTCGGCGCAGATGGGCAAGCTGTACAGCTTCCTCGGCCTTACCACGGGCGTGGTGTGGCCGGGCATGGATCACGCCGACAAGCACCAGGCGTATAGCTCCGACATTACCTACGGCACCAACAACGAATTCGGTTTCGACTATCTGCGCGACAACATGGCCTTGAGCAAGGACCAGCGCTACCAGCGCGGCCTGCATTACGCCATCGTCGACGAGGTCGACTCCATCCTGATCGACGAGGCGCGTACGCCGCTGATCATTTCCGGCCCGGCCGAGGATTCGCCGCAGCTGTATATCGCGGTGAACAAGATCGTCCCCAAGATGATCCGCCAGGAAAAGGAAGACACCGACGGCGATTATTTCGTCGACGAAAAGCAGAAGCAGGTGCACTTGTCCGAAGAGGGCATGTCGCATGCGGACGAGCTGCTGCGCGAAGCGGGCGTGATTGATCCGGAAAGTGGCCTGTACGACTCCAAGAACCTGGCGGTCGTGCACCACCTCAACGCGGCGCTGCGCGCCAACGCGATCTATCACCGCGATGTGGATTACATCGTGCGTGACGGTGAAGTGGTGATCGTCGACGAGTTCACTGGCCGCACCTTGCCGGGCCGCCGCTGGTCGGATGGCCTGCACCAGGCGGTGGAGGCGAAGGAAGGCGTGCCGATCCAGCGCGAGAACCAGACGCTGGCCACGGTGACGTTCCAGAACCTGTTCCGCATGTACAAGAAGCTGTCCGGCATGACCGGTACGGCCGATACGGAAGCGTACGAATTCCAGCAGATCTACGGCCTGGAAGTGGTGGTCATCCCCACCCACAAGCCGATGATCCGCCAGGACAACGCCGACATGGTCTTCCTGGGCCAGGAGGTCAAGTACAAGGCGGTGATCGAGGACATCAAGGATTGCCACAAGCGCGGCCAGCCCGTGCTGGTGGGCACCACCTCGATCGAAGTGTCCGAGCTGCTGTCCGAGCTGCTGCGCCAGGCCAAGATTCCGCACGAAGTGCTCAACGCCAAGCAGCATGAGCGCGAGGCGCATATCGTGGCCCAGGCCGGTGCGCCGGGCTCGGTCACGATTGCCACCAACATGGCAGGTCGCGGTACCGACATCGTGCTGGGCGGCAGCCTGGAAGCGGCGCTGTCAGCGCTGCCCGAAGATGCCAGCCAGGCGCAGCGCGACCAGGTCAAGGCCGACTGGAAGAAGCGCCACGAACAGGTGCTGGCTGCCGGTGGCCTGCACATCGTAGGCACCGAGCGCCACGAGTCGCGTCGTATCGACAACCAGCTGCGTGGCCGTTCGGGCCGCCAGGGCGATCCGGGCTCGTCGCGTTTCTATCTGTCGCTGCAGGACAACCTGCTGCGGATCTTTGCGGGCGACTGGGTCGGTCGCTGGATGCGCATGTTCGGCATGAAGGAAGACGATGCGCTGGAAGACCGCATGGTCAGTCGCCAGATCGAAAAGGCGCAGCGCAAGGTCGAGCAGCACAACTTCGACATCCGCAAACATCTGCTTGAGTTCGATGACGTTGCCAACGACCAGCGCAAGGTGATCTATCGCCAGCGCGATGAGCTGCTGGAAGTCGATGATGTCTCCGAGACCATCGCCGACATCCGCGACGACGTGGCGATCGAGATGGTTCGCCGCCATATCCCGGCCGACAGCATCGACGAGCAGTGGGATATCGCCGGCCTCGATCGCGAGCTGGAGAGCGAGTTCGGGCTTTCGGCCGACCTGAAGCATTGGATCGACCAGCAGCACGAGGTCGACGACAAGATGATCCTCGAGCACGTGCGCGAGGCGATCGAGCAGCTGTTCAAGAACAAGGAACAGCAGATCGGCCCCGAAACGATGCGCCAGCTCGAAAAGCACATCATGCTCAGCGTGGTGGACAACGCCTGGAAGGAACACCTGGCGAGCATGGACTATCTGCGCCAGGGCATCTACCTGCGCGGCTATGCGCAGAAGCAGCCGAAGCAGGAGTTCAAGCGCGAATCGTTCGAACTGTTCTCCAGCATGCTCGATCGCATCAAGACGGAAGTCGTGCAGATGCTGGCGCGCGTGCGCGTGCGCAGCGAAGAAGAAGTCGCCGCGATGGAAGCCGAGCAGCAGCGCATGGCCGAACGCCTGCAGCGCCACATGCTGGCCAGTGGCGGTGGTGCGCCGGTGGGCGCGCTGGGCGCCGATCCGGAAGCATTGGCGGCCGGCAGCATGGTGGCGCAGCCCGCGGCGGCCGCGCCGCACGACGGTCCCAAGATCGGCCGCAACGATCCCTGTCCGTGCGGTTCGGGCAAGAAATACAAGCATTGCCACGGTCAACTGACCTGAGCAATAAAGAAACCCCGCCTCGGCGGGGTTTCTTTTTGTGGACGTCACTGGGCTGGATCAGGCGCTGGTAGGCAGCGCCCGAGCGGCTATCAGTCGCCACCGCCGGGTGGCCGCTTGCGGTACGGCTCTGCATCGACGGCGATGTAGCGCGGTTCTTCTTCGTCCAGGCGCAGCGCGGTGAGCTGGCCACCCCAGACGCAACCGGTATCGATCGCATAGACGCCCAGGCCAGCGAAGCGACCCAGGGCCGACCAATGGCCGCATACGAAGCGCGTCTCCCGCCGACGCATGCCCGGCACCTCGAACCAGGGATACATGCCCGGCTTCTGCGTACCGGGAATGCCCTTGCTTTCGAAATCGATGCGCCCCTGCACGTCGCAATAGCGCATGCGGGTCAGCGTATTGATCGAGGCGCGCATGCGCTCGATGCCCTGCAGTCGGCTATTCCACGCGGCCGGACGATTGCCGAACAGGTTCTTGAGGAGTCGCGGATGGCGGGGACTTCCCAGTTCGCGTTCGATCTCCTGCGCGGATCGTTGCGCCTGGCGCAGCGTCCACGACGGCGCCAGTCCCGCGTGCACCATGGTCCAGTTGAGCTGTTCGTCATGGTGCAGCAGTTTCTGCGAGCGCAGCCACTCCAGCAGTACTGGCGCGTCTTCGGCGAACAGGACTTCGCGCAGCTCCGGGTTGACCTTGGACTGCGCCTCGGGGCGCCGCTGGGCGATCGCCAACAGGCTCAGGTCGTGATTGCCCAGGGTGACGATCGACTGCTCGCGCAGGCCGTGGATCAGGCGCAGGGTTTCCAGCGACTGCCCGCCACGATTGACCAGGTCGCCGCAGAACCACAGGCGATCACTCGCGGGGTCGAAGCGGATCTTGTCGAGCAGGCGTTGAAGTTCGGGGTGGCAGCCCTGCACGTCCCCAATGGCGTACGTAGCCATCAGTGCAGCGTTCGCGGAATCGACAGGGTGAACGGCGGAATCGGCGTCTCGAAGCGCGTACCGTCGTCAGCCAGCATTTCATAGCTGCCCTGCATCACCCCGACCGCTGTTTCCAGCACGGCACCCGAGGTGTATTCATATTCGTCGCCGGGTCGAATCCACGGTTGCTCGCCGACCACACCTTCGCCGGTAACCTCTTCGACCTTGCCATTGGCATCCGTGATGACCCAGTGGCGCGTCAGCAGACGTGCGGGGACATCGCCAGCGTTGTGGAGAGTGATCGTGTAGGCGAAGACGTAGCGGTTGTCGCCGGGACGGGATTGATCGGGGACAAAGCGGGGTTCGACCTGCACGTCGATCGTGTAGGAAGATCTTTCGTTCATGCCGAGATTGTACGGGTTGTCGCCACGGATGGGGAAAGCTTGCCTGCGCTGGGCTGAATCGCCGCCGGCCGCGGCGATGGGCCAGGTGGCAGGTTTTGGCTTCGCGTTGCCGTGACAGCTGGGGCCTTATGTTTGGTTGTCGCGCTTTCGCAAACCCCAACCTCAACCGATCGCAACCTTGGCCAGACGCACGTAGTCAAGCGGTGAGAGGGTTTCGGCGCGCGCCTTGGGGTCCACATCCGCGGCGATGATGGCGCTGCTGTCCATGACGTGCTTGAGCGCGTTGCTGAGCGTCTTGCGGCGCTGGGCGAAGGCTGCCTTGACGATGGTATAGAGCCGCTCGGGATCGGCATCCGGCAACTGTTCGGGCGCGAGCGGCACCAGTCGCACGACGGCTGAATCGACTTTCGGCGGCGGGCGAAATGCACCCGGCGGTACCGTGAACAGCGGTTCCACCCGGCAAGCCAGCTGCAACATCACGGAGAGCCGCCCATACACCTTGCTGCCAGGCTCGGCCGCCATGCGGTCGACCACTTCCTTCTGCAGCATGAAGTGCATGTCCTGGATGGCACGGGCGTGCTCGACGCAGTGGAACAGGATCGGACTGGAGATG
Organism: Dyella halodurans; assembly: GCF_026283925.1. Classification (GTDB taxonomy): domain Bacteria; phylum Pseudomonadota; class Gammaproteobacteria; order Xanthomonadales; family Rhodanobacteraceae; genus Dyella; species Dyella halodurans. The sequence goes on from NZ_JAPDPF010000001.1 coordinate 130,555, forward strand.
TAATACGGCAGGTTGCCCGCCACGCGCAGGCGCTCCACACCTCGCCGATGGGCGAGGGCGGTGAAGTCCACCTTGAGCACGTCGGAATGAATGATGTTCAACTCGCCGACGCTGGCTGCGCGTGCCTTGAGGTCGGGGATCAGGTCCGTGTCCAGCTCGATGGCGGTGAGCTTGCCCGCGGCGGCCAGCAGCGGCAGCGTCAGTGCGCCTTCGCCCGGGCCGATCTCCACCACAAAGTCCTCCGCGCGCGGCGAGATGGCGCTGACGATGCGCTCGATATAGCGCTTCTCGTGGAGGAAGTGCTGGCCAAAACTTTTCTTGGGGCGGGCGTTCATGATGTGACCTGGTAGGAGCAGGGGCTGGGGCGAGTAGTGAGGGAGCAAAGTCAGTGGCGCTGGGTTACCGCGCCCTCACTGGTCGCCTCTCGCCCCTCGAGCGCGTTGTATGAGATCCAGCGCCATCCGCGCCGCGGCAATCAGGCTGGACGGATCGCCTCGACCCGTCCCGGCGAGATCGAGTGCGGTGCCATGGTCCACCGAGGTGCGGATGAAGGGCAGGCCCAGGGTGAGATTGACCGTGCGGTCAAAGGCCTCGCTCTTGAGCACCGGCAGGGCCTGGTCGTGGTACATCGCCAACACCGCATCGTAGCGCTCACGCTGGGCAGGCACGAAGGCGGTATCGGCGGGTAGTGGCCCGACGAGTTGCATGCCTTCGGCGCGCAGCGTGTCCAGCAGGGGGACGATGGTATCGATCTCCTCCCGCCCGAGATGACCACCTTCACCGGCATGGGGGTTGAGGCCGAGCACGCCAATGCGTGGTTCGGCAAAACCAAACTTAGCCTGCAATTCACGATGCACGATGCGCAGGACGCGTTCCAGCGTCGCGCGTGTCACCGCAGCCGGTACCGCCGACAAGGGCAGGTGGGTCGTGGCCAGCGCGACTCGCAGCTCCGGACTGGCCAGCATCATGACCACCTCGGCGTGGGCACGCTCGGCAAAAAATTCGGTATGCCCGCTGAAGCGAATGCCCGCTTCGTTGATGGACGATTTTTGCAGCGGGGCGGTGACCACGGCCGCATAGCGTCCTTCCATGCAGCCGTCCGCGGCCTCGGCGAGCGTGGCCAGCACATGCCGGGCATTGCATGGATCCGGCTGACCCGGCACTTCCTGCGCATCCAGCGGTAAATGATGGATGCGCAGTTCGCCGGGACGCCGCGTGCGGACCGGCTTTGAGTCGTCGTCGATCAGCTCGACCGGCAGGCCGCAGCGGTCAGCGGCGCGCTGCAACAGATGGCGATCGGCAATCGCAACGAAATTGGCCGCCAGCGGAGTGGCGGCCAATCGGATCAACAGCTCTGGGCCGATCCCCGCCGGCTCACCCGCAGTGATGGCAAGCCGGGGTAGGGTCGCGTTGCTCAACGCCGTCTCAAGGGGACTTGGCCGCACCCTGCTGCTCGCCAGGCTCGCGCAGCTCGGGCACCAGGATGTTCACGTAGGCGTTGGAACGCATCTCGCGCAGGTAGTCCTCATAGACCTGTTCGGCCTTGCGGTTGCCGATGGCCTGGCGGGCCTGGTTGCGCGAGATCTCATCCGTGCGGTCGGCCTGGCGGGTGCCCAGGCGCTGCAGGATGTGCCAGCCGGCCTCACTCTGGAACGGCTGCGCAACCTGGTTGTCCTTCATCTCGCCCAGGTGCTGGGCAATGATCGAGCCCCAGTCCCCCTGCGCGAACCAACCCATATCGCCACCATTATTAGCGGTGGTGTCGTCCTTGGAGTTTTCCTTCGCCAGCTTGGCGAAGTCCTCATGCTTGTTGACGATCTGGTTGTACAGGTCCATCGCCTTCTGATGGGCCTGCTCCGGCGTCAGCAGCTCGCTGGGCTTGATCAGGATCTGGCGGGCGTGGAACTCATCCACCATCTGCCGGCTCGGAGCGCGCTGCTCGATCAGCTTGAGGATGTGGAAACCGGTGGGGCCGCGCAGGGCGGGCGTGACATCGCCGGCCTTCATGTTGGCCACGGCGTCGGCGAAGGCCGGCGGAACCTCATCCATACGGCGCCAGCCGAGATCGCCGCCCTCAAGCGCATCCTGGGCATCGGAATAGCGGATCGCCGCCGCATGGAAGTCCATGCCGCCCTTGATCGCATTGATGGCCTGCTCGGATTTCTCCTGGGCAGCCTTGATGTCGGCGGCGCTGGCCCCCGCGGGCAGGCTGACCTGGATATGCGCCAGATGGATTTCACCGGCCTTGTAGGACGGGCTGGCCAGCATGTTGTTGATTTCGCTATCGGTGACGGTCACCTGGTCGCGCACGACGCTGTCGTGCAGGCGCTGGGCCACCAACTGGTCGGACAGCTGATGACGGAACGCGGCGAAGCTGGAGCCGTCCTGCTCAACTGCGGCGCGCAGCTGTTCCGCCGTCATCCGGTTCTGCTGGGCAACCGCATTGACGGCCTGATCCACATCGGCATCGGAGACACGGATGCCCTGGTCATCGGCACGCTGCACCTGCAGCTTCATCAGGATCAGGCGATCGAGTACCTGTCGCTGGAGCACGTCCATGGGCGGCAGCTGGCCGGGATTGCTGGCGTACTGCTGCTGCACGGAGTGCACGGCCTCGTTCAGCTCGCTCTGCAGGATGACGCCTTCATCCACCACCGCCACGATACGGTCGAGCGGCTGCTTGCCGGTGGCCGCCTGGGGCAGCAACTGGGCATGGGTGGGCAAGGCGGTCGCCGTAGCGATCGCGAGCAGGAACAACGCGAAAGGTTGCTTCATTAGTCCGGAGCCTTCAATCGCCCGAGGCGACAGGGAAGTTATTGATATCCAAGAATACCACTGCGCAGCAGGTTTTCCGACTTGCCCATGGAGCTCCCCATGCCCTTGAATTCGACTTCGAACATGATCGAGGTGTTGGTGGAGGCGCCTGCCGCCGGCGTCAGGTAGTTGTAGGAATTCACGTAATGTCGCGCGATCAGGCGCAGGGCAACGCAGCAGCTGTCATATTCCACACCCGCGAGCGCCTCCACCGTGGCCTTGTCCAGCACCGAATACGTCCAGTGGCCGAGCAGGCGCCAGCGATCGGAGACGGGATAGACAATGGATGCGTCGTATTGTTCCAGCAGCGGTTGGACGCTACCGGGGGTACGGCGATAGCGGTAGGAGAAATTGATGATGCCGTCGGTGAACAGGCGTCGCTGGACCCCGATCGCACCGAGATCGGTGAGACGGGTGTTCGGGTTCCACTGGTACGACGAGGTGACTCGCCATTGGTCGTCGAGCTGGGTGTCCACCTCGGCGACGTAGTCGGAGCCTGACCAGTTGGTGGGCGGGGTGGTGGTGTTCGGGCTGTTTGGCAGCTGCACTCGCTGCGAGGTGAAATAGCGGATCTGGCCGAAGCTGGCCGACAGCCGCTCGATACCATTGTCGTCGAGCAAACGCGAGGTGATGGCGCCGGTCAGGTTATTGGCGTTCATCTGGCGGTCCGCGCCGGAATACTGGTTAGGTGAGAACAGCTGCCAGGTGTCGAACGACATCAGGTTCGTATCGAACAGCGGCAGGTTGTCCTGGTTGCGATACGGCACGTACAGGTAATAAATGCGCGGTTCCAGCGTCTGGGTATAGCTGGTGCCAAACAGCGACGTGCTGCGGTCAAAGATCAGGCCGCTGTCCAGGCTGATGATTGGCAGTGAACGGCTGGGCGAGCTTTGTGTGAACGGCGACGGCGTACCTACCGGGAGCGGCCCGGGGGCGCTGTATCCGGTATAGCCGAACTCGTTGTAATTGCCGATGAGGTCGTAATCGGTGTAGCGATAGGCAATCTTGGGGCGCACGAACCAGGCGGCGCCGCGGAAGTCCGCCGCGAGATAGGGGTATAGATCGAGACGATTGCCTTCCACCGCCTGATCCTTGCGAAACGCGACCGCTTCGGTCTGGGCGCCGAACTCAAGCCAGCGTTCGATCGGCACGCTCAGATTGAAGGCCGCGCGTGGCCAGCGCTTGTACTGCACCGAGCTGTCGGGCAGCGAGGGGTCGATGTTCTGGTAGTCGTCCGCGCCGATCTGGGCGAACCACGAAATACCGCCACCCCAGCTTCCCGCGCCGCTTAGGTAGGCGCTGGACGTTAGCGTGCCGATGGAAGCGGTGAACAGGTCGTTGCCGAAGTCGCGCAGATAATTGCGGTCGGAGGCTCGATTGATGCTGGTACTGAACGACCACGGTCCAAACAGATGCGTATAGTCGTTGAGCTTGAATAGGTAGCGATCGGTGTTCTTGGTGTTGATGATGCTATCGGGATCCGTGGTGCCCTGGTCATTGGGCAGGAACTCGATATTCATCTGGCCGGTGCTGCCAGGGACGTAGTAGCGGAACTCACCACCCAGCAACACGCCGCGATCGGTGTAGATACGCGGATCCAAAGTCGCGTCGTAGTTCGGCGCCAGATTCAGGTAGTACGGCGCACTGATCATGAAGCCCGAGCGGCTGGAGTTGCCGATGCTGGGATCGAGGAAGCCGGTCTTGCGCTCGTCGTTGATCGGGAAACTGAAGTAAGGCATGTAAAAGATCGGCACGTTGCCGACATACATGGTCGCGCTGCGGGCAATGCCCTCGCCGGTCTCCTTGTCCATGCGGATGTCTTTGGCGCGCAGTTCCCACACGTGGCTGCCGACATCGCAGGTGCTATAGGTCGCCTGGAAGTAGCGCGTGCGCTGGTCGTCCAGCATCTGGCCCTGTTCGGCGACACCGTGACCGCGATTGATCAGCATCTGATAGGTCACGTTGTCGGCGATGCCGGTGCTGGCGTCCTGGTTGCCGCGCATGTGGTCGGACGACATCAGTTGGCCGGCTTCCTGGTAGCGCACGTTGCCGCGCGCATCGTAGTCGCTGGTGTCCTGGTTGTAGTCCGCCACGTCCGCCTGAATCTGCTGATCGGCGCGATCCATCTTCACCCGTCCTTCCAGGTGGTAGATGGATTGGTTGGAGCTGTCCACGCGTTCGGCGTACACATAGGTATTGGATGTCGCGCGCACCGAGCTGTCCTTGCTCAGCGTCGGGTCGTAGAAATCGAGCATCGCGTTAGGGCGACACAAGACGTAACTGATGGGGCGCGGCGAACAGTGGAAGGCGCCCAGCGGGCAGTTGGCAACGCCGCGAGGGGTCATGTTGAGCGGCGGCGCCGCCGGTGCGGCCTGCGCAGGCGACTCGGACTGGGGTTGGGACTGAGCTTCAACCGGGCCACCGAACAGGGCAATGGCAGCAGCGACCGCCAACAGGCGGCGCGGGGGCAGGTGGCGCGAAGTCAGCTTGGGCGTCACGATGGCAGTCTGTCGGCTGGGAGGCTCGTAAAACTATCAGAAAGACCCCTTGGACGGCAGTTGCATTGGCAGCCCGTGATGCGAAGGGTCAGGTAACAGCCGGCCAAACCGAGCAAGGCTGACGCCTTCGGGCGAGCCGATACGACCCTGGAACCGTCCATCGCCTGTCCTTGCACGGTCAGTGCTATCCCGCACCGTTGCCAGCCGTCCAGCCGCTGGCACTGCTTGACTACATAAGCTGCGCTAGGCGTCCAGCAACTCGCCGACGTGTGCAGCAACGCTCGCGGCGAGGGCCAACAGGTTGTAACCACCTTCCAGGCTGGACACCAATCGTCCTTCGGCATGGGCGTGCGCCACGTCGACTAGCCGGCTGGTGATCCAGGCATAGTCTTCGCTGCCAAGGCGCAGATCGGCCAAGGGGTCGTTGCGATGGGCGTCGAAGCCTGCCGATACCAGCACCAGCTGTGGCTTGAATGCGTGCAGCCGGGGGATCAGGGCGCCTTCCCACAGCTCGCGGAACTCGTAGGAACCATCGCCTGGCGACAACGGCGCATTGACGATATTGCCGACGCCGCGTTCATCCTCGCGCCCGCTGTCGGGGTACAAGGGCATCTGGTGGCTGGAAATGAACAGCACCCGCGATTCCGTGGCGAAAATATCTTGCGTGCCATTGCCGTGATGGACGTCAAAGTCGGCGATGGCGACCCGCTTGAGGCCATGAGCCGCCATGGCGTGGCTCGCCGCCACGGCGATATTGTTGAACAGGCAGAAGCCCATGGCACGGTCCGGCGGCGCGTGATGGCCTGGCGGCCTTACTGCGCAGAAGGCCTGCCCACCGCCGCTGAGCACGGCGTCTACCGCCGCCACCGCGGCGCCGGCCGCCCGCAGCGCGGCTTCGGCTGAACCGTGGGACATCAGGGTGTCTTCGTCGAGCCGGACGGTGCCGCTTGCGGGCACGATGCCCAGGATGCGATCGATGTGCTCGGCGGTATGCACGCGCAGCAGCTGTTCGCGCGTGGCGCGCGGTGCCTCGATGCGGTCGAGGGCAGCGAACCGATCATGGTCGAGCGCTTGCAGTACGGCGCGCAGGCGCGCAGGCGATTCAGCGTGATCCGGGCCGGGGTCGTGCTGCAGGCAGCTTGCGTGCGTATAGAGCCGGAGCATCGGCCCTATGCCTTGCGACGACGCTCGTGCTGCCATAGCACCTCGCCGTGGCCGCTGGCTCGGGCCAGTACACGGGAGATCACGAACAGCAGGTCGGACAGGCGGTTGAGGTAGCGCTGGGCTTGCGGTCGCACGTCTTCGGCACGGGCCAGCGCAATCACCTCACGCTCGGCACGGCGGCACACGGTGCGTGCCAGATGGCAGCAGGAGGCGGCCATGCCGCCGCCGGGCAGGATGAAGTCCTTGAGCGGCGGCAGCGGGTCATTGAAACCGTCCAGCACCTGCTCCAGCCGCTCGATGTCCTTGTCCTCGATCATCGCCATGCCGGGAATGCACAGCTCGCCGCCGAGGTCGAACAACTCATGCTGGACCTGGGTCAGCGCTTCGCGGATGGCCTCGTCCACGCCGGCGGAAGCCAGCACCATGCCGATGGTGCTGTTGAGTTCGTCGACCGTGCCATAGGCGGATACGCGCAGCGAGTCCTTGGCGACGCGGGAACCATCGCCCAGGCCGGTGCTGCCATCGTCACCCGTGCGGGTGTAGATCTTTGAGAGGCGATTACCCACGAATGGACACTGCCTCGTCAGTGGTGCAGGTCACGCGACGCCGCGGTATGACCGAGCGTGCGGGCAAGCTGGGTGACCAGCACGTGCAGCAGGGCGCCGATGCCTACGTAAAACGCGGTGGTGCCGAGGAACGGCAGGTACCAGTCGCCCAGGTTCGCGAACCAGGCGCTGAAGCTGCGCGGCTGCGGCACGCTGTTGCTGAGCCAGTAGAAGCTGCCGTTGGAGAGCACGTAGCAGACCAGCTGGCTGACCAGCAGCGCCACCGCGGCCAGACCCAGGGTCGACAGGCTCAGGCCGCGCTGGTGGCGCGCCAGCCAGCTGCCGCCCATCCACAAGGACAGGTAGGCCGGAATCAGGAACCAGTAGGCCACCGATACGCAGTAGTGGCTCCAGAAGTCGATGCCTTGCCCGTTGATCACCAGGTAATCGATGAGGACAGCCCCGGCCATGAGCAGCGGAAAGGCCCAACGAAACGAGCCGCGCAGCCAGAACCCGGCCAGGAAGAACACCGCCCACGAAGCATCGCGCACATCATGGTTGAACAGCGAAAGGTGAACGCGGGTGGCGGTCATCACCAGGGCGAGTGCCAGGAAGATGCCTAGCCGCTGGGTTTGCGTCATAGCCATGAATTGCTCCGTCTGATGCGCCAAATGCAGACGGCAAGTCTATCGCAATTAGGGATAGCCGGACGCCTCCTGGATGGGGGCTGTCATGGGGTCCGGGCGCCTCAGCGCGTATCATCCCCCGCCATGATTACCTCAACTGATCACGTCGCCCCTGTGACTTCCGCTCAGCAGCCGGTCCTTATCATTGGTGGGGGCCTGGTCGGCGCCAGCCTGGCCATTGCGCTCGATGCAGCCGGTATCGACGCCGTCATGGTCGAGGCCGCCGCGCCACGCGTCGGCGAACAGCCCAGCTACGACGAACGCAATCTTGCATTGGCCCGGGCGACCGTCAACGGCCTCGCCGCGATCGGCGTATGGCCGCATGCAACGGCCCAGGCGACCCCGATTCATCACATCCACGTCACGCGCGCCGGCGAATTCGGCAGTGTCCAGCTGGATGCCGCGAAACATGCGGTCGACGCCTTGGGCTGGACCTTGCCCGCACGCGAACTCGGCGCGGCCTTGCTGCGGCGTCTGGACGAGTGCCGACGCCTGCGGCGGCTGGCGCCGGCCCGGCTGGAGGCGTTGGAGCCGCTGGCCCAGGGGTGGCGGGCGCGTATCCGCACGGCCGAAGGCTTGCTGGACATCGATACACCGCTGCTGGTCGGCGCGGACGGCACGACCTCGTTCGTGCGCGATCAGGTCGGCATCGGCGCGGAACGACACGACTACCAGCAGACGCTGTTCGTCTGCACGATCACGCCGGAGCGCGACCACGCCAACCGCGCGTACGAGCGTTTCGCGGACCACGGCCCGATCGCACTGCTGCCGCTGACGGAACGCCGTTGCGGCCTGGTGCTTACCGTTCCACGGACCGAGGCTGATGCCGTTGCCGCGCTTGACGATGAGGGCTTTGTCGCCCTGGCCCAGCAGCGCTTTGGCTGGCGGCTGGGCCGCCTGAGTCGGCCGGGCAAACGACATGCTTATCCCATCCAGCGCGTGGCAGCCAGCGCCCTGGTCGCGCCAAGGGCGGTGCTGGTAGGCAATGCAGCCCAGACCATTCATCCGATTGGCGCGCAAGGCTTCAATCTGGGCCTGCGCGATGCGCTGACCCTGGCGGAAATGGTGGCCGGCGTTGCCGATCCCGGGACTCAGGACCTGTTGGAGCGCTATGCTGCCCGCCGCGCGGCTGATCGCGAAGGCACCATGGCGATGAGCCATGGCCTGGTGCAACTGGCTTGTCTGCCGCAACCTTGGTTGGGGCCGTTGCGCTCCATGGCCATGCTGGCGTTCGATCGCCTGCCGCCGGTGCAGCGATTGCTGGCCCGGCGCGGCATGGGGTTTCGCAGCGATCCGCCCCGTGCGGTACTGGAGCGACTGCCATGAGCGGCCCCAGCCTGACGCGAGGTGAGTCTGCACGCCGGCGTGGACCCGCCTTGGATGTGGCGGTCGTGGGCGGCGGCATGGTGGGTGCTGCTGCCGCGCTGGCACTGGCGCGTGCCGGCTTTGCTACGGCCTTGCTCGAAGCCCGCGCCCCTTCGCCATGGTCGGTCCAGGGCGAAGTGGATTTGCGCGTGGTTGGCCTGGCGCCTTCGTCGGTGGCGCTGCTCGACGAACTCGACGTATGGCCGTCCATCCGCGACGCGCGCGCGAGCCCCTATGCGCATATGCATGTATGGGATGCGGCGACAGGCGCCGCGATCCATTTCGACGCGGCCGCTGAAGGGCGCGATCTGCTCGGCTACATCGTCGAGAACAGCCTGGTGCAGTGGCAGTTGTGGCAGGCGCTGGAGCATGCCGGCGTGCGCCGGCTGTGCCCTGCGCAGGTGGATCGCTTCGACGTGCTGGAGGACCGCGTTCAATTGGAACTCGGCTCTGGCGAGGCCTTGTCCGCGCGCTTGCTGGTCGCCGCTGACGGCGCCGGTTCGCCGCTGCGCACACTGGCCGGCATCGAGACGCAGGGGCGCGACTATGCCCAGCGCGGCGTGGTGGCCCACGTCACCACCGAGCGCGCTCACGAAGGCACCGCGTGGCAGCGTTTCCTGGTCACAGGTCCGCTGGCGCTACTGCCGTTGGCGGATGGGCGCAGCTCCATCGTGTGGTCGCTGCCTGAGGCCGAGGCGCAGCGCGTGATGGCGCTGGACGATCAGGCCTTTCTTGATGAACTCGGCGTCGCCAGCGACTTCCGTCTGGGGCGCGTGATGGGCAGCACGCCACGCGCCGCATTCCCGCTCAAGTTGCAGTTGGCGAAGAGTTACCAGGCCGAACGCTTCGTTCTGTTGGGCGATGCGGCGCATGCGGTGCACCCGCTGGCCGGGCAGGGGGTGAATCTGGGGCTGCGCGATGTGGCCGAATTGCGCGACACCCTGTTGGCTGCGCGCGACGATGGCCGTGACTTCGCCGCCAGCCATGTACTGCGCGGTTATGCGCGGCGTAGGTGCAGCGCCGACACCCTCGATGCGCTGGGCTTCGACGCGCTGGCGCGTATCTACAGTTGGCAGTCGCCGCCCCTGGTGGCTGCGCGCGGCCTGGGTGTGCGCCTGCTCGATCGGCTGTCCCCCATCAAACGTCGGTTGGCGGAACACGCGGCTGGCCTTTGAATCAGAGCATTCTTGAACCCTGCAACGAGGAGTGATCGTCATGCGTATTGCCCGACTTTGTTGTGCGCTGTTGTTGTCCGGCTTTGCCTTCGCCGCCCAGGCCAAGATGGTGCACAAGCCGGTGGAATGGACGCAGGACGGTACGCATTTTCATAGCGTGCTCGTCTACGACGACGCCGTGTCCGCCAAGCGTCCGGGCCTGGTAATGGTGCCTAACTGGTATGGCGTGAACGATCTGGCGGTGAAGAAGGCCGAGGGCATCGCCGGCAAGGACTACGTGATCCTGGTGACCGACATGTACGGCGAGCAGGTCCGACCGACCAACGACGATCAGGCGATGGCGGCAGTGAAGGTGCTGTACGGCGATCGCGCCTTGATGCGCAAGCGCGTCAACCTCGCGCTGGACCAGCTGAAGACGCAGGCCAAGGACGCGCCCATCGATCTTTCGAAGCTGGCGGCGATCGGCTTCTGTTTCGGTGGCTCGGCCGTGCTCGACCTGGCGCGCAGCGGCGCCGATATTGCTGCGGTGGTGTCGTTCCACGGTGGCTTGCAAACCGATGACCCGGCCCTGGCGAAGCAGATCAAGGCGCGCGTGCTGGTGATGAACGGCGCCGACGACAAGGGCACCATGCCCGATGCGGACAAGTTCATGGACGAGATGCGCGGCAGCAAGGCCGACTGGCAGTTCGTGGTGCTGGGCAACGCGGTGCATTGCTTTACGGAAACCGATCAGCACAAGCCCGGCTGTGCCTACGACGAACGGGCGGCTCAACGCAGCTATCGCATGATGCAGGACTGGCTGCACGGTGCGTTTACCGGTACGCCGTGAGCCTTGACCGCTCGCGTGCACCTCGCTCGAGGTGCACGCGACGGCGTCGACGGGATCAGTAGTCGCGCTGTACCGAGTAGTCGGCCAGTGCAGCCAACGCGTCGCGCCAGGGCGATTCGGGCAGCTCGCTCAGCGCATGTCGGGCCGCGTTGGCATGTGCCACGGCGCGCTCGTGCGTGCGCTCCAGGGCGCCGGAATCGCGAATGGCGCCAATGATCCGATCGAGCGAATCGAGGCCGCCGTGCTCGATGGCATGGCGCAGCGACAGCGTCTGCTCGGCATCGGCGCTCTGCAAGGCGTAGATCAGCGGCAGGGTGGGCTTGCCCTCGGCCAGGTCGTCGCCGACGTTCTTGCCCATGGTGCCGGCATCCGAAACGTAGTCGAGCAGGTCGTCGGCAATCTGGAAGGCATAGCCCAGCTCCATGCCATAGCGCCGGAGCGCACTGATCTGACGCTCGGGCAGGCCGCCCAGCAAGCCGCCGAGTTCGGTGGCGGCGGCGAACAGCACGGCCGTCTTGCGTTCGATCACGGCCAGGTAGGAGGCCTCATCGACGTCGGCATTGCCGATGTTGAGCAGCTGCAGCACCTCGCCCTCGGCGATGGTGTTGGTGGTGTCGGCCAGGATGCGCATGATGCGCATATTGTCCAGCTCGACCATCAGCTGGAACGAGCGCGAGTACAGGAAGTCGCCGACCAGCACGCTGGCCGCGTTACCCCACAGCGCATTGGCGGTCTTGCGGCCACGGCGCAGGTCCGACTCGTCCACCACGTCGTCGTGCAGCAGGGTGGAGGTGTGGATGAACTCGATCACCGCCGCCAGCTTGATGTGCTGATCGCCGTGGTAGCCGGCCGCGCCAGCCGCCAGGACGTGCAGCATCGGTCGCAAGCGCTTGCCGCCACTCGCAATAATGTGATCCGCGATCTGGTTGATCAGCACCACGCCAGAGGACAGGCGGGCCCGGATCAAGGTGTCGACGCGCTGCATATCACCGGCAGCGAGCGCTCGTACGGCGGCATAATCGGCGGAGCGGCGGGTGTCGGTGGAAGTCGTTGTCATGAGTAGGTCAAGGCTTGTATCCGCCGATTATAAGGATATGGCGGCGCAAGAATGCGCCGCGACACGCGACCACAGTTTGACGGATGGGTCGAAACGTATAATGACGGGATGGCCCGTCCTTACAAGATCCCCTTCGGTGAGCAAACTCTCCCCTCTTGAGCGGCGCAGCGCGCTGACCCTCGCCTGCGTGATCAGCCTGCGCTTGTTTGGCCTGTTCCTGATCATGCCGGTGTTTTCGCTTTATGCGAAACAGATGCCGGACGCCACCCCGTGGCTGATCGGACTGGCCCTGGGGGTTTACGGCCTGGGCCAGGTGCTGCTGCAGATCCCGCTGGGCCTGCTGTCCGATCGGATCGGGCGCAAGCCCGCGATTACCATCGGATTGCTGGTGTTCACGGCGGGAGGTCTGTTGGCGGCGTCTTCACATAGCCTGGTCGGTATCGTCATCGGGCGGGCCTTGCAGGGCATGGGGGCGGTGGCCGGGGCGGGTACGGCGCTGGCCGCGGACCTGACGCGTCAGGAGAACCGCAGCAAGGTGATGGGCATCATCGGCGTCTCGATCGGCGTGGCCTTCCTGCTGGCATTGATCCTGGGGCCGCCACTGGAGGCGGTTGCTGGCCTTGCCGGGCTGTTTGCCGCCACGTCCATGCTGGCGCTGGCCGCCCTGGTCCTGCTGTGGTTGATCGTCCCGACGCCGGAGCGGCAGCAGGCGCCGGCCGCCGCGGCATTTGGCAGCGTGCTGTCAATGTTGCGTGATGGCCGCATGCTGGTCCTCAACGGATCGGTGTTTTTCCTGCACATGCTGCTCACGGCCAGCTTCGTCGGCTTGCCCCTGCTGTTGGCGGACCGCCTGCACCTGCCGGTGAGCCGTCATTGGGAGCTTTACCTGCCGGTGATGGTGATCGCCGCCCTGGTGATGGGCGCCTGCCTGCACCGTATGCGCGACGTGGCGCAGAGCCTGCGCATCGTGGCGGTATGCGTGGTGGCCATTGGCCTGGGCTTGCTGGGGTTTGCCTGGTCCGGGGACCATCTCTTCGCGCTGGGCGTGGCGGCAGCCGTGTTCTTCTCGGCCTTCAACCTGTTGGAGGCGGCCCTGCCGAGCCTGGTCTCCCAACTGGCACCCGCCCATTTGCGCGGGGCGGCCATGGGCGCCTATTCCACCAGTCAGTTCCTGGGTGCCTTTGTCGGCGGCGCGGTCGGCGGGGTGGCGCTTGGGCAAGTCGGTGCCGGTGGGGTGTTCATCTGCGCGGCCACGATGACCCTGATATGGCTGCCGCTGGTGCTGATCGGCGGACGTCGCATGGCCAAGGTGGACGCCCGCGTGGCAGGGGCGCTGCAGGCGTCGGCGGGGGCCTGACGTCGCCTCGGGTGTGAGCGCAAAATGGATTGCGTTTGGACCCGGTCGCCCCAATGATCGGGAAACTGCAGCGCCCATACCGGCCGGGTCTTTGGCCGGGCGAGGTTTCCCGCCCATGGCTCATCACATTGTCGAGCTGATCGCGCAATACGGCTTGTTGCTGGTTTTCATCAACGTGCTCATCGAGCAGGCAGGCGCGCCACTGCCTGCCGTGCCGACCATGATCGTCGCCGGTGCCCTGGCTGCCGCCGACAAGCTGCCGTTGGCCGGGGTCTTGGGTGTGGCCGTGCTGGCCTGTCTGCTGGCTGACTTTGCCTGGTATGCGGCGGGCCGTTATTACGGTGGCGGCGTGATGCGTACGCTGTGCCGCATCTCCTTGTCGCCCGATTCCTGTGTGAAGCAGTCGGAGCTGCGCTTCCAGCGCTGGCGTGGCGGCATGTTGCTGCTCGCCAAGTTCGTGCCCGGTCTTTCCACGGTGGCGCCGCCGCTGGTGGGGGCGATGGGCCTGCGGCCGGCGGCGTTTACGCTGTTCGATGGACTGGGCTCGCTGCTTTGGGTCGGCGTGGCGGTCAGCCTGGGCTATGTATTCGCCAGCCAGATCGACGACGTGCTTCAAGCCATGGCCAATGCCGGCAGCATCGCCTTGATGTTGCTGGGCTGCCTGTTGGCGCTCTACATCACCGTCAAATGGTGGCAGCGCCACCGCTTGTTGCGGACATTGCGCATGGCGCGCATCACGGTGGAAGAACTCAATGACGCGATTACGGCAGGCCTGACACCGGCGGTGGTCGATGTGCGCTCAACCGCTGCGCGGCTGGTGGATACGCGGGTGATTCCGGGCGCGTTGCTGGCCGACGTCAACAGCGTCGACCGCATTGTCCAGGCCGTGCCCGTCGATAGCGAACTGGTGATTTATTGCAGCTGCCCGAACGAGGCTTCCGCCGCGATGGTGGCGAAGGCGCTGATGGCGCACGGCTACACCCGCGTGCGCCCCTTGCTGGGTGGCCTGGATGCCTGGGACCACGCCGGGCTCCCGATCCAGCACCTGGTCGTGGTCGACGATACGGTGATGACCACCACGGCCTGAGCGGCAAATTTTTACGCGTTCTATACGCCCCCGGGGTCATTCGCTACCCCTTTCTTATGCGCCAGTTCCGACAATTCGCACCGTTGATTAATACGGTGAGTCGGTACCCATGGACGCCATCTATCTGCTGTTTTCGTTCGTGCTGTTTGCGGCAGCACTCGGCTTTCTGCTGATCTGCGACCGCTTGGGTCGACGCCCCTGATTGCCGCCCGTCGCCAGCGCGGCGACGGTTTCCCTGGCTCACGCTTCCTCTGCGGGAGATCTCCCATGAACGTCATCTATATCGTGGCCGCCGTCATCGCGGTGGCCCTGACGGGCTATTTGTGCGTAGCCCTGCTCAAGCCGGAGTGGTTTGAATGACTACCTTCGATTTCTTCCAGGTCGTGCTCTACCTGGCCGTGCTGTTGGTGCTGATCAAGCCGGTAGGCAGCTATATGGCGCTGGCGTTTGCCGAGACGCCCAATCGTGTCACGCGATTCGGCGGTGGGGTGGAGCGACTGCTCTACCGGATTGCCGGCGTGCGCGCCGACGAGCAGATGGGCTGGCGGCGTTATGCGATCGCCATGTTGCTGTTCAATATGGTCGGCATGCTGGCCGTGTACGCGTTGCAGCGTGCGCAACAATGGCTGCCGCTGAACCCGCAGCACTTCGCGGCGGTGACGCCCGATTCGGCAATCAATACGGCCATCAGCTTCATCACGAACACCAACTGGCAGGGCTACGGTGGCGAAAACACCATGAGCTACCTGACCCAGATGCTCGGCCTGGCGGTGCAGAACTTTCTTTCCGCAGCGACCGGTATCGCCGTGCTGCTGGCGGTCGTGCGCGGTTTCACCCGCCGGAGCGCCGACAGCGTCGGCAACTTCTGGGTGGACATGACGCGCAGCACGCTCTACGTGCTGGTGCCGTTTTCGCTGCTGATGTCCTTGCTGCTGGTATCGCAGGGCGTGGTGCAGAACTTTTCGGCCTACGTCGACGTGCCGGTGGCACAGGTCACCAGCATGACCGAGACCGTCAAGGATGCCGCTGGCAATCCGTTGAAGGATGCGGCCGGCCACGACGTCACCCACGAATCGAAAGTGACGACGCAGACCTTGCCGATGGGCCCGGCCGCTTCGCAGATCGCGATCAAGCAGCTGGGCACCAATGGCGGCGGCTTCTTCAACACGAATTCGGCACATCCGTACGAGAACCCGACGCCGTTCAGCAATTTCCTGGAGATGCTGGCGATCTTCCTGATCCCCGGCGGTCTCTGTTACACCTTCGGCAGCATGGTGGGCGACCGGCGGCAGGGCTGGGCGATCCTCGCCACCATGCTGCTGATCTTCATACCGTTGGCCTACTGTGCCATTGGCGCAGAACAGGCGGGCAACCCGGCCTTGCATGGCCTGGCGGTGGATCAGCACGCCTCTGCGCTGCAAGCCGGAGGCAACATGGAAGGCAAGGAAACGCGCTTTGGCATCGCCGCCAGCGGCCTGTTCGCCACCATCACCACGGCGGCTTCGTGCGGCGCGGTGAACGCCATGCACGACTCGATGACGCCGCTCGGTGGCCTGGTGCCGATGTGGCTGATCCAGCTCGGCGAAGTCGTGTTCGGTGGCGTCGGCTCAGGTCTCTACGGCATGCTCGCCTTTGCGGTCGTGGCGGTGTTCATTGCCGGACTGATGGTGGGCCGCACGCCGGAATACCTCGGCAAGAAGATCGAGGCGCACGAGATGAAGATGGCCAGCCTCGCCGTACTGGTGCCGTGTGCGCTGGTGGTGATCTGCACAGCCATCGCGGTGATGACGCCGGCGGGCGTGGCTGGGGTGTCCAATCCTGGTGCGCACGGCTTCAGCCAGATGCTTTACGCCGTCTCCTCGGCCTCCAACAACAACGGCAGTGCGTTTGGCGGTCTCTCGGCCAACACGCCGTTCTGGAACGTGCTGTTGAGCGTGTGCATGTATCTGTCGCGCTTCCTGTTGGCGATCGCGATGTTGGCCATGGCCGGTTCGCTGGCGGCCAAGCGCCACGTGCCAGCCTCGGCCGGCACCTTGCCCACCCATACGCCGCTGTTCGTCACCTTGCTTGCCTGCGTGGTGATCGTAGTTGGCGCGCTGACTTTCCTACCGGCGCTCGCGCTGGGACCGATTGCCGAATTCCTGATGTCGGTCCGCTGAAGACCACGGGACACTGATCCATGACGACGACACATACTCACGTTCACACAGTGCGGACGTTCGATCGCGCACTGATCCTCAAGGCCGTGGCGGACTCGTTCCGCAAACTGTCGCCGCGGTTGCAGTTCCGCAATCCGGTGATGTTCGTGGTGTTCGTGTGCAGCGTGCTGACCACCTTGTTGTGGGTGCAGGCGCTGACCGGACACGGCGAGGCGCCCACCAGCTTCATCTTCTGGGTCACCATCTGGTTGTGGTTCACCCTGCTGTTCGCAAACTTCGCCGAAGCCCTCGCCGAAGGTCGTGGCAAGGCACAGGCGGCGGCGCTGCGCAGTTCGCGCAAGGACGTCATAGCGAAGCGCTTGAGTAGCCCCCATCGTGAAGCATCGGTGACGTTCACGCCGTCATCCGAGCTGCGCATCGGTCATCTTGTGCTGGTGGAAGCCGGCGAACAAATGCCGGGTGATGGCGAGGTGGTGGTCGGTGCGGCGAGCGTGGACGAGAGTGCGATCACCGGTGAATCCGCGCCGGTCATCCGCGAATCGGGTGGCGACCGCAGTGCGGTCACCGGCGGCACGCGCGTGCTTTCGGACTGGCTGGTGGTGCGCATCACGGCGAACCCGGGCGAAAGCTTCCTCGATCGCATGATCGCCATGGTGGAAGGCGCCTCGCGGCGCAAGACGCCGAATGAAATCGCGCTGACCATCCTGCTGGCGAAGTTCACCCTGATCTTCCTGCTGGCCTGCGCCACGCTGCTGCCGTATTCGATCTACAGCGCGCAGGCGGCGGGTTCGGGTAGGCCGATCACCATCACCGTGCTGGTGGCGCTGCTGGTCTGTTTGATTCCCACCACCATCGGTGCGCTGCTGTCGGCGATCGGCATTGCCGGCATGGATCGCATGATTCGCGCCAACGTCATTGCCACCTCCGGTCGTGCGGTCGAAGCAGCGGGCGACGTCGATGTGCTGCTGCTCGACAAGACCGGCACCATCACCCTGGGCAATCGCCAGGCGGTCGCCTTCCTGCCCGCCCCGGGCGTGGAGGAGAGCATCCTCGCCGATGCTGCCCAACTCGCGTCACTGGCCGACGAAACGCCGGAAGGCCGCAGCATCGTGGTGCTCGCCAAGGAGCGTTTCGGTTTGCGCGAACGCCAGCTGGAAGAGGGTCATGCGGAGTTCGTGCCGTTCACCGCACAGACGCGCATGAGTGGCGTGAACATCGGCGAGCGCGTTATCCGCAAGGGTGCGCTCGACGCCGTGGAGCGCTACCTGGAAGCGAACGGCAGCCATCTGCCGCCGCTGGTCAAGCATATGGCCGAAGATATCGCTCGTCGTGGCGCCACGCCGCTGATCGTGACCGAAGGCTCCACGGCGCTGGGTGTGATCGAGCTGAAGGACATCGTGAAGGGCGGCATCCGCGAGCGTTTTGCCGAGATGCGCCGGATGGGTATCAAGACGGTGATGATTACCGGCGACAACCCGCTCACCGCTGCTGCGATTGCTGCCGAAGCTGGTGTTGACGATTTCCTTGCCGAAGCCACGCCGGAGGCGAAGCTCAAGCTGATCCGCAAGATTCAGGCCGAGAATCGACTGGTAGCGATGTGCGGTGACGGCACCAATGACGCGCCAGCGCTGGCCCAGGCCGACGTTGCCGTGGCCATGAATACCGGCACGCAGGCGGCCAAGGAAGCCGGCAACATGGTCGACCTGGATTCCAACCCGACCAAGTTGATCGAAGTCGTGGAGATCGGCAAGCAGATGCTGATCACGCGCGGCTCGCTCACCACCTTCTCCATCTCCAACGACATCGCCAAATACTTCGCCATCATTCCGGCGGCGTTTGCCACCACTTATCCGGCATTGAATGCGCTCAATGTGATGAAGCTGGCCACGCCGCAGAGTGCGATTCTGTCGGCCGTGATCTTCAACGCGCTGATCATCATCTTCCTGATTCCGCTGGCGCTGAAGGGCGTAAAGTACCGGGCACTGGGTGCGGGCGCTTTGCTCCGCCGCAACCTGCTCGTCTACGGTCTCGGCGGTATCGCGGTGCCGTTCATCGGCATCAAGCTGATCGACATGCTGCTGGTCCTGTGCGGACTGGCCTGAAGCGAGAGGTTTAGATCATGCAGACACTTAAGCTTTCTGTTTCGCTGCCCGACGACACGCACCCGGACATGGAGCTGCGCCTGTCCACCGATGATTCCACCTGTGATGTGGTGATCGCGTTGCCGTCGACTTCGGCGCGGACGGTCAAGGTAGAGCGGAAGAATGATGACCAGGCGCCCAGCAGCGCTCAGGACGATTACGTGCTCGGCGGCTACGCCGGCATTTGAAGTCGATGCCGGAAGGCATCGACGCTCCACGGCACCACACAACCCCACAAGAAAAGGACGGTCCTTCCCCGGGCCGAATGTCAGGAACACCTATGGTTTCGAAGAAAATGCTGTCGAAGACAACGCTTTCGTTTGCGGTTCTGCTTGCGCTTGCGCCCGCTGGCCAAGTGCTTGCGTCCACGACTGACGTTTCACCCGCTGCTGCCATTGCCGACGTCGACCATGTGGCGCCCTCGGCGCCGGTAGCGGGTAGCGCCGATTGTTCAAGCGGTTTCTTCTCGCGCCTGGCGTCGGCTTACCGCGAGGACGCCCAGCCGGCCGACCCCAATGCGCCCGCGCCCGCGCGTCGCGCCATGGACGCACCGCTCAATTCGCCGCCGTTTCCCAGCTCGGAATGGCAGCTCGGTGGCGTGGCTGCGCCGATCGGCGTGCCCAACGCATACGGTCAGTATCCGCTGCAGAAGGCGCTCTCCTGCACCAAGCTGGGCAACTGGATGGAACGCAACAAGATCGAAATCAACGGTTGGATCAATCCATCCGCCAACGTGAGCTCGTCCAGCTTCACTAACTTTCCGCTCTCGTACGCGACGCGTCCGAATCGCGTGGAGTTCGACCAGCTGGTGCTCAACATCACTCGCGTGGAAGACACGGTCCAGACCGACCACGTCGACTGGGGCTTCAACATTTCCACGCTGTACGGCTACGACTACCACTACACCATCACGAAGGGCGTGTTCAGCAACCAGCTTCTGAACAATCCCAGGGCGAACAGCGCGCTGCAGGGCAATACCTACGGCGTCGATCCGATGCTGTTCTATGGTGACATCTACATCCCCTGGGTGGCCGAGGGTATGGTCGTTCGCATCGGTCGCTGGTTGTCGCTGCCGGATATCGAGGCACAGTTCGCACCCCAGAACTACCTGGTCACGCATTCGATCCTGTACACGGTCGATCCGTATACCCAGACCGGCGTAATGACCACGACCAAGCTCAACAGCCAGTGGACGTTTCAGATCGGCATCAACGCTTCCAACGACACGGCGCCGTGGAACGGTTCGGCACGTCCCTCGCTGCAGACCTGTGTGCGCTGGGTGTCGGCGGACAACAACGACATGCTTTACCCCTGCGTGAACAATTGGAACAAGTCGGACTACAACTACAACAACGTGCAAATGTACGTGATGACCTGGGGTCACCGCTTCAACAACAGCGTGCATATGCAGACCGAGGCCTATCGCATGTACGGCCGCAATATTCCGGGCTTTGGACCGTACGGCACGCCGGGTGTGGCAGGGTCTTCCCCGCTGGCAGGTACGGCTGGCGCATTCGGCATCGTCAACTACCTCAACTTCGAGTTGAACTCGAGCAACATGATGTCGTTCCGCAACGAGTACTACGACGACGAGAAGGGGCAGCGCACGGGCTTCGCGACGCGCTACAGCAGTCATACGTTGGGCCTCACGCATTGGGTCTCCCAGGATCTGGAGATCCGCCCGGAATTGCGCTACGAGCACTCGTACGACGTGAATGCCTACGACGCGGGCAAGAAGAATTACCAGGTCGTCGGCTTGATCGACGCGATCCTTCACTACTGAGGTCATGATATGAGCAGGCTCTTGCGCAATGCGGTGGGGATGTTGCTGCTGATGACGGTGATCACCGGCATCGCCTATCCGCTGGTGGTTACCGGACTGGCCCAGGTGCTGTTCCCGTCGCAGGCGAACGGCAGCCTGATCGTGAAAGACGGCAGGCCGATCGGCTCCACGCTGATCGGCCAGTCCTTCACCGAACCGAAGTACTTCTGGGGGCGCCCGTCGGCAACCACGCCACAGGCCAACAACGGCACGGCGTCCAACGGTTCCAACTTGGGCCCGACCAACCCCGCGCTTACCGATGCGGTGAAACAACGGATCGATGCGCTGCGCGCCGCCGATCCGGGCAACACCGCGCCGGTGCCAGTGGACCTGGTCACCGCCTCGGGCAGCGGTCTCGATCCGGAGATCTCGCCAGCGGCCGCGGCCTATCAGGTGGCGCGGGTGGCCAGGGCGCGCGGGTTGAGCGATGCGCAGGTGCAGGCGCTGGTGACCATGGCCACCAGCGGCCGCCAGTTCGGTATGCTCGGCGAGCCTCGGGTGAATGTGTTGAAGCTCAATCTGGCCCTGGATGGCCATTGAGTCATAACGTAGCCGCCGATCACTGAGATACTGGGACAGCATGTCCGAACCTTCCCGCGAAGCACGCGCCGACGCCTTGCTTGATTCCGTCCAGGAAGAGCGCAGCCGTCGCCTGAAGATCTTCCTGGGCGCGGCCCCGGGCGTCGGCAAGACGTTTGCCATGCTCTCGGCCGCACGCGAGCTGAAGCGGCAAGGCGTGGATGTGGTGATCGGTTTGGTCGAAACCCACGGCCGTCCGGAAACCTCGGCACTGCTCGAAGGACTGGAGCAGCTGCCACGGCGGCCGGTGACGTATCGCGGGCGCGACTTCACCGAGTTCGACCTCGACGCCGCCTTGCAGCGGCGCCCCGAAGTGATCCTGGTCGACGAGCTGGCGCATAGCAACTTGCCCGGCGGGCGTCATGAGCGTCGCTGGCAGGACATCGCCGAGCTGCTGGATGCCGGTATCGAGGTCTACACCGCGCTGAATGTGCAGCATCTGGAAAGCCTCAACGACCAGGTGCGGCGCATTACCAATGTCACCGTGCGCGAAACGGTGCCGGATGCCTTCCTCGATCAGGCACGCGATATCGTGCTGGTCGACCTGCCTCCGCGCGAGCTGATCCAGCGGCTCAAGCAGGGCAAGGTCTATGTGCCGGAAACAGCGGCCGCGGCGCTCGATGCGTTCTTCTCGCCGACCAACCTGGTCGCGCTGCGCGAGCTGGCGGTGGACACGGTGGCCGGCCATGTCGACAGCGATCTGCGCGAGCACATGCTGGCGCGGGGTGGTGCCATGCCGGTACGTCGCCGCGTGCTCGCCGCCATCGACGGCCATTCGCAAAGCGAGTACCTGGTGCGGATCGCGCGGCGGATTGCCGAGCGGCGCGGTGCGCCGTGGAGCGTCGCTTTTGTCGACACCGGCGCCACGCTCGACAAGGCGCGACGGGAGCGGCTGGATGCTGCCATGCGCCTGGCCCGCCGTCTCGGTGGCGACACCGTGGTCCTGCGCGGTCACGCGATCGCCGACGAATTGATTGCCCATGCCGATCGCGAGGGCATTGGCCAGATCATTCTCGGCCGCACGCGCGAGCGGTTGCTGGCGCGCATGCTTGGGCGATCACTGACCCAGCTGCTATTGCGTCGCGGCGCGCATCTCGAGCTCACCATCATCGCCACGCCGACTGAGCGCGCGAAATCGCGCCTGCGCTTGCGCATGCCGGGCGGACGCGGGCGTCGGGATGAGTACATTTACGCCACGCTGGCCACCCTGGTTGCGTTTGCGTTGTCGTTCGTTGCGGACCGATATCTTTCCGTTGCCAACCTCTCGCTGATCTTCCTCACCGCCGTGCTGGTGGTGGCGGTGCGCACGCGCATGGCGGTGGCCGTATACACGGCAATCTTATGTTTCCTTGGTTACAACTTCTTCTTTGCGCCGCCGCGCTACACCCTGGCCATTGCCAACTTCGACGATGTGCTGGCGGTCTGCTTGTTCCTGGTGGCGGCGCTGGTTTGCAGCCGGCTGGCAACGCAGCTGGCCAGCCAGGTGGAGTCGATGCGCGCGGCGCATGCGCATGCGCGTGCCCTGCTGGCGTTGGGCCAGCGGCTGTCCACCAGTACCGATGCTGCGGGCATCCGCGCCGTGGGGGCGGCCGCCCTGGCGCATGCCCTTCGTTGCGACACCGCCATCCTGGCGCGCGATGCCGGCCAGGTGCTTCGCGTGGTGGCATCGTCGCCGCGCGACTTCCCGCTGCTTACACAGGATCTGGCCGCGTCCGGCTGGAGCGAGCAACACGCCGAGCAGGCGGGTCGCTATACCGACACGCTCAATGCGGCGCCTTGCTGGGTGTTGCCGCTTGGCAACGAGGACAACCGGCTGGGCGTGGCCGCCTTGCGCTTCCCGCCTGAGCTGGGTGAGCCCTCGCCTGATCAGCGCAGCCTCGCGCTGGCGATGGTGCAGGACATCGGCCAGGCGCTGCAGCGCGCGCGGCTTGCCGAGGAGCTGGAAGGGGCGCGCGTACAAGGCGAGACCGAGCGCTTGCGCAATGCGCTGCTGTCTTCGGTATCGCACGACCTGCGCTCACCGCTCGCGTCGATGATCGGCTCCGCCGGCACACTCGCCAGTTACGGAGACCAGCTGCCGCCGGGCGAACGCCACGAGCTGCTCGAGGCCATCCTCGGCGAAGGGCAGCGGCTGGACCGCTATATCCAGAATCTGCTCGACATGACCAAGCTGGGCCACGGCACGCTCAAGCTCAATCGCGACTGGACTGATGTGGCCGAAATCGTGGCTGCGTCCACCACGCGGCTGCGCAAGCTGTTCCCGGACCTGAAGCTGGTGACCGAACTGCCACCGGGCACGCTCTTGCTCTATGTGCACCCGGCGCTGATCGAGCAGGCCCTGTTCAATATCCTGGAAAACGCGGCACGCTTTTCGCCGCCGGGTGAGCCGGTGCGGGTGGTGGCGCGCTCGAAAGGCGAGCAGTTGCAAATTGATGTCATCGACCGCGGGCCAGGTATTCCCGAGGACGAACGGGCGCTCATCTTCGACATGTTCTATTCGGTGTCGCGTGGCGATCGGGCGAAACAGGGCACGGGACTTGGCCTCGCCATCTGCCGCGGCATGATCGGCGCCCATGGCGGCAGCGTAGAGGCCTTGCCCGGCGAGGGCACAGGCACCACCATTCGCATCACCTTGCCCTTGCCGCCGCCGCCCGAACAACCCGGATAATCCCAGCCCCCATGACTGCTGCCATTCCCTGCGTGCTGGTGATCGATGACGAGGCGCAGATCCGCAAGTTCCTCGATATCGGCCTGCGTGCCGAAGGCTACGAGGTGCTGTTGGCGGCCAATGGCGCTGAAGGCCTGGCGCTTGCGGCAACACGCTCTCCCGACCTGGTCATCCTGGATATCGGCTTGCCGGATCGCGAAGGGCACGATGTGCTTGCCGAGCTGCGGCAATGGAGTCACGTGCCGGTCCTGATGTTGTCGGTGCGCGATACGGAAAACGAAAAGGTGAAGGCGCTCGACGCGGGCGCCAACGACTACGTCACCAAGCCGTTCGGCATCCAGGAACTGATGGCGCGGCTGCGCGCCCTGTTGCGCGCCCGTCCGGGCGAGCCGGAGGCGCCGCAGCGCTATGACGATGGTCAGCTGGTGATCGATCTGGCGCGCCGTGAAGTCATGCTGGATGGGACCTTGCTCGCGCTTACCCGCAAGGAGTACGCCGTACTCACCACCCTGGTGCGCCATGCCGGCCGCGTGGTGACCCAGCAGCAACTGTTGCGCGATATCTGGGGCGCCACCCATACCCACGACAGCCACTACCTGCGCATCGTGGTCGGCAAGCTGCGCCAGAAGCTGGGCGACGATCCGGCCACCCCGCGCTGGCTGAAGACCGAACCCGGCGTGGGCTACCGCTTTATCAGCGGGGTCTGAGCGGCCATCCGCTGATCCGTCAGTCGCAATCCTTGAGAGTCGCCAGTGGTCTGATTCCGCGACGTTTTTCGTCCGGCCCGGACAATAGGGTAGGGCACTGAACCGACAGACTCACGAGCACGGGGCCCAGGTCAATCCCTGTACTCGGCGGGTGGCACGGTTATGATAGCCACCAGTTCAACCATCCCGGTGCTGACTGCCCCAGAACGCAGCGCCGGCTTCAAGAGGAAACGAAACCCATGGCACGTGGCATCAACAAGGTCATCATCGTCGGCAATCTCGGCGCCGACCCGGAAACCCGCTACACCGGCAACGGCACGGCGATTACCAGCATCCGCATCGCTACTTCCGAGAACTGGACCGACAAGCAGAGCGGCGAAAAGCAGGAGCGCACCGAGTGGCACCGCGTCAAGCTGTTCGGCCGCCTGGCGGAGATCGCCGGCGAGTACCTGAAGAAGGGTCGCCAGGTGTATATCGAGGGTTCGCTGCGCACCGACAAGTACACCGACAAGGACGGCGTTGAGCGCTTCAGCACCGACATCATCGCCGCGGAAATGCAGATGCTCGGCGGCGGCTCCGAAGGTGCCGGCGCGGGTGGTGGCGGTGGCGGCGGTTATCGCGAGCGCCCGCAGGGCGGCGGCGGTGGCCAGCAGCGCCAGGCTGCTGGTGGCGGTGGCGGCTACGGTGGTGGCCAGTCGCGCGGTGGTGGCGACAACTACGGCGGCCAGCAGCAGCGCCAGCAGTCCGCGCCGCCGGTGCAGAACAACAGCTTCGACGACGACGATATTCCGTTTTAATGCTTGCCACCTAGGCACATTGTCGCGTTTGTCAAAAAGGCCATGATTTTCATGGCCTTTTTTAATGCTTGAGAAGGGGCGCGGTTGGGACGCCGGAAGATATGAAGTAGACCAGGTGACCGTCGTTGGCTATGCGAGGCACGGACTGAAGACTGCCGCGAGACTTGGAGTGCGACGCCAGTCCAGTCATTCGAGAGCCTGCGCCTCATGCCCTCCTTCTCTGGGCTTGCCCTGCCATCGGATTTTTCCTACTTAACCTCAAGTTGATCTCGGTCAAGATTCAGTGGTGCTCGTGGGCACAACCTGTCTGCCAATAGGGGTAGATGGGGAAGCATCTAAATGCGTCATGGCTTGGCTTCGGTGTCTCGCGGCGGATGGATCGCTGGTCTCGGCTTGTTGGCCTGGCTCGGCTTCATCGGCGCCGCACACGCCTTGCCCGCTTATGCAAGGCAGACCGGGCAGGCGTGCGTTGCCTGCCACGTGAGCTTTCCCGAGCTGACGCCCTATGGCCGCATGTTCAAGCTCAGCGGCTACACGATCGGCAAGCGGCAGGATCTCCCCTTGGCCACGATGGCGCAGTTCGGCGTCACCAGCGTGAAAAACAACAGGGACGACCAAGGCCAGAAGATCGTACCCAAGACCAATCAGCCGGTGCTCTCCGCCGCCAGCGTATTCGCGGCGGGCAAGATCACCGACAACATCGGTGGCTGGATCCAATGGACGTACAACAACCTCGCCACTGACAGCGCGGGTGGCACGGTAGGCCATAGCGGTATCGACAACACGGATCTGCGTGTCGTCGGCCGCTCGGAGAATACGGACCAGACCGATATGCGCTGGCTCTACGGCTTCACCATCCACAACAATCCCACCGTGCAGGATGTGTGGAACAGCACGCCAGCGTTTGGGTTTCCCTTTACCGTTCCGCCCAATGGCATTGCCGCAGCGGCAGCCACCCTGCTTGATGGTGCGCTGGCTCAGCAGGTTGCCGGTACCGGTGGTTATGTCTACTGGAATCGCAGCGTGTACGTGGAGCTGACCGGTTACCAGACCGCTGACGGCTTCTTCTCCCCACTACGCGCGGGACAGGACATCCACACTGCGGGTGGCGTGCATCGCCTAAGTGGCGTGAATCCGTACTGGCGCGTGGCCTATAACCGCGAATGGGGATCCAACTCGTTGATGGTTGGCACTTATGGCGCAAAGTTCCGGCTGTATCCCGACAACACGATGCCGTTCACCCCGACCGACAGCTACACCGATATCGCTGTCGACGCACAGTTCCAGCACATCAGCGACCCGCACACCTATACGTTCCAGTTCACGCGGATCCGCGAGAAGCAGGACTATCGCGCCAGCTACCCCGCCACCCTGGCCGGATCGCCCATAGGTGTCGGCCCCACGCCGGCGAACGCCGACGACACGCTGACCACCGACAAATTCAAGGCCACCTACTACTTCGAGCGAAAGTACGGCGCAACGCTGGCCCTGTTTCGAACACATGGCACGACCGACCCGGGCTTGTATGGGCCGGGCTCGGTGGGAGGGAGCGCCAACGGCAGTCCAGATACTGACGGCTATATCGTCGAATTGGACTACCTGCCGTTGCAGAACCTGCGCCTGATGCTGCAGTACTACGGCTACACCAAGTTCAACGGGGCACGCAGCAACTACGATGGTTCGGGTCGCCCGGCAGGCGACAACAATACGTTGTTCGTGAATGTGTGGCTGGTGTACTGACATGCATGGCACATCAACCGCGAAGCGCAGCCGAGGACACCTCATGACCCGCGTCAAAAGCCGTTGCAGGTGGATAAGCGCCTTGCTGCTATGCGTGGTTGCCACAGCGGCTGGCGCGCAATCGACCATCGCCAGCGATGATGTGGCCATCAAGTTGGCGAGCCAGGTTTGTTCGAGTTGCCATGGCCCCGGCGGTAACAGTATTTCGCCCACTTTCCCCAAGCTGGCCGGTCAGCAGCAGGCCTACCTCGTCGCACAGATCCAGGCCTTCAAGAGCGGTGGACGTGGCGAACAGGAGGCACACGACTACATGCTTGGCATGACCACCTTGATCGACGACGCCACCGCGGCAGCGTTGGCGCGCTACTTTGCCAGGCAGCCTCCTCCGCCTGGGGTCAGCACGGATCCCGCACTGATGGCGGCGGGGCGGAAATTGTTCACTCAAGGCGTCGCCGATCGCGTCGTGCCTTGCGCCAACTGTCACGGCGACCGGGCGCAGGGTAACGGCATCTTTCCGCGCCTGGCAGGGCAGCATGCACCGTACATCGTGCGCCAGCTCAAGGTGATCCAGGGCAATCTGCGCAACTCCCCCGTCATGCACGGCATCATCAAAGATCTCACGCCGGAAGAAATGAATGAGGTCGCGGCATATCTGCAGTCGCTATAGCGATCCTCTGCACCGGCCCAGGGAAACCCATGCCTGGCTCGGTGCATGCCACCGGCAGGTGGCCCATTGCCCCCTGCATTCAATGCGCCAGGAATAGTGGCTGGCGCGTATGCTCCAGAAGCCAGCGAGTAGCGCCTCCCAGCAACAGCTCGCTCATCCGTGATCGACCCCACGCGCCCATCACCAGAAGATCGGCCTGCCGCGCCGTCGCTTCGGCTTGCAGGTTTCGGCCGGCGTCGTGCCGGCCCTTGAACGCATGCCAGTGCGCGTGTACGCCATGACGCGCCAACCACGCACGAAGAGGTGGGCATGGCGGACTAATGCCCGGAAGCCCGTCCAGCGCACCGTCGAGCACATGTACTTCGGCCGCATGCATCAACAAGGGCAGCGCGGCCTTGATGGCGCGAGCCGCTTCCCCGCTGCCGTTCCACGCAATCATCACGCGCTGTGCTTGCAGTGTCTCCTGCCAGGTGTCCGGCACCAACAGCATGGGGGCCCGGTCGGCGAACAATACGCGCGCCAGTTCCCCAGCCCCGCCAATGACGGTGTGGGCACGGGTGGACCATCGGCCGATGACAAAATCGGCCAATTGAGCACGTTTGGCCAGGGAGGCAATATAGGGTCCGCAAATGACCTCCCAGTCACCGACCGTGCCCGCTTTCGAGCACAGGTCGAGCCACCATGTGCGGCGCCCGAGCGCGTCCTGCTCTTCAGCGTCGAGCAGCATGCTGGCGTCGGCCACGCCGATGAGGGACGGGTTGACTGCCACGATCTGCAAGCCCGTCAGAAAGGCATGCTCGCGCCTGGCCAGTTCCAGGGCGCCCCGCAACAGGGAGGAATCGTCGTTGGCGCCATCGACGTTGAGAATGATATCCAGCACGGCCGCGTTCTCGATCTGCAAGGCAGTTTTATCTTGCGTTTTTGACCGGACGGCACAATTGACCGTGGTCAAACAGAATCAAAACGGCAGCTGATGCGGCCAGCCGGCAGCCGTCCAAACGGATCATCATGGGGTCTCGCGCACGGAGTGGCCTGGTAGGCGGCGAGACCTGCCTGGCGATGTCGGGCGGCGCGTGGCATGGTGCTATTGTTTGCGCAGCCCACCAGCAGATGGGCTACCACCCACGGCGCAGTACGGTGACCCTGATGGAATGCGGTGCTGTCGTTCTCGATCTGAATCAGTTGCGACGCAGTTGCGGCTCATGCGCCCTGCATGAACTGTGTCTGCCCGCCGGTATCGACAGCGCTGACCTGGAACGGCTGGATGCGGCCGTGCGTGACAAGCGCAAGCTTGCTCGTGGCGGTGCCTTGTTCCGCCAGGGAGACGCCTTCCATGCGCTTTACGTGGTGCGTTCCGGATCGCTCAAGACCTTCGTGGAAAGTCCCGCTGGCGACGTGCAGGTACTGGGATTTCATCTGCCAGGAGAGATCGTGGGCGTCGATGCCCTCACCAACGATCACCATCTCTGTGGCGCTGAAGCGTTGGAGCAAACCAGTATCTGTGAATTGCCCTACGTGCAGCTCCAGCAAGTGGTGCAGGAGGTGCCATCGTTGTATCGACAGCTGATGCGGGTGATCAGTCGCGAAGTGGTTGCCGAACAGCGCCACCTGATCATGATGGGCAAGCAGCAAGCCCAGGAGCGGCTGGCCATCTTTCTTCACAGTCTCGCCGATCGCTATGGTCGATTGTCGCGTGATACGAGCACCTTGACCTTGCCAATGTCACGTTATGACATCGCCAACTATCTCGGCCTGGTGGTGGAAACGGTCAGCCGCCTGTTCGGCCGGATGGAGGACGCAGGCATCCTGGCCGTGAACCGCAAAACGATCCGCATCCTGCGGCCGGACCTGCTGGCCGACCTCTGTGGTCAAGGGCTTGGCCGCCTGCCTCACGGCACCGAAGTGGCTTGAGGCCCAACCTCGTTATTTATTGACCCCGGTCAAGTCGGGCCGCTGGGCACGGCGTACAAGGAAGGCGAACGCCTTCGCTGGCCCCTGCCCAACGCACGCTAAAGCGTGACTACCGGAGGTCACCTCATGAGTACGCCCTTCACCAGGCACCCCGCCGAAGGAGCGGATGTCCCGCGACTGGCAGGCGAGCATTGGATCGAAACGCTGAACGATGGTAGTCACGTCCTGATCAGGCCGATTCGACCGGAAGACCGAGCCCTCGAGAGCGAATTTATCGAACGCCTGTCGGCGGAATCCAAACGCTTCCGCTTTTTGGGCGAAATGCGCGACGTCAGTCCCGCGCTGCTCGATCAATGGGTCAACGTGGATTATCGGACGGACATGGCATTTGTGGCGCTGGTGCACGACAACGGCGTGCTGCGTGAAGTGGGGGTGAGTCGTTACAGCGCGTCGGGTGACAACCAGCACTGCGAATGCGCCGTGACAGTCGCTGACGACTGGCGGCACCGTGGCCTGGGCGTCCTGTTGATGCGTCACCTGATCGATGTGGCACGCCGCAACGGCTTCCATCAGATGTTCTCGATGGATGCCGCATGCAACGAAGCCATGCGCGATCTGGCCAGCTACCTGGGGTTCGACCGAAAGCGCGATCCAAGGGATGCCGCGCAGGTCATCCATACCCTCGAGCTGTGATGGCTGCCCTCAGGCCGACGATTGAATATGGTCAAGTGAGCAGCGGAATCCGCGGCGGCCAAAGCATGCATCGCTCGTCCACCGAGGGCATGCAAGCCACGCTAAGCGGGCGGCCATCCCCGAACCGACCAACGGAGGCGGGTGTCATGAAAGTGAGCGATGCGATGACCTACGAAGTGCGGACCGCCCTTGTCACGGACCCAGTGTCATTAGCCATGCGCATCATGCTGGGGGCCAGGGTGAGCGGGCTTCCAGTCGTTGATGGCCAGGGGGCCCTGGTGGGCATCGTGACCGAGGGCGACCTGCTGCGCCGGGCGGAGCTTGGCACTGAGCGGCGGCGGCCGCGGTGGCTGGAAATCATTCTAGGCCCTCGACGTCTGGCGCGGGAATATGTGGAGACGCACAGCCGACGGGTCGGGGATCTGATGACGACCAGGGTCCTGACCACCGAAGAGTCGGCGCCGCTGGCCGATGCCGTGGCTCTGGTGGAGAAGCACCATCTCAAGCGTCTGCCCGTGATGCGCCAGGGACGGCTGATCGGCATGCTTAGCCGTGCAGACCTGATGCGCGCCTTCCTGAGTACGCTTCCCAGGGATCAGGCCGTAACCGATGTGCCGGATGCCGATATCCGGCAACAGATCGATCAGGAGATGCTCAGGCATCCATGGATCACCCGTTCTGCCATTCAGATCACGGTGCAACAGGGCGTGGTTGATCTCAACGGCGTCGTCACAAATGAGGTCATGCACGATGCGCTGCGTGTACTCGTCGAAAATGTCCCCGGCGTTGCATGCGTCAACGACAAGCTAAGCACGATTGAGCCGACGACGGGATATATCTAGCATGGCCTGGATGTCGGCGCCGACTGGGCCCCTGGCAGGTATCCTTCGATCGGGTGGCTGGACGTGTTGGAGAGGCGCAATGAGCACAACGTTGATCAAGGACATGCTGCTCTGGTCAATAGGCCTGAATTACGCAGTTCTGCTGCTCTGGGCAGGCACGTTCGTCTTTGCCCGGGGCTGGATGTACAGGATGCATGGCCGTTGGTTCAAGCTTTCTGACGAGACCTTTGACGCTATTCATTACGCAGGCCTCGCCGTTTATAAAATAGGAATACTCCTGTTCGTCCTGATGCCATGGCTTGCGCTCTACCTGGCGGATTCGATCCGCCATTGATCGACGCGAAGATGGCGCACGGCCATGCTGGAAGCAGTGGGGATGTCGCATTGCTCTTGCCCCGAAGGCCCCATGGCCGATGGCGTTGGCGGGCCGGTGGACGGCGATGGGCTTTCAGCTCAGCAAGGCATAGGGGCCGCCGCGTTCGAGCGCGCGCTGATAGGCGGGCCGCTGATGAATGCGTTCGAGAAAGGCTGCGATATGCGGATAGCTTGCCTGGTCGCGATCGCGTGCGCTGGCCGCTTCCAGTGGAAAACTCATCTGGATGTCGGCCGCGCTGAATGCATCGCCCACGAACCAGCCCGTTCTGGCTAGCGATTCATTGATATACGAAAGATGCAGTTTCAACTGTGGATCGACGAAGCCGGCTTGCAGTGAGCTGGCGATCTTGCGCGCAATCGGCTTGGCGAAGAAGGGCATGGGCGCGCGAGCGATGCGTGACGCCACCAGCTTCAGCAATAGCGGCGGCATCGCCGACCCTTCCGCGTAATGCAGCCAGTAGCTGTAGCGCAGCCGTTCGGGTGTGCCGGTTGCGGGAGCGAGATGGCCGTCACCGTAGCGCTCGATCAGATACTCGATGATCGCGCCGGATTCGGCGATGACCAGGCCGTCATCCTCGACGACCGGCGACTTGCCGAGTGGATGGATCGCGCGCAGTTCGGGCGGCGCAAGCATGGTCTTCTTGTCGCGCTGGTAGCGTCGGATCTCGTACGGCACCCCGAGTTCCTCCAGCAGCCATAGTACGCGCTGGGAGCGGGAGTTGTTCAAGTGGTGGACGATGAGCATGGGGGCGCCAGCCAAAGGTGGTAAGCACATCGTACCGGTGTCTGGCTGCTGCCGGTATTGGCCTGGTAGCTATATCAGTGTTGCTGTTGGTGGACGCCCGCGCCACCCTTACAGCCAGATACGAGCCATAAGCTTGCCATTTCGATGTGCAAACTGCTCTGCTGATCATCCAGGACTGCAAGGACGTATTCGATGAAAATGACGAGAGTTCGTACACCGGCCGTCGCCGCACTGCTGTTCAATCTTGCGCTTGCCTGCTCGCCGCCATCTGCCGCAGCTGCTGAGACGGCTTCACCGGCCGCGGCCCAAGCCGACCTCCAGCACACACTGGAATCGTTGGCGGAACGGGCCCGTCCCGGACTGCTCGGGATTGCCGTGCTGGATCTGCAGAGTGGCAACGCATGGCGGGTCAACGCAGACCATGCGTTTCCGATGATGAGCATGTTCAAAGCCCCGGTCGCCGCCGCGGTGCTGTCCCGCATCGAGCGCGGCGAGCTGTCGCTGGGGCAGCAAGTCACCATCAAGCGCGCCGACGTCTTGCCCGGTTCCGCCGTGCCTTCGATCGGCGCGAAGTTCCAGGGCGAGGAAATGACGTTTACGGTCGACCAGCTGCTCACCGCAGCGGTCAGCGAAAGCGACAACACGGCCGTGGACGCCTTGATCCGGGTGGTTGGCGGCCCGCAGGTTGTCACTGCGTTCCTGCATGCGCATGGCGTCGACGGCATGCGCGTGGACCTGGACGAGGCCGGAGTGGGCCGTATGTTCCGCGCCCTTGCGCCGGGAGAGACGGTGCCCACCAACGAGTCGGCACAAGCCGAGCACGCGCGGCACCAGCGTGGATTCCAGGCTTTCATGGCCGATCCCCGCAACCGCAGCACGCCTGACGCCGCCGTCACCTTCCTGCGCAAGCTTTGGCGCAACGAGTTGTTGTCGCCGGCCTCGACGCAACACTTGTTGCGCCTGATGTATGCCCAGACCATTCCCAACCGTCTCCGGGCGGGCTTGCCCAAGGATGTTCGTTTCGCGGACAAGACCGGCACGTCCGGAACGCTGGATGGCGAAGTCGGGGCCTATAACGATATGGGCATAATGACCTGGCCCAACGGCCACACCGTGATCGTCGCCGCCTTGCTCAGCGGGTCGCGCGCCACCGACGCCGAACGTGATGCGTTGTTTGCCGAACTGGGCCGACGCATCGCCGCGGCGTTCCAGCACTGAACCGTGCTCGCTGGCGCCCATGCCCGGACGTCCGTGGCATTGTCCGCGGACGCCGATGCCGAACGGTCGGGCACCGGTAAGCGGTTGAAATGACGCGATTCCGCCGAGGCTGATGCGCTGGCACGCGGCTTGCTGTGACGTGGGGTAAGGGCGCCGAATTCCGGAGTGGACACAGGCGCCGGCCACGCCCTGCGGTCGTCGCGCTTGATGACTTCAGTGGCTCGAGACAAATTCAAATGGGGAGAGTTACCTTGGCAAAGTTTCGCAATGCCGTTTTTTTCGCACTGACCTTGGTTGCCGGCACCGCGGCGGTCGACGCATCGTCCGAGGCGATCGCTGCCGAAGTTGCCCATGATGCGGCAGCGCCGGTCCAGGCCAAGACGTTGATGATGTCGCGTGACGAGGTCACCCGGATTCTCGACAGCAATCGCAAGATCGTCTCGCCGCAAGGCATCGACGAAAGGATCAAGCTGCACATCGGTGGCATCGATCAATGGGTGACGATTCGCGGCAAGGACCGGCGCAACCCGATCCTGTTGTTCCTGCATGGAGGCCCGGCCTCTACGGCCATGCCGGAGGCATATACCTTCCAGACGCCCTGGGAGGATTACTTCACCGTGGTGCAGTGGGACCAGCGCGGCGCCGGCAAGACCTACCGCGCCAATAGCGAAGAGGCGATGGCGCCCGGCATGACTGTGGAGGGCCAGGTCAATGATGCGGCAGAGCTGGTCCAGTATCTGCGTCAGCACTATGGCAAGGAAAAGATCTTCCTGCTCGGACATTCCTGGGGTTCGGTGCTGGGCGTGCATCTGGCGCAGCAGCACCCGGACTGGTTCTACGCCTATATCTCGGTAGGGCAGGTGGTGAACGGGCGCCGCAATGAAGAAGTGGGTTACGCCTTCGCCCTGCAGCAGGCGAAAGCGCAGGGCAACGAGGAGGCCGTGCGCGAACTGCAGGCGCTCGCACCCTATCCCGGCACCAAGTTGACGCTGGACCGCGTCGGCATGCGCAGCAAATGGGAGATGTACTACGGTGGCCTCGCCTATGGCCGCAAGGACTATCAGTTCGAAGACGATGTGGAGAAGCTCTCGCCCGACTACAGCCAGCAAGACCTCGACGCCATCGGCAAGGGCAGCCTGTTTTCGCTGGACCACCTGCTGCCATCGCTGCTCGCCGTCGACTTCGATCACACGACGCATTTCGAGTGCCCGGTGATCGTGTACGTGGGGCAGCACGACTACACCACGGCACACGAACTGGCCGAGCAATGGTTCGAGCATATCCAGGCGCCGTCGAAGCGATTGGTCTCGTTCGCCGACTCGGCCCATATGATGATGCAGGAACAATCCGGCCGCTTTCTGGTGCATCTGGTCAACGATGCCTTGCCGTTGGCGCAGAAGTCGGGAGATGCGGCCCCAGCGGAAGTGGTACGCGACCGCTAAGCCCGCGTCGAAGCTGGCGCGCGCACTCTGCGCGCGCCAGCCGACACGCTGCCGACCAGGGGGCTTACTCGCGACGGGCATCGCAGACCTGCTTGCGACCGCGCTTGGACCAGTCTCATCAAGCATGACGAAGAGTTCACTTGCTGTTCTCCCGAAACAACGCACACTTGAAGGGCTTAACTACGGGAATAGCAGTGCAGCACCGTTTCAGTCACAAAAGTTCATTTCGTCTTGCAGGTAGGCATGGCTCGTGTCTCTTGCTGCTGGTCGCCTGCATCGGTCCGATCTTTGCGGCCCAGGGCCAGGGCGTCGCTGCTCGTTCACCTGCGGATGTCGCATCAGGACAGGGCACCGAGCCGCTGTCCATCCAAGTCAACGATGATCGGATGACGCTCGCGCTTACCCGCGTTCCTCAGGTGTATCTCTACGGCAGCATCGACGCTGACGCGCCGCGCCGTTTTGAAGGCATGATGAAGTCGCGCAAGATCCCCCCAGGCTCCGATATCTATCTGAATTCGCCGGGTGGTGATTTGAATGCCGGGCTGGCCCTGGGACGGTTGTTTCGATCCGGCTCGATGGTGACGCATCTTGGGGCGCCGAGAAAGAAGTTGCGCTCCGGCGCGGGGCCCAGGGACTCCTTGTGCGTCGGCGCTTGCACCTATGCGTACTTTGGCGGGCTCTATCGATGGGCGGTGACAGGTAACGACCGCATCGGGCTGAACACGTTCAACACGGCAAGTACGAAAAGTGGCGAGGCGGGAACGCCACCGCAGGTACCGGGCGAAGTGGCTTCGTATTTGAAGGAGATGGGCATCGACCAGGACGCGTTGATGCAGGCGCCAATGACGTCGAACGATAGAATCATGTGGTTCGCTCCGGAGCACATGCTTGCCTCGGGACTTGCCAATAACGGGCGCCTGCCGCCGACCTCGAAATATCTCCCGTCCGCAGGAGGCTCGTATCTCGAGCTCAGCCAAATCGCTCGCGACGGCGAGCATAAGATCACCTTCCAGTGCCGACCCGATGGACTCACGCTTAGCTCCTCCTTCAAAGTAGGTCTGGATCGCGCCAGGCAACTCGCAGCGCGGGGCGCCGGAGCCTACTTTCAGGTCGACGACCTGGAGATGTTGCCGGAACAACGTGCCAGCGTGGATGACGGCAACCAATCGCTGGTGATCGATCGCCCGTTCCCCATGGGAGGGCTGGCGCGTCTGTTGACGGCGACTTCCATGGGGGCCTGGATCAGTGACCGGAATGGCGCCGTCCGTTATGGCTTCACCTTCGAACTTGATCCGGTAAGGAATGAGCTCAAGGCCTATTACGCGAGCTGCAAGCAGGTTGCCGAGCGCGCGAGATCGCCTAAGCCCTGAGCGCACGGGTGTCCGAAGGTTCTCGGGGGGGCATCGCCAGCACCAATGCGAAGACCCGCACACCGCGGCCGCGAATGACCCAGCCGCGTCGGTGCCGCCCAAGGAAGGGAATGGTTTCCCGGTCTGGTGATCCCGGCGCTACAATCGAAGCATCGGTTGGCTGAGCACCCTGCGGCACTGCGTTGCGCGCAGCATACGGATGGCACTACGAGGGCACCGACATGAGCAACGAGCTGGGTCCCATGTCGTCATCGCGTCGCCGCTTCCTGCAGACGGCGGGGCTGTTCGGATCCGTGGGGCTACTTGGCACGGGCACGGCGTTGGCCGGTTCGGCCACGTCCATCCGCTTGCCGTTTGCCAACGGCGATCGTGACCTCACCAACGAGTTCCCGCAGAAGGGCCAGATGATCCTGCTGCGCGGACGGCCTCCGTTATTGGAGACGCCGTTCGACGTGTTCGACCACGGCGTCTTCACGCCGAACAATCGCTTTTATGTACGTTGGCACCTGGCCTCCATCCCTACGGATGTGGATGCGGCGGCGTTTCGTTTGAACGTCCATGGGCAGGTCGGCAAGAACCTGTCGCTGAGCCTGCATCAGCTCATGACCGAGTTCGAGCCGGTCGAGCTGGCGGCGGTGAATCAGTGCTCCGGCAATTCGCGAGGGCATTTCAATCCGCGCGTGCCGGGCGGCCAGTGGGACAACGGTGCGATGGGCTGCGCGCGATGGACCGGTGTACGGCTCAAGGATGTGCTGGATCGAGCGGGTGTCAATGCTGGCGCCGTACAAGTGCGCTTCAACGGCCTGGATAGCGGCTTGATCCCCGCGACGCCGGACTTCATGAAGTCGCTGGATATCGAGCATGCGCGCGATGGCGAGGTGCTCATCGCCTATGGCATGGATGGCGAACAGCTGCCCTTGTTGAATGGCTTTCCGACGCGGCTGGTCGTGCCGGGTTGGTATGCCACTTACTGGGTCAAGATGCTCAATGACATCGAGGTGCTCGACAAGACCGATGACAACTATTGGATGGCCAAGGCCTATCTGATTCCCGACACGCCACATGCGGATGTCGCACCTGGCCAGAGCGGGTTCAAGAGTGTGCCGATCAATCGCATGCTGCCGCGATCCTTCTTCACCAACCTCCGCGACGGGTCTCGCGTTCTTGCTGGCCATGCGGTTTCGCTGCGCGGCATCGCGTTTGGCGGCGACACCGGCGTCGCCAAGGTCCTGTGGTCTGGCGATGGCGGCGCACACTGGCAAGAGGCGAAGTTGGAGCAGGACTTCGGCAAGTACAGCTTCCGCCGCTGGAACGCGCAGTACACGCCGCGCACGAAGGGCGAGGACGTGCTGATGGTCAAGGCGATCAATAGCAACGGGGTTGAGCAGCCCATGACGCCGAACTGGAATGCAGGCGGCTTCATGCGCAACGTCGTCGAGTCGATCAAGCTGACGGTGGGGTGAGGACATGGCCATGAATCACGTCCGCATGCTTTGTCTCGCGCTGGTCCTGCTGGCACTGGGTATGGATATGGCCAGCGCGCAGGAGCGCACGGCACCTATGGCAATCCATTCGGTATCCGTGCAATTGCCGGCTGGATTAGCCGAATTTCCGCCAGGTCCAGGCGTCGATGTTGCCGGGAAGTGTCTGATTTGCCACTCCGCCGACATGGTCCTGAAGCAGCCGCTGATGTCGGAAGCGGCGTGGAAAGGCGTCATCAACAAGATGCGCAGCGCCTATGGCGCGCCGATCACCGATGACGACGTCAACGTGCTCACCGCTTACATGGCACGCATCAACGCGGAGCAGCAAACCCCCTAGTTGCGCAAGGCCGGTCCTCTGCAACGGGTCAATGGGCAGCCTGTTCCAGCAGGCCGATGGCGCCTGCGAGATTTCCGCCGATGGCGGCCGGCAGTCCATGGCGCTGCGTGATGTAGTTGGGCGTGTTGTATCCGATCCAGGTGGTGCCGTGCTCGTCCTCCCACACGAGTGCCTTCAGGGGAAGGTCCAGCCCGACGACGGGTTCGGCTTGCATCAATGGCGTTCCGGCCTTTGGATTGCCGAAGATCAGCATCTGCTCTGGGCGCAGCTCAAGCCCGGCGCGTACCGCGTCCCCACTGAAATCGATGCGCGCAAATATCATCACACCATGTGCCTGGAGCAGCTGCTCCAACTTCTCCATGGTTTGCGGCACATCGTGTTCGGATCGAAGGCGAACGATGCCTTGATCATCGTGAGCAGTGGACATGAACGGACCTCCGGGAGTCGATTGTCGTGCTGGTGACTGGTGAAACGTCTGCACCCGATGAGTCTACTTGCCACCATCCACTTGATGCATGGCTGCGTTGTGGCTGGGCAGTCGCCGAGGAGTCATGGTCAGCCGGCGAGCGAGGCCATGGTACGGCTTGTGCCCTCGTCGATGTCCAGTTCCGCAGCCGAAGCGAACGCGCCGGACGCCAAGCGGCGTCGGCAAGTTCATTGGCCTTCACAGGCGCTTCACGGCTCAAGCGAGGTCATTCGCCTGGCGCCGGGAACCGACGTCGAGCGGTCCGGACGAAACCGAGGTGTTTTGTCTTCAGCTTGCCCCGTTGAGTTTGCCTGAGTGAGGTTGCACCCATGCTGCGCCGTATCCTGGCTTCAAGCCGCTACATCATGCTCGTTCCCATCATCGGGACCTTTGTTGGCTTCGTGGCACTGATTTTCTATGAGGCGATGGTCTTGTCGGTGGGCGTCGTCGATGCCGCCCGCAATGGCACCCTCTCGGCCAAGTCGGTGAAGCTCTTTGCGGTGAGCATCGTCGAGGCGGTGGATGTCTTTCTGATTGCCATCGCCATCTACATCATCAGCATCGGCCTCTACTCGCTGTTCGTCGACGACAAGCTGCCGTTGCCGAAATGGCTGGAGGTCAACAACCTCGAGGACTTGAAGGGCAACCTGGTCAGCGTGGTCATCGCCGTGTTGGCGGTGCTGTTTCTGCGCGAAGTCGTGGCCTGGGATGGCAGCGGCGATATCGCCACCCTGGGTATCGCGCTTGCCTTTGTCGTGGCGGCGCTGACGTTCTTCCTCATGAAAAACAACGCCAGGCGGCAGTGAATCCGTGCTCCCGTTCGGGACGCTCGTCTCGACGAAGCCAGGCACCCATCCACGCTGAATATCAGCTATCCATCCCGAGCTGCGGCCCTGCTCGGGGCTATGGTCTTTTCTCAGTGGCGACTCTAATAATGCCGGCGCATTCACACACTGGGAGGGTCGCATGAAATTGCTGTTCAAGCGCATGATTCTGACTGCTGGTTTGGGCATGTTGTTGCCCTTGTCGGCGTATGCCGATATGCCGGGGCGTCACCCCGCTTATCTGCACGCGTTGTCCGATCTCCGCGCGGCTCGCTGGATGCTCGAGCACCGCCCGGGCGACGCCGCGGTCAGTGGCCAGGAGGATGTGGCGATCGACGAGATCGACCACGCCATCGGCGAAATCAAGCGCGCTTCGTACGACGACGGCAAGGATCTGCGCGATCACCCGGCGGTCGACATGCCGATGGATGGCCCGGGACGTTTGCACAAGGCTGGCGAACTGCTCGCCAAGGTCCACAGCGACATCGACCGCGAGGAAGACGATCCGGAGAGCCGCGAGATGAAGCATCGTGCCCTCATGCACGTGGATGAGGCAGCTCACGCCGTGGAGCACGCCATTCACGATGTCCGCGATGGCCGCTGATTTCCAGCCAGCCTGACCGGACTCGCCTCGGACACGGCCGCTCAATCCATCGAGCGGCCGTTTTCATTGAGGGCTGGGCAAGAGGGGCGGGCGATCCAGGCGCGCCAGCGCCTGGGGAGCGGCCTGGCGGGGGCGGACCCATGCATGACCAACGACGGGGGGCACGGGCACCCGATCCACGGTAAGGTGGCGGCGGGGGATATCGCATGATCGTGGCGCAACGCGCATCGTCTGGCTGTCCGCCCGTACAGCGACCTTGCCTCTTGCCCACGGAGATGTTGTCTCATGCGCCTGCTACCTCTTTTCGCCGCCATCAGCCTGATCCTTGCAGCCACCGGCGTGGCCCGGGCCGATGACGCGCCGGCGGCCCCCGCCCGCGTGGTCGTCCGCGCCGCCCACTTGGTGGACGTGCAAAGCGGCACGGTGCGCGACAATCCGCTGGTGGTCATCGACGGCGAGCAGATCACCGAGGTGCGCTACGACGGCCAGGTGCCGGCCGGGGCCAAGGTGATCGACCTGGGCAGCGCCACGCTGTTGCCTGGCCTGATCGATTGCCATGTGCACCTGACCGGTGATCCGGGCGAGATCAAGGGCGACTATTACGAGGCCATCCTCAAGCGCAGCGCGATCGACTCCGCCATCCTCTCGCCGATCTATGCCAAGCGTACCCTGGACGCCGGCTTCACCACGGTGCGCAATCTCGGCGCCAGCGACTATGTCGATGTCGCCCTGCGCAACGCGATCAATCGTGGCGATATCCCCGGCCCGCGCATGCTGGTGTCCGGCCCGCCGCTGGGCGCGACGGGCGGCCATGCCGACGACACCACCGGCTTCTCGCCGTGGATCGAATTCCACAGTGTCGACGGCGTCGCCGACGGGGTGGACGCCATCCGTCATCGCATCCGCGAGAACGTCAAGAACGGCGCCGACGTGATCAAGTTCATGGCCAGCGCGGGCGTGCTCAGCGCCGAGACATCGGTCGGTGCACCGCAGTATTCGCAGGAAGAAATGAACGCGATCGTCGACGAGGCGCATCGCTGGGGCAAGAAGGTGGCGGCGCATGCCCATGGTGCGGAAGCGATCAAGATGGCCATCCGCGCGGGCGTGGACTCGGTCGAGCACAGCAGCATGATCGACGACGAAGGCCTCAAGCTGGCCAAGCAGCACGGCACCTATCTCGATTTCGACGTCTACAACGACGACTACATCCTGAGCGAATACACCAAGAAGGGCTTCCCGGCGAGCACCATCGACAAGGAGCGCCTGGTTGGTCGCACCCAGCGCGAGAACTTCCAGCGCGCGGTGGGCGCGGGCGAAAAGCTTGCCTTCGGCACCGATGCCGGCGTCTACCCGCACGGCTGGAATGGCAAGCAGTTCGCCACCATGACCAAGTGGGGCATGACGCCGATGCAGTCGATCCAGGCCGCCACGGTGAACGCCGCAGACCTGCTCGGCATGAAGGACAAGGTCGGTGCCGTGGCCACGGGTCACTATGCCGACCTGGTTGCCGTTGGCGGCGATCCCATCAAGGACATCACGCAGCTCCAACACGTCGCCTTCGTCATGAAGGGCGGCACCGTGGAAAAGAACGAGCTCAACCGCTAAGGCGAGCTGAGCAGCATCATCGCGGGCCGGGCGCGAGCCAGGCCCCGATGATCACGACCTTGCCGCGCCTGATCCGCGAGCCTGCGGCCGACTTCCTGGCGCCGCCAGCACGCGTCTCTTACTTGCCCTTGGATGACGACAACATCACCGCGGCTTCCGCGGTCAGTTGCAGGAAGGTGAAGGTCTCCTGCAGGTACAAGTGAATGGACGTCTCGGTATGGCTCAGATAGCCGATGGCGATGTCCTGGCCCAGGTGCAGCGCGAAATCCCCTCCACGCGTGCTGAGCACGGCGCCGCCATCGATGGCTGGCGCCCAGATGATCTCGCCATCGACCAGGTTTCGCATGTCGCGCGCGATCGGATAGCCCGCCTGGGTCGCCGCGCTGACCGCGGTATAAGGGCCTTCGCCCAGCAAGAGCGTGTAGGGGCCGTTGACGCCCGCGTCGCGTAGCTGGTTCACCGCCTGCGCGACCGCGGCGGGGTACGCGGCGACATCCTTCGGCAGGGCGATGGCGGCATGGCTGCAACCGTTGCGAATGCCGCGAATGTGGCCGGTTTCGTAGCCTTCAAAAATGGCGCGGTCTTCCGCAAACGCGATCTTTCGCGCCGCATCCTTGAGCGGCTGCAGGTCCGGGTCGTTGGCCCCGCGCTCCACCGAGTCCATGGCGCGACGCGAGAGCTCAAACGGGACGCGCAGCTGCACCAGCGGCTTCACTTCGCGCAACCACGCCTCGATGCCGGCATCCGGCGGCTGGATCACTTCCAGGTGTCCCGTGCCTACCGCCGCGTATTCGGGTCCTTGCGGTCCCAGCACATCGACGACGCGTCGTGCCGCCAGGTAGCGCTTCAGTGTCCGCGCCGCTTCCTGCTCGATCTGTTCCCATGCCTTGCCGGAAATGGGCGCAAGCTCCCGATGCAGATTATTCATGTGCTGGCTCTCCTTTGAGCGAACCGATGCCGAGCGAACCGTCAGGCGATGGTGGGTGGGTAGGCGTGGCGTCCCGCGCGTCGCCATCGCCCGCTGGAGGCGCCACGGAAACGCCGTCCACCGGCACCTCGGCGAGGAAGGTCGCGGAAGGGACGAAGAACAGCGTGCCGGTCACCGCCGTGCTGAAGTCGAGCAGACGGTCGTAGTTGCCCGGTGGCTTGCCGACGAACATGTTGACGAGCATCTGCTCGATGCGGGCAGGGGAGCGCGCATAGCCGATGAAGTAGGTGCCGAACTCGCCCTTGGCCACGTCGCCGAACGGCATGTTGTCGCGCACGATCTCCAGTTCCTCGCCGTTCTCTTCGATGCTGGTGAGCACGTTGTGCGCATAGCTCGGCTTGGCGGCATCGTCCAGTTCGATGTCCGACAGCTTCTTGCGGCCGACGATGCGCTCCTGTTGTTCGATCGGCACCGCATGCCATGCCTTCAGGTCGTGCAGGTATTTCTGCACGATCACGTAACTGCCGCCGGCAAAGGCGGGGTCCTCGTCGCCGATGATGGTCGCCTCCAGGGCGTCCTGGTCCACCGGGTTCTCGGTGCCGTCGACAAAACCCAGCAGGTCGCGCGCGTCGAAGTACTTGAAGCCG
Source organism: Dyella halodurans (assembly GCF_026283925.1). GTDB lineage: Bacteria > Pseudomonadota > Gammaproteobacteria > Xanthomonadales > Rhodanobacteraceae > Dyella > Dyella halodurans. The sequence continues at coordinate 173,903 of NZ_JAPDPF010000001.1, forward strand.
TGCACTTCGTCGGCGCTGGCAACGCTGTCACCCAGCCGGGACATGAGCTGGGTGGCCAACTCGAAGCACAGGTCCATCTGCATGGCACGGATGTGGAAGAGTAGGTCGCCCGGCGTGGAGACAGCGTGGTGCTCCCCGCGTATCTCCTGGAATGGATGCAGGTTGGCGGGCCTGGGATGCCCGAAGATCCGGTCCCAGGCATCCGAGCCGAAGCCCATGACGCACGACAGGCGCCCGTCCGGCTGGCGAAAGCCGATGGCGCGCAAGAGCGAAGCCAGATCGCCGCAAAGCATTCGCACCGCCTGGCCGGCGCGTGGATCCGGCGTCAGGGTCACCACCAGGAAGATGGCGGCAGGCGTCAGCTTTTCGGCAACCGGTTGCGAAACCATGGAAGGCACCATCCACTCCTTTCGATTGGATCTTGAATCAAGTTTGTCTTGTCGTGTCGTGCAGTGCATCGGCGGACCAGATATCGGTCCCCGCGAACGTGATCACGCCGGTGAAGCAGCGGTGTACCACATTCGCGTGCAAGACCACGTCCAGGCCCTCCACGCGCCCCCATGCGAGGGTCCGGGCAAGCCCACGCACGGTCTCCCATGCGTCCGTCGTCAACGGCATTCCCGCCATGGCGCCCTGGGACGCCTGGAGCGCAGGCCGATGCCCGGCCAGCGTAGCCACGCCTTCGCCAAATAGACTGAACCACCACGTCCAGGGTGCAAGGATCGTGGTTCTGTCTGAGCGAAGGGCGGCATGCCTGGCCGCCTCGCCATGCGCACCACCCGCTGGAGGGCACTCATCATGAAAGCAAGCAAGTTGCTGCCGGCTTGCCTCATGGCCTGCGTCATGGGGATGTCGTTCGGGGCTCGCGCCGAGGCGATGGACTTGCCGGTCGAGGGCGAGATGCCGTCATTCAAGGGGGCGACCGGTTGGCTTGATGCGCAGCCGTTGACGCCGGCCGAGCTGCGCGGAAAAGTCGTGCTCGTCGACTTCTGGACCTACTCCTGCATCAACTCGATACGCCAGCTGCCGTATCTGCGCGCGTGGGCCAGGAAATACAAGGACCAGGGCCTGGTCGTGATCGGCGTGCATTCGCCCGAGTTCGCGTTCGAGAAAAACCCCGACAACGTTCGCCAGGCGCTCAAGGACCTCAGGGTCGGTGCGCCGATAGCCACCGCCATCGACAGCGATCATGGGGTCTGGCTCGACTTCAACAATGAATACTGGCCTGCGATCTATCTGGTGGACGCCCGTGGCCGCATTCGACACCATGTGTTTGGCGAAGGCGAGTACGAGCAGACGGAACGAGTCATCCAGCAATTGCTGACGGAAGCCGGCGCGCGCAACGTCGACCAGGCGCTGGTCGTCGGGGATGGCAGGGGCATTGAAGCCGCGCCGGACCTGGCCAACCTGAAGTCGCCGGAAACCTACGTCGGCTCGGAGCGCGCGGAGAACTTTGTGTCCAAGGGAGGCCGCCTTTTCAGCAGCCGCAGCGTCTATGCCGCGCCGGACTCTTTGAGTCTCAATCATTGGGCCCTGGTCGGCGACTGGACCATCGGCAAGCACTCGGCCGTGCTCAACACGGTCGGCGGACGCATCGTGTATCGCTTTCATGCGCGCGATCTTCATCTCGTCATGGGGCCGAGGGAAAATGGCAGCGCGGTGCGCTTTCGCGTGCTCATCGATGGAAAGCCGCCGGGCGCCGCGCACGGCATCGACGTCGATGCGCAGGGCAACGGTACGCTTTTCGCACAGCGCCTGTACCAGCTCATTCGGCAAGCGGAGCCCATCACGGATCGCGAGTTCGAGATCGAATTCCTCGATGCGGGCGCCGAGGCCTTTGTGTTCACGTTTGGCTGATCGGGCCCAGGCCGTCGGCATCTGCAACCGCGCTTTTTTTCACAAGGAGATTCACCATGAAAAAGATCACCCCCTCCGACGAGATTGATCCTCGTCGTCGTAGCCTGCTCGGTGCCGCCGCGGCGACGCTCGCCGCCTTGCCGCTGGGCGTGGCAACGCTGGCAGATGCCCAGCAAGGTCCCACGGGGGCCAAGGGCCAGGCGGCGGCCAAGCCGGCTTCGCATGCGTCGTTCCCGGCGATAAAGCAGATCGATGCCGGCCTCCTGAATGTCGGCTATGCCGAAGCCGGGCCGGCCAACGGACCGGTGGTGCTGCTTTTGCACGGCTGGCCTTACGACATCTACAGCTTTGTCGATGTCGTGCCGCTGCTGGTTGCCGCGGGTTACCGGGTGATCGTCCCGTTTCTCCGCGGCTACGGCTCAACCCGCTTTCTCTCCGGCGAGACGGTCCGCAATGGTCAGCCGTCGGCGCTGGCCATGGACATCATCACGCTGATGGATGCGCTCAAGATCGAGAAGGCGACGATCGGCGGATTCGATTGGGGTGCGCGAACGGCCAATATCATCGCGGCCCTGTGGCCGGCGCGCTGCAAGGCGATGGTGTCGGTGAGTGGTTATTTGATCGGCAGCCAGGCAGCGGGCAAGGCGCCCTTGCCGCCCAAGGCCGAGCTGCAGTGGTGGTACCAGTTCTATTTCGCCACCGAGCGCGGTCGCGCCGGCTATGACAAGAACCGGCACGATTTCGCGAAACTCATCTGGCAGCTCGCTTCGCCGAAGTGGAACTTCGATGACGCTACCTTCGATCGCTCGGCGGCCGCGTTCGAGAACGCCGATCACGTGGCCATCGTCATCCACAATTATCGCTGGCGCCTCGGGCTGGCTGAGGGCGAGGCGAAGTACGACGAGTACGAAAAGAAGCTCGCCGAAGCGCCAGTCATCAGCGTGCCCACGATCACGATGGAAGGCGATGCCAACGGCGCACCGCATCCGGACCCCAGCGCTTACGCCAAGAAGTTCTCCGGCAAGTACGCCCACCGGCTGATCGAAGGCGGCATCGGGCACAACCTGCCGCAAGAGGCGCCCGAGGCGTTTGCCAAGGCCATCATCGACGTCAACCACATGTGAGCTGTGCCAGACCGGCGTCGGTGGTCAGCACGCATGACGACGACGCGCGTTTTCAAAGGCACAGCTTGAGCTTGCGGATGCCATCGTGGATTTCCTCCGCGGTGGCACCGCCGTATCCCAGGATCAAGCCACCTCGTGCAGGTGGCTTGAGATAGCACAGGGACAGCGGCCGGACCGAGACGCCGAGTTCGGCGGCCTTGCGCGACACGGCCACATCGTTGACCTCAGGCGGGAGCAGGGCGGCGAGTTGCATGCCTGCCTCGGCGCCAATCACCTCGAGTTTGTCGCCCAGGTGTTGATGGATGGCTTCGAGCACGGCGCTGCGCCGTTGCGTATAGAGCATGCGCATGCGGCGGATATGGCGTGCGAAATGGCCTTCGCGGATGAAGTCGGTCATGGCCAATTGATAGAGCGTGGACGAGAACGTGTCCATGGCATCGCGGCCGGCGTGGAACGCGGCGGCAAGATCCTTGGGCACCACCATGTAGCCCAGGCGCAGGGCGGGAAACATCACCTTGCTGAAGGTGCCCAGGTAGATCACCCGCGCCTCGGTATCCAGGCCTTGCAGGGACATGGTGGGTCGTCCGCCAAAGCGGTACTCGCTGTCGTAGTCGTCCTCGATGATCCAGGCATCGTTCTGCGCCGCCCAGCCCAGCAGCTGCATGCGTCGGGTGGCGCTCATGGTGGTGCCCAGCGGAAACTGATGCGACGGCGTGATGTAGGCCGCGCGCGCAAGCGGCGCAAGGCGCTTGCCTTCGGCGACGCGGATGCCTTCGTCGTCGACGGATACGGGCACCAGTTGCGCGCCGGCCGACTGCAGCGCCTGGCGCGCGCCCGGGTAACCGGGCTCCTCCACCCACACGGCATCGCCGGCATCCAGCAGCACGTGCGCGCAGATCTGCAGGCTGTGCTGCGAACCCGTGGTCACCACGATCTGCGACGCGTCGCATTGCACCGCGCGCACGGTGCCGAGGTATTCCGCGATGGCCTGGCGAAACGGCAGCAGTCCCATCGGGTCGCCATAGGCCATGGCCTCAAGCGGCATGTGGCGGGAATGGCGGTTGACCAGTCGCGACCAGGCCTCGCTGGGGAAGTGATCGAGCGCCGGCAGGCCGACGCGAAACGCGCCCATATTGCTCAGCCAGGTTTGTGCAGGTGCGCGCATCTGCGCCGCGCGGCGGGACACGCTGCGCGTGGCGGCTTTCTTCACGCCTGGCGCCGAGCTCGCCTTGCGGGGCTTGGCGCCGGCAGCTGGCGCGGCATCGTCGGGTATCGATCGTGCGACACAGGTACCGGCCCCGGGAAATGTCTCCAGGTAGCCTTCCGCCAGCAACTGCTCGTAAGCGCTGAGCACCGGGATGCGCGATACCTGCAGCTCGCTGGCCAGGGCCCGGGTCGACGGCACGCGCTGGCCGGGGCGTAGATGTCCGTCGATGATCGCGCGCCGGAACCACTCGGACAGTTGCTGATAGATCGGGGCGCCACCCGCTGCGTTGAGCGCCACCGGGGGAAGAAAGCTGGCCGCTAGACGTTGCATACCCGCTCCGCGTGAAGTGGTTATATCACTTCCACTTAAAGTGGCTATTTCACACAACCACTTGATAGCCTAGTTTCTATCCATGCGCCCCGGCAAGTCCCGGGGAAACGACAGGTTGCAGGGCAGGTTATGAACCCGCTTCGCCGTATCGGATGCCTCTTTCTGCTGTTGTCCTGCAGCTGGTTCTTCCAGCTGGCGCCGGTGCACGCTCAGGCGGCGGCTCCCGCTGGCATCGTCCAGGACGATGCCTGGTGGACCGGGCCGATGCTGGCGAACTCCGCCGAGACGCTGCCGCAAGGCCATGTGCTGATCGAGCCCTATCTGTACGACATCATGGCCGAGCATTCGAACAGCTACGGCTCGCGCACGTATATGAACTATGGGCTGGTGGACCGGCTGACGGTCGGCATCATTCCCATCTTTGGCTACAACCAGGTCGACCATGGGCCGAACAGTTCGGGCGTGCTGGTGGGCGACTTCACCGTGCAGGCGCAGTACCGCCTGACCAAGTTCCATGAAGGCAGCTGGATACCGACCATCGCCATCCAGCTGCAGCAGTCGTTTCCCACCGGTAAGTACGATCAGCTGGGCAATCGCCCGAGCAACGGCATCGGTAGCGGCGCGTATGAGACCAACCTGGGCATCAACGCGCAGACCTATTTCAGGATGCCGAATCGACGCCTGTTGCGCCTGCGGCTGAATGTATCCGAGACGTTTTCCAGCCACGTGAACGTCAACGGCGTCAGCGTGTACGGCACGGGGTCGAACTTTCGTGGCACGGTTGAGCCGGGAAACAGCACCTTCGTCGATACCTCGGTGGAGTACAGCCTGACGCAACGCTGGGTGCTTGCGCTCGACGCCATTTATAGCCGCGGTCGCAACACCACCATCAATGGTGTCGATTTTCTGAGCACGTCTTCGGGGCTGCCCGATCCGCCGCGCATTCATTCGACTGGCGGGGCGAGCGAAGCCTTTGGCTACGCGCCTGCCGTGGAATACAGCTGGACGTCCAGTCTCGGCGTGCTGCTTGGTGTCCGCGTGATCGCGGGTGGTCACAACACCGAGCGCACTGTGACGCCGGCGGTTGCAATCAATTACGTCAATTGAAGTCCCTGCCAGGCGGCACGCGTGGGAGGGACGCATGGAGCGGTGGTTAGCCAACAGGACTTGTCGATGGCAGCTTTGATGCGGAGGAGGTCTTTCCATGAAGCGCCAACCGTTGTCTGTCGTGCTCGTTGTCTTTGCGCTCGCGTGCTGGGCATGCGGGCGGGTGAATGCCGAGGTGGGTCCGCCAAGCTATGTGGCCGCCGCGCTGGCCGATCCAGCGCGACCCGTGGACGACCGCTCCCTGGATGGTGGCCGCAAGCCGGCCGAGGTGCTGGCGTTCGCGGGTATCAAGCCGGGCGACAAGGTCGTGGACCTGATGCCTGGGGCGGGCTACTACACCCGGGTCTTCAGCAAGATCGTGGGAGCCGGGGGTGTCGTGTACGCGGTGCAACCGGTGGAGATGGACAAGGCGGCGCCCAAAGGCCTGCAGACCCTGAACAGCTTTGCCGGCACGCCCGGTTACCCCAACGTCAGCGTGCTGGTGCAGCCGATAGCCGCGCTGTCGCTACCGCAACACGTCGACCTGGTCTGGACCTCGCAGAACTACCACGACCTGCATGATCCCTTCATGGGATCGCCAGACATCGCTCGCCTCAACAAGGCCATCTTCGACGCACTGAAGCCAGGCGGTGTCTATATCGTGCTGGACCACGCCGCTGCTGCCGGAAGCGGCGTATCCAGGACAGACGACCTGCATCGCATCGATCCGGCCGTGGTCAAGGCCGAGGTGACGGCGGCGGGTTTTGAATACCTTGGTGAAAGCGACGTCCTGCGTCAGGCCGCGGACGATCATTCGACGCCGGCATTTGACAAGGCCATGCGCGGCAAGACGGATCGGTTCATCTACAAGTTTCGCAAGCCGGTGGGCGCAGCATCGGCCGGGCGCGCGATCGTTCCGGCGATTCTCCATCAGCTTGGCGTCGGTCCCGCTGGCGCCCAACGCATCTGCAAGATAGTCGAGTCGCTGCATGAGCGCCTGCGCCAACTCAAGACGCTGCCGGCGGTCGCCGAAGCGGCCGGCATGCGCTTGTTGAGGCCGTGCCCTGGGCACGATTCGTTCGCATCGCGCGTAGTGCCGATCAGAACTTGCTGTGCTCAACATGGCGCTCTCGATGCATGAGCGCCCATTCGGCATGCTCGCTGAGCGCGGCGTCGCCCAGTGAAATGAGGATGTCGCGCTGCTCGGCCGGGTCATGGGTTCGATCGAGCGCCGCGCGCGCTCCGGCAAAAATATGCTGCATGAAGCGGTATTGCCGGATCAGTTCCCGATCCGCCTTGCGGTACGCATAGGCCTCGCGCACGGCAGCCATGATCGACAGCACCGCCATCGTCATCACCAACGGCGTCTTGGTGGCCTCGGAAAGTTTCAGGGCGAACAAGGCCAGGAAGACGCTGATCGCGATGCCCGCCCACAGGCTGATCGCACCGATCGTCTCGGTGACGCGATTGAGCGAGGTGCGCTCGATGATCTTGCGTTCGAAGTAGTCGAGCTGCCCGGATTTCCCCGAGTTGCCTACCCATTCGTCGATGACCATGCCCAGGTCGGCGGTGGTGGTCCGGGGTGGTGGCCGCAGGCCGGCGGCACGCATCACGTTGCGAATCCAGCCCAACTCGATGTTTTGCCGCTGCAGAAAATTGCCGTGGGCGAATTCGTGATCGATCGAGGTCATCACGCCGGCACGTCGCCAGTACCACTGGATGCGCAATCCTTCCGCCAGCGCGCGGTCGTCGAGATATTTGCGGTGCCAGCCACGGTGATGGGCGAGGAACGCCACGACACCACCCGCCGCAAACAGGAACACGAATAAATAGATGAGATTGTTCTGTTCCGAGAGATGGGCGTAGAACGTGAAAGCGATGCCCATCATGGCGGCAATCGTGTAGGTGGCGCGCATGGCCACCATCACGCGTTTCTGGAAGTGCAGGGCCAGCCAGTCGGAGGCGCGAAACAGCTCTTCGATCGTCGCTATGGGAGACGAACTCGCCGATGGCGCCTGCGCTGCGGATGCCGCTATCTCCTCGGCGTACTTCGCGCAGTCGGCATTGAACTCCGACATGCGCGTGAACATCAGCCGGAACTCGGCCGGCATGTCGACCTCGGTGGAAGTGGTATCGGCGCTACGCCATAGCGTCTGCAGCGGCTGCAAGCCCTCGGCTACGCCGCCATCGAAGACGTCGCGGGAGCAGACGATGTGGTAGATGAGGCGTTCGTCGCCGCGGCCCAGGATCTGGCGCGCGTCGCGGTGCCGTTCGAGCAGTCCGGGCATGGTGCCGGTCAGGTGATATTTCACGATCTGCGCCGTGCCGCCAAGCCGGCCCGAATCCTTGCCATCCCAGATCGCCAGCAGGATATGGCAATGGCTGGCAATGTAGACACCTGCTTTCGCATACTGCCGGTCACGCTCTGCGCCGTGCGATTCAATCGCCTGCCTCGTTTCGCCCTTGCGCAACGGGAGTTGCACGACTTCGGCCTGGTCGCACAGCGCGTCAAAAGCGGCGCGCACGCCGGGGTCGCGGAAGTCTTCGATATAGAGATCCCTGGGTAGCGGCAGCGGCGCAATGAGATGCGCGCCGGCTGCCAGCGCTTCCTGGGCCACCAACTGATCACCGCCCTCGGCCAGCGCGCTGACCACGACGAGTTGGAGTTCCGGGAAGTCACGCGCAAGCCGCGCAAAAAAATCCCGCACGCGTTGCCGGATCGGTTCGACCTCGTGCGCGGGGATGTTGCGGTGGCTGGTAACACCGATAACCAGAGGCGTCATGTCGGCTCCCTGCGTCTGTTCCCTGGACAGCGGATGGCTGATGACTTGCTTGATCTTGCGCCGGCCGTTGACTCACCTCAAGCTTGGGTTTGACCTGAGCTAGTTGTTGTGAATGCTTGGACTTCCCCTCCCTGCGGCCCGTGGATCTGCCGCGCCACCGCCTGATGCGACCGGTGGCGTAGCAAAGAGCCGGTTTTCGTAGAGCACGGACACGTAATATTCGTAAGGGTTCGCCCCGATTGTATTGGTGTCGTCGATCGTGATCTGCGTGTTGCCGATGCGCAGATTGGCGAAGCAGGGCGGCGTGTTTATACCGAAGTTAAGCGCGTTGAAAACGAAATTTTGAATCGGGGATGCCGGATCCACGGACCAGGTGATCACGTTGTTGCCTGTCGAGACGGGAAGTACTGCCGGGCTCACGGTCAGGACGGGAGCATTGGCCGGGCCCAGGCTCACGAGTACGCTTAGATTTGCCATGACTTAACTCCTATAAGGGGATGGGATGGCGATGGGCGGTCTGGGTCGGGCGGGTCGCCTACCGCCTTGGATAGCTGGTTCGAAGATCGGCCTCGGCCATTCGTCTCCATAAGCATTCAATTCATCGCCTTCGCGATTCGCTGCTCGGCCTCGGCATCGAGCGGGTACGCCACTTGCTTGAGCGTGACCAGGGCGACGAAATCCGGTGCCCGGTAACCCATGCCCGCAAGCTTCGCCACGACCGGACGCGCCACATCGATATCGTCGAGCAGCAGTAGTGCGCCGGCCCAGGTTGAGAGCACATTGGGGTCATCGCTCGAGCTTGCGGTGGCGGCGATGACGTTGCGCGCTCGCACCCAAGCATCGTGCGCGGCAGCCGGGTCATGGCGTACGGCGGCGATCTGCCCGAGCACCGTGTAGGCCTGTGCCACAAGCAGCGTCAAGCTGCGATCGCTGGCGTTCTTCGCACGCAAGGTCTGGATGGTCGCCAACGCCGATCTGGCCAAGGGCTCGGCGGCATCCTGGTCAGCTTGCGCCAGCCGCAGCCGGGCGCTTTCCAGCTGGCTTTGCGCCAGTTCCTTTTGAAGGTCCTCCAGCGCGGGGTCCTTGGCCGCAAGCGCGCTCAAGATCTGAGTGGCGTCGCCGTTGGCGACGGCGGCGGCATCCCATTGACCCTGCTGTCGTAGCAGGCCGCCCAGTTGCTGGCTGTATAGCGCAACGTACTCTCGCCATTGTTCATTGGCAGGATCGAAGGCCACGAGTGCCTTGGCTCGGTCCACTGCCTGCTTCGTGTAGCTCGCCGCTGCTTCGAGATTGCCGCAAAGCGCAAGCGTACGACCAAGGATTGCGTCACCGACCACGAGATCTTCCTGCGCCTGATGATTGCTCGGATCACGCGTGGCCAGCGCGACCTTGATGCGTTGATCATTACGATAGGCTGCGATGGCCGCATCGAGGCGTCCTTGTTCCAGTGCCAGCTTGCCGAGACGATCCCAGGCATAGCCAAGCTCGGATTGCCACAGCGTGTTGGCCGGCTGTTTGGCGATCAGGCTCTGGAGGATTTTCAGGGCCTCGTCGTACTCGATCTTCGCGCCCACCAGTTCGTCGACCGCTTGTAGCACCTGGCCGGTATTGCTTCGTGCCATGGCGAGGGCGAACGCAATGTCGGTATTGGCGGGTTGCGCCGCGATCGCTTTTTGCAGCAGCGTACTGGCGGTCTTGAAGTTCTGGGAGGCGCGTTGAAGATCACCCTGGTACCAGTAGGTCTGCCCGACCCACTTCAGGCTGTCGGCATAGGCGGCCTGGCGGGCGATGTCGCCGGGCGCACGATGTACCAGTTGGGCGGCGAGCGTGGCGGCTGCCTGATAGGCTTCGAGTGCCGCGGGAAGTTGATTCTGGTCGATGCGCACGCTGCCGATCTTCTCCAGCGCCGTGACGCGCTGGGCCAGCCCCGCATCAGTGACATCGCTGCTCGGCAGCGAAGCGAAATAGGCCATGGCTTTGTCGCCAACGGCCTGCATGATGTCGAGCCGATGCACCTCGCCGAGTTTGTCGCTGAGGTTGCCGAGCATGAAGCCCACCAGATCTTCGGCCTGTTTCTGGCGGCGCTCAGCAGCGCGGCGGGCGACCACGGCGTCGATCGCGAGGAAGGTGGTGACCAGCATGATGACGATCGCGACCGCGCTGACGGCAGTCATGCGCCGGTAGCGTCGCTGCAATTCGCGCTGTTTGAGCTGGTCGAAGCCCACGTCGAGCATGCCGGCGATCAGCTTCAACTTGGCGTTGATCTTGCCGTCCTTGCCAGGGCGCACGTCGGCGGCGATGGGCTCGGTTTGCTCCAGGCTCAACTCGCCGTCGTTGCCGAGTGGGTGGCGTAGCGCCGGTGCAAAGCATTCCTCGGCCTCGCGGCCTGGCAAGTCGCTCGCATTGGGTTCGCCATCGACGATCAGGCAAAAGATCCGCTCGCTGCGGCCCAGCCGCTTGAAGCTCAACACTTCTTCGTTGACCCAGTGCGACAACGCCGAGCGCGGCGAGCAGATCACGATCAAATTGGCGGACTCGCCGAGCGCCTCGTTGACCTTGCGACCCAGGTCGGTCGCGCTGGCCAGTTCGTCGCGGTCACGGAAGACCGGCGCCAGGTGCGGCGGAATCGTGCCGGCGGCCGTGACCTTGCCGACCAGACGTGACGGGACGCGGTAGGTCTCCAGGGCTTTGTGCAGCCAGTCGGCCCAGGTCCTGTCCTGGTGGCTGTAACTGATAAATGCCCGATACCGGAAAACCGGTTCCGCAGAGGCCTGGGTCATGACAAGCCGCACCCTCGTGCGAGGTTACGCATTCCCTGCCGGGAAGTTGCCGTCCTTCGAATCGGTTTGATGCGCCCTCGATCGGGAACCGATCGAAACCCCCTGCGATAGGGCAGCCTATCGCCGTAAATGTGACGGAAATCACAATTATAGGGGTCGCCAGGGCAGCACTGACGCCAGCTTTTGCCGAATCCCAGGCCGGTGCGAGACGAAGGTTATTGCGAATCATTCGCAAGAAGCGTATCTTGCCGCTCGCGTCACCTAGCCCACGGGCCACGCCCCGCCACGGTCAGCGCACCTCACTCCCCCAACCCAGCAGACGATGCGAAAGCCCCCGGTTTAGCCGAGGCGGGCGGCGTGCGTCTGCGCCAAGGATCGAGCATGACCTCCAAACCCATGGTGTCTTCCGCAGCCAGCCCTCCGATCAAACTGGTGGCCAGCGCGCTGGGCCTGGCCCTGGCTTCCACCGCGGCCGCAGCCGCCACCGGCGACGCCGCCGATGTTCGTGACGGCGCGGCCGATCCGCAGAACGCACAGGAGTTGGATGGGGTCAAGGTGCGCTCCACCGTGGTCAACACCCCGTCGCCCAAGTTCACCGCGCCGCTGCTCGACACGCCGCGTTCGGTGACGGTGATCCCGCAGGCGATCATCCAGCAGACGGCGGCGACGTCCCTGCTCGATGTGTTGCGCCAGGTACCCGGCATCACCTTTGGCGCGGGCGAGGGCGGCAATCCGAATGGCGACCGGCCGATCATTCGAGGCTTTGACTCCGAGAGCTCGGTGTTCATCGACGGCATCCGCAGCTCGGGCTCGCAAAGCCGCGAGATCTTCGACATTGACCAGGTCGAAGTCATCAAGGGCCCCAGCTCCGCCTACACCGGGCGCGGTGGCGTGGGCGGCAGCGTCAACCTGACCACCAAGCAGCCCATGGCCGAGGACTTCCTGCGCGGCACGGCCGGCATCGGCACGGATAACTACTATCGCGGTACCGCGGACTGGAACCAGTTGGTAGGTGTGGATTCGGCCGCGCGCCTCAACGTGATGGGTCACAGCAACGACGTGCCCGGTCGTAACGGGCCGGAGATGTCGCGCTGGGGCATCGCGCCGTCGGTCACCTTCGGCTTGCATGCGCCGACCAGCGTGACGCTGGCTTACTACCATCTGCAGAGTGACGACACGCCGGATAGCGGCATCCCGTACAACAACCCGTTTGCCGCAACCAGCCCCTACGCCAAGCTCAACGGCGACGGCCGTCCGTATGCGGTTGCGCGCGGCACCTACTACGGCTGGCTGGATCGCGACTACCAGAAGCAGGGCAACGACATCGGCTCTGTACTCGTCAAGACCAACTTCGGCGACGGCTGGTTGTTGCGCAACACCACGCTGTATGCGCGATCCACCAATGACTATATCTGGACGCAGCCGGACGACAGCCAGGGCAACTTCCTGCTCAATGGCGGCGTGTGGCGCCGTAACAACAACCGCGACAGCAGCACCACCAACCTGACCAACCAGACCGACCTCACCGGCGAGTTCGACACCGGCTCGTTGAAGCACAGCTTCGCCGCCGGTATCGAGCTCAGCAGCGAGAAGACCCAACGCAGCAGCTATCTGGTGGACCCGGCAACGAACGCGGCGGACACCCACAACACGGGCTCCATCGTCAACGGCGCGTGCAGCAGCAAGTACGGCATCGGCGCCGCGTCCGGCTATTGGTGTACGTCGGCCCAACGCCCCAACCCCAACGATCCGTTCGATGGGCTGATCATCGGCGGCCAGAACCCGACGCGCATCGTTACCGATACACGTTCGGCCTGGGCGTTCGATACGGTGACGTTCAATCCGACGTGGTCGCTCAACGCCGGCCTGCGCTTCGACAGCTTCAGCACCCGCTCCACCGTGACGACGACCGCCACCGGCGTGGTTACGCGACTGGGCAATGACGCCAACTTCTGGAACTACCAGTTGGGCGTGGTGTACAAGCCGGCCCAAAACGGCAGTGTGTACCTGTCGTATGGCACCTCGTCCAATCCGCCTGGCGCAGATGCGGGCGATGGCGCCGATGGCATTGCGGTGACCAATGCCGATCTGAAACCGGAGGACAGCCGCAACATCGAGCTGGGTACCAAGTGGGAAGTGTTCGATCAGCGCCTGTCGCTTAGCGCTGCCGTGTTCCGCAGCGAGAAAACCAATGCGCGCGTGGCGACGGGCGGACGCGGTAGCCCGCTGATCAATCTCGGCGAGCAGCGTGTCGACGGTCTGGAGCTGGGCTTCAGCGGCCAGATCACCGAGCGCTGGAGCGTGTTCGGCGGTTATACCTATCTCGACAGCGAGCTGGTCAAGACGGGACCCGGCGCGGTCGCGAACCAGGGCAACCAGTTCCCCAACACGCCGAAGAACAGCTTCACCCTGTGGACCACGGTGGCGGTGACCTCGCGTTGGGCCGTGGGTGGCGGTGCCTATTACCAGGACAAGGTGTTTGGCGACGCCGCCAATACCAAATGGGTGCCGGGCTATACGCGCTTCGATGCCATGGCGTCGTACCAGCTCAGCAAAAACCTGACGCTGCAGCTCAACGTGCAGAACCTCACCAACAAGTATTACTTCGACAAGGCGTACGCCGCGCACTACGCCTCCGTGGCGCCCGGTCGCGTCGCCATGCTCACGGCGAACTTCAGCCTCTGATGGTCGCACATAGCTGCTGCGCCTCCCGCAAGGGAACGCGGTGCGAAGACAAGGAAACGCCATGTTGCTCCACGTACCGAATGTGCTGTCACCCGAGGAGCTGGCGCATTGCCGGCAGCGCCTGAAGAACGCGCCGTGGGCGGATGGACGGGTAACCGCCGGACACCAGTCCGCGCTGGCCAAGGACAACCTGCAACTGCCGGAGGATTCGGTCGAAGCAAGGCAGTTGGGTGAACTGATCCTCGACGCGCTGAACCGCCACCCGACGTTCTTTGCGGGGGCGCTGCCACGTCACATCTTTCCACCGCTGTTCAACTGCTATCAGGGCGGCGGTTCATTCGGCCTGCATGTGGACAACGCGATCCGCTATGACCGGCGAGCGGGCCAGGGCATGCCGATCCGCACGGACCTCTCGGCGACCCTGTTCCTGAGCGAACCGGACGAATACGAGGGTGGCAGCCTGATCATCGAGGACACCTTTGGCACGCACACGGTCAAGCTTCCTGCCGGTGACCTCGTGCTGTATCCCTCGAGCAGCCTGCACCAGGTGGAGCCGGTGGTGCAGGGTGCGCGCGTAGCGGCGTTCTTCTGGATCCAGAGCCTGATCCGCGATGAAAGCAAACGCCGTCTGTTGCTCGAGCTGGATGTATCCATCCAGAGCTTGACCCAGGCCCATGCCAATCACGCGGACGTGCTGCGACTGACCGGGGTTTATCACAACCTGCTGCGCGCCTGGTCTGAAACGTGAGCGAATCGGCGCAGCTCGATGCCGGGGAATTGCGGCAACTGCTGCAAACAGCGCCCGGCCAGGCGCATGGCCAGTTGCTCGCGGCGGCGCGCGCCGGCCACGGTGCGTCGCAGCTGGCCGTGGCGCAGGCTTACCTGGAAGGCATTGGCTGCGCGCGCGATGCGCAAGAAGCCGTGTACTGGTTCCAGCAGGCGGCCCACCAAAACGAGTCCGCCGCAATGAACATGCTTGGCCGCTGCTATGAAAACGGTTGGGGCGCATCGGTGGACTATGCGCTGGCTGCGGTGTGGTATCGGCGTGCGGCGGAACACGGTTCGGATTGGGGCCGGTACAACTACGCCCATGTGCTCGCCAACGGGCGTGGCGTGCCCAGGGATCGAGCGCAGGCCTTCGTGTATTTCGGGCTCGCCGCGGCAGCGGGGCATGCGCGCGCCATGCACTTCCTGGGGCAGTACCACGAACACGGATGGGAGACGCCAGCGGATCTCGGCAAGGCTCGCGCGCTCTATCGGCGCTCGGCAGAGGCGGGAGATTACCGCGGGCAATGCAGTTGGGCCTCGTTTCTCGCTGAGGAAGGGCGTATCGGCGAGGCATCCGCCTTGCTCAGGTCGGCCCTGGTAGCCGCACCGGCCTACTTTGCTGTCGCGTTGCGCGAGCAGCTGAGGCACTCACGTCATCACGAGCTGCGCAGCTTGGTTGACTAGGGTGCAGGCCCCCGCAAAACGCCTGCCGGACGGTCGCCGCTGATGCGGGTTCCGGCGTGTCGGAGGAGTCCCGGGCAGCAGGGCTCCTCGTGCCTGGTGCAAGCCTATCGCTTGTCGATCGAATAGCTGCCCGGCCCCGTGATGCACAACAACAGCAGGCCGCCGGCGATGCTCACGTTCTTGTAGAAGTTGATCATGCTCGCTGCGCGGTCGGGGTCGACCATGTTCCAGAACTGGTGTCCGATGACCGCTGCCGCCACCGTGTAAATCGCCAGCAAAAGGGCCAGTGGGCGTGTGTAGAAACCCACCACGATCGCCAAGCCGACGACGAACTCCATGAAAAGGGCAATGCCGGCAGTCACGAGGGGAAGTGGCACGCCGACCGTGGCCATGTAGGCGACCGTACCCGAGAAGCCCACCAATTTGTTCCAGCCGAAGATCACGTACAGCATCATCAGCAGGATGCGGGCGATCAGGATACAACCGTCTTTACTGCCTTCCAGGAACGTATATCGCATGGTGGTTCTCCCATGAATGTACCTGGCGCATGCGAGCCCAGCGCTCGCCTTGGCCCTGCAACGGCCGCTGCCGGCTGGCAGTGCGGCCGACTCCACTATATCGCGCGCAGAGGTAGTCGAGGGGCCCTCCGATCCGGCGTGTCGAGAGGTGGCTTGAAGACGCCAAAGTGAGGCTGCGGGCAGGCTAGGGTCGTGCGCCGCAGAGGGGTGATCGACGGTGGGCGGTTTGCTCGGCCCGGCAAGTTCGCCGTCGGTGCCAAGCCGTTGTCCCTTGAATGCGAATCAACGGCGATGACTGGGTTTCCGATGGCTCGCCTCAGGCGTCTTCGGAAATATCACTTTTGTAACGATCGGCGGCGTGATCGCGTGAAAGGTTCGGTGCCAAACGCTGCCGCGCGACGGTGTAGCGGTTCCAGTCCTCGACGTCCGGCAGTGAAGGAATGGTGACCAACTCGCCCATGTCGTAGCCGGCCAAGGCGGCATCCACCATCTCGTCCACTTCCATGATCATGTGGGCGGGAAGGGTGTTCGCATCGATGCCCGAGCGTTCCCAGATCTCGGTGCGTGTGATGCCCGGCAAGACGGCCTGGACCTGGATACCACGCCCGGCCACTTCCTTGTGCAGCGTAAGGGTGTAATTCAGCAGATAGCTTTTGCTGGCGTTGTACGTGCCGTCGAACAGTTCGGGAGCGAGTGCGACCACCGAGGCGATATTGATGATGCCGCCGTGGCCGCGCGCGAGCAGGCGCGGCAGGATGGCGCTGGTGAGTCGCGTGGGAGTGATGACGTTGAGCTGGATCATCGATTCGAACCGCTCCAGCTGTTGCGCCACGATCGGGCCGGTGCCCGCCATGCCGGCGTTGTTGATCAACAGGCCGATGTTGTCGTCCTCACGCAGGCGCTGTTCCACCAGCGCGCGTTCTGGCTGCGCGGTGAGGTCGGCAGCCAGGACGGCTATGTTCACGCCGCACTCGCGCATCAGTTGTTCGGCCAGGGACTGCAGGCGCGCCTGGTCACGAGCCACCAGCACCAGGTCGTGCCCGCGCTGGGCCAGGCGCTGGGCATAGGTGGCGCCGATGCCGGTGGACGCGCCGGTAATCAGCGCCGTATCGAGCTTGTGGCTTGGTGACATGACGGAGACCTCCAGGCAAAAGACGCATGCTTCATCGATGTGCTGCAGCGCCCGACAGGGCCCGTGCCTTGGCCATCCCTACGGACACGCCTGGGCGCCCAGTCGCGGTGCGCGTGGGGCTCACCCTATCGCCTGGCAAGGGCGAGGTCACTCCCCAATCAGCTAGATGCCGAGGTGACCCGGGCGCGGCATTCGGCCATCGGGGGGCGGCCCCGATGCTCACGCCATCGTGACGACGGGCGCGCTACTTAGCCTGTGGTGGCCGCTTGACGCCTTCGGGTACTGGCAGGACCCGATGGCTCCAGGGAAGCGCGTCCCCTGAGTGGCAAGAGCACGACCGGGAGCATGACGACGACTTCCCGGAAGCGTTGCGCCGCGGCCATCCATGGGCGCTGCTGGCGCGGGGAGGATGCCGTAAAGAAGGCTTGCCGCAATTCGTCTCATGGCCGGGAAGGGCTTTGACACTTTATGGCGTACACGAACGACCCCGTATGCGTTGACCGAGGGCAGGCACGGGAGGGAGGCGAGCGCCAAGGCCCGCATGCGCGGCGGACTTTGTGCTGGCTGCTCGTGCTTTGGCTGGCCTGCCTGCCGGGCCTTTCCCTGGCAGCTGTGCCACCAGCGAGCGCGGCGAGCGCACCGTCGGCCCTGACGGCGTCAGAGACGCCGACGTATCCGATCATCGTGTGGAATCGTACGGTGACGACGCTGTCCGTACCGATTCGTGGCCTGTCGGCGCGCGATCGCGCCGCTGCGGCGAGCAAGCGGATCGGCGACGCGCTGGACAAGTTGACGGTCGACGACATCTCCGAAGTCTGGGCCGAGTCGGGCGCGGACAAGGGCGTGATCATTCGGGCCGACAACGTGGTGCTGTTCGCTATCCTCACCGGCGATGTGGCGGGCGGCGATCGCGCGGCGGTGGAGCAGGAAGGACATCGAGCGGCCGAGGTGTTGCGCAGCATCGTCAAGGAGCGATCCGAGGCGCGCCGGCCGATGGAATTGTTCACGGATATCGCCATGGCCGTGGTGGCCACGCTGGTGCTGGTGCTGCTGTGCTGGTTGATGATGCGGCTCAATCGTGTCGTGCAGCGCCAGCTGATCGCGATCACCCGGGTGCGCTTGCGCCTGAACATCGCCGGCTTCGATTTCCGACCGCTGGTATGGAGCACGTTGCGGCGCCTGGTGTCGCTGGTGCACCTGCTGCTGGTGCTCTTCCTGTTCTACCTGTGGCTGAGCTACGTGCTTCGGCAGTTCCCTTATAGCCGTCCATGGGGTGCTCAGCTCGGCCTGTACATGCTCGACCTGGGGCTGCAGATGCTCACGGTCCTGGTTGGGCAGATTCCGAACCTGCTGACCATGGTGGTGATCTTCCTGATCACGCGGGGCATTATTCGGTTGGTCTCCGCCTGGTTCCATGCCGTGGAGCACGGCAAGGTGCAGGTGGGTTGGCTTGATCCTCCGACGGCTTCGATCACGCGCAAGCTGGTATCGGTCCTGGTCGGGCTGTTCGCGCTGGTGGTCGCCTACCCGTATATACCGGGTGCCGGCAGTGACGCGTTCAAGGGTGTCAGCGTGTTTGTCGGCTTGATGGTGTCGCTCGGCTCCGCCGGCATCGTCAATCAACTGATGAGCGGGCTGGTGGTGCTGTATTCGCGTGCCGTGCGCGTGGGTGATTTCGTGCACGTGGGAGACCACGAGGGCACGGTGCGCGAGATGGGGGCGCTCTCGATCAAGCTGGTCACGCGCACGCACGAAGAGGTGATCATCCCGAACTCGGTGCTGTCATCCACACCGCTGCGCAATCTCACGCGCCAGGTACAAGAAGGCGCCCTGCTGCTCACTACCTCGGTGACTATCGGCTACGACACGCCGTGGCGACAGGTGGCGGCCTTGCTGGAACTGGCCGCCTCACGCACCGCCGGCCTGCTGCGGGAACCGCGGCCGTTCGTGCTGCAGACCGCGTTGTCAGACTACTACGCCGAATACGAGCTCAACGTGGGAAGCCTGGATCCGGCGATCTATGTCCAGACGCTGTCCGACCTGCATCAGAACATCCAGGACGCATTTAACGAGTTCGGCGTGCAGATCATGTCGCCTCACTACCGCCGGCAGCCGGACGAAAAGGTCTGGGTGCCGACGCAGCATTGGTACGACCCTCCCGCGCGCGAACCGGCTGGCTCGGATCCTGCGGAGGCTTCAGATAGCAGCAAGGGCAGCGCGGCGTCGGCTGCCGATAGTGGGCCGCCGGCGTAATGCGCCTGCGGTCAGGAGACCCGTCCCTGTCCACGTGACCCGAAGGAGATCGTCATCATGAACACCCGGCATTGTTCCCGTTCCTATCTGCTTGGCGCTGCCATCGCCATGGCCCTGCCGCTGGTTGCCGTTGCCCAGCCGCAGGAGGTGGCGCATTCGTCAACAGTGACCAGCACGGCGCACGAGATGGCGCGCAGCGAAGACACGCTCAAGGCCACCGTCGTGAAGGTGGATCACGACACCCGCATGATCACACTGCGTAGCGCCGACGGTGAGGAAGCCACGATCGAAGCCGGCCCCGACGTAAAGAACCTGGACCAGCTGAAGGCAGGCGACCTGGTCACCGCCCACTACCAACGTGCGCTGGCGCTCGAGCTATTGCCTGCCGGTAGCGCATCGACCGGCGTGGCCGTCGAAGGTGGTGTCGTCGGCGCTCCCAAGGGCCAAAAGCCGGGCATGACGGCGGGCCATTCCGTCACCATCGTCGCCAAGCTCGCGGCTGTCGACATGAAGAATCACACGGTGACCCTCCAAGGGGACAATGGCGAGAAGCACGTGATCGAGGTGAAGGATCCGGCGCGCCAGGCAAGGATGAGCCAGCTGAAAGTGGGCGACATGGTGCGCATCACTTACGTGGAGGCGGTGGTGGTCACGGTCACGCCGCAGGGCAAGGCAAAAGGCTGAGCTACCGCGGGAAGGTCGCGCGTGCGACCTTCCCGGCGGTGCAGGCAGCTTGCCGAGGGCTCAGGGCACGCCGCCTTCGCGGATCAGTTCCATCACCTCGTAGCATGCGCCCATGGTGTGGTAGTCGGTCTTGCCGGCCGGACTCTTGTCGTCGTCGAGCTTGCGGTTGTCGCGGCTGAGGATGCGGTACCAGGCGCCGTGCTGGTGGTCGATGAAGTGCTGCCAGGCGTAGTCCCACAGCTTCGTGTACCAGCTGTCGTATGCAGCCAGCCCGGTGCGCGCGTGCAGCAGCGCAGCGGCGGCCAGGGATTCGGCCTGCACCCAGAAATACTTGTCGTCGTCGCAGACCCGGCCGTCCGGCGCAAAGCCATAGCAGATGCCGCCATGTTCGTTGTCCCACGCGCGAGCGAGGGCGGTGTCGAACAAGCGCATGGCGGTGGGCGCCAGCCAGTTTTCCTCGCGGCCGCGCTCGAGCAGCAGCGGCTCCATGATCAGCAACAGCTTGGCCCACTCGGTCTGGTGGCCGGGCTGGAAGCCCCAGGGGCGGAACAGGTGCTTGGGGTCGTCGCGGTGATAGTCCCAATCGACCTGCCACTGGCTGTCGTAGTGCTCCCACACCAGGCCATCGGCCTTGGCGGCCTGCCGGCGCGTCATATGGTCGGCAAGCGTGAGCGCGCGCTCCAGGTAACGCGGTTCGTCGGTGGCCTGATAGGCCGCAAGCATCGCCTCGCACATGTGCATGTTCGCGTTCTGGCCGCGATAGCCACTGAACTGCCAGTGCTCGTCGGCTTCATCGCGGTAGAGACCTGCCTCGGCATCCCAGTAACGCTGCTCGAGCAGGTTCCAGGTCTCGTCCATCCACGCCTCGGTTTCCTTGATGCCGGCCTTGCGCGCGGTGGCGTAGGCCAGCAGCACGAAGGCGACGCCATAGGCGTGGTTGGTGCGGTCTTCGGGTTTGCCGTCGCGAATTGTCCATGCATAGCCGCCGGAGACGGAGTCGCGATGCACCTCGCGCAGATAACGCAGGCCGTGCCATACGGCCTCGAGGTAGTCGGCGTTGCCGAACTCGCGCGCCGCCATCGCATAGTTGAAGACGAAGCGCGTGCTGCTCACCAGGTGACGATAGCTGCGATCGTAGATCGTGCCATCGTCCTTGAAGTAGTGGAAGAACCCGCCGGCGGGGTCGATGGCACGTGGATGATAAAACGCCATCGTCTGCGCGACGTGCGCGCGCAGGAACGCCTCGCTGCGGAAATCGGGCGTTGCAGCCGTGGTCATGCGTAAGTCTCCATGAAGCTGAGCACTTCGGCCTCGTCCGGCATCGCGGCGAACGAGCCCTGGCGGGTGACGGTCAGCGCGCCGCAGGCCGCGGCGAAGCGCAGGGCGGCGTGCAGGCGCGGCAGCTCGGTGACGAGCCGGTCGAGACGATCGCCGCTGGCATCGAGCCCGGCGAGCTTGCACAACAAGCCGCCGACAAAGGCATCGCCCGCGGCGGTGGTGTCCACCGCAGGCACGGCATAGACCGGCAATTCGCCGTCCGCATCGGGATGGAACCAGCGCAGCGGGTTGGCGCCATCGGTGACGACCAGTAAACGCACATGGCCGGCCCACAGCCGTTCCAGCGTCGCCTCTTCGCCATCCACCGCCAACCAGCTGAACTCCTCGGCGCTCAGCTTCACCACATCAGCCAATTCAAGCGCTGGCCACAGCAAGGCACGCGGCTCGACCTCGCGCGGCCAGAGCGCCGGGCGCAGGTTGAGATCAAAGCTAACCAGGGCGCCGGCCGCGCGCGCACGACGCATGCCTTCGCGCGTGGTTTCGGCCAGTTGCGGGTCGGTCATGCTGTTGGAGCAGACGTGGAAAACGGCCGCTTCGCGGAAACAGTCGTCGCTGAAGTGTTCGGCGCGAAACAGCAGGTCGGCAGACGGCGGACGATAGAAACTGAAGCTGCGCTCGCCCTGCGCATCGAGTGCGACAAAGGCGAGCGCGGTGTTCGCCTCGCCGGTACGCGCCACAGCATGCGTGTCGACGCCTGCGCGCTGCAGGCTGTCAAGCAGGAAGTCGCCGAACAGGTCCTTGCCCAACATGCCGGCGAAGGCAGCCGCGCCCCCCAGGCGCGCCACCGCGACGGCGACATTGGCCGGTGCGCCGCCCGCATATGGAACGAAGCTGCGTGGAAAGCCGAATTCATCGCCGCCTTCGCTGTGGAAGTCGATCAGTGCTTCGCCAAAACAGAGAATGGTGCGTGACATCAAGGAATCTCAGGAAGTAGAAGCGGGCAGGGCTTGGTCGCGTATGTGCGAGCCGCGCAGGCCATAGAAGACGATATACGCGTAGCAAAGTACCGGCAGGATGAAAGCGTGCTGGATGCCGAGGCGGTCAGCCAGCACGCCTTGCACCAGCGGCAGGATGGCGCCGCCGACGATGGCCATCACCAGCAGGCTGGACGCCTTGCCGGTCATCGGGCCCATGCGCTCGATACCCAGCGTGAAGATGGTCGGGAACATGATGGAATTGAACAGGCCGATGGCGATGACGCTGGCCATCGCCACCTGGCCATGCGTGAGCATGGTGGTGATCACCAGCAGGCCGGCGATGGTCGCGAAGGCCGCCAGCAGCTTGCGCGGATTGATCCATACCAGCATGGCCGAGCCAGCGAGACGTCCCACCATGGCGCCGCCCCAGTACATCGACACATAGCGCGATGCCTGTTGCTCGCTCATATGTCCGATATCGGGCAGCGAGAGGTAGTTGACCAGGAAGCTGCCGATTGAGACCTCGGCACCGACGTAGAAGAAGATCGCCAGTACGCCGAAGAACACATGCGGATGGCGCAGAGCGTCGAGCAGGGTGTGATGGGTCTGGTCCGCCCGTTCGGTTGCCTCGGTCAGTGCGGGCATGCGAAACATCCACACGCCGGCCGCGAGGACGATCAGGACCAGGCCCAGTCCCAGGTAAGGCGCGCGGACCAGGTCCGATTGTTTCTGGCGATAGCTGCTCAGTTTCTGCCGGGTGTCGACGGACAGCTTTTCGCGTACGGACAGCAATTGCGCCGCTGTGGTTGCGTCCAGACGTGCGGCGGTGAGTTTGTCGAGCGCGCTGGCGAGTCGATCCGCCGGCAAGGCCGCCATGCGCTCGGTCGATTGCGCGGCCAGGGTGGCCGCCAGCTGGTTGACCGGAAGCTTGTCGAGGACGTCCGCCAGTCGCTCCGGCGGCAACTGGCTCATCGTCGCCGCCACCTGGTCGCTCGGCAACCGATCGAGCGAGCCCGCGGCCGCATCGCCGAGGGCGGCGATCAGGCGGTCGGCAGGCGCCTGTTGCATGGCGACGATGGCTTGCGCGGGCTCGGCATTGTTGAGCGCGTGCACGAGCGTCACCGTCTCCGGCGCCTTGTGCAGGCTCGGCGGTATCGACGCGGACGTGGCGGAAAGAATCAGCAAGCCGCCGAGCAACGGCCCTAGCGTCGTGCCGAGCGAGTTCATCGCTTGCGCCAGGGTCAGGCGGCTTGAACTGGTGCGCTCCGGTCCCAGCAGGGCGACATACGGATTGGCCGCCACCTGCAGCACCGTGATGCCGGTGGCCAGCACGAACAGCGCAGCGAGAAACGCCGCGTAGGAGTGCAACTGCGCCGCGGGCCAGAAGCCGAAGGCGCCGAGCGCGGCGATGCCCAACCCGGCCACGATGCCCTTCTTGTAGCCGAGCGCCGCCACCAGCCGTCCGGCGGGCAGCGACATCAGGAAATACGCGCCGAAAAACGTGAACTGCACCAGCATGGCTTGTGCGTAGTTCAGCTCGAACACCGACTTCAGGTGCGGAATCAGGATGTCGTTCAGTACGGTGAGAAAGCCCCACATGAAGAAAATCGTGGTGGCCACCGCCATTGCCAGCGGGTAGTCGGTATAGCGTGTCTTGCCAATGCCCTGCGACGCGCCGGTCGACAAGGTGGGAGGGGCTGCGAAGGCCATGCGGATTCCGTCGGTCAGAGGGGAGGACAGCTGCTTTCGCGCACCACCAGCTCCACCGGTGCGACGACGGTGCCTGCCTTGGCCTGCGGTTGTTGCAGACGGGCGAGGATAAGTTCGGCAGCCTGGCGCCCACGCGCACGAGGTGCCGTGGACAAGGTGGTCAGCGGCGGCATGCTCAGTGAGGCTTCGGCGATATCGTCGAAGCCGGTCACGGCGAAATCACGCCCCGGCTGGCGGCCATGTTGATTGAGGCCCAGCATCAAGCCCAGCGCCACGGCATCGTTGTAGCAAACCGCGGCGGTAAGCGCGGCATCGCCAGCGAGCAGGGCGTGCGTGGCGCGCGCCGCATCGACACGCGTCGGTGCACTTTCCACGCGCCAGTTCGGCGCGATGGCCAGGCCGGCGGCCTGCATGGCCTGCTCGTAGCCGGCATAGCGCTCGCGGCTGGAGCTGGAATCGTCATGCCCGCCAAAGAAGCCGATGCGGCGATGCCCCTGCGCGATCAGGTGTTCCGTGGCCAGGCGCGTGCCGCGCTGGTTGTCCAGCATCAGCCGGTCCCAGTGCGCGTATTCCGGCAGGGTGCCCCCCAGCTCGCGGTTGAACAGCACGACCGGTGTGCGTGCACCGACGGCCGCCAGCACGGCGCGCGCTTCACTGCCCTCCGCCGGCGAGAGAATGATGCCGCCCGGGCCATGCTCGATCAGCGAGCTGAGCACGGCGTGTTCGCGCGAGCTCGACTCGCCGCTGCTGCCAAGCAGGGTGACGAAGCCTGCTTCACCAAGGGCTTCGTCGACACCCGCGGCGAATTCGGCGAAGAACGGGTTCGCCAGTTCATTGACGACCAGGGCGATGCTCGACGACGTCCGTCGACGCAGGTTGGCCGCGGCGCGGTTGTAGACATAGCCCTGGCGACGCAGTTCGTCTTCGACCCGCGCACGGGTATGCTTGTTGACCAGCGGGCTGCCGCGCAGCACCAGCGATACGGTGGCGCGCGACACGCCGCAGCCGGCGGCGATATCGTTCAGGGTGATTTTGCGATCAACGGATGTCTGGCTTTCCATAGCGGGCCGCTGTGATTAGAACGATCTAAATGTAACCTGCCCCCGCGGTGAAACGGAAACAGATTCGATGGCGCGATGCAGCATGCATGAGCGCACTGGGGAATGTTAGTTTTCGAATTTAGAACGATTCAAATCTCTTCCTGAGGGGAATCCATGAGCTGTTTGCCGTCCCGTGCATGGCTGCCGAGCCTGCTTGCCGCCGCGCTGTCCTTGTCTTCCGGCCTGAGTCACGCGGCCACCGGCCATGCCGAGGACGTCGATCCAAGTATCGGCACCGGAGGCGATGGTCATACCTTTCCTGGCGCGACGATGCCGTTCGGCATGATCCAGCTGTCGCCGGATACCGCCATGCCGGACTTCAAGCACGCCTACAAATGGGCGGCCGGCTACCAGTATGGCGACAGCAGCCTGCTGGGTTTCTCGCACACGCATTTTTCCGGTTCGGGACATTCGGACCTCGGTGACGTGCTGGTGATGCCGATTGCCGGTGACGTGCGGCTTGAGCCGGGCGATGTGGCCAAGCCGGGCAGTGGCTACCGCTCGCGTTTCAGCCATGACAGCGAGACGGTACAGGCGGGTTATTACGCGGTGACGTTGAGCGATTACGGCGTGCGCGCCGAATTGACCGCCGGGCGTCGCGTCGGCTGGCACCGCTACACCTTCCCGGCTGGCAAGCCGGCGCACCTGCTGTTGGACCTGCGGCCGAGCATTTACGACTACCAGGGCAAGGTGCTGTGGTCGAGCCTGCGCGTGTATGACGACGGCACCGTGACCGGTTGCCGCACGACCCGTGGCTGGGCACCTGGCCGCGAACTGTGTTTTGCCATGCGCTTCTCGCAGCCGCTGCGTTCGCGCACGCTGTTCAACCGCGAGACGGACAATCTCTACAAGGGCTTCGCCGGCCCAGGCCATCAGCCCGAGGACCGCGATGCGCAAAGCGGGCGTGCGCTGGAAGCCGTCTTCGATTTCGGCGAACTGAAGCAGCCGCTGGGCGTCAAGGTGGCGATTTCGCCGGTGAGCGAGGACAACGCCATCGCCAATCTCGATGCGGAAGGGCAGGGCTGGGACTTCGACGCCCGCCGCGCCGAAGCGCGTGCCGCCTGGGACAAGGCATTGGCGGTGATCGATGTGGACGCATCGAAGGACCAGCGCGTCGGCTTCTACACCTCGCTATACCACGCCATGTTGTCGCCCACCCTGAGCATGGATGTGAACGGCCAGTTCCGTGGCCCCGATGGCGCCGTGCATCAGGCCACCGACACGAACGGCAAGTTCGAATTCCACTCGACCTGGTCGCTATGGGACGTGTATCGCGCCCAGCAGCCGCTGATGGCCTTGCTGATGCCCCAGCGCAGCACCGACTTCATCCGCTCGCTGATCGCCGCGCGTGAGGCCAGCCCGTTCGGCATCCTGCCGGTATGGGCGTACCAGGGCCTGGAGACGTGGTGCATGATCGGTTACCACGCGGTGCCGGTGATCGCCGATGCGTATATCAAGGGTGTGCGCGGCTTCGATGTGGATGCCGCACTCAAGGCGATGGTAGCCAGCGCGACCTATGCGCCCTACGGCGGCCTGGGCGACTATATGAAGCTCGGCTATGTGCCGATCGACAAGGAACCGGAGGGCGCGTCCAAGACCCTGGAATACGCTTACGACGACTGGTCGCTGGCGCAGATGGCCAAGGCCGTGGGACGCAAGGACATTGCCGCCACGTTCGACAAGCGCGCCGGCAACTGGCGCCACGCGTATGACTCGAAGACCGGCTTCATGCGTGCGCGCAAGGTCGATGGCAGCTTCCGCGAGCCGTTCAACCCGGACACCGCCGGCTATGGCACCGACTATACCGAGGGCAATGCCTGGCAGTACTCCTGGTACGTGCCGCAGGACGTCGCCGGTCTGGTCAAGGCGATGGGTGGCGATGCCAACTTCGTGACCAAGCTGGACAGCGTGTTCGACGCCAAGGTCGATCCATCGAAATTCGCCAACGTGGAAGACATTACCGGCCTGATCGGCTGGTATGCCCATGGCAACGAACCCAGCCATCACCTGGCCTACCTCTACGATTATGCCGGCGCACCGTGGCAGACCCAGAAGCGGCTCAAGCAGATCATGGACAGCCAGTACGCGCAGCGTCCGGATGGACTGGCCGGCAACGACGACCTGGGCCAGATGTCGGCCTGGTACATCTTCACTGCCCTGGGCTTCTACCCGGTGACCCCGGCCAGTGACGAGTACGCCCTGGGCCGGCCCTTCGTCTCTCGCGCCACCCTGCACCTGAGCAATGGCAAGGACTTCACGGTCACCGCCGAACCACTGGATGACGCCCACCCCTATGTCGGTACTGTCACCTTGAACGGCAAGCCGTTGGATCGCGTCTTCCTGCGTCATGGGGAAATCCTCGCCGGCGGCGAACTGCACTTCACCATGCAGGCGGAACCCAATCGCAGCTGGGGGCGGGCCGCTGAGGCCAGGCCGTCGTCGATGAGCGGCCCAGGGAATCGCTGGCCCGCTATGTAAGAAATCCCTGGGTTATAAAGCTGGCAATTCCCAGGGTGATTCTGCAAACATGGCCTACATGTTGCGCTCATCCTGGAAATTGGCGTCGACGTTGCGGCCCGCCATGAAGGACCGCATGGCGCTGCGTTGGCGCCTGGGTGGCCTGTTGTTCGCCGTGCTGGTGATCGTGGCGTTGCCCTATATGGTGACGCGCAGTGGCGCGGGCGAGGCGATCAAGGCCAACGAGCGCGTGACGCACTCGTCGGAAGTGAAGTCGCTGACCTACCGGATCGCCTATGTGACACGCGACAGTGAGGCGGCGATTTACCGCCTGATCAATGGCGACGTCGATCCCCAGGTGCGCATGCGGGCCCAGCGCGCCAGCCATCAAGTGCCAGCATTGCTGGCCCAGCTGCGCGAGATGACGCGCGACAGTCCGGACCAGCAATCCCTGATCGGCGCCCTGGGTTCCACCGTCAACGGCCGGCTGGCGCTCACCAGCCTGGCCATCCAGCGCTTCGAGCAGCACGACCAGGCCGGCGCCAGCGACGCCATGCGCGATTCCGGCACGCTGTTCAAGATGGACGACCTCATCGACGGCATCGTGCGCAATGAGGACAGCACCCTGCTGGCGCGCCGGACCGAAGCCCAGCGGGAATCCTTCAACAGCAGCCTGGCGCTGGCGATCACCGCGATTGCGCAGATCGTGCTGCTGACCATCGTGGTCATCGTGTCCGAACGCCAGATCAGCCGGCGCCTGCGCGCCGAGGTACGCGAAGGGCAGGCTGTGCAGCGCTCGCAGCTGATCGTGCAGGCGGTGCGCGAGCCGATTGCCTTGCTCGACACCTCGCTCGGTACCCTGCTGGTCAATGCGGCGTTCGGCGAGCTGTATGGCTTGCCGCCGGATTTCCGACAGTCGCTGCCGTTGACCGAGATCGGCGACGGCGCCTGGACCGACAGCGCGCTGCTGCAACGCCTGAACGACGTGCTGCTGCTGGATCGCGAACTGTGGGACTACGAGCTGATCCAGCGCACCGTAGATGGCGTCGACCGTCACGTGGTGATCAATGCCCGCCGCCTGGAGCAGGATGGCGAGGGCGAGCCGGTGTTGCTGTTGACGCTTAGCGACGTGACCGCACGCGCGCTGGTCGAACAGCAGGTGAAGGAACTCAACCGCCAGCTCGAAGGCAAGATTGAACAGGTGTCGGACGTCAACCGCGAGCTGGAAGCCTTCAGCTATTCGGTGTCGCATGACCTGCGCGCGCCGCTGCGCCACATCAGCGGTTTCGCTGGCAAGCTGTCGCATCATCTGGGCGATGGGGCCGACGAGAAGGCGAAGCACTACATCGAGGTGATCAACGATGCCGCCCGCCGCATGGCGCTGTTGATCGAGGACCTGCTGGTGTTCTCGCGCCTGGGTCGAGGCGCGCTGCGCCTGCAGCCGGTGGACATGCAATCGCTCGCCGACGAGGCGCGCGCGCTGGCCGAGACCGATGCGCACGGCCGCCATATCGTGTGGTCGATCGCGCCGCTGCCAATCGTCATCGGCGACGAGAACATGCTGCGCACGGTGTGGCAGAACCTGCTGGGCAACGCCGTGAAGTACACCGGCAAATGCGAGGTCGCGCGCATCGATGTCGATGTCCAGCGCAATCGGGATGGCAGTTACGAATTCCTGGTCAGCGACAATGGCGCCGGCTTCGACATGCAGTACGCCGGCAAGCTGTTTGGCGTGTTCCAGCGCCTGCATCGCGCGTCCGAGTTCCCGGGCAACGGCATTGGCCTGGCCAATGTCCGCCGCATCATTTCGCGACATGGTGGCCGCGTGTGGGCGGATGCGAAGCCGGACCAGGGCGCCCGCTTCCATTTCACGCTGCCGTCCTCCGATCTGGCGGAGAGTCTTGCCCAGAGGCGGCCATGAATCACCGTGATATCCGCACCATCCTGCTGGTCGAGGACAGTCTCGCCGACGCTGAAATGGCGCTCGACGCGCTCAACGGCGCCCATCTCGCCAATCCCGTCGTGCACGTGGAAGATGGCGTCGACTGCCTGGATTATCTGTATTGCCGCGGCGAGTGGGCGGGGCGCGAGCCGGTCGATCCCGCCGTGGTGCTGCTCGACATCAAGATGCCGCGCATGGGCGGCATCGAGGTGTTGACCCACCTGCGCGCCGACGAGCGCTTTCGCCGCGTGCCTGTGGTCATCCTGTCCTCGTCGCGCGAGGAGAGTGACCTGGCGCGCAGTTGGGACATCGGCGCCAATGCGTACGTAATCAAGCCGGTCGACGTCGATCAGTTTTTTGACGCCGTGCGGACGCTGGGACAATTCTGGGCCGTGCTGAATCAGGGCCCGGAGCAGGATTGAGTCGGATCGAAACAGGCTCTGGAGTGGCGAATGCCAGATAGGCACCAGTGGGGTCTTGCCAGAATACGCGTGCTGCAGATCGAGGACAGCCAGCTCGATGCCGAACTCGTGTTGTCGGAACTGGATGCCGACGCGATCGAATACGACGTACGCCTGGTGGACGAAGAGCGCGATTACGTGGCGGCGCTGGAGGAGTTCGATCCGCACATCGTGTTGTCCGATCTGAGCATGCCGGGGTTTTCCGGCCAACGAGCGCTCGACCTGTTGCGCGAACGGGACCAGGATCTTCCTTTCATCTTCGTCTCGGCCACCCTGGGCGAAGAGGCAGCGATCGAGGCACTGCGCAACGGCGCCACCGATTACATTCTCAAGCAGAATCCCGCGCGCCTGGCTTCCGCGGTACGCCGCGCCTTGCGCGAGGCCGACGCCCAGCGGGCACGCCGGCGCGCCGAAGCGGAGCTGATCCGCGCCCAACGTTTCGAGAGCCTGGCCATGCTCGCTGGCGGTCTCAGCCATGACCTGCGTAACCTGCTGCAACCCTTGTTGCTGGCTGGCGACAGCCTTCAGGACTATCAGCAGGACCCCCGACTGGCGCGCCTGGGCCGCCTTGTGCGCGACTGTGGCAAGCGTGGCCTGGACATGGTGCAGTCGATGCTCTCGTTCGCGCGTGGCGCGCGGCGCGCCGAACAGGTGCGCGTCGGCGCGCTGCTCGACGCTCTCGCCTTACTGTTGCAGGGCAGTGTGCCGCGTGCGGTCATGCTGGAGATGCATGCGGACGATACCGAGCTCACCTTCGACGGCAATCACACCGAACTGCAGCAATGCCTGTTGAATCTAAGCCTGAATGCGATCCAGGCCATGCCCGACGGAGGCAGCCTGCGCATCGAGACGACGCAAGCAGCCCTGCAGGAATCATTCTTCGCCAGCGACGAGGAAGCGCACGCGGGCAATTACCTGTGCCTGACCGTTGCCGACGCCGGTATGGGCATGGACGAAGCCGTGCTGCAGCATCTGTTCGAACCGTTCTTCACGACCAAGGACACGGGCACGGGCCTGGGCCTGGTGTCATGCAAGCGCATCGTCACGGCGCACGGTGGCGTCATGCGGGTGGAAAGCACGCCGGGGCAGGGCACGCGTTTTCATATCTACATCCCGTTGCTGGAGCGCTCCGCCGAAGCCGTCGAGCAGGAAGAGCATTTCAATCTGCAGGGCGAGGCGGAACGCGTCCTCGTGGTCGCCGAAGAAGCCGGCCAGCTATCGCTGCTGGTCGACACGCTCGACTCGTGGGGTTATCAGGCCCACGCCAGCCAAAGCGGCACGGCGGCGTTGCAATGGATCGAAGCGCAGGGCGTGCCCGACCTGGTGGTGATGGATGCGGACATGAACCTGTTCACCGGCGTGCGCACGCTGGCCGCCCTGATCGACCACGGCTATCGTCGCGCCGTCCTACTGCTGGCGCGCCCCGATGCACCACCGGACATGGACGAACTACCGGTGATGGAACACCTGTACCTGGTCGACAAGCCGATCTCGACGCAAAAGCTGTTGCGGACGGTGCGTGAGGCACTGGAGGCGGGGGCGGCGACACAGTTGCCGGAGGGGCCGCTGTAGGGAGTTTGGCGGCGGCGCTGGCGCAAACTGGGCGGGCGCGAGGCGAGCAGAAACAGAGCGCTCGCTTACCGCCATCCCCACCATCTTCCCTCACCGTCATCCCCGCGAAAGCGGGGATCCAGCGCCTTTGCCTTTGATCAGCGTGACCGTGATCGGACTCGCCTGCGGCGGCCCTCAAGCCCGCCACAGGCGAGCTAAGTCTCGTGAGTGCAGCCGAAAATGCAAAAAGCACTGGATCCCCGCTTTCGCGGGGATGACGGTGAGGGGTGTTCAGCGCGCTTGGCCAGTAATGCGGCGATTAAAAGCCACAGGGATGGCGGCATGGAATCCAGGGGATCCAACGATCCACCAACGGCCCGCCTTGAGGATTCGAGGACCCATAACAAAAAGGCCGAACAGCGTTCGGCCCTTTTGCGATCAATCGATACCCAGCTTCTTCAACTTGTAGCGCAAGGCGCGGAAGGTAATCCCCAGCTTCTTGGCCGCCGCCGTCTTGTTGTAACGCGACTCCTCCAGCGCCTTGATGATGGCCGTGCGCTCGAGGTTGCTGATGTAGTCGTCCAGGCCACCGTCGGCCGTTGGCGACGCGGCAGGGGCGGGCGGGGGCGCCATTGGCGCGCCGCCGGCCATGGCCGGGATCGCCTCGGCGGCAGCGCGTGCCGTGCGCTGCGGCAGCATCAGGTCGCTGACGTCGATCAGGTCGCCGTCGCACATGGCCATGGCGCGTTCGAGGATGTTTTCCAGCTCGCGCACGTTGCCGGGGAAGTCATAGCTTTCCAGCGCCTGCAACGCCGCGGGCAACAGTTGGCCCGGGCTGTCGCCGCTCTTGGCGGCCAGCTGGCGCAGCACGAAGTTCGACAACAAGGTCACGTCGCCACGCCGCTCGCGCAGCGGTGGCACGCGCAGTTCGATCACGTTGATGCGATAGAACAAGTCCTGGCGGAACTGGCCTTGCTCGACCAGGGTGGCGAGGTTCTTGTGGGTGGCGGAGAGGATGCGTACATCCACCGGCACCTCCTCGCGCGCACCAATCGGACGCACAGCCTTTTCCTGGATCGCGCGCAGCAGCTTCACCTGCATGTGCAGGGGCAGCTCGGCCACCTCGTCGAGGAACAGGGTGCCGCCGTTGGCGGCCTGGAACAGGCCTTCCTTGTCGCCCGCGGCACCGGTGAAGCTGCCCTTGCGATGACCGAAGAACTCGCTCTCCATCAGTTCGGACGGAATGGCGCCGCAGTTCACCGGCACGAACGGACCGCTGGCGCGCGGACCCTGTTCGTGGATCAGGCGGGCAACCAGTTCCTTGCCCACGCCGGATTCGCCGGCGATATAGACCGGCGCCTGGTTGCGCGCCAGTTTGCCGATGGTGGCGCGTACCTGCTGCATCGCCGAGGAGTCGCCGATCAGCCGTTCGTTGGAATCCTGCCGCGCGGAGGCGGCGTGGCCGCTGCGCTTTTCCTCGGCCAGGGTCAGGGCCGTGCGCACCAGGCGGCGCAGCATCTGGATGTCGACCGGCTTGGAGACGAAGTCGAAGGCGCCGGCCTTGAGCGCGCTCACGGCGGCATCGACGTTGCCGTAGGCGGTGATCATGGCCACCGGCGTATCGGGATGTTCGGCTGAAATCAGCTCGATCACCTCGTGTCCGGTGCCATCCGGCAGGCGCATGTCGGTGAAGCAAAGGTCGTAACTGCGCTCCCCGAGAGCGCGTCGGGCTTCGCCCACGGTACCTACCGCATCGACCTGGAGGTCCATGCGGCCCAGGGTGATGGTTAGCAGTTCGCGGATGTCGCGTTCGTCGTCAACGACCAGGACGGTCTGTGCGCTCATGGTTTCTCGGGAAGTAGGTAGCGCGGAAAGGTTACTAGGCGACGCGCGCAAGGGTCAAAGTTGGGCGGCACGCGCGGTCTCGCCATGCTCGGCCGGACCACGCGCCGGTGGGGTCAGCACCAGCCGGAAACAGCTGCCGCCGCCCGCCACGCGCACATATTCCAGCGAGGCCTGGTTCGCCTCGCTCATCTGGCGCGCCAGGTACAGGCCGAGGCCGGTGCCGTATTCGTGGGTGGTGTAGAACGGCTCGAAGATCTGCGCGGCCACCTTGGGCGCGATGCCCGGGCCGCGGTCGATCACTTCCAGGATCGGCACGCCATGCTCGCCGTGCCGCGCCACCACCATCACCCGCGCCGGCTCGCCGGGCAGGCGGCCGTAGCGCAGGGCGTTCTGCACCAGGTTCCACACCACCTGCTGGAGCTGCTGCGGATCGGCCACGGCGGCGACCGGGGTGCTGGCCTGGATGACGCGCAGGGAATCCTCGCCGAGGTCGTTGCCCTGGCGGTACTCGTCGACGAAGCCATTGGCCCAGTGGCCCAGGTCGAGCGTTTCCGGGCGCGAGCGCTCGCGGCGCGACAGCTGCAGGATGTTCTCGATGATCTCGTTGAGGCGGACGCAATGGTTGTTGATGATCTCGACCATGCGCTGGTCGGTCTGGTCCAGGCCTTCCGATTCGGCCAGCAGCTGGGCGGAGTAGCGAATCGCCGCCAGCGGATTGCGGATTTCATGCGCGATCGAGGCGGACAGGCGACCCAGCGAGCTCAGCGTAAGTTCTTCCGCCCGGCGCGATACCAGCGAGGTGTCGTCGAGGAAGATCAGCACATGGGAGTCGTCGTTTGGCGCCAGTCGGCTGAAGCGCGGCACCACCTCGGGCACGCCGTCGGCCAGCTGGGTGGCCGATTCGTCCAGCTTGCCGGAGGTCATCCAGTGATACAGGCGCCGCGACAACTCCGGCGCCACGCGGCCCAGGTCGCGCTGGTCGGCGGTGGGGTTGCCCAGCAGCATCCAGGCCGACTCGTTGATCTGGTGGATGCGGTTGGCATCGTCCACCAGCAGCACGCCGGTCTTCATGCGGCGGATGATCAGCTCGTTGACCTGGGCCAGGTTGGCCAGGTCGACGCCGCGCTGTTCGGCCAGCGCCTCGGTGGCGCGCATCTGCCGGCTCAGCACGAAACAGAGCATGGTGATGGCGAAGTAGGCCAGGCCGAACAGGCTCGATTCGAGCAGCTCGCTGTCGATGCTGAGGCTGTTGTGCCGGCTCTCGAGGAAGGAGTGACCGATCACGCCCAGCGTGGCCAGGGCGGCAAAGAAGCAGGACAGGCGCAAGGGCAGGATCAGCGCGCCGGCCGCCAGGTTGACCGCGAGCATCATGGCAATGCCGATGCGCGCGTCGTGCATGGTGGTGATGGCCAGCACCGCGGCGATGATGTCCACCACCAGTGCCCCCGAGACTGAGAGCCGGATGCGCCGCGTGGAACGCCGGGTGAGCGAGAGCATGCCCAGCGCGAACAGCAGGAACAGCACCGCCACGCCGCGGGCCAGGCCGACGTCGGTTAGTTTGGGCCAGCCCAGGGTGGTGGGGCTGAGGGACAGGCCTACGTAAACCAGGGCCTGGGCCAGGCGGAAGCAGTTCAGGAACAGGAGTTCATGCCGCGCCGCTTCGTGAGCCGGGCGGGCGCTGGGGTACACGGGCTGAACGGTGCTGGACACCTGGCGGGGTACTCTCGAATGGGCCGACCGGACGGTCCGGATCAGTATAAACGGGCCGCCAACCCCGTATAGGGGTAGGGCATCAAGGGCGCGCGGAGTCGGCGCCTGGCGATCTGCCCCTTTCCATCGGGGCCCGCTTCCGCGAAAATACCTGGCCGTATTGCGCGGTTTTCGTCATGTCGACAGGCAAGGCGTCGGCGCACTGCATGTATACCCGGCAGCGCTTGTACCGCCGTCCGTCCCCTCGACCGCCCAGGCCCCACAGTCTGCCGCGGCCTCCATGTTTCCCCAGTTCGCTCGAGGTATCGAATGAATTTCCACGAGTACCAGGCCAAAGAATTGTTCGCGCAGTACGGCATCGCCGTGCCGCCGGGCAAGGTAGCCAACTCTCCCGATGCCGCTGTCGACGCCGCCAAGCACCTTGGTGGTTCGCAGTGGATGGTCAAGGCACAGATCCACGCAGGTGGCCGCGGCAAGGCCGGCGGCGTGAAGTTCTGCCGCAGCCTCGATGATGTCCATGCCGCTGCGAAGGGCATGCTCGGCACCCACATGGAAACCTACCAGTCCGCTGGACGCGCGCTGCCGGTGAACCTGGTGCTGGTCACCGACGCGACCAACATCGCCAAGGAACTGTATCTGTCGATCCTGACGGATCGCGATTCCAAGTCGATCTCGTTCATCGCCTCCAAGCACGGCGGCGTGGACATCGAGCAGGTCGCCAAGGACACGCCGGAAGACATCCACACCATCGTGGTGGACTTCGTCGAAGGCCTGCAGCCGTACCAGTGCCGCCAGCTCGGCTTCGCCATGGACCTCAATGCGAAGCAGGTCGGCCAGCTGACCAAGATCATGCTGGGGCTGTACAAGCTGTTCAACGAGAAGGACCTGTCCCTGGTCGAGCTCAACCCGCTCGCCATCCTCGAGGACGGCAACCTCGCCGCGCTCGACGGCAAGGTCAACTCCGACGACAACGCCGAGTTCCGTCACGCCGATCTGGCCGCCATGCGCGACCTGACCCAGGAAGACGCCACCGAAGCTGCCGCGATCACCTACAACCTCAACTACGTGACCATGGACGGCACCATCGGCTGCATGGTCAATGGCGCAGGCCTGGCCATGGCCACCATGGACGTGATCCAGCTGGCAGGCGGCGAGCCGGCCAACTTCCTTGACGTCGGCGGCGGCGCCACCAAGGAGCGCGTGACCGAGGCGTTCAAGCTGATCCTCTCCTCCGACAAGGTGAAGGCCATCCTGGTCAACATCTTCGGCGGCATCGTTCGCTGCGACCTGATCGCCGAGGGCATCATTGCCGCGGTGAAGGAAGTGGGCCTGAAGATTCCGGTGGTGGTGCGCCTGCAGGGCACCAACGTGGAGCTGGGCCGTGAACTGCTGGCCAACTCCGGCCTGGCGATCACGCCGGCCAACGATCTCAACGACGCGGCGCAGAAAGCCGTGGCTGCGGCCAAGGCCTGAGGAGCAACTGAACCATGAGCGTTCTCGTTAACAAGAACACCAAGGTCCTCGTGCAGGGCTTTACCGGCCAGCAGGGCACCTTCCACGCCCAGCAGGCGCTGGATTACGGCACCAAGGTCGTCGGCGGCATCACCCCCGGCAAGGGCGGCAGCGAGCACATCGGCCTGCCGGTCTTCAACAGCGTGTCCGAAGCGGTCGACGAGACCGGCGCCGACGCGTCCGTCATCTTCGTGCCGCCGCCGTTCGCGGCCGACTCGATCCTCGAGGCGATCGACGCCGGCATCCGCGTCAT
The DNA here is from genome assembly GCF_026283925.1 of Dyella halodurans. Lineage (GTDB taxonomy): Bacteria > Pseudomonadota > Gammaproteobacteria > Xanthomonadales > Rhodanobacteraceae > Dyella > Dyella halodurans. The sequence continues at coordinate 210,590 of NZ_JAPDPF010000001.1, forward strand.
CGTGGCGATCACCGAGGGCATCCCGGTGCTGGACATGCTGCGCGTGAAGAACGTGCTGGCCCAGCATCCGGAAACCGTGCTGATCGGGCCGAACTGCCCCGGCATCATCACCCCGGGCGAGTGCAAGATCGGCATCATGCCGGGTCACATCCACATGCCGGGCAAGGTCGGCATCGTCTCGCGCTCCGGCACGCTGACGTACGAATCGGTGTTCCAGACCACCAACGAAGGCCTCGGCCAGTCGACGGTGATCGGCATCGGCGGCGACCCGATCAATGGCTTGAGCTTCATCGACTGCCTCAAGCTGTTCCAGGACGATCCGCAGACCGAAGGCATCATCATGGTCGGCGAAATCGGCGGCAGCGCTGAGGAAGACGCCGCCGAGTTCATCGGCGAGTACGTGACCAAGCCGGTGGTGTCGTTCATCGCCGGTGCTTCGGCTCCTCCGGGCAAGCGCATGGGCCACGCCGGTGCGATCATCTCCGGTGGCAAGGGCACGGCCGCGGCGAAGTTCGCGGCGCTGGAGAAGGCTGGCGTCACCACGGTGAAGTCGCCGGCAGACCTCGGCAAGGCCCTCGCAGGCCTGATGAAGAAGTAAGTCGGGTCGGCATGACCGTCATGAGAAGGGCCGCGGCGACGCGGCCCTTTTTCTTTGCGCGATGATTTCCCAGTGTGCGGCCTTACCCGTGTAGGAGCGCACCCTGTGCGCGAAAAACCTACGTAGCGGCAACGCTGGGATCGCGCACAGGGTGCGCTCCCACAGTGGGAGGCCTGGCGCCTTGCGCCGGCGGGCCCTGGCGCTGCCTCGGGTATCATAAGCTGCTCCCCGAACACGGATTCCCCGGCATGTCCTCCCTACGCCTCGCGCTTGCGCAATTCGATTTCCCGGTCGGTGCGGTGGCAGCCAATGCCGCCAGGGTAGGGGATCTGTTGGCGCAGGCACGCGAAGGCGGTGCGGCGCTGGCGGTTTTTCCCGAGCTCACCCTCAGCGGCTATCCGCCGGAGGACCTGCTGCTGCGGCCGAGCTTCCTCGCTGCCTGCCAGTGCGAGCTCAATGCGTTGGCCGCGGCCACCAATGGTGTCGCCGCCCTGGTCGGTCACCCGCATAGCGAAGGCGAGGTCTACAACGCGGCAAGCCTGCTGCGCGGTGGGCGCATCGAACTGACCACGCACAAGCAGGCGCTGCCCAACTACGGCGTATTCGACGACAAGCGTTATTTCCGCCCCGGTCATGCCAGCGCGGTGGCGATGATCGACGGCGTGCGCGTGGGCCTGCTGATCTGCGAAGACATCTGGCAGCCCGAGCCGGCCGCCAAGGCCGCCGCGGCGGGCGCCGAACTGCTCGTGGTGATCAACGCCTCGCCCTGGGACGACGCCAAGCAGGCCGGTCGCGAAGCCGTGCTGCAAGCGCGCGCGCAGGAAACCGGCTGCGCCATCGCCTATCTCAACCTGATCGGTGGCCAGGACGAGGTGGTGTATGACGGCGGTTCGTTGCTGGTGAACGGCGATGGCAGCATCGCCGCGCGTGCGCCCGTGTTCGTCGATGCCCTTCTGTGGGCCGAATTCGACAGCGAAACGCGTACCTTGCGTGCCGAAGACTGGCCGCGGGCGGCGGATCATGCGCTGGAGGCGACCCTGTACGCCGCCCTGGTGCGTGGCATTCGCGACTACATCGACAAGAACGGTTTTTCTGGCGTGCTGCTGGGCCTGTCCGGTGGCATCGATTCCGCGCTGACGCTGGCGCTGGCGGTGGATGCGCTGGGTGCAGACCGCGTGACGGCGGTGATGATGCCCACGCGCTATACCTCGCAGCTGTCGCTGGAGGGCGCGCGTGCGCAGGCCGTGCAGCTCGGCGTGGACTATCACGTCATCGATATCGAGCAGACGGTCGATGCGTTCCTGAGCGCGCTTACGCCTGCGTTTGCTGGCAAGGCCGCGGACACGACCGAGGAAAACCTGCAGTCGCGTACGCGCGGCGTGATGCTGATGGCGCTGTCCAACAAGCACGGTCGCCTGCTGCTGGCCACCGGCAACAAGAGCGAAATGGCGGTCGGCTACGCCACGCTTTACGGTGACATGTGCGGCGCCTATGCACCGCTGAAGGACGTCTACAAGACGGTGGTGTATCGGCTTTCGCGCTGGCGCAATGCGCATGCGGCGCGACTGGGTGAGCCCGAGGCGATTCCATCGGCGGTGATCGAGCGTCCGCCGTCGGCGGAGTTGCGCGACAACCAGACCGACCAGGATTCGCTGCCGCCGTACGATGAGCTGGATGCCATCCTCGCCCGTTTCATCGAAAGCGAGCAGTCACAGGCCGAAATCGTGGCGCAGGGCTTCCACGCCGATACGGTGCGCCGCGTGGTGCGCCTGGTGCTGCTCAATGAGTTCAAGCGTCGCCAGTCCGCACCGGGCCCGCGCGTGACCACGCGCGCGTTTGGCCGCGAGCGACGCTATCCGATCACCTCCGGCTGGAAGTAAGCCGACAGCGCCCGGACTGGCCCTCTGTTGTAGGAGCGCACCCAGTGCGCGAAAAGCCAACGGAGCGGAGACACCGCCGCGACGCGGTCGCGCACTGGGTGCGCTCCTACAGAAGTAAAAAAACGGCGGGCTCGCGCCCGCCTTTTTTTTTATCCCGACAGCTCAGAATCGCCGATCAATGGTGACCCGAGAACGGGATCATCTTGCGGATCAGCGACGGCGAATGCGGCCAGTTCGGATCCTTCAGGTACGGATGATCCGGGTAGTTCAGTGCCAGCACCTGGCGCGTCTGGTCGGCAAGGCCCTTCTGGTCCATGCTCAGGTAGCTGCGCGTGAGGATGGCCAGCGCGTCACCGGTCTGCGGCGCCTGCTGGTAATGCTCGATCACGTACTGGGCACGGTTGGCGGCGCCCACGTAGACCTTGTTGCGCAGGTAGAACTCGGCCACGTTGATCTCGAACTGGGCCAGCACGTTGCGCAGGTAGATCATGCGCTGGCGCGCATCGGCGGTGTAGGCGCTGTCCGGGAAGCGGCGCGACAGCTCGGAGAAGTCGTCGAAGGCCTTCAGGTTGAAGCCCTGGTCACGTCGCGTCTGGGCCTCGTTGCGCTGCAGGAGGCGCTCCATCGCACCGCCCGTACGATCAAAATTGATCAGGCCGCGCAAGTAATAGGCATAATCCACATGTGGATGGGTCGGATACGTCTTGATGAAGCGGTTGATCGTGGAATAAGCGTCGTCCGGCTGGTTGTCTTTGTACTGTGAGTAGGCCAGGTCAAGCTGGGCCTGCTCGTTGAAGTTACCGGACGGGAAGCGCGCGATCAGGCGCTGATACGCTTTGGCCGCCGCCGCATAGTCGGCGTTCTCCATCGAGTCGTGGGCCTTGGCGTAAAGCTTGTCCACCGGCAGGGTATCGTTGGTGTCCTTCTTGTGGCCGAACATCGAGCAGGCGCTCATCGATACGGCGATGGCGAGCACGACAAAAACTTTGAAAGCCGGCAGCTTGGTTACGCGCATGAGAAAGGGTTCAGATGTTTGATCGAAAAGGGATGATAGCCGAAACCACCGGTTGCCCGGGCAGGCGGCCATGACAACCATACGTCATGAGGCCACAGTGCCCCTGTCTGCCGCGGGTCGGAGGTTCGACCAGGCTTTGGCCGAGATGTTCCCGGACTACTCGCGGTCTCGCCTGACGGCCTGGATCAAGGCCGGCGCAGTGACCCTGGATGGCGCCCTGGCGCCACCCCGCCAGCTGTTGCGGGGTGGGGAACAGGTGCGGCTGCAAGCCGAGCTGGAGGCCGAGGTGGAGATGGCGCCGGAAGATATCGCGCTGGATATCGTCCACGAGGATGCCCATGTGCTGGTGCTGAACAAGCCGGCCGGGCTGGTAGTCCATCCGGGCGCCGGCAACAGTGCCGGCACCTTGCTGAACGCCTTGCTGCATCACGATCCCGTGCTGGCCCAGTTGCCACGCGGCGGCATCGTGCACCGACTGGACAAGGACACTTCCGGCCTGATGGTGGTGGCCAAGACCCTGGCGGCCCATACGGCGCTGGTCGACATGCTGTCGCGCCACGATGTGGAGCGGCAGTACGAAGCCGTGGTGCTGGGTACCCTGGTGGCCGGTGGCACGGTGGACGCGCCGATTGGCCGCCATATGGGCGATCGCCTGCGCCAGGCGGTCCGCGACGAGGAGGACGGCAAGCATGCCGTCACCCATTACCGCCTGCGCGAGCGCTTCCGCGCCCACAGCCTGGTCCAGTGCAGCCTGGAAACCGGCCGTACGCACCAGATCCGCGTGCATCTGGCGCATATCGGCCATCCGCTGATCGGCGATCCGCTTTATGGCGGTGGGCTGAAGCTGCCCAAGGGCGCCACGCCGGAGCTGGTGGCGGCCCTGCGCGGATTCCGCCGGCAGGCGCTGCATGCCGAGCGGCTGGCTTTCGAACATCCGATCAGCCGCGAGCCCTTGTCGTTCAGCGCCGAGCGGCCCGCCGATCAGCAGGCGCTGATCGATGCCCTGCGCGCCGACACGGCACAGGCACCTCCGGATGACTGGCAGTGATCGCGTGAAGGATTGGATCATTCCCGACTGGCCGGCGCCGCCGCGGGTGCGTGCGGCCGTCAGTACCCGGCAAGGGCCAGGGGTGTCCGCGGAACCTTACGATCGCCTCAATCTCGGCGCACGTTCGGGGGATGTGCCGGAGGCGGTGTCAGCCAATCGCACCGCGGTGCAGGCGGCGCTGGGGCTTGAACGGGCGCCGCACTGGCTGCAACAGGTGCATGGCGTCGATGTGGCCGATATCGATCGCCTGTACGACGAGGACGAGCCGCGTGCGGATGCCGCGGTGACCTGTCGCATGGGCGAGCCGCTGGCGATACTCACGGCCGACTGCCTGCCGGTGCTGTTTTGCACGCTCGATGGCGATGCCGTCGCGGCGGCGCATGCCGGCTGGCGAGGGATGGTGGCGGGTGTGCTCGAAGCTGCCTTGGCTTCGCTGCCGGCACCGCCGGCCAGGATCATGGCCTGGTTGGGACCGTGCATCGGTGCACCCAGCTATGAAATCGGCGAAGAAGTGCGCGATGCGTTTCTGGCTGCCGATCCCGCTGCGGAGCGCTGCTTCATGCCGACCCGCCCCGGTCATTGGTTGTGCGATCTCGCCGGCCTGGCGCGTCGCCGACTGATGACGGCTGGTGTCGCGCAGGTATATGGCGGTGGCTTCGATACGCGGATCGATGAGCGCTTTTATTCCTATCGCAGGGATGGAGCGCAGAGCGGGCGCTTTGCCAGTCTGATCTGGATGGAAGGGTAGGGGCGCGTTGCTGCAGCCTCGTCAGCCACGCGTAACCAACGAGGCTACGCATGCCCTCTGGAGTAGTCGGCGCGGGACAAGGCGCCGTGCTTCAGTGCAAGCAGCACGCGCACCAGCCAGGCCCGGGTGGAAGCGGGCTCCGGCAGCGCATAGTGGGCAACGCTGGGTCCGCGCCCGCCGACGCGCACGCTCAAGCCGCGCTCCAAGTTGACGGTGGCAAACCCATGTTCGTCGGTGAGATCGTCGCCGACATAGACGGGTAGCCGTCCATGGAAGGGCCAGTGGGCGAGCAGGTGGGCAATCGCCGAGCCCTTGTCCATGCCCTGTGGCCTGAGTTCGATCAGCATGCTACCCAGTTGCATGTCGTAGCCGGCAAGGTTGGGCAATAACGCCTCCACACTCGCGCGCAGGGCCTGGAAGTGCTCGGGTGCGGCACGACAATGCAAGGCCACCGCCATGCCCTTGTCTTCCACCAGCACGCCGGGAAGACCGGCGGCGACCGTGGCAGCGAACTCCCGCACCAACGAGCGTCGCGCCGCGCCAATGTGGACGCCGCGATAGCTGCCATCGGCGCCACGCAGCTCCAGTCCGTGCAAGCCGGCCATCGCCCAGGGCGGATGGCCAAACAAGTCGTCCAGGTCATCCAGGCTGCGCGCACTGACGAGGGCAAGGGCGCCATCGAGCGTGCCGAACAGGTCGTCGAGGAGGTCACGCAAGCGCGTGTCGACGAAGACCTGGTCGGGCCGCTGGGCAAAATCCAGCAGGGTGCCGTCGACGTCGAGAAACAGCGCCCAGTGTTCGCCTGCGCCCGGCAGGGGTGGCGCTGGTAGTGGTAATTGAGCGGACATGGCCGGGGAGGGAGAGGGCGATATCACGGCGACGAGCCTAGCAAGACAAATGTGAAGACGAGCTATGGATGAGGCCCGCAAAAACCGCAGGCGTGATATGCGCGTGATGACCGTCGCGCTTGAATCGTGCGGCGTCGTCCGCATCTCTTCCGGCAGTGGCGGCGAGGCCGCCAAATGACCTTGATGAGGGGCATGCCCATGCGGATGGACAAACTCACGTCGCGCTTCCAGCAGGCGCTGGCTGACGCGCAATCGATCGCCGTCGGACGCGACAACAATATGCTTGAACCGGTGCACGTGATGGCGGCCTTGCTCGACCAGCAAGGCGGGTCGACGGCGCCGTTGCTTACCCAGGCGCAGGTCAACGTGCCGGCATTGCGCCAGCGCATCGGCGAGCAGCTCGAGCGGCTGCCGCGCGTCAGCGGGCAGGAAGGCAATGTGCATGCCGGCAACGAGCTGACGCGCTTGCTCAACCTTACCGACAAGCTCGCGCAACAGCGCGGCGACCAGTTCATCGCCAGCGAATTGTTTGTCCTGGCCGCACTGGAGGACAAGGGCGAACTGGGTGCCGCACTCAAGGCGGCCGGCGCCAACAAGGTGAATATCGAAGCGGCCATCGAGAAGCTGCGCGGTGGCGAAAAAGTGCAGAGCGAGAATGCCGAAGAACAGCGCCAGGCGCTGGAGAAATACTGCATCGACCTCACCGCGCGCGCCGAGAGCGGCAAGCTCGATCCGGTGATTGGTCGCGACGAGGAAATCCGTCGCACCATCCAGGTATTGCAGCGTCGCACCAAGAACAACCCTGTGCTGATCGGCGAGCCCGGCGTGGGCAAGACCGCCATCGTGGAAGGCCTGGCCCAGCGCATCGTCAAGGGCGAAGTGCCGGAGGGCCTGCGAGATCGCCGCGTGCTCGCGTTGGACATGGGCGCGCTGATCGCCGGCGCCAAGTTCCGTGGCGAGTTCGAAGAGCGCCTCAAGGCCGTGCTGAGCGACCTGGCCAAGAACGAAGGCCAGATCATCCTGTTCATTGACGAGCTGCACACCATGGTTGGCGCCGGCAAGGCCGATGGCGCCATGGATGCCGGCAACATGCTCAAGCCAGCGCTCGCGCGCGGCGAATTGCATTGCATTGGCGCGACCACGCTCGATGAATACCGCAAGTACATCGAGAAGGACGCCGCGCTGGAACGCCGCTTCCAGAAGGTCTATGTGGGCGAGCCCAGCGTCGAGGACACCATCGCCATCCTGCGTGGCCTCAAGGAGCGCTACGCAGTGCATCACGGCGTGGAAATCACCGATCCGGCCATCGTTGCCGCGGCCACGCTGTCCAACCGCTACATCCCGGACCGCCAGCTGCCGGACAAGGCCATCGACCTGATGGACGAGGCGGCCTCGCGCATCCGCATGGAAATCGATTCCAAGCCGGAGGAACTGGACCGCCTGGAACGTCGCCTGATCCAGCTGAAGATCCAGCGCGAGATGCTGAAGAAGGAAACCGACGAGGCGTCCAAGAAGCGCCTGGCTGACCTCGATGCGGACATCCAGAAGCTGGAGCGCGAGTTTTCCGATCTCAACGAGGTCTGGAAGTCCGAAAAGGCCGCCCTGCAGGGCGCGACCAAGGTGAAGGAGCAGATCGAAGCCGCCCGCATCGAGCTGGAAGCCGCGCAGCGTCGCCAGGACTACGCCAAGATGAGCGAGATCCAGTACGGCAAGTTGCCGGAGCTGGAGAAGCAGCTTGTCGCCGCGCAGGCCGCTGAAACGCAGGAGTTCAAGCTGGTGAAGGATCGCGTCACCGAGGAAGAGATCGCCGAAGTGGTGTCGCGCTGGACCGGCATCCCGGTCAACAAGATGCTGGAAGGCGAGCGCGAAAAACTGCTGCAGATGGAGTCGGCGCTGCACAAGCGCGTGGTGGGCCAGGACGAAGCGGTACGTGCCGTATCCGATGCGATTCGTCGTGCACGTGCCGGCCTGTCCGACCCCAACCGTCCGTATGGCTCGTTCCTGTTCCTCGGCCCGACCGGCGTCGGCAAGACCGAGTTGTGCAAGGCGCTGGCCGAGTTCATGTTCGATACGCAGGACGCCATGGTGCGCATCGACATGAGCGAGTTCATGGAGAAGCACTCGGTGAGTCGCCTGATTGGCGCACCCCCGGGCTATGTCGGTTACGAGGAAGGCGGTTATCTCACCGAGGCCGTGCGTCGCCGCCCGTACAGCGTGATCCTGCTGGACGAAGTGGAGAAGGCGCATCCGGATGTGTTCAACATCCTGTTGCAGGTACTCGACGATGGGCGTCTCACGGACGGCCAGGGTCGCACCGTGGATTTCCGCAACACCGTCATCGTGATGACGTCGAACCTTGGCTCGCAGATGATCCAGGAGCAGGCGGGCGACAGCGAGGCCGGCTATCTGCAGATGAAGGCGAGCGTGCTGGGCGTGGTGCAAGCCCATTTCCGCCCGGAGTTCATCAACCGCCTCGACGAGCTGGTGGTGTTCCGTCCGCTGGAGAAGAAGCAGATCCGCGCCATCGCAAAAATCCAGCTGGCTTATCTGGAAAAGCGCCTGGCCGAACGCGATCTCAAGCTGGAAATTGGCGACAAGGCACTGGATCTGCTCGGCAATGTCGGCTTCGACCCGGTCTATGGCGCGCGTCCGCTCAAGCGCGCCATCCAGCAGCAACTGGAGAACCCGCTGGCCAGGGAGATCCTGGAAGGTAGGTTCCCTGGCGGCACCACGATCGAGGTGGATGCGGAGCAGGGACGTCTGACGTTCCGCAAGCACTAAGCGCAACGCTCACGTTGCGACGAGAGACGCACGCCTGGCGCGGCACGGTCCTCCTTCTCCCCGGAGGGGAGAAGGAGTAAGTGCGGTCGCCCGGCGCTCAAGCAGACGGGGAGAGCAAAGAAAGCCCCAAGCGACCCATCGCGCAGCATCATTCGATCTATCGTCTGCTACCATCGCCCCGCCTGAGGTGACCACGAGCTGCAAAGCCAGTGGTTGAAACGGGAATCCGGTGCGGCGCGTGAGCGCCCATTCCGGAGCTGCCCCCGCAACGGTAGGCGAGTAAACGGTCAGCAATAGCCACTGTGCTTCGGCATGGGAAGGCGCTGGTCCGGAAGGCATCCGATGCCTTCGCTCGCGAGCCCGGAGACCGGCCTCGAGGTACGACCAGACAGGCGGTGGGCCATGTCATGGATGCCATGCGCCGCATGGCCGCCACGTCTCCTCACGCCTGTTCCTTATCTCATGCAAGCCGCGCGGGCAGGCGCGGTTGAGGAGCATTGCTGTGGCATTTCGGAATTTCCCAGTCCGCCAGACGATCCTGGCGGCGACCTTGTTGACCGTGTTCACCCCGGCGTTCGCCGACGATGCGGCGACCGACCTCAGTAGCGTCGTGGTCACCGCGACGCGTACCGCGCAGACCGAAGACCAGACCCTTTCGGCGATCACCGTGATCGATCGTGCCGATATCGAGCGTTTGCAGCCGGCGTCGCTGGCGGACCTGCTACGAGGCACGCCCGGCATGCAGCTGGCCAACAACGGCGGCCCGGGCAAGGCCACCAGCGCCTTCCTGCGCGGCACCGAGTCCGATCATGTGCTGGTTCTGGTCGACGGCATCAAGATCGGTTCGGCCACCACCGGAACGGCGGCCTTGCAGGACATCCCGGTCGAACAGATCGAGCGCATCGAGATCGTGCGCGGGCCGTTCTCCAGCCTGTATGGCTCGGAGGCGATCGGTGGCGTGATCCAGATCTTTACCCGTCGCCCCGAGGGCGCGTTCGTGCCCAGCTTCAGCCTTGGCGTGGGCAGCTATGGCCATCTCAGCGGCTCGGCCGGACTGGCAGGAACCAGCGGCAACGGCTGGTATTCGCTGCAGGCCTCGCATGAGCAGACTGACGGGATCAACGCCTGTCGCGTGGGCGCAGCTGAAGTCGGTGCGGCCTGCTTTGCCGATCAGCCTGACAAGGATGGCTACCGCAACACCGCCGTGACCCTGCAGGGCGGTTATCGCTTCGACCAGCAATGGGACGCCGATGTCCGCCTGTTCCGCAGCGAAGGCCACAACTACTACGACGGCACTTATTCCGATTCCGACGAGAGCGCGACCCAGGTGGTCGGTGGCCGCCTGCACTACCGTCCAACCAAGGATCTCACCTTCACCCTGAGCGTGGGCACCAGCGGCGACTTCAGCAAGGACTATCTGCAAGGCGTCTACGTCGACCGCTTCGACACCCATCGCGATATCGGCTCGTTGCAGGCGGATATCGCGCTGGGCGGTGGCCTGCTCAGCAGCGGCTTCGACTGGCAGCGTGATCAGGTGGACAGCAGCACGGCCTACGCCGTGAACAGCCGCATTGATCGTGGCGTGTTCGTGCAGTGGCAGCAGACCTTCGGGGCCCAGTCGCTGCAGGCCAGCGTGCGCCGCGACGACAACAGCCAGTTCGGCGGCAAGAACACCGGCAGCGTGCTGTGGGGCTGGGACTTCACCAACAGCTTGCGCCTGACGGCCAGCTACGGCACAGCCTTCAAGGCACCCACGTTCAACGACCTGTATTACCCGTACTACGGCAATCCCGAGCTCAAGCCGGAAACCTCGCAGAACATCGAGCTGGGCCTGCGCGGCACCTACGGCTGGGGCTACTGGTCGCTCAATGCGTTTCGCAACAAGGTCGACGACCTCATCACTTATGACGCGTCGACTGGCCTGCCGGGCAACGTGGAAGACGCGCGGATTCGCGGCGCCGAGGCCGTGGTCAGCGGACACCTTGCAGGTTGGCTGGTCACAGGCACGGCCACCTGGCTCGATCCGCGCGATGAAACGCCTGGCGACCAGCACGGCAATCTGTTGCCGCGTCGCGCCCGTCAGACGGCCCGCATCGACGTGGACCGCAGCTTTGGTGCCTTCAGCGTGGGCGGCAGCTGGTACGTGGCCGGACGTCGTTATGACGATCTTGCCAACCAGCATCCGCTCGGCGGCTACGCCCTGACCGATCTGCGCGTGGCCTATGCGCTGGATCGCAACTGGAAGCTGCAGCTGGCGCTCAACAATGCGTTCGCCAAAAACTACGAGACGGCCTGGTATTACAACCAGCCTGGTCGCAATTACATGCTGACCCTGCGTTACCAGCCGGCTCCATAAGCGCAAGCGCGGGGCTGGTCGTTCCAGCCCCGCGTGACCTCTGCAAGACCTTCGACCACGATCCGGGAGTCACCTCATGAAGTTACCGTCAGGTCTGCGTTCTGCCTCACTATTTGGGTTGCTGGTGCTGCTCATGTTGTCCACCCGCTTCAAGCATTTTGGCGATGTGCTGCATCTGGCGGATGCCTCGATGGCGGTGTTCTTCGTCGGCGGCCTGATGCTGCGCCGACACGCCATGTTTGCCTCGCTGGTGGCGCTGGCCATGGGACTGGACTGGGTAGCGATCCAGTATGCGGGTGTCAGCGATTTTTGCGTCACGCCGGCGTATGCCTTCCTGCCCTTGGCCTATGCGGTGCTTTGGTATGGCGGTCGCTGGTACGCGCCACGCCTGCGCAGCAGCATGGCTGCGCTGTTGGGCGCCTGGGCCGTCGCGCCGCTGGCAGCGTCACTTTCCTTTGCCATCTCCAATGGCGCCTTCTATTGGCTGGGCGGTCGTTATGCACAGCCGCACGTGGCCGAGTACGTGTCGCGCCTGTGGCAGTGGGGCCCCTTGTTCGTGCGCACCACGCTTGCTTACGTCGCAGTGGCCTTGGTGGCCTATGCCATCGTTGCCGGGCTGATGTCGAAGCGTGGCGTGTCGTTGGCGCAGCAGGCATAGGTGCCATGCGCATGACAGGCCGTACCCAGCATCAGACGCATAGCCGCGGAGCAGGTTTATGAACGATCCATCGAGCAGCGAAGTGCACACCGCCGAAGAACGCCATCGCGAGCGCATGCAACGCAAGAAGGAACTGGTGGACCGCAAGATCGCCCGCGCGACCATCGAGCGCGGCGTGTTGGTGGTGAACACCGGTAACGGCAAGGGCAAGAGTTCGTCCGGCTTCGGCATGCTGGCGCGCTCGCTCGGCCACGGCTTCCACTGCGGCGTCGTGCAATTCATCAAGGGCAGTTTTTCCACCGGCGAGGAAGCGTTTTTCCGTCGCTTTCCCGACGACGTCGACTACCACGTAATGGGCGAGGGCTATACCTGGGAGACCCAGGACAAGGCCCGCGATATCCAGGCTGCCCAGGCCGCCTGGCAGGTGGCGGCGACCATGCTGGCCGATGCCCGCTACGACTTCGTGCTGCTGGATGAGCTCAATATCGCCCTGGTGAAGGGATATCTCGAGGTGGCCGTGGTTGGCGCCGCACTCGCGGCGCGACCTCCGCAGCAACACGTGGTGATCACGGGACGCGGCGCACCGGAGGCCTTGCTCGAGCAGGCGGATACGGTCACCGAAATGCGCGTGGTGAAACATGCATTTCAGGCCGGTATCCGAGCGCAAAAAGGTATCGAGCTGTAGGAGATGTCGATGCAAGCCAAGACCCATCATTGCCCGGCCGTGCTGGTTTCCGCACCCGCTTCAGGCCAGGGCAAGACCTCGGTGACCGCGGCGCTGGCGCGCTGGCATACGCGCGCCGGCAGGCGCGTCCGCGTACTCAAGACGGGCCCGGACTTTCTGGATCCGATGGTGCTCGAACGCGCCAGCGGGGCACCGGTGTATCAGCTCGATCTATGGATGGGTGGCGAGGACGATGTCCGCGCGCGCTTGCACGAAGCTGCCGGAGACGCCGATCTGATCCTGGTGGAAGGCGTGATGGGTCTGTTCGACGGCGGCATGTCCAGCGCCGACCTCGCACAGAAGCTCGGCTTGCCGGTGCTGGCCGTGATCGATGGCTCGGCCATGGCGCAGACCTTCGGTGCCATCGCCACGGGCCTGGCGCGCTATCGCGAGGGGCTGCAGGTTCATGGCATCGCCGCCAACCGCGTCGGCAGTGCCTATCACGCGCAACTACTGGCCGAGAGTCTGCCGCGCGATCTGCCCTGGCTGGGTGCCCTGCCGCGTGATGCAGCGCTGGCCTTGCCCGAACGCCATCTCGGCTTGGTCTCGGCCGGGGAGTTGGCGGATATCGATGCCCGCCTCGATGCGCTGGCAGATGCCTGGGCTGCGCATGCCTCGTCCCTGCTGCCTGCACCCGTGGCATTTGCGCCGGTGGCGACGCCGCACATCGGTTCGCGTCTGCAAGGTTTGCGCATCGCGATCGCGCGCGATCAGGCGTTCTGTTTCATTTACCCCGCGAACCTGGACGTGCTCCATGCAGCGGGCGCCGAGCTGCTGTTCTTCTCGCCCATCGCGGGCGAAGCCCTGCCTGATTGCGATGCAGTGTGGTTGCCCGGTGGCTATCCGGAGCTTCATTTGCCGGCACTGTCACGCCATGACCGCTTGCGCCAGGCCTTGCATGCGCATGTCGATGCCGGCAAGGCGCTGCTCGCTGAATGCGGCGGCATGCTCTACGCGCTCGATGCGCTGACCAGTCGCGACGGCGAGACCTTCAGCATGGCCGGCCTGTTGCCAGGTCGCGCCACCATGCAGGCGCGGCTGGGCGGACTCGGCATGCAATCGGTCACCTTGCCGGAAGGCACGCTGCGCGGACACACCTTCCACTACGCGCATGCCGGCATCGATGGGGAGCCCTTGGCCATCGCCGTCAACCCCGACAAGGGGCCGAGCAGCGAAGGCGTCTATCGCCGGAAGCGCCTGACGGCGAGCTTCATGCATGCGTACTTTCCCTCCAATCCGCAGGCTGCGACGGCATTGTTCCTGCCATGACCACGGCACTCGCCATGCTGGCCGCGATCCTGCTCGACGCCTGGCTGGGCGAGCCGAGGCGTGCGCATCCGTTGGTGGGATTTGGCCTGTTTGCGGGTCGGGTGGAAGCACGCCTGTATCGCGATCGGCGCATGGCCGGTCTGCTTGCCTGGAGCCTCGCGGTGTTGCCGCTGGTCATTCTCAGCTGGCTTGCGGCCAGGATGCTCGGCAGCGTGGCTGGGTGGCTCGCCTACGCGTTCGATGCGGTGGTGCTTTACTTCGCCGTCGGCTTGCGCAGCCTTGGCGAGCACGCCGTGCCCGTCGCGCGTGCACTGCATGACGGCGACCTGGTCCGGGCGCGTACGGCGGTCGGTCGCATGGTCAGTCGCGATACGCCGCTGCTCGACGAAACGCAGGTCGCAGCGGCGGCCACCGAGTCCGTCCTGGAGAACGGCAACGATGCCGTGTTCGGCGCGTTGTTCTGGTTTGTCCTGTGCGGTGCGCCGGGCGCCGTGTTGTATCGGCTGGCCAATACGCTCGACGCCATGTGGGGATACCGCACGGCACGCTACGAGCGCTTTGGCTGGGCCGCGGCGCGCCTCGATGATGCGCTCAACTATGTACCGGCGCGGCTTACCGCGACGACCTATGCGCTGCTCGGCAACGCGACACGGGCATGGCGTTGCTGGCAGACGCAGGCACCCGCATGGGACAGCCCGAATGCCGGCCCCGTGATGGCGGCTGGCGCGGGTGCGATCGACGTGCAGCTGGGTGGCGCGGCGCCTTATGCCGGCGTGTGGGAATCCCGCCCGCTGCTGGGCGAAGGGCTGCCTGCAGATGCGGACTCTATCGCCCGCGCGCTTCGACTGGTGCGGCGTGGCGTGGCGCTGTGGCTGGTGCTGGCATGCTTGGTGGCGCTGTCATGGCAGGTGGCGAGCCATGCTTGAGCACGGCGGACGCCTGCACCAGGCAGTGATCACGTATGGCATCGCGCCCGCGGACTGGCTTGATCTTTCCACCGGCATCAGTCCGCACGCGTGGCCGGTGCCCGAGCTTCCCGCCGAGGCCTGGCAGCGGCTGCCCGAGGATGACGATGGCTTGGTGGACGTGGCGCAGGCCTACTATGGCGCACCACAGCTGCTGCCGGTTGCCGGTTCGCAGGCCGCCATCCAGGCACTGCCAAGCTTGCGCGGGCCGTCCCGCGTAGGCGTCATCGCTCCCGGTTACAACGAGCACGCGCATGCCTGGCGCAGGGCGGGCCACGAGGTGAGCTGTCTATCGGCATCGTCGCTGTTGGAGCGTGTCGACGGGCTCGACGTCATCGTGCTGATCCACCCGAATAACCCGGGTGGCGAGCGCTTCGAGCGCGAGGCCTTGCTGGCCTGCCACGCGCGCCTCAGCGCCCGTGGCGGTTGGCTGATCGTCGATGAGGCCTTTATGGATGTCACGCCGGAAGACAGCCTTAGTCCGTTTGCCACGCGTGACGACCTGGTCGTGTTGCGTTCGGTGGGGAAGTTCTTTGGGTTGGCCGGCATTCGCGCGGGCTTTGTATGTGCGTCCAGGCCGCTGTTGGATACGCTTCGAGACTATCTCGGTCCGTGGACCTTGAGCGGGCCGACTCGCCATGTGCTCAAGCTGGCGCTGGCCGATCGCGGCTGGCAAACGGAGGCACGCGGATGGCTGCGACATCGCAGCGCGCGGCTTGCCGAGGTGTTGCGCATGCACGCGATCACACCGACGGCCGGTTGCGCGCTCTTCCATTGGTGGCGTGATGAACAGGCGCCAATGTGGCATCACGCGCTGGCCGCGCGCGGCATCCTCACGCGGCTATTCGACGAGCCGCGTAGCCTGCGGTTTGGATTGCCTGCCGATGAGGCTGGCTTGCTTCGCCTGGGCGAAGCATTGGCAAGTATTCGTTCGATGGGGTTGGGCCGATGAGCGCCAGCGTATTGATGGTGCAGGGTTGCACGTCCGATGCGGGGAAAAGCACCCTGGTGGCGGCGCTGTGTCGTTGGCTGCATCGGCGCGGCGTCGCCGTGGCGCCGTTCAAGCCGCAGAACATGGCGCTCAATTCGGCCGTTACCGTGGATGGTGGTGAAATCGGTCGCGCCCAGGCCGTGCAGGCGCAGGCGGCGGGTGTGGCGCCGCATACCGACTTCAATCCGGTCCTGCTGAAGCCGAACAGCGATGTGGGTGCCCAGGTCATCGTGCACGGTCATGCCATCGCCAACATGGATGCGCGTGTCTATCACGACTACAAGCGCATCGCGATGAAGGCGGTGCTGGCGTCTCACGCGCGACTGGTATCGCAGTACGACGCGGTGATCGTGGAAGGTGCCGGCAGCCCCGCCGAGATCAACCTGCGCGAGCGGGACATCGCCAACATGGGTTACGCCGAAGCCGTCGATTGTCCGGTGTTGCTGATCGCCGACATCGACCGCGGCGGTGTGTTTGCGCATCTGGTCGGCACGCTTGCGCTGCTGTCCGACAGTGAGCGCGCGCGCGTTGCCGGTTTCGTCATCAACCGTTTTCGCGGTGATCCCGCCTTGTTGCAATCGGGCCTGGACTGGCTGGAACGCGCAACCGGCAAGCCCGTACTGGGCGTGCTGCCCTATCTGCAAGGACTGCAGGTCGAAGCGGAAGACGCCTTGCCACGCGATCGGCCGCACAAGCCCGGCGCACGCCTGTACGTGGCCGTGCCGGCCTTGCCGCGCATCAGCAATCACACGGATCTCGATGCCTTGCGCGCGCATCCTGACGTCGACGTGCAGTTCGTTGGGCCCGGAGAATTCCCTCCCGCGTGCGATCTCATCGTGCTGCCCGGGTCCAAGTCCACCCGGGCCGATCTCGCCTGGTTGCGCGCAAACGGCTGGACGGACGCGATCGAGCGGCATCTCCGTTATGGCGGCAAGTTGATCGGTATCTGTGGTGGCTTCCAGATGCTGGGCCGCTTCGTGCATGATCCCCACGGCATCGAGAGCACGCCGGGCTCCAGTGTTGGGCTCGACTGGCTGGACATGGAAACCACGCTGGAGGGGCGCAAGAAATTGCGCCGCGTGGCTGGAGAACTGGTCCTGGGAGGGGCGCGGGTGAGCGGCTATGAGATCCATTGCGGCGTCAGCCGAGGCGCCGCGTTGGCAAGGCCTTCGAGCGTGCTGGACGGGGGTATGCCTGACGGTGCCGTGTCGTCTGACGGTCGGATCCTGGGCAGCTATCTGCACGGCTTGTTCGACCAGCCACAGGCACTGGGTGCGTTGCTGGCCTGGGCTGGCTTGCGCGATGCTACTCCCGTCGACATGCACGTCTTGCGTGAAGCCAGCATCGAGCGGCTCGCCGATGCCGTGGAAACCCATCTCGATACCTCGGCGCTGTTGCGCCTGCTGAAGATGCGTGCGACGGAGCCGGCATGCGCACCCTGATACTCGGTGGTGCCCGCTCGGGCAAGAGCGCCATGGCGGAACGGCTCGCCGCCGCGTCCGGTCATGACGTGGTCTATATCGCTACCGCGCAGGCGCATGACGCCGAAATGGAGGCGCGTATCGCGCACCATCGGGCGCAGCGCCCGGCCCACTGGGCCAGCGTGGAAGAGCCGCTGGCACTGGCCGATGTCTTGCGTGCACAGGCGCGGCCAGGGCGATGCGTGCTGGTCGATTGCCTCACGTTGTGGCTGAGCAATCTGCTCGGCGATGCCGATCCATCGCGTTTCGAACGTGAGCGCGCGGCCCTGCTAGAGGTTTTTCCCTCGTTGACCGGACAGGTCCTGCTGGTGAGCAACGAGGTGGGGCTCGGCGTGGTGCCGCTGGGTGAACTTACACGCCGCTTCGTCGATGAAGCGGGTCGATTGCATCAGGCGCTCGCCAACCAGTGCGAGCGTGTGCTGTTCGTTGCGGCCGGCATGCCGCTGGCCCTCAAAGGAAGTCTTGCATGAGCCTCGATTGGCTGTCCTTGCCATGTCAAAACGTTGATAAGAAAAGTGAGCAACTCGCGCGTGAACATCAGGCCCAGTTGACCAAGCCGCCAGGTTCGCTGGGTACGCTGGAGACCCTGGCCATTCGCCTGGCCGGGCTGCAACACACGGCGCGTCCGGCCGTCCAGCGCGTATGGATCAGCGTGTTTGCCGCTGATCATGGCGTGGCGGCGGAAGGCGTGTCGGCCTTCCCGCAGGTGGTGACCGGCGAGATGGTGCGGAATTTCGCCAACGGCGGTGCCGCCATCAGCGTGCTTGCGCGCTCGCTGGGCGCCATGCTCGAAGTGGTGAACCTCGGCACCGTGAACGATCCGGGTGACTTGCCCAATGTGCGTCGCGCGTTCATTGCGCCGCAGACGGAGAATTTCTGCGAGCGGCCGGCGATGACGGCGGCCCAGCTCGATCTGGCCTTGCGCGCCGGCGCCGAAAGCGTCGCAGCGGCGCGCGAGGCTGGCGCGCAACTGTTTATTGGCGGTGAGATGGGTATTGCCAATACCACCGCGGCGGCGGCGCTGGCTTGCGCCCTGCTGGGCGAACTGCCGAGCCGGCTGGCGGGAGCGGGCACGGGCTTGGATGCGGCAGGCATCGACCATAAGGCAGCGGTGATTGCACGGGGCCTGGCCCGCTATGCGGCCGATGACGACGCGCTGACCTGGCTGGGACGGGTGGGTGGTTTCGAGATCGCTGCACTGACCGGTGCTTATATCGCCTCGGCCCAGCAGGGCCTGCCGGTCCTGGTCGATGGTTTCATCACCACGGTAGCGGCGCTAACGGCGACGCGCATTCATCCCGGCTGTCGTGAGTGGATGTTCTTTGGCCATCGGTCGCGGGAGCGCGGGCACGCGCAGACGCTCGCCGCGCTGAACGCCGATCCGCTGATCGACCTCGGTCTGCGCCTGGGTGAGGCAAGCGGTGCGGCTACCGCCCTGCCGCTCATGCGCCTGGCCTGCGAACTGCATTCGCGCATGGCCACGTTCGCCCAGGCCGGGGTGAGTGGCGCATGACGGGCAAGCACGTCGGCATCGATTTGCTGCGCCATGGCGACACCGGCCAACGAAGTTACCGGGGACAACTGGACGACGCGCTCAGTGCGCTGGGCTGGACCCAGATGCGTGCGGCGATCTTCGGGCGCAGCTGGGACGCGGTGGTGACTTCGCCGCTGCGACGCTGCGCCGACTTTGCCCATGACCTGGCGGCGGCGCGACGCGTCCCGCTCAGGACGGACGAACGCTTGGCCGAGTATCACTTTGGCAAGTGGCAAGGCGTCCCCATCGACGTCCTTGCCAACGAACAAGGCGAGGCCCTGGCCCAGTTCTGGGCCGATCCGGTGAACTGTGCGCCACCGGGTGGTGAACCTTTCCCGCTGTTCCACCAGCGCGTGTGCGCAGCACTGAATGACGTCGCCGTGGAAGCAGAGACCCGCCGGGTACTGGTGGTGACGCACGGCGGGGTGATCCGCCTGCTTCACTGCGAGGCGGACGGGCGTGACTTTGGCGAGATGGCGTCGATCGACGTGCCGCATGCCTCGGTGCATCCGTTGGCGTGGGCGGCACCGGCGGCCGGCCTGGTCAAGGCCTGATGCGCGGCCTGCTCATCGCCATCGGCTTTCTCACCCGCTTGCCGGTGCCGGCGCGGGCGTTCGATGGCGCTTCGTCGTCGTCCTCGCTGGCCTGGTATCCGGCGGTGGGCTTGCTGATCGGCGGCCTGCTGTGGGTGCTTGCCTGGGCCCTGGCCTCGGCACCGCCGCTGCTGGTTGCGGCGGTGCTGCTGGCGGTCTGGGTCGGTTTGACGGGGGCCATGCACCTGGATGGCCTGGCAGACAGCGCCGACGCCTGGGTGGGCGGTCTTGGCGACCGCGAGCGCACCCTGGCGATCATGCAGGATCCCCGCTGCGGCCCGATGGGTGTGGTGGCACTGGTGCTGGTGCTGCTGCTGAAGTTTGCCGCCCTGGCCAGCCTGCCGCCGCACAGCGCGGCGCTATGGCTTGCGCCGCTGCTGGGGCGCGCGGTGCTGACCGCGGCCTTCACCAGCACGCCTTACGTACGCAGCGGCGGACTGGGTAGTGGGCTACTCGGGGCCTCCCGCGGGGCCAGCGTGGCTGCATTGCTGGTGACCGGGTTGCTTTGTTTCTGCGCTGACTGGCATGGCTTGCGTGCGCTGGTTGTCGTGCTGGCGGTGTTCGCATGCTGGCGCCTGGCCTGCATGCGGCGGCTGGGCGGCATGACGGGCGATACCTGCGGTGCGCTGACCGAGCTGACGGAAGCTGCCGTGCTACTCGCGCTGGCGGCCTGAGCTCGCCTCGCTTCGGCGTTTGGACGTCCGGCCGGGGCATGGCTGGTCTGGCGGACCACGCCGGGACGTTGAATTTGCCCCGCACGCCTCGATAATGCATGGTTGCCAGCGTTCGCGACCGGAGGAAGTCCCCTGCGGGACGTTGGCCGATTCCGGAGTTTCCATGCCTATCTATGAATTCGAATGCAGCGGCTGCGGCCATCGTTTCGACCGCCTGCAGAAGTTGTCCGATCCCGATCCCAGCGTTTGCCCTGCTTGCGACGTGGCCGAGGTGAAGCGCCGCGTGAGCGCGCCCAGCTTCCGCCTGGCCGGTGGCGGCTGGTACGAGACCGACTTCAAGAAGGACGGCGACAAAAAGCGCAACCTTGCCGGCGACAGTGAGGCTGCCAAGCCGTCAACACCCGCGCCGAGCACCACCAGCACCAGCAGCGACACCTGATCGAGGCTGGATCTGAACGCCGCATGGACGTGCGGTAAGTTTGTGCGGGTTCGTCGCAAGTTATTCAAATCCGGTTGAGCATGCGTCCGTTAGCGTGGCGCCCCATCACAAGGGGAGCGTTGCCGATGCCGCAAATTCGAACGGGTTGCATGGGGGTAGTGGTGGGCCTGCTGGCTGGTGCGTTGTTGAGCGCCATGCCTCAGGCGCACGCACAGGGGCGCGAGGCGATCCGCTGTGGCAGCGAGGACGGCGGCTTCACCCGCTGCCAGATGCCATGGCGTGATGCCGAGCTGATTCGCCAGGAATCCAATAGCCCCTGTGAGCACGGGCGGAGCTGGGGCGTGGATCGCGAAGGCCTGTGGGTCGATCGCGGCTGCCGTGGCCTGTTCGTGGAAGCGGGGCATGGTGGCGAGTGGCGCGACCGCGACCGGCGGGACGACGAGCGCCGCGATGACGACCGCCGCGACGACGATGATCGGGACCAGGGTGAGTGGCGCCCCGGTCCGGATTGGGACCGCGAGATCCGTTTTCAGTGCGAAAGCAATGACAAGCAGCAGCAATTCTGCCAGGTCGACGTGGGCGCCCGCGGTGGCGTGCGCCTGCTGCAGCAGCTGTCCGGCAGCCCCTGCGAGGAGGGCTACAGCTGGGGCTGGAACCGTGCCGGCGTGTGGGTTACCCGGGGTTGCCGGGGCCTGTTTGCGGTAGACCGGCGCTGGTAAACCGCGGGTGGTCCAGTGCCGCGCGACGGTTGCCGCCGCGCGGCACTGCCCGTCTCCGTGGCCGCCGGTGTTAACATTCCGGGTCTTTTCCACGCATTACGCCGCCCTGCGGCCCGGAGTTCCAAGCGCATGCGCACGCATTACTGCGGCCTCATCGACGAGGCACTGGTCGGCCAGACCGTCACCCTGTGCGGCTGGGTCAACACGATCCGATTGCAGGCCCATGTGGCCTTCGTTGACCTGCGTGACCACGAGGGCCTGGCCCAGGTGGTGGTCGAGCGCGAGAACGCGGCTGCCTTCGCGGTGGCAGGCGAGATCGGCAACGAATACTGCCTGCGCGTCACCGGCACCATCCGCAAGCGCCTGTCGGTGAACGACAAGCTGCGCACCGGCACGGTGGAGCTGCTGGCCGATACGGTGGAGATTCTCAATGCGGCGAAGGATCTGCCGTTCGCGCTGCATGAGAACCCGAACGAGGACATGCGGATGACCTACCGCTACCTCGACCTGCGTCGTCCCGACATGCAGAAGATGATGCGCACGCGCATCAAGCTGGTGCAGGCGCTGCGTCGTTACCTCGACGCGCGCGGCTTCCAGGATATCGAGACGCCGATCCTCACCAAGGCTACGCCGGAAGGCGCGCGTGACTACCTGGTGCCCAGCCGCGTGCATCCGGGCCAGTTCTACGCGCTGCCGCAGTCGCCGCAGCTGTTCAAGCAGATCCTGATGATGGCCGGTTTCGATCGCTACTATCAGATCGCCCGTTGCTTCCGTGACGAAGACCTGCGCGCCGACCGCCAGCCTGAATTCACCCAGCTCGACCTTGAGTTCGCCTTCGTCGAAGAGAAAAACGTGCAGGACTTCGTGGAGGAACTGATCCGCCACGTGTTCAAGGAAGTGCAGGGCGTCGAGCTCGATCCCAGCTTCCCGCGCATGACCTGGGCCGAAGCGATGCGTCGCTTCGGTTCGGACAAGCCGGATCTGCGCATCGCGCTGGAACTGGTGGACATCGCCGAGGCGGTCAAGCACGTCGAGTTCAAGGTCTTCGCCGAGCCCGCCAATGCCGCCAACGGCCGCGTGACGGCGCTGCGCGTGCCGGGTGGCGCCAGCTTGAGCCGCAAGGAAATCGACCTGCTCACCGAGTACGTCGCCAAGTACGGCGCCAAGGGCCTGGCCTGGTTGCGCGTGGACGACCTGTCCAAGGGCCGCGAAGGCATCAACTCGCCGGTGGCGAAGTTCCTCGATGACGCGGCGCTGGATGGCGTGCTCACACTCACGGGAGCGCAGAGCGGCGACATGGTCTTCGTCGGCGCGGGCAGCTGGAAGGCGGTGACCGATTTCATGGGCGCGCTGCGCCTGAAGGTCGGCAAGGATCGCGGCCTGGTCGAGAACAGCTGGAAGCCGTTGTGGGTCACCGACTTCCCGATGTTCGAGTACGACGAGGAAGAGCAGCGCTTCGTTGCCCTGCATCACCCGTTCACGGCGCCCAAGGTCGATGACGTGAACGAGCTGCGCGCCAATGCTGCGAACGCCGTCAGCCGCGGCTATGACATGGTGCTCAACGGCAACGAGATCGGTGGCGGTTCCATCCGTATCCATCGTCCGGACATGCAGAGTACGGTGTTCGACCTGCTTGGCATCGGTCCGCAAGAGGCCGAGCTGAAGTTCGGCTTCCTGTTGAAGGCGCTGAAGTTCGGCGCGCCGCCGCATGGTGGCCTGGCCTTCGGTATCGATCGTATTGCAGCGCTGATGGCGGGTACCGAATCGATCCGCGACGTGATCGCCTTCCCCAAGACCACCAGCGCGCAGGATCTCATGACCGACGCGCCGTCGATGGTTTCGGAGCCCCAATTGAAGGAGCTTCATGTGCGAATCGCCGCGGCGGACAAGCTTCACGGCTGAGCCTGGATGCACGAGGAGCGACAGGCTGGTTACAGGCAGGTTTGCTTAGCTGGAGCCATCCTGCCTATGGTTCCATTCACGACTCCTCATGCTGCGGTCCCTGAATGTCTGATCATGTGATCCTGCTGCACGGCCTGTGGATGCGCGGTTTTGCGCTGGCCATGCTGCACCGGCGCATGATGGAGGCCGGCTTTCGCGTGCATCGCTTCGACTATATGAGCGTGGCGGCCACCCAGCAGCGCATCCTCAGCCGGTTGGAAGCACGTATCCACGAATTGGCGCAGGAGACGGAGGCCGTGCACCTGGTGGGCCACAGTCTGGGCGGCCTGCTGGCGCTGCGCGCCTGCGCGGAAGACGTCGATCTGCCGCCGGGCCGGGTCGTCTGCCTGGGATCGCCCTTGAAGGGCAGTGCCGCGGCGCGCGGTTTTGCCGGCATGGGGCGCGGTGGCGAGGCGCTGCTGGGAGGCAACCGCGAGCTGCTCGAATACGGCTTCGAGCGCTGGGAGGGTGAGCGCGAGGTCGGCGTGGTTGCCGGACGCCTGTCGCTCGGCCTGGGCGCGGTGCTGGGCCAGTTCGAGGGTGACAACGACGGTACCGTGGCTGTCGACGAGACGCACCTGCCTGGCATTGCCGACCATTGCGTGATCGAGACCAACCATACGGGCCTGCTGTTCTCCGTCGAGGCGGCGCGTCAGGTGACGCAATTCCTGCAACGCGGCCGCTTCGACCGTACGGATTCCTGACCCCGGGTCGCCGATTTCGCCATTTGACGAGGCGGCTTGCCTGCCCGCCGTCCCGAAAGGATAGAATTCGCGCTCTGTTCTATTGCCAGATTTGCAGGAAGTGTCATGGGTAGAGGCCCGTCCATCGAAGGTCGCAAGAACGCCGAAGACGCCAAGCGCGCCAAGGTATTCACCAAGCTGATCCGCGAAATCACCGTGGCCACGCGCGCCGGCGTCGCTGATCCGTCTGCCAATCCGCGCCTGCGCGCGGCGGTGGACAAGGCCTTGTCGGCCAATATGACCAAGGACACCATCGAGCGCGCGATCAAGCGCGGCTCGGGCGCCGATGGCGGCGCCGCGATGGAAGAGCTGCGTTACGAGGGCTACGGCCCGGCCGGCATCGCGCTGATCATCGACTGCTTCACCGACAACCCAGTCCGCACCGTGGCGGACGTGCGCCACGCCCTGACCAAGCACGGCGGCAACCTGGGCACCTCCGGTTCGGTGGCGTTCCAGTTCTCGCGCGTGGGTGAACTGGTGTTCGCCACCGGCGGCGACGAGGCCAAGGAGGAAAAGGTGCTGGAAGCTGCCCTCGATGCCGGTGCCGACGACGTCGTCAACGAGCATGGCGAGAGCACCGTGTTGTGCGCGCCGGAAAACTTCGAAGCGGTGCAGCAGGCCTTGCTGGCGGCAGGCCTGAATGCCCAGCACGCCGGCGTCGGCATGCGTCCGAACAACCGCGTGGCGGTGCCCGACGAGGCCTTGGAGACACTGCAGGACCTGCTCGAGAAGCTCGATGCACTCGACGATGTCAGCGAAGTTTCCCATAACGCCTTGCTGCCGACCGAGGCAGCCAACTAAGTTCGCACGGGCTCTCAAGGCCCTCGCGAACCCACGCCCATGACGCGCATCATCGGCATCGATCCGGGCAGCCAGCGCACCGGTGTGGGCATCATCGATGTCGACGCCGGCGGCAAGCTGTCGCATGTTTTCCATGGCGCGCTGGCGGTGGCTGGCGAAGCCAGTTTCCCGTTGCGCCTGAAACGCATATTTGACGAGCTGTGTGCCATCATCGCCGCCCATCGGCCGGACGAATGCGGCATCGAGCGCGTATTCATGGCGCGCAATGCCGATTCGGCGCTGAAGCTGGGCCAGGCGAGGGGAGCCGCGATTTGCGCGGTGGTGAGTCAGGGGGTCGCGGTGCACGAGTACGCAGCGACGGAAGTGAAACAGGCCGTGGTCGGTAGCGGTCGCGGTGACAAGACCCAGGTGCAGCACATGATTGGCGTCCTGCTTGGACTGAAGGGGCCGTTGCAGGCCGACGCGGCGGATGCGCTCGCCATTGCGGTGACCCACGCGCATACCCGCGCAAGCCTGGATCGCGTCGGCATTCCGCGCACGGCATGGAGGCGTCGCCGATGATCGGTCGACTGCGCGGCATCCTGGTCTCCAAGCAGCCACCTTGGTTGCTGATTGAAGTCGGCGGCGTCGGTTACGAGCTGGAAGCGCCGATGTCCACCATCTACGACCTGCCGTCGATAGGCAAGGAAGTAACCCTGCTCACCCACTACGCGGTGAAGGAAGACAGCGTGGCACTGTACGGCTTCTTTCACGAAGCCGAGCGCACGCTGTTCCGCAGCCTACAGAAGGTCAGCGGCATTGGCGCGAAGATTTCGCTCGCCGTGCTCTCCGGCGTATCCACCAACGATTTTGCTCGACTGGTGCAAACCGGCGACGTGGTCGCGCTGACCAAGATCCCCGGCATCGGCAAGAAGACCGCCGAACGCATCGTGGTCGAGTTGCGCGACCGCGTGGATGGCTTGGCCGCGCCATTGTCTGGCCTGGCAAACAAGGCGAATGGCGCGCCGCTGGACCCCGCGGGCGAAGCCACCGTCGCGTTGCAACAGCTCGGCTACAAGCCGGCTGAAGTCACCCGACTTGTGCAGAAAGTCGCCGCCGATGGCGACACTGCTGAATCGATCATCCGCAAGGCGCTGCGCGCCGCATTAGGGAATTGACCCGTGACCCCGGATTCCACCCACGGCATGACCGACGCCGATACCAAGCGACGCCTTGCAGCGTTGGCGCTTGGTGCGATCGGCGTGGTCTATGGCGACATCGGCACCAGCCCGCTGTACACCTTGCAGACGACGCTGAGCCACGACGGCATGAAGCCCACGCCGGAGAGCATCTATGGCGTGCTCTCGCTGATCTTCTGGGCGCAGATCCTGGTGGTCTCGCTCAAGTACGTCGTGTTCATCATGCGCGCCGACAACAAAGGCGAGGGCGGCATCATGGCGCTGCTGGCGCTGGCCTTGCGCAGCGTCAAAGGCGATGCGCGCCAGCGCTGGTTCCTCGCCATCATCGGCATCTTTGGCGCAGCGCTGTTCTATGGCGACGGTGTGATCACGCCGGCCATCTCGGTGCTTTCGGCGGTGGAAGGCGTCAAGGTGGCTGCGCCTCATCTTGATCGCTGGGTCGTGCCGGTCACGGCGGTGATCCTGTTCTTCCTGTTCGCGCTGCAGCGACATGGCACCGAGCGCGTCGGCAAGCTGTTCGGCCCGGTGATGGTGGTCTGGTTCATCGTCATCGCGCTGCTGGGCGCGAACATGATCGTGCACAACCCGCACGTGCTGACGGCAATCAATCCGGTCTATGGCGTGCGTTTCTTCTTCACCCATGGCATGCAGGCGTTCATCGCGCTTGGTGGCGTGGTGCTGGCGCTGACCGGCGCCGAGGCGCTGTATGCGGACATGGGGCATTTCGGCAAGCGGCCGATTCGCCTGGCCTGGTTCAGCTTCGTGTTGCCGGCCCTGGTGCTAAACTACTTCGGCCAGGGGGCGCTGCTGCTGGAACACCCTGAAG
The DNA here is from genome assembly GCF_026283925.1 of Dyella halodurans. Lineage (GTDB taxonomy): Bacteria > Pseudomonadota > Gammaproteobacteria > Xanthomonadales > Rhodanobacteraceae > Dyella > Dyella halodurans. The sequence goes on from NZ_JAPDPF010000001.1 coordinate 237,400, forward strand.
CCATCGACAGCCCGTTCTTCAAGCTGGTGCCGAGCGTGGTGCTGTACCCGATGATCGGCCTGGCCACGGTGGCCACGGTGATCGCCTCGCAGGCGGTGATCTCCGGTGCGTTCTCGATGACGCGCGAGGCGATGTCGCTGGGTTATTCGATGCGCATGCCGGTGGTGCATACCTCGCGTGAGATGTCCGGCCAGATCTTCGTGCCGTGGGTGAACAACTTCCTGCTGGTGATGGTGCTGCTGGCGGTGGTGGGTTTCCGCAGTTCGGACAGCTTGAGTGCGGCCTACGGCATCGCGGTGACCGGCACCATGACCATCACGACGATCCTGGCCCTGATCGTGGCGCGCCGGCAGTGGCATTGGAGCCGGCTTACCGTCATCGTGGCTGGCATCCTGCTGCTGACCATCGATCTGTCCTTCCTGGGCGCCAACCTGATCAAGGTCGAATACGGCGGCTGGTTCCCGTTGGTACTGGGCGTGGCCGTATTCATCGTGATGACCACCTGGCGCCGCGGTCGCGAGTTGGTCGTGCGCGAGATCAAGCAATCCGGGCTGGCGCTGCAGCCGTTCATCGAGAACATTGCCGAGCATCCGCCGCTGCGCGTGCCGGGTACGGCCGTATTCCTCACCGCCAACCAGAATTCCGTGCCGCATGCGTTGCTGCATAACCTCAAGCACAACAAGGTGCTGCACGAGCGCAACGTGCTGCTGACGGTGGAGATGCTGGAGACGCCGGTGGCCGAGCCGAACGAGCGCATCGAGATCACCGAGCTGGGCGGCAACTTCTATGGTCTCGAACTGCGCTTCGGCTTCGCCGAGGATCCGAACATCCCGCGCGCGCTGTCCAAGTGCCAGAAAGTCGGGCTGCCGTTCGACATGATGGACACCACCTTCTTCCTGTCCCGCGAAACCATCATCGCGGACGCGCGCCGTCCGGGCATGGCGCTATGGCGCGACAAGCTGTTCGCCTTCATGGCGCGCAATGCCTTGCCGGCCACGGCGTTCTTCCAGATTCCCGGCAACCGCTTGATCGAGCTGGGTGCGCAGGTCGAGATCTGAGCGAGAGGCGTCCACGGCCGCCTCGCCCCCGGTCGAATATGTGGTGAATGCAGCTTTTTCGAGCCTGCCGGGCGGCGCTCTGCCATAATTCGGCCCCATGACCGACCACCGCATCGTCACCGCCGCCGCTCATCTGGACGACGAGGCCCTTGAGGCCTCCATCCGTCCCAAGCGGCTGGCCGAGTATCTGGGCCAGCAGGCCGTGCGCGAGCAGATGTCGATCTATATCGAGGCTGCCAGGAAACGGGGCGGGGCGCTGGATCACGTGCTGATCTTCGGGCCGCCGGGCCTGGGCAAGACCACCTTGAGCCATGTGATTGCCAACGAGCTTGGCGTCAATGTCCGCTCCACCTCGGGCCCGGTGCTGGAGCGCGCCGGCGACCTGGCCGCCTTGCTGACCAATCTCGAAGCGCACGACGTGCTGTTCGTCGACGAGATCCATCGCCTGTCGCCCGTGGTCGAGGAAGTGCTCTATCCGGCGATGGAGGATTTCCAGATCGACATCATGATCGGCGAAGGCCCGGCCGCGCGTTCGATCAAGCTCGACCTGCCGCCGTTCACCCTGATCGGCGCGACCACGCGGGCGGGTTTGCTGACGGCGCCGCTGCGTGACCGCTTTGGCATCGTGCAGCGTCTGGAGTTCTATACGCCCGAAGAGCTCACCGCCATCGTGCGGCGCTCGGCCCGCATCATGGGCATTGCCTGCGATCCGGAGGGGGCGCAGGAGATTGCCAGGCGCTCGCGCGGCACCCCGCGTATCGCTAATCGCCTGTTGCGTCGCGTGCGTGACTACGCCGAAGTGCGTGCCGAAGGACAGATCACCTTCGACGCCGCCCGCGCCGCGATGGAGATGCTCAAGGTGGACGCCGAGGGTTTCGACGATCTCGACCGTCGTCTGCTCCACACCATCATCGAAAGCTTCGACGGTGGCCCGGTGGGCGTGGAGTCGCTGGCCGCCGCGCTCAGCGAGGACCGTGGCACGCTCGAGGACGTAGTCGAGCCTTATCTGATCCAGCAGGGTTTCCTGGTGCGCACCGCGCGCGGCCGCATGGCCAGCGCCAAGGCGTGGCGACACCTGGGCCTGACGCCGCCGCCACGGCAGCCCATGGCGGTGGATCTGTTCGCAGGTGACGGGAATGTTTGAGCGGGGGCGGGGGCGGGGAGCGGGTAGCGGGGGTGAAAGTCCGCACGATAGCCGCGAGCATGCCATGTTCCGTCTGCAAGCTTCCGGTTGGTCGCAGCGGGTGGTTTTCGCGCCCCCACCACCCATCCCTCACCCCAAAGTCAGCTCCTAGATCCCCAGCCCATGACCGATCACGAACCCTTCCACTGGCCCGTCCGCGTCTATTGGGAAGATACCGATGCGGGCGGCGTGGTCTATCACGCCAGCTATCTGCGTTTCATGGAGCGAGCGCGCAGCGAGTGGCTGCGGGCCATGGGTATCAACCAGGCGGCCTACAAGGAAACCACCGGTTTGGCCTTCCTGGTCCGGGAAATGCAGATCGACTTCCTGCGGGCGGCCCTGCTGGATGATGAACTGTCGGTAAGCGTCGAAGTCAAAGAACGGCGCGCAGCCAGTATCCTCTTTGCCCAAACGATCCGCCGGGTGGACGGAACGGAGCTGATTCGCGCGAAGGTGCGCGTGGCCTGTGTCGATGTCCGCCGAATGCGTCCGGTGCAAATTCCGGCCGATTTTACCCCTGGCCTTTCCCCTCAATAAAAGTACCTGCGCTGGAGAACCTTCGAGCAATGAACGGTGGAGTCAACATTATCAAGCTGGTCGCGGAAGCGAGCATCCTGGTCCAGTTCGTCATGCTGGCGCTGCTGGTGCTGTCGTTCCTTTCGTGGGTCATCATCATCCGCAAGGTCTCGCAGCTGAAGGCGGCGATGGAAGAGGCCGAGAGTTTCGAGGAGCGCTTTTGGTCCGGTGCCGACCTCGCCCAGCTGTTCCGCGAGGTGAGCAACCGCGGCGCCGAGAACGGCGGCATGGAAAACGTGTTCGAGTCGGGCTTCCGTGAGTTCGTGCGCCAGCGCCAGCGCAAGACGCATGACATGCGCGTGGTCATCGAGGGTTCCGAGCGCGCCATGCGCGTCGCCGGTACGCGCGAAATCGGACGGCTGGAGCGCAACCTGGAGTTCCTCGCCAACGTCGGTTCGATCAGCCCCTACGTGGGCCTGTTCGGCACCGTCATCGGCATCATGGGCGCGTTCCAGGGCCTGGGCGAGATGAAGGACGTGACCATCGCCGTGGTGGCGCCGCACATCTCCGAGGCACTGATTGCTACCGCCATGGGTCTGTTCGCGGCGATTCCCGCGGTGTGGGCCTATAACCGCTTCGCCAACAAGGTCGAGCGCGTGGCCTCCCGCTACGAGGTGTTCCAGGAGGAATTCTCCTCCGTGCTGCAGCGGCAGATCCAGGCCGACGACGCGTCGGCCTGAGCGAGGGCTTGAATCATGCGAAGCACTGCGCGACACAAGCGCTTCAAGCTCAAATCCGAGATCAACGTCGTTCCGTACATCGACGTGATGCTGGTGCTGTTGATCATCTTCATGGTCACCGCGCCGATGATCAACAAGAACGTCGACATCAACCTGCCGCAGGCGAACGCGAAGTCGCTGCAGGACAAGAAGGATCCGGTGATCGTCGCGGTCGATGCCAATGGCCAGCTGTACCTGACCCTGGGCACCGACAAGCGCCAGCCGATCGACGTGGAGACCATGAAGGCCAAGGTCGGAGCGTTCGTGAAGGCGAACCCCGAGGTCAGCGTACTCGTCGCCGGTGATCGCGACGGCAAGTACGACGGCGTGTATCAGGTGCTGGCCGACCTGCAGCAGGCCGGCGTGGCCAAGGTCGGTCTGATGAGCGCGCCGGAGTCGGGCAACAAGAAATGAGGGCCGACTCCCCCAAGGGTACGTCCAAGGCCGTCGTACTCTCTGCCATCCTCCATTTGGGCATCGTGGGTTTCCTGACCCTCGCGGTGGTGCCGTGCTCGTTCTACGAGAACCTGTTCGCGACATTGCACCTGCCGGCCAACTGGAATCCGATCACCTGCGCCAAGCCGCTGGAGCTGCCGGGCGAGATCATCGAAGCCACCCTGGTCGGCCCTACCGGCGCGCCGCCGCCGAAGGCGGTCAAGGCCAAGCCGATCCCGGACACGGTGCCGCCGCCACCGACCGTGCCGCCGCCGGTACCCCAGGAACAGGCGCCCGTGGTCAAGACGCTGCCGCCGCCGCCCGAGCATCCTGATACCAAGGACCAGGAGAAGGTCGTGGCCGATGCCCTGCAGAAGGCTGAGGACGCGAAGAGGGAACAGGAAGAAAAGCAGCGCCAGCGACAGTCGGAATTGGACGCCCAGGCGGCCAAGCAAAAGCAGGACAAGCAGAAGCTCGACGAGATGTTCGCCAAGCTTGATGCGGCCCAGAACGCGGCCCAGAAGGCGCAGGACAAGGCCAAGCAGGCCAAGCAGCAGATGGAAGACCTCAAGAACGCCAAGGACAACGGCCTGGCCAACGTGCCCGCCGCCGAGCAGCGCCAGACCGGCACCAACGGGCCGGATGCCGGCCTGCTGGCGCAATATTTGGCGGCGGTTCAGAACGCGGTCACGCAGAATTGGCTTCGCCCGGATAACATGCCGGACGCGCCGTGCATCGTGCACATCGTGCAGCTGCCCGGCGGCGAGGTGATGAGCGCCAAGGTCGACTCGAGCTGTCCGTATGACGAGGCCGGCAGGCGCTCTATCGAAAACGCCGTGTTACGTGCGCAGCCGTTGCCCTACAAGGGCTTCGAGAGCGTGTTCCCACGCCAACTTGATTTCACTTTCAGGCCGCAGTGATGAAGCCCATGCGCAAATTGAGCACAAGCCTTGCCCTCGTCCTGCTGGTCGTCGCCGCGTTGATCGCCGGTCCGGCCGCAGCCCAGTCGCTCAATGTCGACATCGTCGGCGGACTCAAGACGGCCACCCCGATCGCCGTGGTGCCGTTTGCCCAGGCCGGCGGCGAGCCGTTGGCGACCGACGTTGCCGACGTCATGCGCAACGACTTCAACCGGTCCGGCAAATTCCGCTCGCTGGCCAAGAGCGAGATCGTGGAGACGCCCTCCAAGGGTGCGGACATCAACTTCGCCACCTGGCGCCTGCTCAAGCAGGACTACATGGTGGTGGGGCGCGTCATTGACGCGGGTGGCGGCAGCCTGCGCGTCGAGTACGAGTTGTGGGACGTCAACAAGCAGCAGAGTCTGCTGGCCCAGGCCTTCACCGCACCGGTCGGTGACCTCCGCGGCGTCGCCCACCAGATCGCCGACCAGATCTACGAAAAGATCACCGGCGTACGCGGAGCGTTCTGGACGCGCATTGCCTATATCACGGCCGTAGGCCTAGGCAACAACACCACCTATGCGCTGATCGTGGCGGATTCGGACGGCTACAACCCGCAGGTCGTGGCCCGCTCGCGCGAGTCGCTGCTGTCGCCGGCGTGGTCGCCGGATGGCCGCAAGATCGCCTACGTGTCGTTTGAGAGTGGCAATTCGGCCATCTACGTGCAGGACATCACTACCGGTTCGCGTCAGCTGGTGTCGGCCAGGTCGAAGGGTATCAATGGTGCTCCGGCCTGGTCGCCGGATGGCAGCAAGCTGGCCCTCTCGCTGTCCTATCAGGGCAATCCCGAGATCTATGTGATGGATCTGGCCAGCCGCCAGGAGACCCGCCTGACCAACAATCTGGCGATCGATACCGAGCCGCGCTGGACTCCGGACGGCCAGAGCATCATCTTCACGTCGGACCGTTCCGGCCGTCCGCAGCTCTACCAGATGCCGGCCAGCGGTGGTGGCGCAGACCGCATCACGTTCCAGGGTCAGTTCAACGCCAACGCCTCGATCAGCTATGACGGCAAGCAGATCGCGATGGTGCAGGGCAACGGGAACGTGTATCGTATCGCCATTATGGACCGCAGTCTGGGTGGGCAGGTGCGCTTCATTTCGCCGGGTCCAATCGATGAAACGCCGAGTTTCGCGCCCAATGCCAGCATGCTGTTGTATGCCGCCAGCGAAGGACGCCGTGGCGTGTTGTATGCCGTATCGGCTGATGGCCTGGTCCGGCAGCGCCTCGTGCTGTCCGATGGCGATGTCCGCGAACCGGCCTGGGGGCCCTACCGGGAGCGTTGATCAGTTCATGCCGTGACGCGTAAGCGGCACGGCCATGTGATTCGGGTGTGAATGCAATAACCACACCCCGGATCAAACAGCTTGTCGGTCGCGGCAGTGCGTCGCAATCGGCGGGTCAGGCGGTTGCGAGACAGCGCACCGCCGGCAGCAAAATGTCAAAATAACAGCCGGTTGACCGGCGATCACTGTCCCGAAACCGCAATCATTACTGACTGTCGGAACTCAAACCTGTTTGAAGGAACGTCCACCATGAATAAGACCATTCGCGTTGCCCTGGTCGCCCTGCTTTGCGTTGGCGCGGCCGCATGCTCGAAGAAGCAGGAAGTTAAGCCGCAGCCGCAGCCTGAGCCGCAGCCCATGACTCAGCCGGCCCCGACCAGCAACAAGTTCACCCCGGCCGATCTCGATACCGATGCCTGCCTGCGTCAGCGCGTCGTGTACTTCGATTTCGACAAGGACGTGATCCGTCCTGAGTTCGAGCAGATCATGCAGTGCCATGCTAAGTACCTGCAGGACCGCCCGATGGCTGCCATCCGTCTGGAAGGCCACACCGACGAGCGCGGTACCCGCGAGTACAACCTTGGCCTGGGTGAGCGCCGTGGCAACGCCGTGTCGAACGCCCTGCAGGCTAACGGCGGCTCGGCCAGCCAGCTCAGCGTGATCTCGTTCGGCAAGGAAAAGCCGGTGTGCCGTGAGCACAACGAGGATTGCTGGGCCAAGAACCGTCGCGTCGAGATCATCTACACGGCGAAGTAATGAAGCAGCATCTGGCTAAAAGTTTTACAGCCAGGATGAGCATGGCGGGCGCATTCGCGTCCGCCATGCTTTTTGCCGTCCCAGCACTGGCGCAGGATTCCCGCTTGAGCCTGGCCGACCGCGTGGCGCGGCTCGAGCAGCAGGCGCAGAACCAGAACCAGGGCGGCGTGGGGTTGGTCAACCAGGTGCAGGCACTGCAATCGCAGGTGCAGCAGCTGCAGGGTCAGGTCGAGGAGCTTCAGCATCAGCTGCAGCAGGCCGACGACAAGAACAAAGCACAGTACACGGATCTCGATTCGCGCCTGGGCCGCCTTGAGGGTGGTGCCGGTGCCGCGGGCGGGACTGCCGCCGGTGCCGCCAACGCGAATCCGGCGCCTGCGCCCAATGCGCCGAACGCCGCGCCGGCTGTGGCCGCCGCCGCGGGTGCCGTCGCTGCGGCGACGCCGGACGCAGGCAAGGGCAAGAACGCGAAGGCCGCTGGCGCAGCGCCGACGCCGGCCAATGCGGCGGGCGCGCAGGCTGCTTACGATGATGCATTCAAGGCGCTGCGTGGCGGCGACTATGTGACAGCGTCGCGTGGCTTTCGCAATTTCATCCAGCAGTACCCCGACAGTCCGCTGACGCCAAACGCCTTCTACTGGCTGGGCGAGTCGTACTACGTCACCATGAATTACCCGGTGGCGGTCGAAGCTTTTCAGCACCTGCTGAGTCAGTTCCCGCAAAGCGAGAAGGCACCCGATGCCATGCTCAAGCTCGGTTACAGCCAGCTCGAGCTGAAGCAGGTCGATGCCGGCAAGGCCACGCTGAAGGCGGTATCCAGCAAGTATCCGGGTTCCAACGCGGCCAAGCTGGCCCAGGAACGTCTGCGCCGGCTCCAACTGCAGCCGGCCAATTGAGGTTGTAGTTGTGAGCAGTAACGCGAGCGTGGTGCCTACCACCTCATCGCAAGCAGCATCCGAGCGCTTGCGCATCACCGAGATCTTCCACTCGATCCAGGGCGAGGCCGATGCGATTGGCTGGCGCACCGTGTTCGTGCGGCTGACCGGCTGTCCGCTGCGCTGTGTCTGGTGCGACACCGAGTATTCGTTTTACGGCGGCAACTGGCGCGAGATCGACGACATCGTGGCCGAAGTCGCCGCGCATGGTGCCAGGCATGTGTGCGTGACTGGCGGCGAGCCGCTGGCGCAGAAGCGCTGCCTGATCCTGCTCCAGCGCCTGTGCGATGCCGGCCACGACGTGTCGCTGGAGACTTCCGGCGCGCTGGATGTATCGCAGGTTGATCCGCGCGTGCGCAAGGTGATGGATCTGAAGGCGCCCGATTCCGGCGAAAGCCAGCGCAACCTGTGGTCGAACATCGAGCTGCTGTTGCCGCATGATCAGGTCAAGATCGTCATTGCCAGCCGGGCCGACTACGAGTGGGCGCGCGGCGTGGTGGCCGAGCATCGACTGATCGAGCGTTGCATGGTGTTGTTCTCGCCGGTGCATGGCGCGATCCAGCCGCGCGAACTGGCCGAGTGGATCATCGAGGACAAGCTCGACGTACGCTTCCAGCTGCAGCTGCACAAGCTGCTATGGAACGACGAACCCGGCCACTGAACCGCTTGTGTAGGAGCGCACCCAGTGCGCGATACAACCTCGCGACACCATGAGTTTCTTGGGGCCATCACCATGCCCCAACAAAGCTTCCCACGCGCCGGCCATTTTGCCGGTGGCGTTTTTCGGCCGGTGACCGGCCTGACTTGGATGGATGCAACGCATGTCACAGGAATCCCCCCGCAAGGCCGTCGTACTCGTCTCCGGCGGCATGGACTCGGCCGTCACGATCGCCCTGGCCCGTGAACAGGGCTACCAGGTGCACGCACTGAGCGTTGCCTACGGACAGCGTCACAGCGCCGAGCTGGAGGCTTCCGAGCGCGTCTCGCGTGCGCTGGGCGCGGTCGAACACAAGACCGTCCAGGTGGACCTGCGCACCATCGGCGGGTCGGCACTGACCGCCGATATCGATGTCCCGCTGGATCAGACCGGCGACCACGGCATTCCGGTCACCTATGTGCCTGCGCGCAACACCATCATGTTGTCGATCGCGCTGGGCTGGGCCGAAGTGCTTGGGTCCAATGACCTCTGGTGCGGCGTCAATGCGGTGGATTATTCCGGCTATCCGGACTGCCGGCCTGCCTTTATCGAAGCGTTCGAGCAACTTGCCAACGTGGCCACCAAGGCCGGCGTGGAAGGGGCGGGCATCAAGATCCGCGCGCCGCTGATGCGCATGAGCAAGGCGGATATCGCACGCGAAGGCCAGCGCCTGGGGGTGGATTTCTCGATCACCGTCAGCTGCTACCAGGCGGACACCGAAGGCCGCGCCTGCGGCCATTGCGACGCCTGCCGACTGCGCGCGCAAGGCTTCATTTCGGCTGGTTTGCCCGATCCGACCCGCTATATCTGAACGCGCTTGCTTGTGCCTTCGGCGCTAAGTCAATAAAATTGCGGGCTTGCCTTTGAAGATGGGCCGTTAGCTCAGTCGGTAGAGCAGTAGACTTTTAATCTATTGGTCCCGAGTTCGAATCTCGGACGGCCCACCAAAGCATTCGGAGACCTGCGGAAACGCAGGTCTTTTTTTGGCCGCTATCTCGACCCTGCATGAGAGCTGGGGCGTGCAGCGTCAAGCTGCCGATCGCGCGGATGAATCAACCCGCCTGACGCCAGGGCGACGAGGAGCGGCTGCGGCTGCTCGAGTGCCGCTCCATGGCAGGCATGCGGGGCAGGTCGAACCAGAACGTGCTGCCCTGTCCGGGCTCGGAGCGCAGGCCGATGCGCGTGCCCAGCAGGCGGGCGAGTCGCTCGGCGATGGCGAGCCCGAGGCCGTAGCCGCCGCGGCGCTCGTTTTCCGCGGTCTGCAGCTGCACGAACTCTTCGAAGATGCGTTGCTGGTGGATGACGGCGATGCCGGGTCCGTTGTCACGCACCTCGATCCGGATCGCCTGGCCGCGGCGCCGCGCAGCAATCAGTACGCGTCCACCCGAGGCATTGGCGATCGCGTTGCTGGCCAGTTGATAGAGCAGGCTGGCAGCGACATCGGCGTCGCCGTGCAGCCGATGCTGGCTACCCCGCCAGGCGAGCGTGACGTTTTGCAGTGTCGCCTCGTGATTGAGCGAGGTGCGGTCCCGCATGAACAGCTCGGCGGCGGTGAATCCCGCGGGCTTGACCGCAATCACGCCGGCGTCGAGCCGGGATATTTCCAGCAGTGCGTCCAGCAGGCGCGTCATCGACGCGATGCTGATGCGCATCTGCTGAACCATGGACTGCTGCTCGTTGTCCGCACCGGCATCCAGGCCGCCGGCAAACAACTCCAGCGCCTGCAGAGGCTGGCGGAAATGATGGCTGACGAGCGCGATGAATTGGGACTTGCTGCGGGTGGCGGCCTGGCTCTGACGTAGGCGATCCAGGGCTTCGGTGGCGTTGTCGTGCTGGACTGCGCTCCAGTCGCGCTGCTGTTCCTCCTGCAATTCGGACAAACGCTGCAAAGCCTGGTTCACGCGCGTGAATTCCGCGCTGCCCGGCTTGCTGTCGGCAACCGGCCGTCGGGCATTGATCAGGTCATGCAGTGCAGCTTCGACATGCGAGAGAGGTTCGAGCACGCGATTGCGGAGCGTCATGCGCGCCAACCATGCGAGGAGCATGACGCCGGCGCTGCAAAGGCTGCCGAGCAGCCACACCAGACCCTGTGCCCGATGCAGCGCGTGCGTATCGACCTGCATGCTCAGCCAGGAGGATGTGCCGCCATGGTCGGCCAGCTCGCTTCGATAGGTCGCACCATCTTGCTTCAGTGCGGCGCCGCTGCTCCAGAAACCACCGTCAGGGCGATGGAGTTCAATCCGCTGTAACTGATCCGCCTGGCCATCGCGCAGGGCCAGGTCGAGCGTTGCCTGTGGCGAGGCGATGCCTTGGCGGCTCAGCTGGCTGGCAAGGCGCTCCATGCGCAAGGTGACGGCCGCATCGGCGCGTTCGCCGAGGTTGTGCGTCTGCTGGATACACAGTGCCAGAACAAGTGCCAGCGCGGCAATCGTGCTCGGCATGATGGCGTCGATGAACAGGCGGGACAGCAGGCGCGCGCGCTGTTCCATGGGTCAGGCCTCCACTGTTGCACGGCTCGGTGGAAGCGGCGCGAGGCACGGCCCGGGAGTCCGTTGACGGTGCATGACGTGAGCCGGTTGCATGATGGTTGACCCGCGGCAGGAGAGCAACGGAAACGAGCATCCTGGACAGGTCCCGGTCGGGACCACCCTGCATGAGACTCTAAAGAATCGTATGGGACCCGGCGATACACATTTCGTTCTAGCGCGAGGTGCCATAGGGCAAATGGTCTATTTGCCCGTCCGGCCGGAATGTTGGCGCGCCGTCATGGCATGGCGGATCGTGAACAGGCCCTGGTTGCATGACGCGGCAACGATTTGGCGGTACCTTGCAGACCCGCACGGCCCGTCGGCCGAATGGAGATCGTCATGTCCGCTCGCTTTCGCTTCCTGCTCGCCGTTTCATTGATCAGTGTTACCAGCGTAGTCCTTGCCCAGGACATCCCCGCCAATATGCCCAGGCGCAAGGCCGGGTTGTGGGAAATGCAGACCACCGGCATGGGCGGGCGCCAGCAGACCATGAAGCTATGCCTCGACGCGGATACCGATCAGGCCATGTACAAGATGGGCACGCAGATGAGCGGCCAGAAATGCAGCAAGTTCAACATCGACGTCAAGGGCAATTCCGTAGTGTCTGACGCGGTCTGCAAGGTGGACGGCCCCAACGGCCCCATGAGCATCACCAGCCACAGCGAGACCCAGTTCGATGGCGACTCCTCGTATCACACCGAAGGCCACGTCAGCTACGATCCGGCCCCCGCCGGCATGGGGCAGATGGCGGTGAGCAGCACCGGCCGCTGGGTGGGGCCATGCGCGGCGGGTCAGAAGCCCGGCGACATGATCATGTCCAACGGGCAGACCATGAACATCAAGGACATGCATCCCTGATGCCGGTCTCACGGGCGTCGGCCTCGGCGCTCGTGGCCGTTGGGTGGGGGAGGGTAAAGCGACGCCAGGCGGCTTCTAGCGAGAGGGTGGCTGCATGAGCCGGTGTATCAGCGCCTCGTGCTCGGCATCGATCTTCCGCAGGCGGGTCTGCATGGCCGCATCGCTCACCCATTGGGCACTGTAGACGCGACGCTTGTCGAGGTTGAACTCGATGTCCGCAAAAGGCACCAGCGATTCATTGCCGGCGGCCGAGAAGGCGCTGAGGTTGCAGATAAGCTGCAGCTTGGCCATTTCCGCCGTGGCATTCTTGCCCTTGCCATAAGAAGTGAGCGCGGCGGCGACCCGTTGGCGCAATTCCGACGGCAGGTCGGTGCGTATCACGATGACGGAATTCGGAATCAGGCTGGACGTCCACAGCACGCGTAGCCGGTCATATTGATCGGGAAAGCGTTTGGCAAAGCGCTCCAGGTCCGAGCTGTTGTTGGTGGCGACGTCGACCTCCTTGTTCGCCACGGCCAACGCGTTGTTCTGGTGGTTGTCGACGGAAACGCTTGCAAAAAACGTATCCGAGTCGAGCCGGCGATTCGCGAACACCTGGGTCTCCGGCACCAGGTAGCCTGAGACGGACAGCACCTCGCCCCTGGCATAGCGCAGGCGGCCCGGCTGGCGGAACATGTCGTCGAGGCTGCGCAGCGGTGAATCCTTCTCGACCAGCAGCACGGCGAAATAGCCACGCGGTCCCTGGCTGCGGGTGAGCTGGGCGATCACCTGCATGCGGTCCCGGGTGACGGCGTCGAGCGCCAGCCGACCAGACACAAAGGCAAAGTCGACACGTTCGTCCGACATCGCCTGGGCCAGCCCTTCGTAAGTGCTGACCGAGAGGCTGCGCACCGGCAGGTGCAAGCTGCGGCTGAGGTCGTCCAGCATGGGGCGCCATGCTTCCAGCGATTCGGAGGGCCCGCCCATCGGCAGGATGCCGAAGGTCAGCGCCCGGATATGGGTGTTGGCGGTGCCCCCGGGATCGGCGAACGACGGCGGCGCGCCCAGCATGACGCAGGCGAGCACGCCGAGCAGGACCCGGCGGACTCGCTGGCCTGCCCGGATCGAGCAACCTCTGTGGCTGGAAATCCACCCCCTCAGCAACGCGGTATCTCCCCTGGGAACCCGACGGATGCCTCTGGCCGGAAAACGACGAGGCGGTACGCCGTGCCACTGCTCGCCGCAGCATACGCGGTGGCTGTCAGCGACAGGTGAAAGGCGTCAGATACCGCTGATGCGCCTCGAGGCCACCACGGCTTCGACCCGGTTGCGCACATTGAGCGCGCGGAAGATGGCGGCGAGATGAATCTTTACCGTGCCTTCGCTAATGCCCAGATCGCGCGCGATGAGCTTGTTTGGCTTGCCCTGCGACAGCAGGCGCAGTACGTCGATCTGACGTTCCGTCAGCAGTTTGCGCAGGCGTTCTTCCAGCGAATCCTGGCTGGGCGACGGTGCGTGCGACGCGGGCGAGGGTGTCGGCATCGGGGTGGCTCCCGCGCCGTTGGCACGCTCCTGCAACAGCAAGGGCGGCACATAGACGCCGCCGGACAGCACCAGCCGCACCGCCGACAACATCACGTCAGGCGAGTAAGCCTTGGGAATGAAACCCTGCACGCCCATGGCCAGCAGGTCTTTCATCAGGCTGGGATCTTCCGAGCCGGACAGCACGATCACCGGCACGTCCGGCAGCCTTTCGACCACTTCGGCCAGATGCTCGCTGCCCTGCACGCCAGGCATGGCCAGGTCGACCAGGGCCAGCTCCAGCGAGGAGGCCTCGGGTGCGTGAATCGCCTCGCGCAATTCGGCCATGTCCATGGCGATGACGAACTCGGTGTCAGGGCCAAGCTCGGCCAACTTGAGCTTGACCCCTTCGACGATAAGCCGATGGTCGTCCGCAATCAGTATGCGCATGTCATTCCCCGTGGCGGCACGCGGAGATCCGATCGCCGTATGCCCGCTTGTAGGAACATAGTCCCACACCGCCTGCGCGGCAACCTCAGGACGCCTACGAATGGCCTATTCTCAAGGTGATATGGCTGGCTTGTGGGTCACTCGGGAGAATCGATTCACTGCGATGGGGGAGTCGCCATGCGTACCATGCATCAGGTGGAGCAGCGACGACGCCAGCATGGCGGCGGCGATGTCTCCATGGGCAAGCGTGTTCGTGCGAACCTGGGTACGCCAATGCCACTACCTCCAGTACCCATGCTCGCCGGCGCGGCGCGGTGATGAAGTGAAGCCTTTCCTGCCTGTTTACAGGTCGCCCTAGCCGTCATGCGGTTGCTGGACTATTTTGCACCGCTGTTTGCCTACGGCCTGGCCGTCGATGAACAGGCAGCGGCCCAGGCCGCCCCCAGTGAACTTGCGCCACTCAATGCACGGGCGCGCGAGTTGATCGATCAGGCCCGCAAGATCGCGCTCGCCAACGGCAAGTCGATGCAGGACGTCGAGCTCGCTGGCTTTGCGGTGGTGGCCTGGTTCGACGAGATCATCGTGCGCCATGAGGCCAGGCGGGATCAGCCCAGTCCGTTGCAGCTGACGCTGTTCCATACCAGCGATGCCTCCAGTGAATTCTTCGAGCATCTGGCCCGGCTGGACAGCCGGGCCGACGAGGTGCGCGAGGTCTATGGCACGGCGCTGCTGCTCGGCTTTGTCGGCCAGTATTACTACGAGAAGGGCGATGGCGGGGAGCTGGGCCGGATCAAGTCGGTCTATTGCCGCCCCTATGCGGCGCCGGCGACGGTACTGCAGGCGCTGCAGCGGGAGTCGATCACGCCACAGCCCTACCTCACGCCGGATTCTCCGGCGCGGCGAAAGCCGGGGCCATGGGCGGGCCGGCGACCGGCCTTGTTCGTGGCGCTTGGTGTGGTCTTGCTGGTGCTGGTGGCCTTTGTCGCCCCGGTCTTCAGCAGCGCGATGTCGGCACAGGCCTGGTATCTGGCGGGCATCCTGGTGGTCATCGCTGGCATGCTGGGTTGGGCGGGATCGCTGGCCTGGCATTGGCTGGCCTCCGCGCGGGCGTCGGCCGATCCGCATGCCGGATGGGACCTGCGCAGCGTGTGGACGGCGCTGAAGGAGGCTGCTCGCCGCGTGCGCGGCGCGATCCTTCACCCGTTCCGGCGCCGTGGCAAATGGCGGCAGCTGTCGCGTCATCCCTGGCTGTTGTTTCTTGGCGACAGTGGCGCGAACGTGCGCGGGCTGCTGCAGGCGGCAGCCCAGTCATGTCACGGACGCCTGCTGCCGGGCGATGGTGGAGCGGCCAGTGGGCACTGGTGGCTGTTTCGATCCCTGGTAGCGATCGAAATGGACCCGCGCCTGGCCCAGACCCGCGACGATCCCCAGGCGGCTGACCTGCTCTGGTCCGAGGCCTTGACGCGCCTGTCTCGCGAGCGTCGCAAGTTGCCGCTCGATGGAGTCGTGCTTGGCGTTGCCGCGCAAAGCCTGCTCGGGCCGGCTGCCGACATCACGGCTACGGCCGCGAGGTTGCGCCGGATGGCGCACGAGGCCACCCAGCGCCTGCAACTTCAGCTCCCCTTGTATGTGGTGGTGACAGGCCTGGACCTGCTGCCCGGGCACGCCTCGTTCAAAGCCGCCTTGCCCGCACCGGTGTTTCGCAAGGTATTGGGATGGAGGAAATCCGAGGCGACTTCAGCCGGCGCGTCGCCTGGCCGCGCGGATGCTCCCTACGACGACGCTTTTGAGCGTATGCGGATGATTGGCCTGGCGGCGCTGGCCAGGCAGCACGGGCCGCATGGCCGCCGCGAGATTTTCGAGTTTCGCCAAGCCTTGTCCGAGCTGCAGCATGGCTTGCATGTCTTCATTGATCGGCTGATAGCGGAGGATGCCGCGGGCCAGCACGGGCTACGTTGGTGCGGGCTTTACTTTACGGGCGCGTCGCCGGGCGACCCGACCGGCGGCGAATTCGTGGAAGACTTGTTCAACCGTTTCCTGCCCGGCGACCGCCTGCTGGCGCGCAGGACGGCTTGAGGCCAGCGGCTGCGTCGTCCAGTGCGTGGCTCAGGCAAACATGCTTCAGGCGGCCGCGGCGCGGGCGACATTCCACGCGACCATCATGGCCTCGCGCAGTTGCTCGGGTGACACCGGCTTGTAGAGCACGGGGATATTGGCGGCCATGATCTCGCGCAGGCGATCGCTGCGTGTTTCACCAGTGATCAGCAGGCGCGGGAAGGGAGCGTGGCCGTCGCGTGCATAGAGTTGATCCAACGCCGCCAATACGTCCAGGCCGCTCTCGCCGTCGCGCAGGCGCAGGTCTGAAATCACGATATCGGGTGGCGCAGGCCATTCTTCCGCCGCTTGCAAGGCCTGGATCCGATCCTCGGCGATGGCGACTTCGCAGCCCCAACTGCGCAGCAGGTAACGGATGCCGGAGAGGATGGCCGGCTCGTCGTCGATCACCAGCACGCGCATGCCCGTGACATCCATCGGTGTCTCCTCCGCCGGCGTGTCGAAGACCACCTGTGCCGGAATCTCGGGCAGATGAAACGAGAACACACTGCCGCGACCAGGGTGCGACTTCAGCACCACCTGCGTATCCAGCAGTTCCGCCAGCCGCTGCACGGTGGCCAGCCCCAGGCCCAGGCCGCGACGTGCACCGGTATCGCGCTCGTTGGTGCCGTGGCATTCCACCCGGTAGAACTCGTCGAAGACGCGCGCCTGGTGCTCGGGTGCGATGCCACTGCCAGTGTCCCAGACGTCGAGACGAACGGTGCCGTCACAACGGCGTCGCGCGACCACCAGGACACCGCCCTTGCTGGTGTAGCGCAGCGCGTTGCTGACCAGATTGTTGAGAATGCGCGCCAGCATGGTGCGGTCGCTGCGTACCCACACGTCGGTTGCGCGCATGATCAGCCGCAGTCCGTGTTGCTCGGCAATCATGCGGAAGTTGCGGCTTACTTCCTGCAGTACCTGGTCGAGCGGGAATTCCGTGATCTCGATCTGCATCGCGCCGGTTTCCAGGCGCGAGAGGTCGAGGAGTTCGCTGAACAAGTGGTCGAGTGCTTCCACGCATTCCTGGATGTGCGCGATGCGATCCAGCCGCACCGGATCGCGCTCGTCCACGGCCAGCGACGAAGAGAACAGGGTCAGTGCATACAAGGGTTGGCGTAGATCGTGCGACGCCGCGGCCAGGAAACGCGCCTTGGCGACGCTGGCCGCTTCAAGCGCCGCGTTCTTTCGCGCCAGTTCCACGGTCGCGTGCTCGATCTCCCTTTCCATGCTGAGCTGGACGTCGAACAGCGCCAGCGCAGCACTGTTGAAGCCGCGCTGCAGTTCACCGATTTCCGACTGGTCGGTGACCTCCACCTCGACATGGCGGTCACCGCGACCGAGCTGGTGCACCGCCGCGACGAGGCGGCGCAGCGGCGCACTGATCCAGCGCGCGGCCTGCCACGCGATCACGGAAGCCACCACCAGGCTGGCGATCAGGGCGATCAGCGCATTGCGAAGGCTGGCCTGTTGCGCGGAGATCGCGCTGCTGAGGCTGACGTCCACCAGCACCGAACCGAGTACCGGGTGTCCGGGCTGGTCGCTGTCGACTACGTCGCGCACGACCGTGAGGCTTTCAGCGTTGCCCGTGCCGCTGCGGCCCAGGCTGTCGGCGACGATTTCGCCATCGGCCGCGCGAATCTGCACACGCGCCACATGGGGCAATTCGCCAATGGATTCGGCAATGCGCACCAGCTCGCGGCGCTGCATGTCGCGCAACGGCGTCGTGGATACCGAGGCTGCCTGCGTGGCGATCGCGCCGGCGGTGTTCTGCGCCATGTCGCGCAGGGTGATCAACTGGCTGCGCGTGAGCATGGTGACCAGCAGCGTGGCCGTGACCATGGTGGGCACGAGCGCCACCAGCGCAAATCGCTGCATGAGCGATGTACGCCGCCACCACCGCACCGCCCGGGAGTTCGCCCCTGCACCCATTGGCCGTCACCCCATTCGGCGTTTCGTGCGCCGATAGGTGTGAGACTAGCGCGATTCGTTGGGTAGGACAGCTATCCTATTGGTCGAGGGTATACCCCTCATGGGTCCCTGGTTTTTGCTGACGGCGGTAGTCCACTCCGGCGTCTGCGGCTGATGCGTTCCGCCAGCAGGGGCAGCAGGGCCAGCACGCCGATGGCGCTGAGCGGCATCCACACCCCACGCTGCATCAGCAGGCCCATGCCAAAGTGGCCATGGCTGCGGGCAAGCGCCTCGCCAAGGCCGGCGCCAATGGAAGTCTCGAAGATCAGGGAGACCGTGCCGCCCAACCAGCTCGCACCCAGAAACAGCCAGAGCGGGCAACGCAGCCAAGCCAGCGCGACCGTGACGAGGCCAAACGGCGCCACCGGCACGAAGCGCAGGAACATGGTGTAGGCGGTGGGATGGCGCTCAAAGCCGTGGTGGATCTTGTCCACCAGAGCCGGCGGGTGCTTGCTGCCGGTGCCGAACGCGTAACGGCTGGCCAGGAACAGGATCAGGGTACCGAGGGTCAGCCCGATGGAGGAATAAATGCTGCCCTCGGCCGTACCGAAGGCGAAGCCGCCCGCCATGATGATGATCACCGTGCCCGGGATGCCCGTCGACATGGCCAGGGTGAGCAGGCCGATATAGGCAAGACGACTGAGCCAGGGACTGTCGGCGATGCCGGCGCGCAACTGGGCCTGGTGCGTCACCAGCTGCTCAGGATGCAGGCGATCGAGCAGGCCGGAGCTAAACAGCACGATGCCGGCCAGCACCAGCAGGATCAGCGGCAGCGAGGCGCGCAGGCGGCTCAATAGTGTTGCCCGCTGCGGCCGTAGGTGGCCAGCACGTCACGCGCCTGCTCGCGCAGGATGTCGCGGCGCACGGCGATGCCGCGGCGTTCCAGTTCTCCCGCCCAGTCGGCGGGCAGCGGACCTTCATCGAACTCGGTGAGTTCTTCGACATCCTCCGCGCGTGCGCCGATCAGCAGCTCGTCGACGCCGGCCCAGACGGTGGCGCCGTAGCACTGGCAACACGGCTGGGCGCTGGTGGCGAGCGTGTAACGGCCGCCGTCTTGATTGATGCGGTAGCTGGCGAGGCGCTGCTGGGCGCTCATGAACGCCATCATCTCCGCGTGCGCCACGGAGCAGGTTTGCGGCACGACGCGGTTTACGCCCACGGAAACCAGGCGCCCATCCTCATGGAACACCGCCGCGCCAAACGGACCGCCGTGACCATGCCCGATATTGTGACGCGCCAGTTCGATGGCCAGCCCCACCCGTTCCAGGTCGGTGATGTAGCGCTTACCGGTGTCAACCACGTCGCCGATCCATGGCGGCAAGGTCAGGTGAATCTGCAGGCGCAGCATGCGTATCTCCTTATAGCGCGGGTTTCAGCCAGCCTGCTTGGTCCACGCGTCGCGCAGCGTAACGGTACGGTTGAATACCGGCGCTTCGGCACGATGGTCAAGGCGATCGGCCACGAAGTAACCGAGGCGCTCGAACTGATAGCGCTGTTCCGGCGCAGCGTTCGCTGCGGCCGGCTCCAGCCAGGCGCGCACGATGCGCTTGGCTTCCGGATTGATGTGCTCGATCCAGCTCTTGCCGTCGCTCTCGTCGTCCGGTGCCGGCACGTTGAACAGGCGATCGTATACACGGACCTCGGTCGACACGCCATGCTTCGCGCTCACCCAGTGAATGGTGCCCTTGACCTTGCGGTCGGCACCCGGCAGGCCCTGGCGCGACTCCAGGTCGAGCGTGCAGCGCAGCTCGGTGATGTTGCCGTCGGCGTCCTTCACCATCTCGTCGCACTTCACGATGCCGACGCCGCGCAGGCGCACTTCGCCTTCGGGCTTCAAGCGGTGGAAGCCCTTGGGCGGCACTTCGGCGAAGTCCTCGCGCTCGATCCATAGCTCGCGGGAGAACGGCACTTCGCGCGTGCCAAAGCTCTCGTCCTTGGGATGGTTGGAGAACACCAGCGTTTCCTGGTGATCCGCGGGCAGGTTGGTGATCACCAGCTTGAGCGGGTCGAGCACGGCCATGCGGCGCGGCGCGGTCGCGTCCAGATCCTCGCGGATGCAGTTCTCGAGGATCGAGTAGTCGATGATGCTGTTCTGCTTGCTCACGCCCAGGCGCTCGATCAGCAGGCGCAGGCCGGCCGGGGTAAAGCCACGACGACGCAGGCCGCGCAGCGTGTTCATGCGCGGATCGTCCCAGCCATCCACCAGGTTTTCGTTCACCAGCTGGGCCAGCTTGCGCTTGCTGGTGATGCTGTAGGACAGGTTGAGGCGCGAGAACTCGATTTGTCGCGGCTTGGCCGGTTCGGTGCGGAAGCCGCCTTCGCGCAGGTGCTGCCACAGTTCCGGATGGTTGACCAGGTCGACCTTGTCGACGAACCAGTCGTACAGCGGGCGGTGGTCCTCGAACTCAAGCGTGCACAGCGAATGGGTGATGCCTTCCAGCGCATCCGACAGGCAGTGCGCGTAGTCGTACATCGGATAGATCGGCCAGGCGTCGCCGGTGTTCTGGTGCGCGATCTTGCGGATGCGGTAGATCGCCGGGTCGCGCATGTTCATATTGCCCGACGTCATGTCGATCTTGGCGCGCAAGGTCTTGGCGCCATCGTCGAATTCGCCCGCGCGCATGCGCCGGAACAGGTCGAGGTTCTCCTCCACGCTGCGCTCGCGGAACGGTGAGTTGCGGCCTGGCTCGGTCAGCGTGCCGCGATAGGCGCGCATGTCCTCGGCGTTGAGGTCGTCCACATAGGCGACACCATCCTGGATCAGTTTGATCGCAGCGTCGTAGAACACCTCGAAATAGTCCGAGGCATGGCGCAGGTCGTGCCACTCGTAGCCGAGCCAGCGCACGTCGTCCTTGATGCCCTCGACGAACTCGGGGTCTTCCTTGCCCGGATTGGTATCGTCCAGGCGCAGGTTGCACCAGCCGATGAACTCCGAGGCGATGCCGAAGTTCAGGCAGATCGCCTTGGCGTGGCCAATATGAAGGTAGCCATTGGGCTCGGGCGGAAAGCGCGTGCGGATGGCATGGTGCTTGCCGCTGGCCAGGTCCTCGCGAATGATCTGGCGGATGAAATCCCTTTGCACATCAGCGCGTTGACCCTCGGCCTGCGCTGCGGCGGACGAGACAATGGGTTCAATGGCGGCGTTTTCAGTGGACATCGGGACTCACAACTCGTACGCGGTGGCGGAAACGACCAAGTTTACCCTGTCCAAGGTGGGGGTGTTTTGTGGGGTTTCAGCGGGTGGGAAAGTGGGGGGGGGCGGTTTGCCCGCCCTCGTGGCAATAGCCGTCAGCCGTTATCTCAGCGACGCTCAATAGCCCTGCGGCTGGCCAAGCCAAACGAGCTCGGATTGCGCAAAACGCATAGCACTCCTCATCGTCATCCCCGCGAACGCCGGCCAAGCGTGCATCACGCCCCGTTCCCCCTCACCGTCATTCCCACGAAAGCGGGAATCCAGTGACTTTCGCGCTGTCTTGACGCTACCGCGACCTGGCTCGCCTGCCGCGGGCTTCCGCTGCCCTGCCGGGCAGCGGGTTACTTCTCTTTGCGTGGCCAAAGAGAAGTAACCAAGAGAAAGGCCACCCCGATGGCGCGCCTTCCGGGCTGACGCCCTGCAGGTGCGCGGGTGGGTTACGGAGGTTTGTCGACAGGGCTCCTGCCCTGACGACAAACTGGCTTGCATCCATGCAAGCCACCCTTCGGGCTTTTCCTCCACCCACCCGCCGCGCCATAGGGGACCCGAAGAGCGGTAGAGCAACCCCCAAAGCCAAAGCCAGATCCAAAGCGAAAGCGAAAGCCAAGCAACAGCAATGAGCAGCGCCATGCGCTGCTCGAGCCTTGTGCTTTTGACGTGTGGGGCCCCTGTGCGGCGGTGAGGGGCGGACGATCAGGCCCCGCAGGGGGCATCGGCAGGGATGCCGATGCCTTTTCGTCAGGGCAGGAGCCCTGTCGAAAAGCCCGGCCGACCCTCACGGACTTGCCGAGCTCCGCTCGGCAAGCGCCAAGCGGGGTGCCTTTTCTCTTGGTTACTTCTCTTTGGGCAAGCAAAGAGAAGTAACCCGGCCTCCGGCAGGAGGTCGGAAGCCCGCCGCAGGCGAGCCAGGTCGCAGCCACATCACAACAGAGCGACAGCCACTGGATGACCAACTTCACCGTTGTGACGCGCCCCAGCATCCGTTTGATGACGCGCAAAAAAGACTGCCACGCGCTCCACGCGAGCCATCCATCAAATGAGCATCACCTCTCCATCACCGACAAGCAAAAACTTGCCCCCCGTCCCACACCGCGCTAGCGTGCCCCCATGCGCATCGCATACCGAGCTGAAACCCTGATTGACGCCCACCTGGTGAAGGACGCGCTGGAGCGCGCGGATATCCCCGCGTTCATTTCAGGTGAATACCTGACCGGAGCGGTGGGTCAGTTGCCGGCGCTGGACTATGTGGCCGTGCTGGTGTCGGAAGCGAGCCTGGACGCGGCCGAACGGATCGTGCGCGAAGTCGAGCGCAGCCTGGCCGAGGCCCGTCTCGCCATGGACGAAGCGGACGAAGATCCGGACGCACCGCAGCCCGCTTTCGGTTGAACCCCATCATCGCTCGACGACGTCGCAGGCCCGGGTCGGCCTTGGCTCTGGGCGGTATGCTGTCAGGCGCGCAACGCCCCCGGCGTGCGGCATAGGAGCGAATCAGGTGGACAGTTCGTTGACGCAGATCCGGGCGCTGATCCGCGCCGTAGCCGACTTCCCGAAGGCGGGTGTGGTCTTTCGCGATATCACGCCGCTGCTCGCCGATGCTGGCGGCTTTGCGCGTTGTGTGGATGCGCTGGCCGAGCCGTGGCAGGGCAGTGGCGTGCAGGCGGTATGCGGGATCGAATCGCGCGGCTTCATTTTCGGCGCTGCGCTGGCGCAGAAGCTGCACGCGGGTTTCGTGCCGCTGCGCAAGCCGAACAAGCTGCCACCGCCGGTGGTTGCCGTGGACTACGCGCTGGAATACGGCGTCGATCGGCTGGAGGCGCGCAACGACGCGCTGCGTGTGGGCGAACGGGCCTTGATCGTGGACGATGTGCTTGCCACGGGCGGTACCGTGGCGGCAGCGCGAGCCCTGGTGGAAAAGCTCGGGGCGCAGCTGGTAGGGGCCAGCGTGGTGATCGAACTGGCCGCACTGCAGGGCCGCGCGCGCTGGCAAGACGACGCGCCCTTGCATGCCTTGCTGCGCTACTGAGCGAGCCTGACGCGGGCCTGTTCGCCGAGCCTACCCGCGCGGCGGCTCAGGGCATGGCCGGTGCGATGCTCTCGACATAAACCAGCTCACACGCACCATCGCCGGTGTCGTCGCGCGTCATCGAGGTGCGCCAGCGCCAGCCGCCCGGACGGCTGGCGTCGACCAGAAACCCTTCGAGATGCACCACTTCACCTTGGCGCACGCGCTCCAGTTCGTTACGCACGTTGTTGTCAGCGGGGATCATGTGCATGTTGGCGCTGGACGTCTCGATTTCCCGGCGTGGAATCGGAAATGCGTCGACGTGCCAGTGATAGAAGCGGTTGCCCTGGCTGATCTCGATGCCGGCCAGCACGCTGCTGTCGGACATGCGGCCCCAGCCCATGGCCAGATCGACCGGTGCCAGCTTGGCGCCTGCGTCGAAGTGGTAGTCCTCACGGGACAGCACGCGCGCAGTCAGTTCGAAGCGCGCGCGTGTCACCAGCGTGATGTCACCGCGCTGTAGCGTGGTGCCCTGTTCGAGATCGATTTGCGTGGGTACATCCGGGGCCAGGACGCCAGGCCCTGGTGTGAGCGGACGCGCGCGCCACCAGTGCGCCGCGCCGAGGCCGGCAAGCAGCAGTACGCCGATCAGCAGAGAGCGTGGCATGGTCACTCAGGGCGCGGCGCGCTTGGCAGGTTTCGCTTCGCCCAGGTTCGGCTGCAGCAGCTCCGGCGGCAAACCGCGGATCACGTCGCCGAACCGCTCGAGGAACACCCCCAGCGACGAGCTCTTGCGCCACACGAGCGCGATGCGCCGGCTGGGCGCGTGCCCGGAAAATTCGATCAGGTGCACATTGTCGGTACGCGACATCGGCGGTTTGATCGCCAGTGTCGGCAGCAAGGTGATGCCCACGTTCGCCGCCACCATCTGGCGCAAGGTCTCAAGACTGGTGGCGCGGAAGCCGGAGCGTTCACCGGCACCGGCGAGCTGGCACACCTCCAGCGCCTGATCGCGCATGCAGTGGCCGTCTTCCAGCAGCAGCAGGCTTTCGTCTTCCAGGTCGTCGAGTTTCAGGCGCGTGCGCTTGTGCGCCAGCGGGTGATCGTCCGGCACGGCCAGCACGAACGGTTCCTCGAACAGGAATTCGGCGTGCAGGCTGTCCTCGTGCAAGGGCAGGGCGAGCACGCCGACATCCAGCGCGCCCTCGCGCAACATCTTCACGACCTGCTCGGTCTTCTCTTCGACCAGCAGCAGTTCCAGTCGCGGGAAGTGCTTGCGCACCAGCGGCACCAGATGCGGCAGCAGGTAAGGGCCGAGCGTGGGGAAGATGCCTAGTCGCAAGGTGCCCGACTCCGGATCACGCGTGCGCTGCGCAATCGCCTTGATCTCGTCGATCTCCGACAACACGCCACGTGCACGGCGGGCGATTTCGCGACCGGTTTCGGTCAGCAGCACCTTGCGCGGCGTGCGCTCCACAAGGGCGACGCCCAGCTCGTCCTCGAGCTTCTTGATCTGCGTGGAGAGCGTGGGCTGGCTGACGAAGCTGGCCTCGGCGGCGCGCCCGAAATGCCGATGCTCGGCCAGGGCCACGAGGTAGTGCAGGTCGCGCAGGTTCATGAACGAGCGTCCACACGGATCTGATAGGTCATATCTATGGATTCTGATGGTATTCATCGATTTCGACAATGTGCGGCATGTCTTCTGGCACTGTGTCGCTCGTCATGGCAGCCCCTAGCGTGGGCGTTTATTTGTCCAAGGAGTGCCCACGCACCATGCGCCGCCTCGTCCGCCCGCTCGTCCTTACTGCCCTTGCCGCTTGCTGCGGCGCCGCCATGGCCGCCCCGGCCGCCAGTGATCAGCCGCAAGGCAAGCTGCCGCGCTGGGCGATGCCGGAGTCGTATCAGCTCGATTTCAAGGTCGACCCGCGCCAGCAGGATTTCACCGGCACCACCACGATCAAGCTGAAGCTGGAAAAGGCCACTGATCACCTGTGGCTGCATGGTCGCGAGCTGAAAGTCAGCAAGGTCGCCATCACCGATGCTGCCGGCAAGGTGCATGAAGGCAAGTACGTGGACGTGGCGCCGAAGGAAGGCGTGGTGCGCATCGACTTCGGCAGCCAGCTGGCGCCGCAGGAGCTGAGCCTGGCGATCACCTATAGCGCGCCGCTCAACCAGCAGTTGCAGGGCTTGTACAAGGTGAGCCACGAGGGCCAGCCGTATGCGATGACGCAGATGGAGCCGATCAGTGCGCGCTTCGCATTCCCCGGTTTCGACGAGCCGTCGTTCAAGACGCCGTTCGACATTCGCCTGACCGTCCCGAACGACGAAGTCGGCATCGCCAACACCAAGCAGGTGAAGGAAGAAGGCGCCGGCGACGGCTGGAAGACGCTGACCTTCGCCAGGACCCAGCCGCTGCCGACCTACCTGGTCGCCTTTGGCGTGGGCCCGTGGGATGTAGTGAAGGGGCCGGATATCTCCTCGACCCAGTACCGCGCGCAGCCCACCGAACTGCGCGGCATCGCCGCGAAGGGCGAAGGCCATCGCATGCAGCATGTGCTGAGCGAAACGCCGAGCATCATCCACACGCTCGAGGACTACTACGGCTTCGGCTATCCGTGGGACAAGCTCGACCTGCTCGCCGCGCCGGACTTCTCTGCCGGTGCGATGGAGAACCCGGGCCTGGTCACGTTCCGCGACTGGTTGTTGCTGATCGATCCGGATTCCCCGGCCAACTACGTGCGCGGTTCGTTCAACGTCACCGCGCATGAGCTGGCGCACCAGTGGACCGGCGACACCGTGACCATGGGCTGGTGGGACGACCTCTGGCTCAACGAAGCGTTCGCCACCTGGATGCAGCAGAAGGTCACCCAGAAGGTGCATCCGGAATACCGCGCCGACCTCGACCGCGTGCGCGGTGCGCAGGGCGCCATGAATGGCGACAGCCTGGTCACCACGCGCAAGATCCGCCAGCCGATCACCGGCAATGGCGACATCGAGACGGCCTTCGACGGCATCACCTACCAGAAGGGTGCGGCGGTGCTGGGCATGTTCGAAGGCTACGTCGGCGAGTCGACGTTCCAGAAGGGTATGCGCTCGTATATCCAGCAACACAAGTTCGGCAACGCGACGGCGGATGATCTGGTCGCTTCGATCGCCAAGGCGGCCGACAAGGGCCAGGACTTCCAGCAGGCGTTCAAGAGCTTCCTCAACCAGCCGGGTGTGCCTTACGTGCAAACCCAGGTGAGCCAGGAAGGCGGCAAGACCGTGCTGCACCTGACCCAGGGCCGCTACCTGCCGCTCGGCAGCGCGGGCGACGCCAAGAGCGTGTGGGGCGTGCCGATGTGCGTGCGCTACGGCACCGCCGATGGCAGCAAGGTGAGCTGTGAACTGCTCGACAAGGCCCAGGGCACCATGGTGCTGGCCGGCGCGAGCAACCCGACCTGGGTGATGCCGAACGCGAATGGCAGCGGCTACTACCGCTTCGCCATGGCCAAGGACGACCTGGCCAAGCTAGGCCAGCAGGTCGGCAAGCTCGACGATGCCGAGCAGCTCGCCTACGCCGATGCGGTGTATGCGAGCTTCAAGCATGGCGATCTGGATGCGGCCGATGTGCTCGCCGCGCTCAAGCCGCTGACTTCGTCGAAGACGCGCGAAGTGGCCACGGCGCCGCTGAACAGCTTCAACTGGATCTACCAGAATGTGGCACAGACCGATGCGCAGCGCGCCAAGCTCGCCGAGTGGGCCAAGGCCGCTTATCTGCCTCGCATGCAGCAGCTGGGCTATCACCGCAAGCCGGGCGAGGCCGACACCGATTCGCTGCTGCGCGACACGTTGGCTGCCCAGCTGGCGCTGGGTGTGAAGCTGCCGGAAGTGCGTACCGAACTGCTCAAGCAGGGCGATGCAGCGCTCAAGCGCAAGCCGGATGGCCGTCTGGATCTCGCCGCGGCCGATCCCGACCTGCTCGGCATCGCACTCGGCGTCGCCGTGCAGGAGCGTGGCAAGAGCGCAGTTGATGCCTTGATTGCCGAGCTGCCGCAGACCAGCGATCCGGCCATGCGCAATGCCATCCTCGGTGGCTTGAGCGAAGTGGAAGATCCCGCGCTTGCGACACAGGTGCGTGACTTTGCCCTAGTGAAGCAGGTGAAGGTGGGCGAGATGGCGTCGCTGCTGCGTGGTGTCCGCGACACGCGTGCTCAGCGCGACGCCTCCTGGGACTGGTCGGTCGCCAACTACGACAAGATCGTGGAACGTACCGGCAGTTTCGCCGGCGGCCAATTGCCAAACCTCATGGCCGGTGGCGGCTGCTCGAAGGACGAAGCAGATCGTCTGCAGGCATTCTTCAAGACTCGCGCCAAGGATGTGACCGGTGCCGAACGCGGTCTGGCGCAGACCAGCGAGTCGACCCTGCTTTGTGCCGCACTGGCGGCGAAGCAGGACGCATCGGTCATCCTTCGTTGATCCAATGGCCGGCCGTTGGCCGGCCAGCTTGACCTCACCATCACGCCGGGCAGCATCCACCGCCCGGCTTTTTTTTGCCCTAACCCCGTTCAACCCGTATCGACGTTGCATGGCTTGGGAGCTCAACACGCGCTTCCTGGCTTGCTTCTACACTGTCCCGACCCGCACGGGTCGTCAGGGAGAGATACATGCGTCGTCCATGGGAATGGTTGTTGGGACTCATGCTGGTGGTCGCGCCGCTGTTGGCGCAGGACGTGCCGCCCGCCTTGCGCGACTGGAAGGACTGGGTGTTGCATGACGTGCCCCAGCACGCCTGTCCGATGCTCGCCACGCAGGGCTCAGGCGCTGACGGCAGCACCTGCGCATGGCCGGGACGTCTGCTCGTGGACGTCGACAAGGACGGCGCACACTTCAGCCTCGATGTGCATGTGGACGCCGAAAGCTGGGTGGGCCTGCCGGGCGACGCGCGCAACTGGCCGCAGCAGGTCAGTGTCGACAACAAGCCCTGGCCCGTGCTCGAGCGCGAGGAAAATCCGGCGCTGCGCCTGGCCGCCGGTGACTATGTCATCCGCGGGGTGTTGCCATGGGACAGCCGTCCGGCGCGCCTGCGGGTGCCCGAATCGATCGGCCTGGTCTCGCTCACGCCGGACGGCAAGGCGGTCAACCGGGTCGAACGCCATGCCGATCAGCTCACCCTGGGCGAGGCGGCGGCGGCCCAGCGTGTCGTCGATGCGCTGTCGTTGCGGGTTTACCGGCGCCTCGCCGATGGCTTGCCGTCGAGGCTGGAAACCCAGCTCCAAGTCGATGTCACCGGTAGTTCGCGCGAACAGCTGTTTGGCCCTGCGCTACCCAAGGGTTTCGTCGCCACCTCGCTCCAGGGCGAGCTGCCGGCGCGACTGGAAAACGATGGACGTCTGCGTGTGCAACTGCGCCCCGGCCATTGGACGCTGACCCTCGGCGCGCGCGGTACCGAGGTGCTTACACACATCGCCTTGAGCCTGCCCACCGTGCCCTGGCCGCGCCAGGAAATATGGAGTTACGCCGACGACACCACCTTGCGCAGTACGCGTGTGCAGGGGAAGGCGACCGATGCGGCCCAGGCCGATGTACCCGGGGACTGGCAACACCTTCCCGCCTATGTACTCGATGACAGCAGCGGGCTCGCCATCGAACAGGGCACGCGCGGCGGCGAAGGCGGCCAAGGCGATCAGCTCACCCTGCATCGCCAGCTGTGGCTGGATTTCGATGGCCGCGGTTACAACGCTGCCGATCACCTTACCGGTACGCTTCGCCGTCACCAGCGCCTCGACGTCAGCGGGCCATGGCAACTGCAAAGCGCCGTGCAGGACGCGACGCCGTTGTTGATCACCGCCAACGGCGACGGGCATGGCGGCGTCGAATTGCGCGACACGTCGGTGAACCTCAAGGCCGGCCTGCGCCTGCCCGAGCGGGGCGCGATGCCAAGCACGGGCTGGCAGCTGCCGTTGGAAAGCATCGACGCCACCCTGCACCTGCCGTACGGTTACCGTCTGCTCGGTGCCGCGGGGGCGGACCGTTCGCCCGATTCATGGATCGCCCAATGGAGCTTGCTCGATCTGTTCGTGGTCGCCTTGATCGGATTGCTGGCCGGACGCTTGCTGGGTTGGCCGTGGGCCTTGGTCGCCGTGGGCTTTCTTGCCTTGTCGCAACATGAGTTCGGCGCGCCGCGCTGGACCTTGGCCGTGGCGCTTGCGCTGGCCCTGCTGATGCGCGCCTTGCCGGACGGGCGGTTGCGCGCGATCTCGCGCATCACGGCCGCCGCGCTGCTCGCCTTGGCCGTGCTGTGGACGCTGCCATTCGCAGCGAGGGAGATGAGTTACGCCCTGCATCCACAATTGGAAGGGCGCAGCGTCGGTGGTGGCTATGCTCTTGCGATGCGCTTCGTCCAGCCGGCGGCTTATGCGAACCAGGAGGAACAGGATCAGCTCGCGGCATCGAACGCACCCGAATCCGCCCCCGCGCCCATGGCGATGATGCAGCCGGCCCCGCCGCCCCCACCTGCGCCGCCCACAGCTGTGGCGGAGATCAGTGCGGGGAAGGCGGCGCCACCGAAGATCATCCAGGCGGTGACGGTAACCGGTACGCGCCTCACGGCCTCCATGACGGTGGGTCAGGAAACCGATGCGCATAGCGTCATCCAGGCTGGCCGTGGCGCGCCGCACTGGGATGTCGGCAACAACTATCGGCTCGGTTGGTCCGGGCCGGTCACGGCCGAGCAGACCACGCGCTTCGTCATTGCCCCGGCCTGGCTGGTGCGCCTGTTGCGTGTCGCCATGTTGGCGCTGTTGCTGTTGTTGCTGGGCCGCCTGTCGCTGGGCTTGCTAGGTCCATCGCTGGGGCCGTGGCGTGGCTGGAGTGTGCGCGGTGCTGCCGTCGCGCTGCTCGCGCTGGCCTTGATACCGTACGCCGCACAGGCGCAAGACACGCCCAGCCATGAGGTGCTCACGCAATTGCGCACGCGCCTCACCGAAGCGCCGACCTGCGCGCCGGATTGCGCTGCGGTGGCGCGCGCCGCGGTGCAGGCCGGCGGCGACAGCGTGGTACTCGATCTGGACATGCATGCCGGCGCCAGCGTGGCCGTGCCTTTGCCGCAAGCCGACGCCTCCCTGCAATTGAGCAGCGTCAGCACGGATGGGCACGATGCCATCCTGGCCCAGCAGGACGATGTGCTCCTGGTCAAGCTGGAGCGTGGCGTGCACCGCGTTTCGTTGCGCTATCGCGCGGCGCCGGTGGATACGGCCAGCCTGCAGTTCGCCTTACCCCCTCAACGTATCGAATTCAGTGGCGATGGATGGGCAGCTGACGGTGTGGACGAACATCGGCTCTTGGGCGACAGCCTGAGCTTGAACCGCGTGCGCGCAGGGTCGGATGGAAAGCCACAAGCGGCGGCAGCGCAGGCTTTTCCACCCTATGTGAGGTTGACCCGAACCCTGGTCTTTGGCGTGGACTGGAGCGTCGAGAACACGGTCGAGCGGATCGCGCCGAGCGATGGCGGCTTCAGCCTTGAGCTGCCCTTGCTGCCAGGCGAACACCCGCTCGGCGACAACATCCGGGTCCACGACGGCCGCATCGGCGTGACCTTCAACGCCGGCCAGGACCTGGTCCGCTGGAGCAGCCGACTCGATAGCTCGGACAGCCTAGCGCTGACCGCGCCGGGCCTGAATGATCGCGCCGAAGTATGGGTGCTGCAGGCGGCTCCGATCTGGCATCTCGAAGCGAAGGGCGTACCGGCGAACCTCAGTGACGATGGCTTGCGCTTCCTGCCCTTGCCCGGTGAAAGCCTGCAGGTGGCCATCCATCGACCCAGGGCGATGGCCGGCGACAGCCTGGCCTTCGATGAAGTGACCGTGCGCAGCCATGCGGCCGATCGCGCCACGGAAACCGTGCTGGTGCTTGCTGCGCGCAGCACGCGTGGCGGCGAGCACGTGATCGGCCTGCCACCGGGGGCGGCATTGCTCGAGGCGCGCCGCGACGCAGCGCCCCTGAGCCTGGCCATCCGCGACGGCAAGCTCAGCCTGCCGTTGTTGCCGGGGAGCCATCGCTACAGCTTGCGCCTGCGCGAGCCGCAAGGCGTCGGCGTGCGCACACGCACGCCGACGTTTTCGCTCGATGCGCCGGCGGCCAACATCTCCTTGCAGCAGACGTTGCCGGAGGATCGTTGGGTATTGTGGACGTGGGGTCCGGCAGCGGGTCCGGCCGTGATGTACTGGTCGCAACTGATCGTGCTGCTGCTCGCCGCATGGCTGTTGTCGCGCCATGCGCCGACGCCGCTGCGCTTTCATCAATGGCTGTTGCTTGGCCTTGGGTTCTCGGCCTTTGCCTGGGGCGCGTATGCGCTGGTGGTGCTCTGGCTGATCCTGCTCGGTTTGCGTGCACGCCATGTCGTGGCCGAGCGCTTCGCTACCCGCTTCAACCTGCTGCAAGCGGGCTTGGCGCTGATGACCGTGGCGGCCCTGGTCGTGCTGGTCTCGGCGGTGCCGAAAGGACTGCTGGGCCTGCCGGACATGCACGTCGCCGGCAACGATTCCAGCGCCTGGCAGCTGAACTGGTTTGCCGACCAGAGTCGTGGCGTGCTGCCGCATGCCGGCGTGTTCAGCGTCTCGCTATGGGTCTACAAGATCGCCATGCTGCTGTGGGCGCTGTGGCTGGCAAATGCGTTGATCGGCTGGTTGCGCTGGGGTTTCGAGGCCTGGACCACGGGTGGTTACTGGCGTCCGCGCAAGCCTAAAGCGATCGAGCCAGTGCAAGTGCCGGCGGCCACGGAGTAGCAGGCATGCATCGCTGCGACGGATGGTCCGTCGCAGCGATGATCTTGCGCGGCTCAGGCGTCTTCGGCGACGCGCAATACCAGCTTGCCGGTGTTGCTGCCTTCGAACAGGCGGTTGAGCACCAGCGGCGCGTTCTCCAGGCCATCCTCGATGGTCTCGCCGGCCTTGATGCGGCCTTCGCGCACCCAGCCAATCAGGTCCTGCACGGCGCGCTGACTGTCGCGATAGTCGAACGCGAGGAAGCCCCGCACGGTGAGGCGCTTGACGATGATCACGCTGTAGTCGTCGGCAGGCTTCGCACCGCTGGTGTAGTTTGCGATCAGCCCACACAGCGCCACACGTCCACCGTTGACCATGCGCGACAGCACCGCGCGCATCACCGGGCCGCCGACATTCTCGAAGTTCACGTGCACGCCATCGGGCGTGGCGGCGGCCAAAGCCTGCTTCCAGTCATCCGCCTTGTAGTCGACGGCGGCATCGAAGCCCAGATCGTCGATCAAGTGCCGGCACTTGTCCGGGCCACCCGCAATACCGACCACGCGCGCGCCACGCAGCTTGCCGATCTGTCCTGCAATGGAGCCCACCGAGCCGGCTGCGGCAGAGACCACCAGGGTTTCACCTGGCTGCACGGGCGCGATTTCAGTGAGACCGTAATAGGCGGTGAGGCCGCTGAAGCCGCAGGCGCCTAGCAGGGTAGGCAAGGGGACCGGCGGATTTGGCGGCAGCTTCACCCAGTCCTTGGCCCGTTTTTCGTCGACCACGGCGTAGTCCTGCCAACCCACCAATCCCTGCACCAGGTCGCCGACCGCGTACTGCGCGGAGCGCGAAGCGACGACGCGGCCGAGGCCGAGTCCGCGCATGACTTCGCCGATCGCCACCGGCGGCATGTATTGCGGAATATCGCTCATCCACACGCGGTTGGTCGGGTCCATCGACAGATACAGCACGCGCACCAGGGCCTGGCCCTCGGCGAGTTCGGTAGTGGCTTGTTCGTGCAGTTCGAAATTGTCCTGGCGGACCAGGCCTTCGGGCCGGCTTTTCAACAGCAGTTGGCGATTGACGAATGACATGAGAGGTCTCGTGGGGAAGGAGTCAGATGGCGCGGGCGCCGCCGTCAATCACCAGCTCGGCGGCGGTGACATAGCGGCTTTCATCGGATGCTAGATAGAGCACTGCATAGGCGACGTCATCGGGCTCGCCCAGGCGCTTCAGGGGAATGCCTCGTACCAGTTTGCGTGTGGCTTCCTCTTCGCCCAGGGCCTCGAAGAACGGCGCCACGATGCCGGTGCGGATAAACGCCGGGTGCACCGAGTTGCAGCGCACGTCGATCTTCTGCCGCGCGCATTCCAGCGCCACCGATTTGCTCAGCATGGCCACGGCGGCCTTGGAGGTGTTGTAGGCGGTGTAGTCCGGGTCGACCTTGAAGGCGGCCAGCGAGGAGATGTTGATGATGGAGGCCGGTTGCGCATCGCGCAGGTACGGCAGCGCGTATTTGCAGCCCAGCATCACGCTGTCCAGGTTGATGCTCATCACGCGCTGCCACTCCTTCAGCGTGACGTTCTCGATGCTGCCGAGCGAGCCGATGCCGGCATTGTTGACCAGGACCGACAGGCCACCCAGGGCCTGGGCGGCTTCATCGAGAAGCTGTTTCCACACGGCTTCGTCGCGCACGTCCTGTGCGGCGGACCATGCCATCTGCGTGCCGAGCTCGCGATTGATCTCTTCGGCCAGTTGCGCGGCGGCGGCGGCATCCAGGTCGGTAAGAAATACCTTGGCACCGTGGCGGGCCAGCATGCGGGCGGTGGCGGAGCCAAGGCCGCCAGCGGCGCCGGTGATCAAGGCGCGTTTGCCGGCGGCGCGCAGGGAAGCTGTATAAGTCATGCGGGATTCCTTCGGATCAGACGCACAGATAGCCGCCATCGACATTCAGTACCGCGCCGGTGGTGTAGGACGCGGCGTCGGAGGCGAGATAAAGCGCAGCGCCAGCCATCTCCGATGGCTGGGCCACGCGGCGCATGGGCACATGGGCCAGCGCCTGCTTGAGGATGGCCGGCGTATTGACCAGTACCGACGCGAACTTCGTATCGGTGAGGCCGGGCAACAGTGCATTGCAACGCACGCCCGCTTCGGCGCACTCCACCGCAAAGGCCTTGGTCATCGAGATCACCGCGGCCTTGGTGATCGAGTAGATGCCTTGCGCCACGCCGGGCACGACGCCGTTGACCGAGGCGACGTTGACGATGGAGCCGCCGCCGTTGTGCTTCATCAGGCGCGCAGCATGCGTCGACATGTAGAAGTAGCCGCGAATGTTCACATCCACCGTCTTCTGGAATACCGAGGGCTCGGTATCGAGGATGTGGCCGAAGAACGGATTGGTGGCGGCGTTGTTGACCAGGATGTTCAGGCGTCCGTGCTTCTGCTCGACCTTGGCAAAAAGCGCTTCGATCTGCTCCATCTCGCCGATATGGCAGGCGATCGCCTCGGCCGAGCCGCCTTCCGCCACGATGCCGTCGACCACAGTCTGGCAGTCGGCCTCGCGCCGGCTGGACACAATCACATGGGCGCCGTGTACGGCGAGCAACCTGGCGATGTCGGCGCCGATGCCACGACTCGCGCCGGTGACGATGGCGATTTTTCCGGTGAGGTCGAAAGTGGCGGGCGTGGTCATGGTCGATACTCGCTAGTCGAGGAATGAATGTGTGATGTTCGAGAGGGCAGGAAGACGCGGGCTGCAATCCGCATGCTCATCGCAAGGTCACCAGGTGCTTGTCGTTGACGCGCTCCAGGTGCGGCCAGGTGTTATAGGTGACCAGCGTGGCTCCCCGCGAACTCAGTCGCAATCGGGTCACGCCGGTATTCACCAGTGGCCAGCTGAGCTTGAACGTCTGCGCGACAGGCGCTTCCAGCAAGGCGCTGGCGATCACCGCGATGGGGCCGCCGGAGGTGAACGCCCATAGGGTCCTGGCGGGATGCTCGGCGAGCTGCCGCAGCGCGTCGAGGACATTCGCGCGAAACGTCGGCCAGGGCACGCTGTATTCTGCATCGTGCCGGCCGCTGACCCAGCGCGCGACGGCGTCGGCAAACAGGCGCTGGAACGCGCGCTGCGGATCAGCGTCCTGCTTGAGTTCGGCGCGCAAGGCACCGGGTCCGGCGAGATCAGGACGTTGGCGCGCGAGGATCTCGTGGTGATCGAATTCGTCCAGGCCGGGAAACAGCATGGCTGGCGAACTCACGCCGGCGGCCTGCAGGCACAGGGACGCCGTGTCGCGATGACGCAGGCGTGGCCCGACGGCCACCAGGTCGGGTGCAGGGCCAGATGCTGCCAGCCATGCGCCAAGCAGGGACGATTGCTGCTCGCCGGTGGGTGAGAGCTGGTCATAGTCGTCCGCGCCGAAGCTGGCCTGGCCGTGGCGAATCAGCAGCAACTCGCGCATCGCTTACGCCACCATGCCAGCGATGATGCGTCGGCAGCGCTGGCCCATGTAACGCGCGGCGTCGCCGAAGCCGGCAAACTGCGGCTGGGTGGTCTGGCCCAGGGCGTAACGGCGGTAGATCTGCTGGATGATCACCATCAGCCGAAACAAGCCGAACACTTCGTAGAAGCCGAAGTTCGCCACGTCCAGGCCGCTGCGTTCTCCGTAGTAGGCGATCACTTCGCGGCGGCTAAGCATGCCGGCTACGTGCGTGGGCTGGCGCCGGAACGACTGGAATACCGGATCGTCGTCGGCCTGCACCCAATAGGCCAGCGAGCCGCCGAGGTCCATCAACGGATCGCCGATGGTCGCCATCTCCCAGTCCAGCACGCCGATGATGCGCAGCGGATCGTCCGCCGCGAGCACCACGTTGTCGAAACGGTAGTCGTTGTGGATGACGCAGCTGGCGTTGTCGTGGGCAGGTTGCTGCGCATCGAGCCAGCTGAGTACGTCCTCGCACGGGTCGGAGCCGTCGGTGGCGGCCTGTCGCCAGCGCTCGCTCCAGCCGCTGACTTGCCGTGCGATATAGCCCTCGCCTTTGCCCAGCGCGGCGAGGCCCGCTTGGGCGATGTCGACATGATGCAGTTCGATCAGGCGGTCGATGAAGCCCGTGCACAGGCGCCGCACATCATCGCGATCGAGTCCCAGTGCCGGCGGCAGGTCGCGACGAAGAATGCTGCCGTCGAAACGTTCCATCACGTAGAAGTCCTGCGCGATCACGTCAGCGTCGTCACAGCAGGCCAGGATCGCCGGCACGTACGGATAGCTGGGCCTGAGCGCAGCCATCACGCGCGCCTCGCGCAGCATGTCATGCGCGGATTTGGCCTTCGCGCCGCGCGGCGCACGGCGCAGTACCAACTCCCGGTTGGCGTAGCGGAGCAGGTAGGTCAGGTTGGAGGCGCCGCCGGGAAATTGTGTCACCGCCGGCGTGCCCTCCAGGCCCGCGATGTGTTGCTTGAGGAAGGCATCGACGCGTGCGATATCGAACGCATCTTCCTCGCGCACCGGGCGCGTCGGGTCCTCGATCGCGGTCATGCATGCGCTCCTTTCGCCAACTGCGCCTTCGCTTCGAGTTTGGCGACCACGGCACGATGCACCTCGTCCGGGCCGTCCGCCAGGCGCAGTACGCGCGCATAGGCGAACAACCGCGTCAGCGGTACATCGTCGGACAGGCCGGCGGCGCCATGCATCTGGATCGCCGCGTCGGCCGCCTGTTGCGCCACCGCAGGCACTACCACCTTGATCTGCGAGATCAGGCTCAGCGCGGCCTTGATGCCCTGCGTGTCCAGCGTCCACGCCGTCTTCAAGGTCAGCAGGCGCGCCTGTTCGATCGCCATGCGCAGGTTGGCCACGATGTCCGCATTGCCGCCGAGACGAAGCAGCGGCTTGCCGAACGCCACGCGCGAATGGGCGCGCTCGCAGAGCAGGCTCAGCGTGCGTTCGGCAGCGCCGAGCGCGCGCATGCAGTGATGGACGCGACCGGGGCCGAGTCGCCCCTGCGCAATCTCGAAGCCGCGGCCCGGACCGAGGATCACGTTGCCCAGCGGCAGTCGCACGTTGTTGAAGCTGAGTTCGCCGTGGCCGGAGGGTTCGTCGTAGTCATGGAACACCGGCAACATGCGTTCGATGTGCACGCCAGCCTGGTCCAGCGGACAGATCACCATGCTGTGCCGCCGATGCGGCTCGGCATGCTCGTCGCTCAGGCCCATGAAGATCACGAAGCGGCAGTGCGGATGGCCAAGGCCCGTCGTCCACCATTTACGGCCGTTGAGCACGATGTGATCGCCATCGACTTGCGCCGTGGCCCGCATATTGGTCGCATCGGACGAGGCCACCTCCGGCTCAGTCATGGCGAAGCCCGAGCGGATCTCGCCATCGAGCAGCGGCGTCAGCCAACGTTCGCGCTGGGCAGGTGAGCCATAGCGATGCAGCACTTCCATATTGCCGCTGTCCGGCGCCGCGCAATTGAATACTTCCGGGGCGATGAAGGAGTGCCCCATGATTTCGGCTAGCGGCGCATAGTCGAGATTGCTGAGGCCAGGGCCACCTTCAAGGTCGGGCAGGAACAGATTCCACAGGCCCTCGGCACGGGCGCGTGCCTTCAGCTGCTCCATGATGACCGGCTGGCGCCATTGGCGATGGTCGGCACCGCCGGTCAACTGGGCGGCATAAACCGTCTCGGCCGGGATCACTTCCTCACGCATGAAGCGATGGAGGCGTGCGGTAAGCGCTTGGGTGCGCTCGGAAGGTGAGAAGTCCATGGCTTTCCTCCAGAAGCGGCCAGCCTACGCCTGCATCAGCGAATAATTGAAATGAATATGCTTTATGTCTGCGTATTAGTCGTGTGAATATGTTGGCGATGAGCCTGGGCGGCTCTAGGGAGGTTGCCGTGGAGCGCGACAGTCGCATCGATCTCAATCTGTTTCGCGTGCTCGACGCCATCTATAGCCAGGGCGGCGTGAGCGCGGCGGCACGGGTGCTGCACCTTACCCAGCCCGCCGTCACGCATGCCTTGCGCCGCTTGCGGGACCATCTCGGCGATCCGCTGTTCGTACGCCAGGGCAATCGTTTGCTGCCGACGGAAAAAGTGCGCGCGATGATGCCGGCCGTGCAGGCGCATCTGAAGGGGCTGCTTGGCAGCACGCATGCGCAGCCCCAATTCGACGCGGCGCAATTGCAGATGGAGTTTGTCATCGGCTTTCGCGACATCCTCGAATCGATTGCGCTGCCCGCCCTGATGACGGACATCGAACGCCATGCGCCAGGCGTGCGGGTCGTCAGTCGGCGCCTCCCCGCGGACGAGGTGGAACGCGAACTGGGCACGGGCGCGCTGGATCTGGCGGTGGACCGGCCGCTGCGTGCCGGGCCGCGTATTTCGCGTCGTTATCTGCTGGACGAGTCGCTGGCGGTGGTCATGCGCCGCGCTCATCCGTTGGCGGGCCAGCTGCGTCGCGCCGACTACCTCGCTGCACAGCACGTCGTCGTCTCGCCCCTGGGTGAGTCGAACGCGCTGGACTTGCTGCTGGGCCAGAGCGGCATGTTTCGCGAAGTGCGCCTGGTCTGCCAGCACTACTTTTCTGCCTGCCAGATCGCTGCCGCCAGCGATCTGCTGCTGACCGTGCCGCAGTCCTATGCGAACCATCTCGCAGGCCTGTTGCCGATTGCGGTGCGCCCCTTGCCGATGCGCCTGAAGGCGTTTCCGATCCTCGCCTACTGGCATGAATCCAAGGATGAAGACCAGGCGCATGGCTGGTTTCGCGAGCGCCTCGTGCACGCCATCACGCAAGCGATGGAATCGTCTTAGAGCCTGTTCACGATCTCCACGTGGCCCGCGCCGGGATCTGTTTGCGCTCAGGCCGAGGAAGAGCGAGGGCGTGTACGTCCGTACACAACCGAGTGATGACGAAGGACTGGGGGCAAACAGACCCGGCCCAGAGGGTTGAGCGCGTGTGCCCGCCAGGAAGCGACGCGCGGCTCGACCTGACCGCCAGTCAGGCGCTTCGCCACGCATCACTCCCTGGCGGGCACACACGCTCAACGCGGGCTACGTGGAGATCGTGAACAGGCTCAACTGACTTGCCGATGACGCGGATACAGGCGCAGGATGCTCGGATCGGTTCGCACGCATTGAACGTGCGATGCAGCAGATAACCCTGGAAGAACCCGGCGCTGCTTGTCGGGATGGCCCATGACGAGGTGTCTTGCATGTCGGATCAGTCCCCACCGCCCGAGGTCGTATACGACCCCACCGATCCCATGTTGCGCAAGGAGCAGATGTTTCCGCGCCTGAGTCCGGAGATGGTTCGACGGATCGCTGCCTACGGCAAGGAGGAGCTGGTGCCGATGGGGACCTTGCTGTTCGAGCGAGGCCAGCGCGGCGCGGATTTTTTCCTCGTGCTGGACGGCTTGATCGAGATCTTCGAGACGGACAAGTTTGGACATGCGAATGTCTTCACCATTCATGCGGCGCGCCAGTTCAGCGGCGAAATGAACCTGTTCAACCAGCGCAGCATCCTGGCTTCGGCGCGCGCGGCCTGCGACAGCAAGGTGGTGCGCGTGCGTTCGGAGGACTTCCGGCGCATGGTTGCGTCGGAGGCCGATATCAGCGAAATCATCATGCGCGCCTTCATCCTGCGCCGGGTTGGCCTGATCCGGCAGGGTCTTGGCGGCGTGGTGCTGGTCGGTCCGGGGCACAGCGCTGACACGCTGCGGCTGGAGCGCTTCCTGGTGCGCAACGGCTACCCGCACAAGCTGATCGACACCGAGGTCGATCCGGACGCGGACGGTTTTGTCGCGTGCTTCCAGCTGAGGAGCGAACAGCTGCCCGTGGTGATCTGTCCGGAACGCTGCTTCCTGCAGAACCCGAGCAATGCCGAGCTGGCCGATGAGCTGGGACTCACCGAGACGATCGACCCGCAGCACGTGTATGACGTGGTGGTGGTGGGCGCCGGTCCTGCCGGGCTGGCGTCTGCCGTCTATGCCGCCTCCGAAGGCCTTTCCACCCTGGTGGTGGAAGGCATGGCGCCGGGCGGGCAGGCAGGTACTTCCTCGAAGATCGAGAACTACCTGGGCTTCCCCACCGGTATCTCCGGGCAGGCATTGGCCGGACGCGCCCAGGCGCAGGCACAGAAGTTCGGCGCGCGCCTGGCCATCTCGCGCCAGGCAGCCAGCGTGGATTGCTCCGAACAGCCGTTTCGGCTGCAGCTCGACGACGGCCAGAAGGTCACGGCGCGGGCGGTCATCGTGGCCACCGGCGCCCGCTACCGCAAACTCGATGTGCCTGGCTATGCTCGTTTCGAGGGTGCGGGCATTCATTACGCAGCGACCGCGATGGAAGGGCAGCTGTGCAAGAACGAGGAAGTCGTCGTGGTCGGCGGCGGCAATTCCGCCGGACAGGCCGCGGTCTTCCTCGCCGGCATCGCGGCACACGTGCACGTGCTGGTGCGTTCAGACGGACTCGCCGCCACCATGTCCGACTACCTGGTGCAACGCATCGCGCGCTCAGCGTCGATCACCCTGCATACACGCAGCGAGATCATCGGCCTCGAGGGCGACGAGCGCTTGCGGCAGGTGACCTGGCGTCATCGCGATAGCGGTGATCTGACCACGCGTCCGGTCAGCAACATGTTCGTGATGATCGGCGCGGAACCCTGCACGGAGTGGCTGAAGGACTGCCTTGCACTCGATAACAAAGGCTTCGTGCTGACCGGGCGCTGTGCCGAAGGCCATCTGCTGGAGTCGCCGTTCGCCACCACCAAGCCCGGCATCTTCGCGGTGGGTGACGTACGCTCCGGATCGGTGAAGCGCGTGGCCTCCAGCGTCGGCGAAGGCTCCGTGGTGGTCCAGGCCGTGCACAGGTTTCTCGCCCCGGACGTCGGCTGAATTCCCGCGCGTTCGATCTACACTGTGCGCCTTTTGCTGGTGGACATCCGCATGCCTGCTCGGTCGTTTTCCCTCGCGCCCTGTCGCCTGATCGCGTGGAGCCTGCCGCATGGCTGAGGTACGCCAGTATCTGACGCAAGCGGCGCTCCAGCTCGGTGACAGGCTGGAGGCGGAACTGCTGCTGGTCCATGTGCTGGACAAGCC
This sequence comes from Dyella halodurans, assembly GCF_026283925.1. Classification (GTDB taxonomy): domain Bacteria; phylum Pseudomonadota; class Gammaproteobacteria; order Xanthomonadales; family Rhodanobacteraceae; genus Dyella; species Dyella halodurans. The sequence continues at coordinate 278,424 of NZ_JAPDPF010000001.1, forward strand.
GCGCAGCTGGCTGATCGCGCATGCAGACGATGCGCTGGATGCGGCGCAGGAGGCGGCGTACGCAGCCTTGGTCGAGCGCCGTCGCATCGGCGAACCCGTGGCCTATATCACCGGCCTCCGCGGTTTCTGGTCGTTCGATCTCGAGGTCACGCCGGCAACCCTGATTCCACGTCCCGAGACCGAGCTGCTGGTGGAGTTGGCTCTGGACAAGCTGCCGGCGAAACGGGCCTCGCGCGTGGCCGATCTTGGCACCGGTAGCGGGGCCATCGCACTGGCTCTTGCGCGCGAATGCGCGCGCGCGCAGGTGGTGGCCAGCGACGCAAGTGCAGACGCGCTCGCGGTGGCCCGGCGCAACGCCGAACGCCTGGGTATAGCCAATATCACGTTTGTACAGGGCGACTGGCTTGCTCCCCTGGCGGATCAACGCTTCGATCTGATCGTCTCGAATCCACCCTATATCGAAGCGGACGATCCGCATCTCGCGCAAGGCGATCTGCGCTTCGAGCCAGCCAGCGCGCTGGCCTCAGGGCACGATGGGCTGGACGCCATCCGGCGCATCGTGGCCGACGCGCGAAACCATCTCGAGCCGGGTGGCTGGTTGATGATGGAGCATGGCTGGAACCAGGGCGAAGCCGTGCGGGTCGTACTGGCCGGGGCTGGTTTCGTCGAGGTGTTTACCGCGGTCGACCTGGAGCAGCGGGACCGGGTGAGTGGCGGGCAAAAAGGCGACTAGACGTCGCCAGCCGATGTGCGGAAGCACATCGGCTGGGTGAGAACCGGGACTCAGGCAGTGACCTGGCTCAACGTACCCATGTGCGGGAAGCGCGTGCGAATTGCCTTGCGGATGCCAGGCAGGTCGAGGCCGGCCATGGTGAGCACCTCTTCGCGGCTGCCGTGTTCCAGGTACACGTCGGGCAGGCCCAGGTGCAGGATCGGCATCAGCACGCCATGCGCGGCCAGGCATTCGGCCACGGCGCTGCCAGCACCGCCTGCGATGGCGTTGTCTTCCAGCGTGACGAAGGCTTCATGCGAGTTCGCCAGCTCGAGGATCATCGCCTCGTCCAGCGGCTTCACGAAGCGCATGTTGACCAGGGTGGCATCGAGTTCGGCGGCGATCTCCGCGGCCGGCGCCAACATCGCGCCAAAGCTGAGCAGGGCCAGGCCATGGCCGCGACGACGCAGGTCCGCCTTGCCGATCGGCAACGTCTCCAGCTCCTTGCTCAAGGCCACCCCAGGACCGGTGCCGCGCGGATAGCGCACTGCGGCCGGACCGTGATGCTGGAAACCCGTGCTGAGCATCATGCGGCATTCGTTTTCGTCCGCGGGCGCCATGATGATCATGTTCGGCAGGCAGCGCAGGTAAGTCAGGTCGAAGCTGCCCGAATGCGTCGCACCGTCCGGGCCGACCACGCCGGCGCGGTCGATGGCGAACGTCACGTCAAGGTTCTGCAGCGCCACGTCGTGGATGGCCTGGTCATACGCGCGCTGCAGGAAGGTGGAATAAATCGCCACCACCGGCTTGGCGCCCTCGCAGGCCATGCCGGCCGCCAGCGTCACCGCGTGCTGCTCGGCGATCGCCACGTCGAAATAGCGCTGCGGGTATTCCTTGGAGAAGCGAACCAGTCCGGAGCCTTCGCGCATGGCCGGCGTGATGCCGAGCAGGCGGCTGTCGGCCGCGGCCATGTCACACAGCCAGTCACTGAAGATATCGGTATAGGTGGGCTTGGACGGCGCGGATTTCTTGACCAGGCCGGCCTGCGGGTCGAACGGGCCGACGGCGTGGTATTCGATCTGCGCCTGTTCCGCGGGCGCGTAACCCTTGCCCTTGGTGGTGATGATGTGCAGCAACTGCGGGCCCGGCAGGTCCTTGACCGTGCGCAGCGCGGTCAGCAGCAGCGGCAGGTTGTGGCCGTCGATCGGGCCGGTGTAGTGGAAGCCCAGCTCCTCGAACAGGGTGCTCGGCACGAACATGCCCTTGGCGTGTTCTTCCCAGCGCTTGAAGAAGCGGCCGAAATACGATTGCTTGGGGATCGCCCGCTTGGCCCGTTCGCGCCAGGCGTTGAGCGTGCGGTTGGACATGGCGCGGCCGGCCATCTTGGTCAGCGCGCCGACGTTTTCGCTGATCGACATGCCGTTGTCGTTAAACACGACCAGCATGTTCGGCTCGACATCGCCGCCATGGTTCAACGCTTCGAACGCCATGCCGGCGGTCATCGCGCCATCGCCAATCACCGCCACGATCTTGCGCTGGTCGCCCTTGCGCTGCGCGGCAATGGCCATGCCCAGCGCAGCCGAGATCGAGGTGGAGGAGTGGCCGACGCCAAAGGTGTCGTAGTTGCTCTCTTCGCGACGCGGGAACGGCGCGAGGCCGTCTTTTTTCTTGATCGTGGTGATGCGGTCTCGACGGCCCGTGAGAATCTTGTGCGGATAGCACTGGTGGCCGACGTCCCATACCAGGCGATCGTTCGGTGTGTCGAACACGCGATGCAAGGCCACGGTCAACTCGACCACGCCCAGGCCGGCGCCGAAGTGGCCGCCGGAGCTGGCCACGGCCTCGATCAGGTATTCGCGCAGCTCATCGGCCACGGCGGGCAGATCCTCATCGGAGACGCGGCGCAGGTCGGCCGGCGATTCGATGGGCGCCAGATGGGGGTATCGGGACAAGTCGTTCATGGGCCTATTGTTGGCCCAGCGGAAGGGCGGGGCAAGGGCGCAGAAGTGAAAACCTGCGGTCGCCGCGCCGCACCCGGCCCCGCAGGCCACGCGCGGCCTGTCATGCGCGCCATGTGAACAGACCCTAGGCCATCTGCTGCCGGCGGTCGCGCGGCAGGTGGCTGACCAGGAATTCCATCTGGTCGGCCAGGATGTTGCGGTTGGATAGGATCAGGTGTTCGACCCAGCTCGGGCGGTACGGTACCGCGAGCAAGGGCATATTGGCCTGCTGGGGCGTGCGATTGCTCTTGCGCAGGTTGCAGGCCAGGCAGGCGCAGACCACGTTTTCCCAGGTGTCCTTGCCTTGCTTGGAGATGGGCAGGACATGGTCGCGGGTGAGTTCGCCGCGGCTGAAGCGCTCGCCGCAATACATGCACAGGTAGCGATCGCGAGCGAAGAGAGCGGTATTGGTGAGCGCAGGGGCCGGATCGATCGCGTGGTCGCGGCAATGGCCGGTGCTGGCGATGATCGGATGCAGTGACAGCTTGCTCTGCTCGCCACTGAGCCGATTCTGGCCGCCGTGCACGGTGAGGCAGGGGTCGCCCAGGGTCCAGGCGACGGCGTCGCGTACGTAGAGGCAAACCGCCTCCTGCCAGCTGATCCAATCAAGAATGCGGCCAGCGGCATCCAGCGAAAGCACGCGGGTCGAATGCAGGTCGACCACGCGGCGAGGCACTTCCATCAGCATGCAAAGCGTCCTTCAACCAAGGCGAATGAACGTTCGGGCGATGCAACGATGCTCGTAACCACGGCAGGATAGTCCAAATTCGTTACAGAACACACGCAAATGGTTGTCTGGGCAGGGAGAACCCCGGATGGACAGGGGTGTTCGCTGGGGCGCCGGCCACTGATATAGTGGTCGTTCATCTGTAGACCCGGGGCCGGGTTTGGGAGGGGGAGCCTCGGTGGCGACCCCGGCACGGCTGGGGGAGAGGTAGTAAACGTGGCTGAAGTTCTTTTCTACGAGCGTCCTGTTCCGCTCAACCGCACCGCACACAAAGACCTCCGCATCAAGCCGATTCCGAACCTGAAGTTCGCAAGCGCGGTGCATTCGGTGCCGTTGACCGGCGTGGAGTTCCCCGCGGCGGCGCGTGATCTGCCCATCCTGTTCGGTGGCATGACCCCCGAGGATGCCGGCCCGATGGCCCTGCTTGGCTTGCGCGAGAACGAGAACCTGTTCATCAACGCGGCCGGCCAGTGGGAAGCCAATACCTATATCCCCGCCTTCGTGCGTCGTTATCCGTTCGTGCTGGCGGAAAAGCCCGCCGGCCAGGAAGGTGATGACTTCACCGTCTTCCTCGACGAGGCCTATGAAGGCTTCGGCACCGCGGAAGGCGATCGCCTGTTCAAGGAAGACGGCGCCGAGAGCGAACTGCTGGCCAATGCCGTGAAGTTCCTCGGCGAGTTCCAGCAGCATGTCGCGCGCACCCAGTGGTTCATGGAGCAGCTGCGCAAGCACAACCTGCTCGAGCCGCGCAACATCCGCCTGGAGAAGGATGGCAAGTCCATCAACCTCAATGGCCTGTTCGTGGTGAACGAAGACAAGCTGCGCCTGCTCGACGAGAAGACCTCGCATGAGTTCCTGCGCGAGGGCGTGTTCGGCTGGATCTACGCGCACCTGCTGTCGCTGTCCAACATCGACCGCATCGGCCAGCGCCTGAGCCAGCGCGAGCAGGTCGAAGTGGCGGAAGCGGCTTCCGCGACCAAGAACTGATCGCGCAGCGTCGCGGCGTCTGTCGATGCCGCGACGCTTTCTCCTGGCGCGCAAGGCGCCGGGGGTCGGGTAAACGCCACCAGGCCGTGCCAGCCATGGCTAGCCAGCGCCTGTTCCGCGGCGGACCCTCACATAACCCAAGCGCGGCCTGGGGCTATGCTTGCTGTGACATGACCGGTTGAGCGGGCCAATCCAGTGCCCGGCGTGATCTCCGTTTCCGAAGGGGTGCCACCGTGTCGGAACAGAACAAGCGTGTCGTGCTGACCTATGTGGACGCCTTCAATCGTGGCGATCTCGACGCGATGTGCGCCACCTTTGCCACCGATGCCCTGATCTATGGCGCGCTCGGTTGGGGCGGGCTCGACGTCGCCAGGCCGCTGTGGGGCGACCTGATGCGCTGCTTCCAGGTCAGCCTCGAAGTCGACGCCATGGTGGCCGAAGGTGAAACCGTGGCGGTCCGCTATACCGAACGCGGCCGCTCGGTGGCGCCGTTCAAGAATGGCCCGGTGACGGGCAGGGACTATGAAGTCGTCGCCATGGAGTGGTTTGCGATCAGGCAGGGGCACATCGAGCGTCGTTGGGGCACCCGTGACGTGGCGTCGATATTTCGCCAGATGGCGTTGCCGCTGCCTTGAGCGGCGCCCTGAGGTAACCGGCGCTAGCTGCCGCCGTAGGTGAGGCTGGGCCGCCAGTCGACGCTGCGGCCTTCCGGCGTGCAGTCGAGTACGTGCCACAGCGGCCAGATCGGGTCGACATGGCGGGGATCCTGCCCCGGCTCGGGGGCGACGAACATCAACTCGCTGCCCCAGGTGTGGTGGATCTGCCCGTTGCGCCGCACGAACACGTTGAGCATCGGCATCTGCTTACCGTCGGCGGTCTCGCCATGGTAGTCACGGTTGTAGGTGTTGTGTGCCGACGACAGCAGGTGCAGATGGCGCCATCCGCGTTCGCGCGCAAAGTGACGGACGCGCTGGATCGGCGACTTGGCCACCACGGCCACATTGGTGCGCTGGCGCAGGTGCGGCATCTCGCCGTCGAGCGCGTCGAGAATGGATGAGCACGACGGGCACGGCTGGGCCATCGCCGGGCCGTACATGAAGTTGTAGATGACCAGGCTGTCCTTGCCGTCCTCGAACAGGTCCGACAGGCGCAGCTGCCGCTCGATATCCGTGTCGACAGGCGTATCGCCCTCATCATCGAAACTGTAGTCGATCGGCACCGGGCCGCCCGGCGGCAATGCGCGTCGCAGGGCGGCGGTGGCTTCGACCTGCCGGCGCAACTCCATCTCGGCCTTCAGCAGGCGGTCGCGCGAGCGGCGATAGGCGTCGGTTTCGCCAGGGAATCGAACGGAATGCAGCGACTGTTCCATGGTCGTCTCCCTTCAGGATGCTCTGACCTATTCCGCGGGGGGTGTCACCGGTTCTGTCTGCCCGCAGATGTGTGCTGGGTCGGCGAAGGCAGGCTGGCTGCCTGTCGAGACGGCGTGGCGCGCAGCTGCGGGCAGACAGAACCGACCCTTAGGGTGATGTCCAGAAAGCCCGCAGGTCGCAGCGCGCGGCTTGCCCAGGCGGCCAGCCTGCGCTGCGCCCCGCCCCGCACCCGGCGAGCTTTCTGGACGTCATGCCACCCCCGCGGAATAGGTCAGAGCATCCTGATGATCAAGGCCGTGCACGCCGCGGTCAGCGCCCCTGTCTTACGTCAGCGTCAGCGAACGGGCTTGGCCAGCCGCAGCAGGTCGGCTGCATAGCCCGCGCTTTCGTAGATCGCCCGCGCCCGCTCGTTGCCGGGGAACACGGCCAGCGTCACCAGCTGGCAGCGATGTTCGCGCGCCCAGCTTTCGGCATGGTCGAGCAAGGCCCGGCCCACGCCGCGGCCTTCCTGTTCCGGCGCCACGGCCAAGTCGGAAATATGGCAATTGCTGCGCCCGTTGAAGAAGTCCTGGGTCTTTTGCAGGTGGATGAAGCCTACTGCTTCGCCATCGCTGTCTTCGGCCACGAACAGGAAACTGTTGGCCGGCTGGTCTTCGAGATGGCGCAGCAGGTCGTTGCGGATGCCCTCGATGCATTCGTGGCGACGCCGCCAGGGCGGCAGCGTGAAGTCCACGAAACGGGGCACCAGGCCAAGAATGAAATCGTCGTCGTCTTCAGCCAGACGAATCAGGTAGGTCGCATCGCTCATGCGGGGAAACCGGGCCGCCAAGGAAAGGTTTGCTGGTTCTACACCTTGCCTCGTCGTCGCGGTAGTCCCGGCCCGGTCCGCGCCTCGCGGCGGGGATCGGGCCGGGTCGTTAGGCACCGGTCAGACGATCGCCGGCAAGGTGTCGATGCCGGCATCGATGGCGGCCTGGTGGGTCAGGCAGCGTGGCAGGATGCGGGTGAAGTAGAACTTCGCCGTATCGCGCTTGGACTGCTTGAACGCCTCCTGCTGGCTGCTGCCGGCGAGGGCCGCCACGCTACGGGCCCACATGTAGGCGAGGGTGACGTAGCCGGAGTAGTACAGGTAGTCGTTCGCTGCGGCGCCCAGTTCTTCCGGGTTGCCCTGCACGCGCTGCGCCAGCGCCAGGGTGAGATCCGCCCACTGCTTGGCATAGGTGGCCAGCGGCGCGATCAGCTCACGCAGCGCTGCGTCCTGCGCGTGCTGCTGGCAGAACGCCTGGATTTCCTTGAGGAAGATCTTGAAGCCAGCGCCTTGCAGCTGGAGGATCTTGCGGCCCAGCAGGTCGGCGGCCTGGATGCCGGTGGTGCCTTCGTACAAGGTGATGATGCGGGCATCGCGCACGAATTGCTCCACCCCGTTCTCGGCGATGTAGCCATGGCCGCCGTAGACTTGCAGCGCTTCCTTGGTGCTTTCCTGGGCCAGCTCGGTCACCAAGCCCTTGGCGATCGGGATCAGGAAGGCGACCAGGTCACTGGCCTGCTTGCGCGTGGCTTCGTCGGCACCGCGTGCTTCCACGTCAGTCTGCAACGAGGTGTACAGCAGCAAGGCGCGCGAGCCTTCGGCGATGGCGCGCTGGGTGAGCAGCATGCGACGCACGTCCGGCTGCACCAGCAGGTTGTCGGCCGGCTTGTCCGGGAACTTCGGACCCGACAGCGAACGCGACTGCAGGCGCTCACGGGCGTAGTTGCTGCTGTTCTGCAGCGCGCGTTCGGTCAGCGCCAGGCCCTGCACGCCGACGCCAAGGCGCGCGGCATTCATCATGGTGAACATGGCAGCCAGGCCCTTGTGCGGCTGGCCGATCAGATAGCCTTCGGCGGCGTCGAAGTTCATCACGCAGGTGGCCGAACCGCGCAGGCCCATCTTGTGCTCGATCGCGCCCGCGGCCACGGCGTTGCGCGCGCCGAGCGAGCCATCCGCGTTCACCTTGAACTTCGGCACGATGAACATCGAGATGCCGCGGCTGCCGGCCGGTGCATCCGGCAGGCGGGCCAGTACCAGGTGGATGATGTTCTCGGTGAGGTCATGCTCGCCAGCGCTGATGAAGATCTTGGTGCCGGTGATCTTGTAGCTGTCGTTCTCCGCGGTTTCGGCGCGGGTCTTGAGCAGGCCAAGGTCGGAACCGGCCTGCGGCTCGGTCAGGCACATGGTGCCGGTCCAGCGGCCTTCCACGATCGGCTTGAGGTAGGTGTTCTGCTGCTCCTCGGTGCCGTGCAGCTCCATCGCGTGGCAGGCGCCTTCGGACAGCAGCGGGTACAGGCTCCACGACAGGTTGCCCGACTGGAAGATCTCGGTGGTGGCCGTGCCGATGGTGTTCGGCAGGGCCTGGCCGCCGAAGTGCTCGGCCTGGGTCAGGCCGGTCCAGCCACCGTCGGCGAACGCCTTGAAGGCCGCCTTGAAACCCTTCGGCGTGGTTACCGTCTGGGTGGCCTTGTCGAAGTGGCAGCCTTCCTCGTCGCCACTGGCATTGGTCGGCGCCAACACCGCTTCGCTCAGGCGGCCGGCTTCTTCCAGCACGGCGTCCAGCAGATCGCGCGTGTGGCCTTCGCCACCTTGCAGCTTGGTGAGGACGGCTTCAGCACCAAGCACGTCAAAGAGGGCGAAACGCTGGTCGTCGAGCGGAGCCTTGTAAATGGTCATGGCGTAAGTCCTTCGTGGGTAATGCGGGCGCCAGGGATCAGCGCCAGGTATTGGGGATGCCCGGCACCGGCGAAAGCCAGTCGTTGCCGTGGAAACTGAAATCGCGCGCCGCCTTTTCCTGCTCCGGCTGGGCGCTGGCGCTGCCAGAGACGGTGTAGGCCAGGCTGCCCGCGCTGCCCTTGCTGACGGTGGCCTTGAGCGCGGCGGTCATCTCGGGGGTGGCGAGCAGGTTGATCTGGGTGACATCCGCGGCGAACGGGGGGATGTCCAGGTCGAAGCTGGTGTGCAGGCGTACCGGCACCAGGTCGGCCACCTTCAGCTCACCGTCGATGGAACGGAAATCCATGCCGCCATAGCTGTTGTTCTGGATGCGCAGGGTGAGCTGCCACTGCCCATTCGGCCGCAAGGCCACTTCCTGGAGCGTCACCGTCGGCGGAAACACGCTCTTGCGTGGCGGCCCGCAGGCCACCAGTCCAGCCACCAGAACACCGAGCGCCACACAGCGAAGCAGTCGTCTCATGGATTCACCTCAAACGATTGTTTGAATCTTAGCAGGAGGACTGAGGCGTCTGTCACCTGCCCAAGGCGTCCACGTTCGATTTCGCTGCATGGTGCGGCGAACACCGTCATCCCCGCATGATGGAGTCGGCCGTGCGCCGGGAGGTTCCCATTGCGCGCTGCAGCAGGCATCATCATCGGCTTCCCCAATCTCCGCTTGGCCCTCATGACCCGACGTATCGCTGCCCGCCGCTCGCCCATCCATGGCAATGGCGTTTTTGCCGTCGCCCCGATCAAGAAGGGCGAGGAAGTCATTGAGTACAAGGGCACGTTGATGACCCACGCCGAAGCCGACGTGCTGTACGGCGATGGCGGCGAGACCGGCCACACCTTCCTGTTCACGCTCAACGACGAATACCTGATCGACGCCAACCGCAAGGGCAATACGGCGCGCTGGATCAACCACAGCTGCGATCCGAACTGCCAGGCCCTGATCGAGGAAAACGCGAACGGCGATCCGCGCAAGGACCGCGTGCTGATTGAGGCGATCCGCAACATCAAGCCGGGCGAAGAGCTGACCTACGACTACGGCATCACCCTGGACGTGCCGCATACGGCGCGCCTGAAGAAGTTGTGGGAATGCCGCTGCGGCTCGAAGAAGTGCACGGGGACCTTGCTCAAGTCCAAGCGCTGACCGCTGTCGCTTCTGCCCCTTCTCCCCTTTGGGGAGAAGGTTGGGATGAGGGGCGGGTGCTCGCGATCACGTGATGACCAAGCGATATCGCCAGCTTGCCGCTTACGCAGCGGGCGTTTCGACTGCCTGCCGGCAGCCGAGTCACTTTTCTTTTGCTGGCCCAAAAGAAAAGTAACCCAAAGAAAATGGCCTGAAGAGCTCATAGCATTGCGTGGGATGCGAGCCTGACGGGCGAGGCCAGCCGGATAGGTGGCGGCCCATGGCCGACACACAGCGGCTACACCGCAACGCGCCGAAGCGGAGAGGGCTTAAAGCATGGGCTTGCCGTTTTGTCGCAACATGAGCTGGTGACATGGCTCGGTCGTCGCGCTATCGCAAGATTGGCCCCTCATCCCAACCTTCTCCCCGGAGTGGAGAAGGACTAAGTGCAGGTGACTCGGTGCGTGAGGGGGGAGCCGCCCAATCACCCATCCGCAGGATACGCAATCCCCACCACCTCCACGGTGAGATCACCCGCCGGCCGATGCCACACCACTTCATCGCCCACACGCGCCCCTAACAGCGCCGTGGCCAGCGGCGACACATAGCTGACCAGCCCGTGCTCGACATCGGCTTCGTCCTCGCCGACGAGGCGGTAGCGGGCCTGGCCTTCGTCGCTGTCGACGATGACTTCGGCGCCGAAGGCGACGCGGTCGCGTGGCTGCTGCGGCACATCCACTTCGATGGCGCTGCCTACGCGCGCGCTAAGCCAGCGCAGGTCGCGCTCGACCGCGGCGAGTTCGCCTTGTACCGACAGCAAGTCGCTATTGGCACGCAGCGCGTCGCGGCGCTCGCGCGCGTCGATCATGCGCGCACGCAATTGCTCCAGGCCGCGTGGCGTCACGTAGTTGGGATGTTCGCTTAGCGGGATGTCCGGCAGGCGTTCGCCGACGGACTCGTCCGCATCCTTCACAAAGGCGCGGCTCATCTCATGCCTCCGGCGCCGGGTGCGCCGGCGCATGTTCTGTTGATTCACATGGCGGCGATACCGCCGCGCATCAAGCGCCACGCAGGTCTCGGCGACGTGCGCGGCTGCTGCCGCGCACGTCATCGAGCCGCTCAGGATCAGTCGTCTTCCACGTGCGGCTTCCAGGCCTCGGTGAGCTGCTTTTGCACCGGTGGCGGCACCGGCTCGTAGTGGCTCAGGTCCAGGCTGTAGCGGCCGCGGCCGCCGGTCATGGCCTTCAGCTCGGTGGGGTAGTCGGTGAGTTCGGCGAGCGGTGCCTGGGCCTTGATGACCAGCTCGCCGCCGCGCAGCGAATCGGTGCCAAGGATGCGCGCGCGTTTGCCGGCGAGGCCGCCGGTCACATCGCCCACGCTGGCTTCGGGAATCGCCACTTCGACGTCCACGATCGGCTCGAGCACGATCGGGCGCGCCTTGCCGACGGCATCGAGGAACGCCTTCTTTCCCGCACTGACGAAGGCCACTTCCTTGGAGTCCACCGGATGGTACTTGCCGTCGTACACGGTCACGCGCAGGTCCTGGATCGGGAAGCCGGCGACGGCGCCGGTTTCCAGCGCCTGGCGCACGCCTTTCTCGATGGCCGGCAGGAACTGGCCGGGAATCACGCCGCCTTTCACCGCATCGACAAACTCGAAGCCGGCGCCACGGTCGAGCGGCTCCACGCGCAGAAATACTTCACCGAACTGGCCCGCGCCACCGGTCTGCTTCTTGTGGCGATGATGGCCTTCCGCGTGGCCGGCAATTGTTTCGCGATAGGCGATGCGCGGCGGGTGGGTGGTGACCTCCACGCCATAGCGTTCCTTCATGCGTTCGAGCATCACTTTCAGATGCAGGTCGGACAGGCCGCGCACCACGGTTTCGTTGAGTTCCTTGTGATGTTCCATGCGAAAGCACGGGTCCTCTTCGGACAGGCGCGCCAGTGCTTGCGACAACTTCTGCTCCTGCCCCTTGTGCTTGGGTTCCAGCGCCAGCCCGAACATCGGCTGCGGGAACTGCATCGGCGAGAGACGGATGCTGTCTTCGTCATGCGAGTCGTGCAGCACGGCGTCGAAGTGGATTTCCTCCACCTTGGCGATCGCGGCGATATCGCCGGGAATCGCCCGCTCGATCTCTTCATGCGTCTTGCCGCGCAGGCGAAACAGGTGCCCAACTTTGAACGGCTTCTTGTTGTCGTCAATGTACAACTGGGTGTCGCGGCGAATCGTGCCCTGCCATACGCGAAACACGCCGAGCTTGCCGACGAAAGGGTCGTTGACGATCTTGAAGACGTCGGCGATCACGTGCTGGGCGGGATCGGCATTGACCGTGATGCGTTCGCCTTCACCATTGACGAAGGGCGGCGGATTCCCTTCGGCGGGGTTGGGCAGCAGTCGCTCGGCGAGTTCGAGAAACTCCTTCACGCCAGCGCCGGTGCGCGCGCTGATGAAACAGATGGGAATCAGGTGACCTTCCCGCAGGCATTGTTCGAAAGCGTCGTGCAGTTCCTGCGGGCTGAGGTCGCCCTCGCCCGAATCGAGGTAGTGCCCCATTACCGCTTCGTTGATTTCCACCACCTGATCGAGAATGCGCTGGTGCGCTTCGGCCAGGGAGGAGAAATCCGTGGTGCCCTTGTCGTGGAAGAAGCAATCCAGCACATGCTTGCCGCCCAGGCATGGCAGGTTTACCGGCAGGCATTGCGTGCCGAATTCCTCGCGCAGTGCGTCGACCAGCGCGCCGAGCTTGGCGCCTTCGAAATCGATCTTGTTGACGACGATGACGCGCGCAAGGCGACGTTGCGCGGCGCGCTCCAGCATGCGTCGCGTGCCGTATTCGATACCGTTGATGGCATTGACCACGACGGCGATGGTTTCGGCGGCGGCAAACGAGGAAAGCGTCGGGCCGCGGAAGTCCGTATAGCCGGCCGTATCGATCAGGTTGATGTGGCTGCCGCCGTAGGGAACGCTGGCGATGGCGCTGTCGATGGAGTGGCCGCGCGCCTTTTCCTGGCTGTCGGTATCCGATTGGGTGGTGCCTTTTTCAACCGAGCCCTGCGCCTGGATCACACCGCCGGCATGCAGCAGGGCCTCGAACAGGCTGGTCTTGCCGGCACCAGCATGGCCGGTGAGTGCGATGTTGCGGATATTTTCCGTGTTGTACGACACGATGCGACCCTCCTTTGCAGGGCGCGGGATCGTGCCGACGATGGGCGCCGCACGAAGCCGCACAAGCGACTGACGATGGCGGGCCGTCATGGTCGTCCAGGCGTGCGGGACGCGGGGGCGGTCATGGCGGGTACGGTGGTGGGAACCGTTTGCATAGCCTTGAGCCAATGCCGCGCGGGGTCAAGTTGCACTGCGGGGCAGGGAACCGAAGCACCGGCTTGCTTGTCAGCATCAGTCTCCCCCTCGCGCAGCCTGAAGGAAGCAGGCAGCGCGGTTTTTCCTATGCAAGACGGAAGGGACTCGTCATCGAGCACACCGAGCAGGTCGAACATCATCGCTGGACGTCGCCCGACCCCCTGAAGCGCGGGCTGGCCCCACTCGATGGCCCCACCCGCGCACTGTTGCACCAGTTGCGCTGGCGCAAGGCGCCGCCAAACCGGCGACGCCAAGGGGTGGCCTTGGGCCTGGTGTTGCTGCTGCATGGCCTGTTCGGGCTGCTTACCTGGCACGAGCTGCGCCTGCACAACCTGTCGGCGGTGGCTTATCGGCGCGACCACGCCCTGCAGGTTCGCCTGATCCCGCGCCCCGCCATTCGCCCCACCACCGAGCTGGCCCCGCTGGCACTGCCGCCACCGCCGGCCCCGATCGTCGCCATGCCGCATGAGGTCGTGAAGCCACCTCCGGTACACGAGGCGCCGGCCAAAAGCGCGATGACCGTGAGCATGCCCCCGGCTGCGCCGGCGCCCGCACCGGCGCCGGCACCCCAGCCTTACGAGGCGTCGCCACAGCCGCCGTTGCCGTCCGCCAGCAGTGCCGCTGCTGCCGAGGCACCTGGCTACGTGCAGCGGATGCCGCAAGGCGATGCCAAGGTGATGCAGCACGCGAGCCCGATCACCTACAAGCCGACGCGCTTCGAGGAGGGCTTCTCCCACGGCGGCAGCAGCGTCGACGATGCGTTGCAGCGTGCCGTGGACAGCACGACCGTGAAGAAGACCTTCCACATCGCGCCTGGCGTGCGCATCCACTGTGCGATCTCGTTTGCTGCGCTGGCGGGTGGTTGCGGCGGCGATCCGCCGCCCCCGCCGTCGTCCAAGAGTGCCGACATGCGCCTCAACATGGCGCCCGCCAGTGCGCTGGCCCCGAGCACGTCGACGCCGCCCCCGCCGAGCGTGGACGAGTGCATTGCCATCTACCGTGCCGACAAACCTTTGCCGCAGGGCTGCCCCGTCGATACGCCTACGCGGTCCGTCGATGCCGAGCTGCGTGAACGCGCAGCACACCCGGCGGAGCAGAGCGGCGGATAGCCATTGGCAGGCGATGCGCGGGGGCTTCTCAGATAGCCCGGGTCGCCGGCTACACTTGCCCCATGGACAGGGAATCCTCCGCCCGGCTGACTGTGTCGCTTCCGTCGCCCAAGTCAGCGGCGGAGGGCGGTGCCGTGTATCGCCGCCGGCGAGCCGAGCGACCGCGCGATCGCTGGTTGCGCATCCTGGCCCTGGTAGGGGCGCTCGTCGTCCACCTGGTGTTTCTGGTCGGTGTGATCCTGGGTCCGGCCTATGAGCAGGAAGAGCCCAACGAAGCATCCACCACGGCGCTGCAAGTCCGGTTGATCGAGAAAAAGCAGGAAGAGCCACCACCGCCCCCGCCTGTGCGTGGCACGCCACCCAGGCAGGTAGGGCCGATCCATCGCGGAAACGCCGCGAACGCGCCGCGCACGGTGAAGCGCAGCACGCCGGCAACGCGCACCAACAACGACATCTCGCCGGTACCCGTACCGGCGCTGGAGATACCGGTGATTGCCACGGCCGCGAAGCCGACCGGGCCAAAACCGGAAATCACCGCCGCGCCGTTGCCGCCGGTCACCGTGCCCAAGCCGGCAGCCACGAAAGAGCTGCAGCCGGTGCCGACGGCGGCCCAGCCGCCGCAGGTTGCGCTGGAGACGCCGCCGGTGTCGCTGCCGGTGCCGCCGAAGTTCCAGCCCGAGCCCGTGCGCAAGCCGCAACTGGAAGGCAACGAGCCGGTACCGCCGCCGGCGTCGCTGGCGATACCCGAGATCCCGCCGCAATCGGCACCCGTGGTGGAGGCGCCCACCGTCGCCATGGAGAAGGCGGCGCCGGCAAATACGCCGCCCAGCGTGGCGGCCGTGGCACGGCCGGAGCAGCCCGCTGCGCCGCCTGAGCCGGAGACGCAGGCCGTGCCGATACCGGCCCAGCCCGCCCCGACGGTCAACCTGCAACCTGAGCCCAGTACCGTCACGCCGGTGGTGTCGCGCGAGCGCCCGCAGATCCAGGCGCCCGCCATCCAGGTGGCGGAGCCCGAACTCGAAGCGGTCCCGCTGCCGCCGAACCCGCAGCCGAGCCTGGAACGACCGCAGGCGCCGCGCCTTGAGACGGCCGCGCCCAAAGCGATCGCGCTGGAGAACACGCCGGCAATCGAACGCCCGCAGATCTCCACTGAGCAACCCTCCGCCGCACCGAGCCCGGCAAGCGCGGCTCCCGCCTCGACACCCTCGGCAGCGCCATCGCCAAGCGCGGCGGCCGCCCAGGAAAGCACCGCCAGCAGCGAGAGCAGCAAGTCGGCGGGCCAGCAGGGCGCCAGCAGTGCACCCAACGCCACGCCACAGGGCAGTAGCGCGGGGACGCCCGGACAGCCCAGCGGCGTGAACCAGTCACCCGCCGTGGCTGGCAAGAACGGATTGAATCTGTCGGTGCCCCCTGGCCAGGGCAATGGCCAGGGACAAGCAGGGCAGCAAGGTCAGAACGAGTCCGGCGGGCCCACGGGCACCTATGTCCAGCTCAAGCCTCACGGCAATACCGAAATCATGTCGCATGGCACGCCCAACATCGGCTACGAGTCGACGCGTTTCGAGAAGGACTGGACGCCGGAGGGTGAGAGCTCGATCGATACGGCGCTGCGCCATGCAGTGGAAAAAACCACCATGCGGCATACCTTCCACTTGCCGCGTGGCGTGCGCGTCGAGTGCGTGGTGATGCCGTTGTTCCCGATGGCCTTGTTCGGTTGTGGCAATGGCGATCCGCCGCCGAAGCCGGTGGACGACGTCGTCTACCAACGCATGAAGCTTGCACCGAGCAATCCGCTGGTAACGCCGGCACCGGCAGCCACCCAGGCAGCACCAGTGATCGCCACGGCCAAGCTGGACAACAGCGCGCAGTGCGCCGCGGCGCGGGTGGGCGGCGGGCCGCTGCCGCCAGGGTGCGAAGTGGATCCACCTGCGGTGAATCCGGCGCCGGCGCGGGCGGGCAGTACCTGGGTGCCCGCGAGTGATCAGTTTCACTGAGGCGATGGCGGTTGGTTGGCGGGATTCAGGTGCATCACGTTGTTGTTCATCGTCACCGCGAGGTACGACCAAATGGCGAGGTCATTTAGCCACCGCCTCTCGTGCTTCTCTGCGAAGGCCGCAGGGGCATGGCGATTGCAGAGCTGGTCGACTTGCTTCGATGTGATCTCCGCCCGCCCCCATGCGACGATCGAGCGCCGCCGGGATGACGCAGCGAAACGCTGCGCAAAAGCGTCGGCAAGCCTAACAATGGCCATCCAAATCAGCTTTACTAACCATCCGCCCATGGCCACTCCGACATCGCACCTATCCATGCCAAGCCCTGCACACTTCATGCGAATCCTCGCGCGATGACGCCGTCCGTCGTCGTCACCCCGCTTGCCATGGCGCCCCTGAATACGCGCATTGCCTTCCTGCTGGAGCTGGCGCGCCGTCTTCATCAGTACGGCACGGCGGCGCCACGCCTCGAGGGGGCCATCGCCGGATCGGCGCAGCGGCTTGGGCTGATTGCCGATGTCTGGTCCAGTCCGACCGCGATCATCATCTCGTTTACCGATCTGGCGCAGAGCGAGCAGGATGTGGCCCAGGTCACCCAGGTCATGCGCCTGGCGCCGGGTGACGTGAACCTGGCGCGCCTGTGCGATGCCGACGCCATCGCCGACAAGGTGATTGCCGGTGACATGGAGCTACGCGAAGGTTTTCGGCTGCTGCGGGAACTGGGTCGTCCGGATACGCGCCGCGCACAGGCCGGCGTGATCGCCAGCTACGGGCTGGCGGCGGCCACCGTGGTGGCCTTGCTGCTGCACAGCTCGTGGGCGGATCTGCTGGCGGCGGCGTCCATCGGCCTGATTATCGGCGTCATTACCGTGCTGTCGGCGACACGACCTCGCCTGGCGGTGGCGAGCGAGGCGATCAGCGCCATGGTGGCCACCGTCATTGCCATCATGGTCAGCCAGTTCGTGGTGCCGCTGGCGATCAAGTCGGTGATCCTGGCTGGCCTGATCGTCCTGATGCCAGGCATGGCGCTCACCACCGCCGTGCGCGAGATTTCCAGCCAGCACCTGGTGGCCGGTGTGGCGCGCATGGGCGGAGCCATTGCGACGCTGATCAAGCTGACCTTCGGTACCGTGGCAGGCACCCAGCTGTGCAGCGCGCTCGGTGTGGTGGGACGCGACTATGCCTTGCCGCCACTGCCGCCGTGGACGGATTACCCGGCCCTGTTGATGGGCGCCTTTGCGTTTGCCATTTCGTTTCGCGCAGCGCGACGCGACTGGCTGGTAGTGATGGCGGCGGTGGTGCTCGGTTATCTGGTGACGCGCTGGGGCGGTGCGTTTGCGGGAAATATCCCCGCGGCGCCGTTTGGCGTATTCCTAGGTGGCCTGACGCTGAGCAGTCTGGCCAACCTGTATGCGCGCTTCGTGCATCGCCCGGGCGCGGTCATACGAGAACCCGGGATTATCTTGCTGGTGCCAGGCAGTGTCGGCTACCGCAGCGCGTCCTATTTGCTGGAACGTGACACCAGCCTGGGCATGGATACGACGATGTTGTTGATCACCTTGTTGATTGCACTGGTGGCGGGGTTGTTGTTTGGAGATCTCCTGATTGCTCCGCGCCGCTCGCTCTGAATTGCAGGCGGAATAAAAAACGCCGGCGCAAGGCCGGCGTTTTCATAATCGGTGAAGTGCGGCAATCAGATCGCCAGGTCCTTTTCCTTCTTGCCAGCCTTCAGCGCGTCATTGAACCAGCGCGGACGCTTGCCGCGGCCGGACCAGGTCTGCTCCGGATCGGCGGGATTGCGGTATTTTGGCGCCACCGTGCCACCACTGCGACGGGTCTTGGCGCGGCCGGTGCCGAAGATATCCTCGAATGCGTAGCCCTCGGCCTTGATCAGCGCGTGAATCTTTTCACGCAGCTTGGCGACCTTTTCCTTGCGCAGTTCATTCTGGCGCAGCTGAGCCTTGCTGATCAGCTCATTGAGCTGATTGTGATTGAGATTCTTGATATCAACTGCCATGAGCAACTCCCGGCGGTGAGTATTGGCGATAAATGGGCATCGCCGATATGGGACGATGCGTCTTCGAATGATTTTTGATTCTCCAACATGTGCATTGCAATTGCAAAGCGCGGTCAATCGGCGAAACCATTTTTACTGGCCCCATTAGCAATGAATCTGCATTGAATGGAGAAATACATGGATTTCGGGTATTCAAGAAAGTTCACCATGGCCGGTGGCCGACGCTGACGTAAATAAAAACGGCCGCGAATGGCGGCCGTTTTCATGGATCTTGTAGCGGTTGGCTTAGCCCAGCAGGGAGAGCAGCTCGTCCTGCGTAATGGCGCGGCTTTCCGCGGCATCGCGCGCGCGGTATTCCAGCGTGCCGGCGGCCATGCCGCGTTCGCTGATAACGACGCGATGGGGAATACCGATTAATTCCATGTCGGCGAACATCGCGCCGGGGCGAAGGCCACGGTCGTCCAGCACGGCTTCAATGCCGCGCTCATTCAGCTGCTTATAAAGCGCATCAGCGGCCTGGGTGATGTCCGGCGAGTTCTTGGGATTGATCACGCACACGGCAATGCGCCACGGCGCCATGGCTTCGGGCCAGATCATGCCGGCGTCATCGTGGCGCTGCTCGATCGCCGCGGCGACGATACGGCTGACGCCAATGCCGTAGCAGCCCATGTACATGACTTGGGCCTTGCCGTTTTCGTCCAGCACGGTGGCCCTGAGTGCCTCGGCGTACTTCTGGCCGAGCTGGAAGACGTGGCCCACTTCGATGCCGCGCGCGATCCGCAGGTTGCCGTGGCCATCCGGCGAGGCGTCACCTTCGACCACCTTGCGGATGTCCTCGACGCGCGTGATGCGCGCATCGCGGTCCCAGTTGGCGCCGGTGTAATGGGTGCCATCCTGATTGCCGCCGCAGACGAAATCGGCGAGCACGGCGGCGCTGCGATCGACGATGACCGGCACCGAGGCGGGCAGGCCGACGGGGCCGAGGAAGCCAGGGCGGGTGCCGGTCAGTGCAAGGATCTCTTCCTCGCTGGCCAGTTCCGACGCACCCGGCAGTTCGGCCAGGTTGCCGGCCTTAACTTCGTTGACCTCATGGTCGCCACGCACGCACAGTGCGACCAGCCCTTCGCCGCCGCGCACCAGGATGGTCTTCACGCACTGCTGCGGCGAAACCTTGAGGAACGCAGCCACTTCGTCGATGGTTTTCTGCGTGGGCGTGTCCACGCGCTGCAGGGCGGCCGTCGGGGCGGGGCGCTCGATGGCCGGCGCCAGCGCCTCGGCCTTTTCGATATTGGCCGCGTAGTCGGAGCCGTCGGAAAACGCGATGGCGTCTTCGCCCGAGTCGGCCAGGACCTGGAACTCATGGCTGGCGTTGCCGCCGATGGCGCCGGTGTCGGCCTGCACGGCGCGGAACTTCAGGCCCAGGCGGGTGAAGATGCGCGAGTAGGCCTGGTACATCACGTCGTAGGTTTCGGCCAGCGAATCAGGCGTGAGATGGAAGGAGTAGGCGTCCTTCATCAGGAACTCGCGCGCGCGCATCACGCCGAAGCGCGGACGGATCTCGTCGCGGAACTTGGTCTGGATCTGATAGAAGTTGAGCGGCAGCTGCTTGTAGCTTTTCAGCTCGTTGCGCGCGAAGTCGGTGATGACTTCCTCGTGCGTGGGGCCGTAGCAGAACTCCTGCTCCTTGCGATCCTTGATCTTCAGCAACTGGCCGCCGAATTTCTCCCAGCGGCCGGTTTCTTCCCACAGCTCCCTGGGCTGCACGGAAGGCATCAGCATCTCGATGGCGCCGGCGCGGTTCATTTCCTCGCGCACGACCTGTTCCACCTTGCGCAGTACGCGCAGGCCCAGCGGCGACCAGGTGTACAGGCCGGAGGCGAGCTTGCGGATCATGCCGGCACGCAGCATCAGCCGGTGGCTGGCGATTTCGGCGTCGGCGGGGACTTCCTTGACGGTGGCCAAGTGGAACTGGCTAAGGCGCATGCGAGCGGATCCGGCGGGTTAAAAGAGGCCGATTATAGCGATCCGCGATGCCGACTCAGCGGATTCGGGCCACTCGAATGGTGTCGAGGGCCCGAATTTCCGGGAATCGTTGGCTGGCTCAGCCGCCCGAGCAGTACTGCTGGTACTGGGCCTCGGAACTGGCTTGCTGCTGTTTGCGCTGGTCGGCGCTCATCACCTTCTGCTGGCCGCCCTCGTCCATGACCACGGGGGCGCTGCCCTTGAGGGTCTCAAGGTTGCTTTTCAGCGAGGTGCACAGCTTGGCCCGGTTCTCCGGGGTATCGGCTACGGGCTGGGTCGAAGGCTTCGCGCTCGATTCACCCTCACCCTCCGGGTTGGCCTTAGGCGCGGGCTGAGCCAACGGTTCCACCGTACCCGTGGTGGTGACCTTCTTGTAGTTGGTGCCCTGCGGCGGGGGAGCGTCGGAGTAATGCACGGTGCCGCTGGCGTCCGTCCACTTATAGGCCTGGGCGGCAACCAGGGGCGCAACGAGCAGTAACGCGGCGGCGATCAGCAGGCGGCGCATCGGGTTCTCCAAGGCTTTGGACAAGGTGCACAAGTTAACAACCCCCTTCGACCGGACTCAAGCGGCGGATGGTTTACACTGCGCGCATTCCGTCACGGATTGATTCATGAGCGACAGTACGCCAGTCCGCCCCCCGCGTCATAGGGGCATTTACCTGCTGCCGAACCTGTTCACCACTGGCGCCATGTTCGCCGGCTTCTACGCGATCGTCGTAAGCATCGGTGGCGACTTCAGCTCGGCCGCCATTGCCGTGTTCGTGGCCGCATTGCTGGACGGCATGGACGGCCGGGTGGCCCGCCTGACCGGCACGCAGACCGAGTTCGGCGTGCAATACGACTCGCTGTCCGATCTGGTCAGCTTCGGCTTGGCGCCGGCCCTGGTCATGTACACGTGGTCGCTGTCCACGCTGAGGGACTTCGGTCCGACCTGGGGCAAGATCGGTTGGGCCGCCGCCTTCATCTACGCCGCTTGCGCCGCCTTGCGCCTGGCTCGCTTCAATACCCAGGTGGCGGTGATCGACAAGCGCTATTTCCAGGGCCTGGCCAGTCCGGCTGCGGCTGCGGTGTGCATGTCCTTTGTCTGGAGCATGGACAAGTTCGGCATCCTCGGCGAAGAGGTGTGTTTCGTCACCATGGTGATGGCCGTGGTGGTCGGCCTGCTGATGGTGAGCCGCTTCCGCTACTACAGCTTCAAGTCGCTGCCGATGGGCGATCGCGTGCCGTTCCTGTGGATCATCATCGGCGTGCTGATCCTGGTGCCGTTCTTCGTGGATCCGCCGCGGGTGCTGTTCGTGGTGTTCACGCTGTACCTGCTGTCCGGGCCGGTCATGACCCTGTGGGGTCGGGCGACCCGCCGCCGGCGTCGCGGGGCGGCTTGAGCATGGCCGCGCTGGCACCGGTCTCCTCGGCCCACCGTGCGCGCGTGCTGCGTGCCCTGGGTGTGACGCCGTGGGTGCGTCGCCTGCCGCCCGAAATCGTTACTGCAACCGCCGAGGTGACGCCCGCCGCCGTATCGTCGGGCGAATGCGTGGTGCTGTTGCCGGCGGGATGCTCGCAGCGCGAACTGGATCTGCTCGGGCGCGCCTTGATGACCAGTGGTGCGACCGTGGCGCGCGCGCCACGCATCGAAGTGAGCAAGGGCCAGTTGCCTGCAGCGCCGGAGGCTCGCGCCTATCTGGTGTTTGGCGAAGCACAGGCGCATGCGCTGGGTCGTGAGCTGCCTGCCGCGACGCTGAGCCGGGCGCATATCGTGCTGGCCGACGAACCGGCCGGCATCCTGGCCTCGGCGGCCGGCAAGCGTCGCCTGTGGAACGCGCTGCGCAGCCTGCGGCGTGCCCTGGCCGCACCCATGGAGTGATCGAGCATGGTCGCGGTGGCCCGTCCCCATGTCGAGATCCGCGCCATGCGGCGCGAAGACCTGCCCCTCGTCGCAGCGATGGAGGCCGCGTCCTACGACTTCCCGTGGTCACAGGGCATTTTCAGCGACTGTCTGAAGGCCGGTCATCCCTGCTGGGTGATGTGGGTCGACGGCGAGGCAGGGGGTTACGGGGTGCTGTCCGTCGCCGCAGGCGAAGCCCATGTGCTAAACGTGTGCGTGGGTCCCGGGCACCGCGGGCTAGGCCTGGGTCGGCTGCTGATGCGACGACTGCTCGATATCGCCCGCTGGAACGGCGCTACGCGCGTGTTCCTCGAAGTTCGGCCGTCCAATCCGATTGCGCAGAAGCTCTATGAATCGATGGGCTTTGGCGAAATCGGTCGCCGACCCAAGTACTACCCGGCCAGGCAGGGGCGCGAGGACGCCATTGTGATGGCGTTGGATTTGTCGCCGGCGTAACTCCGTCTCCCTCCTCTTACCGGGCACGCATCAAGATGCGTAGACGGTCTCATCGCCGAGCCGTGGAAATAGACGCGATAGCTTGCGATTTGGCAGCGGCTTCCACCGTCGGCGACCGTCTCATGCGTACCCGTCCGGCCGGCTGGCATCTTGGCCAACGAAAGGCCATGACCTGAATCATTGCCGACAGCCGGTTGGGTAAAACCCTACAGATAATGCAGGCGTTACATGGGTACCCCCACATGAACCAGGTGACGTAACGTTGGCCATCTCGCGTTCCCCGAGTGATGCGCGGATTCAAGCGCTTCGCATGGTCAGGATGAATACGCGCGCGCCGTGATGTCTTCATCCAGGGCAACGTAGCCCGGACTTCCAGCAAGGTTAATCGCGCCGCGTCAGGTTCCGTAAGCTTGTAGGGAAGCCCATGCAGACAGCAAGTCGCTTTCGCAGCTTTGCAGTACTCCCCTTGGCCATGTTGGCCACCCTCGGCACATTCGCGCAGACGGCTCCGCAACGCCCTTCACCAGGCACCGCCGTCACGTTGGCGCCTGTCGTGGTTTCCGGCGTTCTGCCCGGTCCCGCGCTTTGGAAAGTCAGCAGGGACGGTCACGTCATGTGGGTGCTTGGCATCACGTCTCCGCTGCCGAAAGACATGCAGTGGGAGTCCTCCAAGGTCGAGCAGCTGATTGCCTCGTCCCAGCAAGTGCTCAAGCCGCCGGGGATGGGTATCGGTGCGAACGTAGGTCTGTGGGGCCGGTTGTCCCTCATCCCTTCGATGATGGGCCTGGAGAAGCTCCCCGATGGCCAGACGCTGCAACAGGCGCTCCCGCCCGAGCTGTATAACCGTTGGCTCGTCCAAAAGAACAAGTACCTTCAGAACAACGGGAGTGTCGATCGTCTGCGGCCGTCATTTGCGGGAAAAAAGCTGTATAGCGCGGCGCTCAGTCAATCGGGTCTTACCGACAACCGAACGGTAGAGCGGGTCGTCTATGCCGCCGCAAAACGAAGCAAGGTAGCGGTCACGGACACACTCTATGTCTTGATGCTGGATAACCCGAACCAAGCGGCAAGGCAGTTCAAGAAGGCGTCCATCGATGATCAGCAGTGCCTCCGCGGCATACTCGACGCGATAGACCAGGACTTTTTGCAGGCGACCGAACGGGCGAACGCATGGGCGACTGGTGACCTACAGACGCTGAGCAAAGTGCTGTCTGCCAGACAGCAGGACGCATGTCTGTCCGCCATCGGCAGCACGAGCTTCGCAAAAACCATAGGTATGACCGATATATCCAATCAAATCCAACAGGCATGGGTCAAGGCCGCGGAGGCCGCGCTGAAGGAGGCCCCCCAATCGGTGGCCTTGCTACCCATGGACTTGATGGTGGCCGGCAATGGCTACCTCAAGGCGCTGGAGAGTCGCGGCTATACGGTCGAGTCGCCGGAATCCCTCACTGAATCGAATGCCGGTCAATGAGTTCACAAGGGTGCCTGGCGTTGGATTTGGCGCCGGCCTAGCCCTTGGCTCCTTCTCCCCTTTCGGGAGAAGGTTGGGATGAGGCCCAAAAAGGGGGTAGAGGGCGGGGGCACGGGGAAGAGCGGCTAAGACGCCGGCTCCAAGTTAGCCTCGAGGCAAGATTGGCCCCTCACCCCAGCCCTCTCCCCAAAGGGGAGAGGGAGCAAAGCCGCTCAGCCCAGCTTCTGCGCCTGCTCGCGCAGCGCATTGAGCTGGACGCCCCAGTCGGCGATGCGCTGGCGCTCCTGAGTCACGACCTCGGCTGGCGCGTTCGCCACGAAGTTGGCGTTGCCGAGCTTGCCTTCGCACTTCTTGATCTCGCCCTCGATGCGGGCGATTTCCTTGGCCAGGCGGGTTTTCTCGGCGCCGAGGTCGATCAGGCCGGCCAGCGGAATCAGCACGCGCAGCGAGCCGACCACGGCCGCGGCGGCCGCCGGTTCGTCTGCACCAGGCTCGATCCACTGCGGCGCGTCGACGCGGGCGAGGAAGCTAATCTGGGCCGCAAACTTCGCGGCGCGAGCGCGATCCGTTGCATCGCCGTCGGCGAACAGCAGGGGGATGGTCTTGCCTGGCGCGATATTCATTTCGGCGCGGATGCGACGGATGCCGCTCAGCACGTTTTTGAACCATTCGATTTCAGCGGTGGCGGCTTCGTCCGCCACGATCTCGTCGGCGCGCGGCCACGGACGCTGCATCAGGCCGCCTTCGCTGAGGCCGAGCTTCGGTGCGACCGACTGCCAGATTTCCTCGCTGATGAAGGGCACGATTGGATGCAGCGCGCGCAGCACGGTTTCCAGCACCACGACCAGGGTGTGGCGGGTGGAGGCAGCCGCGCGTGCGTCGTCGCCATTCAATGCCGGCTTGGACAGCTCCAGGAACCAGTCGCAGAACTCGTTCCAGGTGAACTCGTACAGCGCCTGCGCCAGCAGGTCGAAGCGGTAGCTGGCGAAATGCTGCTCCACGTCGAGCAAAGTCTGCTTGAGGCGGGTCAGGATCCAGCGCTCCGCTTCCGTCGCCGGTGCGCCGGCGGGAGCCGGCAGCTGGCCTTCGGGCAGGTTCATCAGCACGAAGCGCGCGGCGTTCCACAGCTTGTTGCAGAACGCCTTGTAGCCTTCCGCGCGCTTGATGTCGAAATTGATGGTGCGGCTATAGCTGGCCAGCGCTGCGAAGGTGAAGCGCAGCGCATCGGTGCCGATGGCGGGAATGCCGTTCGGGTAATCCTTGCGGATGCGCTTTTCCACCTTCTCGCGCACCTGCGGGATCAGCAGCGACTTGGTGGACTTCTCCACCAGCGGCTCCAGCTCGATGCCGTCGATCAGGTCCAGCGGGTCCAGCGTATTGCCCTTGGACTTGGACATCTTCTGGCCTTCCGCATCACGCACGATGGCGTTGATATAGACCTCGCGGAATGGCACCAGGCCGGTGAAGTACTTGGTCGCCATCACCATGCGGGCGACCCAGAAGAAGATGATGTCGAAGCCGGTGACCAGCACCGCGCTGGGCAGGAAGATCTTGTCGTGCTGCCAGTCGGCCACGATCTCGCCGCGCTCGTTCTTCACCGGGCCATTGGCCGGCCAGCCGAGCGTGGAGAACGGCCACAGCGCCGAGCTGAACCAGGTGTCGAGCACGTCGTCGTCCTGGCGCAGGGCGCCGACCGGAGCGACGCCGGCATGCGCGCGGGCATCGGCTTCATCCTCGCCCACGAAGATGTTGCCGGCCTCGTCGTACCACGCCGGGATGCGATGGCCCCACCAAAGCTGGCGGCTGATGCACCAGTCCTGGATGTTGTCCAGCCACTGCGTATAGGTGGTGCTCCAGTTTTCCGGCACGAACTTGATCTCGCCCGAACGCACCGCGTCGAGCGCGGGCTCGGTAATCGCCTTGCGCCCGCCGATAGTTCCCGCCGGCTTGGCGCGACCTTCGGGCAGTTCGTCGGTGGTGAGATCGAGGAACCACTGGTCGGTGAGCATCGGCTCGATCACCGCGTCGGAACGCTGGCTCACCGGCACCTGCAACTTGTGCGGCTTGGTTTCGACCAGCAGGCCTTCGGCTTCCAGATCGGCCAGCACGCGCTTGCGCGCCTCGAAGCGATCCAGGCCCTGGTACCTGGCAGGCGCGTTCTCGTTGACCTTGGCGTCGAGCGTGAAAATGCTGATCGGTGCGAGGTGGTGGCGCTGGCCGATGGCGTAGTCGTTGAAGTCGTGGGCCGGCGTGATCTTCACGCAGCCGGTGCCGAATTCGCGATCGACGTAGTCGTCGCCGATCACCGGGATTTCGCGGCCGCTCAGCGGCAAGGTCAGCGTCTTGCCGATCAGCTGTGCATAGCGCTCGTCTTCCGGATGCACCGCCACGGCGACGTCGCCGAGCATGGTCTCCGGACGCGTGGTGGCGACCACCAGGCTGGTGCTGCCGTCGCTGCTGGGATAGCGGATCGACCACATATGGCCGTCGCGCTCCACGTTGTTCACTTCCAGGTCGGACACGGCCGTGCCCAGCAGCGGATCCCAGTTGACCAGGCGGTTGCCGCGGTAGATCAGGCCCGCGCGATACCACTCCACGAACACCTTGCGCACCGCGGCCGAGAGTCCCTCGTCCATGGTGAAACGCTCGCGCGACCAGTCGGCGGCGGCGCCGATGCGGCGCATCTGGTTGGTGATGGTGGAGCCGGATTCTTCCTTCCACTTCCACACGCGCTCGACGAACGCTTCGCGACCCAGGTCATGACGCGTCTGGTCGCTCGTGGCGAGCTGGTTTTCCACGATCTTCTGCGTGGCGATGCCGGCGTGGTCGGTGCCGACCTGCCACAGCGTGTTCATGCCACGCATGCGCTGGTAGCGCACCAGCATGTCCATCACGGTTTGCTGGAACGCATGGCCCATGTGCAGCGTGCCGGTGACGTTCGGCGGCGGCAGCAGGATGCAGTACGGCTCGCCATGACCGGAGGGCTTGAAGTCGCCACTGGCTTCCCAGCGGGCATACCACGTCGACTCGATCTGGCTGGGCTCGAAACTCTTTTCCATCGGGGGCTCGCGATTGCGCGCCGGGTTCGGCGCGTGGGGATAGGCGTCAAAGAGTCGATTGTACGGGTGGGGGGCTTGAGGTGCCAAAAAGCGCTCTTCTCCTTCTCCCCTTTGGGGAGAAGGTTGGGATGAGGGGGCGGGGCTTGCCGGGCCGTTTGCGCTCGCGCCGGCTCTGTGACTAGTAGAGAGGCTGTCGCGAGCACCCGCCCCCTCACCCCAGCCCTCTCTCCCACAGGGACTACCTTCGGGTCGCCCGCAGGGGAGAGGGAGTCAAGCGGGTTAGCCGCGTAGCTGGCGGCCGTAGGCATGGACTTCATCCACCAGCACCTTGACGTGCTCGGGATCCACTTCCGGGGTGATGCCGTGGCCGAGGTTGAAGACGTGGCCGGGGTGGTTGCCGTAGCTGTCCAGCACCCGGCGCGCCTCGCGGCGGATGATCTCCGGGCTGGCGCGCAGCACGGCGGGGTCGAGGTTGCCCTGCAGGGCCACGCGGCCGGCGACGGCCTGGCGGGCGTCGGCCAGGTCCATGGTCCAGTCCACGCCCAGGCCGGCGCAGCCGGTGTCGGCCAGGTGGGACAGGTGCTGGCCGGCGCCCTTGGAGAACAGGATTACGGGTAGCTCGCGGCTGTGCGGATCGGCCTTCAGCACCTCCATCACCCGGGCCATGTAGCGCAGCGAGAATTCGCGGAACGCGGCCGGGCCGAGTAGGCCGCCCCAGGTGTCGAACACCATCAGCGCCTGGGCGCCAGCGGCGGCCTGGGCGATCAGATAAGCGGCGACGGACTGAGCCAGCGTGTCGAGCAGCTGGTGGGCCAGGGCCGGCTCGTTCCAGCACATCGCCTTCAGCGTGGCGAAATCGCGCGAACCGTGGCCCTCGACCATGTAGCAGGCCAGCGTCCACGGGCTGCCGGAGAAGCCGATCAGCGGCACGCGGCCATGCAGCTCGCGGCGGATCAAGCGCACGGCGTCCATCACATAGCGCAGCTCGCCTTCCATATCCGGCACGCTGAGCTTGTCGATATCGGCCTTGCTGCGCACCGGGTGCGCGAACTGCGGACCCTCGCCCTGGGCGAAGCTCAGGCCCAGGCCCATCGCGTCGGGGATGGTGAGGATGTCCGAAAACAGGATGGCCGCATCCAGCTCGAAGCGCTCCAGCGGCTGCAACGTCACTTCGCAGGCCAGTTCCGGATTCTGCGCCAGCGCCATGAAGCTGCCGGCGCGGGCGCGGGTGGCGCGGTATTCGGGCAGGTAGCGACCGGCCTGGCGCATGACCCAGATCGGCGTCGTGTCGGTGGCCTCCCGGCGCAGGGCGCGCAGGAAGCGGTCGTTCTTCAGAACTTCAGTCATTTCAGTGTCCGTACGGGCCTTCCAGCCCCTGGCTGAACATCACGCGGAAGCCGCGTTTGAGCTGGGCGTCGCGCGCCTTCTCGAAGGCGGCGATGGCGTCGTCGCGTTCGAGGAACTGCTCGCGCTTGAGCGTGGCCTTGCCGCCCTGGACACCGGTTTCGCGATACAGCGTCCAGCCACCCAGCAGGTCTTGTTCCAGCGCGATCTGGACATAGCGCGGTGCCTCGGTGCTGGCGGGCATGGCTTGCAGGTAAAGGCGCATGGATACCGATGTCGAATAGGCAGGCAGCGTGCCACGGAAGCCGCATTCTAGAAGGCGCCGCGCCCGGTAGCGAGCGCGGCGTGGTCGCAGGGCTCAGCGGCAGGCTGCTTCCAGCACGGCGAGTACCGCTTTTTCGTCGACGCCGCCGACGATCTCCGCGCGACCAATGCCGCGCCACAGGATCAGGCGCAGCGTGCCGGCGAGGTTCTTCTTGTCCAGCCGCATCAACGCCAGCAGCTGCTGCGGATCCAGGCCCACCGGAATCGCCGTGGGCAGTCCAACGGCGGCGAGCAGGCGGTGCAGGCGCGCGCTGTCCGCGGCTTCGCTCAGGCCCAGTCGCTCCGACAGCTGGGCTGCCAGCAGCATGCCGATGGCGACGCCTTCACCATGCAACAGCAGGCTGTATTTGCCGGCGGTTTCCAGCGCATGGCCAAAGGTGTGACCGAGATTGAGCAGGGCCCGCTCGCCCTGTTCGGTTTCGTCGCGCGCCACCACCCCGGCCTTGTAGCTGACCTTGCGCGCAATGGCTTCAATGAGTGGCGCTTCATCGCGCGCACTCAAGGCGGCGGCATGCTGTTCCAGCCAGGCGAAGAACGTCGGGTCGCCGATCGCAGCGCCTTTCACCACCTCGGCGAGACCGGCGCGATATTCGCGATCGGGCAGTGTCGCCAGCGTGCTGGTGTCGGCCACCACGGCGCGTGGCTGGTGGAAGGCGCCGACCAGGTTCTTGCCGGCGGGAAGATTGACGCCGGTCTTGCCGCCCACCGAGGAGTCGACCATGGCGAGCAAGGTGGTCGGCATCTGGATGAAGTCGATGCCGCGCATCCAGCAGGCGGCGCTGAAGCCGGCCAGATCGCCCACCACGCCGCCGCCTAGCGCAACCACGCAGGCATCGCGCGTGGCGCCCAGCTGGGCCAGTGCTTCCAGTGCGCGGCCGACATTCGCGAACGTCTTGTGCGTCTCGCCGTCGTCAAGCTGGAACGATGACCAATGCAGGCCATCCAGTCCCTCGGCCACGCGATCGAGATAGAGCGGCGCCACCGTGGTATTGCTGATCACCAGCGCATGGCGCCCGCGCAAGGCGGTCCGCCAGCGCGCATGGTCAGCCAGCAGGCCCGGGCCTATCCAGACGGGATAACTGCGCGTACCCAGCGCGACGTCGATGGTGCGGGGATGGGTGTCGATGTGTGTGCTCATGCGGCCTGCTGACGCTGCCAGGATTGATCGATCAAAAGAATGCTGCGCGCGCTCGCAGCATGTACCTGTTCGTGTACGCCAGGAATCACCAGGTCGGCGATTTCCTGATAGAGAGGCGTGCGCTGTTGCGCCATCGCTTGCAGCCGCGTGGCGCGATCGCCGCCGGCGAGCAGGGGGCGCTGGCGATCCTGCGCGAGGCGTTCCAGTTGCAGTTCGAGCGTGGCTTGCAGCCACAGCACGTAGCCGCGTTCGGCCAGCAGGCGGCGGTTCGCCGGATCCAGCACGGCGCCCGCGCCCGTAGCCAATACGACGCCGCGCCGACGGCTGCATTCCTCGAGCAGCTGGCTTTCGCGCTGGCGGAAGCCGACCTCGCCCTCGATCTCGAACACGGTGCTCACCGGTACGCCACACTGGCGTTCGATTTCCTGGTCGAGATCGACGAAGTTCAGACCATAATGCTCGGCCAGCCGACGTCCGATGGACGTCTTCCCGGCGCCGGTCGGTCCGACGATAAACAGGTTGCACGATGGATTCATGCGCAAATGCTAGCAGGCGCGGGACCGCAAAACGGGTCGCGCCAACGCGGTGGCCCACTTGAGCGGGCGTGTACTGATTGCCGGTTGCGGCGATGTTGGCCTGCGCGTGGCGGAGCAATTGCTGGCGCGCGGCGACCAGGTATGGGCCTTGCGCCGCCGGAACGCGCCGCCTGAAAGCAGCGGCATCCACTGGCTGCAGGGTGACCTTACCCAGCCCGGGACCTTGCGCGACTTGCCCGATGGGATCACCCAGCTGGTCTACTTGCCGACGCCTGATGCACGCGACCCGGCCGCTTATCGTGCGGTCTTCGTCGATGGCTTGCGCCATCTGCTTGCCGCACTCGATTCCAACACGCTCGAGCGCGTGCTGTTCGTGTCATCCAGCGCGGTTTACGGCGATCATGGCGATGGATGGGTGGACGAGCAGACGCCGCCAGATCCACCGAGCTTCAATGGCAAGGTGTTGCTCGAGGCCGAGCAATGGTTGGCGGCGCAGCCGGTATTGCCGATCGTGCTGCGTCTGGCCGGCTTGTATGGCCCGGGCCGTCTCGAACTCATCGAGCGCCTGCGTGGTGGCGCGGTGCGGGTGCCGCGCGAGCTGCCGCACTGGGCCAATCGTATCCACGTTGACGATGCCGCGGCGGCCATCGTGCATCTCCTGAGCTTGCCTGAGCCGATGTCGCTCTACCTCGGAGTCGATGACACGCCGCTGCCGCTTGCCGTGCTTTACGACCACCTGGCGCGGGCGGCGGGCGTGGCTCTTCCTGGTGAGGGTGCGGCACCGGCTGGCGTAGGCAGCAAGCGCCTCAGCAATGCGCGCCTTCGCTCCAGCGGTTTCGTGCCGCGCTGGCCCGATGCGCGCGAGGGGTATGCTGCCTTGCTGAGCGGCGTGGGGTAGATCCCGGCTGTCCAGAATCCGCCTGACTTCGGGCCTCCGGAAGCCGGACGACCGGTTTCGCCGACGTATAGTGGTTCCAGCACCAGTTGGGTGGCTACATCTCGTCCATATGGCGTTGTGGGGGCACACCCGTGGAGAGACCTTCGAGCTGATGCTGCGCCACGCCGCCGAGCACGGTGCCCATGCGGTCGTCGCGACGCGTTATGAGGCCAGCGATGCGGTCGAAGGTGTCACCGATGTGCTCGCCGATGGCACGGCCGTGATGGTGAAGCCACTAGGCTGACCCATGGATCTGGTCAACTATGGTTGAGCGCCAGCACATGGCGATTGGCGTCGTATTCCACCGAGGTATCCGCCAAGGCGGGCAGGGTGGCCAGGGCGTGCCGGCTCAGGCGTTCGAAATGGGCGAGGAAGCGCAGCATCGTCTCGGCGTCCATGGCCAAGGGGGCATGGCGCGCCAGCAATTCCTCTTCCTGCTCGCTGCGCCACTGGCGCACCACTTCCCAGTTCGGCGCCTGCAGCACGATCAGGGCGTCCAGCTTGCGCCATAGCGGCTGGTAGCCACGCAGCTGCTTGTTGACCCAATGGCGCCAGCGGCCATCCGGGTCTTCGTCGCGCTCCAGGCTGTTGACTGGTTCTTCCAGCGCGGCCTGGATCTGCGGGCGCACGCCCAGTGCCCAGCCTTCCAGGATCACCAGCTTCGGCGACCGGGTGACGCGTGGCCAGCGCGAAGGGGGGGCACGCGTGTCACGCCCCTTGTCGAAGCGGGGGTAGTCCACCGGCAATTTTTCCGACGCCTGGGGCAAGGCGGCCAGCACCGACAGCAGCAGCTCGATCTCGTGCGTGCCGGGCACGCCCCGGGTTCGCAGCAGCGGATGGATCTGCTGCGCCAGCAGCTCCCGTTCGCTGCGCGAGTAGTAGAAATCGTCCAGCGAGAGCACTTCCGTCGGCCAGCCGCGAGATTCCGCCTGGAGCTTCATTTCCCGGGCGAGCGTGCTCTTGCCGCTGCCCTGCAGGCCGGATAGGCCCAGCAGGTAAGGGCGGCGGGCGCGGGCGATGCGACCGGCGTACTGGTCGAGCAGGTGTCCCGCCAGGGTCGAATTCTGCGTGCTAGCATCTGGTGACATTCGGCCATGATGGCGCGCTGCGGCCACGATTCAAGACCCCATGTTGAAACCAGAGATCCTTGACACCTTCCTGCAACTGTTGGACGAGGCCGCGGCGGGAGGCGATCCCGAGCCTACGGCCATGAATTTGGCGACGGTCGATGCGGCCGGACGGGTGAGTTCGCGCATCGTGCTGCTCAAGGGGGCCGACGAACGCGGCTTCCGTTTTTATACCAACTACGAGAGCGACAAGGGCAGCCAGCTCGAGGCGCATGCCCAGGTGGCCCTGTGCTTCCACTGGAAGCAACTGCGCGAAGTGGTGCAGGTGCGGGTCGAAGGCGTGGCGCGCAAGTTGCTGGCGGAGGAGTCGGATGCCTACTTCGCCTCCCGCCCGCGCGCCAGCCAGATCGGCGCCTGGGCCTCGCTGCAGTCGCAGACGCTGCCCGATCGCGACACCTTCGAGCAGCGCTTCAAGCGCTACGAGCACGAATTCGAAGGCCGCGACGTGCCGCGTCCCCCGCACTGGGGTGGCTACGTGGTGGAGCCGGACATGGTGGAATTCTGGTACGGCGCGGAGTTCCGGTTGCACGACCGCGTGCGCTGGAGCCGCCACGGCCAGACCTGGACGCATCGTCTGCTCTATCCTTGAGCGTACCCACTAGCCATTCGGAGGCATGAGCATGCGCGCAGCGCCCGCTGACCACGTTGCCCAGAATGGCTTTGTCGTGCACTCCCGCGGCCGCGGCTTCACCGAGATCACCGACAGGATTGGCGACGTGGTGACCGCCAGTGGCGTGCACACGGGCGTTGCCAACATCTTCAGCCTGCACACCAGTTGCTCGCTGTTGATCAGTGAGAACGCCGACCCGACCGTACGCGATGATCTGGAACGCTGGCTGGCACGCGCCGTGCCCGATGGCGATGCCATCTTCCGCCACGACGAGGAAGGGCCGGACGATATGCCGGCGCACGTGCGAGCCATCCTCACCGGTGTCAGCCTGGTGGTGCCCGTGCATGCGGGCAAGCTGCAGCTGGGCACGTGGCAGGGCATTTACCTATGGGAACACCGCCTTGATCCGCATCAGCGCAAGATCACGGTGACCGTGCTGGGACATTGAACGCGTGACCGAACATGGCAGCAACGGCCAGGGCATGGCCGATCCTTACCCTCAGCGCATCGTCTGCATGACCGAGGAGCCGACCGAAGTGCTTTACGCACTCGGCGAGGAACACCGCATCGTCGGTATTTCCGGCTTTACCGTGCGGCCGCCGCGGGCGCGCAAGGAGAAACCGAAGGTCTCGGCCTTCACCAGCGCCAAGATCGACGAAATCCTCAAGTTGAAACCGGACCTGGCGATCGGCTTCTCCGATATCCAGGCCGATATCGCGCGCGACCTGATCAAGGCCGGCGTGGAAGTGTGGATCAGCAATCACCGCAGTGTGGACGGCATCCTGGCCTATATCCGGCGTCTCGGCGCCATGGTGGGCGCGGGCGATAAGGCCGAGGCCTATGCGCAGCAGGCAGAGCGGCACATCGCGCAGGTGCAGGCTGCCGCGTCGCAGTTCAAGCGACGTCCGAGGGTGTACTTCGAGGAATGGGACGATCCGCTGATTACCGGCATCCGCTGGGTGGCCGAGCTGATTCGCCTCGCAGGCGGCGACGATGTGTTTCCGCAGATGGCGGGAGAGTCGCTGGCCAAGCATCGCATCCTGGGCGATCAGGGCGAGGTGGTGCGGCAGGCACCGGACATCATTCTTGGCTCGTGGTGCGGAAAGCGCTTCCGTCCGGAGCGCGTCGCGGCGCGTGACGGCTGGGATGCCATTCCGGCCGTTCGCAATGGCGATCTTTATGAGATCAAGTCACCGATCATTTTGCAGCCGGGGCCAGCGGCGTTGTTTGATGGCTTGAGCGCGATGCATGCGATTTTTGCGGAGTGGGCGAAGCGGCAGGCAGCATAACTTCCTCTCCCCTTTGGGGAGAGGATTGAGGTGAGGGGTGGTGCTTGCCTCAGCGTCGAAAAGAAGCGCGCTTCGACGGTGCGTTCCCGCAAGATTGGCCCCTCACCCCGGCCCTCTCCCCGGAGGGGAAAGGGAGAAGGCGGTGCATCACCAGATGCGGACGCGTTGCGCTTCCGGCCGCCACATCGGCTGGCCCTGCTTCACGTCGAACGCTTCGTAGAACTCCGGGATATTCGACAGGGGTCCGTTGACGCGCCACTTGGCCGGTGCATGCACGTCGCTGAGCAGGGCCTGCCGCAGCAGGTCCTCGCGCTCCTGCGACAGCCATGACAGCGCATAACCGAGGAAGAATCGCTGCATCGGCGTATAGCCGGCGATCTTTTCGCCCTTCTTGAATTGCTCGGTCTTCTTGAACGCGTCGATGCCGATCATCAGGCCGCCGAAGTCGGCGATGTTTTCGCCCAGGCTGGCCTCGCCATTGATGTGCAGGCCGGGCAGCGGCTCGAACGCATTGAACTGCTTGACCATGACGGCGGCGCGCTGGTTGAAGCGGGTCGCGTCCTGCTTGGTCCACCAGTCCTTCAGGTTGCCGGCGGCGTCGAACTGACGGCCCTGGTCGTCGAAGCCGTGGGTGATTTCATGGCCGATGGTGGAGGCGGCGACATAGCCGTAGACCACGGCATCATCGATCTCGTTGTCCGCATAGCCGGGGATGATGAATTGCGCGGCAGGCAGCACGATCTCGTTGTTGGACGGGTTGTAGTACGCGTTATAGGTCTGCGGGTACATCTCCCACTCATTGCGATCGACCGGCTTGCCGAACTTCGACACCATGTCGTTGAAGGCCCAGTGGCTGGCATTCATCATGTTCTGCGCAAATGACTCGCGGCCGATGCTGAGCGCGGAATAATCCTTCCACTTGTCGGGGTAGCCAACCTTCCTGGTCACGGCTGCCAGCTTCTCGTGCGCCTTGGCCTTGGTCGCCGGGCTCATCCAGTCGAGCCGGTCGATGCGTTCGCCATACGCCGTGCGGATCGATTCCACCATGGCGTTGTAGCGCTGCTTGCTGCTCTCGGAAAAATAGTCCTTCACGTAGATGCGGCCAAGAATCATGCCCATGGCGGTGTTTTCGGCACGAAGAGTGCGCTTCCAGCGCGGCTTCTGCTCCTTCTGGCCCGACAGCACGCGGTTGTAGAAATCGAAGTGCTCGTTGTCGAAGTCCTGGCTCAGGTAGGCGGCATAGGTATCGGCCAGATGGACGCGCAGGTAGTCGCGCAGCACGGGTGCCGGCGTCCTGGCGAGCAGGGCCTGCAGGCCGCCGAAGAATTCCGGCTGGCCGACGATGACCGTCTCCGGCGACAGCTTCCAGGCCTTCAGGCGCGCGCCCCAGGCGATCGCCGGGGTGAACTTGCCGGTGAAGTCGGCAGGGGCCAGCTTGTTGTAGTTCTTCTCCGGATCGCGCAGGTCGGCCAGTGGGCGCGACACTTTGGCAAGCGCAGTCTCGAACGCCATTACCTGGGTGGCGCTGTTGCGCGCGGCGGCATCATCCGCACCGAGCAGGCGGAACATGCGCTGCAGGTGTTCCACGTAGGCGGCGCGTGCTTTCGCGACACCCGGCTCCTGGTTGAAGTAGTAGTCGCGCTCCGGCAGGCCCAGGCCACCTTGCTCGAGATGCACGGCCATCACGTCGCTGTGCTTTTCGTCCTGCGACACACCGAAATCGAAGAAGGCATCCACACCTAGTGGCTGCAACGCGAAGGCTTCGTCGAGTGCGGACTGCAGGTCATGTACCGCATCGATGCGGGCAAGGTCACTTTTCAGCGGAGTGAGGCCGAGTTTGTCGGCCAGGGCCTGGTCCATTGCCGTGGTCCAGAAATCGCCCACTTTCTGCTCGTCGCTGCCGATCGCGGCGTTCTTTTGCGCCGCCGCGGCTTCGCTGATCTTGCGCAGCTTGAGGTATAGGTCGTCCTGCACCACCTGGCCGATGCCCCACATCGATTCCTGCGCCGGGATAGGGTTGTTCTTCAGCCAGGTGCCGTTGGCGAACTCGAAAAAGTCGTCGCCAGGCTTCACCGATGCATCGATATTCGCCGCCACCACGTCGCCTTTCAGCGCGGCAGGGGCAGCAGCCGCTGCGGCTTTCGTGGTGCTGTCGGCAGCCTGGGCGGTGGGTAGCCACGCGGCAGCGATGCCCAGGGCGAGGGCACACAAACGCAAGGAGTGCGAAGTCAATTTCATGCTTGGACCTTCCATAGTAGGGAGGAACGGGCCGTACGCCGTCGACGTGGCCCGCGACATTGAGAGGAGATGCTAGAGCCCGATCGCCAGACGGGCGCCAAGGTCGGCCAGTGGCGACACCAGCAGCAGGCGCGCCAGGATCAGCATGATCATCACGGCCCACGGCGCGAAGTCGAGGCCGCCGGCCACCAGCCTGCCGCGCAG
The DNA here is from genome assembly GCF_026283925.1 of Dyella halodurans. Taxonomy (GTDB): domain Bacteria; phylum Pseudomonadota; class Gammaproteobacteria; order Xanthomonadales; family Rhodanobacteraceae; genus Dyella; species Dyella halodurans. The sequence continues at coordinate 315,212 of NZ_JAPDPF010000001.1, forward strand.
CGGGCGCAGCAGCGGATCGACCAGGCTGCCGGCCAGGCGGTATACCGGGTGGTAGCGCTCGACCTGGAACAGGCTCATCAGCGACCAGATGAAGATCAGCACCACGTAGAACATCAGGATGAAATCGAGCGTGTCGGCGATCGACAACACCACCAGGCCAAGTACATGCGGAAATGCGCCGAGCAGGGCAAACAGGAGCACCCGCTTGAGCAGCATCAGCAGCCAGATCAGCAGCAAGGCGGCGATATTGATGCGGCGCCAATTCGGCAGCAGCTTGCGGATCGGCGCCAGGATCGGATTGGTGGTGCGATAGACGAACTGGCTGAGCGGGTTGTGGAAGTCCGCGCGACTGGCTTCCGCCAACAGGCGCAGGGCGAACAGGGCCGCGGCGGCGCCAAAGGCCAGTTCGAGCAGGAAGGAAAGGGCGTTGACCAGGTAGCTCACGGGGTGTCGTCCAGGGCAGCGGCCAGCTCGCCCCCGCGGCGCGTGGCAGCGGCCACGGCGCGGGCAACGATGGCATGGAAGTGGTCGGCGGCAAAACTTTCCAGCGCCGCTTGGGTGGTGCCACGGGGCGAGGTGACGCGCTGGCGCAGTACGCCCGGGTCCTCGCCGCTTTCGGTGAGCATGCGGCCGGCACCCAGGCAGGCCTGGGCGGCGAGGTCGCGGGCCACGTCGCGCGACATGCCCTGCGCAAAGGCGGCATCTTCCAGGGCTTCCACCAGGGCGAAGAAGTAGGCCGGGCTGGAGCCGGCGATGGCGGTGACGGTATCCATCTGCGCCTCGTCGTCGAGCCAGCGGGTGAGGCCAACCGCATCCATGATGTGCTGGGCCTGGGCACGCTGTTCCGGGCTGACCCGCCGGTTGGCGCAAAGCCCGGTGGCGCCCGCGCCGATCAGCGCCGGCGTGTTGGGCATGCAGCGCACGATGGGCAGGGTATGGCCAAACCAACGCTCCAGCTGGTCGATGCGTACGCCGGCGGCGATCGAGATCAGCAGCGGCCGCTGGCGATGCAAGGTGTCCAGCAGCTCGGCATGGACCGCCGGCATGATCTGCGGCTTCACCGCCAGGATCAGCACATTCGCCTCGGCGGCGGCCAGGCGGTTCTCGCCATAGCAGGCCACGCCAAAGTCCCGCCCCAGTTCCTGGCGCGCCTCGGCCCGCGGCTCGGCCACGCTGATGGAGGAGGCCGGGATGCCGGTCTTGAGCAGGCCGCCGATCAGGCTGCGCGCCATGTTGCCGCCACCGATGAATGCAATACGTGTCATGCAGGTTCCTCGCCAATCCGGCGCCTACCTTACAAGACGGCGCCTCGGCTCGTCCCGTGGCGGAAGCGCGAGGCGGCCGGGCCGGACTTCTGCAAACCACGTCCCCGCTTTCGGTGGTAGAGCGAATGAAAGGCTGGTGGGCCGGGCCATCGCGCGAGTAGTATCGGCCCGCTGCATGGGGAACCGGGTTTGAACCGTTCGGACGGCGTCTGCGCGCTTGCGCGGTGGCGCCGCGTCCATGGATACCCCCGGCCGTGCGGCCTTGCCGCAGTGTCATCCAGATGATTGGGTTGAGGGGAACGCCAGATGGATATCGCCGAACTGCTTGCCTTCTCGGTGAAGAACAAGGCCTCGGACTTGCACTTGTCCGCCGGCCTGCCGCCGATGATCCGCGTGGACGGCGACGTCCGCCGCATCAATATTCCGGCGCTGGAGCACAAGCAGGTGCACTCGCTGATCTACGACATCATGTCGGACAAGCAGCGCCGCGACTATGAGGAATTCCTCGAGGTCGACTTCTCGTTCGAGATTCCGGGCCTGGCCCGCTTCCGCGTCAACGCGTTCAACCAGAACCGTGGCGCCGGCGCGGTGTTCCGTACCATTCCCTCGGAAGTGCTCACGCTGGAGGATCTCGGCGCGCCGCCGGTGTTCCGCGACCTGATCGAGCAGCCGCAGGGCCTGATCCTGGTGACCGGGCCGACCGGCTCGGGCAAGTCGACCACGCTGGCGGCGATGGTCGACCACATCAACAAGAACGAATACGGCCACATCCTCACCATCGAGGACCCGATCGAATTCGTGCACACCTCACAGAAGTGCCTGGTCAACCAGCGCGAAGTCCACCGCGACACGCATGGCTTCAACGAGGCGCTGCGCTCCGCCCTTCGCGAAGACCCGGACTACGTGCTCGTCGGCGAGTTGCGCGACCTGGAAACCATCCGTTTGGCGCTGACCGCCGCGGAAACCGGCCACCTGGTGTTCGGCACCCTGCATACCAGTTCGGCGGCCAAGACCATCGACCGCATCATCGACGTGTTCCCGGCCGGCGAAAAGCCGATGGTGCGCTCGATGCTGTCCGAATCGCTGCGCGCGGTGATCTCGCAGTCGCTGCTGAAGAAGGTGGGCGGCGGCCGTATTGCGGCGCACGAGATCATGGTCGGCATTCCCGCCATCCGTAACCTGATCCGCGAGGACAAGGTGGCGCAGATGTACTCGTCCATCCAGACCGGCCAGCAGTACGGCATGCAGACGCTGGACCAGAACCTGCAGGACCTGGTCAAGCGCGGCCAGGTCACTCGCCAGCAGGCGATGGGCTATGCCCGCAACAAGGACATCTTCAAGTAAGCGGTTGGTCGTCGTGTTGAATCCAGAGGGTCCGTGCCATGAGTGATTTTGATTTCACCTCGTTCCTGAAGCTGATGGTGCACAAGAAGGCATCGGACCTGTTCATCACGGCCGGTGTCGCGCCCTCCATGAAGGTGCAGGGTCGCATCGTGCCGATCACGCAGAGCCCGTTGTCGCAGCAGCAATCGCGCGACATGGTGCTCAACGTGATGACGCCGTCGCAACGCGAGGAGTTCGAAAAGACCCACGAGTGCCAGTTCGCGATCTCGGCGCAGGGCGTGGGCCGCTTCCGCGTGTCGTGCTTCTACCAGCGCAACTGCGTGGGCATGGTGCTGCGCCGGATCGAGTCGAAGATCCCCACCATCGAAGAGCTGAGCCTGCCGCCGGTGATCAAGCAGCTGGCCATGACCAAGCGCGGCATCATCATCTTCGTGGGCGGTACCGGTACCGGTAAGTCCACGTCGCTGGCGTCGATGATCGGTTACCGCAACGCGAACTCGACCGGTCACATCATCACCATCGAGGACCCGATCGAGTACGTGCACAAACACGAGGGCTGCATCATCACGCAGCGCGAGCTGGGCATCGATACCGACAGCTGGGACAACGCGCTGAAGAACACGCTGCGCCAGGCGCCCGACGTCATCATGATCGGCGAAGTGCGTACGCGCGAAACGATGGAACACGCGATCAACTTCTCCGAGACCGGCCACCTGTGCCTGTGCACGCTGCATGCGAACAACGCGAACCAGGCGATGGACCGCATCCTGCACTTCTTCCCGGAAGACCGCCGCTCGCAGCTGTTCATGGACTTGTCGCTCAACCTCAAGGGCGTGGTCGCGCAGCAGCTGATCCCGACGCCGGACGGCAAGGCGCGCCGCGTCGCCGTGGAAGTGCTGCTGGGCACGCCGCTGGTACAGGACTACATCCGCCAAGGCGAGATCCACAAGCTCAAGGAAGTGATGAAGGAATCCACCAACCTGGGCATGAAGACCTTCGACCAGAGCCTGGTCGAGCTTTATCACGCCGGCGAGATCTCCTACGAGGACGCTCTGCGCCACGCCGACAGCTCCAACGAAGTGCGCCTGCGCATCAAGCTCGCGCAAGGCGGCGATGCGCATACCTTGTCGCAGGGCCTCGATGGCGTGGAGCTGGAAGAGACCAAGGACTCGCAGAACTTTGGCGGCGGCCTGTTGCGCCGCTGACGTCGATCACCACCTGACAGCCAAAAAGAAGGAGCCTTGAAGGCTCCTTCTTGGTTTGGGCGACCGCCAGCGACGGCGTGCGAGGGCTTACTTGGCGGTATCGCTGACCGTCAGGCCACTGGTATCGACGCTCTTCACGCCCTTCACCTTGCGAGCGACGTGCTCGACCTTGGTTTTCTCCACCGCACTGGTCGCCGTGCCGGTCACGGTGACGACGCCGTCCATGGTGGTCACGGAGAGATCGGTGCTGCTGACGCCCTTGGTCGTCGCCAGTTCGGACTTGACCTTGGTGGTGATCCAGGCATCCGCCGTCTTGTCGGGCACGGTCTGATTGTCGGACGACTTCTGCATGGCTGCATCCTGTGCGGCAACCTGCGCGAATGGCACGACTGCGAAGGCGGCGATCAGGCCGGCGGCAATCAGCGACTGGCGAATCACGTTGTTGGTGCGCATGGAAATCTCCTGTAGTGGGGAAGCGCTGCCCTTGAGACAGACGTCTGCCGCAGGTGGCGGCATCCGTGGCACCTATCCAAGCAGCGTCAACGTGAACCAGACTCGGCTGATGCCCGGATCGGTTCAGTGCGCGATCACCGTTGCGAAGAAAGCGTGTGCGTGACGTTGCTGTCGCGTTCGCAGGAATGCGTGCAGGTAATGTGATGCGCAGCACATGGGCGGGCGACTTTTCTGGCCGTAGCTGTCGTCAGCATGACGTTCGCAAACTTGTGCGTGTGCCTCGCCGTGACGCGGTTGGAAAGTCACGCGTGCCGAGCGCGAGATGGCTTGTGAAACCTCCGCGCATCCGGCACATTGCGGTGCGAAAACATGGTGTCGCAAGGCTTGATTTCGGGGGGGATCATGGCCGAGTTGGAAGTTCGGGTGATATCCGAACGACGAGAAGGGTTGCTCATCGAGTTGGGTCGCGTGGTCAGCGAGCATGGCCACGTCTTGGTGCGCCAGCGGCTTTCGCCGGATGAGCGTGGAGCCGGCCTGACGATGGTGCTGCGTGGTCCCGAAACATCGCGTTCGGCGCTGGAAGTTGCCTTGGGCGCGCATCCTCGCGTGCTGCACTTCGAATCGTCCTGGGGGACGGCCGAGAAGCATGGCCCGCCAGTACCGCAAGAGGCCGCCGATGCGCCCGTGGTGGCCTGGGCGCCATCCATGGCCTATGGCCTGGGCATGCCATCGGGCGCCGATGTGGCGCGGGTCGAACGCATGCTGCCAAGCTTGGCGAAGGACTATCCACGGATCTTCCCGTGGCTGATCAATCTCGAGTATGCGGTGACCGCCGAGGCGCGAGAGGCGTCCCTGCATCTTGCGGGTCGGCGTGCGGGCGCCTGGGTGTTTCGGCGGCATTTCGCGCTGGGCGCGCGACTCGCGCCGGCCGACGCGCTCAAGCGCATCGTGGTGCCGGCATTGCGCGAGTTGGTGGCGGTGGAATTGCGCGGTGAACAATTGCATGTGCGCGGCTGTCCGCTATGCCAGCCCGGTGGCCTGTCGGGTGGGCGGTTTTTCTGTGGCTTTATCGAGGGACTACTGGCCGACGCGCTGGCCATGGGTGAGCCGAGCGCCAACGAGGTCAGCTGCCATTGCCACGGTGCGCAGGAGTGCGTCTTCGAATTGACGGCTTGATCGATTCCAGGGGGATTTCATGCAGGACATGCAGCAGCACTACAACTATCTGCTGGTGGGGCTTTCTTACGTGGTGGCCGTGCTCGGCTCCTTCACCGCGCTGCAGTTCGCGCTGGGCATTCCCTTGGCGCGTACGCCGGGACAGCGCTGGGGCTCGATTCTCGCTGCGGGTACGGCCATGGGCGGCGGCGCCATCTGGGCCATGCATTTCGTCGCCATGCTCGCGTGCAGCATGGGTGCGCAGGCGACCTATGACGTCGTGCTGACGGCTATCTCGGTGCTGCTCGCGGTGGTGGTGTCTTCGCTGGGACTGGCGATCGCAGGCAGCCTGGTCTTTCGCTGGAGCAACCTGCTGGCGGCCGGCACGGTCATGGGGCTCGGCGTGGCGGGCATGCACTATCTCGGCATGGCTGCCATGCTGATGTCGACGCAGGTGACGTACGACATGCGCCTGGTCGCGTTGTCGGTGGTGATCGCTATCGTCGCCTCGATGGCTGCGTTGTGGCTGGCCTTCAATCTGCGCGGAAGACTGCAGATGCTGGGCAGCGCCCTGGTCATGGGGATCGCCGTCTGCGGCATGCACTACACCGGCATGGCCGCGGCGACGTTCAATCAGGGCGGCACCTTGCCGGCCGGATTTGAGCAGGGCGTGCGGGGCGATCATCTGGGCGGGGTGATCGCCATCATCGTGATGGCGATGCTGGTGCTTGCCCTGGGGATCAGCATCGTGCGCCAGTATCGGCGGTCGGTGCTTTCCATCTAGGGCCGCTGACCAGTCCTGGCGCGGGCGTCGGTGAGCCTGTTGCAACGACCAAGGGGCGCCGCAGCGCCCCTTGGTGATCACGACCGCTGTCGCGGGCTTACTTCAGTTCGTTCTGGTTGGTGATGACCAGGCCATCGCTGTCCATGTGGACTTCGGCCGCTACCGACTTGATGCGCGCCGCCTGTGCCTGCATCGACTCAAACTGCGCCTTGGAGCGCTCGGCTGCGGCCTTCGCCGATGCCGCGGCCGCCGGATCATCGTGATCGGCCGACGTCGTGAGCTGGGCGACATGGTCGGCCCTTTGTGCCATGGCCTTGACCCAGGCGACGTACATATCGCCACTGAGTTGCAGGCGGCCGAAGCGGCCGGCATCGCCCGTGGGGGCGTTAAGCATTTCACCCAGCTTGCTGTCTTCGCCCGCGCCAATGGCCAGGGCGAGTGCCTTGGGACCCATCGCCGCCCACACCGGCTCACCCAGCGGGGCCGTCACTTCAGGCGGCAATGCCACCGGCTTGCCGTCCGTGGTGAGCTTGAGCTGGGCGAGGCCGGACGCCACCATCTGGCTCATCGCCAGCAGTGCTGTCGGGTTCGAAGTGCCGATAAGGACGCGGCCACTGAACTTGGGGATGCCCTCCACATTGCCCGCTTCGAAGCTGTCCAGCGCCACGCGCAGGCCAAGCAGGTCACCGACCGGCGGCACCGCGGCCTGCTGCGACAGCGTGCCGATCTTCACGAAGCCCTCGTTGAGGTCGGTCAGCGACTGGCAGGTGAACGGCTTGGCGGCCACCGCGTCGGCCTGGGCACTCCAGAACACCCGCATCTGGGCCACCGGCAGCGCCAGGCTGACATCGAACGGTGCAGTGCCCGCAGCGCCCAGCCCCGGCAGTTCCACCTTGAGACCGGAGAAAGCCTTGGTGATGTCATCGGCCAGCGCGACGTCCCAGCGCAGGTTCTGGTGCTTTTCGTCGAGCTTGGTATAGCCAAAGCTCACCGAAGGCACGCGAGCGGCGATGCGCGAGGCTTCCGCTTCACAGCTCGGCGCGATTTGCAGCTGGTTGGCCACCGGCTCGCCCGTCTTGGCCGATTCGGCTGCGGCGCGGGCCTTGCGCAGGGCGTTGAACATCGGGTCCTTGCCGCCGGCGGCCAGCGGCAGCAGGCGTACCAGGTCGAGCTGGCCAATCGCCCACGGCTGGTAATCCTTGGCCTTGGCCAGCTTCTCCAGGCGACCATCGTCCTGCAGGTTCTTGGACGGGCGATCCAGGCCGAGCGCCAGGCGCAGCGTGGCTTCGGGTGCATCGGTCGGCAGCAGCGCGGCAACCGCCTGCTTGCCGACCACGGCGATGACGACCTGGGTGCCGGTTTCCGTCGATACGTGCTTGCGGTAGCTCTGGCTACCCACGGTGGCCGTGTCGAACGGCTTGCCATAGGCGCTTTCCAGGCGTCCGACAAAGGCGTCGAACGCCTTGGGGTCGGTCAGCTCGAAACGGACCACCGGCGACAGGCCCAGGCCGTAGAAGGCCGAGCGACCCTTGATGTTGAGGCCCGCGTTCTGCGCGAACTGCTCGATCGTCTTGCCGTCCAGCTCGGCAATCACGGCCTTCAGCAGGCGCGCGGTATCGGGGTCCTTTTCGGCCATGTCGTCCGCGGCGGACTTCAGCTGCACCAGCTGCGAGGGGAGCTGCGCATTGGTCTGCGCCAGCAGGGCCTTGCGGGTGTCGTCGTCGAGGACGTCGAGGTTGGCCACCACGTAGGGCGTATCGGCCGGCACAAAAGCTAGCGGGGCGTCCTTGTCCTTGTGATGGCACGCAGCCAGAAGTACGCCGGCGAAACCCAGCGCCACAAAGCGCGTCGTCGATCGCATGTTTATTCCCTTAAATGGAGGTGTGTTATCGCGCCGCGCATTATGCCCGGAATCCAGTCCTGGCGCGGTGCACCACGGCCAGGCGGGCGCCGTGGGGGGGCTAGCTGGCTGGCGCTTGGACGACCCGGCGTCAGCGACCCAGGACTTCGGCCAGGACCGCCATGCGCACGAAGACGCCATTGCCGACCTGCTCGAGGATGCGCGACTGCGGGCCATCGGCCACTTCCGAGGCGATCTCGATGCCACGGTTGAGCGGGCCCGGGTGCATCACAAGGGCGGCCTTGGCGGCACGCTCGAGGCGGCGATTGTCGAGGCCGTAACGGGCGAAGTACGCCGCTTCGTCGGGCAGGTCGGTGGCGGCCATGCGCTCTTTTTGCAGGCGCAACATTATCACCACGTCCGCGCCTTCGATGGCGGCGTCGAAATCGTCGGTGAGCACGCAGCCGGGGAATTCCGCCGCCTCGGGCAGCAGGCCGCGCGGCGCGCACAGGCGAATTTCCTTGGTGCCCAGGGCGGTGAGTGCATGCACGTCCGAACGCGCCACGCGGGAGTGCTTCACGTCGCCGCAGATCGTTACGGTGAGGCGCTCGAAATCGGGGCGGTGCTGGCGGATGGTCAGCACATCAAGCAGGCCCTGCGTGGGGTGTGCCCGATTGCCATCGCCGGCGTTAATTACCGAGACGCCGCTCATGGCGTGGCGCACGAGCTCTTCGGGCGTGCCCGACTGCTTGTGGCGCACCACGATGGCATCCAGGTGCATGGCCTCCAGCGTGTGCAAGGTATCGAACAGCGCCTCGCCCTTGCTGGTGGAGGAGAAGCTGATGTCGAAGTTGATCACGTCGGCACCGAGCCGGCGCGCCGCCAGCTCGAACGAGGTGCGCGTGCGCGTCGACGGTTCGAAGAACAGGTTGAGGATGGTGCGTCCGCTCAGCATGTCGAGCTTGCGGGTGCCGTGGGCGCAGCCGTCGCGCATGGTCTCTGCGCGGTCGAGCAGGCGCTCGATGGTGGCGCGTGGCAGGTTTTCCAGCGTGGTGAGATGGCGCAGGCGTTGGCTCATGGCGGCAGTGTCGTCGAAAGGTGGGGGTCAGCGGTCGGTGGCTGCCGGCGGCGAAGCCAGCCAGCGTTCCAGGATGACGGCAGCGGCTTCAGCATCGATGGTGGCGGCGTCGCGGCGCTTCTTCAGTCCGGCGGCGCGTGCGCTGGCAAAGCGCTGCGCTGCTTCCTGCGAGCTGTGGCGCTCGTCGGTGAGTTCGATGGGCAGGCCGTAGCGTTGGCCGAGCTTCTCGGCAAGGCGGCGCGCGTTGCGGCTGGCCGGCTGCTCGCCGCCGTCGAGCGTCAACGGCAGGCCGACCACCAGGGTTTCCGGCAGCCATTCCCGGCGCAGGGCGTCGAGCTTCTGCCAGTCGGGATCGCCGTCGCGTACCGGGATGGCGGCCAGGCCGCGCGCACTGCCGGTGAATCGATTGCCGACCGCAACCCCAAGCAGGCGGCTGCCGACATCGAAACCAAACACACAGCTCATGCGTGTCCCGCGTAGCCGGGCAACGCCAGCGGGTCCACCCCGACCAGGCCGGCAGCGGCGCTCCAGCGCTCCTCCAGCGGGGTGTGGAATACCACGCGCTCGCTGGCCTCGACGGTGAGCCAGGTGTTGTCCTTGAGCTCCTGCTCCAGCTGGCCGGCGCTCCAGCCGGCGTAGCCCAGGGCCATCACGGCCAGGCGCGGGCCTTCACCATTGGCCATGGCGACCAGGATGTCGCGCGAGGTGGTGACCGACCATTCGGCATTGATGCGATAGCTCGATTCCCAGTGCCCGGGTTCGCGGTGCAGGACAAAGCCGCGCTCCTGCTGCACCGGGCCACCGATTAGCACCGGGGCGTCGGCCAGTTCCAGGTCGTTGCACTCGAGCTTCATCTGCGAGAGCACATCCCCCAGGCGATATTCGGACAGCTGGTTCACCAGCAGCCCCACGGCGCCGTCCTCATCGTGCTGGCAGATAAAGGCCACGCCGCGCGAAAACGGCGGCTCGGCCAGGCTGGGCATGGCGATCAGGAAGTGGCCGGCGAGCGATTGGGGCTGAGACTGGGAAACGGTCATGGGCGCATTGTAGAACCTGTTCGCGCCTGCCCCATAGCGCGATTGCATCCGCTGCGGCCAAGGCTTCCGCAGCGTGGTGTAAACACGCCGTGAGCGGTGGTGTCAGCGGCTGCGCAGAATGTCGTTCGGCATGAACTGCCAGGTGCGCGTGATGTTCAGTTCGTCGATGTGGTCTTTGTCCACGGGCAGCGAGGGGAACGGGGCTGCCAGGCGCACGATGCGTTGGGCGGCGGCGTCCAGCAGCTGCTGCCCCGAACTGCTCACCACCTCGATGCCCTTGACCGAGCCGTCGCGGTTGAGCGTCACGGTCATCAACACGTCGCCGTGCAGGCCGCGGCGACGGGCCTCGTTCGGATAGTTCAGATTGCCGACGCGCTCCACCCGGTCGACCCAGCCGCGCATATAGGCCGCATAGGCGTATTCCTTGGTGTTGGCCGAGATGAACTTCTTTTTCGGACGCTTGGCGTACTGCTCGCTGCGATCGCGCACCTCGGCGGCCAGCTGCGCCATCTCCTGCCGCCGCTTCACCTCGCTAGGCGACTCGGGCAGGTCCTGGGGCGTGTGTTCCAGCTTGGCGCTGTCGGTGCTGACGGTGTAGTGGCTGTCGCCGGTGGTGGTCAGCAACTTGTCCTCGGTGGCCTCCTGCGGCCGCGGCGCGCTGGCCTCCACCGGCTGGGGCGCGACCCCGGGGTTGGCCTTGGGGGTCGGCCCGGAAACCAGCTGCGAGGGGCGGGCGGCCTTGTCGCTCTCGCCGCCGCCGGAGTTATTGGCCTGGGCCAGGAAATCGGCCTTGTCGGGGGCGTCGCGGTTGGCCACGTCCACCAGGGTGACGTCCAGGGTCGGCAGGCTGGGCTTGGCTTTGACGTAGTTGAACGTGATGCCGAGCAGCAGCACGCCATGCAGCAACAGCGAGAAGAGCAGGGTGGCGCCGATCATGTCGGCGCCAGTGCGGACAGCAGGTTGGCTCACGCGGCGCGGTTTCCGATTCGAGTGCGTTCGATGACGTCGAACAACTGGCCGGCAATATTAAGCCCGAACTGCGCGTCCAGTTCGCGGGCACAGGTCGGCGATGTGACGTTGATCTCGGTGAGGTAGTCGCCAATCACGTCCAGGCCCACGAACAACAGGCCGCGGCGACGCAGTTCCGGCGCCACCTGGGACACGATCCAGCGATCCCGCTCGCTCAGCGGCACGCCAACCCCGCGGCCCCCGGCCGCCAGGTTGCCGCGGAACTCGTTGCCCTGGGGAATGCGCGCCAGTGCGTAAGGCACCGGCTCGCCGTCGATGACCAGGATGCGCTTGTCCCCGGAGGTAATTTCAGGAATGTACTTCTGGGCCATGGTGAACTGGCGGTGCTCGCCATGCGGTCCGGCCGCAATCAAGGTCTCGAGCATGGAGTTGAGGTTGGTGTCCCCGGCGTTGACCCGGAAGATACCGCGGCCGCCCATGCCGTCCAGCGGTTTGAGCACGACCTCACCGTGCGCGGCCACGAAGGCGCGCAGTTCGGCGGCGTCGCGGGACACCAGGGTGGGCGCCATGCATTGCGGGAAGTGCATGGCGAACAGCTTCTCGTTGCAGTCCCGCAGTGCCTGGGGGCGGTTGACCACGGTCACGCCGGCACGCTCGGCCTGTTCCGCCACCATGGTGTCGTAGATGAACTGCGCATCGACTGGCGGGTCCTTGCGCATCAGCAGCAGGTCGATCTCACGCAGGTCACGCCAGCGCGGTTCTTCCAGCATGAACCAGCCGGCGGCATCGTCCCGCACGGACAGGGCGGCCAGGCGTGCCCAGGGCTGGCCGTCCCGCAAGGCCAGGTCGCCCTGTTCCAGGTAGAACAGGCGATGCCCCCGCCGCTGGGCCTCCAGCAACATGGCGAAGGTGGTGTCCTTGGCGATCTTGATGGAGCCGATCGGGTCCATCAGCACGGCGACCGAAAGGGTCATCGTCATTCTCCGGTAGTAGAGCGTCGTCACGATCTGTCCCGGCGCTGACCGGGAAAGAGCGTGGGAGTGTATGTCGAGACGCGGTCATCTGATGACTTCCCCGGCCAACTCGCCCGACCCGGCTGGTGGTCGCCCGGTCCGCCAGCGGATGCCGGTGGGGCGGGTAGGCGGTCTGGTCGTCGCCTGATGAGGCAGGAGAGGTGCATGGACAGGTCAGTCAGCCGCTTGACCAGGCCAGCAGCCCATGGTCACGATGCAGCCCAGCATCGTGACGATTCGCTGGCTGAAGGCCTAAATCAATGACGTGGCGCTCTCCATGTGAGATTTCAGCTTGACGTCAAGTCAGGCAGGCGGTAAACAGCAACAACGGATGCCTGCCGGCGAAGTAAAGTGGGTCAGTTAGTCATAAGAAGCTTTACTGAATTCTTTTGTCCACGTGGGGCTGGCAGCCAGTTGCCGACGGCCGCACGTTTTACCTGAGCCTGGGGCGGGTCGCAGGGGGGTGTTGTGAACTTGAACATAAATGGAAATGGCCTGGCCGGCCTCAAGGTCATGGTTATCGATGACTCGAAAACCATCCGCCGGACCGCCGAAACCTTGCTCAAAAAAGAAGGTTGCGACGTGCTGACCGCCGTGGACGGTTTCGAGGCGCTGGCCAAAATCTCTGACCAGAAGCCCGCCATCATCTTCGTCGACATCATGATGCCGCGCCTCGACGGGTATCAGACCTGCGCGCTGATCAAGAACAATCCGCAGTTCCGCGGCACGCCGGTCATCATGCTCAGCTCGAAGGACGGCTTGTTTGACAAAGCACGTGGCCGCATCGTCGGCGCCGAACAATATCTCACCAAGCCATTCACTCGTGACGAGCTGCTTGGTGCTATCCATCGACATGTCAGCACGGTGTAAGACCGGCGACTACAGGGTCTGAGGGGGACCTGTGGCCAATATTCTCATTATCGACGACTCGCCGACCGACGTGCGCGTGTTCACTACCCTGCTTGAGCGCGCGGGTTATCGGGTCGATTCCGTTGGCAGTGCCGAGGAAGGCATCGAGCGCGTGCGTGCGCAGTTGCCCGACCTGGTCATCATGGACGTCATCATGCCCGGCATGAACGGCTTCCAGGCCACCCGCACGCTTACCCGCGACCCGGTGACGTCCAACGTCCCGATCGTCATGATCACCACCAAATCGATGGAGACCGATCGCGTGTGGGGGCTGCGCCAGGGTGCGCGTGCCTTCATCACCAAGCCGGTGAACGAAAAGGATCTCCTCGCGTGCATCAACGATCTGCTGCCGAACGCTGCCTGAGGTGACGATGAGCCAGACTGCCACGCTCTCGCCCTTCGAAATCCTGGCCCGCTACGAACGACTTTCGCTGGTTCATGCCTCCGATACGCCGGAGAAGCTGGAGGCCCCGGGCCTCTGGCGTGGCATCGGCTACCGTGCCGGCAGTCGTTTGTTCGTCAGCGGCATCGATGAAATCAGCGAACTGCTGGCCGTGCCGGTGTTGACGCCGGTACCCGGTACGCAGGCCTGGTTGCTTGGCGTGGCCAATGTGCGCGGCAACCTGGTGCCGGTCATCGATCTCGCGCGCTTCCTGTTCGGCGAGCGCACCATCCAGACCGAGCGCACGCGCCTGCTGGTGGTACGACAGAGTGGCGGCAACGTGGCGTTGATGGTCGACGAGGTTTTCGGCCAGCGCACGGTGGATGCCGAGCAGCGTCGCACGGCCGAACAAGAAGACGATCCGCGCCTGGCGCGATTCGTGGAAGATCGCGTGGGCGAGCCACGGTTGGCCGTGTTCAGCATGGGCAAACTGGTGCGCGCGCCTGATTTCCGCCAAGCCGCAGCGGCTTGACGGGCGATAGTTGAACCAAGGGTAGGACCGGCGCCAGTCGTGGCCGGAATCAGGGCGATGAACCCAGCCTCCGCCAGCAAGGGTGGCGGGGGTAGACGGGCGAGGTGAACGAAATGAGCACTACAGGGGGCGTTGGCAAGGAGCGGGGCTATACCGGCCTCATCATTGCGCTGGTCATCGCGATTGGATTCGCGGGTGTCGATTTCGTCATGCTCAACATCAGGAACAGCGAGGATCGGCAGGCCATTGCCCTGACCACGCAGATCCAAGTGTTGTCGCAGCAGACGGCCAAATATGCGCTCGAAGCGGCCGACGGTAACGTCGACTCGTTCAAGGAGCTGGAAACCAGCCGCAACGCCATCGATTCGGCGGTGCAGCACCTGAACAAGGGCGACCCGAAGAGCGGCATGCAGGCCTATGCCGACAACAACGCGACCCCCGCCGGTCGTGCCGTGGGTGCGTTGACCAATGCCTGGGGACAGCTCGATGCCGATATCGGCAAGATCCTCTCCAACAAGGCCCTGGTGCTCGATTCGGCCCAGCGCGCGGCAACGCTGTCGCGTGACCTGCCGCTGCTCAACTCCAGCATGGAGCAGGTGGTAAACATCCTGCAGCAGCGCGGCGGTAGCGCCGAGCAGACCTATACCTCGGCACGCCAGATGGTGCTGGCCGACCGTATGACCCGCCGCGTGCAAGAGGTGCTGCAGGGTGGCGAAGGTTCCCAGCCTGCCGCAGACGGCCTGGCGCGCGACGGCCAGCTCTACGGTTCGGTGCTCAAGGGCCTGCTCGAAGGCAACGCCGAAGTCGGCGTGCGCTCGATGGGCGATGCCAATGCGCGCAAGATTCTTACCGACATGCAGGCCCAGTGGGACAACCTGCAGGATCCGGTCGGCAAGCTGGTCGGCGCTGCCGGCAACCTCGGCGACGTGAAGCGAGCAGGCAACCAGGCCTCGCTGGATTCGCAGAACGTGCTGTTGCGCGCCAATGAATTGTCCGACCAGGTCGGCAAGCTGCCGCTGCGTCGTTTGTTCCCTAACGTGTGGTGGGGCGTGCTCGGTGCCATCGGCGCGGTCGCCTTCATCGTCGTGCTGGTGGTCCAGCTCGTGACCGACCAGCGCCGCCGCTTCCAGGAAAGCGCCGAGCTCAACCAGCGCAACCAGGAGGCCATCATGCGCCTGCTGGACGAGATGGGCTCGCTCGCCGAAGGTGACCTGACGGTCAAGACCACGGTCACCGAGGACATCACGGGCGCCATCGCCGACTCGGTGAACTACGCCATCGACGAGTTGCGCACCCTGGTGACCACGATCAACGAGACCTCCGAGCAGGTGTCCTCGTCGGCCCAGGAGACGCAGACCACGGCACGCCATCTGGCCGAGTCGGCGCAGCACCAGGCACAGCGGATCAGCACGGCGACCACGGCGATCAACCAGATCGCCAGCCTGATGGATACCGTGTCGAAGGATTCCGCCGAATCGGCCGACGTGGCCGAGCGCTCGGTGAAAATCGCCTCGCGCGGCGCCGAAGTGGTGCGCGAGACGATCTCGGGCATGGACTCGATCCGCGACCAGATCCAGGAAACCTCCAAGCGCATCAAGCGCCTGGGCGAGTCGTCGCAGGAGATCGGCTCGATCGTGGAACTGATCAACGACATTGCCGAGCAGACCAACATCCTCGCACTCAATGCGGCCATCCAGGCGGCCTCGGCCGGTGAGGCGGGTCGCGGTTTCGCGGTGGTGGCGGACGAAGTGCAGCGCCTGGCAGAACGTTCCGCCAGCGCGACGAAGCGAATCGAAACGCTGGTGCAGACCATTCAGTCCGATACCAACGAAGCGGTGAACTCGATGGAACAGACCACCGCGGAAGTGGTGGCCGGTGCCCGACTGGCGGAGGACGCCGGCAGTGCGCTGGGTGACATCGAGCGCGTGTCGCACGATTTGTCCGCCCTGATTCAAAACATCTCCACCGCCGCCCGCCAGCAGTCCACCGCGGCGTCGGACATTTCGGTGTCGATGAATGCGATCCAGGAAATTACCTCGCAGACCTCGCAGGGCGCGAGCCAGACGGCCGATTCGATCGGTTACCTGGCCCAGCTGGCGAGTGATCTGCGGCGCTCGGTGGCGCACTTCAAGCTGCCGGGCTGACACAAAACGATTTTCACAGGGGGCAACCTCGACGGTTGCGTGACAAAGCGTTACGTGGCCGCAGTGAGGGGCGCATGAGACTTCAAGATCACATCGATTTCACCACCCTGCAGTGGGTCAAGCCAGAGCTCGACGAGACGCTGGCGCTCGCCCGCGAGGCGTTGGAGTCCTACGTCGACAACCCGAGCGACCGGGCTGCCATGCGTTCATGTGCCGACAGCCTGCATCAGGTGCAAGGCACGCTGCGTATGGTCGAGCTCTACGGCGCCGCGATGGTTGCCGAGGAGATGGAGACACTGACCATCTCGCTGCTTGAAGACCATGTCGCCGACCGCGAGGACGCCTATGCGGCCCTGATGCGTGGCCTCATGCAGCTGCCGGACTATCTCGAGCGTTTGTCTGGCGGCCACCGTGACGTACCAGTGGTACTGCTGCCGCTGCTCAATGACCTGCGCTCCAGTCGCGGTCAGCAGGCGCTGCACGAATCGGCACTGTTCACGCCCAACCTCGACGTCGTGCTGCCGCACCAGGCGCCGGCCCCGGCTCACGACCTCGCCACCGAGCGTCAGCGCAGCGAAGTCGCGGCCCTGCGCCTGCGCTTCCAGCAGCAGTTGTTGACCTGGTTCCGCGGGCAGGGCAATGACCAGCAGTTGACCGGCATGATCCAGACCCTGGATGCCATCACGGCGCGCTGCCATAGCGTGCCGGGGCGTCGCCTGTGGTGGATCGCGGCCGGTGTTCTTGAGGGCGTGCAGCAGGGCGTGCTCAAGAACCAGGCGAGCGACGTACGCCAACTGATCGGCAAGGTCGATCGCAGCATTCGCCAGCTGGTGGAGCATGGTGAAGTCAGCCTGCGCGGCGGTGATGCGGATGAATTGGCGCGCAAACTGCTGTACGTGACTGGCCAGATCAAGCCGGGCAGTCCGCGCATGGAGTTGTTGCGCCAGACTTATTCGCTCGATGCCCTGCTGCCCGAGGCGAGCGAGGTGGAGCACGCTCGCGGCTCCATGTCCGGCCACAACCGTGCCTTGCTCGATTCCGTGGCGCGTGCGCTGAAGGACGACTTGCTGCGGGTGAAGGAGTCGCTGGATCTGTTCCTGCGCCAGACCGACGCGGATCCCGCGCAGCTGGCCAGCCAGACCGAAGTGCTGGACCGCGTGGGTGACACCCTGGGCATGCTGGCCCTGGCCGTGCCGCGACGCGTGGTCAATGAGCAGCGTCGCGTGCTGGACGAAATCGCCAACCGCGTACGCGCGCCCGACGAAGAGCTGTTGCTCGATGTCGCCGGCGCGCTGCTCTATGTGGAAGCGTCGCTCGACGATCACATCGAAAGCCTCGGCGCCGAAGAAGAAAGTGCGCCTGAGGGCGCCACGGCGATGCTGCCGCGCAGTGAGGCGCGCCATATTCTGGCGACCTTGATGCACGAGGCCACCGCCAATACCGGCAAGGTGAAGGAAGCGATCGTCGCTTACGTCGAGTCAGGCTGGCAGTCCAGGCAGCTGGCCGACGTGGGCGCGCTGATGGAGGAAGTGGCGGGAGCCATGCGCATGCTGTCTGCGCCACGTCCCGCCGAACTGGCCGAAGGCATCGGCCGTTTCGTCGGCAACGAGTTGCTGGCCGATCGGCGCGTGCCCAGCACGGCGCAGATGGACCATCTCGCCGACGCACTAGCCGCACTGGAGTATTACCTCGAGGCCGCGCGCGAGCATCGCGGCGGCCTGGAACACATCCTCGACGTCGCCGAACACAGTCTGGGCACGCTGGGCTATTGGCCGCCGCCGGCCGCGCGCGCGGTGGTGCTGGATGAACTGGATGAGGCGCCGGAGCACGTCGCCAAGGCGGCCGATGCCGCGCTTGCAGCAGCGCTGGCCAATCAGCCGGAGCTCTCGGAAACCGTCAGCCTCGCCCATGGCGATGACCTGTCGGGGCTGATCATCGGCCGCAGTGAAACGCCGCCGGCGCTGGAACACGAAATCACCGGAATGCGCCTGGCGGACACCGAACATCTTGGTCCGCAGGAAGTCGTGCAGGGCGGCGATGACGAATGGATCGAGATCGAGGAAGAGATCTTCGAGCAGGTGCCGGTAGCCGGTGCGTCGCAGGCTGAAGCGGGCTTTCAGTCCAGTACGGCGGGCATCGACGACGACATCCGCGACATCTTCCTGGAGGAGATGCAGGAAGAAATCGACAGCCTGCATGCCGCACGCCAGACGTGGCTGGCCGATACGGCGCAGCTGGATGCACTCACGCCGATCCGCCGCTCCTTCCATACCTTGAAGGGTTCCGGCCGACTGGTCGGCGCCACCATGCTGGGTGAGTTCGCCTGGAAGGTGGAAAACATGCTCAATCGTGTGCTGGATCATTCGATCCCGGCCAACGAGGGCGTGCAGGAAGTGGTGAGCAGCGCCATCGATGCCTTGCCGCAATTGCGCCTTGCGCTGTTGGGCGAAGGGGCGCCGACGGCACCGATCAACGCCATCATGGAGATCGCCGAGCGGCTTGCCGCCGGCCAGCAGGAAGCGCGCCTCGCCGACATCGCCCCTGCCGCCACGGAGAGCGTGCGCCGCGTCGTGCGCCGCCGTGTGCCGCGTGTTGATGTCGCCGCCGTGCCGACCGCCAGCCTTGCCGATGTCGAGACCGCACCGAGCACGCCGATCGAGCACTTCGCGGACACGATCGAAGCCCCGGTCATGCCGCCGATCGATCCGGTGTTGCTGGAGATCCTGCGCAGCGAAGTCGCGCAGTACCTCGCGGCCATCCGCACGACGATCAACCGCGTCGACGGCGAACTCCGCGTCGACGACAGCCTGCTGCGTGCCGTGCATACCCTGCACGGTGCCATCGCGATGGTCGACATCCCGTTGCTGACCCAGCTGCTGTCGCCGCTGGAAAGCCTGCTCAAGCGCTTGCGCGCCGCAGGCCGGCCGCTGTCGGCCGAGGGCGTGCACCTGCTGGGCCGCAGCGCCGATGCCGTCGATCAGGTGATGGGGCAGTTCGATGCGCCGTCGCCGCAGTTGCCGAATATCGATGCACTGATCCAGCGCATTGCCGAGTTGCGTGACAGCCAGCCGGAGCCCCAGGTTGCCCACGTGCTGTTCGAGCCGCACGCCGACGATCTGGTCGAGACGGACGGACCGGCCAACGATGGCGAGCGCGAAGACCTGCTCGCCGCCTCGCTGGACGAGGCGTTGTCCGGCGTGTCGGGAACGGCAGGCCATGCCCATGCCGTCGCTGCGGATGAGTCCTCGAGCGATGCGTATGCCGACGAATTGATGGCCGCCCTCGGCGAGTTCGATCTTGATGCTCATCTGCCCCTCGCCGAGCACGCGACGCCCACGACGGCAATCATCGCTGACGCGACGTCACTCGTCTCTGCCGACGAGGACGATTTCGCCAAGGCCTACGCGGACTTGCTGGACGAGGCGGCTGCGGACGAAGCGCCGAGCATCGACCAGGCCGGTGATGCTCACGTCTCGCTGACTTCGGCTGACGAGATGGCGCTGGCGTTCGAGCTCGAAGACGCGCCGGTTGGCGCTGCCACGATCGAGACGGCCGAAGCGGTCGGTCTCGACGATGTGGTGGCCGCAGAAGACGTTGCGCCGCTGGACGACGTCACCGCCCAGGTGGCCGCGCCGGCACCCATCGACGAAACGCCGATCGAGCCCATCCAGGCATGGGTCGACGCCGTCGAGACGCCGGAAATCATCAGCTCGCCTGTGAACGAGCAGGAGCCCGTCGCCGAGGTAGAGCATCTCCACGCTGCTCCGGCGGAGGAGGCCGAAGCTTCCGGCGACAACCTGCTCGTGCCCAGCCAGATCGATCCCGACCTGCTGGAAATCTTCATCGAGGAAGCGCGCGAGCTGCTCGATCATTCGGACGGCGTCCTCGCCGAGTGGCGCGCGGAGCCCAGCACGATCGAGCATGTGGCCGAACTGCAACGCGACCTGCACACCCTCAAGGGCGGCGCGCGTATTGCCGGGCTGGTACCGGTGGGCGATCTCACCCACGCCATCGAAACGGCGCTGGAGAAACCGCTGCACGCCGAGTCGGCTCATATCGGTGACCTGATCGCGGCCCTGGAAGCGGGCTTCGACCAGCTGCATCAAATCGTTCAGCGCGTCTCGCAGGGCCATTCGGTCGCCTACCCGCAAGCCATGATCGATCGTTTCGTGGCCATGGCTGGCGGCGCGAGCGGCGAAGCAGCGACGGCCGCGGCGGTTGCCATCGAGCCCGCGGCGGTCGAGCAGAGCAGCGCGACGGTGTTGCCATTCCCCGATCGCACGAAGCTGCCCGAACTGTTGCCCGAAGAGCGCGAAGAGACTGCCAGTACGCCGCAGGAACAGATCCGCGTACGCGCCGAACTGCTCGATACGCTGGTCAATCACGCCGGCGAGGTGGCGATCTACCGTTCGCGCCTGGAACAGCAGGTGGCGGGCTATCGCTTCAACCTGGTGGAGCTCGACCAGACCGTGCAGCGCTTGCGCAGCCAGCTGCGCATGCTCGAGATCGAAACGGAAGCGCAGATCATCGCGCGTTTCCAACGCGAGCATCGTGAAGGCGGTTTGTCGGTCTTCGATCCGCTCGAACTCGATCGTTTCTCGCAGTTGCAGCAGTACTCGCGCGCACTGGCCGAGTCGGTGTCCGACCTTGTGTCCATCCAGGGCATGCTCGACGACCTGACGCGCCAGGCCGAGACGCTGCTGATCCAGCAGTCGCGCGTCAGCTCCGAGCTGCAGGACGGCTTGCTGCGCACGCGCATGCTGCCGTTCGACACGATGGTGCCCAACCTCCGCCGCACGCTGCGTCAGGCAGCCCAGGAAGAGGGCAAGAGCGCGCAGCTCTATGTGGAAGGCGCACATGGCGAAATGGATCGCAACCTGCTCGACCGCATCAAGGCGCCGTTCGAGCACATGTTGCGCAACGCCGTGGCCCACGGCCTCGAGTCGCCGGCCGAACGGCGCAAGGCAGGCAAGCCGGCCGAAGGCGCCGTGCGCATCCGCGTGGCGCGTGAGGCGACCGAAGTGGTCGTGCGCGTCAGCGACGACGGCCGCGGCCTGGATCGCGACGCGATTCGCAAGCGTGGCGTCGAGCGTGGCCTGGTGCGTGCCGACGCCAAGCTCAGTGACGATCAGCTGCTGGCGCTTATCACGCAGCCTGGCTTCTCCACCGCAAGCAAGATCACCCAGCTGGCCGGCCGCGGCGTGGGCATGGACGTGGTGGCGAACGAGATCAAGCAGCTCGGCGGTTCGCTGTCGATCGAATCGAAGGCGGGCGAAGGCTCCACCTTCGTGCTGCGCCTCCCGTTCACCCTGGCCGTCACGCAAGCGATCCTGGTGCGCATTGGCGAATCCAACTTCGCCATCCCGATGACCTCGGTGCAGGGCGTGGCGCGCATCAGTCCTGCCGAACTCACGGAGCGCCTGGCCGAAGCGGAGCCGTCGTTCCCGTATGCGGGAGACGACTACAGCATCCACGACCTGTCCGAACTGCTTGGCATCGTGAGCGGTTACACCGGCGACGAAGAGCAGTTGCCGTTGCTGTTGACCCGCTCTGGCGACCTGCGCGCCGCCATTCGCATCGACGCCGTGATCGGCTCGCGCGAAATCGTGGTGAAGTCGGTGGGCCCGCAGATCAGCTCGGTCCCTGGCATCCTCGGCGCCACCATCATGGGCGACGGCTCGGTGTTGATCATTCTTGATCTCGCACCGCTGGTCCGTCATGGCGTGGCACGCCGCCAGCAGCGCCTGGAAGAGGGGCTCAGCGCGGTGCAGGCGCCGGTGGTGGAAGAGGAGCGCGTGCGTCCGCTGGTGATGGTGGTGGATGACTCGATCACCATGCGCAAGGTCACCAGCCGCGTGCTGGAGCGCCACGAATACGAAGTCAGCACGGCCAAGGACGGTGTCGACGCCATCGAGCGCCTGCACGAGCGCGTGCCGGACCTGATGCTGCTCGACATCGAGATGCCGCGCATGGACGGTTACGAGCTGGCCACGCACATGAAGGCCGATCCGCGTTTCCGCGATGTGCCGATCATCATGATCACCTCGCGTACCGGCGACAAACATCGCCAGCGCGCCTTCGACATTGGCGTGGACCGCTACCTCGGCAAGCCATATCAAGAGGCCGAACTGCTGATGCAGATTGGTGAAGTGCTCGAGCAGCGGACTACGGAGTCGTTCAATGCCTGAATCGGCCACCGCAGTCGCCTTGCTGTTCGATGACCGGGAACTGGGCAGTCAGTTGCGCGATGCGCTGCATGAGCGTGGGGCCCGGATCGTCCACGAAGGGGCGCTTTCCACGCTCAGTCGCGCGATGCTGGACAACACCGGCGCCGAAGTCCTGGTGGTGAACCTGGATGACGACGCCGAACAAGACCTCGATCGGCTTTATGACGTGATCGACGGCGATCGGCCGCGTGTCGTGTTCAACGACGCGCAAGCGAGTCGCGCGCTGGATGGTTGGGACCGTGCCCGTTGGGCCCGCCACCTCGCCGTGAAGGTCCTGGCGCAGGGTGATCTCGACCCACCGCGCCCACCGGATGCGCCAGTCGTGCACGCGGTAGCGGAAAGTGCCCACGTGGCGTTGGGCGACGAGGCCCCGTGCGTATCCGGGGCGACGCCCATGTTCTCTGCGGGCGATGCCACGGACTCTCCCGTCGAGACGGCTACGCCGGCGTATTCCCATGAACCGGTGGCGATGGCGAGCAGCAATGCGGCTGCCGTGTCCGAGAGCCTGGCGGCCGAGCTCGAGGCGTTGCTGGCGGCCGACGATGGCACGACCGAGGCCGAGGAATTTGGCGCGGGACTGAAATTCACCGCGGAGGATGAGCTTCCCCCGCTGCATGACGGGCATTTCGGCGTCGACGCCTTGATGACCCAGGGCCCGGCACCGGTCGAGTCCGAGCCGGTGGCGAAAGAGGCCGCCGTCGTGGCAATGCCGTCCTTCCAGCTCGATCACTTGACCCTTGCGCCACTGGACGACTCGTTTGTGCCGCCGGTCGTCACGGTGACGGCCGCAGCCACCGAAACAGCCCGCGAGCCGCTCATGACAGCGGCCTCGAGCTGGGCCTTGGTGGAGGATGAGCCGGCGATCGAGCAGGCACCTCCCCAGCCGTCGGAATTTGGTATCGAAAAGCTCAGCGCTGCTGATTTCCTGGCGCCGGAAGGGGGCAGCCATGAAGAGTCGACCATCGAGCTTGGCCTGAGCCTGGAATTGGTATCGATGGAAGAAGCCATTGCGCCCAAGGCTTACGAGGGCGGCCATGAAATGCTGCTCTCCGACCTCGATACGGCGATTGGCCGCATGCTGGTACTTGGCGCGGCATCCGACAGTACCGAAGCCGTGTGCACCTTCCTGTCACTGCTGCCGTCCGACCTGCGCATGACCGTGCTGCATGTGCAGCACCTGGATGGCAAGTCGGCGGACGACCAGGCTGAGCTGTTGGCCGCGCGCAGCCGGTTGCCCGTACGCGTGGCGGCGCATGGCGGGCGTGCGCGCACGGGCGAAGTGCTGGTCGTGCCGGCGGACCAGCAGGCGCGCGTGTATCGCGACGGTCGCATTGAGCTGCAGCCACTGGACGCACACGCCGTGCAGAGCTCCTTGATCGATGCCAGCTTCACGATGGTGGCCAATGTGTTCGGCCGCAATGCGCAAGCGATTGTATTTGCCGGCCAGGCGAACGATGCCGTGGGCGGCTGTCAGGCCATTCATGACCGTGGTGGTCGGGTCTGGGTGGAAGCGTCATCCGAAGGGCATTTCGCCGATATGGTGCACGGTATCGAAGCCGAGCGCCTTAACAGCTATTCCGGCACGCCCGCTGACCTGGCGGCGCGCCTGATCGAGGAGATGTCCATGGAGAACCGGCGATGAGTGAGCTACCGCTACCTCGCGAAATCCGTTGTGTCCTAGTGCCTGTGGGCAACCTGCGTTTGCTGCTGCCCAATGCCACCGTGGCCGAAGTCATCACCTTGCCCGCTTCCGAGCCGGTCGAAGGTGCGCCGCCCTGGTTGCTGGGTCGTATTGCATGGCGTGGCTGGCGCGTGCCGCTGCTGTCGTTCACCAAGCTCGCCGGAGTGAGCGAGGGTGATACCGAGCAGGCCGTGCGCGTGGCCGTGCTCAAGGCCCTGGGCGGTCATGCCGACCTGCCGTTCGTGGCGGTCATCACGCAAGGCTTTCCGCGCCTGACGACGCTCAATGCCGAGCTGATCATCCCTACGCACGATGGCGCGCCATTGCCGCCAGGAGTGCGGGCGCAGGTGCTGGTCCGTGACGACGTCGCCGTCATCCCGGATCTTGAAGGCATTGAAGCCGAACTGATCGATCTGCTCGCGCTAGCGAGCTGATCATTGGCGCTGCAGGGCGACTACAGGTCGCCGTGTAGCGCCTGCAAGGCTGCCAAGGCGGCAAGCCCGGCAGTCTCCGTGCGCAGGATGCGCGGGCCCAGGCGCAGGCCATGGAAGCCCGCCTCGGTCAGCGACGCGACATCGCGACCACCTAAACCACCTTCCGGCCCCACCACCAGCACGCCGCCGGTCGGCGTGAAGCGGAGCGCGCCTGCTTGCTGGGTGCCCTCAGGCAGCAGGGCAAGATGCAGCGCGCCATCGTCGGGGAGTCCCCGCAGCCAGGCGCCGAGCGCGATCGCCGGCGCCACCTCAGGCACGCGGGCGCGACCCGATTGTTCGCAGGCACTGGCGGCCACGGCGCGCCAATGCGCCAGGCGCTTTTCCGCGCGGGCCGCGTCCAGCTTTACTTCCGAGCGTTCGGTTAGCAGCGGCACGATGCGGGCGACGCCCAGTTCCGTGGCCTTCTGCACGATCAGGTCCATCTTCTCGCCGCGAGCCACCCCTTGCGCCAAGGTCAGCCGTAGCGGGGACTCGTTGTCCAGGGCACGCGAGGACTGTATCTGGACAGTCACTTCGCGCTTGCCGACGGTCAGGATTTCCGCGGGGTAGTCGCTGCCATCGCCGTTGAACAGCGTGATTCCATCACCAGCGGCCAGTCTCAACACGCGTGCAACATGTTCGCCAGCCTGCTCCGGCAGGGCCAGGTCACCGCCCACAGTCAACGGTTGATCCACATGTATGCGAATAGTGCGCATGAAACGTTTCGGTAGGAGGAAGTCGCCAGCATAACGGACCAGGGACTGGCTCAAGCGCCCTGCCAGGCGAAACCTGAACGGGTGCGAGGCGCTGGTGGCGCCGCCTTGTGTGGCTGGCCACGCAGGAGCAGCATGTACTTGATCGTCCCATACCTTTAAGGAGGTGGAGACCATGTTCCGAGCCACCCATGCTCTTATCAACCGTGTCCTTGTCGCCTCGCTGGTTGTCCTGGGTGCCGCCACGGCGGTTCATGCACAGGAGACGGCGTCACAGGCTGCCAACGCCGCCTCCATGCAGAGCGTTGCTGACACGCAGGGCAACGCGGCCACCCCGGCCGCCGCGCAGCGGCCGATACTCAAACCGGGCGACCGCAATTGCCTGCAGACCACGGGCAGCCTGATTCCGGCCAAACCCGGGACTTGCCTCACGTTGGCACCGGGCCGTAGTTACAGCAGGGACGATATCGATCGTACCGGCCAGCCCACCTTAGGGCCGGCGCTGCAGATGCTCGACCCGAGTATCACGGTGCGAGGACACTGACGCGGGCCCATGCCGTGGCGAGGCGCTCAGCCCGCCACGGCGATATCAATCCCGCGCATCGCCACGTCGACCAGGTGGTCGAGTTCCTGCGTCGTCACCACGTAGGGCGGCATGAAGTAGATGATGTCGCCAAGTGGGCGCAGCAGGGCGCCATGCTCCAGACCGTGTAGATACACACGCAAGCCGCGTCGTTCGCCGGGCGTGAATGGGCGTCGGGCGGCTTTGTCTGCCACCAATTCGACGGCAGCGATCATGCCGGTCTGGCGCACGTCCGCTACATGCGGGTGATCCCTCAATGGGGCCAGCCTGGCGGCCAGATGGACCGCCAGCTCGCGGTTGCGCGCCAGCACAGGTTCGTCATGGAAGATGTTCAGAGTTTCCAGCGCCACGCGGCAGGCCAGCGGGTTGCCGGTATAGCTGTGTGAATGCAGGAAGGCCTTGCCGGCGCTGTATTCGGCGTAGAACGCTTCATAGACTGCCGCGGTGGTGAGTACCGCCGACAACGGCAGGAAACCGCCGGTGAGGCCCTTGGACAGGCACATGAAATCAGGCGTTACCTGCGCCTGCTCGCAAGCGAACAGGGTGCCGGTGCGACCAAAGCCGACGGCGATTTCGTCCGCAATGAAATGCACCTTGAACTCGTCGCACAGCGCGCGCAGGCCGGTCAGGTAGTCGGGGTGATACATGCGCATGCCGCCCGCGCATTGCACCAGCGGTTCGACGATGACCGCACAGACCTCGTGCGCGTGTCGCTCAAGCAGCTGCCGGAGCTCGCCGAGCCGCCGCCGGGCCACTTCGGCAGCGCTTTCTCCGGGTTCGGCCTCGTAGGCATCCGGTGACGGCGCGAGGATGGGTGTCAGCAGCAACGGCGCATAGGTCTTGCGATACAGCGCCACGTCGCTGACCGACAGCGCGCCCAGCGTTTCTCCGTGGTAGCTCCCAGTCAGCGCGATAAAGCGTGTCTTCTCGCCATGGCCCTGATTGAGCCAATAGTGGAAGCTCATTTTCAGCGCCACTTCGATCGCTGCCGAGCCATTATCGGCATAGAACACGCGTTCCAGGCCCGGTGGGGTCACGCGCACCAAGGCCTCGGCCAGCGCCACGGCAGGCTCATGCGTGAAGCCGGCGAAGATCACGTGTTCCAGCGTGCGCGCCTGGTCGGCGAGCGCAGCGGCGAGCCGCGGGTTGGCGTGGCCGAAGATATTGGTCCACCACGAACTGATGCCGTCCAGATAGCGGCGGCCGTCGGTGCCGATCAGCCAGGCGCCGTCACCGCGGGCGATGGGCACCATGGGTACCGTTTCGTGATCGTGCATCTGGGTACAGGGATGCCACAGGTGGCTCAGGTCGCGGCGCACCAGGGCGTCGACAGCGGGGGACGTGTTCATCCGGCTATGATCGGGGTTTGGAGCGTACCTACTCAAGTCTTGCAAGCACTGCGGGAGTCGGTTTGAAGCGTTGGCGAGCTGCATTGATCGGCCTGATGGCCGTGGCCTTGATCGGTTTTGGACTGCTGTGGTTCCTGCCCGCCAGTTGGGCCTTGCCCGTGCTCGCCACGCGGCTGCCCGGCGTGCGGCTGCAACAGGTCAGCGGCCTGCTCTGGGATGGGCGGGCGGGACAGGTGCTTTCCGCCAAGGGCGAGGACCTCGGTCAAGTGGACTGGCAACTGTCCCGGCGCGCCTTGCTGGGTGACACTCGCTTACAGCTGAATCTTCACGGTACGCGGCTGGATTTCTCCGGACGCATGGAAGGGCAAGGCGTCGGCGAGGCGACCTGGATGGACGTCCATTTGCGAGCCGACATGGGGCTGTTCGGTCCGATCATCGCGTTGCCGATGGGACAGCCGCGCGGTGTGGTGCGGCTCGCGGCAAGCCGCGTGCAGCTACATGGCGGCTGGCCGCAGGAACTGGATGGCAAGCTGCGCTGGGACGAGGCAAGCTTGCTGACGCCGCGTAACGGCAACCTCTCGCTTGGCAATCTGCTGATCAGCGTGCAGGGCAGCGGCGGTGTGCTGGCCGGGCGCGTGCAGGACGATGGCAGCGGTCCACTGCGCATCGATGGCGAGTATCAGCTCAGTCCGTTGGCCCGCCGCTTTTCGGCGACCGCAGCAGCACGCGGCCCGAATCCCGCACTGCAGCGGTGGTTGAACGGGCTGGGTCCCACCGACGCCGGTGGCAAGACGCATATCAATTACAGTGGCGGTCTCGCGGCCGCCATACCGGAGGGGGCACGATGAGTGGATTGAATCTGTCGCAGGCACTGGACGCCGCGCGCGAGGCCGCGCAGGCCGCCGCTGAGGTCTTGCGGCATTACTGGAAACGCGGCGTCGAGGTTGAGCTGAAGAGTGATGACACCCCGGTGACCGTGGCCGATCGCGAGGCCGAGCTGGCGATCCGCAAGGTGTTGCAGCAAGCCTTGCCCGAGGCGGCTGTCTACGGCGAGGAGTTCGGTCGTGACGACGGCGTCCATGAGCTGCTCTGGATGGTCGATCCGCTCGATGGCACCAAGAGTTTCGTGCGGCGCACGCCGTTTTTTTCCACCCAGATCGCGCTGATGCACCACGGCGAACTGGTGCTCGGTGTGTCCAGCGCCCCGATCTATGGCGAGACCATGTGGGCCAGCAAGGGCGCCGGCAGCTGGTTCGAAGGCGAACGCGTGCGGGTCGCTGCCACGACGGAGTTGGCGCAGGCGTCCATTTCCACCGGCAACGTGAAGTCGCTCACCGCCGATGCGCGCTGGGCCGAGTTGGGTGCCTTGATTCGCGACAGCAACCGCATTCGCGGCTATGGCGATTTCTGCCACTACCACCTGCTGGCGCGTGGTGGGCTGGACCTGGTGCTGGAGTCGGACGTGAGCATCCTCGACGTCGCCGCCCTGGCGGTGATCGTGCGCGAGGCGGGCGGCGTCTTCACGGACCTGGATGGCCAGGCGTTGACACTGGATTCACGCAGCGTGCTCGCCGGTACGCCTGCGCTCCATCAACTAGCACTGGCGCGCTTGCGCCAGGCGCTCAAGCGATAGAATGGCCCGATGCGCAAGCCTCCGATCATCCATGCCACCCGGGACGTGCACGACAGCAGTTTCCTGCACGTCGAGCAGCTCGATCTTGAGTTCTCCAACGGCGAGCGTCGAGTCTATGAGCGCTTGAAGGGTGGCGGCCTGGGTGCCGTCATCATCGTGCCGATGCTGGATGATGAAACCGTCTTGCTGGTGCGCGAGTACGGCGCGGGCGTGGGACGCTATGAATTGAGCCTTCCGAAAGGGCGCCTCGATCGCGACGAAACCGCCGAGCAGGGCGCCGATCGTGAGCTGAAGGAAGAAATCGGCTTTGGCGCACGCAAGTTGAAGATCCTGCACAACCTGTCGCTGTCGCCTTCCTACATGACGCATATGGCGCACGTGGTACTGGCGCAGGATCTTTATCCGGAGCGCCTGGAAGGCGACGAGCCGGAAGAACTCGAAGTGGTGCCGTGGAAACTGGCGGACCTGCACATCTTGATAGCACGAGACGATGTCACGGAAGGGCGCTCCATCGCCGCCCTGTTCATGGCTCGCGAATACCTTGCAGGCCGATTCCAACCGACATGAGCCACCCCCCTTCTTCTGCCCTCCTGCAGCAGGTTTCGGCAATCGCCCGCGATGCCGCCGAAGCGATCCTGCAGGTCTACCGCAATGACTTCGAAGTGCATCGCAAGGACGATCAATCACCGGTGACGGCGGCTGACCTCGCTGCGCAGCAGGTCATCATGGCGGGCCTGGCCCGGCTCGACCCGGCGCTCCCGGTGATCTCGGAAGAGGCCCGCACCCTGCCGTGGCTGCAGCGACGCGAGTGGCGTCGCTACTGGCTCGTCGATCCGCTCGATGGCACGCGCGAGTTCATCAAGCGCAACGGCGAGTTCACCGTCAACATTGCCCTGATCGACGATCATCAACCTGTGCTTGGCGTAGTACTGGCACCGGTGACCGGCGAGCTGTATGCCGCCGCGCGCGGGCAGGGCGCCTGGATGCAGGGCGATGCGCATGCGGCCTGGCGACGCATCGGTACGCGTGCCATGGCGCAGCCGCCGACCGTGGCGGGCAGTCGTTCGCATGGCGGTGCGGGCGCCGCGTTGTTGCCGCAGCTGATCGGGGATGACTACAGCTCCATGCCGCTGGGATCGTCGTTGAAGTTCTGCCTCGTGGCGCGTGGCGCGGCGGACGTCTATCTACGCCGTGGGGCGACCAGCGAATGGGACACGGCGGCCGCGCAGGCCGTGCTCGAGGAGGCGGGCGGCGCCGTGCTCGACCTCGGCGGCGAGCCGCTGCGCTACAACCGTGGCGATTCGCTGATCAACCCCGAGTTCATCGCCGTCGGTGACGCCTCCATCGACTGGAAGGCACGCCTGCTGGCCGCGGACCTGGAAGCCTCATGAGCGGGGACCCGCGCCACAGCCTCGATGACCTGCTCGCCATCATGGCCCGTCTGCGCGATCCGCAGCGTGGCTGCCCGTGGGACGTGCAGCAGAGTTTCGCCACCATCGCGCCGTACACCATCGAAGAGGCCTACGAGGTCGCCGACGCCATCGACCGCAAGGACTGGCACGATCTGCGAGATGAGCTGGGCGACCTGCTGCTGCAGGTGGTCTTCCACGCCCAGATGGCCAAGGAGGCCGGGCTGTTCGATTTCGCCGATGTCGCGCATGCCATCAGCGACAAGATGGTGCGCCGCCATCCGCATGTGTTCGGCGATGAAAATTACGCGAACGTCGAGGCGCAGACCCAGGCCTGGGATGCCATCAAGGCAGCCGAACGGGCGGCCAAGGGCGAGCAACACGATGACAGTGCGCTGGCCGGTGTCTCGCGCGGGCTGCCGGAATGGAAGCGTGCGCTGAAGCTGCAGGAGCGTGCCGCGCGCGTCGGCTTCGATTGGCCGGATGAGCAGCCCGTCATCGACAAGCTGCTCGAAGAGGTCGAAGAGGTCCGCGCTGAATTCGCCGACGGGCGCGATGTCCGGCGCTTGCAGGACGAGATCGGCGACGTCTTGTTTGTGATGGTGAATCTGGCGCGGCATGCCCGCGTCGATTTTTCGCAGGCCATGCGGCATGCCAATGCGAAGTTCGAACGACGTTTTCGCAGCATGGAGCAGTTGGCGCTCGAGCAGGGGCGATCGCTGGCGCAGCAGGATCTGGCGGAACAGGAAGCGCTCTGGCAGCAGGCCAAGCGAGACGAGGTTGCGGGCTAAGCGCCAGCCTTTTCGAGGTCTTTGGTCAACCCACTCTCCTTCTCCCCTGTGGGTGACCTGAAGGTAGTCCCTGTGGGAAGGAAGGCTGGGACGAGGGGTGGGTGCTCGCGATGACGCTAAAACCAAGCGATATCGCCAGCGTGCCGCTTACGCAGCGGGCGTTTCGACTGCCTGCCGGCAGCCGAGTCACTTTTCTTTGCTGGCCCAAAGAAAAGTAACCCAAAGGAATGGCCTCTAGAGCTGGTAGCACTCCGTTGGATAGAAGCGTTGGAAGGTCTGGGCGAGCAAATGGCTGCCGGCCCACGGCCGCTACACAGCGGCTACACAGCAACGCGCCAACGCGGTGAGGACTTAAGGCAGGCCTGGCCGACGGTCGAAACGCTTGCGGCATCCCGATGTTCTGAGGGCCACGACACCACCCACGCTTTAAGCCCTCTGCGCTATGGCGCGTTGCGGTGTAGCCACTGTGTAGCGGCCGTGGGCCGCCACCTATCTGGCTGGCCACGGCCGTCAGGCTCGTATCCCACGCAATGCTATGAGCTCTTGAGGCCATTTTCTTTGGGTTACTTTTCTTTTGGGCCAGCAAAAGAAAAGTGACTCGGCTGCCGGCAGGCAGTCGAAACGCCCGCTGCGTAAGCGGCACCCTTGCCGCCACGCTTAGTTGTCGCGTGATCGCGAGCACCCGCCCCTCATCCCAGCCTTCTCCCCGAAGGGGAGAAGGAGCAAGAAGCCCGGCGCTCGGGCGGGCGATCGAGACGCCCGCTGCATCCCACAGGGACTTCCTTCGGTCGTAAGCGGCACCCCGGCGATAACGCCCAGTTGTCGCGTCACGCGCTGGCGTCGGCGAGAAAAAAAGGAGGCACGGGTTCTGGGGTTCCCGTGCCTCAGGATGGGACGCGGCCGATCACGGCAGCGTCAGGTTCTTATTGTAGTTATGGCTTTGGCGCGGGCGCCGGACCTGGCTTGGCGGTGGCGTGACGTTCCTGCCATTCGCTGCGCATTTTTTCGAATTCGGCGCGCTGCTTCGCTGCGTTGGCCAGGTTTTCATCGAGGCTCTTGCGCAGCGTGGCGATGGCCTGGTCCGGGTTGCTCGGCGCCATCTGGGCGCGGGCCAGGTGGTGATAGACATAGGTGCGCACCACAGGATCCTGCGACTTGGCGAGTACGTCGTTGTACAACGCAGGCAGTTCCTTCGCGCGCCCCGTCATCATGTAGAGGCGTTCCAGTTCGTGCAGGTCGGAGATGACCGCCGAGCCGGGACCGCCAAAGCCAGGGCCACCAAAGCCGGGACCGTCAAAGTCGGGGCCGCCCCGGGAGCCGCGCGGGCCGTTGTCGCCCATCGACGGCCCTTTCGGCGGTGCCGGCGGGCGAGCCTTCTGCGCGGGGGCGGGCGGCGCGCTTGGCGCGGCGTCCTGGGCGACGACGTAGGATGCGGAGCCCGCAATGAGCATGGCCAGGGCGGAAGCGAGCAGGGTCTTGCGCTGCATGGTGTCGAGTCTCCACGATGGGTTTTGATGACAAACGTGTCTTGGGCGTAAGCGGTTGACCATGACGGAAGTCATGGTGATCGCGCTTCAACCTTCTGCTCGCGCCGCACATCCCATAAGGGTCCGACTACGAGGAGTTCTACATGCGCCGACTTTTCCTTGCTGCCCTTCTCATCGCACCGCTGGCAGTACACGCCAACGACTGCAAATACGAGGCGCCGCGCAATCTTTCGCTGGACCTCAGTGGCATCCATTCGGTGCAGATCGATCTGCACAGCCACGACCTGCACCTCAGCGGCAGCGACAGCGCCAAGACGGGCGAGTTGACCGGGCGTGCCTGTGCGTCGGAGCCCAAGCTGCTGGAGGACCTGGTGGTGACCCAGCGACGCGAGGGTGACCGTCTGATCGTCGACATCGGCGGCGGCAAGAGCCACGTGATGATCAGCCTGTTCGGAAGCTCTTATCGAAACCTCGACGTGAACCTGCAATTGCCGGCGCAAATGCCCGTCGTGCTCAACGTGGGTTCGGGCGATGCATGGGTGACGGGACTGCAGCGCCTGGAGAGCCAGGTGGGTTCGGGCGATCTGCATGTCAGCAAGATCAGTGGTCCTTTCAGCACCAGCGTGGGGTCGGGCGATGTGGACGCGCGCGATATCGGCAGTCTCGACCTGGGCGCGATGGGCTCGGGTGACCTGAAGGCCGAAGGCATCAAGGGTGATGCGCGCGTGGGCGCTGTCGGTTCAGGCGATGTGGTCCTGTCCGGGGTGGGCGGCAATGTGCGGGCCGAAACCCTAGGCTCGGGCGACCTGAAGGTCAGGGACGTGCATGGCGATTTCAGTCTTGGCGCCAAAGGCAGTGGCGACGTGATCCACAGCGGCGTACAGGGCAAGGTCAGCGTGCCGCGCGAAGACTGACGGGGCGCTCAACCCAGCCAGCGGTACGCCAGATAGACCAGGGGTGCGCATACCAGCAGAAAAGGTATCGATACCTGGTGGAACAGCCGTCCACCATGCGGCTGTTTCGCCAGGCGCAAGGCGATCAGGTTGGCCATCGAGCCCATCGCCAGTCCAAAGCCACCCACATTCACCGCCACGGCCAGCGCTGCCGCATCCGGCGCGTGGCCAAGCAGCAAAACCGTGGCCGGCACGTTGCTGATCAGCTGCGAGGCGACGATGCCGCTTGCGTATAGCGTCAGCGGGTTATCCAGATTCAGGCCATCCAGCGCGTGGCGCACCATGCCCAGCTCGGCAAAATGACCCAGGCCGAGAAAGATCGCGGCGAAGGTGACCAGCAGCAGCCAGTCCACGCGCGCCAGCGTGCTGCGCTCCAGCAGTGCAAAGGGAACCAGCAGAAGCACTGCGCCAAGCACGGCATGGCCGTGTTCCATCATCAACACCATGCTGATGAGTGCGCCGACGGAAAGCACCGCCTGTGACGTGGAGACGGCGTGCCCATCGACCTGGTCGGCGTGCAGCTCCACCCGCCCTCGTGGCATCCACGCCAGCGCGAGTAGGGCGACCAGGACGAACATGATGACGAACGCGGGCAGCATGGCCTGGCTGAATTGCAGAAAGCTGAGCTGGCCGAACTGCCAGAGCAGGAGATTCTGCGGGTTGCCGATCGGGCTGAGGGTCGAGCCGGCATTCACTGCCAGTGCTTCCAATACCACCGTGCGCATCACCGGCAGGTTGGAGATGCGACCGATCGCCAGCGTCAGCGGCACGATCAGGAACAAGCTGACATCGTTGGTGAGCACCATCGACAGCAGCGCCGTGGTACTCACCAGCAGCAAGGCCAACCCGCGCAGCGAATGCGCCCGTTCCACCAGGACCGCGGCGGCGTGCTGCACCAGGCCGCTGTCGCGGATGCCCTGGATGCAGATCAGCAGGCCCAGCAGGCCGCCCAAGGTGGGGAGTTGCAGCCAACGATGATAGTCGGCGAAAGGGCGCGGATCGGCGACAGCCAGCACCAGCGCCAACAGCGCAAAGCTGAGTAGCAGGCGCTCCTGGGCAAGGCGCTTGATGCCGCGTTGCAGCGCGCTCATGCCGACGTGGTCCGCCGAGGAGAGCATGTCATGTGGGAGATTCCCTGCAGTGGATCATCAGTCGAGCAGATGCTCAGCTCTCCCGCAACAAGCGCATGGGCGATGTATGGCTGACGCGCCGCGTGCCAGCGAGTCCCAGCAGCATCACCACGATGGCCGCCGCGAGTGCGGCGAGCAGCAGTGAGCCCAGTGGCGGCACGAAGTTGTCGATGTGGAAGATCGCGTGTCCAAGCCATAGCCCGGTGCCGGCGGCGCCGAAGGCGGCGGTAAGCCCTGCCACCAGGCCAAGCAGGGCAAACTCGCAGGCCGCGGCGGCGCGCAATTGCGAGCGACGGGCACCCAGCGTGCGCAGCAGGGCCGCTTCATGGCGACGTTCCTGCGCGCTGGCCGCGAGTGCGGCCGCAAGCACCAGCGCGCCCGCGAGCAGGCTGAAGCCGAGCACCCAGCGCACGGCGCCGCTGACCTGGTTGACGATCTCGCGTACGCGATCGAGCATCGCGTCCACGTCGATCAGGCTGAGGTTGCTGAAGTCGCGCGACAGCTGCGCCAAGGCCTCGGCATGGCCGCGCGCCAGGTAGAAACTGGCGATCCAGGTGTGCGGCAAGCTGTTGGCGTGGGCAGGATCGAGCACCAGAAAGAAGTTGACGCGGAACGAACTCCAGTCGACCTGGCGGATGCTGCCCACCTTCGCGTCCAGATTGTCTTCGCCTACGTTGAAGCTCATGGTGTCGCCGACCTTCAGCGCAAACATGTCGCGCCACATGGTGTCGATCGACACTTCGGCCTGGGCGGGATGCTCGCCCGCCCAGCGGCCAGCCACCACCCGATTGCTGGGTGGCAAGTCGCCGGCCCACGACAGGCGCAGCTGGCGATCGGCCCATTCCTTGGCGCGCTCGTCCTTGAACTTGAGCTGGTCGATCGGCCGGCCGTTGATGGCCGTGAGCTTGCCCACCGCCAGCGGCGCCATATTAAGCTTTTGTCCACCCATCTGCGCCAACGCCTGCTCGAAGTCGGGACGCTGGTCGTCCTGCAGATTGAGCACGAACCAGTTCGGCGTATCGGCCGGCAGCTCGCGGCGCCAGCCTTCCAGCAAGGCGGGGGCGACGACGGCCAGCAGGAGCAGGGCCACCAGGCCGAGACTCAGGGCCGTGGCTTGCAGCAGGCTCATGCCGCGGCGGCGCGCCAGCGCGGCCAGGCCAAGCCGCAGGGCGGGGTGCGCGCCCGGCGCAACGCGTCGTGCGATCCACAGCAGCAGGGCCGAAAGCAGGGCCGCGACCACGGCCACGCCAAGCAGGCTGACCGCGAGAACCCCTGCCAGCTTGGCCGAGCCGCTCTGGCTCCAGATCAGCAACAAGGCCACCAAGGCGGGTACCAGGTAGAGCGCATCGAAGCGTCGCACGCGCCGTGCGGCGCTTTCTCGAAAAACCGCGACCGGCGGCACCTCGGCCAATCGCGTGAGCGGCGGCAGGGCGAAGCCGGCCAGCACGGCGAGTCCGATCACGGCAGCGGCGCACGCAGGCCCGATCGGCATCGAGGTCGGCACCGTTGTGAACATCTGGCTGGCAAAGCTCCAGGTGATTTGCGCCAGTCCGAGAGCGATCAAGGCGCCGAGCAGCACCGCCGGCACGGCGAGCAGGCCCAGCGTGCCAACCAGCAAGCCCAGTACCTGGCGACGTGGCGTGCCCAGTGCGCGCAATAGCGCCACTTCGTTGGTCTTGCGGCGCGCGTAGCGCTGCGCGGCGAGCGCTATGGCTACACCTGCCAACAGGGCCGAGAGCAATGCGGTCAGCCGCAGGAAGGCGCTGGCGCGATCGAAGGCGCTGCGCATGCGCTCCTGGGTTTGTTCGGGCGTGATCAGCTGGGCGCCCTGGGGCATGTGCTGCGCTTGCACCCAGTCGCGCCAGTCCCGCACGGCGGAGGGCTGGCCGGCGACCAGTACGCGGTGCCGTGCGCGACTGCCCACGCCAAGCAGGCCGGCCTGTTCGGCGTCGCTGACATTCATCAACGCGCGGGGCGCCAGCGCCACCAGTTCGCCACCATCAGGCTGGCGTACCAGCTCGGCCTCGACGCGCAACTCACGGCCACCCAGTTGCACGGCGTCGCCGAGCTTGAGGTTCAGCTGGACCAGCGCGCGATGATCCAGATAGACCGCACCGGGCGGCGGTCCGTGGCCGCTGCTGCTGCGCCCATGGGCATCGAGCAACTCCAGTGTGCCGCGCAGAGGGTAGGCACCGTCGGTAGCCTGCACATCCAGCAGCTGGCTTTGCCCATGGGCAAAGGCCACGCTGGGAAAGCCCGCGCCGGTGGTGACGGCGAGCCCGCGCCGGGTCGCCTGGGCGGCGTAGTCGGCGGGCAAGGCCTGCGGGGAACTGATGCCCAGGTCGCCGCCAATCAGCTCGGCCGCGCTGGCCAGCACGCCGCGTTCCATCCGCGTCGCCAGGGTGGCGACCACGCCCAGCGCCACCACGGCCAGCACCAGGGAGGCGCCGAGCGTGCGCAGCTCAGGCAAGTGCCATTCGCGACGAAGGCTGCGCAGTGACAAGGCGAGCAGCTTCATGGGCGCACACCCGTTGCGTGGGCAAGGCTGATCATGGCGTCACCGCCGCCGAAGAACGCGAGGGCGTGACGACACGGCCGTTGTCCAGCTCCACCTGACGGGTGCAGCGCGCCGCGAGTCTGGGGTCATGCGTCACCAGGATCAGGGTGGTGCGGTGATCGTGATTGAGCGCGAACATCAGGTCGCTGACATGGTGCCCGGTGCGCTGGTCCAGGTTGCCCGTGGGTTCGTCCGCAAACAGCAGGCGCGGGCCATGCACGAACGCACGTGCAATCGCCACGCGCTGCTGCTCGCCACCGGAGAGCTGGGCCGGATAGTGCCGCCGCCGCGGGGTCAGCTCGACCGCCTCGAGCGCTTCGCGGGCACGGGCGCGGGCGTCGTCGCGGCCTTCCAGCTCCAGCGGCAACATCACGTTTTCCTCGGCGGTGAGGGCCGGCAGCAGGTGGAACGACTGGAAGACGAAGCCCACCATGCGTCGGCGCAGGTCGGCACGGGCTTCCTCGTCGAGCAGTTCGAGGGCGTGGCCGTTCAGCGCGATATGTCCGCTGGTGGGCGTGTCGAGGCCGGCGAGCAGGCCGAGCAAGGTGGTCTTGCCGGAGCCGGAGGCGCCGACGATGGCGAAGCTTTCACCTTCACGCACCTGAAGCGAGACTCCCGTGAGGATGTCCAGGCGCCCCTCGGGGCCCTGTACCGACTTGCTAACATCGACCACGTCCAGAAGGACATCTTTGGTGAAAGCGGAGGCATTGCCACTCATGCGTCGTTTCCTTTGCTGGCCAGCTTTCCTGGGGCGGGCTTTGTGTGCCCTCGTACTGCTGGGTGCCGTCGGCACCGTTGATGCGGCCCCGCCGAAAACCGTGCTGGTGTTGGGCGACTCGCTGTCGGCCGCGCACAACATCCCGGTCGAGTCCGGCTGGGTACATTTGCTGGGCGACCGTCTAACCAAGATGGAGCCGAGCTGGGCCGTGGTCAATGCCAGCATCAGTGGCAAAACTTCGCTGAGCGGGCGGGATCGCCTGCCGGGGCTGCTCGAGAAGGTCCACCCGGCTGTGCTGGTGATCGAGCTGGGCGCCAACGACGGCTTGCGGGGCCTGCCGCTGGCGGCCTTGCGCGACAATCTTGCCGCGATGATCGACAGCGCCCAGCAGTCCGGCGCGAAGGTTCTGTTGCTGGGTATCGAGCTGCCGGTGAACTATGGGCCGCAATATCGCGACGGCCTGCGCGATGTCTATGCCGACCTGTCCAGGGACAAAAAGGTCGCCCTGGTGCCCTTTCTGCTCGAGGGCGTGGCCACCCGGCCCGAGTTGATGCAGGAGGACGGCCTGCACCCGGTGGCCTCGGCCCAGCCGAAAATACTGGACAACGTGTGGAAGGAGTTGGAACCTCTCTTGCACTAGACGTGCACACCATCACAACAAATGCTGAGGCCAGGTCGTGAATTTCACGTGGCCCTCACGATGCGAATCGTTAGCTGTT
Source organism: Dyella halodurans (assembly GCF_026283925.1). Taxonomy (GTDB): domain Bacteria; phylum Pseudomonadota; class Gammaproteobacteria; order Xanthomonadales; family Rhodanobacteraceae; genus Dyella; species Dyella halodurans. Next base: position 353,745 of record NZ_JAPDPF010000001.1, read on the forward strand.
CACCTTTGTGAAGTCTGCTTCAGGAGGTAAGGATGAGCTCACGCGACGAACAATCCGGATTGATTCTGCTGGTGGAAGACAACCGCCAGATCGCGGAAATGGTCGGCGAGTTTCTCGAGCGCCGCGGCTACTCGGTGGACTATGCCGCCGATGGTGTCAGCGGGCTGCATCTGGCCGTCTCCAACAGCTACGACGTGGTCGTGCTCGACTTGATGTTGCCGGGTCTGGACGGCCTGGACGTGTGCCGCAAGCTGCGTCGTGATGCCAAGAAATCCACGCCGGTATTGATGCTTACCGCCCGCGACACGCTGGAAGACAAGCTGGTGGGGCTGGAGGCCGGCGCGGACGACTATCTGGTCAAGCCGTTCGAGGTGCGCGAGCTGGAAGCACGGCTGCGTGCACTGATTCGCCGTGATCGTCGCCAGGTGTCCACGGAAATCCTCACCGTTGGCGACATGACGCTCGACACGGCGACGCTGCGCCTGGTGCGCGGTGGACATGAACTCACCGTCTCGCCGATTGGACTGAAGCTGTTGGCAATACTCATGCGCGAATCGCCGCGGGTGGTCAGCCGGCGCGACATCGAGCGGGAAATCTGGGGCGATACCTTGCCCGATTCGGACACCCTGCGCTCGCACCTGTATAACCTGCGCCGGGTGATCGACAAGCCCTTCGAACGCCCTCTGCTGCACACTATCCATTCCGCCGGTTATCGCCTTGCCGATCTTGAATCGGAGGTGGCTTCTGCCTCGCAGCCGGCATGATACCGCCCGTATGAGTTAGCCATGGTTAGCAGGGACCGTTCGCAGCCCGCGGGGGTGTTTCACCGCGGCCTGTTCTATCGTCGCTTGGCGATTATCTTTGGCCTGCAATGGCTGGCCATCGTGATCGTGTGCCTGATGGGCATCTATGACGTGGCGCCAGCGAGCGCCGTGTTGGTGCTGATCGTCATCATCAGTTCGCTGGCATGGTTGGCCGCCCGTCGCCAATGGGCACCGGTAAGTCGCCTGGCGCAGGCCGTGAGCGACTGGGACGAACAATCGCCCGACCTCGGCAGCTGGCAAGCCGATCAACTGCCGGAACGCACGGACGCCGATGTGGCGACCTTGGCAAGCAGTCTGTATGGCTTCGCCAACCGCATTGCTGGCTACAACCAGCGCGAGCGCAACTTTACCCGCGATGCCAGCCATGAGCTGCGCAGCCCGCTCACGGTGATCAAGATGTCCGCCGACATGCTGGCCGATGACCCCATGTTGGGCGAGTTCGGGCAGCGCTCGGTGCAACGCATCAAGCGCTCAACGCGCGAGATGGAGGCGCTGGTCGAGGCCTTGCTGATCCTCGCGCGCGAATCCGACAACGGTCTTACCGAAGAGGACTTCGTGGTCAACGACGTGCTGCGCGACGAACTGCCCGATGTGCTGGAAATGCTGGAAGGGCGGCCCATCACGCTGGAGCTGGAAGAACCGGCGCGATTCGCCCTGCATGGTTCGCCGCGCGTGTTTGCCGTGCTGTGCTGGCAGTTGATCCGAAACGCCTGTCAGCAGGCGGAGGGCGGCACGGTGGTCGTCACCGTGATGCCGGGCGTGGTGACGGTGACGCACCGGGGCGAGGCGCCCGCGCCGACCTCGGCGGATCGCCACGGCTTCGAGCTGGCGATCGCGCAGCGCATCAGCGAGCGCTTCCACTGGCCATTGGAGCTGCAGACGCGCGAAGGTCGTCGACACATCGCGCGCATCCGTTTTCCTGAATCATCGCCGGTGACCTAGTCGGCCGGGCAGGCCCGCCCCATGGTGAGGCGGGCGCAGCGATCATCCAGTTACCGCTGCAGGCTCGCGCTGACGGCAAACGCACAGCCCGTCTTCGCCTTCACGTCGTCCAGCGTCACGCCGTCCTGCAGCTCGAGCAGGGTGAGTCCCTTGCCCTTCTCGACAGCGAACACGCACAGGTCGGTAATAATCAGGTCGACCACTTGCTTGCCGGTGATCGGCAGGTCGCAGTTGTCCTTGATCTTGGGCGAGCCGTCCTTTGCGGTGTGCTCCATCAGCACGACCACACGGCGCACGCCGCTGACCAGATCCATGGCGCCACCCGGGCCCTTCACCATCTTGCCTGGCACCATCCAGTTCGCCAGGTCGCCGGTGCAGGAGACTTCCAGGCCGCCCAGGATCGACAGGTCGATATGGCCGCCGCGGATCATCGCGAACGAGTCCGCGCTGGAGAAGAAACTGGAACCGGGCAGTTCGGTGATGGTCTGCTTGCCGGCGTTGATCAGGTCCGGATCCACCTTGTCGTCCGACGGGAACGGGCCGATACCCAGCAGGCCGTTTTCCGACTGCAAGGTGACGTCCATGCCCGGCGGGATGTAGTTGGCGACCAGGGTGGGAATGCCGATGCCGAGGTTCACGTAGAAGCCGTCCTGCAGCTCCCTCGCGGCGCGTTGCGCCATGGCGGTGCGGATCGGACTTTCCTTGCCGGTATTGGCGCCGGCGACGGTGCGGAACTCGATGCGCTTCTCGTAGGACGGCCCCTTGATGATGCGGTCGACGTAGATGCCCGGCACATGGATGTTGTCGGGGGCGAGTTCGCCCACTTCGACCAGTTCCTCCACCTCGGCCACGCAGATCTTGCCGCAGGTAGCGATCATCGGGTTGAAGTTGCGCGCCGTCTTGCGGAACACCAGGTTGCCCAGGCGATCGCCCTTCCACGCCTTCACGATGGACACATCGGCGTGAATGGCTTCTTCCAGCACGTATTCCTTGCCGTCGAACACCTTGGTTTCCTTGCCCTCGGCCAACTTGGTGCCGAAGGCGGTGCGCGTGTAGAAGCCGGGAATGCCCGCGCCGCCGGCGCGCAGCTTCTCGGCCAGCGTGCCTTGCGGCACCAGATGCAGTTCCAGTTCACCGGCCAGCACCTGGCGTTCGAATTCCTTGTTCTCGCCCACGTAGGAGGCAAAGACGCGCTTGACCTGGCGGGTCTTGAGCAGCGGCCCCATACCGAAGTCGTCGACGCCGGCATTGTTGCCGACGATGGTGAGTCCCTTGGTACCCGCGGCGAGCAGCGCGGCGATGAGGTTCTCGGGAATGCCGCACAGGCCGAAGCCGCCGGCGGCGATGGTCATGTTGTCGAACAGCAAGCCGTCCAGGGCCTGCGTCGCGCTTGCATAAACCTTGTCCATTGCGATGCCTTCTTGCAGGGAGTGCCAGTTGCCTAGGATACGACGGAATGATGGCCGCTCATGCCGTGTAGGCTCGCAAGGCCGGGGAATGGCCCTGCCAGGCCGCGGGAGGGGGCGGCAGGCGGCTGTTGCTGCATGGCCGGGGAGGGCTTGACGGCTTTTGTTTACGCATGTAAACATTCATTGCGCTTACACACGTAAACGGTGGCCCATGGGCATCAGCGAAGCCGAAGCAATTATCATGGAGGTGCTGTGGCGCTCCGCGCCGCGCAGTGCCGAGGAGATCCTGGCCGAAGTCGGCCCGCAACAGGATTGGCAGGAAGGCACGGTCAAGTCCCTGCTCAACCGATTGCTGAAGAAAAAGGCGGTCAAAGCCGAGCGCGATGGCCGCCGATATCTGTACGCCCCCAAACTCGCGCGCGAGCAATACGTGTCGCAGGAGAGCAAGGGTCTGCTCGATCGCCTGTTCGGCGGACGCGTGGCGCCGTTGGTGGCGCACTTTTCAGAGCAACGCAAGCTGAGCCGCAAGGACATTGCCGAGCTCAGGAAACTGCTGGAGGAGCTTGACGATGATCAGCCCTGAGCTGGCCGAACAGGCCTGGCGTTTGCTGTTGGCAACAACCATGGCATGGCTGGCCGTCATGCTGTTGCGGCGCGTATGCCGCCGCTGGCTGGGCGCGGAACGATCCTTCCAGCTATGGCTGTTGGCGCCGCTGGCGATGTTGGCGAGCCAGCTCCCGCATGCGGCGGGCACGGCCGTTTCGCCCTTGTCGCCGTTGGTGTGGACCATCGCCTCGACGGGAACGGCGATCGCACAATCGACGCAGGCGCTGTCCGGCATCCGTTGGCAAAGCATCGTTCTGGTGTGGTGGCTCGCAGGCATCGTGCTGGGGACATGCTGGGCGATTACGGCGCAATGGCGTTTCCAGCGCAGGCTGCTGGGCGCAGCCCTCGTGTCGGGCGTCGATGCACGTTGGCCCGTATGGCGCGCTGCCCATGCGGATGTCGGGCCGGCCCTGGTGGGAGCGTGGAAACCACGCATCGTGCTACCGCTCGATTTTGAACAGCGCTACGACGCCACTGAGCGCGCCCTGATTCTTGCGCACGAGATCGCCCATGCCGAACGGCGTGATGGCTGCTGGTCTTTGTGTGCCCAGATCTTGCTGATCGCGTGCTGGTTCCATCCGCTCGCCTGGTGGGCCCATGGCGCGTTCCGACTCGATCAGGAACTCGCCTGCGATGCCGCGGTGCTCAGGAATCATCGTTACCAGCGGCGCCAGTATGCGCAGGCCATGTTGAAGACCCAGGCGACGCTTTTCAGCTTGCCTGTGGGTTGTCGTTGGTCACCTCGTCATCCCATTACGGAGCGTATCGCCATGCTGAAGCCCATGAAGTCCGCTATCGCCAATCGTCTTGCAGGAGTCGGTGCCATCGCGACGGCGGCGATGTTGATGGTTGGGATGGTTTATGCCGCGACCCCCACGGGGGCGAAGGGCTCCGGCAACGGCTCATCGAGTAGCTACATGTTGAAAATAGACGTGGCGCTGGGAGGCCGCCCAGCATCGAATCATCTCTCCCAATGTCTTAAGCCGGGCGAGTCGGTGAGCCTGAATGGTAGTGACGGTGACAAGTCAACCTGGGCGGGTCAATTTACGGTGGTGCCGGCGGAAAAGGGCGAGCTTGAGATCCGCACCAAGGTCGACACCCGTTTCGAGTACAGTCCGGGCAATATCCGCAGCATGTCGGGTCAGCCAATTGTTCGAACGATGCCTGGGCAATTGGCGACGATCGTGTTCGGCGAGGTGGTCGATGGTAATCACCTCGAGAAACTTCACGACGGGACGATCAAAATCGAGCTCACGCCAGGCGTCGGCTGCTGAAGCCATACGGCTGAGCATGGGCTGACTGCTGGATATACTCGCGGCCAAAGCCTTGGGGAGTACCGTCAGTGAAGTCCAGCCGTCTTGTCGCCGCGATTGTGGCGTTGGGGATCTCCTCCATGAGCCACGCGGCCACACCTGTTCTGGTCATCCACGGCGGAGCCGGGGTGATCAAGCGCGAGATGAGCCCAGCCAGGGAAAAGGCCGTGCGAGCCGCGCTCACCCAGGCACTGCAGAACGGCTATGCCCAGCTGAAGGCCGGCAAGACCGCGGTGGACGCGGTCAGCGCGGCGATCACGGTGCTGGAGGACGATCCGAACTTCAACGCCGGCAAGGGCTCGGTGTTCACGCATGACGGGAAGAACGAGCTGGACGCCGCGATCATGGATGGCTCGACGCTGGATGCCGGCTCCGTGGCGGGCGTTCAGCGCGTGAAGAATCCGATCCTGCTGGCACGTGCGGTGATGGAAAAGTCATCGCACGTGATGCTGATCGGCGACGGCGCGGAGGAGTTTGCCAAGCAGGTCGGCATCGAGCTGGTCGACCCCGCGTACTTTCGCACCGAAGAGCGCTGGCAACAGCTGCAGAAGGCACTGAAGGAAGATGCCGAGCACGCCAGGCATTCAGACGTCGAGACGGCCAAACACTTCGGTACCGTGGGTGCCGTGGCGCTGGATGCGCAGGGGCACCTCGCCGCAGGCACATCGACGGGTGGCATGAACGACAAGCGCTGGGGACGTGTCGGCGACTCGCCCATCATCGGCGCAGGCACTTATGCGAACTCAGGTTGCGCGGTGTCGGCCACCGGCTGGGGCGAGTACTACATCCGCACCGTGGCGGCGCACGAGATCTGCATGCGCGTGACCCAGATGCGTGTGCCGCTGAGGCGGGCGGCGGCCGAAGTGATCAACCAGGAAATTCCGTCGATGGGCGGCAACGGCGGTGCGATCGCGCTCGACGCCGACGGCAATGTATCGATGCCGTTCAATACCGATGGCATGTATCGCGGCTGGATCGGTGCCGATGGCGTGGCCCATGTGGCGCTTTATGGCGACGAGAACGACGGCACTGGTGAGCCGCTACCCGCGGCAGCTGATTCTTCTGCGCAACCTTGATGCATGGCGGCTGCGCCGCCGGGCCGCCATCCACGGCCCGCCAGCTCAGTCGTCGCTGTCCGGGCGTTCGCGCACCGGATGCTTGCTGAGCTTCCGCTGCAGGGTGCGCCGATGCATGCCGAGCCGACGGGCGGTTTCGGAAATATTGCCGTCGCATTCGGTCAGCACGCGCTGGATGTGCTCCCACTCGAGCCGGCGCAGGGCCAGCGGCGCTTCCGGCGCGTCGACCAGTTCGTCGTCGCCGGTGCTGGTGTCGCCGTCGAGCAAGGCGCGTACCACGGCATCGGCATCGACCGGCTTGGACAGATAGTCGTGGGCGCCGCGCTTGATCGCTTCCACTGCGGTGGCGATGGAGGCATAGCCGGTTAGCAGGAGGACACGGATTTCCGGCACCAGGGCCTGCAGCTCGGGAATCAGGCGCAGGCCGTTCTCGTCGCCGAGTTTCAGGTCGAGCACGCAGTAGCGCGGCTGATGACGCCGGGTGAGGGCGCGCGCTTCGTCCGCGTTGCTGGCCGTGATCACCTCAAATCCGCGCGATCCCAGTGCGCGTGCCAGGACGCGGGCAAACGTGGCGTCGTCGTCAATGATCAATAGCTGTTGGTCGCTCATCGGATGCTCCATCGGCCCATGGCCGCAGGTGCCCATTGTTGCCGGATGCGACAGCGCATGCACCTGTGATCATCCGCCCCTGTGGCTATCTGCCGCAGTTTTCAGGACGTGGCGATCACGGATAGAGGCAAACGGAGACACATTTGTGCTCCGTTCTCGGTGTTGTTTGTAGTCAATTCACCTTCGAGCCGCTCAGCGGTGGCTTCGGCCAAGGCCAGGCCTATGCCTAGTCCCGTCTTCTTGTGAGATTGGCCGAGCACGGCCAGTTCGCCGGTGGGGGTGAAGCCTGGGCCATGGTCGCTCACGATCAACTCAAGCCAGCCGCCGTCGCGATGCACGGTGAGCGCAACGACTTGTGACTGGTTCAGCGCCGAGGCGTCGGCTGCGTTGTTGAGCAGGTTGAGCAGGGCGTGGCGCAGGCCCGGCGGGGTGCGCAGCACGATATGTTTCGCCTCCTCGTCCACCGTCAATTGCAGGTCGGCCTCGGGACGCAGTAACTGGAAACGTTCCTGGCATCCATGGATGAAATGGGTGAGCGTGAGCAGCTCGGACTCCTGTGAGAGCTGGGCTTTGCCGAAGGCCACCATTTCGCGAAGTATCGTGCGGCAACGGTCTACCTGACCCTCCAGCAGGGCGAGATCCTCGCCCAATAGCGCATCGCCGGCATGCTCGCGGCGCAGTTCCGGCAGCAACGTACGCATGGTCGATAGCGGTGTATTGAGTTCGTGGGCCGCGCCGGCCGCTTGGGTGGCGATGGCGAGAATGCCTTCGTCACGCAGGGCGCGCTCCCGCACGCGCTGCACTTCCATCTGCTGCAAGCGCACCGCGCGCGCCAAGCGATTGATGAAGAAGCCCAGCAAGAGGGCGGTGATCACGAAATTCACGCCCATGCCCACCACGTGCAGCGAGAAGCCTCCCGGTGTGGTCCCGTGCATCGGCGCAGGCAAGGGCACATAGCAGAACAGCAGCACGAGGTAGGCGATGCCGGCGAGTCCTGCCACCATGAACACCGCGCCCACGGGCAGGGCCGCGGCGCTTAGCGCGATTGGCATGAGCAGCAGGGTAATGAACGGATTGCTGGCGCCGCCGGTGAAATACAGCAGATAGCCGAGCACCAAGGTGTCGACCGCGACGTGCAGAATGGTTTCCCATTGCCGGATCGGCCAGGGCTGGGTCAGTCGCCAGGCGGCGAAGACGGCAAACACGGCAAGCAAGCCGATACCCACCATCAAGGGCAGTAGCGGGATATCCAGCTTCATCCATAGCGCGCAGACCAGGACGGCGGCGCTCTGCCCGGCGATTGCGCAAATGCGCAGCCAGGCCAGACTGCGGGCGAGTGCACGTGGGCCGATGCGTTGTTGCAAGGTGGGACGTTTCATCACGCAGATACTAGCCGTTTTGCTGCTTCTGCCCGTGGGCGGAGGAAGCGGGCGGGGCCATGCTCGCCATGCCATCACGGCCCCTCTCCCCGCAGAGAGAGGGGCGCAAGGCGACTTACACTTCTTCGCTGTGCACCGCCGGCAGCGGCGTATGCGCCTCGGCGTGACTGCGCGAGAGGCGGTTCATCAGCGGCAGCATGACCACGGCGATGACCGTGCAGGCAATGCCGACGAAACCGAGCTTGTTGAACAGGCTGATGTAGATGTTCAGCGACTCGACCGGGTCCTTGATGTTCTCCGGCATGCTGGCCAGGTTGGCCACCACGCTGCCGAGATACTGCGAGATGCCCACGGCGACGTAGTAGCCGCCCATCATGAAGCCGCCCATGCGCGCAGGCACGTAGCGGGCAATCATGGCCAGGCCCAGGCCGCTGACCAGCAGCTCGCCCAGCGAGTAGAACCCATAACCCCACACCATGGTCCAGGACGATACCTGGCCGGCGACCGCGCTCATGGCGCCGATGCCGTACATGAAGAAGCCCACCGCCACGGCGCCAAAGCCCAGGGCAAACTTGAACGCGACCGACGGATCCTTGCCGAGGCGACCCAGCGAGTTGTAGATCAGCACCAGCACCGGGCTGAGGATCACGATCCAGATCGCATTGAGGTTCTGGTACTGCTCCGGAATCCAGTTGAACAGGTGCACGCCGAACACATCGAACGATAGGTTGACGTTGTTCTGCGCGAACAGGTTCAGCGAGGTCGCCATCTGCGCGTAGAAGATGAAAAAGAAGATCGTCTGCACGGTCAGCACCAGCGCGGCGATCAGGCCGGCGCGCTCGCTCTTCTCGCTGCTGCGGATCAGGTGCACGAAGATGCCCAGGATCACCAGGCCCGCCAGGTATACGCAGATCTTGGCCGCGAGCAGGCTCTGCAGGATGAAGGCCGCGATGAACACCATTGCCAGCGAGGCGCCGAGCAGGGCGAACGCGAGCGCCGGCTTGACCGGCTTCTCGTCGGCGGGAGAGCCGATGTGCGCCAAGGTGCGACGCATCAGCGAGTAGTTGATCAGGCCGAGCAGCAGGCCCACCGCGCAGGCGCCGAAGGCTGTGTGCCAGCCCATCGCATCGCCGAAACGCTCGCCTACATAATTGCGGATCAACGGCGTCGCGGTCATGGAGACCATGGAGCCGATGTTCACCGCCATGTAGTAGATGGTGAACGCGCTGTCGATGCGAACGTCATCGCCTTCGTAGATCTTGCGCACCAGGTTGCCGGCGTTGGGCTTGAAGAAGCCGTTACCGACGATGATCACGCCGAGCGCGCAGTACAACAGGGTGGGATTGTTGGAGGGAATCCACAACATGGAGTAGCCCAGCGTCAGCACCGCGGCGCCGGTGACCATGGTGCGGCGCGTGCCGATCAGCTTGTCACCTACCCAGCCGCCGATCGCGGGGGTTGCATAGATCAGCGCGGCGGCCGCGCCCCACACCAGGTTGGCCTTGCTGTCGATGAAGCCGAGCTTCTTCATCATGTAGGTGACCATCAACACCTGCATGCCATAGAAGCCGAAGCGCTCCCACATCTCGATCAGGAAGACAGTGCTGAAGGAGCGGGTCTGGGAGACCGGTGGATTCTGGGTTGCCATTCAATTGTCCGTACACGGTTCATACAACGACCGCAGGGCGGTCGGCTCGTGCAACCCGGAACCGGGTCACAAAGTGCGGGAGGGTAACCCATCTGTCATTCAGGCGACGTTGCACTGCCGCACGCAGGAATCTGCGATCTGGCGCCTCAAGGCCGGCTGCGGCATTATTCCCGCCTTGTGTCCGCCGTCTGCGGGCACGGGCAAGGCGCCGCCGCAAGCCGCATTCTCTAAAGGAACGACGTTCATCATGGCCGCAACCGGTTTTCGCGGGCCCAGGCAGATCTGGAATGCCCTCAAGTGGTCAATGAAGGGCCTGCAGGCGGGCTGGCGCCATGAAGCCTCGTTCCGCATGGAAGTGTGCCTGGCTGTGGTGCTGGTGCCGCTGGGGCTGTGGCTGGGCAATGGCCCGCTGGAGAAGATCGCGCTGGTCCTGTCGCCGATCCTGGTGCTTTCCGCCGAACTGCTGAATTCCGCCGTCGAAGCCGTGGTGGACAAGGTCAGCCCGGAGTTTCACGAACTGGCCGGTCGCGCCAAGGACATGGGCTCGGCCGCGGTGTTCCTGCTGCTGATGCTGACCGCCTTGAGCTGGGGCCTGATCCTGGCCCCGCGCTGGCTGCCCTGACGCGCTTCGTGCCCTGATGTTCACGGCCTGATGTAGGAGCGCACCCAGTGCGCGAAATGCCTACGTAGCTGGGACTCCGTGGCGCCCGGATCGCGCACTGGGTGCGCTCCTACAAAGGGGGCGTACGTTGCGCCGCTGGCGGTGGGGTGCTGCAATGGTGGCTCCACCGGACGGGAGCAGACTCATGAAACTACTTCGTGCCCTTGCGTTGCTGTTGGTCGTGGCTGGCCTTTCAGGTTGCGGCTACAACGCCATCCAGCGGCAGGACGAGGCGGTCAAGGCAGCCTGGTCCGAGGTGATCAACCAGTATCAGCGCCGTGCGGATCTGGTGCCCAACCTGGTCAATACGGTGAAAGGCTATGCCCAGCACGAAGAAAAGGTGCTGACCGAGGTGACCAGGGCGCGCGCCAGGGTGGGCACCATGCAGCTGTCGCCCGATGCGCTGAACGATCCGCAGAAACTGCAGCAGTTCCAGCAGGCGCAGGGAGAGCTTTCCAGCGCGCTGTCGCGGCTGATGGTGGTCAGCGAGAACTACCCGCAGCTCAAGGCCGATGGTTTGTTCCAGAACCTGCAAGCGCAGCTGGAAGGCACCGAGAATCGCATTACCGTGGCGCGCAACCGCTACGTGCAGGCGGTGCAGACGTACAACTCGATGATCCGCACGTTCCCGAACAATCTCACCGCCAAGGTCTTCGGCTACCAGGTGAAGCCGAACTTCACGGTGGAGAACGAGAAGGCCATCTCTACGGCACCGACCGTCGATTTTGGCGGCAGCACGCCGGCCCCCGCCGCCTCGGCACACTGATATGTGGCGGCGTCTGCTGCTGGTGCTGGCGATGGCATGGCTGTTGCCGGCTTTGCTGTATGCCCAGGAGCAGGCTCCCCGGCTCACCCGGCACGTCACCGATCTCACCGGGACCTTGAGCGCGCAACAGGTCGACCAGCTCGACGCCCAGCTGGTGGCCCTGGAAAAGAGCAAGGGGGCGCAGCTGGTGGTGCTGATGGTGCCCACCACCCAGCCGCAGGACATCGCCGAATATTCCTTGGCGGTGGCGGAGGCCAACAAGATCGGCCGCAAGGGCACCGATGACGGCTTGCTGCTGCTGGTGGCCAAGAACGATCGCCGCGTGCGCATGGAAGTGGGCTATGGACTGGAAGGGGCGATACCGGATGCGGCCACGGCGCGCATCATCCGCGAGTACATCGCACCGAAATTCCGCGTCAACGATTACTACGGCGGCATCAACGATGCCCTCGGCGCCTTGACCCAGCTGGTCAACGGCGAGGCGTTGCCGCCACCGGTGGAAAGCGCCAATCGCGAGCGGCATGGCTTCAACTTCGGCAATGTGCTGCTGCTCGGCGTATTTGGCGCTTTCTTCCTGCGCGGCATCTTCGGGCGCTCCGCCGTGTGGGTTCGCACACCCCTGGGCGCGTTGATCATCGGCGGCCTGCTGTGGCTGCTCGCGGCCTCGGTGGGCGCCGGCATCATGGGTGCACTGATTGGTGGCGTGCTGATGCTGTTGCCGGCCGGAGCCGGTCGCTCGATTGGCGGCGGTGGCTGGGGCGGCTTCGGTGGCGGCGGTTTTGGCGGCTGGGGCGGTGGTGGCGGCTTCGGCGGCGGAAGTGGCGGTGGTGGCTTCAGTGGTGGCGGCGGCAGTTTCGGTGGTGGTGGTTCGTCAGGGAGCTGGTGATATGGCGCGTGCCCAACGTCTGCTGATGAACCTGTTCGATGGCTGGTTCCAGCTACGGCATCGCTTTCCCAAGACCGTGCTGGATGAAATGACTCACGCGATTGCCGGCGGCGAGCGCGAGCACCGCGGCGAAATCTGCTTCGCCATCGAGACGCGCCTCGCGCCGCTTGCCGTGCTTGAAGGCCAGGACGCCTACCGGCGCGCGCGTCAGGTATTCGCCCAGTTGCATGTCTGGGACACCGAGCACAACAGCGGCGTGCTGTTTTACGTGTTGATGGCCGAGCACCACATCGTGATCATTGCCGATCGCGGCATCGCCGCCGCCGTCAGCCAGGGCGAATGGGATGCGATACGCGATCGCATGCGTGCCTGCTTTGCGCGTGGCGCCTGGCGGGAAGGTGCCCTGGAAGGCATTGCCGAGGCACACGCACTGCTCAAGCGGCACTTTCCAGGCAATGACAAAGCGCAACCGGACGAGCTGCCGGATCGGCCCATTCTGCTCTGAGCGAAGCACGGTCCGGCTGGCGTCGTGCCGCACGCGGGGCTTGTGATCGCAGTGCCCCGCTGCTGATCTTCCCGATGTCGAGCAGCGTCTCGCTTCCTCCCGTGGCACAAAAAAAGGGCGGGCCCGAAGGCCCGCCCTTTCCGGAAGTCCGGCTCGTTCGAGCTTAGAACTTCTGGTTGTACGACACGTACCAGTAACGGTCGATGTCGAACGCCGGGTTGTACGGCGCGCTGCCGGTACCCGTGGTGGTGACCGAGTAGTAGAACGGACCCTTCTTGTTGAAGATGTTGTTCACACCCACGGTGAAGGTGCCCTTCCACGGAGCGGTGTAGCGGAACTGCGCGTCGTTGAACGCCACCGAACCCTTCTGGCTCATGCCATAGGTACCCCACCAGGGGTTGGTGTAGTTCGGCGAGCTGCACTCGATCAGGTCGTTCGGATCGTTGCTGTAGCAAGAATCCTTCAGGCCCGAGTAGTAGCGGACCGTCCAGCTGGCGCCGAACTGCTTGTAGTTCCAGTCCACCTGCAGGTTGGAGCGCAGACGGTACAGACCATCCTCACCATTCATGAAGCCGACCGGCGTCACCGGGATGGCGCCCGGACCGCTGACGGTTTCGTACTTGGTCAGATAGGTGCTGTCCGAGGCGATGCGGAAGGTACCGATGGCGGTTTCCGGCAGGCGGTAGTGAATACCGATGTCGTAGCCTTCGGTTTTCAGCGTGCCCAGGTTGGCTAGGCTCTCGTTGAGGTTGTTGACCGAGCCCACGGCGAGACCGGTCGACGCGTCAGCGCTGGCGCTGCGGGTGAAGCGGCTGCAGAAGCTCGGGTCGTTCTGCACATAGCAATAGTTCAGGATGCTCTGCGCGTCGACCGACGAGATGATGTTCTTCACGTAGATGTTGTAGTAATCGACCGTGAAGTCGAGGCCTTCCACCTGATGCGGGCTGTAGACCAGGCCCAGCGTGCGGGTGATCGACTGTTCCGGCTGCAGGTTCGGGTTGGAGCCCGACAGGAACGCCACCGGGGTCTGGCTGCCGTTGTTGTTGGTGATCGGCGCGCCCGTGGTGCTGTTGACCTGGCGGTAGCCGGCCGGCACGCCCGAGGCGGCACAGCGCTGGGCAACGGCGGCGTTGCTGGCGGCGGCGCCGAACTTCGAATCGCACGGATCCAGGAAGGTTTCGAAGCTCTGGCCGGTGCCACCGTAGAGGTCGTCGATGGTCGGAGCACGGAAGCCCTCGGCCCAGGTACCGCGAACCAGCAGGTCCGCGAACGGACGGTAGCGGAAGCTGTACTTGTTGTTGGTGGTGCTGCCGAAGTTGCTGTAGTGCGAGTAGCGGCTGGCGACGTTGATGCCGAACTCCTGCGCACCCGGCAGGTCGCGCAGCAGCGGCACGTCAAGCTCGACGTAGGCTTCGTTGGTGTTGTACGCGCCGCTGGTCGGGGCGCTGGCGAGGTTGGTCGTCAGGCCGGCCGAGTCGGCGGCGTCCGGACGGAAGTTGCCCTTCTCGCCACGGTGCTCGACACCCACGGCCAGGCTCACGGTGCCGCCCGGCAGGTCGAACAGGCCGCCGGACACGTTGGCGGTGTAGTCGTCGGTCGAGCTGGTCTGGCGATCGGTGCCAACGTGGTTCACGTAGTTCCACACCGACTGCGGCGTGGCGCCCGGGCCGGCCAGGATGTTCCACGGCACGCAACCGGCCGCGCGATCGGCGGCGCTGGCGCAGGCGAGCTGACCGTCGATCGTGGTGGTCGGGCCAAGCGCCGCGGTGGCATTCGGCAGGTAGATGTTGCCGGTGCTGCGAACGCGGATCTTGTTCTGCGAGTACGTGTAGCCCGCATCCCAGTTCCAGTCGTGGCCGAGGAACTGGAAGTAACCCTCGACGCCCAGGTCGATATGGGCGAGCCTGGAGTTGTTCCAGGTGACGCGCGGCATTTCAGCGGTGCGGCGATAGAACGACAGGTCCTGGCCCGGGAACGGGTTGTAGGCATTGTCGCCGCTGATCTCGACACCGGTGGTGCCGGTCGAGAACGGGTAACCCGCCAGCTGGCTGGAGGTGTCACGCGTGCTGTAGCTGGCCATGCCATGCAGGGTGATGTTGTCGGTCAGCTTGTAGCGGTCCTGCAGGAACAGGTTCTTCAGCTTCGAGCCGGCGCGGAAGGTCATGTCCTTCTGCGAGTTGTACAGGTCGGCGTTGCTGCTGCCATCGAACGGATGGTAGTTGGCCAGGTTGCTGCTGTCGGTGGCGCCGTGATTGATCACGTACTGGGCGCCGGTGTTCGGATCGATGATGCGGCCGTACGGGCCAGTGCCGCTCCAGCCGGCGTCCGGATGGCGCGGACCCTGGGCGTAGGTGGTTTCGCTACGCGAGTCGTTCCACATCGGATCGGTGTTCTGGTAGGCAATACCGGCGATGATCGAGTTCTTCTCGGTGCTGTGGCCCCAGGTGAAGTTGTAGTTCTGGGTCTGGCCGTCGCCCTCGCCGTTCTGGCCGTAGTAGACGTTGGCTTCAGCGCCGTCGAACTTTTCCTTGGTGATGATGTTGACCACGCCGCCGATGGCGTCGGAGCCATAGATGGACGAGGCGCCGTCCTTGAGCACTTCGATGCGCTCGATCATCGAGACCGGGATGGTCGACAGGTCGGTCAGGCCGCTGAGGCTGGTGCTCCAGCGACGACCGTTGACCAGCACCAGGGTGCGCTGCGAGCCGAGGTTGCGGATATTCACGTACTGACCGCCGACATCCGTGCCCGAAGACAGCGTGTCCTGCGGGGTGATGTCCGGAGTGCCGGCCGACGGCATGCGGGCCAGGATGTCGCTGACGTTGGTCAGGCCGGTGGCCTGGATGGCGGCACGATCCATGGTGAAGATCGGCTGGGACGTTTCCACGTCAACGCTGCGGATGCGCGAGCCGGTAACGGTAACGGTCTCAAGGCTCTTGGCCGACGACTGGTCGGTTTGCGCGGCGGCAGCATCCTGTGCGGCAACCGACCACGTCTGCAGCACGAGTGCTGCGGCGATGGCAGTAGCCAGCAGTGTCTTTTGCTTCATTGTTGAAACTCCGAACAAAAAATAGCCATCAGCCAGCGCGCGAGCGCTGGGCAGCTGGATATGGGGATGGCGCGTAGCACCCTGGGGAAGGATCTGCGCGCCGCGGCATCGCCGTGCTTGGGGGACGGGCGATGTAATCCCGACGTTAAAACAAAGTGACGTGTAGGTGCAAGACGACCGTCACGTTCAGGTGATAGCTATTTTTGTTATCAGTTTTTCTCTGGCCATGACCCTCGGGACTCGACAGCGAGCCCGCGATCTGCCGTCAGCCTCCCATCCGGAAAGCCGTGGAAGGAGCGCACTCTTACCGGGCAGTGCCCGCTACACTGGCGCTTTTACGCCGCCCCGTTTGCCCATGACGCAGCCCTATACCGTTGCCTTCGACCCTGTGGCCTTTCATCTGGGTCCGCTTCAGATCCACTGGTATGGCCTGATGTACCTGTGCGGCTTCCTCGGTGCCTGGTTGCTGGCCGAGTACCGGCGCGGCAAGGGACGCTTGCCGGTGACCCGCGATGCCGTGGGCGACCTGGTGTTTTACGCGATGATGGGCGTCATCGTCGGCGGACGCGTCTGGTACATGCTGTTCTACGCCGACATCCACTGGATCTGGACCGATCCGCTGGCGCTGTTCCGTGTCTGGGACGGCGGCATGAGCTTCCACGGCGGCTTGCTCGGCGTGCTGGCGGCCGGCTGGTGGTGGTCCCGTCGCCACGGCGTGCATTTCTTCGACACCATCGACTTCGTGGCGCCGATCGTGCCGATCGGCCTGGGCCTGGGCCGCTTGGGCAACTTCATCAATGGCGAGCTGTGGGGCAAGCCGTCGGACGTGCCCTGGGCGATGATTTTCCCGAATGCGCCAGACCGTCTGCCGCGCCATCCCTCGCAGCTCTACGAGATGCTGCTGGAGGGCGTCGTGATGTTCAGCGTACTGTTCCTGATATCGATGAAACCCCGGCCGCGTTACCTGATTTCGGGCCTGTTCGCGCTGATGTACGGTTGCTTCCGCTTTGCGGTGGAGTTTGTGCGCGTGCCCGATCCGCAGCTTGGCTACCTGGCCTGGGGCTGGCTGACCATGGGGCAGATCCAGTCGCTGCCGTTGATCGTGGTTGGCGTCGTGCTCATCGTGATGTCGCGCAAGGCGCCAACCTTGCGGCTTTACGCCGTTTCGCTGCCGGGCAAGGAGTAAGCGCATGCGTGCCTATCTGGATTTGCTGCAGCATGTGCTCGACCACGGCACCGAGAAGGGCGATCGCACCGGCACCGGCACGCGCAGCGTGTTCGGCTGGCAGATGCGCTTCGACCTCGCGCAGGGTTTTCCGCTGGTCACGACCAAGAAACTGCATCTGAAATCGATCATCCACGAGCTGATCTGGTTCCTGCGCGGCGACACCAATACGGCCTACCTGAAGGAACACGGCGTCAGCATCTGGGACGAATGGGCCGATGCCCAGGGCGAGCTTGGGCCGGTCTACGGTAAGCAGTGGCGCGCCTGGCCGACCGCTGACGGTGGCGTGGTCGATCAAATCCGCTGGGTGGTGGACGAGATCAAGCGCAATCCCGATTCGC
Organism: Dyella halodurans; assembly: GCF_026283925.1. Lineage (GTDB taxonomy): Bacteria > Pseudomonadota > Gammaproteobacteria > Xanthomonadales > Rhodanobacteraceae > Dyella > Dyella halodurans. The sequence continues at coordinate 370,984 of NZ_JAPDPF010000001.1, forward strand.
GCCGCCTGGTGGTGAGCGCCTGGAACGTGGGCGAGCTGCCGAAGATGGCGCTGATGCCGTGCCACGCGCTGTTTCAGTTCTACGTGGCCGACGGCAAGCTCAGCTGCCAGCTTTATCAGCGTTCCGGCGACATCTTCCTGGGCGTGCCGTTCAACATCGCCAGCTACGCGCTGCTGACCCACATGATCGCGCAGGTGTGCGGTCTGGGCGTGGGCGACTTCGTGCACACGCTGGGCGACGCGCACCTGTACAACAACCACCTCGAGCAGGCGCGCCTGCAGCTGTCGCGTGAGCCGCGCCCCTTGCCGAGGCTGGAGCTCAACCCGGAGGTGCGCTCGCTGTTCGACTTCCGTTTCGAGGACATCGCCATTACCGGTTATGAGCCGCACCCGGCTATCAGGGCGCCGGTGGCGGTGTAAAGCGCCGAACCACCTGTGGATGCGTCAACGCATCCTGCTAAAATCGGTCGCCGCGGCGCCCGTGGCCGGCCGCCGCGGGCTGCTTCAACCGTCGATGACTCAAGGATTTTCATGGCTATTTCGTTGATTGCCGCTCTGGATGAGAACTTCGCCATCGGCCGCAAAGGGCAGCTCCCCTGGCATTTGCCGGACGACCTGCGCTGGTTCAAGGAGCTGACCCTCGGCAAGTACGTGCTGATGGGCTACAACACGGCTGTTGCCGTCGGACGGGCCTTGCCGGACCGCACGAACCTGGTGCTGAGCCGCAAGCACGAGGCCCCGTTTCCCGGCCAGATCACGGTGCGCTCCCTCGCCGAAGGCCTCGCCCGCGCCAGTGGCACGGGACTGATGGTGATTGGCGGTGGCGAGGTGTATTCGGCGGCCTTGCCGCAGGCCAAGCGCCTCTACCTCACCTGGGTCAACGCCGCGGTCGATGGTGCCGACACCTTCTTCCCGGGCGTGCATTTCAGCGACTGGAGCGAGGTCTCGCGCGTGCATCACAAGAAGGATGCCGACCACGCCTACGACTTCGACATGGTCGAGTACATTCGCAACGACTGACCCGGGCCACTCGCCCATGGCCTCCCCGAGATGACCCGAGCCATGCATGTAATGGCCGGCGTTCTGCTGGATGCCCGCGGTCATGTATTGCTGGCGCAGCGGCCGCCCGGCAAGCACCTGGCGGGGCTGTGGGAATTTCCCGGTGGCAAGCTGGATGCGGACGAGACAGCGGTCGCTGGACTCGTCCGCGAATTGCGCGAAGAGCTGGGTATCGAGGCCGAGGTCGGTGAGCCACTGATCCGCGTGCCGTGGCGCTACGGCGATCGGTCCTTGCTGCTTGACGCGCGCGTGGTGCGCAGTTGGCAAGGTGAGCCGATGTCGTTGGACGGGCAGGCGCTGCAATGGCGCGACCCCGCGGCCGTCGATCTGGCCATGCTGTCGCCAGCCGATCGGCCCATTCTGCGGGCACTGCAGCTGCCGGCGCGCTATCCGATCACGCCGGCTGACGTATCCGTCGAGGCGTTCGAGGCATGGCGGCTGCTTCTGCTGGAGGCCATCGAACATGGCTTGCGCCTGGTTTTGCTGCGTTTTCCGCTATGGGCGCCGGAACAAGTGCGCGAACTGGCGGCGGCGGTGCTGCCGGTGGCGCGAGAGCGTGGCGCACAGCTGCTCTTGAGCGGTGACGTGGCGGGAGCGCTCGCGCTGGGGCACGGGGTCGGCGTGCAGCTCAAGGCTTTGCAGCTAACGTCGCTGCACGAGCGGCCGTTGCCCTGGGAGCAGTTGGTCGGGGCCAGCTGCCACGACCAGACCGAGCTCGCGCGGGCTTCAGCGTGGGCCGATTTCGCGACGCTCTCGCCGGTGTCATCGACGGCCACGCACCCCGCAGCGACACCTCTGGGTTGGCCGGTGTTCCAGTCGATGGTCGAAGCCGCTGCCGTGCCGGTCTATGCGCTCGGCGGCATGACGGCTGCCGATGCCGAGGTGGCGCGACGGGCGGGAGGGCAGGGCGTGGCCGGAATCCGCGGCTTCTGGTGAGGCTCGATCAACGCGCGGCTGCCGCCAGGGCCAGGTAGCGCGTGTGCAGTTGCGACACGGCCCGGTCCAGCTCCGCTTCGTCGCCGTGGTTTTCGATGACGTCGTGGGCCAGCGTCAGCCGCTCCGTGCGGCTGGCCTGACGCTCGATCATGCGTCGCGCCAAGGCCTCATCGATGCCGTCACGTCGTACCAGCCGGTCCAGCTGTAGCGCCTCGGGCGCGTCGACCACCAGCACCCGATCCACCCAGCGGTAGTGGTCCATGTTTTCCGCCAGCAGCGGAATGGCGAGCAGGCAGTAGGGACCGCGATCCGCGTGGGCGTGCTCGTGCAGCCAGGCACGGACGCGCGGGTGGATGATGGCCTCGAGCGCGCGTCGCGCCACGTCGTCGCCAAAGACGCGCTGGCGCATGGCGGCGCGGTCCAGCTGGCCGCGGGCGTCGAGCACCTGATCGCCAAATCGATCGATGACGGCCTGCAGTCCGCCGGTGCCGGGGGCGATGACCTCACGCGCGGCTACGTCGGCATCGTAGACCTGGATGCCCAGGGTTTCGAAGCGCTGCGACACGGCGCTCTTGCCGGCGGCAACACCCCCGGTCAGGGCGACGACGAAGCTGTGGCGCTGGCCACTCATCGCAGCCCGGTCAGCTGCATGTAGCTGAGCAGCAACCAGTCCCCCGCGACGAACCAGACCCAGCCGGCAGCGGCAATGAAGGGGCCGAATGGCATGGGAATCTCCCGGCCATGCTTGCGCATCAGGATCAGCGTACCGCCGATCAGCGCCCCGATCAGCGACGAGAGCAGGATCACCGGCAACAGGGCGCTGGGCCCCATCCAGGCGCCAAGCGCGGCAAGCAGCTTGAAGTCGCCATAACCCATGCCTTCCTTGCCGGTCAGCAGCTTGAACAGCCAGTACACGCTCCACAGGCTCAGGTAGCCGATGGCCGCGCCGATGATCGCCGAGGCCGGCGTGACGAACATCGGCAACACGGCGAGCAGCAGGCCCAGCCACAGCAGTGGGTAGTTGAGCTGGTCGGGCAGGTATTGGGTGCGAAAGTCGATGCCGGCGAGGGCGATCAGTATCCAGGTGAACACCAGGCCGGCGAGGGCGGGCCAGGTCGGACCGAATTTCCATACGATCACTGCGCTAAGCACGCCGCTCAGCAGCTCGACCAACGGGTACTGGATGGAGATAGCGGCCTTGCAGTAACGGCAACGCCCGCGCAGCAGCAGCCAGCCAAACAGCGGGATATTGTCCAGCGCGGAGAGGCGATGAAGGCAGTGCGGGCAGTGCGATGGCTCGCGCACGATGCCTGGAGGCAACGGCTTGTCCTCGGACTCGACCCCTAGCGTGTCGAGTGCATCCAGCCGCCATTCGGCCTTCATGCGTTCCGGCAGGCGCAGGATCACGACGTTGAGAAAACTGCCGACCAGCAGGCCGAGTACGCCGCTGGTGAGGATCCAGGCCCACAAAGGAAGATCGAGCATGCGCAATTCCAAAGGCTATAAAAAAGCCCCCCTCCCAACGGGAGAGGGGCTTGGAGAACAGCAGATTACACCGTGCCTGCGAGCTTGAAGATGGGCAGGTAGAGCGCCACCACCATGCCACCGACGAGGCCGCCCAGGATCACCATGATCAGCGGTTCGAGCAGGGTGGAGAGGGTATCGACGGCGTTGTTCACCTCTTCCTCGTAGAACTCGGCCACCTTGAACAACATATGGTCGAGTGCGCCGGATTCTTCGCCGATGGCGGTCATCTGCACCACCATGTTGGGGAATACGCCGGTCTGGCGCATGGCGAGCTGCAACTGGTGGCCCACCGCGACGTCGTCTCGCATCTGCTTGACCGCTTCGCCATAGACGATGCTGCCGGTAGCGCCGGCTACGGCATCCATGGCTTCCACCAGTGGCACGCCGGCACGGAAGGTGACGCCCAGGGTGCGCGCGAATCGGGCAATCGCGGACTGTCGAAGGATGTTGCCCATCACCGGCAACTTGAGCATTACGCGGTCGAGAAAGTGGGCGAACTTCACCGAGCGCTTCTTGGCCATGACGATGGCGGTGATGCTACCGGCGATGCCAAAAAGCAGCGCCCACCAATAGGACTTCATGAACTCCGAGGCTTTGACCACGACCAGGGTCGGGGCGGGCAGGTCGGCGCCGGCATCCTTGAAAGTCTGCGCAAACACGGGAACCACGAACAGCAACATGATGGTGCAGACCAGCAGCGCCACGGCCAGCACCATCACCGGGTAGAACAGCGCCTTCTTGATCTTGGCCTTGATTGCTTCCGTGCGCTCCTTATAAGTCGCCACCGTGTCGAGCACGGTGTCCAGCACGCCCGACGTCTCGCCGGCGTGAACCAGGTTGCGGTAGAGCTCGTCGAACTGAACGGGATACTTCCCCAGCGCCTCATGCAGGGCTGATCCGCCCTCGATGCCTTGCTTCACATCGGTCAGGATGTTCTTGAAGCGGACATTCTTCTGGCCGTCGGCGATGATCTCGAAGGACTGCACCATCGGTACGCCCGAGGCCATCATGGTGGCGATCTGGCGGCTGAAGATGGCCACGTCGCGTGGCTTGACCGTGCTGCCGTTGGCGCCGAAAAGCGGCTTGCCGCGTTCGCGCACGGTCTGCGGATTCATGCCCTGGCGGCGCAATTCGGCCTTGATGAGCGACGCATTCTTCGCCGACATCTCGCCCTTCATGCGCTTGCCGCGCTTGTCCAGCGCGACCCAGTCGTACATGGTCAGCTTGCTCATCTCGGCGCGCTGTGCGCCCAGCGAACCGGCATTCTTGTTAGCGGCGGTGGCCGTGGCCATTGTGATTCCCCCTGCTGGTACGGTCGGGTCGCCTCAAGCAGACGACAGCCAGAATTTCGTCAGCTTAAGCCATTTGCCTGGAACAATTCGTGGCGCCGGACGCACCTTGAGTGCGACTTATGACGCCGTTTGGCCGTGCCAGGCCTCAATCCTTGGTGACGCGGTCGATCTCGGCGAGGCTGGTGACGCCCTTCTTCGCCTTCAACAGGGCCGAAGCGCGCAGGTCGTTCACCCCGGCCTTGCGGGCCACCTCGGCGATCTGCAGCGCGTTGCCCCCCTGCAAAATGATCTTTTGGATGTCCTCTACCATGGGCATCACCTGGTAGATGCCGACGCGGCCTTTATAGCCCTCGTTGCAGCTGTCGCAGCCGACGGCTTCATACAAGGTCAGGCCGTCGTCGATATCTTCCTGGGTGAATCCGGCTGCCAGCAGCGCCTGTGGCGGCAGGTCCATGGGCTTCTTGCAGTCGTGCAGGCGGCGCGCCAGTCGCTGGGCGATGACCAGGGTCACCGACGAGGTGATGCTATAGGGCGGAATGCCCATGTTCATCAGACGCGAAATGGTCTGCGGGGCGTCGTTGGTATGCAGGGTGGACAGCACCATGTGACCGGTCTGTGCCGCCTTGATGGCGATCTCGGCGGTCTCCAGGTCGCGGATTTCGCCGACCATGATCACGTCCGGGTCCTGGCGCAAGAACGAGCGCAGCGCAGCGGCGAAGGTCATGCCGCGCTTGACGTTCTGCTGGACCTGATTGATGCCCTCGACGCGGATTTCCACCGGGTCCTCGACGGTCGAGATATTGCGCTCGGCCGTATTGAGGATATTCAGCGCCGTATACAGGGACACGGTTTTGCCCGAGCCGGTAGGGCCGGTGACCAGCACCATGCCGTAGGGCTTATGGATGGCATCCAGATACAGCTGTTTCTGCACGTCTTCATAGCCCAGCACGTCGATGCCGAGCTTGGCGGCGGACCCGTCCAGGATGCGCAGCACGATCTTTTCGCCAAACAGGGTCGGCAGGGTGCTGACGCGGAAGTCCACCGCGCGGCTCTTGGACAGGTTCAGCTTGATGCGGCCGTCCTGCGGCACGCGACGCTCGGCGATGTCCAGGCCGGACATCACCTTGATGCGCGACGAAATACGCGAGGCCAGCTTCATGGGGGGGCTGGCCACGGCGCGCAGCATGCCGTCCATGCGCAGGCGTACGCGGTACTGGGTTTCGAACGGCTCGAAGTGGATATCCGAAGCGCCGCGCTTGATTGCGTCCACCAGGATCTTGTTGACGAACTTCACCACCGGCGCATCGTCGTTCGAGTTCGCATCGATGCCGGTAGACTCGGCCTCTTCGTCGCCACCCTCCAGGGCCAGGTCGTCAAGATCGCCGCCGCCCATGTCGGGGACGCTGTTGCTCATGGCGTTGAGCACGGTCTCGATGGTGCGCAGCAGTTGTCCGCGCTCCACCAGGATCGGTTCCACCATGCAGTTGGAGTGGAACTTGATCTCGTCCAGCGCATGCGACTGCATGGGGTCGGCGATGCCCACGAACAGGCGCTTGCCGCGCTTGAACAGGGGCAGGGCATGATGTTTGTTGATCAGCGCCTCGCTGATCAGGTTCAAGGGCATATTGGCCGGCACCAGGGTGCTCACGTCCATCATCGGCATACCGAATTCGTCGGAAGCGATGCGGGTGAGGCGGGCGCTGTCGACCAGGCTGTGATCCAGCAGCCAGGCGGCGAAGCCGGTCTTGTGCTGGATCGAGTCAGCCACTGCCTTGCGCACGTCGGCTTCAGGCAGCACATCTTCCGATACCAGCCTCCGCGCCATGCCGGAGAGGCCTGCGAGCGACGGTTGCATTAGCGTTGACATAGCAATACTGACTCAGCCCCCTGATTGAGTGGGAATTTACCCCAGTTGAGCGGGTAGGTCACTCGCCGCGAGGGGGGGGAGTGGCATCCGGGGTGACGGCGCGCACAAATCCCAGGTCGGCAAATGGCCATAGAAATGGCATGCAACAGGCGTGCCCGACCAGCCTGAAAGGCATGGACGTTGCCATGGCGTTGAGATAGAAAGGCCGTTCCCACTTAAAAGGCCTTAGCTCGTGTCCACAGCCGATTCGCAACTTCCGTTCCTAGTCTTCGGCGCTCCACGTATTGAGGAGGCAGAGATTGCCGAGGTGGAAGCCTGTCTTCGCTCAGGATGGTTGGGCACGGGGCCGCGGGTAGCCCAGTTTGAACGGGACTTTGCCAGTTGGCGCCGGGTCCGTCCGTCCCAAGTGGCGGCGGTCAATTCCTGTACGGCGGCGCTACACGTGAGCATGGTGGCTGCTGGTCTGGAGCCAGGCAGCGAGGTCATTACCACGCCATTGACCTTCTGTGCCACGGTGAATGCCATTTTGCATGCCGGACTTACACCCGTTCTCGCCGACGTGAATCCGCTGACCCAAAACATCGACCCGGATGCAATCGAGGCGGCGATTACGCCCCGAACTAGGGCCATCCTGCCGGTGCATTTCGCAGGTCGGCCTTGCGCTATGGATCGCATCATGGCAATTGCCGACAAACACGGCCTGATGGTCATTGAAGATTGCGCCCACGCGATCGAGACAGAATTTCGAGGGCGCCCGGCCGGCACGTTTGGCGACTTTGGCTGCTACAGCTTCTACGTGACCAAGAACGTAGTGACAGGGGAGGGTGGGATGATTCTGGGGCGGGATGACGAGCATGTTGCACGTGCTCGCATCCTGGCGCTACATGGCATGAGCAAGGACGCCTGGCATCGCTTCAGCGATAAGGGGTACCGGCACTATCAGGTCGTGGAATGCGGATTTAAGTACAACATGATGGATCTGCAGGCGGCTATCGGTATCCATCAGCTGGCGCGGGTCGAGCAGAACTGGCAGCGCAGAAGGGGGCTGTGGCGGCATTACGATGATGCTTTTGCCGAATTGCCGATCGGCTTGCCGGCCGCGCCCGAAGCCGACACGCGCCATGGGTATCACCTTTACACCGTGATGATTGACGAATCCCGCAGCGGCATCAGTAGGGACGACTTCCTTGAAGCCATGAATACGGCGCGTATCGGTACTGGCGTGCACTATTTATCCGTGCCAGAACATCCGTATTACCAGCAACGCTTTGGTTGGCGCCCGGAACAGTGGCCCAACGCCATGCGACTCGGACGTCAGACCGTCAGTTTACCGCTGTCGCCAGCCATGTCCGCCGAGGATGCTGAGAGAGTGGTCGAGGCAGTGCGATCGGTGCTCCATCGTTAAAAGGCCGATTTGAAGCTTTGCAGCGCCTATCTAAAAATGGATGCCATAAGTGGCATGCGTCAGGGATCTGCGCCCGGCAAGCGCCAATTCCGCCTCAGCCGCGTGGGTTTGATCAGGTTATGATGGCCGTTCATGTCCGGGGGATCTCTCTTGAACCGTCTCAGCATCATCCTGCCCGCCAAAAATGAAGGGGCAGCCCTGAAGGCTTTGCTTCCGCGTCTATGTGCTATCCAGCCGGAAGCGGAAATCATCGTGGTGGACGATGGTTCCACCGACGATACGTGTGAAATTTGCGCCGCCCATGAAGTGCGGTGCCTGTCTTCACCTTACTCGATGGGCAACGGTGCCGCCATCAAGCGCGGCGCGAGGGCGGCCAGCGGCGACGTCCTCGTTTTCATGGATGGTGACGGTCAGCATGATCCTGCCGACATCGAGCGATTGCTCGAAAAGCTGAACCATGGTTATGACATGGTGGTCGGCGCGCGTGACTGGGGTAGCCAGGCCGGCGTGGGACGTGGTGTAGCCAATACGATCTACAACTGGCTCGCGACGCGAATGACTGGCCATGTTATCGCCGATCTGACGTCGGGTTACCGCGCTGTTCGAGCGGACAAGTTTCGTGAGTTCCTGCACCTGCTTCCCAACGGATTTTCGTACCCCACAACTAGCACCATGGCGTTTTTTCGCAGCGCTTATCCGGTGGCTTATGTGCCTATCAAAGCTGGGCAGAGGGTGGGCAAGAGTCATATCAAGCCTTTGCGCGATGGCATTCGCTTTCTCCTTATCATCTTCAAGATTGCGACGCTATATTCGCCGTTGAAATTATTCGTCCCTGCGAGTTTGATTTTCTTTCTTTTGGGAAGCTCCAACTACGCATGGACGTACGTTCACGACGGACGCTTGACGAACATGAGCACTCTGCTATGGAGCGCATCAGTCATCGTGTTCCTGATTGGATTGGTATCAGAGCAAATCACCTCTCTTACTTACATTCGCCCTCATAAACCATGAGTCGGCCTCGATTGTGGCAATCATGGCTGAGGAGGCTGCCCATGCACCCTCAGTGGCTTCTCGGTACAAGGCGACCACCACCTGGCGTTACCGAGTTTGATGGCCGGATCTTGGACGTGGGTGCCGCCGACCAATGGCTTCGAGCATGGATCAAAGATCAGGCCAAGTACATCGCTCTCGATTATCCAGCGACAGGACGCGATCTTTACCACGCGCGCCCTGAGGTTTTTGCGGATGCTGCATCCATCCCATTCCTAGACGACAGTTTTGACGGCGTATGCTGTTTTGAAGTCATGGAGCATGTGCCTAGGCCCTCTGTAGTCTTCTTCGAGATCTTTCGGGTTCTCAAGCCAGGTGGGCGCGCTTGGATATCGATGCCCTTTTTGTATCCGCTTCATGATGCGCCCTTCGACTTCCAGCGATACACGGAATTTGGCTTGCGCAGGGATGTGGAGCGTGCAGGATTTGAAGTGATCACGTTGCAACGTTCAGGACATGCCATCCGGACGGCAGGACTATTGGCATGCTTAGCCGTGTCTGGCGGTGTGTATGAGCGCCGGGGCGTTTTGCGGATTGTTTTGCTACCTCTGGCGGCCGTGATCGTTTTGCTAATTAACTTGATTGCATCGCTTGGTTGTCGCATTTGGCCTGACTGGGGGCGTATGGCCGTGGGCTACGAAGTGGAGGTTCGAAAGCCTTGATTCGCGACACACTACTGATTGTTACGACCTCCTATCCCCAAGCGGGGGATGGAAGTGAGGCGGCGGGCGCATTCGTCGCGGACATTGCTTCAGATTTTGCCAAGCGAGTGCCTGTCCGAGTCGTAGCTCCAGGGGGGCGATCTGGGCCAAGTGATGCAATTGAAGGAGTGCAGGTTCGGCGATTTGCTTCAAGTGGGCGCCCCTTGTCGCTTCTGTCACCTTCGCGCCTAACAGATTGGCCCGCCATTGTGAAAACACTTGCGGCCATGCGTGCAGAGACATTTGCCGCCAATAGCGATGGACGGGTGGGGCATGTTCTGGCGTTTTGGGTGCTCCCCTCGGGCTGGGCGGCCATGGGGGTGTCGCGGCGGTTCGGCGTTCCCTATTCATTATGGGCGCTTGGTAGCGACATTTGGTCGCTGGGACGCATACCCGGCATTCGAACGGTCTTGAAGCATGTAATTGGCGGGGCTTCATTCAGGTTTGCAGATGGCTTACGTCTTGGTGACGATGCGGAGCAGATTAGTGGGCATCCTTTTGCCTTTCTTCCAAGTGCGCGGCGCCTGAACAAGCTGCGCGCTCAGCCGCTGGCATCTTCGCCGCCTTTCAGATTTCTTTTTCTGGGGCGCTGGCATGTCAATAAAGGCATAGACCTGTTGTTGGAAGCGCTCACGCTATTGGACGACGGCGCCTGGGCTCGCATCTCGGAGGTGCATATAGCTGGCGGCGGTCCGTTGGAGGAGTTGGTTCGCTGTCGCGTTGATGACCTTCTGCGCAAGGGGCGTCCCGTAAGGCTAAGTGGATTTCTAGGACGTGAGGCCGCCGAAGATGCACTCGGTAACGCCGATTTTCTGCTTCTACCCTCGCGAGTGGAAAGCATACCTGTCGTCTTCTCTGACGCGATGAAGATGCAGTTGCCCGTAGTTTCGATGCCGGTTGGCGACCTGCCGGGGTTGATTTCAGAATATGGCGTTGGAGTCCTGGCGAATGCCATAAGCGCTCCTGCCTTCGCGCAAGCTGTCGAAGGGGCGCTCTCCATGTCCCCAGACCAATTAAGGGCCTCGATGCTTGAATGTGCACGGAGGTTCTCGATCGACGTTGATGATCTTTGCCGTCGATTTGGCTTGGTCGACAGTCCGTCGAGGGGTGCTGTATGACACAGCGTGAGTATCAACATGGTTTCTCCATCGGTAACCCAGCCATGCACGCACTGGAGGGGCGTCAGCGCAAGGCGATCACTATGCTGGCAGTGCTTGAAGACGCTCTTGGTCCAGAGAAATTGGCCAAGGCAAGAGTACTTAACGTAGGGTGCTCGACCGGCATAATCGATGAGGTATTGTCGAGCAGGGCGAGGGAGGTGACGGGAATCGACATTGATGTGCACGCGATAACGCTGGCTGCTCAGCGATGCTCGAAGCCGAACACAACCTTTAAGGTCGGTGACGCTATGGCGTTGGATTTTCCTGACGCCAGCATGGACGTAGTTATTTGCTCCCAGGTTTATGAGCACGTACCCAATCCTGCAAAGATGATGGACGAAATATATCGTGTACTGGCCACTGGTGGAGTGTGCTACTTCGCGGCCACCAATCGGCTTTGCGTCATGGAACAGCACTACAAATTGCCTTTCTTGTCGATCATCCCGGTTAGTTGGGCGCATCGATATCTTCGGTTGCTCGGACGGGGGCGCTTCTACCACGAGCGTCATTTCACGCTTTCCGGGTTGCGCAAATTGACCGAGCGATTCCTGGTTGATGATTACACGGCGAAGATTGTCGACGATCCGGATCGCTTCCGTGCCCGTTATATGATCAAGTCGCGGCTCAAGGTGATCGCCGGAAGGATCTTTGTGCAGGTGGCTTATTGGTGCTTTCCGGGGTACATCTGGATTCTTCGTAAGCGCCGCTAAGCGGCGAAACTTGCTTACCGTTCGTGCCAAAGCTTGATCTTGTGAGGGCATCACCGATGCTGGAGAAACTACGTCACGCGGTTTTCTTGGTGATCGAGAAGCTGCTTCGATGGTGCATTTCGCCGAAGCTCCGAGCAGCCTTGCTTAGAATGTTTGGTGCGAGCGTCGGCCGAAACGTTCGCGTGGCCGAATGCCAATTCATAAATCTGCGAATGGGCTTTTCAAACCTGAGGCTCGATGATGACGTTTATGTTGGCCCTGGTTGTTTGATCGATCTTGAGGGGGCTGTCCTCCTGGGCAAGGGGGTGACGCTGTCACCACGTGTGCAAATCATCACGCATGATGACCCAGGTGCGTACCACAAATCGCCATTGCTCGCGACTTTCCCGAAGAAAGCCTACACGACACAAGTTGGCACCTACTCCTGGATAGGGGTGGGCTCGACCGTCATATCAGGTGCGACCATCGGGGACTTCGTGGTGGTGGGTGCAATGACGCTGGTGAAGGCCGACCTCTCGAGCAAGGGCGTCTATGTAGGAGTGCCCGCAAGGCGGATTCGGTCTGTGGATGTGCCTTGAGTTCGAAGATTCGGCAGCCTCGGATATTTCTATTCAGGCCTTCGTCTTCTCAGGGAGCTGGAAAGTTCTACGACCCCGACGACACCTGCAGCGAGGATGTCAGGAAGAGTCTGCGTCACGCGTGCAACGATGGAGATGGCGCCGAGTAGTTTGATGTCAGCCGAAACCCCAAATTTGCTGGCGAGATAGACGAATGCCACCTCCCTCACGCCCAATCCGCTTGGCACGAAGATGGCTATGGTTCCGGCAACCCACGCGAGACAGATGCTTGCTACGCTTATGATCAGATCAGCGTGGCGATAGGGCGTGGTCGCAATAAGCATGCAGAAGATGGACAGTAGCATCGTCACGGAATGGATGGATGCCCAAGCGAACAATCGCGCGATTTCACGAGTACTGGATGATATGGCCGGTGCGTGCAATTGCTTTCCAAGCAGGCAGGCCAGGCGATCGATAAGGCGAATCAGCCAGGCAGACGAAGCTATGCTTGCCGAAAGCAACCATCCACATAAGGCGACTGCCCAGCCAAGCGCCGGGCTTTGGCAGTAGATGAGTAAGCCGAGGCCCGTCGATGTGACGGTCATCATGAAAAAAATGCTGACATCTATTCCGGCGAGAAATAGTGCACCTATTCGACCGCTGCCAATCAACTGTGCCTGTAAAACCGCGCTCCAGATATTTCCCGGGATGTATTTCGCAACTTGGGCAACCAGTTGCAAATAGCAGGCTCTAGCAGGTGACGATTCGATTCCGGCTTGGCTCAAGAAGCGATGGAACGGAAACCCGGTGAGATAGTTTGCCAATAACGCTATAACGGTTGATAGGCCCAGGAGCCAGGGATTGGTTGACGAAATCACATTTGTGATGGCCTCGCGAAATCGCCATGCGGCGATCGCGAGCGCTACGAAAGCTCCGCCAGTGAGCGCGAGCTTTACCAGACGGTTCCAACGCCATCGTGCCGCGATGCCCCCGGATGCACTTTCAACTCTGCTCAAGTCAGCTCGCTTATTTCGTCAAGGCAGATCGCAAACGATCTGATTCAGTGCAAATCGATCAGCTCCTGCAGCTCAATCACGTCAACTTGCAAGCGCCCGGCAACATTGAGCTGCCTTAGTCGGGCCAGCTGACTTTCAGCTTCAACTTTTCGGTTCATCGCGACAAGCATGCGGATCCATGTTATCCGATACGCCGGTTCTTTAGGTTCGGCGGCGACGGCTGCCGCCATAAGACTTTCTCCCAGCGACTTGTTCCCTAGGATATTCCACGCGTAGTCCCCATAGGCGGCCATCAGGCGAGCGCTTGGCGAGTCATGTGACATGGCCGCTTCGAAGGCGGCGGCCATGCGGTCCCTGGGAAGATCGCACTGTCCATCGCGCATGCAGTGCATCAGAGCAATCAGTGAACTCTCGTCCTGTACCCCAGGCTTTTCTGATTTCAATTTGGCGATCATGGTTACCCACCATATGTCTTTGATGGGCAAATGCATCCTCGCATTCATAAAGATCAGAGCCTGCTGCGGAAGGATGGATGACTTAGGGAGGTTGGCCGCCCGCTCCAGTGGCGCATAGGCAAGGTGCGTAAATAGAGACTTAGAGTCGTAGTCTGAATAGATGATGTAAGTTCGGCCAAGCTCATATTGGGCGCGGGGTGATTCCGGTGCTCGAGTCGCCAGTTCCCTGGCTAGGCGCAGCGGATCCGCCCACGCGTAAGCTGTCATGGCTGTCAGCCAGGTCCACCACGCCATTAGCAATAACAGGGGAATCAAATAAAACCGGTGACGAATCCGCGCCACGAGGTGCCCCGGCGCTGTGGCGTCCGGGCCTCCGGCGACCGTGGCCTTCGGTCCTAAAGGCAAGATCGAGCGCGGCATCAGAATGGGTACGACTGCTAACAGGACGCCGAGGCTGGCGAAGTAATTGCGATGCTCGTAGATCAGTTCCAGCGGCAGGATCGTGCCCGTCAAAAGATGGCTGGCGAAAAAGAGTGAGATTCCCAATGCCGGGACAGGATGTCGACGCCGAAGCCAGATTGCCGTAACGATAAGTGCAATTAGGCAGGCCATGCTCGCGATCGTGGTCCAGGGCGTCAGCAGTCCTGCTGAAACATCAAAGTCGTCGTGATAGAACGATAGCCCTCGTGGCGTGGGGATTATGGTCCAGTGGATATAGTCGATCACCACGCGCGCTTCGCTAAGCAGTCGCGTCGGCATGGTGAAGTCGCGGGTCGACCAAGCCTTCGGCTGCAGCAGACTGGGGAACAAATAGCCCAGACCAATCAGCATGGGCAGCACCAGGGTCACGAGGAACAACGTGACAATGCGGTAGTCCCTCATCCCGCTCGGACCGGATGCCGGGTCACTCGCGCAGCTTCGGAAGTCGAACAGGTACCACTCCACTAGTACGGCATAAAGCGGCAGCATGACCGCCGTTTCCTTGGCCATCGTACCAATGGCGGTAGGCAGCGTGAGGCTGGCCAGACAAAGCAGGAATCCTCGAGAGAGCCGCTGGCTATCCGTACCGCGAAGCATGCGACGACGGCCATGGACGTAGCCAATTAGTCCTATCAGGACGAAAAGGTTGGCCAGACTTTCCATTCGCTGGACGACATAGAGAATTGCCGTGAGATTTATCGGGAGCAGCAGCCAGGCCGCCGTGATCGAAAGAGCCAATATCGTGGATCGCGAGCTTGGTTCAGCGCAGCCCCGTTCCGCCGGCGGGTCTCGCGACAGCCCTTTCAGTCGGGGACTTTCAACCCTTGAGGCGCGTCCAGCGCATTGCAATAGCGCGCGAACCAGGGTGAACACGAGCACGCCGTTGATGAGGTGGATGAGCAGATTCGTAAGCTTCATCCAGAATGGATCGAGACCGCTCAAGAGAAAATTGGCCGCAAAGCTCAGCGAGGCGATCGGCCGCTTGAGCTCGCTCGATGGCGACGAAAGCGCGGCACTGATCAACGAGGAGACGCTGGCATGGTCAGGTTGGACGCCCCTGTTGTCGACGATGTTTGGGTAATCGTCAAACAGCCAGCCACCATGAAGGCCCGGCCAATAGACCAGGGTGGTTACGAGCAGGACCAGTGCGAGCAAGCACCTGCCCCAGCGGTATGACGAGGAATCGGGCGCCAAGGTGTCAAATCGGTATCGGTTGAGATCGCGGCAGCTTACCGCGTTCGGTGGCTTGGTCTACCCGTAAGTTCGAGTAGGCGCGGCGCAAAAAGTGGATTTGCGCGCCTGCTAGAGCGAGGGTGCTCGTCGATCTCGGGCGGGCGGATGGGAACTGGGTATCCCAAAGTGTTATCCGGGCAAACGCATTGCCTTCATCCTAGCGACGGCCGGGATCCAGTGCCGCTTTGGGACGCCAAAGCCGCCGGATGGCCAGCTTCGCTGTATAGAGCCGCCTCCTGGGTGACCAGCCATTTGGCTATAGAGAGCGACTGGGGTAACGCCCTGTGCCACCCCTCTCTAACGCAGTCCGTCGGTTAAGCCCTGGCTTTGCTGCGGCAGTGCTGTGGCGCCCTCTTGGGACAGCATTTTTTCCGCCTGGCTCTGCATGGCCATCAAGATGGGATCGTTACTTAGCATCGGCTGCAGCTTCCGGGCCTCGGCGATAACCGCTAGCGCCTCCTGTCCCCGGTGGTTTTCCAAAAGATAGCCAGCAAGTTGTTTGGAGTAACCGGCTAAGTCCTTCTCAAGCCGCAGCGCTTGTCGCCACTGCTGGATGGCCAGATCTGGATCGTGTAGTTCGGCACCAGCGAGTTCAGCATACGAAGAGTGCAGAGTGATTCGCGCGGGATTGCGTTTGATCGTGATCTCGTAGGCTCGCGCCAGTTGGTGTATGTCGATGCCCGTCTTTCCGCTGAGCCGTTCCGTCGTCAATTTGTCCAGGGCGAGATATGCCTCCGGGCCCAAGGGCCGATTTTGCAACTTGTCCAGGAAGCTGCTCCAGAGCGTTGAGACATCAGGCTGATCGTGATGATCTGCGTTGATAAGCAGCAAGGCTTCTTCTGCCATTGGCGATGCGCTGGGCAAAGTTGCAGCCCGCCTCAGTTCCTTGATGCTGAGCGAATAAAACGGGGAATCAGGGTTGTTGCCTGCCATGAACATGTAGCGCCGGGCGAGGTCGTAGGCGGCACGTGCCGAGCCCGGATTATCATCAGCCAGGGTCTGGGTCAGGAGCAATCGATCGCCCCAGATCGAAGAGCGGATAAACGTCAGCAAGCCAAAGTTCGCAATAAGGATGCCGGCTATCAGAGTCGCAATGCGCGGATCGACGCGACGCGTGATGAGCCAAAGCAGGTCGGCGACCGCTAGAACGATGCCGAACAGAGCCGGGTAATTGCGATGTTCGAATACGAGCTCCAAAGGAATCGGTGCGCTGGTCAGGGTCTGGGCTACAAAGAACCAGCCAATGCCGAGAGCCAACAGAGGGCGGCGCTTCCGCAAGGCGACAGCAAAGACGGCAAGGCCCAGCAGTAGAAGGCCGCCGAACAGTGTGGTGATGGGATGAAGCAGATCCCGCGATATGGGGTAGTTGTCGTAGTAGAAATGCAGCAGGTTAGGCAGCGGCAGTAAGATCCAGCCGAGGTACAGCGGGAGCACGCGCAACTGGGTCAGTTCGCGTTGCCAGGCGTTGTAGTCGCGCGCCGCATAGGCCGAATCCGTGGCGTAGTGCGGCAGCAGATAAAACGTAAAAATCAGAGCGGCTATGGAGCATCCGGCTAGGTACGTGATTTTCCAGGCGCGCCTGCTGGCGGACTTGTGCGCTGCAAAATGCAGCAGTGTTAGCTCCAGCAGCAGTGCATAGCCTGGCACTAGCACCGCGGTCTCTTTGGCGTAGTAGCCAATCACGGTTAGCGCACAGCACAAGCCGAGCCACGGCCAGGCGCGTTGTCCCTCCATCTGGCGCTGGCGTGCACGCCAGTAGGCGAGCAGCGCGAGCAGCACAAACGCGAAGCCGAGCAGTTCCATTCGCTGCACCGTGTACATGACGGTGGAAACCTGCAGCGGATGTATGGCCCACAGTGTTGCAAGGACGATCGCCCAGCAACTGATGATCCAGCGATGGCGCCGTGCATCAACGCCGTTTACCTGCACCCAGCCAGCAAACAGCAGGCGGCGTGCCAGCTGCATCAACAATAGAGCGTTGAACAGATGCAGTGCCAAGTTAGTGGCTTTGAAGCTCCTGGTACTGCCGCCGAGTGCATAGTTGAGCGCATAGCTCAACATGGCGATGGGTCGTTCGATGTTGCTACGTGACCATGCCCATACCCGATGCCACTCCTGCCAGTGCCAGCCCGTAACATGGACGGTGGAATTTTCGGCGAAGATCGGGTAGTCGTCGAAGATAAAGCCTCCGTTGAGCGCTGGCCAAAATGCCAGCGTGACCAGGATCAACAGGCCCAGTACGACTAGGGTCAGCTGCAAGCGAGGACGAGTTGCTGTGGCCATAGGCGTTGAATTCACGTGGAAAGGTCAGCGGGGAATAAAAGACAAGGGCCGCCATATGGCGGCCCTTGGCTAATAGCGGATGTCCGCTTAGTACAAGTCGCTTAGCAGCTAGCCGGGCGGTACTTCGTGGGGGCCGTGCTGGTGCAGGTCCAGCTGCCGCTGGAATTGCGGGTCCAGGTCAGGGTGTTCGTCGTACCCAGCGCAGCATTGGCATGGTTGCCGAACGTGGCAACGATCGTGGAGTTGGCGGCGGCCGCATTGACGACAGGCAGACCACCGTTCATCAGGTCGGAAGAGGAGGCCGTCAGGACGCAGCTGGGTACGGTCGCATTTGGCGTGGTGGTGATCTGGCCCGTGGCGCCATTGTTCAAGCAGTCTTCAACCACGACCTTCATGTCGCCTGCTTCACCCATCACGCGGCTGACCTGCGAGCGGACCACATAGGTCTGGTACTGCGGGATGGCGATGGCGGCCAAGATCGCGATGATCGCAACCACGATCATCAGTTCGATCAGGGTAAAGCCCTTCTGTACGTTCTTCATGGTGGTTCCTCTGTTTTGGTTAGCTAACCTTGGATTGTGCCCCTGAGCCCCGGTCCCGTACCCCCTAGGCGGATCCGGTCCCCCACAATTGCCGTGGAACGACCAGGAAACTCGTGGCAGATAGCAGCATCTTGTATGCCACCACTGCTTCCGGCAGGTCCCTGCCCGTAGGCAGGTGGCTGGATTGTGCAGGTGTTGGCACTAAGCAACAAGCCGGGTGGGTAATTGTCTTGCTGGTATTGAGTAACGGATCGCGTCGGCTGTGGTAATTGAGTCGCCCGGCCGACATTCATGGTCAGGTCGTGACATTTTTCGTCACCTTGCGACGTCGCTTTCGCGTCAGGGACAGCTGGACGGGAGATACTTCGGGTCAACGGTCGAACTGCAGGACCACTGGCCCGACGTATTGCGGTCCAGTTCGATGGTTTTTCCTTGAACTGGCGTACTGCCAGTTAGTTGGCATTTGATATTGCCCGCTCCAACAGGTGTTACTGTCGACGAGATAGCGCTGCAACGTGGTGTGCTTGCGTCAAGCCCCAAGTTGTTGACATTGGCAAAGGTGCTACCCGTCGTGACGCCCTGGTTGATAAGCGTTTCGTAAGCGGTGCGCCCAGGACTGATCTCAGCCAGTGCCGCCGTCGTTTGAGACCGTGCGACATAGGTCTGATATTGCGGAAGGGCTATGGCAGCCAGGATGGCAATGATCGCCACGACGATCATCAATTCGATAAGCGTAAAGCCGGCGCTTGAATGCGGGCGGGACACGGCAGACTCCCCCTGAGTTTGTCGGGGCAAGGCTCAGCAGGTTCTGTACCAAGATCGGATATCGGGTCGCAAAATGTTGCGAGGCCGCATGTCGTTGCGGGAATCCGTGATGCCCATCACGTGTTCCGGTGACTTCAGTCTTCGCCTACATCGCTTCATCATCTCTGCCAGCAGCGCGATCCATGCGAATAGAGCGGTGCTTTATCTCGCTCCCCTGCGCGCCTCGAAGGGGGGGGGCTCCCTGGAGTAGCAGAGGGAGAGTTAGGGAAGGGGTGGTTGGACTTACCGAAGAGCCTCCCCCTCCTCGCAGCCCCCCACGCACAGCGGGAGAGGTAAATGTGGTGGTGCGCGCTTGCGCCGCGGGCCGCCGCCACTTACCGTCAGGGCTTTCGTAGCACCCAGGGAAACCATTCGATGAAACCCTTGTTTTTCGCGCTGGCCTTCGCGCTGGCCGGCAGTTCTGCGGTGGCGGCCGAGGTCGAGAGCCACGGCCCGCACCCATTCAATATCCGCGACCTGGTGATGATGGACCGCGTAGCAGATCCGCAGCTGTCACCGGATGGCCGTTACGCGCTCTATACCGTGCGCGCCACCGACTATGCGGCGAACAAGGGCGTCACTTCGATCTACCTGCTCGACCTCGAAAAGAATGGCCAGCCGGTCAAGCTGGTCGATAAGGCCTCGTCGCCGCGCTGGGCACCGGATGGCAGCGCAATCTATTACGTGGCGCCGCAGGATGGCGTGGCGCAGCTGTGGCGTCACCCGTTTGGCAGGGCGACTGATACGAATGCCGTGCAGGTCACCCATGTGCCTATCGACGTTGATGGCTACAAGCTGTCGCCAGATGGCAAGAAGGCATTGATCACGCTGGGTGTGTTTACCGACTGCGCCGACCTGGCCTGCACCAAGGAGCGACTGGACGTCCGTGCCGCGGACAAGGCGTCGGGCACGGTCTACGACAAGCTGTTCGTCCGTCACTGGGATACCTGGGCCGACGGTCGTCGCGCACAGCTCTTCATTACCGACCTGGACAATGCCAACGAGCAGCCGGTGTTGTTGACCCGCGGCATCGACGGCGACGTGCCGAGCAAGCCGTTCGGCGACGAGGGTGAGTTCAGCTTCTCGCCGGATGGCAAGACGGTGTACTTCGACGCGCGCATTGCCGGCAAGACCGAGCCGTGGTCGACCAACTTCGATGTCTACAGCGTGCCGGCCGATGGCTCGGCTGCGCCCCGCAATCTCACCGCGGCCAATCAGGCCTGGGATGCTGCTCCGGTGCCGTCGCCAGACGGCAAGACGCTGTACTACCTGGCGATGAAGACGCCCGTGTCCGAATCGGATCGTTTTGGCATCATGGCGCTGGATCTGGCCACTGGCCAGAGACGCGAGGTGGCGCCGAACTGGGATCGCTCCGCCGGTGGCCTGCAGATTTCCAGCGACGGCAAGACGCTTTACACCACCGCTGACGATAACGGCCAGCACCCGCTGTTCGCCGTCGACGTCGCCACCGGCAAGGTCAGCACGGTCGTCACCGATGGTGACGTGGGTGGCTATTCGCTGGGCAAGTCGCGTCTGCTGATTCAGCGCGATGACCTCAAGCGCTCCGCCGACCTCTACCTGGCCGACCTTCAAGGCCAAGGCCTCAAGCAGGTGACGCACTACAACGCGGAGCGCCTCAAGAACGCGAAGATGGGTGAGCCGGAGTTCTTCACCTTCAAGGGCTGGAACAACGAGACGGTGCAGGGCTACGTGGTGAAGCCGGCCGACTACAAGCCCGGCAAGAAGTACCCGGTGGCCTTCATTGTCCATGGTGGTCCGCAAGGCGCCATGAGCAACGGCTGGAGCTATCGCTGGAATCCGCAGACCTACGCGGGCCAGGGCTTCGCCGTGGTCACCATCAACTTCCATGGTTCGACTGGTTACGGCAAAGCCTTCACCGATTCCATTTCGGGTGACTGGGGTGGCAAGCCGCTGGAAGATCTCAAGGCCGGCTGGAAGGCCGCGCTCGCCAAATACAGCTTCCTCGACGGCGACCGCGCCTGCGCACTGGGTGCCAGCTACGGCGGCTATATGATCTATTGGATGGCTGGCGTGTGGAACGAGCCGTGGAAGTGCCTGGTCGATCACGACGGCGTGTTCGATGCACGCGCCATGTACTACGACACCGAGGAGGTGTGGTTCGAAGAGCGCGAGAACAGCGGCACCCAATTCGAGCATCCGGAGAACTACGAGAAGTTCAACCCGGTCAACCACGTCAAGGATTGGCGCGTGCCGATGCTGGTAGTCCATTCCGCGAAGGACTTCCGCATCCCTGATACACAGGGCCTGGGTGCGTTTACGGCGCTGCAGCGCCGCGGCATTCCTAGCCAGTTACTGCATTTCCCGGACGAGAACCACTGGGTACTGAAGCCGCAGAACAGCGTTCAGTGGCACGAGACGGTGAACGCGTGGTTGAAGCAATGGACGGCCAAGGATGCACCGGCGTCTCATTAATTGAATCGCTTCGCCCCTCCCCCTGCATCGCGGGGGGAGGTTGCGAGAGAGGGCTCTACAACCACTTCGCCCGCTTTAGGAAGACATAGATGCTGCCCACGAGCGTGCCGACCACGGTAATGATCACTGGATATGCCCACGGCTTGTTGAGCTCAGGCATGTGCACGAAATTCATGCCATACCAGCTGGTGATCAAGGTTGGCGCGGCTAGCATGGCGGCGTAACCGGCGAGTCGCTTCATCACTTCGTTCTGACCGAACGTCACCAGCGAGAGGTTGACGTTGATGGCCGCGGCGAGCATTTCGCGCATGGCGCTGATGGATTCGTTGACACGGAACACATGATCGTAGACGTCGCGAAAATACGCGCGAAGTTCGTCCGGGATCAATTGCGGATGCAGGCGAACGAGTTGGCTGATGATGTCCTGCATTGGCGCCACGGCAAGCCGGAGCGTCATCAGGTCGTGTTGCATATCATACAGCCGCCTGATCGTGCTGCGCTTGAACGTGTCGGAAAAGATGTCCTTTTCCAGTTCGTGCAGTTCCTCGCGAAAGTCCTTCACGATCGGCAACAGGTTGTCGACGATGAAGTCGAGCACGCCATACAGACCGTAGCTGGGGCCTAGCGCGAGCAGTTCTGGAGAGTTCTCGCAGTTGCGGCGCGCCGGGGCATAGGAAAGCGAGGCACCGTGGCGCACGGTGACCAGATAGCGTGCACCCATAAATACATGGGTTTCGCCGAAGGCGAGGTGACCGCTTACCAGTTGGGCCGTCTGCACCACGACGAAAAGCGAATCGCCATAGGCCTCGATCTTGGTGCGCTGGTGGGCGTGCTGGGCGTCTTCGATCGCCAGGTCGTGCAGATCAAATTCTTCCTGCAACTTGTCGAGCAGCGGCCCGTCTGGCTCGAGCAAGCCCACCCACACAAACGTGTCGGGCTGCTTCAGTACCTCACTGATGTCGTCAAGACTGATGTCGCCAAGACGCTGGCCATTGAAGCGATAGGCGACGCAATTGACGACCATGGACGAGGGCGTCGATGGTTTGGGGGAGGGCGGCTGGGTCAGATGCATGCTCAAATGATGCGCCGCCGTCTGAGACAGGGCAACGACAGCGGGCTTAGCGCCCGCTGATCCGGGCTGCGCAGTGTCTTCGCAGGCGCTGCGCCAGCGTCAGTCGGCACGGCAGGTCGAAGAGCAACCAAAGTCGATTTTGCCGTGTGACGCCAGGCGGCGGGTGCACCGGATCGCCTAGCCAGTCACGCTCGATCGGAGACGCTTGGTCGGCAATCGAATTCATGATCCTGCAAGCCCATTCTCGAGAAAGAGGGTATGAGGCCACGGCTCGCTGGGACGTTTTTTGAAGTGCCCCGTAATGACAACAAAGCCTTCCTGAACCCAGAGGCGCGCGTGCCTTGCGTGAAAATTACGATCGAGATCACACTGCCGCGCCGCGTCAGCAAATGACAAATTTTCCGATGACAATCACTGCTTTCGGCATCCGATGGTCACATGGGATGCTTATGCGTCGCTGCCAATGGACGTTATCAGTGATTGCGCGAGCTACGCGTTAGCCGCGGAGTGATTACTTGCGTGCTGGCACAATTCGTGCGTCCCACTCGTGGAACCTCGCCGAGCTAAGGGACGCTGATGATTGGGTCTGATACTTCCGCCGTAGTCGCCAGCCCTCTCATGGCTCCCAACCTGGGTAATGCCGACAAGGCTCGCCATCGCGTCAGCGGTTGGATGAAATCCCTCACATGGATGGACGCTTGCCGTGCGGTGCTGCGCATCGTCGCGCTGACGGGAATGGCGCTGGGCATGCTCGCCATCGCCGCGTGGCTGACACCGGTCCCAAGTCAGTTCGTGCTTGGCGAGGACCTGCTCGGTGTTAGCGCACCCTCGTACCAGGAATGGCATCTCTTGAGCGACTGGTTGCACGGTCGCAAGTTCGTCGTTTTGACATTCGATGATGGCCCGACGGGCGACGGCATGGATGAGCGCTTCCTGGCCATTCTTCGCAAGCATCACGCTCACGCTATGTTCTTTCTCGTTTGCAACAGGATCAATGAGAAAACCAGCCCCGTTCTCCACCGCATTGAAAGCGAGGGGCACACGATTGGCAATCACAGTCTCGACCATTTGCACCTGCGCGATCTCCCCTCGGATCAGGTATTTCATCAAATAGATGCTTGCAGCTCACGAATCGCCAGCGTCACGGGGCACCGCCCGTATTACTTCCGTCCTCCGTTTGGGAATTCGTCGCCAGAGGTGGAGCACATAGCGGAAGCCGCCGGGGCGCACCCGATCTTCTGGAATGCAAGCAGCGATGACTACAAACTGCGCGAGCCCGAGGTGATTGTGCAACGCAGCCTGGATGAAGCGACCGATATGTCAATTCTTCTCATGCACGAAAGAAAGGTGACGGAACGCGCGCTCGATGAAATCCTGACTCGGCTGGAAAAACAGGGATACGTATTCGTCCTTCCTTCAGAAAGGGGCAGGTGAAGCCTGGTCGGCCCGTTGATCGATGCTCTGATCAGGCCGATTGGAGAGTTGGCATCACAACAAAAGGCGAGTCGCCGTAGGTCTCGATCATGGTGTGTTGGTGCGCGTGCCTAGCGTCCTTCAATCGCCCGGTCGTGCAGGTCGAACGCTTTCATCCGTGGGTCGACAGGACTTCGTCATCGGATGCGCGTACAAATGAGTTGCCGCCGTTTGAGATAGCGCAAAGACAGCGGGCTTAGTGCCCGCCGATCTGTGCTGGGCGATGCCAGCGCAGGCACCACGCCAACGCAAACCAGCACGGCAGGGCAAACAGCAGCCATGGCTGATTCTGCTGTACGACGCCGGGTAGCAGGTGCATCAGGATGGCGGCGAGCACGGCCAGCAACTGCAGCACGATCAGGCCATCGACAAATCGGGATGCGGCTACGCCACGACGTGAGCGCCACACGGCCCGCAGCAGCAGGAATGCGAGTGGGTTGAACAGCAGCAGATTGGCGTTGGCCCATGCGGAGTGATGCGTGGTGAGTGTCCACAGCACGAGCAAGGCGAAGCCCACGAAGCCGGCAAGCACCAGATAGAGCGAGCCGAGTAGCGCATACACGGTCGGCGCGTAGTAGCGGGCCAGCACCAGCAGCGCTGCGAAGACCAGGCCGGCCAGCGCCAGAGGCAGGCGCAGATCCGGCGCGCTGTCAGGTGGCGGGATGAGCCGGTTCGGCGACATCACTTGTTCGTCCATCACCAAGGGGCGCATGCCGCCCTGGCCGTCGGGGACCTTCACCTGGCGCAGGCTGGTCTGCAACACCATCGGCAGGAAGCTCTCCTGCCAGGCGTTGAGCGGTTGATCCGCGTAGGGACCAAGGCCGAGGTCGAGGATCAGCATCAGCCACGCCTGCTGGCTCATCAGCCGTGCGGTTTGCTGGCGGAAGGTCATGCTGCCGGCACGCGCCTTGAGTTGTTCTCTCAATGCGCCGCCCAGGGCCTTGTCCAGGGCGTCGCGCACGCGGGTGGCGCAGTTGTCGGCGTAATAGTCGTAGCGGTAGCGCACGTTTTCCGGGCGCAGGTTCCACAGCAGGAAGTCGCGCAAATCCGCCGCTTGTGCGGGCGTGAACGCGAGTCTCTGGCGCGTTACCGAGCGGCCCACGTCGACGTAGTAGTGCTGGTCGACATCGGAGGGTGCGGCGTCCATCAGATAGTTCATGCGGCCGCGCGCGAAGTTGAGCAGGAAGCCCCGCTCGTCGAAGTCGAACACGCCATAGTTGAAGCTGACGGCTTCGCCGCTGACGCTATCGCGCAGTTCGATGGCGTCGTGGCCGAAGCGTTCCCAGTAGGTCTCGCCGGGACCGTAGGTGATCAGCGACACTTCGAGCTGGCTGCCCGGTGCATCGGCGACACCCGCCCACGCCTGGGACGGCCAGCCGAGCAGGCAGCACAGCAATAACACTGCGCTGGCCAGGAATCGATGAAGTGCTTGGGGCATGGTCGATGCCGGCATCCTGGCCAATGAACGCACGTTCACGCCTCCGGGCGCCGGACAACGCGGAACGCCTGCACGCGCCGGTCGTCTGCTTCGGTGACATGGAACAGATAGTCGCCGATGGCGATCTCCTCGCCTACTTCGGGCAGGTGGCCGAACTCCGACGTGCACATGCCGCCCACGGTATCGAATTCCTCGTCGGAGAAACTGGCGCCGGTCTGCTCGTTGAAGTCGGCAATC
Source organism: Dyella halodurans (assembly GCF_026283925.1). GTDB lineage: Bacteria > Pseudomonadota > Gammaproteobacteria > Xanthomonadales > Rhodanobacteraceae > Dyella > Dyella halodurans. Next base: position 396,734 of record NZ_JAPDPF010000001.1, read on the forward strand.
GGCGTCAGTGCGCTGACGATCCAGCCACCGCCGGACTGCTCGTGCATGAGCGTGGGCTCTTCCTCGTCGTCGTGCTCGTCATCGATTTCGCCGACGATCTGTTCGAGCACGTCCTCGATGGTGATGAGGCCGGCGACGCCGCCGTATTCGTCCACCACCAGTGCCATGTGGTTGCGCGTGTGGCGAAACTCCGCCAGCAGCACGTTAAGGCGCATCGATTCGGGAATCAGCACGGCAGGGCGCAGCACGCTGCCGATGTCGAAGTGGTCGCCATTGCCGACGAACTTCAGCAGGTCCTTGGCGAGCAGGATGCCAAGGATGTCGTCCTTGTCTTCACCGTGCACGGGGAAGCGGGAGTGGCCCGATTCCACCACGGTGTCGAGGATCTCGCGCAACGGAGCCTCGGCGGACAGCATCACGATCTGGGTGCGCGGGACCATGGCATCGTCCACGCTCAGCTCGGTAACCTTGATCGCACCCTCGACCATGGTCAGGGTGTCGTTGGACATCAGGCCGTTGGCCTGGGCGGCGCGCAGCTCCTCGATGAGCTCCTTGCGGTTGCGCGGTTCGCCGGAAAACATATGGCCCAGTCGATCCCACCACTTGCGGTGAGCCGGGCCGCTGGTACTGCCAGGGTCCTCGTTCATTACTCTTGCGAATGCAGCCCATGGTCGGGCGGAAACGCCAGTCTAGCGGAAAATTCGTGACGATTCAGAGTGCTGGCGCGGAGCGCCATTCCCTCTCCCCTTGGGGGAGAGGGTAGGGTGAGGGGCCAATCTTGCGGTGAGGCTCGTTTTTGACGGGCCTTGTTGGGACTTTCCCGCGAGCACCCGCCCTTCACCTCGGTCCTCTCCCCACAGGGGAGAGGAAGACAAGCCTAGCCTTCGTAGGGGTCCGCAATGCCCAGCCCGGCCAGGATGCGAGTCTCCAGCGCTTCCATCGCCTCGGCCTCGGCGTCCTCGATGTGGTCGTAGCCCAGCAGGTGCAGCACGCCGTGGACCGTCATATGGGCCCAGTGGTCGCGGGCGGCCTTGCCCTGTTCGGCGGCCTCGCGGGCCACCACGGGGGCGCAGATGGCCAGGTCGCCGATCAAGGGCAGGGTGACGCCGGGTGGCAGTTCGACCGGGAAGGACAGCACGTTGGTGGCGTAGTCCTTGCCGCGATACTCGCGATTGAGCGTGCGGCCTTCGTCGGTGTCGACGATGCGAATGGATAGCTCGGTGGCCTTGCGGCGCTTGGCGCCGCGAAGAGCGGCCTCCGCCCAGCGCCGAAAGCTGGCTGGCGCCGGCACGCCCAGCCGCGGCGCCGCGTAGCCGACGGCAATCGTCAGTGTCGGGCTGCTCATTTGGACTGATCCTCGGACGCCTGCTCGAACGCTTCGTACGCGCGCACGATCTTCGCCACCAACGGGTGGCGCACCACGTCGCGCGAGGTGAAGAACGTGAAGCTGATGCCGTCCACGCCGCGCAGCACTTCAATCGCGTGGCGCAGGCCCGAGCGCACGTTGCGCGGCAGGTCGATCTGGCTGACGTCGCCGGTGATCACCGCCACCGAGCCAAAGCCGATGCGCGTGAGGAACATCTTCATCTGCTCGACCGTGGTGTTCTGCGCTTCGTCGAGAATCACGTAGGAGTCATTCAGCGTGCGGCCACGCATATAGGCAAGCGGCGCGATCTCGATCACGTTGCGCTCGATCAGCTTGGCCACTTTTTCGAAGCCGAGCATCTCGTACAAGGCGTCGTACAGCGGGCGCAGGTACGGGTCGACCTTCTGGCTGAGGTCGCCGGGGAGGAAGCCCAGCTTCTCGCCGGCCTCCACCGCCGGGCGTACCAGCAACAGGCGCTGCACGCGATTCGCTTCCAGCGCCTCGACCGCGCTGGCCACCGCAAGATAGGTCTTGCCGGTACCGGCCGGGCCGACGCCGAAGCTGATGTCGTGGGTGGTGATGGCGTGCAGGTAACGCGCCTGGTTCGGGCCGCGTCCCTTGATGACGCCGCGCTTCACCTTGATGTTCACTTCCTGCGCGCTCTCGGCGGCATCGTTGATGATCGCGTCGATACCGGACTCGGCCAGGTGCAGGTTAATCTTGGCGCCGTTGAGCGACTCACGCTCGGTGGTGTCGTAGAGCGCGCGCATCACCTTCTCGGTGGCGCGCGCCGCATCGCTTTCGCCGATCACCTGGAACAGGTTGCCGCGATGGTCGATCTCCACGCCCAGGCGCAATTCGATCTGGCGCAGGTGTTCGTCGAACGGACCGCAGAGATTCGCCAGCCTGGCGTTGTCTTCCGGATCGAGGGAGAAATCGCGTTGATTGAGGCCGTTGGTCATAGGAAGTGTGCGTTACAGATGTCGGTGCATCACGTAGACGTCAGTCGGGCCATGCTTTACGTGGCGAAAAGCGCCCGGCACCTGTCCGACGATGCGGAAGCCGTGGCGCTGCCATAAGCGCACCGCGGCGGTGTTGGTGGAGACCACAAAGTTGAACTGCATGGCGGTAAAGCCGGCGTCCCGGGCTTGCGCCATCGAATGTTCGCACATGGCCGAGGCCACGCCCTGGCCGCGCGCGGCGGGTGACACCATATACCCGGCATTGGCGACGTGATCGCCGAGGCCGGGCTGGTTCGGCTTGAGCATGTAACAGCCGAGCACCAGGCGGCCACGTTCGGCGACAAAGCACTGGCTGGGTGGCGTGGTCCACCAGTCGCGCGCCTGTTCGAAGCTCAGGTCCGGCGGGTAGCTGTAGGTATCGCCGGCTGCGACGATGCTGCGGAACAGCGGCCACACCAGCGCAAATTCGTCTGCGCCGATTTCACGAACCGAGATCGGCGCGGTCACGATGCCAGGGCGATGGTGTCGTCGGCGAGTTTCACCCGACCGCGCAGCGAATTGCTCATCGCCTCGGTAATTACCACGTCGACGAACTGGCCGATCATGCGTGCGCTGCCAGCGAAATTCACATAGCGCATGTTCTCGGTGCGACCGCTCAACTCGTTGGGGTCCTTGCGGCTCGGCTTTTCCACCAGTACCCGCTGCACCGTGCCGACCATCGCCTCGTTGATCTTGCGGGCGTTTTCGTTGAGCGTGGCCTGCAGCCGGGCAAGGCGCGCGTGCTTCACTTCCGACGACGTGTCGTCCGCCAGGTTGGCGGCGGGCGTGCCCGGGCGCGAGGAGAAGATGAAGGAGAAGCTCTGGTCGAAACCGATGTCGTCGATCAGCTTCATGGTCTTCTCGAAATCGTCGTCCGTCTCTCCGGGGAAGCCGACGATGAAGTCCGAAGAGACGCAGATGTCCGGGCGCACCGCGCGCAGCTTGCGGATCTTCTGCTTGAACTCCAGCGCCGTGTAACCACGCTTCATCGCGGTGAGGATGCGGTCGGAACCGGCCTGCACGGGAAGATGCAGGAAGTTCGCCAGCTGCGGCACGTTGGCGTAGGCCTCGATCAGCGAGTCGGAGAACTCCAGCGGATGGGAGGTGGTGAAGCGGATGCGGCCGATGCCTTCGATCTGCGCGATGGCGTGGATCAGTACGGCCAGATCGGCGATGCCGCCGTCATGGGTAGGGCCGCGATACGCATTGACGTTCTGGCCCAACAGGTTCACTTCGCGCACGCCCTGCGCGGCCAGTTGCGCCACCTCGACGATCACGTCGTCGAATGGGCGGCTGATCTCTTCGCCGCGGGTATACGGCACCACGCAGTAGGAGCAGTACTTGGAGCAACCTTCCATGATGGAGACGAAGGCCGTCGGGCCTTCCGCACGCGGCTCGGGCAGGCGGTCGAACTTCTCGATCTCCGGGAAGCTGATGTCGACCTGGGGCTTGCCGCTGGCGCGCTGCGCCTCGATCAGCTCCGGCAGGCGGTGCAGGGTCTGCGGGCCGAAGACCAGGTCGACATACGGCGCGCGCTTGATGATGTCCTGGCCTTCCTGCGAAGCCACGCAGCCGCCCACGCCAATCAGCACCGGCTTGCCGCCCTGCTTGTGTTCCTTCCAGCGGCCCAGCTGGCTGAACACCTTTTCCTGGGCCTTCTCGCGGATCGAGCAGGTATTGATCAGGATGACATCCGCCTCGGACTCGTCCTGGGTCAATTCCAGGCCATGCGAGGCCTTGAGCACGTCGGCCATCTTGGCCGAGTCGTACTCGTTCATCTGGCAGCCGTGGGTTTTGATGAAAAGCTTGCCGGTCATGGGCTTCGGTACCGTCACTCTACTGGGCCGCAGGAGCGGCCGCCGAACCGCGTAGTTTACGCGCCCGTGTGGACGCCCGCCAGCTGAACGCCCGAGCCGGATCAAGCACTTGCGCGTCCAGTGGCTGGCTCGGACGCCGCGCCCGGTCCCATAAGTTTGTCCCGCCGCACGAATTGGCCGTGTCGCGCTTGGCGCGAGGCGGGCGTGGAGGCACACTGCCGACTAGGCCTGTCGCCGGCCGAAGCGGCGCGCAGGGGAGTAGGGAAGGGGGATCTATGTTGGTGCGTGGCTGGGTAACCGCGGTAACCCAAGGGGCGGGCTGCGAGGCCAGGTCGGCTCCGGGGCGGCCGTCGCGATGCCTGTCGGGCGGCGCGTGAGCGGACGGTTCGCCCTGGCGGTGGCGCGCCCGGCCCTGCGGTGGATCGTCGCAGCTTGCCTGCTGGCCGCCGGCCTGCTCGGATTTGCGGCTCGCGCCGATGCCGGTGCCCTGTACCGCTGCACCGGCGCTTCGGGCGAAGTCGTCTTCAGCAGCAGTACGGCCGGTTACCACGATTGCAGTCGTATTGGCGGCTCGCCCGATCCGGTGCGTGCCAAAGCGCGGCCCAAGGCGCCGCCCGCGTCGCTGGCCGGCGTGCAAGGTTCCGTCGAGACCACGGCCCAAGTTGTACCCGAGGGTGGGGTCGCCAAACCGGTGGTGACGTCACTGACCCAGGTCGAGGGCACGGTCGAAACGAGCGCTCGCCTGCCGCTCCCTGCGGCGCCCACCGGCAAGCCGGGGCAATGGAGCTATGCCGATGCCAGTCCGGCTGCCAGCGCCTCCGCACCCGCCACGCCGGTGGCCGACGTCTCCGCTGGCGGCGACCGGGTGCTGCGTGGCGCGGTCTATCGCGTGATTCGCCGCGATGGCAGCGTGGAATACACCAATATGCGTCCTGCCGGGCAGCAGGACCATGCGGTGACCATGTTGTTCAGCTACATCGCGACCTGCGTGGCCTGCAATCTGCACTCGAACATCCGCTGGGACTCGGTGGCGCTCAACACGACGGCGTATGCCGACGTGATCCAGCTGGCCAGCCAGGAATCCGGCGTGGATGAGGCCTTTCTGCGCGCCATCATCCATGCCGAAAGCGCGTTCAATCCGCGGGCGATGTCGCTCAAGGGCGCCCAGGGCCTGATGCAGCTGATGCCTGGCACGGCGCTCGACATGGGCGTGCGCGATGCATTCGACACGGCGCAGAACATCCGCGGCGGCGCGCGCTATCTGGGTCTGCTGCTGCGCACGTTCAGCGGCAACGAGCGGCTGGCAGCGGCGGCCTACAATGCCGGCCCCGCAGCCGTGCAGCGCTATAACGGCGTGCCGCCGTATGCCGAAACGCAGGTTTATGTGGACCGTGTCGGCACCTTGCGCAAACGCTACGGTCTGGCCGTTCGGCCGCCGGCAGGACGCACGCCGGTAGTTGCCGGTACCTAGAGCCTGCTCGCGACCTCAGCCATCGAGTGACGCGGTGGGCGTCAGCGGCGGTCGCTGCGCCAGGATCACTTCCGCATGGAACGGCGAGCCGTTGCGCAGCCCCGATACCTCGACCTTGCTGCCCGGCTTGAGCGCTGCCTCATGCCGACGCAGGTCGGCCGGGTCGGCGATATCGTCCGAGCCGATGCGCAGCAGGATGTCGTGCGGCTGGATGCCGGCCTGGGCGGCAGGGCCGCCGGGATAGATGTCGGTGACCTGGGCGCCGCGTGCGGCGGCAGGCAGTCCACTGTCGGCGGCGATCGGGACAAAGGTGTAGTCCGCGCCCATCCATCCCCGAACCACATGACCGGTGTCGATGATCTGGTCGAGCACCTTCTTGGCGCTGCTGACCGGAATGGCGAAGCCGATGCCCTCGGCATTGGCCGCCTTGCCGATCAACAAGGTGTTGATGCCGACCAGCTCGCCCTCGGAATTGACCAGGGCGCCACCGGAATTGCCCAAGTTGATGGCGGCGTCGGTCTGGATGAAGTCCTCCGGGCTGGCGCTGCTCAGCTGGCGCCCGATGGCGCTGACGATGCCCATGGTCACCGTTTGGTTGAGGCCCAGGGGGTTGCCGATGGCCAGCACGACATCGCCCGTGCGCACGGGCTGGTGGTCGGCGATATGGATGACCGGCAGGTTGCTGGCATCGATCTTCAGCACCGCCAGATCGGTCTCCACGTCGGCGCCTACCACCTTGGCCTTGGCGACGCGGCCGTCGTAAAGCAGCACCTGGATGTCGTCGGCGTTGGCGATCACATGGTTATTGGTGAGCACGTAGCCCTTGCTGCTGACGATGACGCCCGAGCCCAGGCTTTGTTCGCGCCGCTTGTAGGCGGGGCCTGCCGGCCGGCCGCCGAACAGGCGTTGCAGCACCGGGTCGGTATACATCTGCACGGCCTGCTCGGTGACCATCTTGTTGGCATAGATGTTCACCACGGACGGGGCGGCGCGCTTTACCGCATCTGCATAGGACGCCGGGCCGGCGATTCGTTCGGCTGGCGCGGAGGCGGAGGTCGCGACGTCGGCCGGACTCAAGCCGAAACGCGCGCGCAGGCGATGGCCAACACCGGGCCAGATCAAGCTGATCACGAACGCAGCCGCGAGCCCGATCACGACGAAGCGGGCGATGAAGGCGAGTGTGCCTGCGGCATGTTTCATGTCGTTATGCGTTTCGTGGCAAGGCGTTAGGATGGGGGGGGCGTGGAAGCGACAGACCCGGCGGTTTGATTGTACGAGTCAGGCCCTGACGCTACACTAACGCGTTTTTTGTGGGAGCCAGATTCTGCTGGCACTTGCGAAGCGGGTCGTTCCGGAAACAGGGGGGACGCAGGGTGACCGAAGACGAAGGCCGTGTGCAAACCGCTACACTGGCCCTCGCGAACACCATGCGTGCCTGCCTCCGGGTAGGGGGTTCTATCGGCATGCGATGCTTGCTGCGGAACAGGATGACTCGCTTGGCAAGTACCTGTGGAACTCCAGTTCCGCGTCTCAATGGCATGTAAGTTCCGGAGAGCCTGATGGCGAACGAAGTCGTCGATCACGGCCGCCGCCGTTTCCTCACAGCAACCACGGCCGTGGTTGGTGGAGTAGGAGTCGTTGCGGCAGTCGTGCCCTTCATTAAGTCGTGGGAGCCCAGTGCGCGGGCCAAGTCCGCGGGCGCACCAGTGACGGTCGACATCGGCAAGATCGAGTCGGGCCAGAAGGTGACTTACCCATGGCGTGGTCTGCCGGTGTTCGTGGTGAACCGCACCCAGGCCCAGCTAGATGCGCTGCCCAGCCAGGACGCCCGCCTCGTCGACGCCAAGTCGAACAGCGGCTCCGCCGAGCAGCAGCCCGCTTACGCGCAAAACGAAAGCCGCTCCATCAAGCCGGAATGGCTGGTGCTGGTTGGCCTTTGCACCCACCTGGGTTGCGTGCCCGACTTCGTCCCCACGATGAAGCCCGAACCGTTCGATCCGGAATGGAAGGGCGGCTTCTACTGCCCCTGCCACAAGTCGCGCTATGACATGGCGGGTCGCGTATACCAGGGCGTGCCGGCACCGAAGAACCTGCTGGTACCGCCGTACCATTTCGTCGACGACACGCACATCCAGATTGGCGTGGATCCGAAGGAGGCCGGCTAATGGCCAACGTATTCACGCGCATGGGCGATTGGGTCAATGAGCGCGCACCGGGCCTGATGCCGGTGTATCGCAAGCACATGACCGAGTATTACGCGCCGAAAAACTTCAACTTCTGGTACTACTTCGGCGTGTTGGCGATCCTGGTGTTTGCCAACCAGATCATCACCGGCATCTTCCTCACCATGAACTACAAGACGAGTGCGGCGGAAGCCTTCAACTCGGTCGAGTACATCATGCGTGACGTGGAGTGGGGCTGGCTGATCCGCTACATGCACTCCACCGGCGCCTCGCTGTTCTTCGTGGTGGTGTTCCTGCACATGTTCCGCGGCCTGATGTACGGCTCGTACCAGAAGCCGCGCGAGCTGGTGTGGCTGCTGGGCATGCTGGTGTTCCTGGCGCTGATGGCCGAGGCCTTCATGGGCTACGTGCTGCCGTGGGGCAACATGTCGTTCTGGGGCGCCAAGGTGATCATCTCGCTGTTCGGCACCGTGCCGGTCATCGGCGGCACTCTGGTCGAATGGATCATGGGTGACTACCTGCCGGCGGACGCCACGCTGAACCGCTTCTTCGCGCTGCATGTGATCGCGCTGCCGCTGGTGCTGCTGTTGCTGGTGGTGCTGCACATCTTCGCGCTGCACGAAGTGGGTTCGAACAACCCGGATGGCGTCGAGATCAAGAAGGGGCCCAAGGGCAACCGCTGGGACCCGAACAAGCCGGCCGATGGCATTCCGTTCCATCCGTACTACACCGTGCACGACCTGGTGGCGGTGGGCTTCTTCATGATGATCGCGGCGTTCATCATCTTCTTCTCGCCCACCGTGGGCGGCTGGTTCCTGGAGCATGACAACTTCATCCCGGCCAACAACCTGGTGACGCCGACCCACATCAAGCCGTCCTGGTACTTCACCCCGTTCTACGCGATCCTGCGCATGATCCCGTCATTCTTCGGCACGGCCTTCTGGGGTGTGCTGGGCATGTTCGGCGCGATTGCCCTGCTGTTCCTGCTGCCGTGGATCGATGCCGGCAAGGTGCGCTCGATCCGCTATCGCGGCACGGGCTTCAAGGTGGCGCTGATGTCGTTTGCGGGTTCCTTCATCGGCCTGGCCCTGGTGGGCGCGGGCGTGGTCGGCGAGAAGCTCGTCGAATGGGTCCCCTCGGACGCGACGTTCTGGGAGAACACGTTCGGTCGCGTGATGACGGCCATCTACTTCGGGTACTTCGTGTTCCTTTGGTGCTACACGCATCTGGGCTGGGAAAAGACCAAGCCGGTGCCGGAGCGGGTGGTGTTTGACCATGATTAAGCGACCGTCCTCGATGAAGAAAACGATCTCCTCGTTCGCACTTGCGCTCGGCCTGCTGGTCGGCACCACCTCGGCCATGGCCTCGGAAGAGGGCGGCCTGCCCTCGGCCGGCACCAATGTCCGCGACCAGGCCTCGTTGCAGCGTGGCGCCAAGCTGTTCTTCAACTACTGCGTCGGCTGCCACTCGCTGAAGTACGCGCGTTACTCGCGTATCGCCGAGGATCTTGGCCTGTCCGAACAGGACGTGATGAACAACCTCAACTTCACCGGCGCCAAGTTCGGCGACACGGTGATCTCGCACATGCCGGAGGATTCGGCCCAGCAGTTCTTCGGCAAGGCACCGCCGGACCTCTCGCTGGAAGTGCGCGCCAAGACCGCCGACTGGGTCTACGCCTACCTCAACTCCTTCTACCTGGACCCGTCCCGCCCGGTGGGCTGGAACAACACGGTGTTCCCGAACGCCTCCATGCCAAATCCGCTGTGGGAGCTGCAGGGCTTGCAGACGGCGGTGATGAAGAGCGGCGGCGAGGAAGTGGAGAAGCTCGAATTGACCCAGCCGGGCAAGCTCACGCCGGCCCAGTTCCAGCAGGCCACGCGTGACCTGACCACCTTCCTCGAGTACGTTTCCGAGCCGGCCGCGCTGCAGCGTCAGCGTTACGGCATCTGGGTGCTGCTGTTCCTGGCGGGCTTCACTTTCCTGACATATCTGTTAAAGAAGGAATATTGGAAGGACGTGCACTAAGACGTTGCTCCATAGCCTGAGGTACGGCGGCCTAGAGCCGCCGTACCCGCTTAACGTCGATGGGGAGATCGCGCATGGTTCAAAGTGCTCGTTCGCGTACCGCACTCACCCTCTACACCACCGCGGACGGCATTCAATGCCACCGCACGCGGCTGGTGCTCGCCGCCAAGGGCGTCACCTACGAGCGGGTCCTGGTGGACCCGGCCAAGCCGCCGGAAGACCTGCTTGACCTCAACCCCTACGGCACGACGCCGACCCTGGTCGACCGCGACCTCACGCTCTACGACACGGCTGTCGTCTGCGAATACCTCGACGAGCGCTACCCGCACCCGCCCTTGATGCCTATCGACCCGCTGTCCAGGGCCAGGCTGCGCCTTGCCGCGGTGCGCATCGAGCTGGACTGGCTGCCCGAGATCGACGCCATCCGGGCCGGAGGGCGGCCCGCCGACACCGCCCGCAGGCGCTTGCGCGAGCACCTGCTGGGCTCGCTGCCCCTGTTCAAGGCATCAAGATTCTTCCTCAACCCTGAAATGAGCCTCGCGGACTGCCTGGTGGCGCCCGTGGTGTGGCGCCTGCCCTGGTTGAGCGTGGATCTGGGGCGCGAAGGCAAGCCTATCCTCGACTATGGTGAGCGCTTGTTTGCCAGCCAAGGCTATGCGCGCAGCCTGACCGCCGAAGAAAAGGCCATGCGCCCCTGATTGCCGCCTGGCTTTCGCGGGGTTCCGGCACGGCGCCGTCCGGTTTGCAGCCGGCGGGAAATGGCCGGTGCGCACGTCTCTTGGCAGATTTCCCTTCATCTGGCCCCGAGTTGGCTTAAACTCCTCCGATCTCCCTGGCAAGCTGTGGCGATTCCGCCATGGGCCGGCCATCCATAGGCAACGCATGACCGACGACAAGCTCCCGCCGATGACCCCCAATCGTCCGTACCTGTTGCGGGCTATCTACGATTGGATCAGCGACAACAATCTCACCCCCTACGTGCTGGTGGATGCGGCGCGCGAGGGTGTGCGGGTGCCGCCGCAGGTGGTGAAGAACGGGCAGGTGGTGCTGAACCTGGCGATGCGCGCCGTCGCCAACCTCGATCTGGGCAACGACTGGATCAGCTTCCAGGCCCGCTTCTCGGGCGTCAGCCACAACATTCACATCCCCATTTCGGCCGTGCTGGCGCTGTACGCGCAGGAGAACGGGCAGGGCATGATGTTCCCGGCCGATGAGGGTGGCGACACGCCGCCCCCCGGTAGCCCCGATCCGGACGACACGCCGCCAACGCCCGAATCCGATGACGCGGGCGACAAACCCAAGCGCAATGCGCCGTTCCTTCGCGTGGTCAAGTGATCGAAGCGCGTAGCCGCCTCAGTGCAGGCGGCTGTCCTTGTGCAAACGAGGGCGCAGCGGCACCACGTTGTCCGCTGGTGTCGGTGGCAGGTGCTCTGCACTCAGGCCCGGTAGATGGCTTTGGATGGTGGGCAGGCTCACGCCGGTAAGCGTTTGACCGATCATCCATAGTCTGCCCGGTTCGCGATCGTCGCCATCGATGCTCACTTCGAACGTGTAGCAACGTTCGAGCAGCCAGCGACCATGGACGCGCCGCATGCGCATGCCACGCAGGCCTACGCTTTCATCGAGCAATTGCAGGCCATGTTGCTGGCATTGCTGGCGGCCTTCCTGGGTCGCCTGTTCACGGGCACGGCTAAGCTTCAGCCACAGCCCGATCACGGCCAGCAGCAGTACCAGCAGAAGCAGGTCCGAAAGTTCGCTCATGCAGCGAGAGTGTAGTCTCGATCGACGGCTTGCAAGGGTTGCGATGGTTTTCCGCCAGCCATGCAGGAGACCGCCAGCGGATCAATCCAGTTGCAGTCGCAACGAAAGATCGACTGCGCGCACGTGCTTGGTCAACGCACCCACCGAGATGAAGTCCACGCCGGTGCGCGCAAAGTCGCCAATGGTCGAAAGATCCACATTGCCGGAGATTTCCAGGTCGGCACGGCCTTTCGCGATGGCGACCGCTTCGCGCATCAAGGGCAGGGTGAAGTTGTCCAGCATGATGCGATCGGCGCCTGCTTCCAGCGCCTGCTGCAGCTCACCCAGGTTTTCGACCTCGATTTCCAGCAGCAGGGACGGATGCCGTTGGCGCGCGGCCTTGGCTGCCCGGTCGATGCCGCCGGCCGCGATGATGTGGTTTTCCTTCACCAGGATGGCGTCGTAGAGGCCGATCCGGTGATTGTGGCCTCCGCCACATAACACGGCGTATTTCTGCGCCAGGCGCAGTCCAGGCACGGTCTTGCGGGTGTCCAGCACGCGCACGCCGGTGCCGGCCACGGCGGCGACATAGGCGGCCGTGATGGTCGCGGTACCGGAGAGCAGCTGCAGGAAGTTGAGTGCCGAACGCTCGGCGCTTACCAGCGCGCGCGCGTTGCCGCGAATCCGGCAAATCACCGCGCCCGCCTGGGCGCGCTCGCCATCACGCAGGGCCCAGTCGATCGTCACCTGGGGATCGAGCTGGCGGAAGCAGGCATTGAACCAGTCGATGCCCGCCATTACCGCCTCTTCGCGGCAGGTCAGCGTGGCGCTGGCCTGCGCATCGGCAGGGAGCAGGTCGGCCGTGGCATCGCCGGTGCCGATGTCTTCGGCAAAGCAGCGCTCGACGTCCGCGCGGATCAGCTCGGGTGAGGGTGGAGCAAGCGAGAGTGAGGTCATTCGGTATCGCTGGCGGTCGCCGTGGCAGGCTGGCTTAGACGGCCGACGATGGCGTCCAGGGCGCGGTCAAACAGAGCGGTGGAGTCGAGCACCCGTGCCGTACCCGCCGCCAGCGCCGCGGCAAGTTCCTGCGGGGCGTGGTCGGCCACTTTGAGGCCACGGCGGTTCACGAACAAATAGCGTCCGCTCATCGGGCTGATCCACGAAAGCTTGGCGCGTTCGATGGTCTCCGGACCGGTCACGAACTCCAGCCAGGTACCGGGCTTGAGCTCGGAGACCAGCAGCATCTCCGGCGTATCGAGGGCGGCTTCGGCCTCGGGTTCGGACCTGGCCAGCTCGGCTTCGCTTTCGGCGATCGGCTGGATGCTCTCGGGGATCGGCAACGTGGTGGATTCTTCCACCGCGTGCACCTCGGCCTCCGGCACGGGCTCGCCGAGCTGATGGCGGTAATAGGTGTGCAGTTGGGCCAGCAGGCGGTCGATGTCGCTTTCCTGGAACGCGACATTGGCCAGCCCACGGCGCAGGGCGCGCTCGATGCCCGGCAGCATTTGGCGCAGCGCGCGACGCTCGTCGAGCGTACGGGCCGGCTTGGTGCTGTCGATGAAGTCGTTGGTGAAGCGCACCGCGTCGCGGAACTCGGAGGACTCTTCACCCTGGCGCAGGATGGTCAGCACCAGGTAGTTGGCCCAGGCGCGGGTGAGGATGCCGTGGATCAGCGGCGGCAAGGCGTGCTCGCCGATGCGGCTGAGGATCTCGCGGGCGGCGCGGCGACGCGCCTGCTCCAGCTTCTCGCGGCCGCGGGTGGACTCGGCGACGCGCTGCTCCGCCAGTTCGGCACGACGCCGGCTGATGTCCTGGAATTCCTGCAGCTCGGTGCACAGGCGCTCGAAGATGGTCAGGTCGTCGTCGAAGTCCTGCAGCAGGCGATCGACGATGGATTTAACCTTGTCGTGCAGGCGATGGTCGCGATCCGACTCCGCCGACCAGCCCTTGGCGGCGTCGGCCAGGTTGTCGAGCAGGCGACGCGCCGGATGCTGCCGGTGCGCGAACAGCTTGCGGTCGAGGATGGCGGCCTTGAGGTAAGGAATCTGCAGGCGCGCCAGCAGTACCTGCATCTCGGTCGGCAGGTTGCGGTCTTCGAGAATGAACTCGAACAGCATGCCGACGAGGTCGATGGTGTCCTCATCGATCGTCGAGACCTGGCTGGGGCGTTCGCCACGCAGCGAGCCGATCTGGGCGAGCAGATGCTCCTTGAGATGCTGCACTTCGCCGGCCAGCTCGATGGCATCGCTGGAGCGCAAGGGCATTTGTTGGCTGATGGCAGCCTGGCTCTGCAATACGCTGAGCGCGCCGATCAGCTCGTTGGCGCTGGGCATTTGCAGCGCGCCGGCCGGCAGGTGGGTCGCTTCGGGACCGCTGCGGCGCGCGCTGAACAGGGTGCGCAAGGTCTGCAGCAATTCGCTGGACGCGACGCCTTCGTCCTCGGAAAGGAAGGCGCCTTCGGCCTGCCCCGCGCCGGCAGCGGCATCCGCTGCGGCCGGCGTAGCGTTGCCGCCGGCGCGCGCTGCGCCGCCACGAGTGACTTCATGACGCAGCTGCGGCAGCACGCCGGCCTTGATCAGTTCGGCGTTGATTTCCTGATACAGCTCGTCCAGCGAAGCCAGCACGTAGCGGTCGAACAGCTTGTAGATGATGAGCTTGACGCGCATCTCGGCGCTGAGCTCGCGCATCGCCTGGCGGAACGCCTGGGACAGCGCGGAAGGACCGACCGGGTTGCTGCTGTCGTCGATCTGGATGCCACCGTAGATCACCGACAGGCGCTGGTTCACGGCAAACAGGTCGCGCGTCAGGCGCGTCTCGTTCTTGCCGATCATGCTGGTGATGGCGAGCGATTCTTCCAGTTCGTTGTCGGCCACCAGCGACAATTCCACCGACCCGATCGGGAGCGGCGAGCTGCTGCCCGTGGTCGAGTTGCTGCGGTAGTTCGAGGAGAAGTCGCTGAGGTCCCGCGAGACCTGGGTCAGGAAACTGCGTTCGACGATCGGACGGCGCTTGCGCACTTCGCGCATGCCGTCGAAGTAATGCATCTGTGCGGCGTTGTTCTCGGCCTTCTCGGCCAGGTCGAACAGCGCATCGTCGACATGCTCGAACATGCCGTTGATCAAGATCTGCAGGCGACGGCCCGCGACGTCCCGGACGTTGTTCAAGAGGGCGCCTCCGCGCTCGCTGGATGGGTCCAGGCGCTGGCTCAGGCTGACGATATTGGATGGTTCACTGGCGTCTTTCATCGCCACACCCCTAAGTGATGCCGATGTTCAATCAGCCCATCGCGACAATACGCTGGCCTACAATAAGGGAAAGCCGGGCACGCTGTCATGCCCCGTGTGGTCGGGCTGTGACGCGGTCGTCAGCGGCAGGTATTTACGCCGGCCGAAAAGTCTGGCCAGAGGCTCAGGCGGCGGCCGGGAAGTCCCGCAGCTGGGTCGTACCGATGCCTTCCTCGGGGAGCATCACGGGGATGCCGTCCTCGACCCGGTAGATGACCTTGCGATCGGTGGTGATCAGGCCCTCGGGCACGGCTTCGCGGACGGCGACGCCCGCCACGCTTTCGACCTGGCTGCTGCCGATGGCGCTGTTCAAGGCTTCGAGTTCAGCCCGGTTGAGGGGGCGGACCGGAACTTTGCTGACCGGGCAGCACAGGATGTCGAGCAGGCGTTTGTCCATGGGGCGGGGTCGTGTCGGAGCGCGGAAAGCTCGTACAATAACCCCTTTTGGATGGCTTGGGTCATGACTTCGACTTCTCTCCCGCCGCGCGTAGGCGTTGTGATGGGCTCCCGCTCTGACTGGGAGACCATGGAGCACGCGGCCAGCGTGCTGGTCGAGCTGGGCGTGGCGCATGAAGTACGGGTGGTATCCGCGCACCGCACGCCAGACCTGCTGTTCCAGTACGCCGAGCAAGCGGTCGGTCGCGGCATCCAGGTGATCATTGCCGGTGCCGGCGGAGCCGCTCATCTGCCGGGCATGCTGTCGGCTAAGACGCGCTTGCCGGTATTCGGCGTGCCGGTGCAATCCAAGGCGCTCAATGGCATGGATTCCCTGTTGTCGATCGCGCAAATGCCTGCGGGTATCCCGGTCGGAACGCTGGCCATCGGCCGCGCCGGTGCGGTGAATGCAGGCCTGTTGGCGGCCTCGGTGCTGGCCCTGCACGACCCGTCCTTGGCCACGGCGCTGGACAACTACCGTGCCCGCCAGACCCAGACTGTGCTGGATCACCCGGACCCGCGTTCGTGACTGCTCGCCGTCAACCGGTGGTAGGCATTCTGGGTGGCGGTCAGCTCGCCCGCATGCTGGCGCTTGCGGCAGCCCCGCTGGGCGTGAAAAGCCTGGTCGTGGACAGCTCCGCCGACGCCTGTGCCGGTCAGGTGGCGCCGCTGGTGGTAGCCGACTGGACCGACTACGAGGCCTTGGAGCGCTTTGCCGCCCGGGTCGACGTGGTCACCTTCGATTTCGAGAACGTGCCGGCGGAAACCGCGCACTGGCTGGCGCAGAAGGTGTCGGTGTTCCCGGCGCCGCGTGCCCTGGCGGTGGCGCAGGACCGCCTGGCCGAAAAGACCCTGTTCCATGAGTGCGGACTGCCGACACCTGCGTTCAAGGCGATCGACACCCGCGCCGAGCTGGACCAGGCGCTGGCGATGATCGGCGCGCCGGCGATCCTGAAAACCCGGCGGCTGGGCTACGACGGCAAGGGGCAGTTCCGCATCAAGACGTTGGCGGATGCCGATGCCGCCTGGGCAGCCCTGGGTGCGCAGGCAACGGCGCATGGCCTCATCCTCGAAGCTTTCGTGCCGTTCGATCGCGAGCTCTCGGTGATCGCGGTACGTGGTCGCGATGGCGATTTCCGGACCTGGCCGTTGACCCAGAACTGGCATACCGACGGCGTGCTCTCGTTGAGCCTCGCGCCGGCGCCGGATATCGCGTCGTTGCAGGCGCGTGCCACCGGACTCGCGCGCACGCTGGCGGAGAAGCTTGAATACGTCGGCGTGTTTGCGCTGGAGCTGTTCGTCAAGGATGGCCAGCTGCTAGGCAACGAGATGGCGCCGCGCGTGCACAACTCGGGTCACTGGACGATCGAGGGCGCGCTCACCAGCCAGTTCGAGAACCATGTGCGCGCCGTGCTGGGCCTGCCGTTGGGCGATACCTCGGCGCGCGGCCTGTCGGCGATGTTCAACTGGATCGGCGAACTGCCTGATGCAGCACCGGTGCTTGAGGCTGTGGATGCGCACTGGCACGACTACGGCAAGGAGCCGCGTACGGGCCGCAAGGTAGGGCATGCCACGGTATGTGCGGCCAACGCGCAACAACTGGTCGAACGACTCGCTGGCATCGCGCATGCGCTGCATCGCGATCAGCAGGCCGATCCGGCCGTACGTGAACTGGGCTGAGCGTAGCCCATAAAAAACGGAGCCGTTGCCGGCTCCGTTTTTTTTACGCGAGTAGCGCCGGCCGGTTGCTATCAGGCCAGGTTCTTCGCGGCAAAGTCCCAGTTGACCAGGTTCCAGAACGCCTCGATGTACTTCGGACGGGCGTTGCGGTAGTCAATGTAGTAAGCGTGTTCCCACACGTCGCAGGTCAACAGCGGCTTGTCGCTACCGGTGATCGGCGTGGCCGCGTTGGAGGTGTTCACGATGCCCAGCGAGCCGTCCGCACGCTGCACCAGCCAGGTCCAGCCCGAGCCGAAATTGCCGACAGCCGACTTGGTGAACTCTTCCTTGAACTTCTCCACCGAGCCGAACGCCTTGGTGATGGCGTCAGCGAGCTTGCCGGTCGGCTCCTTGCCGCCGGTCGGGCTCAGCGAGTGCCAGTAGAACGTGTGGTTCCAGATCTGGGCTGCATTGTTGAACACGCCACCGGAGGACTTCTTGATGATGTCTTCCAGCGAGGCGCTTTCGAACTCAGTGCCCTTGACGAGGTTATTGAGGTTGGTCACGTAGGCCTGGTGATGCTTGCCGTAGTGATATTCCAGCGTCTCGGCCGAGATATGCGGTTCGAGCGCGTTCTTTTCGTAGGGCAGGGCGGGGAGTTCGATCGCCATGAGTTGGCTCCTGGGCGTTGGCTAAGGAAAGGGCCGGATCGACATGGCCAGGCGGCCACCGATACACGGCTGATACACTACCGATCTATACGCATTGTAATGATGAACCCAAGACTATGGACGTTAACGAGCGAATCAAGGCCGTGCTGGCCGATCACGCCATCGTGCTCTTCATGAAGGGTACGCCGCAGTTCCCTATGTGCGGGTTCTCCAGCCGCGCCGTGCAGGCGCTGCAAGCGGCTGGCGCGGACTTCCATGCCGTGAACGTGCTGGCCGATCCGGAAGTGCGCGCCGCACTGCCGCACTACGCCAACTGGCCGACGTTTCCGCAGCTGTTCATCCAGGGCGAGCTGATCGGTGGCTGCGATATCGTCGAGGACCTGAAGGTCTCCGGAGAACTCGCGCGCATGGCGGCCGACGTGGCCGGAGTGCAGCACTGATGGCCTTGCAGCTGGTACGCCTGCCGCAGGCTTGGACGTCCACTGCGGATGCACTGGCTGGTCGCGTGATCCTGGTCACCGGCGCCTATGGTGGCCTCGGCGCCGCCGTGGCGCGTGCCGCGGCGCGAGCCGGCGCGACGGTGGTGATCACCGGTCGCCGCAAGCGTCAGCTGGAGCAGCTCTATGACGCCATGGTCAGCGAGGGACTGACCGAGCCGGTCATTCATCCGCTCGATATGGAAGTCGCCACGCCACGCGATTACGAGGCGCTGGCCGACGGCCTTGAGCGCGATTTTGGGCGGCTCGACGGTATCGTCCATGCCGCGGCGAGCTTCAATGGCTTGACGCCGCTTGCCGTGCACAAGCCGGATGACTGGTTGCGTGCGATGCACGTCAACGTGTCCGCGCCGTTCGCGCTGACCCAGGCCTGCATGCCCTTGCTGACGCAGGCGCAAGATAGCGCCGTCGTGCTGGTGCTGGACGACCCCGCGCTGATGCAGCGCGCCCACTGGGGCGCTTACGGCGTTTCCAAGGCGGCGCTGGAGCGTTATGTCGAAATCCTGCACCAGGAAACCGAGCAGACATCGCTGCGCGCCCATGCGCTGCTGCCGGCGCCGATGCGCACCACCCTGCGTCGTGCAGCGTATTTCGGTGAAGACACCACGATCCAGCCGCTGCCGGATGCGACCGCTGCTGCCGTGGTCTATCTGCTTGGCGCGCAGGGCGGGGCAGCACGCGGCGCGGCGCTCGACCTGCGTCCGCCGGCATGATCGTGCGACAGGGACAGGTCTGACATGGAAGCGCAGATGACCACGCTGTCGGCGGCGATCCTGTTGTTCCTGATCATGGATCCGCTGGGCAATATCCCGATCTTCCTCAGTCTGCTCAAGGATGTGGCACCCAAGCGCCGCCGTCACGTGATGGTGCGCGAATTGCTGATTGCATTGGGCGTCTTGCTGGGTTTCCTGGTCGGTGGCCAGCACATCCTCAAGGTGCTGCAGCTGAAGCAGGAGTCGATCAGCATCGCCGGCGGCATCGTGTTGTTCCTGATCGGCATCCGCATGGTGTTTCCGCCGGCGGATGGCGGCGGCATCTTCGGCAAACCTGGCGAAGGCGAGCCTTTTATCGTGCCGATGGCCATTCCTGGCGTGGCCGGGCCTTCCGCCATGGCGGCGCTGCTGCTGCTCACCAACACCCAGCCTGGTCGTACGGCCGACTGGGCCATCGCCCTGCTGGGAGCGTGGCTGGCGACGGCGGTGATCCTGCTGTTCTCTACCTATTTGTTCCGTTGGCTGGGCGAGAGTGTGCTCACCGCGCTCGAGCGTGTGATGGGCATGTTGCTGATTGCCTTGTCGGTGCAGATGTTCCTCAGTGGCGTGGCGGCGTACCTCCATCTGGCCGTTTGAGACGTAGGGCGATCCCCTGCGTAACTTTTTTCGCCCCTGTGCGATCACCTTGCTGTCATAATTCGCCACCAGCATTCGGGGTATTCCCAAGGAGGCGGTCATGCTCAGTGTTGAACAGACCCTCACCGAACGTCTGCCATGGTTGGCGCAACACCCTCTGATACGCCGGCCGGTCGCCGGCATGCTGGGCCGCTTGGCCGATCAGGACGGTTTCAATCGGACCCTGGAGGCGCTCGAGGGCACCGAAGGGTTTGACTGGGTCGAGCGTGCGCTCGAGCTGCTCGGCGTCAGCTACTTCGTCAACCCGCGCGAGCGCGAGAACATTCCGGTCGAAGGCGGCGTACTGATCGTCGCCAATCACCCGCAGGGCATGATGGATGCGCTGACCCTGCTGCAGCTGGTCGGCTCGGTGCGCAGCGACGTACGCATCCTGGCGAACGACTGGCTGTCGTCCATCCCGCAACTGCACAAGCTGATGCTGCCCGTCGATGTGTTCGGCAAGGGCGCGGCTTCGCGTATGCGCGCCATCTATCGCGCGCTGGAAAATGGCGAGGCGCTGATCGTGTTTCCCGCGGGCGAAGTTTCGCGCGTGCGTCCCTCAGGCGTGAGCGACGGGCGCTGGGCCGACGGCTTTGCGCGATTGGCTTTGCATAGCCGGGTGCCGGTACTACCGATCCACGTGGCGGCACGCAATTCAGCCATGTTCTACGGCCTTTCGATGCTGGCCAAGCCGCTCAGCACCGCCATGCTGCCGCGCGAGGCGATCTCCCCGGTGAGCCGGCGCATTGGTTTCAGCGTGGGCGCCCTGGTCGCAGCCGACGAACTGGAGCAGCGCAGTGGCGGTTCCGCCAAGCGCGCGGCGAAGTTGATGCGTCGCCACGTTTATCGCGTGGGCCGTCACCGCGGACAGATCTTTGGTGGACAGGCGCCGCTGGCTCATCCGGAGCCGATCGACCGCGTGGCCGCCGAATTGCAGGCGCATGCCGAGAAGCTGGCCGATCTCAACGACGGCAAGCAGGCGCTGCTGTTCAAGGGTGCCGCCGACAGCGTGGTGCTGCGCGAGATTGGACGCCTGCGCGAGCTCACGTTCCGCAAGGTAGGCGAGGGCACGGGGGCGCGGCGCGATCTCGACATTTATGACCCGCACTACGAGCACCTCGTGTTGTGGGATCCCAAGGCGCTGCGCATCGTCGGCTCCTATCGCTTTGGCCATGGCGGCCGGCTGATCGCCGAACGCGGCATGGAAAGCCTGTATACGTCGAGCCTGTTCAATTATTCACCGGCGCTTGAATCGCGCCTGGCCCAAGGCCTGGAGTTGGGCCGCAGCTTTATCGCACCCGCTTACTGGCGCTCGCGCGCGCTGGACCAGCTGTGGCAGGGCATCGGCCTGTATCTGCAGCGCCATCCGGAGCTGCGCTACCTGTTCGGCCCCGTCAGCATGTCGGTGAGCCTGCCGCTGGAGGCGCGCGAATGGATCGCCGCGGCTCATCAGCATTACTTCGGCGCACCGGGCCTGGCCTCGGCGCGGCAACCGTTCGAAGTCTCGCCTGCCGTTATCGATCTGGTCCGCGGCGCGCTTGAAGGCCTCGATCCCGCGGCCGGTCTGGGCATGCTCAAGCATCATCTCGATGCGCTCGGTGTCAGCCTGCCGGTGCTGTACCGCCAGTACGTGGATCTGGTGGAGCCGGCAGGCGTGCAATTCCTCGCCTTCGGCGAGGACCCGGGCTTTTCCGGCTGCGTAGACGGCCTGGTGATGCTCGATCTGGCCACGCTCAAGCCGGCAAAACGCGCCCGCTACCTAGGCAAGTAATCCTCACCACTGCGTCGTGCATCCTTGCGCCAAGGGCGCAAGGATGCCGCTGTGTGGCCATGGCGGAGCTTGCGCGAGTCGCTTGAAGTTTCGATCAACCGAGTGAACTCGGTGAGACTTGTGAGCGATCGGTAAATTTACTGTAAAATACTTATGCCAACCTTATGGAGTTGACCCATGCGCAAGGGGTGTTTCGCTGCATGGGGCAACGTCGTCTGGCTGTTTTCCAAGTAGTTGCCCGATCTTCTCCGATCGGGCTTTTTTTGGCCCGGAGGAAACGTTTAAAATTACGTTAATCGGCATGAAATTGCGTTTAAGCACCCATGCTTGCGCACGCTCTTTCGAATGATCGAAAGATTCCCTGTCGGGCCGAACACCCCTCATCCCTGAAACGTTTGCTGGCCATTTCCACGGCGGCCGGCCGCTTCGCTTTTTGCCAATTAAATCAACCATTGAGATTCAGGAACTACCCAATGAAACGAAACCACCTTTCCATGGCGATCGCCGTCGCGTTTTGCATGGCCGCCGGTTCGAGCTGGGCGCAGGACGCAGCAAATCAGACTGACCAGGCCGCCGCCGCCGCTGCGACGACGCAGCGCAGCGCGTCGAGCACGTCCAATACGACGACGTCCAACGACACCAAGCGCGTGCAGCAGCTGAACACCGTGTCCGTGCAGGCGCAGACGCTGTCGCTGGGCGGTGGCCTGATGTCGGTGCAGACCGCGCCGAAGTCGGTGTCCACGATCACCCGCGACGCCATCATCCAGGCCTCGCCGGGCGCGAACTTCACCCAGATGATCGCCACCATCCCAGGCGTGAATTCCGCGACGGACGACGTCACCGGCCTGGCCAACGGCCATTACAGCATCCGCGGCTTCGACTCCTCGGACATCGGCATGACGCTCAACGGCGCGCCGATCACCGACTCGGGCAGCTACTCGGTTTATGCGACGGAATACGGCGACACCGAGAACATGGGCGATATCACCGTGCTGCAAGGCATTCCGGATATCGACATGCCTGACTCCGGCGCCAGCGGTGGTCACATCGGTTGGGCCACGATCGACCCGACGCATACGGCCGGCCTCGATTTCACACAGAGCTGGGGTAACAACGACTACCGCCGCACCTTTCTTCGCCTCAATACGGGTGACACCGGTCCGGTCCGTTCGTGGCTGTCCTATTCCACCAACAGCGCCGACAAGTGGCGCGGTTCGGGTGACATGGACGTGACCAAGGTCGACGGCAAGTCGATCTGGACCATCAACGACGACAATTCCATCAGCGCGTCGCTGCAGTACAACCGCGAGAACAACATCAACTACCGTTCGCTGACCAAGGCCCAGGTGGCCCAGAACGGTTACGACTACGACTACACGCAGACCTGGATGCCGGGCTCGTCCGCCGCCGCCATCGCCAACAACACCTACTACTACGGTCTGCGCACCAACCCGTTCCGCAGCTACCTGTTCAGCATGGATGGCGAATTCAAGTTGGCCGACAGCCTGCGCCTGTCCGTGGTGCCGTACTTCTGGTACGGCAATGGCGGTGGCGGTGCGGGTGCGACGGTGACCGAGAGCACCCTGCAGGCCGATCGCTTCGGCTATGCAGACCAGGACGTCAACGGTGACGGCAAGGTCATCAACAACACCAAGGGTGTGGTCTATTCCTACTCGGCGGCCACCACCTATCGCCCGGGCGTGATCGCCAAGTTCAACCAGGACTTCGGCCTCAACAACAGCCTCGAGTACGGCGTGTGGTACGAGCGTTCGCGCAAGAGCCAGGCCGACGTCTACGGCCAGGTCGATAGCGCCGGCAATCCGGCCGATCCGTGGGGCAACTCCGCTTTCATCACGTTCCCGGTCAGCGGCCTGCCGCAGAAGGTGTATGACGAGTACACCACCACCGAGATCAAGAAGGGCTTCGTCACCGACAACTGGACCCCGAACGACCAGTGGACCTTCACTGGCGGCGTGAGCTACCTGTGGACGAACCGCAGCGGCTACGTGTGGGAATACCCGGGCTCGGTCGCGCCGGGCTCGTTCGGCAAGCTCCAGAACTTCACCGACGTGGACAAGAACTGGAACAAGTTCCTGCCGACGGCGGGCATCAAGTTCCAGCTCGACGAGCGCAACCAGTTCTTCATCGGCACCGGCAAGACCTTCCGTGCGCCGCCGAACACCGTGCTGCTGCTGAACACGCTGGACAACCAGAAGCAGGCCAACGCGCCTGAAACGGCATGGAACACCGACCTCGGCTACCGTTTCTACGGCGACGCACTGTCGGCCAGCCTCGACGTCTACCACAGCAACTACAACAACAAGCAGGAAAGCGCGTACGACGAAGCGACGGGCTACACCTACTACACCTCGATCCACCGCATGCACATGGACGGCTTCAGCGGTGAGCTGAGCTACAAGATCGCGAAGGACTGGACGGCCTACACGTCGTACACCTACACCAAGGCGCAGATCGTCGGTTCGATCGACGGCGGCAGTGGCGACGGCATCTATCCGACCGACGGCAAGACCATGCCGGACACCGCCCGCAACATCGGCAACGTCAGCCTGGGTTATGACGACGGCAGCCATCTGTGGGCCAACCTGCAGGCGCGCGTCACCAGCTCGCTGTACGGCGACTACATGAACACCGAGCGCGTGGGTGGCTTCACCACGTTCAACCTGAGCGCGGGCTACCGCTTCAACAGCTGGGAGCTGCTGAAGAACCCGTACGTGAAGTTGAATGTGCTGAACCTCACCGATCGCAAGGCGTTCTCGTACGTCAGCTCGGCGCAGTTCCTCGCCGTGGCGAGCGGCTCGCTCTACGCCAGCTCGCCGACTTACGGCCTGCTGCAGCCGCGTGCGTTCATGGTGACCTTCGGTACCTCGTTCAACTAAGCCGTAGCGCAAACCATCGCGTCAAAGCCGGCCCCGTCAGGGGCCGGCTTTTTTTGTGCTCGCGAAACGCGTTTCGCGCCCATTCGCGGCCGTGCCCTGGTCGATCTGCGGCTTCCCTCCCGCGTCCATTCCGGCCCCAGGCGCCCCCGGATGAGGCTGTGGGTCCAGGGGTTAAATCTTACGAAAATTGGCGGCACTCAGGCGTAAGAAATGTGCGGATAGCCTCAAGAAGTTACGTATTTGTAATATTATGCGCTTACATTCGTCGTACTGGGCCTGGGCCGGTGACCATTCCGAGCGCCCTGGGACGGTCAATTAACGTTAGGAGATCAGCCACTTAAGACGGTGGTGGAGGGGCATGGGACTCCTCTGCGCTGATCCCATGCCTTCTTGCGAATCTCTCTAGGGTTGAATCTCGATGAACCACGCTTTGCGCACGAAATTGCTGCCGATGGCGATCGCGACGCTGCTTGTCGCGGCGCCGGTCCTCGCACAGGACACCTCCTCCTCGATCAGTGGCCGCGTGCTGGACGCCGCTGGCCAGCCGATTGCCGGCGCCACGGTGCAGATCGTGCACGCGCCGACGGGCACCACCAAGACCACCACCACCGACGCCAGCGGCCGTTATGCCGCCCAGGGTCTGCGCGTGGGCGGTCCGTTCGATGTGAAGGTCAGCAAGGACGGTACCGAGGCCGAGCAGGACAATGTCTACCTGCAGCTGGCCCAGGACACCGCGGTCAACCTGACCATGGGTGCGGCGCACGCTGCCGCGCAGAACCTGGACGGCGTCACCGTCTCGGCGAACACGCTGTCGCAGACCTTCACCCCGGACAACAAGGGGCTGTCGACGAATGTCTCGCGTCGTGAAATCGAAGCGACGCCGACGCCGGGCCGCTCGATCCAGAACATCGTGCGCCTCGATCCGCGCATCACCATCACCGACCGTGCGCGTGGCGAAATCTCGGCCGTCGGCCAGAACAGCCGCTACAACAACATCACCGTCGACTCGGTCAGCGCAAACGACCCGTTCGGCCTGAACGCGAATGGCCTGCCGACGCTGGGCACGCCGATCTCGCAGGACACCATCGAGGAATACAACATCTCGACGGCGAACTACGACGTCGCCACCCGGCGCGGCCTCGGCGCCAATATCAACGCCGTCACCAAGAGCGGTACCAACGACTTCCACGGCTCGGTGTACTACGCGTTCCAGAACACCGACATGATCGGCGACAACGAGATCGGCAAGGAATACGCCGGCTTCAATCGCCAGTGGACGGGTGGCGCCACGTTCGGCGGTCCCCTCATCAAGGACAAGCTGTTCTTCTTTGCCTCGGTGGAGAAGAGCGAGCAGGTCGGTTCGGGCAGCCCCTACGGCCCGCAGGATTCCGGCGCGGCCACGCCGATCAAGGGCCTGACCAATGCGCAAGTGCAGCAGGTGCGCGATATCGCCGCGAAGTACGGCCTGACCGACCTGGGTTCGGTGGGCGGCGGCAATTCCAACCTGGTCGACAAGCGCTATCTGGGCAAGATCGACTGGAACATCGCCGACAACCATCGCGCCAGTTTCACCTATAGCAAGACCAAGGAAAACAAGCCGATTATCACCGGCAGCCAGACCAAGCTGGTGTTGTCCAGCGGCTGGTACAAGACCGACGTCGACAACAAGAGCTACGCGCTGCATTTCTACGATGACTGGTCGGATATCTTCTCCACCGACACCACCGTGTCGTACGCCAAGTTCGACCAGAACCGTGGCCCGTACAACGGCGTGGCGATGCCCGACATCACGGTGTATCCGGGGGTGTATGGCGGCCCGGCGGTGGAATTCGGCACGGAGTACTCCAGCCAGGCCAACGTGCTGCAGGTAAAGACCTTCAACGCGGCCTGGGCCGGCTCGCTGTTCCTCGGCGACCACACCGTGAAGGGCGGTATCGATTTCGAAAAGGACCAGTACTACAACCTGTTCCTGCAGAACTATTTCGGCAGCTACGTGTTTGAGGAAGTGCCGGGACCCAAGGGCACCACGGGCCTGGACAACTTCGCGGCCGGCAACTACTACCAGTACCGCTACAACCGTCCGGCCGACGGCCTGGGCCTGAATGATGTGGCTGCACGCTACAACCTCAACCAGTGGGGCGTGTTCCTGCAGGACACCTGGCAGGTCACCAACAACCTGTCGTTGCAGTACGGCGTGCGCGTCGATATTCCGTTGATGGACGACAAGCCGATCTACAACCCGACATTCGCCGCTGCGCCGGGCGTGAATGCAAAGGGCGCCGCCACTGGCGGCTTCGGCCGCACCAATCAGACCACCATCAACGGCAACCGCGTGGTGCAGCCGCGCATGTCGTTCAACTACGCGTTCAACACCGAGCTGATGACCCAGTTGCGCGGCGGCGCGGGCCTGTTCGTGACCAACCAGCCGGGCGTGTGGCTGGGCAATATCTTCTCCAACTCGGGCATGACCCAGACCCAGTACAACTGTGGCCCGACCCAGTCGCTGCCGTGCAATACCAACTTGCCGGCGTTCAGTCCGGATCCGCATAACCAGAACAACGGTCCGGGCGGCTCGGGCGTGATGACGGTCAACACCATCTCGCCGGATTGGCATATCCCTACCGCGTGGAAGCTCAGTCTCGGCATCGATCGCGAACTGCCCTGGTACGGATTGGTTGCGTCCGCGGACTGGTTGCATATCGACCAGCGGGATGCGATCTGGTTCCAGAACATCAACCTTGGCGCGCCGACCAAGGTGCTGCCGGATGGTCGCGTTTCCTACTACGGGGCACTGACGGATCCGGCGACGACGAAGCCCGGTCCGCGCGCGAATGCAAACTCGGCGTTCTCGGGCCAGATGATCAATCTTGCCAATACCAGCAAGGGCAGCGCGGACAGCATCGCCTTGGCGCTGCGAAAGCCGTTCTCGGACGAGTGGTCGGGCATGGTCGGTTTCACCTGGAGCCGTGCGACTGAAGTGAACCCGGGCACGTCGTCGGTGGCGAACTCGAACTACGGCAACAACTACGTCTACAACTCGAACGAGAACGTCGCCAGCACGTCGAATTACTCGGTGCCACGCCGCGTGATCGCCTCACTGAACTGGCAGCATCGCTTCTGGGGTGACTACACCACCAGCGCCAGCATCTTCTACGACGGCCACTCGGCTGCCCCGTACAGCTGGACCTTCGGCAATGACGCCAATGGCGACGGCTACACCAACGACCTGGTCTATATCCCACGTCCGGGTGAAGTCGTGTTCCGCAAGGATACCGATCCGAAGCTGATCCAGCAGTTCTGGGACTACATCCAGAAGAACGACTACCTGAAGGATCACCAGGGCCAGGTGGCCAAGCGCAACGGTGACCGCGCCGGCTGGATCAACCAGATCGACCTGAGCTTCAGCCAGGAGATTCCGGGCATCTTCAAGGGCAACAAGGGCATCATCCGCTTCGACGTGTACAACTTCACCAATATGCTCAACAAGCATTGGGGCATCGAGAAGCGCGTGAACTTCCCGGGTGGGCGTGCACTGGCGGACTACGCCGGCGTTGATCCGACCACCGGCAAGTACATCTACAACATCGATTGCGGCGGCAAGGCGTCCTGCACGACCTACAACCAGGGCAATGGCTACCAGCCGCTGCCGGTGCCGACCTATATCAACAACAACGACGACCTGGCCCAGCGCTGGTCGGTCTTGCTGACGTTGAAGTACGCGTTTTAAGGCCTGGGGCGGTCTTGGCGCTTCCTGGCGGGGCGCCAAGACTTCCGCATCCTTTAACAGGATTGCGCGAGGCCGCGTGGCTCTGGCGCGACGTGACGGATACGGCAATCGCCAAACCGTCTACTGGCGTCGCCGTGGTGGAACCAGGAACCAGGTCAGCAGCACGAGTAAGGCGAAGAGCGCATAGCCGAGCGTGAACACCCAGGCCGGCAAGTCGTAATACAGCAAGCGGCTCACCCAATGCTGCAGGAAGCCTTCTGTCCCGGTGCTGCCGGTACGCAGCCAACTCTCCAGCTCCGTCAACGGGCAGGCGATGCCCAGCAGGGGCAGTGCGGCCACCACGCCAATGGCGCAAAGATGGACGACGCGAAAGGTCCGCTCGCGGATCCACGGCCAGCCGACGCCCGCACCGACCCATATCGCCACGAATCCGCCGACGATGAACAGCACGAGCAGCGCGTGCACCACAAGTACGGTATCGGCCAGCCGGGCCACGGCATCCTCCCAGTTCCAGGGCGATCTGCAGCAGATTATTCGACAAGCCCCTTGCATAAGGCCATGGCGGCGACACTTGCTGGCTTGACCCTGGCATGCCTGGCGCGGGAAGCTAGACGGTCCGCCATGTTCCGTGCGGACGTACGAGCCGTGAAGGCGCGGCTAGGAGATTGCTTCAATGAATGAGATGAAAGCCGGCAAGGCCGGTCGAGCCGCCACCGTGAGCGCGCGCATTTCGCCCGCCGGTGGCCTGGATATCCTTTCCCGCAACGAAGTCGCGCGTCTGCGTGACGCCAGCGGTTCGGGCCTGCACGCCTTGCTGCGCCGCTGCGCGCTGGCGGTGCTGACCTCGGGCAGCATGAGCGACGATCCACGCACCATCCTCGAGCAGTTTCCCGACTTCGACATCCAGGTGCTGCAGCAGGATCGTGGCATCAAGATCGAGCTGACGCACGCGCCGGCCCAGGCTTTTGTCGACGGCCAGATCATCCGTGGTATCAACGAGCTGCTCGTCGCCGTGGTGCGTGACATCGTCTATGTGTCGACGCAGATGGAGCAGGGCAATTTCGACCTGGACGACAGCGTGGGCCTGACCCACGTCGTGTTCGAGATCCTGCGCAATGCGCGGATTCTCAAGCCGCAGATCGATCCCAATCTCGTCGTGTGCTGGGGCGGTCATTCGATCTCGCGCGAAGAATACGAATACACCAAGCAGGTCGGCTATCAGCTTGGCCTGCGTGCCCTGGATATCTGCACCGGTTGCGGCCCGGGCGCGATGAAGGGGCCGATGAAGGGCGCCACCATCGCCCATGCCAAGCAGCGTCGTCGCAACAACCGCTATATCGGCATTACCGAACCCGGCATCATCGCGGCCGAATCGCCCAATCCGATCGTGAATCATCTGGTGATCATGCCGGACATCGAGAAGCGCCTCGAGGCGTTCGTGCGCATGGGGCACGGCATCATCGTGTTCCCTGGCGGCGTCGGCACGGCCGAGGAAATTCTCTACCTGCTGGGCATCCTGTTGCATCCGGACAATGCCGGCGTGCCGTTCCCCTTGATCCTTACCGGCCCGAAGAACTCGGCGGCCTACTTCGAGCAGATCGACCGCTTCCTGCGGCTGACCCTGGGCGACAGCGTCGCGCAGCATTACCAGATCATTGTCGATGATCCGGCCGCCGTGGCCCGCGCCATGGTTCGCGGCATCGACAAAGTGCGCAATCACCGCCTGGACACCAAGGATGCGTTCTTCTTCAACTGGACCTTGAATATTCCCTACGCGTTCCAGCTGCCGTTCCGCCCGACCCACGAAGCCATGCGCGCGCTCGCGATCCATCGCGATCGTCCGCGTCACGAGCTCGCGGCGGACTTGCGCCGTGCCTTTTCCGGCATCGTCGCCGGCAATGTGAAGGAAGAGGGCGTGCTGGCCATCGAGCAGCACGGTCCGTTCGAGATCGACGGCGACAGTGCGATCATGCGCACGCTCGACGAGCTGCTTAAGGCCTTCGTCGCCCAGCACCGCATGAAGCTGCCGGGTGGCAGCGCCTATGTGCCGTGCTACCGGGTACTTACCAGCGAGCCGGCCCACTAAGCACTGAAATTGCACCGAAAGTCTTGACAGCCCAGGGCTGGATATACAAACTATCCAGCTCACCCCGCCCGAATAGCTCAGCTGGTTAGAGCACTTGACTGTTAATCAGGGGGTCGCTGGTTCGAGTCCAGCTTCGGGCGCCATATTTGACAAGGCCTTGCAGCGGTGCGGGGCCTTGTTTTTTTGCGAGATCGACAACGTGGGCGAGGCTGGCGTCTAGTCCCCGTTTGTGCAACGGCTGGCCTGGTCGGGCTTGGTCTTGGGGCTCTTGATGCGACCTGCGTCGGAGACCACAACGCTAAGTGTGCCGCCCGTTCTCCCACGCACGCATAGCGTGAAAGTGACGTTGCTGCCAACCGCGCTGCCGTCGTTCTGGAAGCGTACCCGTCGGCGTCCGCTGGTGCTCAGGATGGTGAGTGTCGGGTGGCCCGGGCCTGTGAGCAGCGGTTTGCCGTCGATCTGGTCGGTCTGGCTGGTCCGGTAATGACCAATGAGCCAACCTCCTTCCCAGTGCACCTCGTCGGCACACTGCAGGCCGTCGCGGGAGGGGCACAGCATGGTCCGGCGCCCGGTTGTCGCCGCCAGCGCTCGCGCGTGATTGAGGGCCGAGATCAGGTCCAGCTGTGCCGCTTGCAGTCGGCTGCGACTCAGCAGGGCACCCAAGGCGGGCGCGGCCATGCAGGCGAGCATGGCGACGATAAGCCCGGCCACGATCTGCTCGATCAGGGTGAATCCTCGCTGGTACCGAGGGCTGGCCTGTCCCTGTCGCATGTTCAAGCCTCGCTTCCTGCGCTGCCGGGTAGGACAGGCTACTGCGTCGCGATAATCGATCGGAGTCGTCGCTCCAGCGTGCCGGCGGTCATAGCCTGCTGACAGGCACTGTCAGCAGGGGCAATTTAAAATGTCCCCCTGCGACCTCATGTAGACCGCCATGACTGACCGCTTTGAACTCGTATCGCCTTACAAGCCATCGGGAGACCAGCCGACGGCTATCCGTTCATTGGCCGAGGGCTTCGAGGCAGGTCTCGCGGCGCAGACGTTGCTGGGCGTCACTGGCTCGGGCAAGACCTTCACCATTGCGAACGTGATCGAGCAAGTGCAGCGGCCGACCATCGTGCTGGCGCCGAACAAGACGCTGGCGGCGCAGCTGTACGGCGAATTCAAGGAATTCTTTCCGCACAACGCGGTGGAGTACTTCGTCAGCTATTACGACTATTACCAGCCCGAAGCATATGTGGTCGCATCGGACACCTTCATCGAGAAGGATGCGTCGATCAACGAGCATATCGAGCAGATGCGCCTGGCGGCGACCAAGGCATTGTTGTCGCGCAAGGACTCGTTGATCGTGGCGACGGTATCGGCCATCTACGGCCTGGGCGACCCGGAAGACTATCTTTCGTTGCGCCTGATTCTCGCGCGCGGCGAGCACATCGACCAGCGTGCCTTGATTCGCCAGCTCACCGAGCTGCAGTACACGCGCAACGAGCTGGAGCTGCGCCGCGGCACCTATCGCGTGCGTGGTGAGGTGATCGATGTGTTCCCGGCCGAATCGGAGACCGAGGCGCTACGCATCGAGCTGTTCGACGGCGAAGTGGAAAACATGTCGTTGTTCGATCCGCTGACCGGCGAAACCATCCGCAAGGTGCCGCGCTATACGGTCTACCCGCGCACGCATTACGCGAGCACGCGGGAAAGCGTGCTCAACGCGATCGAGACCATCAAGGTCGAGTTGAAGGAACGGCTGGAGCAACTCTACAAGGACAACAAGCTGGTCGAGGCGCAGCGCCTCGACCAGCGTACGCGCTTCGACCTGGAGATGATGGCCGAGGTCGGTTACTGCCAGGGCATCGAGAACTACTCGCGCCACCTGACGCGGCGCAGTGCGGGCGAGCCACCGCCGACCCTGTTCGATTACCTCCCGGCGGATGCCTTGCTGGTGGTGGATGAATCGCATGTCACCATTCCGCAGCTGGGCGCCATGTACAAGGGCGACCGCTCGCGCAAGGAGACCCTGGTGGAGTTCGGTTTCCGCCTGCCATCGGCGATGGATAACCGGCCGTTGCGCTTCGAGGAGTGGGAGCAGCGTGCGCCGCGCTCCATCTATGTGTCGGCGACGCCACGCGACTACGAGCTGCAAAAATCAGGCGATGCCATCGTTGAGCTGGTGGTGCGCCCGACCGGCCTGATCGACCCGGAAGTGGAAGTGCGGCCCGTGCGCACCCAGGTCGACGACTTGCTTGGCGAGGTGCACAAGCGCGTGGCCATGGGCGATCGCGTGCTGGTGACTACGCTGACCAAGCGCATGGCCGAGAACCTCACCGAGTACCTGGGCGAGCATGGCGTCAAGGTGCGTTACCTGCATTCGGATATCGAAACGGTCGAGCGCGTGGAAATCATTCGCGACCTGCGTCTGGGCGAGTTCGACGTGCTGGTCGGCATCAACCTGTTGCGTGAGGGCCTGGATATGCCCGAGGTATCCCTGGTGGCGATCC
This sequence comes from Dyella halodurans, assembly GCF_026283925.1. GTDB lineage: Bacteria > Pseudomonadota > Gammaproteobacteria > Xanthomonadales > Rhodanobacteraceae > Dyella > Dyella halodurans. Next base: position 429,244 of record NZ_JAPDPF010000001.1, read on the forward strand.
TCGATGCCGACAAGGAGGGTTTCCTGCGCTCTACCGGCTCGCTGATCCAGACCATTGGCCGTGCCGCGCGCAATCTGCGTGGCAAGGCGATCCTGTATGCCGATGCGATCACCCGCTCGATGCAGGCGGCGATAGACGAGACCGCCCGTCGTCGCGAGAAACAGCAGGCTTATAACGAAACGCACGGCATCACGCCGCAATCGGTGGTGCGCCGCATCGCCGACATCATGGAGGGTGCGCGCAGCGAGGGTGGCAGCCGTAGCCGCGGCAGCCGTGGCGAGCGCCGCGCGGTGGCTGAACAGGGGGCCGACTACGCCGCACTCAGCGCCGACCAGGCCTCGGTGATGATCAAGAAGCTGGAGGCGCAGATGTACAAGCATGCCGAGAACCTGGAGTTCGAAGACGCGGCCCGGCTGCGCGACCAGATTCACCAGTTGCGCGAGCGCGCCCTGCGCTGAGCTATTGCTTTGATGGGGGTGGTTGTCGAGCCGATATCGCTCACGTATACTGCGCGGCTCGCACGGTACGCCGTTCGAGAACCGGGCGGTTAGCTCAGCGGTAGAGCACTACCTTGACATGGTAGGGGTCACAAGTTCGATCCTTGTACCGCCCACCAATTCGTAACCCATTGATCGAATGGGGCTAAGAGAGGAATCCGAGAGGGTTCCTCTTTTTGTTTGCGTCTTGCGCAGGTGCACGGGGCGAGCCCCCGATTCATTGCCCGCCCGGGCCGGACGTCAATCGGATCGGCGCGCCGCGACCTTCGCGACAGCCCTGGGGTTCCCCGACCATCCGCCGGCCTCCAGCTCGCCCCGGGGCAGGGACTACCTGAACAGCCAGCTTCCCCCTCCCGGCGTTTTCTTTTTGTTTTGTTCACGGGATGTCGGCCAAGATCGTTGGCAAGAAAGGCACATGTTCAGGGGCCAATATCGCAACCGCACCACTTCTCGTTGAGAGGGGAAGCCCAATGACGAAATTTTCGACAGTGTGCGTATTAGGTGCAGCGCTGCTTATGGCGGGCTGCGTGTCGCAGCAGAAATATGATGAGTCGCAGCAAAAGAACGCTGAGCTCGAGGCGCAGTACCAGCAGCTCAACCAACAAATGGGTACCGAGATCAATTCGCGCGAAATGCATATCGAGCGGATGCAGAACGCGATCAAGGTTTCGGTCAACAGCCAGTTGCTGTTCCCCTCGGGCGGTTGGGAAATGTCGGCTCAGGCCAAGACCAGCATTGCCAAGATAGCCCAGATCCTGGCACCGCATCAGCGCAACAAGATTATGGTCAACGGTTACACGGACAGCACACCGATCGGTGCGGCACTGGCCGCCCAGGGCGTTCCGACCAATCTCGTCCTGTCGCAAAAACGGGCTGACAACGTCATGCAGTTCATGATCTCGCAAGGTGTCAGGCCCGACATGGTCTCGGCTCACGGCTTCGGCGAGGAAAATCCGGTGGCGTCCAACGATACGCCGGAAGGCAAGGCGCAGAATCGCCGCGTGGAACTCACCATCGCGACTCCGGGTGGCTGAGCTGGCGAAACGCGGGGCAGGGTACACTTTCGCAAGGACGGTACCCTGACCCCTAGGATTGGCTCCGACGACACGGCGCGACCTTAGGGTTCGCGCCGTTTTTTTGTTTCTGTCGAAGGAGCCGTGCATGACGTATTTGTGGATCAAGAGTTTCCACGTGGTGTTTGTCATCGCCTGGATGGCCACGGTGTTCTACCTGCCGCGCATCCTGGTGAATATCGCCGAGGCCGGCGACGAGCCTGCCGTGCGCGCGCGGCTGGTGTTGATGGGGCGTCGCCTGTACCGCTTCGGGCACAACATGTTCGGCTTGGCTTTCCTGTTTGGCCTGACCCTATGGCTGGGGTGGCGGGTGTTCCCGGGCGTGCTGCCCAACGTCACGGCATCGCTGCACTGGCTCGACGCCAAGCTGAGCCTGGTGGCGCTGCTGCTGGCCTATTTCATCTGGACCGGTCGCCTGCTCAAGCGCAGTGAGCGGGGCGGTGCGCTGCCGTCGTCCAGGACGCTGCGGGTCATGAACGAGCTGCCGGTTTTGCTGCTGCTGGGGGTGGTTTTCCTGGTGATCGCCAAGCCGTTTTGAGGGCGTCGCCATCGGCCATGCCTCACCGTCATCCCAGCGAAGGCTGGGATCCAGCGCCTTTATCGGGTATCCCAGGAATCTGGAGCTGAAAGTCACTGGATCCCAGCTTTCGCTGGGATGACGGTGAGGGAATCGGAGGCGATGTGTGGGTGCGGGAGGTTTCTAGCTCTCCACCTGGTGATATTCCCGATACCACGCCACGAAACGCGCCACCCCTTCCTCGATCGAGGTGTTCGGGGCGTAATTCACATCGCGCCTCAGGGCAGAGACATCGGCCCAGGTATCGGGCACGTCGCCCGCTTGCATCGGCAGCAGGCGCTTTTCCACGCTGCGTCCGAGCTGCTGCTCCATCAGCTCGATGAAGCGCAGCAACTGTACGGGTTGATCGTTGCCTATGTTGTAGACCCGGTAGGGTGCGCTGGAAGTCCCAGGGCTTGGCGCAAGCGCGTCGTACGCCGGGTCGAGCAGGGCGGGATGATCCAGCGTGCGGATCACCCCCTCGACGATGTCGTCGATATAGGTGAAATCGCGGCTGTGATGGCCGTAGTTGAAGACGTCGATCGGCTCGCCACGACTGATGCGATCGGCGAACAGCATGGGCGACATGTCCGGTCGTCCCCACGGGCCGTAGACCGTGAAAAAGCGCAGTCCGGTGGTGGGCAGGTCGTATAGATGGCTGTAGGTGTGCGCCATCAGTTCATTCGCTTTCTTGCTGGCGGCGTACAGGCTCACCGGGTGGTCGACCGGGTCCTCGACGGCGAACGGCAGCTTGCGATTGGCGCCATAGACCGAGCTGGACGATGCATACACCAGATGCTCGATCTTGCCGTGCCGACAGGCTTCCAGGATGTTCACGAAACCCACCAGGTTGCTCTGCACGTAGGCTTGGGGGTTTTTCAGCGAATAGCGCACGCCGGCTTGGGCGGCGAGGTTCACCACGCGCTGGGGGCGGAAAGCGGTAAAAGCGTCGTTGACGGCATCCGCGTCGGCCAGGTCGGCGCGCCGATGGGTGTAATTCGGGTGCTCGGCGAAGCGCGCGAGGCGCGCCTCTTTCAGCGCGGGATCGTAGTAATCGTTGTGGTTGTCGATGCCGTAGACCTCGTTGCCGCGTGCCAGCAGGCGCTCGGTCAGGGCGGCGCCAATGAATCCGGCCGTGCCGGTGACAAGGATGCGCATCGGAAAACCCTTGGGAATGATCGGCGCATTCTATCGCCGGGGCGGGCGCTTGCCTTGCGGCGCCCTGCTGAATTGACAGCGCATAGTGGGCTAAACTAGCGTTCCGACGGAAACCCACGGAGACAAGGTGGCCCGCGCTCATCACGCCGGCCGAGTGTGCGACATGGCAACTACGAACTTCCAACGCTGACCACGCCACGCCTTGTACTCAGGAAGGGCGCGTGGCGCCCTTTTTTTATGGTTTGAATTTGTGCCCGCCATCCAGGCGGGCAAAGACAAACCGGCCATCCTTGGCCGGACGTGTGATGAGTTGCCTGCCGTCCAGGCAGGCAAAGAAAGACCGGCCATCCGTGGCCGGACACTTAACTAAAGGCACGTTCCGTTTGGAGCGTGCGTATCAGGTACTGACATGATTGAGATCACGCTACCCGACGGCAGCAAACGCCCTTTTGACCATCCGGTGACGGTGCAGGATGTCGCCGCCTCGATCGGTGCCGGCCTGGCCAAGGCCACGCTGGCCGGCAAGGTGGATGGCAAGCTGGTCGACGCCAGTTTCCCCATCGAGCACAACGCCAGCCTCGAGATCGTCACCGAGAAGAGCCCGGAAGCGCTGGAAATCCTGCGCCACTCCACCGCGCATCTGCTGGCGCAGGCCGTGCAGCGCCTGTATCCCGGCGCACAGGTCACCATCGGCCCGGTGATCGATAACGGTTTCTTCTACGACTTCGCCTATGAGCGCCCGTTTACGCCCGACGATCTGGTGAAGATCGAGGCGGAGATGGAAAAGATCGTCAAGGAAGGCCTGCCGGTGACGCGCAGCGTGAAGTCGCGCGACGACGCGGTGACGTTCTTCCGTGGCCTAGGCGAGGAGTACAAGGCCGAGATCATCGAGAGCATTTCGGCGAACGAAGAGCTTTCGCTCTACACGCAAGGTGAATTCACCGACCTCTGCCGCGGCCCGCACGTGCCGAACACCGGCAAGCTGCGCGCGTTCAAGCTGATGAAGGTGGCCGGAGCCTATTGGCGCGGCGACTCCAACAACGCGATGCTGACGCGCATCTACGGTACGGCGTGGCTAAACGACAAGGACCTCAAGGCCCATCTGCATCAGCTGGAAGAGGCCGAGAAGCGCGACCATCGCAAGATCGGCAAGGTCCTCGACCTGTTCCACCAGCAGGAAGAGGGTCCGGGCATGGTGTTCTGGCACCCGAACGGCTGGGCCATCTGGCAGCAGGTGGAGCAGTACATGCGCCGCGTGTATCGCCAGAGCGGCTACCAGGAAGTGCGCTGCCCCCAGGTGCTGGACGTGTCGCTGTGGAAGAAGTCCGGCCACTGGGACAACTACCAGGAGAACATGTTCTTCACCGAGTCGGAGAAGCACACGTTCGCGCTGAAGCCGATGAATTGCCCTGGCCACGTGCAGATCTTCAATACCGACCTGCACAGCTACCGCGAGCTGCCGATCCGCTACGGCGAGTTCGGCGCCTGCCATCGCAACGAGCCCTCGGGTGCGCTGCACGGCATCATGCGCGTGCGTGCCTTCACCCAGGACGATGGCCATATCTTCTGCACGGAAGCGCAGATCGAGCCGGAAGTGACGGCGTTCCACCAGCAGGCCATGAAGGTCTACGGTGACTTCGGCTTCGAGGACATCGCGCTGAAGATCGCCTTGCGCCCGGACAAGCGCATCGGCAGCGACGACGTGTGGGATCGCGCCGAGAACGCCTTGCGTGCCGCGCTGGCCTCCGCGGGCGTGAGCTGGGAAGAGCTGCCGGGTGAGGGCGCCTTCTACGGTCCCAAGATCGAGTACCACATGAAGGACTCCATCGGCCGTGCCTGGCAGGTCGGCACCATGCAGGTGGACTTCATGATGCCCGAGCGCTTGGGCGCCGAATACGTCGACGAGAATTCACAACGCCGTCACCCGGTGATGCTGCATCGTGCCATCGTCGGCTCGATGGAGCGCTTTATCGGCATCCTGATCGAGCACTACGCCGGCCTGCTGCCAACCTGGTTGGCGCCGGTGCAGGCGGCGGTGTTCAGCATCACGGATGCCCAGGCCGACTATGTCCGCGAGGTAACGCAAACCCTTGTCGATAAAGGTTTCCGCGTACAGGCCGATTTGCGCAATGAGAAGGTCGGCTATAAAATCCGCGAACATACGATGCAGAAAGTCCCTTACCTACTGGTGGTCGGAGATCGCGAGAAGGACTCAGGGGCTGTTTCCGTGCGTACACGTTCGGGCGAGGATCTCGGCAGCATGCCGCTGGCAGCCTTCGTCGAACGCCTGGAAGCCGAGACCAGCCGCTAAGCGGTGGTCCGGCCTTTGATATGAACTCTTCTGGAGGATAGTGGTATCGCTACCACCGACACTAAGGGCAATCGCCGTAACCACGAAATCCGCGTTCCGCGCGTACGTGTGATCGGCGCCGATGCGGAACAGCTCGGCATTCTCACCCGCGATGAGGCACTGGCACTGGCCCAGGAAGCGGGGATGGATCTGGTCGAGATCCAGCCGAACGGCGATCCGCCGGTCTGCCGCATCATGGATTACGGCAAGTTCAAGTTCGAAGCCCAGAAGAAGGCCCAGGCGGCCAAGAAGAAGCAAAAGCAGGTTGAAATCAAGGAAGTGAAGTTCCGTCCGGTCACGGACGTGGGCGACTACCAGATCAAGCTGCGCAACATGCTTCGCTTCCTCGAGGAAGGCGACAAGGTCAAGGTCACCATCCGCTTCCGCGGTCGCGAAATGTCCCACCAGGACCTGGGCCAGAACCTGGCCAAGAAGATCCAGGAAGACGTGGGCGAGAACGGCGTGGTGGAGTCCTTCCCGCGCCTGGAAGGCCGTCAGATGGTCATGATGATCGGGCCGAAGAAGAAGCAGTAATCCAGAAAAGGCGGCCTGAGGGCCGCCTTTTTTCTTCCTCTCCCCTCCGGGGAGAGGACCGAGGTGAGGGGCGGATGCTCGCGAAAGCGTTGCTACTCAGTCTCTTGCCCTATCCAGCACCGAGGCCAGCCCGGCCCCTCACCCCAACCCTCTCCCCGGAGGGGAGAGGGAGCCAAAGACTGGCGTTACCCTGACTTCCTCCGTATAATCGCCGGTTCGACCCATACGGACGGGTCGTGAACCGATCGTGGCAGGACGGAAAGAGCAGCCTTCTGGGTTGCCGCCAGATCAGTCAGAAACCGGGGTCTCAATCCCCCCTCAAGGAGCATTACGATGCCCAAGATCAAGACCAACCGGGCGGCCGCGAAGCGTTTTCGCAAGACCGCATCGGGCAAGTTCAAGGCCGGTCACGCCTTCAAGTCGCACATCCTGACCAAGAAGTCGACCAAGCGTAAGCGCGGTCTGCGTGCGACCAACCACGTCAAGGCTTGCGACACCAAGGGTGTAGCACGCATGTTGCCGTACTTGTAAGGCGAGGAGATAAACCATGGCTCGTGTAAAGCGTGGCGTTACCGCCCGTCGTCGTCACAAGAAGATCATTGGCCGTGCGAAGGGTTACTACAATGCCCGTCGCAAGGTCTTCCGCGTTGCCAACCAGGCCGTCATCAAGGCTGGTCAGTACGCCTATATCGGCCGCAAGCAGCGCAAGCGTCAGTTCCGCGCCCTGTGGATCGTGCGTATCAATGCCGCTGCCCGTCAGTTCGGTCTGTCGTACAGCCGCCTGATCAATGGCCTGGCCAAGGCCGGCATCACGGTCGACCGCAAGGTCCTGGCTGACATTGCCGTGCACGACATCAAGGCATTTGGTGCGATCGCAGAGAAGGCGAAGGCCAGTCTGGCCGCTTGATCGTCTGGCGCCCTGCGCCCTGACGATATGATGTGATCAAGCGGGGAGGAGGCCAAACGCCTCCTCCCCGTTTTTGTTGGTGGACCCCAGGCCTGCCAAGGCAGGCTCCTAGCCGGAACCTCATCGATGGACGATCTGGATAGCCGCGTCGCACAGGCGCTGGCCGATATCGACCAGGCCGACACGCTCGAAGCGCTCGACGCGCTGCGCGTGAGCCTGCTTGGCAAGAGCGGCATTGTGACCGCTGCCCTCAAGGCGCTCGGCGCCCTGGCACCCGATGAGCGCAAGGCGCGCGGCGCCGAGGTCAATCGCGTCAAGGATCGCCTCGCCGATGCCCTGGCCGCGCGCAAGCAGGTGCTGGAGCAGGCCGAGCTGGATCGTCGCCTGGCCTCCGAAACCCTCGACATCACGCTGCCTGGCCGCAACGGCGAGCGCGGTGGCATCCATCCGATCACGCGTGCGCTCGAGCGCATCTCGGCGATCTTCTCGCGCCTCGGTTACCAGCGCGCCGACGGTCCTGAGATCGAGGACGACTGGCACAACTTCGAGGCGCTGAATTTCCCGCCGCACCATCCGGCGCGCGCCATGCACGACACCTTTTATTTCGGCGATGGCCGCCTGTTGCGCACGCATACCTCGCCGGTGCAGGTGCGTTCGATGCAGGGACGCCAGCCGCCGATCCGCATTATTGCGCCGGGCAAGGTCTATCGCAGCGATTCGGATCAGACCCATTCGCCAATGTTCCATCAGATCGAAGGCCTGCTGGTCGATGAAACCTCCAGCTTCGCCGACCTGAAGGGCACCCTGGCCGAATTCATCCGCGCGTTCTTCGAGCGCGACTTCGAGATGCGTTTCCGTCCCAGCTACTTCCCCTTCACCGAGCCCTCGGCCGAAGTGGACATCCGTTGGGATGCCGAGGACGGCAGCACGCGCTGGCTCGAGGTGCTGGGCTGCGGCATGGTGCATCCGAACGTGCTGCGCAATTGCGGCATCGATCCGGAGCGTTACACCGGCTTCGCCTTCGGCCTGGGCGTGGAGCGCTTCGCGATGCTGCGCTACGGCGTTTCCGATCTGCGCGCGTTCTTCGAGAACGACCTGCGCTTCCTCAAGCAGTTCGCGTAATCGAAGCAGGGACCGACACGCATGAAATTCTCCGAAAACTGGTTGCGCCACCATGTGCCGACCCGCGCATCGCGCGATGAACTCGCTGCGACGCTGACGGCGATCGGCCTGGAGGTCGAGGACGTCACGGCGCTGGGCAACGCGCTGGACGGCGTCGTCGTGGCGCGCATAGTCAGCGCGCAGAAGCACCCCGAGGCCGATCGCCTGCAGGTCTGCCAGGTGGATACCGGCAGCGGCACCGTGCAGATCGTCTGCGGCGCGCCCAATGCGCGCGCCGGCCTGGTCGCTCCGCTGGCCACGGTGGGCGCGGTGCTGCCGGGCGGCATCGCGATCAAGGCAGCCAAGCTGCGCGGCGTCGAGTCGTCCGGCATGCTGTGCTCGGCCAAGGAGCTGGGCGTCGATCCGGATGCTTCGGGCCTGCTCGAGCTGCCTGCCGATGCAACGATCGGCATGCCGCTGGCGACCTACCTCGGCCTGCCGGACGCCACCATCGAGATCAAGCTGACGCCTAACCGCGCCGATTGCTTCAGCGTGCGTGGCATCGCGTTCGATGTCGCCGCGGCGCTGGGCGGCGAGGTCATTCCGCTGGACGCCACGCCGGTGCCTGCGCAGAGCGATGCCACGCTAAAGGTGGTGCTCGAGGCGGGTGCGCGCGTGCCGCGCTTTGCCGGTCGCGTCATCGACAACGTCGATGCCACGGTGGAAACGCCGGTGTGGATGGCCGAGCGCCTGCGTCGCAGCGGCCTGCGTCCGATCAGCTTCCTGGTCGACGTCACCCAATACGTCATGCTGGAACTCGGCCAGCCCATGCACGCGTTCGACAAGGATACGTTGGAGGGAGAGATCGTCGTGCGCCCGGCGCGCGCGGGCGAGTCGCTCGCCTTGCTGGACGGCCGCACGGTCGAGCTGGACGATGATTTCCTGGTGGTCTCCGACAGCCGCGGCGGCAAGGGCGCGCGTGCGGTTGCGCTCGGCGGCATCATGGGTGGCGCCGACACGCGTGTTACCGACGTCACGCGCAACGTGTTCCTGGAGGCCGCGCACTGGATTCCCTCGGCCATCATCGGCCGCAGCCGCAAGCTGGGCATGCATACGGACGCCGCCCATCGCTTCGAGCGTGGCGTCGACCCGCAGCTGCCGGGCATTGCGGTCGAATACGCCACGCGACTGATCCTCGATATCGCCGGCGGCGTGGCTGGCCCCCTGCTGGACGTCACGCTGCCGCAGCACCTGAGCTCGCCCGAACCGATCCTGCTGCGCCGTGCGCGGCTGGCGCGCGTGCTCGGCCTGACCGTCGCGGATGACGAAGTCGTGCGCATCTTCACGGCGCTCGGCATGCAGGTGGAGGCGTTGGCCGATGGCTGGCGCGTCACCGCGCCCAGCCGCCGCTTCGACATCGAGCGCGAAGAGGACCTGATCGAAGAGGTCGCGCGCATCCATGGCTACGAAAACATCCCGACGCATACGCCGGCCGGCGCGCTGACGCTCGCCGCCGAACCGGAGGCGCGCCTCAACGAATTGGCCGTGCGCGAGCAGTTGGCGGCGCGCGGCTACTACGAAGCCGTCAACCTCGCCTTTGTCGGCAACGAGGTGTTGCAGCGCTGGGGCATGACCGAGCAGCTGGTGGCACTGGCCAACCCGCTGTCGGCCGACCTGGCGGTGATGCGTCCCTCGCTGTTGCCGGGGCTGGTCGCGGCCTTGTCGCACAATCGCGCGCGCCAGCAGGAACGCGTGCGCCTGTTCGAGCTGGGCCGCACCTTCGGGATCGCACCGGCGGCAGCCGCCGCCAAGGAGGCGCCGACGGAAACGCCATCCCTGGCCATGGTGGCCTGCGGTACGGCCCAGGCCGAGCAGTGGGGTGAGGCGACCCGCACCCTGGACTTCCATGACCTCAAGGGCGATCTCGATGCCCTGATCGCCTGGGGTGGCGAGCCGCAGCGCTGGGCCGTCCACGCGGACGGCTTGCCTGGCTGGCTGCACCCGGGGCGCGGCGCCCGCGTGACCCGCGACGGCGTGACCGCCGGTTACCTGGGGGCGCTGCATCCCCAGCTGGCCAAGGCCCTGGACCTGGGTGCCGACGTCCACGTGCTGGAACTGGCCCTGGACCCGGTGCTGGCCCGTCGCCTGCCCAGGGCCCAGCCGGTAGCCCGCTTCCCCTCGGTTCGGCGTGATATCGCCATGGACCTGCCGGAAGCGGTCAGCTGGTCACAAATTGAACAGGTCATCCGGACCACCCTTGGCGAGCAGCTCAGGGAGCTGCGCCTGTTCGACCGTTACAGCGGCAAGGGGGTCGAAGCAGGCCGAAAGAGTCTCGCTATGGGCTTGATTTTACAGGACGCTTCACGCACGCTTACTGACGACGACGCGGACCGTTATGTACGTGAAGCGGTCGCAGCGTTGGAGATGGCATGCAAGGCAAGATTGCGAGGGTGAAATGGCGCTGACCAAAGCGGAGATGGCAGAGCGCCTTTTTCTCGAAGTGGGCCTCAACAAGCGTGAGGCAAAGGAATTCGTGGACGCTTATTTTGAAGTGGTCCGCGAAGCGTTGGAAAAGGGTGAACAGGTCAAGCTGTCCGGTTTCGGCAATTTCGACCTGCGACAGAAGAACCAGCGACCGGGACGTAATCCCAAGACGGGTGAGGAAATTCCCATTTCCGCACGCCGCGTGGTGACGTTCCGACCGGGTCAGAAACTCAAGGTGCGAGTCGAGGGCTATGCTGGATCAAGGGAATAACACCGAACTTCCGGCCATTCCGGCAAAGCGCTACTTCACCATCGGTGAGGTCAGCGAACTGTGCGGCGTGAAGCCCCACGTGCTGCGCTACTGGGAGCAGGAATTTCCCGCGCTCAATCCGGTCAAGCGCCGCGGCAACCGTCGTTATTACCAGCGTCACGACGTGCTGATGATTCGGCAGATCCGTGGCCTGCTCTACGACGAAGGCTTCACCATCACCGGTGCGCGTGCCCGTCTGGAAGGTCCGCAGGCACGCATGGAGTCGAGCATCTCCCACCAGATCGTGCGCCAGGTGCGCATGGAGCTGGAAGAAGTGCTGGCTTTGCTGCGTCGCTGAGCACTTTCGTACTTCAATGACTTTCGGTGCTACCCGCTGAGCTGGTAGACTCACCGACTTGCCGTATCGTCGGGGCGTAGCGCAGCCTGGTAGCGCATCTGCCTGGGGGGCAGAGGGTCGTGGGTTCGAATCCCGCCGTCCCGACCAATTCGGCAACAGATAACAGAACGGCGCCCTTGGGCGCCGTTTTTGTTTGCCTCGAGCGTGCGTTTCTCAGTACAGCACGCGACTGCGCAGCGTGCCGGGAATGGCCGCGAGTTGGTCCTTCAGCACGCCCGACTGCTTCTCGTCGGCAGCCACATCGATCACCACATAGCCGACTTCGCTATCGGTCTGAAGGAACTGGGCGTCGATATTGATATTGCCGCTGGAGAACAGTTCGTTGATGCGCGAGAGCGTGCCCGGCACGTTGCGATGGATGTGCAGCAGGCGGCGGCTGTGCGGGTGTTCGGGCAGCGAGACCTCGGGGAAGTTCACCGCCGACAGCGTCGAGCCGTTGTCGCTGTAGCGCACCAGCTTGCTCGCCACCTCGATGCCGATATTGTCCTGGGCTTCCAGCGTGCTGCCGCCGATGTGCGGCGTCAGGATCACGTTGTCCATGCCGACCAGGGGCGAGACGAAGGCGTCGTCGTTGCCCTTGGGTTCCACCGGGAAGACGTCGACGGCGGCGCCGAACAGATGGCCGGAGCGCAGCGAGGCGGCCAGCGCATCGATATCCACCACCGTGCCGCGCGATGCGTTGATCAGCAACGAGCCCTGGCGCATGCGCGCCAGTTCGGCCGGGCCGATCATCATGCGGGTCGCCGGGGTCTCGGGTACATGCAGGGTGACCACGTCGGCGCGCTCGAGCAGGTCTTCCATGCTGTCGGCGGCCCGGGCATTGCCCAGCGACAGCTTGGATTCGATGTCGTGGAAGATCACGCGCATGCCCAGGCTTTCGGCCAGCACGCCGACCTGGGTGCCGATATGGCCGTAGCCGACGATGCCCAGCACCTTGTCGCGCGCCTCGAAGCTGCCGGCGGCGGACTTGGTCCAGCCGCCGCGATGGCATAGTGCGTTCTTCTGTGGGATGCCGCGCAACAGCATGATGGCTTCGGCGATCACCAGCTCGGCCACGCTGCGCGTGTTGGAGTAGGGCGCGTTGAACACTGGCACGCCCAGCCGGCGCGCGGCACCCAGGTCCACCTGGTTGGTGCCGATGCAGAAGCAGCCCACGGCGATCAGCCGTTTAGCCTGCTGCAGCACCTCGTCGGTGAGGTGGGTGCGCGAGCGGATGCCCACGATATGGGCGTCCGCAATGCGCGCCTTCAGTTCGGCTTCCGGCAATGCCTTTTCATGGAATTCGATCTGGCTGTAGCCGGCGCGGCGGAAGCTTTCCACGGCGCTGCGGCTGACGCCTTCCAGCAGGAGCACCTTGATGTCTTGTTTCGGGAACGAGGTCTTCATTGGGTCGTTGCGCAAGAGGGAACCCCTTCACTATGCCAGACCTTGTGACAGATTTGCGGCATCGCAACACTGGACGATGCGCGCCGGCGCTGGCAGGCTGGGCGGGTTACCCAGGAACCTTCCATGACCGACGCCCGCCTGGCCGATCTTGCCGATCGACTGCCCCACCTGCGACTGCTGACCGACCCGTCCGATCTCGAGCACTACGGCCGCGACTGGACCCGTCGCTGGACACCCGCCCCGCTGGCCATCGCCTTGCCGGCCGAGGTGGCCGAGGTGCAGGCCATCGTGCGCTGGGCCAACGAGCACGGCGTGGCGGTGGTGCCATCGGGTGGCCGAACCGGCCTGTCTGGCGGCGCCGTGGCGGCCAACGGCGAGCTGGTGCTGAGCCTGGAACGGATGAATCGGGTGCTCGCCTTCGACGCGGTCGATCGCACCCTCAGTGTGCAGGCCGGCATGACCCTGCATGCCGTCCACGAGGCGGCGCGGGAGCATGGCCTGGTTTATCCGGTGGATTTCGCCGCGCGCGGTTCATGCTCGATCGGCGGCAATATCGCCACCAATGCCGGCGGCATCCGCGTGATCCGTTACGGCAATACGCGCGAGTGGATCGCCGGGCTGACCGTGGTGGCCGGCAATGGCGAACTGCTGCAGCTCAATCGCGGCCTGATCAAGAATTCCAGCGGCTATGACCTGCGGCAACTGCTGATCGGGTCGGAGGGCACGCTGGGCGTGGTGGTCGAAGCGACCTTGCGACTGACCGACCCGCCGCCGCCGTCGCAAGTGATGCTGCTGGCCTTGCCGAACATGGAAGCCTTGATGGAGGTGTTCGCGCTGTTCCGTGCACGCCTGTCGCTGCAGGCCTTCGAGTTCTTTACCGATGTCGCGCTGAGTCATGTGCTGGCGCATGGTGCGCAGCGCGCCATCGAGGGCGATCACCCTTACTACGTGGTCACGGAATTCGATGCCGACGAAGCGGCCCAGGACGCCGCGTTGGCCGCCTTCGAACTGGGCATGGAGCGTGGCTGGATCAGCGATGGCGTGATCGCCCAGAGCGACGCCCAGGCGGCAGCGCTATGGCGTCTGCGCGAAGGCATTACCGAAAGCCTGGCGCCGCATCGTCCGTACAAGAACGACATCTCGCTGCGCATCAGCGCATTGCCGGCCTTCCTGCATGAGATCCAGGGCCTGCTGGGGCGCGAATACCCGCACTTCGAGGTGGTGTGGTTTGGTCACATCGGCGATGGCAACCTGCACATCAACGTGCTGCGCCCGGCGGATTTGTCCGACGCGGATTTCATTGCCCAGTGCGAGCACGTCACCAAGCTGCTGGCGGAGACCTTGCAGCGCCACGGCGGCAGCATCTCCGCCGAGCACGGCATTGGCCTGGTCAAGCGGGCCTACCTGGGAAGCACGCGCAGCGAGGCGGAAATTGCGCTGATGCGCGGGGTGCGGCAGGTGTTTGACCCGAACGGCATTCTTAATCCGGGCAAGCTGTTCAGTTGAGGGGTGCTGGGATAACAGTGTGCGAGAAGTCGCAATTACAGCCCTTTCCGGAAGCTTGCTTGCCGAGACTTTGAACTGGCACTAAGCCAGCCCTAAGCCCTTCGTAGCATGCTATGGGAACTTCACCGCCGATGGGTCTGATCATGCAACGACATCTCCGCAGCGCGCTGGCCGCGACACTGTTTGTGTTCTGCGCCTCCCACGCCGTGGCTGCGCCAAAGCCCGCCGATTTCCAAGTGTTGTCGCGCCTGCAGCTCGGCGGCCCCGGCGGCTGGGATTATCTGAATTTCGACGCCGTCCGCCGGCACCTTTTCGTCACCCGCGGCGATCGCGTGCTGGTGGTCGACGTGGACAAGAACAAGCTTTATGCCGCGATTCCCGACACCCAGGGCGTGCATGGCGTGGCCATCGCCCAGGACCTGAAGCGCGGTTACACCAGCAATGGCAAGAACGCCTCGGTGACCGTGTTCGACCTGGACACGCTGGCCACCGTGGCCACGGTGACCGGCACGGGCGAGAAGCCCGATGCCATCCTCTACGATCCCGCTTCGAAGCATGTGCTCACCTTCAACGGCAAGAGCAATTCGGTCAGCGTGATCGATACCAAGAGCAATACGGTGGTCGGCACGATTCCGCTGGCCGGCAAGCCCGAGTTCGCGGCGACCGATGAGTCAGGGCACGTCTACGTGAACATTGAAGATCGCGCCGAGCTGGTGCAGATCGACACCAAGACCAATACCGTGCTCGCCAGCTGGCCGCTGGGTTCATGCCAGTCGCCCAGCGGTCTGGCCATCGACACCAAGAAGCATCGCCTGTTCTCGGTCTGCGACAACCAGCAGATGGCCGTGGTCGATGCGCGCAGTGGGCGTGTGGTCGCCATCGTGCCGATCGGGGAGGGTCCGGACGCCGTGGTGTTCGACCGCGGCACCTCGACCGTCTTTAGCTCCAACGGCGAGAGCGGCACCATCACCGCGGTGCACCAGGACGATGCGGACCACTACAGCGTGACCGCGACCATTCCGACCCAGCCCAGCGCACGCACGCTCACGCTCGATCCGAAGCTGCACCGCCTGTACCTGTCGGCGGCCCAGTTCGCGGCGCCTGCCGCCCCGGGTGGCGGCAAGCCGGCAATGGTTCCGGAAAGCTTCACTGTGTTGACGGTGGGCAGCCCGTAAGTCCCGCGTCTTCGGCAAGAGGACGACGGGCGCACGCCACCGGCACCGGTTCCGTGGTGCCGGTGGCGTGCTAGCCTAATCCGCCGTCCCCGTTTTACCGAGGAGATTGAGCATGCCGCAGGCACTTCGTTCGCTGTATCCCGAGATCGAGCCGTACGACAGCGGCATGCTCAAGGTGTCGGATCTGCATACGCTGTATTACGAGCAGAGCGGCAATCCGAACGGCAAGCCGGTGGTGTTTCTGCACGGCGGACCCGGTGGTGGCACGAATCCGAAATGTCGCCGCTTTTTCGATCCGGCGGTCTACCGCATCGTGCTGTTCGACCAGCGTGGCTGCGGCAAGTCCACGCCACACGCCGAGCTGACCGACAACACCACTTGGCATCTGGTCAACGATATCGAGCGCGTCCGCTCGCATCTCGGCATCGATCGCTGGCAGGTGTTCGGCGGTTCATGGGGTTCGACGCTGGCGCTCGCCTATGCACAGACCCATCCCGATCGCGTGACCGAACTGGTCCTGCGCGGCATCTTCATGCTGCGCCGCTGGGAGCTGGAATGGTTCTACCAGAAGGGTTGTGATGCGCTTTATCCGGACGCGTGGGAGTCCTTCCTGCATGCGATTCCGGAGGCTGAGCGGGGCGACCTGATGAGTGCGTATCATCGCCGCCTGATCAGCACCGACCCCCAGGTGCGAGTGAACGCAGCGCGAGCCTGGTCGGTCTGGGAGGGCGCCACCAGCTACCTGTGGCAGGACACCTCGCATATCGAGTCCAGTGGCGAAGACGAATTTGCGCTGGCCTTTGCGCGCATCGAATGCCATTACTTCGTGCACGGCGGCTTCTTCGAGCACGATGACCAGCTGCTGCGCAATGTCGATCGCATACGCAAGATTCCCGCGGTGATCGTGCAGGGCCGCTACGACGTGGTGTGCCCGATGCGTAGTGCATGGGACCTGCATCGCGCCTGGCCGGAAGCGGACCTGCGCATCGTGCAGGACGCCGGCCATTCGGCGTTCGAGCCCGGCAATATCTCGGCGCTGGTCGAGGCCACGGATCGTTTCGGCCGCTGATGCGGCAAGCCGCCTGGTTTGCCCTGCCAGCCTCGAGCGGAGACGGTCGGGGGTGATTGCTTACGGCGCCGCCGCAGCCAACGGTGGCGTCACGCGCGCGAGCACATGCAGGCCCACGTTTGAGCGTTTCGCCTGCCGCTTGGCGCGTGCAGCAAAGGCTGCGATGGACTGCGCGCGCTGTGGCAGCGGCGGCGACAGCTGCACTGCGCCCATGACCACCGTGGTGAACGGAAAGAACTGCGGCATGCCGCGACGATCCTTGCCGCGCAGTCCGCCGCGCACTATGTCGACCTCGTCGAACAGGTGGGGCGAGCGCGAGTTGAAGGCCTCGATGACGCAGTGGCAGCGCGCCGCCCAATCCTCACTCTGGAACAGCACCACGAAATCGTCGCCGCCGATATGTCCCACGAAGTCGAGCGCGGGATCGACATGCTCACTGAGCAGGCTCGACAGCAGCCGGATCATCTCGTCGCCACGCGAGTAGCCGTAGTGATCATTGAAGGGCTTGAAGTCCGTCAAGTCCACATGCACGACCACGAAGCGCTCGCTACCGCCGAGCAGCCGCTCCAGATGTTCGGTGGTGGGGATATTGCCGGGCAGAAACGTCAAGGGATTGGCATGCCTGGCGGCGTCGATGCGCAGCTCGCTCACGCGCCGCACCAGGGCTTCGCCGGTGCCGAGCCCGCGGTACTGGCCATCGCTGGTGACGATGAAGCCGTCGCTCAGATAGCGTTGATCCTCACCGCGCAGGACGTCGGCGAGGCTTTCCAGGCTGCGGTGCTCATCGCACACCAGCGGTGCCGCATTCATCAGAGCCGTACACGATTTGCGCGCCAGCAGCTCGCGGGCAAAAGGTTGCGCCATGCGTTCGTTGACCAGGCGACGGTTGATCAGGCCAATGGGATGGCCGTCCTTCACCACGGCCACGGCGTGCAGCTCCGGGTGGACCACAAACAGCGCCATCACCTCGTCGTTGGTCTGTCGCGGATGCACCGATGGTGCCTCCATCAGCAGGTGACGCACCTGGGTCGGGCGCTGTGTCACCGGGCCACGTGGCCGGGGCGGCACCGTCACGGAAGGCATGCGCAGAATCCTTTGCGCTTCGTCGCTGGCCTCGCTCACCGGCTCGGCGATGGGTTTGCCGATCAGGAAGCCCTGTGCGTAGGGGATGCCGAGTTCGCGCAGCAGGCGCAGATCGGCGGGATCCTCCACGCCCTCGGCGACCAGGTCGGTGCCCAGCGTTTCGGCGACCTGGCAGAGCGCGCGCACGATGGCCAACCGTCCCGCGCTGCGTGACAGGCCATGGATGAGGTAGCGGTCGATCTTGACGACGTCCGGATGGATCTCGTTCCACATCTCGAAGCTGGAGTGGCCATTGCCGAAATCGTCGAGCGCAATACGCATGCCATGCGCACGCAGATAACCCAAGGCATGCGCCAGGCGGGCAGGGCTTTCCACGACGTCGCGTTCAGTCACTTCGATGGTGATGCGCGCCGGGTCCATGCCGCTACCGGTAAGGGCGAACAACACCTCGTCGGGGCGCGAGGCATCGTGCAGGATCGCCTGGGCGCTGAGGTTGACCAGGATGCGGCCATCCCCGGGGTGAGTGGCGAAGGTGCGGCAAATCGTGCGCGCCGCGTGCAGCTCGATGTCCGCCAGTCGCCCCTCCATGCGCGCAAGATCCAGCAGATCGAGGATGGAGAAGTTGCCAGGCATGAAGGCGCAACGACTGAGTCCCTCGTGCGCGACGACTTCCAAGGTGTCGAGGCGCACCAGCGGCTGGAATACCGGAGTAAGACTTCCTGCCGCGAGTGCGCGCTCGAGCATGTGGTGTCGGGAGTTAGGGCGAAGAGGAATGGCTGACATGCATGGCTTGGACTCAGGCCGCCGCAGAGACCTGATAGGAGCGCTTCAATGCGGGTGGGGGCGGCGCCTCATGCGCCGGCTCATGGGAACCTTCCACGGCATCGGGAAGTCGGAAGAAGGCCACCTGGCGCATCAAGGCCTCGGCGTCCGTACTGAGTGCGCGGCCCGTCATATTGATGTCGTCGACCAGGCCGGCGTTCGCCTGCGTGACCTGGTCCATGTCGAGCACGCTGCGATTGACCTGGGCGACGCCGGTGACCTGCGCCTGGCTGGCAGCGGAAATCTGCGAAACCAGGCCCGATACACGCGCCATGCTTTCCACGATGCCGTTCAGCGCCTCGCCGGAAAGCGCGACATGTGACCGCGCCACGTCGACGGCTTCGGTGCTGTTGTTGACCAGGCGGCGGATATCCTTGCCCGCCTCGACGCAGCGCCGCGCGAGCAAGCGCACTTCGTTAGCCACGACGGCGAAGCCGCGGCCGCGCTCGCCGGCCTGCGCCGCCTCGATGGCAGCATTGAGCGAGAGCAAGTTGGTCTGGAAGGCGATGCTGTCGACCAGGTCGACGATCTCGGTAATGCCACGGCTGGCTTGCTGAATGGCGTGCATGGAGCCCAGTGCTTCGCCGGCCACACGACGTCCCTGTTCCACATGCATCAGCGCCTCGCGTGCCGCATGTGCAGCGCCATCGGCGTGGTCGGCGCCTTGTATGGCCTTGCTCGCCATGTGTTCCATCGAGGCGGTGGTCTGTTCCAGGCTGGCCGCTTGCGCCTGAGTGCGCTGGCTCAACGCCTGGTTGTCACGCGACAGGCGATGCGCGCGCTCGTCCACCGAATGTGCGCTGGCGCGCACCTGCGTCAACACGCGCGTGAGCTGTTCGTCCATCGAGGCCAGGGCCCGCAGCAGCTTGCCCAGTTCGTCATGCAGGCCGACGTCGAAGGGTTCGCCGAGCGTGCCGGCGGCAATGCGCTGCGCAATGTCGGTAGCCAGGTTCAGGCGCTTCATCAGGCTACGCATCAGGGTGCCATCGAGCACGATGGTGGAAAGCAGGGCCATGACGAGCAGGGCAAACAGCAGGGTCATGCCTTGGCGATCGGCCTGGCGTTGCGTCTGCACCTGGCTATTGCCCTTGGCCAGTGCGGCCTGGAACAGGTTGGCGAAGTCGCTTTGCAGTGGTTCGTAGGCCGGTTGGACTTCCGTGCTGAGTTTCAGCGCGCCGATGTCGAACTGGCCGGCATCGAGCAGGGTCAGCGTTTCGTCGATGGCGCGATCGGCCTCGGCACGATGCACCTCGGTCAGCTTCAACGTCTGGGCCTGTTCCTGCGCCAGCTCGCTGGTAAGCAGCTGCTTCCAATGACGCTCCGCATCGACGCGGTCGGCGTGAATGCGGGTATGCGCATCGTCGACGGCAGAGGGTAGTTGGGACAACACCGCATGCACCAAGGCCTGCAGGCTGCTGTTGTAGTCGTTCTGCACGCGGCCGACGTCGGCGACCGGACTGAGCGAACCTTGCACCAGCCCCTCGATGCGCGTATCGGCGCGACGCAGCTGCACGATGCCTGCGGCGCACGTCAGCGCGAGCAATCCGAGGATGGAGAGCAGGCGCAGCAATAGACGCTTGCGCAGCGTCAGCATGGGAATCCACTTGGTCAGCTTGAGCATGGGATGTCTGGAGGTGAGAAGACTGCAAGAGCTATCGGCTCACCACGCAGTTACTTTAGCTAAAAGTGCAATTTAATCTTGCAGAATCAATCATTTATTGTTGTTCTGGTGGGCGGAACAGTGCATGCAAGATGGCATGGCAAGATGTCGCCCCGATGACTTTCGTGCTGCATTCCTCATTCCCAAAAAAATGAAAAGCCCCGCTGCGGCCAGGCGGGGCTGTGTGGTGTATCGCGGAGGCGCTGCGCTTACGCGGTGGGCAGCTGCTTGGTGCCGAAGATCTTGTCACCCGCATCGCCGAGGCCGGGCAGGATGTAGCCGTGCTCGTTCAAGCGTTCGTCAATCGCGGCCGTATAGATCTCAATATCGGGATGGGCGGCTTCGATGCGCTTCAGTCCTTCGGGAGCGGCCACCAGGAACAGTCCCTTGATGCGTTTGCAGCCGGCCGCCTTGAGCATGTCGACGGTGGCGACCAGGGTGCCGGCGGTGGCCAGCATGGGGTCGACGATCAGGGCTATGCGCTCATCCATGCGGCCGGTGAGCTTTTCGTAATAGGTGATCGGCTTGAGTGTTTCCTCGTCGCGCTGCAGGCCGACCACGCTGACCTTCGCCGCCGGGATCAGGTCGAGCACACCGGGCAGCATGCCCAGCCCTGCACGCAGGATCGGCACGATGGTGATCTTTTTGCCCTTGATCCGATGCACGGTCAACGGCCCGGCCCAGCCCTCGATGACCTGCTCAATCGTTTCCAGATCCTTGGTGGCCTCGTAAGTGAGCAGGGCCGCCACCTCGGACGCGAGCTCCCGAAACTCCTTGGTACTGCTGCCGGCACGGCGCATCAGGCCGAGCTTGTGCTGGATGAGGGGGTGGCGGACTTCGACGATTTTCATGGGGGAGTGTCCCAGGGGGCTGGCGCGATTGTGGCCTACGCCCGCTGCCGCGCACAAAAAAGGTGCCGGCCTGGGCCGGCACCTTCGTCGTCTACGGCTGCATCAATGCGCCGCAGGGGCAGCGTCGCCCTTGAGGCAGGTGCTCATGAACTGCTTGCGGGCGTCGCCCTTGAGCGACTTGGCCTGCGGATCGGCGTTACACGCCTTCATCTTCTCCTGCTGCGTCTGCTTGGCGGCGGGAGCGGCCGGGCTTTCGCCCTTGAGGCAACTGCTCATGAAGGCTTTGCGCTCGTCGCCGGTCTTGCCTGTCGCTTGCTTGTTGCAGTCGGTCATGCGCTGCTGCTGCGAGTTCTTGGCGGGTGCGCTGCCGGCGGCAGCCTGCGGTGCGGCAACGGCAGTGGAAGCGGCAAAGGCCAGCGCGAGGCTGGCGACCATCAGGCTTATACGCGAAGACATGCGAATACCCTCCTGGAAGACCGGCGAGTGCCGGTGACGCAAGTCTATGCCTGCTGCTACTTCCAGCGGGAGGGGCGTCGCAAGGGAGTGTACGGCGGCGATTCATCCTGCGGCGCGCTGGAGTTCAGCCGCGCCGCAGGTCAATCAGGGTGGGCAGCTCAGGCCGCCTCGGCCTCGGTCTTGAGCTTGCGCGGACCTTGCAGCAAGGCCTGGCGCACGTGCGCGATCACCAGGTCCACCTCGGCACTGGTCACCAGGAAGTGCGGGGTGAAGCGCAGTGAATTGGTACCGCCATGGATCACGCCCACGCCGCGCACGCGCATGTATTCCTCGATGGAGTCCGCGCCGTAGCACTTGAACTCCGGTGACAGCTCGCAGGAGAACAACAGGCCGGTACCCTGGACCTTGGTGATGAGACCGCCGAGTTCGTTCTTCAGCAGGTTGAGCTTGTCGACGAATTCACGGCCACGTTCGCTGATGTTGCGCCGTACCTCGTCGGACATCTCGCCGAGCGTGGCAAGGGCCACGTCCAGCGCACGCGGGTTGGCCGTCATGGTGTTGCCGTAGATGCCCTTGCGGTACAGGTTGGCGGTGCGCTCGCTCACGGCCAGCACCGACAGCGGATATTGGCCGGCGTTGAGTGCCTTGGAGAAGGTCTCCATGTCGGGCGGGGTCAGCTTTTCGAAGCCCGGATAATCGGTCAGCGAAAGCACGCCGTGGGCACGCAGACCGGCCTGGATGGAGTCGACCAGCAGCAGCGAGCCGTGTGCTTCGGTGAGCGCGCGCGCCTTCTGGTAGAACTCGGGCGTCACGGCACGACCCGGATCGCCTTCGCCCATCACCGGCTCCAGGAACATCGCTTCGATGAACCAGCCATGCTTGTCCGCATCGGCAAACACCGCCTCGAGCTGCGCGATGTCGTATGGCTGGATGGTCAGCAGCGTGTCTTCATTGCGGTAGCTGGCGAGGTGCTGCAGATAGGTCTTGCGGGTGGAATCGGAGTACAGCGCCGGTTTGTCGGTACGGCCGTGGAACGCCCCCTTTACCGCCAGGCGCTTGATCGTACGGCCAGCATGACGCGCACCGGGATCGGTCATCAACTTGGCATTGACGTCCGCGATACGGCAGGCCAGGCCCACCGACTCCGAACCGGAGTTGAGGCACAGGTAGCGCGTATACGGATTGCTGCCACGGTTGCGGCCCAGCTCGCGATCCATGGCGCGGGTGAACTGCATCTGCGAGACGCTCGGCGTCATCACGTTGGCCATCACCTGGGGACGCGCCAGCGCGGCGTCGACGGCCGCGTGGTTGTGGCCCAGGCCGAGCATGCCGTAACCGCCGTTGTCGTGGATCACTGCACCCTTGAGGCTGATCACCCAGGGGCCGCGTGCGGCTGCCGGCAGGTAGTGATTGATGGCGTCGTCGGGATAGAAATTGACGAACTCGGCCTGCGTCTTGGTGATCTGTTCGGCTTCGTCCAGCTTGAGGAAGTCACCCAGCTCGGCACGCAGTTCGCGATGGCGCGCGACGGCCTCGTCGATCGCCTGTACCAGCTGTGGATGGCTGGCCGCGAAACGCTCGATGGTGGCGTCGTCCAAACCGGTGGTCTGCGGAGCGCCGCCGAATTCGCGCAGTTCGCGCAGCTGATTGATAACACCCATGGGTACCTCCTCAAAGTCGACGTGCTTGCCGTCCCGCTGGCATGCACGCCGACGCGTCTGTGAATGCATGTGGGAACGCATGAATCTGCGGCGTTGCCCGAGCCTGCAAAGGCTTTGTCGCACTGCGTTTCATCGGGGATGTGGCAATGCAACCGCCACCTGAGCATAACGCGGCCCAGTCGCCTCCGGTACCCCGTGTGACGCTTGTCACCTCGCTCGGCTGACGCTGGCGACTGCGTGCAAACCCTTGTCGCGCCTAGCATGGCGGGCAAGGAGGAGGGCCCATGAAACAGCACGCCACAGCCGTCGCCAGCCTGGTTGGAGCGGTCAAGAATTACGGTTCCTTAACGGCGCTGGATGGCCTGGACCTCATGCTGCATCGCGGCGAACTACTGGCCTTGCTGGGTCCCAACGGTGCCGGCAAGAGCACCGCAATAGGCTTGTTGCTGGGCTTGATCCGCGCTGATGCCGGGCGTGTCGAACTATTCGGTGAAGAGCCGCAAAGCCTGCGTGCACGCCGACGGGTCGGGGTGATGCTGCAATCGGCCTCGCTGCCACAGACCTTGCGTGTGGGTGAGTTGTTGCGGCTCACCATGAGTTATTACCCGTCGCCGCGCACGTTGGATGATTGCGCGAACCTGGCTGGCATCACCGACCTTCTGTTGAGGCCTTACGCCAAACTGTCCGGCGGGCAACAACGTCGCGTGCAGTTCGCGATGGCCTTATGCGGACGACCTGAGTTGCTGTTCCTCGATGAACCGACGGTTGGCATGGATATCGAGGCGCGGCAGAGGTTATGGACGGCCATACGCGGTCTGGTGGCCGAAGGTTGTGCCGTGGTGTTGACCACGCATTATCTCGAGGAAGCCGAAGCGCTGGCGCAACGCGTCGTCGTGCTGGCCAAAGGGCGCGTCATCAGCGAAGGCAGCGTGGATGCGTTGCGCTCGCGCGTGTCGCTGACGCGCATTCGGTGCATTACGGACCTGGATGAAGTGGCCGTGGCGCGTTGGGCAAACGTGGCCTCGGTCGAGCGCGAGCAACGCTATCTGCAAATTTGCACCGACGCACCGGAAAACCTGCTGCGCCGCCTGCTGGATGCCGATCCCGCCGTGACCGAGCTGGAAGTGCGGCGCGCTGGCCTGGCCGAGGCGTTTACCGAACTCACCCGCGAAACGACCACGACGCAGGAGGCCGCGTGATGGCTACCGTTGATGCAGGTTCCACCGGCTTGATCGACGCCGGCGAGATGCCATGGCGCCGCCTGCTTGCAGCCTATGTCGCCGAAGCACGCAGTGAGTGCCTGCGCTATCTGCGGGCGCCGGGCTTCCTGTTGCCGGTGACCTTGTTTCCCACCATGTTCTACCTGCTGTTTGGCATCGTGATGAATCGCGGTGGGCACGCCGACATCGCGCGCTACCTGCTTGCCAGCTACAGCGTGTTTGGCGTGATGAGTCCAGGCCTGTTCGGTTTTGGCGTGTCATTGGCGATCGAGCGCGACAACGGTCTGCTCACGCTCAAGCGCGCCCTGCCGATGCCGCCAGGCGCGTACCTGCTGGGCAAGATGCTGATGGCGATGCTGGCGGCGGGGGCGGTCGTCATGCTGCTGCTGGCCCTGGCCATGGGCCTGGCGCAGGTGAGCGTGGCCCCAGGGCAGGCGGGCCAGCTGCTTTTGACCGGGATGCTTGGCGTCTTGCCGTTCTGCGCGATGGGCATGTTTATCGGGACGCTGGTGAAGGGGCAGGGCGCGCCGGGCGTGCTCAACCTGATCTACCTGCCGATGTCCTTCCTCTCCGGCCTGTGGGTTCCCCTGTCGATGTTGCCGGCCACGTTGCAGCACATCGCGCCGATATGGCCCAGCGCGCATCTGCAGGCACTCGCCCTTGCCGCCATGGGTCTGTCGCGGGCGGCCAGCGCCTGGCCGCATGTGCTCGTACTGGGTGCTTATGCGGCAGTCTTTCTGCTGCTGGCGGCGCGGCGCCTGCGGCGCCACGGTTGAAGTAGCATGCAGCCCCAGAGGCAGACACCACGGGGAGTGGATGAAATGCGCCAGACGATACGCGCCTGGTTGACCCCCGCACCGGATTCGCCGGTGGCCCACGCCATGCGCCAGGGCAAATCGCCCTGGACCAATGCGGTGCACTTGCTGTGGTCCCTGTGGGTCTTCGTCACTCCGTTGTTCGACGGATTCACCACGCGCTGGGTCGTGCTGACCCTGATCAGCTATCCGGTCTTCCTGCTGCTGTACTTCAAATGCTTTGTGTCATCGAGGCGGGTCAACTATCGGTACGCCTTGATGCTGGTGGCGATGGGACTTGGCTTGATGCCCTGGTACCCCAGTGCGCTGAGCTATTTCGTGTATGGCTGCGTGATGCTGCAGGGCAGCCGCCTGAGCCTGCGCACCTACATGGTGGTCCTGCTCGGGCTCAACATCGTCTGCCTGTTGGAGGCCTGGTTATGCCACTACCCGTGGCAGGCCGTGGTGTGGATTCCGCTGACGACGTTCACGATCGGTCTGGTTATCAACGCCGAGCGCATCAGCAGCAGCAAGGACGCCGAGCTGCGCCTCTCGCATGATGAGGTACGTCGCCTGGCCGCCACGGCCGAGCGCGAACGCATCGGTCGCGACCTGCACGACCTGCTTGGGCATACCCTGTCACTCATCACCTTGAAGCTGGAGCTATCGCGCAAATTGTTCGATCGCGACAGCGAAGCCGCGCGACGCGAAATGGAGGAGGCGGAAAAGGTCGCCCGCCATGCGCTGGCCGAAGTGCGCGCCGCGGTGAGCGGCATACGCGCCACCGATCTTGCGGCCGAGCTGGCGTCGGCACGCCTGCTGCTGGAATCTTCCGCGGTCGCCCTGGACAGCGATGTGCTGCCGCCGTCGTTGCCGGTCGATGTGGAGCGTGGTCTGGCGCTGATCCTGCGCGAGGCGGTCACCAATATTGCGCGGCATGCCGGGGCCACGCGTGCGCGCGTGTCGATTGCCGTGGTGGACCGCGTCTTGCGTCTGTGTGTTGAGGATAACGGTCGCGGCGGTGTCAGCAGCAGCGGCAACGGGCTTAACGGCATGCGCGAGCGGGTCTGCGCGTTGGGCGGTTCGCTGGAGGTTGATTCGCCGCCGGGTCACGGAACGCGTCTGCATATTCATGTGCCGTTGCGCATCCGCGCGAATCCATGGGACGGCGAAGGCGCCGAAGACAACGCGGCGGATACGACGCCGCTGCCACCTTTGGAGCGACGTGCCGTATGACGACGATGTGTAAATCGTGCACGGCCCGGCTGCCGCGTCTTGCGCGCGTCAACGCCGTAACAGTAAGCACGATAACTTCAAGTGACAGGGGCACGACCGCTATGCAGACGAGCGACCACGCCAAGGGCGTCTTCTCCACCCATGGGCTGGACGCCGGCCGCGTTGCGGGCGCGGCGCGCACAAGGCGCAGCGCATGATCCGTGTCTTGTTGGCCGAAGATCAGGCGATGGTGCGTGGCGCGCTGTCGGCCCTGCTCAATCTCGAGACGGATATCGAGGTACTGGGCTCGGCGGCCGATGGCGAGGCGGCGTGGCGCGAAGTACAGCGCCTTAAGCCCGACGTCCTGGTTACCGATATTGAGATGCCTGGCTTGACCGGACTGGAGCTGGCGCAGCGCATCCAGCGCCATGAACTGCCGATCAAGGTGGTCATCGTGACCACGTTCGCGCGCCCGGGCTTCCTGCGTCGCGCGCTGGACGCCGGTGTGTCCGGCTATCTGCTGAAGGACGCACCGGCGGAGAACCTGGCCGAGGCGTTGCGCATGGTGCATCGGGGCGGCCGCGCCATCGACCCGCAACTGGCGCTGGAGGCCTGGTCGGAAGCCGACCCGCTCAACGACCGCGAGCGCCAGGTGCTGCGCCTGGCGGGGGAAGGACAATCGGCCAACGATATCGCCAGCCAGCTCAATCTCTCGCATGGCACGGTGCGCAACTACCTTTCCGAGGCCATCGGCAAGCTGGGCGCAAGCAACCGGATCGAGGCGTACCGTCTTGCCCGCCAGAAAGGCTGGCTTTAGGGATGCTCTGATCCATTCAATGAGGGTGTCACCGGTTCTGTCTGCCCGCAGGTGTGTGCTGCGTCGGCGACGGCAGGCAGGCTGCCTGTCGAGTCGGCGCGGCGCGCAGCTGCGGGCAGACAGAACCGGCCCTTCGGGTGATGTCCAGAAAGCCCGCAGGCCGCGGTGCGCGGCTTGCCCAGGCAGCCAGCCTGCGCTGCGCCCCGCCCCGCACCCCGCGAACTTTCTGGACATCATGCCACCCTCATTGAATAGATCAGAGCATCCCTGCAGTAGCCAGGCGGCTTGCATTGCGTTGCAATGGGCGACAGCTGGTCTGCGCGAGCACAGCTTTGTCATCACGGATCACACGCCTGCTTTGCCGTCTGCCCTGGTCCCTGGCGGGCGTGGTCGTGTTCGCTGCTGCCCTCGCGGCCTGTTCCGGTCGCAAGGTCGCGCTTTCCAACGATGCCTATGTTTGGCAACGGCAATGGACGCCATCGCTGACCCAGGCTGTTCGTCAAAGCAACGATGTGGTGACGGAGTGGCGGGTGCTCGCCGGCCAGCTGGACGAGCAAGGAAACTGGCGGACGTTCTCGCCCGACTGGGTGGCGCTTGCAGCCACCGGCAAGCCCGTCGTTTCCGTTGTGCGCATCGAAGCACAGCTTGCGCCATGGGACGACGCCACGCTGCTCGCCGAGATTCAGCCCCTGCTGGATGCCTGGCGTGGGCATGGCTTGACGCTTGCCGGGGTGGAGATTGATTGCGATTGCGCTACCGAGCGGTTGCCAGCCTACGCGGAGTTTCTGGCTGCGTTGCGTGCCCGCATGAAACCGGGCGAGCGCCTGTCGATTACGGCATCGCCTTCCTGGTTGGGCAGTACGGCATTGGACGGCGTGCTGGCACAGGCAGACGAGGCCGTTCTACA
The DNA here is from genome assembly GCF_026283925.1 of Dyella halodurans. Taxonomy (GTDB): domain Bacteria; phylum Pseudomonadota; class Gammaproteobacteria; order Xanthomonadales; family Rhodanobacteraceae; genus Dyella; species Dyella halodurans. The sequence goes on from NZ_JAPDPF010000001.1 coordinate 457,194, forward strand.
GGTGCATGCCGTGCAGTCGCCACGGGCAGGTCTGTTCAATCCTTCGACGGCCCGCGCCTCGATGGCCGACTTCGCCAGTCGCACGCACAAGCCGTGGCGCGTGGCCTTGCCGACTTACGGCATGCGCGGGAGCGTGGACGAGCAGGGGCGAATCACCACCATCGAGAGTGAGCAGTCGACCTGGGTGGCCGGTGCGAGTGCCAGCGAGCTGTTCGCCGATCCGCAGGCGATGCAGCGGTTCGTGGCCGCGATGGAGTCTGACGCGCCACGTGGTCTGGCGGGCATTGCCTGGTTCCGTCTGCCCACGGACGACGACCGCCGGGCCTGGAGCCTGGCTACCTGGCGCGCGGTGCTGGCCCGGCTACCGCTGAAGGCGTCGCTGCTGGGCGTGGCACGCTCCAAGGGCGGTAGCGCCTTGCAGGATCTGGTCTTGATCAATACGGGCAATGCCGATGTGTCATTACCCTTGCTGGTGCGGGTGAATGCCGCCTGCGACACCGCCGACGGCATCAACGGTTACACCTTGCTGCGCACGGCTCGCGGCCTGTTTCTGCAGCGTACGCAGGGCGGCCTGCTGCGCGCGGGCCATCAGCTGAACATCGGCTGGTTGCGTTGCGGGCGTGGTACGGCGGCGCTCCATATCGAGTAAGCGATGCGTCGCGGCACCTGCGATCTGGCGTGGTGGATGCGCCACCAGCCTACGGTCCGCGGCCGGGCGTGGCCGTCCAAAGCGGATTTTGCGCGATAATGTCCTATTCGACGCACAAGCCCCGCCGTGAAGAAGACCGATTTCGATTTTGAACTGCCGCCCGAGCTGATCGCCCAGGCGCCACTGGCCGAGCGCTCGGCCAGTCGCCTGTTGGTGCTCGATGTGGAAGCACAGACGCGCCAGGACCGCCTGTTCCGCGAGCTGCCTGCATTCCTGCGCGAAGGCGACCTGCTCGTGTTCAACGACACGCGCGTGTTGCCGGCGCGGCTGCATGGGCGCAAGGAAACCGGCGGCGCGGTCGAGATCCTGATCGAGCGTGTCACCGGCACGCACGAAGCCACGGTGCAATTGGGTGTCAGCAAAAAGCCGAAGGAAGGTGGCCGCATCGAGCTGGCGGATGGCAGTCATGCCGTGGTGCTGGGTCGCGACGGGGCTTTCTTCCGGCTGCGCTTCGAATCGCCCGATCCGCTTGAGCGCTTGTTGCTCCGGCTCGGCGAAATGCCGCTGCCGCCGTACATCGAGCGGCACGCCGACGATAGCGATCTGGAACGTTATCAGACGGTGTTCGCGCGCGAGCCCGGTGCCGTCGCTGCACCTACCGCAGGCCTGCATTTCGATGAGGCCATGCTGTCGCTACTGCGCGAACGCGGCATCCAGTTTGGCTATGTCACCTTGCATGTGGGGGCCGGTACGTTCCAGCCGATCCGCGCGGACGACATCAAGGATCACCAGATGCACCGAGAATGGCTGAATGTGGGTGCCAGCCTGGTGGAGCAGATTCGCCGCACGCGTGCTGCAGGTGGCCGGGTGATTGCTGTGGGTACCACCGTGGTTCGAGCGCTTGAAAGCGCGAGCCGCGATGGCGAGCTTCAGCCTTTCGCCGGCGAAACGCAGATCTTCATCTTCCCGGGCTATCGCTTCACCAGCATCGACGGCCTGCTCACCAATTTTCATTTGCCGCAGTCGACCCTGTTGATGCTGGTTTCCGCGTTGGCAGGGCGTGATTTCATGCTGGGCTCGTATCGCCATGCGGTGGAGCAGCGGTACCGGTTTTTCTCATACGGCGACGCGATGTTGATACTGCCGCCGGGCGGCTAGTTCGCGCCTGGCTAGTCATGCCAGTGGCCTTCGACGGCCGAAGGGCTGGTTACGGTGGCGCGCGCGGAACGCCTGTCTAACCCTCGCCGTAAGCCGTCCTGCAGCCCTCACCCTCATATACCCCCTCACCGTCATCCCTGCGAAAGCAGGGATCCAGTGCCTTTGGCCTTTTGAGCTGGCGCCGCCGCCGGTGAACCAGGTCGCCGAAACCCTGAGCCAAGGCGAAAGTCGCTGGATCCCTGCGTTCGCAGGGATGACGAGCTAATGAGGCAAAGCCCCAAAGCGCCCCAAAAGCACGAATCCCCCGAACACGCGATAATCCCCCCAATGACTTCCATGACTTTCGAACTTCAGGCCACCGACGGGTCGGCCCGGCGCGGCCGCCTCACGTTTGACCGCGGCACGGTGGAGACACCGGCCTTCATGCCGGTAGGTACGTATGGTTCGGTGAAGGCGATGACGCCGCGGGACATCCGCGAGATCGGCGCCGAGATCATCCTGGGCAACACCTTCCACTTGTTCCTGCGACCGGGGCTGGAGGTGGTGGAGCAGTTTGGCGGCCTGCACAAGTTCATCGGCTGGGACAAGCCGATCCTGACCGATTCGGGCGGCTTCCAGGTGTTCTCGCTGGCGCACAAGCGCAAGATCACGGAAGAGGGTGTGGCGTTCGCCTCGCCGGTCGACGGTTCCAAGGTGTTCCTGTCGCCGGAAGAGTCGATGCGGATCCAGAAGGTGCTGGATTCGGATATCGCGATGATTTTCGACGAGTGCACGCCGTATCCGGCCACCGAGAAGGTGGCATCCACTTCGATGGATCTGAGCCTGCGCTGGGCCGAGCGTTCGCGGCGGGCATTCGATGACCAGAAGAATCCGAATGCTTTGTTCGGCATCGTGCAGGGCAGCGTGTACGAGAACCTGCGTCGCCGTTCCGCCGAGGGCCTGGTCCAGATCGGCTTTGACGGCTACGCCGTGGGCGGCCTCGCCGTGGGCGAGCCGGAAGCGGAGCGCAACCACACGCTGGACTTCACCGTGCCGCTGCTGCCGCAAGACAAACCGCGCTACCTGATGGGGGTGGGGCGGCCGGAGGACCTGGTGGAGGCGGTGCATCGCGGCATCGACATGTTCGACTGCGTGATGCCGACCCGCAATGCCCGCAACGGCTTCCTGTTCGTCGCCGAGGGCACCTTGCGCATCCGCAACGCCAAGTACGCCCAGGACACCCGGGTGATCGAGGAAGGCTGCGACTGCTACGCCTGCAGCAACGGCTTCAGCCGGGCCTACCTGCGACATCTTGACCGCTGCAACGAGATCCTCGGCAGCCAGCTGGCCACCATGCACAACCTGCGGCACTACCAGCGATTGATGGCCGGGCTGCGCGAGGCGATTGCCGCGGGTCGTCTGAACGACTTCGTGGCGGCGTTCTATGCCCGTCGACAGGGTGCCGTGATCGCCTGAGGCTGCCCCCCTTTCCAGCTCGGCGGTCGGGAGCCGTCGGGATGAGGGAAAGGGGGTTTGCCCAGGAACCAACGCCAGCCTTCCACGGTCCAGCCCCTTGGAAACCGTCCTCCCCGCCGCCAGAACCAGTGGCGGGAGGGCCTTGCGGCGCATGCAGGGTCCAGGGGCGCGTGGCATAATCCACGATCTTTTATCGGGTGCTGGCAGAAATCCCTGTTGGTACCACTACTTGCGAGACAAGCTGATGAATCTTCCGATGTCCTTCGTGATCGCTCAGGCGGCTCCGGCTGCCGGTGCCGCTCCGGCCGCGAATCCGCTGATGACGTTCCTGCCGCTGATTCTGTTGTTCGTGGTCTTCTATTTCCTGATGATCCGTCCGCAGATGAAGCGCCAGAAGGAACACCGCAACATGGTGTCGGCGCTGTCCAAGGGTGACGAAGTGGTCACCAATGGCGGCATTGCCGGCCGCGTGGATGAGGTGGGTGAGAGCTTCATCACGGTCGAAATCGCCCCGAATGTGAAGATCAAGCTGCAGAAGGGCGCCGTACAACAGGTGCTGCCCAAGGGCACGCTGAAGTCGTCCTGAGGGACGACGGCCGGGGCGGAGGGGCGCCGGCCACAACATGACGCATAGCTACCGCCGCGGCCCTTCGTGCCGCGGCTTTGACGGATTCAAGGCATGAGTGATTTTCCACGCTGGAAATATGCGCTGGTCGCCATCGTATTGGTGCTCGGTATTGTTTATGCGCTGCCGAACGCGTTCCTGCCGGTGCCTGCCGTGCAGATCACGGCGAACCGCAACGGCACGGTCGACCAGGCGCTCGAGCAGAAGGTCAGCGATGCCCTGAAGCAGCAGAACATCGCCACCACGGGTGTCGAGATCAAGGGCGACCACCTGCTGGCGAGCTTCGTCAATGCCGACGTGCAGCGCGCCGGCGCTGACGTCATCAAGGCGGCCTTGGGCGACGACTTCACAGTCGCGTTCAACCTCAAGTCCACCGTGCCGGGCTGGCTTACCGCGATCGGCGCCAAGCCGATGCCGCTGGGCCTGGACCTGCAGGGCGGCGTGCACTTCCTGATGCAGGTCGATCAGAACGACGTGATCGACAAGCAGGAAACCCGCTACGCCGATGACATTCGCAGCCTGCTGCGCGAGAAGAACATCCGTTACGAGTCGGTGACCCGCAATGCCGTGCGCGGCCAGGGCGTGTCCATCGTGCTGAAGTCCGCCGAGGACCGCACGGCCGCCACCAACGCCATCGCGGCCGAATACCCCGACCTCACCCTGCAGGACGGCCTGGCCACCGGCGACCGCTTCGTGCTTAACGCCGTGGTGCGTCCGGACAAGTTGCGCGAACTGTCGCTCAACACCATCCGCCAGAACCTGGGCACCTTGCGCAACCGTATCAATGCGCTGGGCGTGTCCGAGCCGATCATTCAGCAGCAGGGCGACAGCCGCATCGTGGTCGAGTTGGCCGGCGTGCAGGACACCGCCGAGGCCAAGAAGCTGATCGGCGCCACCGCCACGCTGGAATACCGCGCCGGTTACGGCACGCCGCAACAGGCCATCGACGCCGTGCGCAGCGGCATCATTCCGCCGGACGCGCGTCTTTACAAGAATCGCGAGGGTCAGCCTTACCTGCTGAGCAAGAACGTCATCGTCACCGGCGACCAGTTGGCGGATGCCTCGTCCTCGTTCGACCAGACGAGCGGCACGCCGGCAGTGTCGGTGACGCTGAACGCGGCCGGCGCCAAGAAGATGCTGGACTTCACCACCGGCAACGTCGGCAAGCCGATGGGCGTGGTGTATGTGGAGCGCGTGGTCGACACCAAGATCGTCGATGGCAAGGAAGTGCGCACGCCGAAGATCACCGAAGAGGTGATCAACTACGCCACCATCCAGGGCGTGTTCGGCAAGAACTTCCAGACCACCGGCCTGCGCAGCCCCAAGGAAGCCTCCGAGCTGGCCTTGCTGCTGAAGGGCGGCTCGCTGGCCGCTCCGGTCGATATCATCGAAGAGCAAGTGATTGGCGCCAGCCTCGGCCAGGAAAACATCCAGAAGGGCTTCCGGGCCGTGATGATCGGTCTGGCCCTGGTGCTGCTGGCCGCCGCGATCTACTACAAGCTGTTCGGCCTGGTGGCCGATATAGCGCTGTTCTTCAACCTGGTGATCCTGGTGGCGGTGATGTCCGCCGTCGGTGTCACGCTGACCATGCCGGGCGTCGCCGGTATCGTGTTGACGCTGGGTATGGCCATCGATGCGAACGTGCTGATCTGCGAACGCATACGAGAAGAGTTGCGCAACGGCTCTACGCCGCATGCGGCCATCCGCGCCGGTTACGACAAGGCGTGGGCGACCATTCTCGACGCCAACGTCACCCACCTTATCGCGGCGCTGGCCTTGACCACGATGGGCTCGGGCCCGATCAAGGGCTTCGGTGTGACCCTGCTGATCGGTATCCTGACCTCGATGTTCACCTCGGTCACCGTGACGCACGCCATCACCGCGCTTATCCACGGCCACCGCAAGCTCAAGACGCTGTCGGTCTGAAGAGGAACGAACACAGATGGAAATCTTCAACCACAACAGCAATATCAACTTCCTCGGCATGCGGAAGTTCAGCGTCGGCATCGCCCTGCTGCTGATCCTTGCCTCCATTGGACTCATCGTGGGGAAGGGCCTCAACTACGGCCTCGACTTCACGGGCGGTGTCGCGCTGGTGGTCGATTACCAGCAACCGGTGGTCACGACGGACGTACAGGCGGCGCTGGACAAGGCCGGCATCGAGCACTCGCTGGTCGCCAGCCTGGGCGGTACGCGCGAGGTCTCGATCCGCTTTCAGCCGACGGCGGCGATGAAGGACGAGGCCGGCAAGGTCAACCTGGACAAGGTGGCCGCGGTGACCACGGCCGCCTTGCAGGCGACGCGTGCGGATGCCGTGGTGAAGAGTCGAAACTATGTCAGCTCGCAGGTAGGTGACGAGCTGCGCAGCGACGGCATCGTCGCGGCGATCGTGGTGGTGCTCGGCATCGGCGTCTATCTGGGCATCCGCTTCGAGTGGCGTTTCGCCGTGGCCGCGATCCTCACCGAGTTCCATGATGCGCTGATCACCGTGGGCGTGTTCGCCCTGGTGCAGCGCGAATTCGACCTCACCGTGCTTGCCTCGGTACTGGCGGTGATCGGTTACTCCATCAACGACAAGGTGGTGGTATTCGACCGCGTGCGCGAACTGTTCCGTTCCTCGCGCAAGGCCGAGCCGGAGGAGATCCTCAATCGCTCGATCAATAACACGCTGTCGCGAACCATCATCACCGCGCTGTTCACGGCCATCACCATGGCCGCGCTGTACTTCATCGGTGGTCCGGTGGTGCACGGCTTCGCCATCACCATGCTGATCGGCATCCTGGTCGGCACGCTGTCGTCGATCTTCGTCGCCAGCCCGATCCTGTTGTGGCTCGGCGTGTCCAAGCAGGACCTGATGCCGAAGACCAAGGAAAACCCGGAACTCGCGCGCCGCCCATAAGCGCCACGCGACTCTGTTGAAGCAAACGGCCCGGGTTTCCCGGGCCGTTTTTTTTGACCGGCGCCCGTTTGGGCATCCATTCGGTTCGCATGAACGCAGGGCATTGCCGTTGGCAGCCGGCTGGTGCGCACGTGCGCGAAGCGGCCACGTTCGCCAGGCTTACTTTTGCAGCCGGGATTACGCCACACCCTCTATGGGCTTCGCCTGATGCTCTAGGTGATGGCGCTTTGTTCTACTCCCATCCGCTCGCGTTGCGTTCTCGTTCCTGAGCAATGCTTGCCGGGCACCCTCAAATTCACCGACGTATCGGTGACTCTTTGGCCCCCTCCATGGGGGCCTTCTTTTGCCTCGTCCCACGTTGCGCTTGTCGACCCGGTTAGCAGGGGCGCGAGTCGTCACGCCTTTGGTTTCTTCGTCTGTAAGCGAACACGAAGTCACCACGTCCGCAGAAACCGCCGTGCGCCTAAGGCACATCGCGTAGTCGTAGGCGTTTGCCGAATAGCGCGTGCGCATGCAGCGTGGCCTTAATTTTCCGCCCAAGAATCGTAAGAAATCACTTTATGGTCTTCCCCGTTCCTGCGTGACGTCCTGGGAGACGACTGCCCGGCAGTCGAGGGACGCGACGTCCACACAGGTTTCCTGGCCAGGGAGTGCTGGGCATCCAGCCCATCCGGCCAGTCATAGCGCGGCCGACGCATCTGAAGGTCGGCCTCGCTTTCTTGCCCAGGACTTTGGGCTGCTACGGGGAGAGAGAGTGATGAGATATCGGACGTTGAGTCGCGGCGGTGAGTTGCGACGCTCTGCGCTGGTAAGCGCGATTTTCCTTAGCCTGTCTGGTGCGGCGTTCGCACAGGACAGTGGAAGTCAGACCAATCCAGAACATGCCAAGAGGCTGGAAACAGTCACGGTCACCGGTTCGCGCATCCCGCGCGTGGACGTGGAAACCTCCCAGCCGGTGGTGGTTATAGACCGCACGCAAATCGATAATCAGGGCTTCACTTCGGTCGCCGACATCTTGCAGAACCTGACCGAAGTCGGTTCGCCGCCGATCAGCCGCGCCAGTGCGCTTTCTTCGGGCGAAGATGTGGGCGGGTATTACGTCGACCTGCGAAACCTTGGGCCTGAGCGCACCCTGATCCTGGTCAATGGCAAGCGCTTGGGGGCCAATACGACCGGTCTGCAGGATCTCGGTCAGATTCCCGTGTCGAGCATCGAACGCATTGAGGTGCTGAAGGACGGCGCCTCATCGATCTATGGCTCAGATGCCATCGCGGGCGTGGTGAACGTGATCACCCGTAGCAACTTCACCGGTGCCGAAGCCAAGGCCTACGTGGGCGAGTATGAGCAGGGCGACGGCAAGAAGCAGAGCTATGATTTTACGTTGGGTACTGCCAACGAGCGCGGATCGATCATGGTGAGCGCGCAATATCAGAAGGAAGACCCGGTGTGGGCCAAGGACCGCGAATTCAGTGCCTTCCCGTCTGGGCCGAATCATCCGGGGCCGACCGATGGCTGGAGTGCTATCAGCCAGTACGGCTACATCGTTAACGCGCCATGCGGTCCTTACAACCCGACGACCAAGAGCTACCCGAACTGCACGCTGACGCCGGGTAGCGACCCCCGCAAGTTCGCCAACTACCACTCGTTGACGCTGGACGAGTACGCCAACAGTAATCAGCAGATGATGTTGCAAACAGGCCTGGAGAAAACCTCGCTGTTCGTCGCCGGCAAATACAACCTCGGCGACAACATCGCGTTCAAGACGGACTTCCTCTACAACAAACGCATCACTTTGCAGCAGATTGCTGGCTATCCGTATCAGTCCCGAGCGTTCGATACCCCGTTGTCAGGAGACAGTTATTTCAATCCGTTGGGCAAGGACCTCAACTTTGGCCGACGCGGCTGGGAAGTGCCTCGCACCACCGACAGCGAGCTGGAAACCTATCGCTGGACGGCGGGCTTCGAGGGCTATTTCGATCTGGGTGGTCGCACCTGGAACTGGGACGTCGGTGCGATGACGAACCGCAACAACATGCTCAAGACGAATCACGGCGACTTTAACCTCGTCGCCGCCGAAAATGCGCTGGGTCCATCTTTTCTTGGCGCCGACGGCAAAGTGCATTGTGGCAAGCCCGGCGTGGGTAACGAGATCATTGGCTGTGTGCCCTGGAATCCACTATTGCCATACGGCCAGGCAGGCGCAGGCTCACTGGCGAATGCAGACCTTCAAGCTTTTCTGTTCCCCGAGTATCACGACACTGGCAAGACCACGACGGTCGACTATTCAGCCAACATGGCGGGCACCCTGTTTTCACTGCCGGCCGGTGACTTGGGTCTCGCTGCGGGCGTGGAGCATCGCGAAGAGGAGGGCCGCTTCGTGCCCGACGCCTTCAGGCAGGCCGGACTGAGTTCGGGTTTACCTGCAACCACGACCTCGGGCAAATATCGTGTCAATGAGGCTTACCTGGAGCTGGACGCGCCTCTCCTGAGGGACATGACGATGGCTCGCGAGCTGTCCGTCAATATCGCCACGCGCTATTCCGACTACGACAATTTCGGCAGTACTACCAACAGCAAGTTTGGATTCAAGTGGAAGCCGTTCGATGAACTGCTGGTCCGTGGCAGCTGGGCGCAGGGCTTCCGCGCTCCGACGATCTCGGATCTGTATGGCGGCACCGGCGGCAGTTTCTCGTACTACACCGATCCCTGCGATGCCAAGCGTGGTTCGGCGGCGGGCAACGCGCCGGTGGCTGCACGTTGCGGCGCTGGTTTCGGTGGCCAGCCGGCGCTGGCTGCGAATTTCCGGCAGCTGGGTCAGGGTGGCGTGCTATGTACGACGTATCCCTGTCAGACGGGTTACCAGTTCACCAACGGCTCCAACGCCAACCTGACACCCGAAACGGCCACTACTCGCACGCTAGGCCTGATCTACAACCCCCATTACGTGGAAGGTCTCGATGTCTCCTTGGACTGGTACAAGATTGACATCAAGAACGTCATCGCCACGGACTCGGTGCAGAACATCCTGGACGATTGCTATTCCGGCGGCATCGCCTCGCGTTGCACCGGTTTTCATCGCGATCCGTCCACCGGCGTCATTACCAGTATGTACTACGGCTTGACCAACAAGGGCTGGCAGAAAACCGAAGGTTACGATTTCGGCGTGAACTACCGCTTCTCCATTGCGTCGGTGGGTCAGTTCGCCGCGCGATGGAACACTACTTATATCGATTACCTGGACATCAAGGCGGACGACAATCCGGCGACCAAGGTGCAGCCGTTCAATGGCATCGCCAATAGCGCAGGCGTCAATTTCCGTGTGCGCTCCAATTTGACCCTCGACTGGACGCGCGGAATTTTCGGCGCCACTTGGACGATGCGCTACTACTCTGGTCTGGCGGAAAAGTGCTCGTACATGACCGAGTGCAACGATCCCAACCACGTCGATGCTTTTAACGGCGCTCAGCCGATGCGCCACGTTGCCACCACTACGTTCAATGATGTGCAGTTTCGCTGGAACATGCCGTGGAAGGGCATTATCTCGGTGGGCGCGAACAACGTGTTCGATAAGCAGGGCCCCATCTTGTATACGAAACCGGCTAGCTCGTTCGCGTACTACGGGGGCTTCGATATTGGCCGCTTCTACTATCTGAAGTACACACAGCGATTTTAACTAGGAAACAGCATCCGTCGCGTGTCTCGAGTGCACGCGACGGATTTGTTCGCTTAGCTCGAGACTCGGGGGCCGTCCTCTGTTCGCACTGCAAGGGAGAGCTTGGTCACGGATGATCAGGCTTCAATTCGCTTTTCGACGATGCGCGGAATTCGGCGCTTCGCTTGGTGAGAGCGTTGGCGCTCATGCTTGGCAACTCCTCGTTCGCCAGCGCCCACAGGGATGTCGCGACGCCGCGCTGGAAAAGTGAGCTGACGGCCGAGCGGAAGTCGCCCCGGCCCAGCGCCTGGGCCGAGTCGGCCAGGGCCATGGCACCGTGCATCAGCACGCTGGCGTGCCGGTAGCACGACATCATGCAGGCGTTGCAGGGTTCGCGCTGATCGGGGAAGCGGTCGAGGTCGAAGACCGAACCCATGGGCTCGGACCAGGCCTCGCAGCGCCAGATATCGAGGTTCCAGTCGAGATAGAAATACTTGCTGCCGCCCACGCAGGGAATCAGTTGCTGTTCGCCGCGCACGAAGCGGGCGACCTCGGCGAGCGCGGCTTTCGGATCCATCACGCGGAAACGCTTTTTCATGCGCGCGATTTGCTCCAGCGCGTCGAGAATTTCTTCCGCGCTGAGGTCGACTAGCGTCGAGGTTTCATCGTAGACGAGCGAGGAGGAGCCGAACGCCTCGCGCCTTGGGTAGGAAAACGAGACGGAATCGAAGCCAAGCCGCGTGAGTGTCTCCGGCAACGCCTCGTAATTGACCAGGCGGCTCACGGTGACCGAGGCGCACACCGGGATGCCGAAGCTGCGCGCCCGCGCAATGCCGTCGGCAATGCGCGCCTCGAGGCCCTGCAGGCCGCGGTTGTGCTCGTGCTCGCCCATGTTGGCGCTATCGATCGACACCAGCAGGCGCTTGAGACCCGCGGCGGCCAGCTGCTCGATGTGCCGGGAAAGGAACCAGCCGTTGGTGATCAGGCCGCATTGCATGCCGGCCTTGGTGGCCGAGGCGACCAGCGATTCGATTTGCGGGTGGACCAGCGGCTCACCACCCTGGAGCGTCATGTAGCGAATCCGGCGCTTGCGCAGGATCGGCAGCGCCCGCTCAAAATCGTCTGGCGCCAGATAGCGTCGCGGCCCAGCCAGCTTCTTGTCGCGCGAGAATCCACAGAAGTCGCAGGCGGCGTTGCATACGTTCGTCACCGAAACGTCGCAGACCGCGGGCAAGGCATTGGGGGGAGGAGGTGCACCACGGTCGGCAGTCCGAGGATCATGCTCTGCCGCGTTCCGCACTTTTGTATCCATGGAAACCCCGTTGGTCTGGCCACGCGTTCTGCCCGAACAAGGGGGCACGTACGCTTCACGGTGATGCTGGATTGCGTCCATGCCGCTGGCGGCTGTTCGGCCTGAGTCGATGCGTGGCCAGCGGCAAGGGGCATGCTAGGGCCATTGCTACATGCGAAATGTGAAGGTCAGGTGTAGGTGGCGGCGAGTGCAGGCTTGCCCGAGCCGACTTGCAACGCCAGCCACAATGCCGCCAGCGCGAACTCATCGCGCTGGTTCGATGCAGCGACATGTTGTGATGCCCCTGTCCCCACTAAGTGAACTTTCTCAGGGGAAAACAGGACTGCGGGTGATACGGGCTCAGGCCGTTTCGGCGCGTTCGCGGACCGTCGTGCTCGTGCTGTCCGCTTCGTGCGGTGCGTGGGCCGGCTGCAGCACGTGATGTCCCAGTGCGTGCAGGTCGAGCTGGTCGACCGGGATTGGCCGGTAGTCGGGGCCGAAGGCCACTTCGCCGAGTTTCCAGCCGGCCGGACGGAGCACGGCACCCCAGAAGCGCTTGATCGCATTCCAGTGCAGGCCGATAAGGTTGTGGTTGTTGTCGTCGTCGACCATCGGGTCGCCCACGCCGGTGGGGCGCGGCGGTTCACCGTACAGCGCCGTGCCGAACAGCACGTCCCAGATCGAGAGCACCTGGCCGAAGTTGCAGTTGTGCAGCTTCGGCCGGGTCGGGTCGACCAGCATGTGGTGCAGGCGATGGAACTTGGGCGCCACGAAGATGCGATCGAAGACCGGACCGAAGCCCAGGCGCACATTGGTATGCGAGAGGTTCTGCACCAGTTCGCCCACCAGCACCAGCCAGGCGAACTGTTCCGGCTCCACGCCAATCACGATGCCGACGACGGCGAGGATCATCGATTGCAGGAAGCCGTCGATCGGGCTGCCGCGGTCATTGGTCCAGCAGCTCATCTGGCGCGTGCTGTGATGCATGCTGTGCAGCGCCCACCACCAGGGCAGCGCGTGCTGCATGCGATGCATCCAGTAGTACACGAAGTCGTAGACGAGGTAGTAGCAGAAGAACAGCAACCACGGATGGTCTTTCAGTGCCGGCACCCAGTGGGTGAGCGCCAGCGGCGAGGCGCTGGGGTCGCTGGGGCCGGTGTCCGCGCCGCCGAAGAAGTTGGCGATCGGCGAAAGCACCAGGTAGCTGAAAACAGGGAAGATGCCGATCAGCATCATCAGCGTGTACTGGAAATCCGCCCGGGTGAGCTTGCGGTCGGTCCATTTTTCCGCGGGAAACACGCTTTCCAGCGGGCGGAAGATGAAGCCGATGATGCAAAGCTGGAGCGTGGCGACCAGCAGCGCGCCCGAGATGTCGTTCGCATTGCCGGCGAGGTCTTGCAGATGCAGGAACTGCAGCACGGGGAGCACGACATGGCTGGCAAACCAGCTAACCAAGTGGGACCACAGTTCGGACATCGTTCAAACACCTTGCGCGGGAGCGGGCGGGGCAGGCAGGCGGGAGTCTTTCGCGTGACCGACGGAGGCTGACGGTCGCGCCGCTCCGGCGCTCTACTGTACCGGGTGGTTTAGGATACCGGCGGCGGCCGCTGGCATCCAGCCGGCAGGATTTTGCGTCGCCGACCTTTAGCTCAGCTGGCGCGTAGTCGCGTGTCCAGTTCCGCCAACTGGGCCGGGTTGCCCAGGTTGCGCCAGAACCCATCGTAGCGCTCGCCGCCAAGCTGGCCTGCGCCCATGGCCTGCTGGTAAAGCGGCAGCAGCTTGAAGCGACCGGGCGCGTGCCCGTGCAGGAATTCCGGCCGATACACGCCAATGTTGCCGAAGGTGAGCCGCTCGCCCGCGCCGTCCTCGCCCAGAAGGCCATCCCGGTGCAGCACGAAGTCTCCGGACGCGTGCCAGTCGGGGTTCGGCACCATCACCAGATGCGCGAGACCCGCGGGTTGCAGGGGCAGGGCGCCATAGTCGTAGTCGCTGTAGATGTCGGCGCTGAGGGCGATGAAGGGCTCGGGGCCCAGCAGGCTCAGCGCATTGAGCATGCCGCCGCCGGTTTCCAGCGGCGTCGGTCCTTCGTACGCGTAGCGGATACGCAGGCCCCAGCGCGAGCCATCGCCCAGCGTGTCGGGAAACTGTTCGGCCAGGTGCGAGGTGTTGATCACCACGTAATGCACGTCGATGGCGGCGAGCTTTTCCAGATGCCACTCGATCAGCGGTTTGCCGCCAACCGGCAGTAGCGGCTTGGGCGTGTGATCGGTGAGCGGGCGCATGCGCTCGCCCAGGCCGGCCGCAAAGATCAGTGCGTGCCTCATGCGGCGGCCACCTGGGTCAGGTCGCGGCCTTGCACATGACGTTCAAGCAAGGCGACGAAATTGGCCAGCTCCGGATAGCTGCGCGCCACCGACACCACGTAGTGATAAACCGTCGGCACGTCAGCCAGGTAGCCAGGCTTGCCGTCGCGATACCACAGCCGATAGAACTGTCCGAGGACGCGGATATGGCGATGCAGGCCGGTGAGATCGAACCAGCGCAGGAAGCGTTGGCTGTCGACGTCGTTGGCGATCATGCCGGCAGCCAGCAGACGCAAGCGGTAGGACTCCACCCAGCCTTCGACTCTGGCGCGCGGCCAGGTGATGTAGGCATCGCGCAACAAGGACGCGAGGTCATACGTGATCGGGCCGGCCAAGGCGCCCTGGAAGTCGATGATGCCCGGGTTGTTGTCGTCGACGATCAGCAGGTTGCGGCTGTGGAAGTCGCGATGCACGAAGCAGCGGGGCTGTTGCAGCGCATTGCGGATCACCACGTCGAACGCGGCTTCCAGCACATCCCACTCGTCGCACTCCGGCGTGTGGCCGAGATGGCGGCCGAGAAACCACTCCGGCATCACTTCCAGTCCGCGCACCAGCAGGGCATGGTCGAACGGTGGCAGGTCGCTGTAGTCCATGCGCGACTGCATGTGCAGCAGCGCATCCATGGCATCGCCGTAGAGCCGGTCTGCACTATCTTCGTTCAATGCCGGCAGGTACAGGCGCGTGCCGAGATCCTCGATCAGCAGGAAGCCCTGCTCCAGGTCATGCGCATGCACGGCCGGTACGTGCAGGCCGGCGGCGGCGAGGCGCGCGTTCATGGCCAGCCACGGGCGCGGATCTTCCTGCGCCGGCGGCGAGTCCATCACGATCCAGCTGGTGCCTGCATGGTGCGTGCGCCAATAGCTGCGGAAGCTGGCGTCGGCGGAGGCGGGCTCGAGGGTGAGTGAGGCGTCGCCGAGGGTGGAGCGGGTCCAGGCCAGGCGGGCGGCGGCGCGATCGGGGGCGGTGGTCATGGTGTGCTGCTAGTGGTGATGCCGCGCAGCTTAATGGGTGCTACGCCTTAACTGTAGGAGCGCACCCTGTGCGCGATCACGGCATGGCCGCTCCGTTGGTTTTTCGCGCACAGGGTGCGCTCCTACATTTGGTTGGTTGGCGGATGGTCGCTAGATTGGCCCCTCACCCCAGCCCTCTCCCCGAAGGGGAGAGGGAGCAGGGATCAGGAGAGGTTGTAGGCCTTCTCTTCGTGCAGCGCCAAATCCAGGCCGATCTGTTCCTGCTCTTCATCCACACGCAGGCCCAGCGTCCAGTCGATCAGCTTGAGGATGAGCAAGCTGAGTACCGCGCTCCATGCCACCGTAAAACCCACGCCCTTGGCCTGAATCCACAGCTGTCCCCATAACGATTCCACCGTGCCGAAGCCGCCGAGCTTGGGCGAGGCCAGCGGGCCGGTGAGCAGGGCGCCGACGATGCCGGCCACGGCGTGCACGCCGAACACGTCGAGCGAGTCGTCGTAGCCGAGCTTGTGCTTGAGCCGCGTGGCGGTGAAGAAGCAGATGACGCCCGCCAGCAGTCCCAGCACCAGGGCGCCGCCCGGACCCGCGGTGCCAGCAGCCGGCGTCATCGCGACCAGGCCGGCGACGGCACCCGAGACAATGCCCAGCACGCTGGGGCGGCCATGCGCGATCCACTCGGCACCCAGCCAGCCGAGCGCGGCGGCGGCCGTGGCGATCTGCGTCGCCAGCATGGCCATGCCGGCGCTGCCGTTGGCCGCCACCGCCGAACCGGCATTGAAGCCGAACCAGCCCAGCCACAGCAGGCTGGCTCCCATCACGGTATAGCCGAGGTTATGCGGCGGCATTGGCACATGCGGATAGCCGCGACGCTTGCCGATCACCAGGCAGGCGATCAGGCCGGCGATACCGGCATTGATATGCACCACCGTGCCGCCGGCAAAATCGAGCACGCCCAGGTCGCCCAACAGCGAGCCGGGGCCGCTCCACACCATGTGTGCCACCGGCAGATAGACGATGGTGAGCCACAGTCCGCTGAACCACAGCAGCGCGCTGAACTTCATGCGTTCGGCGAAGGCGCCGATGATCAGGGCCGGCGTGATGATCGCGAAGGTCAGCTGGAACATCACGAACACGCTTTCCGGCACGGTCTGGTAGCGCGAATCCGGCTTGAGCCCGGCGAGGAAGATGCGGTCCAGCCCGCCGATGAAGGAATGCAGGTTGCTGACGCCGGCCTGCATGCCCTCCGTGCTGAAGGCGAGCGAATAGCCGTAAAGCATCCACAGTACCGACACCAGGGCGGTGATGGCAAAGCATTGCATCAGGATCGACAGCAGATTCTTGGCGCGCACCATGCCGCCGTAGAACAGCGCCAGCCCGGGGATGGTCATCAACAGCACGAGGGCGGTGGCGGTCAGCATCCAGGCGGTGTCGCCGCTGTCGATACGCGTGGGGGCGGCTGCCTGTGCCCACGCGGGTGAAGAAGCGGCGAGGGTGATCAGGCCAAGCGTCAGGCGCCGCTTCAAAGCTTTTCCATCAAAGCGCATCGACGTCGACCTCCTGGGTGCGAATGCGGATGGCCTGTTCCAGGTCGCTGACGAAGATCTTGCCGTCGCCGATCTTGCCGGTGCGGGCGGCGCCGCTGATCGCCTCGACGGCGCGTTCGAGCTGTTCGTCGGAGACCGCCACCTCAAGCTTGAGCTTGGGCAGGAAATCCACCACGTATTCCGCTCCGCGATACAGCTCGGTATGCCCGTGCTGTCGGCCAAACCCCTTGACCTCCGTGACGGTCATGCCCGTCA
Source organism: Dyella halodurans (assembly GCF_026283925.1). Lineage (GTDB taxonomy): Bacteria > Pseudomonadota > Gammaproteobacteria > Xanthomonadales > Rhodanobacteraceae > Dyella > Dyella halodurans. The sequence goes on from NZ_JAPDPF010000001.1 coordinate 474,056, forward strand.
CTCCCGCCTCGGTCAACGCCTGGCGCACATCGTCCAGCGTGAACGGTTTGATGATGGCCGTTATCCACTTCATCCCCAGAGCTCCCCATGACGTTGCTATGTGGCGGTGCAGCACGATGCGTGCCATGAGGGATTTGGGGCTGTGGGAGCCGTCACCGCCTCCCGTTCCGTCATTCCCGCGAAAGCGGGAATCCAGCGCCTTCAGTGACTTGCAGAGGCACTGGATCCCCGCTTTCGCGGGGATGACGGTGAGGGGGTGTTTGCGCCGCGTAAAAAGGGCGGCCATCGTTGCCCGAAAACAGGGCAGGTCTATAAGTCATCGCCCGCTTTTGGTGCAGCGCCACGGTTTGACTGGCAAGTCGTTAATCAGTACCATTTTGGTCCCGATTCACGCAGTCCTGGCCGCTTCCCCATGCTTCGCGTCAGCCGCCTCACCGACTACGCCACGGTGGTGATGACCTGCATCGCCGCCCATCCTGACGACGTGCTCAGCACGGCGCAGATCGCCGATGAGACGCGCCTGGAGCTGCCCACCGTAAGCAAGCTGCTGAAGCTGCTGGGGCATGCCGGGCTGGTCGAATCCTTCCGCGGCGTCAACGGCGGTTACCGGCTGGCGCGACCGGCCGGCGAAATCACCCTGGCGCAGATCGTCGAAGCGCTGGAAGGCCCCCTCGGCATGACCGAATGCAGCGTGGCCGTCGGTCAGTGCGACCGCGAATCGCTATGCGGCGTGCGCAGCAACTGGCAGCACGTGAACAGCGTCGTGGATAACGCCCTGCGCGCCGTCAGCCTCTCCGACATGCTCAAACCACCTAGTCGTCGTATCGACGCGAACCTGATCGGCTGACCCCGATCGTCCCTCGACCGCCCACGACGACACGAAGATGACCATGACCACCGAAACCTCCGAACGCAGCGACACCTCCACCACGCTTCGCGACAACGCGGAAGTTGCCGAGGCGCTGGGCCGTCGCTACGAGGCCGGCTTCGTCACCGACATCGAAACCGACAGCCTGCCGCCGGGCCTGTCCGAAGACATCATCCGCCAGCTGTCCGCGCTCAAGCAGGAGCCGGAGTGGATGACCGAGTGGCGCCTCAAGGCGTACCGCCACTGGCTCACCATGCCGACGCCGGACTGGGCCAAGCTCAATCTCAGTCCGATCGACTATCAGGCCATCAGCTACTACGCCGCGCCCAAGCAGGGCCCGAAGTCGCTGGACGAAGTCGATCCGAAGCTGCTGGAAACCTACGAAAAGCTCGGCGTGCCCTTGCACGAACGGGCCAAGCTCGCTGGCGTGGCGGTGGATGCGGTGTTCGACTCGGTCTCCGTGGGCACCACCTTCCGCAAGGAGCTGGCCGAGGCTGGCGTGATCTTCTGCTCGATGAGCGAAGCGATTCGCGAGCACGGCGACCTGGTGCAGAAGTATCTGGGCAGCGTGGTGCCGACCGGCGACAACTATTTCGCCGCCTTGAATTCGGCCGTGTTCTCCGATGGCTCGTTCGTGTTCATTCCCAAGGGCGTGCGCTGCCCGATGGAGCTAAGCACCTACTTCCGCATCAATGCGATCAATACCGGACAGTTCGAGCGCACCCTGATCGTGGCGGAAGAGGGCGCCTATGTGTCCTACCTCGAAGGCTGCACCGCGCCGATGCGCGACGAGAACCAGCTGCACGCCGCCGTGGTGGAACTGGTCGCGCTCGAAAAAGCGCAGATCAAGTATTCGACGGTGCAGAACTGGTATCCGGGCGACGAGAACGGCGTTGGCGGCATCTACAACTTCGTGACCAAGCGCGGCGATTGCCGCGGCGACGACTCCAAGATCTCCTGGACCCAGGTGGAAACCGGTTCGGCGATTACCTGGAAGTACCCCAGCTGCGTGCTGCGCGGCGACCGTTCGGTCGGCGAGTTCTACTCGGTGGCGCTCACCCATCATCATCAGCAGGCCGATACCGGCACCAAGATGATCCATATCGGCAAGGGCACCAAGTCCAAGATCGTCTCCAAGGGCATCAGCGCTGGCCGCAGCAGCAACAGCTATCGTGGCCTGGTGAAGGTGGAGAAGGGCGCCGAAGGCGCACGCAACTACACCCAGTGCGATTCGTTGCTGATCGGCAAGAAATGCGGCGCGCACACCTTCCCGTATATGGAAGTGAAGAACCCCACGGCCATCGTCGAGCACGAGGCCACCACTTCCAAGATTTCCGACGACCAGTTGTTCTATTGCCGCAGTCGCGGCATCGGCGAGGAAGATGCCGTGTCGATGATCGTCGACGGCTTCTGCAAGCAGGTGTTCCGCGAACTGCCGATGGAATTCGCGGTGGAAGCGAAGAAGCTGCTGGAAGTGTCGCTGGAAGGCGCGGTGGGATGAGTACGTCGCTGCAAACGCACTGGGACACGGTGTACCGCGAGAAAGGCGAGGAGCAGACCAGCTGGTTTCGCCCGCGTCTGGACGCCTCCCTGCAGCTGATCGATGCGCTGGATCTTCCGCGCGATCAAGCCGTGCTGGATGTCGGCGGCGGTCGTTCCACCCTGGTTGACGACCTGCTGCAGCGCGGCTTTGTCGATGTCAGCGTGCTTGACCTTTCCGCCGTCGCGATGGCCGAGGCGAAGCAGCGGCTGGGTACACAGGCGGCATCGGTACGCTGGATCGCGGGTGACGTGACTGCGGTCGAGTTGCCCGCTGCCCGTTACGCACTCTGGCATGACCGGGCGGTTTTCCATTTTCTCACCGAGGCGGCCGAGCAGTCGCGCTACGTCGATGCGGCGGCGCGCGCGGTGAAGCCTGGTGGCCATCTGGTGGTTGGTACCTTTGCCACCGATGGTCCGGAGCGTTGCAGCGGCATGCTGGTCGCTCGTTACGACGCGATCACGTTGGCGGCCGCCTTCGCACCGGCATTCACGCAAGTTACCCATGGGCGCGACGTGCATCGCACGCCGTCGGGCCACGAGCAAGCCTTCACCTATGTGGTGCTGCGGCGTCAACACGACGGCGCGAGCACCTGACATGAGCGAGTACGAAACATGCTGAAGATCGAAAACCTGCACGCCCGCGTCGAGGGCAAGGACATCCTCAAGGGACTCACGCTGACCGTGAACCCGGGCGAGGTACACGCGATCATGGGGCCGAACGGCGCCGGCAAGTCCACCCTGGGAAACGTGCTGTCGGGCCGCGACGGTTACGAAGTGACCGCGGGCTCGGTGAGCTTCAATGGCATCGACCTGCTCGCGCTGGAACCTGAAGAACGTGCCGCTGCCGGCGTGTTCCTGGCGTTCCAGTATCCGGTGGAAATTCCCGGCGTGAACAACACCTATTTCCTGCGTGCCGCCCTCAATGCGCAGCGCAAGCGGCGCGGCGAGAAGGAACTGGATTCCATGCAGTTCCTCAAGCTGGTGCGCGAGAAGCTGAAGATCATGCAGATCTCCGACGAACTACTGCACCGCGCGGTGAATGAAGGTTTCTCCGGCGGCGAGAAGAAGCGCAACGAGATCTTCCAGATGGCCGTGCTGGAGCCGCAGCTGGCGATCCTCGACGAGACCGATTCGGGCCTGGATATCGATGCCCTCAAGCAGGTCGCGCAGGGCGTGAACGCGTTGCGTTCGACCGAGCGTGGCTTCCTGCTGATCACGCATTACCAGCGCCTGCTCGACTATATCGAGCCGGACTTCGTCCACGTGCTGGCCGATGGCCGCATCGTGGAGAGCGGTGACAAGACGCTGGCGCTCAAGCTGGAAGAGCATGGCTACGCCTGGGTCACCGACAAGGATCCCGCGCTGACGGGAGCGTCCGCATGAGCGAGCCGCAACGCATGCCTTTCGTCGAGTCGCTGCTGGAAGCGGCGGCGCAGGCACGCTTGCCCGGCAGCAACATCGGCTGGCTGGATGCGGCGCGTCGCGAGAATCTCGAAGCCTTTGCCGCGGCCGGCTTGCCGGACACGCGGATGGAGGCCTGGAAATACACCGCGTTGCGTGCCTTGGGCCAGCGACGGTTTGCGCCAGGCGACGCACAGGCCTCCTCGCGCGACGTCGACGCGGCTGCGCTTGCGCTGCCCGGCGTGGATGGGCCGGCCCTGGTCTTCGTCAATGGCGTATTCCGTGCGGACCTTTCCCGCCTCGAGACCCTTCCGGCCGGGCTGAACCTGCGGCCGCTCTCGCAGGCCCTGCAGGGCGACGCAGAGCCACTGCGCTTCGCGCTGTCGCGGCATTACCGCGAAGGTGGCGATGTGTTCGCGCGCCTCAACGCGGCCCTGGCCGGCGATGGCGTGGTGCTGCAAGTGGCGGCTGGCGTGAAGATCGCGCAACCCGTCCAGCTGGTGTTTGTTGGTGCGCCCGCCGAAGGTGACCTGGCCTGGCACGTCAGGCATGTCATCGAACTAGGCGAAGGAGCCGAGCTTGCCGTGGTCGAACATCACTTGGCGACCGCTGCCCATCAGCACCTGGGTACCCAGGTCATGGATATCGTGCTGCGCAAGGGTGCGCAGTTGCGCCATGTGACGCTGCAGGATGCCGCCGAGGGCAGCACCCTGGTGCGCCACAACAGCGTGCAATTGGATGCGCAGGCGCAGGCCATGCTTTACGTGCTGGAGTTGGGTGGCTCGCTGGTTCGGCATGATCTTCATGCGACGCTGGCGGGCGATCAGTCCCGCCTGGATACGCGTGGCGTATTCGTGCTGCAGGGGCGTCAGCATATCGATACGCAGATGGCGATCCGTCATCAGGCGCTCAACACGGCGTCGGAGTCGGTATGGCGTGGCGTGGCCGACGGGCGTTCGCGTGGCGTGATCCGCGGTGCGATCGTGGTCGCCCAGGGAGCCGACGGCAGCGATGCCAGCCTTAGCAGCAAAAATCTGTTGCTCTCCGGCCAGGCCGAGATCGATACCAAGCCTGAGCTGGAAATCTACGCGGACGAGGTGAAAGCGGCGCATGGCGCTACTGTCGGCCAGCTCGACGAGCGTTCGCTGTTCTACCTGCGCTCGCGTGGCATTCCGCTGACCGAGGCGCGCTCGATGCTGACGGCGGCGTTCTGCCGGGCGGTGTTCGACTCGCTGCCCGATGAAAATCTGCGCGAGCACCTTTATCAGCAGCTGATGGCGCACCTGCCGTCCGCTTGAGTCACACCTCCGGCATGCGGTGATGTTGGCATCACCGCGAGCGACAAGGCGAAACGACCACGATGAACGCACAGTCCAAACATCTCCCTACGGTTTTCGATGTGCAGCGCATCCGCGCGGACTTCCCCTTGTTGTCGCGCACCGTGCACGACAAGCCGCTGATCTATTTCGACAACGCCAATACCAGCCAGAAGCCGGTAAGCGTGATCGAGGCGGTAAACACCCACTATCGTGAGCACAACGCCAACGTGTCGCGTGCCGTGCATCTGCTGGGCGAAGAAGCGACGGCGGCCTATGAGGGCGCGCGCGACAAGCTGGCGCGCTTCATCAATGCCACCTCGCGCAACGAGCTGGTGCTCACCTCGGGCACCACGCAGTCGATGAACCTGGTCGCCTATAGCTATGCACTGCCCCGGCTGAAGGCCGGTGACGCGATTCTCACCACGGTGATGGAGCATCACGCCAATATCGTGCCCTGGCAGCTGGTGGCCCAGCGCAGCGGTGCGACGGTGAAGCCGGCGCCCATCAATGAGCGTGGCGAGCTGATCGTCGAGAAGTACATGGAGATGCTGACGCCTGACGTGAAACTGGCTTGCGTCACGCATGTATCGAACGTGTTGGGTACGGTCAACCCGGTGCGCGAGATCGCCAGGGAATGCCGCAAGCGCGGCATCCCGCTGCTGGTGGATGGCTCGCAGGCCGTGCCGCATCGTCCGGTGGACGTGCAGGCGCTGGGTTGTGATTTCTACGCGTTTACCGGCCACAAGATGCTGTCGCCCACCGGCACCGGCGCGTTGTGGGCGCGCAAGGAACATCTCGAAGCCATGCCGCCATTCTTCGGCGGTGGCGAGATGATCCGCGAAGTGCGCTTCGATGGCACCACTTTTGCCGAGCCGCCGCACAAGTTCGAGGCCGGCACACCGAATATTGCCGGCTTCGTGGGCCTGGGCGCGGCCATCGACTATTACGAGTCGATCGGCTTCGAGGCGATTCATGCCTGGGAGCAGCAGCTGCTTGCCTACGCCACCGAGCGACTGCGCGAGATTCCCGGCCTGCGCCTGTTCGGCGAGGCAAAGGAGAAGGAGCCGGTCATTTCGTTCCTGATCGAAGGCGCGCAGGCAACGGACATGGCCACCCTGCTCGACCTGCAAGGCGTGGCCGTACGCTCCGGTCATCACTGCGCCCATCCCTTGATGCAGTTTTACGGCGTGCCCGCCACGCTGCGCGCGTCACTCGCGTTCTACAACACGCGCGAAGAGATCGACGCGTTCGTCACCGCGTTGCTGAAGGTGCGCAAGCTGTTGATGTAAAGCCCTGTCGCACGCGGACCGTTGGAGCGGCCTGATGGCCGCTTTCGACCAAGGCGTTTACGCGGCGACAAAGTATCGCTCAGGGTCGTGCAGGGCTCGATGCGGTGGCTGGCTGAGGCGGGGCGATGCATTGGTGGTCACGAAACAGCGCCCATTCTTCGCATTCGCGGCCGTCGGGAAACAGGCAGACGCCGTAGAGATTGCCCGCTGTATCGCGACGCAGGTTCACCCGCCCGCCCTGTTCGGTGCAATTGACCGAGGCTGGATTGGGTATGCCGATGCGTGGCCTGGGTGCTGTGCTGGCGATGCCGGGGGTGGGTGTCGCGGCCGGTGGCGGTGCCTGCGGTGAGTTGCAGGCGGCGAGGGCGAGCATGAGTGCTGCAGCTATGGAGGACTTCATGTGCACTCCCGGGGAGCCGAGTCATTCCGTGGCGCGGCCTTCATGCGAGCGGCGATGAACGCGGCCACCATGAAAGCCTGATGACGTCCAGGCCAGATATACCGTGTCGAATGTCGGCAGCATGTGTGCGGCGACGACGACAACCCAACCGCCCAGGGAGGTTCGATGTACCACCGTCTTGAGGATGATCTCGCGAGCTTCGATGCCATTCTTGATCAGGCACGTAGCATGGCCGGCGCCTATCTGGAGACGCTTGATCAGCGTCCTGCGGCCGCCACGCTTCCGCCTGATTTGCCGGCTATCGACCTGCCGGTGCGCGGCGAGGGCGCCTCTGCCGTGCTGCAACGCTTCGAGCGTGATTACGCGGCGTTGCTGTCGGGCAGCCCTGGGCCGCGTTATTTCGGCTTCGTCACGGGTGGCGGTACGCCGGCGTCGTTGGCGGCCGACTGGTTGGTAAGCACCTACGACCAGAACACCCAACGCAATGGCGATACCTGTGCTTCGACCATCGAGCTGCAGGCGGTCGACATGCTGCGCCAGTTGCTGGGTTGGCCCGCCGCATGGACGGGCGCCTGCGTGACGGGGGCGACCATGGCGAACTATGTGGGCATGGCGCTCGCCCGACAGTGGGTGGGTCATCACTATGACCGCGACATTGCCGCGGATGGCGTGCAGGGATTGCCGGCCATTCCCGTGTTTGCCGGCAGTGCACACTCCAGCACGCTGAAGGCATTGAGCATGGCCGGCCTTGGCCGCAATGCCGTGCACACGTTGCCGCCCTTGCCGGGGCGCGAAGCCTTCGACGTAAGCGTGCTTGAACAGCGGCTGCGCGAGCGTGGCGACCAGCCGAGCATCGTGGTGGCCAGCGCCGGCACGGTGAATACGGTGGATTTCGATGATCTGGCGGCGATCGCCAGGCTCAAGCAGCGCCATCGCTTCTGGCTGCATGTGGATGCTGCCTTCGGTGGCGTGGCCGGAGCCTCCGAGCCGCGTCGTGCCTTGATGGCTGGCATCGAGGCGGCGGATTCCGTGACGGTCGATGCACACAAGTGGCTCAATGTCCCGTACGACTGTGCCGTGGCCTACACCGCGCATTTGCCTTTGCAGGTCGAAGTATTCCAGAACCACTCCGCCTACCTGCCAGCACCGGAGCCGTTGCCCGATCACTTTCTTCATCTGACGCCGGAGAACTCGCGGCGCTTCCGCGCGCTGCCGCTGTGGATGGGCCTGCTGGCGTATGGTCGCGAGGGTTATGCGGACGTGGTGGAGCGCAATTGCGAGGCTGCGCTCTATCTGAGTGAGTTGATTGCCGCCGATACGCGGTTCCGCTTGGCGGCGCCGGTGCGGCTCAATGTGGTTTGCTTCGCGCCGGTGGGTGCTGACGCACAAGCCGTTGCGGCCTTGCAGAGGGCGATGCACCGGGATGGCACCGCTTATCTGTCTCCCTCGGTACTGCATGGCGAGCCGATACTGCGCGCAGCGATCTGCAACTGGCGGACGACCAAGCACGACATCGATCTCGCCTTCGCCGCCTTGCAGCGGCTGGTGTCCCGATAAAAAGAAAGCGCTGCGATCGAGTCGCGGCGCTTTGGTTTACTGCAACAGCAACGCAGACGCCGTTACCAGATCTTCACCTGCTTGTCGCCGGAGCGGACCATCTTGTCGCCGGCCTTGCACTGGAACGCCTGGGCGAACGCGGGCATGTTGGACGGTGCGCCGATGGCACGGAACTGCGACGGCGCGTGCGGATCGGTATTGAGCAGGGTCAGCTGCGCTTCCGGCCGGATATTGCCACGCCATACGCGACCCCAGTTCAGGAAGAAGCGCTGTTCCTGCGTGTAGCCGTCGATCTTCTTCTTCGCTTCGGCGGGGTTCTTCGCCAGCGCCATCTGCAGCGCATCATAGGAAGCGTTGAGGCCGCCCAGGTCGCCGATGTTCTCGCCCATGGTCAACTTGCCGTTGACGAACTTGCCGGGCAAGGCCTCATAGCTGTCGAACTGCGCGGCGAGCCGGTCGGTGCGCTCGTTGAACGCGGCGCGGTCGGCGTCGGTCCACCAGTTCACATTGTTGCCCTGGGCGTCGAACTTGCTGCCCTGGTCGTCGTAACCGTGGCCCATTTCGTGGCCGATGACGGCGCCGATGCCGCCGTAGTTGAGCGCATCGTCCACCTTCGCGTCGAAGAACGGCGGCTGCAGGATCGCCGCCGGGAACACGATCTCGTTCTTTTGCGCGTTGTAGTACGCGTTCACCGTCTGTGGCGTCATGCCCCATTCGGTGCGGTCCACCGGCTTGCCGATCTTCGCCACCATGTAGTCGTAGTTGAATTTCTCCGCGGCCTCGACGTTGGCGAAGTAGTTGCCCTGCTGGATCTGCAGGCCGGACCAGTCGCGCCACTTGTCGGGGTAGCCGATCTTGGGCGTGAACGTGGCCCACTTCTCCAGCGCCTTCTGCTTGGTGGCATCGCTCATCCACTCCAGCTTCTCGATGCGCGCCTTGTAGGCGGCGCGCAGATTGTTGACCAGTTCCTGCGCGCGCTGCTTCGATTCCGGCGAGAACGTCTGCGCGACGTAGAGCTGGCCCAGCGCCATGCCCATGCCGCCTTCGACGGTGTCGAGCGTGCGCTTCCAGCGCGACTTCATTTCCTTCTGGCCGTTGAGGGTCTGCGCGTTGAAGGCGAAGTCTTCCTGCTGGAACGGCGTGGACAGGTACGGTGCGGCGTTGTCGATGGCATGGAAGCGCAGATAGGCCTGCCAGTCGGCGACAGATACATCGCCCAGCATCTTGTCGAACTCGGCGAAGAACTTCGGCTGCGACAGCGAGAAGCCGCTAGCGACATCGGCGTTCTGCGCCTTGAAGAAGGCCGCCCAATCGAAATGCGGCGTGACCTTGTCCGCGTCGGCGATGCTGACGTAGTGGTAACGATTCTCCGGCTGGCGCAGTTCGGTGGGCACCAGGGAGGCAGCCGCCAGGCGAGTCTCCAGCGCCATCACGACCTTGGCCTGCTTCTGCGCGTCGTCGCTGCTGACCCCGGTCAGCTCGAGCGTGCGTGCGATGTGTGCGACATAAGCCGTGCGGATCTTCTCGAAGTCGGGCTTGCTGTAGTAATCGGCGGTCGGCAGCCCCAGGCCGCCCTGGCCGGCGTAGGCGATCTGCTTGCTGGAATCCTTGAAGTCCGGGTTGCCGTAGAAGCGGAATGCCACCGGGTTGCCCTGGGCGTAGCTGTCGCGGATATAAGCGGCGATATCGCTGCTGTTCTTAAGGCCGGCAATGCGTGCCAGCTCCGGCTTGATCGGCTCGAAGCCAGCCTTCTCGATGGCGGCCTCGTCCATGCCGGACGCATACAGGTAGCCGATCTTCTGTTCGATCGAGCCCGGCGTGGCCTGGGCGGCATCCTTGGCGGCCTTCTCGACGATGGCGTGCTGGGCGTTGAGGCTGGCCTCACGCAGCGCATCGAACGAGCCCCAGCGCGTGCGGTCGGCGGGGATCGGGTTGGCGGCGAGCCATTTCGCATTGACGAAGCCGTTGAAGTCGTTGCACACGTCCTTGGCGCTATCCAGCTCCTTGATGTCGAAGCCGCCCGACGGTGCAGCCCATACGCCGCTACAGAAGGCCATGCCAACGGCGAGCGCCAGCGGTTTCACCATGCGATTCTTCATGCTCTCTCCCATTTCAAAACGGTGCCGAGATGGCCGGACCCCTCCATAAGGGGCGGCTTCAGCGCTATTCCTCAGGCTAGATAACGCCGTGCCTGATGGCACAGTGTCGAAGGTCATGCACGGTGAAGGGCGGGTGCTTGTTCCGATGCCGGGAAAACCAGCTCGACCAGGAGCCCCGGAGCTGCGTCGCCCAAGGCCAGGCGTATGCCATGCAGGTCGGCAACGGCGGCGACCAGGGCAAGGCCAAGGCCACTGCCGGGTGTGGCGCGGCTGCTGTCCAGGCGTACGAAGCGCCGCAGTACCCGGCTACGTGCTTCGGCTGGAATCCCGTGCCCAGAGTCCCTCACGCGCCCCACCATGCCGTCCGCCGTAGCGAGGAGATCGAGTTGGATGCGCGAACCGGCGGGTGTGTGATGGAGCGCGTTCTCGATCAGGTTTGCCAGCACTTGCGTCAGTAGGGCACGGTCACCGTGCACATGCAGGTCAGGCTGAATAGTCGCGTCGAAATGCTGACCTAGATCTTCGGCGACGGGGCGATAGGTTTCTGCGATGGTTTCGAAGACGGCGGACAAAGCCACGGTTTCGAAGTCCGATCGGCGATGCCGCGATTCGACACTGGCAATGCGAAGGATCGCGCGAAAAATCGACAACAGATGATCGATCTCGGCGATCGATTGTTGCATGCCTTCTCTCAGTTGCACCTCGTCATCGCGGCGCTCCAGGCAGACCTCCAAGCGCTGGCGCATACGCGTCAAGGGCGTGCGCAGATCATGGGCGACATCGTTGGAAACTTGCCGCATGCCATCCATCAGCCCGCGTGTGCGGCGGAGCATCCGGTTCAGCCGAGTCGCCAGCCGGTCGAACTCGTCTCCGTTGTCGGAGCTGGAAATAATCAGGGTCGACTCTTCTTCCAGTGCTTGTTCTGCCATGGCGCCCAGCTTGTCGATTCGGCGGAGATAGAGCAGGCCGCCGATGCCGCCAATCAGCAGTACCAGCAGGATGGCCGGTATGCCGATCACCAGAAAGCGCCCAATCATCAGCTCACTGAGTTCGACCACACTGCGGTTGTCGCTACCGGCGATGACCCAGCGTCCGTCGGTCAGGCGAGCCGCATAGAGGTTCACGCTATCCGCATCGCTGTTGTCTTCACCGAGCGCGCCTTGCAAAGTCACGGTGTGCCAGCCCACGCTGGACGGCCGGTAGCTGAGGTTGCCCGCGATACTTCGCCCCGAGGCGTCGGTGAGCAGGTAGTACCTGGGTCCTAACGGCATGACCGCGATGCGTTGATTGATCTGCTCTCGCAGCGTGCCATCCGAGCCCGCCTGGAGCAGGCTGGCCATCTCGGTGTTGATCTCGGCGCGCAATTGGGCCTCGGCATAGTCGCTTACGACCCACCAGGCGCTACCCAACAGTGCGACCAGTACCAACGCGAACAGCAGCGCCTGGATCAGCGCGGTGCGAAATGCCGCCGTTTTCCACAAACTAGTCCGAAACACGGAGGCAATATCCCGCACCGCGTACGGTGTGCAGCAGTTCCTGATGAAAGCCCCGGTCGATCTTCGCTCGGAGGCGGCTGACATGCGTCTCGATCACGCTGGTCTGGGGATCGAAATGAAACTCCCAGACGTGCTCCAGCAACATGTTGCGTGTCACCACGCGACCGCTGTGGGCCATCAGATATTCCAGCAGGCGAAACTCGCGCGGCTGCAGGTCGATCAGCTTGTTGCCACGCCGAACCTCGTGCGACACCCGGTTCAGTTCCAGATCCGCCACGCGCAGGAGCGTGGCCTTGTCGAGCGCATGGGAGCGACGTGACAGCGCGGCAAAGCGGGCACGCAGCTCGATCATCGCAAACGGCTTGGCGAGATAGTCATCGGCACCGGCTTCCAGGCCTTCGACGCGTGCATCCACTTCGCCGAGTGCGGACACCATCAAGACGGGGACTTCGTGCCCGGCGTTGCGCAGTTCGCGCACCATCGACAAGCCGTCGAGCTTGGGAAGCATGCGATCGACGATGAGCAGGTCGTATGCGTCGCGCGCGGCCATGGTCAGGCCAGTGTAGCCATCCATCGCGTTGTCGATGAGGGTGGCATTGGCACGCAGTCCGGCGGTGATGTTCGAGGCGGTCTCTCGATCATCTTCCACAATCAGAATTCTCATGAAGGGTGTTCCGGGTTCGATTGGCTGCAGCAGTTTCTGTGAGTTGGTTGGCTATGCGGAGCTTCCTTACGGATCGGTAAGTTCCCCGCATCCAATTGGTCATAGCACTTGTCTAGTTTCGGTTGGATGACAGCGCGCGCCGATAGGCCATCCGTCGGTGCGCAGCCGTCCAGGCGTTCATTCACCGAAGGATTCATTCATGGCACGGAAATATGCAGGCAGCATTCTCGTGGGCGTTGTAACGCTCACGGGGGCAACCATGGTCCATGCGGCGGCCCCCGCCACCCTCAAGGGCGTTGTTGAGAACGATCACCATCCGGTGGCCGGCGCCAGCGTGTCGCTCAGTGAACTGGGTCGCAGCGTGACCACGGGGAGCGCTGGGGAGTTCGAGATCGGTAATGTCGAGCCGGGCGACTACACCTTGGTCGTCAATGCGACGGGCCAGTCGGCCGTGCAGCAGAAGGTCAGCCTCAACGCTGGTCAGGCGATCGAGCAGGACGTGGAGCTTGGTGGAAGCACCAAGACCCTGCAGGGCTTGAGGGTGACGGCACAGACCACGCCGCTGGACGTGGCGCGCGGCATTCAGCAGGACGCTCCCAATCTGATCAACGTGCAGCCGGCCACGGAAATCCGCAAGCTGCCGGACGTCAATGCGGGTGAGGCGGTGCGTCGCCTTCCCGGAATTTCGCTGGAAAGCGATACCGGCGAAGGGCGCTTCGTGAATATCCGCGGCCTTGACGCCGATCTCAATGGCGCCACCTTTGGCGGCGTTCGCCTGCCGCCCACCAACGTGGCTTCGCCCATGGGTGGCGGACGCGCCGTGGCATTCGATTCGATCCCCACCGGATTGATCGGCGCCATCACCGTGACCAAGACCAATACGCCCGATCAGGACGCCGAAGCCCTTGGCGGCACGATCGAGATTACGCCCAAGCAGGTACCGCCGGGCAAGGACCGCTTCCTGGAGGTTGAAGTGGGCACCGGCTATGAGAGCCTGCGCAGCACCGGCATTCAGGACTATATGGTTAGCGGCGGCGGTCGTTTTGGCGCGAACAATGCCTTCAGCTTCATCGGCACCGTGGCCTATTACGAAGACAAACGTGGCGTCGACGATATCGAGGGCTCTTACGCCGACGATCAGGCCAACGGTACGCCCGACAAGGTCATGAACGACTTCGAGCAGCGTTACTACCAATACAACCGTCGACGACTTGGCTACGGCGGCGAGCTGGATTACCAGCCCGATGAAGACAATCGCTGGTATGCGCGTTACTTCGACGCGGGTTATACGGAATCGGTGCATCGACAACGCCTTACCTACAACATGTTTGGTGGCGGCACCGGCTCGGTGACGATCGATCCGTCCAACCCGAATGGTTTCATCGATCCGAATGTCACCTTCGACAAGACCCTGCGCGACGAGAAGGAAACCATCGATACGCGCGTAGCGACCATCGGCGGCGAGAACCATTTCCAGGACTTCAAGATCGACTATCTGCTGGCCTCGACCTGGGGTACTTACGACAAGCCGTTTGACTACAACAGTACGTTTTCCAATCCGAATACGTTCACGGTCGCGTACGACAACATCAGCGACCCGCGCTATCCGCGCTTCAATGCGCTCAACGGCAATCCGATCGACCCGTCGGCGTATACCTTCGCCGGCATGCAGAACAGCACCCAGTACTCCCACGACCAGGAACACACGGGAGCGTTCAATGTCACGATTCCCACGAGCCTCTTCGAGGGCAGCGATGAGAACGTCAAGTTTGGTGTGAGCGCCCGCCAACGAGATCGCAATGAATCGATCACCAGCTTTAGCGCCAACGCGCCAGCGTTACCGATGACGCAGTTCATAACCGGTAGCCCGATTACCTTCTATAACGGTCACTATCAGAACGGTCCCAACCTCAACGTCGAGCAGCTGCGCAACTTTTTCGTATCCAATCCCGGCTTGTTCCCTGAGTCGGATCCGCTTGCCGATGCGCAGGCCGCGGCGCAGGGTGCATCCAACGGCAAGGAAGACGTCTACGCGCTCTATACCCAGTACCAGTTCACGCCGGTCGACAAGCTCGGCATCCTGACTGGTGTCCGCTGGGAGCGGACCTTGGCGACCTACGGCGGCAACCAGATACTGATCGATCCGACCACGGGTGCGTTTGCCGGTGCGACGCCGATCGCCGTGAAGAACAGCTACAACAACTTCTTCCCCACCGTGCAGTTGCGCTACGAGCTGGACGAGAGCCTCATCGGCCGTGCGGTCTATTCCAAGACGATCGCTCGCCCCGGTTTCAACCAGGTCACGCCGTCGACCCTGATCGATCCGGCCGCGGACAACGTGACCCAGGGCAATCCAAACCTCAAGCCGACCACCAGCGACAACTTCGACCTCTCCTTGGAGTACTACCTCAACGATGGTGGCATCGCCTCGGTGGGATTGTTCGACAAGGAACTGAGCAACTACATCATCAACAAGGAAGAGGTGGGTGTGGCGTTCCCGAACAATGGCCTGTTCGCCGGCTTTACCAGTGCGGCCAAGGTGTTCACCTTTGGCAATCTCAACAGCGCGTACGCCCGCGGCATCGAACTGAACTATCAGCAGAAGTTCACCATGCTGCCGGGTTGGCTGGCCGGTTTCGGCATGGGCACCAACTACACCTATGTCGACTCGAGTGGCGAGATCCGTCCCGGCGAGCATATCCAATTGCCGTCGACGTCACGCAACACCGGCAACCTGTCGTTCTTCTACGACCTTGGCGACCTGAACGTGAACCTCGGTGCGTATTACGTCAGCAAGAACATCTTTGGTGTTGGCAGTTCGGCCGCGACGGATATCTGGTCGCAGGCCCGGTTCTCACTGGATCTCGGCGCGAGCTATGTCATCGATGACCAGTGGTCGGTGTTCTTCAACGCCAAGAATCTGACCGATACGCGACTGAAGTTCACGGAAGGCCCGGGTGCCGATCGACCGATCCAGCGCGAGTTCTATGGCCAGACCTACACCGCCGGCGTCCGCTTCAAGCTCTGATCTATCCACCAAACATCGAGACTAAGTCATGAAAAAACTGCTTCTATGCCTGCTGCTTGGCTCTGCCGTGGCGCAGCCCGCGATCGCGGCTTCATCGGCCGACATGCCCTACGCGGTGACCGGTCGCTATGCGCTTGGTGGTGACGGCGGCTGGGATTACCTAACGCTGGATTCGTCCACGGGCCGGCTCTACATCGCTCGCGATAACCGGATCATGGTGGTCGATGCGGCCACCGGTAAGCTGCTTGGCGAAGTGGCCGGCATGCAGCACGCGCATGGGGTGGCGCTGCTGCCCGCCGAACATCGCGCCTACGTGAGCAACGGCCATGGTGACAACGTGTCGGTGGTCGATACCCGGACGCTGAAGATCGCAGGACAGATTGCCCTCAGCGGCAAGGATCCGGACGCCATCGTGTTCGACGAGGCTTCCGGTCACTTGCTCACCATGAACGGGCACAGCAACAACGTCAGCGTGATTGACGCCAAGGCCGGCAAAGAGCTGGGCACCATCGCCGTGCCGGGTCGCCCGGAGTTTGCGGTGGCCGATGGCAAGGGCCAGTTGTTCCTCAACCTGGAAGACAAGAACGCGCTGGCGCACGTGGATCTCGCCACCGGCAAGGTGGTGAAGGTCTCGCCGCTCGCTCCTTGCGATGGGCCGACTGGGCTGGCTTTCGATGCCGCGAACCGCCGGCTCTTCTCGGTTTGTGCCAACGGCTGGATGATCGTGACGGATGCGGACAGCGGCCATCTGGTAGCCAAGCTACCGATTGGAAAGGACCCCGATGCGGTCGTCTTCGACGCGCAGCGCAAGCTGGTGCTCGGCTCGAGCGGGGAGGGCAGCTTGAGCGTCGTGGCCCAGGATGGGGCGGATCATTATCACGTGGTCGGCAACCTGCCGACGAAGCCCAGCGCGCGCACGCTGGCGCTGGATTCGCAGAGCCACACCGTCTACCTGGCCGCCGCGGACGCCGCCGCCAAAGGCAAGCCGGTGCAGGGGTTTGGCGTGCTGGTGGTGACTCCGGTCGCGGGCCACTAAGCCAGCTTGTCGGGCGGCGCACCGTGGAGTGCGCCGCCATGACGGGAAAGAGAACAGGCATTATCATTTGCCGATGTCCCAGTCCTTCCTGAATTCATTCCGTGTGGCCGTCCCGGCTGATGTCAGCTCCGTGGTCGGTCTGGTCGAATCCGCTTATCGCGGCGAATCCGGCCAACGTGGCTGGACGACCGAAACCCATCTGCTCGATGGTCGTCGCACCGATGAGGAGAGTGTGGCCGAATTGATCGGCCGCCCCGGCAGCCTTGTCTTGCTGATGGACCGAGCGGACGCGCTGGTCGCCTGCTGTCATATCGAGCATCAGGGCGATGCCGGTTATTTCGGCATGTTCGCGGTCAGTCCCGAACTGCAGACGGCGGGCCTTGGCCGCACACTGCTGGCCGAGGCGGAACGGATCGCGCGCGACGAATGGCGCGCGATCGTCATGCACATGACGGTGATCGAGCAACGCGCCGAGTTGATCGCCTGGTACGAGCGCCGTGGCTATCGGCTTACTGGCGAATTCAAGCCGTTTCCCTACGGCCAGGAACGCTTCGGCATTCCGCGCCGCGAGGACTTGCGCTTCGTCTGCATGAGCAAGTCGTTGAGCGAGGTGGCGGCATGAATCTCGCCGACTGGATTTTCGTAGGGACGCGCAGCGAATTGCTGCCCGGTGAATTCAAGGTGGTGTGGGACGGCGATACTGCCATTGCCGTCTACAACATCGACGGCGATCTCTACGCCGTCGAGGACGTCTGCAGCCACGATGGTGGTGATCTCGCCGGTGGCGAAGTGCACGGATTCGAAGTGGAATGCCCGCGCCATGGCGCGCGATTCGACCTGCGCACGGGAGCCGTCACCTGTCCGCCCGCCTACGAGCCGATCGCCAGCTTCCCCGTGCACGAGGTCGATGGACAGATCTGGACGCGCGACGATCGCTGAAGACGGCCCAGGCGATAGCTCGCCTGGACAGGCCGGGCGCGGCGATTTCAGAAGCGGTACGAAAAGGCCAGCGTCGTCGTGAGCTGATTCGCGTTGCCGAAGTGGCGTACCAGCGGGCTATCGGCGGCCTGGTCAAGCAGGCGCGTGTAATCGAGCAGGAGCGCGAAGCCGGTATGCAGGCTGGTCGGCATGTACGCGCTGTATTCCAATGCAATCTGCTGACTGCCCGCGCCCGGGCTCCATGGATTCACGCCAAGCTGTTGCGCCTGTTGCGGCGTGAGTCCGAAAAAGCGTCGCATGGCCGGGCCATTCATGCCCTGCCATTGCAATTCCACGCTGTGCATCAGGTAGCCGATGGCGGGCAGGTCGTAGTCGGCATACAAGGTGTAGTACGCGCCGGCACCATTGGTGTCATGGCTTACGTTCGTGCCCACATCGAACTGCACGGTGAAGTGATATTCGAGATATCCGCCCAGGTTGAGTCGGGCTGGCAGCGAGTCGACGATGCCTTCGAGCTGGGGGCCGAGCTCATCACGATCGCGCCCCCACTGATAGTTGCCGTACAGGCCGCCGTGCCATTTGCTGTCGTGAATGAAGTCGACGGTGAGGCCGTCGGTGGTGGACAGCGTGATATGCCAGGGGAGCTCGGCATAGATGAAGGGGACTGGTTGATTGCGCTGGTGGTCGGCGCCCAGCCAGGCGGGCATGCGCTGGATGCCGCCGCCAAGCAGGATGGTGGGGCCTTCCAACGGGTCATCCGCATGGGCACTGGTTGACGTGCCCATCATCAGTGCCAGCGCGACGAGCAGCGACATGAATAGCGGAGCGGTCGGGCGCTTGCGTCCGTACAAAGTCATAAGAACACGCTAGGGAGCTGGCAGAGCGTCAGGAGCCGGACTTGCCCGAGGGGCTGGCGTCACCTTCGAACTGAACGATGACTCGTTGCCCAATGCGCAGCGAGGCCGGTGGTGGTTGGTCGAATACGAGCACGCACTGCACCGTGCGGGTATTTGCCCGGATCAGCGGATCCTCCTCCAGCGCGCTTGGTCCGAATACTGTACCCACACGCTGTACACGTGCCGTCAACGTGGGCGCGCCGCTGCCGCTGTCGTCGACGACCTGGGCGCGCATGCCCTCATGCACGGTGCCGACAAAGGATTCATTGAGCTCGGCGCGCACGATGCGGGCGCCCTCGGGCAGCAGCACAAAAGCAGGGCCGGTTTGCGGCGACACGGCGGCGCCGGGCTGGATCAGGCGCTCAACGATCTGCGCATCGACCGGGGCGGTCAGGCTGCGCTGCGCCAGTTCGTAGCGAGCGGCTTCGGTCTTGTGCGCGGCCATCGCCGCGTTCGCGCGGGCGCTGTCCAGCTCGCCCTGCAGTTGTTGCGCTGCTTCGCGTGCGTCATCGGCGCTCTGGCCATCGCCAGCGCCGGCCGCGGCGGCGGCCGCGAGGCGTTCGGCGCGTTGCTGGGCGGCCTTGACGCGGGTCTCGAGCAACTTGCCTTGCGCAATCGCCTGCTGCTGCTCGGCCTCGGCGGCGCTCACCGCCAGCTGGGCTGGCTTGGTATCGAGCATGGCCAGCACCTGGCCCTTATGCACGTGGTCACCCTCGTGCACCTTGATCTCGGCCACCACGCCCTCGCGCGGCATGCTGAGCCGGAGCAGGCCACCTTCGATGTCGACGCGCCCGCGCGCGACCGCCGCAAAAGCGGGGGCGCTTGCCTGGGTGCTGGCCTTGCCATTGTTGTCGTGCGAGCAGGCGGCAAGCAGCGACGTGGCCAGGGCCAAGGCAAGCAACGGGGAAAACGGGCGCAAACTCATGCTGAAGGTTCCTCGATGCCTGGCGTCGGCGTCGATAGGGGTGACGGCACACGGTCGCTAAGGATACGGCCATCCTCCATTCCCAGCACGCGATCCGCATGGCCGACCAGGCGCGGATCATGGCTGACGCACAACACGGTGGTGCCATGCGTGCGTGCGATGCGATGCAGGATGTCGATGATGATCTGGCCGTTCGCCGAGTCGAGCGCACTGGTGGGTTCGTCGGCGAACAGCAGGTCCGGCTCCTTGGCCAGCGCGCGCGCAATCGCCACGCGTTGCTTTTCGCCACCCGAGAGCTCCGATGGGCGCAGGCCCATGCGCGGTCCGAGGCCCACTTCTTCCAGCGAAGCCCTGGCGCGGCGGCGCGCTTCCACGGGGGTGAGGCCGAGATAACTCAGCGGCAGCTCCACCTGCTCCAGCGCATTGAGCGCCGGGAACAGGTTGAAGCCCTGGAACACGAAGCCGGTGTGGTGCAGGCGAAAGCGTTCGAGCGCGCGCTTGTCCAGCACACTCAGATCCTGGCCGAGCGCTATCACATGGCCGCTGTCCGTGCCCTGCAATCCACTCAGTATCGCCAACAGCGTGCTCTTGCCGCAGCCGGAGGGGCCGGAGATGAGAGTCAGCTCGCCGGCGCGCATGTCCAGGGTGAGGTCGTGCAGCACGGTGGCGCGGACAGCCCCCGAGGTGAATGACTTGCTGACATTGCGCGCCTGCAACGAAATGGAGGGCGCGGGTGAAGGCGACGGCTGATTCATGACTTACCTCAACAACGTCGCCGGGTCGGCGCGGTGCAGACTACGCATGGCCGCCAGGCCCGACACGATGGCCAACCCCATGCCGACCACCAGGCAGGCGAGTGCCGTCCAGGGGTCGAGCGCCACCGGCACGCTGCGGGTGCGTGCGAGCACCAGGGCAATGCCACCGAGCACCGTACTACCGACCAGCCCGATGGCGCCGACCCAGAACGCCTGTTCCATCACGACCTTGCGCAGCTCGCCCACGCCGACGCCGAGGGCATTGAGGGTGGCGTATTCGCGAATCGAGCCGATCACGGCGGCGACCAGGGTCTGGCTGGTGATCACCGCGCCGACCAGGAACACGATGCCGGCCAGGAACAGCACGCCCGCGCCCGCGCCGGTGTCGAACATCCAGTACAGCTGCGAACGGCGAGCAAAATCCTGTGCGGTCCACACGTCGTATTTGCCGAACGCGCGATTGCCGCGCAGCCGCTCGGCGACCTCCGCAGCGGCGGCGGGATCGCGCAGCTGGGCCACGAAATAGGTCATTCGATTGACGTTGGACGGATCGGTATCCAGCTCCGACGCCGTGGCCAGCGAGGCCACCACGTTCACGCCGCCCAGTGCGCGCAGCCCGTTGCTGACACCGACCACGCGCACGCGATGGCCATTGATGACCGCACTATCACCGACGCGCACGCCCAGGCTGTCCAGGTCCGCGCGATCCACGATCACCGCATCCGGCTCGTTGAGTCGCGCACGCAAGGCGGGCGGCAGGGCATGCGCGAATAGCATGCCATCGGGGCGCGCGTTGATGCCGGAGACGAAGACCGACACGCCGCCGGTATCACTCGGGCCACGCCAGTCCGCGTCGACCCAGTGAAAGGGCTCCACCGCGGTCACGGCCGGGTCCATGCGCAGGCGCATTTCCACGCCAGCGTCGATGGAGCGCCCGAGATTGACGCTTTGCGTGCCCGGATAGCCAGCCCACAAGTCCGCCGACGAGCCGGTGATGTACACGCTGGCGCTGCCGAAGATGCCCAGCACCAGCGCCGCCTGCAGCAACTGCAGCAGGCCGGCGAAGCCCACCGCGACGATGGCGGGCAGGAAGCGGCGCCATTCGTAGACCAGGGTCTTGCGAGCGAGTGACACCATCAGTCGGCACTCGGTGGCAGGGCAGGGGTGGGCATGGAGGCACCTCCAAGCGCCTTGTACAGGGCGACATAGGCCAGGTCGCGCGCCGCCACGGCACCGACGACCTCGAGTTCCGCGCGATGACCTTCAATAAGACCGTCCTGCACGTCGAGGTTGCTGCCCAGGTTCAGTTCCGCGCGCTTGCGTAGCGCGGCCATACTGGTTTGTACGGCCTGGGCGGCTTGTTGCGACGCCGTCTCGCGACTGCGCAGCTGCTCCAGGTCACCCATGGCGGTTTCCGCCTCTGCCACGCCCTGCAACACGGCCTGGCGATAGGCCAGCACGGCGGCACGCAGCTCGTGGTCCTTGGCGTGGGCATTGGCCACGCGCTGGCCCCAGTCGAACAGCGGGATATCGATGATCGGGCCATACGAGAAGATGGCTTCGCCGGTATGTACCCGGTAATTGCTGGCGATATTGGACGACCATTGCAGCGAGGCGCCCAGGCCGACATGCGGATAGATATCGGCCCGGCTCATACCCAGCTCGCCGGCGGCGCGCAATACCTCGGCCTCGGCACTCTGGATCTCCGGCCGTGCTCGCAGCATGTCGGCCGGTGCCGTGGTCAGCTGCCACTCGCCCAGTTGTGGCTGGGCACCAGGTTGCAGCCATTGCGGATCGGGTTCGTTCTGACCCACCAGCACCGCCAATTGCTGGGCGCTGCTGTTGATCACCTGCTGCGGGTCGGCCAGCGCCGCCTCGGCGCGCGCCAGTTCGGCCTGGGCCCGGGCCACTTCCAGCGGCGGCACCAGCTTCAGTTGTTCGCGGACCTGCAGCAGCCGCAGCTTTTCCTGCTGGGCGTCGCGGATGGCCGTCAGCAGTTGGGCCTGCCGCTGGGCAGAACGCAGCTCGATCCAGCGCCGGCTGACTTCGGCCACCAACGAAACCTGGGCGCCGCGCAGCGCGGCGCTGGCGCCGTCGAGCTGCCCCTGCGAAAGGCGGCCCGTGCTTTGCCAGGCGCCGAACAAGGGCAGTTCCCATAGCGCGTCGAAGCCGACCACGAAATACGAGGCCGTGGTGTCGGGGTCGATCACGTCGTTGGTGCGCCCGTGCAGGGAGGGCAGGTAGCCATCGCGGGCGTGGCGATTCAACAGGCGAGCCGCGCGCATGCGCTCGGCGGCCTGCGCCACGTCGAGATTGCCCTGCAGGGCGCGATCGATCAGCGCATTCAACTCGGGGTCGCCCAGGGCCTGCCACCAACCGTGCAGGTCGGCCGTGGGCGGAGCGACGCCGTTCGGCGCATTGCGCCAGGTTTCGGGGACGGGGGGCTTGAGCTGGGGCAGCGGTGCCACCGAGCAGCCGGCCAGCAGCACCAGGCCCCATGCCAGCAGCCTCGGCGCCAGGACGAGGCGGCGGCCGCGGGTCGCCATTCCTTGGATCGACGTTAGCGGTTTATATCGACGCTGAAGCACGAAATTCCCGAAAATTCAGGTGGTGGAGTCCGTTTTGTGACCGCCAGCTAAACCACTGATGTTCCTTCTGATCCCGATACGGTCACGAGGTTCCACGTCGAGGGAGAACAACAGCTGCCTGGGGCCATTCACTGTGAATATCGGTGGTGCGCTGGGCTCGATCGTAAATGAGTAAGCATACTTGAGGACGCTTAGGAGTGGCTTTGTGGAAATGAACAGCCGGTTTTGGCTACGTTCCGGAACGGCCGTACCTGGCACTCCGCGCAGAATCTTTCGGAAAGAAAGGAGGCCGAAAGGGGTGGGTACCTATCGTGTCCCCATTCTGCAATGCGGAGCTTTACGTGACTGGTTGGACCATTCTCTGCGACTTCGACGGCACCATCTCCGTCGAGGACGTCATCGACTCGTTGCTTGACCGTTTCGGCCGGCCCGGCTGGGAAACCCTGGAGCAGGACTGGCGCGCCGGTCGCATCGGCTCGCGTGAGTGCATGACCGGACAGGTTGCCCTGCTGGACATGACCCGCGAAGCACTCGACAAGCACCTCTCCTCGTTGTGGATTGATCACGCGTTCCCGGCGTTCGTGAAGCAGGCCCGCGAGCTGTCCACGCCGATCCGGGTGGTGAGCGACGGCCTCGACTACGCCATCCACAAGATCCTCGGTCGTTATGGCCTGGACGATCTGCCGCTGGCCGCCAATCACCTGGCCCCGGCGACGCCGCCGCGCCAGTGGCAGCTGACCTCGCCGTTCCAGGCCGATGGCTGCCGCAGCGGCACCTGCAAGTGCGCCGTGGCCGCCCAGGCCAGCAAGAGCGGCACCAAGACCTTGCTGATCGGTGACGGCGCCTCGGACTTCTGCGCCGCCGACCGCGTCGATTTCGTGTTTGCCAAGCACCGTTTGATCGAGCATTGCCGCGCTGCCGGCATCCCGTACGTGCCGATCACCGGTTTCGAGGACGCGCTGGAGCTGTTGCCGCGCCTGCTCGATGGCAGCCTGCTCGCCGAGCATGCACCGGTTGAGCCTGCGCTCGCCGTTGCCTCTCTCTGATCAGATCCCCCTGATCACCCCTTTTGAACGATTCAGGATTTCTCTGATGAACGCTTTTGACAAGAACGCCGCTGGCGTCGTGATTCCCGACGAGCAGCTGCTGGCTGACGAGGCCCAGTGGAGCTCGTTTGGCGATACCGTGCATTACGTCGACCCGCCGAAGATCTTCCGCCACGGCGAAGGCAGCTGGATGTACGACACCGCCGGCGTGCCGTTCCTCGACCTGCAGATGTGGTACTCCGCGGTCAACTTCGGCTACGGCAACAAGCGCCTCAACGACACGCTGAAGCGCCAGATCGACGTGCTGCCGCAGGTCGCCAGCCAGTACCTGCACCAGACCCGCATCGAGCTGGCCAAGACCATCGCGGTCGACGCGCAGCAGAAGTTCGGCCTGAAGGGCCGCGTCCACTTCAACGTGGGTGGCGCGCAGGCGGTCGAGGATTCGCTGAAGCTGGTGCGCAACTACAGCAACGGCAAGAGCCTGATGTTCGCCTTCGAGGGCGGCTATCACGGCCGTACCCTGGGTGCGTCGTCGATCACCTCCAGCTACCGCTACCGTCGTCGCTTCGGCCACTTCGGCGAGCGCGCGATGTTCATCCCGTTCCCGTATCCGTTCCGCCGCCCGAAGGGCATGACGCCGGAAGAGTATTCCGACGCCTGCGTGCGCCAGTTCGAGCGCCTGTTCGAGACGGAATACAACGGCGTGTGGGACCCCAAGGTCAACCAGGCCGAATACGCCGCTTTCTACGTCGAGCCGATCCAGGGCACCGGCGGCTACGTCATCCCGCCGAAGAACTTCTTCAAGGACCTGAAGAAGGTGCTGGACAAGTACGGCATCCTGATGGTCGTCGATGAAATCCAGATGGGCTTCTGGCGTACCGGCAAGCTGTGGTCGATCGAGCACTTCGGCGTGACGCCGGACGTGGTCGTGTTCGGCAAGGCGCTGACCAATGGCCTGAATCCGCTGTCCGGCCTGTGGGCGCGCGAAGAGCTGATCAACCCGACCATCTTCCCGCCGGGCTCCACCCACAGCACGTTCAACTCCAACCCGCTGGGCACCTCGCTGGGTCTGGAAGTGATCAAGATGGGTTACGAGCTGAACTACGAGAAGACCGTGGCCGAGAAGGGCGCCCACTTCCTCGACGCGCTGAAGGACCTGCAGAAGCGCCACAAGGAAATCGGCGACGTCGACGGCCTGGGTCTGGCGCTGCGCGCCGAGATCTGCACCGACGACGGCTTCACGCCGAACAAGGCCCTGCTGGACAAGATGGTCGACATCGGCCTGGCCGGCGACCTGCAGCACAACGGCAAGAAGATCGGCCTCGTGCTCGACGTGGGCGGCTGGTACAAGAACGTGATCACGTTCGCGCCATCGCTGGACATCACCCATGAAGAGATCGACCTGGCCATCGCGCTGCTCGACCAGCTGCTGACCAAGGCCAAGAAAGCGATGTAAGGCACAGCGGCGGGGCTCAGGCCCCGCCGCTGCTGTTGAGTGGTTTGTCTCGTGTTATTCCCATGCAGGGGATGTGTGACAACGGCGACGCTGATGCGTCGCCGTATTTTTTTGTAGCCCACAAAAGGGCGCGTAGGAGCGCACCCAGTGCGAGAGAGCCTGCGTAGCCGCAACGCCGTAGCCGCAACGCCGATCGCGCACTGGGTGCGCTCCTGCATTCAGTCGCTGAGCAAGGACTTGGACGTGCGCGCCGTCGGAAACATGATTTCCACGCGCAGGCCGCCGCTGCTGCCGGCGAGATATCGCACCTGCGCGTGATGCCGTTCGGCAATGCGCTGCACGATGGCCAGGCCCAGGCCCGTGCCTTCCTCGGTCATGCCGGGCACGCGGAAGAAGCGCTCGCCCAGGCGGTCCAGGAAGGCCGGTGGCACACCTGGGCCGTTGTCTTCCACGCTGAGGCAGGGGCAGCCGGAAACGACCGACACGCCGACGGTCACGAGGCTGTTGCGGCCGGCATAGCGCAAGCTGTTGTCGATCAGGTTGTCCAGCATTTCCTGCAGCGAGAGGCGGTCGCCGTCGATCCAGATGGGCCCCGGCTCTCCTTCGTAACCCAGGTCCACGCCTGCCGCGATCGCCTCGTGCACGCGCATGCCCAGCAGTTCGGGCACGAGCTGGGCGAGATCGAGCAGGCATTCGGAGCCGTCTTCGCTCAGTTCGGGCGACTGCGCGCGGGTCAACGCAAGTAGCTGGCTCGAGGTGCGACTGGCGCGCTGGGTCAGGCGCTGGATGTGCTGCAAGGCATCGCTGACGGTGTCCTTGCTCGGATCCACCTGGGCGCGTTCGACATGCACGCGCAGCCCGGCCAACGGCGTCTTCAGCTGATGTGCGGCGTCGGCAATGAAGCGTTCCTGCAGGGCCAGCATGCGCCGCTGGCGCGCGAACAGTCCGTCGATGGTGCGGGTGAGCGGAAGGATTTCCACCGGCACGTCGGCGTCGCCAATCGGCGCCAGATCGTGCTCGCGTGCCGCCAGGCGCGCGGTGAGCGGATCGAGCTGGCGAAGGCCAACGCGTACGCCATACAACACCAGGAAGAACACGCCGGCGATCAGCAGCGCCTGCGCCGGAATGCTCAGCAGCAGGATTTCGCGCGCGCGCTGGTGGCGGTCATGAAACGTTTCGGCCATGGTGACCGTGAGCTGATCGCTCGGATCGCGCAGGTTCGGAATACGCACCGTGGCGGCGCGCAACTGGCGACGCTTCAGCGCGGTGGTGAAGAGCGCCGGTTCACCGTCCAGCGTGGCCGCGGAAAGTGCGGCCGATTGCAGGTCCTGGCTGCCGGCCAGCAAGCCGTGCTTCTTGCTGCTGACGTTGAAATAGTTATGACCTTCCGGCGCGTATTCGAGCAGGAAGCGCGCCTGCGGCGAGATCTGTCCGCCGAGGTCCTCCTGGCTGAGCATTTGCGCCAGCGTCATCGCATCGTCGGCGAGGTCGCGATCGTGCACGTGGTTGGAATAGATCAGCGCGCCGCTATAGGTGATCAGGCTCTCGATCACCAGCAACAGCATCAGCGGAACGAGCAGGGAGGACAGCAGGCGACGGCGCAGGCTCGGACGGTCTTCCGATTCGACCATGCGATACAGCCATGGCCTTGCTGGTTCGAGACCCGGCTCGCTCATGCCTTGCTTTCCTTGTCTTCCTTCGCTTCTTCCAGCAGATAACCGAGGCCGCGGATGGTGCGCACCTGGGTGCCGGAGTCGGCGAGCTTGCGACGCAGGCGATAGATGGCGATATCCAGCCCGTTGTCGGTCAGTTCCTCGTCCCAGCTGCACAAGGCTTCGACCAGTTGTGCGCGGCTGGTGACGCGGTCCGGACGTGCAGCCAGGGCTTCAAGCAGGCCAAACTCGCGCGCCGTGAGCTCCAAGGGGGCGTCACCGATCCACGCGCGATGGCCGGGCAGATCCAGCCGGAGCTGGCCGATGGTCAGCTCCGGAGCGCCTTGTGCGGTATAGCGTCGCAGCAGGGCGCGCACACGCGCTTCGAACTCGGCCAGCGCGAACGGCTTCACCAGGTAATCGTCGGCACCGAGATCAAGGACGCGTACGCGTTCGCGCAGGCCTTCGCGCGCGGTGATCACCAGTACCGGCAGGCCGGTGCCGCGCTTGCGCAGTCGCTGAAGCACGTCGGCGCCGTCCAGATTGGGCAGTCCGAGATCCAGGATGAGCAGGTCGTAAGGCGTGTCGCGCAAGGCCGCATCGGCCTTGGCGCCATCCGTGACGCAATCCACCGCATGGCCACCCTGGCGCAGCGAAGCGCTGACGCCGGCGGCAATGGAGGGATCGTCCTCGGCAATCAAGATGCGCATGGAGGGTACCGGTGGGGGCGGTCGGCCAGGGGAAAGGTTGGCATGGCGGTGAAGGGGATCCAATTGCGAGTGATTCTCATTTGTGGCAACATGCCGGCCCAATGTCGGGGCAAGCGCCGCCTAGGACGGCAGCTTAGCGCCCTGACCCGATGCTAGGACAGTTGGCGCGCCATCGTTGTATGGCCCGATATGCGTCCGGGCGATCCAACAGGCAAGAAGGCAGGCATGGAATCAGCGGCACGCGCGCACGGCAGCAAGATGGGATCGAGCCGTGGCGGTTCAACCCGGGCCTTCTGGCTCAAGCAGCTGCATCAATGGCATTGGATCAGCTCGGCGCTGTGCCTGGTCGCCATGCTGTTGTTCGCGGTCACCGGCGTCACGCTCAATCATGCGGGGCAGATCGAAGCGAAAACCCAGACCGTGCACCGCCACGGCGAGCTGCCCGGGCCCTTGCTGCGCGCCGTCTCCGGAAACGACGAACGCAAGGGCGTTGCCTTGCCCGACGGCGTCGCCGACTGGATCGATGGCGCACTGGGCATCGACGTGGCTGGTCGCGTCGCTGATTGGTCGTCCGACGAGATCTATGTATCGATGCCGCGCCCGGGCGGCGACGCCTGGTTGAGCATCGATCGCGCCAGCGGCAAGGTGGAGTACGAGCGCAGCACGCGCGGCGTCATCGCCTATCTCAACGACCTGCACAAGGGCCGCCATGCCGGCGCGGCCTGGGCCTGGTTCATCGACGTGTTTGCGTTGGCCTGCGTGACCTTTTCGGTCACCGGTTTGCTGCTGTTGAAAATGCACGCCGCGCAGCGTGGCGCCACCTGGCCGCTGGTGGCCTTCGGTCTGGTGCTGCCGCTGCTGTTGGCCCTGATCTTCATCCATTGACGGGACTACCCATGCGTCGATTGTTGTTCTCCATGCCCGCCCTGCTGCTCGCTGCACCCACGGTGGCGGCCGACCTCCATGTCACGGTGCAGATTCCGCAACTCGACGTGGCCGAGTATCACCGGCCGTATGCGGCCGTATGGATCGAACGCGAAGACCATAGCGTCGCCGCGCAGTTGGCCGTGTGGTACGCGCAGCAGGCATCGAAGGAGGGCGCCGGCACCAAATGGCTGCCGGAATTGCGCCAGTGGTGGCGCCGCGGTGGCCGCGACCTGCAGCTGCCGGTGGATGGCGTCTCGGGTGCCACGCGTCCGGCAGGGCAGCAGAAGCTGGGCTTCCACGACGGCAAGGCGCCGCTTGGCGACCTGCCGGCCGGCAAGTACGAGCTGGTGGTGGAAGCCGCGCGCGAAGTCGGCGGCCGCGAAGTCGTGCGCGTGCCCTTTGTGTGGCCGGCCACTGCGCCGCAACAGCTCGCCGCCCAGGGCAACAGCGAACTTGGCGCGGTGAAGCTCGATCTGGCCCCTTAAGCAGGCCCCAAGGAGAACATGATGAACAAGCAATCGTTGAAGTGGAGCGTCCTGGCCCTGGCCCTGACCCTGCCGATCGCCGCGCAGGCGCACAAGATGTGGATGGTGCCGTCGGCAACCAATGTCTCCGGCGCCGATCCCTGGGTGACCGTGGATGCGGCCGTGTCCAATGACCTGTTCTACCCCGACCACATGCCCGTGGCCCTTGATCGCGTGACGGTCACCACGCCGGACGGCCAGACGGCCAAACCGGAAAACGCCGTCACCGGACAGTATCGCAGCGTGTTCGATGTGCACCTGACCGAAAAGGGCACCTACCGGATCGCCGCGATCAACAGCGGACTGTTCGCCAGCTACGAACTCAACGGCGAGAAGAAGCGCTGGCGCGGCGATGCGGCGAACCTGGCCAAGGAGATTCCTGCCGGGGCCAAGAACGTCGATGTCGCCGAGTCGATCAATCGCGTGGAGACCTTCGTCAGCAACGGCAAGCCGGGCGGCCTTGCGCTGAAGCCCGAAGGCAAGGGACTGGAGCTGGTGCCAGTCACCCAGTTCACCGACCTGATGGCGGCCGAGCCCGCCACCTTCCAGCTGTTGCTGGACGGCAAGCCGGTGGCCGGCCTCAAGGTCACCGCGATTGCCGGCGAAACGCGCTATCGCAACGCGCAAGAAGATATCGACAGCACCACCGACAAGGATGGCAAGTTCAGCCTGAAGTGGCCGCATGCGGGCATGTACTGGGTCAACGCGAGCACGCAGGACGACAAGACCAGCGTCAAGCAGGCCAAGCAACGCCGGCTGTCGTACTCCGCCACCCTGGAAGTGCTGCCGCAGTAATGCGCGCACGCGTGATCACGTCATGCTGACCGGAACGCCGCCATCGAGGGACCTCGTCGTGCAGTCATTGCAGGGCGAGACCATGGGCACCACCTGGTCGGTGCGCGCGGTATTGCCGGTTGAGCTGTCGCTGCGATCTTGGCGTGACGGTATCCAGGCAACGCTCGACCTGGTCGACGGCCAGATGAGTACGTACAAGCCGCAGTCGGCGTTGTCCTGCTTCAATGCTGCGCCGGCCGGTACCTGGCATGCCATGCCTGCCGAGTGTTTCGAGGTTGTTGCGCACGCGCTGGCGATGGCGCGCGACAGCGGCGGCGCGTATGACCCGACCGTGGGGCCGCTGGTGAACCTGTGGGGCTTCGGTCCGGACGCATCGCGCCATGAGCCGCCTGCGGATGAAGCGGTCGCGGTGGCGCGGGAGCGCATCGGCTGGTGGAAGCTCAAGCTCGACGCCGCTACGCGTAGCCTGTATCAACCCGGCGGGATTTATCTGGACCTTTCTTCCGTGGCCAAGGGTTACGGCGTCGATCTGGTCGGACGCTATCTCGATAGCGTCGGCGTCGGGGCTTGGCTGGTGGAAGTCGGCGGCGAACTGAAGGGCCACGGTAGCAAGCCGGACGGTTCGCCCTGGCGCATCGGTGTCGAACGTCCGGGTGCGGCGGTTGGCGCCGTCGAGAACATGGATCAGCTCAGCCAGGTCGTGACCCTGAGTGGTCGCGCCATTGCCACCTCGGGTGACTATCGCAGGCAGTTCGAAGCGGGTGGCCGATCGTACTCGCACCATATCGATCCACGCACGGGACAACCGGTGCCGCACGTCGTGGCGTCGGTGAGCGTGATCGCGCGCGACGCGATACAAGCCGATCCGTTGGGTACCTTGATGACCGTGCTGGGTCCGGATCAGGGGCTGCCTTACGCACGCGAACGCGGACTGGCGGTGTTGTTCCTGCTGCATGGAAAGGACGGCATGGAAGAACGCCTTTCGCCTGCGTTTGCCGAGGCGCTGCGTTCGTGAATCGATCGCCGACGCTGTCGATCGAAGGCAAGGCATGGGGCAACGTCGCGCTGGTCGCGCTGCTGCTCGTGCTTGCCGGTGGCCTGCTTGCATGGCATGCCGGCGCATGGAAATGGCGGGATCCTGGTGCGGAGCGCTGGATTCTGGCGATCGCGGCTTTGGCGGCCTGGGTGGGATTCACTGCATGGACGGGCTGGTCTCGTCGTCGGGCGACGCGCGGCCAGCTGCTGCCGATGCCGTCATCCAGCGCGCCGCAGGGAGACGTTGTGCTGGTGGCCTTCGCCAGCCAGACCGGGACGGCCGAGCACTTAGCCCGACAGACGGCGCAGAGTCTGCACGTGGCAGGCATGACGGTGAGCCTGATTGAATTGGGTGCTCTCGATGGCGAGGCCTTGATGCAGGCCACGCGCGTGCTGTTCGTCGTCAGCACCACCGGCGAAGGCGATGCGCCCGATAGCGCCGCACGCTTTGTTAGCCACTGCATGCGCGCACCGTTACCACTCGGTCAGTTGCACTATGGGTTGCTGGCGCTTGGTGATCGCGACTACGACGAATTCTGTGGTTTTGGACGGCAGCTTCAGCACTGGTTGCAGCAGAGTGCTGCGCACGCGCTGTTTGATGCCGTCGAGGTGGACAACAGCGAGCCCGCTGCCTTGCGTCATTGGCAGCACCACTTGTCGTTGTTGTCCGGGATTACCGAATCACCTGACTGGGAGCGTCCTGATTACCAGCGCTGGCAATTGATCGAGCGACGCCTGCTCAATCCCGGAAGCCTGGGCGGCCCGTGCTTCCATCTCGCGTTTCGCCCGCTGGACGGAGAGGCAACGTGGCAGGCCGGTGATCTGGTCGAATTGGGGCCACGTCACGCGCCGGACGACGTGGCGCGCTGGCTGGCAGCCGCGCTTTTGGATGGTGATGTGCTGGTCGAACATGGCGGGCGTCGTGCATGTTTGCGGGAGTGGCTGGGTGGAAGCCATTTGCCATCGCTTGATGAAGTGAGCGGCCGTACGCCCGCCGAGGTTGTAGTCGCTTTGCAGGAGCTGCCGCATCGCGAGTATTCGATTGCGTCCTTGCCCGCGGATGGTTCGCTGCATCTGCTGGTGCGTCGCATGGCGCGTGCAGATGGCAAGGCTGGGCTGGGCTCAGGCTGGCTTACCGAGCATGTGGCGATCGGCGCCGAGGTCGCGCTACGCATTCGCAGCAACCCGGGATTCCACGCGCCGGATGACGGGCGCCCGCTGGTGCTTGTCGGCAACGGCACCGGCCTGGCCGGCTTGCGCGCCCTGCTCAAGGCTCGGATCGACGCGGGTCATGCACGCAACTGGCTGCTGTTCGGCGAGCGGCAGACGAGGCGTGACTTCTACCATCGTGACGAGATCGAGCAGTGGCTGCGCGATGGTCTACTCGCGCGGCTTGATCTTGCCTGGTCACGCGATGAGGCAACGCCCACCTACGTGCAGGATCGGCTACGCGCCGCGGCCGACGACCTGCAGCAATGGGTGCGCGAAGGCGCAGCCATCTACGTGTGCGGCAGCCTTGTCGGCATGGCGCCCGGCGTGGACGCCGTGCTGCGCGATGTGCTGGGCGCGGTCGAGCTGGAGTGCTTGCGCGAAGACGGCCGCTATCGGCGCGACGTGTACTGAATGCTTCCGCGGCGCCGTGTTGCGCAGGGAGCCGGCCGTACGTGTGAAGCGCCTTGCCTCATCGCCCACATCGCGGACGATGGATCAATCCGTCGGTAGCCTGGCCAGTACGATTTCGCCGCCGCCCTCGATGCGCACGGGGTGCGCCGGAATCGGGTCGATCCACAGCATATCGTTGGGCTCGAGCTCGTGCGATCGGTGGTCGGCGATCACCTTGGCATGGCCGGCGAGCAGCAGCACGAACCAGTGCCAGCCCTTGGGTGCCAGCAGCACCATGGCGCCATGCAGCGGGCGGGCGATCAGCTCACCCTGAACATCGCCGCGCAGCATCAGGTTGAAAGCCCGCGTGGCGCCCTCGGGCAATCCCGCGCGTGGCGCGTCGTCGCCGTTGAATTTGGCGAGGTCGAATCGGTTCAGGAATTGCGTGCGGCCATCATCAAAGGTCAGCTCGACAGGGGCGTCCAGCGGCACAAACTGCCGTCGTGCGTCGGCAAATGTCGAAAACGATGCAGGGTTCTCAATGTCAGCAATGCTGAGACGCCATTGCCAAGCCTCCTGTTGCGGGCCGCAGGCGATTTCGGTGGTAACGCCGGCCCCGTTGGCCCAGGGTTGCCGGCGCAAGTCATCGACGGCGACAGGGCGAAGCACGCTCATGCGCAGGCGCGGCGTTGCTCGGGATACGGCGGGTAATAGGCGAACACGTGGTTGTTCGTACCGAAGAAATCCATGTCATCGATATGTTCGCCGCCCAGGCGCTCGGCGACGCGGTCCGAGGCGTCGTTGCCGATGCGCACCAGGCTGATGACGCGCTGTGCATTGAGCATGTGCCAGGCGAAGTCGAGAATCGCGTTGCCCGCCTCGGTGGCATAACCGTGGTGACGGAACTCGGGCCGCAGCATCCAGCCCAGTTCCAGATCGGGCCAGCCCTCCGGCTGCATCAGGCCGGCACGTCCGACGAACTCGCCGGTGTCCTTGAGCTCAAGCGCCCACATGCCGTAGCCGCGCAGCTGCCAATGCCCGATCAGCATGGCCAGCGAGCGCCAGGCATTGGGACGGTCCAGCGGCTGGCCATCGCCCACCCAGCGCGTACTGCCCGGGTCGGCCAGCATGGCGGCGTAGTTTTCGAAATGGCGTTCGCCGAGAGCGGTCAGGCGCAGGCGCGCGGTTTCAAGGACGGGTATGTCGATCATGAGTGTCAGCTAGCAATACGGATGCCATTCAGCAGGTTGGCCAGGGCGTGCGTGCTCAGGGTCAGGCTTTCGAGCCACGGCAGGCCGACGATTTTCCGGCCCGTCGCGGTGTCCACAAAGACCTCCTCCTCGCCGGGCGGCAGCAGGTGGCGGTAGTCCACGGTGATTTCGGTGCCGGCGGGCAAATCGCGCAGAGCGAAGACGAAACCGAGATGCCACAGCCCGGTGGGCGTGAAGCTGTGGTTGATGAAGCACTCGTCCGGCCAATCCGGTGAAACGGTATAGCGGTCTTCGAACCAGCGGGCGCTGGCGTAGAGCTGCTCGGCCAAGGCGGGCGATCCGCTCAGCTCGGCATAGGAATACGTGCGGTCGATGGCATCGGGCGCAGTGACGATCTGCCCGGCTACGACGTCCTGGTCCAGGAACAAACCCTTGCCAGCCCCTGCGATGGCAGAAGCCGCGATGCGGTAACGCGGAACGATCATGGTGGCCTAGGCCGATGGCGAGGCGGGCGAGTGTAGCGCAACCGGCCAGCGTCGCCAGCGCTGGCCGGTTGCCTGTTTTGTGTACGCAAGTGGCTGATGGGTTTGATTATTCGTCAGAGGCCTTGCTGGCCTTCGGTTTTGCCTTGGCCGGTGCCGGCTTGTTGACTGCCGTGGCCGCACCGGAGCTGTCGCCAAGCAGAATCGCCTCACGGTTGCGTTCCAGCGTCGCCGGGCCGATGCCTTTGACCTGCGACAACTCGTCCACACTCTTGAAGGGGCCGTGCTCATCGCGCCAGGCAACGATCTTCTCCGCCTTGGAGAGGCCGATGCCGTCCAGCGACTTGGCGATGGTGGGCGCGTCCGCCTTGTTGATGTTGACCGGGGTGGCAGCAAGCGCTGGCAGCGCGAACGCGAGGATGAGGAGCAGGGCTGCAATCTTCTGGTACATGGTAGATCTCCCTGTTTGAGGTGATGGCGGCATCCATATGTGCCGCGGCATGACTCTGATCCGCCGGCGGGCTTGTGACAGTCGGTCCGCAGGTCAGATCCGGGTGAGGGCCGGGACGACCCGTGTGTCGGTGGGAAGCAGGGCAGGCTGTGGGCTGCGGCGAGCTTCGCGTCCGCGCTGATACAATTCCGCCTTTCCCCACGCTGCAGGAGTCGCCCATGGATACCGCTCGCCTCAACCGTTTTGTCAGCGGACTGTGGGATGACGAGATCGTGCCGCAGCTGGTCGAGTACATCCGTATTCCCAACAAGTCGCCGATGTTCGATCCCAAGTGGGTTGAACACGGCCACATGGATGCCGCCGTCAAGCTGATGGAGAACTGGGCCCGCGGCAAGCTGGCCGCCCTGCCCGGCGCCACCCTGGAAGTCGTGCGTTTGGACGGCCGTACGCCGCTGATCTATATCGAAGTGCCTGGCACCGGTGAGGACACCGTGGTGCTGTACGGCCATCTGGACAAGCAGCCAGAGATGACCGGCTGGGCCGAGGGCCTGGGTCCGTGGACGCCGGTGCTCAAGGGCGACAAGCTGTATGGGCGCGGCGGCGCCGACGACGGTTATGCGATCTTCGGTTCGCTGGCGGCGCTGCTGGCGCTGCGCGAACAGGGCGTGCAGCACGCGCGCTGCGTGATCATGATCGAAGCCTGCGAGGAATCGGGCAGCTATGACCTGCCGTTCTACGTGGATCACCTTGCTGATCGCATCGGCAATCCGTCCCTGGTGGTGTGCCTGGATTCGGGCTGCGGCAACTACGACCAGCTGTGGCTGACCACCTCGCTGCGCGGCATGACCGGCGGCGAACTGACCGTGCAGGTGCTGGAGGAGGGCGTGCATTCGGGCGATGCCTCCGGCGTGGTGCCGTCCAGCTTCCGCATCCTGCGCGAACTGCTTAGCCGCCTCGAGGATCCGCAGACCGGCACGATCAAGCCCAAGGAGCTCTACGTCGAGATCCCGGCACAGCGCATCGAGCAGGCCAGGCGTTCCGCCGAGGTGCTGGGCACGGCGGTATACGACAAGTTCCCGTTCGTGGACGGCATGCACCCGGTGACCGAGGACCTGACCGAGCTGGTGCTCAACCGCACCTGGCGTCCGCAGCTGGCGGTGACCGGCGTCGACGGCATGCCGCCGCTGGAAAGCGCCGGCAACGTGCTGCGTCCGAAGACCTCGGTGAAGCTGAGCCTGCGCGTGCCGCCGACGCTGTCGGGTGCCAAGGCCGGCCAGTTTGTGAAGGAGCTGCTGGAGAAGGATCCGCCCTACGGCGCCAAGGTCAGCTTCAAGCTGGAGAAGGACGGCAGCGGCTGGAATGCGCCGCAGCTGTCGCCATGGCTGGAGCAGGCCGTCGCCACGGCATCGCAGAATTATTTCGGCACGCCGGCGGCGTACATGGGCGAGGGTGGCAGCATTCCGTTCATGGGCATGCTGGGCGAGAAATTCCCCAAGGCGCAGTTCCTCA
Organism: Dyella halodurans; assembly: GCF_026283925.1. Classification (GTDB taxonomy): domain Bacteria; phylum Pseudomonadota; class Gammaproteobacteria; order Xanthomonadales; family Rhodanobacteraceae; genus Dyella; species Dyella halodurans. The sequence continues at coordinate 510,258 of NZ_JAPDPF010000001.1, forward strand.
TCACCGGCGTGCTTGGCCCCCACTCCAATGCGCATGGCCCGAACGAGTTCCTGCACATCCCGACCGGCAAGAAGGTGTCGATGGTGGTCGCCGATGTCGTTGCGCGTCACTACGAACAAGGCGCCAAGGGCTAAGCCCGCCTGAGTGTCGCTCCGGCGGAAGCCGGGGCGGCGCGCCTTCGTGGCCATGGGTGGTTTCGTGCTGGTTGGCGCAGGCAGGGAAACACGGGGAATGCCAACGATGAACGAAGCTCCGAACGATTACACCTATCTTGCCGCCCACTGGACGGCTATACGCGAGCGGGTCGATGCGGCCTGCCGCGCCGCCGGTCGCGATCCCGCCGAGGTTTCCATCTTGCCGGTGAGCAAGACCTTCGGTCCCGACGTGGTGCGAGCCGCCATGGCGCTGGGGATGACGCGCTTTGGCGAGAACAAGGTGCAGGAAATCCGCAGCAAGGCCGAGGCGTTGGCCGATTGTGCGATCGAGTGGGTGGTCATCGGCCATCTGCAGACCAACAAGGCCAAAGACGTGGCGCGGCTGGCCAGCGAGGTGCAATCGCTGGACCGACTGGAACTGGCTGAGGCCCTGCATCGGCGACTGCAGCTGGAAGGTCGGACGCTCGACGTGTTGATCGAGGTGAAAACCTCGCCGGAAGAGAGCAAGCATGGCCTGCCGCCGGCGCAACTGCCGGCCTTCCTGGACGCCCTGGCTGCCTACGACAGCCTGCGCGTGCGCGGCTTGATGACCCTGGCGGTGCAATCGGTCGACCCGGCTGCGGTGCGCGCCTGTTTCCGTCAATTGCATCAATTACGTGCCCAGGCCAAGGCCCAAGGCCATGATTTACCTAGACTTTCCATGGGCATGAGTGGGGATTTTCCGCTCGCCATCGCGGAGGGGGCGACCGAGGTCCGCATTGGCTCGGCGATCTTTGGTCAGCGGCATCCTGTCACAGCTCAGTAACAGGTCTGTATCAAATAAATAGTTCACTAATTGATCAAAAAATCACCAGTCACAGTGACTTTATTGTTCTAAATCAATGTGTTGATGGCTACGCCTGAACCCTGACAAATTTCGCAACGACGGAGTTCAGTTAACCCCGATCCAACATACGACCAGATTCCCCCTGCTAAGTTCACGTCTCCATCACGGCCGGCGGCCCCGCCGACGGTCTGACTCACGAACTGCAGAGGGATTTTTCCCATATGCCAACCAAGCAATTTTTGACTGCTGCTGCGCTGGCTTGTGCACTGTTCGCGTCCCTACCGCTGTTTGCTGAACCTCTTGCTGGTCAGGCCAGTGCGCCGGCCGCAATGAACATCACGCCGAATCTCATGGGCCAGCTGGCGGTGTTTGCGCCGGCAGCTGGACTGGCTCAGTCCGTCGTTCCCGCCAAGGCGAGCATCGCGGCACCGGTGTCCAAGGGCACCGCGGCTGGCTGGGGCGCCGAAGACGACGATCTGGACGCCGATGGCATGCCGGGCACCGGCGTGGCCAACAACGCGGTGGCTTCGCTGGCCGGCGAAACGTCTGGCCTCCGCAAGACCCTGATCAGTCTGGCCATGACGCTGCGTGACATTCGCTACGTGCGCGGCGGCCGCGATCCCTCCACCGGTTTCGATTGCAGCGGTTTCGTCCGCTATGTGTTTGCCCACGCCGTGGGCCTGGAACTGCCGACCAACTCGGCCTCGCAGTTCCTCGCTGGCCTGAAGGTCAATCGCGGCGACATGAAGCCGGGTGACCTGGTGTTCTTCCGCACGGCAGGCAGCCGTGGCCAGGGCCGTATTTCGCATGTCGGCATCTACATCGCCAATGGCCAGTTCATCCATTCGCCCTCGCGCGGCAAGACCGTGCGCGTGGACAGCCTGGACGAGTCGTACTGGTCCAAGCGTTTCGCCGGCGCCAAGCGCCCGGACGCCTTGGCCCGCAGCAGCTGATTTGTGGATCTCCGCCAGTCAAAGGCCGCCTTACAGGCGGCCTTTTTTTATACGCGCAACAACGGGGTTGCCTAGGCCCTAGCGGCCGAGCTCGCGCAGTTCGTCCGATTCGACGATGCGCACACCGTTGCCGGGCGTGCTCGCCAGACGCCATAGCGCGCGGGCCACGGTAGCGGCCTCGATACCGCGCAAGCGCCCCGGCAGTACCCGCGAGAACGGGGAGGCGAGGACTTCACCCAGCCGAAACTCGCGACGCGCTCCCAGCAGCAGTGACGGGCGCACGATGGTCAGGCGGGGCCAGTTCTGTTTCTGCAGGCCGAGCTCGAGTTCACCCTTGGTGCGGTTGTAGAAAATCTTCGAGGAGGGATCGGCGCCCAGCGCGCTGATCGCCAGATAATGGCCTGCGCCCATCGCAAGGCCGTGCCTGCCCAGCGCCAGCGGCCAGTCGTAGTCGACCATGCGGAAGGCCTCGCGCGAGCCGGCCTGGCGAATCGTCGTGCCCAGGCAGCAGAACACGGTATCGATCGGGCCATGCAGCTGGGTGATCAGGTGGCTGACCATGCCAACCTGGTTTTCCAGCTTGGGGTGTGCGGGGAGCGCGTGCCGCGTCGGCGCAAGCACATGGGCAACGCCGGGATCGTCCAACAGCAATGACAGAAGCAGCCGGCCCGTAAGGCCAGTGGCACCCGCAAGCAGAACTTGGCGTGGCGATTCCGTCATGCAGCCATTCTATGGTTGGTCAGGCCTTGGCAGTGGGTGGGTGGAACGTCACTGGGGTGCTTGCCCAGGCAAGCCGGGCCTCACCATCTTGCGACGATCGACCAGCGCCTGTGCAAAGTTTCCGTGTGGTCACCAGCGCTGCCTCCGTGGCGGTGTCGTGCCTGTACGGGTACGCTTGCGTAGTTTGTAGCCTGGAATCACCCCGCATGCCCTTCGATCTTCCCCCCGTTACACGCAACCTGCTGATCGCCAACGTGGCGGTGTTCCTGTTGCAGCAAGTGATGGGCGAGACCCTGCTGGTGCACTTTGCGCTGTGGCCCTGGGGTGCGGACCAGGTAGCCCAGGCCGGCGACGGCAGCATCGTGTCGGTCGGTTTCCGAGTCTGGCAGGTGGTGACCTATGCCTTCATGCACGGCGGCTGGACCCATCTGCTGTTCAACATGTTCGCGCTGTACATGTTTGGCGGGCAGATCGAGCGCCTGTTCGGCACGCGCAACTTCCTCCTGTATTACTTCGTCTGCCTGATCGTGGCGGCGCTGGCCCAGCTCGCGGTGGTGCAGTGGTTCACCGGCGGCTTCTATCCCACCTTGGGTGCGTCCGGTGCCATCTTCGGCCTGCTGCTGGCGTTCGGCATGATGTATCCGCACGAGAAGGTCATGCTGATGTTCCTGCCGATCCCGATGCCTGCGTGGCTGTTCGTTACCGGCTACGCGCTGGTCGAACTGCTGCTGGGCGTGACCGGCACCCAGGCCGGCGTGGCGCACTTCGCCCACCTGGGTGGCATGCTCGGTGGCCTGGTGCTGATCCAGTACTGGCGCGGCAAGCTGCCGATCAAGCCGCAGCGCCGCCTCTGGCGCTGATCGCTCGCCTTACATCTGTTCGGCCACTCATGACGCAGCACCTCCAGCGCCGGCTTACGCCGCGCCATATCACCTTCATGGCGCTTGGCATGGCCATTGGCGCCGGCCTGTTCCTCGGCTCGGCCGATGCCATCACCCTGGCCGGGCCATCGGTCCTGTTCGCTTACCTGTTCGGCGGGGTGATGATCTTCATCATCATGCGTGCGCTGGGCGAGATGACCGTGCACGACCCGGTGGCCGGTTCGTTCAGCGTGTATGCGCAGCGATACCTGGGCTCATTCGCGGGCTATGTCACCGGCTGGAACTATTGGCTGCTGATGGTGGGCGTCGGCATGGCCGAGGCCACCGCGGTTGGCACGTACATGCACGCATGGTTCCCCGACTGGCCGCGCTGGATCTGGGTGTTGGGCAGCGTGCTCACCATTGGTGGCCTGAACCTGCTCACCGTCAGGATTTATGGCGAAATGGAATTCTGGTTCACCCTGATCAAGGTGTTGACCGTGCTGGCGATGATCGCCGGCGGCCTGTCGATGATCTTCCTGGGCTGGGGCAATGGCGGCCAGCCAAAGGGCCTGTCCAACCTGTGGTCGCACGGCGGCTGGTTCCCGCACGGCCTGACCGGCATGGTGCTGGCGCTGCCCGTGGTGGTGTTCTCGTTCGGCGGTGTGGAAACCGTGGGCATTGCAGCGGGCGAAGCCGCGCAGCCTGAACGCACGATCCCGCGCGCGGTGAACTCGGTGCTGTGGCGCATCCTGATCTTCTATGTGGGCGCGTTGTTCGTGATCATGGCGATCTATCCCTGGACGGGCCTCGGCACGCAGGGCAGCCCGTTCGTCACCACCTTCGCCAAGCTTGGCATTCCGCAGGCGGCGGGGCTGATCAACTTCGTGGTCATCACGGCGGCGCTGTCCGGCTTCAACTGCACCACCTTCAGCGGCAGTCGCATGCTCTACAGCCTGGCTGGCAAGGGGCAGGCCCCGGCGGCGCTGGGCAAGGTCAGTGCGCAGGGTGTGCCGCTGCGCGCGATCCTGGCGACGTTGGCGGTGCTCCTGTTCGCCGTGCTGCTGAACTATCTGCTGCCGGCCAAGGTGTTCGGCATCATGATGTCGATCCTGTCGTTCAACACGGTGTGGACGTGGACGATGGTGATGCTGGCGCATTTCAGTTTTCGTCGCCGCCAGGTCGCCGAGGGGGCTCCGCTGGGCGCGTTTCGCTTGCGTGCGTGGCCGATAAGCAGTGTGGTCTGCGTGGCCTTCCTGGGCTTCGTCTTGTTCATGCTTGGCTACAGTCCCGATACTCGCGTGGCTCTTTATGTGGGCGCTGCGTGGATTGCGCTGTTGACCGTGGCCTACGCGCTGTTTGGTGTGAAGCAGCGCATGCGCGTGCGTGAGGCGATGTTGGCGGCGGCTTAAGGTGGCTAGCCGCGCGCTTCGGCTCCTTCTCCCCACCGGGGAGAAGGTTGGGATGAGGGGTGGGTGCTCGCGACACCGCGACAATTGAGCGTGGCCGCAAGGGTGCCGCTTACGCAGCGGGCGTTTCGACTGCCTGCCGACGGCTTGTGCTCCTTCTCCCCTTCGGGGAGAAGGTTGGGATGAGGGGCGGGTGCTCGCGACACGGCGACAACTAAGCGTGGCCGCTAGGGTGCCGCTTACGCAGCGGGCGTTCCGAACCGCTGCCGCGGTCCGGGTCACTTTTCTTTTGCTGGCCCAAAAGAAAAGTAACCCAAAGAAAATGGCCTGAAGAGCTCATAGCATTACGTTGGATGCGAGCCTGACGGGCGTGGCCAGCCGGATAAGTGGCGGCCCATGGCCGCTACACAGCGGCTACACCGCAACGCGCCGAGGCGAAGAGGGCTTAAAGCATGGGTGGTGTCGCGGACCACTGAACATCGGGATACCGCAAGCGTTTCGACCGTCTGCCAGGCCTGCCTTAAGTCCTCACCGCGTTGGCGCGTTGCGGTGTAGCCGCTGTGTAGCGGCCGTGGGCCGCCCGCCATTTGCTCGCCTCGACCTTCCAACGCTTCTATCCAACGGAGTGCTACCAGCTCTAGAGGCCATTTCTTTGGGTTACTTTTCTTTGGGCCAGCAAAGAAAAGTGACTCGGCTGCCGGCAGGCAGTCGAAACGCCCGCTGCGTAAGCGGCAAGCTGGCGATAACGCTCAGTTGTCGCGCTAGGGCGAGTCCCGTCATGCCACCTGAAACTACTTTTGGGTAGTTCCAGGAACAGACGAGCGGGAGCCCTCGCAGCTCCCGCGACGACTCCCGACGAGTCAAAACGGCCTCAGCGCAGCGCCAGGAAATCCGGGCTGACGATAAAACGCACGGCATCCAGTCGCAGTCGCGCTTGCGGTAGCGCCGCCAATACGGCCGTGCGTTCATCGGCCACGGCGGCAATCTCGCTATCGCTGATCGCCGGATTGACCGCGCGCATCGCAAGCAGGCGCGAAAGCTCGGCGTCGAGTGCTTCGGTCGCGTAAGCGAGAGCGTCGCTGACGCTGGCCTGTGCCCGCTCGCTGGCCAGCGACTCGGCCTTTTCCAGCATGGGCGGCACCAGCTTGGTGAGGAACTTGCGGTAACGCGGCACCTCGATGGTGCGGTCGGCGGCCTTGCGCAAGGCGATGTCGCTGGGGCGGAAGTCGGCGCGTTCGGCAAGCCGCGTGTCGACCGTAACGACCACCGGTTGCGTGGGCAGGAAGCGTTCGGCATCGAGCTTGCGATCGGCTACGCATTCCAGCAGGTAGACGGCCTGCAGCAGCGCGCTGCGCGGCGCCAGCCCGTCATCCACCAGGAACGCAGCATTGCCCTGCTCACTGGACAGGGCGAGATCCAGTGCGCCCAACACGATCGGATGATCCAGGCGCAACAGCGGCAGTTCTTCGCGTGCCAGTGCGACTTCACGTGCAAACGTGACCGCCTGGGGGCCCTCGGCGAAGCCGGGCAGGGCGTCGGTGGAAAGGTATTGCGGATCGAGCAGTAGTACCTTGCCGCCCAGCTCTTCGGCATGAATGCCGAAACGTTCCAGCAGGCCCTGGATGAAGGCGTCACGCGTGGGATCGTTGTCTTCGCGGGTGAAGGCCTGCTGCAATTCATCCGCATGAAGGTCGCGACTGGCGGCGAGTTCGAGCAGGTGATCGCGGCCGCTGCGAATCAGCTCGGCCATCTCCTCATGGCTGGCCAGCGTTTCGGCCAGCAGCACATCGAGTTCCTGGTCGCGGTTGTCGTCACCGCGCGCATGCTGGTCGGCCAGTCGCGCCAGCGATTCGCCAAAGCGGCGCAGCAGTTCGCGGCCATCGGCAGGACTGGTGCGGAACGCATCCACACCTTCGTCGTACCAGCGGGCCAGCACATGCTGAGCGCTGTCGGCCACGGCAAGGATATGGATGCTGATATCGTGTTTCTGCCCAATGCGATCCAGGCGGCCGATGCGTTGCTCGAGCAGATCCGGATCCAGCGGCAGATCCCACAGGATCAGCCGATGGGCGAACTGGAAGTTGCGACCTTCGGAGCCGATCTCCGAGCACAGCAGCAGGCGCGCTCCGTCCGGTTGTGCGAAATACGCCGCATTGCGGTCACGCTGCACGATGCCCAGGCCTTCGTGGAAGCGCGCCAGGCCGACGCCACTCTTCGTGCGCAGCGCTTCTTCCAGCGCCGATACCTTGGCCTGGCTGCGGCAGATCAGCAGGAACTTGTCCTGCGGGTGTGCTTCAAGCAAGGAGACCAGCGTGTCGATGCGCGGATCGCTGGTGTAATCGAGCTCGATGGCCGGCGAGGGTTGCTGGATATCGGCATGGAACTCGGCCAGCAAGGCCTGGCGTCCATCATCGCTGAGCGTGTCGCCATCAAGCAGGTGCCAAATCGGCAAGCGCTTGGGGAAACCGCCGATGCTGGCGCGACGGTTGCGGAACATCGCGCGGCCGGTGCCGTGGCGATCGATCAGCGCAGCGAGGATGTCGCGCGCATGCTCGGGCTTGCTGGTGTCGGCGAGCCGTGATTGCAGTGATTCGTCGCCGAGGAAGGCTTCGCGCAGGGTGGCCCGCTGCGCGTCGTCCAACGGCTGGCCATCGAGCAGGCGATCGGCAATCCTCGACAGGTTCTGGAACTTGTCCGACTCGGCCAGATAGACGTCCAGATCGTGATAGCGCTGCGGGTCAAGCAGGCGCAGGCGGGCGAAATGGCCGCTGCGGCCGAGCTGTTCCGGCGTGGCGGTCAGCAGGATCACGCCGGGCGTGGCCGCGGCGAGTTGGTCCACCAGGGTGTAACGCGGGCTGGCGGCCTCGGGCGTCCACGACAGATGGTGCGCTTCGTCGACCACCAACAGATCCCAGGACGCATCGCGCAGTTGCTGGGCGCGCTTGGGCGATTGTTCGAGGAAGGTGAAGTCGGCAATGACCAACTGCTCGTCTTCGAACGGATTGCGGCTGCCGTCCGACTGTTCCAGCGCTTCGCAGCGCTCTTCGTCGTAGATGGCAAAGCTGAGGTTAAAGCGGCGCAGCAATTCCACGAACCACTGGTAGACCAGCGTGTCCGGCAGCAGCACCAGCACGCGCTCGGCGCGCCCGGTGGCCAGCTGGCGAGCAATGATCATGCCCGCTTCGATGGTCTTGCCCAGGCCCACTTCATCGGCCAGCAGCACGCGGGGAGGGCGGCGCGCCGAGGCAATGCCGGCCACGCGCAGCTGGTGCGGCACCAGGCCGATACGGGCTGCGCCCAGGCCCCAGGCCGGTGAACGACGGGCATTGGCGCGACGCTTCAGGCCTTCCAGGCGTAGTTCAAAATGTGAAACGGGATCGGTGCGGCCACCGATCAGGCGGTCATCGGCCTGGCTGACGCTTTGTTCATCGTCGAGCTGGCCTTCTTCCAGCTCGCGGCCTTCACCACGATAGACCAGCAGCTCTTCACGGACCTCCACGCGTTCAACCAGGAAGGCAATGCCCTTGCCAGCCACGCGCTGACCGGGGCGAAACTCCGCGCGCACCAGTGGCGCCGAGTCGACTGCATAAGGGCGCAGCACGCCCGCCTTGGCGAACAGCACCTGCACCCCACGTCCTTCGACGCGCAGCACGGTGCCGAGGCCGAGCTCTGGCTCGGCGGTGGAAATCCATCGTTGACCGGGTACGAACATCAGGGGGACCACAAGCAGCTAGGACCGCCGATTATCCGCCCAGTGGTTGTGGATGCCTAGAGAAAATGGCCTCGATGACGCGCGATGGCTTGCCGACTCGGGTTCTCGACCCGGGCCGGCATCGTGTTACGGCGTGCAGGCCGCCCCTACCGCCCAAGGCTGCGTGCTGGTGCTTCCCGAGGTGCTGAGGTCGAGTTCGATGCCCTGAACGGTCGCCGTGCTGGTGCCGGTACCTGTGCCGTTGTCGCGATAGCAGGTGACGAATTTCAGTGCAGTGGCAGTCTTGGTGGGCAGTTGCTGGCCCTGCGCATCGAAACTGACGACGTCGTTGTTCGCCGTGTAGTTCGACTGCATCGAGACACCCTGGCGGGCCTGGGTGTAGCGCAGCAGAAGGTTGGTGGCCGATGCGCCACTGAAGGCGGTATTGGCTACCGCGCTACCGGGCGTGTAGGTGTAGACCATCCAACCAGTGTCGTACGTCTTCGTCGCCTGGCAAGTCTGGCCATCCGTGCTTGGGCAGACGGACACGACCAGGCCTCGACTCGCTGCCTCGGTTCTGGCGTAGCTCAGATCGGCCAGCAAGGCGTTACTGCTCGAGGCGACCTGGTTGCGGCGGATCGAGTCGCGAAAGGCCGGCACGGCGAAGACCGCCAGTATCGCCATGATGGCGAGCGTGACCATCAGCTCGATCAGGGTGACGCCTTTGGCATGTGACGATATCCGCTTCATGGCGATCACCAGCAGTTGCCGTTGGCCGTGGTGCCGGTCATCGACTTCAGGCCGGCGTTATTGATCGTCAACGTCAGGCAGGCGTCTTTGCTCTGCGAAGTCTGCGGCACCGCCTCCACCGTGAATGCCTGGGTAGATGTGGATGCGCTTGCGGGGATGTCGGCGATGTAGAAACCATTCTGCGACGTGGTGTTCTGGAAGCCGATCTTGGTCAAGGTGTCGTATTGGTTATGCGTGGCGTAGTAACGCTCCTCGGCGATCGCGATGCTTTGCAGCAGCTGCTGGCCTTCTGTGCGCCGGGCCCGAAACGAATAGCGCTGGTACGCCGGGATGGCGATGGAGGCCAGCACCGCAATGATGGCCACCACGATCAGTAGTTCGATCAGGGAGAAGCCCCGCGATTGCTTCAACGAGTTCCAGTTACGTGGCTTCATGGATTGATCTCCGACCAGGAACGGCGGCGCCAGATGGATGTGGTGAATTGGAGTGGTTGGCTCGCATTGGGATTGAGGTTGTTGGTAATCGTCATGCCGGGCAGCAAGCCCTTGCCACCGCCGACCGTGGTGGTGACGGGGACCGTACCGGAGGTGCGCACGTTGTTGACACGGGCGCCGATGTAGGCAATGCCACCCACGGAGGCGACCGCGGAGCCGGCCGAACCTGTCGTGGCATTCACCAGCATCACGGCACCGAGTACGGCAGGACTGCAGGGATCGGAACTGCTCGGAATCAAGGTGCTGATCACCGCCGTGTTGGTGTTGAAGATGGCGCCTGGCGTCACCACCACACGTTCACCGGCGTCGGTCTGGGTCGTGCCGCTCATGGTTTTCAGGTCGAAGTACCAGCCGCCCTGGCTGGCGCTCACGCTATTGTTGGTAAGGCTGCGATAGGTGGCACCGTAGTTCGGGTCGGCGGTGTTGGTGATGGTGGTTTCGGATAGGGTCTGCGCCTGCAACATCGCAGGCGTGATGGTGATGGACGCGCCGCCGGAATCTACCTCGTCACGGATGCCATACATGGTTTGCAGCGTGGTGCTGGAGTTGTCGCCGGCGCCCAGGTATTTGCCGGTGCCGAACAACACGATGAATCGGTTGGTCGTCGGATCAGGGAACAGGCGAGGCATCACGGTAATGGGCTGGGCGCCCTGGGTCGCAGGCTGGAAGGCCAGGGTGACCTTCCACTGGGAGGGCGTGGTACTGGTCAGGTCATAGCGCCAAAGATTGCCGGCTAGGTCACCGGCAAAGGCCACGTCATCGATCTGATCGTTGTTGTAGTCGCCGAGCACGGGCGAGGACAGGCCATAGCTGCTCACACCGGTGATGTCGGTGCGCGTCTTCAGCTCCTGGATGAGTGCGCCGGTCTCCGCATCCAGCACGAACAGCGAGCTATAGCCATTGGCTGCAGCGGCAATGTTCGTGCAGTTGGCAGGCTTGTCGTTCTGGCTGCAGTCTGGGAAGTAGCCGCCAGGTACCAGTACCACCCACTTGCCAGTGGCAAGGCGGCCGATATTGGGCTGGCCGTAGGTGTAGCCAAGATTGGCAGGGTTGCCGGCCGTCGTGGAGGGCTGGTCAGCGTCGAATTCCCACAGCACCGTGCTGGCGGCCGTCCCTTCCGTCACCGAGGTCGGATTGGTGATGTCCAGTGCGTAGACACCGCGTCCACCCAGGCGCAAGCCACCGACCAGGATGGTGTGCCACTTGTTGTCCGAGAAGAACACGTCGCGCGTGACGGGCGTGCTGTTCACGGTGGGGGCAAACGTGAAACTGCTCTTGCTGGTCAGATTGCCCAGGTTGCCGTAGACCGCACGCGGCACATAGGCCCAGCGCTCCTGTCCGGCCGTGGCGCTCTGGGCCGGGCCGTAGCTGGCGCAGCCGGTCCCGGAGCTGGGCGGGTTGCATATCAGTGAGGCGTCGAACGCGTGCAACATGCCGTCATTGGCCGCCACGTATAGCGTGCCGGCCCGGTTGATATTGTTGCTGACGAACGTGTCATAGGACTGGGCCGTACTGGCGGCTTCCGGCGCGCCAGCTGGCCAGTTGTTGTTGTAGCCGCTGGCGGGATAGCTGACGTAGATCGGCTGCGCATCGATGATGGCGCCAAGAAGGCTGTTGCGCGTGCGCATGACACCATTGGTCTCCTCGGTGCGGTCGCCGCGCAGATAGTTCACCCGGGTGGCCAGGGTATCATTGGTACTGTCGTTGGAGGCGGGCGTAGTGAGCCCACTGATCTCACTGGCATCGAACGCGGACGTGCTCTCGAACGGCATGCCCGTGATGGTACCCGTGCTGCTCATATTGGCAGTGAGAATTTTGCGGCTCGCAGGCGGCGTGGTGGTGCCATTCGACAACGTCACACCGGCGTCCCACTTGACTGCACCGGTCGTGCCGTCGGTGTTCAAAGTCAGCGCCTGCAACACACCGCTCCAGTCGATGGAGCTATAGCCGGTGTTATAGGTCACGGCACCCAGCGTGAGCACCGTTGCATTGACCGCGCTGACCGTCGGTTGCGCTGAACGGGCCGCAATATTGGTAAGGATGCTGGTCAGCTGAGTGATCAGCAGCTGCGGATTGCGGGCGTTGAAGAACTGGCCGCGGCCGGCGAGCGCCGCATGCCACGTGTCGTCAACGTTTGCGGCGATACCGCCGCCCTGGCCGTTGGGAGCAGGCCAGCCCACGGCGCCGGACGAGTTCGTGGCACCCGTGCGCAGCAAGCAGGCGTCACTCGTGTCGGGTGCTGTGTTCGTGCAGTCCGTATCGGTGGAGAAGTTGAGCTGGCCGTTAACGCCGAGGCCGACCAGGTATTCGGACATATGCGGCCAGGTGGCCGGATCGTTCTTCGGATTGAAGTAGATCTCGTTGTTCAGCTGCGTGGTCGGTACCGACGAGGCGGTAGTCGTGGTCGACGTCACAACGCCCTTGGTCAGGTCGGGCAGGTAGGCCGGCACGATCATGTTGCTCGCCGCGGCATAAAGATCGGGGCGCAGATTCGTCGCCCAATAGTGGAAGGCGATGTCGGACAGAGACGCGTAACCAGACTTACCTGCGTCGTCCACCGGGTTGAAGATTGACGTGACGCCGGCGGTGGTGGGATCAGGGAACGCCGTGCCATCCGGCAAGGTGAGAGTGCTTGCCGGCAAGGTCAGCCCTGTTGTTTGCGGACCATCGCCGTTGCTGGCAGAGTCACCGTTCCACAAACCGTCGGTCACCAGCATATGGAAGTTCTGGCGGCAGTAGAGTTCGTTGCCGGTGGTGGCCCCGTTTGCCGGTGGCTCCCAATAAGGATCCAACAGATTGCCGGTGGCCCCGGTGTTGTTTGCTCCACGCATAAAGAACGTGCCGGCGCGGTTCACAGCGCTGCGCGTGGGCGTGCCACTGCCGGCGGGTACCTGGAATAGCCAGTTGAAGAAGGCGCTGCGATAACAGCTTGGCGGCGTCGCGGTCGTGGCTGGAGTTTGGGCCTTGCTAGGGTCCTTGCTGGGATCGCTTGCGACCAGCGTGGCGCAGGTCGACGCATCGAGCAGTTCACTGATGATCGCGGTACTGGGTAGTAGGTAAGTACCGTTGTTGAGGTTCTGCCAGGCCATACGGATATTGCTGCCAAATCCGCCACTCTGGGTCGTCGCGCCAAGCTGGCCAAATACCAGGGAGAGCGAGGTACGTGCCATCTGATTGCGTGTGCGGTAATAGGCATACCAGTTGGCAAAGTTCTGGTATTGGCTGCTGGGTACGGGCACGGCCTCCCAGTTGCTGGCGTTATACAGCACCGTGGCGTCGGGTACACCGTATTGGTCGACATTGACGGTGACACCAGTCTTCAGCCGGTAGTAGTACGGTCCCCAGTTGGGATAGGTGGCCGTGGTGCCGTCGCTGAGCGTATGCGATGCCCCGTCCATCGGGCTCGCGCCCGTGTACATGTCACCACCGCCGCCACCCGCTGCGGAGCCGGTGCCGCATTGCCAGCGGTTGTCTGTGGTGGACGTGGACCAGCTGTAGTAGCTGGCGGCAGTGCTCGCTGTGCTCGAATTCGTCGTGCAGGTCTGGCCACTGGGGCAGGTGGTTCCCCAGTTCAAACGACCATTGGCAGTCCAGGTATAGAACGTATAGGTCGTTTTTCCCTTTGACGTCTTCGCGCTCGACGTATTGGTTGTGCACGAACCGGCATCGGCGCTGCTGGGACATGCGCTGAAGCTGGCGGAGTAAACCGTCGGAATGCTGGCCACCACGCCGGTAAAGTCGGTACGCGCCCCTAGGCTTGGCAGGTCGAGGTCTGGATTATTGTTATAGGCGGCCGCCACGGCGGCGGCCGCGCCCAGCGGGCGATTGATCACGATGCCATCAACCCAGACTGCTTTCAGGCTTTTGTCAGCAACGGGGAACGATGTGCCGTCGGTATACATCGGCGGGCTGTAGGTGATGTTGGGGTTGTAATACACGCCGTTCATGGTGAGACCGCGAACTGCAGCATCGCTGCCGGTCAAGTGATCGGCATCGATCAGGCCCGCACAGCGCCAAGGGCCGCCGCTCCAGTCCCAGCCCGAATTGAGCAGGCCGCCGCTGTTATTGGTGGTGTAGGGCGGTGCGTCATTGAGGCGGTTCGACTGCATCGATCCCGAGTCGTCGAACGTCATGACGATATTCGGCGCGACGGCCTGCGTTTGATTCGGTGGCGTCGGGCTCAGCTCCGTCGTGCCGAGCGACGTGCTTGCTGCCTGGGCTACGGGCGTAAACGGCGCGGCGAAGCCACTGAGGAGTGTCAGCAGCACGGCTGAAATGCCGAGGCGCAGGCGCTGGGAAGAAAGGCGAGTCGACATGGTCTGGATGCTCCGGCTCAATTGTTTGCCTGGGCGTCAAAAGTGCTTTGCACCACTCGCACGGCGTTGGGATTGCCACCCGTGGCTCGCGCGGTGATACGGAAGACATGCGTATTGAGCTGGCCGGGACCGCCGTTGTTGGGGCCGGTATCGCCCGATTCCCTCGCGGTGCCGCCGCCTGGCGGCAGCTCCGGTCCCATGTCCTCGATGATGTACATCGGGTTGTTGGACAGTTGAGCGGTGAGCAGGCTGCTGGCGGTGTAGTCGATCGAACCACCCGGGCCCATGTAGGTGTGGCCAATGGTGGGGATCCATCCCTGGCTGGTGCGGAAGGTGGTGACGGAGCCGCCCGTGCCATACGGCGGGTTACTCGGGTTGTAGACGACGCAGCCGTCGTCACTCGAGATGACGCCGTTAAGACAGTCGAGATGGCCGCCGACATTGCTGGTGCTGGTCCAGAGCTTCCACTCTGCGCCGCGCAGTGCCGTTTCTGCACTCATCTGCGCCTGTTGGGCATTACGCAGACTGCCGGCCATGCGTTCCTGCAGCAGTGAGCGACCGGATGCCCCGATGGCCAGGATGGTCAGCAGCAGCATGAAGATGAGCGCCACGATAAGCACGGCACCACGTTGGCCGCGACGTGATGGCTGGTCTTTCGGTGATCGTGACTGCTTCATGGTGAACTCCGCTCTGCTCGATCCAGTGTGGCGCTGCCGTAAGTCAGAAGGGCCCGCCCGACATGGATCGGTAGGTAAAAATCAAGTCTCCGCGTGAACTGGCGCGCACGTGGAGGCGTGGTCATGGGTTGAAGTTGCGCAGTGAGATCAGCGCGGTGAATTCGCGACGCAGCAGTGGGTTGACAAAGTTCTGCTGGGCCGGGGTCACCTTGCGTCCGGCGGCACCCGGCGCTGCCGGCGTCGTGATGCCATCAGTCTGGTAGGTGTACTGCTGCTCATCCGCGGACAGCGTGTAAAGCGGCACCTGACCATTCATCAGCAAGTCCACCTCAATGCTCTTGACCGCACGCCACAAGCAACCCCGGTCGGCGGGGTCGAGCGGAGCGGGCAGCATCGGGACGCAGCCGGTGGTCGCGACGGTGCTTGCATCCACCGTCGCTGCGCTGAGAAATTGCGTGGTGCCGTCGGGGTATTCCACGCCGTATTTGAAGTCGAGGCGTTCGATGCCGCGCACCACTTCGGCGGGTTGATTGGCCGGGTTGTTGCTGTTGACGGAACGCATCAGCGCGCCGGTGGTGGTGCCGTCATGGTTGTCCACCACTTGGAGGTAATAAGTGACCGTTTGAAAGTCCGTATTGAGATCGAACAGCATGGGGGCGGCCATGCCTTGCTGCCCCAGGATCTGGGAGAAGTTGGAAGCAAGCGGAGTGAGCGTTGCTGAACCCTGTCCCGAGACGCCAAAAATCTGCCCCGCTGAACAATTGGCCACCAGCATCAAGTCGTTTGCGTGAATGTTGGTGATCGCAGGTTCGCTGCCAGTCGGGGCCAAATTGATCTGGGTGATGGCGCCGGCCGCATTGGTCGTCAGGGTGCTGCCGGTGGCGCTGCCGGTCGGGTAGAGGGTCCAGCCAGCACTGGGATTGACATAGCGCATGGTGAGTACGGAGGTGCCCACGACTCGACTGCCCACGCCCACACCTGGTGCTGGAATGGTCGTCGCCGACACGCTCGGTTCCACTGGCGTGCAGGTGCCAGTGGCCGGACAGTCATAGCCGCGCATCGACAGGAACGAAGGTAGCGGATACGCCGTCGCCGTCGGCGACGCCGGATAACTGCCAGTACCCCAGAGGGTGGTGACGTCGCTCATCGCGCTGGTCAGCGTGGTGCCGGGGACGTAGACGGTTGGTGCGCGCAGGCCATCGACGTAGACGCCGCCCGCGCCGAGCGTCGCTGGACCGGCGCTGTTGTTGCAGTACTGCCCGTTCGCGGAAGAAATATCGCTGCTGATGCGCGTGATCGCATAGCGACCTTGTTCCTGCAGGCGCGCCAGCTGGGTCTGCACGCGGTTGCTGCTGGAGGTGGAGATGAAGATGGAAACGATGCCGGCGGCGACGAGCAGGCCGAGCACCATGGCGATCATGAGCTCGATCAGGGAGAAGCCGCCTTGGTGACGGGAGCGCCTTTGCAAAGTCATGGCTGGAACTCCCAGACAAACTGTTGAGTTATGGCCGAGCTATCGGTGCCGACGGTGTCGCCTGTCTGGCGCTCGCTCCAGGTAATCGTCATGGTGCAGTTGCCGCCATAGGGAGGGCGCATCGAGACCTGGTTGGCCGAGGGGGTGTAGGTGATCCCGGTCTGCGAGCAGGCGATCGTTGCGCCTGGCTTAGGCAGGAACGCTGCCAGCTGGCTGTTCCATGCGGCAAGGTCGGCTGTCGCCAGCTGATCCGGCGTGCAACTGGCGGTCTGGCAATTCTGGGTGCCGCTGAATGGAATGGTCTGGTTGTAGCTGCCATCCCATACCGCGGCCGGGTTGGCGCGCATGCGATCGGCCATATTGCCGGCCAGGAAGGCAACCTGGGTGCGCAGGTAGGCGGCCTGATTCGAGCGCGTGGCCATCATCAGCAGGCCAGCCATGCCAATCAGGCTGACGCTGAAGATCAGTACGGCCATCAGCACTTCGATCAGCGAGACGCCTCGCTGACGCGACAAGACTTGCATAGCGTATTCCCCTGTTCCCCGAGCCCTTGATTGAATGATGGCGCCTACGCGTTGCAACTCTCGGTGAGCTGGCGGGGCATAGGCGATCAAGCAATACGAGCGTTGCCACCGGCCGTTCGTGTAACCGATGGATGGCTAAATTCTCGTACTAGAGGCGTCGGATTTCGACTGCCGTCCGTCGGGGAAATGCCGCCTTCCGTCACAACTAGGTGATTGAGTTCAAAGAAAATGGCGCAAATTCTTGCGATGTGTGATGCGTCATTGCCGTGATGCCGGGACACCGGCCACTTCCCTCGCGTTGGAGTCAGGTTTCGGGCTCGTAGAAAGATCTGACAAGCACCGGCCGCTTGATTGGTCAGGCTTGCGCTAGCCTTGGACGCGTGGATTTCAGGAGGACGGCGACATGCGCATTCTGGTGATTGGTGCGGGCGCGACTGGGGGCTATTTCGGTGGCCGGTTGCTTGAGAGCGGGCAGGACGTCACCTTTCTGGTGCGCGCGAAGCGCGCCGAGCAACTGGCCCGGCACGGCCTGGTGATCCGCAGCGGCGTTGGCGACGCGGTGCTGCCGTCACCGCCGTCGCTTCAGGCGGGCGAGTTGCGCGAAACATTCGACTTGATCCTGTTGAGCTGCAAGGCCTATCACTTGCCGCAGGTGATCGAGGACATGGCCCAGGCTGTCGGGCCGCAAAGCATGATCCTGCCCTTGCTCAACGGCATGCGGCACCTCGATCTGCTGGATGCGCGTTTCGGCGCGGATCGCGTGCTGGGCGGGCAGTGCGTCATCGCGGCGACGCTGGATGCGGAAGGAGCGGTGCGGCATCTGAATCAGTCGCATGGCCTCACCTTCGGTGAGCGTGACGGCACACGCTCGGAGCGCGTCGAGCGGGTCGCCCAGAGCATGGCGAATGCGCGATTCGAGCCGCGCCTCAGCACCAGCATTCTGCAGGACATGTGGGACAAGTGGGTGTTCCTGGCGACGCTGGCGGGTATCACGTGTTTGATGCGCGCGCCGGTGGGCGACATTGTGGCTGCGCCAGGTGGATTACAGGCGACGTTGCAGTTGTTGGACGACTGTCGAAGTGTCGCGGCACGCAACGGCCACGCCCCTACCGATGCCGTGCTCGCGCGTGCGCATTCGATGCTTACCGAAAAGGGCTCCGCGCTGAGTGCTTCGATGATGCGTGATCTGGAGCAGGGTGGTCTTATTGAGGCCGACCATGTGGTGGGCGATCTATTGGCGCGTGGGGAAGCATCCGAAGAGGCGTCGCCCATGCTGCGCGTGGCGTATGCGCATTTGAAGGCTTATGAGGCGAGGCGATCGCGGGTGAAGTCCTGAGGCGCCAACTTCCTCTCCCCTTCGGGGCACGCGGAGAGGCGCCATGGATGGCGCCGGCTTTGGGGAGCGAGGAGAGGATTGAGGTGAGGGGTGGGTGCTCGCGGTAGGGTCTCTACAAAGCCCGATTTAGCTGTGGTCCATCGCAAGATTGGCCCCTCACCCCGGCCCTCTCCCCGGAGGGGAGAGGGAGAAAAGAAAAAGGCGCCGCGCTTTCGCGCGACGCCTTTTTGCTTTCGGGAACGGTTACGACAGATGTCGCAGCCGTGCGTTGCTTACCAGATCTTCACCTGCTTGTCGGCAGGGCGGACCATGGCGTCGCCCGGCTTGCACAGGAACGCGGCGGCAAACGCTTCCATGTTCGACGGCGCACCGATGGCGCGCAGCGAGGCCGGTGCGTGCTCATTGGTGTTGATCTGCAGGACGAGCTGCTTGTCGCGGATGTTGCCACGCCACACGCGGGCCCAGTTCAGGAAGAAACGCTGGTCCTGGGTGTAGCCGTCGATCTTCTCGCCAGCTTCCTGCGGGTTCTTCTTCAAGGCCGCCTGCAGCGCGTCATAGGCGGCGTTGAGGCCACCGAGGTCGCCGATGTTCTCGCCCAGGGTCAGCTTGCCGTTGACGTGGATGTCGGGCTTGCCCGGCACCGGCGCATAGGCGTCGAACTGCTGCACCAGTTTGTCGGTACGCGACTTGAACTGCTTGCTGTCAGCCGCGGTCCACCAGTTGAAGTTGTTGCCGTCGCCGTCGAACTGGCTGCCTTGGTCGTCGAAGCCGTGGCTGGCCTCGTGACCGATCACGGCGCCAATGCCGCCGTAATTGATCGCATCGTCGCCGTCGGCATAGAAGAACGGCGGCTGCAGGATCGCGGCCGGGAAGTTGATGGTGTTGTCGGTCGGGTTGTAATACGCGTTGACCGTCTGCGGCGTCATGCCCCACTCGAGGCGGTCGGTCGGCTTGCCGATCTTGGCCAGGTCATACTGGTAGTTGAACTTCGCCGCGGCCATCACGTTGCCGTAGTAGTCGCCCTGCTTGATGTCCAGGCCCGACCAGTCACGCCACTTGTCCGGGTAGCCGATCTTGGGCAGGAACTTATCCCACTTGGCGATCGCCTTGGCCTTGGTCTCGTCGCTCATCCAGTCCAGGTTTTCGATGCGGGCCTTGAGCGCGTTGCGCACGTTGTCGACCAACTCCTTCGAACGCTCCTTGGCTTCCGGCGTGAACACCTTGGCCACGTAGAGCTGGCCCAGTGCTTCGCCCATCGACTCGTTGACGCCGCCGAGCACACGCTTCCAGCGCGGCTTCTGCTCCGGCTGGCCGGCGAGGGTCTTGCCGTAGAAATCGAACTTGTTGTCCTGGAAAGCCTTGCTCAGGTAGGACGAGGAGTCATCGATGGTGTGGAAGCGCAGGTAGGCCTGCCACTGCTCGACCGGCGCACTGGCCAGCAGCTTGTCGAACTCGGCCATGAACTTCGGCTGCGACAGCGAGAAGCCCTTGTCGATGGTCACGCCCTGCGCCTTGAAGAAGTCATCCCAGTTGAAGTGCGGGGTGATCTTGTTGGCTTCCTGGATGCTGACGAAATGGTATTCGTTTGCGGGGTCGCGCAGTTCCACCGGCGACAGCGACGCCTTGGCCAGCTGGGTCTCGAAGGCCAGCACCTGGTCGGCCTGCTTCTTCGCGTCGGCATCGGCCACGCCGGTCAGCGTGAGGGCCTTGGCGATATACGCGACGTAGGCGTCGCGGATGTCCTTGTACTTCGGATCGAGGTAGTAGTCCTTCGTCGGCAGGCCCAGGCCGGCTTCCTGGGTGTAGGCGATCTGCATCTTGGCGTTCTTGAAGTCGGCGCCGGAGCCGAACTGGAACACCTGCATGTCGCCCTGGGTGAAGCTGTTGGTGATGTAGCTGGCGACATCCTTGCCACTCTTGAGGGCAGCGATGGCGTCGAGCTTCGGCTGGATCGGCTCGAAGCCGGCCTTGTCGATGGCCGCTTCATCCATGCCCGAGGCGTACAGGTAGCCGATCTTCTGCTCGATCGAGCCGGCCTTGGCGCTGGCAGCGCCCTTGGCCGCCGCATCGACGATGTCGTGCTGGGTGTTCAGGCTGTCGTCGGCCAGCTTGTCGAACGCGCCCCAGCGGGTGCGGTCGTTCGGAATCGGGTTGGCGGCGACCCACTTGCTGTTGACGAAGTCGTTGAAGTCCTGGCAAGCCTTGGCGTTGTCGCCCAGTTCGCTCACGTCGAACACGCTCTTGGGCGCGGCGGGAGCGGCAGCGGCAACGGCCGTGCTGGCGGTAGCGGGCGCGGTGCTGGCGGCGGCGGGAGCGGCCTGCTCCGCCTGCTCGTGCTTGCCGCAGGCGGTGAGCGACAGGGCCAGGCTCACGGCGAGCGCCATGGGCTTCATATACGGCTTGGTCATAGGATTCCCTCTGGTTGTGCGGTGCCCGCTAGGGCGGTCGACGGTGACAAGAGATCGCCAGGCTCCAGCAACCGGCCAGCGCGCTCATGACCCTTCAGGCTAGGGCGCGAACTGGGGCCTAGACAGTGTCAAAGGTCAGGGGGGCGATCCTCCCCGGGCATGCCCGGGGCGCTGGCGACAGGCGCGGCGCCGCGGCAGGCTGCGGCCAGCCCCGATCCCTGGCTGCGGCGCGTTCTGTGCGCGGGATCACCTGCAAGTTATCGCGGTAAAGCGCCTGTTATAGATCTGTCACCTTGTCCGCCTGTGGTTCGTGGACGCCGCGCTTTAGGGGAAGGTCTGAATAAGCCTTTGTTCGTCATCCCAGCGAATGCTGGGATCCAGTGTCTTTGAAAACTAATGAAGGCGACGGATTCCAGCTTGACCAGCCATTCGGCTGTTGAGAGCCGCTGGAATGACGGGTTAGTCAGACGTTTCTTCGTGCTCATGCGACTGCCGCCCCGTTTTCTCTGCGCGATAGCACGCGCGATTCAGGCAGGAAAATATGCGTAAGGCATGGCGAAACGACAGATAAGCGTTGTCGCCAATCTGTGTAGGTCAAAGCCTATTCGGGAGTAAGCCGTCACCAAGGTGCGGTGCATCGCCGAACCGGCCGATGCACCGCGGGGACGATCACAAGGACCCGCTTACCCGTTCATCGCTTGCTTGTCGCCGAGCTGTTTGGCGTACTGCTCCAGGCACCGGATCGCCAGGGACACTCCCTCCTTGAACAGCGGTGGAAGTGGCCATGTATGGGCTTGGCGCGGCAAACACCTAGCCTTAGCCACGCGATACCGCTCGTCGTCAAACCACAGTTGCGCAAGCGCGTGGTGCGCTTGTGCAACTTCGTCGAGGGTAGCGTGGCGTGGCGAGTGGGCCTGGTGGCTTTGCGCCAGGGGATCGGCGGCGGGCGAGGCGGCGAACGGGTCACCTGAGGAGGAAAAAGACAGGCGTGCGGGTGCCGTATGATCGTGGACAGCCATGATCAACTCTCGGTTAGTTGGTGATGGTTAGCGGGTCGTAGGTGTTCTAGCACCTGCGGCCCGCGCCTCATGACATTGCTGCCATGGTCACTCGCGTTGCCCCATACCAGAGAACGCCGCGAGTGACGCGCCGAAAGTAGCAAAGGCAAACGTTGCCGCCTGTCAGGGATCGCCGTTGCGGCGCATCCGTTCGCGCGACACCGAAAGCGGGTCGCGGCCGCTTCGGCCATGGCGCGAGCTAAAAGAAACTCGGCAACTTCCTCAACAACGGCGACAAGACGCCGACGGGCGACCCGGCTACCAGCGTCAATGGCCGCAACAGCGCACCGTTCATTCGGTGTCCGCGTTGCCGTCGCGTAGCTTGGCGACGGGCGAAGCCGGCAAGGTATCGGGCGCAACCGCGCCACCGGAGATGATGAAGGCCATGGCCTGGTCCATGGTCCAGTCGGTCGGGGTGAGTTCGTCGAGAGCCACCACTTCCAGATAGCCGCCCGTGGGGTTGGGCGTGGTGGGGATATACACCGCGGCCATCTCGCGGCCGGTGCCTTCCTCCACCATCACGCGGGTCACGAAGCCGACCACCTTCATGCCGCGGCGGGGAAAGTCGACCAGCACCACGCGCTGTACGCCCGACGGCTTCTGCTGCAGCACGGCCATCAACTTCTTGGTGCCGCCATAAATCGTCTGCACCAGCGGAATGCGTGCGAGCAGGCCGTCGAAGCCGTCGAGCAGACGCTTGCCGATCATGCGGTTGGCCAGCCAGCCGAGCAGGTACAGCACGGCCAGGGTCAACAGCAGGGCCAGCACCGAGGTGATCCAGCTGCTGTTGAGCGCGGCGGCCGCCTCGGGCGAGGTGGACGAATACGAGGCGAGCAGGGCCGAGACCAGCGGTGCACCGATATCGGCCAGCATGCCCAGCACGAACTTGAACACGACGAAGGTCACCCACAAGGGGATGAAGGTGAGCAGGCCAGTAAACAGATAGCGTTTGAAGCGCAGGCGGGGCATGGGGCGGGTACCGGGGAGGGAAGCCGGCATTGTAGGCGAGACGCTGGTCTTCGTATTCGGCGAACTGGAAAATGCAATTGGCGTTGTCTGACAGCACAAATGCACCCACATCGAAAGCGGCGGTTAGGCCGCCATCCGATGCTAGTAGTACGGCCGCGCCCGGTCACCCAGGATGGGTGTCTAGCCATCGTCCAGCGTGTGGAGGAAGGTGATGATGTCTTGGATATCCTGACTAGTGAGCGGTGGCGGATCGCCAACGTGGCGGTCGAAAGGCGCGTCAGTGGTGTCCACATTGCTTTGATAGGCGGCAGGTACGTCGTTATAGATATCCACCTTGCCGTTGGCGTCGTGCGGGTAAATCTTCGCCGGCGCGACGCTGCGCAAGTTGTAGAAATCCAGCACCTGCTTCAGCGTGTGGTAGGCGCCGTTGTGAAAGAACACCGCGCGCTTGTCCACGTTGCGCAGGGTGGGTGTGAGGAACATGCCGCAGTATTGCGTCTGCTGTGCCAGATCCTTGCGGAAGGGGCCGCAGATGCCAAGATCGTAGTAATGCGGATCCCGGTTGAGCACCAATGTCGCGTTGCGGGGTACGCCCAGTGCTTCGTACTGCGTGTCGGTGAAAAGTGGAGGCAGGCCATCACGACTTGGCTGACTGATATGGCAACCGGCACAATTGCCTTTCTTCGGGTCGTTGAAAACGCGCAGTCCGCGCAGTTCCGCTGGCGTCAGTTGCGCCTGCCCCTGCAACCATGCGTCGTACTTGCTGGTGAACGGATGAAAAGACGGGTCTTCTATCTGGAAGCGGCCGATGGCGAACATGGCCTCGGAAACCAGCTGCTCCGGATCATTGACAATGCCAGGTCCGAACAACTGGGTGAACGATGGGCGATAGCGGCTATTTGCCAGTTTGTGTGCCACTTCATCGATGCTGCTGTTGGCCATTTCCACGGGATTGAGCAGAGGCAAATAAGCCTGCCGCTGCAGCGAATCGGCGCGGCCATCCCAGAACAGACCGCCTTGCGCCACCATGGCAGGTGCGGCAGGCGCCACGCCGGCTTGCTTGGTGGCACGCGAATCACCGCGCACAGATGAGGCGATCGCATTGAGGTCGGGTGCCACGTCGTTGTCGGCTGCATCCGGCCCAATGCTGAAAGGCAGTTGCCGATAGAGATACGCCAGCGAGAGCGGCGGCCGATAGCCGGCCTGGTGCAGATCCTTTCCGCCCTTTTGTACGGTCAGTGCATTGGGCGGGTTGTAGCCGTAGGCGGGGCTATGGCAAGAGGCGCACGATTGCCGTCCGGAGCCCGACAGCATCGGATCGAAGAACAATGATTTGCCCAGTTGAGCAACCGCGCTCAGCGGGTTTGCCTGCGGCAATTTCAGATGGACCGGATGTGGATTAATGCCGCTGTCGTCAGCTGCTTCGCTTTGCGGCCTGGTGGCTTGGTTGAGAAACGCGTAGCTGGTGAGACAGCTGCACGCACAAGCCACGCCAAGCAGCATCTGAAACAAACGAAACGGCTTACGCTGTGCTTGCCTGCGTGATCGAGGGGAATCCGCGGTCAA
This sequence comes from Dyella halodurans, assembly GCF_026283925.1. GTDB lineage: Bacteria > Pseudomonadota > Gammaproteobacteria > Xanthomonadales > Rhodanobacteraceae > Dyella > Dyella halodurans. Next base: position 534,444 of record NZ_JAPDPF010000001.1, read on the forward strand.
AGGAATGTCCAAGGCCATAGCGTAATGGAAGGCGGCGCGACTCTAGTAAGTATCCCTGCGCCGCGACATGTCGCGGCGCAGGGATGGGCGTCATTCGCCATGAACTAGGCCGGAATCGGGTGGTGATCCACCGCCGAGCCTGCGATCAGGAATGCCAGGGGTCGCGCTTGTCCTTGACCGGCGTGCCCTCATTCGGATCGAGAAACAACCGCGGTGCCTGGTCTTCGTGGCGACGGTCGAAGTCGAACATCTTCATGATGCTGCCGGTGGTGGCATCGTTTGAGCCCTGGCCGATGCGTTCCCCCTGCAGCCAGTTGTCCTCGATGAAGCGCACCACCGAAGCCTGCGTGATTTGCGAGCGATCCACATAGTTGACGCGCGCATATGGCGAGATCACCAGGAACGGCACACGCGTACCCGGACCGCAGCGGCCGTTAACGTTGCCACCATTCACACCCACGCCCGGCGTGGCGCCCGGCGCATTGCAGACGCCCGGAGCATTGAGTTGGTCGGCGCCGATAACCGATCCTTCCTTCGTGGTCGAGTCGAAGGACGAGGTGGTGGGCGAGGCATAGCGATGGTCGTACCAGCCGTCCGAGTCATCATAGGTGATGATCACCGCCGTGCTGTCCCAATCGGGCTGCTTCTGCAGGAAGTTGAGCACATTCACCACGAAGGCTTGTTCATCCAACGGATCGGAATTGCCCGGATGCGCATCGCCCACTGCAGGCGCCTTGATATAGCTGACCGACGGGTAGTTGCCCGACGAAACGGCATTGAAGAAATCATTCACGTCGTATTCGTGGTGCACGGGCGTGGAGGTGCTGTCCTTGTCGTCCGTATAGCCGACCTCGGCCGTCGAGGTAGGACGCGTGTGTGCCGCGTTCGCGGTGCTGGCGTAATACTGGAACCAGTTGTGGTGCGGCGAGTAGTCGGTCGAGGCACCTCCCAGCACGCTCGAGTAGGTGCTGCGCTTGCAACCGGTCGTACCATTTTCGTTCACGGCCGTCAGGTCGAATCCGCCCATGAACCCGCCCCAGGTGATGTGGTGGGCATTGAGCAGGTCGCCGATGTTTTTCGATGTCATCATCATCGTGTTGGTGGTTGAGGAGCACAGGTCGTAACCCGGATCGGTATCGCCGATCAGGCTCAGGCCACCCTGGTTGTCCGGTACGGTCGAAGCCGAGCCAAGCACCACCTTGGCGCCGTTGTTCGTGCCCGATACCACGGCAATCGCACCCGGTGTCGAGGGACCGTAGGTGTCGGTATAGGCGTTGTCGCTCATGGCGAAGTGCTGCGCGTAATTCCAAAACGCCGTCACGGTGTTGCCGTCGTAGTAACCCATCACGAGACCATGGGTGCCGAACGCGCCGGTGGTCGTCACCGTGTTGTTACCCGTGTAGGCGGGGAAACGGTCGGCTGCGCCGTTGTCGTAGGCGAGCTGTTCCGGCGTGTAACTGTGGTTCTGGCCTTCGGTGTTGGCCTGGGTGCGATCCAGGCGGAATGGATTCACCGCATTGACGCCGTTGATGGGGTTGAACTTGTTCGGATTGGCGTTGAGCAGTGCCGGCGTGAGGCCGTCCACCTGGGGCGTGAAGGGCTTGGCCTTGAACGCGGGCTCGCCCGGAGGATTCGCCGCCACCGGATAGGTGCCGAAGTAGTGATCGAACGATCGGTTTTCGTCAAAGATCACCACGAGATGCTTGATCGGCGTCGCCGTGGGGAGCCGATCTTGTGGCGAGCGTCCACCGTCGTGCCATGGGGACTGCGCAGAGGAATCGTCGTGCTGATTCGAGCTTTGATCGACCTGGGCATGGGCGAGCGTGAATGCCATCAAGGCGATTGACGCAGGCAAGATGGCCCGGCGGAACGTGCGAAGACGGAACATGTGGACACTCCTGGAGTGGGTACGACGACACAGGGTGGTACAGCACCCATTTCTGCGGATTCCCCCTTACAACAGGCCACGGGCCGCACTGATGGCGCAGTCCTTGGCATGCTCAGAATTGAACCATTCATATATGAACGTTCTGGGTCAGCACGAACGTGCGCGCGGACATCGCAAGAAGCCGCGCTCGACGATCCGGTCACGGGGTGACGCGTGGGAATTCAGCTTTGAGCGAGGCGCCCGCAACGCGGGCCCACATCCAGCACCCTCCAGCGCCTGGGCGACTCGACGGGTGAGCGGAATCGTCTCGCTGGTGTTGGTCGGGCTGGTGTATGCCTTGCTGCGTCGCGCTGGTCGGTTGCCCCGGCTGGAAAACCACTTTGCCGGCCGAAGCGTGCAGAAGGCAGAGGCGGCGCTGGAGGAGATCGCCCGCTTCGAGCGGGATTGAGCTTCAGCGCCGGTTGGCTCAGCGCGCCTTGGGCTTCAAGCGGACATAGAGCTGCTTGCGTACCCGTGCCACAACTTCACCGCTGGCGGTAGTGACGTCTACTTCAAACCAGCGGAGCACTTTCTCGCCCCCGGCGGCAGCGATGCGCAATTCGTCCACCACGGCGGGGTCCAGCCTGAAATGGGCGTACACGTCCTCCTTGCCCGGCGCCACAAACTCGATGGCGCCCGCCTTGTCCCATACGTAGTAGGCGTCGCCCAGCTGGTGCATGGCCAGCAGCATCCAGAACGGATCGGTCATGGCGAACAGGTTGCCGCCGAACTGGGTGCGCACGTAGTTGCGGTTCCAGGGCCGCAGCTTCAGCACCACGCTTGCCTCGGACCAATCTTCGGCAACCTGCTGCACCCGGATGCTGTTGAACAGAAAAGGAGGCCACAGGTTTAGCAGTCGACGAAATGTGGGGGCGCGCATGAGCAGACGGTTGAGGGGGGACCGTAATCATACCTCAAACATACGCTTGCGTATGGATTGGCCGTGCGCGCGAAGAGGGTGGAGCAGCAGCCATCGTGCTGCCTGGCCGGTGCCCCTGGATTGGCCAAAGGGCGCCACCACGACCGGAAAACTTTGCGCCTATACTCGCCGGCGGCGGTGCATGAGGCGCCACCGGCAACAGGGGAGGGGTCATGAAGAAGCTACTCAGGCGCGCAGTGGGCTGCGTGTTTTGTCTGTTGGTATGGCCGGCATTCGCAGCCACCGTGTCGTCGGCGGATTTGGCGCGTCACGCCCAGTACGACAAGGTGAAGATTTCACCAGACGGCAAATTCCTTGCCGCGACCACGGTAGTCAAAGGCAAGCCGTTGTTGGCGCTGGTCGACTTGGTCAATCAGAAGGGTGTGATGATCCGCCCGCGAGAGGGAAACCAGGTCGTCGATTTCTGGTGGGTTAACGACCACCGTGTGCTGTATTCGGAAGGCACTACCGTTTCCGGCTTCGACCGACCGTTTTCAACGGGCGAGATATTCGGCGTGAATGCGGACGGCAGTGGCGCCGAATTGTTGTTCGGCTATCGCGCGGGTGGCAATTATGGTGGTACCCGTGTGCAGCACCGCGAGCCCGAGCGCGCCAGCGGCGAAATCATCGCCACCCTGCGCGACGACGAAAACCATGTATTGATTGGCGTTACACCCTGGGACAGTGGAGCCGATGGTGCTTTCACGTCGGTCCAGTTGATGGATGTGCGCGATGGCAGCAAACACCAGGTAACGACGGCGCCTATCCGCAATGCGGGGTTTGTCGTCGACCATCATGGCGTGGTGCGCTTTGCCTTTGGCGTGGATAGCCATTTCTACCCTCAGGTGTATTACCGCGAGGCGGACGGCAAACCATGGACACTGTTGTTCGAAGGTTCGCTGGAGCGCGAAATTCCCTATCCGCAGGTGTTCAGCCGCGACGATAGTCACGTTTATATGTCGTGCGACGCGCCGGGCAAGGTCTCCGCACTATGTCCATGGGATGTAGCGACCAAGACCATGCAGGCGCCGGTCTGGAGCAGCGCCACCGTGGGCATGGATGGCTTGGTGGAAAGCCTGGATCGGCGCGACGTCGTGGGCGTTTACTCAATGCCTGGTTTCCCGGCCGCTGAGGCGATCGTTCCCGATGCCGACGCTATCAAGGCGATAGGGGCTATGTCTCACCAACTCCCTGGCGAGAGCATTCGTATCGTTTCAAGCACCAACGATGGCAGCAAGTCCGTTGCGTTGGCCTCATCGGATATGGATCCCGGCACGTTCTACCTGTGGGACGCCTCAACGGGCAAAGCATCGGTGCTGCTGGAGCGCGCTTCCTGGATCAAGCCTGATCTGATGGCGGCGATGCAGCCGGTGGAGTTCAAGGCGCGTGATGGACTGACTCTGCACGGCTACCTCAGCATGCCGCCCGGAAAGGAGCAGGCCAAGCATCTTCCCATGGTGGTGTTCGTGCACGGTGGTCCGTTTGGACCCCGCGACAGATGGCAGTTCGACTCCTATATACAGATGCTGGCAACCCACGGCTATGCGGTGCTGCAGGTCAATTACCGCGGTTCGGGCGGCTATGGCAACGCGTTCATGCATGCCGGCTACCGGGAGTGGGGCGGCAAGATGCAGGACGATCTGACCGACGCCACGAAGTGGGCCATCCAGCAGGGCATCACCACGGCGGGTCACATCTGCATTTTTGGTGGCAGTTACGGTGGTTATGCGGCGCTTGAAGGCGCGGTCAAGGAGCCGGATCTCTATCGCTGCGCGATTGGCTACGTTGGCGTTTACGACCTCGGCTTGATGTACACGCATGGCGACATCTCGGACCGTGTCGTCGGCAAGAGCTATCTGCATGCTGCGCTGGGTGACGACCAGGCTGTACTAGCGGCGCATTCGCCCGTCAATCAGCTGGACAAGCTCAAGGCCAACGTGATGCTCATCGTAGGTGGCCAGGACGAGCGCGTGCCGCCTGTCCATGGTCAGAGCCTGCATGCGGCATTGCAGAGTCGTGGCATTGCGCATGAATGGCTTTATAAGCCAAATGAAGCGCATGGGTTTTATGACGAGGCGAATGTCACCGAGCTGTTCGATCGCGTGAGGCAGTTCCTCGACCGCAATATCGGGCAGGGTTCGGGATCGGCCGTCGGCTCGCCCTGATCATCCAGCCATGAGCCGATGATTCAGCACGGCACCACCAGGTTCTGGTGGTGCCGTGCTGGCGCTGCAAGTTCAGAACACCAGCGACGCCATCCGGCGCCGGTAGCGCCCCACCAGCTCCGCATCATCCAGCGTGGCGAATGCCGCGAGCAGGCGCTTCTTGGCCTGGCCCTCGTTCCAGTCGCGCGCACGTTCCAGGATCGCCAGGAACTGGTCCAGGCCAGCGGCGGCATCGTCTTCCAGCAACAGGCGCACGCCGAGCAGGTCGCGGGCGGCCCAGTCGGTGCCGTCGGCCTGCACGCGCTGCTGCAGCTCGGGCAGGGAAGGGGCGCCTTGGAGCGCGCGGGCGAGGTCGAGCTGGCTGCGCAGGCGTACGGCGCGCCCATCGGTGGCCAGGTTGGCGGGTAGCGAGGTGAGTTCGGCCTGGGCGGCATCGGCCTGGCCGGCGCGCATCAGGGCCAGCGCGAGATCGAGCTTCAGCTCGGCCTGGTCCGGCGCAGCGGCGATGGCCTGCTGGAGCCGGTTGATGGTTTCTTCCGGCGATTCCGGGGCCTGCGCTTCCGTCGAGTCTTCCAGCGCGGCGCCGTCCAGCGGCAGGACCTGGTGGCGCGAGAGGAATTCACGCAGCTGGCCTTCCGGCAGGGCGCCGGCGAAGCCGTCGAGAATCTGTCCGTCCTTCACCAGCATGACGGTGGGAATGCTGCGGATGCCGAACATGCCCGCCAGCTGCTGGGACTTGTCCACGTCCACCTTGCCCAGCCGGAACGCGCCGTTGTACTCGGCAGCGAGCTTCTCCAGCATGGGTCCGAGCGTCTTGCACGGGCCGCACCAGGTTGCCCAGAAGTCCACCAGGATCGGCGTGGTCAGCGAGGCTTGCAGCACCTCGGCTTCGAAATTGTCCTCGCGTACCTCGAAGGTATGCGCCTGGGCGGTCGTGGCACTCACTGGGAACTCCCGTTGACGGATCGCCCACAGATCAGGGCGTCGCCCAGCATATCAAGGGTACGGAGGCTGCCGGCGGCCCAATGGGGCTCCTGCCAGGCCATAAGGCAGGTGCAACCCGATCTGCGCTGGGCAGCGATATTTGCGAAAATGGCCGGATGACCATGCCAGTGCAAGGCGTCAAACCCAAGATCGCTCCGCCCACGCTGTGGATCTGCGAGCACTGCGACACGGTTTACCACCGGCGCGAGCTTGCCTGTGGCGAAGTGGCGCGGTGTGCCCGTTGCGACGCCATCCTGGCCAGGCATCACAGCATCGGCGTGCGGGGCATGCTGGCGCTGGTGCTGACGGCGATGATCGCGTTCGTGCAGGCCAATATCTGGCCCATTGTCACCCTCGGGCTCAATGGACAGATGATCAGCACGACGCTGTGGGGCTGTATCGTGATGATGTGGCGAGAGCACACCCAGGTGGTGGCCGTCATCGTCGCGTGCACGCTGTTTTTCGTTCCCATCGGCAAGATGCTGCTGCTCGGCTGGGTGCTGCTGTATGCCCGCACGGGCAGGCGCGCACCGGGTTTTCGCCTGGCCATGGTGACCTTGTATCGCATTGGGCCATGGACCATGAGTGAGGTGTTTGTGCTCGGCACCCTGGTGGCCATCGTCAAGGCGAACATGTATTTCGACGTGATTCCGGACGCGGGCATCTTTGCCTATGGCGTGCTGATGCTGATCATCACCGCGTTCTCCAGCATCGACGTGCGCCGGTTGTGGGACCTCACCGAGGAGCGCCCGGCATGAGCACGCTGCCACGCGCCAGCGAGCTGGGCCTGATCGGTTGCCATGTGTGCGGCCTGGTGTGCCGGGACATCCGTGCCCCCGATGCCGCGTGCCCGCGCTGCGGCTCGGCCTTGCACAGGCGCAAGTCGGCCAGCTATTCGAAGACCTGGGCCCTGCTGATCGCGGCGTTTCTGGTTTACTTGCCCGCAAATCTATTGCCGATCACGCGCACCGTGAGCCTGGGCGATGTGGACGACAACACCATACTCACCGGTGTCGTCGAACTGTGGGTGAAGGGTTCGCCGTACCTTGCCGTGATCGTCTTCACCGCCAGTATCGTGGTGCCCGTGCTGAAGTTCTTCGCCCTGGGCCTGCTGTTGATCAGTTCGCGTCGCCGCAGCCAGTGGGCGCAGCGGCAGCGGGCGAAGCTGTTCCGGCTGGTGGAGTTCATCGGCTACTGGTCGATGCTCGATGTGTTCGTGGTGGCGCTACTCACCGCGCTCGTGCAGTTTGGTTTTTTCAGCCAGGTGGAACCGCTGCCTGGCGTGGTGTTCTTTGGCCTCACGGTGGTGATCACCATGTTGGCTTCCATGAGTTTTGACCCGCGGTTGATCTGGGATGGCAGGGAATTCGATGACTGATGAAAACAAGCCGGTTCCCGGCGACGACCTGCCCGAGCCCGTGGTACAGCGACCGCGCATCAACGCCTCGCTGGTATGGCTGGTGCCCGTATTGGCTGCGTTGGTCGGCCTGTCCCTGGTGATCCACGCCTGGACCCAGGCCGGTCCGACCATCAACGTCAGCTTCCAGAGCGCGGAAGGCCTGGACCCCGGCAAGACGCCGGTGAAGTACAAGAACGTGACCATCGGGCGCGTCACCAATGTGCGCCTCAGCCAGGACCGCACCCATGTGGTCGCCAAGATCGCGCTGGAAAAGAGCGCGCAGGGCTTTGCCACGGCTGACACCCGTTTCTGGGTCGTGCGCCCGCGCATTGGGCTGGGTGGCGTGTCGGGTATCGATACGTTGCTGTCCGGGTCGTTCATTGGCGCCGATGTGGGCGAGTCGCAGGAGTACAAGGACGATTTCACCGGCCTGGAGTCGCCGCCGCCGGTGACACATGGCGCCCAGGGCAAGACCTTTGACCTGCAGGCGGACGACCTGGGCTCGCTGGATATCGGCTCGCCGATCTACTACCGCCGCATCCAGGTGGGGCGCGTGTCTTCCTATCATCTGGACGAGGATGGCAAGGGCGTGACCTTGCAGATCTTCGTGGAGAAGCCGAACGACCAGTTCGTGACCAAGTCGACGCGCTTCTGGAACGCGAGTGGTATCGACGTGTCGCTGGGCGCCGACGGCCTCAAGGTCAATACGCAATCGCTGGCGACCGTACTGGCCGGTGGCGTGGCGTTCCAGGATCCGGCAGGCCCGCACGACGCGACCGCAGCCGATGAGAACACTACCTATCGCTTGTTCAATGACCGCGCTACCGCCATGGCGCCGCCGGATGGCGAGCCGAAATACATCCGCATGCGCTTCAGCCAGTCGCTACGTGGGCTGGTAGTGGACGCACCGGTGGAATTCCTGGGCGTGCCGTTCGGCCGCGTGGTGTCGATCAATCTCGACTTCGACGAAAAGACCCAGACCTTCCCCACCATCGTGGGCGCCGTGGTTTATCCGCAGCGCCTTGGGCGCGCGCATGACAAGCTGGTGGCGTTGGCCAAGGCGCGCGGCGACGACGAACAGATGTCGCAGATGATGGGGCGGCTGATCGAGCACGGCCTGCGCGCCCAGGCGCGCACCGGCAACCTGTTGACCGGGCAGCTTTACATTGCCATGGACTTCCTGCCGAACGCGCCCAAGGTGGCCTACGACCCGACCACCCGGCCGCTGGAGATTCCCACCACGCCGGGCAGTTTCGACAAGTTGCAGGAGCAGCTGGCGGAAATCGTGGACAAGATCCACAAGATCCCGTTCGACAGCATCGGCAAGAACCTGGACCAGTCACTGGGTGAGCTCAGCCAGACGCTCAAGCAGGTCAACACCAGCGTGCTGCCGGAGGTGAAGACCACCTTGCAGGGGGCACAACAGACCCTGGGCAACGCGAACAACATGTTCGCGCCTGACTCGCAGCTGCAGCAGAACCTGGGCGGCAGCATGCAGGAGCTGCAACGCGCCGCGCGCTCGCTGCGCGTGCTGACCGACTACCTGGGCGACCATCCGGATGCACTGTTGCGCGGCCGTCGTGCGGACCAGCCGCTGCAGGCGCAGCCGGCCCAGGCCGCACCGCCCAGCGCACCGACACAAGGGAGCAAGCCATGATTCGTTTGGGATATCGGCAGCTGGCGGCGGTCGCCATGCTGGCCATGGCGCTTGCCGCCTGCCGCTCGGCGCCGGCCACGCGTTTCTACACCCTGGTGGCACCGGCCTCCACCGAGGTCGCTCCTGCGGGTGGCCCCGCGGGCGCGGCGTTCCAGTTTGAACTGCTGCCGGTGTCGGTGCCGGCCCAGGTCGACCAGCCGCCCTTGGTGGTGCGCCAGGGCGAGCAGGGCGTGGCGGTGCTTCAGGGCGAACGCTGGATCGCGCCGCTGGGCGACGAAGTGCGCAGCGCGTTGTCGGCAGACCTGACGCGCGACTTCAACGCGCAGGATGTGAGCGGCCTGCCTTCCGGCGGCAAGTCGGTCGTGCGGATCAAGCTGGACGTGCGCCGGTTCGACTCGATGCCGGGGAGCTATGCCCTGATCGACGCCGCCTGGAGCGTGCGCCCGCTCAAGGGTGGCGATCCACTGGCCTGCACCAGCCATATCAGCGAGCCGGTGGGTAGCGGCTTCGACGCCCTGGTGCAGGGCCATCAGCGGGCGATTGCCCGTTTGGCTGGCCAGATTGGCGCCGCCGCGGGGGCGCTGGCGGCTGGCAACAAGGCGGTTTGCCCGCCCGGCTGAGGCCGCATTCTGCTAGTCTGCCGCGTTCCCCCGCAGTGATCGGCCAGGGCCGGTCCTGCCAGCAAAGCACACGGCGCCGGAAACATGCAGGACATTCAAGATCAGGGTTCCCACGATCAGGGCAACGAACAGGGTTACCAGCCGCAGGCAGTGGAAACTGCCGCGCAGCGGTACTGGCGCGAACAGCGCGCCTACGAGGTAAAGGAAGACGCCTCGCGGCCCAAGTTCTACTGCCTTTCCATGCTGCCGTACCCCTCGGGCGCGCTGCACATGGGGCATGTGCGCAACTACACGATCGGCGACGTGATCAGCCGCTACCAGCGCATGAACGGCAAGAACGTGCTGCAGCCGATGGGCTGGGACGCGTTCGGCCTGCCCGCCGAAAACGCCGCGATCAAGAACAAGACCGCGCCGGCCAAGTGGACCTACCAGAACATCGAACACATGCGCGGCCAGCTGCAGCGCATGGGTTTTGCCTATGACTGGACCCGCGAGTTCGCCACCTGCCGCCCGGACTACTACCGCTGGGAACAGTTGATGTTCACCCGGCTGATGAAGAAGGGCATGGCCTACCGCAAGAACGCGGTGGTGAACTGGGATCCGGTCGACCAGACGGTGCTGGCCAATGAGCAGGTGGTCGACGGCCGCGGCTGGCGCTCCGGCGCGCTGGTGGAAAAGCGCGAGATCCCGCAGTGGTTCCTCAAGATCACCGATTATGCGCAGGAGCTGCTGGACGGCCTGGACACGCTGCCGGGCTGGCCCGATGCGGTGAAGACCATGCAGCGCAACTGGATCGGCCGCAGCGAAGGCCTGGAGATCCACTTCGAGCTGGAAGACGCCGCCGAGCCGTTGACCGTGTTCACTACGCGTCCGGACACCTTGCTGGGCGTCACCTTCGTCTCCATTGCCGGTGAGCACCCGCTGGCGCTGAAGGCGGCCAAGGGCAACGCGAAGCTGGCGTCCTTTCTGGAAGAGCTCAAGCACGGCGGCGTGTCCGAAGCCGAGCTGGAGACGCAGGAAAAGCGCGGCATGGATACCGGCCTGTGCGCGATCCATCCGATCAGCGGCGAGAAGATCCCGGTGTGGGTGGCCAACTTCGTGCTGATGGGCTACGGCACCGGCGCGGTGATGGCCGTGCCTGGCCACGACCAGCGCGACTGGGAATTCGCCCGGAAGTACAGCTTGCCGATCAAGATGGTGGTGGTGGACCGCGCGGTGCTCGATGCCGTGGCGGCCATCCAGCATGACTTGTCCAAGGGCGTGGGCGCCGATCCCGTGCGCGCGGCCTTGGGTGGCGGCAGTGTCGATGCCTATGAAACCTCGGCGGCGGTGCAGTTGATCGCGGATTTCGAAGCCAGCGTGCAGCAGGACAGCGCGTTCACGGAGCGCGGCTACCTGGTGAACTCCGGCGAGTTCGACGGCATGGATTACGCCCAGGCCTTCGAGGCCATGGCCGCGCGCTTCGAGCGCGAAGGCACGGGCCTGCGTCGCGTCAACTGGCGTCTACGCGACTGGGGCGTGAGCCGCCAGCGCTACTGGGGTTGCCCGATCCCGGTGATTTACTGCCCCAAGTGCGACGCGGTGCCGGTGCCGGAAGACCAGCTGCCGGTGGTGCTGCCCGAGGACGTCGCGTTTTCCGGCATGCAGTCGCCGATCAAGGCCGACCCCGAGTGGCGCAAGACCAGCTGCCCGCAATGCGGCGGCCCGGCCGAGCGCGAGACCGACACCTTCGACACCTTCATGGAGTCGAGCTGGTACTACGCGCGCTACACCAGCCCGGGTGCCAGCGATCAGGTCGATGAGCGCGCCAACTACTGGCTGCCGGTCGACCAGTACATCGGCGGCATCGAGCACGCCATCCTGCACCTGTTGTACTTCCGCTTCTATCACAAGCTCATGCGCGACGCGGGTCTGGTGAAAGCGGACGAACCGGCCACCAACCTGCTGTGCCAGGGCATGGTGATCGCGGAGACGTTCTATCGGGACAACGCCGACGGTTCCAAGGATTGGCTGAATCCGGCCGACGTGGAGATCCAGCGCGACGAAAAGGCGCGCGTGATCGGCGCCGTGCTGAAGAGCGACGGCCAGCCGGTGAAGATCGGCGGCACCGAGAAGATGTCCAAGTCCAAGAACAACGGCATCGACCCGCAGGCAATGGTGGACAAGTTCGGTGCCGATACGGTGCGCCTGTTCTCCATGTTCGCGGCGCCGCCGGAACAGTCGCTGGAGTGGAGCGAGGCCGGTGTCGAAGGCATGGCGCGCTTCCTGCGCCGCTTCTGGCGCGAGGTGACCACGCATGCGTCGATGCCAGACCACCCGGTGGTCGATCCGTCGCAGCTGGATGCCGGCCAGAAGACGCTGCGCCGCCAGCTGCACGAGACCATCCAGAAAGTCACCGACGACCTGGGTCGCCGTCACTCGTTCAACACCGCCATCGCCGCCCTGATGGAACTGCTCAACGCGCTGAACAAGTTCAGCGACCAGAGCGAGCAGGGCCGCGCCGTGCGCCATGAAGCGCTGGAAACGATGGTGCTGTTGCTCAACCCGGTAGTGCCGCATGTCAGCCATACGCTGTGGCAGGTGCTGGGACATGCCGAGTCGGTGCTGGAAGACCAGCCCTGGCCGCAGGCCGACAGCGCCGCCCTGGTGCGCGACTCGCTGACCCTGGCCGTGCAGGTCAATGGCAAATTGCGCGCTACCATCGAGGTGGCGGCCCATGCCTCGAAGGAAGAGGCCGAGGCACTGGCCCGTGCCCACCCCCAGGTGGTCGCGTTCCTGGAAGGCCAGACCGTTCGCAAAGTGATCGTGGTTCCCGGCAAGATCGTCAACATCGTCGCAGGATGAGAACGTCCCAATGAGATCAGTGACCCGCCTGTTCAAAGCTTCGCTGCTGTTGATGTTCACCGTTTCCCTGGCAGCGTGCGGGTTCCATCTGCGCCAGAGCGCGGCGCTGCCGCCATCGATGCAGCAGCTCCATTTGACGGTCAATGGCGGCGGCAATCTGCGCTTGAACATGACGCGTGCCCTTGAGGGCTCCGGCGTTACCGTGCTGGACAAGCCGGGTACCGGCATCGCCGAGCTGAACATACCGGTGGCATCGTTCAGCACCGATACGCTGACGGTCAGCGGCCTGGCGCGAGTCACCGAGTACACCGTGCGCTACCACGTCGAGTTTGAGGTGCACGACGGCACCGGCCAGCCGCTCGTGCCGCGCCAGCGCATCGATATGCAGCGCGAATTCAGCTACGACGCGACCAATACCATCGGTACCACCGCCCAGGTGCAGGCGATCCAGGACAGCCTCAACGACGACATGGTGCAGGCCATCCTGTTCCGACTGCAGGCCGCCACCAAGCACCCGGGCCAGGTCGCCGCCGATGCGGCCGCGCCGGCGTCGGCGTCCAGTACGAACTAAGCGGGCCTGCCTGATATGCCGCTCAATGCCGCTCAATGGCAGAAGTCGCTGGCGGCGGACAGTCTGCGTCCGGTCTATCTGCTGGCCGGCGAGGAATTGTTGGTACTGGAAGCGGCGGACGCGCTGCGCGCCCAGGCGCGCAAACTCGGCTATGCCGAGCGCGAAGTGCTCGACGTCGGCAATCATTTCGACTGGGACGACCTGGCGCGCGCGGCGGCGGGCATGTCGCTGTTCGCCACGCGGCGCCTGCTGGACCTGCGCCTGCCGACCGGGCGGCCCGGCACCGAGGGCGCCAAGGCCATCAACGCGTTCTGCGCCGATCCGCCGCCGGACGTCACCCTGCTGATCACCGCGACCGACTGGAGCAACAAGCACGAAGGCGCCTGGACCAAGAACCTGGACGCTGCTGGCGCCCTGGTGGTGTTCAATGCACCCCGTCCAAACGAATGGGGTGCCTGGATCGGCGCGCGGCTGGCTTCACGCGGTCTTTCCGCCACGCCGGATGCCGCCGCGCTGCTGGCGGAGCGCGTGGAAGGCAACCTGCTGGCGGCCGCGCAGGAGATCGACAAGCTGGTGGTGCTGCATGGCCAGGGCAAGATCGATGCGCAGGAGATGGAAAACCTCGTCGCCGACAGCGCGCGCTACGACGCCTTCAAGCTGACCGACGCGGCATTCGCAGGCGAGGGTGGCCGTGCGCTGCGCATCCTCGCCGGCCTGCATGCCGAAGGCGACGAACTGATCGCCCTGATGGGCTGGCTGGTCAATCAGCTGCAGCTTGCCCTGCGCTTGGCGAACGCACGCGACTTCGCCGCGCAAGCCCGCGCCGAGCGCCTGTGGTCGGCACGCGAACAACTGTTCCGCAAGGCACTGCGCCGCGCCCCGCGCGAGCATTGGCTGCAATGCCTGGCCCGCGCCGCGCGCATCGACCGCATGGCCAAGGGCCGTGAGCAGGGCAATCCATGGCTGGAAGCCGAACGCCTGATTGCTGCGATCGCCGAGCCTCGCGCGGCGCAGGCATTGTCATGAAGCGGCATCTCACTTCTCCCTCTCCCCTTCGGGGAGAGGGCCGGGGTGAGGGGAGGGTGCTCGCGAGCGCTCCACCTATCCGAGGGATTCTCCTGATAGGAAACCGTGACGCAGCGTGCCCCCTCACCCCAACCCTCTCCCCAGCGGGGAGAGGGGGTCTATGACTCGCCCCCTCGCCATCTTCGGCGGTACCTTCGATCCCGTGCACCTGGGCCATCTCAGCGTCGCATGGGAAGCCGCCGAACTGCTCGATGCCGAGGTGCGCTTGATGCCGGCCAGCGTGCCGCCGCACCGACCCGCGCCCATCGCCAATCCGTCGCAACGCGCGGCGATGTTGCGCGCCGCATTGCAGGAGCAGTCGCGCCTCACCCTGGACACGCGCGAGCTGGAACGCAGCGGCCCGTCCTACACCATCGACACGCTGGCCGAGTTGCGCGCAGAGCAGGGTGATCGTCCGCTGGTCTTGCTGATCGGCGCCGATGCCTTTGCCGGTTTGCCGACCTGGCACCGCTGGCGCGAGCTGTTCGAGGTCGCGCACATCGGCGTACTCAGCCGACCCGGCGTGGACGCTGCCTTGCCTGCGGAGCTAGAGGCGGAAGTGGCCGCGCGCCTGGTCACCGATGCGGCCGTATTGCGCGCATGGCCAGCCGGCAAGGTCATCGAGTTGGCCGTGACGCCGCTGGAGATTTCGGCCACGCGCATCCGCGAACTGCTGGCGGCCGGCCGCGATCCGCGTTATCTGCTGCCCTGCGGCCTGTTCGATGACCCGGCCGTGCTGGCGCCATATCGTCACCAGACCCTGTTGTAGGAGCGCACCCTGTGCGCGACAAGCCTACGCAGCGGTGATGCGGTGATCGCGCACAGGGTGCGCTCCTACAGTAAGAACGTGAGGCGTCAGGCGCTGCCGCGTGGAATGAAGCGCAGCGCTACCGAGTTCATGCAATAGCGCAATCCCGTCGGCCGCGGGCCATCATCGAACACATGTCCAAGATGACTGTCGCAGCCGGCGCAGCTGATGGCGGTGCGTTCCCAGCCGAAGCTGGAGTCGCGTATCTCGATCACGTTGGCCTTGGCGATCGGCTGCCAGAAGCTGGGCCAACCGGTGCCCGAGTCGAACTGCGTGGCGGCATCGAACAGGGCCGTATCGCAGGCCGGGCAGCGGTAAAGACCCGGCACCGGCGGCTTCTCGTGCGCTCCGCTGAATGCGCGTTCCGTACCGGCGCGACGCATCACGTAGTACGCATCGTCAGAGAGGCGCTCATGCCATTGAGCATCGGTGAGCACCAGCTTGCGCACATGGCAGGGCCCGAGATGGTGGCCATCGTCGGCGAAGCATTCGAGCAACATGTCCTTGCCCGTCGCCGCGGGCGTGGCCGCCATCGCGGTACCTGACGCCGCGCCGCTGCCCAGCAGTCGCGGCAGCAATGGGCCGCCGATCGCCAGGATGGCGCCCCCGGTGAGCGCCGACCGCAGAAAGCGACGGCGTTCCAGCTTCACGATATCCCGAGTGCGGGAC
The DNA here is from genome assembly GCF_026283925.1 of Dyella halodurans. Lineage (GTDB taxonomy): Bacteria > Pseudomonadota > Gammaproteobacteria > Xanthomonadales > Rhodanobacteraceae > Dyella > Dyella halodurans. Next base: position 550,072 of record NZ_JAPDPF010000001.1, read on the forward strand.
ATGACTGCCTCCATCACATCAACAGGAAGGATCAACCGAAAGTAAAGGCGTAGGCCTGTACACCGGGGTCGAGGAAGGTGATTTCAAAAGTGCGTTCGCCGCTGCCATTGGCTTGCCGCACGAGCTGGTAAAGGCGCTGTGCCGTGATCGTGCCGTTGCCGTCGGCGTCGGTATCCATCCCGTGATCGGCGCCCGGCGCCTTGCCGTCGATCAGCACGCGGAAGCGCACCGGCTTGCCATCGCTGCCGGGGCCGAGCACGAGATGCAGGTCGCGACCTCGGAAGCGATAGACGATGCGGCCGTTGGCCTGGTCGAGCTGCGCGTTTTCGTCGCGCACGGTCCAGCGTCCGTCGAACGCCCATTGGTTCGCCATCAAGCTGGCGGGTGCGTGGTAATTCCATGCATCGTCATGGGCGACCTGGCCACCGGCAAAATTCTCCGCGCGGGAGTAACCGACATAGGTCTCCGGCGAACGCTCTGCGTCGCCCGAACCGGCCGCTTCCGCGCCCTGTGCACCGGGCTGCACATAGCCGCCCGGCAGGTTCTTGTGGCCGGCTTCGGTCAGCAACTGGCGGATCACGTCTTCGCTTTGTTCGTATTCGCCTTCGCCGAAGTGGTGATGGCGAATCTGGCCCCGCGTGTCGATGAAGTAGTGGGCGGGCCAGTACTCGTTGCTGAAGCCCTTCCAGATCGCGTAGTTGTTGTCGAGCGCCACCGGGTAATCGACGCCGAGATCCTTCACCGCCTTGATGACGTTTTGCGGTTCCTTCTCGAATGCGAATTCGGGTGCATGCACGCCGATCACCACCAGGCCGTAATCCTTGTACTTGTCCGCCCAGGCGCGCACATAGGGCAGCGAGCGGATGCAGTTGATGCAGGAATACGTCCAGAAATCGACCAGCACCACCTTGCCGCGCAGCGACGGAGCCGTCAGTGGCGGGCTGTTGAGCCATTGCGTGGCACCCGTCAGCGGAGGCAGCTCACCTTCCACGGGTAGCGGCTCGCCGGCCTTCACCATGGGCTGCGGGGCCGGTGCCGGGCGCACGGCATCGATCAGCTTCTGCTCGATGCCTCCCGTGCTTGCCAGCGAGACGCGCGTCAGCACGCCGGTGTCCATGCCCAGCGCAATGGCTGCCACGCCGATCAGGACGAGTACGCCGAGACCGCGTCGTACCCATTCGCCCGCGCCCAGCGAGCGCTTCATCAGCCCGAACACGCGTCCGCCGATCACCAGCGCCAGGGCCAGAGATGTTGCTGCGCCAGCGGCATAGGTGAGCAGGAGCAAGGTGGTCTGCACGCTGGCGCCGTTGAGCGCCGCGCCAGTCAGCAGCAGGCCGAGGATCGGCCCCGCGCAGGGTGCCCACAGCAGGCCGGTGGCGACGCCCAAGCCTGCGGCCGACCAGACCGAATCACCCTCGGCGTCCGAGCGTTGCGTGAGTTTGTTGCCCAGCGCCACGAACGGCCGGCTGATCCACTCGGCCAGATGGCTCGAAAGCAGGGTCAGGCCGAGCACGGCGAGCACCACCATGGCAATGATGCGGCCGTATTGATTCGCCCGGATCGCCCAGCCGCCACCGACCGCCGCCAAGGTGGCGACCAGGGCAAAGGTAAGCGCCATGCCCAGCAGCATCGGCAGGCCATTGCGTGCGAACGGCCGGTCGGCCCGTGCGAACACGAAGGGCAGGACTGGCAGGATGCACGGGCTGAGTATGGTCAGCACGCCGCCGAGATAGGCGAGGATCAGCACGAGCATGGGGCAGTGGCTCCAGGTGGTTTGACTGGTTATTCGGTGCAGGCGGGGTTGCGGTTACCTGTCGTCGATAGTGATCCGCACCCGCTGCGGTTAGCCAGCCCTCGGTGAACGGCTTTCGCCAACCGGGGCGTCAGTCGAGGTAACCGTTGAAGCGGCTGTGGCGAAGGTTCCAGCATGCCCCTCAAGTGATACATGCATGCAGCACAGCTTGACCATCGCCGGCGCGTTAGGTCTAGATAGCGTCCTTCCCGCCTGGGCAAGGATCGATCCCGCCGTGACTGACGACACCCCCACTGCCAGCGAATCGCCGGAACGGCAGCGCGCGGCGTGGATGGCGGCGGCCCAGGAGGGCAATAAAGGCGCCTACGAGCGCGTGCTGGCGAGTTCCGTGCCGTTGATACGCACGGCGGCACGGCGCCAGGGTGTGGCGCTGGACCAGGTCGATGACGTGGTGCAGGAAACCTTGTTGACCGTGCATCGCGTTCGTCACACCTATGACCCCAGCCGTTCCTATGACGCCTGGCTCAGTGCCATTGCCAGCCGCCGTGCGATCGATGCCTTGCGCAGCCATGGTCGCCGCGGGCGGCACGAGCTTCATGACGAGCGCGCGGTGGATTTGCATCCCGACGTGGACGACGCCACCGCCGCGACCGAGCGCGAGCAGGACGCGCGCCGCCTGCGCGAGGCCATTGCGACGCTGCCGCCGGGGCAGCGCGAAGCGATCGAGCAGCTCGGTCTGAAGGAACACAGCCTGGCCGAGGCGGCGGAGCACACGGGGCGCCAGCCCGGTGCGCTCAAAGTGAATTTGCACCGCGCCTTGAAGGCGCTACGTACCCGTTTCCATGGAGACCCCTGAGTACCATGTCCGAACCGCGACTCACCGAGTCACTGATCCAATCGTTGGGCGAACAGCTCACGCCGGTGCGGCGACTGCCGTCGCCGTGGCTGCGCACGCTCGGCTGGTTGCTGGCAGTGGCGGCGATCGCGGCGTGGCTGCTGGCGCACTACGGTATTACCCACATGCTTCAGCGCTGGAGCGGCCAGCCTGATATCGCCCTGGCCGGCATCGGGGCGGTCATAACCGCCGTGTGCGCGGCGTGGGCGGCGTTCTCGCTCGGTGTACCAGGGCGTCCTGCGCGCTGGGCCTGGCTTCCGCTACCCGGCTTGTTGCTGTGGATCGGCGCGAGCGGCGTCGGTTGCCTGCGTGTATGGGTAGCCCCGGCCACCCACATTGCCAGCCTGCACGAAGCGAATGACTGCCTCGTCTTCATCATCAGCTTCTCGGTACCGCTGTCGGTGTTGCTGATCTGGCTGCTGCGGCGAGCCTGTCCGCTAAGGCCCGTGTTGACGGCGGTGATGATCGGCCTTGCCAGTGCAGCGGCTTCGGCCAGCCTGTTGGAGATCTGTCACGCCTTCGATGCCGCCGCGACGGACCTGATGATGCATGCCTTGGCAGTGGCCATCGTGGTCGCCGCCAATGCGGCCATGGGTGGTCGTTTGCTGCAGCCGGCGCTGAAATAAGCACCGCGCCAGGCAAGACGCCCGGCGACATGGGCAGGCGGGGCCGCCGGCCAGGGTGGTGCGATGCAGCATAAGCACATCGTCGGGTCCGGTGAACGTCGAGCGGCGGCGACGCGCTGGCGTCTGACGCACCATGAGACTGAGCCGAATGCATGCTGCCTGGGAGCATGCGCGCAATCTCGGTGGGCACCGCAGCAATCCTGCGCATAGCCTCGCGCCTGTCGATATTGACGCTGAACAGCCCTCTCGTCGGGTCACATCCCTACGCCACGCACAGGTATAACCTTGTCCCGTAGACGGGCGCAGGTGCAGGCGGTGCGCGCCCCGCGCAGGTGGAATCACGGATCAGGGAAGAACTGTTCGCATCGGGCAGGACTGCTGATGTGGCGTGGCCGGAACCGACGAATTCGGTACCGGATCGCCGATGCCGCCCGGGATGGACGGCAACGGTAGCTCCATGGAAGTGCGGCGATGTCGCACGGTTACCCCACCAATTCAGGAGATATGTACCCATGAAAGTATCCCGTTACACCGTACTTGCCCTCGCGACCGCCGTCGCCTTCGGCCTGGCCGTGTCGCCGGTGATGGCGCAGAGCACCACCCCGACGCAGTCCGCCACGGACGCCAGCAAGGACGCGATGAAATCCAGTTCGGATGCGATGAAGTCCAGCTCGGACGCCATGAAATCGTCCAGCGATGCGATGAAGAGCACCGCGGATGAGACAAAGTCCGCCACCGAGACCAAGAGCACCCATCACAAGAAGCACAGCGCTCCCAAGAAAGACGCCGCCACCCCGCCCGCCAACGGTGGTTGAGGTCGGCCGTGATTGAACCGGCTCTCCTGTCGTAAGGAGCGTGCCGTCGAGGGCATGGTGCAACACGCTGCAGAAGGTCGCGGCGTGAACACCATGCCCTCTTTGTTTCCGGTGTTCCCGCGTGCCCCGCGGCCACTGTGGTCAGCTGCGAGCACGCTACCGACGGTGCCCCAGGCTGCATGCGCGCGCTGCCAGGGCAGTCCATGCCCAGGCGCCGATGCGCCTGGCTTGACGTGGCCTTCAGGCCAGGGCGTTATACTGCCCCCGCGCCATCCCGCGCGTCGATCCCGCATCGAGGCAACCGCACTTGAGTCCGACTTCCCATCGCAGCGCCAAATCCGCCACCACGGCGGTCCTTCGTCAGCACGTCATCGACGCCCTCGACGAACTGAAAGCCAAGGACATTCGAGAAATCGACGTTCGCGGCAAAACCTCCATCGCCGATCTGCTGGTCATCGCCTCAGGCACCTCGGCCCGCCATGTCAAATCCATCGCCGACGAAGTCGTCAAGTTCGCCAAGAAGGCGGGCGTGATGCCGTTGGGCGTGGAAGGCGAGCAGGAAGCCGAATGGGTGCTGGTCGACCTGGGCGATGTGATCGTCCACGTCATGCTGCCGCGTATCCGCGAGTTCTATGGCTTGGAAAGGCTGTGGACCGTGGGTGACCGCGAAACCCATATCGAAGCCGTCAGCGCGGGCTAATCGTCCGCGTGGTGGCGGTACATGCGCCGCGCCGCTGCCTAAGCGTGCGCGTGCTGTTTCGCTTTTTCCCTTTTTGGCCTAATCAATGCGCGCCCGCCTGATCGCCGTCGGTGAACGCATGCCCGCCTGGGTAGCCGAGGGCTTTGCCGAGTACCGCAAGCGGCTGTCGCATGACTTGCCGCTGGAGTTGATCGAACTGAAGCCCGGCACGCGCGGCAAGGGGCGCGATGACGCGCGCGCGATCCAGGACGAGGGCACGGCAATCCTTGCGGCGCTGCCGCGCGACATCCACGTGGTCGCACTGGATGGGCGTGGCAAGACCTGGTCCAGTGAAGATCTCGCCGCGCAACTCGAAAAGTGGCGCATGTCCGGACGCGATCTGGCGTTTCTCATCGGTGGCCCCGATGGCCACGCGCCCGAGGTCATAGCCCGCGCGGACCAGCAATGGTCGCTGGGCCCGCTCACACTGCCGCACATGCTGGTGCGCCTGGTGCTGGCCGAGCAGCTGTATCGTGCCACTACGCTGTTGTCCGGCCACCCCTACCACCGCACCTGAAAGCCGCACAACGGCGCGATGTGATCGTTGGCCCAAGCACGCATCTGCCATAGGGAACGCGAGATGTCTTTCAAGGTACGCCAGGCAACCATCCACGACCTCGATATCGTTGCCCCGTTGTTCGACGCTTACCGTCAGTTCTACGGCAAGCCCGCGGACTTGGAGCTGGCGCGGCGCTTTCTGCATGACCGCTGCCAGCATCATGAATCGGTGCTGTTCCTGGCGCTGGACGAGCAGGGCCAGGGCATGGGCTTCACTCAGTTGTATCCGCTGTTTTCATCGGTACGAGCGGAGCGCACCTATCTCTTGAACGATCTTTTCGTGGCACCGCAAGCGCGCCGTCACGGCGTCGCCGCCGCGCTCCTGCACGAAGCGGCGGACTTTGCGCGCGCCATCGGCGCGGTGGGGATGTCCTTGTCCACCGCGCATGCGAACCTGCCGGCGCAGCGCCTGTACGAGTCGCTGGGCTGGAAGCTCGATGAACATTTCCGTGAATACAACCTTACATTTTAGGTGGATTCCCACATCAGACCATTGTCTAAGCAGGGCAATCGCTTGACGCTCCGGGCGTTACCATGGATGGAATCAGTGCAGGAGAAACCATCATGGATAAGCGTATTGGCCATGCAGGACTTGCCAGCCGGGTGATGACGGCGGCGCAGGCCGCCGAGCTGATTGACCCTGGCATGACCATAGGCATGAGCGGCTTTACCGGCGCCGGTTATCCCAAGGCCGTGCCGAAGGCGCTGGCCGATCGCATGATGGCGACGCAAGGCCACGGCGATCCATTCCGCGTTCGCGTGCTGACCGGTGCTTCCACTGCACCCGAGCTCGACGGCGCGCTCGCTCGTGCCGATGGCATCGACATGCGTTTGCCGTATCAGTCCGATCCCGAGTTGCGTGCGCGCATCAATCGCGGCGAAATGGATTATCTCGATATCCACCTGAGCCACGTCGCGCAGTACGCGTGGTTTGGTTTCTTCGGCAAACTCGACCTGGCCGTCATCGAAGCCACCGCCATCCTGCCGGACGGCAGCCTGTTGCCGTCCTCGTCGGTGGGCAACAACAAGACCTGGCTGGACCTGGCCGACAAGGTCATCATCGAGGTCAATCACTGGCAGCCGCTCGAAATGGACGGCATGCACGATATCTATTACGGCACGGCCTTGCCGCCGCACCGTCGCCCGATACCCTTGATCAAGCCGGACGACCGCATAGGCGAGCCTTACCTGCGCTGCGACCCTGACAAGGTCATCGCCGTCGTTGAAACCCATGCGCCGGATCGCAACAGTGCGTTTGCGCCTATCGATGAAACATCGAAGCGCATTGCTGGCCATCTGATCGAGTTCTTCCGCCATGAGATTGCGAAGGGACGTCTCAGTCCGCAGCTGCTGCCCTTGCAGTCCGGCGTCGGCAATATCGCGAATGCCGTGCTTGCCGGTTTGCAGGAGGGCGGTTTCAGCGGCTTGACCGCGTATACCGAGGTGATCCAGGACTGCATGCTCGATCTGCTCGCCAACGGTGTGGTGAGCGTTGCATCGGCGACCTCGTTCTCGCTCAGCCCGGTCGGCATCGAGCGTTTCCTGGCGGACATCGAGTTCTTCCGCAAGCGCATCATTCTGCGCACGCAGGAAATTTCCAATCACCCGGAGCTGGTGCGACGCCTCGGCTGCATCGCCATGAATGGCATGGTCGAGGCCGACATCTACGGCAACGTCAATTCCACGCACGTGGCGGGCACCAGCATCATCAATGGCATCGGTGGCTCCGGCGACTTCGCGCGCAACGGCTTCCTGTCCTGCTTCCTCACGCCGAGCACCGCGAAAAACGGCGCCATATCCTGCCTGGTGCCGATGGTCAGCCATGTGGACCACACCGAGCACGACGTGTCCGTGCTGGTGACGGAACAGGGCCTTGCCGACCTGCGTGGGTTGTCGCCACGGCAGCGCGCAAAGGTCGTCATCGAACACTGTGCGCATCCCACGTATCGGCCGCTGTTGCAGGATTACTTCGAGCGGGCGTTGCACAGCAGCCGCGGCAAGCACACGCCGCATCTGCTCGCCGAGGCCCTGGCCTGGCACGAGCGATTTCTCGAAACAGGAGATATGCGGCCAAAATAGGCTGCATATCTCCCAACGGAACCGGACACTCCATGCTCTATCTCGCTTCCCAGTCACCGCGCCGGCGCCAATTGCTCGAACAGATTGGCGTGGACTTTCGCACCGTCGACGTGGAGGTGCCCGAGCAGCGCGCCCTGGCGGAATCGCCACGCGAGTACGTAAGCCGGGTGGCGCGCGAGAAAGCGCTGGCCGGGTTAGCCGCGCTGAGTGACGCCGGCGCAGTCGTTCTTGGCGCCGACACGGAAGTGGTGCTTGACGACGAGGTGTTCGGCAAACCGGCAGACGCCGCCGATGCGGCTGCCATGCTGCGGCGACTGTCCGGGCGCGTGCATGAGGTGATTTCCACCGTATGGCTGATCAGCCATAAGGGGGAGTGGAGCGACACCAGCGTGTCGCGCGTGCGCATGCCCGAGCTGGATGCCGCCACCATCAAGGCCTATATCGCGACTGGCGAGGCCTTCGGCAAGGCGGGTGCGTACGCGATCCAGGGTCACGGCGCGAAGTTGATCGAGCACCTCGACGGCAGCCACTCCGGGGTGATGGGGCTGCCGATCTTCGAAACGGCGCGCCTGCTGCGTGCGCACGCGTTGATCACGGCCTAACTGGCAGGCGTCATCACGAACCACGAGACCACGGCGAGCAGGTTGTTCATGCCGTGTGCCAGGACGGCCGGCCAGATCGAACCGGACTGCACGCGCAGCCAGCCAAGCAGCAATCCCAGCAAGGCCAGGTTGGGTAGCGCGTACCAGAGAAACGACAGGTCGGGCAGATGGACGCAGGCGAAGATGACGGCGGTCAGCATGATCGCCCAGCCGCCTCCTACGTAGCGCGCGATCGACGACAGCAGCACGCCGCGGAACAGCAGTTCTTCCACCAGCGGGCCGATGCTCACCACCAGCAGGGCGAGCGGGATGCGCAAGGGCAGGGAGATGTGTGCGCCGAGCTGCTTGATGTCCTGGCTGACCTCGTGGCCATGCGCCACCCACTGCGTCAGCATGCCACCGACGAAGGGCGTGGCCAGTCCCAGCACCATCGCGAGGAGATACATGGCCGGCTGCGTCGACATGACAAAGCCAAAGCCGGGGAGCTCGGCCTTGGCCCAAAGCTGTGGCCACCAGCGACGCGCCAGGTGCAGGATCACGGCGGCTGCCACCAGCAAGGTGGCGATGACGGCGATGGCGCTCGCGTCCGAATGGGCCAGCCATGCGCGCCCACTGGTAATGATCGAAGTGATATCGCCGCCGTGCTGCGCGAGAGCCACCAGGCCCGCCGCGAGACCGATGACGGCCGCAACCGAGAGCTGCAGCGCGAAGTACAGGGCGATCAGGCCGAGGGCATACCAGACGCTGGGCGCCAAGGTGGCAAGAGCGGGAGACGGCGGCGAAATGGGAGCGTAGTTCGGATGGTTCGCATCCATCGATGGTGGGTCCTGCGGGCGAGCGTCCAGATGGTTTTCGCCAGGACGCAACGCGCTCGTCATCTGGCGTCCCCACGCTAGCCCCTGCCGCCGGATGGGCGCAATCCTGCCCTTTGGCATGGTCTGGCATGGCTTGCGCAGCGTTCACAAAGTCGCCCTGTATAGTTGCAGCACGTTCCAAGGAGGAAACTGGCGCTTCGGTGCCGACCCATGTTCGCTTTCGACTGGCTGGCCGACCCTACTGCCTGGGCCGGACTCCTCACCCTGGTGGTGCTGGAGATCGTGCTCGGCATCGACAATCTCGTCTTCATTGCGATCCTCGCCGACAAGCTGCCGGCGCGGGAGCGCGACAAGGCACGCGTGCTCGGCCTCACGCTGGCCCTGATCATGCGCCTGGCCTTGCTGGGGGCGATGTCGTGGCTGGTGAAACTCACCGCACCGATCATCGCCTGGCAGGGCATCTCGTTTTCGTGGCGCGACATCATCCTGTTGCTGGGTGGCGCCTTTCTGCTGTTCAAGGCCACCGTGGAGCTGCACGAACGGCTGGAGGCAGATGACGACCACGATGCCGCCAAACGCGCGCCAGCCCGGTTCTGGCTGGTGGTGGCGCAGATCGTCGCGCTAGACGCGGTGTTCTCGCTCGATTCGGTGATTACTGCCGTCGGCATGGTCGACCACCTGTCGGTGATGATGGTGGCGGTGGTGATCGCGATGATCCTGATGATCAGTGCGAGCAAGCCGTTGACCAACTTCGTCAACGCGCGACCGACGGTGGTGATCCTGTGCCTGTCGTTCCTGCTAATGATCGGTTTCAGCCTGGTGGCCGAGGCGTTCGGCTTCCATATCCCGAAGGGTTACCTGTACGCGGCGATCGGCTTCTCGATCATGATCGAGGCGTTCAACCAGACCATGCGCCGCAATCGCCAGCGCAGCCTGTTCAGCAGCGCGCGCACCTTGCGTGACCGCACCGCGATGGCCGTGCTTAACCTGCTGGGCGGTTCCGGCGATGACGAGAAGGACACCTCGCATGCCGCTACCACGGCCACGGACGGCGGCGCGGCCATGTTCGGCAAGGACGAGCTGGCGATGGTGCAGGGCGTGCTGGACCTGGCCCACCGACCGGTGCGTTCGATCATGACGCCGCGCCCCGAGATCAACTGGATCGATCCGCGCGAAAGCGCCGAACAACTGCGCGCCGAAGTCACCTCGTCCAGTCATGCCTGGCTGCCGGTGGCGGGTGACGATCTCGACCAGTTGGTCGGCGTGGCCTCATCGCGAGATCTGCTGGCCAGCCTGCTCGAGCACGGGCATATCGACGTCGATACGGTCGTGCGCAAGCCGCTCACCGTGCTGGAGTCACTCAGCGTGCTGCGGCTGATCGAAGAGTTCCGCCGCTCGCCTTTGCAGGTGGCGCTGGTGGTGGACGAGTACGGCAGCGTGCTTGGGCTGGTGACGCCTACCGATGTGCTCGAGGTGATCGCCGGCGAATTTCCCGATGACGAAAGCGGCGATCCCTCGTTCGTTCAGGCGGGTGATGGCAGCTGGATGCTGGATGCGAGCCTGGACCTGCGGCGTGTCGAGCACATGCTCGGCTTCAAACTTAGCGGCGACGACAGCTTTTCCACGCTGGCAGGCTATGTGCTGCAACAATTGGGACGCTTGCCCAGCGCGGGCGACAGCTTCACCAGCGAAGGCCTGCGCTTCGAAGTGGTGACCATGGACGGCGCGCGCATCGAGCGCCTGAAGGTTACGCCGGTCGGCGGTTAGCTGTCGCTGTGACTCCTTCTCCCCTTCGGGGAGAAGGTCGGGATGGTGCTCGCCTTTGACGCGACAATCGAGCGGTATCGCCAGGGTGCCGCTTACGCAGCGGGCGTTCCGAACCGCTGCCGCGGTCCTGGTCACTTTTCTTTTGCTGGCCCAAAAGAAAAGTAACCCAAAGAAAATGGCCTGAAGAGCTCATAGCATTGCGTGGGATGCGAGCCTGACGGGCGAGGCCAGCCGGATAGGTGGCGGCCCATGGCCGCTACACAGCGGCTACACCGCAACGCGCCGAGGCGGAGAGGGCTTAAGGCGTGGGTGACGAGTTGACCATCTGTGCCTCCGGATACTGCGAGCGTTTCGACCATCGGCAAGACCTGTTTTAAGTCCTCACCGTTTTGGCGCGTTGCGGTGTAGCCGCTGTGTAGCGGCCGTGGGCCGGCAGCTAGTTGCTCGCCTAGACCTTCCAACGCTTCTATCCAGCGGAGTGCTACCAGCTCTAGAGGCCATTTCTTTGGGTTACTTTTCTTTGGGCCAGCAAAGAAAAGTGACTCGGCTGCCGGCAGGCAGTCGAAACGCCCGCTGCGTAAGCGGCACCCTGGCCACCACGCCCAGTTGTCGCGCTACCGTGAGCACCCGCCCCTCATCCCAACCTTCTCCCCGGAGGGGAGAAGGAGCAGAAGCGGGGTCGCCGGCGCGCCAGGCCGCAAAAGGCTGGCGCCTAGCCCGCGAGCAAGGCCCGGACCAGTCCGAAGATGCCCAGCACCAGCATCACCGCCCATCCGGCGGAAGCCACCATGAAGCCGGGACCACGCTTGGCGGGGTCGTTCAGATAGGCCACGGCATACCACACGCGGCCAAACACCCAGACCAGGCCGGCGATGCTGCCCCACAGGGGGAAGCCGTACTGCACGGCCAGCCACAGCGTGGGCAGGAAGATCAGGGTGGCTTCCAGCGTGTTCATCTGCACGCGCCAGGCCCGCTCGAAGCCCGGATGGCCGCTGATCGCCGGTGCCTTGATGCCGAATTTCTCGCGCGCTTTGCCGGTAGCCCACATGGTGCCGACCTGCAGCAGGATGGTGAGCAGCACAACGACGGCGGGTAGATGCAAGGCCATGACGGACTCTCGTGAAAAGGTGGCCCACTGTAGCCATCGTGCACACGTAGCGGGAGAGGGCGCGAGGCGCTATCGTCACCCGGTCACCGCTGCGGTGTGCGACCGAGGGCCGTCATATGGATTGGCAAAAGGGCGAGCGCAGTCAGAACGTCGAAGTCGATAGCGGCGGGGGCGGCGGTCCCCGCTTTGGTGGCGGCCGCGGCATGGGCATCGGCGGCATCATCATCCTGGCGATCCTGGGCGTGGTGTTCTTCAAGGACCCCACGGCCCTGCTCAACCAGGCGGACAATGGCGGCCAGGTAGCCGCGCCCAGCGGCGAGCCGGCCCAGGTCGATCCGCAGACCAAGGATTTCGTCAGTGCGATCCTCGGCTCCACCGAAAAGACCTGGGGCGACATCTTTGCGGCGCACGGCCAGCAATACGTCGATCCCAAGCTCGACCTGTTCAGTGGCGGCGTGAATACCGCCTGCGGTTCGGCGTCGACCGCAGTCGGGCCGTTCTACTGTCCTGGCGACCAGAAGGTATATCTGGACGTCGCGTTCTTTCAGGAGCTGGAAAACCGCTTCCATGCCTCGGGCGATTTCGCGCGGGCTTATGTGATTGCGCATGAAGTCGGCCACCACGTGCAGAACCTGATCGGCGTGTTCGACCAGGTGGAGCAGGCGCGCCGTCGCGGCGCGCGCATGGAAGGCGCCGACGGCTTGTCGGTACGGCAGGAATTGCAGGCCGACTGTTTTGCTGGCGTCTGGGCCAATCACAGCCAGCAGCGCTTGCAATGGCTGCAGCCGGGCGACATCGAGTCGGCGCTCAACGCGGCGAGCAAGATTGGCGATGACGCCTTGCAGCAGCAGGCGCAAGGCCGGGTGGTGCCCGATTCCTTCACCCATGGCACCTCGGCGCAGCGCGTGCACTGGTTCCGTACCGGTTTCGAAAGCGGCGACATGGCCAGCTGCAATACGTTTGCGGGCCCACTCTGAACGAATGTCATGGCACGGATGCGCGAAGGCCCGACACCTGCAGGCCTTCGTCGTTTTAAAATAAGACCGCCGCACGCCTTGGGGTGTGCCTTAGAACGACCGCATGTTGCATCCCTGTTTACGTTGCGGCGCCTGCTGCGCCTATTTCCGCGTGGCCTTTCACTGGTCAGAGGCGGACGCGTCCCTGGGGGGCGTGGTTCCGCCAGAGCTGACCGAAACGCTTGATCCGCACCGCTTGGTGATGCGTGGCACGCAAGCGTCGAAGCCACGTTGCGTGGCCCTGCAGGGCACGGTGGGTGAGGCAGCGCATTGCGGTGTCTACGAGCAACGGCCGTCGGTTTGCCGCGAGGTGCAGCCCTCGTGGGAGTTCGGGGTGATCAGTCTGCAGTGCGACAAGGCCCGCGTGGCGCACGGATTGCCGGTGCTGACGCCGGCGGACTGGCCTGAGGCAAGCGGCGCCGACGCCGCGTAGGCATCTCAGGGCCTCTTGAGCCGCCTGGGTCAGTGCGTACTGGGCGTGCTCGCCTCGTTCTGGAAGGCGAGCACGAACTGCTTCAAGTCGTTCTCATTGACGTCCGAGATGGCCACGTACTGCATGCCATCGGCGCGCCAGCGAATCACCGTAAAGCCGTGTCGTTGCGTCTGCACCTGCGTGTTCGCCGCGGCCTCCGTTGGCCACTGGTAGAGGTTGATGACATGCAGGCGCCGCTTGAAGATCAGCGCCGCGACAGCGTGGCCGTCGATGGCATCGAGCCGCCCGCCGACCAGCGGGAAGCCTTCGCTGGCGAGATCCTTCACGCGTGGCGAGAAATCGAGCTTGCCCTCGAACCACGGCTTGACCGTATGTTGATCGGTCGACACCACGTCCATCAAATGCTGCTCCTGCAGCGAGCGGAGATGGCCCGAGATCACCTCGGCCACGACCTGATCGTCGCCCAGGGCGGGCTGCCGCCACGCGTGGAACCAGGCCGGACTGGTGAGCAGCAGCGCACCCGCGAAGCCGGCGGCCATGGCCAAGGCTAGCGGCGCGCGGCGGCGCCTTGGCGACGCCTTCACCGCAACGGCAGGCCTGGCCTGAGTCCAGCGCTGGCGCAATGCCTCCGGCGCACGCCGGTACAGCGCGGGTTGCGCGAGCGCCTTGTGCAGGGTGGCGTAGGTGCCGTAGCGGGCCGTGCAGGCGGTGCAGTCCTGCATGTGCTGAGCGACGGCCGCGCTGTTGGCCGCGTCGAGTTCGTCGTCCAGATACGCGTGTAGGAGCAGCCTGGCGTCATCGCACATCATGGCGACGTACCTCCTTGGGTCGACAGGTCAGTTCGGTCTTCAGCCGTTCGCGGGCACGCGCCAGTCGTGACATGACCGTGCCGATCTTCTGTTCGGTAATCGCGGCGATCTCCTTGTACGAACACTCTTCCAGTTCGCGCAGCACGATCACTTCGCGCAGCGGTGGTGGCAGGTGCTCCAATGCAGTTTGCAGCGCGCCCACGTCCACTGCGAGCAAGGTCAGCGTCTCGGGCGAGGGGCCTTCGTCGATCAATGGGTGGGCATCGTCATCCAGCGCTGCGTGAAGCGCATCCTGCGGTGCCTTCGCCCGCAGCGTGTAGAACGTATTGCGCACGATCGCCAGCAGCCACACGCGTGCATCGCCACCATGGAAGCTGTCGAAATAGCGCAGCGCCCGCAGCATGGCTTCCTGCACGACGTCCTGTGCATCCGCATCGTCACGGGCGAGCCAGTGCGCGAGGTTGTAGGCAGCATCGAGGTACGGCAGCACGAGCGACTCGAAGCGAGCGCTTTTCGCTGGGTCGTGGCCGAGTGGTCCGTCGGGCGCGTCGATGGGCATAAGAGGAATACCTCGATGGACGCCACTTTATTCCATGTTGGTGTCGTGGGGGCGCAAGCGGCGCAAACACGGGAATAGATCCTCGGGTCTTCCGGTAATGCACGGTGAGGGGCGCCTTGGATCGACGCCCGCATTCCGAATGGCCGCAGGGCCACCCAGCCTGGAGATTCCGCTCATGCGCGACATAGAAGACAACCAAGTCGGCGGCCGCCGCCAATTCCTCCAATGCATGGCCTGGGCAGGTGCGGGCACGCTATGGCTGATGAAAGGCGGCGTGCTGCATGCCCAGCCCCTGGGCGAAGGAGGCGCTGCGGCAGCGGCCGACGCCAGCTTCAGCTTCGTGCAGATCAGCGATTCGCATATCGGCTTTCACAAGGCGCCCAACATGGATGTGGCATCCACCCTGCGCGCATCGCTGGGCATGGTCAATGCCCAGCCGAAGCGGCCGGAATTCATGCTGCACACGGGCGACCTCACCCATTTGTCGAAACCGGAAGAGTTCGACACGCTGGCGGAACTCATGCGCGAGGCGCGTACCGACAAGGTGTTCTACGTGCCTGGCGAACACGACGTGATCGGCGACAACGGTGCCGAGTTCTTCCGCCGCTTTGGCGAGCGGCAGCAGTCCGGCGGCTGGTACAGCTTTGATCATCGCGGCGTGCATTTTGTCGGCCTGATCAATGTGCTGAATCTCCAGGCAGGCGGGCTCGGCTCGTTGGGCGCGGAGCAACTGGCATGGCTGAAAAAGGATCTGGCCGGTCGTTCCGCCGAGACGCCGCTGGTGGTCTTCGCGCATATGCCGCTGTGGCCTTTGTATCCGCCGTGGGGCTGGGGCACGGACGACAGTGCCGAAGCCATGGGATACCTGCGCCGCTTCGGTTCGGTCAGCGTGCTCAATGGCCATATCCACCAGATCCAGCAGAAGGTGGAAGGCAACATCACGTTCTACACGGCGCGTTCCACCGCCTATCCGCAACCCGCGCCGGGCGTGGGGCCGGCCCCGGGGCCGCTGAAGGATATTGCGCCGGATGCGTTGCATGGCTATCTCGGCATCCGCGAGGTGCGCCATGTGAAGGGTGGGCACGCGCTTGCGGTCACCGACGAGGCGATGTCATGAACGCGAAGCGCCAAGGTGTCACCGCATTGCTGATGGGTGTCTTGTGCTGCGGTCCGGGCCTCGCCGGGCCCGCCCTCGCGGCCGAGGCAGCGAGCCCGGCGAGCGCGATGACCGATCAGGTCGAGATAAAGAACTTTGCCTTTGCGCCGCGCACCTTGACCGTGCGCGCCGGCACCCGCGTGGTATGGACGAACCGGGACGACGAACCACACCGGATTGCCAGCGCGGGCGGCACCTTTGCTGCGTCGAATGCGCTGGATACCAGCGACAGCTATGCGGTCACCTTTGCCAAGCCAGGGACGTACGCGTACTACTGTTCGATTCATCCGATGATGGTGGGAACCATCATCGTGCAGTAATCGGCTTATTCACTGCGTCGAAGCGATAGATATCCATCGCCAGCAGGCCGTATTCGATGCCGGCATCGATGCGCTCTGCGGTGGCGTGAGGACCCGCCGCGCCGAGCGCCACGAACAGCGGCAATAGATGTTCGTCGGTGGGGTGGGCCCGTTCGGCGAACGGAGCCTGGCGGCGATAGTCGAGCAGGGCGTCGACGTCGCCTGCCGCCAGTTTGCGTTCGATCCATTCGATGAACGGGCGCACGTAGGGAGCTTCGCGCTCCTCGCTATAGCCGGCGCGGAAGTCGAGCAGGTTATGCGTGATGCTGCCCGAGCCGATCACTAGCACGCCTTGCTCACGCAGCGGCGCCAGGGCGCGACCCACGGCGTACTGGTGCGCCGGCCCCAGGGCAGGCTGGATGGACATCGGCACGACCGGAATATCGGCCTCGGGATAAAGCAGGCGCATCGGCACCCAGGCGCCATGGTCGAGCCCCTGGGTGGGGTCGAGCGTGGTGGCCAGTCCCGCCTTGTCGAGCAGCTCGGTGACTTGCGCTGCAAGTTCAGGAGCGCCTGGCGCCGGGTACTGGATGGCGAACAGTTCGCGTGGGAAGCCGCCGAAGTCGTGGATGGTTTCGGGCCGCGCGGCACCACCTACGTGCGGCTGCCTGGCGAGCCAGTGCGCGGTTGCGATGACGACGGCCCTGGGGCGCGGCAGGCTGCGCGCCAGTTCGGCCAGGCGTGCGCCGATCTGCCGCGGCTGGATCGCGGTCATCGGGGAGCCGTGGGAGATATACAGGCTGGGTAGGGTGGTCATGGTGGTCACCTTGGGGACCACCCTAGGGTACGGGGCGCTGGGCGAAATTGCGGCGTGCTTATGGTGAACAATGAGTCACGCGATTCGAACGATCGCGCCACCCGACCGTCATCCCGGCATGGGCCGGAATGACGGTAGCTCGAGCGTGCAGGTTTACTTGGCGCGGCGCGGCGGCTTGCCGCCGCCATGGCCATGCGGGCGCGGCTTGCCACCACCGCCGCCGGGCTTCTTGAAGCCGCCCGGACGGAAACCGCCACCAGGACGGCGCGGAGCCGATTCTTCGGCGCCGGTGTCGTTGCCGTCCCATTCCTTGATGCGCAGCTGCTGCTGGCTCACCCACACCTTTTGCAGATGCTGGAACACTTCCGCCGGCATGCCGTCAGGCAGGTCGATCAGGCTGTATTCGCCGCGGATGCTCAGGCGACCGATGAAGCCGCTTTCCAGCCCCGCTTCATTGGCGATGGCGCCAATGATGTTGCCCGGCTTCACGCCGTGTTCGTGGCCGACTTCGACGCGATAGGTGCGCTTGCCTTCCTCGGTGTGGTGCGGGCGCACCGGCCGGGCGACGAACTCGCGTGGACCGCTGTCGCGATCGCGCGGGCGATGCTCGCGCTCGCCACGATCGTGGCTGGCGTGCTCGCGAGTGTATTCGCGGGTGCCCTGCTCGCGCGGGGTGTGTTCGCGCTTGGGCGGCGGCGTCAACAGCAGCGGCTGCTTGCCTTGCGCGATGCGCGCGAGCGCGGCGGCAATCTCGATGGCCGGAATGTCGTGTTCCTGCTCGTACTGTTCGATCAGCTGCTGGAACAGTTCCAGTTCGCCCAGGGCCAGTGTGTCGCTGATGCGCTGCTTGAACTTGGCGATGCGCTGGTCGTTGACGGCTTCCACCGTCGGCAGCTTCATCTCCTCGATCGGCTGGCGCGTGGCGCGTTCGATCGCGCGCAGCATGCCCTTCTCGCGCGGTGTGACGAACAGGATCGCCTCGCCGCTGCGGCCGGCACGACCGGTGCGGCCAATGCGATGCACGTAGCTTTCGGTGTCGTACGGAATGTCGTAGTTCATCACGTGGCTGATGCGCTCGACGTCGAGGCCGCGCGCGGCCACGTCGGTCGCCACCAGGATGTCCAGCTTGCCTTCCTTGAGCTGCTGGATCACGCGCTCACGCTGCGCCTGGGCGATGTCGCCGTTGATGGCGGCAGCGGCGAGGCCGCGCGCCTGCAGCTTTTCGGCCAGCTCCTCGGTCGCCTGCTTGGTGCGCGCGAAGATGATCATCGCGTCGAACGGCTCGGCTTCCAGGATGCGCGTCATCGCGTCGAGCTTGTGCATGCCGCTGACGAACCAGTAGCGCTGGCGGATATTGGCGGCCGTGGTGGTGGACGACTTGATCGTCACTTCCACCGGCTCCTTGAGGTGTCGCTGCGCGATCTTGCGGATCGGCGGCGGCATGGTGGCCGAGAACAGCGCCACCTGGCGGGTGGGCGGGGTCGCTTCCAGCACCTTCTCGACGTCGTCGATGAAGCCCATGCGGAGCATTTCATCGGCCTCGTCCAACACCAGGAATTTCAGCTCGGACAAATCCAGCGTGCCGCGATCCAGATGATCGATCACGCGCCCGGGCGTGCCGACGACGATGTGCACGCCACGCTTGAGCGAGTGCAACTGCGGGCCATAGCTTTGGCCGCCGTAGATCGGCAGCACCTGCAGGCCGGGCAGATGCGCGGCGTAACGCTGGAACGCTTCGGCAACCTGGATCGCCAGCTCGCGCGTCGGCGCCAGCACCAGCGCCTGCGGCTTGCCGGGCTTGAGGTCGATGCGCGAAAGCAACGGCAGCGCAAACGCGGCGGTCTTGCCGGTACCGGTCTGCGCCTGGCCGAGCACATCGCGGCCTTCCATCAGCGGAGGAATGGTGGCGGCCTGGATCGGCGACGGCGATTCATAACCGACGTCAGTCAATACGCGCAGCACATCCGGATGAAGGCCAAGCGCAGCGAAGCCGGCGGCTGCCGGCTGGGAATCGGAAGACGGGGAGGACATGGGGGAACCTCGACATGGCATGCACGCGGGCATGCGGGAGAATGGCGGTATTGTAGCAGGCTACCCCGCCCAAGCCGGCCTTTTTCTGGCTTTTGTCCCCCCATCAGCAAAGGAAAACCCATGTCTCAACGTCTTGACGGTCGCGTCGCGCTGGTCACCGGAGCGTCTTCCGGCATCGGTGAGGCCACCGCGCTGGCCTTGGCCGAGGCTGGCGCCCGCGTGGCCATAGCGGCCAGGCGCCGCGATCGACTGCAAGCCCTGGCCGCGAAGCTCGAGGCGCTGGGCGCCGAGCCACTCGTGCTGGTGGCGGACCTGAACTCGGAAGCCGAGGCGCAGCGGGTCGTTGCCGACACCGAAGCGCACTACGGTCGGCTGGATATTCTCGTGAACAATGCGGGCGTGATGTATCTGGAGCCGATCGTTGAAGCCGATCTGGGCCGCTGGCGACGCATGCTCGAACTCAACGTGCTCAGTCTGATCGCATCCACCCAGGCCGCCTTGCCCGGCATGCGCAGCCGTCGTGATGGCCATATCGTGAATATTTCGTCCACGGCAGGTCGCGTCGCCAACCCCAATGCGGCTGGCTATGCGGCGACCAAGTTTGGCGTGGTGGCCTTCTCCGAGGCGCTGCGTCGCGAGGCTTATCAGCACAATATCCGCGTCACCGTCATCGAGCCGGGTGCGGTGGCGACCGAGCTGCGCGAGCATATCGGTCACGCCGAAGTGCAGGCTGCCACCAATGCCTGGGCCGAAGGCATGCGACAGCTGCAGGGCAGCGATGTCGCCGACGCCATCGTGTTTTGCGTCTCGCGTCCTGCGCACGTGAACATCAACGAAGTGTTGATGCGGCCTACTGATCAGGAGCGGTAAAACACGTCTATCATCGCGACCCGTGCCAGGACAGGGAGAACCAGCATGAGCGAGATCGAGACGATCTCCGAGCAGCGTTGCCACGACGGCGTGCAGGGTTTCTATCGCCATCACTCGGAAAGCTGCGGCGGACCGATGCGCTTCGCCGTCTATCAACCGCCGCAGGCAGCGCGCGAGGCGTGTCCGGTGTTGTATTTTCTTGCGGGGCTCACCTGCACGGAGGAAACCGCCACGATCAAGGCCGGCGCGCAGCGTGTCGCCGCCGAATTGGGCCTGATCCTGGTGATGCCGGATACCAGCCCACGCCACACAGGCATCGACGGTGCCATCGGCGATTGGGAATTCGGCGAAGGTGCGGGCTTTTATGTCGATGCTACGCAGTCACCGTGGGCTTCGCGTTTTCGCATGCACGACTATATCGCCAGCGAATTACCCGCCTTGCTCAAACGAAGGTTTCCGGTGGATGCCGAGCGTTCGGGCATCACAGGTCACTCGATGGGCGGGCATGGTGCGCTGACCATGGCGCTGCGCCATCCGCAGCAATTCCGTTCGGTGTCCGCGTTCGCACCGATCGTCGCGCCGAGTCAGGTGCCGTGGGGGCACAAGGCGTTTTCCCGCTATCTGGGCGACGACCCCGCCACGTGGGCCGACTACGACGCGTGTGAGCTGGTGCGGCGGCGGACCTTCGACGGCACCATCCTGATCGACCAGGGCGAGGCGGATGGTTTCCTCACCAGCCAGCTCAAGCCCGAACTGTTCGACCAGGCCTGTGCCGAAGGAGGGCAGTCGCTGGTGCTGCGCCGGCATGCGGGCTACGACCACAGCTATTACTTCATCACCAGTTTCATCGAAGATCACCTGCGGCATCACGCCGAGGCGTTGGGCCGCCTGTGAATCTGCTTCATCCCATCACCACGGCGCGTACGCTGATCCGTGTGGTGGAGCCGGCGGACGCATCGCTGCTGCTGCGTTACCGGGTGCAGAACCGCGATTATCTGGCGCCATGGGAGCCATTGCGCGATTCGGCGTACTACACGCTGGGGCACTGCACGCAGACGCTGGCCGATTCACGTGAAGCGGTGCGTTGCGATCGCGCGTATCCGTTCTTCGTGCTTGATCTGGCGGGCAGCGAAATCATGGGCTGCTTCACCTTTGCCAATATCGTGCGGGGTGCGTTCCAGGCCTGCCATCTCGGCTATAGCATCGCCGAACGTCGACAAGGGCAGGGGCTGATGCGGGAGTCGTTGCAGGCGACCCTGCCTTGGGCCTTCAGCGAGCTGGACCTGCATCGGGTCATGGCCAATTACATGCCACGCAACGAGCGCAGCGCACGGCTATTGCAGCATCTTGGCTTCGAGCAGGAAGGTTATGCGAAGCGCTACCTGCAAATCGCTGGCGTGTGGGAAGACCACGTGCTCACGTCGCGTGTTCGCAACGACTAACGCCGGAAGCTCATGTAGGAGCGCACCCAGTGCGCGACCGGTTCCGCGGTGGCGCCGCATCATCGCTTCGTAGGCTTTTCGCGCACTGGGTGCGCTCCTACTGGGGCGTATCCCGACCCTCTCCCCCGCAAGGGAGAGGGACAAAGCGCTAGATCAGGCCTTCGCCGCCGGGCGACGACGGCGCTGGCGGTTGCGGTTGCCTTCGGCAGGACGCTCGCTGCTGCCGTGCGGATGCGCGGGATTGTGCGGGCGATAGCCGCCGCCCTGCGGACGGCCGCCTTGCGGACGACCCTGGCGCTGCGGGCGCTGGCCCTGGCCGCCCTGCACCGGACGCGGTGCGCCGGCGTCGGTGCGCAGCGGGTGCGAGGGTTCGAAGCCGGGTACGTCGCTGATGGCGATGTCCTGCTTGAGCAGCTTGCGGATATCGCGCAGCAGGCCCGATTCCTCATGGCTCACCAGCGACACGGCCATGCCGTCGGCGCCGGCGCGGCCGGTGCGGCCGATGCGGTGCACGTAGTCTTCGGCGACCATCGGCAGGTCGAAGTTAATCACGATCGGCAACTGGTCGATATCGATGCCGCGCGCGGCGATGTCGGTGGCCACCAATACGGTGACGCGGCCGGTCTTGAAATCGCTGAGTGCGCGCGTACGGGCATTCTGGCTCTTGTTGCCATGAATGGCCGCAGCGCGCAGGCCGGCGACTCCCAGATACGTCACCAGCTTGTCGGCGCCGTGCTTGGTGCGGCTGAACACCAGTGTCTGGCGACGGCTGTCCTGCGACAGTACGTGCAGCAACAGATCACGCTTCTTGGCGGCATCGACCGGGTGCACGTGATGCGTCACGGTGGTGGCGACCGTATTGGCCGGCGTCACCGACACTTCGCGCGGCTCATGCATGAACTGCATGGCCAGCGCCTTGATCGGCGGTGCGAAGGTGGCCGAGAACAGCAGGGTCTGACGCTGGCGCGGCAGGGCGGCCAGGATGCGCTTGAGCGCCGGCAGGAAGCCCATGTCGAGCATGCGGTCCGCTTCGTCGAGCACCAGCACTTCGACGCCCGACAGGTCGAGCGAGCGCTGCTGCATATGGTCGATCAGGCGACCCGGCGTGGCGATGACCACGTCGACGCCGCGACGCAGGGCCTGCATTTGCGGACCCATGCTGACGCCACCAAAGATGGTCGTGCTGGTGATGCGCATATGCTTGCCGTAATCGCGCAGGTTGTCATGCACCTGTGCAGCGAGTTCACGCGTCGGCGTCAGCACCAGGGCGCGCGGACGGCGCGTGCCGGCCGGCGGACCGTTGGCGATGTGCTGCAGCAGCGGCAGCGCAAACGCCGCGGTCTTGCCGGTGCCGGTCTGCGCGGCGGCCAGCAGGTCGCTGCCTTCGAGCACGATCGGAATGGCCGCAGCCTGGATGGGGGTGGGTTGGGCGTAGCCTTGTTCAACAAGCGCACGCAACAACGCGGGCGCGAGGCCCAGCGATTCAAAAGACATGGAAGCTCCAGAGCAACCCGGAGCGTTCTATCGAACCGCGTTGCAGTATTCAGTGAGGGATGGGCGGCGATCGCCGCGCTGCGAAGTATAGCTGAAATGCAGGAACGCCGCTCGGCATGCATGAACAGCGAGCAACGCGAGCTGGAGATCAAGGGCCGAAAGCGAGCCAGCGCAACGCTTCGAGGGTGTCTGGGCCTGGTGGTGAGAAGGCCTTACGCACCCTTCCGATCAGGTCTTCCCAGCCCTCAAAGCCTTCGCTGGGCGACCAATAAATAGCTGTTGTAAGGGGTATGGCCATGTAACGGACGAATGGTGACCTGCAGGCCGGCGGCTTCCAACGGCACGCGCAGTTCGTCGGCGCTGGGATAGTGTTGCGCACCGACGCGCATCCAACCGCTGATGCGCAGGAAGAATTCCGACACCCGTGTGACCTGGTAGCGCCAATTGGGTTCGCGCAGCACGCTGCGCACGATCAACAGGCCGTCAGGGGCGAGTTGGCGAACGGCATGCTCGATCACGGCGCGCTGGCGCTCTTCGGGCAGGTAATGCAACACGTCGAGCAAGGCGACATGTCCCCGCAGGGTTTGCGCCGTCGTGCCGTCGGCGCAGCGCAATTGCAGCGATTGATCGAGGCCGGCTCGACGCAGCGCACGCAGCCCGGCGTCGATCTTGCGCGGGTCGTGATCAATGCCGACGTACGCCGGCACGCAGCCTTGGGCGTGCAGATACTGACCCAGCAGCCCGATGCCGCAACCGATGTCCAGCAACGGCAGCGGGTGCTCGGCAATCAGTGCGGCGGCGGCCGCGTACACGGGATCGGTGGCGAGCTTGCCGCGCACGTAGCCCCGTTGTAGCCCGTGCTCGTAGTAGCCGGCAATGCGATGGCGGGCGGCGGCGTCCATGCTCAGCATGTCAGCCGACTCGGTGGCTGCGCGGCGTGAAGGCAGCAGTCGGCCTGACTTGATCCCGCCCTTGCGTCGCGACGGCCATGGTGGTTCGCTTGGCGCCCTGTGTGCCGCGCTGACGGCTTTGCCCTGGAGTCCTTGATGTCGCCGTTTGCGCCCCTGCGGGAATTGACTCACACCCAGCGCCACACCGTATTGGCCAGCTTCCTGGGCTGGACGCTCGATGCGTTCGACTATTTCCTGCTCACCTTCGTCATCGTCGCGGTGGCGAAGGAATTCAATGTCGACAAGGAACACGTCACCTTCGGCCTCTTTCTCACGCTGGCGGCGCGGCCGATCGGGGCCCTGCTGTTCGGCCGGCTGGCCGACCGTTTCGGGCGTCGCCCGATACTGATGATCAACGTGATCATGTTCTCGCTGTTCGAGCTGTTCACGGCGTTTTCCACCACGCTGACCATGCTGCTGGGGCTGCGCTTCCTGTTTGGCGTGGCCATGGGTGGAGAATGGGGTATCGGCGCCTCGCTGGCGATGGAGTCGATACCGGCGAAGTCGCGCGGCATGGTGTCTGGCCTGTTGCAGAGCGGTTATCCCTGCGGCTTCTTCCTTGCCGCGTTGGCGAACTGGCTGCTGGTGGACCACATCGGCTGGCGCGGCTTGTTCGTGGTCGGCGCGGTGCCGGCCCTGCTGGTGCTGTATATCCGCAGCAGCGTGCCGGAGTCGGAGGTGTGGAAGCAGGGCCAGGCGCAGCGCGAGCATCGCGGCCTGCTGGCGTCCATGCGCGGCCACTGGAAGCTGGCCATCTACCTGATGCTGCTGATGGCGGCGTTCAACATGTTCAGCCACGGCTCGCAGGACATGTACCCGACCTTCCTGCAGACCAACCTGCATATTCCTGGCGGTTCGGGCACGGCGTTCCTGCTGACGGCCTTGCTCAACATCGGCGCCCTGGTGGGCGGTCTGTTCTTCGGCTCGCTGTCGGAGCGGATTGGCCGGCGTCGCGCCATCATGGCGGCCGCACTGCTGGCCATCCCGACCATCCCGCTATGGATGCACGGTGGCTCGATCCTGTTGCTCGGGCTGGGCGCGTTCCTGATTCAGGTGATGGTGCAGGGCGCCTGGGGCGTGGTGCCAACCCATCTCAACGAGCTGTCGCCGGATGCGGTGCGCGGTACCTTGCCGGGCTTTGCCTACCAGATGGGTAACCTGCTGGCGGCCATCACGGCCACCGCCCAGACCTGGATCGCCGACTGGCGCGGCGGCGACCTGGCGTTTGCCATGTCGTTCTGGATCGCCGCGGTGGCCGTGCTGCTGGCCTTGCTGGCCTGGCTGGGGCCGGAGGCGCACGGCGTGCGCTTTGGCCAGCAGGGGTCGGGCGCTGGCCGGTAACCCGGCGGCTTGCTGTTAGAATGCCCAACTGCACCAATCACGAGACATGCAATGAAGGCTGGCAAGGACAAGGTCATCTCGCTCCACTACGCGCTGACGGTGGACGGGGAAAAGGTTGAGAGCTCCCTCGATCGCAACGAGCCGCTGTGGGTGCTGCTGGGCCACGGCCAGCTGATCCCGGGTCTGGAATCGGCGCTGGAAGGCCACGAGGCCGGCGAAAACCTGCAGGTCGATGTCGCCCCGGCCGAAGGCTACGGCGAGCGCCAGGAAGGCATGGTCCAGCGCGTGCCGAAGAAGTACTTCCAGCAGTCCGCCAAGCTGAAGCCCGGCATGACCACGGTGCTGGCGCTGAAGGAAGGCGGCCACCGCGTGGTGATGGTGCAGAAGGTCGGCATGACCACGGTCGACGTGGATCTGAACCACCCGATGGCCGGCAAGTCGCTGCACTTCGACGTGACGATCAACGAAGTGCGCGATGGCACGGAAGAAGAAATCCAGCACGGCCACGCCCACCCGCCGGGCGGCGAGGCTCACTAAGTCTTTAAACCCTCTCCCCTTTGGGGAGAGGGTAGGGTGAGGGGACATGTTCCCTCAGCATCACAACGGCGCCTCACGGCGCCGTTGTCGTATCTGCCTTGACGAACCGTTCAGACCAGCGTGATCTGCACGTCGACATTGCCACGCGTGGCATGTGAATACGGGCAGATATCGCGATGGGCAGTATCGATCAGCTCCTGCGCCACGGCCCGATCCAGCCCCGGCAGGTTCACGTCCAGCTTCACCGCGATGCCGAAGCCGGTCGGTTCACGCGGGCCGATGCCGACGTGTGCGGTGACCGAGGAATCCTTGCTCATCGTGACGTTCTTTTGACGGGCGACGAAGCGCATGGCGCCCTCGAAGCACGCCGCATAGCCAGCGGCAAACAGCTGTTCCGGATTGCTGCCGGCGCCGCCCGGGCCACCGAGCTCCTTGGGTACGACCAACTGCAGGTCGAGCACGCCATCGCTGCTCTTGGCGTGACCTTCGCGGCCGCCGACGACGGTGGCGGTAGCGGTATACAGAACCTTGGTGCTGCTCATGGGTTAATCCTCGATCGTGGGGGTTTGGGTGTGGCGGGTAAGTTGCTTCAGTTCATCACGCAGGCGTTGCATCTGGTCGAGTGACAGCTCCAGCCGCTGCGCCAGGCATGCGGGTATATCGTTGGCCTGTTCGCGCAGGGCGAGCCCGGCCGGGGTGAGGCGGATCTCCACGACGCGCTCGTCGTCGCTGCGGCGCTGGCGACTGACCAGGCCCGCCGCTTGCAGGCGCTTCAGCAGCGGCGTCAGCGTTCCCGAATCCAACTGTAGGCGCTGACCTAGTTCACGCACGGTGACGTCGTCCTGCTCCCACAGCACCAGCATCACCAGGTATTGCGGATAGGTCAGCCCCATGGGCTCCAGCAGCGGGCGGTAAAGCCCGGTGATGGAGCGTGAGGCGGCATACAGCGCAAAACACAGTTGCTGGTCCAGCAGCAGATGGTCAGGGGTGGGCATCCGTTTCATGGGCTGCATCCTATGTGCAAAATTAAATTGTGTACAATTAAAGTTTTCGATCGAAACAATAGGCCCAGCCTGTCGAACCGGGCATCAGTCGAGCAGACGCTTGCCGAAGGCGAAGTGATCGCGCCAGTACGGGCCGTCGATATCGTCCAGCCGTACGGTACCGCCGCTGTTGGGCGCATGCACGAAGCGGCCCTTGCCGACGTAGACGCCCACGTGGCTGATGCCGCCGCTACCACCGAAGAAAACCAGGTCGCCGCTGACCAGGTCGGTCATTTGCGGCACCTTGCGCCCATCCATGGTGGACATCTCGCGCGAGCTATGCGGCAGCATGAGGCCCGCTGCGTTGCGGTAGATGTAGTCGACCAGACCGCTGCAGTCGAAACCGCCGTCGGGCGTATTGCCACCCCAACGATAAGGCGTACCGACCAGGGCGATGGCCCGGAACAGCACGTCGTTTGCCGTGCCGGTATTGGCCGCAGGCCCGCGGGCCGGCTCGTCGGCCAGCGCCGAACGGGAGTCCTTATGGGTGGCTTGCGGCTTGCGCGGGGCACTGGAACAGGCCGCCAGCAATAGCAGGGTCGCGCCCAGCAGCAGCTGGCGCGCCGGGCGCCATCGCGCTGGCGCACGTAAGGAGGGGTCGATGGCGTCCACGACTTAAGCATCCCCTGGGTTTCGGCTCGAGAGGATGCTAGCAAATCAATAGTTTGGAGGAAAGTTGTGAGTTGGTACGTGAGCAACGGTCTCAGAGTTTCATGAGCCCGGCTTGTCGACCGTCAGGTTGCGTTTGCCGGTCGTGCGTCCTTCTCGATCCCAGGCGCGCAAGGTGTATTGGCCAGGTTTCAGGTAAAGCGTATTCATGCTGTTGTCGGTCAGGAAGACATAGCGGTCGACCGGGATGGCATCGTCGGACTCCTGCGTGTAGCGGGCCTCGACGACGCAGGGAAGCTGGCGGGCGCAGATGTCGCTGGTCACCACCCGCGTCTCGCGGGTGTCCCCAAGCGACAGCCAATGAGGGCGACGTTGATGGCCTGCCTTGGGCAAGATCACGTCGACGTCATGCCGGGCCGGATCGGAGGTCCACACGCTGCCGTTCTGCCGGTTGATCAGTACCGAGGGGCGGTCGACCGGGAATTGCGCAATCAACTGGTTATACGGGTCGGTATTCGGCATCGGTCCGATATCCCGCCAGCGCGTCTGATCAATCGACAGCGGGTCGAATCCGGACAGCTGTTTCAATTGCATCGCCATCGGTTTCACGTCATCACCCAGATTGCCGGCGGCCTTGTCGATATGCGCGTAGCCCGCATGGACGAACAGGCGCGCCTTGGGGTCCTTGGCGAACACCTTCAGGTAAAGCTGGTTCGCCTGTCCCATTTCGCGGTCTGCCAGCTTCTCCGCGTCTGAGTCATAGGCGACGACCACGAAGCCTAGTCGAATCGCCTCGCGGATGATCTCGCCGTAGAGCGGCTCATGCAGATACTCGCTGCCGCTGGTGCTGATGGGATATCCGCGCTTCATCAGTTCGGTGTCGGTGTGGCTCAGCGCTTCCGCCGCGAAGTAGTTGAAGCCCTCCGCGCGCAGCAGCGGCAGCAGTGCCAGCGTCAGTTCGCGCGTGTGGGCGTCATGATGTGCCTCGTTGACCATCACGATGCGGCGGTTGGCCGCGAGCTTCGCGATCTCGCCGGCGGCGTCGGCAGACTGCCAGTCGGTGGGCGGCGGCAGCGGCACGGGCGTCTGCACCCGGTTGTCGAACGGGAAATCGTTCATGGCCTCGTTGTAGAGCCCCAATTCGTCTTCCACGGTCGCCAGCAGTTGCTGATCAATCAGGCGATCTCTTTGCTGAAGCTGCGGTATCGCCTCCCGCAGATACAGGTAGCGCGCGAGATCGTTCTTGATACGGGCCGTTTCGGTAAACAGGTCGCGCGATACGTCGGGCTGCGATGTCGCCGACGCCGGGGGAGTTGCCATCGAGCGCCCGGCCAGCAGGGCCATGGCCAGAAACAAGGCGCAGGCAGCCGCCGAACGCCAGAGATCCATCACCGAGCCAGACTTCATCACAGTCGATTCCATCGCACTGCTTCCCTTGGGGTTAGGGTCGGGCACTTCAGACGCTACAATAGTTTCATGGATGCTTCACGCAGTGATGTGCTGATTCTTGGCGGCGGCGTTATCGGCCTGGCCTGTGCCTATTACCTGCTGAAGTCCGGAGCTACCGTGCGCATTTTGGAGCAGGGTACCCCGGGCTGCGGCAGTTCGCACGGCAATTGTGGAACGATCACGCCCAGCCATGCCGCGCCCCTGGCGATGCCGGGTGCGTTGGGCGTGGCCTTGCGTTCCATGCTTCGATCGGACGCGCCGCTCTACCTCAACCCCCGTTTCGATGGTCCGCGCCTGCGCTGGATGCTGGGCTTCGCCCGGCACTGCAACTGGCGCGACTTTGATCATGCGGCCAGGGCACGCGCGGCCATCCTCAATCGTTCCAGGTCCTTGCTGCCCGCGCTGATCCGTGACGAGGGCCTTGATTGCGAGTTCCGCGAGGGCGGCGTGTTGTACGTGTATCGCACGCCACAGGCGCTGCAAGGTGACGAGAAGCATCACGCCCAGCTGCTCGATCAACTCGGCGTCGAAGTGCAGCGGCTGCGTGGCGATGAGGTGGAGGCCATGGAGCCGGCATTGAAGCCGGGCGTGGCCGGTGGCCTGTTCCATCCCGGCGACGCCCGCCTGCGCCCGGACCGCTATGTGGCGGAACTGGCGCGTCGGGTGTTGGAGCTAGGTGGATCGATCGAAACCGGCGCGCGCATCGATCACGTGGGCACGCGCGACGGCAGCATCGACTTCGTCCGCACGACGCGCGGCGTGTTTCGCGGTGACCGCGTGGTGATGGCGCTTGGCGCTTGGTCACCCTTGCTCGGCAGGCAGCTTGGCCTGCACCTGCCCATGCAGCCCGGCAAGGGTTATTCGCTGACCTATACGCGCCCGGTGCATGCGCCGCGCCATGCCCTGGTGCTGCGTGAGGCGGCCGTGTGCGTGACCACCTGGGACAGCGGTTACCGCCTGGGCAGCACCATGGAATTCTCCGGCTATTCCGAAGGGCTCAATCGCACGCGCCTGGACGCTTTGCGTCGCGGCGCGGCTCAAGGTCTGCACGAGCCGGAAGGGCCGCAACTGCTGGAGGAGTGGTGGGGTTGGCGGCCGATGAGCGTGGACGAAGTGCCGATCATCGGACCGAGTACGCGTTGGTCCAATCTCACCCTGGCAACGGCTCACGGCATGCTCGGCGTAAGCATGTCGGCAGCGACGGGCGAACTGGTGGCGGGCATGCTGGGCGGCAAGGGGCTGCCGATCGATCCCACGCCTTATGCACCGGCAAGGTTTGGCGCGTAATCCTTGATGCCACCCGATGGAGACAGGCATGGCCGATAGCTTCGATCTGATCGTGCTGGGCGGAGGTTCGGGCGGGTTGGCCGTGGCGGTCCGCGCTGCGCGGCATGGCGCGCGCGTGGCGATGCTCGAGCCGGGCGCGCTCGGCGGTACCTGCGTCAATGTCGGCTGCGTCCCCAAGAAAGCGCTGTGGTATGCCGCGCAGCTGGCGCAGGAACAACGGTTGGCGCTGGACTACGGCTTTGCTTCCAGCCCAGGAGCACTCGACTGGGAGCACTTCCGGCAGTTACGCCAGGACTATATCGATGGCATTCGCCAACGCTATGCCGCTCGCCTCGCCGACGCCGGCATCCAGTTGCTCGCCGAAACCGGTCGCTTCGTCGCCGCCGATACGGTAGCCACGTCCAGCGGCAACGAGTTGCGCGCCACGCAGATTGTCATCGCCACCGGCGCGCGCCCCCGACGGCTGGAGCTGCCCGGCTTCGAGCTGGGCCTGGTTTCCGACGACATCTTTGCGTTGCGCAGCTTGCCGCGTCGTATCGCCGTCGTCGGTGGTGGCTACATCGCGGTGGAGTTCGCCGGTCTGTTGCGCGCACTGGGCAGCGATGTCACGTTGCACGTGCGCAGCCGGCTGCTCTCGGGTTTCGATGCGGAACTGGTCGATGCATTGGAACAGCGCATGCTTGCACAAGGCATCGCCGTCACGCATGGCGTGCAGGTCGCGGGCTTGCGCCGTGCGGACGACGGCATCGTGCTGGACGACGCCGTCAGCGGCGAGTGTGGCCCGTACGACGCCGTGCTCTGGGCCGTGGGGCGCGTGCCCAATAGCGAGCGTCTCGATCTGGACGCTGCAGGCGTGCGTGTCGACGACGAAGGCCATGTGATCGTCGATGACTGGCAGAACAGCACGACTCCCGGCATCTGCGCGGTGGGCGACGTCACCGGTCGCGAGGAGCTCACGCCGGTGGCGGTAGCGGCGGGGCGCAATCTCGCCGATCGCCTGTTCGGCGGACAGCCGGAGAGTCGGCTTGATTACGAGAACGTGCCGAGCGTGGTGTTTGCCGAGCCGCCGCTGGCCAGGGTTGGCCTCACCGAGGCGCAAGCACAGGAGCTATATGGCGATGGTTTGCGCGTTTATCGCAGCCGTTTCACGCCCATGCAGTGGGCGCTGACCGGGCACGGCAGCAAGACCATCATGAAGCTGCTTTGCGCTGGCGACGATGAGCGCGTCGTCGGCATCCATGTGTTCGGCGCGGGTGCGGATGAGATGCTCCAGGGTTTCGCCGTGGCGATGCGCATGGGTCTGCGCAAGCGCGACATGGACAGCACGGTCGCCATCCATCCCAGCTCCGCCGAAGAGCTGGTGCTGATGTCCTGAGCTCATGCCGGTTAGACTTTGACGATGAGTACCTACAGCCTGCATCGCGGCACTGCGCCGCTGTTGATCAGTCTGCCGCACGACGGCAGTGCCATTCCCGCCGACGTAGCTGACCGCATGCTGCCGGCAGCACGGCGCTCGGTGGACACCGACTGGCATGTCGGGCGCTTGTACGAGCCCTTGGCCAAGGCCCTGGGCGCGAGTCTGTTGAAACCGGTGGCATCGCGCTACGTGGTCGACCTCAACCGTCCCGCCGACGGCCAGGCGCTATACCCGGGGCGTCGCGAGACGGGCCTGGTATCGACCATCGGCTTCGATGGCGCGCCGCTTTATCGCGACGGTGCCGAGCCGACGGCCGACGAAATTCAACGGCGGGTAAATGAATTCTGGCGTCCCTACCACGACGCCTTGTCGCAAGAACTTGAACGACTGCGCGCCGAACACGGCCGCGTGGTGCTGTGGGAAGGGCATTCCATCCGCAGCCGCGTGCCCATGCTGTTCGACGGCCAGCTGCCGGATTTCAACCTGGGCACGGCCGACGGCGCCAGTTGCGGGGGCGGGCTGCAGCAGCGCCTGCAAACCGCGCTGGAAGGCCAGTCCCGCTACAGTTTCGTGGTCAATGGACGCTTCAAGGGCGGCTACATCACGCGCCATTACGGTCGCCCGCAAGACGGTGTGCACGCCGTGCAGCTGGAGCTGGCCCAGCTCAACTACATGGACGAAGACAGCTTCGCGTATGACGAGGCGAAGGCATCGCAGCTGCAGGCGACCATGGGACAGCTGCTGCGCCTTTGCATCGAGTGACGCAAGAATATTCGGTCGATGTTAGGGAGTCGGAAAGTCAAGCTCCGCCGGCCTGAACAGCGCCTGCGCACGTAGAAAACGGTGGTTTCGATGCGTCGCGAAACATGCCATGTTTTAGCCGTCGCGCCGCCCGTGTTGCCGGGTTCCGGCCGGGTCCGCGGCATGACCTGTTGAGGCTCATCATGATGCGTAAGTTCGCGATCGCTTCCCTGCTGGTGGCGGGGGTTGCTCTCTCTGGTTCGGTGCTGGCGCAGAACGCAGCCCCGCAGGCTGCGCCCGCGACCAAACCGGCGGCGGCCCAGCCGGCCCAGCCGGCCAGCTCTTCTACCAAGCACCACAAGAAGGGTAATAAGCCGACCCAGATCAGTGGCCAGCCTGGCGCCGCCAAGGGCGGCAAATCCGGCAAGCATTCCGGCAAGTCGACCCTGCCGCCGGTGACGTCCGGCCCGTCGACGTAAAGCGTTGGCGCGTGAAACCCCGGTGGCGGCCACCGGGGTTTCCATCTCGGCTGAGCCGATCGCTCAGCGATCGCTGCGCGGCAGCGCGGCCACGCACTTCAGTTCGATCGCGATGGGCGTGGGCAGGGCGGTGATGCCCAGGGTCGTGCGGCAGGCGTCCACGCCGGCGAAATACTCGGCATAGAGCCGGTTGTAGGTGGCGAAGTCGCGCGCCATGTCGGTCAGGAACACCGTGACGTCGACCAGTTGCTCCCAGCGTGCCCCGCTGGCTTCGAGCACGGCGCGCACGTTCGCGAACACCTGGCGGCATTGCGCCTCGATGTCATAGTCGACCAGCGCGCCCTGCGCATCGTGGACGTTGCCCGGTATCGCATTCGTGCCCGGCATGCGCGGCCCCACCCCGGACAGGAACAGCAGGTCGCCCACACGCCGTGCATGCGGGTAGGCACCGACCGGTGCCGGGGCCTGTTCGGTGCGGACGACGTCGCTCATCGGTTGAACTCGGGCACCGTGCCAAGGCGCTGCAGGGCCGCCTCGTAGGCAGGCCGCAGTTGCTCGCGCGAGCTGACATGCATGCCAAGGTCATTCACATGCCCGTCGAACAGGCTGTAGCACCACGCGTGCACGGACAGCTTCTGGCCGCGCTCCCACGCATCCATCACCATCGTCGTGTGGCAGACATTGAGCACCTGTTCCATCGCGTTGAGTTCGCACAGGCGGCTGTTGCGCAGATTCATCATGTCGATGGACGACAGCATGCCGGAATGCTTCTGCGCCACATCGCCGACATGGCGCAGCCAGTTGTCGACCAGGCCGAGGCGACGCTCGTCGAGCACCGCCTGCACGCCGCCGCAGCCGTAATGGCCGACCACCAGGATGTGCTCGACCTTGAGCACGTCGACGGCAAACTGGATGGTGCTGAGGCAGTTGAGGTCGGTATGCGACACCACGTTGGCGACGTTGCGCTGGACGAAGATGTCGCCCGGCGGCAGGTCCACGATCTGGGTGGCCGGTACGCGCGAATCGGAGCAGCCGATCCACAGGTATTTCGGCGCCTGTTGCTGGGAGAGGCGCTCGAAGAAGCGCGGATCCTGCGCGCGCACGTCGGCGGACCAGCGGCGATTGCTGTCGAGCAGATTCTGTAGCGGACTGTTCACGGCGGGACTCTCAATAGCGAATGCAGATGTTTTTCGGTTCGGTGAAGAAGCGCAGCGCTTCCGTGCCACCTTCGCGGCCCAGGCCGGATTGCTTGGTGCCGCCAAACGGGGTGCGCAAATCGCGCAGCAGCCAGCAGTTGATCCATACGATGCCGAAGTCGAGCTGGCCGCCGAAGCGATGCGCACGGGAAAGGTCGCGCGTCCACACCGAGGCGGCCAGGCCGTAGCCGGTGCCGTTGGCAATGGACAGTGCTTCGGCTTCATCGTCGAACGGAATCAGGCTGACGACCGGTCCGAAAATTTCGTGTTGATTGGTAGCGGCGTGGCCATCCAGCCCTTCGATCACGGTGGGCTGCACGAACCAGCCATCGGCGCAGCGGCCGTCCATGTTCACGACTTCACCACCGCACAAGACGTGGCCACCTTCGTCGCGCGCCTGGGCAATGCAGCCCATGACCTTGTCGAAATGTTCCCGTGAAACCAGTGCGCCAAGATCCGTGCTGCCGTCGTTGGGATCGCCCACGCGCAGTGCCTGCACGCGCGCCAGATAGCGCTCGCGAAACGATGCGTAGATGGAGCGTTGTACCAGCAGGCGTGAGCCGCACAGGCAGATCTCGCCCTGGTTGGCGAAGCCCGAGCGCACGATGGTGTCCAGCTGGGCATCGCTGAGATCGGCGTCCTCGAACACCACGGCCGGGTTCTTGCCGCCCAGTTCCAGCGACAGCTTCTTGAACTGCGGAGCCGCCACGCTGGCGATCTGTGCGCCGGTGCGTGTGCTCCCGGTGAACGACACTGCCTTGACGCCGGCATGCTCGACGATGGCCTGGCCCACGCTGGGGCCACGGCCGTGCACGATGTTCAGTACGCCGGCCGGCATGCCAGCCTCGATGCTCAGCTCGCCGAGCAGGGCGGCCGTACAGGGGGTGATTTCCGACGGTTTGGCCACCACCGCATTGCCGGCGGCCAGGGCCGGCGCAATCTTCCAGGTGAACAGATACAGCGGCAGGTTCCACGGGCTGATGCAGCCCACCACGCCGAGTGGCTGGCGCAGCGTGTAATTGATCGCGCCGACTTCCATCGCATGCGACTCGCTGCTCCACGGCACGATGGCGGCGGCGAAGTAGCGGAGGTTGGAGACGGCGCGCGGAATATCGAGGCCGCGGGCCAGGCTCAGTGGCTTGCCGCTGTCGCGCGATTCCAGCGCGACAAACTCTTCGAGGCGCGCTTCGATCAAGTCGGCCAGTCGCTGCAGCAGGCGGGCGCGCTGCTCGGCCGGCGTCGCGCTCCAGCCGGGCGCGGCGCGTTGGGCTGCGGCGACGGCATCGGCAACGTCTTGCGCGGACGAGTCCGGGCAGTGTGCGAATACCTGGCCGGTGGCGGGCTCGAATACATCGAGCCAGCGCGAATCACGTGGCGCCTGCAGGCGACCGTCGATCAGATTGGCGAGGCGCAGGTTTGGCATCGGCGGAAGCTTAGAGCCTGCGCCCGATATTTGCACCGGACGCCGCCGTATGCGTGGCACGGATCAGAGCATCCCTAGCTCAGCGAGCGCGTGCGGCCACCGTCCACGGCGATGCTCACACCGTTCACATAGGCCGCGGCAGGCGTACACAGGAAGGCGATCACGGCCGCCACCTCCGCGGCGTCGCCGAAGCGTCGCGCCGGCACCGTGGCCAGCATCGCTTGCGCCACTTCGTCTTCGCTGCGTCCACTGCCGGCGACTTGAGCTGCGAGGATGGCGTCCAGCCGGGCCGTGCGGGTGTAGCCGGGCAGCACGTTGTTGATCGTGATGCCATCGGCGGCCAGTTCGTTCGATAGCGTCTTGGCCCAGGCAGCCACCGCCGCGCGCACCGTATTTGACACGCCCAGGCCGACGATCGGCTCCTTCACCGAGGTGGAGATCACATTGACGATGCGGCCATAAGCGCTGGCCCGCATGCCTGGCAAGAGCGTTTGCACCAGGGTCTGGCCGGCCAGCATGTGCTGGCGAAACGCGCTCTCGAAGGCATCGGTTGCTGCCGTGTGCGCCGGGCCACCCGGTGGGCCACCGGTGTTGTTGATCAGGATCTGCGCCGGATGCTCGGCCACGATATCAGCCACGGTGCGGCGCAGGTTGTCCGTCTGCAGCATGTCGACGGCAAGCCAGCGATGGTGTTGATCATGCTTGCGCGGCAGGGCCTCGGCCACGGTCTGCAAGGCCTCGGCCGAGCGCGCGAGCAGGGTTACGCTGGCGCCCAGTTCCGCCAGTTCGATCGCGCTGGCGCGACCGATGCCTTGCGAGGCGCCGCAGACGAGGGCGTGGCGCCCACTCAGGTCAAGCAACATGGTGAGCCCCTTCGGAACGTGGAGTCGGGATGGATCAGGCCCTTCAGCGTGCCGCCCATTGCATGGCGAGCGCGCCGAACCAGCACAGCCAGGCCACCCACGGACAATAACGCCACAGGCGTCGCCAGCGGGTGATGCCGTCGTCGTCCAGCGCCGGCAGCACCGGTGAGCGCAGCGCGAGCTGCAGCCGCAGCCAGGTGCGCCATGGCGTCGTGGGGCGTCCATCGGCCTCGGCGATGATTTGCCATTGCTGCGGATGCTTGTCGCGCAACAGCGAGGCGACGCGGTACTGCGCCACGAAGTGCAGCACGAAGCTGACCACGCCGGCGACCAGTAACATTAGGTAGAGCTCGATCATGCCGCGCCTGTCTTCAGTGGTCGATGTGAATCATGCAGTAGATCAGCCCTTGCCGGCACCGGCGTTGGCTGCCGATGCGGCGCCATCGGCTGGCGTCGCGCTGCTGTTCTTGGCTTCGGCGCTCTTGCTGCTGGAGCTCCCCCATCCCGGCACCGGAATGGACTCGCGCAGCGTGTTGAGCACGCCGTTGCCCTGTTCAGGCTTGCCGCAGATGGCGTTGTTCACGGCATCCTTGAACGTATTGTCCATCAGTCCGATCCAGACCGTGCCATCGGGCCCATGCGGCACCTTGAAGCTGCCGGTGGCGGCCATCTTCACCGGCGCCTCGGCCGAGAAAGACGCTGGCGACTGCTCCCAGTAGGTGCTGCCGGCCTGTTGCTTGGCCGAGCTGTAGAGGACCAGGTAACGAGCACGCTTGTCGGTGATTTCCATGCTGCCGAACGCGCCCGAGGTCTGGTCCGTCCAGCCCATGTGTTCGCACAGGCCGACATCCTGCGAGCTGATCGGCTGGAACGCTTCGTCCAGCACCACCACGGTGGGAGCGAACAAATAGCTGGAGCGCAGCCAGCGGCCGTTCAATTCGGACTTGATCGCCACGCGGTACGGCAGCTCGACTTCGCGCGGCAGGCTGAAACTGAGGAAATAACTGCGCTCGCCATTGAGATTGCCGACCAGGCTGCCCGGACCCAGCGCGAATTTCTTCGGTTGCCAGGGCAGGGCGTTCTGGAACGAGAAGTCCGCAAACGTGGTGCAGCACGGCGTCGCCTTCTGCAATTCGGCCTTCGCCGCATCGAGACTGCTGCGATTGTTCTCCGGCGGCCTCAGGTTCGGCGGCACCAGCGTCTTCACGCTATGGCAGCCGCTTACCAGCAGCAGGACGAAAACGACGAGAGCAGTGACGACGGGTAGGCGATAACGCATAAGCTGATTCGTGTGGGTCAGAATTCGGCCGTCCCCGCTGCGCGCGGGTAGGGGATGGCGTCGCGAATATTGGACAGGCCGCACACATAGACCAGCAGGCGTTCGAAGCCCAGGCCGAAGCCGGCGTGCGGCACGGTGCCGTAACGGCGAAGATCACGATACCAGCCGTAGGTGGCCGGATCGAGGCCGAACTGGGCCATGCGGCGGTCCAGGTAGTCGAGGCGTTCTTCGCGCTGCGCGCCGCCGATGATCTCGCCGATGCCAGGCGCCAGCACGTCCATCGCGGCGACGGTCTTGCCGTCGTCGTTCAAGCGCATATAGAACGCCTTGATCTGCTCGGGGTAGTTCATCACCACCACCGGACGGCCGACGTGCTTCTCGGCGAGATAGCGTTCGTGCTCGGTCTGCAGGTCGATGCCCCAGGCCACCGGGAATTCAAACTTCTGGCCGGACTTCTTCAGGATCTCGATGGCGTCGGTGTAGTCGATGCGTTCGAACGGCTGCGCGATGAACGACTCCAGCCGGCTGATCGCATCAGGCTGCACGCGCTCGGCAAAGAACGCCATGTCATCCGGGCGCTCGTCCAGCACCGCCTTGAAGATGGCCTTGAGGAAACCCTCGGCGCAGTCGGCGTTGTCGTGCAGGTTGGCGAAGGCGATTTCCGGCTCCACCATCCAGAACTCGGCCAGGTGGCGCGGCGTGTTGGAGTTCTCGGCGCGGAAGGTCGGGCCGAACGTGTAGACCTTGCTCATCGCCAGGCAGTAAGCCTCGACATTGAGCTGGCCGGACACGGTGAGAAACGCTTCGCGGCCGAAGAAATCCTTGCGGAAATCAATCTTGCCGTTTTCGTTGCGCGGCAGGTTGGCCAGGTCCAGGGTGGACAGGCGGAACATGTCGCCCGCGCCTTCGGCATCGGAGGTGGTGATGATCGGGGTGTTGATCCAGAAGAAACCCTGTTCGGTGAGCCAGCGATGGATCGCCGTCATCATGGTGTGGCGCACGCGGGTCACGGCGCCGAACAGGTTGGTGCGCGGGCGCAGATGCGCCACTTCGCGCAGGAATTCCATCGAGTGCTGCTTGGGCTGAATCGGATACGTCTCCGGGTCGTCGACGAAACCGGTTACCGTCACTTCGCTGGCCTGGATCTCGAAACTCTGGCCCTTGCCCTGCGAGGCCACCAGGGTGCCGGTGACGATCACGCCCGCGCCGGCGGTGAGGTGCTTCACCTCGGTTTCGTAATTGGCGACCTGGTCGGTGACCACCGCCTGGATCGGGTCGAAGCAGGAACCATCGCTCACATTGACGAAGGACAGGCCCGCCTTCGAATCGCGCCGGGTGCGGACCCAGCCGCGCACGGTCACGGTGTTGCCGGCTTCGATGCTGCCGGAAAGAGCCTGCTTAACACTAACCACCGCCATGGATTGAAACTCCTGCTGGGCGCCGCATATCGGACGCGTAAGACCAAGTTCGACATGATAATGTACGTATCGTTCAGGTAGCGACCCTTCGCACCTCGATTTCCAATCCTCGTAGCACCTCGGTATTTGCATCCAGCCATGACCATCACCATCACTCCCGCTGCCAGCGAACGCATGCGCCAGTTTCTGGCCGGTACGCCGGAGGCCGCCGGCGTCCGCTTCGGCGTGAAGCGCACCGGGTGCTCCGGTTTTGGCTATGTGGTGGACCTGGCCGATGCGCTGGGCAGTGACGACCAACTGGTGAATGTCGACGGCGTGCCGCTGATCGTGGACGCCAAGAGCCTGGCCCTGGTCGACGGCACGGTGATCGATTTTCAGCGCCAGGGTCTGAACGCCAGCTTCGTCTTCCACAATCCCAACGCGACAGGTGAGTGCGGTTGCGGCGAGAGTTTTACCGTCGGGTAAAGACAGGGGTTAGGGACGGGTAGTGAGGGCGCACGAGTGGTGTGCCACCGCGATCCTTGGCCCCCAGTCTTACATCGCTCGACCCTCGCCCCTCGACCCTTGGTGCCAGTCGCCTGAAGCCTGCGGCCGCGTCCTTCGTGCGCCCCGCTACCCGCCTTACACCCCGGGCAAGCCCCCCAACTTGCGCCAAACCCCCGTCCCGCCGTAGAATTCCGCTTCTGTCCGAGGCGAAAGGCCCCGGATGGAACCTTGCCTCACCGCATCGTGCGGGAGGCTGCGAGGCCGCAAGGCCGCATCCACAAGGAGTCACCCAACAATGTCCCTGCGACATTACGAAGTTGTGTTTCTGGTCCACCCTGACCAGAGCGAGCAGGTCCCGGCGATGATCGAGCGCTACAAGGCGCTGATCGAAACCGACGGTGGCAAGATCCATCGCCTGGAAGACTGGGGCCGCCGTCAGCTGGCCTACCCGATCGTGAACCTGGCCAAGGCTCACTACGTCATGCTCAACATCGAAGTGAGCCAGAACGCGCTGAACGAGCTGGAGTCGGGTTTCCGCTTCAACGACGCCGTGCTGCGCCACCTGGTGGTTCGCCGCGATGAGGCCGACACCGAGCAGTCCTTCATCCTCAAGAGCAAGGAAAAGGACGACGCCAAGTCCTCGCGTCGCCGCGATGACGACAGCGACGGTGACGAGCGCCCGGCACGTCGCGACCGCGACGACCGCGATAACGATCGCGACAGCGACGACTGATCAGGAGCCAAGACATGTCAAAGTTCTTCCGCCGCCGCAAGTTCTGCCGCTTCACGGCCGAAAAAGTCAAAGAGATCGATTACAAGGATCTCAACACCCTGCGCCAGTACGTGACCGAGAACGGCAAGATCGTTCCCAGCCGCATCACCGGCACCAAGGCTCGCTACCAGCGTCAGCTGGCGACCGCGATCAAGCGCGCTCGCTTCCTGGCTCTGCTGCCGTACACCGACAACCACGACGTCTAATGCGTCGATCCTTCTCCCCTCCGGGGAGAAGGTGCCTCGTAAGGGGCGGATGAAGGGTCGGGGCTTGCGCCAACGCAGATTCGAAGCACGCATTGAATCAGCCGTCCGGCGAGCACCCACCCCTCACCCCAACCCTCTCCCCAGTGGGGAGAGGGAGTTGGAAAATTCGGACAACCGTCCACGGCTGCGCCGGGCCACACCGGTGCTAACGAAAAGGAACCATCATGGAACTCATTCTTCTCGAAAAAGTCCGCAACCTCGGCAACCTGGGCGACAAGGTCAAGGTCAAGCCGGGTTACGGCCGTAACTACCTGCTGCCCCAGGGCAAGGCCGTGCCGGTCAACGCCGCCAACCTCGAAGCCTTCGAGAAGCGCCGCGCCGAGTACGAGGCCAAGGCCAAGGACCAGCTGTCCGGCGCCGAAGGCCGCAAGGCCAAGCTGGAAGGCGTGTCGGTGACCATCGCCGCGAACGCCAGTCCGGAAGGCAAGCTGTACGGCTCGGTCGGCCCGCGCGAAATCGCCGAGGCTCTCCAGGCCGCTGGCCAGGACGTCAACAAGGGTGAAGTGATCCAGGGCGAAGGCCCGATCCGCCACACCGGCGAGTTCGACGTCGTGATCAGCCTGCACGCTGACGTGCAGACCCAGGTCAAGGTGATCGTGGTCGGCGAAAAGTAAGCCGATTCATCGCTATGTAGTACCCGGACGGGCGCCTCCAGGGCGCCCGTCTGCTTTTGTGTCGGCACTTATCCACGCCTGCACACAGGTTATCCACAGACTTATGGTCTCGCGGCATGAGATGGCGCCGCGTATGCTCTGTGCCCAACGTCATGCCGCCGGCGAATGCGTGCCGGGCCGCAGCGAGGAATCTTGATGCCCTTCGTTACTGATCGTACAGATCGCCCTGAGCGCCGCGGTCGTTCCGAGCGCAGGCCTCCTTCCAACATCGACGCGCTGCGCGTGCCGCCGAGTTCGATCGACGCGGAGCAGGCGGTACTGGGCGGCCTCATGCTGTCCCCCGACTCGCTGGACAAGGTGGCCGACCGCCTGAGCGAGCAGGACTTCTACCGCAAGGACCACCGCCTGATCTGGCGTGCCATCACCGAGCTGGCGGCCAAGGGCATGCCTTGCGATGCGGTGACCCTGGGCGACTGGTTCGAGGCCAACGGCCTGGGTGACCTGGTCGGTGGCGCCTCGTACCTGATCGACCTGGCCAACACCACGCCCAGTGCGGCGAATATTGCTGCGTACGCAGAAATCGTGCGTGAGAAGTCGGTGTTGCGCCAGCTGATCGACGCCGGCACCGGCATCGCCGAGGACGGCTATCAGCCCGAAGGGATGGGCGTACAGGAGGTGCTGGAGCGCGCCGAGCAGGCGGTCTTCAAGATCGCCGAGTCGGGTGCCCGCGGCAAGAAAGACACGGTGTCGATGCGCGAGGCGGTCAAGGACGCGTTTCGCATCCTGTCCGAGCGCTTCGAGAACAAGGGCCAGCTCACCGGCGTCTCCACCGGCTTTTCGGATCTCGATGAACTTACTTCGGGCCTGCAGCCCTCCGACTTGATCATCGTCGCGGCGCGACCCTCGATGGGCAAGACGGCGTTCTCGGTGAACATTGCCGAAGCGGTGGCGATGCGCGGCAAGAAGGCCGTGGCGATCTTCTCGATGGAGATGTCGGCCTCGCAGCTGGCCTTCCGTATGATTTCCTCGGTCGGCCGCATCCACGCGCAGCATCTGCGCAACGGCGACCTGGCCGAGGAAGACTGGCCGCGCGTCACCAATGCCATCGCCTTGCTGTCCGAGGCGAAGATCTTCATCGATGACACGCCGGGCCTGTCCCCGGTGGAAATGCGTTCGCGTTCCCGTCGACTGCATCGTGAGCACGGTGGCCTGGGCCTGATCGTGATCGACTACCTGCAGCTGATGCAGGTGCCGGGCATGAAGGAGAATCGCGCCACCGAAATCTCGGAGATCTCGCGCTCGCTGAAGGGACTGGCCAAGGAACTCAATTGCCC
The DNA here is from genome assembly GCF_026283925.1 of Dyella halodurans. Taxonomy (GTDB): domain Bacteria; phylum Pseudomonadota; class Gammaproteobacteria; order Xanthomonadales; family Rhodanobacteraceae; genus Dyella; species Dyella halodurans. The sequence continues at coordinate 592,259 of NZ_JAPDPF010000001.1, forward strand.
GGTGATCGCGTTGTCGCAGTTGAACCGCTCGCTGGAGCAGCGCGCCGACAAGCGGCCGATGATGTCCGACCTGCGCGAGTCGGGCGCTATCGAGCAGGACGCCGACGTGATCATGTTCATCTACCGCGACGAGTACTACAACAAGGAATCGCCCGATAAGGGTCTCGCCGAAATCATCATCGGCAAGCAGCGAAACGGTCCGACCGACACGATCAAGCTCACCTTCCTCGGCCACTACACCAAGTTCGAGAACTACGCGCCCGATTCGTTCGTTGGCGCCTTCGAGTGAGCCAAAAGCGCCAGCCATCCGATGGCGGGTAAACGACACAAGGGGCGGCCATGGGCCGCCCCTTGTGCATGTACGTGACTGCTTACGGATGCGTGGCGGTGTTGAAGCCCGGCGTGGCGCTGATGAAGGCGGCTGCCGACTGGATGTCGAAGCTGCCCCAACCGGTCGCGTTGTCACGGCCAGCGGTGGCCGAGTAGTAGCCATTGTTGCCGGTGGTGACGTCGTGGAACGGGAACTGGCTGGAGTAGGCGTAGAGCGCCGGAGCGGCGAAGCCCAGTCCGTTGCCGTTGGCCGACTCAAGCCGCGCCCAGGCACCGACGAACAGCGGCGAGGCCAGGCTGGTGCCGCCATTGGTGTAGTAGCCCGACTGTGGGATGCCCGAGGTGGAGCTCGCCGTGAAGTAGACGATGATCGGCGAGTTCGTCCAGTCCGCATCGAAGGCCACGTCCGGCACCGAGCGGTGGGCATAGCTGCTCGACTGCCAGCTCGGCGTCGCTTCCGAACTGCTCACGCCGCCGCCGCTGTACGGCCAGGAGGCTTCCGAGGTGTAGGCGTCGGCCGAGGTGGTGTTCAAGGTCGTGCCGCCTGCGGCCACCACGTAGGGCGAGCTTGCCGGGTAGTTCACGGACAGCGTGGATGTGCTGCCGTAGCTGCCGTTCTGCGGTGCCGTGCTGCCGTTCGGGCACGGATACGAGCCGTTGTCGCCGGTAGCGGCCGAGAAGGTCTGGCCCTGGGTCACGCCGAGCTGGAAGGCCGAGTCGGCGAAGCCGGGCGCGCCGTCGCACTCGGGCAGGCCCCATGACATGTTGATCACGCGGGCGGTGTTGTCGCTCACCGCCTTGTTGATCACCGTCAGCAGGCCGCTGTTGGACGCGCCGCTCGAGCCCGTGCGGCTGCTGTAGGTGCCGCCGTCGGTATAGAAGATCAGCTTCTGCACGCCGCCGCTGATGCCGACGATGGCCTGTGCGTCCATGCCCCATTCGCCCTGGCCGCTATCGTCGGTGCTGCTCTTGGTCACGGTGGATTCGATCGCGGTCGGCACGGCGGTGAGGCCCTGGCCGCTTTCGAACTTGCTCAGGTCCGTCTGTGCATTGGTCATGCTGCCCCAGCCAAGGATCGCCACCGTGGTCGAGGTGGCGGCCGTGGTGGTGCCGGCGTGATAGACGGTGGCGAACTCCTGCGGATAGTAGGCATGCGCCGCGGAGTTGCCGGTCACCGAGACGACCGTGTAGGCCGGCTTGATTTGCGAGGACGGCAACGAGAACACGCGGGCCTGGTGCAGCGTGTTGAAGCCGAGCACCTGGTCGACCTGGGCGCTCAGCGCCGAGGGGATCTGGACGTCCGTCGTATTGGCAATGCCGTCATGGCCGTTGCGGCTGAAATGACCGATCGAGGTGCGGAATGCGTTGCGCGCCGAACCCACGGTGCCGTCGGCCGTCACCAGCAGGCGGTTCGAAGCGATCTGGATGTTGGTAAAGCCCTGCTGGCTGAGATAGTCGGCGACCGCCTGTGCTTGCTGCTGCGTGGGCGCAAACAACGCCGTGCTGTCCTGGCTGCTCAGGAACTGGTGATAGGACGGGCTGCCAGGACGGAACAACTCGTTGATGTAGCTATCGAGTACGTCCTGATTGCGCAGTTTCAGGGTAACCGTGATGGATACGGGTTCCTGGTCCGCTGCATAGCCGTTGAACTTGGCGTTGGCGGTATAGGGGGCAAACGTGCGCGTGGCCGACCAGGTCGTGGCATCGGCGCTATACGCAGGCCCGCTGGCGAGTACCCCTTGCATGCCGATCAGCAACGCCAGCGCTCCGGCCAGACGTCCGCGCGTCAGGACGCGCGACACACCATTTCCAGCATTCTTCATACAGAGATACTCCTAAAGTGAATGGATACTCCGGTTCGGGCTTGCCTTCGCAGCATCGATCGCGCGTCGACACACCAACGGCTCGGCTCGCCTCCGGGCGGCCGAGATGACGCGATCGATTCGGGATGGAGCGTGCGTGTCCGAACACGCTCCTGCAGATTCCCGGTCTGCGAGTTTTTTTATAGAGGAGCGAACACCTTCAATGTGTGCGAGCTCGCACAGATTGTTGCCGCTGCGCGGATTTGCTTATGACTTTATGGCGCTGGCTTATAGTCAATAAGTTATCAGTTGCATCGCAAATTCATGTGGTGGCGACAGTGACTCGAGGTGCGCCAAGCGTTGCTGCTCGAGGTCACGTGGATGCGAAAACCGTGTCGCGTTGCGTCACTCATCACTGCGCGATTTCTCGGCGATGTCGCCACCGTTGATGAATCGTGCCTTGCCAAGCCAGGCGATGTAACGACGCATCCAGCCCTCCATCAGCTTGGGCTCATCTCACGAAATGCCAGCTGTACCGCGGGCCTGTCCTATGCATCACCTACACGAAATCCACCGGGGCCATTCACGTGCGCGGGCGCAGCCTGCCAGCTGTGTTTACACCAGAGGCGTAACCCATGTCGCTCATTCTTCTGCTCATCATCGTGTTGCTTCTGCTTGGCGCTGTCCCGGCCTGGCCGTATAGCCGCTCCTGGGGTTACGGGCCAAGCGGTGGCCTCGGCATCATTCTTGTCGTTCTCATCGTCTTGCTCGTCATGGGCGTCATCTGAGGTGAGGTGGCCATGAACAGATCATGGATTCTCGCGTTGCTGGTTGGCGGTTGCGTACCCCTTGCCGGCTGCGGGAGTACCACGCGCGTGGTGCAGAACAACGAGACCTGCGGCAGGCAAATGACGGATTTGCAGAATGCGCTTGCTTCGGGCGCCATGACCCAGCACGAATATGAGCGGGCTCGCCGGGAAGCGATCAAGCGCTGCGATAAGTCGTCCTAGGATCTTGCTGGCGCGATGGCGCCCGGCAGGAAGCCTCGCGGGGTACGAGGCTGTGACGGGCGTCGGGGCCGGTCCTTGGGTCCCGGCGCCCCAGGCGAGATCACCGGCTCGTAATTGCGGATGTCGCCTATGCGCACATTCTTGCCGAAGAAAGTCGACGTGACGAATGCGTTTGGCCGTCTATCAGGCGGTCGTCACGTAACGTAACGGCGCCTGTACGCGATCTTTCACCTATGCAGCTTTTACACGGAAAACACCTGGGACGTTTACGTCGTCGGGCGCAGCCTGTTGGGCGCGTTTCTCCGAGGTGCATCCATGTCGATGATTCCTCAGCAGTCATCTTGCTTTTACCGCCTGCTGCCATCCCTTTTCGCTGCAAAGCCGCTCCTGATGCCACGGGCCGGGCAGCAGCCTGGGTGCCAACCTCCCTGTTCCGATGGTGTTACTCGTTATGGGTGTTCCGTGAGGTGCACTGGTCATGAACAAATCACTGCTACCAGGTCTTTTGTTGGGTTGCTGTATGGCGCTTGTGGGCTGCGCGAGTACGACCCGCGTTGCGCAAAAGAATGAGCCTTGCGATATGCGGTTGCTGGATTTGCGCGGCGCGTTTGACGCCGGTCGCATGGATCAGACGCAATATACGCACGCTCGCCGCGACGCGGTCAGGCGCTGCCAAGGGGCGTAAGGCGCGCCTGGCTTCTCTCTGAAGGAGTGGGTTGCCAGCTGCTTGTCGGCTTGCCGCCGGCAGCGGCAAGGCATGCGTGTCGCGCCGGCTTGGGGCCAGGCTTGAGCGGCGGGTCGTGGATTGCCCGATAACTGCCATCGTGATGGCTCGATCCAGCCGCGGGGTGGGGTTAGGGTTGGGGCGTCGCATCGGGTGGATCAGGCAGTGCTGCTAAGCTGCCTGCAAGGTCCGCGGCAAACGTCCGTCCCGGAGCGTCCCTCTCCTCTCTTATCGCGCCGCGGCTGCGGCACCAAGCAGGCATGAGTCGTACTACTGTCGCCACCGTCCATCTCGGCGCATTGCGCCACAATCTGGCCCGCATCAAGGCGCTGTCCGCGCCGGCGAAGGTGATGGCCGTGGTCAAGGCCGATGCGTATGGGCATGGGCTGGAACGCGTGGCGCGTGCGCTCGATGGCGAGGCGGACGCCTTTGCCGTGGCGGCGCTGGGCGATGGACTGCGCCTGCGTGCGGCGGGACATCGGCAACGTATCGTGGTGTTGTCCGGTCCGGACCAGGCCAGCGATATCGCAGAAATGCAGCGACTGAATCTGGATGCAGCGATCCATCACGAAGCGCAACTGCATTGGTTGAAGGAAGCGTCACCAGCGCGGGGCTCGCTGCGCGTGTGGCTGAAGGTAGACAGTGGCATGCATCGCCTGGGCTTCGCGCCGGAGGCGGTAGGGTTTGTGCATGCGCAGCTGGCGACCATCCCGGGGATCGATCCGGAAATCGGCTTGCTGACGCATTTTGCCGAGTCGGAAGTGTTTGATGGGATGCAGACGCCTGCGCAGATCATTCGCTTCGCCGAGGCCACGCGAGGCCTGCGTGGGCCGCGCTCGCTATCCAACTCCGCTGCCGTGCTTGGCTGGGCCGATGCGCGCGGCGACTGGGTGCGTACGGGCGGCTTGCTGTATGGGCTCTCCGTGGTGGACGGAAAAACCGGCGCGGACTTTGGTTTCCGCCCGGCCATGACGCTGAGCACGCGTTTGATTGCAATCAATCGGATCGGCAAGGGCGAGCGCATCGGCTACAACGGCACGTGGACCTGTCCGGAAGACATGGCGGTAGGCGTGGCCGCCGTGGGTTATGGCGATGGTTACCCGCGCAGCGCGGTGGCCGGTACGCCCGTGCTGGTGGGCGAGCGGCAGGTGCCGCTTATCGGCCGCGTGTCCATGGACCTGATCACGCTGGACCTGCGCCAGGCGCCTGACGCCAAGGTGGGCGATCGTGTCACCTTGTGGGGAGAGCCATTGCCGGTCGAGATCATCGCTGCACAGGCGGGCACCATCTCGTACGACCTGACTTGCGGCATGACCCGTCGCGTCTTGTTTGTCGAAGACGAGCACTGATTGCGCTCGCGGATACCGGCAACCTAAGCGGGCTCCAGGGGATCGGCGCAACGCGCCGATGCCGTGTCCAGGCCGAACTCCAGCCAGTCGTCGCCAAACGACTCGACCGGGTGCGGCGTGCGTTCGGAGCCATTGCCGCAGCGCAACGCATCGGCGGCGCAGTACTTGTCGCAGCCCCAGCAAATCCGCTCGGGATGCTTGGGGTGCAGGGCGATCTTCTTTGACTTCATGCTGCCGATCAGCGGTCCGGAGAGCCGAAGATGACCGTACGCGGCCCAGGTCGGCCCCGCCTTGATGCAGGTCAGTCATCCGTCGGATTCCGCGGCTGCGGGGAGCAAGGCCCTGGCGGGGGGGCACGCGTCTCGCCGTTTGCGATGCCGGGAGGCTAAGCTCTCCCAACTACGTACCTCAACCTGGAAATCCGCATGGCCAAAGCCAAGACCGCCTATGTCTGCACCGACTGCGGTGCAGAGCATTCGAAATGGCAGGGCCAGTGCATTGAATGCGGCGCCTGGAACACCTTGAGCGAATTCGTGGTGCAGCCTGCGGTGAAGTCCGCAGGTGCTGCGCGCAGTACGACTGGCTACGCGGGCGCTGCGGCGGGTTCGCCTAAGGTGACGCCGCTGACCGCGGTCGCCTTGAATGCCGAAACGCGCACGCTTACCGGCATCGGCGAACTGGATCGCGTGCTGGGCGGTGGCCTGGTCGATGGTTCGGTGGTGCTGATTGGCGGCGATCCGGGCATCGGCAAATCCACCTTGCTGTTGCAGATGCTGGGTACGCTCGGCGCGCAGCTGTCCAGCGTCTACGTCACCGGCGAGGAATCGCTGGCCCAGGTCGCTGCGCGCGCGCAGCGCCTGGACCTGCCGCTGGCGCCGCTGCACGCGCTGGCCGAAACCTGCATCGAGCGCATCATCGAACAGGCCCTGGCGAACCGGCCACGGGTCCTGGTGATCGACTCGATCCAGACCATCTGGACCGAGCTGCTCACGGCGGCGCCGGGCTCGGTGAGCCAGGTGCGCGAATCGGCGGCCAAGCTCACCCGTTTTGCCAAGGAAACCGGCACCTCGGTGTTCCTGGTGGGACACGTCACCAAGGAGGGCGGCATCGCGGGACCGCGCGTGCTCGAGCACATGGTGGACGCGGTGCTGTATTTCGAAGGCGAATCCGGCAGCCGCTTCCGCGTGTTGCGCGCGTTCAAGAACCGCTTCGGCGCCGTCAACGAGCTGGGCGTATTCGCCATGTCGGAAAAGGGCTTGCGTGAAGTGTCCAATCCCTCGGCGATCTTCCTCTCCGCGCATAGCGGTCCGACGTCGGGTAGCGCCGTGATGGTGACGCGCGAGGGTACGCGGCCGCTGCTGGTCGAGGTGCAGGCGCTGGTGGACCAATCATCACTGGGCAACCCGCGGCGCGTGGCCCTGGGTCTGGAGCAGAACCGCCTGGCCATGCTGCTGGCCGTCTTGCATCGACATGGCGGTGTGGCGGCCTACGACCAGGACGTGTTCGTCAACGTGGTCGGCGGCATTCGCGTGCAGGAAACGGCAGCCGATATGCCGGTGCTGCTGGCGGTGCTGTCCAGCCTGCGCGATCGTCCGCTGCCGGAGAAGAACATCGCCTTTGGCGAAGTGGGCCTTTCCGGGGAAATTCGGCCGGTGCCGAATGGCGAGGAGCGCTTGAAGGAAGCTGCACACCACGGTTTCCAGCGTGCCATCGTGCCGAAGGCGAATGCGCCGAAGAAGGGGCGCGTGGGTGATATGGAGGTGGTGGCGGTGGAGCGGCTGTCGGAAGCCATTGACGCCTGCCGCTGAGCTTTCTTCCTCTTCTCTCCTTCGGGCGCCTCGAACGCTTGCTGGCGCTCTCTGCTCCTTCTCCCCGTCGGGGAGAAGGTTGGGATGAGGGGCGGGTGCTCGCGACAGCGCGACAACCGAGCGTGGCTGCAAGGGTGCCGCTTACGCAGCGGGCGTTTCGACTGCCTGCCGGCAGCCGAGTCACTTTTCTTTTGCTGGCCCAAAAGAAAAGTAACCCAAAGAAAATGGCCTTGAGAGCTCGTAGCATTGCGTGGGATACAAGCCTGACGGGCGCGGCCAGCCAGATACGTGGCGGCCCATGGCCGACACACAGCGGCTACACCACAACGCGCCGATGCGGAGAGGGCTTAAGGCGTTGGTGGGGTGGTGGCTATCGGAGTCCTTGGGCGCCGGGGTTGTTTCGACCTTCTTCGCCATAGCGGAGAAGGTCGAAAGCCTATTCACACCGGCGGTAACGCCGCAAAGTCCGGATGCTGTTCCGCGCGTGCAGCGAATGCCGCTAGCCGTGGGTAGGACGACGGGTCGATGGTCTCTGGCGTCACCAACTGGGTGAAACCCCAGGCCACGGCGATGGAAATGTCGGCCTGTCCCGGCGCGCTGCCGAACAGCCAGCCATTCGTGCCGTTGATGTCGCGTTCCAACGCATCGTAAGCCGCATGCAACTGGCCTTTCACCCGTTGCAGCCACGCTGCGTCGCGCTTGTCGGCCTCGCGCTTGTGCTCATAGACGATCTGCACGCTCTTCTCGCTGGCGGTAAGCGCGGCGCCGATCAGGCGCAGCGCGCGCAGGCGCTCGGTCGGCTCGCTTGGCATCAGGCTGGGGCGGTCGCTGATGGTCTCGGCCCAGTCGATGATCAGATTGGAGTCGACCAGCAGGTTGCCGTTGTCCAGGACCAGGGTCGGCGCCTTCACCTGCGGATTGATCGACCGGAATTCGTCGAAGTTGCGGAACACGGACAGCGAGCGATGAGTGAAGGGGATCCCCAGCAGGCGCAGCGAAATGGCCGCGCGGCGAACATAGGGGGAGTCGAGCATGCCGATCAGGTCCACCAGATTCTCCAGGTCATGAAGTGAAGATGACCGTCTTGCTGCCGTTGAGCAGCACGCGGTCGTCGAGGTAAAGCCGCAAGGTGCGCGCCAGTACGCGACGCTCAATATCGCGGCCGATGCGGATCAGGTCGTCCGGCGTGTCGGCATGCGTCACGCGCTCGATGTCCTGTTCGATGATCGGGCCTTCGTCCAGTTCCGCCGTGACGAAGTGCGCCGTGGCGCCGATCAGCTTGACGCCGCGGCGGTGCGCCTGATGGTACGGGCGCGCACCCTTGAAACCGGGCAGGAAGGAATGATGGATATTGATGCAGCGCCCCTCCAGCTGCCTTGCCAGCCCGGCTGAAAGCACTTGCATATAGCGGGCGAGCACGACGAGCTCGGCGCCGCTGGCTTCGATCAGTTTCGACAAGGCAGCTTCCTGCGCCACGCGATGCTCTCTGTCGATGGGCAGGAAATGGAACGGGATGGTGTCGAAGTCCAGGTGCCGATACGTCTCACGTGGATGGTTGGCGACGATGCCGACGATGTCCATCGACAGCTCGCCGATGCGCCAGCGATACAGCACGTCAGCCAGGCAATGGTCGAATTTCGACACCAGCAACAGGACGCGGTGGCGCTGCGTGCGATCGCGCAAGGTCCATTGCATGTCGAACGTATCGGCGACGGCGGCAAAGCCGCGTTGTAGCTCATCCTGGTCGATGCCGCCGCTCTGGAAGACCAGGCGCAGGAAGAAACGCGCCGTCTCGTCGTCGCCGAACTGCTGCGCCTCCACGATATTGCAGCCACGTCCCGCCAGATGCCCCGAAACCGCCGCCACGATGCCGGCGCGATCCGGACAGGAGAGGGTGAGGATGAACTGGTCGGCGGCCATGCGGGTCAGGGCGTGCGGTGCAGGATCAGTTCCAGTACGGCCTTGGTGCCGAAGAACGCCAGCAGCAGTACGCCCATGCCGGTCAGGGTGAGATTCACTGCGCTGCGGCCGCGCCAGCCATGCCGCCAGCGCCCGTAAAGCAGGGCGCCGAACACCAGCCACGCGATGATCGACAACACCGTCTTGTGGATCAGGTGCTGGCCGAACAGGTTTTCCACGAACAGGATGCCGCTGAGCAGGGTCAGCGTGAGCAGGACGAAACCCGCGCCAATCAAGCGGAACAGCAGGGTCTCGGTAAGCGTCAGCGGCGGCAGCGCGCGCAGCCAGGGGCCGAACTGGCGGTGGCGCAAGGCGCGCTCCTGGATCGCCAGCAGGATCGCCAGCGCTGCCGCGATCGACAGCAGGCTGAAGGCGAGCAGAGCCACCGTGACATGCAGCTTGATCTGCCATTCCAGCGGCTGTGGCGAGGTGGCTGGCGCTACAAACGTATCCGCCGCCAACAACAGGGCGGTGAGCGGAAACACGATCACGCCCAGCGCCGCCACCGGACGCGAGATATTGACCACCAGGGTGAGTGCCGAGACCACGCAAGCCGCCAGCGACAGCGCAGCGAAGAAATGCAGGTCCAGGGCGCCGCGGTGAATGCTCAGCAGAATGCCTGCGTGAATCACCACGGCGGTGCCGGCCAGGGCCAGGGCCGAGCGATTCAGCGGTTTGCCGCCGCCCAGCAACGGCCGCGCCAGGCCGGCGGCGGCGGTGAGATAGAGCACGACGGCAAGCAGGGCGAAGAGGGTGATGGCCATGACGCGGGAGTGTAGGGGGTAAGTCGGGCGCCTGTGGAGGAGGGGCGTCACCCTGTCAGAACCGGGTGGCCGGACCAGCGCGTCGTGGTCCGCTATACTCTGCGATCCTCCAAGGTCACCCGCTGCTTATGTTCGAGTCGCTCAGCCAACGCCTATCCGCCACCGTCAACCGCCTGCGTGGCCGCGGTCGCCTGACCGAAGAGAACATTCGCGAGTCCATGCGCGAAGTGCGTATTGCGCTGCTGGAAGCCGACGTGGCCTTGCCGGTGGTGCAGGCCCTGGTCGAGCGCGTCAAGGTGCGCGCAGTGGGCCAGGAAGTGCTCAAGAGCCTGTCGCCGGGCCAGGCGCTGGTGAAGGTGGTCAGCGACGAGCTGACCGCCCTGATGGGCACGGCCAATGCCGAGCTCAACCTCGCCCAGCAGCCGCCTGCGGTGGTGCTGATGGCTGGCCTGCAAGGCGCCGGCAAGACCACCACGGTGGCCAAGCTCGCCCGCTTCCTCACCGAGCGCAAGAAGAAAAAGGTGATGGTGGTGAGCTGCGACGTGTACCGTCCGGCCGCCATCGAGCAGCTGCGCACGCTGGCCGAACAGGTCGGGGTGAAGTTCTTCCCGTCCGAAGCCGGCCAGAATCCGGTCGATATCGCGAAGAACGCGATTGCCGCCGCGCGTCGCGAAGTGGTCGACGTGTTGCTGGTCGATACCGCCGGCCGCCTGCACGTGGACGAGGCCATGATGGCGGAGATCAAGGCGCTGCATGCCGCGATCACCCCGATCGAAACCCTGTTCGTGGTCGACTCCATGACCGGTCAGGACGCGGCCAATACCGCCAAGGCGTTTGCCGAAGCGTTGCCGCTCACCGGCGTGGTGCTGACCAAGACCGATGGTGATGCGCGCGGTGGCGCGGCGCTGTCCGTGCGTTATGTCACTGGCCGTCCGATCAAGTTTCTGGGCGCGGGCGAGAAGACCGATGCGCTGGAGCCGTTCCATCCGGATCGCGTGGCGCAGCGCATCCTCGGCATGGGCGACGTGCTGTCGCTGGTCGAGGAAGTCGAGCGCAAGGTCGATCAGGAAAAGGCGCAGAAGCTGGCCGAGAAGGTCATCAAGGGCAAGCGCTTCGATCTCAACGACATGCGCGACCAGCTCGAGCAGATGAACAGCATGGGCGGCCTGGCCGGCCTGATGGACAAGCTGCCGGGCGTGTCGGGCCTGCCCGATAGCGTGAAATCCAAGGTCAACGACGGTGAGATCAAGCGCATGATCGCGATCATCGGCTCGATGACCAAGAAAGAACGTCGTCATCCGGACCTGCTGAATGGTTCCCGCCGTGCCCGTGTGGCGCGCGGTTCGGGCACCCAGCCGGCCGACGTCAACCGTCTGCTGAAGCAGTACATGCAGATGGAGAAAATGATGTCCAAGCTCTCCAAGGGCGGCTCCAAGGGTCTGCTGCGGCAGATGAAGGGCGCCATGAAGGGCATGGGCGGCATGGGCGGTGGTTTCCCGCCGATGCGTTGAAATCCAGGGGTGAGGGACGAGGGGTGAGGGGCGATGGCCTCATGCGTCGCGGCCGCCCATCACGGGCCCCGGTAGCCGGTTTTTGCGCCCTCGCCACTCATCCCTAGCCCCCGCTTTTACCCCAACCCCTTCCTTTTTCCCCAAAATTCATTAAAATGCCGCGTTTACCGCGCACGGCTAAGTGCGTGCTGCCGGCATCCGGCAACTCTGGAGCTTTTACTTATGGTCAAGATTCGTCTTTCGCGCGGCGGCGCCAAGGGCCGTCCGTTCTACCACATCGTTGTCACCGATCAGCGCAGCAAGCGCGACGGCCGCAGCATTGAGAACGTTGGTTTCTACAACCCGGTTGCCTCGGGCAAGGACAAGCGCCTTGAACTGAACGTCGTGCGCGTGCAGGAGTGGGTTGCCAAGGGTGCGCAGCTGACCGACAAGGTCGCGGCCCTGGTGAAGGAAGCCGGCAAGCAGCAGGCTGCCTGAGCATGACGGCAGCCGGTCGGCGCGTCCTGGTAGGACGCATCGTCGGGCTGTACGGCGTGCAGGGCTGGGTCAAGCTCGAATCCTGGACCGAGCCCCGCACGCGGATCTTCACCTACCAGCCCTGGCAGCTCTCATCGGCGCCGGGTGTGGAGACGGAGATCACGGGAGTGAAGGGACGTCCGCAGGGCAAGGGGCTGATTGCCCAACTGCCTGGCGTGGATGGCCGCGAAGCCGCGGCAGCATTGGTGGGACAGGACATTTATGTCGCCCGCGAGTTGCTGCCTCCTCCCGGCAAGGATGAGTATTACTGGGTCGATCTCGAAGGTCTTGAGGTCGTCACCACGGAAGGCGTCATGCTGGGGCGGGTCAGTCATGTCTTCGCGACCGGCGCCAATGATGTCGTGGTGGTTAAGGACGGCGCGCGCGAGCGGCTGATTCCTTTCGTCCAGGGTTCTTATGTGCGTTCAGTGGACTTGTCCGGTGGGCGCATGGTGGTGGACTGGGATCCTGAATTCTGAGCGCGCCTGGCGCGGCCTAAAGGGTTGAGGATCATGCGCATCGATGTCGTCACGTTGTTTCCCGACTTCATGCGTCAGTGTGCTGCCGTTGGTGTCGTGGGGCGAGCGCAACAGCGCGAGCTGCTGCAGGTGGAAACCTGGAACCCGCGCGACTACGCCACCGACAATTACCGTACCGTGGACGGCCGCACCTGCGGCGGCGGGCCCGGCATGGTGATGCTGATCCAGCCTTTGCGCGCGGCCCTCAAGGCCATGCGTGAAGTCGCACCGGAGCCGGTGCACGTGATTTATCTCAGTCCGCAGGGAGCGCGGCTGACGCAGGGTAGGGTGGAAGCGCTGGCGAAACTGCCGCGCATCGCCTTGCTCTGTGGGCGTTACGAAGGTGTGGACGAGCGTTTGCTTGCGCACGAGGTCGACGAGGAGCTCTCCATCGGCGATTATGTGCTGTCAGGTGGCGAGCTTGGCGCGGCAGTGATCATCGATGCCGTGGGCCGCTTGCAGGAAGGCGCGTTGAACGACGCGCAGTCGGCGCAGCAGGATTCGTTTTCGGATGGCCTGCTGGATTGTCCGCACTATGCAAAACCGGTGCACGATGCACTGGGCGACGTACCGGAGGTGTTGCTTTCCGGTGACCACGCGGCGATTCGCCGTTGGCGCCTGAAGCAGTCGCTGGGACGGACCTGGTTGCGACGTCCCGATCTTTTGGCGCAGCGCGCGCTGGATGCTGAATCCCGAGCGCTGTTGGACGAATTCCGCCGCGAGCATGCACGATCGCAAGCGCGGCACAACGATACGGTCACCCAGTGACCGCAGTTTGATATGAGACAGGTGTTGCCATGAACAAGATCATTGAACAGTTCGAAGCCGAGCAGATCACCCGCCAGCTGCCGGAATTCGGCCCTGGCGACACCGTGGTGGTCAACGTGAAAGTGAAGGAAGGCAATCGCGAGCGCGTCCAGGCGTTCGAGGGTGTCGTCATCGCCAAGCGCAGCCGCGGCCTGCATTCCGCCTTCACCGTGCGCAAGATCTCGCACGGCACCGGCGTGGAGCGCGTGTTCCAGGCGCACAGCCCGGCCATCGACTCGCTCGAAGTCAAGCGCAAGGGCAAGGTGCGTGGCGCCAAGCTGTACTACCTGCGCGGCCTGGAAGGCAAGGCGGCCCGCATCAAGGAAGACATCGCCGCCGTCTCCGCTGCCAAGGCTGCGAAGAAGGCTGCTGCTGCCGAGTAAGCTCGGTACGCGTCATCCGCTACAACAAAAACCCCGCGGAGCGATCCGCGGGGTTTTTGCGTTGGGCTTGTGCTGGCGAGTCTGGCATGGGCGGTGCGCCGAGACGCACCCGGGGTGATTGCACCCCGGTCAGTTACCGATGCTGAGCCGCTGGGGTTCCTGCAGGAAGTTGCCCTGCACGAAGTCCACGCCGCAGGCAAACAGCAGCGAGGTGCTGGCGGCGTCTTCCACCCATTCGGCAATGGTCTGCTTCTTCAGTTCGCGTGCCTGGCGGCAGATCTCGGCGACCTTCTTCTGGCTCTCCTGCTGCTGCGGCAGGTCCGCCATATAGCTGCGGTCGATCTTCAGGTAGTCCGCGTCGATATGGTTGAGCAGCTGGAACGAGTTGAGGCCCGAGCCGAACTGCTCCAGCGCGAACTGGCCGCCCAGCTTTTTCCAGGCCGTGATGAATTCCTGCGCCGGGCGCAGCGAGGTCACCACCTTGCTCTCGGTGGTTTCCAGCACCAGCTGTCCGTGCTTCAGCGCCGCCTTGTTCAAGCGATCGCCCAGCCAGGGCAGCAACTCGGCATCCTGCAATGAGCCCGAGGTCAGCTTGACGAAGAACGTGGTCGGCGTGCCCATGCGCTCGCGCGCCTTGAGTGCCTCGATCGCCTCGTTCAGTACCCAGCGGTCAATCGCGGGAGTGAGGTTGTGCTTCTCGGCGATCGGCATGAAGAAGCCCGGCAGCACTTCGCCCTGCGGGCCATTGAGGCGCAGCAGGATTTCCGAGAATTCGCCTTCGGCGTCCTGCAGGCTGATCGTCTGCTGGTGATAGAGCACGAAATCATTCTGCGTGAGCGCCTGCTGCAGCACGCCCAGCCAGTAGCGCTCGCGTTCCTCGTCGGCCTTCTCGCGCGCGGCAGGATCATGCAGGTCGCTACGGTTGCCACCCTGGCTCTGCGCATTGCGCAGGGCCTGGCTGGCCTGGTTGAGCAGCAGCTCGGTATTCGCGTTCTTCTCGCCCAGCAGGCTGCCGCCGATGCTGGCGGTGATCGTGATGGAGCGGGTGCCGAGATCGAAGATGCCGCCGGCGATGCTCTGCTGCAGGCTGGCGATCCAGCTCTTGATGCCTTCGTCGTTGCGGGTGTGTAGCAGCACGCCGACCGTGTGTTCGGCCAGCAGGCCGGCCGTATCGTGCGCGCCGAGCTGTGCTTCCACGCGCGCGGCGAACGCGGCGAGCAGCTCGTCGGCCTTGGCCAGGCCCACGCCGGCCACAATGGTCTGCCAGTTGTCCGGCTCGATCAGCAGCAGTGACTGGCCCTTGGTGCCCTCCGTGGCCGCGGCCACCGCCTGGTCGATGGCTTCGAGCGTGCGCGCGCGATTGAACAGGCCGGTGACCTGGTCGCGCTGCAGCTGCTCGATCACGCTGGCGTCGACCTGCTGGCGTCGGAACACCACCTGCAGGCAGGGTTCGCCCTCGAACGTGGCATGGGCAAATTCCACGCTGGCCTTGAAGCTGGTGGCGTCGGCCCGGCGCGCCTGCAGCTCGAGCGGGCCGTTGTGCTTCTCGCCGCGTGACAGGCCTTTCAGGGTTGCCTTGAACTCTTCGGTGTCGCTCGGACCGATCATGTCCAGCACGGGCAGGCCGAGCAGGTCGTCAAAATCGGTGTAGCCGAATGTATCGAGATAGGCTTGGTTGGCGCGCACGTGCATGCCTTCGTGCACGTAGGCGATGGGATCGTTGGACGAGTCGAGCAAGGCATCGCAGCGACGCTCGGACTCGCGCAGGGCGGTCTCCAGGCGGCGCAGCTGGCGACGCGTATTGAGGGCGTCGAACTCGCGCTGGATCACTGCCATCAGCTGCTTGGGCTGCGGCCGCAGCGCCACGCTGCGGGCGCCATTGACGAACAGGTCGGTGACCACGGCATTGTCGACCTGGGCGACCAGGGCGATCAGCGAGAGATCGCGCCCATGGGCGTCCAGCAGGCGGGTGAGGTCACGCAGTTCGACGGTGCCCACGGAGGGGTCGAACAGCACGATGTCCGGACCCAGCTCGTCGAGGGCGGCCGTTACTTGATCGGTGCTGGTGGCGCGCGCCGGGCGCACGGCAATGCCGCTGTTGCGCAGCAGGCTGATGATCTGTTCCGCGTCTTCGACCGACTTTTCGATGAAAAGGATCTTGATGACCTGGTCTGTTTTCATGGGCACGTCGAGCTATCCATTGTTCGCCGCAGAGGGTCAAACCTGCCATGACAGCAGGGCGCGGGCCATGCGTGGTTGTAGCGGATTCCGTCAGTCACTACCAGCGGAAATATTCCGGAAGTGACACGGCCCACAGCTGTGAGCTGGTTCAAAGTCCTTGCAGGGCGCGCGCACGGGCGCCGGAGTGGCGTGACTAAAGCGGCGTTTTGGACGCTTCGCCGGCTACTTCACGCACCAGCTTGGGCACCAGGTAGCCGGGCAGGCGCTGGCGCAGCTCTTCGACCAGGGCGAGTGCACGGCTGTCATCGACTTCGAAGTGGGCCGCCCCCCGCACCCGGTCGAGCTGGTGCAGGTAGTAGGGCAGCACGCCGGCGGCGAACATGCGTTCGGACAACGCTGCGAGTGCATCGGCGTTGTCATTGACGCCACGCAGCAGCACCGCCTGGTTGAGCAGGGTGGCGCCGGCCTCGCGCAGCCGCGCGCAGGCTTCGTCCACACTGGCGTCGAATTCGTTGGCGTGATTGGCATGCAGCACCACCACCTTCTGCAGTGGCAGTTGCGCCATCCAGTCCATCAGCGCCCGGTCGACGCGCTCAGGCAGCACCACCGGCAAGCGGGTATGGATGCGCAGGCGCACGACGTGCGGGATCTCCTGCAGGCCCTGAGTGAGCTCTTCCAGCTTGGCTGTGGCGAGTGAGAGCGGGTCGCCGCCGGACAGGATCAGCTCGGTGATCGTCGGGTCCTGTCGGACATGGTCCAGGGCCTTGCGCCACTGCCCCGCGGCGGCGATCTCGTCGCCATAGGGAAAGTGTCGGCGAAAACAGTAGCGGCAATTGATGGCGCAGCTGCCGCTGGCGACCAGCAAAGCACGGCCGCTGTATTTGTGCAGGACCCCTTGCCCTGCCTTCGCGGGCAGGTCACCCACAGCATCCGTCGTGAAACCTTCGACCTGGTCGTGCTCGGCCGCCCGCGGCAAGACCTGCAGCAGGAGGGGGTCGGCAGGGTCGCCCTGGCGCATCCGCGCCACGAAGCCGCGTGGGACGCGCAGCGCGAAGCCCGCATCGTCGACTGGCAGCAGGTCGGCGCGGTGGCCGAGGCCCGCGGCCTGCAGGAGTTCGGCAGCGTTGGTAATGGCATCTCGCCACAGCTCGCGCCAGTCGGCGGCGGCTGGCGATAGGCGGGCAGTAGGGCTTGCGGTTATCATGGTGGGCCTTGGGACGGGCCTTTGGGCCCGCGACAGACCCTAATTCTAGCCGCCCCGCGTGGCGGTTTTACCTTTTGGAGTAGATAGCGCATGGCGACCGCCGGTCTGAATGACGTCAAGAAGGGTATGAAGATCCTTCACAACAACGACCCGTGGGTCATCACCGAGGCCGAGTTCATCAAGCCCGGCAAGGGCCAGGCCTTCACCCGCATCTTCATCCGCAACCTGAAGAACGGACGCACCACCGAGCAGACCATGAAGTCCAGCGACAGCTTCGAAGTCGCCGACGTCGTGGACACTGACATGCAGTACCTGTACTCCGATGGCGAGTTCTGGCACTTCATGCACCAGGAAAGCTTCGAGCAGCACCAGGCCGGCAAGGCCGGCATGGGCGATGCCTCCAAGTGGCTCAAGGGCGAGGAAGAGTGTGTGGTCACGCTGTTCAACGGCGAGGTCATCGCGGTCCAGCCGCCGAACTTCGTCGAGCTGAAGATCACCGAGACCGATCCAGGCGTGCGTGGCGATACCTCCGGTGGCGGTGGCAAGCCGGCCACGCTGGAAACCGGCGCCGTGGTGCGCGTGCCCCTGTTTGTCGGCCAGGATGAAACGATCAAGGTCGACACCCGCACGGGTGAATACGTCAGCCGCGTCGGCAAGTGACGAACCGGCGCGCGGGCTTCGCCCGCGCCCTGGCCGGTTCGTCATCCCTGCAAGGGCAGCGGTCCAGCGAAAGATGCCGTGCGAAGCACACGAACTTGCTCACGTGGCGTTACCGCAACAATCACTGGGTCCCAGCCTGCGCTGGAACGGCGATGCCTGAAGCGTCATGAATTCAGGCAACCATGGGGCGGCCACCGCGAGGTGATCCGCCCCATGTCGTATCCACCATTGAAAAAGCGAGCCTAAGGATGAGCCATACCACCCCGCAGACCATCGACCTGCTGATCGAGGCGCGCTGGGTCGTGCCCGTGGAGCCGCATGGCGTCGTGCTGGAACAGCACGCCGTGGCGGTGGACCAGGGCGTGATCGTTGCATTGCTGCCCATCGCCGACGCGCGAGCTGCCTATGCGCCGCGCGAACGCGTGGAGCTAGGCGAACACGTGCTGATCCCTGGCCTGGTCAACACCCACACGCACAACCCGATGACCTTGCTGCGTGGCCTGGCCGACGACCTACCCTTGATGGTGTGGCTGCAAAAACATATCTGGCCGGTGGAAGGGCAGGTGATCGGGCCGGAGTTCGTGCGCGATGGCGTGGAACTGGCCGTGGCCGAGATGATTCGCGGCGGCACTACCTGCGCCAACGAGAATTACTTTTTCCCCGATGTCATCGGCGCCACCTACCGGCGCATGGGCTTCCGCGCCGTGGTCGGCCTGCCGGTGATCGAATTCCCGACGGCCTGGGCAAAGTCGCAGGACGAATACTTCGAGCGCGCCATCGAGGTGCACGACAGCTTTCGCGGCGATCCACTGGTCGGCACGGCCTTTGCGCCGCATGCGCCGTACACCGTGTCGGACGAGAGCTTCGAGCGCATCCGCGTGCTGTCCGACCAGCTCGATATCCAGGTGCATCTGCATACGCATGAAACCGCGCATGAGGTGGATGAAGAGAAGGGCAAGAGCGGCCTGCGTCCGTTCCAGCGGCTGCAGAAGCTGGGCCTGGTCAACGATCGCCTGATCGCGGTGCACATGACCCAGCTCACCGAAGGCGAAATCGCCGCTTGCGCGGAGGCGGGCGTCTCCGTCGTGCATTGCCCGGAATCCAATCTCAAGCTGGCGTCGGGCTTCTGCCCCGCCGAGAAGCTGCGCCGGGCCGGCGTGAATGTGGCGCTGGGTACTGACGGCTGCGCTTCCAACAACGACCTGGACATGTTCGGCGAAATGCGTACGGCAGCCTTGCTGGCGAAGGCAGTGGCGGGCGACGCGGCGGCCTTTGATGCGGCGTATGCGCTGCGCGCGGCGACGCTCAACGGTGCGCGCGCCATGGGCCTGGAAGACCGGATCGGTTCGATCGAAGTGGGCAAGCAGGCCGATCTTGCCGCCGTGCGCCTGTCCGATCTGGAAACCCAGCCGCTGTTCCATATCGCCTCGCAGCTGGCCTATGCCGCGGGACGCCATCAGGTGAGCGACGTGTGGATCCATGGCGTGCGCAAACTCGCCGCGCGAACCCTGGTGGATATCGACACCGACGCCATACTCGCCAAGACGCATGCCTGGCGCGAGCGCATTGCGGCCATCGACGCGGGTTGAAAGGAAAGCATGATGAATCGCTATCTCGTTATGGCCATGCGGCGCCCCGGCTTCGATCCGGCCATCGTGCAGCCGCACAAGGATTTTCTGGAAGGCCTGCGCGCAGGTGGGCGTATCGAGCTGAGCGGTGGTTTCAGCGACCAGTCCGGCGGCGCCTATCTGTTGCTCGCCGATCACGTCGACGAGGCGCTGGCCATCGCGCATGAAGACCCGGCCCACCTGAGCGGCGGCTGGGATATCACGGTATACGAATGGCAGGCGCGTTAAGCTCTGCCGCTGGGTAAAAAGGATGCGTTCGATGCAAGCTGCGGCCAATGTGAGTCCCGAGGAAATCGCCCGTTTCGGCAAGCTGGCGGCGCGCTGGTGGGACCCGGACGGCGAGTCCCGTCCGCTGCATGATCTCAACCCCGTGCGTGCCGCTTATGTGGCAGCCCGCGTGGATCTGCGGCGTGCCAAGGTGGCTGATGTCGGTTGTGGCGGTGGCCTGCTCAGCGAGGCCCTGGCTCGCGCTGGCGCCCATGTCACCGGCATCGATCTTGGTGAGAAGGTGATCGAGATTGCGCGCCTGCATCTGCACGAGTCGCGACTCGACGCGCCCGACCTGCATGTCGACTATCGCGTGCAGGCGTCTGCCGAACTGGCGGCGGCTGAGCCGGAAAGCTTCGACGCCGTGTGTTGCATGGAATTGATCGAGCACGTGCCCGACCCGGCCGCCCTGGTCAACGACCTGGCACGCATGGTGAAGCCGGGCGGGGTGGTGGTGATGTCCACGCTCAATCGCACGCCGGTCGCCTTTGGTGCTGCCATTCTTGGTGCGGAATACATCACGCGCATGCTGCCGCGCGGTACGCACCATTACGCGCAGTTCCTGAAGCCGTCGGAGCTTGGCCGCCTGCTGCGCCACGCCGGGCTGGAGCTGGACGACGTTTCCGGCCTTGGCTACAACCCGATCAACCGCAAAGCCTGGTTGAGCCGCGTCACGGCGGTGAATTATCTGATCAGCGCACACAAGCCGGCATGAAGTCCTTTCCCCAAAACATCCAGGGCGTGCTGTTCGATCTCGACGGCACCTTGCTCGACAGCGCCGTCGACCTCTTTGGCGCACTGAAGCAGCAGTGTGAGGAAATGGACGTCCCTGCGCCGCCCTACGAGATGGTGCGCGAGGTGGTGTCGCGTGGTTCGCGTGCGATCCTGCGCTGTGCCTTTCCCGCTATCGGCGAGGCGGAACTGTTGACCCTGGTGCCGCGCTACCTGGAGCTTTACGAGGCGGTCATGGCCGACCAGACGCGTCCGTTCGAAGGTGTGGACGAACTGCTCTCCGTGATCGAGGCACAGGGTCTGGCCTGGGGCATCGTCACCAACAAGCCAGGGTTCCTGACCGACGGACTGGTGGAACGCATTGGCTGGGCCCCGCGCGTGGCCGCCGTGGTGTCGGGCGACACCTTGCCGGTTAAGAAGCCTGACCCGGCGCCGGTGCTGCTCGCCTGCGAACGCGCCGGGCTCGATCCCGCACGTTGCCTGTTCGTCGGCGACGATCGCCGTGATGTGCTCGCAGGCGCCGCCGCCGGCCTGTATACGGTCGCCGTTCGCTGGGGTTATCTGGATGGCGGCGATCCGCAGCAGTGGGACGCCGATCTGGTGCTCGACCGTCCGTCCGAACTCACCGGACTGCTGCGTCGCCAACGGGTGACGGCATGAGCGAGGCCGCGCTGCAGAGCTATATCGACAAATGGCTCGCGGTACAGCCGCAACAACGCATCGCGCTGGCCTTCGTCGACCAAAAAAACTATCCCGGCCATATCGCGCTGGCCGCGCTCGAGCAGGAGTTGCTGGCGGCGGCCTACGGCATCCGTGAGCCGCAGGTGGCCGCCGGCAAGTTGAACTGGTGGGCTGAAGAGCTTTCCGGTGCGGCCACCAGCGGTGGCCGCCATCCGTTGACCCAGGTGCTGTTCGACGACGAACGCGCGCATGCCCTGCCGAGCGAACGCTGGGTGGCGCCGGTGCTGGCCGCCATGGCGCAGCTGGAAGAGGGCACGGCGGCGGATTTCCCCGCCCAGCTCGCCGCCGGATCCCTCTTGCATGGTGCGCTGGCGGAACTTGAGACCGCGTGGTGGTTTGGCGAACAAGTTTCCCCTGAACGCGCCGGCCGCGTCGCTACGCTGTCGCATTTGCTGTTTTCCCTGCTGCGGCTGGAAGAGGACGCCGAACGCGACCGGCTGGCCCTGCCGATGGCGCGGCTGGCCCGCTTCGGCCTGAGCCGTAACCAGCTGCGCATGACCAGTGCGGCGCGTGAAGACGCCATCCGTGCCCAATTGGACGACCTGTATGCCGCCTGGCGCGAATCCGAGCGCCTGGCGGGGCCGCTCAGTGCGTTTCGCGGGCTCGAATCGCGGCATGGGCGCGCGCTGGTGGCGCGGGCGCGCAAGGCGGCCCATCCGCTGGAGGTGTTGCGTCAAGGCCAGGGTCGCCAGGGGCCTGGCGTGACCTGGCAGGCCTGGCAGGCGGCGCGGGCCTGGCGCCGGCAGCTGGTCGACTGACCCCGGCGGGACTCAGCGTTTCCGTCACGCCACTATTGCGAGGCTGCTGTCGTGCCCCAAGATTGATGTCGCTTGCGGGGCCTGATCACCCGCTGGACTACGGCTGGACTACAGGATTCACCCATGTATACCGACGAAAACACTGCCCGCCTGTTGCCTGATGTGGCTGTGCATGCCCAGCCGCACCTGGTCGGCGCCCTCGATTGGGTCGGCATGAATGGCATCGAGGTGCCGGTACGTTTCGATGCCGGTGACGGCGATGCGCAGCGCGCCAGTGCGCGGGTTGGCGCCTTCGTCAATCTGAAACGGCCGGACAAGCGTGGCATCCACATGTCGCGGCTTTACCTACTGGTGGAGCAGGCGCTGAGCACGCAGACGCTGAGTGCGCATTCGCTGCACGATCTGCTGCGCTCCTTTCTTGAATCGCACAAGGATCTTTCCGACCGCGCCTGCCTGAGCATCCGCTTTGAGCATCTGGTGCGCCGTCCGGCCTTGCGTAGCGCCAATAGCGGCTGGCGCGCCTATCCCGTGTGCATCGAAGCGAGCCTGGTCGGCGACGAATTCCTGCTCGAATTCGGCACTGAAGTGGTCTATTCCTCCACTTGCCCGGCCTCGGCCGCGCTGTCGCGTCAGCTGATCCAGGACCAGTTCACCAAGGACTTCAATCCGTCGGCGCCGATTGAGCACGCCGCCGTCATTGCCTGGCTCGGCAGCGAGAAGGGCATCGTGGCCACGCCGCATGCGCAGCGCAGCGTGGCACGGCTGCGCGTACGTATCGCCAAGGATGCCCGCTTCGACCTGATCAACCTGATCGATCAAACCGAGCAGGCCCTGGGCACGCCAGTGCAGACCGCGGTGAAGCGCGAAGACGAGCAGGCCTTTGCGCTCGCCAATGGCAGCAACCTGATGTTTTGCGAAGACGCGGCACGTCGTATCCAGAAGGCACTCGATGCCGACGCAAACCTCAGCGACTTCCATGTGCGCGTGGAGCACCAGGAAAGCCTGCACCCGCACGATGCCGTGGCCTATGCCAGCAAGGGCGTGGTGGGTGGCTTTGCGGGCAAGGGCTGCCCCTGACATTGGTTTACGGATCCTCCTGTTAGCATCGCGGGAGCCTTGGATTAGGCTCCCCACAGGAGATCTGCATGCTGTCCCGTTTTTCGCTGCTCGCCGTCGCCGCTTTCGCGCTGGCGGGTTGCTCCATGTTTTCGCATCACTCCAAGAGTGATGCTGCGCCCGCGCACCAGGCCCTGATGAAGTCGATCACCGGCGATATCCGCTATGCACTGCCGCATCCGGTCCCCGCTGACGCCTATCTCCTGGTCACCCTGGCGGACGTGAGCCGGCAGGATGTCACCGGGCGCACCATTGCCGAGGAACGGGTCGAGCCGGTGACGGCCTCGCCGGTGGATTTCCTTATCAGCTACGACCCCTCTGAGCTGAAGGATGGCGTGGACTTCGCCATCAGCGTGCGCCTGCAGCAGGGCGACAAGCTGCTGGCCATCAACGACACCCGGGTGAGCGTGCTTGGCCGTTCCGGTGAAAACGGGCCGGTGAGCGTGATGCTCAAGCCCGTGCCCTGACGACACCCGCTCTGTGTAGGAGCGCACCCTGTGCGCGATCACGGCGTCGCCGCTTCGTCGGGTTTGAACTCGGGCCATCCTTGGCCCTCGCCCTGCGGGCAGCTTGCGCTGTGCAAACCGGCATTCCTGCCGGTTTGTCGCGCACAGGGTGCGCTCCTACAGCAGGCCGACGCCATGCGGGCGGGGCGGGCAGTCTGCCCGCCCCGTCCTCTCAGCGGGCGAAGCTCAGCCGCTGTCCGCGCACGCTGCCATCGATGGACGAGCCATCCCACACCCGCTGGCCATTGACGAAGGTGGCCACGATCGAGCTGTTGAAGGTGTAGCCCTCGAACGGCGACCAGGCGCACTTTGACAGCACTTCGTCACGGCTCACCGTATGCGGCTTGTTCGGATCGACCAGGACCAGGTCGGCGGCATAGCCTTCGCGCAGGTAGCCGCGCTCCTTGACGTCGAACAGGGTGGCCGGCGCGTGCGTCACGGCTTCCACCACGCGCTCCAGGGTCAGCTTGCCTTCGAATACCCGCTGCAAGGCCGCCTGGAGGGCGAACTGCACCAGCGGCAGGCCGCTGGGCGCCTTGTCGTACAGCTGGGCCTTCTCTTCGAGCAGATGCGGGGCATGGTCGGTGGCCAGCACGTCGATACGGCCTTCGGCCAACGCCTCGATGATCGCCGTACGGTCAGCGGCGGTCTTGATCGCGGGGTTGCACTTGATCAGGAAGCCCAGGCGCTCATAGTCGCGGTCGTCGAAGTGCAGGAAATGCACGCAGGTTTCCGCGGTGATGCGCTTGCCCTTGAGCGGACCGGGCTCGAACAGCGCCAGCTCGTCGGCCGTGGAAATGTGCAGCACGTGCAGGCGGCTGTTGTGCCGGCGCGCCAGCTCGATGGCCAGGCGGGTGGACTTGATGCAGGCTTCGCGCGAGCGGATCAGCGGATGTTCCCAGGCCGGGATGTCGTCGCCGTACTTCGCATGTGCGACGGCGAGGTTCGCGTCGATCATAGGCGTGTCTTCGCAGTGCGTGATGATCGGCGTGGGCGCATAACGGAAGATGCCGTCGAGCACCTCCGGATTGTCCACCAGCATGTTGCCGGTCGAGGCACCCATGAACACCTTGATGCCCGGGGCAGCCAGCGGGTCCAGGCTGCGGATCGCCTCCAGGTTGTCGTTGCTGGCACCCATATAGAACGCGTAGTTCACCGCGGAGGATTCGGCGCCGCGGGCATACTTGGCCTCCAGGGTCTCGCGATCCAGGGCGGGCGGCTTGGTATTGGGCATCTCCATGAAACTGGTGATGCCGCCGGCGGCGCAGGCACGCGACTCGTGGGCGATGTCGGCCTTGTGGGTCAGGCCGGGTTCGCGGAAGTGCACCTGGTCGTCGATCATGCCCGGGAACAGCCACAGGCCGCTCGCGTCGATCACCTGTTCGCCAGGCCGGGCATCCAGATCGCCGGCGATGGTTTCAATGCGGCCCTGCTTTACGCGAAGATCGGCATGGAAACGGCGGCCTTCATTGACCAGTTCGGCGTTCTTGATCAGCCAGTCAGTGGACATGGTTTTCTCCAGGGGGGCGGCAACGGCGGAAAGTGAACTGCTCGGGAACGGGGTCGTGGCCGCCTTCGCACAAAGGCTGGCAGCGCAGCAGCCGCCAGCCAGCCAGTGCGCTGCCGCGCCACGGACCGAAGCGCACGACCGCAATCCGTGCATAATCAGAGCAGCTGGGATGGAAACGGCAGCGCTGACCCAGCAGGGGGCTTAGCCAGCGCTTGTAGAAGCCAAGCAGTAGAAGTAGTAGTCGGGTCACGACGGTTTTAAGCTGCCGAGACAGCTTGCGGCATATAGTGCCGCAAGTATTCCAGAAGCACGGTTGCCGGTGTAAGGCACATGGGCTATAACACCCGGCCGCCAAGGCCAAAATGGTGAAGGGATATGGCGAAAACGACGCGTAGTGCTACAGCCACCAAGTCGCAGAAGGGAAAAGCTGCGGGCAAGGTGAAGGACGTCAAGGCCAGCAAGAAAGCTCCTGCCGTCGGGCGGGGAGCGAAAAGCGTGCCGGCCAAGGCAGCCGTCAAGGCGGCCCCGGCCAAGAAACCGGCTACCAAGAAGGTTGCGGCCAAGCAGGCCGTAGCGAAGAAACCGGTTGCCAAGAAAGCCGCGAAGTCCCCGGCAAAGCGCGTCGTTGCGAAGAAAGCTGCTCCCAAACCGGTGGCCAAGAAGGCCGCGCCGGCCAAGAAGCCGCCGGCCAGCAAGGCCGTTGTAAAGAAAGTGGCGAAGCCCGTAGCCAAGAAGGTGACGGCACCCGCCAAGAAGCAACCACCCCAGGCGGTGGCCAAGCCGGCTGCAACCCCGGTGAAGGCCGCCAAGGCGCCACCGGCAAAGCCGGTCGCCAAACCGGCTGCCAAGCCTGCACCGGCCAAGCCCGCTCCCAAGCAGGCGGCTCCGGCGAAGGCAGCGCCAGCGCCCGTCGAGCGGGCCAAACCCGCAGCTCTGCCCATAACGGGTAAAGTAGCGAGTGCTACCGCTCGTCATACCACTCCTCAAAAGCAGAAAGCCCAGCAGTCCTCGATGAATAATCCTGCAACTCTCGACAATGGCATCACCCGCGAAGACGGCCGCTACGCGCTGCCTTCCACCACCACGATCGACCTGCCCAAGGGTTACCGTCCCTCGAACGACGAGGAGTACATGAACCCCAAGCACCTGGCCTATTTCCGCAACAAGCTGCGCGAATGGCGCGACCAGCTGGTGGAAGAGTCGCGTCAGACCATGGAAAACCTCCGTGACGAAGTGCGCGACGTGGGCGACGAAGCCGAGCGCGCCACCCGTGAGACGGAAAACTCGCTGGAACTGCGCACGCGCGATCGCTACCGCAAGCTGATTTCCAAGATCGACAAGGCCTTGCGCCGCATCGAAGAAGGCCGTTACGGCTACTGCGAAGAGACGGACGAGGAGATTGGTGTCGAGCGTCTCGATGCCCGCCCGATCGCCACGCTGTCGCTGGACGCGCAGGAGCGTCGCGAGCACCTGCAGAAGCAGATGGGCGACTGAGTTCGGCTGCTTTTGAATAGGCAAAACCCCGCCAAAGTGCGGGGTTTTGTTTTTCTGGGCGAAGGGCGAGTAGCGAGGGGCGAGAGGGGCGATTATTGCTTCCATGCTTCGACGGGAGGCCCTTCAAGGCTGGCGCGGAGGCTGGTGCATGCGCCCTCGCCACTCACCCCTCGTCGCGCTACTCAAGCTAACATCGCAGCCGCATAGGCCTTGAGCTTGGCCAGCATCGCCGCCAGCCCATTCGAGCGCGTGGGTGACAGGTGCTTGGCCAGGCCGATGGCCTCGATAAAGCGCGGCTCGGTCGCCACGATGTCGTGCGCGGAGCGGTCGGAGTACACGCGCAGCACCAGGGCGATCAGGCCGGAGACGATGGCCGAGTCGCTGGTGGCCTGGAAATGCAACTTGTCCGCGCTGCCGCTGGGTACCAGCCAAACCATCGACTGGCAACCATGCACGCGGTAGTCCTCGGTCTTCAGGTCATCGGGAAACGGTGGCAATTGCTTGCCCAGGTCGATCAGGTACTGGTAGCGCTCGGTCCAGTCACCGAAAAAGGCGAACTCATCGACGATATCAAGCTGCGCCTGCTCGGCGTTCGGTGTGGCAATAGCATTCATGCGCCCATTATCGCGCGTTTTGCTGAATTACCGCTCTTGGTTCCCTCTCCCCTCCGGGGAGAGGGTTAGGGTGAGGGGTGGGTGCTCGCGACAAAGCTGCTACAACGCCGGCTCTAAGGTGGGTTGGTCGCAAGAGTGCCCCCTCACCTCAGTCCTCTCCTCGCTCCTCAAAGCCGGGGCCATCCATGGCCCCTCCCCACGTGCCCCAAAGGGGAGAGGAAGTAAGAGCCTCAACCCTTCACCACGCTCCACCGCGTCCCCTGGGCACCATCTTCAATGGCGATGCCCATTGCCGTGAGTTCGTCACGAATCTCATCCGCACGCTTGAAATCGCGGGCAGCGCGGGCAGCGCGGCGCGCTTCCAGCAAGGCTTCGATGCGCGCTTCGTCAATCTCCGAGGCATCGCTGGTCTGCCTGAACCAGCTTTCAGGATCCTGCTGCAGCAGGCCGAGCAGGGCGCCGGCGCCGAGCAGTGCCCGCTTGGCTTCGCGCCGGGCGCCTGCATCGCCGGCCTGGCGGGCGGCATCGGCCAGCTGGGACAGTTCGGCCAACGCCTGCGGCGTGTTGAGATCGTCGCACAGCGCGGCCTCGACGCTCGCCGGCACCGGCAGGTCGGTGCTGTCGACCTCGACATCAGCCAGGTCGCGCAGCACGCGATACCAGCCTTCGAGCGTATTGATCGCTTGCGCGATGGTCGCATCGGACCAGTCCAGCGGCTGGCGGTAATGACCCCGCAGCAGCAACAGGCGCAAGGCCTCCGGCGGGTGTTGCTTGAGCAGCTCGTGCACCAGCATCACATTGCCGAGCGACTTGGACATCTTGCGGCCGCCGAACGTCAGCATGCCGTTGTGCAGCCAGTAGCGCGCGAAAATCCTGCCGCCGTGCGCGCAGGTGGACTGCGCGATCTCGTTTTCGTGGTGCGGGAACTGCAAATCCACGCCGCCGGCGTGGATGTCGATGGTTTCGCCCAGGTGCGCTTCGCTCATGGCCGAGCACTCGATATGCCAGCCCGGACGGCCACGACCCCAGGGACTGTCCCAGCCGGGCAGTTCGGGCGTAGAGGGCTTCCACAAGACGAAATCGCCCGGACTCTGCTTGTAGGGGGCCACTTCGACGCGGGCGCCGGCGAGCAGCTCCTCCGGGTCGCGGCCCGACAAGGCACCGTAATCGGCGTAGGAATCCACGTTGAACAGCACGTGGGATTCGGCCGCATAGGCATGCCCGCTGGCGATCAGCCGCTCGATCATCGCAATGATCTGGGGCATGTGCGCCGTGGCGTGCGGCTCCACGTCCGGCGCAGCGATACCAAGCGCCGCCATGTCTTCGCGGTAGGCCTGCGTGTAGCGGCCAGTGATGCTCTCGATGCCCACGCCCAGCTGCTGGGCGGCGGCATTGATCTTGTCGTCCACGTCGGTGATGTTGCGGGCGTAGACCACCTGGGGATAGTGGCGGCGCAGCAGGCTCACCAGCACGTCGAATACCACCGGACCACGCGCGTTGCCGATATGCACGTAGTTGTAGACCGTGGGCCCGCACAAATACATCGTCACCCGGTCGGGATCGAGCGGGGTGAACGTTTCAACGCGGCGCGTCAGGTTGTTGTGGAGCGAAATCGGCATCGGCAGGAAATCCGGGCGGTGGGAGCGGGCGCAGGCTGGCGCAAGCCGGCCGCGCATCTTAACAAGCGGATGCCGCCGCCGCAGGCACCGGGCCGGAGAGACGTGGGCGAGCAGCGACGTTTGGTCGCAAGACCTTGGGTGAGTTCTAAGCGTCGATTCAGTGTGAATTTGTTGCAATGGATGCTATGAGGCGCATAGATGCGCCCAACTTGCCCCTGAGCGGAGGTCGTAATGACCAAGATGGTGTTTCCCGCGCTGGTGCTAGCCCTGATGGCCTGTGGCCTGACGGTTACCAGCGCATTTGCGCAGGATGCGCGGTACCAAAGTCAAAATCCGAATCAAAATCAAGCCCAGAACGACGACAACACCCACTACGGCTGGGCTGATGTATTGCGCGTCGATCCCGTCTACGGGGTCGCCCGCACCGAGGTGCCGCGCCAGGAATGCTACGACCAGCAGGTCGTGCAGACCGCGCCGCCGCAGGGCAGCGCAGCCGGCACCATCCTGGGCGCCGTCGTGGGCGGCGTGCTGGGCAGCACCGTCGGCCACGGCAGTGGGCGCACCGCCGCCACCGTGGTGGGTGCGGTCGCCGGTGGCGCGGTCGGCAACAGCGTGTCGGCCGCGGGCGGTGGCGAGTATCAGAGCACCGAGACCCATTGCCGCCAGGTGGCTGCGGTGAGCGAGCAGCGGCGCATCATGGGGTACGACGTGGAGTATCGCTATCGCGGCGAGGTCTATGTTTCCCGGCTCAACTACGACCCGGGCGAGCGCCTGCGGGTGCGGGTAAGCGTCGCGCCCGCCGACTGAGACTTGCTGCCCGATCCGTTCAGCTACGCCGCCGCCTTCGGGCGGCGGTTTGCTGTGGGGGCCCCGCCAGCCCATCCTGCTTGTTGCATGGCAGCGAAAATCCCGTCATGATGCGCGTTCAACCACCCGGAACCCCCATGTCCGCAGCCGTCTATACCGCCACCGTCCTTACCAGCGCCCGCATGGCTGCTGGCATGACGTCGCGTGCGCGCCGACCGCTGGTCCGACATTCGGCCGGGTAGGCTGTCGCACGCGTTTCATGTGTATCGACGACAAAACCCGGCCTGCAGCCGGGTTTTTTTGTTTTTGGATTTTGTTTCGACGCGGGTTGGCCCGCCACTAGACCACCGGCCTACCGGGCCGACCGATTCGACAAAGGTATTCACGAGATGACTCTTCGCCATTTTCTGACCACCCAGGACTACAGCCGCGCCGAGATCGACGCGCTGCTGGAACAGGCGGCCGCCTTCAAGCGTTCCCCGCGCGGCCAGCAGCTGGCTGGCAAGTCGGTGGCGCTGATGTTCTTCAATCCTTCCATGCGCACGCGCACCAGCTTCGAGCTGGGTGCGTTCCATCTGGGCGGCCATGCGATCGTGCTGGCGCCCGGCAAGGACGCCTGGCCGATCGAGTTCGAGGTGGGCAGCGTGATGGAAGGCGATACCGAGGAGCACATTGCCGAGGTGGCGCGCGTGCTGTCGCGTTATGTGGACCTGATCGCCGTGCGCGCGTTCCCGAAGTTCCAGGACTGGTCGGTCGATCGCGAGGACAAGGTGATCAAGGCGTTCGCGCAGTACGCGACGGTGCCGGTGATCAATATGGAGACCATCACCCATCCTTGCCAGGAGCTCGCGCACGCTCTGGCGCTGAAGGAACACCTGGGCCATCTGCAGAACAAGAAGTACGTGCTCACCTGGACCTATCACCCCAAGCCGCTGAACACCGCGGTGGCCAATTCCGCCTTGCTGATCGCCACCAAGATGGGCATGGACGTGACCTTGCTATGCCCCACGCCCGACTACGTGCTGGACGAGCGCTACATGGAATTCGGCTATCAGAACGCCAAGGAAAACGGCGGTTCGCTGAAGGTCAGCCACAACATCGAGGAAGCCTATCGCGGCGCCGATGTGGTCTACGCCAAGAGCTGGGGCGCGCTGCCGTTCTTCGGCAACTGGGAGCAGGAAAAGCCGATCCGCGAGGCGAGCCGCCACTTCATCGTGGACGAGGCCAAGATGGCGCTGACCAACAACGGTCTGTTCAGCCACTGCCTGCCGCTGCGTCGCAATGTGAAAGCCACCGATGCGGTGATGGATTCGCCTGCGTGCATCGCCATCGATGAAGCCGAGAACCGCCTGCATGTGCAGAAGGCAGTGATGGCGTCGTTGATCGGTCAGCGCTGAGTCGAGGCGCGATCACCCATGTATATGCCGCCTTATTTCAAGGAAACGCGCAGCGAAGCGTTGCATGCGCTGATGCGCGCGTATCCGTTCGCGACGCTGGTAACGCATGGCGATGCGGGCCTCGGCGCCAATCATCTGCCGTGGGAGCTGGTCGGCGACCGCTTGCATGGCCACGTCGCGCGCGGCAACGAATTGGCGCGCGCCGATGGTGCGGAGGTGCTGTTGATCTTCCGCGGGCCGGACGGCTATGTGAGCCCGAACTGGTATCCGAGCAAGCATGAGACCGGGCGCGAAGTGCCGACCTGGAACTACGCCGTGGTGCATGTGCATGGCCGCTTGCGCGTGGTCGAGGATCACACCTGGCTGCGGCAGCTGCTCGAGCGGCTGACCGATCGCCACGAGGCGGGCCAGCCCAAACCGTGGCATGTATCCGATGCGCCGGCCGACCATATCGAGAAGGCGCTGGGCGGCATCGTCGGTCTGGAAATCAGCGTCGAGCGCATCGAGGGCAAGTTCAAGCTGAGCCAGAACCACCCGGCAGCGAACCGCGCCGGCGTGGTCGATGGCCTGCGTCAGCGACGTGGCCGGGGCGACGCCGAGCTGGCGGATCTCATGGCTCTACAAGAGGAGAACAGGAAGTGAGCAAGGGACATCAGCATCACTATAAGGTCGACGTGACGTGGACCGGCAACCAGGGCACCGGCACCAAGACCTATCAGGGCTATGGTCGCGAGCATGAGATCCGCATCGCCGGCAAGGCGGTGCTGGCGGGTTCGTCCGATCCCACGTTTCGTGGCGACGCCAGCAAGCACAATCCGGAAGACCTGCTGGTGACCTCGCTGTCCACCTGCCACATGCTGTCGTACCTGCACCAGGCCGTGCTGGCCGGCGTCGTCGTCACCGCTTATGAAGACCATGCCGAAGGCACCATGGAAACCGACGCGCATGGCGGCCGTTTCCTGGAAGTAGTGCTGCACCCGGTGGTGACCATCGCGGCCGGCAGCGACCCGGCCAAGGCCGAGGCGGCGCACGAGCCCGCGCACCATGCCTGCTTCATCGCCAACTCCGTGAATTTCCCGGTGCGCTGCGAACCGCGCATCGTCGTCGAATCTGTTTGACCTTATTTGTTCTTATTACTTCTTCAGGATTGCCAGTCATGAGCAAAGATATCGTTCTCGCCTTCTCCGGTGGCCTCGACACCAGCTTCTGCGTGCCTTACCTCAAGGAGCGCGGCTGGGCCGTGCACACCGTGTTTGCCGATACCGGCGGCGTCGATGCCGAGGAGCGCGCGTACATTGAGCAGCGCGCCAAGGAGCTGGGCGTTGCCACCCACGTCACCGTCGACGGTGGCCCGGCCATCTGGGAAGGCTTCGTCAAGCCGTTCGTGCAGGCCGGCGAGGCCTATCAGGGCCAGTACCCGTTGCTGGTGTCCGACCGCTACCTGATCGTCGATGCGGCGATCAAGCGTGCCGGCGAGCTCGGTACCAAGGCGATTGCGCATGGCTGCACCGGCATGGGCAATGACCAGGTGCGTTTCGACCTGGCAGTGAAGGCGCTGGGCGACTATCAGATCGTGGCGCCGATCCGCGAGATCCAGAAAGAGCACACCCAGACCCGCGCCTACGAGCAAGCCTATCTGGAAGAGCGCGGCTTTGAAGTGCGCGCGAAGCAGAAGAGCTACACCATCAACGAGAACCTGCTCGGCGTGACGCTGTCCGGTGGCGAGATCGATCACTGGAAGACCCCGGGCGAAGGCGCCCGCGGCTGGTGCAAGCCGCGCGCCGAATGGCCGTCCGAAAAGCTGTCGGTGACGATCGGCTTCGTCAAGGGCGAGGCCGTGTCGCTCAATGGCGAAAAGCTGCCGGGCGCCAAGCTGCTGGCCAGGCTCAACGAGTTGTTCGCGCCCTACGGCGTGGGCCGTGGCATGTATACCGGCGACACCACCATCGGCCTGAAGGGTCGCATCGTGTATGAAGCCCCGGGCCTGATTTCGCTGCTGACCGCGCATCGTGCGCTGGAAGAAGCCGTGCTGAGCAAGCAGCAGAACCGCTTCAAGCCCGACGTGGCGCGCAAGTGGGTGGAAGTGGTGTACGAAGGCTTCTACCACGACCCGATCAAGACCGATCTGGAGGCCTACCTGAGCTCCAGCCAGAGCTGCGTCAATGGCGAAGTCGTGCTTGAAACCTCGGGCGCCCAGGTCACCGCGGTGGAAGTGCGTTCGCCGCACATCCTCAATGCCAAGGGCGCGACCTATGCGCAGTCGGCGGACTGGGGCGTGGAGGAGGCCGAGGGCTTCATCAAGCTGTTCGGCATGAGCAGCACCTTGTGGGCTGAGATCAACCGCTGATTTGGGAGGGCGGGATCCAGTGACCTGCGCGGTGACGCGTAGAGGCGCTGGATTCCTGCCTGCGCAGGAATGACGGTTTCTCTGACGACTCGCGGACCCCGAGAGGGGGCGCGGCAAACATCACCAGACGGATGGTATGAGCGGATTACTGGACGACACTCTCAGACACCTTAGGGCGCTGGTCAGCTATGACACGCGCAATCCGCCGCGCGACATCGGCACGGGCGGCATCTTCGATTATCTGCGCGACAACCTGCCCGGCTTCGACGTCACCGTGACCGATTTCGGCGCAGGCGCCGTGAACCTGTACGCGGTGCGCGGCAAGCCGAAGGTGCTGTTCAATGTCCACCTGGATACCGTACCCGACTCGCCGCACTGGACGGCTGATCCACACGTGCTGCGTGTGACAGAAGACCGCGCCATCGGCCTTGGTGCCTGCGATATCAAGGGCGCCGCCGCCGCCCTGGTGGCGGTGGCCCATGCCACGCAAGGCGACATGGCGCTGCTGCTTTCCACCGACGAAGAAGCGAACGATGCGCGTTGCATCGCCGGCTTCCTCAAGGACAAACCGGCTTATGACGCCGTCATCGTGGCCGAGCCAACCAAGGGCGAGGCGGTGCTGGCGCATCGGGGCATCCATTCGGTGCAGATGCGTTTCAAGGGCAGTGCCGGCCATGCCTCGGGCGAGCAGAAGCCCAGCGACAGCGCGCTGCACCAGGCGATGCGCTGGGGCGCGGCAGCACTGGATTTCGTCGAGAAGCAGGCGCACGAGCGCTTTGGCGGGCTGACCGGACTGCGCTTCAACATCGGCAAGGTCGAGGGCGGCATCAAGGCCAATATGATTGCGCCGACGGCCGATATCCGTTTCGGTTTCCGTCCGCTGCCGACCATGGCGCCCGACCGGATGCTGGAAACGTTCCGCACCCTGGTCGAACCGCAGCCGGTGGAATTTGGCGAGACCTTCCGCGGCGATTCGCTGCCGGCCGGCGACACCGCCACCGCCGAGGCACGCCGTCTGGCGGCGCGCGACCTCGCGGACGAGTTGAACATTCCCATTGGCAATGCCGTGGACTTCTGGACCGAAGCGGCCCTGTTCTCCGCGGCCGGCTACATCTGTTTCGTCTACGGCCCCGGCGACATCGCGCAGGCGCACACCGCCGACGAATGGGTCGCCCTCAGCCAGCTCCAGCATTACGCAGAAACCATTTACCGGATCATTGATCGTGGAAGCGCATAAGCACACTCGCAAGACCATCGTCCGCCTGCTTTCGAGCATGGGCAGCGCGAAGGAAATCCAGCAATACCTCAAGCGTTTCTCGCAGCTCGATGCCAAGCGCTTCGCTGTGGTGAAGGTCGGTGGCGCCGTGCTGCGCGACGATCTGCCTGCGCTGACGTCCTCGCTGACCTTCCTGCAGCAGGTCGGCCTGACCCCGATCGTGCTGCACGGCGCCGGCCCGCAGCTGGACGAGGAGCTGTCGGCCGCCGGCATCGAGAAGCAGACCGTCAATGGCTTGCGCGTGACCACGCCGCAGGCGCTGGCGATCGTGCGCAAGGTGTTCCAGGAGCAGAACCTGCGTCTGGTCGAGGCCTTGCAGACCATGGACACGCGCGCCACCTCGGTGCTGTCAGGCGTGTTCACGTCCACCTACCTCGACCGCGACACCTACGGCCTGGTCGGCAAGGTGAGCCGGATCAACCTGGCGCCGATCGAGGCCAGCCTGCGCGCAGGTTCCATCCCGGTGATCGCCAGCATGGGCGAGACGGAAGAGGGCCAGATCCTCAACGTCAATGCCGACTTCGCCGCGAATGAACTGGTGCGCGTGCTGCAGCCGTACAAGATCGTGTTCCTGACCGGCACCGGCGGCCTGCTGGACGACAAGGGCCGCATCATCGACTCGATCAATCTCAGCACCGAGTTCGAGCACCTGATGGCGCAGCCGTGGATCAATGGCGGTATGCGCCTGAAGATCGAGCAGATCGCCGATCTGCTGGCCGATCTGCCGCTGACCTCGTCGGTGTCGATCACCCAGCCGGCCGAACTGGCCAAGGAGCTGTTCACCCACAAGGGTTCGGGCACCTTGGTGCGCCGCGGCGAGAAGGTGCGTCGTTTCGAGTCGTGGGAAGGCATCGAGCTGGACCGCATGCGCAACCTGATCGAATCCAGCTTCGGCCGCACCCTGGTGCCGGATTATTTCGAGCGCACCAAGCCGTTCCGCATCTATGTCAGCGAGAACTATCGCACCGCGATGATCCTCACCATGGAAGATGGCTTGCCCTACCTGGACAAGTTCGCCGTGCTGGACGATGCGCAGGGCGAGGGCCTGGGTCGCGCCGTATGGCAGGTGATGCGCGAGGAAAACCCGCAGTTGTTCTGGCGCTCGCGCCACGGCAACTCGGTCAATCATTTCTATTACGCCGAATCGGACGGCTGCCTCAAGCAGCCGCACTGGAAAGTGTTCTGGTACGGCCTCGACGACTTCGACACGATCGCCCGCTGCGTGGCCCATTGCGCCACGCGGCAGCCGACCCTGGTGGGCTGAAACATGAGCACGAGCAAACAACGTATCGGTATCGTCGGCGCGCGCGGTCATACCGGCGCCGAGCTGATCCGGCTGGTGGCAGCGCATCCGGCGCTGGAACTCGCCTTCGTCTCCTCGCGCGAGCTGGATGGCCAGCGGGTGGCGGACCAGGTGGAAGGCTTCGTCGGCGAGTTGCGCTATGTGAGCCTCGATCCGGCGGCCGTGGCCGCACAAGGTGCAGACGTGGTGGTGTTGGCCCTGCCCAATGGCAAGGCGGCACCCTATGTCGAGGCCATCGACAAGGCCAAGCCGGAGACGCTGATCGTCGACCTGTCGGCCGACTATCGTTTCGACGAGCGCTGGTACTACGGCCTGCCGGAGCTGACCCGTGAACGCTGGCGCGGCGAGAAGCGCATCAGCAACCCGGGTTGCTATGCCACCGCCGTGCAGCTGTCCATCGCACCGCTGAAGGACCTGCTGGCGGCGCCGCCGGTGTCGTTTGGCGTGTCCGGTTATTCCGGCGCGGGCACCACGCCGTCGGACCGCAATGATCCGGAGAAGCTGCGCGACAACCTGATGCCGTATTCGCTGACCGGCCATATGCACGAGAAGGAGGCCAGCCGCCATCTCGGTGTGCCGGTGGAATTCATGCCGCATGTGGCGCCGCATTTCCGTGGTCTTACCGTCACCACCAATCTCTACCTGGTGCGTCCGATCAAGCGCGAGGACGTGATCGCCCGTTTCCACGGCGCCTACGAAGGCGAGAAGCTGGTGCGCGTGCTGGACGAGGCGCCGTGGGTCAGCCAGATCGCCCACCAGCATCATGTGGAGATCGGTGGCTTCGCGGTGTCCGCCGACGGCAAGCGCGTGGTGGTGGTGGCGACGCTGGACAACCTGCTCAAGGGCGCCGCCACCCAGGCAATGCAGAACATCAATCGCGCGCTTGGCGTGGACGAATACACGGCGATCCCGCGACCGTGACGCTCACGCGCGCGTCGTCGTAGGGAAAGCCAACAACCATTCGTCCGGGGTCATCGTCATGCGTCTGTCCCGTTATCTGTTGCCCACCTTGAAGGAAACGCCCGCCGAGGCGCAGATCGTCTCGCACCGGCTGATGCTGCGTGCGGGCATGATCCGCCAGGAGGCCGCCGGGATTTATGCCTGGTTGCCGCTGGGCCTGCAGGTACTGCGCAAGATCGAGCGCATCGTGCGCGAGGAAATGCAGCGCGCCGGTGCGCTCGAGTTGCTGATGCCGACGCTGCAACTCGCCGACCTGTGGCGCGAGAGCGGTCGCTACGATGCCTATGGTCCGGAGATGCTGCGTATCCGCGACCGCAACGAACGCGAGCTGCTGTACGGGCCGACCAACGAGGAGATGGTCACCGAGATCTTTCGCGCAAACGTGCGTTCCTACCGCGACCTGCCGATGAATCTCTATCACGTGCAGTGGAAGTTCCGCGACGAGCAGCGGCCGCGCTTTGGGGTGTTGCGCGGGCGCGAATTCCTGATGAAGGATGCCTATTCGTTCGATCTCGACGAGGCGGCCGCCCGTCGCTCCTACCAGCGCATGTTCGTCGCCTACCTGCGCATGTTCTCCCGCATGGGACTGACGGCGATCCCCATGCGCGCGGAAACCGGGCCGATCGGCGGCGACCTCTCGCACGAGTTCATCGTGCTGGCCGATACCGGCGAGTCGGACGTCTATTGCGATCGCCAGTTGCTCGAGCTGCCGGTACCGGATGACCAGGTGGACTACGAGGGCGACCTCGCCGCGCTGATTGCGCCTTGGACACAGCCCTATGCCGCCACCGAGGATGTACATGACGCCGAGCGCTTCGAGCGCGAGGTGGCGGCGGAGCGCCGACTGCATACGCGAGGCATCGAAGTCGGGCAGATCTTCTACTTCGGCACCAAGTACGCCGAGCCGATGAAGGCGTTGATCACCGGCCCGGACGGCGTGGAGCGGCCGATCCATGGTGGCTCCTATGGCGTGGGTGTTTCGCGACTGGTCGGGGCCATCATCGAGGCCTGTCACGACGAGCGCGGTATCGTCTGGCCCGACGCGGTGGCTCCGTTCCAGGTCGGCCTGATCAACCTGCAGCAGGGCAACCTGGATACGGATGCCGCCTGCGAGACCCTCTACGCTCGACTCACGCAAGCCGGCATCGAGGTGTTGTACGACGACACCGGTGCGCGGGCCGGCGGCAAGTTCGCCACTATGGATCTGATCGGCTTGCCGTGGCAGCTGGCGGTCGGGCCGCGCGAGCTGAAGCATGGACAGGTTGAATTGAAGCGACGCGCCACCGACGAGCGCAGCGTGCTCACCCTCGACGACGCGATGGCGGCCCTGCTCGATGCGCGCCCGCGACGCGATTGAATTCCGTTTTTGCTTAGGCGCAGCGACTGCGCTCTCATCCATCGATACAGCAGGACACCAACATGACTCAGCCGCTCTGGCAAAAATCCAATATCAAGATCGACGCCCGCATCATGAAGTTCCTGGCCGGTGACGACGTCCTGCTGGATCGCGAGTTCTTCCTCTACGACGTCACCGCCAGCAAGGCGCATGTGGAAGGACTGGCGAATATCGGCGTGGTCAGCGCGGACGAGGCCACCGCACTCAAGCGTGAGCTGGATGTACTCGCCGAGGACTTTCGCGCCGGCAGCTTCGTGCTCGACGATCGCTATGAAGACTGCCACTCCGCGATCGAAGCACGTCTCACCGAGCGCCTCGGCGATGCCGGCCGCCGCGTGCATACCGGCCGCAGCCGCAATGACCAGATCCTGGTGGCCACGCGGCTATGGCTGAAGGACCAGCTGGCCACGCTGGAGCAGCACTGCCGCGCCATCGCCGCCGTCTGCCTGGACCGTGCGGCCCAGCCGGCGCTGCCGCTGCCGGGCTATACCCACCTGCAGCGCGCGGTGGTGTCGTCCACCGGCATGTGGTTTGCGGGCTTTGCCGAGGGCTTTATCGACAATGCGCTGCGTGCGCGCCAGACCGCGGCCCTGATCGACGCCAATCCGCTGGGCACCGCCGCCGGCTATGGCGTGAATATGAAGCTTGACCGCGAGCACACGACGGCGGCATTGGGCTTTGCACGCATGCAGATCTCGCCGATCTATGCCCAGTTGTCCCGTGGCAAGTTCGAAATGGCCGTGCTCGAAGCCATCGCCGGCGCGCTGCTGGACGTGCGTCGCCTGGCCTGGGATTTGTCGCTGTTCACCACGGCGGAATTCGATTTCGTGAAGCTGCCGTCCGAATACACCACGGGCAGCTCGATCATGCCGAACAAGCGCAACCCGGACGTGGTCGAGCTGCTGCGCGCCAGCTACGCCAGCGTGGCCGCGGCGCGCACCGAGATCGAGCAGCTGCTGTCGCTTCCTTCGGGCTACCAGCGCGACCTGCAGTTCTCCAAGGGCTCGCTGTTCCATGGCTGTCGCCATGGCCTGGCCGCGCTGGAGCTGATGCCGGACCTGTTGGCCCGCATGACCTGGAATGAACCGGCCATGCGCGCCGCGATCGAGCCGGCCATGTACGCCACCGACGTGGCGATCGAGCAGGCGGCGGCGGGCGTGCCGTTCCGCGACGCCTACCGCGCGGCGGCCGATGCGGCGGCTTCAGCCGGCGCAGGCCGGACGCCGGAGGGCAGCCTGGCGGCGCGCGTGTCACCGGGTTCGGGCAACGACCTCCGCCTGGACGAATTGCGCGCTAGACTCGGCCATCTGGACGGCTAAACGGTGAATGGCATGGGGACCGTCAGTACGGGGAATGCCGAACATTATCGCTGGGGGCAGGGCTGCGACGGCTGGCACCTGCTGGCCGGCGACGACCTGAGCGTGATCGAGGAGCGCATGCCGCCCGGTGCCGCCGAAGTGCGCCACCGGCATGCGCGCTCACGGCAGTTTTTCTATGCCCTCGAGGGCACGCTGACCCTGGAGCTGGAGGGCGAGGTTCACCAGCTGCAGCAGGGACAGGGCCTGCACGTGCCTGCAGGAGCAGCCCATCAGGCCCGTAACGACGGTCGTGCCGATGCGCGCTTCCTGGTGGTCTCCGCGCCCCGAAGCCATGGTGATCGCATCGCGGCGCCCCGGGAGGCCGAGGCATGAGCATCGCGTCGGCACGGCCAGCCTTACCTGAGCAGCCGTTGCCGGCCTGGCGACGCGCCGTGTTGAAAGTTGGCAGCAGCCTGCTGGCGGCCGACGGGGGCGGGCTGAATGCCCGCTACGCGGAGGCCTTGGCGGGCTTTATCAGCGCCAGTCGCGAGCAGGGCCGGGAGGTGATCCTGGTCTCTTCCGGCGCCGTGGCGGCAGGGCGGGCCTTGCTGCGCCAACACGTGCCGTCCGGCGGCGACCTGGCCGCCCGGCAGGCGCTGGCGGCGCTGGGCCAAGCCCCGATGATCGCCTTATGGCAGTCGCTCGGCACGCGGCCGGTGGCGCAGGTGCTGCTGACGCACGATGACTTGCGTAACCGCCGCCGTTACCTCAATGCGCGAGCCACCTTGCGCGAGTTGCTGGCGCTCGACGTCCTGCCCGTGGTCAACGAGAACGACACCGTGGCGGTGGACGAGCTGAAGCTCGGCGACAACGACAATCTAGCTGCCATCGT
This sequence comes from Dyella halodurans, assembly GCF_026283925.1. Taxonomy (GTDB): domain Bacteria; phylum Pseudomonadota; class Gammaproteobacteria; order Xanthomonadales; family Rhodanobacteraceae; genus Dyella; species Dyella halodurans. The sequence continues at coordinate 632,446 of NZ_JAPDPF010000001.1, forward strand.
CGCGGCCCTGGTCGATGCCGACCTCTTGTTGATCGCCTCCGACGTCGATGCGCTCTACAGCGCGGACCCGCGCCGCGATCCTGCCGCCGTGCCGATCACCCGGGTGGATGCGCTCACTCCCGAGCTGCTGGCCATGGCCGGTGGCAGCGGCAGCAGCGTCGGCACCGGTGGCATGCGCACCAAATTGGAGGCGGCCACCAAGGCGGCCGGGGCTGGCATCGCCACCGCGCTGTTCAGCGGTCGCGACGAGGCGACGGTCAGCGCGCTGGCGCGCGGTTTTCTGCGCGGCACCCTGATTGCCGCCTGGGGGACGCGCATGCAGGCGCGCAAGTACTGGCTTCGCCATGCGCCGGCCGCACCCGGACGTATCCGCGTGGACGCAGGCGCCGCACGTGCGCTCGCGGGCGGTCGCGCTTCCTTGCTGCCGGGCGGTGTGCTCGGGGTCGAGGGGGACTTTCAGCGTGGCGACCTGGTGGAAATTGTCGACGAGGCCGACCAGCCCGTGGCGCGTGGCCTGTGCCAGTACGGGGCGACAGAAGCCCGGCGCCTGGCGGGTCGGCATAGCCGCGAGATCGAACAGGTATTGGGCTATAGCTATGGCGCCGAGGTCGTGCATCGCGACGACCTGGCCAGCCTGGCCCACGCCGAAATGACCGGGGAACGCACGGCATGAGCGATATCCGTTCACTCGCACTGGCCTGTCGCGATGCGGCGCCGCTGATGGCGGCGCTGGACACGGCAGCCAAGATGGCACTGCTGCATGACATGGCGTCGTCGCTGGAGCAACACGGCGACGCGATCCTGGCCGCGAATGCGCGCGACATGCAGCAAGCGCTCGACAAGGGCTTGCACGGCGCCATGCTGGACCGGCTGCGCCTGGATGCCACGCGCATCGCAGCAATCGCCCAGGCCTTGCGCGAGGTGGCCGGGCTGCCCGACCCGGTTGGCGTAGTCACTCGTCGCGAGACGCGGCCTAACGGTATCGCGGTGGAGCGGGTACGCATTCCGCTGGGCGTGGTGGCGATGATCTACGAGGCGCGCCCCAATGTGACGGCGGATGCGGCAGCGCTGTGCCTCAAGGCAGGCAACGCGGTGATCCTGCGCGGCGGGTCGGAGGCACTGCATTCAAATCTGGCTATCGCGGCAGCGCTGCACGACGCGTTGCGCGCCCATGGCTTGCCCGAAGCCGCCATCACCTTGCTGCAGGATCTGCGTCGCGAAGCGATGGTGGAACTGCTGCAGTTGACCGATATCGTCGATCTCGCGATTCCACGTGGTGGCGAAGGCCTGATCCGCTTCGTCGCCGAGCACGCGCGCGTTCCGGTGATCAAGCACTACAAGGGCGTTTGCCATCTCTTCGTGGACAGCGCTGCCGATGTTGCGCTGGCCCTGAACCTGCTCGTCGATGGCAAGACCTCACGTCCAGGCGTATGCAATGCGCTGGAGACCTTGCTGGTACACAAGGATGTGGCTGGGGCCTTCCTGCCCCGCGCCGCGCACGTGTTGCGCGAGCGTGGCGTGGAGCTGCGCGGTGATCCGGCCACCTGCCGCCTGGTGCCAGATACGAAAGCGGCGACGGAGGACGACTACGCCGCGGAGTTTCTCGATCTGATCCTGGCGGTGCGCGTGGTGGAGGATCTCGACCAGGCAATCGCCCATATCCGGCGCTACAGTTCCGACCATACCGAAGTGATCGCCACGCGTGACGAGGCGGCCGCGCAACGCTTCGTGCAGGCATTGCGCTCCGCGGTGGTCATGGTCAACGCGTCCTCGCGTTTCTCCGACGGCGGCGAGCTAGGCCTGGGTGCGGAGATCGGCATCTCGACCACGCGCCTGCATGCTTACGGACCGATGGGGGCGGAGTCGTTGACGATCGAGCGCTTCGTGGTGCGCGGTGAAGGGCAGCTGCGGCATCCACAGAGCCGCATCGAGGATCCCGGCCAGGGCCCCTGATTTCGCACTGTAGGAGCGCACCCAGTGCGCGATCACGGCGTCGCCGCTGCGTAGGCTTTTCGCGCACTGGGTGCGCTCCTACAACGGTCTCCTGTGACGCGACCGGCCACCCCGCCGTCGCGAGTCGTTGTCGATTCAGGCGGCGGGCGTAGCCCAGGCCTTGACCGCTTCCACAAACGCCCAGCAATCCGCAAACCGGTTGTACAAAGGCGCCGGCGAAATCCGAATCACATCCGGCTCGCGCCAGTCACCGATGATGCCGTGCTCCATCAGATACTCGAACAACGCGCGACCCCGCTCGCGACCACCCAGCACGCGGATCGACAGCTGCGCACCACGGCGTTCCGGATCGGCAGGCGTCACCACCTCGAGCACATGACTCAACTGCGTGTGCACCAGCCATTCAAGATAACCGGTGAGTCGCAGTGATTTCTCGCGCAATCGCGGCATGCCTGCGCGGCGGAAGATCTCCAGGGATACGCGCAAGGGAGCCAGCGCGAGGATCGGTGGATTGGAAAGCTGCCAGCCGTCGGCGCCATAGGTGGGCACAAACTGCGGACCCATCTGGAAGCGGGTGGTCTTGTCGTGGCCCCACCAGCCAGCGAAGCGCGGCAAGGCGGTACGCGCGTGGCGTTCGTGCACGAAGGCACCACCGACCGCGCCAGGGCCGCTATTGAGGTATTTGTAGCTGCACCAGATGGCGAAGTCGGCGCCGCTGTCGTGCAGTTGCAGCGGGAGGTTGCCCACGGCATGCGCGAGATCGAAACCGACTATGCAGCCATGGCGGTTGGCGAGCCGCGTGATGGCGGCCAGATCGAACGCCTGACCGGTGCGGTACTGGATGCCGGGCAGCATCACCAGAGCAATACGCGAACCGTGCTCGGCCAGCACCCGTTCGATGGCAGCCATCGAGGTGGTGCCGTTCGGTTCATCGCTTTGCAGTTCGATCAGCGCGGTGGCGGGGTCGAAACCGTGGAAGCGGACCTGCGATTCCACCGCGTAGCGATCGGTAGGGAAGGCGCCCGCTTCGATCAGGATGGCGTGCCGCTCCGGCGTCGGGCGATAGAAGCTCACCATCATCAAGTGCAGGTTCACGCCCAGCGTGTTCATCGCCACGACTTCGGCAGGCTGGGCGCCCACCACCGTCGCGAGGTCGTCGCGCACGAACTCGTGGTAGTCCATCCACGGCAGGCGGCCCTTGAAATGGCCTTCCACGCCCAGCTCGCCCCAGTAGTCCAGTTCGCTGTTCAGCGCGGGGCGCACGGCCCGCGGTTGCAGACCCAGCGAATTGCCGCAGAAGTAGTGGCTGTCGCGGCCCTCATGCGGCGGAATATGGAACTCGTCGCGGAAGTGGCGCAGCGGGTCGGCGGCATCCTGGGCCTGCGCCCAGGCAAGGGTGGCTTCGTACGGTGCGGACATCGGCATTCTCGTGCAGTGCGCATGGCGCCCGGTGAAGGGCGCGATGCGGTGAACCGGTTTACTTCAGGCGCGCCGCAATGGCGTCGCAACCCTTGTCGAAGGCAGCCTTCCAGGCGGGGCCCGCCTGGCTCTGGCTGGGGCGCACGCAGCGCAACTGGATGGCGTGGTTGCCCTTGAGCCAGTAGCGCTCGGTGTAGCTGAACTGCGCGCCGTTTTCCTGTGCGGTATAGACGAAGTTGTCGGCGGCCTGCGAGGCGCTGGTCTGGAAGCCGGTCAGCGCCTTCGCCTTGCTCATGGCGCCGCTCACGTACTGCTGGAAGGCGTTGGTATCGGCCACCTGCTTCACCGTGACGGTCACCCGGGCAAGGCTGCTGGCGGCCGTGGGCGAGGGATCCGGCACCTGGAAGACGCGCACTTCCGGATCGCCCTGCGTTTCCATGATGCTCACCCATGCGTCCGGCGTGCTGAAGCTGACGCTGCCGTCGGCCATGGTGACGTCCGTGGCGTGGGCTGCGCTGGCCAGCACGAGGGCGCTGGCGAGAACCATCTGGCGGAAAAAGCTCATGCCTGCTCCTGTGAGGCGGTGGGTTCGAAACGGTGGAGTGATAGCCCCAACCATTCCAGTGCGGTGCCGTGGAATAGTCGGGCACGGTCGGCGTCGTCGAGACCCAAGGCCTCGATGCCGCTACCCGGATGTTGCTCCCCCAGCGGGAAAGGATAGTCGGTACCCAGCATGACGCGGTCGACGCCGGTCACATCCAGGAGATAGCGCAAGGCATGCGGGTCGTGCACGCAGGAGTCGAAATACAGGCGCTGGAGGTATTCGCGCGGATTGCGCGGGTTGTCGGTCGCCACCAGGTCCGGGCGCATGCGGAAGCCATGCTCGATACGGCCGATGCTCCACGGAAAGCTGCCGCCGCCATGGGCCAGCATCACGCGCAGCTTCGGCAGCCGCTCGAGCACGCCACCGAACACCAGGCAGCAGCCCGCGCGCGATTGTTCCGCCGGCATGCCGACCAGCCAGGGCAGCCAGTACTTGGGCATGCTGGCTGCACCCATCATGTCCCAGGGATGGACCAGGACGGCGGCGCCGAGATCGGCGGCCGCCTCGAAGAACGGAAACAGCTCCGGCGCGTCCAGGTTCCAGTCGTTGCAATGCGAGCCGATCTGCACGCCTTGCAGGCCCAGTTCGTCGATGCAGCGCTCCAGCTCACGAATGGCCAGCTCGGGCGACTGCAGCGGCACCGTGCCGATGCCGGCGTAGTGACGCGGATAGTCGTTGCACAAGCGGGCGGTCTCGTCGTTCAGGTGCCGATGCAGCTCCAGCGCCTGGTAGCCCGGTGCCCAATAGGAGAACAGCACCGGCACGGTCGAGATGACCTGTACGCCGACGCCAAAACGCGCGTAATCGTCGATCCGGTGCTGGGGATCGAAGGCCGAATCCCACACCTCGCGGAAGAACTTGCCGTCCTTGTAGATACGGTGGCGCCCATCGTTGTGGATCATCACCGGAAAGCGTTCGTCCCCGTATTTGGCCGCCAGATTCGGCCAGTCGCGGGGCAGGATGTGAGCGTGGGTATCGATCTTGAGCATGGGTCCCAGTGTAAGTCCTGGATGGGTGGGCGTCGCGGGGGGGGGCTATGGGGCCATCCAGCGCAGCCGCGTTACCCGGCCAAACGCGGGATCAGGGCGTTTCCGGCGGCCTTCGGCGTGCATTTGCCACCGATTTGCCGGCATCATCGGCAGGGTGATCACGCCAGCTGCTGGGGGCACCATGAAATTCCTGATGATGATCTACAACGACGATAGCTTGCTGAACGCGCTGCCGGCGGGCGAATTCGACCGCATGATGCGCGGTTGTTTCATCCACGCCGATGAGCTGCGCGCCGAAGGCTGCCTGCTCGATACGATGCAGCTGGAGCCGCCGGCGCAGGCGAAATCGCTGCGCATGCGTGACAGCAAGATGAGCGTGCTGGACGGGCCGTTTGCCGAGGCCAAGGAATACCTCGGCGGCTTCAACCTGATCGAGGCGGCGGACATGGATGAGGCGGTGAAAATCGCCATGGCGTTCCCATGGTCGCGGACGGGGCGGATTGAGATTCGCCCGGTGAGGGATACGGACGCCGTGCGGAAGCGCGTAGGGGTGTGAGCTCCGGCTTCCTCTCCCCTCTGGGCGACCCGAAGGTCGTCCCGGTGGGAGAGAGGACTGAGGCGAGCCCCGAAATGGGGGTGAAGGGCGGGTGCTCGCGGTGGCGTTGCTACAGAGCCGGCTTCGGGTCCTGCGTTGTCGCAAGATTGACCCCTCACCCCAACCCTCTCCCCGGAGGGGAGAGGGAGCAGGGCGATCACACCGTCGCTGCCGATTTGCTGCGACTGCGACCCGTGATATGCGCCAACGTATTCACGTTGTCGACCAGGCGGTCGCTGATGCGCGTGAGCAGCCCGGCGGCCTGTCGGTCCTCGGTCATATTGAGCAGCGCCGCGTAGGTGCGTTGCAGGCTGCGCAGGTCGGGCAGGCGCTCCGGTGCGCGTTGCGCACGCAAGGCCGCGCCAATCTCGTGCAGCGCGATGGAGACGTGATTGACGAACGCACACATCTCCACCTGCTCGGGCAGGTTGGGGTGATCGTCGATCAGCGCTTCCAGCGCCATCGCGGTGCGCGCAAATCGATTGCCGTTGGCGAACAGCGCATTGGCCAGTTCGAGCAGGGCGGGCGGCGTCGCCGGTTCGGCACGCATGCGATCCAGCGAAGCCTGCGCATTGCTGCGTGCCGTGCGTGCAGCCGTGCGGGCCTCGCGGCGGCCGTCACGTCGTTCCGGATTGGCCAGGGCCTGCATGTAGTTCGCATACGCGTCCAGCATGTCCGACAGCGCGGCGCGGGCGCGCCCGCGCTCCCAGGTAGGCCAAAGCACATAGGCGATCAACGCGATGCCGCTGCCCAGGGCGGTATTGATCACGCGATCCATCACCGCGTCGCTGGAATTGACGCCTTCGAACGACAGCAGGATGACCACGGTGCCGGTAAGCGCCGCCACCGCCACGCCGTAGTGCGCCGTGGCGAGGTAACGGAACGCCATGCACAGCACCGCCATCAGGGCGAGATGCGCCCAGGCCTCGTGCGGCGTGACGTGCAGCAGGGCGGTGGTAAGCACCAGGCCCAGTACCGTACCCACCACGCGCAGCAGGCCGAAGTTGAAGGTCGCCGCGAAGTCGGGGCGCAGCACGATGGCGGCGGTCATCGGCAGCCAGTAACCATGGGGCAACTGAAGCTGGCGCGCGACGAACAGCGTGACGGTCAGCGTGACGGCGCTACGCACGGCGTGGCGGAAAGCCACCGAATGCGGGGTGAGATTGGCGCGTAGGGTGGCGCGCGCCGAACTGCTGCGCAGTGCCGCTGGCAACGGTGTCTCAGCCGCGGCGGCACGCAGTTCGCCGCGACTGCCGGCCCAGTTGGCATTGCGTACGGCAGCGGCAAGCTGGCCGGAGAGCGCGTGAATATGGGTGGCCAGGCCGTCGGCGTGACCGCCGTTGCCAAGCAGCGCGTTTTCGCTGGCTTGCAGGGTTTGCAGGGCATGTTCGGCCTGCCGGGGGGAGTCGCCAGCCTCCAAGGCATCGGCGACCGCGGCGAGCACGCGCGCCGCATCGCCACGGAACATGGCGTGGATGGTGGCGTTGGCGCGCAGCTCCGCCATGGCGGTGAGTTCCAGGCGGATGCGTTCGGCCAGCTCCAGCAGCACGCCGAAGGCTTCCATGGCGCGACCGCGCGCGTGATGGCGGCCGAGCAAGGTGTGCTGCAGCGTGGTCATGGCATCGGTGAGTGCGGGCACGTCGGCGTCGTCATGCGCCTGCTGTCGCGCCAGCGTGGCCAATCCCCGATACACCGCCGCCAGCGCGTGGCGTTCCGGCCGGTAGCGCTGCAGCGGCCACGCAGCAACGGAAAACACGGTAAGCAACAGGCCGCCGGCAAAGATCAGGGTCGATGCACCCAGCGCTTCGCCCAACGGCCGCGGCGAGGCCGCGGTGACCACCAGCAGGATCATGCTGGTCATGCCGACCCGGGTCATGTCGGTGCCGAACACCACCAGCAATCCACCGCAGAAGCCAAACGCCGCGGTAGCGATCAGGATGGGGATCAGCTGGTCGCCAAGCAGGAAGCCGATCAGCGAGGCCAGTCCCGCTGCCAGCGAGGCCAGCAGCAGGCGTGCCATGCGCTGGCGATACGGCCCTGGCTGGTCGGAGAACATGGTATCCAGCGCGCCCGCGCCAATGCCCAGGCCGACGCCCGGGTGACCCGTGGCGATGCCGATGGCCAACGGCAGAATCACCGCTGCCGTATTGCGCAGCACCACGCGGGGCGGCACGTCCGGTCGCTTGGCGGTGAGCAGGCTGTCGACGACGGTGGCGCGTAGCGAGTAACCGCTGGAAGACATGTGGCTTCGTTCGCTCCTAAACGATGGGCCGATTTTGCACGATGCCGCCTGAAGCTGGCGCGACGGGCAGCATCGTCATGGGCTACGGCGCCGCCGGAACGCTTGGCTGGCGCGTCAGCGCATACAGGATGCGCAGGTCTTGCGCGTCCAGCGTGTCGCCCTCCATGCCGCGGAAATGATGATGGAACGAGCGCACCGTCGCGGCGCGGTTGTCGAGCGAGTATCCGACCATGCCCAGCGCCATCCATGGGTCGAAGTCCGCTGGCGGGTCCACCAGGGTGCCCTGCGGCCACCATCCGAAACCGGCGTCGGCGAGCTGTTTCCACGGGAACAGCGGGCCGGGATCTTCCTTGCGTCCCGGCGCGAGATCTTCGTGGCCGATGATCTGGGTGCGCGGAATACGCAGCCGGGTCGTGAGGTCGGTCAGCAGGCCCAGCAGGCTGTCGATCTGTGCCGGCGCAAACGGCGACTGTCCGTCGTTGTCGAGCTCGATGCCGATGGAGGCGGAGTTGACGTCGGTGATGGTGCCCCAGCGTCCGGCGCCGGCATGCCAGGCGCGCAGCTCGTCGGCCACCAGCTGGTAAACATGTCCATCGCGGCCAATCAGGTAATGCGCGCTTACCGGGCCGCTGTCGTTGGACGTGCGCAGCGTCTGCAGGCTCTGCTGGGCCGAATGGCCGCCGGTGAAATGCAGCACGATCAGTACCGGCCGGCGCTGGTCGAAGTTGGGCGAGGGTACCCACTGCGCCATCGGGTTGCGCGCCGGGGCGGTCGCGCAGGCGGCGAGCAAGGCCAGCAGCATCAGCAACAGCAGGGTGCGGCTGATGGGGAGCAGGCGCGCATACCTGGGGCGGACGAAAGGCATGGCAGTCACGGTGGGTGGGGTAGGCGGAACGTGCCGCAGCCACCGAGGAACGTCAAGCCGAAATGCAAACGGCGCCCGGTTGCCCGGACGCCGTCGCGTTGGTTTTTCAGGCTAGGCTTAGGCGCGACCGGCGAACTCGCCCGTCAGCGTGTTCACCCACACCTTTTCCTCGTTGCTGATGTACTCGGGCACCTGGATTTCGATGCCGGTGTTGAGCTTGGCCGGCTTGGTGCGCTTGGTGGCGCTGGCGCCCTTCATTTCCGGGGCGGTGTCGACCACGGTGAGCGTCACGCTGGTCGGTACCTGCAAGCCCACCGGCGCATCGTCGATCACCTGCACGTAATAGCCTTCCACACCTTCCACGATGTAGCCGGCGTTGTCGCCTACCAGTTCTGGCGCGAGCATGTACTGCGTGAAATCTTCGTTGTCCATGAAGACGAACGCATCCCCATCCATGTACGAGAAATTCACCTCACGGCGCACCAGATCCATTTCCTTCAGATCGTCGTCGGCGCGCAGGCTCAGGTCGAACTTGCGACCGCCCGGGATGGAATACATGGTGAAGCGGAACGTGACGTTGCCGCCACGCGCCGTCGGCGAGCTGCGCTCGATGTCGCGCACCTGGTACACGGTACCTTCGTGTTCGACCACATTGCCTTTCTTGACGTCGGAAGCTTTCATGGGAAGAGCTCAGGGCTGAGTAAGTGAGAGGTGAGTAGTGAGGGCGCGCCTTCGTGCGCGCACGGCGAGACCGGAGGTGAAAGACGAGCAACAGGCTGGCGCCCTCGCTACCCGCCCTTCATCCCTCGCTTTACTTCGGCTGCAAACGCACGGCGCCATCGAGGCGGATGGTCTCGCCGTTGATATAGCGGTTGCCAAGGATGAACGCGACGGTGTCGGCGAATTCCTCCGGCTTGCCCAGGCGCGACGGGAACGGAATCGACGCGGACAGCGACTCCTGCACCTGCGGCGGCATGCCATCGACCATCGGCGTCCAGAAGATGCCCGGGGCAATGGTGGCCACGCGGATGCCGAAGCGCGACAGCTCGCGCGCCATCGGCAAGGTCATGGCGACCACGCCGCCCTTGGAGGCGGAATAGGCGGCCTGGCCGATCTGGCCTTCGTAGGCGGCCACGGAGGCGGTGTTGATGATCACGCCGCGCTCGCCGTCTTCGCCGGCCTCGTTGCCCTGCATCAGGGCGGCGGCGGCCTTGGCCACGTTGAAGCTGCCCACCAGGTTGACCATCACGGTGGTGGCGAAGGTATTCAGCGGCATCGGGCCTTCCTTGCCCAGCATGCGGCCGGCGCCGAGGATGCCGGCGCAGTTCATCACCACGTTAAGCCCGCCCAGAGCGTCGCGCGCGGCGGCGACGTTGGCGGTGACGCCCTCCTCGGAGGTGACGTCAGTACGAAAGAACGTGGCGCCCAGCGCCTTGGCGGCTTCCTGGCCCTTTTCTTCGTTGACGTCGAACAGAGCAACCTTGCCGCCATGGGCGACCAGATGCTGCGCGACCGCGTGGCCGAGTCCGGAGGCGCCGCCGGTGATGATCGCCTTGACCTGATTGAGCTGCATGAAAGTCTCCGGTGCCAAAGGGCAAAGCGTTCATTCTAGCCGGGGGCGCCGGGCATCGAAACGCGGGCCTCGTTGCGTCCCGGCGGGGAATCCGAATGATGTCACTAATCGCATGATATTGCGAAATTTTCCCCTATTGGTGTCGCGTGCGCCTCATGTCATGATGCCGCCGATCGTGCTGTGCGCCATGGCACATTTGCGGCAGTTCGCAAACGGCCGGTGCTGACCGGGACGATAGGGGAAGGGGGTTCAAGCCATAGCAGGTCGACGGGCATTCGCCTGGGTTTGGCCGTGCGTTGCGTCCTCGCGCGCCGGCAACCTGGCGCTGCGTCGCCGCCAGCGGCTGGCAGAGTCTGGCCCCTTGGCCCGGCATCCAGGCGGCTGATCGACAGCCGCTGCAAGGCTTCAGCAGTTATGTAACGGAAGTGCGTTTCAGGGTGACCGGTTTTGCTCCGGTTTTGCGCATTTATCCATATCGGGGCGTCCAATCACGTCGCCCACGGTGACAAAGCACGCGGCGCACAGCGCTCTGCAGGACCTAGGTAAGGCTGAGCAGTATTCGTACGACAGGGGACTGGGCGCACGGGGCGCGAAGGCATACCAAGATCGTTGATCGTGTGCGAGCAGTCACAGATTTCTGAGCTGTGGTCAGGGCGAAGTCAATCAGGGGAAGCTTTATGAAGCAGTTGCTGATCTACGAGCAGCCGTTGGCGCTCAATCGTTTGACGCACCGTCACCTTCGCATCAAGCCGGTACCCACGAATTACGCATTTGCGCGTGGGCTCAATTCAGTGCCCCTGACCACTACGGAATTCGCTCCGGCGGCGCGCAACTATCCCATCGTATTTACGGGCGATGCAGATAAAGCCAGCATGCCAGCCGTGCTGCTTGGTCTGTTGCGCGACGACAACCTGTTTGTCGAGGACGATAGCCAGTGGGCCGCACAGGCCTATGTGCCGGCCTTCCTGCGGCGCTACCCGTTTGTGGTGGCCAACCAGGAAACCACCGGTGAAGCCGCTGCCGCCGCCTTCACTGTTTGCGTGGATATGCCGGTGGTCACCCAGAGCGACGACGGCATCAAGCTGTTCGAGGATTCCGGTGAAAACGCACCGGCGCTGGAGCATGCGCTTGGCTTTCTCGCGGAGTACCAGCGTGCCGCAGAGCGTACCCAGGCCTTCATGCAGCAATTGCGCGACAGCAAACTGTTGGTGACCAAGACCATCCGGGTCGAGCGTGCGGGTACCGAACCCCACACGCTGAACGGATTCAGCATCGTGGATGAAGAGAAACTGCAGAAGTTGGGCGGCAAGGCGCTGGAAAAGCTTTCGCGTACGGGTGCACTCGGCTTGATCTATGCGCACCTGATGTCGCTAGGCAATGTCAGCCTGCTCTCGGCCCGGTTCGATACACGTTCGGCAGCACTGAAACACTAATCCGGCGATATCACGCAGGTGGCGCGACGTGCGCCATCCGCTGGTCTTTTATTTATCTGAAACAACGACTGCTTCAGGGGACATGTCATGGGCGCTTCCTTCATTTCGCGCGCGCGTCAACAGCGTTTGGGAAACAAGCAGGAAACGTTTTCGATGAAGGCGCTGGCCGCCGCGGTATACGGCGTGCTGGGCGTTGGCATCGCACCCCAGGTCATGGCGGGGGTGGCCACCAATGTCACGAATAGCAATCAGCATCCGCTGTCGACCCCTTCCCTGATCACTAGTACCACCTCTGGCGGCGTCACCACGGTAAATGTCCAGGCGAAAACCACCAGCAGTAGTGGCACGGTAGCCTTCAATTCGTTTGACACATTCAATGTGGGCAACCACACGAGCGGCAGTACGGTCGTCAACGATGTAGTCAACCTCTACATGCCGACGAAGGCGACCAGTCTGGTTAATTTGGTATGGAGCGCGACTAGCGGCCAGGCGGCGCAGATCTACGGTACGGTCAACAGTTACGCCAACGGACAAAGTTCCAAAATCAGCGGAAGCGTTTACTTCGCTGATCCTAACGGCATCGTTGTCGGCAAGGGTGCGGTGCTCAACGTCGGCGCACTGTCGCTCAGCGCGCCGACGCAAGCATTCATGGAGTCGTTGCTGGACAGCAGCGGCAACCCGGTGGATGCCAACGTCACCACCTTGCTGCAGGGCCAGGAGCCGACCAATGCCGGTGTTGGCAATGCCTGTGCCGACGGCAACAGCGCCATGATCTGCGTGGACGGCACCATCAATGCCAACAACGCCGTGCGTATCCATGCCACCACCATCGACGTCAGCGGCAACATCAGTGTCTCCGGTACCGGAACCGACACGCTCGCCACGGCGGTCAATCTTGGCGGCGATTCGACGGCAACTCCCGTGGTCGATGGCAACACCATCAGGTTGATTGCCGAAGACGGTGGCAACGCGAGCACGACCGGCGGCGACGTGCTCGCCAACAGCGCGGTCACAGTGAGCGGTGCGCTTGCCACTGGCGCCGTTGGATACGCCAGTGCAAACACCGCGATCACCAGCAACCAGAGTAGCTGGGGTGCGGTAGCGCTTACCGCCTCGGCCAGCGCCGCCTCGGCCTACTCGGACCCGACCAACAAGGTCGCCGTGCGCAGCACGGGTGAGCTGTTGCTCGATCAGGCCACCTTCAACCAGTCGACGCCTGAGGCGATCGAGAACAATTCGGGCACGCTCCTCACCGACGCCAACCTGGCCACGACCAAGGCCGATCTTGGCCAGCTTGCGTACGCCCGTGCATTCAGTACAGCCAACGTCGAGCTGCAGAAGGGCGCAAGCATCAGCGCCTACGGCGATGTGCTGATGCAGTCGGGCACGACCACCAGCGCGACGACATCCGCGACGTCCACCCAGTCGGATGGCTCCATTCCGGTGATGGTGACCGGCATGTATGGCGCGGTGTACAGCAAGGCCTCGACGTTGGTGGACAGCGGTGCCAGCGTCACCAGCAAGTTGGGCGACGTGACCGTGCTGTCCAACACCAACAACACGCTGGATGTGGCAGCCAACACCGTTGCCGCCGGTGGCAACAGCGTGGTGGGAGCCACGGTGGCCTGGTCGCAGGCAGCGGTGAATGCACAGGCCCAGGTCAACGGCAGCGTCAGCGCCAACGCACTGAACATCGGGGCGCAAAACACCAACAGCTTTTCCACCAGTGCCAGCGCGGAAACGAACAACAGCAGCGGGTCGGGCTCTATCGGTCTGGCGGGTGCCGTCAGCGAACAGACCATCACTGCCAACGCCTACCTGGGCAGTGCGCCTTCCGGGCCCGGGCCCGCGGGAAGCAACTTTGGCGACCTGACCATCGTCGCGGAGACGGACACCACGCAGAACCGCTCCGTCGCCAAGACCGGCACGACCCAGGCCACCGGCAATTCCAATGCGAACGCGGCGGATAATTCCGATGACAACGCCGACCTGACTTCCACCATGGGCAACGTCACCGGTGATGCGGATGGTTCGGGATCGGGCCATGGTCTGGGCGGCTCCCTGCCGTTCAAGATCGGCTCGGCCGTTGCCTGGACGTCCAGCAGCAATGGTGCCACCGCGACCACCGCGCCGGGCCTGACCATCAACTCCGTCGGCAACGTGGCCATCCAGGCCATCGTGAGCAATGCGGGCATCCACAACGGCGCGACCAGCGAGACCTCGTCCGCCGAAGACTCCGGTGCGGAAAGCGGCAGCAGCGGCAGTGGTACCTCGGTCAATGTCTCGGCCGCCGTGGCCTATGCCAACTACCAGAACTCGGCCGATGCGGAGATTGGCAGCGGCGACGTGATCACGGCGCAGAACATCGGCGTCAATGCGCAGGTCGTGGTGCCGTTCGACTGGACCTTCGGGCAGTCTGCGCTGAGCTCGTCGAGCCTGAGTGCCCTGACCCAGATGGGGCAAAGCCTGGATGATTTCAAGAAAGGTGCCGAGGAACTGAAGAGCCTGGTCCAGGCTGCCAAAGCCGCGCCCGATGAGATCATGGATGGCGTCAGTGGTTACGCCGGCGCCTTCGGCGATGGTTCCAGCGTCGCGATCGGCGGCTCGGTCAACTACTTCGGCATGACCAACAACAGCCGCGCCTGGGTGGGCAATGGCAGCACGCTGACATCGACGGCATCGCCCGGTAGCAGCAGCTGGACCAGTTCGCTGGGTTGGCTGACCGGCGCCATCAGCGGCAACAATCTTTCCGTCAGCAGCGCGCCTGCCAGTTCAACGGCAGCTTCGCCTGGCGACGCTGGCAGCAGCACCGTGACCTGGAGCCAATCGATCAGCGTGCTCGCCGGCACCGACGTGGCGGCGTTCAACCTGGTGGGCGACTTGACGCCCTGGTCCCCGACCACCTCGGGCAGCAGCGCTGCCATCGGTGGCGCGTTCAACTACGGCGGCTATGCCGATACCACCACCGCGGGTCTCGATACCGGCGTCACGGTGACCAGCAAGAACGCGGTGGCAGTGGATGCCACCGGCGCCGATACGTTGTTCGCGCTCAGCCCGATTTCCGGCAAGGGCGGCTCGGCCAGCATCCAGGGCATGGTTGCGCTGACCGACGTCAGCGACCAGACGCACGCGAGCGTGAGCGGAAGCGACGACGTCAATGCGGCGGCACTGAACGTCGATGCCGTCAATCCGCTGATGGTGTGGTCGCTGTCGGGCGCACTGGCGATGTCCAGCGGTGCCGGCATCGGCATCAGCGTGGGTATCAACGACGTCAGCACCAACACGCTGGCGATCATCGGCAACAACAGCAAGGACGAAACGCCAGCGTCTGGCAGCGCGCCGGTTGAAGCCGGCGGCACCATCAGCGTGGGCAGTCTTGGCCTGCAGGCCACCACCAGTGGCGAGGCGGGCGCGCTCAGCGTCGCCGGCTCCAACATATCGGACGCACCCAACAAGGACACGGGCAGCGGTTCTGGCGACTCGGCCGCGCAGAACGCGTCGGGCTCCGGCTCGGGCGCGGCGCCAGGTGCTGGCCTGATCTCGATGCTGAAGAGTGTCAGCTCGCTGGCGGACACGCTGCGCGGCGGCACCGACAAGTTCCAGGCCGCGTTGGCCAAGGTCGACGAACTGACTGGCGGGACGGTCAGTGACAGCGGCAGCGTGGGCAACGCGGCAAGCAGCGCCGGCTCGTTGCTCGACAAGGCCAGCAGCGCTTTGAGCGCAGCCACCAGCGGCGCTACCGGCTTGCAGACCATCGCCGGCAAGCTGTCTTCGCTCGGCAGCAGCTCCGGCAGCAGCTCGAGCTCAGGCTCAAGTTCCAGCTCCAGCAGCGCCTCCTTCGGCATCGGCATCTCCGGTGCGGCCGGCGTCAACCTGGCCCAGCTGGGCACGACGGCTGTGCTGGATGGCGTAACCGTCACCAACTTCTCGGGCGATGCCAGCGAGAACACGGTGAACCTCGTTGCGCTCAACAATGCCCAGCTCTACAGCGTGGCTGGCGGTGCGGCGCTCAGCCGAACCAGCAACAGTTCGGGCGGCGGTGACCTCGCTGGCGCCGTGGCCTATTCCAGCGTGGGTGACACCACGCTGGCGACGCTCGGCGACACGGGCACCAGCGTGGCCACCCACGTCAGTGCAGGCAGCGTCGTGGTGCAAGCGCTGGATAACAGCCAACAAATCGATGCCGGCGTCGGCGTTGCGGCGCAGATCGGCGGCAGTGGTTCCACCACCACCGTGGCCGGTTCGGTGTCGATCGCCTCGTCGCAGAACCAGACCACGGCGCAGATCAGTGAAAGCAGCGTCACCGGCGACAGCGGCTCGACCGATGCGGTCCAGGTCACCGCCTACGACGCTTCGCTGATCGGCATTGGTGCGGGTGGGTTCGGACTCAACACCAGCAGTGGCGACAGCGTCAACGGTGCGCTGAGCCTGACTTACGCAAGTATCGGTAACGACACCAGCGCATCGGTGTCCGGGGCGTCGATCAGCGGTTACAACAGCTTTTCGCTGAACGCGCTGAACGGTTCGATGATCGTCGCGGCTGCAGCCACCGGTAGCGTCAGTACGAGCGAGAACAGCAATAGCCTGACCGGCGCGATCATCGTCAACAAGATCGCCGACAGCACCACGGCGACTATCAATGGTGGTTCCACGGTCGGCGTGGCCGGCGGCCTTTCGGTGAACGCGCAGGCTCTCTCACCCGACGCCTCCTCGTTGACCTCGCTGGGTCTGCCCGCGGCGTTCGGCGAGTCGGCCAGCAGCTATTACGATTTCAGCGGTGGTCAGCTGACGCCCGTCATCAGCAATGCGAGCAATGCGGGCGCCAATGCCAGCAGCACGGCGAACAGCGATGCCGGCTCGAGCAGCACAAGCAGCAGTAGCAGCACAGGCAGTGGCAACTCGGCGGGGTGGGGAAGCTCGATCATTGCCGCAGCCGGCGACCTCGGTGTCAGCGGAAACAACGTCGGGGTGTCGTTCGAATACAGCCAGATCGCCAACGTGCATCAGGTTGATATCGACAACGCCACGCTGAATGTGGACAACGGTGCGATCAGCCTCAACGCGCAGGACAACACGCGCATCATCGGCGTGGCCGCCGGCCTGGGCGTGGCCACGGGACAGTTCGCCGGGATGGGCAGCGTCGCCTACAACAGCATCGCCAACACGGACAGCGTCGTGCTGGGTGCGGTGGGCAACCAGACGGCGCTTACCGCGCAGAACATTGGCGCCACGGCTCAGGACCAGTCCGCCATCTACACCCTTGCCGGGGCCGCGGCCATCAGCACCGGTACGGCCGCCGTGGGTGCTGCCGTGGCTTACAACAACATCGGCAACACGTTGCAGGCCACGGCGACAGACGTCGCCTTCACTCTCAATGCCAGCGGCAGCACGCAGGGCGTCAGCCTGCAGGCGCAGAACAAGGCTTCCATCATGGCCGGTGCAGTGGCCGCCGGCGTCAGCACGGGCGACGCCGGAGTAGCGGTGTCGTTTGGCTGGAACCAGACCGGCAACGACACTACCGCCAGCCTGACCGGTGGTTCGGTGACGGGGCCGGCAGGTACGTCCGCCGGCAGTTATGCCGGCTTGCTCGATATCGCCGCGACAGACAGTGCCACCATCCAGGCCTTGTCCGGCGCGGTGGGCTTCAGCAGCAGCGCCGCGGCGACGGCGGCCGTCAGTGTGCAGGAGATCGGCGATAGCACACAGGCATCGCTGCAGGATGCGTCCATCGCCATCGGCAACGTGACCGTCAATGCCGCCACCACGGCGAAGGAACAGTCGATCGCGCTGGGCGTGGCGGCGGGCGGCGATGGCGCCGGCACCGGATCGGTGGCCTACAACTGCATCGGCAACGGTCTGGCCAGCGGCAACTGCCAGGACAGCAGCGTACCCAACGGCAGCGCGGTGGCCGGAACCATGGCCTCCGTCAGCGGTATCGGCAACGGTAGCGGCGGGCCAGCGGTCATCAGCAACGCGCTGACAGTCAGTGCAACCGACAGCAGCACGATCCAGACGCTGGCCGTAGGTGCGGCCGGTGGTGGTGACCTCGGCATTGGCGCGTCGGTGGCCGTCAGCGACATCGGCACGGCCACCTCGGCAACGATAGGCACGGCCAACACGACGCTGACCCAACTGGACGTGGGCAATAGCACCCAAGTCCAAGCTACCTCCGCTGCACAGATCGAATCGCTGGCGGTGGGCGCCGCGGTCAGCGGCACGGTTTCGCTGGCCGGTTCCAGTTCGACCAACCTGATCGACAACAGCGTCAACGCCGGCATGACCAACGTGTCGACCGGCGCCACCACCGACCCGTCCACGTTCGCCAGCCAGAACGCCACCACCATCACGGCCTTGAACGGGGCACAGATCAGCTCGCTGGCCGGTGCGGTGGCCGGTGGCGACGTGGCGGCGGGCGCTGCGGTGGCCGTCAACGACATCGCCACGCAGACCACGGCGGCGTTCGATGGCAGCGGTGGCGGTACCAGCGGTGCCAACGCCAGCCCGTCCTCCTGGTACCAGGTCGGATCGCTGACAGTGCAGGCCGGCGCTGTCGATCCGGGCACGGCGAGCGGCCTGCCCGGCAGCCTGACCCAGTCGGACAGCAATGACGCCAATATCCAGACCATTGCGGTGGCGGGCGCGCTCGCCAGCGGAGTGGCGCTGTCAGGCTCGGTGGCGGTCAACCAGATCACCGGTGGCACCAAGGCTTATATCGACCAGAACGCAGGCGTCGTTGCCAACGACAGCATCGGAGTGCTGGCCAGCAGCAGCCAGGGCATCAATGTGTTTGCCGGTTCCGCTTCGCTGAGCGGCTCCATCGCCGCCGGTGCGGGCGTGGTCGTCAATACGCTCGGCAGCAACACCCAGGCCTACATCGACAACAGTGACGTCACGGCGTATGCGAACGGCACGGGCCTGTCCGTCACTGACGGCACGCCGGCCAACCTGGGCAGCCTCAATGCCGGGATGGACGTCACCGGTTCCACCAGCGACATCTTCACGGTGTTCAAGGGCGGCGCCACCAGCGTCGCCAGCAACAGTGGGGCCGGTGCACCCGACCTGCACAGCAGCACCACGACGATCACCGGCGTGGCGGTCAACGCGAGCAACCAGCAGCATGTCGTCACGCTCAGTCTTGGCCTTGCCGCTGGCGAGGGCGTGGCCGGTACGGCCGAAGTGGGCGTCAATGAAATCGGTGGTAGCACCGGTGCCTACATCGGCAATGATTCGCTGATCAACCAGGTCGCGCCCACCGCGGTCACGACGAATGGTTCCAGCTCCACCCAGGCCGGCAGTACGGAGTCGTCGGACCAGTCGGTCAGCAGCACGCAGCAGGTCAATGTCGGCGCGTACAGTGCGCAGTACGCGGCCAACTACCTGGCCACCGGCGCGGGGACATCAGGTGCGGTGGCCATCAGTGCCGCCACGCCGGTCAACACCTTTGACGGTGCCACGCAGGCGTACATCGCCGACTCCATCGTCGGCTCCAACGCCTCCAGCCTGGGCACGCAGGTCGCGGCGAACAGCTACCAATGGTCGCTCAACGATGTCGGTAGTGCCGACGTCAGCACGGGAGTGGCTGCCAGCCTGTCAGGCGCGGTGTCGCTGTTCAAGGCGAGTACCGACGCCTACGTCAGTGGCGGCAGCATCACCGCCAACAATTTCAGCGTGCTGGCCAACTCGGCCATCCAGAGCGCGCAGGTCGGCGGTGCGCTGGCCGTGGCCATCAACGAGGAAAGCGCCGCCGGCAGCGGCATGGCGCTGGTCAACATCGACAATGCCGAAACCTCGGCGCGCGTACTGGGCGGTGCCTCGATCAACGACGCCGGCGACGCCACCGTGCAGGCCACCTCCAGCGACGTGTCGCAGGCGTTGGCTGCCCAGCTCGCGGCGGGTACGGATGCTGGCCTGGTGGGCACGGTGGCGGTCAACGTGCTCGGCAACAGCACGAACGCCTCGGTCGCCGGCAGCAGCATGATCGTGGGTGGCACGCTCAACGTGACGGCGGCGGATGCACAGACGGTCAACGACGTGATCGGCGGCGTGGGTGTCGGCGCGGTGGGCCTGGCTGGCGGCGTCAACGTCACCTTGCTGCAAACCCAGGTCGGCGCAGACATCAACGACAGCGGCATCACCAATACCGGCTACTCCGCCGGAGGCGTGAATGTGGGCGCGAGCTCCACGCGCAACGTCGACAATGCCACCGGCAGCGGTGCCGGCGGCATTGCCGGCATAGGCGTCTCGGTAGGCGTGCTGGTGGCCGGCAGCGGCAGCGGCATCGCCACGGGCAGCAATACCAGCATGCTCGGCAACAGCTCCAGCAACAGCAGTGGTGATCGTCAGGCGGACCTGTACGACATCGGTCAATCGGGCAGCAGCGGCGTGCTCGACGCGGGCAGTACGTACGGCAACCTCGGTGCCGGCGGCGTCAGCCAGATCAACAGCGGGGCGAGCTATGGCAGCAGCTGGAGCACGGCGCTGGCGGCCGGCACCACGGATGGCATTTCGGCGGGCATCACCGGCGGCAGCACGGTGGCCAGCAGCAGCAACGTCAACATTGCCGCGGCGGCCAACGCCGCTACCTCGAACACGGCCGGTGTAGGGGCGGGCGGCGTGGCGGCGGTGGGCGTGTCGGTGGCGTCCACCTCGCTGGACAGCCAGGTGAGTGCCGTGCTCGACAGCCAGAGTGCGATCACCCAGGCCCGCAACGTCACCATCCAGGCCGGCGTGGGCAACGCCAAGGACGCCAGTGGCAACACGCTCACCGCGGCATCCACGGCGGTGTCCACCGGCTCGTCGGCCGGCAACGTGACGGTCGGCGCGCTGGGCGTCAACGTGGCCGTGGCCGAAAGCAGCATCAACGACAACGTGTTGGCCGGCAGCGCGGGCCAGATCAGCGGACTCCAGCAACAGGGCACGCTCACCATCCAGGCGGGCGACAGCAGCACGGCCTCGGCCGGCAACAACAATCCCAACGTCACCGTGGGCCTGGCGCTCGCCGCCGGCACGATGGTGGATACGGCGACGCGCGATAGCAGTATCAGCGCGTTGCTGGGCGCTGGCTCCACCACGCGCAACTTCAGTGCGGTGACGATCAGCGCCTCCGATACCGGCAGCGTGACCGCGCAGGGCGTGGCGGATACCGCCGGCATCCTGTCCGGCGACGGCGCGGACATCACCGCCCGCGACATCGGCACCGCCAGCGGCAGCATCGGCGTGTACACGCTGGCCAACAGTGCGGGGCCAGTTACCACGCTGTCGGACGTGGGCGTTACCAGCGTTACCGCCAATGCCGCACCGACCTTGTCGGCCAGCGCCCAGACCACCACCATCGGCGTGGGCGTTTCGATTGGCGTGAACACCGTCAATGCCAGCGCGGCACTCACCAGCAGCGCCGTGGTGGGTTCGTCCAGCTCCGATGTGCAGTTCACCAACGCGCCGACCGGCAGCGCGCTCAACGTGACGAGCGATTTCGCGCCGACGCTCTCTGCCTCTTCCACCGGCAACAGCGGCGGCATCGTTGCCGCCGAAGCCTCCGACGCCACCGCCAGCAGCAGCGGCACCAACCGTGCCGAAATCGGCAGCGGTGTCATGCTGCCGCTGCTCGGCAGCGTGTCGATACTGGCCGAAAGCACGCCGGTGGCCTCGGCCAATGCCAACGGCGTCGTCGCCGGCGGTTTCATCGGCGGCGGTTTCAACGCCAACGCCAGTTCCGACGAAACCACCACTGCGTCGCTGGATGGCAGCCAGGCCAATGTGAGCGAGAGCATCAGGAACGCCACCACTGGCGTGACCTATGCGGGTGCCACCGAGCTGACCAGCCTTGGCATCGTTGCCGAAAGCACCGACACCAACAACGCCTATGTCGAATCGGGCAGCGGCGAGTTGGTTGGCGGCGTGGCTGCCACGGCCACGACGACCGCGCTGTCCACCTCCAGCGCGACGCTGGGCGCGGACCAGTACCTGACGATGGGCGGCGAATTCAACCTTGTCGCCAACACGCAATACATTTACGGCGTCACCGCCGATTCGAGCAACGGTGCGGTGATCGGCGGTAGCGGCGCCTATGCCAGCAACGTCGCCGGCACCACGGGCACCACGGCTGCGGCGAGCATTGGCATCAACACAGCGGTGGTGTCAGGCGGCAACCTCAACGTGCTTGCCGACACCGGGATGAGCGCCGACGCAAGCAACGGCGGCGCCACCAGCGGTGCGGGCGGCTTGTTCGTGGGCACGGCCGCCGAGGTGGACAACACGTTCCTCGCCAACAACGCCGCGCACATCGGCAACGGCGATTACCTCGCCACCTACGGTTACGACACGCCCAGCACGTTGAGCAGCATCAACGTGATTGCCGACAGCACCATCCAAAACGTGCAGGATCAGGCCAGCATCACCATCGGTGGCGCGGTGCCGGTTGCCAACCCCAGCACTTACTTTACGGGCACGGTAGGCAACGCCATCGATATCGATGGCAACAGCACCTTGACCAGCTACGTCGTCAACATCGGCACCTACGCCATGCTTGGGGCGATGAACACGGCGATCGGCAATTCGTACGGACTTGATGGCGTTGCCTCGGCCAAGTCCACCACCAACCTCACCGCCAATCAGTCGGTCAACGTCGGTACCGACGGCAATGGCACCGTGTCCATTGCCAGCATGGACGACAGCTACGTGCTGGCTGGCGAGGATTTCGGCAACGGCAGTCTGGCCACGGAACTGAATGCTCAGCCGGTGGCACAGGCTTACGTGCGCGGGCTCATCGCCATTCCCGTGGCTTCGGCCACGGCCAATGTCTTGAGCAATGCTACGCTGACACTGGGTGCGGGCAGTTCGGTCACCAGCGATGGCGACGTGAATATCGGCAGCATCGACGGCACGCTCACTGCCCACCCCGACAGCGAGGGCCACGGCTACGAGCTTGGCTTCATTCCGGTAACCAACAGCAACAACAGCACCAGCGTCAGCGGCAGCGCCAGCACCGTCATCAACGGCAGCGTGGTGGCAGGCACCGGTGGCGACTTGCTGATCAACATCGACGCCAACGGCAATCTCACCAGCAATGCCATCGCCTATGCCGTGGATACCGGCAGCGGTTTCACCACCGCCAGCGGTACGATTGGCGGCACGCCGAGCGCCGTCACGTTCGCCGCGCAATGGGTCAACAACTACAACGAAACGGATCCGGGCTCGGCGGGTAGCGTGACGGCGTGGGAGTTCGGCGGTTCGGCGAGCGACATCCTGGGCGTACCGCTCAGCGTGCGCGGCGGCAACGTCTATCTGTTCGGTGGCAACGGCACCAGCTCCAACATGGGCGGCATCAGCGGCAGCGGCTCGGTCACGGCCAACCCCGCGCCATCCATCACCATCGACAATGCCAGCACCGACACGCTGGCGCTGTCGGGCATCGACGTCAGCTTCGGCCTCAGCGGCACGGTGTATGAGAACAACGCCAGCACCAGCGGCACGACCAGCATCGGCGGCGTCCACATCACGCAGGCGCCCAGCGACGCGCAACCCAACATCACCATCGACAACTCCTACAACAACACGTTGTCGCCGGGGCAGAACACGCCGGACATCATGGTCAACGGCCCCATCCAGGATTTCGGCGGCAACGTGAGCCTGAGCACCAGCGAAGGCTCGATCACGACGAATGGCATCTATGCCAATGACGTGTCGATCTATGCGCCGCGCGGCGACGTGACCTTCAATGCCAACCCGGCGTTCACCGGCGGCGATCCGGCTGGCGCACTGGACAGTTCGACAAGCTGGCTTTTCACCAACATCCTCGGGCCCGATTTCTTCAACACCGGCAGTGCCACGACCGGCTCCTGGGATGCGGACAAGGTGGCGGCGGCGATCATGGAGTCGGTGTACGCGCCCGGCTCGACCAATACGGCAACGCTCAATGCCGCACTGATGACGTACGGCGGCGGCACGGTGGTGCCCTATTCGAACTTCCAGGGGACATACCAGGCCACACCGATCATCACGATCGGCAACTGTGCCGGATTCTCATACGGCGGCAGCACCTGCAACGGCTCCGGCACTGCCGGCATCGGTTATGGCGTGATCAGTGAGGGGCCTAGCGGCAATGACTACACGCCGATGGTGCCGTGGATCGCGCTTAGCGCGTCGGGCACCAATGTGCAGGGTGTCTCCAGCAGCTGGGGAACCGGCCAGAAGATGCCCTCGTCGCAGTCGCAAACACTGACCGTGAATGCCGGTGCCAATGGCTACATCGATTTCGATTCGTCCTACACGGTGGGGCAGTCCGGTGTATGGACGGTGCAGACGCAAACGGGCCTCACCGATTTCCTCAGTGCCTATGCCAGCAACAAGGGCACGCCGCTCTATGCCTTCAATGCGGGCAACAGCAGCTACGCGGCGTACCAGGAGTCGGTGAGCAATGGCACGCTGGCGCTGACTGATGGCACCGGCAACACGCTGTACTACTACAACAGCAGCAACAGTTCGTATGAGCCCTTGCTGGGCCTGGTGCAGTCGGCCGGCTCCAGTCGGCTCATCGGCGCCAGTTACAACATCAACCAGAAGCAGGTCGACCTCAACAGCGTCGAGGCCACCGGCGGTGGCCAGGCCACGTTGATCGGCCATGTGGTGAGCACGGGCGGCGGCAGCATCACCGTCAACAGCGGCTATGGCGAAGTGTTGGTGGACAACACCACCGGCCTGCCGCTGCAGGTGAACAACATCGACACCGGCAAGGCATCGCCGGGCATGGTCACCATCGAAGACTATTCGCAGTTGATCGGCAGTTCGAATGTGCCTACCACCACCTGGTACGTCAGCGTGGACGGCGGTGCGACGCAAACCTTCACCAACAACCCGAACGCCTACAACAGTGCGCAGAGCGGCGTGATATCGACGCTGGAAGCGGCATCGGGCGTGCCGAGCATCGTGCAGGCATCCAACACCAGCGGCGATGCCATCTATGCGTTGACGGAGAGTGGCGCGGCGCTGACCAGTTATGCCCCGGCTCAAGGCCAGTATTACAACTACAGCATGTCCGCCACGGTGTTCCGTCCGACCTCGGGATTGCCCGCCGCATACACCGGCTCGAGCACCAGCACGGACTGGTCGTTCTACAACGCCCAGACCGGCCAGGCCGAAAATGGCGATCAGGCGTGGACGCCGTATTCGTGGTTCTCCAACTCGGCCAATGTGACACTGAGCGGTGGCGCGCAATGGGCCGTGGGTATTTCCGGCAGCACGGGCAATCCCGTGCAGTCGACCTCCGTAGGCGGGTGGGCGGTCTTTCATGGATGCAGCGGTGGCCTGACGTCAGATTGCAACTACGGCACCAAGGCCACCGTGTATGACGACGATACGACCTGGTACTCCTCCAAGAACCCGGGTGGCTACGGTTCGGCCTGGAATTTCCTGTATCCCGATTACGGCCAGCTCAGCATCAACGTCACCCAATCAGCCTCGCTGCCGATCGCGGTGCAGTTCGCCACCTCCACCACCAACCGCGTGGAGATCGACTCCAACGCCAACATCCTGCTCAACGGCGTCATCTCCAACACCAACAACCCGGTGCAAAACGGCAACACCGCCGCAGGCGTGTCGGCTACGCCGGATACGCTGCTGGTGGCCACCAACGGCGGCAACATTCTCAACACCAACCCGCAGCAGCAACTGATCTGGACGCATGACCTGGCCATGATCGCCGAGGGCGGTGGCAGCATCGGCACGTCGTTCCGACCGATCAACGTGCAGATCACCGGTTACGGCAACACCGATACCGGCAACAGCGGCGTGGTCGATACCGGCAACGAAACCACAGTCGTGGCCGTGACCGACGGTTACACCAAAACCAGCGCAACATCGGGCGACGGTAACGACGGCAGCATCCACCTCAATATCAATTCCGGCAGCAGCAACCAGCCGATCCTGGCAGTTGCCGGCGGCAAGGGCACGCAGGTTTTTGGCAACGTCGACATCACCAGCACGGGTTCGCTCGTGAGTACCCGCGGCCCGGGCGTGATGATTCCGGGCATGGCTTACCTGGGCTGCCTGCCGGCCGATATGGCCAGCGGTGGCGCCTGCACCGCGGATGCGACGGTGCAGGGCGCGATCGGCGGGCCGGAGGATATCGTCGGCGACGCGGTGAGCCTCACCAGCCAGTTGGGCAGCATTGTGGGCTCGCAGACCATCAACGGCAGCCAGACCAGCGACCGGGCACTGATGGTGCAGACGCACTTCTCGGCCGGCTCGGTCGACGTGCTCAATCTCAACGCCGCTGGCGACATTGATGTCGCCAACGATGCCGGCGACTACGAAGTAGGCAGCGTGGTTTCCCAGCATGGCAATGTGATCATGGATGCCGAGAAGGGCGGCATCTACGACGCCAGCTCGCTGTCCGCTTCGGCCACGCTCAACCCCACGCAGGAAGAAGCGCTCTGGCAGCGCTTCGGTCTGGTGTCGGTGGATACCAACGGCAACGCCATCAACGCGCCTACCGCGGTGGATCAGGCGATCACCAGCCAGGTGAACGCGGCTTACAGCGAATACATCGGCCTCATGGCCGAAGGCAGCTACAGCAACGGCAGCTTCACCTTCAACAAGACGCCGACGATGGGCTTGTTGCAGTCGTACTGGGCGCTGGTGGTGCAAGCCAGCAACGGCACGATCAGCGCTTCGGCCACGCCGGACCAGACCGACGTGCAGAACTATCTGGCCAGCCGCATCACCAGCGACATCGCGGTGTTCGGTCAGTGGGTCAGCACTTCCAGCGCGAGCTGGAACACGCAGAGCGAATTCACCAACCCCGGCGGTGGCTATGTGTTTGCGCTCACTTCGGCGCAGCAACAGTCGCTGGCTTCGCAGGCGTGGAGTGAAAATGCCTTGCTGTACAGCCTGAGCAGCGCCGGCATGCTCGCCGCACCCAGCACCAGCGGCGCGGGTTCGGGCCTCACCACCACCACGGTCGGCACCAACTTTACGCCCAACATCAGCGGTGTGAACGTGACGCTGCTGGCCAATGGCAAGAACAGTGGCCTGGGCCAGCTGGGTACGCCCATCACCATTGACGAAAGCGACCTGGCCACGCTCTACAGCACGGGTACGCTCGTCAACACGCTCGACAACAGCAACAATCCGGGCGTGTTGCAGGCATTGGCCAGCGCCAACACGCCCGGCGACATCACGGTGTACGACACCAACCACAACGTGATCAACGGCCAGCAACTGGCGCAGTTGGCGGCCAACGCCACCTTGTCCAGCGTGGGTGCCACGGCCGGCGGCACCACCATCGGTTCGATCGTGATCACGCAGATCGATCCGCTGTTCGTTCAGGTGACCGGCGATCTGGCTGGCAAGGCCAATGGCGCGGTTTACATCCAGGCACAGGGCAACCTGGCACTGGCCACACAGCGACAGGGCGACCAGACCTTCCAGCTGACGGGCCTGACCTCCGGCCTGGACATGAACCTCACCGCCACCGGCGGCATCCAGGCCGATCCGGACACCACATACTCACTCAACGCCCCGGCGTTGCTGAGTGTCGGCGGCAACCTGACCATCGCGGCCAACAACAATGTCGGCTTCGACAGTTACGGTTTGGATGCACTGCCGGTCGCCATCGCGGGCACGCTCAACAAGGGCTCGGCCGGCGGCAACCTTGCGCTGGAACAAACCACCGGCGACCTGCTGGTGAACCAGGCCGTTGCCAACGACGACGTGCTGCTGCAATCGCGCAAAGGCAGCATCTACGCGATCAACAACGTCACCAGCGTCGCGGGCAATCAGATCACGTTCGACGCCCTGGACAATGTCGCCTACAACAGCACGTCGACCACCACCACGCCCACGCTGGGCGCGATGTGGGTGCAAGAGACAGGCGGCAACCCGCTGCTCAAGGCCACGGCGACCTACGGCATCGTGGACATCGCCACGGACACCGGTGATCTCACCGTGGGCACGATCCAAAGCGCCGGCCAGATCACGCTGCTTTCCACGGTGGGCAGCCTCACCGCGCAGCAGTTGACCTCCAACGATGCCGGCGTCAACGCCACCGGCTATCTGGATGCCAGGTTCGACAACGTGCAGGCGGCAGGCGGCGTGGTGCTCAATGCCACCACCGGTGCGCTGACCACCACCGGCACCATCGCCAGCAGTGGCAAGCAAACCATTGGCAGCAGCAATGCCAACGACGACGTGGACCTCAACGGTTCCACGGGCGTGACGATTGGCGGCGATGTCTCCACCGGCAACGGCAATATCAATGCCACGCTGACCAATCTCACGGGCACCGGTACGCTGGAATTCGGCCAAGGCGCTGCGCTGAGCGCGACCGGAGGCAACGTCGACGTGAGTGCCGCGCAAACCGGCGATGCCGTGCAAATGGACAGCGGCAGCAGCATCGCGGCGACCGGTATCGCAACGATTACTTCTGGCGGCAATGTCGTACTCGGCTTGGTGCAAAGCACCGATGCCAGCGATACCCCGTCCATCAGCATTACCGCCGCCGGCGGCATCCGGGGCAATGGCGGTCCGCTGAATGTCGAAGAACTCGCGGGCGGCAGCGTGTCGTTGCAATCGGTCAACGACATCGGCGGTGCACCGAATCCGCTGATCGTGAACATGAGTCCGGGCACGCTCGATGCCACCAGCACGCAAGGAAGTATCTACATAGATGCGCTCGGCAACCTCGACGCGCAGAGCGTTCGCGCCAACGGCAACGTCGATCTCGCCGTCGCCGACGCGCTGGACTTCACTCAGATCACTGCGGGCGGCAACGCCACGCTCTCGGCGGCAACCATCGCCGGCAGTAACCTGACCGCCGGCGGCACCGTGCAAACCAACAGTACGGGCGCGACGACGCTGGGTACGGTCACGAGCGGCGGCGATCTAACTGCCGCGGCTGGCACCAACCTGACCGCTGGCAGCTTGAACAGTGGCGGTAACGCCACGCTCACCGCGACCGCAGGCACGCTGCAAATCACCAACGCGCTGACCACGGCCGGCAACGCCACGCTGCAATCCGCGCTGGATGCCAATGTGGCCAATGCCAACATCGGCGGCAATCTGGCCATCGATAGCACCAACGGCACGGTGACACTGGCACAAGCCGTGGTGGGTGGGAGCAGCCAACTGGATGCGGGCAGCGATGTAAACGTCGGCAGCTTCCAGGGCGGCAACGGTCTGACGACGCAGTCGGGCGGTGCGACCACGCTGGGGGCCGTGACGCTTACGGGCGGCTCGCTGCAGAGCACGGCGGGCAGCACCCTTGCGGCGCAACAGGTGAACGTGCAGAACGGTAGCGCCACGCTGAGCTCTGGCGGTGACATGACGCTGGCGAATGTCAGCGCGGGTGCGGACCTCACGGCCAGCGCCGGTGCCAACCTGCAGGCAACGACGCTGAAGGCCGGCAGTGCGACCACGCTTGATGCGGCCCAGGCGATGACCTTGGGCAGCGTGACTAGCGGTGGCGGTCTCAACGCCATGGCGGGTACGAACCTGACTGCTGGCAGCTTGAACAGTGGCGGCAACGCCACGCTCACCGCGACCGCAGGCACGCTGCAAATCACCAACGCGCTGACCACTGCCGGCAACGCCACGCTGCAATCCGCGCTGGATGCCAATGTGGCCAATGCCAACGTCGGCGGCAATCTGGCCATCGATAGCACCAACGGCACGGTGACACTGGCACAAGCCGTGGTGGGTGGCAGCAGCCAACTGGATGCGGGCAGCGATGTAAACGTCGGCAGCTTCCAGGGCGGCAACGGTCTGACGACGCAGTCGGGTGGTGCGACCACGCTGGGGGCCGTGACGCTTACGGGCGGCTCGCTGCAGAGCACGGCGGGCAGCACCCTTGCGGCGCAACAGGTGAACGTGCAGAACGGTAGCGCCACGCTGAGCTCTGGCGGTGACATGACGCTGGCGAATGTCAGCGCGGGTGCGGACCTCACGGCCAGCGCCGGTGCCAACCTGCAGGCAACGACGCTGAAGGCCGGCAGTGCGACCACGCTTGATGCGGCCCAGGCGATGACCTTGGGCAGCGTGACTAGCGGTGGCGGTCTCAACGCCATGGCGGGTACGAACCTGACTGCTGGCAGCTTGAACAGTGGCGGTAACGCCACGCTCACCGCGACCGCAGGCACGCTGCAAATCACCAACGCGCTGACCACGGCCGGCACCGCCACGCTGCAATCCGCGCTGGATGCCAATGTGGCCAATGCCAACATCGGCGGCAATCTGGCCATCGATAGCACCAACGGCACGGTGACACTGGCGCAAGCCGTTGTGGGTGGCAGCAGTCAACTGGATGCGGGCAGCGATGTAAACGTCGGCAGCTTCCAGGGCGGCAACGGTCTGACGACGCAGTCGGGTGGTGCGACCACGCTGGGGGCCGTGACGCTTACGGGCGGCTCGCTGCGAAGCACGGCGGGCAGCACCCTCTTTGCGCAGCAGATCGACGCGCAGAACGGCAGTGCGACCTTGAATGCGGGTACCAGTCTGGCTGCCACAAGTATTGCCGCTTCGGAGGACGTGGGCCTTCAGGCCGGCAGTACGGTGCAGACCTCCCAAGTGCAGGCAGGCCATGACATCAACGTCAACGCCGGCAGCGATGTCAGCATGTATGACTCCACGGCTGGCCACGACATGACGGTGAATTCCGGTGGCGTGCTGACCATTAACGATGCAACGGCCGGCGATGCCGTCTCGCTGTCGGCACAGCAGATGACGTTCAATAATGTGCAGGCGCCCAACTCCATCTACCTGCTGGCACGCGATGGCAACATCATCGCAACCTCGCTGCGCACCCGGGACGCCTACGCGCTGGCCAGCGGCGACATTGAGCTGGATGCCGGTTACATCGGCGACCGGATTAACCTCGAAGCCAGCGACATCACCGCGCAGGTCATCCAGACCAGCACCGGCCAGCCGTTGTATTCGGTGTTGTCCGGTTATCAGGGCGGCGTGGCAGGCCGGATCGTGGTCACCGCCGACGCGCCGCAGGACTGGATGATCGACCGCCTGGCCGCCGTGAACGCGGCACTGGCCACCACCGCACCGAACGTGGACATGGCCTCGGCCCACATCGAACAGACCATGTCGGTCAAGATGCCCGATGCCTACGTGTGGATGAATCAGCACAGCGCGATCCTGCTACCGGCCACCGTGCAGCTGATGCAGCCGACCTACGACTTCCAGTTCCACCAGGACGGCGTACATACGCTCACCGATGCCTTCATCATCCGCTACAGCTTCGGCGACGACACCCAGACGCCCAACTACGTTGCCGTCCACGACTGGCTGGCGCCGGACTACCTGGGCGAGAGCGCCCTGCGTTTCAACGGCCGCATGCTCACTGACCAGACCGATGACCGCGGCGACGACCAGGTGACCAAGCACGCCGTGCCGGCGTGGATCGGCACTGACAACAGCCAGTTGGTGCAGCCGGCGGATGAGCACAGCACGGCCGTCAATATCAATGCTCCGGAGTGAGGCAATACATGCAGGCAAACAGGGAAACGGCGCCGTGGCGCCGCGTGGTGATGAGTGCGGCCTTGGCAGCAGGTTGTGGCAGTGGCGTGCTGGCGTTGTCGCCGGCGCAGGCGCAGACGCTGACACCGCCGAGTACCTTGCAAAACGACGCGCAACGACAGCAGCGCTACTACGAGCAGCTACAGACGCCGCCGCCCACGGCGCCCACCAATCCGCTGCAACAGCCCGCGCCGCCGTCGGCCAGTCCGAAGGCGCATGCGACCGCACGTTTTATGCTCAAGCGCGTGGAGTTCACCCCTTCGGCCTTGCTAAGGCCCGAGCTGCTGCAGGCTACGGTGAAGCCGTTCGAGGGTAGGGAGGTCGATGGTGCCGAGCTGGCGCAGATGATCGATGCGGTCAATGGCCTGTATCGAGCACGCAAGATCACCACCGCTCGCGCCTTGCTGAAGAACCAACCCATCGTCGACGGCGTGGTGCACGTGGAGCTGGTGGAAGGACGCTTGGGCAAGGTCGCGATCAGCGGCAAGCGCCACGTGAGCGACCACTACCTGACCAAGCGCCTCGGCCTGCAGCAAGGCGAAGTCGTCGACTCCGACCAGCTGCGGGAGAACCTGGTCACCTTGAATCGCACCACCGATTTGCAGGCTCGCGCCCTGCTGGAGCCCGGCGCCGCGCGTGGGCTTACCGACGTCCAGCTGGAGGTGCAGGAGCCTAGCCGTTTTGCGCTGGATGCCTTCGTCGACAACGGTGGCGTGGACAATACGGGCCGCAATCGCATCGGCTTGCAGGGGCATCTCTACGGCCTGCTCGGCATCGATGACATGCTCGATGGCAACGTTGCGCACTCCAGCGGAGGCAACGACGGCTCCGTTTCCTATTCGGTACCGTTGTTCCCCAACAACGGCCGGCTCGGTGTCAGCTACGCGCACAGCCAGATCAACGTGATCAACGAGGCGTTCCGCAACATCAATATCCAGGGCACTTCGTCGGTCACCGCACTGAACTACAACCAGCCGCTTATCGCCACGCTGGACTGGCTGTTCAGCGGTATTGGCTCGTACTCGATCACCGATTCGAGCACGCACATCAGCGGCCAGAGCATTGCCGACACGCGCACTACTTCCTGGACGCTGGGCGCTAGCCTGTCGCATCAGTCCGACGGTCAGCGCTGGGGTGCCACCCAACTGGCTACCCGCATCCATTCGGACGAGCCCCTGCTCGGCAAGACCGACTTCACCATTGCGCCGGGCAGCGCGTACTTCATTCAGCGGCTGTGGCAATCGCGTTGGGCGCTACGCGCTGACCTGGGATGGCAGTTCAGCACGGGCTATAACGTGCCTTCCGCCAACCTGTTCCAGATCGGCGGGCCCGGCAGCGTGCGTGGATACGAGCGAGGCGTGCTGTCCGGTGCCAGGGGCTATTACGCCGCCCTGGAACTGCACCGTTCCATTGGCGAGCGCCTGGACGTCTTCGGCTTCGTCGATCATGGCGAAGTGTTCGCGGCTTATCCGAGCAGTCAGGACATCACCGGTGCGGGCGTGGGTGCAAGCTATAACTATCGCTGGCTGACGGCCTCGGCCGACGTGGCCAAGCCGTTCAACACGGTGATACCCGACCAGGACAGTGTGCGCTTCGACTTTCGCATCACGGCGCATTTCGACTGATGCTGCGTAAGCGCAAGCGATGCGCCTGATGGAACCATGCTGCGCGCGGCCCGAGCAGTCGCGCGCAGCATGTGCTCCTGGCGTTATTTCAAATGTTGGTGCGGTGCATAAGCTCGGCCCAGGCCGAGGTTTCCCGTAGTTGCGCAAACGGAACCACCGGCATGGGCGGCGTGACGGGCGACTGCAGCTCCTTTTGCCAGACGCCTACGTCCCACCACTGGCCGAGCTTATGGCCCGAGCTACGCCACACGCCGGCCGGGGTGAAGCCCATCGCCTCGTGCATGGTGACGCTGCCTTCGCCGGGTAGCGTGATGACACCGACCGCCTGGTTCAGTCCTTGCAGTCGCATCGCGTCGAGCAGCACGCCATAGAGCCGACGGGCGATGCCGCGCCGGCGCGCGTCGGCATGCACGTAGATCGAGGTCTCGGCAATCCAGTCGTAGGCGGCGCGCTCACGGAAGCGGCTGGCGTAGGCATAGGCGAGCACGCGGCCGTGTTCTTCCCACACCAGCCACGGGTACTGCTTGAGCCGGCCCAGGATGCGTTCGCGCATGGCGTCCACGCCGGGCAAGTCGGTTTCGAAGGTGGCCACGCCGTCGAGCACCGATGGCGTATAGATGTCGTGGACGGCGGCTGCATCGTCGGCGTGAGCGATACGAATCATGCGAGGGACTTCTCCATGCAGATGCTGAGTGGGTTGGCGCGATGCTCGCCGAACGGCGCGCAGCGGCGGTAGCCGGCGCGTCCGTAGAGTTCCAGCGCCTCGGCCTGGGCCGTGCCGGTCTCCAGCCGAATCAGCTTGCCGCCGGCGCGCGCGACCTCTCGCTCCAGCGCTTCCAGCAGCTGCTTGCCCAGGCCCAGTCCGCGACAGGCGGGCAACACGTACATGCGCTTCACCTCGACGTAGTCCTCGTGCCAGACGCAGGCACCACAGGCGACGGGTCTGCCATCGACGCGGGCGGCGAGGAAGGTGACATTGGGTTGCTTGAGCGCTTGCACCGATACCGGCTGGATATTGCCGGTGGGATACAGCTCGGCCAGATAGCCGTCCAGTTCGTGGAGCAATGGGGCGACATCCGGCGCGGCCGGGTCGTCGATGTCGAAGCGGAGCGCGGGTGCTTTCAGCATGACTCGTACTTCCAGTTGCGCCGCTTGCCTTCAGCCAGCCATTCCAGCGTCGTGGCGATGCGCTTCTGCCGCGTGGCCTCAGTTTTGGCCTCGCTGATCCAATCGACGTATTCGCGTTGGGCGCTGGGCGGGAAGGCGTCATAAGCCTTGCGTGCCGCTGCATGCTTCTTCAGGGCAAGCAGGGCGGCGAGGTCATCGGGCATGGAGGGCGGCGGCTTGGGCGCGCTCTTGGCGCGCTTTGGCCTGGCGCCGGTTTCAATCACCGCCATCGCCTTCTTGATCGATGCCGAGAACGCCTTTTTTGGCGGCAGGTCTTTCAGGGTCGCGATCTTGCCAAATTGACCCATGCCGTCGTCGCCCGCCCCTGCTTGCTCGCCGACTACATCCTTGTGTTTCCAGAAACCGAACGCGCAGTGCTGCTTGAACGCCGCCATCTGGCACATCGGCGATCCGCGGTAGATGAAGAATGGCATGCTCCACTTGATGTCTTCTTCTACCTCGGGGCAGCTGGCGTGTACCTGTGCACGCAGGTGCTCGAGGATCGGCTGGGCGAAGGCTGCCGACTTGGCGATGTAGCTATCGACGCGTGGATCGTGGCTGCCCATGGCGAGGCCTCACAGTTCGCGGATAAAGAATTTGTCGCAGCTGAAGTGGCCGGTGCCGCCCATCGGCGCGTCCAGCCTGGTGAAACCATGACGACGATAAAGCGTCTGCGCGGCATCCATGCCGCTCAGGGTCTCCAGGTAACAGCGCTGGAAGCCATGCGAACGCGCCGTATCGAGGCAGAGCAGCATCATGGCGCTGCCTGCGCCGATGCCTCGTGCCTCGGGCAGGAAGTACATCTTGCGCAATTCGCATACGTCCGCTTCGCCGCCCTCCAAGGGGGCGATGCCACCGCCGCCGATCACCACGCCGTCGCGTTCAACCACGAAATACGCGCTGCGCGGTCGCGCGTATGCTTCGTGCATGCCATCCACTTCAGCGTCATGAATGGCAAAACCCGGGCCGTCGGCGCCGAACTCGGGCATCACGGTGCGGATGATGTTCGCCACGGCGGGGTTGTCGCAGGCTTCGATGGGACGGATAAGAAAGTCGGTCATGGCGTCGTTGGTGGTGTGCGGTAGATGGTGCCGTCCTTCATCACGAAGACGGGGTGTTGGAGGTCATCGATATGCGTGCTCGGGTCGCCATTGAAGGCGACGAGGTCGGCGCGCAGACCGGGGGCGATGCGGCCGAAGCGGTCCTGCTGGCGGAGTATGCGTGCCGCCACATCGGTGGCCGCATGTAGTGCCTGGGGTGGCGTCATGCCGTCGCGCACCATCGCGGCGGGCTCGCGCCAGTTCTCGCCATGGGTAAACACGCCCACATCGCTGCCATTGCCGATGGTCACGCCGAGCTTCAGCGCGGTGCGGAAGGCGCGTTCGGACTCGCGCATGCGCGGCGTGGGCTCGCTTTGTCCGGGCACGTAGTGTTCGAAGTACTGCGCCGTCGATTCGACTGCCGTCAACGTCGGCTCGTAAGCCACGTTGTGCTGCTTCAGCAGCCGGAACGTGGCTTCGCTGGCGCCGTAACCATGTTCGATGCTGTCCACGCCGGCATCCACCGCCAGGCGCACGCCGGCATCGCTGGATGCATGCGCGGCCACCGGGCGGCCCGAGAGATGCGCGGTATCGACGATGGCCTTCATCTCGGCCAGCGACAGCGTGGGTTGCGTACTGCCGTCCGCGCCGACGCGGTAGTCGGCGTACAGCTTGATCCAGTCCGCGCCGCGCCCGGCCTGTTCGCGCGTCGCGCGGATGGCTTCGTCGACACCGCTGATCTCCTGCGCGCCGCCGGGTAGATCCATATCCGGCCGGAAGCCGCGAGGGCCGGGCCCATAGCTGGCAGTGGCAACAATGGCACGGGTTGCCACGAACAGCCGCGGTCCGGGAATCATGCCCTCGTCGATCGCACGCTTGAGCGAGACATCGGCAAAGCCGGCGCCTTCGGTGCCGAGATCGCGCAAGGTAGTGAAGCCGGCCAACAGCGTGGCGCGCGCATGCGTGGCGGCTTCCAGCGTGCGGTAGTCCTGCGGCTCCTTGAGCACCTGGTCGTTCCACAGGGTTTCGTTGTACGGATGCAGGAACACGTGGGAGTGCAGGTCGATCAGGCCGGGCGTCAAGGTGGTGCCGGGCAGGACGATGCGTTGCGCGTCGGCGGGACTCTTGATGGTGTCGAGCGGCCCCACCGCCGCGATGGCGCCGTTGTGGACCAGCACAGCCCAGCCCCTGTGCGCGTTATCGCCGTCGGCCGTCCAGACGCGCTCAGGCAGCAACAGGATATCGGCGTGGGGCGGGGCAGCCATCGCGGTCGCGACGCCAAGCATCAGCGTGGCCAGGAGAGCGCCAGTCCAAGCCTTGCCTTGATTCCACCGCATCGCCAGTTCCTACCGGACCAAAGCCCGATTCTAGCGAGGTGTGGCGTCCGGCGGCGAGCCGATGCTCAGCGTGACGTGCGGCCGGCATCCGCCATCAGCTGCTTGCAATCCTCGTCGGGCGCCGGCGTAGCGGTGACGCAACTTTGAAAGCCGGCAGGCAGGCTGGTATTGACGCGCATATCGCCTTCGCGCACGGCGAAGTGCAGCGGCGCTGACGGGCAGGCGGTGCTGGCGGGCGCGCATTCGTTCGCCACGACGGTGTAGTGGCACTCGCCACTCTCACTGCGTAGGCAGCGAAAGCTGGCGAGCGGGCCGGTGACGTTGACCTTGCTATAGACCACGTCATGGCCATTGGCGATCGAATGAACCACGACCGTGCGTCCTTGTTCGCAGCCGGCGAGCAACAGCAGCAGGGGAAGCAATGCGATGAACTTGTTCATGGGGACCTCTTGGACCGGGCGCTGCGTGGCTTCGCCAGGAAGCTCACATGTTGCGGAACAGCGCCATGAAGGGTTGGCTCACCACCAGCGTTTCCGGGCGCTGCTTGAGACGCAGGGTGCCCTTGCCGGTGTCGTCACGAACAATCGACGCGATCGCCCTGAGATTGACGATGGTCGAGCGATGGATCTGCTTGAACAGGCTGGGGTCGAGCATGGCGGCCAGCTCACGGATCGGCTTGCGCAGCAGCGCTTCGCCTTCGGCGGTCATGGCCACGGTGTACTTGTTGTCGGCGCGGAAGTAGGCGACGTCGTCCACCATGATCAGGCGCGTCTCACGCCCGTTGCTGGCGGTGATCCAGGTCAACGGTGGCGTTCCCGCGGTGTTGCCGATCGACAGTTCGCGCAGCAGCTCGGTCAGCGCCGCGGTGTCGGCGGGGCGGCCGCTCGCGCGGGTCTTGAGTCGCTGCACCGTGGCGGTCAGGCGGTCCGCGGTGATCGGCTTGAGCAGGTAGTCCACCGCGCCGCGCTCGAACGCATCGATGGCGTATTGGTCGTAGGCCGTGGTGAACACGACTTGCGTGGCCGGGCTGGCCTCGGCCGCGGCGGCGGCCACTTCCAGTCCGCTCAGGCCGGGCATGCGGATGTCGAGAAAGGCGACGTCGGGGTGGTGCGCGTCGATCGCCTCGAGCGCGCCGGCGCCGTCCTCGCACTCGGCCAGCACGTCCAGCTCGGGCCATACCTGGGCCAACAGATCGCGCAAGGCGGAGCGCAGCAGTGCCTCATCTTCGGCAAGGATGGCGGTGGTCACGTCGCAGCCTCCTGCTCGCCCGCCGCCGCGATCTTGCGCGGCACGGTGATGGTGCTGGCCACACCTTCCGGTGCATTGCTGACGACGGACAGTGAAGCGGCGGCGCCATAGATCAGGCGCAGGCGTTCGCGCACGTTCTTCAGGCCGATGCCGGTACCGCCGCTGGCAGCGCTGAAGCCGCGGCCGTCATCGGCGATGGTGATGCTGACGACATCGCCATCCAGGCGCGCCCGTATCCAGATCGTGCCGCCGCCGGGCTTGGGTTCCAGGCCATGCTTGATCGCGTTCTCCACCAGGGTCTGCAACATCATCGGCGGCAGCGAGACGGCGCGCAGCGCATCGGGTACGTCGATCTGCAGCGACAGGCGCGGGCCCATGCGCAGCCGCATGATTTCCAGATACGCGCGGGTGCGCTCCAGCTCATCGCCCAGGGTGGACAGCGCGTCCTCGGTGGTGGGCAGGGAATGGCGCAGGTAATGAATCAGGTGGCCGAGCATCTGGTCGGCCTGGGCCGGGTCGCTGCGCGTGAGGTACTGCGCGCTGGCCAGCGTGTTGTACAGGAAGTGCGGTTCGACCTGGGCGTGCAGCAGGTTGAGGCGCGCCACCGTGCGTTCCTTTTCGCTTTCCGATTGCGCGGCGCGCATTTTCTCGTGGCGGCGCTTTTCGGACATGCGGCGGGTGATGGCGCGGGTGATCGCTTCGGCATTCTCGAGGTTGGTGCCGTCGTCCACGCGGAACCAGTCGCTCCAGGCGCCGGCCTCGGGCTCGCAGATCAGGGTGACGCTGCCGGTGCCATCGCCGGGCGTGATGGTGGCAAAGATCTGGTTGCGCAGATGGCCAAACCAGGTGGACGGGTCCAGCCGGCCGAACACGCTGCTGCCGTAGGGCAGGGGGCGCTGGACCTTGGCGCGGATTTGCAGGCTGTCGCGGGCGCTCTCGATGTCCTCGGTGCGCGGCAGCTCGCGGATGGCCGCATCGAGCAGGTCGAATGCCTCGTCCGCTTCGAATGGAATTTCCACGCGCCGCCGCTGCCGGTTGCCCAGGGTGTCTTCATCGATATGGCCGGCGATTAGTCGCACGCGGCGTAGGTGCGACACGGCGCCGGTGACCACCATCAGCAGGGCGATGGCAATCAGCAGCACGAACGCACCGCCCGTATCCCGGTAACGGAAGGGGGCGCTGTTGGAAATCATCAGGGCGGCGAACAGCAGGGCAAGGAACCATGCCAGGACCAGGCGGGCAACAAAGAGCAGACTCTTGATCACGGCGGAACCTTGGGCATCGGTGGAATGGCCGAGAGCATACTCAGCCTGGTTCCGGCCCGGGGGCCCTTTTCGACGAAACCGGGATGGCCGCGACGAAGCCGCCTTGAGCGGGCGTGAAATTGCCGCCCGGCGTCGCTCAGCTGGCGGTGCGCGCCCGCGTCACCCGGCTGGCGGTTTCCTTGTGCAGCTGGGCGGCCAGCCAGGCGCCGGTGGCCACCAGGATGTCCAGGTCGATGCCGGTGTGCAGGCCCATGCCATGCAGCATGTAGACCACGTCCTCGCTGGCGACATTGCCGGTGGCGCCCTTGGCATAGGGGCAGCCGCCGGTGCCGGAGACGGCACTGTCGACGACTCTTACGCCTTCCTCCAGGCAACTGAGGATATTGGCCAGCGCCTGGCCGTAGGTGTCGTGGAAATGCACGGCCAAGGCGGCCATCGGCACCTCTTGCGCCACCGCTTGCAGCATGGCGCGTGCCTTGGCCGGCGTGCCCACGCCAATGGTGTCGCCCAGCGAAATCTCGTAGCAGCCCAGCTCATGCAGGCGGCGCGCCACGCGCACCACGTCGCTGACGGCCACCTCGCCCTGATACGGGCAGCCGAGCACGGTGGACACATAGCCGCGCACTTTCACGCCATCCGCCTTGGCGCGTGCGAGCACCGGCGTGAAGCGTTCGATCGATTCATCGATCGAGGCGTTGATGTTCGTGCGGTTGAACGCTTCCGATGCCGCGGTGAACACGGCGATCTCGCTGACGCCGACCGCGCGGGCCCGCTCATAACCCTGTTCATTGGGCACCAGCACCGGGTAACCCACGCCGGGCAGCTTGCGGATGCCCTGGTAGACCTCGGCGGCGTCGGCCATCTGCGGCACCCATTTGGGGCTGACGAAGCTGGTGGCCTCGATCGTTTTCAGACCGGTGCTGGATAGGCGATCGATCAGCGCGATCTTGACGTCGGTCGGCAGCAAGGTCTTTTCGTTCTGCAGGCCATCACGCGCACCGACTTCGACGATGCGGACGTGGTCGGCTTGAGTGGATGACGTATTCATGGCGTGTCTCTGGATCCTGGCGATCAGGGATGAGCGTCCGCAACAAACCGGACCAGCACCGCATCGGCTTCCACGAAGTCGCCTTGGGCGGCGCTGATGCTTTCGATGGTGCCGGCGCGTGGCGCTTTCAATGCCAGCTCCATCTTCATCGCCTCCATCACCAGCAGTTCCTGGCCTTCGACCACGCTATCGCCGGGCTGGGACTTGACCAGCACGATACGACCCGGCATCGGCGCGGCGATCTGGTTGCCGCCACCGCCTTCCTTGGTCTGCCAGGCAAAAGCGGGCGCGCGTTCGAAACTGTGGCGGTTGCCGGCACCGTCGTGCACCGTGACACGGGCGCCGTCGGCGCGCACCGGCAGGCGCAGTGCTTCGTCGTCAAAGCGTGCACTGAGGTACTCGCCATCGTACCGTGCGCCTCGCACATCGACGTTCGCATCGCCGTGATGCAGCTGGTAGTTGCCATCGTGGCCGTGCGCCTCGATTTCGTAACGATGGCCGTGCAACGACAGTGCGACGATGCGCTTGCCGGCGTGGCCCACGCGCCACGCGTCGGCACGTGACCAGGGCGAATAGGGATCGCTGCCATCGCGCGCGTTCACCATCACGACGCCCTCGTCGTCCAGCAGCGCCGCAACCGCTGCGGCGAATAGCGCGTGAGGGTCCGATGCCGCGTCACCCGCGAGGAATTCGCCGAGATGCCGATCGAGATAGCCGGTATCGATACGGCCTTCAACCACGGCGGGGTGGCGTGCCAGTCGTTCGAGAAAGGCGATATTGGACTTTGGTCCCACGATTTCGCCGCCCATCAATGCGTCGCGAAGACGCTGCAAAGCCTGTGGGCGATCCTTGTCCCAGACGATGAGCTTGGCGATCATCGGGTCGTAGAAGATGGTGACCGTGTCGCCTTCGACCACGCCACCGTCAATGCGCACATGCCGCGAAGGCGCGGGCAGGCGCAGCGTCTGCAGCTTGCCGGAGCCTGGCAGGAAGTTCTGGTCGGGATCTTCCGCGTACAGGCGCACTTCAATAGCGTGGCCGTGCGCGTGGACCTGCTCCTGCAACAGCGGCAGGGGCTCGCCAAACGCAACGCGTAGCTGCCACTCGACCAGATCCAGCCCCAGGGTCTCCTCGGTCACCGGATGTTCGACCTGCAGGCGGGTATTCATCTCCATGAAGAAGAACTCGCCATCCTGGCCGACGATGAATTCCACCGTGCCGGCGCCTACGTAGTTCACCGCCTTGGCGGCGGCCACGGCGGCGGCGCCCATTGCGCTGCGGCGCGCGTCATCGAGAAAAGGCGAGGGGGTTTCTTCCAGGACTTTCTGGTAGCGCCGCTGCGCCGAGCATTCACGCTCGTTGAGGTGGATCACGTTGCCGTGGATATCGCCGAACACCTGGAATTCAATATGCCGCGGATGGTCCACATAGCGCTCGAGGATTACCCGCGTATCGCCGAATGCACTGGCGGCTTCGCGCTGCGCGGACGCCAGCGCGTCGGCGAACTCCGCCTCGCTGCGCACGATGCGCATGCCCTTGCCGCCGCCACCGGAGGCCGCCTTGATCATCAACGGGAAACCGGTGCGACGTGCCTGTTCGGCCAACACCTCGGCCGACTGGTCGGCACCGTGATAGCCGGGAACCAGCGGCACCTCGTGCTGTTCCATCAAGGCCTTGGCAGCTGCCTTGGAACCCATCGCATCGATGCTTTCCGGCCGAGGACCGATAAAGGCGATGCCCGCATCGGTACAGGCGCGGGCAAACGCCGTGTTTTCGGAGAGAAAGCCATAACCCGGGTGGATCGCCTGCGCCCCCGACTTGCGCGCCACGTCGAGGATCACGTCGCCGCGCAGATACGAATCCGTCGGACGGGGACCACCAATAGGCCACGACTCATCGGCCAGCCGCACATGCTGCGCGTTGGCATCCGCTTCCGAATACACGGCGATGGTGCGAATGCCCAGGCGTCGGCAGGTGCGGATCACACGACAGGCGATTTCGCCGCGATTGGCAATCAGTACGCGCTCGAACATGCGGCTTCCGGGGTTGTGCGAAGTGCCTAAACGTAGCAGATCGGCGTGACGGAGCCGATGCGCGGCGCAGCATTCGGGCGATGTTCGCGTGTCATCGTCGCGATGCGCGCAGCACGCCCCTAGGGCGGCCCCGAAGGGGCGAGCGCAGCGAGTCATCCAGTGCCTTTCGCTCTGTTGCGATGTGACGGCGACCTGGCT
Organism: Dyella halodurans; assembly: GCF_026283925.1. GTDB lineage: Bacteria > Pseudomonadota > Gammaproteobacteria > Xanthomonadales > Rhodanobacteraceae > Dyella > Dyella halodurans. Next base: position 674,598 of record NZ_JAPDPF010000001.1, read on the forward strand.
CGCCTGCGGCGGGCTTCCGTCCTCCTGCCGGAGGCCGGGTCACTTTCTCTTGCGTGCCCAAGAGAAAGTAACCAAAGAGAAGGGCACCCCGCTTGGCGCTTGCCGAGCTGAAGCTCGGCAAGTCCGTGAGGGTCGGCCGGGCTTTTCGACAGGGCTCCTGCCCTGACGAAAAGGCATCGGCATCCCTGCCGATGCCCCCTGCGGGGCCTGATCGTCCGCCCCTCACCGCCGCACAGGGGCCCCACACGTCAAAAGCACCAAGCTCGAGCAGCGCGGTGCGCTGCTCATCGCACTTGCTTGGCTTTCGCTGTGCCTTTGCCCTTGGCTTTGGCCTTGGGGGTTGCTCTGCCGCTCTCCGGGTCCCCTATGGCGCGGCGGGTGGGTGAAGGAAAAGCCCGCAGGGTGGCTCGCAGGGATGCGAGCCAGTTTGTCGTCAGGGCAGGAGCCCTGTCGACAAACCTCCGTAACCCACCCGCGCACCTGGAGGGCGTAGCCCGGAAGGCGCGCCATCGGGGTGGCCTTTCTCTTGGTTACTTCTCTTTACTCCGGGCATCCTGCCCTCCGCCCTTCGGGCCGGCTTCGCCGTTCACGCGTGCTCCTGCACGCGCGTGGCCACGCAAAGAGAAGTAACCCGGGCCGCGGCAGCGGCTCGGAAGCCCGCCGCAGGCGAGCCCGGTCGCGGCACCGCTGGGTCAGAGCCGCCAGATCAGAAGGGAGCCGCACGAACGACGAGCAAACGCCCAAGCAGGCGCTACGCGCCAACCTCATTCCCCCTCCCAATAATCCACCGAAGCCCCCGGCACATTCACGACCCGAAACACCTGCGGCGAACCATCCGCAGCCGGGCCGTACTCCGCGATCACGCCGTACTTGCCGGTATCCGGGTATTCACACACCTCCGGCGTCTGCTTGGTGCTGACGGCGAGATAGCGCAACTCGACGGTGCCGGTGTTGATGATCTGGTGGGCGCGCTCCGGACCACCCGGCGGGCAGGCGATGACGTCACCTGCGCGGATGGGGTGTCGTTCGCTGCCGATGCGCACCTCGCCGGTGCCTTCGAGCACGAAGAACATTTCCTCGTTGAAACGATGGCAGTGGAAGGGAAATGCGCGCTTGCCCGGTGGCACGGCGGTGATGTTGTAGCCGAGCTTCTGCGCGCCGATCTGGGCCGAGAAGCGGCCCATGCGTGCCTCGAAGCGCTCGGCGACGTCGCCGGAGGGGCCCATGCCCGGAGGGAACGGTTGCAGTTCGACGTTGGCGATATTGATGATGGGATGCGTCATGACGTGGCCTCCGATGGAGGGTTGCGGGGATATCGCCCTTGGGTTTCACGTTGGCGGCGCAGGAAGGCCCGGGCTTGCGGTCATTCCGGCCGGTGGCACACCGCTTCGATATTGTGGCCGTCCGGATCGAGCACGAAGGCGCCGTAGTAATGCTCGTGATAGTGCGGACGCAGCCCTGGCGGACCGTTGTCCTTGGCGCCGGCCGCCAGCGCGATCAGGAAAAAATCATCCACGGCCGCGCGATTGGGCGCGACGAAAGCGATGTGGACGGGTCCAGTCGCCATGCCGTTGGAGGAGGTGCCGATCCAGAAGTTGGGCACGCCTTGCACGCCGAAACCGGCATGGTCGCCATCGCCTGTCTGCGCTGCCGTCACCTCCATCACCAGCACGCCGCCGAGGGGCGCCAGCACCTTGCGATAGAACTCGCGGCTGCGTTCATAGCCGGAGACCTGTAAACCGATGTGATCGATCATGGTGGTATCCCTAGGGTAAACGGCGAGACTAGCTGCGAGCTCCGGGCGAGACGTTAGTCCTTGGTGCACCAGGCGGGTGGGCGCTTACCGAGGAAAGCAGTGAGCCCTTCCTGTCCCTCGGGCGATACGCGCAGGCGTGCGATCAGTGCGGCGTTCTGCTGGTCGAGACGCTCCGCTTCAAGCTCGCTGGCACCCGCGACACGCAAGGCAAGCTGCTTGGCCTCGGCCTGGGCCAGCGCGCCCGCCTTGGACAGCGAGGCCAGCGTGGCGTCGACGGTTTCATCCAGCTTCTCGGCCGGCACGCACTGATGCAGCAGGCCAATCTGCAGCGCGGTGGCCGCATCAAACAGTTCACCGGTAAGAAACCAGCGACGCGCATGGCGCAGGCCGATCGCCTGGATGACGTAGGGCGAGATCACGGCCGGTACCAGGCCAAGCTTCACTTCGGTAAGACCGAAGCGCGCGCCGTCCACGCCAATGGCGATATCGCAGCAGGCAACCAGGCCGACGCCGCCGCCGTAGGCCGCACCGTTGACGCGGGCGATGGTTGGCTTCGGCAGGTACTGCAGGGTGCGCATCAGGCGTGCGAGTCGCAGCGAATCGTCGCGGTTTTGCGCTTCGCTGGCGCTGGCCATGCCACGCATCCAGTTCAGGTCCGCGCCGGCGGAAAAACTTGCGCCGGCGCCGCTCAATACGACGGCGCGCACCGCGGGATCCTCACCGGCCGAGGCCAGGGCGGCGGCGAGCTCGGCAATCAGCCCGTCGTCGAATGCGTTGTGAACCTGCGGGCGGTTCAGCGTGATGCGACGGACGCCGGCCTGGTCGGCAATCTGGATGCTGGCGGTCATGCGGGACTCCCGGAAAAGACGACATCATAAACAGGGGGCTGGCGGTCCGGCTGCACTGCATGAAGCAGCGGAATGCCGTACAATGCGAACCATTCTTATTTGAGTGGTAGCCAGTGCGCCTGTCCGACCTGCCGAAAGGGTCTCCTGCCGTGGTGGACCGAGTGGATGATGCTCATGCTTCCGACCCGATTGCGCAGCGTTTGCGCGACCTCGGGTTCGTGGAGGGTGAGCCGGTCCGCGTGGTGGCCATTGGCCCGCTCGGCGCCGACCCGTTGTTGATCCAGATTGGCTCCACCCGCTTTGCGCTTCGGCGCAGCGAGGCGGCCCGGGTGATGGTGAGCGCGCAGGTGGCGGCATGAGCGCCAGTACGCTGCGTATCGCCCTGGTCGGCAATCCCAACTGCGGCAAGACAGCACTGTTCAACCAGCTCACCGGTGGCCGCCAGAAGGTGGCCAACTACGCCGGCGTCACGGTCGAGCGCAAGGAAGGGCGCTTCAGCGCGCCGTCCGGTCGCGTGCTGTACGTGCTCGACTTGCCCGGTACCTACAGCTTCGACGCGAACAGCCCGGACGAGCAGATCACCCGTGATGTCTGCGAGGGCGTCTATCCGGGCGAAGCGGCGCCGGACCTGATCGTCTGCGTCGCCGATGCCACCAACTTGCGCCTGCACCTGCGCTTCGTGCTGGAAGTGAAGCGCCTGGGTCGACCGGTGGTGCTTGCACTGAACATGATGGATGCGGCGCGTCGCCGCGGCGTCGTGATCGATGTGCCGGAACTGCAGCGCCGACTCGGCCTGCCCGTGGTGGAAACCGTCGCCGTGCGACGCGATGGCGTGAAGGCGCTGATCGCCCAGGTGGACGGTGAGATTCCGCAGGCGGCCCCCGCACAACCCGACGATGCCGACAGTCGCGCCGACCTGCATGCGCAGGTGCGCGCGTTGCTGGCGGCGACGGTGAGCATGCCGCGCGCCACCGCCGAACTCGACGACGCGCTGGACCGCTGGGCCCTGCATCCGGTGTTCGGGCTGGCGATCCTGTCGGTGGTGATGTTCCTGGTATTCCAGGCCGTGTATGCGGCGGGCAAGCCGGTGACCGACCTGATCGGCGATGGCTTCAGCTGGCTGGGCGCGCATGCCACCGCGTGGATGCCGGCCGGGCCGTTGCAGAGCCTCATCGTCGACGGCATCTTCGGCGGCCTGGGTACCGTGCTCGGCTTCCTGCCGGTGATCCTGGTGCTGTTCTTCTTCATCCTGGTGCTGGAGGAATCCGGTTACCTGCCACGCGCGGCGTTCCTGCTCGATCGCCTGATGGTGTCGGTGGGCCTGACCGGGCGCTCGTTCATTCCGCTGCTCTCCAGCTTCGCCTGTGCGATCCCGGGCATCATGGGTACGCGCAGCATCACCGATCCGCGCGACCGGCTCGCCACCATCCTGGTGGCGCCCTTGATGACCTGTTCGGCGCGCCTGCCGGTGTATGCCTTGCTGATCGGCGCCTTCATTCCCACGCGACGCGTGTTTGGCGTGTTCAACATGCAGGGCCTGGTGTTGTTCGCGCTGTATGCCGCCGGCGTACTTGGCGCGATGGGCGTGGGTTGGGTGATGAAGAAGCTGCGGCGCGATCGCAGCGAACACGCCTTGCTCATGGAGCTGCCGTCCTACCGCCTGCCCAAGGTGCGCGACGTGGCGATCGGCCTGTGGGAGCGTGGCATGATCTTCCTCAAGCGCCTGACCGGCGTGATCCTGGGGCTGACCGTGCTGATGTGGTTCCTCTCCACCTTCCCGGCGGCGCCCGTGGGGGCCACTGGTCCGGCCATCGACTATAGCTTCGCCGGCTATATCGGTCGTGGCTTGCAGTACATCTTCGCGCCGCTGGGCTTCAACTGGCAGATCAGCGTGTCGCTGATCCCGGCGTTTGCCGCGCGCGAAACCGCCGTGGCCGCGCTGGCCACGGTCTATGCCGTGGGTGGCGATGCCGCGAACGGCGCCGGTCTGGGCCAGGCCCTGGCGGCGAATTTCTCACTGGCCAGCGCGCTGTCGCTGCTGGTGTGGTTCGCATTTGCGCCGCAGTGCATGTCCACGCTGGCGGTGATCCGCCGCGAGACGAATTCGTGGCGCAACGTGGCGATCTCGTTCGGCTACATGTTCGTGGTGGCCTTCATCGCCTCGCTGCTGACATACCAGATCACGAGCCTGCTGACATGAGTGCCGGGCTGTTGCTGCAATACATCGTGATCGGCGCGATCGTACTGGTCAGCGCCCTGGTGACGTTCCGCAAACTGGCACCGCAGCTCACCAATCGCTGGCTCGCCGCTGCCGCGCTGCGTTTCGACCAGCCCGGCCATGCCGCCTGGCAACGCGCGCTTGGCCGGCAGCTGCAGCCGAAGCAGGCCAGCGGCAATTGCAGCGACGGTTGCAGCACGTGTGGCGCCTGCGGCCCCAAGCCGCCGGCGGCGCAGGCCAAGGTGCAGCCGCTGGAATTCCGGCCGCGCGCGAAATAAGCCCCACTGTCACAAGGTATCGCCTCGAAACGCGATGCCTTGCCCTTGTTCACTGGTGGTCGGGATTCTGCGTATCCGAAGACGGTTTCCTGCCGTCCTTGTACGGCGTTTCGAAGTCCTGCTTGGTGATCGGCGTGAGGATGCCGACGGTGACCGTGCCTGACAGCAGATCGGTTTCGAACTTCGGGTCGTAGGGATTGCGGCTGGCACGCAGCTGTTCGTAGGCGATGGCGCCATCGGTGTTGTGCACGCCGGTGACTTCGCCTGGCGTGGTGGCAATGATGCCGCCGTTGCCGACGTCATAGTTGGCGGGTTGCTGATGGCCGGCCAGGCCCACCATGCCGCCGGTCAACATGTGCGGCGCCGCCGAACCGACGCGCGATCCGGTAGCCGACATCAGCACTTCGCGCCAGCGCGCCTTGGCCCGCGCCAGCGCGGTGGCGTCGCCAAACCGGGGCAGCAGCTCGCGCCAGATCTCGTTGGCCTGTTCAAACTGCGCGGGTGTCAGATGGGCGTAGAGCAGCTGCTTGGCATAGACATACTGGGTCTCGCCGCGCTCCGCCGCCAGCGCGAACCATGCCATCGCGCGCGGCAGATCCACTTCTGAACCATGGCCGTTGAGATAGAGCACGCCCAGGTTGTACTGGGCCGGCTTGTACGCCCAGGAGGCCGAGATCTCGTACATGGCGATCGCGTGCGAATAGTCGTGCCGCTGATTGGCCAGTGCGCCGAGATAGAAGAAATACTCGCCGGGACGGCCGTCATCCTGAGGTGTATTGAATGCGTCGGTACGGCTGGTGGGCACGTCCGGCGTGGCGTGGAAGCTGACGACTTTCGGGGGCGGCGTCTGGGCGTCGATTGGAATGGTCGGCAGCGACGCGTCGCTGCTGTTTGCTTGAGCTGGTGCGAGGGCCAGGCAGAGCAGGACGGGGAGGAAAATCGAGGCTGATTTGGTGAACCTTTGCGCAGTCATGGCGGTGCCTATGATGGTCTGCGAGGGGACAGGCTCACGCTACTCCGGTTGCTGCAAAGGGGCAACGCCGGGTTGGACGTCTGTACGGGCCGTCACCCTCGAAGCCGCCTACGGCGCTCCGAGGGCGAGCGCTAGGGATTCGCGGCCGGACCATATCCCGCACGCTCCGTTGGACCGAGATAGGACGGCGGAACCGGTCCCGTGCTCAGTACCAGCTTCTGCAGCACGGCGTTGTCGTCGAGGCGCCACACCTTGATGACGTGTTTGCCTGCCGCCATGCCCGGGAACGTCGCCCGCAGAACACGCGCATTGTCCTCAACGGCCTGGTCCCAGTCGCGTTGCTCCTGGGTGGTCGTCCCGTTTGCTGCGGGCGTCATGCGGTCGGTCAGTATCTGCATGGCCCCGTCGTCGACGGACACGCCGGTCCTGACGCCACCGCGGGCCGTCGTGTCCAGCGTGGGTACCATGTAGAGCTGCAAGCTGAGGTCGCCCGACTTCGGCAAGTCCACGTCGTACTCAAGACGCACGCCATCCTGTGCGGTGGTCGGCGCACGGCCTTGCGGCAAGGCGACTACGGCGCCGAGCGTGCGGCCGAGATGCGGGATGGCGCGCCAGCTCAGGCCCTTGCCGTCGACGGCGCGGCTGTAGTGCGGCGCTTCGATGCTGATGACATCGTCCTTGGCGGTCGTTGCCGAAGCGATCGACGGGGGCGCGAACACAATCGGCTTCGCGGTTCGCTGGGTCGCCACCCGATGTACTTCGGGCATCACTTGCTGCTCGGGCTGCTGCCAGCCGCTGTAGCCGATGTGCGTCTGCGCCATCATGCCGTCCCACTTGCCGCCATTCACCGCATGATAGGCATCGGTAATTGCCTGGTCGCGCCGGAAGGCGGCTTCGGCCTGGTCGGCAAAGACGTTGGCGCGCGGGTCGCCGACAGCTGCCAGTCGCCGGTTCCAGGCCACGGCGTAATAGAGCTGGTAGAAGTTGGACAGCGCGAGGATGGGATGCTCCACCAGCTGGAAATAAGCGTCTTGCTGATCCGCCGGTAGCGTGGCCTTGACCTTGTGCATGTCCTGCTCGAGCGCCTGCCACTCGGCGATCATCGCGCCGAACTCGCCACCGTCGAGTTGGTCTCCGGCATCGGCGCCGAGCCGGAAGCTGTCGGCGTCGATCAGCTCGGGCTTGCGTCGCGCCGCAAGCTGGCTGTAGCGGGTGATCAGCTGGGCGATCGCGCCGGCCTGTGCGGGCCCGAAGGTGGCGCTGGCCCAGGCTTCGGGATATTGCGCCAGCGCATCCGCCGTCATCGCCTCGGGGTTCCAGGCCTGCTTCAGGAAGAAGCTGAGCGGAAACTCCATCGGCTTGAGATCGCCGACATTGACGATCCACAGGGTGCGGGCGCCGCGCGCATAGGCCAGGTCCATCTGTTGCCAGACCTTTTCGATCTGGTTGGTATTGATCCACTTGTAGTTGCGCGGACCGCCGACGTAGTCGAAGTGGTAATAGACGCCGTAGCCGCCCTTGCGTTCGCTGTTCGCGGCAGGCAGTCGCCGGATCTGTCCCCAGTTGTCGTCCGCGAACAAGAGCGTGACATCGTCCGGGACCTTCATGCCGTGGTCGTAGTAGTCCAGCACTTCCTTGTAGAGGGCCCAGGCTTGCGGTGTCTGCTCCGCAGGCTTGCCGGTGACGTCGGCGATGATCTTGCGCTGGTCCGCCACGATGGTCTGCAGCAACTGGGTGGCAGTGCCCTCGGTCATCGGCTCGTCGCCGTCACCGCGCATGCCGACGGTCACCACACTTTCGTAACCCTGGCCGTCACCCTTGGACATCATCCGTTCGATGCCGCCGCGCCAGAACTTGCGCAGGTTCGCGCCATTCGTCGCATAGTTCCAGGCGCCGCCGGTGACGCCCTGGTCGGTGTGGCGGTGCCATTCGTCCTGCGCGCGCATCATGGCCTCGTGATGCGAGGTGCCCATCACGATGCCCATGGCGTCAGCCAGCACCATGTTCTGCGGGTCGTCGTCATTGAACGCCTTGGGCGCCCACATCGCCGGCCACAGGAAGTTGCCCTTCAAGCGCAGCTCGAGCTCGAAGACGTGCGCATACATCTGATGGTTGATGCCGCCAAAATGCTTCTTCGCCCAGCCGGTGAAGCTCGGGTCCTCGTCGTTGATGAAGAAGCCGCGATATTTCACCCTGGGCTGGTCGCGGCGCGATCCGGTGGTGATGAAGACGTCGGCCTGCAGCCGCACCGGCACGTCGGCGAACCAGTACCAGGGCGAGACGCCGATCTTTTCCGAGATGTCATAGGCGCCGTAGACGGCGCCGCGTCGATCGGCGCCCACGATCACCAGTGCCCGCGCCACGTGGGGGTAGGGATGGTCGACGACGATCTGGCGAAACGCCTCCCACTGTCCGGCGAGGTCGTTCGCCTCGATTTTCCCCGCCCGGACCAGTCCGTCGATGACCGGGCTGTGGCCGAGCACGCCGATGATGACGAGGTCGCCGTCGGCGGCCTGTACTTGCTGAAGGCGGCGCGGAGCCTGTCCGCTCACCCGTTGCAGATCGCCGGCGAAGCTGTCCGCCACGTGTTGCACCGCGGGGTCGGCCGAGGCATCGATCAGTATCGTCGCCGGCCGCCCTTGGCGGATCAGCGCAAAGCTGCCTTGTCCGTCATGCGCACAGACGGACACCGGCGCCGTGCAAGCTTGAGCCACGGGGGTGCAGGCGATTCCAGCGAGCAGCGCCAGCATGCCCAGGGGCCGCACGCGCCCGATCCCCAGGCGGGGAGCCGGCTGTCGAGCTAGGCGGATCACGATCCTGGCAATGGCCGGCCAGTGCATTCGCATGTCTTTCCCTGCTTGAAGGTAGCGCTAACATTACTTATTAGCAGGTCATGCCCGCGTGCGACAAGCGTGCATGGGGTGCTTTGTCCGGTTTGCGATTTGGCGCCATGGCCGGAAGTTCGCGCTGCGGGCCATGGCGTGGATCGCCGGCCGCCACGCGCTATAGCGTAGCGGCGAGATGATCCAGGATGCCGCTCCAGCCTTCCCTGGTGCGATCGGCCCATTCGGGCAGCACGCCGGCGTGGGTGAGCGTGAGCAGGCAAGCGGTGCCAGCGGGCTCCAGCTCGATCGTCAGCTGCGTGTAGAGGCTGGAATAGGCCGGCACGGCGAAGGTGAACACCAATCGGCGGGGACGATCGATCTCGAGGTATTCGCCAACATGCTCGACATCCTCGCCGCCACGGCGATCGACGAAGAGGAAGCGACCACCCACGCGCGCATCGATCTCCACTTTCACCATGGTTCCGCCCGGCGTGCTGAACAGCCAGCGCCCCGCGGTGGCGGGGTCGAGCCAGGCATCGAAGACGCGTTCGGCCTGGGTGTCGAAACGTCGCGTGACGCTAAGTGTCGTCATGGTCATGGCGGTCTACCTAAAGGGCGGGGCTTACGCTTGGTGCAATCCCCGGCAACGATCACAGGGTCGAATGCATCGAGTCTTGCTTCCACGATGGCGTGTAGCAGGGTGGCCGACGGCCGGCAGCCACTACACCTGCTCGCAGTGTACACACGGGGTGTTCGCCGCCTCACGTTCCGCCATGCTGGCGGCACTCGCGGGGAGGTTTGCCGGCTGGTTAGAATTTCCGGATTCTCAAGGAACTGGCCATGCATACCACGCCGCCCACCGACCAGCCGTTGCCCGACGGTGATGACACCGACATCACCGTGCCGCCGACCATCCAGCGGCATCCGCCCGGCCATGGCTTGTTGGACGCACTCGATGTCGCCGGTCACGACGAAGTGCAACACGAGGCGGCACTGCGCGATTCGGCCTTGCGACCGCCGCGCTAAGCGGCGACGCAAGCCCTCCCTGCTTACATGCGGAACACGCCGTAACGCTGAGCCTCGATCGGCGCGTTGAGCGAGGCAGAGATGGCCAGGCCGAGTACGCGGCGCGTATCGGCGGGATCGATGATGCCGTCGTCCCACAGGCGGGCACTGGCGTAGTAGGGATGACCCTGGCGTTCGTACTGGTCGCGGATCGGGGCCTTGAAGGCCTCCTCTTCCTCGGCGCTCCAGCTTTTACCCGCCGCCTCGATGCCGTCGCGGCGCACCGTGGCCAGCACGGAGGCTGCCTGCTCGCCGCCCATCACGCTGATGCGTGCGTTCGGCCACATCCACAGGAAGCGGGCGCCGTAGGCGCGGCCGCACATGGCGTAGTTGCCTGCGCCGAAGCTGCCGCCAATCACCACGGTGAACTTCGGTACATGGGAGCAGGCCACGGCCGTGACCATCTTCGCCCCGTCCTTGGCGATGCCGGCGTTCTCGTACTTCTTGCCGACCATGAAACCCGTGATGTTCTGCAGGAACACCAGCGGTACGTTGCGCTGGTTGCACAACTCGATGAAGTGGGCGCCCTTCAGCGCCGACTCCGAGAACAGGATGCCATTGTTGGCGATGATGCCGACGGGGTAGCCATGGATATGCGCGAAGCCGCACACCAGGGTCTTGCCATAGCGTGCCTTGAACTCGTGAAACTCGGAGCCGTCGACGATGCGCGCGATCACTTCGCGGATATCGAACGGGCGGCGCGTGTCCTGGGGAATCACGCCATAGAGCTCCTCCGCGGCATAGCGTGGCTCCGCCGGCGCGCGCAGCGCCAGCGGCATGGGCTTCTTGCGGTTCAGGCTGGCGACGATATCGCGGGCGATCGACAGCGCATGTGCGTCGTTCTCCGCGTAGTGGTCGGCCACGCCGGAGACGGACGTATGGACGTCTGCGCCGCCGAGCGCCTCGGCATCCACCACTTCGCCCGTGGCGGCCTTCACCAGCGGCGGGCCACCGAGAAAGATGGTGCCCTGGTCGCGCACGATGATCGTTTCGTCGCTCATGGCCGGCACATAGGCGCCACCGGCCGTGCACGAGCCCATCACCACCGCGATCTGCGGGATGCCCAGTCCGGACATGCGCGCCTGGTTGAAGAAGATGCGGCCGAAGTGTTCCTTGTCGGGAAACACCTCGTCCTGCAGCGGCAGGAAGGCGCCGCCGGAATCCACCAGGTAGATGCAGGGCAGGCGGTTCTCCAGCGCGACTTCTTGCGCGCGCAGGTGTTTCTTTACGGTGATGGGGAAGTAGGTGCCACCTTTCACCGTGGCGTCGTTCGCGACCACCACGACTTCGAGGCCGTTGACCCGGCCGACGCCGGTGATGATGCCTGCGGCAGGCGCCGCGTCGTCATACATGCCGTGGGCCGCCAGTGGCGACAGTTCCAGGAAGGGCGAACCCGGGTCGAGCAGGGCGCGGATGCGCTCGCGTGGCAGCAGCTTGCCGCGGGCCGTGTGCTTTTCGCGGGCCTTGGTTCCGCCGCCTTCGGCGCTACGCGTCAGCTCGCGCTGCAGGTCGTCCACCAGGGCGCTCAGTTGTGCGCTGCTGGCCTGGAATTCGGATGACCGCGGGTCGATCTGCGAGACGATGACGCTCATGGGCTAGGACTGCCTTCGGGTTGAACCCCCGATGATAACGGCCCGGGCTCGGCAGCTGTACCCGTGACCCACACTAGCCAGGGGCAAAAAAAAACCGGCCGCACAAGGCGGCCGGTTTTCGGAAGAACATGTAAAGCTTAGTGACCAGCGGTCGAAGCAGCGGCCGGAGCAGCAGCGGTCGAAGCCGGAGCAGCAGCGGTCGAAGCCGGAGCGGCGGCCGGAGCAGCAGCGGTCGAAGCCGGAGCAGCAGCCGGAGCAGCCTGCTCGGTCGGAGCAGCAGCAGCCTTCTGAGCCTGGTCAGCAGCCTGCTGAGCCTGGTCAGCCGACTTCTGAGCGTCCTGCGCGGAATCCTGCGCGCCGTTGCTGCAAGCCGCCAGCAGCGCGACGAGCGCGGAGGCGAGTAGGGTACGCGTGAACTTCATGGTGAATCTCCTTTGCCGTGGAATGCCGTTTGGCGGGCGTATTAATAACGCTTTCGTGGAAAATGCGCCACAACTTTAGGTAAAGCACCCAAAAAACGGTTAACCGCCTTTCAGCGGCGGCCGTTTGTACGGCCGCCCCTGGGTCGGGTCAGTCGGGTCAGTCGATGCATTCGATGGCGATGGCGGTGGCTTCGCCGCCGCCAATGCACAGCGAGGCAACGCCGCGCTTGAGGCCGCGCGTCTTCAGCGCGTTGAGCAGGGTGACCACCAGGCGGGCGCCGCTGGCGCCGATCGGGTGGCCAAGCGCACAGGCGCCGCCGTTGACGTTGAGCTTGTCGTGCGGGATGTCGAGCTCGCGCATGGCCGCCATGGCGACCACGGCAAAGGCCTCGTTAACCTCGAACAGGTCGACGTCGCTGACCTTCCAGCCGGCCTTCTCCAGCACCTTGTGGATCGCCGTCACCGGCGCGGTGGTGAACCACTCCGGCTCCTGGGAATGGGTCGTGTGCGCGACGATGCGTGCCAGCGGCTGCAGGCCACGGGCCTTGGCATTCTCGGCCGTCAGCAGCACCACGGCGGCGGCGCCGTCGGAGATGCTCGAGGAGCTGGCAGCGGTGATCGTGCCGTTTTCCTTGCGGAATGCCGGCTTCAGCGTGGGGATCTTGCTGACATCGGAGCGGCCGGGCTGCTCGTCGATGTCGACCTTCACTTCGCCTTTGCGGCTGGCGACGGTGACCGGCGCGATCTCGCCGGCGAAGGCCCCCGCCTGCTGCGCGGCCTTGGCGCGTTCCACCGAGGTCGTCGAGAAGGCGTCCTGTTCCTCGCGGGTGAAGTGGTACTTGTCGGCACACACTTCGCCGAACACGCCCATGGCCTTGCCGTCGTACGGATTGGTCAGGCCGTCCCAGGCCATATGGTCGACCAGCTGGCCGTCGCCGTAGCGGATGCCGGTGCGCGCGTTGACCATGTGCGGCGCATTGGTCATCGATTCCATGCCGCCGGCGACGACGATGGCGGCCGAGCCGGCCTTGATCAGGTCATGACCCAGCATGATTGCCTTCATGCCCGAACCGCAGACCTTGTTGACGGTCGTGCAACCCACGCCGACCGGCAGGCCGGCACCCAGTGACGCCTGGCGCGCCGGAGCCTGACCGAGGTTGGCGGGCAGCACGCAGCCCATGATGACTTCGCTGACATCCGCGGCCGCGACGCCTGACTGCTCCAGCGCTGCGCGAATAGCCGTTGCCCCCAACGTAGGGGTAGGCACGCCGGTGAACTGGCCGAGGAAAGAGCCAATGGCTGTGCGCTTGGCACCGGCGATGACAACACTGACGTCCGACATGGGGATCTCCGCAAGTACTTGATGGGGCAGGGGTGCCCGGTAAATAGCCTGCGGATTATCGCAGTCCCCAGCCAAGCGGGGCAAACCACGCTTACTTGCGATAGCGGCGCGGCCTGACCGACATTTAGTTGCGTTTCCGTTGTGCCAATATGTCCTTCGTGGCGCGTAAGGCACGTGCGGGGGCACGCTCTTACGGGATCGCAGAGACGCATGGCAGGCTGATGGGGGTTGCTATGACGACGACTAAGCTGGGTTTGCGGCCGCGCCGCATGGCCGTGCTGGTGGCGATGGCCCTTGGGCTGGGTGCCTGTGGTGGAGGTGGCGGCAACAGTCCGGTGAAGATGGTGTCGACACCACCGTCGACGCCACCGTCTACCGCGATACAGCCGCCCGTCGATGCCCAGCTAGGCCTTACCAACACCTATGCCGCGCACGCCGCGGGCTACACCGGCACCGGTGTGACCATCGGCATCGTCGACACCGGCGTCATGGCGACCCACCCGGCCCTGGCTGGACGCGTGGTGAAGGAGCTGATCTATGTCGATCCGAACACCAATAACGTCAATGTCAATGACGTCAACGGCCACGGCACTTTCGTAGCGCAGATCGCCGCCGGTGCGGCGTTCGCGCAGTTCCCGGGCGGCATCGCGCCGGGCGCCGATATTGTCTCGGCACGCATCATTGACGACAACGCGCCCGATGATAACGGCTCGACCACGCCGCCCCCGGCGAGTTCGTCGGATGCCATTCCACTGGGCCAGGTCAGCGCCGACCTGATCGCCAATGGCGTGAAGGTGATGAACAACTCGTGGGGTGGCGTCAGCTGGAGCTCTACCGACACGGCGACCACGCAAAGCTTCCACGATGCCTACAACACTTTCATCAATTCATGGGGTGGGCTGGTGGTGTTTGCCGCCGGTAATGATGCGCAAGCCAATCCCAGTACCATCGCGTCGTTGCCCAGCCTGGCTCCAGACCTGGAGAAGGGCTGGCTGGCCGTCGTCGCGTTGGACAGCAACACTCCCACGCAGTTGGCCAGCTATTCCAACAAGTGCGGTATCGCGATGAACTACTGTCTGGCGGCGCCAGGCAATGTCATCGTCACCGGCAAGAACGACACCGCTACGAGCGTCTCCTACTGGATTGCCGAAGGCACTTCGCTGTCGGCGCCGCAGGTTTCGGGCGCCGCTGCGCTTGTTTGGCAGGCCTACCCGTATTTCAGCAACGACCTGGTGCGACAAACCCTGCTAGGCACCGCCGACCCGCTGGGTGGCTCACAGCCCAACACGACCTTCGGTTATGGCGGACTGGACGTTGGCAAGGCCGTGAATGGGCCGGAACAGTTCAACTGGGGCGACGTCACGGTCAGCTTCAGCGGCAACTCCAGCTGGAACAACCCCATCTCGGGCGCCGGCGGGCTGATCAAGCAGGGCACCGGAACGCTGACCCTGACCCAGCCCTCGACCTTTACCGGACTGACCCAGGTACAGGGCGGCATGTTGGTGGCCAACTCGCTGGCAGCCAACGTCAGCATCGGGGCACAAGGCGTGCTGAGCACGACACCGACGATTGGCGGTTCGGTGACCAATGCCGGTGTGCTGGCGGTGACCACCAGCGACACCATGGTGGGAGGCAACTACACCCAGCAGGGTGCAGGTCGGCTCGCCGTGGCGCTGGGATCCGCCCTGCGCGTCACCGGCACGGCGACGCTTTCCGGTGGTGACCTGTTTGTCCTCGGCATCAAACAGGGTTATTCCGCCAACCTGCATACCGACGTGTTGACGGCTGCCGGTGGCCTCAACGGCACGTTCTCGGCGCTGAACGAGGCCTCGGGTGTACTGCTCACGGCCACGCTCAACTACAGCGCCACCGATGCCTGGTTGAACGTAAGTCAGGTGCAGGCCAGCGCAGTGCAGGGCATGGCTTATACGCCGGCCTCGTTCGGTGCGGCCCAGCGGGTAGACGGCGCCTTCACCCAGATCAACACGCAGGTGGGGCAGGGCAGCGCGACCGGCGGCGGGGCGATACCGACAAGCTTCATCAATGGCGCCGCGAGCCTGCAGCAGACGGCGACGACCAGCGCACTGCAGCAATCGCTGTCGAGTCTTTCCGGCCAGTTGCACGCGGCCAGTGCGGCGATGACGTTCGATGCCATCGATGCCGGCACGCATGCGCTGTCCAACCGTTTCGACCAGCTCGCCTATGCCACCTCGGTGGGCGGTTGGGCACAATCGTTGAATGACTACGGCAGCATGAGCCGCAGCGGGTACGGCAACGTGGGCTATGACCTGAATGGCTGGATGGTGGGACAGGATCGCCACTTCGGCAGCAATGGCGTGTTTGGTTTTGCGGTCAGCCAGAGCCAGGATCTCGGCAGGCTCGACGAATTTGCCGACCAGGGGCAGAGCCGCGCCGTCGAAGGCATGCTCTATGGCGGCATCGCCCAAAACCAGTGGTACGCGATGGGACGCCTGGGCGTGGGCAGTTACCGCGAAGACATGCGTCGACACGTGGAACTGGGCAGCGATGTGGAGAGCGTGGCCAGCGACAGTAACGGTCGTTACAGCATCGCTTACGGCGAAAGCGGCTATCGCCTGTCGCTGGGTGGCGTCCACGTTACGCCGTACGTCAATCTGCAGTACGCGGATATCGAAACCGACGGCTTCAATGAGGTCGGTGGCGATGGCTTCGGCCTCAAGGCCAATGCGCAAACCGTACAGCGCTGGCAAGCCGGCGCCGGCCTGCGTGCCGGCGACGACTGGTCACTGGCCGGTGGCGGTCACCTGAGCCTGCAGGCGCACATGCTGTGGCAGCGTGCCTTCAGCATGCGTGGCGACGTGCTCGATGCGAGTTTCTCCGTGCTCAACCAATGGGCACCCGTGGGCGGCATCGGTTTGTCGCGCTATGGCGGCGATGCCGGATTGAGCCTGAATTGGGCCATGTCGGCGCGCTCCGCGCTGTCGTTCGGCATCGACCAGTACGTGGCCCAGCATGATCGCGGCAAGATGAGCACGCTGAACTATCGCCTGAATTTCTGAGGTGCGCGACGTTTCCCTCTCCCCTTTGGGGAGAGGGTAGGGTGAGGGGGCAATCTAGCGATCACGCTCAAACAGGCAGGCTTGTAGAAGCCTTACCGCGAGCACCCACCCCTCACCTCAGTCCTCTCCCCGGAGGGGAGAGGAGGAAGGTGGCGTCATGCCTTGCCGTGAAACAGCTCGCGGCCGATCAGCATGCGGCGGATCTCGTTGGTGCCGGCGCCGATCTCGTAGAGCTTGGCGTCGCGCAGCAGGCGACCGGCGGGGAACTCGTTGATATAACCATTGCCGCCCAGCGCCTGGATCGCTTCCAGCGCCACCTTCACCGCATTTTGCGAGGCGTTCAGCAGGCAGGCGGCGGGATCGATGCGCGACTTCACGTTGCTGTCGAACTGTTGCGCGACCATGTAGGCAAAGCCACGCGACGACTGCAGCGCGGTGTACATGTCCGCCACCTTGCCCTGCATCAGGCCAAACGTACCGATCGGCGCATTGAACTGCTTGCGCTCGCGCACGTAGGGTAGGGTGATGTCCATCGCCGCCTGCATCAGGCCGATCGGTCCACCCGAGAGCACCAGGCGCTCGGTATCCAGGCCGCTCATCAGCACGCGCACGCCTTCGTTGACTTCACCGACGATGTTTTCGGCCGGAATCTCGCAGTCTTCGAACACCAGCTCGCAGGTGTTCGAGCCGCGCATGCCCAGCTTGTCCAGCTTCTGCGCGGTGCTGAAGCCCTTCATGCCTTTTTCGATGATGAAGGCCGTCATGCAGCGGCTGCCGGCCGGGCGCGGTGCGGTGCGCATGTACACCAGCAGCACGTCGGCGTCGGGACCGTTGGTGATCCACATCTTGGAACCGTTGGCGACCCAGACATCGCCTTTCTTCTCGGCCTTGCAGCTCATCGAGCCGACCACGTCGGAACCGGCACCGGGTTCGCTCATCGCCAGCGCACCCACGTACTCGCCCGAACACAGCTTGGGGATGTACTTGCGACGCTGCGCTTCGTTGCCGTTGTGGAAGATGTTCTGCACGCACAGATTGGAGTGCGCGCCGTAGGAAAGACCTACCGAACCGGACGCACGCGAGATTTCCTCCATCGCCACCAGGTGCGCCAGGAAGCCCATGTCGGAGCCGCCGTACGCTTCGGGAATGGTGACGCCAAGCAGGCCCATCTCACCGAACTTGCGCCACAGGTCGGCCGGAAACAGGTTCTCGCGGTCGATGTGATCGGCACGCGGGGCAATCTCCTTCTCCGCGAAGGCATGCACGCTTTCGCGTAGCAGATCGATATCTTCACCGAGCGGAAACGGGCGCATCGCAAACTCCGGCCTGGAGGTGGGGTGGGAACGAAATGGTAGCGCAGTAAGCGCTTGGAGCTTTGGCGCAGCGCATC
Source organism: Dyella halodurans (assembly GCF_026283925.1). Classification (GTDB taxonomy): domain Bacteria; phylum Pseudomonadota; class Gammaproteobacteria; order Xanthomonadales; family Rhodanobacteraceae; genus Dyella; species Dyella halodurans. The sequence goes on from NZ_JAPDPF010000001.1 coordinate 692,345, forward strand.
ACGGGTTGGCGTGGCGCGATCGACGCGGACTTGCCGGTGGCGGCACGAACCCTTCGGGAACGAGGCTGCGGGCTACTTCCCCGGCGCGGACGAAAACACCCACGGGCGATAGCAGGCTGCGTTCCCATCGGCCGCTGTACCCTTATTCCACGTTGGCGAGCTTGCTTCTCTTCAGTCCTGCGGCGAGCGCCTGCTCGAACGGCAGGTGCACCACGGGGTCGGCCGCCATGCCCGCGACGGGCATGGCCATCAGCAACAGGGCGCACATGCCCAGGTGTTTTGCTTTCATGCGGTGGATCTCCTGGTTGGCGTGGGCCAGCGAGTAGATCGTGAAGAGCAGCGGGCGATGGTCATGACTCGCATGCGATCCATACCGTGCAGCAGCTTCAGCACAGCCCGCCGTTCACCGCCAGCACCTGGCGCGTGATGTAGCCGGCTTCCGCGCTCAGCAGGAACTGCACGGCGGCAGCGATGTCGTCGGGCGTGCCCACGCGCTGCATCGGGATCATCGCAAGGATTTCATCCAGTGGTAGCTCCGCGTCGAGCATGTCGGTGTCGATCAGGCCGGGCGCGACGCAATTTACGGTGATCCTGCGCTTGGCCAGCTCGATCGCTAGTGCCTTGGCCGCACCGATCACGCCAGCCTTGGATGCGCTGTAGTTCACCTGGCCACGGTTGCCGATCAGGCCGGATACCGAGGTGATGCAGACGATGCGGCCCGCTGCGCGACGCCGGATCATTGGCATGATCAGGGGATGCAGCACGTTGTAGAAACCGTCCAGATTGGTGCGCAGCACCTGGTCCCAATCATCACCGCTCAAGGCGGGAAACGCGCCGTCACGCGTGAGGCCGGCATTGCAGACCACGCCGTAGTAGGCGCCATGCTCGGCGACATCCAGTTCCAGCGCGGCAGCGCAAGCGGCGCGGTCGGCGATGTCGAACTGCAGCACGCGCGCCTGTCGACCCAGCGCCTGGATGCTGTCCTGCACGGCTTCCGCCTCGTCGCGGCGAGAGCGGCAATGCAGCACCAGATCGTAGCCAGCCGCAGCCATGCGCAAGGCAATGGCGCGGCCGATGCCGCGGCTGGAGCCAGTGACCAGGATGGTCTCAGACATGGTGGAGTTCCTCTGCATCCGGTGGACTGAAAACGGTGGGCCGCGCCTTGGCGCTCATGCCCGGCGCATCGATACGGCAAGCGAATACGCCCGTGCCGGCTTCATCATGAAAGTGACGCACGGCTTCGACGCGCAGCTCGCTGCCGGCGGGAAACGCGTCGGTTGTCGCATGGTAGTGCCGTGTGCCGAGCAGGAAACCGAGGCGGATGGGTTCGCTGGCGGTCAATGCATGACAGCCGGCCCAGGCGGCGATGGCCTGGGCCATCAGCTCGAGCCCCGCCCAGGCGGGCAGGCTGCCGTCGTCGGCGACGAAAGATTCGCCGGCACGGACGCGGCGGGTGCAGACAATCCGCTCGGCTTCGACTGCCCCGACGTGATCAAGAAGGATCATGCCTTCGTTATGCTCGGTCGCCGTGCCATGCAGGTTGAAGTCGTCGATCTGGCTTGCATGCGGGCCGGCGTCCCGCAGGGCGTCGCGCATGGCTTGTTGCGCGCCCACCGGATTCTGCGCATCGGGCCAGTCGTCGCACAGACGCCAGGATGACGGTGCTTCGATGGCTCGTTCTGCGAGTCGTCGTTGCGGGGCGTCAATGCAGGCCAGTCGCCCCTGTCGACGTAGCGAGGCCACGCCGTCGGCATTCAGCGACAGCACTACAGCGCTACGTCCGATGGCGACCCGCGCCACCACCCAGGGATGCGGGGCCAACACGGTCGCGGTGCCTTGCGCCATGTTCATGGCGTGGCTCGCAGGCGTCGCCGCAGCACCCACTCGCCGCCAAACAGCGTGCCCATGATGAAGTAGGCGATCAGGCCGTTGTAGAGCGTCCACCAACCCAGAGGCGCCCAGAGCGTGAGTACGGCAGATACCAGGCCATTGAACATGAAAAAGCCGACCCACACCCAGGTGACCTTGCGGGTGTACGGAATCGCTTCCGGCGGAAGCTCGGGCTCGCCCACGCGCGCAATGCGCTCCACCATCGGCGGGCCGTATTTCAGGCTGATGCCGAAGACGAATAGCAGCAAGGCGCTGATCAAGGTGGGGTACCAACGCAGCATGGCTGTATCACCGCTGATGGCGAGCAGCGCGCAATAGGCCAGCGCAGCAGCAATCATCCAGCGGCCACCTGGCTGTTTCAGCAGGCTCGGCGCACGGATCAGCCAGATAGCGCCCAGCACGAGCGCAAAGAGCGGCGTCGACACATGCTCCATGCCGAAATAGACCAGGAACGGGTACAGCAGCGCGATAACCGGCAACAGGAGGGTAGTCAGCTTGCGCATGCGGCCTGTTGCGCCTCAGTGAAGGTGGCCAGGCTCGCCACCGTGGCGAAGTGCTGGCGTGCATCGCGGGAATCGGAGGCGATCTGGAGGTTGTAGCGATTTTGCAGCGCCAATGCCAGCTCCAGCGCATCCACCGAGTCCATGCCTAGGCCGAACATCGGCTGTTCCGGCGAGATGCTCGTTGCTTGCAGGTGCTCGATGTAGAAGCTGTCGATGATCAGCTGCGCAATGTCCTGTTGCAAGGCATTCATGGCGAGGCTGGCTCCTTGAAATAAAGGTCGTGTAGGTGGTCGTTGCGTCGGCGGGAGGCTATCGGCAGCGGCGCATGGGCACTGAACCTGGCTGGATCTTAAGTCCGCGCCCACGCGCAGGCGCACAAGGAAGCGACGGTCGGGAATGCCGTAGCAGGGCTCGGCCTTGGTCAACGTGGTCGGCTGCACCGTGATCAATACCGGTGTGATCACCCACGCACCGCGCAGCGCAATGCGGCCTTACGACCTGCAGCGGCATGCGCGCCATCGGGCTCAAGCGCCGGCGTCGGATGGCCGGCAGATACGCGCAGTCGGACGGTTCGCATTGATCCAACGAAATTCATGGTTCTTGGGCCCAGGCCAGCCAGGCGCGCTATTGGGCAATGCGCACATGAGTGTCCCTGGGGCGCTGTTGTGATGGAAAGCCTGCTAAATGGACACCTGCGTAACCGGTCCCCCGTTGATGTGATTTGCGAGCGTAGGCAGGGCCGTAAATTTCAACGTTTGCTGCACGATTCTAGCCGAGCTCTTGCGACCAGCGGATGGCCGGGGCCGGCTCCAGTCGCCTATTCGGTCGCAAGGTCTCTCGATAAGGCGGCGAGGCGGTCGCGCTGGGAGAGCACATGGGTGAGCTGTCCAATCACCAGTCTGGCCGTTTCGTCATCGGCGCCCTCGAGACAAGGGACGTCGGTCGAGACCTGTTCATGCTCGTCCCTGGTCATGGCGCTGCGGTTGGCGAGGGATTGCGCCAGCTGCTCCAGCGCTTTCACGGTGATCCCGCCCACCTGGATAACAGTCTCGCGCGCGGGCCCCTCCAGCATCGCCTGGCGGTTCGCGCCCAGCGCCGAGAGTTGGCCCAGCAAGACGTGGGAGGTGGCCAGGAAGCGCAGCAGCGTCTCGCTGCCGCCACGGTGCCTTCCTGGCTCGCGCAGCATCTTGGCCAGCGCATTGCTGAGCGTGGCGTTGGCGTTGTGTGCCTCACGACGGGCCACGCGATAGTCCAGGTCGTCGCGGCGACCGCTGGCGTATTGGGCCATGATCTGGGCGAGATAGCGCGCGTCGCTACGCACCGTGTCGGCCAGCACGTCGTCGAACCGGCGGCCCTGCCAGTCCGGCAGGATGAAGTGCATCGCCAGCGCGGCAATGGCGGCGCCGATCAAGGTGTCGAGCAGGCGCGGCCACATCACTTCGTAACCGTTACCCACCTGGTTGAAGCAGAGCACCACGAACAGCGTGATCGCTGCGGTGGCGGTGGTGTAGCGGCGCAAGCGGGCGGCAAAGAACATCACGCCCGACGCCACGATCAGTGGCATCTGCCAGGGCCCGAAGGGCAGCAGGCGCAGCGTGGCCCAACCGAGCACGAGTCCGATGAGGGTGCCTGACACGCGCTGCACCAGCCGGATGCGCGTCGCGCCATAACTGGGCTGGCACACCAGCAAGGTGGTCAGCAGGATCCAGTAGCCGTGCCGTGGATGCACGGCATGCAGCACCGCATAGCCCACCAGCAGCGCGACAGCGAGTCGTAGCGCATGGCGAAAGCGGAACGATTGCCTGGTCAACTGCAGGCGGATGCGCGTCCAGGCTTCGCCGGGGGTTTGCGGGCTGGGATTCTGCAAGGCGCTGTCGGCCCCGGCCGCGGGCAGCTCGACCGGTGTTTCGCCTTGCAGTTGCGCCTGGATCGCCAGCAGGTTGCGCACCAGCGCATCGAGCGAGCGCAGCAAGTGCTCGGCGGGCGGATCGACTTGCGCGCGCAGCGCCACGACGGCGCTTTGCAGATCCCGTGCCGAGGCGCGGGTGTCGGTCGCCACGGGCGCCTGCGTGCGCAAGCGCAACGCTTCCGCGTGCTGGCTGCAGTTGCGCGCTTCCAGCTGCAGCAGGTGCTCGCAGCGAAACAGCACATCGCTGTGGAACAGCGCTTCGGCCAGGGCGTCATACGGGTAATGAGCGGAGCTGATGCGCTCATGGATGTCCTGCGCCATGAAGTACAGGCGCAGGCGTTCGGCGGTGGCGCCGCGCGGACGCCGCGCGCCCATGCGGTCGATCAGGACCAGTCGCGTGTCATTGAGCGCTTCCACCACGCGTTCGTTCTTCATCGCCAGCGCAAGCTGCAAGGCTTCGCGATCCACCCCATGGACGGGCGTGAACAGGGCCGCCTTGCCGGTGAGGAAATCGGCCAGGGCGTCGAACAAGCGCGCCAGCGAGTGCCGCACGGCCTGTTGCGGCGCCAGCACGCTCCACCCTAGCGAGAGCAAGCCGTACCAGGCCGCGCCCAGCAGCAGGATCAGTGGCTGGTGCCATGGGTGCATGGCGACGCCGGCCTGGTCGGCCCCGATCATCGTGTACACCGCCAGCAGCAAGGTGGCGCCTGCCACGGTGGCGTAGCGCTCGCTGATGGCGCCCAGCATCACCAGCACGAAGGTGGCCAGCGGCAGGCCTAGCGCGAACAGCACGGGGTAGGGGAACAGCCACTGCACCGCGAACGACGACAAGGCGAAGCAAGCCAGGGTCACCAGCAGGGTAGTCAGGCGGTTGCGCCAATGGTCCTCGGTCTCGGCCAGGGCGCAGGCAATCACGCCGAGCAGGGCCGGGCTCACCGCGTCGAGACGGCTGGTGGCAAAACACCAGCCCACCGCACCGCCCAGCGCGAACAGGACGCGCAGGCATTCGGCAAAGCGATCGGAACCGCGCAGGCGGCGCCAGCGATGGGCGAGGGTGGCAGCAGGCATGGGCGCCAGCATACGACGCAGACCACAGCCGCCGCTGGCCAAATGAAAACGCCGGCCACGGGGCCGGCGTTTTCGGGTAGCGCTAGCGCTGCTTACTGGCCGCGCATGCGACCGGCGAAACGCGGACCATGGTCGCCCATGTTCGGCAGCTTGATCTTGCCGATGGCCGTGATGCGCTCTTCTGCCAGGCGATCGGCGGCCTTGTAGGTCGGCACGCCTTCGCTCTTGGAGATCTCGAAGATGCGGCCCAGGTTGTAGTAGATCGTGCGCATCATGCGCATCGCACGCTCGCGGTTGTAGCCGTCGATTTCCAGCGACACGTTCATCACGCCGCCGGCGTTGACCGCATAGTCCGGCGCGTACAGCACGCCGCGACGCTGCAGTTCGTCACCGATGGCGTCGGTGGCCAGCTGGTTGTTGGCCGCGCCGCAGATGATCTTGGCCTTGATGCGGTCGATGGTCTGCTCATTGAGCGTGCCGCCCAGGGCGCACGGCGAGTACACGTCGGCGTCGACGTCGTAGATCTCGTCCAGGCCCACGGCTTCGCAGCCCAGCTCGTCGACGCAGCGCTGCACCGCATCCTTGTTGATGTCAGTGACGAACACCTTGGCGCCCTGTTCGCGCAGCAGCTTGATGAACTCGCTGCCGACGTGGCCGCAGCCCTGCACGGCGTAGCTGTACTTGCCCACGTCTTCGTTGCCGTGCTTGACCTGCAGCGCGGCCATCAGGCCCTGCAGCGTGCCGAACGCGGTGAACGGCGACGGGTCGCCCGAACCGCCATGCACCTGGTGCACGCCGGTCACGTATTCGGTTTCACGGAACACGTATTCCATGTCGTTGACGTCGATGCCGACGTCTTCGGCGGTGATGTAGCGGCCGTTGAGCGAGTTGACGAAGCGGCCGAACGCGCGGAACAGCGCCTCGGACTTGTCCTTGCTCGGGTCGCCGATGATCACGGCCTTGCCACCGCCCAGGTTCAGGCCGGCCACGGCGTTCTTGTAAGTCATGCCGCGCGACAGGCGCAGCACGTCGTTCACCGCGTCCTGCTCGCTCTTGTACGGCCACATGCGCAGGCCGCCGAGCGCCGGGCCCAGCACCGTGTTGTGGATCGCAATGATGGCCTTCAGGCCGGCGTCCTTGTTATGGCAGAAGACGACTTCTTCGTGACCCGTGTTGGCGATGGTTTCGAAAATCATTGGAACGGTGACTCCAAGTTGAGTGCCCGGGGATGGCACGCTGGAATGGCGGCGGGAACGATGCAGCACGGACCCGCCAAGGCAGAAAACGCCTGAAACTCAATCGCCCCAGCAGAGCTGAGGCGATGAGGTTAGATCCCAATTGTAGTACGGGGCGTGGCAGGGCTGGTGCCGCGGCGCATCAAAGCGCTTGCGTATGGCCCCGTTGCGCGGCAACCGCTGGTCTTAGGTCGCCACGACCAGCCGGATGATCAGCCGGCGACCCATACGCCGACGTTGAGGTGCCAGCCGTCGTTGCGACGCTCATAGTGCGGATGCACGTAGTGGTAACCCGGGCGCTCGGCTTCCCAATGGCCGCGATGGGCAATGTACTGATGGCCATCCCAGTGCCAATAGCCGCGGGCCCAGACGTAACCATGACGCGGCGCCGGCTCGGCTTCGACCACTTCCACCGGTGGCGGCTGCGGGGCGATCACCTCGACGTACTCGCGCTGCACCACCGGCTCGCGTTCCACCACGACCGGGCGCGGACGGGCGGGCTGCTCGACGACACAGCCACTGGCCAGCAGGGTCAACGCCGTGAGGGCGACTAGACGAATCGACATAGTTGAGAGGCCTTATGTGAAGGAAAAGTGAGTGTTGTGGTGGAACAATGACGTCACTAGCTTAGGCTTACCTTTCTCAAACCAACTATTTCTCACGCGCTATTTTCTTAGCCGGCAAGGACTTGCGTTTCTTTTCCTCCGGCCTCCCCGTGCCAGTGCGCGACTGGCACGGCTATCTCGTTGATGTGGTTGGCGACCACGCGGTGGGCAGCGAGAGAGCGGCTGCACGGCCTCCTGATTCGCAACTTATTGCTTGCTCAGCGTCCCCAGTAACCCTGGTGCAGATGCCAGCCGTCGTGATGACGTTCCCAGCGGGCCTGGTGATAGACGTAGCCCGGGCGGACCGGCATCCAGTTGCCGCCGATCCACACATGACGCTGACCTTCCCAGCGCCAATAGCCGGGAGCCCAGACAAAGCCCGCGCGCGGCGGCGGAATCACTTCGTATTGCGGCGCCGGGGGAGCCACGTTGATCCCGATGTCCACGGCGACACCCGCCGCTGCCGTCGGAGCGTAGGCCGCAGCCGCGCTGGCGATACCCAGGGCAGCGAGCAGGGCGAGTTGGCGGGTAGTGCGCAGCATGGACGGTCTCCTTGTGGTCGCCGCACCGCGCGGCTTTAGGGCGGAAAACGAGCGCATTCACTCCGTGTTGACCGGATTTAGCTGCCTTGTTCAGGTTCGCGCAGGCTGAATGTCGGCGGCTGTTCATGAAACTTCGCTTGAAAAAGAACGAACGGTCGTGCTATTTATTCGCGCTATGAGCGCTATCCCGACCACCAAGCGTGCCGCCACCCGCGAACTGATTCTTGAGCATGCCTATGAGCTGGCCCGTCGAGAGGGGCTGGAAGGCCTGTCCATCGGCTCGTTGGCCCAAGGCGTGGGCATGTCCAAGAGCGGCGTGTTCGCCCATTTCGGCTCACGCGAAGATTTGCAGCTGGCCGTGCTGGAAGCAGGGCAGTTGCGCTTCCTGCAGCGGGTGAAGTGGCCCGCGCTGAAGTTGCCGCGAGGCCTGCCACGCTTGCGCGCGATCGTGTCCCACTGGATCGATTGGTCGTGCGAGTACGCGAGTGGTTGTGTCCTGCTCACGGCGGTCAGCGAATACGACGGTCGCGAAGGTCCGCTGCACGACGCCGTCACTCGCCAGCAATCCGGCTGGCGCCAGGAAATGTGCCGCGCGATCAACCATGCCAAGGAGAATGGCGAGTTGAGCGAGGACACCGACCCGGCCCAACTCGCCTTCGAAATCTACGCACTCATCCTGGGCCTGCATCACGACGCGGGCCTGTTCGGATTTGAACAAGCCCGACAGCACACGCAGGCTGGCTTCGAGCGTTTGCTTGTCAGTTACCGTCCTGCCCCTGACCGGAGGGCCGCGCCATGACTCGTACCACTACCGCCGCCAAACGTCATCACGGCGCCGACGCGCTCAAGCTCAAGGCCGTGCGCGCCGGCTTCGCCCTTGGCAGCCGGCTCGCACCTGCGCGTGCGGTGAAGCGCGCGGCGCAGCTTTTCGTCACGCCGTTCAGCAGCAGTCGGACGCGCGCACAGCATGCGCAGCCCGATGCGGACATGGCTTATGTTGAGCTGGATATCGTCGGCCAGCGCATTGCCACCTATGTCTGGGGCGATCCCAGGCGCCAGCCGTATGCCTTGCTGGTGCACGGGTGGTCCAGTTTCGGCTTGCGCTATTTGCCGTGGGTGAAGTCGTTGCGGGCACTGGGTTATGCCGTGGTGGCGTTCGACCAGCCAGGCCATGGCAAGAGCAGCGGGCGCTATTGCTCGCTACCGGATTTCATCGACACCGTGCGCGAGGTCGGCAAGCACTTTGGCGACGCCGCGCTGACCATCGCCCATTCGCTGGGTGGCACCGCGGCCACGCTGGCGCAAGGCGAGGCATGGCATGCGCAGAAGCTCATCCTGATCGCGCCCGCGGCGGATCCGGTGGATGCCACGCGCCGCTTCACCCGCTTTGTTCATCTCGGCGGGCATCTCAATGGGCGCCTGCACGATCGCCTGGAGATGATGTCCGGCGTCAACATCCATGACCTGCAGGTGCATCGTCATTTGCCTGCGCTGGGCCAGCCGGCCTTGATCGTGCACGACATGGATGACCACGACGTGCCCTGGGCCGAAGGCGAGCGCTACGCACGCTACTGGCGCGGCGCGCGCCTGCTCACCACGCAGGGGCTGGGCCACCGCGACGTGCTTGACGCGCCGGAAGTGATCGAGGCCTCGCTGGCGTTCTTGCGTGGCGAAGTGGTGGGTGAGCGCGTGGTGTCGTCGCCGAATTTGCCGTTTGGTGATAGCTGAGCCGTTTGGCTCGACGCCCGCTCTTGCGTCGCCGAGCGATCGTCATCCCGTCGCCTCACCGTCACCCCGCCACCTCACCGTCATCCGCTCACCTCGCCGTCACCCCCTCACCTCGCCGTCATCCCCGCGAAAGCGGGGATCCAGCGTCTTTAAGCTTTTAGATTCGATTGACGGCAAAGGCACTGGATCCCCGCTTTCGCGGGGATGACGGTGGGAAAGTCCAGACACCCTCGACATCGATACCCTCGCGGATGGCCCCCCCCTTTGCGCGCTGCAACGCAGCTCAAAACCGTTGAAAATCAGGGTCTCCGCGGAAAGAAGGGGGCAACACCCCGCGCCGCAACATGTTCCGAACGTAACCATCTACTAAAATCGGCGGATACGTCGCACTGCAGTCCCGGAGTCCCCATGAGTTCCCCCGCCCAGCACGTTCCCGTCAGCGCCGCCCAGGCGGAGACCCGCCCACTGCGCTTCGTCACGGCAGCCAGCCTGTTCGACGGCCACGACGCGGCCATCAACATCATGCGTCGCATCATCCAGTCGCAAGGCGCCGAGGTGATCCATCTCGGGCATAACCGCTCGGTGGAAGACGTGGTGCGCGCCGCACTGCAGGAAGACGCCGACGCCATCGCGCTGTCGTCCTACCAGGGCGGCCATGTCGAGTACTTCAAGTACATGGTCGACATGCTGAAGGAGCACGGCGCCGCGCATATCCGCGTGTTTGGCGGCGGTGGCGGCACCATTACGCCGGAGGAGATCCGCGAGCTGCAGGCCTATGGCGTGGAGCGCATCTACCACCCGAACGACGGCATGAAGCTCGGTCTCACCGAGATGATCGAAGACGTCATGCAGCGCACGCGTGCGGCGGCGACCCAGCGTGCCAAGCTGGAGCAGGCCACCACGGTGGTGCCGCTGGTCGACATCGACGACGAGATTTCCATCGGCCACATGCTCTCCGCGATCGAGGAAAGTGAGTTGCCGGAAGCGGAGCTGGAGCACCTGCGCAAGCAGTGGAAGATGGCCGGCAAGCAGACGCCGGTGCTCGGCGTGACCGGTACCGGTGGCGCGGGCAAGTCGTCGGTGGTGGACGAACTGCTGCTGCGCTTCCTGCACGCGTTCCCGCATATGCGCATCGCCGTGCTCGCAGTGGACCCCACGCGTCGCCGCAGCGGCGGCGCCTTGCTGGGCGATCGCATTCGCATGAATTCGCTGCGCAGCCATCGCGTCTACATGCGCTCCATGGCCACGCGCCGCCAGCATGCCGCCACCAGCGCGGTGCTGCACGACTGCATCGATTTCCTCAAGGCGCAGCCGTACGACCTGATCATCGTGGAAACCGCGGGCATCGGCCAGAGCGATTCGGAAATCGTCGACCTGGTGGATTTCCCCACCTATGTGATGACCAGCGACTACGGCGCGGCCAGCCAGCTCGAGAAGATCGACATGCTCGACTTCGCCGAGCTGGTGGTGCTCAACAAGTTCGACAAGCGCGGCGCTGAAGACGCCTTGCGCGACGTGCGCAAGCAGTGGAAGCGCAACCGCACTGCGTTCAAGCTCACCGACGAGCAGGTGCCGGTCTTCCCGACCATCGCCAGCCAGTTCAACGATCCGGGCGTCACCTGGATGTTCTCCAACCTGTGCCGCCTGCTGCGCGAGAAGCTCAGCCTGCCGGCCGAGAAGTGGACGCCGAAGCTCGACACCACCTTGAAGGAGCCGCGCGCCACCGTGCTGATTCCCGGCAGCCGCGTGCGCTATCTCGCCGAGATCGCCGAGCAGGGCCGTGGCATCAACAAGGAAATCGAGCACGAAGCCGAGTTCGCCAGCAAGGCGCAGCATTACTACGAGTCGCTGAAGGATCTGGGCGACGACAAGCTGCCACGCGCCCTGGCTCGCTACGAGTCCGCCGTGCTGCACGAGGAGGGCGCCGACCGCACCCTGCTGACCTTGCGCCAACGCTATAACGAGGCGCTGAAGGAACTCAGCCACGAAGCCATCCACCTGCTGCACGAGTGGCCCGCGCGCTACAAGTCGGTGACCGACGAGGTCAACGAGTACAAGGTGCGCGACAAGGTGATCCGGGTGGAGAATTACCGCGTATCGCTCAGCTACCAGAAGGTGCCGAAGGTATCGCCGCCCAGGACCAAGGACTGGGGCGACCTGTTGCGCTTCCTGATGCGCGAGAACCTGCCCGGCCACTACCCGTACACCGGTGGCGTGTATCCGTACCGGCGTACCGGCGAAGATCCCACCCGCATGTTCGCAGGCGAGGGCACGCCCGAGCGCACCAATCGCCGCTTCCATTACCTGAGCCAGGGCGGTGCGGCCACGCGCCTGTCCACCGCGTTCGACTCGGTCACGCTGTATGGCGAAGACCCGGCACCGCGTCCGGACATCTACGGCAAGATCGGCAACTCCGGCGTCAACATCGCCTCGCTCGACGATATGAAGAAGCTGTACTCCGGCTTCGATCTCAGCGCGCCAACCAGTTCGGTGTCGATGACCATCAACGGTCCGGCGCCGATCATCCTGGCGATGTTCATGAACACCGCGATCGACCAGAACGTGGAGAAATACCTCAAGGCCGATCCCACCCGTTGGGCTGCGGCCGAGAAGCACATCACCGAGCTGTACCCTCACGGCCAGCGTCCGGCGTATTCCGGCGAGCTGCCCAAGGGCAATGACGGCCTCGGCCTCGGCCTGCTTGGCGTCACCGGCAACCAGCTGGTGGATGCCGAGACCTATGCGCGCATCAAGCAGGAGACCCTGCAGAGCGTGCGCGGCACCGTGCAGGCGGACATCCTGAAGGAAGACCAGGCGCAGAACACCTGCATCTTCTCGACGGAATTCGCACTGCGCATGATGGGCGACATCCAGCAGTACTTCGTCGACCACAAGGTACGCAATTTCTACTCGGTCTCCATCTCTGGCTATCACATCGCCGAAGCCGGCGCGAACCCGATCAGCCAGCTCGCCTTTACCTTGAGCAACGGCTTCACCATCGTCGAGTACTACCTCGCGCGCGGGATGAACATCGACGACTTCGCGCCGAACCTGTCGTTCTTCTTCTCCAACGGCATGGACCCGGAATACACCGTGATTGGCCGCGTGGCCCGCCGCATCTGGGCGCGCGCCATGCGTGAGCGCTACGGCGCCAGCGCACGCAGCCAGATGATGAAGTACCACATCCAGACTTCCGGCCGTTCGTTGCACGCGCAGGAGATCCAGTTCAACGACATCCGTACCACCTTGCAGGCCTTGTACGCGCTGTTCGACAACTGCAACAGCCTGCACACGAATGCGTACGACGAAGCCATCACCACGCCGACCGAGGAAAGCGTGCGCCGCGCCGTGGCGATCCAGATGATCATCAACAAGGAACTGGGCCTCAACTTCAACGAGAATCCCTGGCAGGGCAGCTACATCGTTGATGCGCTCACCGACATCGTCGAGGAAGCCGTGTACAAGGAGTTCGACGCGATCAGCGAGCGCGGTGGCGTGCTTGGCGCGATGGACACCATGTACCAGCGCGGCAAGATCCAGGAAGAGTCGATGTTCTATGAGCACAAGAAGCACGACGGCAGCCTGCCGCTGATCGGCGTGAACACCTTCCTGCCCAAGGACCACGGCGGCGAGATCGCCACCGAGATCGAACTGATCCGTTCGACCGAAGGCGAGAAAGGCCAGCAGATCGACAACGTGCTGGCCTTCGGCAAGGCCCGCAACGGCATGGCGCCGGACAGCCTGAAGATCCTGCAGAACACCGCACGCGACCGGAAGAACGTGTTCGAGCAGCTGATGGAAGCGGTGAAGTACAACTCGCTCGGCCAGATCAGCCACGCGCTGTACGACGTGGGTGGTGAGTACCGTCGCAATATGTGATGGCCGTGAGGCGCCATCCATGGATGGCGCCTCACTGGGATCCGGCTCAAAGCCTCCGCGACCGGCAGGTACTTGCCATGTCCACTCCTACCCGTCATCCCCGCGAAGGCGGGGATCCAGTGCCTTTAAGGCTCCGCTCCACGGTCACCAAGTCCAAGTCGCTGGATCCCAGCTTTCGCTGGGATGACGGTGAGGGGAGGTAGAGAGCAATTCGCCCCGATTCGCCCTCAAGCCGCCGGGCGCGACAGCGGCAAGGCCACCACAAAGCAATTGCCGGCCTCACGGGTCGAAACGCAACGCGCCGTGCCGCCATGGTGCTCCGCAATCTGGCGAACCAGGGACAAGCCCAAACCGGCGCCTACGCCATAGGTGGTTCCCGGGCGGCGATAGAACGGCTCGAACAAGCGATCGACGTCGCCGCCTTCAAGTAGTTCGCCGGCGTCGCGCACTTCGATGGTCGCCAGGCGCTGGGCTTCGGACACCCGCAGCTCGATCGGCGGCTTGCCGTGTCGCTGCGCGTTCTCCAGCAGGTTGCGGATCAGCCGGCGTAACAGGCGCGGATCGCCGCGCACGCCCACCGGGTCGCCGGAAAGCACGACGTCGTCGAAGCGGGCTGCTTCTTCTGCGGCCAGGGCCAGCACGTCGATCTCTTCGCTCACCTGCCCATCCGAAATCGCATCGAGTCGACTGGCGAGCAGGATCTCGTCGATCAGCGCATCCAGTTCGTCGATGTCCTGATCCAGTCCGGCGCGCCGCTGAGGGTCGATGGTGCCCTTCATCAGTTCGGCGGCCATGCGGATACGCGCCAGTGGCGTGCGCAGTTCGTGCGACGCGTTGGCGAGCAGGGTCTTGTGTGCGCTGACCAGTTTCTCGATGCGTTCGCTGGCCTGATTGAAGCTGAGTGCGAGCCTGGCCACCTCGTCCTCGCCTTCCACCGCCACGCGGACCGATAAATCACCTGCTCCGAGCGCTTCGACCCCCTGCTGCAGTCGTTCCAGCCGGCGCGAAAGGCGCCGCACGATGGGAAAGGCGCCAGCGCCTATCGCGAGCGCGAGCATGAGGAAGACCAGCATGACGGCGAGCATAGAATGGCCCGCAGGCATGCGCATGCCTGCGGCGATACTGAGGTGCCATGCCGCGCCCGCAATCAGTGCGAAGGCCACCAGGCTGCCGAGCAGGGCGAGATAGAAGCGGATATACAGGCGCACGCCGTCAGTCCTGCGCCCGGGCAAAGACATAACCCGCGCCGCGCACGGTGATGATGCGTCGAGGCCGCTTGGGGTCATCCTCGATCAGCGCGCGAATACGCGAGATATGCACGTCGATGGAACGGTCGAACGCTTCGATGTGCTCGCCCTTCAGCAGGTCCATCAAGCTGTCGCGCGACAGCACGCGCCCACTGTGCGTGGCCAGCGCCACCAGCAGGGCGAACTGATACGAGGTGAGGCTGCGCAGCTCACCGTCGACATAGAGGGCACGCGCATCGCGATCGATTTCCAGGCGCCCGAAGCGCAGCAGCTGCTCCGGCGCCGCGCCGCCGCGCCGCCGCATGATCGAGCGGAGCCGGGCCAGCAGTTCCCTGGGCTCGAACGGCTTGGGCAGGTAGTCGTCGGCCCCTAGCTCCAGACCCACGATGCGATCCATCGGTTCGCCGCGTGCGGTCAGCATCAGCACGGGCAGGTCGGAGCGGCTGCGCACGCGGCGACACACATCGAGCCCGTCCATGTCGGGCAGCATCAGGTCCAGCACCATGGCCTGATAGTGTGCCGTGGCCAGGCGCTGCAACGCATCGGCGCCCGAGGCCGCTGCCGTCACGCGAAAGCCCGCCTGGCCCAGGTAGTCCTGGAGCATCTCCGCCAGACGGGCGTCGTCTTCCACCAGCAGCAAGTGCTCAGCCATATGGCCTGGCACTGTAGGAGCTCCCGGGCGCAAACGCGAGGCCGCTCACCGGCTCAATGCTCGGCGTGATGCTGGGCCATGGCATCGCGCGCCTGCTTGCGCTGCGCCGGCGTCAGGGCCTCGGCTACATCGGCCAGGTGGT
Source organism: Dyella halodurans (assembly GCF_026283925.1). Taxonomy (GTDB): domain Bacteria; phylum Pseudomonadota; class Gammaproteobacteria; order Xanthomonadales; family Rhodanobacteraceae; genus Dyella; species Dyella halodurans. Next base: position 707,745 of record NZ_JAPDPF010000001.1, read on the forward strand.
CGACGAGCCGCTTGGAGACCACGTCCATCTCGCGGATTTTGGCGGCGCGCATGCGCTCGAGTGCCGAGCGATCGACGGTGTTCGCGGTGAGCAGGGTCATGATTTCGTCGTGCCCGGCGCCCAGTTGCGCGTGGAAGTCACCGAAATCGGTGGCGGTCTGCTTCATCAGCGGGTCGAGCTTGGCTTTTTGCGCATCCGTGACGTTGAGCGTGCTGTACAGGTGCTGGCTCATGGCCTCGGCGGAGTGGCCTGGCGCCATGCCGGCGTGCGGGTGGTCGGGTGGCGTGGTGCCTGCCGGCGATGTCTGGCCAAGGGCGCTGATGCCCAGGCTGAGGGCGGCCGCTGCCAGCAACGCGAGTGCCCACGATTTAGCGGCAGCGCCATTCGAACGGCGTGCACTTTCCGGAATAAGAGTGTTCATGGTGAATCTTCTGTCGACGAAGCACATGCTCCGGATGCAATGTGCTGCGCGCTGGTAAATGGCGTTTTTCGGCTTTGTAAAGTTTTATGAAGAAGGCTGGGCGACGGAGGCGCCGCGCTTCCCATGGAGTCACAGCAGTCGTCCAAACGACAAAGCCCGCCTCGGTGAGAGGCGGGCTTCGTCTGTCGAGAGCCGCGATCCCGGCCGTATGATCCGGCCTCAGCTTCAGGACGCGCTGGAATTAATGCGTCAGGGCAATATCGACAATGAGGCCGGTGGCGATCGCCGTCAGCACGAGCTGGCCATCGTCGCTACGCACCCAGCGATAGCCCGGATCGGGGCGGCGGACGTGATAACGCTCGTAATCGGTGACGTAATACTCGTGCGAGTAATAACGATCGGGCATGCGCTCGCCACGTCGATAGGCCTGCTTTTCCCAACCCTTGTGTTCACCGTTGTCGTGGTGCCCCTCGTCCCGGTAGTCGCGGTCGTGGCCGTGATCGTCGCGATCATGGCCATGATCGTCGCGATCGTCGCGGTCGTGATGATCGCGATCATCATCGTGGTGTTGGTCATGGTAGCGACCATCGTCCTGCGGGGACGCATACGTAGCTGCACTGCCAGCAAGCAGGGCGGCCGTCACGACGTAGATAAACAAGCGCTTCATCAATCCTCCAGAGTCAAAGTGACCAAGGCGGATGAACGCATCCGCCATCTCAAGAAAAACACTGCCACCCTACAAAGACGACGCGCCAAGCTCGAGGGCAAGGTCCGGTCGGGTGCTGCGAATGTGGCAACGATGGCACAACTGGCAGCCCGCAACAGCACAAACTCGCGCCTGGCTCGTAAATAGTAATGGACCCGTTCAGCCAGCGATTTCCCGCCGGAAGCCGGGTTCGAGCAAGCCGGGTCGATTTTGCGATGGAGCGCACAAAAGCGCAGACCTCAGCGCCGTTGCGCCAGCACCCCATCCAGTGCCAGCTGCGCCTTGAAGCCCGCTTTCTCCAGGCGCTTCGCCACTTCGCGCGGGACATCGCGGTCGCTGGTGAGCTTGTTGGGGCTGCCGGTGTAGTGGAACAGGCGTCCGCCGCGGCGGAGCACGCGCGCGAGCTGGTCGTAGAACACCTGTGAGTAGAGCTCGCCGGCAATGCCGAAGCGCGGTGGATCGTGTAGCAGGGCGTCCACCGAGCCGTTGGCTACTTGCGTGATCGCCTGCGATACGTCGGCGTGGGCGAGCCGCAGGCGGCCACCATGGGCAGGCTCGTCCGGATCCGGTGACCACGGGTTGAGCGTGCGCAGCCACAACACGTCAGGGTTCTTCTCGAACGACTGGATACTCGCCACGCCGGCTTCCAGACAGCAGGCCGCGAAGTAGCCCAGGCCGCCACAGGTATCCAGCAGCACCTTGCCGCGCGGCTCGACCAAGGCCACCTTGCGGCGCGCGTCCTCGAACGGCGATTCCTTCGACGTGGGCAGCATCTTGATGCCGTCGATCTCGAAGGTGGGTGCGCCCCATTCGGTGGGCACCAGCTTGATAAGCGAGCCGGAAAATCGCGATACCGGCGCAAACTCGTCGCCGTCCCAGTAATAAATCGTGCGGTCTTTCAGCTTGTGCGGATAGGTGTAGCGCTGGCCTTTCCATTCCCACGCATCCGTCTGCAAGACCGCGCTGCCTTGTGAGCGGCCCAGGTCCAGCGAGCCGGTCCATACGCCCGCGCTGGCGTCGCGCGCAGCGAGCAGGGTCTCGCCGATGGGGCGCGTGAGCAGGGGGCCGGAATAATGCGACAAGACGGGTAATCTCCTGGAGTGAGCGTGCGCCGCTATCCGTGTCAGCGGGATCGAAACGGGCTCGGCGGGCATTGCCCCGCGAATGGGCTGGCGCGAGTGGCACGTATTGGGCGAACGCGCACCGTCGAAGGATATCGGTGCGCCCGCAAGGGCGCAAAGACCAGCTTCGACGGGCAGCGTCCCCGCCACCGAGGTGGCGGGTAGTGCCGGCGCCGTGCGACGAGGTCAGGCCGCCAGGCGCTTGCGCAGGTTTTGCGCAAAGCGCTCGGCCGCTTCCTGGCGACCCTCGAAATGTAGGCAAGGTTCGATCATTTCCAGCTCCATCAGCAGGAAACGGCCCTGCACGATCACGCCGTCCACGCGTGCATAGGCGGCATCGGCATGGCCTAGCGCTGCCGCTGCTGCCAGGACTCGCTTGGCGCTGGCGACCAGCGCTGCATCGGGCTCGATCGCCTGCGTGGTGCCGCCGAATTCGCTCTGCACGCGGTAGTCGCCCGTGGCCGGCCGCTTGATCACCGCGTGGCTGAATTCGCCATCGAAGAACAGCAGCGACCACTCCCCATCGCTTACGACCTCGGGCACGAACGGCTGCACCAGGTAATCGAACTCCGCCGGGAGCTGGGCGACAATCTGCCTGACCATTGCGTCATCGCTGTTGCCGCGAGCGGTGTGGCGGGCCGTGCCACTGACGGTCGGCTTGACCACGACTTGCCGCGCCGGCATGGCTGCCAGCGTTGGCAGCAACTGGCTGGCCGGCACCATCTGGGTGGGAATGATCTCGACGCCCTGCGTCGCCAGTTCCAGCAGATAGCGCTTGTCGCTGTTCCAGCGCAGCAGTGCCTTGTTGTTGATGGTCGGCACCGGCAGCTGATCCAGCCATCGCCTGAAGGCTGGGTAGTGCTTGAAGTAGTCCCAGGTCGTACGGATCAGCACCGCGTCGAATGGCGACCAGTCCACCTCGGGGTCGTTCCAGACGCAGGCGGTCGGTTCGATGCCCAGGCTTTGGAGCGTTGCCGCGAGATGAGCGTCGTCGGGATGTATGTCCGGAATGATCACGGACGTGGCAATGGCGAGTCGATGGATGGGGGAAGCGGACATGGCGAAACCTCCTGTCGTGGAGGGCGCCCTTGTCAGAGATCCCAGCCGAGCGTGGCGGATTGACTCCGTCGCAGCACCCCTCGGCATGGGCCGCGCGACGACCAGCGTGCGCGCAGTCGGAAGCATCAGATATCAATGCATGGATAGTCTGTCCGAGCGGTTGCTACCCGTCAATCTTGAACGACTCGTGTCTCCAGCAGGCGCACGATAGCCAGCGAGATATCGCCTTGGGTGACGCCCGGCATGGCCGTTGCCTACGCTGCGCAGAACCACTCAGGCTCGCATGCCGAGTCGTCATGCGAGCCCGACCGCGCGCGTCAACAGGAACAGGCCGGCGGCGACGACAACCGCTCCGATGACTCGCGCCACGCGCCTACCGTCGGGTGTCAGCCGTTCGGCGGTAATCATTGCCGTCACCAGCGCCATCGCACGCCAGTCCATCACGCCGACCACCAGCAGGATCACTGTCAGGCCCGCACAACAGATGATGCAGTGGAGGCCGAGATGCAGGCCATGCCGCCAGGCCGTCGCCGCATCGGCCGCCAGCGAATCGCCGCATGCCTTCGTCGTCCGGCAGTGAGCAAGGTGATGCGCCTTCCACGCCGTGAACTGCAGCGCGCCGGCGATCAGGACCACGACGCTGGCCGCCATCGGTGCGCCGCGCGCCAGTACTGGCCACTGCATCGCGATGGCGGCCAAGGCGACGCCCAGCGCAAAGGCGACCAGGCCGACCACGCTCCATGCGACAAAGTATCCCGTGCCCAGCAGGACGCTTAGCCGTCCCAACCGCGCGTGGCCCAGCCTGGCCAGCGCCTGGCGGTAATACCAAATCACTGGCACCAGGGACGGCAGCATCATCGCCACCATCATCATGATCCACATGCCGAGGAACGACGCCGCGACGCCTGGCCAGGTCTGCCCAGGCATGCGCATCCACGTCATCGACAGGTTCCAGCCGCCAGGCATGGGCATCTCGCCCATCGCTGACATGGATCGGCAGCGGCCGATGGTCAGCACGGCGCTGGCGGCAAAGAGCAGGGCTGAGCCGCCGATGAAATTGCGCTGGGAGGCTCGCGCGCAGGCGATGCCGCGCGAGGCTTGTCGTTCCCTGCTGACGTCGACGGCGTTCATGACGCGGCTCGATGCTCGCCGTATTCGTCATGCCGGCGCCACCACACACCTTGCTCGTTGCGCCCCAGCGGTGCGCGGTCAAGCCACTGGTACATGCCCCACAGGCCATCCAGTCCGCGCGCATAGGTGGAATAGGTGTGGTAGACGACGCCATCGTCGAGCACGAAGGCGCTCACGCCTGGCCGGTCGCGCGTATAGGTGGCCACGTCGGTGCCGGTCATGGCCGCCATCTGGGCGACGGGTCCTTCCTCGCCGCGCAATTGCCACTCTTGTACGGTCTTCCCTGCGAGCGGCTCCTGAGTCGGCGCCACCGCTTCGCGACGGTAGTTGTATTCGATGCCGGTCTTCTGCTGTTGCTCCTCGGTGAAGCCGACGTTGAAATCGAAGTTGAAGTCGCCACCGCGCGTGGACGCCCACGGGAAGGTCCAACCCATCCGGCGCTTGTAGGCCTGGAGCTTGGCCAGCGATGCCCGCGACACGGCCGCCAGGGTGACGTCGTGGTTCGCCAGGTGCACGGCGAAGCCGTCGAAGCCGTCCGCGATCGACGAGCAGGACGGGCATCCCGCGGTGTAGTCCGGTCCGAACATGAAGTGATAGACGAGCAGCTGCGAGCGTCCCTGGAACAGGTCGGTCAGGGAGGCGATGCCTTTATCGGTATCGAAGCGATACGCCTTGTCGACCCGGACCCAGGGCAGCTCCTGGCGTCGCTGCGCCAGCTCGTCGCTGTGCCGCGTCAGCGCTTTCTCCGCCTCGAGCAAGTCGAGTCGCGCCGCCAGCCATTCTTCACGTGTTCCCGTCTTGTGCATGGTCATCGTCGTGTCCTCCGTCAGGTGTGCCTGGTCGCACGCAAGCGCGTCGTTACGACGTGCTGATGGGTGCTCGTGAGGTAGATTAGGCGCGGGTATCGGAGGGTGGGAGTGACAAGTGTGGCGGGATTCCGATGGACTCTCTGATCACGGCGGCAGCGCGTTCACTCGCGGCGGGTGACCCGCTGGGCGCGCTGAACCTGGTCGCCTTGCGCGACGATGCGGCTGCGCTTGCGCTGCGCGGTATCGCGATGGCACAGCTCGGCGACTTCGTGCGGGCCAAGGCGCTGGTGCGACGAGCAGCGCGCGCCTTCGGTGCCAGGGAAGCCGTGGCCCGCGCGCGATGTGTGGTCGCCGAGGCCGAGATCGCACTCGTCTCGCGCGATCTCGGCTGGCCTGCCAAGGCGCTCGATGCGGCGCGGGCGACGCTCGAAGCGCATGGCGATCGGGTGAACGCGGCGCATGCGCGCTATCTCGGCGTCAGGCGCCTGTTGTTGATCGGGCGTCTCGACGAGGCCGAACGCACGCTCGCCGAGTTCGACCCGAGCTTGCTCCCGCCCGCCTTGAGAGCCGCCCACGAATTGGTTGTCGCCGGGATCGCCATGCGGCGGCTGCACACGAAGACCGCGCATGCCGCCCTGGTCCAGGCTGCGCATGCGGCACGCAATGCAGGTATTCCCGCGCTCGTGGCGGAAGTCGAAAGCGCGTCCCTGCTATTGAGTACGCCAGCGGCACGCCTGCTGGCGGGCGGCGAGCAACGCCAGCTCCTGCTCGACGAGGTAGAGGCGTTGCGGGCGTCGAAGGCGCTGGTCGTGGATGCCTGCCGTTATCTTGTGCGCGACGCCGGCACCGTGGTCTCGCTGGCGCGGCGCCCGGTGTTGTTCGCGCTGGCGCGCGCGCTGGGCGAGGCGTGGCCTGCCGACGTGCCGCGCGACACGCTCATCGCGCTGGCGTTCAGGGCCAGGCGACCCGATGAATCGCACCGTGCGCGCTTGCGCGTTGAGATCGGCCGGCTGCGCACGCTGCTGCACGCGCAGGCCGATGTCAGCGCCACGCAGCGAGGCTATGCGCTCGCTCCACGCCACGCGCGCGAGGTGGTGGTGCTGACCTGGCTCGTCGAAGAGCAGCATGCGGCGGTGCTCGCGTCTCTTGCCGACGGTGAGTCGTGGTCGAGCTCGGCGCTGGCGCTTGCACTGGGCATCAGTCAGCGTACGGTGCAGCGCATCCTCGATGCGCTGGCAGTGGCTGGCAAGGTGCAGTCGTTTGGTCGGGGCCGTGCGCGTCGCTGGATGACCCCGCCCGTGCCGGGATTCACGACGATCTTGTTACTCCCCGCACCGCTACCGGGCGACTAGGATGGACGCATGAACAAATCAGCCGCTGACATCATTCGTGAATACGGTCCCTTTCCGGGTGTCGACTTCGTCCATGGTGTGTCGTTTGACGGCCAGCACGTCTGGTTTGCGTCGGGCGGCAAATTGAACGCCATCGACCCCGCCAGCGGGAGCACGGTGCGTACCATCGATGTCGCGGCACATGCCGGAACGGCCTTCGATGGCGAGCACCTGTTCCAGCTCGCCGAGGATCGCATCCAGAAGATCGACCCGAACACCGGCCGTGTCCTCGCCACCATCCCGGCGCCCGGTGGCGGCGCGGACTCGGGGCTTGCCTGGGCCGAAGGATCGCTATGGGTAGGTCAGTACCGGGCGCGCAAGATCCATCAGATCGATCCCCAGACCGGAGCGACGCTGCGCACGATCGAGTCCAACCGTTTCGTCACCGGCGTCACCTGGGTCGATGGCGAGCTTTGGCACGGCACTTGGGAAGGTGACGAGAGTGAATTGAGGCGCATCGATCCTGATACGGGAGAAGTGCTGGAAAAAGTCGCCATGCCACCTGGCGTCGGCGTGTCGGGGCTCGAGTCCGACGGCGGCGATCAGTTCTTCTGCGGCGGGGGCGCGAGCGGGAAGTTGAGGGCTGTGCGCCGACCCAAACGGATGTCCGCGGCAGGGCGCAAGTAACCCCGCGGAAGATTTGAACGAGTGACTGCAAGTCATCCTTCGGCTATTGAGAGCCGTGAGGATGACGGCAGCAGGACGAAGTCTCGTCGACGGAGGCGGACGCGTTACCGGTGCGGCTCGTCACCACACGCCAGGCACCAGGCGAAAGCGGACCTGGGCGGCGTAGTCGCGATAGCCGGCCAGGCCGTCCATCAGCATCGCCTCTTCGCCGAAGATGCGCAGCGCCAGCAGCGGCACGAACACGGCCAGCCACAACAGGCCCCACAGCGAACCCAGCAGCAGCGGTGCGCCCACCATCAACAGCAGCGCGTAGCTGTACATCGGATGGCGCACTACGGCGTACGGGCCGTTGGAGATCACAGTCTGCGCGCGTTCCTTTTGCAGGCGAATCATGACCGAGGCGAAATGATTCGTCCGCAGGACCTGGGCCCAGCCGCAGAAGGCGCCGATGATGAGCAACGCGCCGAGCACCTGCGCCCACATGGGCGTATGCGACCAGCCGAATCGCCGTGCATCCAGCCCCATGAACACGAACCAGGCGAAAAAACACAGCACCATGGCGATGATCACGGCCCGATCCCGCGGGGCCTGATCGTGGCTGAGCGGCGATTTCATTCTTTCGGCCAGCAGATCGGGATTCGTCTTCAGCAGCCACACGCCGATGGCGAAACCGCAGCCGCCGAAAATTCCGAGAAAAATCCACGCCTGGGGCCACGCCCATGTTCCGGCTGGAAGGAACAGCAAGCTCCACAGCAGGAGCAGGCGAAAGGTCTGACCGAAAAGCTTCTGGGCCATGAAGCGGACTCCCGGCTAGCTCAGGCGGAGTCTAGTGCCAAACGTGCGTGGCGAGCGCCGTGCGCAGGGCCTATACGGCGTCCGTCGTCCACTTGCAGCCGTGGAGTGCAACAGCGCATCGCACGAGTCCGTCGTCGCCTTGAAGGCGAGGTCTGCAGGCAATCCATGGCGGACACCTGAACCGCTGTCCGGGCGCTGTCCGGACAACCCCTGCTTTGTCCGCGGACAATCCGCTGATGTTGGCTGATACGCGCGAAATGGCTTGGTTATGCGGCTTTCCGAGGCTGCCGGTGCTTGGCACGGGCCTTGCCATATACCTGGTGAGAGCTTCCCAACCCGATCACGGAGAACGGCCATGAAATTCGAGACCCTGATGCTGAAAAGCCTGTTTGCCGCCAGCCTGCTGGTTTGCGTGCTGACGATTGGTTCGATGATCACGTCGCAGGCGAATGCGCCGGGCGCCGTGGCCACCCAGGTTGCTGTTGCCGTCGCAGCGAATGCGCAAGGTTGAGCTGCCCCCTCCCGCAAGGACGTATGTTGAAGTTGCTGTTTGGCCATCCAAACCGGTCCACCTTCAGATGGCGGCCCGGTTTGGATGGCCAGCTCGGAAGGCCAGCTCCGCTGCTGGAAAAACAGTGCCGGTACTAGCGGGTTACTGCTCCCGCGTGAAGTCCATGGTCCAGTTGACCTCCCAGGTCTTGCCGTCGTCAGCCGAGTAGGCCTGTTCCCAGTGCGCGGTCGTGGGCGTTATGTTCGACCACACAAAGCGGACACGGATGGGTTTTCCGCGCAGCGTGTCGGTGGAATAGAACGTGCCGATGCCGTGCTCGAAGTGCCCCTTCACCGGCGGATCGAGTTCGCCGAACGGGTCGCGTCCATCCAGCCACCAGATCGCCCACTGTCCGGTCTTCGTGTCGTACGAGCGCAGGCCCACGCCTCGGTAGGTGCCCTCGGGCGTGTTGAACACGTTGTCGTCGACATTGGCGTAGCCATCCATCAGCTTGCGCATGCTGAGGCTGCCGTCGAACTCTTCCCAGTCGTGGCTGTTGGCCAGCTTTTCCTTCAGCTTGCGATGGTGGCCGCGCCAGTTGCCGACCAGGAAGTCGAAGTCGTGCAGGCCGGCGAGGTTGGGCTTGCCGACCACGGTCTTGGGCGTGTCCTGCGAGGCGTGGAGCAGGCTTGCCGATGCGATGACGCTTGCCGCCAGCGCGGCCATAAACACAACGCGAAAGCCTTTCATGGGACGGTCCTTCTGCGGAGGAGTCCGCCTATGGTCGCGCCGCCCCAGCTCCCGGCACCAGGGCCTTTGGGCAGGAAGCCCAATTCGTCAGCTCAATGAAAGACGGACTTGTCATCATCACTCACTTCCCAGCTATCCAAGGACAGCTTGGGTGAGCTTTGTTTGTCACTGGCTGCAATGGTTACTGCCGCGTGAATGACGCGTTTTCCACGCGATACGTTCACTGCCGACAGCTTCGCGCAAGCTTCGCGCAAGCTAATCGCAGATGAGCGGATCATCGGTGCCCAGCGCGCCAAGTGCGGCATCCGATCTCCCAGTTACCTGTCGTCATCAAGACCGATCGTGAAAATACCCATTTTGATGTATCACAACATCGCCCAGGTGCCGGAAGGCTTGCGGGTGTACCGCAGCCTTTACGTGTCGCCGGCATCGTTTGCGCGGCAAATGGGCATGTTGAAAGGCCTGGGCTATCGCGGACTGTCGATGGCCGATGCGATGCCCTACCTGCAAGGCGAACGCGAAGGCCGCGTCTTCGTCATCACGCTGGACGACGGCTATGTGGACAATCTCGAATCGGCTGCGTCGATCCTGCAGCGCTATGACTTCACGGCCACCTGCTACGTCGTCAGCGGAGCGCTAGGCCACTACAACTCCTGGGATGACGAGAAGCTGGGCATACGCAAGCCGATCATGACGGCGCAACAACTGCGCGCATGGCATGCCGCGGGCATGGAGGTGGGTGCACACACGCGCACTCACGTGCGACTCAGCCAGTGCAACGACCAGCAGCAGCGCGACGAAATCGAGGGTTGCAGGACGGAGCTCGAACAGCAGCTTGGCGCGCCCGTGACGCAGTTTTGCTATCCCTACGGCGACTACGACGAGCGTGCCGTCGCCGTGGCCCGGCAGTCCGGATTCGTTGCTGCCACCACCACCGATCGCGGTCGCGCCAGTTCCGGGAGTGACGTCGATCTCTGGCGCCTGCCACGCATTCAGGTGGCCCGGCACCATCTGCTTCCGCAGGTGGCCGCCAGGATGTTGACTCGTTACGAAGACCGACGCGCATGAAACTTCTTTTTGTAGGCACCAACCCCGAGAACACCGGCGCCGCCACCCATTTCGTCACGCTGGCCAAGGCCATGTCGGAGGCAGGGCACGCGGTTGAGGGAGTCGTGTCGCGGCGCGGCCTGATCGGCGAGGGTTTTGAGGCCGCGCATATTCCCATTCACTACAGCGCGTTTCGCAACGTCTACGACGTGCGCGGCTATACCACCGTGCTCAGGCGAGTGCGTGCCTTCAAGCCGGATTGGCTGGTCGGCAACTTCGGCAAGGAGTATTGGCCGCTGATCGCCTGCGGGCGCCTTACGCACACGCCGGTCGCCTTGTTCCGGCACCGCACGCCGCGCATGAGCAAGCTTTCCGAGTACGGGATTCCGCGCATGGCGCAGCGCTTCATCGCGGTGTCCAACTATGCGCGCAATGCCTATCTCGCGTGGGGCGTGCCACCCGAGCTGGTGTCCATCTCGTACAACCCGGTCGACACCGCGCAGTTTCGGCCTGATCCCGAGTTGCGCGCTCTCGTGCGTCGTGAACTGGGCATCGCCGATGACGCCATCGTGCTGGGTTATGTCGGCCGCATGCATGGCGGCAAGGGCGTGACCACGCTGATGCGCGCGGCGAACGAGGCCATGGCCGTCAACGACAAGCTGCATGTGCTGTGGGTTGGCAATGGCATCGAAGAGAACATGCTGCACGAGATGGCGGCGAGCAGCGGGTATGCGCAACGTCACCACTTCACCGGTTGGGTAGCGGATACCGAGAGGTACTGCAACACGATGTCGTTCCTGGCGTTTCCGTCGGTCGAGCCGGAGACCTTCGGACGCGTTGCCATCGAGGCCCAGGCATGCGCGGCGCCGGTGCTTGGCAGCAATATCGGTGGCATTCCCGAAACCTTGCAGGACAAGGTAACCGGCTTTCTTATCGAGCCCGGCAACGTCGCCGCGTGGCGCGACGCGATCATCAGTCTGTGCGATCCGGCGCGTCGCGATGCGATGGGTCAGGCAGCGCGCGCGTTTGCGATTGAGCATTTCGGCAACGCTGCGGTGGCGAGGGACTTTGAGGCCTTGCTGAATCGTCCGCACCACTCGCGACCGCACGGTCATCACGCCCACGCCTGAGCCCATCCAGCGCCGGCCTGCCGCGACGCCAACGAGGCCTTGGCGAATGCCCCATCCTTGGTCACTTGCGAGCCGGGTGAGGATGGGCGGCCTTGCTTGCTGGACGCGCCTTGGTTTGCGGCCGATATAGACGTCGCATTCACCGTTTCAGATGTATGTGTGCGCAAGGGTCGCAGCCCTGCCGCCAGGGAGCGGACGGGTGGTGCGGCCCGCCAGGGGAGTTTCCGAGCTTCGCAATCACCGACGAGGGGCGCATAGCCATCGAGTCGGGGCGTCGTGTCAGGGCACCCAGGTGTTCGCCATATGAGCGCATTTCGCACCACGCGATGGAGCCTTATCCTGCAGACGCGCTTCGGTGGTCCCGAGGCGCGCGACGCGCTGGAGTCCTTGTGCCGCATCTATCGCCCGGCGGTCGTCGCCTATGTCCGTCGGCACGGCTATGCACCGGCCGATGCGGAAGACCTGGCGCAGTCGTTCTATGCGGACATCCTTGGTCGGGACTTTCATGCGCGGGCCGATCCCGCGCGCGGTCGCTTCCGCGCCTATCTGCTGACCGCCTTGCGTCATTTCGTGGCGAGCTCCCGCGCCCATGACGACGCACTCAAGCGGGGAGGGCAGGCTAGCCACTTGTCACTGGGGCTTGATGATGCCGATGGCCACATCGATGTCACGGACGATGGTGAATCGCCGGACGAGGTATTTGATCGGGTATGGGCGGTCACCGTGCTCGACCAGGCCATCGATCGCCTGGAGCGCGAGACGCAACGGGCGGGGAAGGTCGGCCTGTTCCGCGAACTGAAAGTGTTTCTGGTGGAGGATCCGCAAGGCGACGACTATGCGCACCTTGCCGAACGCCTGGGCATGCGCCCCAACACCATTGCTGTCGCCGTGCATCGCCTGCGACGACGGCTGCGCGCCCAGGTCGGCATGGTGCTGAACGAAACGGTGGATGATCCCGCCTGCGCCGATGCTGAAATGGCGCACCTGAAGGCGGCGCTGGGTGCGCCAGCTCACGCCAGCATCGGGGTGTAATCCCTTGCCCTGGAATCTCCTACATCTAGGTAAGGCGCCACATCGCCGAGAGAGCCAGGGGTGTGGTGCGATGCGTTCTTGTCCAGGCGCCATGCGATGCCTCCGCACGGTGGCGCGCAGTGGTGCTTCAGCCGCGGCGGGTGGGGTGTTGGACCAATGATCAAGCCGACGGATGGACCGACCAAGCAAGACGTCGCCGCCAGAAACACGGCAACCACGCGATGGTCGCTCATCCTCGGCGGAGAGCTGCCCGATGCGGCGACGTCCAGCATCGATGTACCCATGCTGTGCGGTCGCAGCATGTTTCCTGCCTACGTATGGATGCGTTGCGAGGGCTTGGAGCCGGCTCGAGCCTATCAGGCCGCGCACAGCCTGCTACGCGACCTGGCGCGAGCTGCCGCGAAGGAAGCGACTCACCAGGCGCCAAGAAACTTCCGCCCCTTTCTGGCCGATGCGCTCGCCCATGGCCCAGGCATCGCCGGCTTGCCCGACGGGCATCACGCGGAAGAAGAGGTGGTCGCCATCGAGGCGCGCTTTGTCGCTGAGGTGCAGGCGGAGCTCGGTACGCTCGATGCTTTTGGCCGCGCCTATGCCGGGGAGCTGATACTCCGCGCCCATCACCGTCTGGCCGATGAAGCCGCCCAGACCCGGCGCGAGCGCCTGTTCTCGGCGCTTGAGCCCTACCTGGCGAAGGAACCGCCCCATGCCAGGCTCGAAATGCTGGCCTTCGCCCATGGCATGAGGCCACTGCTTATTTCGCTCGCGCTCGAACGTCTACGCCAGCGCTTCAGGGAGCTGGTAGACACCGAGATCGCCGAGACGGTGGCGGATGCGGATGAACTGGCGGTCGAGCGACGCACCCTGCTGATGCTGTTGTCGCGGCGGCCTTGAGGACGATCACGCATGCCAACGCCGGTCGATCGATCCCGTAGCGAAGCGTCAAGCGCGCTCGAGTACATCGCGCTGGCCGAGCTGGCGTTTGGCACCCGCGAGGCGGGGATCACGCGGCATCTCGCCTGGGCGCCAGCCTCATCGCTGGAGTTCGATCTCACTGATCCGGAGCAGCGCGTCTTCGGCGACTTCGAATTGCTGGAAAAGATCGGCGAGGGCGGCATGGGTATCGTCTATCGCGCCCGCCAGCGCAGCCTCGAACGCGAGGTCGCCTTGAAATTGCTGGCGGCGGGCGTCTGGGCGCATCCGGATTTCGTCGCGCGCTTTCGCATCGAGGCACAAAGCGCCGCCCGCATGCAGCATCCCGACATCGTCACCATTCACGACATTGGCGTGCACGAGGAAATCGCCTACTACTCGATGGAGCTGGTCAACGGTCCAAGCCTGGCCCAGCGCCTGGCGAGTCCGCATCCCATGCCGATGGCCGAGGTCGCGGCGCTGCTGCGCACGGTGGCGGACGCCGTCCACTACGCCCATCAGCTGGGCGTACTGCACCTGGACCTCAAGCCGGACAATATCCTGCTGGACGATCTTGGCTCGCCGAAGATCGCGGACTTCGGCCTGGCGCGGCGTCTCGACCAAAGCGTCGCCGAGAACACGGATGAAGTGCGCGGCACGCCGAGCTACATGGCACCCGAGCAGGCCCAGGGAGCGCAGCAGGAGCTTGGTGTCGCCACGGATATCCATGCGCTGGGCGCCGTCCTGTACGAAGGCCTCACAGGACAGCCGCCGTTCGTCGGTTGCGATGCCAACGATTCGTTGCGCAGGGTCAAGGCCGAGTCACCCGTGCCTCCGCGCAGTCTTCGCGCCGAGGTCCCGCGTGATCTTGAGGCGATCTGTCTAAAGTGCCTCGCCAAACGGCCTGAGCATCGCTATGCCTCGGCCAGGGACCTCGCCGACGATCTGGGCCGGTTCCTGGCGCATCGGCCGGTGCGGGCGCGACCCTTGCCTGCGCCGGTCCGCTGGTGGCGGCTGGCCAGGCGCGAACTTCCCCTGGCCATGGCCATTGCGGCCGCCGTACTCGTCCTGCTGGCGGGCTTGTTGGTGAGCGCGCTCGAATGGCGGCGCGCTGAACGCAACGCGTCGGTGGCGCGCAACAACCTTTGGCACGAACGTGTCGAGGGCGTATGGCGGCACTACGAGTCCGGCGACGGGTTCGAGGCCATGCCCTTGCTGCTGGCGAACCTTCAGGAACAGGAGGCCAGCGGCGCGAAGGTCCAGGCGGGCGTGACGCGGCAGCGCCTGGGTGCCTTGCTGGCGTCTTCGCCGCGCCTGATCGATGCGATACCGCTGGGCGCGCCGGTCGAGTCCGTGGCCCTCAGCCGGGACGGCTCGCGCGTCGCCGCGGGTACGGCGGATGGGCACGTCGCCCTGTTCGATACCAGTACGGGTCGCCAGTTGTGGAGCCTGGACACCAGCCCCTTGCACCATTGGTTGAATACGCCCGGACAGGTCTTGCGCAAGGTTTTCCTGCTGCAATTCAGTGCCGATGGCCGCTATCTGACCGGCATGCCGCCGTGGCCAGGGTGGCCAGATCCCGTGGCGCATCCTGCCGGCATGAACAGCTTCCTGATCGACGTGGAGCATGGCCGGGCGGTGACACCGCCGGCGGCGTTCGCTGATTTTCGCGATGCCACCTTCAGCCGTGACGGCTCCTATGCCGTGCTGCGCAACACGAGCTTCCAGGCGCAAGCCTGGCGCGTCAGCGACTGGACGCCGCTGGGGCCGCTGGTACCGTTCGCCCATGTCAATCCCGCGTGGCTCGCTGCCGCGGATGGCACGCGGCTGGCGAGCACAGGCGATATGAAGCGGGTTGAGTTGCGGGACCCGGCGAGCCTGGCGGTACTGCATACCTATCGCCTCCCCGAAGACCGCGGTTTTCTCGCCTGGCAGTTCAGTGCGGATGGGCGCCTGCTCGCGCTGGGCGACACCCAGGGCGACGTCTATCTGATCGATGCCGGCAGTGGCGTTCTCCTGCATACGCTCAAGCCGAACAGCGAAGGTGAAATCGGCTGGCTTGCCTTCACTGAAGATGATCAGTGGCTGGTGGCGGGAAGCACCCGGGGCGACGCTCGACTCTGGCGGATGGACACGCTGGAGGCGCAGAGCGCGGGCCTGCATGAAAGCGAATCCATCATGCGGCTGGCCGCCGATCCACGGTCGCGCGTCCTGCTGACTTCCGTGGGTACGGACTGGGGGCATCGGGAACGACTTTGGCAGGTGCCTGCGGATGACCAGCTATCACCCGTCGCGCTAAGCCCCTGGATGGTGTTGCATGGTGGTGGTGGGCCTTATGACGCGCAGGTGGCGGTGGCTGCCCGCCTGTTGGCGGTCGGCGGTGAAGACGGGCGCTTGATGTTGTGGCGCTTGCCCGCGGGCGCCCTGCGCGCGGCCCGCGGCCCGCCGAACCGAGTCGATGCGCTGCGCTTTGATGGTCGCCACCTGGTCAGCATCGAGGGGGCGACGGCGCGCGTGGTCGACGTGGACACCGGACAGCCCACATCGCCAGCACTGCTCCATCCGGGGCCGGTGAGCTTTACCACGCTCACCCACGACGGTCGGACGCTGGTGACGGTGTCCGGTCATCGACTGTTTGTATGGGACCTCGCTGCCGGGCGTCAGCGTTACCGGGCGCTTGAGCTTGCGGCGACGCCATTGCGCTTGGCCATCAGTGGCGACGATGCCCGCGTCGCCGTGAGTTACCTGGAAGACGGAGCAGGCGCATCTCGCGAAGTGGTGCGCTTGTGGAATCTGCACAGCGGCACGCCGATCGCTCCGGCCAGGGCATTGCCAAACGTGTCGTTCGGTTGGCATCTGTCGCTGGATGGATCGAAGCTGATGGCCTGGCAGCGTTCTGGTGTCCTCACCCTGGATGCGGTCTCGTGGCGGCCACTGAGCACGATCGTCAAATCGCCGTGCCGCGAGCAGAGCGCGGGCGATGGCGATATCGAGCGCCTGTTCCCGTCAGGCGATGGCCGATTTCTTCACCTGGTCTGCTTCGACGATCCCGGCAACGGCGGCGCTGGCGTCCGCACCGTGTTTACCTGGGAGGTGGCCACCGGCGGCTTTATCCGGCGGCAGTCGACCAGCGGCAGGAACGTGCCCATCGCAGTGGCACCCGATGGCACCGTCGCCGTCGTCGGCAGCGCGCCCGAGCTGATCCTGCCGGATGGTTCGCGCAAGCCCTTGCCAGGCTTGCCAGGACTGCGATCCATGAATGCGGTCTTCGATGCCGGTGGTGCGCGTCTGGCCATCGCCTTGCGTGATGGGGTGATCGTGGTCGATGGGCGTACCGGTCAGGCCATGACACCACCCATGCGGGTGCCGCTGGTCACTAACGATGGCATCGGCGATATCGCGTTCAGCCCGGATGGCGCGCGCGTTCTGGCGGCCACGCGTTATGGTCACTGGCTGGTCTTTGATCTGCCCAGCGATGGCAGGCCGGTGCCGGATATCCGGCGCGAAGCTGCTTTCATGCTCGGCAATGCGCAGGCGGCCGCTGCGGATGTGACCAGCATGCGCGCCGCACTGCGTCTGAACGACAAGCCCACGTCGGCGCCTATCGCCGCGCCGCTGCCGCTGATGGCCAAGGAATATGAGCAGATCGGGGGCGTGGCCCGCGATCCCACGCTGGGCCCGGAGCTACTGGATCTGTCGGCGACCTACAACGCCAACTTCATCAATCTGTTCGGCATGGGCCGCCACTACGAGAGCGTGGACTTCACCGAGATGCCGCTGGGCGCGCAGCGCTACCTGGGCGTCGACTACGACGTTCGCGGCATCATTGCGCCCAACCGGCCGTGCTCGCACGGTGCGTTTGTCGCCAATGCGACGGCTTGCGCCGTGGACATTCCGCTCAATGGGCGCGTCACCACGTTTCATCTGCTCATGACCATGCTCTCGCGAGCGTCTTCGCGCAAGCCGGAGCCGCTGGCTCGGCTTCGACTCCATTTCAAGGACCACAGCAGCATCGCGCTCGATATCCTCGAGTTTCGCGACGTCAACCAGGCCGTGGGCTTTCATCTATTTCCCGACGCGCCGTGGAAATCGCCCTTGCTGGCATGGTTTCCTGCGGTCTTTCCAGGGGAGTACTTGCTGGAAGACGTCCACCCGGTTGACGAGGTGCGCCTGGTCAACCCGCGACCCGACAAGGATCTGGCCAGTATCAGCGTGGAAAGCACTGAGGTCGCCTGGAGCGTGCCGCTGTTCTACGCCATCACCATTGAGCGTCCCGCCGCTCACCAAGCCATGCAGCGCTGAGTCTGGCGAGCGGGTCGTTCCGTGGCAGGTCACCACTCTCCTTGCCTCTTCCTGCCTTGCCCTGTAATCGCGCGCTCGAAAGCCGTTATTCAAGAGGTGAAGGCAGTACGACACCCTTTTGGTTTTCCCTGGTAGCCGTCGATGCGACTGCCATCCCGAGACAGTGCAGCAAGCCTTCTCCCCAGGGCGTCCTGGCCCTGCGGACCATCGGGACCTTTCCAAAGAAATGACGCAATGGAGAAGATCGATGAACACTCAAAAGACGGTGATGCTGGCGACGGTGGCCATGGGCATGTTCGGATGTCTGATCGCAGCGCCTGCGAGCGCGAGCTGCGGTGTCCCCGAGATGGATTTCAGCAATGGATCCGCGCTTGCGGTGGTTTCATCCAAGGCCAGCGGCATGGCCGATGTGGCCGCGGCACTGCAGCTGACCGATCGGCTGCAAAGCCTGGCCCAGACCAGCCAGGCCAGTGTCCTGCCGGGGCAGGCGGTCGTGGGACTGTGGAAATTCACCTTCCTGTCCCTGGGCAATAGCGCCTACAAGATTCCTGATGGCGCGCAGCTCGATGCCGGCTTCCAGTCCTGGCACAGCGACGGCACCGAAATCATGAATTCGGGGAAACCGCCGATCACCAGCAGTTTCTGCATGGGCACATGGAACTACAGCTACAAGACCGGCTACAAACTCAATCACTACGCATTGTCGTGGGACCCCACCGGCCAGACCTTCGTGGGACCCGCCAACATCCGTGAGCAGGTGCAGGTCGACTACACCGGCAACAAGCTGAGCGGCACGGTGACGATTGATCAGTACGATGCCACCGGTACCACGATACAAATGCATCTCGGCGGCACGGTAAGCGCTACCCGCATCAATGTGAACTGACACGGCCGGCTTGGGACGTCTCGCGCAAGCCCATGAACCGCGCTGGTTATCCCCGTGCATGCCCGAGGTGACTTTCATCCCTGATGTTTTGCACTTCCGCGTACCGTCCACGGGTACGCGGGAGTGGCTGAGGGACGCGTACGAGCAAGCCGCCGCATGCATTGTTTGCCTGGCGATGGTTCGTGTTCCGATTGCGCCATCGAATGTCTGCCGCAGGGACAGGACCGAGCGGCTCTTCGACGGCGCCATGGCATGTCATACACCTTCTGGCAGTGTCGCCGTTCGGCCATGCAAGTCCTACGCTAATGGCCTAGCGATGCTTGGAAGGTGTGCCATGCGAGCGGCGATGTTGTTAGCGGTGGGTCTGACCTTCGTTGCATCTGGCAGCGTTGAGGCAGCGGACGACGCAGCGGCCGTCAACGCGGCTGCCGAACAAGACATTCGCACCGCCCTGGCACACTGGACCGAGGCCGCCAATCGCGGCGACTGGAAAGCGGCGCTGGTGGTTTGGGCGCCCGATGTGATCGGTTGGCCAGCAAGCGGTCCCGACGACACCTATCAGCGCGAAGCCGAGTTCGCCAAGCGGCCGCCGCAACCGCCGAAGACGACGTTTGGGCTGACCATCAACGAAGTCATCGTCGACGGTTCGCTCGCCGTCGTTCGCGACACCTGGACCGAGACGACAACGTCAGCGCGTGGTCCGGACAAGGTCGACACCTTTCGCAGTTATGAAGTCTGGCGTCGTCAACCCGATCAGAGCTGGAAGATCAGTCGCTGGATCGATGGACCGCCGATGCCGTTGCCGCCCGTCGCGCGGCCATGATGGGTGGCAGGGCGGACTAGATTTCGCTCGCCGCCACCGCCAGGCCCGACACCACGCCCAGCGAGGGGTCGCCCTGGACCAGCGGTATCTCGGGAAAGGATGCTTCCACGCGCGCCTTGATCTGCGGTGAGCGGGAGGTGCCGCCGGTGAGGAAGACGCTGGCAGGCAGGGCGTCCAGATCGCCGCGTACGGTCGCCAGTGTGCGCTCGAGCTGGTTGAGGAAGGACTCGATGGCGGTGTTGAAATCCTCGCTGCTCGCTTCCACCGCCAGGCCCGGCTCGATGAAGTCCAGCTCGGCGCGGTAATGCGGCGAGCCGCTCAGGGTGATCTTGGTGCGCTCGGCCACCTGGTTGAGGCGGGTGGTGGCGCCAAGTTCCTGCAAGGCGCGCAGGCGTGCGCCATAGGGCGCGGGCACCAGGCGATAGTTCTGTTTGCGGAACTCGCGCTGCTTGGGCAGGTTGTGCACGCTGGCCGCTTCCACGAACTGGTGCTGCGGCACGCGTATGGTGTCCTTGCCCAGCAGCGGCATGAAACTGTGCAGGCTGACGCTCACGTCCAGGTCGGTACCGCCCTTGGGCAGGCCCCAGCTGCGCGCGATATTCGGTGCCACGCCGCCGCCGAGCTCCGCATGCGCCACGTCGGTGGTGCCACCGCCGATATCCACGATCAGCGCATGCTGCCGCGCCTCGAGGCTCTTGTGGTAATGCATGGCTGCGGCGGCGGGCTCTTCCAGGAAGATCACATGGTCGAAGCCGGCCACCGCGGCCGCCTCGCGCAGGATCTCGATTGCCTGCTCCGAGCCTTGCGCCCCCATCGAGCTGCGAAACTCCACTGGTCGCCCGATCACGGCGCCGCGCACCGGCACGCCAAACTGCTTGCTGGCGGTCAGGCGGATGTGTTCCAGGATATGCGTGGCGATATGCACGATCACCTTGCGTACTTGCGGGTCCAGGCGATAGCCGAACATCGACTTGGGTGACTCGATCAGGTTGCCGCCACCGCTGTCGAGATAACCTTCCACCGCATCCTCGCCAAACAGCGCATGCTGGAAGCTGGCGACCGAGGCCGTGGCCTCGCGCGTCTGGTCCTCCATCCACTGCCGGCGCACCACGCGCAGGGCCTCGTGGCGCAGCTCGTCCTCGCTGCGCGACACCGGCGCCTGTCCTCGTGCCGCTGCCGCAGCGGCCTGCTGGCGCTGCTGGGTACGGGCCAGGCGCAGCTGGGCCTCAAGCTGGGCTTCCAGCTCTGGCGTCAGCGCGAAGTCATTGGGATCCGGCACCAATTCGGGAAAGAACACGGCCGTGCGGAACTGCTCGGCCTCGCCAAAGCGGACCATGCACAACTTGCCGTTGATGATGGCCGCGGCGGCCGAATAGCTGGTGCCGAAGTCGATACCGATATACATGAGGTCACGAGGTTGCGGGGTGGCAACCTGACATTATGACGGCTGCGCGGGTATTTGCCCAAACCGAGCGGATTCGGCCCGTCTTCGCCGCCATGGGGCCCGGGTGTGCACCCAGGGCCCCGCGGCACGTGCTTGCGACGATCTCAGAGGTTCTCGCGAATCATTTCCACGACGTCCGCGCCGCGTCCTTGAAGAATGGCGCGCGTGGAATACAAGGCCATGCCCATGACTGCCTTGGGCTCGATGAACGGCGGCTTGAACAACTCGAGCGGATTGACCACGACGTTGAGCAGGGCCGGCCCGGGCTGGGCGAGCCACTCGTCGATGGCCGCTTCCAGTTCCGAAGCCTTGCTGACCGTCTTGCCCCAAAGGCCGATGGCCTGGGCGACTTTGCCGAAGTCGGGATTCTTCATGCGCGTAAACGTGTCGAGCATGCCTTCCGACATCTGTTCGATTTCGACAAAGCCCAGCTTGCTGTTGTCGTAGACGCAAATCTTGACCGGGATCTCTTCCTGGATCGTCGTCAGCAATTCACCAAACAGCATCGACAAACCACCGTCGCCGCAGAGCGCGATGACCTGGCGCTGCGGCGCCGCCTTCTTCAGTCCAAGCGAGCCGGCCAGTGCAGTTGCCATGGTGCCGTGCAGGAGGCTGCCAAATACGCGGCGCTTGCCCCTGGTGTCGATGCAGCGCGTCGCCCAGAAAATCGGCGTGCCATCGTCGCCGGTAAACAGCGCGTCGTCCGCCGCGCGCTCGCTGACCAGGGTGGTGAGGTACGACCCGGCGATGGTGTCGTTACGACCCGGCCCCACCTGTTTTTTCCAGGCCGCCATGAGTTCGTGGTAGCGATGCACATAGGTTTTCTGGAAGGTGTCATCGGTCTTTTGATGCAAAAGAGGCAGCAGGGAGAGCAGGGTGGGTTTGATATCGCCGACGGCACCTAATGCCACAGGATGACGCCGACCGAGATGGGTGGGATCGATGTCGATTTGAACAATGTCGGCCTTGTCGGGGTAGAACTGGCGCCAGGCGAAGTCGGCTCCCAGCAGGAGCAGGGTGTCACATTCCAGGACGGCCTTGTAGCCAGCCTCATTGCCGAGAATGCCGGTCATGCCGATGTTGTAGGGGTTGTCGTGCTCAAGAAAGCTCTTCGCTCGCGAGGTATGGGCGATGGGTGCCTTGAGCCGTTCCGCGACGGCGAGGATCTCGCTCAAGGCGTCTTCGCAACCGGACCCGCCATAGATGGCGATCTTTTCGCCGGCATTGAGGATCTTGGCGATACCCGCGAGTTCATTGTCGTTGGGGCGAATGGTCGGACGCGGGGAGTGGACGCGATACGGAAAGTCTTCATGAACTTCACCGTGCGAAATGTCGACGGGAACGATCAGCACGGCGACACCGCGCCTGGTGATGGCGGCCTGGCACGCCATGACGGCCTTCTTGCGGGCCTGCTCCGGGGTAAGAATCATCTCGCAGAAGACCGAGCACTCCTTGAATACGGACTGGAAATCCACCTCCTGGATGAACTCGAAACCCATCTCGCCCATCAAGACCTGGCTGGCGATCAAGACCATGGGTGAGCGATTGCGATTGGACTCATACAGCCCATTGATGAAGTGCAAGCTCCCGGGACCGCAGCTTCCCGCGCAGGCAGTCAATTCACCGGTGAAAAGTGCCTCGGTGCCGGCGGCGATGGCGCCGGCTTCCTCATGACGGACATGCACCCATTCGATCGAGCTCTTGTTGAGATATTCGGCGATCAGATTCAAGGTGTCGCCGACGATGCCGTAGCAACGTTTGACACCGGCTTGCTCGAGGACTTCAACGATGATTTCGGCGACTTTCTTGCTCATGGTTTGCTCCGCGCAATGACGTGTTGGAGTAGTCCCGAGGAGGTGCCGGCGGGCTCAAGGCGAGACGGGGCCTGGCCTCATGGCCAGGCCCCGTTGCGCTGCCGCGGAGACGCTACTCGTGCCGGCGTCGTCATTAGGTGGACAGTGAGCTCTGTCCCGAGATGGCGCTGAGCGGAACGCCTGCGCCGAGGCAGCCCATCAGGCCGCGCGTGCCGGATAGTCGGTGTAACCCTTCGGCCCGGGGGTGTAGAGCGTTGCCATGTCGGCGATATTCAGCGTCGCATTCGTCCGCATGCGCTCGACCAGATCCGGATTGGCGAGGAACGGACGTGCGAAAGCAATGAGATCGGCGTGGCCAGCCGCGAGCGCCTCTTCAGCGCTGGCACGGTCGAAGCCGCCTGCAAGAATGAACAAGCCCTGGAACGCAGCGCGCAACTGCAACTTGAACGCGGCAGGCACGGGCGGCGCGCCCATGTAGTTATCCATGGCCGAATGGTCCAACACATGGAGGTAGAGCAAGCCCAGTGTCGACAGTTCCCGGGTGAGCGTCAGGTATTGGGCCTCGACTTCCGGGAACGCGCCCGTGCTGTTGAACACGCCGTAAGGCGATAGCCGGATGCCGACGCGATGGGCACCAATCGCGGCGAC
Source organism: Dyella halodurans (assembly GCF_026283925.1). Classification (GTDB taxonomy): domain Bacteria; phylum Pseudomonadota; class Gammaproteobacteria; order Xanthomonadales; family Rhodanobacteraceae; genus Dyella; species Dyella halodurans. The sequence goes on from NZ_JAPDPF010000001.1 coordinate 731,080, forward strand.
GGTGGCGCGGGCGACCTCGAGGGCGAAGCGATTGCGAGCGTCGATGCTGCCACCGTAGGCGTCGCTGCGCTGATTCACATTGGCGTTCAGGAACTGCTCGACCAGATAGCCGTTGGCGGCATGCAGCTCGACACCATCGAATCCCGCCTCGATGGCGAGTCGAGCGGACTGCGCGTATTCATCGACGGCATGGGCGATGTCGCTCGCGCTCATGGCGCGCGGCGCGCTGCGCGGTTGCATGCCCAGCGAGTCCGTGTGCATCTGTCCGGGGCTGGCCGCGGCCATCGGGCCGAGCACTTCCGCACCGGTAGGCAGGTTCGCCACATGGGACACGCGGCCGGTGTGCATCAGCTGCACGAAGATCTTGCCGCCTTTGGCGTGGACCGCCTCCGTGACGGCTTTCCACCCACGCACCTGCGCCTCATTGAAGAGGCCGGGAATGCGTGCGTAGCCCAGGCCGTTCGGCGATGGTGACGTGCCCTCGGTGACGATCAGGCCCGCCGAGGCACGCTGACCATAGTATTCGGCCATCAACGCGCCAGGCGTGTTGGCAACGTCGGCGCGACTGCGCGTCATCGGCGCCATGACCACGCGATTGGCGAGCTCAAATGAGGTGGTCGTGAGAGATTCGAAAAGCATGACGGCTCCTCAGCCAGTGCTGAATGTTCTAAAACCTGTGGTTGGCCGGGGCGGCCCCGGCCATCGGGTGCCGGCTTCAGGAGGTTTGCGGCAGATAGCTGGCTCTGGCTGCCGCCATGCCTTGCTTTACTTGCACCGTGCGTTCATCGGCCAGCACTTCATCCAGGCCTGCTTCGAGTCCATCGAGCGCACGCTTGACGATCTCCTCGGCGCTGGACTTGGGCGCATCGAACGCACTCGCAAGATCGGTATCGACAAAGCCCATGTGCAGCGCCGTCACTTGCGTCTTCTGCGCCGCCAGTTCGATGCGCAAGGCATTGGTGAGCGACCACGCGGCCGACTTGCTCGCCGCATAGGCGGCCATCGAGCCGCTGTTGATCCATGAGACGACCGACAACACATTGAGCAGGGCGCCGCCGCCGTTGGCCTTGAGCACCGGCGCAAAATCCTTGCTCATGCGCAACATCGAGAAAAAGTTGGTTTCGAAGATGCGTCGCGTGACGTCTTCGCTGTCCGCGGCAAGAAAGCCACCGAGCTGGGTGATGCCGGCGTTGTTGATCACCAGGGTGACATCCGAGGCCAGTGCCGCGGCGGCCGCCACGTCGGCCGGGTTGGTAACGTCGAGTTGCAGGGGCTGGACGCCCGGGAGCGTGATGGTTGCGGGGTCGCGTGCGCCGGCGTAGACCTTGCGGGCGCCGCGGGCGAGCAGCTCGCGGGTGAATGCCAGGCCGAGCCCGCGATTGGCTCCAGTGACAAGGACGGTGGCGTTCTTGATTTTCATAAGAGACTCCAGGAGTGGGAAAGACTGCTTCACTTGATCTTGACGACGGCTTGGCCTTTCGCGCTGCCGGCTGCCAGATGAGCCGGGGCCCCGCCTCGATGCGTTGTGTGTTGCCGAATGAAACGGTGCTTGCATGGGCATTCGGGATGGATGGGAAAAGTAGACCCTTCCAGGCCCATCCACTAGACAGCAATTTCGGGAGGCACCCTTCCACCGATGAAAGGGTGCGGCTGGACTTGAAGCCACGGCATTTCTGTCGGCGGCGGCATGCACCGTGGCGACATCCGCCGCGCAAATCAGCTGTCCAGAGCAACGAACTGAAGCTCGTAGACCATGGTCAACACCGGCTTGGACACGGTCGACTGCATGTTCATCGCTCGCCGCAGCAGGGCGCCATTACCGCCGATCGCCATGATGTCGAGTGCGCGGTGGATGTCCTAGTCGCCGCTCGCGCTCAGGATCGCAGACCCTCAAGATGGCGTCGGTTTTGAGATAGACGACAACCAGGTTCGATTAGCCGAGGTCGGCCGTGCGCCGGTTCGTCGCTGAGAGCACGACGAACCGGCGCAGCCTTGCTTCAGGCGGTAATGATGTCCATGGCAACTTCGATATTGCCCTTCACCGCCTGGGAGTACGGGCACATCTGGTGAGCCGAACGGGCGAGAGCTTCCGCAACCGCCTGGTCCAGGCCCGGCATGCGCACGGTGAACTTGGCGCCAAGGAACCAGGCCGGGCCGTTCTCACCGATGTTGACCTGCACGTCGACCGTCGTGTCTTCCGGCAGCGTGACCTTCTTCATCGAAGCGGCGTGACCCAGGACGGTGATCCAGCAGGCCGACCAGGCGCCGGCGAACAGCTGTTCGGCGGTGGGATGCAGCTCGGCGGCGATGAACTCATAGCTCTTGCCACCCGCGGCCGACAACTTGATGTCGACCACGCCGTGCTCGCCACGCTGAAGGGCGGGGTCACGATTGACCTTGGTGTGGGTCAGGCCGGAGTAGCGAATCTTTTCGATCTTGTTCATGACTCATTCCTCACAGGGGATTTCTTGGGGGGATGCGTGAAGTGGTGGCCGGTCGCAACGGAGGGGAGTTGCTCTGTCATCGGGTAACCGGATGGATGGAGAGGCTAGAGCCTTTCAATTCAAGGCACTAGACGGCAAATTCGGGAGGGAGCCTCTCACTGGTGAGAGGCATGGGCCGACTCGAAGCCATGGCGGTGCTGCTGACGGCGGGAGACGCGGACGGCCATTCCGCCGCCAGCCGGCCGTTGCGTTAGCTCCCGGCGACCGTCGATGGACGCGTGTCGGAATGGAAAGCAACTCAAGGTCCGCGTGGTGTGGCGGGGAGGGCGAAAACTGGTCCGAACCGATGCAGGGCGCGCTTGCATCGCCTCATGCCGGCAGATCATGGAAGACATCGAGGAAATCGAGCGAACGGCTGTCCGTGAATACCGCGCGCCGCAGTGAAGGTCAGAACAATTCGACGCGCGAGGCCACCTGATGGCCGTCAGGTCACCTTCAACGACATCAGCGCCGCGTGCGCAAATCCACGCCGCAAGTCAGTGGGACGGCGTATCCGGGCCTTCGTCGTCTGCCCGTCCGAACACCGGGAGATACCGGCCGAAATTCAATTCGAAGTCGCTCAGGACACCGTAAGCCATGCCGCGGACTTTGACGCGTCGCGCCTGTGCGCTCGGTGAGGCGAGGGTGGTGAAGAACAAGTCGGTGCTCGACTGTAGTTCGGCAGCGGTCGGCGTTCCGAAACGATTGATCTGCGCCTTTGCCGCGGCCAGCGTTTCACGGTCGAACGAGGCCACGCGCTGGACGAGCGCATCGACAAACGCGTCGAGGTCGTCATCGTCGAGCGCGCGGTTCACCCAGCCATAGCGTTCGGCAATATCCGCGTGGAAATCGTCGCCGCTGAGCACGATCTCGAGTGCACGCGAGCGGCCGACCACGCGCGGGAGCCACTCCATCGCGCCGCCGCCAGGGACCAGGCCGACGCCCACTTCGGGATTGCCGAACAGGGCGTTTTGCCGGCTGGCGAAGCGCATGTCGCAGGCCAGCACGAACTCGTTGCCGATGCCGCGCGTGCGTCCGCGAATCTTGGCGATACTCACCACGGGTGCCGACGCAAGGCGTAGCACAAAGTCGCGCCATTGGCCCAGCACCGCCGGCCGTTCCGCGGCCTTGGCCACGTCGAGATGGGCAATGAAAAAATCGGGATTTGCTGACTGGAACACCACGGCCTTCACGGCGGAGTCCGCCTCCAGCTCGCTCATCAGCGTCCCCAATTCGTCGATCGTTGCGGGAACAAACATGTTGATTGGCGGGTTGCTGAAGGTGATCGTCCAGCGACCTGAATAGGTGCGGTCAATAGTGAATTGCGAAAGGTCAGACATGGCGTATTACCTATGACGATGCTGGGGCCAGGTTCGCGTTCAAGACGATCGCGGGAGCCGGCCGCCATGGTGTCGGGCACGCCAAGGAGGGCTGCGTCGCCACCCGTGCCCAGGATGGCGTCGGCGTAGGCATCCAACACGAGGATCACAAGGGCAGGTCTAGTCCCGCCTGCTCGCGTATGAGGAACTCGGCATACCAGTCCGGCCAGTTCTCATCGCGTTGGCCGCCGGTGCGCTTCTCGTGCTCGCCGTGCGCTGCCTCCGCCCGACGCAGCGCCGCCGCGAGCTCCTTCGACGAGGTGAACGTGGTGACGTCGGTATCAACGCGTCCGGGCAGGCGATGGGTGATCTCCTGAAACAGCCAGCCATTGCCGTCCGGATCGTTGAACGAGGCGAACGAGCGATAGCTTCGACGCTCGGGGTCCAGCCCGCCAACCCGGGCGCGCCCGAACAGATAGGGCTGGTCCGGGCCCGCATACGCACCACCGCCGTCGTGGAACACGTCGCTGATCGCCACGCCGCGATCGACCAGTTCCTTGCGGGCAGCCTCGACGTCGGAGACGACCAGGTACAGGCCCTGCGCGGAACCAGGCGTGGCCGGGGTGACGTTCTTGCCGAAGATGACCGAGCAGCCGGAAGCGGGCGGCGTGAACTGGATAACGCGAAAGTAGCCATCGTCCGAGGCGAAGTCAGCATCCAGCCGCCATCCCAGGCCGCCGTAAAAGCGCTTGGCGCGATCGACGTCCGAAACAGGAATGACCACGATCTCGAGTTTCATGTCCAAGCCCCGCGCATGCGGGGTCTCGACGGCAGCGCTGCTCATGTGAACCTCCGACGGCTTGGGCCGCATCGCGGCCATTGAGATTGACCACAAACAGGCTGGGTGCATGGCGCCTGGTGGTGAACCTAAACGGGCGGAGGGTAGCGTGAGCGAGATGACGCGGTCGTCGTCACACAGCGAAATCGGTGTTCGCTAATGGCATCCGAGTGACTTCAGACGAAAGGTGCACGCGAACTTCGGCGACGACGCAAGGGGCGGCGCTCCCGCCGCCCCTCTCTCCGGCGTGTTACTACTCAAAGGCGGGATGGTCAGGCAAAGGCTGAGTCAGCGCTTCGGCCTCTTCGCCCAGGAAATACAACGCGGCAAACAGACCCTCGGTGATGTCCCCCTGCAGCGGCCAATGCCCCGGCTCGGTGGATTGGCAGGTGGTCTGCAACTCACGAAACGCATCACTGTTGGCGAGTATCCGCGAGACGGCGTGGATGCCAAGGCAGATGCCGCCAAGGCGCGCCGCCCGGCGTTGCTTGGCGTTCTCGGCGAGGGTCAACGTCCAATAGGGACGACCAAGTGGGTTGCTGGGACGTGCGTCCGAGGGCTGGGAAGCCTGCGCGTTTTCCGTATGATCTGGCGTAGCCATGATCAACTCCTTAGAAGTTGGTTGTGGTTAGCGGGTCGTGTGAGTTAGTGGCTCATGCGGCCCGCGCTATTTCATTCCCGTGCTGTCGCTAGTGACGAGGCATCGAACCAAAGCCACAGCGACCGGCCGACCATCGCACACGACGCTGGCCCTGTCCGTCAGGTAAATAGTGGGAAGTGACCTGGGGGTGGGTGGCTTATTGAGCCGGCGTCAGACCGAAAAATCAGTGAGCCTGAGAGGAGGGCGTTGTACGTATGCGCCGTCATGCGCGCTCACTGCGAAAACGGTCGGGCTAACTTGGCTGGCCGGCGGTTCCTCCGGCACGGTCAAAAGCTTTTCGCTGGATTGATATGGACCATCGCCACGCCGTCCCAACGGGGACTCGGATCAGACGTTCCGACAGGCCTTTGTAACCAGCCTCTTCGAACACAACCAGGAACTGAGGTTCGCTTGTGTCCACCGATAGGCATCTGGCAGAGCGTCCAGCTGGGGAAGTAGGACGCTGGCGATGGCGAGCACGGCGGCATTCACGTAGGGGAGGGTTTTCATCTGAATCTTCTCAAGCACGGGGTAGGCGTACGCCGTCGACTTCAAGAATGCGGTCAAGACGGAAGGTTTCGCCTGACCCCGTCGCGAGATACTCAGCTCCGCCGCGTGCATACACATCCGCAATCGTTGTCATGCGATGGGTCACGACACCCTGGGCATCAAGAAAGCTGATCCGCGCAAGCTTGCGCGCAGTTGCTATGCCCTCCAGGCGATCATGAAATTCGCACGAGATGGGGGCGTAGGTGGAAGGATGGATGTCCATGACATGGCCTGTAGAAGAAGGATTGTCTTAGCGTTGGCCTTGACCTTGGCTTCGACGTTGATGCTTTCACTGCGCTTGAACGTTGTCGCTCCGGCACGGGCCATGGGACTTCGTTGACCACGGCCTCGATTTCATTGGGTGACTGGAGAGGAAGGAGCATTAGTGCCTTCCAGATCGGACGTGAACCGGCTCGTCGCTAATGGCGCGACGAGCCGGTCTGGCCGCGCCTCACGCCGTGATCACTTCCGTCACGACCTCAATATTGCCCTTCGTTGCCTGGGAGTAAGGGCAGAACTGATGGGCCGAATGGGCGAGATCCTCCGCAATGGCCTGGTCCATACCCGGAATGTTGAGAGTGAACTTGGCGCCAAGGAACCAGGCCGGGCCGGTCTCGCCAATGTCGATCTGGAGATCCACCGACGTGTCTTCCGGCAGTGCGACCTTCTTCATCTGGGCCACGATGCCCAGGACCGTAATCCAGCAGGCCGACCAGGCGCCGGCGAACAACTGCTCTGCAGTGGGGTGAGTTTCGGCGGCGATGAACTCGTAGCTCTCCCCACCCTTGGTAGCGGACAGCTGAATGTCGAGAACACCGTGCTCGCCGCGCTGAAGAGCGGGGTCACGGTTGACCTTGGTATAGGTCTGGCCGGTGTAGTGGACTTTTTCAATCTTGATCATGACTCATTTCTCACAGGGGATTTTTGGGGGGATTACATAAATCGGTTCGTCCGGTCCCAATCGAGGAGAGTTGCTCATTGATGGGGTGGGCGGATGGATGCGGAGGCAAGAACGCTCAAGAACTTGACGCCAGGCCGCATGTTCATGAGAGAACCGTCCATTGGTGAGAGGACATGGAGCGACTTGGGGCAACGACCATCCGACTCATGTCGTCAGTCCTCTCTGGGAGTTTGCTGCCCATGCTGCGGACAAGCCCCGGGCACTATGTTGCATACGGCGACTCTTGGAGGTCGCTTTATCGAGGCAGATCCGTCGTCGACCGAAGTTGGCCGCGAGCCGATTCGCCGCTGATGGCTCGACGAGTCGGCTCGGCCATGCTTCACACCGTGGTCACTTCCATGTCGACTTCGATATTGCCGTCCACCGCCTTGGAGTAAGGGCAAATCTGGTGAGCCGAATGGGCAAGAGCCTCCGCAACGGCCTGGTCCACGCCGGGAATGCGGACATTGAACTTGGCGCCAAGGAACCACGCCGGACCGGTCTCGCCAATGTTGACCCGGATGTTCACCGTGGTGTCTTCCGGCAGGGTCACTTTCTTCAGCGAGGCTGCAATACCCAGGGCGGCGATCCAGCAAGCTGACCAGGCGCCTGCGAACAGCTGCTCGGCGGTGGGGTGTAGTTCGGCAGCGATGAACTCATAGCTCTTTCCACCTGGGGTCGACAGCTTCATGTCGACGACGCCGTGCTCGCCTCGCTGGAGGGCAGGGTCACGGTTAATCTTGGTGTGGGTCAGGCCGGTGTACTGGATTTTTTGAATCTTGGTCATAACAAATTCCTCACAGGAAGTCTTTGGGTTGGCTTGATAACGAATCGCACACGAATAAAGCGTATGCGATGTATATGGGGATAGGGGCGCCAGGAAATACTTTCAAGGTAGTTCAAGATCGCTGACTGGAGGCCCCGCACACATGCATCGCAGGCGCTTGAATCGCATGCGATGTAAAAATGATCTATCAGGAGGCGTAGTAAGTCAATAGAAGTTGGCAAATATTTTTTTGCCCCACATTCCGGCCCTTTGGCACGGGAGGTGCCTGGAGCAAGGACTCGTTACCGATTGCATCGTATGCGATGTATACTCCACCGGAAGCCCCGTGGGGTGCGGACGAGATAAAGATCATGAAACCGAATCTTAAATTGGCCGACTTTCTCTGCTTTGCCGTCTACTCGGCAAACCTGGCGTTCGGCAAGGCGTACCGGCCCATCCTCGATGAGCTTGGCCTTACGTACACGCAATATGTGACCATCGTTGCCCTCTGGGAAGAGGATGGCTTGACCGTAAGCGGGCTTGGCGAGAAGTTGTTTCTCGAGTCGAACACGCTGACTCCCATACTCAAGAAGCTGGAGGCCATGGGTTATGTCGAACGCTTGCGCAATGAGGAAGATGAGCGCGTCGTCCACGTACACCTGACCAAGAGCGGGCGCCGTCTTCGCGAGAAGGCGCTGAGCATCAACCTGGATGATGCAGTCGGCCTTACCCCCAAGGAGTTCGCCACGCTTCAGAAGGAGATCGTGGGGCTGCGGAGCAACCTCCTCAAATCGCTCGGCCGTGAGACATGAGGGTGGTTCGGAATATCTCCGCGCGATCCGCACATCCGGCTCTGTCGGAATCCTTGGCTATTTGCGAGGCACCGGGTCCGGCAGGTAATCGCCCGGCTTGAACTCCCTGCGCATGCGCTGGGTAGCGAAATCGACAAAGGCACGAAGTTTTGGCAGTGACTGACTTCGGCTTGGATAGTAAAGGGAAAGACCCGGAACCTCGTCACAATAAGGTTCGAGCACGGCCTGCAGATCACCACTTTCAAGATGCGACATCACGAGCGAATGCGGCAATTGGAAGAGCCCGACGCCTCGCAGTGCGGAGCGAATGCAGGCCTCGATGTCGTTGATCACGAGAGGTCCATCGACCCCCACCGTGATGCGCTCACCATCGACGACGAATTGCCAATGATCAAGTGCTCGCACGGACTGACGGAGCAGGATGCAACGGAAGTTCTGCAGATCATGTGGAGACGCCGGCCGACCATGCTTGCGAAACAAGGCCGGGGCGCCAACGACAACGAAGCGTTCCGGTGGCGTCAGCCACATCGCGACCATGTCGATCTGGACGAAGTTTCCGAGACGTATCCCCGCATCGAAACCTTCTTCGACGATGTCGATCGGTCGATCCTCGCCCACCAGTTCGAGTTCAAGGTTTGGGTGGGCGTCGAGAAAGTCGGGCAGCAAGCGATTCACGAGCAGGGGCAAGACGGGTCTGGGCATATTGATGCGCAGTCGGCCAGTAATCTCGCCACCCAAACCACTGGCGGCGTCCAAGCCTGCCGTGAGCATGTCGACTGCCGGGCGCGCATGGGCGAGCAGGCGTTCGCCCGCCTCGGTCAGCCGCACGCTTCGTGTCGTACGGGAGAAGAGGGGCGCGCCAACCCGTTCTTCCAGGCTGCGTATCGCCTGGCTGACCGCGGACGGCGTGACTCCGAGCTGCCGGGCCGCCGCACGGAAGCCTCGGCATTCCGCCACGGTCAGAAATATGACGAGCCCATCCAGATGCGTTCGATCGATTGTTAAGTTCATCTACACAGCCCGTTCCGAATGTGCCTCGTATTCAAATAATAGCGCAGGGGCTACCGTGGGCCGTCGAACTAACGAAGGCGAACACTCATGTTTTTGGTTATGGGAATGACGGGAAAAGTTGGCGGCGCGACGGCGGCGCATTTGCTGAAACAAGGCAAGAAGGTACGCGCCCTGGTTCGCGACCGCGCGAAGGCGGCAAGCTGGGCTGACCGGGGCGTCGATTTGGTTGACGGCGACTGGAACGACGCGGCATCCATCGAACGGGCGCTCAAGGGCGTCGACGGCGCGTTTGTCATGCTGCCCCCCATCTTGGCCCCCTCGCCGGATTTCAAGGAAGCGAAGGGTGTCATCGCAAACTATGTCGAGGCGCTTACCAAGGCGCCGGTGCCGCGGGTCGTCGCGCTTTCGTCGATGGGCGCGGACAAAACCAGCGGGATGGGGCTGATCACGGCGCTGTCGCTCCTGGAGCAGGGCTTTCGCGACCTGAAACTGCCGATCGCCTATGTGCGAGCCGGCGGATTTTACGAAAACTTCCTTTACGGTTTGCACGTCGCCCAGGGCGGCACGTTGCCGGTCTTCTACAACCCGACCCATCGGAAATCGACCATGGTCGCGACCAGCGACATCGGCGCCGAGATCGCCAAGCTTCTGAGCGGACCGGCCTGGTTGGGGCATCGGGCCATCGAACTCGGTTCCATGGTGAGCGCAGATGAAGTCGCGGCGCAGTTGGGTGACGTGATGAAGCTCGACGTTAAGGCTGTTGCCGTCCCCCGGGCTGGTTGGCCGGATACATTCGAACAGTTCGGCATTCCGAAGGGCCAGTCTGGCCCGGCCGAAGTCATGTATGAGGCCGTCAACGCCGGCGGCATGGACCTCGGGGTCGAGGGTACCGAGCACGTTTCGGGCGCGACGTCCGCTCGCGATGTTTTTGCAGCGGCACGGAAGGCCATGGCGGCGTAGGTCTGCGGATCCGCCATCGATGCGACTTTCGGAATCTAGTCCGAAAGTCGCATTCCACTGGCAGCAAACTCATCATCCAAGGTTAGTCACATGTCCAAAATCTCCTGGCGCCACGTCGTACCCATCGCTCTCGCGGCTTTCTTCGTCGTGGGTTCACTCAGCAACATTTTCGCCTCAGGATCTATCTACGAGGAATACCTGCAGTGGGGGTATCCCCGCTGGTTCCATTTCGTCACCGGATCGCTGGAGCTCACCGCGGCAATCCTGCTTTTTCGGGCGCCGACGCGCCTGTTAGGCGCGTTGCTCGGCTGCGCGGTCATGCTTGCCGCTCTCGCGACCGTCATCATCCACGGTGAATACGGCCACGCTGTGGCGCCACTCGTCGCGGCGACGTTGTCACTGGTGGTCGGCTGGATAAGCGCGGATGGCATTCGACAGATTGCGGCGAAAGCAAAGGCCCCGAGTGCATTTTGATGGCATCTCAGGCTGCGCTTCACGGAGATCAGTACGAAGAACCGGGCTGGAAAGTCATGCAGCTGATCAGGCTCAACGGCCAATGGAAGATCGTGAGCGAGTTTTTTTACTGGGTATGACGAGGCGTAAGGGGAGCCGCCACGTTGTCCGCGCCGTCCGTCGCGACTGAGCCGGGATCGCCGGCGCTGGTACGCATGCCGGGAGACGGCCGACAAAGCCCGGTGTATGCTGGAAATACGCGTCGGTCGGAGCCGGCAAAACCGGGGCCGCGACGCTGACGCCTACCGTCAAGGGGCTGCAACGATGGAGCCGACATCGAGCATGCTGGGCGAGATTCGCGCGACGCGCGAACTTCAGATTCGCACGGTCATCGAGCAGGCGCCGTGGTTTGAGGGGGGGCGTCCCGAGACCTTGGCGGCCTTGCTCGATCACGCGACCGCCCGTCAGTTGCGCCGGGGCGACAGCTTGTCCCGCAGTGGTGAACGCATCCAGCAACTCACGCTGATCATCGATGGCGTGCTGGAGGTCAGTTTCACCGCGCGCTCCGGTCGACGGCACATTACCGGTTATGCCGTCCAAGGGGAGCTGTTCAATCTCGTGCCCTTCATGGATGGCCAGGGCGCCGGCCGTGACACGGTGGCCCTGACCGATACGTTGATCCTGCAGCTCAGTCGGCCACTGGTCACGACGCTGATGGCCGAGGATCCCGCGCTGAGCGCGGGCATCACCTTGTTGTTATGCCAACGCTCGCGCCACACCTACGACGCCCTGACCGACACGGCCTTGCTCTCGCTTCGGCAGCGCCTGGTGCGGATGCTGCTTCATCTGGGTAGCCAGGTAGGCCGGCCACGAGCGGACGGGATACACCTGCTGCCGAAGATGTCCCAGACCCAGCTCGCCGAGTACGTGGGCGGCTCGCGCACGAAAATCAATCAGGAATTGAAGCAACTGGAACAGGAAGAGATCATCAAGGTCGCCTATTCCAAGATCGTCATTCGGGACGAAGCGCGCCTCATGGCCATTGCGATCGATCGATAGGAACGGCGCCGTGGTCTCGGCGCCACTCATGGATAGAGGTCGGCCGGCGCTCCCATTCTGGGCGCATTGGGCAAGCTTGTGGGCACTCAATCGTGCCGGTAGATCTCGTAGCTCGGCAGGGCGTCGCGGTAGTCGGGCCCGGGATAAATGCCGTGCAACTGCCGGAAGTCGGATACCCAGTAGTGACCGTCGTACCTCGCCGCGTGACCTTGCGGATGGCCGGGCGCAGGCTGGATCACGACGACATCGCCGCGTTGGGGCTCGTCCTGGACCACATGGAACCCGGCCGCGCGCAAGGCCGCGCCCATGTCCTTGGCCATCGGGGTGCGCTTAAGTGCTATCCCCGCGGCCTCCACCGCACGTCGGACAAGTAGCGCGCATTTACCGTGGCCCTGCGATGCCGCATGCCCATGGGCATGACCCGACGCTGACCAGCCGATGGCCAGCGGCAACGCAAGCAGCCGGCCCAGCACAAGAGAACCGCGTGTCTTACAGAACTTCGTCTTGGATGGTTTCATGATCGATACAGACAAGTGGGGATGGCTGCGTCGTGGGCGTAGGTGATGGACATCCGCACAGGGGTCCCTGGCCACCGAGCGTGACCACGGCCAAGGGCCCGAGTACCAAGCACGAGAAAGACACGGAGGGGCGTGCTGGGGCGCGACGTTCCGTTTCACGGATGTCCACGGCGCTACGCCATTATTCGGAAGGGAGCCAAGGACGTCTGTCCCGCACTGAACAGAGCGGCTCACGCCGCACGGCCATCGCTCAACCTGAGGCGCGCACGGCGATCACCGGGCTCTTTTGTGCTGCTTACGGCGCTTAACGCGCGGGTCGACGGCCCCAGGGCCGCCCATCCCCATCCCCCTATCTGCCCATCAGTAGGCAGAACTTGAAGGTCCGTACCTTTTAGGACCACATCATTCCTGCGTTTGCCGAGCCGTCGACTCGGACTATCCGCGTGATCGGAGAGCACAGGCTGTGCGTAGGTCAGGAAATCAGGTGGTTATCCCGTTTCAGATCGCCGTGGTTGGGGCATGCAGAACGCCATAGGCGCATGGGCCCTGCAACTATCGCGAGTGCTACCGATGCGTGACCCGTGGGGCATGCTCGCGCTTTGGATCGCTGCGCCTTTGTCGAATCCTTGGCGCCTAGTCTGCAGGGCCCCAAATGGGCCCGCAGCCCTGAACGAACGAATCAGGGTGCACCCTTCGTGGATTGGGCGAACTGCAAGAGCCAATCCCTGGTACCCGTGGCCTGACCAACAAGCCAATCGCGAAAGCACGTCACTTGCGGCCGGAGCAGCGCATCGGGTCGAAAGCGCGCTTGAAAGACATGCTCTGTCCAGTGTCCCGTCGATACCGGAAATGGCAGGCTGATTGAGCCATCCTCGATCTCGGCGGCCACCAATGCCAGCCCGCAGATGGTGAAACCCGCATTCGCGCGCACGGCCTCGAGCGCAGCACTGATCCGCTGAAAACGAATGCCACGGTTGGGGTACGTTCGCTTGAGTCGCTGGACCTTGATCCAGGTAGACCAGTTCGGCGCGCTCGGATCCTCCTTGTAGAAATCCAGATGCAATAGGGGAAAGCCCTCCAGGCAGTCGCGCAGGGGAAGGTCGGATATGCGGCGCGCGTTTTCTGGCGTGCTGATGGGCAACAGGAAATCCCGAAACAAAAGGTCATCGTTCGCATTGGCGCGACGGGGAGCGAAGCTGACCTCGCAATCGACCTGACCGATGCGCAACGGCACATCACCTTCACCGTTGATACAGAAGAGGACGTGTGGATATGCGGCTTTGAAGCTCCCGATGCGAGGCTTCAACCAAAGGTCGACGAAGTCGGCTGTGGCGGCGATATGGATCTCGTCTCCGCGCTGCAGGTTCAATATCGCGGCGACGGTGTCCAACTCCTGGAACGCAGCCCGCAAGTGCTCGAGCGCTCCCGCGAGCTCGGGGGTGGGTCGCAGACCCGATCGGCCGCGTACCACCAGATCGATCCCCAAATATTCCTCGAGCGCCTTGATGCGCTGCCCTACGGCAGCAGGCGTGATCCAAAGCGCGTTAGCAGCCGCCTGCAGCGACCCCAGCCGCAAGGCCAATTCAAGTGCCTGCAGGGACTTGAGGTGGGAGAGCGCCATGACACTAAGCTAAAGCTGATCTTTAGCCATGGCAAGAACTCTTAGCTTTAATCTGGACCGCGAGAAGCCGAAAATCGGCACAACGAGAGGGCGAAACACATGACGACCCTGAAGAGATACCTGATCGAGCGCGACATCCCTGGCATTGGCGGTATGTCGATTCTGGAATTGTGCGGTGCCGCTCGCGCCTCCAATCGCGCCATCGATCAAATTGGCGAGGGCATCCAGTGGCAACACAGCTACGTCGCAGGCGACAAGACTTTCTGTATCTACCTCGCCGCCAATGAGGAGCTGATCCGCAAGCACGCAGAGCTCAGCGGGATCCCCGTCACGCGCATCTTGGAGATTCCGCAGATCATCGACCCGCTGACCGCCAACCACTGACAGGCCGCGCAGCCGCGCTGTCGAGGAGAAGAGGCATGCATTACTCCACACGTAAACTATTTTGTTCACGGTGTTCGGTGTCTGCGCTGGCATTTTCTCCTGTCGTTGCTGTCGGCGACGACGCCACACCGATGATCGATAAGGTGCCCACAGGAGGCGATCGATGAGGGCGACAAAGGCCACGCTGGTTTGGGGCGTTGTGTGGCCGGTACTGGGCTGTTTTCCATAGCGACCGCGGGTGAAAGGACTCTGCACCCGGCCTGACGAGTCGCCTGGCCGGCATGGGCCGGTCAGGAATCGCGCGATCCATGGGGTTGATGGACGAGCAAGTGAAGTAAGCGATCTTCCGTTCCCAGCAGAATCCACCGCCGACCACGGCCTTTTCGCCTCCACGCAAGTCTCCAGGTTCAACTTACCCATGTGCTAGCCGAGGAACTGGCGATACCGATCGGTATCCGCCGTTGGCCCTGCTCATGCCGTTCGCGCGCAATGGCACGTCAGTGTCATGACCTTCTGCGCGACTACGTGATGCCTTCGACGTAAAGGACTGCTACCGATGGGTGTCGCTCCCCGGCGGGAGTGACCGTCATGAACAAGGTCCCGCACTTTCTTTTGCTCTGCCTGGCGACGACCGCCGGCAGCCTGTCGGCGCTCGCCACACCGGCCACCTACAAGGGGCAGGCATGGGTTGTGGGCACCTACGTCAGTGATTCGAACGAGCAACACGACGCCTTTGTGTTGCGCGTGGCCGAGGCGCTCAAGACATGGACGGACCAAACGGGTACCGAAGCCTGTGGCCCGATCGCGAGGACAGGCGACGGCCGCTACTACGTGCAGCTGACTACCCTAAAGGCGCAGATCGTCTGCCTGCGCTCGACAGTCATGCCTGAAGGCATGACATATACGGGTGAAGACATTCATTCGCACGCGCGCAGACATCCCGGGAGCGTGACCGTGACTTTTCAGGATCAGATTGCGATGCGCGAAGTGGGCGAAGAGCGGATGTTGGACAACATGAGGCGGCTCGGTATCCACGTCGTCCAGGTGGATGGCGTTGACTTCTCAGAGGACGACTATGCCGGCGGGCCAGGCTACCTGGTGGTGAACGAGACCCTGCGGTACCAGCATGGCCGCGGCACCTCAGTAAAGGTGGCCGACCTGAATGGGCCGCGGTCTTTGTTCGGCCCGCCCTGGTGAGAACTCAGGGGCGAGCGCGCGCCTTGGCGCTGGCCAGGAAGGTTTGAGCAGAAGTATCGGCGGTGCGAAAGAGCAGTCGTCTGCCCAGCGGCTCCGTGGCACCGATCATCATCCCCATGAGGAGGTCATCCCATGAAGCGTCTAATGATTTCCACGGTTGTCACCCTCGGCTTCGCCTGGATCGGGCAGGTCAACGCCGAAGTTGAAACCTACACCATCAACGTGAATGGCCATGTAGTTGTCGGTTTCGTCGGAGCCACCCCTGCCGAAGTCGCCCAGGCACAACATCTAGCGAAGAACTGGGAGGCTCAGCGTCACCTGATGCTTAAACCACAATCGATGAAGGCCGTTGCGATCCGCCAGTCACCGAGCGGCGCCCTGACTCAGGCTGAACTTTGCAGGGCCGTCTCAGAGGCCATCCAGTTCCCCGAGCCGGCAGTTTCGTTGGAGACGACGCCAGATCATCGCGATGATCAATGAGCCAGCATTTGCAGGTGCTTCGTTTCCGTCGCGTCGTCCGTAGGGAACAAGCACTCGATGCGGAGTTCCTGCGCGCTGATCGTTTGCGGCGTTCCTACGGTGGTGACCATCGAGAAGTAGTTCATCAACGTTCCATCCTTGATGAAGCTCAAGGGGATGACCGGCGAGTGAGGTGATTCGTCCGCACGCTTGGTTCCCCGCCACTCGGGATTGACGTCAGGATAAGCATGAAGCGCAGACAACAGATCGCGCGTCTTTTCGTCGATGACGCGCCCCACGGATTCGCGATGTACGCGCTGGATCAGGCTGTGGGCGGTCTTCTCCCAGTTCGCGACGAACGGACGCATGGCGTTCGGATCGAAAATCAGATGGAGCATGTTGCGCGGCTTGGGGTGCAATGACATATCGATAAAGCACCCAAAGAAACGAGGTGTGTCATCGTTGGCCAGCAGGATATTCCAGTGCCCATCCATGACCAGGGCAGGGAAGGGTGCATGCTGTCTCAGCATGCGATCGAGTGCCTTATAGATGCCTTGCATCTCCCCGGATTCAAGCGGACTGTCCGAGTACATGGACGCATAGCCAGCCGCCTGGAGCAGGGTGTTTCGCTCTCGCAAGGGGACGTCGAGTGCCTGGGCAATGTCAGTCAAGGTCTGGCGACTTGGTGCGCTGCGTCCACTCTCGATGAAGCTGATATGACGCTGTGAAATCCCGGTGTCGAGAGATACATCGAGCTGGCTCTTGCCGCGGGTACCTCGCCAGTAGCGAAGCAGACTGCCGAGTTCATTCTGATGTGTTGCACGTGATGTGTTTATGCCGGGTGTCGAGTTCATGATTTTGCTTGCCCGTGATGTGCACAGCCGGGGCGATCTTATCGATCGGCGCTGGTTTCATGCTGACGCGATCTTTGATAACGACGCCCGGTATCCATGCGTCGTTCGGTGATGGCCTTCGCGCGCTCGGTCACCGTGCGCAGAACGCGCGGTGGTGCAGTTTCAGGCGAACCCGCGGTGAACGGCGTTTTTGGATCGTATGCCATATAAAGCTGTATCTCTTCCGCCGCCTCGTTGCCACGTAGCAGGGATACGACGGTGAGCGAGCCATCGATGCCGGCGGTGACGCCGCCCGTGCTGATGAGGTTGCCATCGATGACCACGCGATCATTCACGGGATCGGCACCAAAAAGGGGGAGTACCTCCATGGCGGTCCAGTGAGTCGTCGCACGCTTTCCCTCCAGAAGTCCTGCCGCGCCACAAAGCAAGGCGCCCGTACACACGGAAAAGATATAGCGTGCATGGCGGGCCTGCCTTCGAAGGAACGCGATGACCTGTTCATCGTCCATCAGCGCCTCCTGCCCGTACCCGCCGGGCACCAGCAGCACATCGAGTTGCGGCGCATCTTCGATGGAAAGGTCGGGAAGGATGCGAAGGCCACGAAGATCGCGTATGGGCGTGGTGTCCTTGGCAATCGTCTTGAACGTGGCATTGGGCACCCTGGAAAGTGCCTCGAACGGACCCGTCAGGTCACATTGATCCATGTCTTCGAAGATTAGGGCACCGATGAGAAGGTGAGTATCGGAGTCGATGCTGGGCATGATGGATAGTCTCTCTCGCGTTCAACGGCTGCAGTTTCGTCTGCCAATACTGGACCAGTAAGCCTTGCTTAATGAAATCATCATCGATGCGACACGCTTGCTTAAGGGATCGATCGAAGGGGCGATCTGGCGCGTCGACCTCGATGACCATCCGGTGCCATGACGCCATGCGGTGATTTGCGCTGCGTCATGGCCACGGATTTTCGATGAATCAATACGCCGTCCAGGCATGCGCCTGGAAATCCGGTTCCAGCGGCGGCTGCGTGACACTGCCGGTGTAATTGGTGATGGTCGAGGCGGCCACAATGGCCACGACCTCAAGAAGCTGATTCGGGCCAAAGCCAGCTTGCAGGAACACGTCCTTATCGTGCGCGCTTAGACGACCACGCTTCTCGATCAGCGTTTTGGCGACCCGGGACAGTGCCTGGAGCTTGGCGTCTTGCGGAAGGTCGCCATCGCGAATCGCCTGAACTTCGGACAGAGCCACGCCCTTTTTGAGCGCCAGGAACGTGTGAAACGCGACCGCCCATGTGCATCCATTTGTGACCGCATCGGTGAGTAGCACCGTTTCGATCTGCGGTTCGGAAAAGCCCTTTCCATCGCCATGGACCTGGTGGAAGAGGGCGACAAGGCTGTTGATCAGGACTGACGAGGTCGACATCGCGCCGGCAATGTTGGGAATGAAGCCAAAGGCGGATTGGAGGCCCTCCAGCGCGGGCTTGGAGGCGTCAGGAGCGGAGTTCAGTGTGTGAACGGGGAAGTTGGACATGACCTGGATCTCGCAAACGGGGTGGGGAGGCTCGAGGAAGGTTCCCGAGTGGCCGTCACTATGCGAAATGCGCTGGGTCGGCTCAATTACCTCAGAGGTAATAAGGATGTGGATGCAGACACGCGCGTCCACGCACGCTCTGTACTTTCGCTTCTATCAACGAACCCAGTGACGCGGCCTTTGACGTCACGTTGGAAGACCTTTCTTACCCAGACATCGCCAGGTTCGAAAAGCACATCCCTCGTCTCGGCCTTCAATACGACAGAATGAGTTCCGCCTGTGCTGGCCAGGATCTGGCCGGCTTGACGTCGGACGACGTAGGTCATCGCTCTGCTCCGATAAGTGCCCACCAGCTCATCCATTTGTTGTGGTGAGAGGACTATGGCCGGCGGATCCACGCGAATGCGATCCGTATGCACCATGCGCAGCAGCCAGGCGCCATCTACGTGCTGCCAAGTTTCCGTCATCAAAAGGTGCGCATTTCGGGTCGATGGGCCTCCAGGTCTTTGGGGTACGTCATCCCTGTAGAAAACCTGCGCGGTATCTCCGATCACTTGCACCTCGTATTCCGTGATGATGAGCGGAGCAAGACCATCTTCTTTCAGTTCACGAAGAAATTCAGGCTTCCGGTTCACGTCGCCCTCTTCGACATACATGAAATCCGATGTCGTCAGTCGATTCCATGTCTCACCATCTCCCCGATGTATGGCGTTCAACAGGAGCTCGTCGTTTTGGCGGAGTAGCCGACTTACATCAGGGTCGGCTGTTCGCGCTTGTCCATATGAATTCGAGGCGCTCGCCATGCATAGAAAAGGGATGAGGGCAAATGTTCTCGCGAAGGACAGCCTTCCTGCCCCAAGGGGCCGCTGGAGTGCACCCAGTAATTTGTGCGGTAGCCAGGGCTGAAAGTGATTGGCAAATATGCGTAGCGAGCGCATCGGGAGCCGTCTCCGGAAAGTGATTCCGTGTTGTTGATTTCTGCCGAACCCGGCATGGCCAAGGCAACAAGCCTGGTACCGCCAGCCAACAGGGCCAACTTCGAAAGAGTCTGCGCTCTATATCTGGTTTTCGGCCGTTTACGGTGATGAGGTGCGTTGCGAGCCTGGGATCCGTGACGAGTAGGTAAGGGCTGCGATACGCCAGCCCTGTTCTCCCTTGACCAGTTGCCACGTTTCATTGCCGACATTGCCGGGTCTGCCGTCGGTATTGAATACGAAATCAAAGTAGACGGTAGCGATGATGCCGTCGCTGAGTACTTGAAGATGGCTGTGTACGGGGTCCAGGGCCGACTTCGTCGTCGTCACGTAGTGGGCGAATTCCGCCGGGGAACTGACGCGCACTTTCAGGGCATCCGGTGACTTGGCTCGAGCTGCCGCCCATCGATCATCGCCCAGGACATTCAGGAAGAGATTGGCCTGAGGCAAAAACAGCGCCGACAGCCGTTCGCCGTCGTGATGGACCACTGCCTCATGGAAGGCGTGCATGACATGGTCGACGTCCTGGGTGTCTTCGATAGTGGTGGGCGCTGCGAAGGCATGGGCAGAGGCAACCAAGGGCAAGCTCAGGAGGCTGATGAAGCGAACCAGGGGGTTCATAGGGATGCTCCAGGGAGAGAGGAGTCCCATTGGAGGACGAACGGATCGGGTATGCCTAGAGAGCGTGCGGCCAGCCGTGCCCCGCATGCGCCAGGCGGTCGTGTTCAGCTCACGCCAGACTGGAATAGCGCTTGTCGCAGCGCTTGCGTATAGGTTCGACTGACCCGTAACGCGGTGCCATCGGTGAGCCGAATCATGGCGTCCCGATTGGTCAGTGCCTGTATCTGTGCGACGCGCGAGACGCGCACGATGGTGGAGCGATGGATACGTACGAATTGGCCTGGATCGAGACGCGAAGCCAGCTTGTGCAAGGCTTCGCGAAGCAAGAACTGCCGCGGTCCAAGGTGAAGCGTCGCGTAGTCACCGTCGGCCTCGATCCAGTCCACATCGTCCATGTCGACTACTTCCTCTCGGGTACCCACCCGAACGGTGAGCCTCGAGGGTGGTGCGGGTGTTGTGCGCATAGGGGAGCGGGCAAGCCATGCTTCCTTGGCCCGGGCAACGGATTCGGCAAATCGATCGTCATCGATGGGTTTGAGCAAGTAGTCCAGCGCGCGCACCTGAAACGCCTGGATGGCAAACTGATCAAACGCGCTGACGAAGATCACGATGGGGCGATGTTCCCATGGAAGCATCGCCACCGCGGATAAGCCGTCGAGTGCTGGCATGGCGATGTCGATAAAGACCAGATCGGGCTTGAGTTCGTTCATGGCCGAGACGGCACTGGCGCCGTCTGCCGCTTCGCCCACCACGGCCATGTCCTGCTCTCGGGCGAGGCGGGCGATGATCCCGCGGCGTGCCAGGGGCTCGTCATCAACCACTAGAACACGCATCAAGGTGCCTCGGGGTAAGGGCGGGTGACAAACGGGATGCGGACCGTGACGGTGACATCGTCCTGGCCCTGTTGGATCACCAAGGCGTCAGCATCGCCATAGAGCTTCGAGAGCCTTGCCTGGATATTGCTCAGGCCAATGCCTGGGCCATCGAGTGACGATGAAGCTCGTTCACGCCATGCGCCGTCGCTGCGCACGCGTACACAGAGATGATCGCCATCACGCGATGCTTCGACATCGATACGGCCACCTTCAGGTCGCGTGGCTATTCCATGTCGAATGGCGTTTTCGAGCAGGGGCTGCATGAAAAGCCACGGGACGCGGCATGGCATGACTTCGGGTCCCACTTGCATGGTGATCGACAAGCGATCGCCCAATCGCGCGCGCTCGATATCCAGATAGGACGCCGTGGCGTTCAATTCGTCCGCCAGTGAAACTTCATGCCTCCCGTCACCGATCAGGGTAAGTCGCAGGAAGTCGCCCAGACGGGCAATCATGCGGGTGGCCTGATCCGTATGGCGTTCGACGATGAGCGTCGAGATGGCATTAAGCGCGTTGAACAGGAAGTGTGGCTGCAATTGATAACGAAGGGCCACGAGTTCAGCATCCCGGGCAAGTGCCACGGCTTGTTCTTCCCTCTCCCGCCGTTTCATGGCCAGGAGGCTGTAGCCGGCCACCCAATAAAACGCCGCGAAGATGATCAGCAGGAACCAGCAGCCTTGCATGCGAATGAGCAGGGCAGGCCATAGCGGCGCAGGTCGTATCAGGCCAAGTCGGGTTGCCAGCTCATATTGCGGAATCGACACCAGCATCGCCAGCAGGAAGCTGGTCAACAGCAGCAGTGGTACAGCCCTGCTGAAGCGCAAGTTGGCGCGCCAGGTAGCGCGCAAGATCCAGGCAAACGGGCCTGCGGCCAGGCTGTAGGCGAGCCATAGCAGCAAGTCGAACAGTGCCTGCCGTGGCGCATCGTGGAGAACGGCCAGGGCGCCAATGCTGCTGGCCAGTGTGCAGGGCACCCATCCGATCACGAAAGTTAGCAGCCGGGAAGGTGACTCCGGCACCGGGTAGGCATCCATTCGAGCTTGCTTTAGGGGCATGGGCTCACTCAATGCGATCAAAGCTTCGCTAGCGGGAAATCGCTGATGGCCGCGAGTGAGCGCCGGTAGCTGAGACCTTTTCCAGGGCAGCGTCGCGCTTGGCGAAGATGCTGGCCATTTCCGCCGCATTCTCGGTTCCCCAGGTGCACAGCGGGACGATCGCCTCGGCCAGGCTGCGACCGAGCGGAGTCAGTGCGTAGTCCACGCGCGGAGGTACCTCTTTGTAGTCGGTTCGCGCCAGCACGTGATCGGCTTCCAGATCCTTCAACTGTTGGATCAGCACCTTGTCGCTGACGCCTTCGATCAAACGCTTGATCTCGCCGTAGCGCTTCGGGCCCTTGCGCAGGAAAAACAGGATCAGCGGTTTCCATTTACCCGAGATGATGCGGAGGGTGGCGTTGAGCCCGCAGCCGGTATCGCAAATGTCAGGAGGCGTGGTCATGGTTTGATACTTACCAAAAAGTGCATACTTGTCATAAGGTAATTGCAACCACATGCTTGGACAACCCCACCCAGGTATCCAAGCCATGACCCGACTAAATGGAAAAACCGCTGTTATCACCGGTGGTGCGACCGGTATCGGCTTCGCCGCCGCGAAGCGCTTCATCGACGAGGGCGCCTTCGTCTTCATCTTCGGCCGCCGGCAGGAGGCGCTCGACGCCGCCGTGGCCAAACTCGGGCCCCATGCCCGCTCAGTGAAGGGCTCGGTCTCCGACCCGGCCGATCTCGACCGGCTCTACGCCATGGTGAAGGCCGAACGCGGAACTCTCGATATCGTCTTCGCCAATGCCGGGGCGGGAAGCCAGCTTGCGCTCGGCGCAATCACGGCCGAGCACATCGACGAAACCTTCGACACCAATGTGAAGGGCACGATCTTCACGGTCCAGCAGGCGCTGCCGCTGATGGGCCGGGGCGGCTCGATCATCCTGACCGGATCGAGCGCCGGCACCACCGGTGCCCCGGCCATGAGCGCTTACAGCGCGAGCAAGGCGGCCGTGCGCAACCTCGCGCGGACCTGGGCGGAGGACCTGAAGGGCACCGGCATCCGGGTCAACGTGCTGTCGCCCGGGGCGACGGCGACCGAACTCGCGAAGGAAGCGCTAGGCGAGGAGGGTCAGAAGGTCTTCGCCTCGATGACTCCGCTCCAGCGCATGGCCGATCCGGCGGAGATCGGGGCTGCTGCTGCCTTTCTCGCGTCTTCGGACAGCAGCTTCATGACCGCCAGCGAAGTCGCCGTGGATGGCGGCCTTGCACAACTGTGACGAGCGACGGCCGGCCAGTCACTCCATTGGACATTCGAGCCCGTAGGGCAGGTAACCCTGAGGAAGTTATATGAGCTACGCCATTATTGGCTTCGGCAAGATGGGCCAGGCGCTTGCCAAGGCGTTTGCCCGCAGCGGCATGGAAGTGTCGGTTGCAAGCACGCGCGACCCGGAAAGCTTTGCGTCCGCTGCGGCCGCTATCGGACCTGGGGTCATGCCCAAAACATTGACGGACGCGGTCAAGGCGGACACGATCTTTTTGGCCGTACGTTTCGAGTCGCATCGCGATGTCGCGAATGCGCTGCGCACTTGGAGGGGAAAGACCGTCATTGATGTGACCAATGCCTACGGCGTGCCTCCCGAGGAGCTGGGAGGACAGCCTTCTTCCAAGGTCGTTGGGCAGGCTTTCGCTGGTGCAAGACTGGTCAAGGGCTTCAACCATTTGGTCGCTGCCGTGCTTGGCCAGGATCCGGCGGTGCAGGGTGGCAGGCGAGTTGTGTTTTTGGCGAGCGACGATGACGGCGCTGCAGCGGAGATTGCTGCGCTTGCGGAAAATCTCGGTTTTTCGCCGATCAAACTTGGCGGGCTTTCTGAAGGAGGATTGCTTGTGCAGGCGCGCGGCCATAGCTGGGGTCAACTGATCTTCAAGGACCTGGTCAAATTCAACTGATCCCCGGCGATCATCCGGGGTCGTTCTGACTTATCGAGTTGCCTTCCTGGCATCTTTGCTGGATGGATTTGTCAGGATGGCGCTCGTGATGAGTTGAACGAGATGAGCAGCCCGTGGCGCGTTCGAGGGCAGGTCGACGAGCCAGCCGAGCGCCGCCATCAGGCCGAACAGGTCGTCGCCACTCATATCGGTGCGCGCCGTACCTGCGGCCTGAGCGCGGAGCATCACCTCCGCAGCTCACTGACGGCACCGCGTTATGGATCAGTCGAAGCTAAACGCAAGCCCTACGACAAGCGCTATTCCTGCTTGGCGCGAGCTAAACGAGACCATCGGCCGCATTCGGAGCACGGCTGGCCGCAAGCCCTCTAGGCACGCCTGACCCGTTCGTCCTCCAATGGGACTCCTCTTTCCTTGGAGCATCCGGATGAACCCCATGGTTCGCTTAGCCAACATCACTGTAGAGAGATCAGCTTGCTGTCCGGTTCTAAGCTGGGCTGATTTTGAACGCCAAAGGGATCCCACATGATCAAAGCACTGGCGCTTGGTTTTCTGATCCTGCTCGGGCTGCCAACGCTGGCGGTCGCGAGCACATCGTCCGATGTCTGGCCACTACCCACGGCCGTGACACCGCCACCGGCGATCGCAGCACCCCGCGATGTCGCCTATCCGGGCGTAATCCACCTCGAGATCGACGCAACTGACGTAGCCCGCGGCATTCAGTGGATCCACGAAACGGTGCCGGCGCAAGGCGGCCAGCGCTTGACGCTGCTGTTTCCGCAGTGGATTCCGGGCGACCCGGTGCCGCCCAACGCTCTCGACCAACTCGCCGGCCTGGTGGTCAAGGCGTCTGGCACGCCGTTGAAGTGGCAACGCGACGCGGCGGAACCCGCTGCGTTTCACATCGACGTGCCTGCGGGAGTCAAAGAAGTCGATATCAACTTCCAGTTTCTCGTTCCCTCGGAGCAGCGTGCCGGCCCGGTCCTCGCCACCCCGACCATGCTCGACCTGCAATGGCAAAGCCACGTGCTGTATCCGGCCGGCTACTACGCACGCCGCATCATGGTCGCTCCTACGGTAACGCTGCCCGCTCACTGGCAATTCGCCTCATCGCTCGACGGCGCCCGGCGTTCGGGCGATGTCGTACGGTTCGCGCCCACATCGCTTGATGCACTTGTGGATTCGCCCGTCATGGCCGCGCGCTGGTTCAAGCAATACACGCTCAGCGAGCACCCGGTTTCGGTACGCCTGGATATCGCCGCCGACACGGAGGCCGGCCTCGCGATACCGGACGAGGCCATCGACCGATATCGGCGCGAGGTGGCACAGGCCTATAAGTTGTTCGGAGGCCGGCATTTCGGCCATTACGACCTGATGATATGGCTGTCGAACGACTTCGGCCCGAGCTATTTCGAGCAGCGTCAATCCGGCGAGAACCAACTGCCGGCAGACTTCTTCAGCAACCGCGAGCGTTACGCCAGCCGATGGGGCGTTCCCTTTCACGGCTATGTGCATTCCTGGAACGGCTTGTTTCGCGTCCCCGCACGCATGTGGCCGGCGAACTTCAACACGCCGCCGCAAGAATCGCTGCTCTGGGTCTTTGAAGGCCTGACGGTCTACTGGAACGGCGTGCTCGATGCCCGATCGGGCATCACGACCCTCCCGCAAGCCGTGTCGTCGTGGGAGCAAGTAGCGTCGGACTTTTCGGCGCGCCCGGGCATGCAGTGGCGCACGCTTCAGGACGCGTCCGACGAGGTTCTTATCCAGCACGGCAACGCCAACCTCTGGCCGGAAGGACGGCGCCAATCCTGGCCGGACTGGCAGTTGGGAGTGATTGACGCCTACTCACAAGGGGAGTTGGTCTGGCTGGACATCGACACGCTGATCCGCGAGCGCAGCGGCGGCCGCAAATCGCTGGACGACTTTGCGCGCGCGTTTTTCGGTATTCGCGACGGCAGCCTGGTGGCGGCGCCCTATACGTTCGACGATCTCGTCGCCGGCCTCAATGCCGTACTGCCTTACGATTGGGAGACGTTCCTGCGTGCCCGCGTGGACAGCGTCGCTGCTACCGCCGATCTCGATGGCCTTGCTCGCGGCGGCTATAGGCTGAACTGGACGGGTCAACCGTCTGCGCAGCAGCTCGCGACTGAGCAACGCAGTGGGATGATCGACCTGCGCTTTTCGCTGGGGATGACACTCGACAAGGAGGGCACGGTCAGCGCCGTCACCTGGGACGGGCCTGCATGGCGCGCGGGCATCGTGGCGGGGGCGAAGGTGCAGTCCGTAAATGGCGCCCCGTACCATCCAGACGCATTGAAGACCGCCGTCGTGGCTGCTCGCGACGGTGGCAAGATCGACTTGAAGGTCGCGCGAGGCGTGACGACGCAGGTGTTGTCGGTGGCGTGCAGCAGCGGTCTGCGATATCCGCATCTTGAACGAGTGCCTGGGACTGCCGCGCTACTCGACGATATTCTTGCGCCTCGTCAATGAAAGGATGATGGCTACCATGACGTACTTTAGGCGGGTGCTGTGTCTCACTGTTCTTGCTGTCATGTCGCTAGGCACGTCCATTGACGCGGCACCAAACGCGGCAGCATCCGACTGGCGTCAGACGGTACGGGAAATCGCGGCGGCGCACTTCAAGCATCCGGCGTGGGGATATTCCCACTCCACTCGCGACTACCGTCTTGCACGCGAGTTAGCGGCATCGGATCACGTACAACTCGACGATGATGTCTTGTTTGCAGCCGCCTATCTTCACGACATGGGGATGTTTGCCCCATGGCGGGATCCCAAGCGTGACCATGCCGATGTGGCCGCCGATACCGTGGCGTCCGTTCTCAAGGGAACCGGTTTTCCGATGGAGAAAATCGCCAAGGTTCAAGATGCCATTCGAACCCATATGTATGATCGCTCGCCACAAGGCGCCGAAGCGCTATACCTGCATGATGCTGATGCGCTTGACTGGCTGGGGGCGATCGGGGCGGCGAGGATCTTGGCCCTGATCGACGCGAATGGCGGAAAGCCGCAAGGGCCCGATGTTATCCCCATGCTCGACACCAATTTGGCGCAAGTTCCCGGCCACGTCCTCTCTCCTGCTGGACGAGCGCGCGTGCCGGAGCGCCAGGCAGAATTGGAGCAGTTTCTCCGCACACTGCGCGACGAAACCGACAACCTGACGGATTTCTAGGCCATCGTGTACGGCAGCACCAAATGCTTGTACGACCAGTACATACATGGGTGTCATGCCCAGAATGGGCATGACACCAAAGTCCGTGCAGTTTTGGAGACCAAAGTGTGTGCAGTGGAAGCGTCTTATGTACGTACTTTGCTTCGCGCCAAACAGCAAAGTTTGTGCGTTGAACGCCAGATCAATTACTTAGTCGGAGGGCTTCGTCGACAATGGGCGCACTTAGACAAGCAAAGTTTGTACTCGCGCGCGGGGCGTAGTTCCCCGCCTGCATGCGGCAGAGGAGCCGTTGGCATAAAAGATGTCTTAGAAAGGCCTGTCGAATTCGACTGAAGGGCAATCGCCGTCTTCTGTGTCCCGTATCTCTATCCTGATATCAGCCACTTTAGGACATTCGTAGGTGTCTAAGGGAGCTACGACCTTGTTGGCGTCCGGCTGGCATCGATGATCTTCTCGAGCACATTGGATCATCAGATATCAAAACGTTCCCACCAAAAAGTGAGCTTGCGAGGCTGTGGAAGTTGACGAAATTGGCGGTAAGTGACGCAATAAATTGCGATTCCCCGCGGCATATTGACAGCCATTTGCTACATCGCTAGAACTTGCCCCAGCTGCGCGCAATGCGCAGCACTAAAGGGACAATCGAATGAAAGAGTTCGTGCAGGGATGCCGTCGAGCGCCGCTATTTGCGCTTGTGCAGCCGTTCGTTTTTCTTGGGCGGCGCCCAAGCAGTTGCCGAACTCCTCTTCGGGCGCGTCGAGCAGCATGCACTTCCATAGTGAGAGGTTAACTCGGTAAACGAGATCCAAAGATCGTCAATGAAAGTCTTGTGTGGCGCTCATTTCGCTGTGATATCCACTATCTGATGACCATCTAATGGGCGATCACATTTGTGTCACGAAGAGCGATAACTGAAACTAAGGACATCTGATGATTAAGTTAAGAGTATGGCACGCCTTCCTGCTTGCAATGGTGGCTATCTCCCAGCAAGTCACCGCGGCCGACGCTGGTTCACGATATTCCCAATTGGCAAGTGACACTTCAGTCTCGAACTCAGGCACCACAATTCTTCAACAGACGATAAATTTGTCGACGGGAACATGGGTCTTTGTCGAGTCCGACGGGCGATATTACCCCAACGGTGGAAATCCGATTGGCTCTGTTTGGATTGCCGTGGATGGCTCGCAAGTAAGTAACCTTAGCGTTGACGATTGGTCGCAATCCACTAATCGAAAGCAACACTGTTTCAACGCAATAGGTGCCGTATACCTCAATCCTGGAAGCCACACGATATCTCTACTTGCAGCCACGTTGAATCCTGGTGTGGTTGTGATCGGCGCCGAAAGCAATCTGTCGACCGTTATCAATCCTGCGACATCGGTCACGAACGCCACCATGGGCGCGGATAGCGCTCAACTATCCTATAATACTGCTGGCCTCACTCTCCTGTCGCCACTGCCGCATTCAACTCAGGTTTCCACGAGCATTAATGCGCAGGCCGGTGCGAGCCTGATTGCGTTAGCTTCTTCTCGCATATACGAGTGGGGAAACCAGGGAGACCCGCTAACCACGATAACTATGGACGGCCAAACTCCTGCGAATAATGTGGGCACATGGTCAGACAATGATATGAATTCGGGGGCTGAAAAGCAGGCGCCATTCTTTAACCATGCGATATACAACGGCCTAAGTAATGGATTTCATGTAGTAGGGATTGACACGTCGGCGATTCCCTATGTTGGCGGAACAAATACAGTTCAATATAGATTTGGAGCAGACTCTACGCTCGTGACCCTGAGTGGCGGAATGTCTGTTTTTGGCTCCGCATCCTTAAGCAGTACGCAGAACAACGTTGCGAACTACGTAATAATTGGGTCTAGTAACCCGTCATCCGGATTTCCGCCAACGGGTACTATGTACCCGATTGTGCAGGCCGATATTGTAATTCCCTCTGGGCATAATGGAAACGTATTCATTACTGGTAAAACCAGAGTGCAAGGTGATGCAGGGGACCAGGGGGGGACCGTGTACTTCTTAATGACAATTGATGGTGCTCAGGTCGGCTCGCTAGGCGTGCAGCAATTGGCGTCGCCTAATTCCGCGAGCTCTCGAACGATGTCTACAAGCTATCTGGCGACAGGGAGTGGTGCGCTCTCTCCAGGTACTCATCATGTGGTGCTCTACGGTGAGGCCGTTGGGAGTTTTGCGCATCTGGCGATGACCCAAGATCTTCCACTTATTTGGTTTGACTGAAATCACGCATCCCTTCGGACTTCAGAGGGATGCGTGATTTGGCCGCTCTTTGGCGGCGCCGTTAGACGTGCAGTCCGATAACTTCGAAGCGTTTACGCTCGCAATCTGGACTGCCCCCCAGATTGCGAGTACTCCCCGTCTGCTGATTTCACAAAGGTCGTCACGACAAGTCGCAGGCGAGACGACATCCTTCGAGATTCAACAGGTGATGACGTTTAACCCACTCGAACGCCTGGCCTTCGCCAGTGCGCCGCTCCGAAGTGAATCGTGTGGACGTCCCTGGCGCAACTGGGGCGGTGGCGAATTGACGACAGAAAACTCCTGGTGAGGCTTCATGATGAAGCTGCAGCGTCGCATCGCCGAATTGGATCTCCACTAAAAGGCCGAATCTGCCGACGGCTGGACAGGATCAAAGTCTGTGCACTTTTGGAGACCAAAGTGTGTCCAGTTCGCATGTGGAGTGCACATGCTTTGCTTGTGTCTGGACAGCAAAGGTCGTGCGTGCCTACTTGAATCAGCTGCTTAGGCTCATGTGTTCTTCGCCAGGGTCAACCGTTTGATAACCAAAGTGTGTGCGTAAAAGACGTCAGGGAGTATCTGCTTTTGGACCGTGACGACCAAAACAGGAGAGGAAAGTTAAAATCCTGCTTGCAGTGTGTTGTGGTGGCGACGTCCCCCGCGTTCAGTAGCGGGGGGACGTCGCCTTCGCAACTCGCCTGCGTGGGCTGGTTCCAAAATCGCTATTGATAGTTGATCGACGGGTCCCACCGCGTCATGTCGCAATAGTTATTGCTATTGGGGCCGACCATGAAGAATAGGCCGTCGCCGGCAGCAACGGTCAGGTACATGTTAGGACTTTGGCCAACGGTGTCACCATTCGCGATGGTCGCCGAAAATATCTGAGTCCCGTTGTGCACCAAACTTGCGCTCACACCATCACCACATGTTGGGTCCGCGTCGCGAACCGTCCCTCCGATGAATACGGTTCCCGCTTTCGGCGCCACCCATTTGAGGACGGGAACCTGGCTCGTGCCTGGATGCATCGAATCTGGGTATATGCGGGCCCAGGAATCCGTACCTACCCAGTATGGGCTCAGCCAGGTCATATCGAAGATGGGGCCGGTGCCACCGAATTGATACGACCATACAGGACCCTGCGAAGACGAATAGTCGCTGGATTGACGATACGCGTCGACCGAGGGGCCGAGATTCACCTCCCAACGATATAGTGCGAAATTTGATTGATCTGCGAGTGGGTCCTTTTCACAGTAGACATAGAAGTACTGTCCGACTTCCCCGTTTACTGAACCATCGCGATCTACTGCACTGCAGTACTGATAGCCACCATTGGGACGCTGTGACGCAGCTGACTCATCTGCAATGACGAGAGAAGGGGTCCAGGTCACGGCGTCGGTCGACTCATAGAGCTTGACGCTAGTATCGACGCCACCCCAAGACATGAATGTCAATGGGAGATAGTACTTCCCTGTATAACTGCTATGCACCGCTTGCGTGTGGGTGATTCCCCAGGGTGCGATTGGGCTTGGCTGCCCGCCGAGGCCCGGTTGGCTAAAACTACCGTTGTAGTACTTCTGCCAAAGATTCGTCCCGACGTTGCCTGCCTGCGCAGCAGCAATAACGTCACTGACGCTCGCTCTGGCGACACCAATGCCGAGGGACGATGAATCGCCTGTCGGCGAATCTGTGAAGTAAACATAGAAGTATCCGTCCTTGACGATGTAAGGAGCGCCTTGGATGTTCAGCGGTTGCACGTCGCCAAATGGACTAATGATTCGCCCCAAGTAGGTCCAATTGTTTCCCCCGTCCGATGACCACGCGAGACCGATTCGAGTGAACCCTTCTTGGTTACCCGATACCCCGCCGCTATTACCAACCTGCTCTTCGTGTATGAATGCCAATAGGTTGCCGCTATTGGGCTGAGGTTGATAGAGGTTTACAAACCAAAGCTGCACCACATCAGATGGAACGATGGTGGTGAAAGCGGTGTATGGTCCGTTAATGCAAAAGTTGCTGCTTGCGCGATGGCACGTATCCTTGGTCCATGCCACAGTGGCGTAAGGATTGTCCAGACTGCCCGCAAGCATTGATTGCTTTAGGCCACCGCTAAGCGCCCATGCCGTAGCAAACCAATATCTTGAACCACCCCACGTATAGGTAGATATCGGCGCGTCCAGCTGCGTACCGACAAGGGTCCCACTTGTCATCTGTGCATGAGTCGAAACGATAACCGGTGAAGTTATGTTCGACGTCGTCAGTGTTTGTGCGGAGGCAACGCCGCAGACAAACATGGTGACAGTCACCCAAAAAAGAATAGCGCGCATTTTCGTCCCTTTTGCGTAATCCAGTTGGAATTTAGGGGGAATTGACGTCGTGTCCGAATTTCATGGTCGCCAAAAAGTAGAGATGGGAGCGCTCAGGCTCCTGGATTGGGGAGGGAATGCCCAGGCCTTTGAGCGGCCCTCACCATGAACTTGTCTGGTGTTGAATTTTCGCTAGGTGTATCTCCGCTTACGTTTGTGCCAGCCGGTGCGCTCGTGGCGATGGCCGATGCGACGAGTATCAATAGTCCGAACAACAAACGCCTCATTTAGACCTCCGTGTCACTACGTTGGTGAGAAGGAGTGTTTGAAGCTCGAGCGACTGAGCCAAATCGTTACTTGGTAGAGGGCTTCGAACGGAATCGTAACTGGGTGACGGCCCGTGCAAACCCCCGAGGTACTTCCACGGAGCAGGTAGAACTTCGAATTGAAGCGCGCTTCACCCTTAGGGACAAAGGTAAAGAATGGAGTTGCGGAGTCGCCACGATCTAGTGAACGCCTGCTCTTCGCCGGTGCGCCGCTCGGAAGTCCATCGTGTGTACGTCCCTGGTGCAACTGGGGCGGCGGCAAATTGACGACAGAAAACTCATGATGAATCTCCCTGACCAAGCTGCAGCAGCGCATCGCCGAATTGGATCTCCACTAAAAGCCGAATCTGCCGACTGCCATAGATGCACACCAGTGGTGACTATTGCTGCGCCGCGCATCACATTCCGCATCAAGACTTGGCCGGTGGTCTGGAGATGTCAGCTCGGGACTCGGTACAGCGCGCCGTTTTGGTGGGCAGATGCGCTTCGGGCAGGGTGTGTGCCGTGAGGGCGGCTTCCGTACGCAATGTTGCGGCTCGAGAAGGAGCAGAAAATGTGTGGTAACTAGCTAGATCAAATACTTAGTTAGATGGGATTGGGCGCTTACGCGCTTTGGCCGTTGAGATATGCGCCGAATCGCGGGCCAGGTGGTCGAGCACTTGCCGCCTCGCGAGGGAATTCGTCCGGCCAAGTTGTCTTGATTGAGGCGCTCGACCTACGGCGGCAATCCAAGGACAAGTCATCCGAGCGAAACTGATGCCTTTGTATAGGGTGCGGCTATAACTGCGGTGGTGAAACGATCCGTACAACCCTCGCGTCCAAGTCCTTCGATCGCAATATATTGCGCAAGGGCGCATATTGACAGCCGGCTATCGCCTCGATAGAACGTGCGTCAGCTGCGCGCAAGGCGCAGTTCCAAGGGTATTGGTCCAGATTCGAACGCCCTGTTGCCCGAGAGAAATTTGCCGTCTGGGCGGCCGTTCGGAACCATTGTTTGCTCATGGCCCCTGAAACCAATGTTTGTACAACACGTACACACATTGGTTTCATGCCCAAGAAGGTCTGTCCACCAGGCCATGACTTCAGGCCCATGCACTAGTATTAAGTCAATACTATGGTTCACTCCAAGGTAAGTAGCAGTGCGGGTGGGTCGTGGAAGATACCGTCAGCCATCTGAAGAAATTCCAGAAGGAGCTTTCGGCCGGCACCGTGTCCCTGGTGTTGCTGGCCGTGCTGGGGCAGTCGCGTCAGCCGATGTATGGCTACCAGATCGCCAAGCGCCTGGAGGAGGTGGGGGAGGGCGTGTTGGCGGGCAAACAGAGCGCGCTGTATCCGGTGCTACGCAACCTGGAAGGGGCTGGCTTGCTGGCCAGCGAGGTCGAGCCGTCGGTCAGTGGGCCGCCTCGTCGCTATTACCGCATTACGAAATTGGGTCGCGACGTGTTGCGCGACTGGGTGGATGCCTGGAGCGCTACGCGCGATTCCGTCGATACCGTTTTGCAAGGAGGGGTGTAATGAACGCACCACGTACGATCGCCGAGTATCTGAAGCAACTGCGCGACGCCCTGCGTGGCGCGGATCCGGCCTTGATCCAGGATGCGCTGTATGACGCCGAGGAACATCTGCGCGCCGAACTGGCCGAGAATCCCCAGCGCGGGGAAGCCGAGATGCTGGCCCATGTGGTGGGCACCTACGGCGCACCGGATGAAGTGGCCGATCTCTACCGGGATCAGGAGATCAAGATCCAGCGCGCGTTGCGTCCGCCGCCGATGCCCAAGCGTCGCTCCGCCATGGGGCGCTTCTTTGGCGTTGCGGCCGATTCGCATACCTGGGGTGCCATGTTCTACATGGTGCTGGCCCTGGCCAGCGGCATCTTTTACTTCACCTGGGCGGTGACCGGCATTTCGCTCTCGCTGGGCCTGCTGGTGCTGATCATCGGCATTCCGTTTGTGGTGCTGTTCCTCAGCACGGTGCGGGCACTGTCGCTTCTGGAAGGGCGCATCGTGGAGACGATGCTGGGTGTGCGCATGCCGCGCCGGCCACCGTATCCGGCGATGACGGGCATGTCGCTGTGGCAGCGCGTGGGTGCCATCTTCACCGATGGACGTACATGGACGATGCTGTTCTACATGATCCTGATGTTGCCGCTGGGCATCCTCTATTTCGTCTTCACCGTCGTGCCGATGGTCGTTTCGCTGGCCTTTATTGCTTCACCGATCGGCCTGGCGTTCAACAACGACAATGTCCTGATCAATTGGGGCCTGGGATCGCATGAGCCAGGCTGGGGCGATGCGCTGCTTCTTTGCATCATTGGCGTCTTCCTGCTGTTTGCCACCCTGCACCTGGTGCGTGCGCTGGGCAAGATGCACGGTGCCATTGCGAAGGGCTTGCTGGTTCGCTCGGACGATGAGAGGGCGTGAGCGAAAACTAAGTCCGCGCCTGGGGCGCGGGTCGGTGATGGCGTCGGCCGCGTGCTCACACCAGTTGCAGATCCTTGGGTTTGGCC
This sequence comes from Dyella halodurans, assembly GCF_026283925.1. GTDB lineage: Bacteria > Pseudomonadota > Gammaproteobacteria > Xanthomonadales > Rhodanobacteraceae > Dyella > Dyella halodurans. The sequence continues at coordinate 765,523 of NZ_JAPDPF010000001.1, forward strand.
CCCGGAAACACGTTCTGCAGCTGGCTGCCTGATAGGCCCCAGGTCTTTGCAAACAGGCCGCCAAGCATGTCGCGGTAGTTGGTGAGCACGGGGTAGTCGCGGTTCTGCAGCAGGCTCTGTGCGTTCACGGCCACTTGCGGTCCCGCGACGCGGCCACCATTGACCTTGCCGCCGAGCACCCAGTGCACGGTGCCGTGGCCGTGGTCGGTGCCCTTGTTGCCGTTCTCGCGGAACGTGCGCCCGAATTCCGAGATCACTACCACGACAGTGTTGTTCCACTCGTCGCCGAGGGCATCGGCATAGGCCGCGAGGCCCTTGCTCAGGTTGGTCAGGTTGTTGGCCAGCTGACCGGTGGTGCTGCCCTGGTTGACATGCGTGTCCCAACCACCGACGTCGACGAATCCCAGGCGGTACTGGTCGCGCATCATGGTGGCGATGCGCTGGGTTTCATCGGCGAAGTTCTTGGCGTTGGCGGCGCCACGATTGGCCTTCATCATTTCGTCCTGCAGCTCCTTGGACACCGTCTGGCGCAGCTCCAGGCCGTCGGTGGCGGCAGCGGCAAGTGACGTGTTCTGGTACATGCCGGCCAGGATGCTGGCTTGGCGATCGTCGAATACGGGCTTGGTATTGCCGCGCAACGAGATGTTCGGAATATCGTGATTGCTGCCCTGGAAACTCAGCGGCAACGCATCCGTAAAGGCGATGGAAGGCAGCTTGGCCATCTGGCCGGACAGGCGTGCCAGGAAGCCGGAGCGGAAATCACTGCGCTGGTTGCTGGGCTCGCCGGATTCGATATTGTCCTGGGTTTCGAAATGGCTGCGCGACATGTCGTCGGTGCCGGCGAAGGGCACGAAGGCGAGCTGGCGTTTCTGCCACAGCGGATAAAGGCTGTCGCGGAGTGCGGGATTAAGCCCCCACTCGCTGTCGAGCCCGATCACGCTGTTCTGGTTGTACGGGTCGGGCCTGGCAATCGATAGCGTCGGGCGCGACTCGTAGTAGAAGTCGCTGCCATAGGGTATGAGCAGGTTGTTGCAGTCGTAGCCGCCGCGCAGGAACACCAGCAGGAAACGCGGAGCGCCGGCCGGTGCGGCAAACAACTTGCCGGAGAACGACAGGGCAGGGGCGGCGACGGCGGCGGTGGCGGCGGCGAGCAGGAATTCCCGGCGATTCATGGCGGTCGGCCTCAGCGGTAGTTGAAGTCGGGAGACGAGAGCAGGAAGGTGTTCCATTCCTGCTGCGAAGTGGCTTTGGCCAGCGCGTCGCGCGTCTGCGGGCTCAGCCGCGGATCGAACGTGTCGTAATAAAGCCGCGTGGTCAGCATGGGGAAATCGCCGCCCACCTTGACCGTGCCTTCCGGCGTCAGCAGGCGGTTGTTGCCGGTACCGATCGCGCCGGCGATCTCGAAGCGCTTGGCCATCTGTCCCGAGCTGGACCAGCCGCTGCCCTCGAGCGGCCAGCCATCCGGCGTGAGGCGGCCGAACACGGGCTCGCCCAGCTGGTTGAGCCAGTTCAGCAGGGGCTTGGCATTGGCGATGGGTTTGCCGTCGTAAGCCATGCGCACGGAGGACACCACGAACTGCATCGGGTCCTTGAACTTCTTGCCATAGCTGGTGGCCAGCTCCTTCGACTCCAGCATGGTGCGCAGTACCTCCGCGATGTCGCCGTCCGTATGCTGGAACGTCCTGGCCATTTTTGCCACGAGTTCCGGCGGTGGTTCATCGGCGACGAAGTATTCGGCGAGCTTCTTCGAGATGAACTGCGCGCAGGCCGGTTGGCGCGTGATCAGCTTGACCGCCTCGGTCACCTCGTCGAAGCCACTGCCCTTGATCTTCTGGCCCAGCAACATTTTGTCGCTGTAGTCGTGACGTCGCGGATTGAATTCGAACATGCCGTTGTGCACGAACATGGCGGCATAGCGCGGATGCTCCCGCAGTGCGGGACGATCGCGCAGCGGCGCTACGCCGGAGCCGGTGAGGATCAGGGCCAGCTGCTGCACGTCCTGCTGGGTGTAGCCGGAACCCACGCCCAACGTGTGCAGCTCCATCAACTCGCGGGCGTAGTTCTCGTTGACGTGGTCCTTGGCATTCTGGGCGTTGTCGAGAAACTCCATCATGGCAGGGCTTTCCAGCGTCGCCATCACCAGGTCGCGGAACTTGCCGAGCGCGTGCGGACGGATCGAATTCTGCACGTAGTCGTTGGCGACCCAGCGCACGCGACCCTTGCCGGCGTAGACGCTGAAATGGTTGAGCCAGAACCAGACCATCTGCTCCTTCAGCTGGTTCTCGCCGTAGATGGCGTGAAGCAATTCGATCTGCTGGGCCTGCTGCCCCAGGTCGTTGGCGTGCTGCTGTTGGGCTTTCTTGACGGCGGTCTTGTCGTCGCCGTCGGGCATGTCCTTGATCTTCTGCTGCTCATCGCGCAGGTTGGTGAGCAACTGTTCCAGCGGCGTGTTCGCCACTTCGTAGCTATTGATCAGCGCGGTGACCTGGGCGGGCAGGCGGTCGTCGCTGTCACGCTGATCTAGCTGCTGGTCCAGGAAACGGGAGCGCCCCAGTTCGCGGTAGCGGGTGACCGTGGCGCTATCCAGCTCGAAGCCGTCGCGGCGTAGCCAGGCGATGTCGTCGTCGCTGAGGGGGCGTGGATCTCGCGCCATGGCAGCGGCAGGACCGAGCACCAGCAACAAGCCGAGCAGCGCCATCCAGGGGCGGCCGCTGCGGTACGGGGTTTTCAGGGTAAGGCGCATGCGTCGGAATTCCTGGTGAGAGTAAACGACGGCGGTTGCTGACCAGTGTCAACGCGGCAGTGATCGTCCCGCTTACCGGGTATTTGGCGGGAATGTGATCCATTAGGCACGGATTCAGACGGGACGCCCGTCTTCGTCAGTTCAGCGACAGCTGAGACCCCGCGGCCGGCGACCCGCGTCTCCAAAAGGGTAGGAGCGCACCCAGGCTCGATCCAGCGAAGGTTCGACGGTCCAACGGGGGAGAGCGAGCGATGGGGGGTCAGAACTCGTCGACGAACTCCACCACGACACCGAGCTGACCGGCTTCGACTTCGGCCACGGCGTGAACGGCATCGGCGTGGAGGTGGTCGGCTGCGCGCACCTCGATCAGGAACAGCTCGCCGCTGCTGTCATCGGTCAGCTCGCTATAGTCGAATTCGTCGCGCATGTTGAGTGCGGGATCGTCGATCTCCTCCACATGCTCGATGCCATCGATGCCATGCAAGATGGTAAGCAGCGTATCCGCGTTATCGCGGCTGCCGGTCATGCGGATGCGGATCGTGGGCATGGTGTTCCGCTCTCGTTTCCACCGTCTTTATGCTGACGCCAAGCATGTTCACGGCAGGTGATGTCGACGCATCAGGCCGCCCTGCGCGATGTTCCGCGTGCTCAGGGTCAACACGTTCTAAAATACGACGTTTGCCGGAGAAGCCTTGTGGCCAAGATTTACGACCGCGCCTATTTCGATAAGTGGTATCGCCACCCGGACCACGCGGTCGCCTCGCCGGCGGAGCTGCGGCGCAAGGTGGCCATGGTGGTGGGGCAGGCCGAGTACTACCTCGGGCGAGCCGTGCGCAGCGTGCTCGATGTCGGCTGCGGCGAAGGCACCTGGCGCGCGCCGCTGCGTGCGCTGCGGCCGGGGATTCATTACCAGGGGCTGGATGCCAGCGAATATGCAGTGATGCGCTATGGCACCCGCCGCAATATCGGCCTGGCGCGCTTCGGTCAACTGGAACAGCTGCGCTTCGACCACCGCTTCGATCTGATCGTGTGTACCGACGTGTTGCATTACCTCAAGCCCGCCGAGCTACGCGCCGGCCTGATGGGCATCAGCGACATGCTGGAGGGCGTGGCCTTCCTCGAAGTATTCACCAGCCGTGACGGTGTGGACGGCGATATGGATGGCTTCCACGCGCGCGCGCCGTCCTGGTATCTGAAGGCATTCGGCGACGTGGGGTTGCTGCCGTGTGGCTCGCATTGCTATCTGGGGCCGCGCCTGGATCGCCGCATTGCCGCGCTGGAACGAGCGCAAATGCCGCCGCGCTGAGATGTCATTTATTGTGCTCGCCAGCTACGAAGATGCCTGGAAAGTCGGGCATTCGGGGTGCAGCGCTGGGGCAAAGAGGTAGTGCGGGCCAGCACCCCTTAGGGAACGTCGAAAAACTCGTCATTCCCGCGAAAGCGGGAATCCAGCGACTTTCGCCTCACTGAATACAAAGGCACTGGATGACCAGCTTCGCTGTTGTAGATCGCCTCCCGCTTTCGCGGGAATGACGGGAAGTGCACGGTGCCATGTAGCTCGCATTGCTATCTCGGACCACTCTTGGTGACGTATCGCGGCATTGGAGCGAGCGCAGTAACCAAGCCGATCAGAATTCGAGATGGGCGCGCAAGCCAACGAAACGGGCCGGCCCGCGATCGCGGTTGTAGCCGGGGTTATGGATCAGCTGCAGATCAGGGCTGAGCGTGAGATGCGCGATCGGCGTGAAGCTGTAATACGCCTCGAGGATCTGTTCGCGACCGTAGTTGAGTGCACCATCGCCGAGCACAAATCCTTCGCCGCCCAGGGCCAGATAGTCGCGGTGGATCGATGACAATCCATTGATGGCCACGGCTAAGGAGAAGTGATCCGTGGGGCGACCCCAATGCGCGCCGGACAGCTGCAGGCCCGCACTGAGGGTGCGATCCACTTCGGTGAACACGAACGATTCGGTGCGGCCGTCATTCCAGCCCGCGCGCATGAACAAGCCGGTGTCGCCATCGTCGGCCAGTGGCAGTTCGCCATTCACGCCGAAACCGTATTTGTGCCGGCCCGGTTGATCGTCGGCACGGATGTCCGGCAGTTGGCCGGTGGCCTGCGCGATGGCGATGGCATCTGCGTAGATGCCCATGCGGGCCTTGTTGCGAAAAGCCAGCAGGCGCAGTGCCCAGCCATCGGTTTGCGGTTGCAGGGTCAGCTCGATCTGCTGTCCGTTCGAGTCGGGCAGGGAGTAGACGAGGCGTTGTCCGTTCGCTTCGTAAGGCATCAGATAGATGCCGTAGCGCAGGCTCCAACTCGGGTGGATCCATCCAACGACCAATCCGTCGGTATAGCCGCGTGTATCGGCAGCGAAATCCCAGGCGGTGTTATTGAACAACGACCAGTTCATGAACTGCGTTCGCGTGCCGCCTGCGTAGCGGTTCCTGTCGAAATCATCATTGACCGCCAGCGTGCCCAGCTTCACCTCGACGCGCTGCGTTGCTTCCTTGCCTGGCAGGTTGTCCTGGCCGCGTTCGACCTCGACGGTGTCGTCGCTCAGGGGCAGGGCCCAGCGCAGGTAGGCGCGGGCGAGATAGGGCCCCTTGCCGAGTCCGGCCGTGCCTGAGCGGATCACGTCGCCGTTGGTGAGGCCGCCGAGTCCGGTTGCACCTGAAACGCCTTCACCTTTGAACATCTCCACGTCCGCATAGAACTGCAGGTGCGCCGGCAGGGCCATGCCGAAATAGGCGCCAAAGGTGTGCGAGCGCGCGGTGTCGCCTTCCGGACGCAGGCTGAGGTTGCCGGCGTAAGGCGAGTGCAGCGAATCCTGGTGCTGGTCGACAAACGTGTATTGCGCGCCCAGCCATTGGGGCACCCAGAGGCTCACCTCTTCGGCATGAAGCGTCAGTGCGGCGAGCATCAGGCACGCCGTGGCTTGGACTCGTGCAAATCGCATGGTTCAAGGGAGAGAGTTGAGGGGGCGAAAGGGTGGACTGTAGCGCGTGATGATGACACGGCCAAAGAAAAAGGCCGCCTTGCGGCGGCCTTTTGTCTTGGGTCTTGCGCAGAACGATCAGCCGCGCGAGGCACGCTTGCGATCATTCTCGGTCAGGTGCTTCTTGCGCATGCGGATTTCCTTCGGGGTGACCTCGACCAGCTCGTCGTCGTCGATGAAGTCCAGCGCCTGCTCCAGCGAGAACTTCGTCGCCGGGGTGAGCTGGATCGCATCGTCCTTGCCGGAGGCGCGCATATTGGTCAGCGGCTTCGGCTTGATGGCATTGACGGTAAGGTCGTTGTCCTTGGCGTGAATGCCAATCAGCTGGCCTTCGTACACCGAGTCGCCTTCGGCCGCGAACAGCTTGCCGCGATCCTGCAACGGTCCAAGCGAGTAGGCCGGAGTGGTGCCGCCGGCATTGGCGATCATGACGCCGTTGAGGCGCTTGGCGATGGCCACCGGCGTGTACGGGCCGTAATGGTCGAACACGTGGAACAGCAGGCCCGAACCCTGGGTCAGGGTCTTGAACTGGTTCTGGAAGCCGATCAGGCCACGCGCCGGGATCAGGTATTCGAGGCGCACGCGGCCCTTGCCGTCGGACACCATGTTTTTCAGATCGCCCTTGCGGATGCCCAGGCGCTCCATCACGCCGCCCTGGTGCTGCTCTTCGATGTCGACCACCAGCTGTTCGATCGGCTCCATCTTCTGGCCGTCGATTTCCTTGATGATCACTTCCGGACGCGACACGGCCAGCTCGTAGCCTTCGCGGCGCATGTTTTCGATCAGCACCGACAGATGCAGTTCGCCGCGGCCCGAGACCAGGAACTTGTCGGCATCCGAACCGTCTTCCACGCGCAGCGCCACGTTGTGCACCTTCTCGCGGTCCAGGCGCTCACGCAGCTGGCGGCTGGTGAGGAACTTGCCGCCCGACAGATCCTTGTTGCCGACGAACGGCGAGTTGTTGACCTGGAAGGTCATGCTGATCATCGGCTCGTCCACGCTCAGCGCCGGCAGCGCTTCGGGGGTGTCGATCGAGGTGACCGTGTCGGAAATGGTCAGGTCGGGCAGGCCCGAGATGGCGACGATATCGCCGGCTTCGGCCGAATCCTGCTCGATGCGCTCCAGGCCGAGGAAGCCAAGCACCTGGCCGATCTTGCCCTGGCGCTTCTTGCCTTCGCGGTCGATCACGGCGACTGGCATGCCCTTCTTCAAGGTGCCACGCTGGATACGGCCGATGCCGATCACGCCGACGAAGTTGTTGTAATCGAGCTGGCTGATGCGCATCTGGAACGCGCCTTCCGGATCGACTTCCGGCTTCGGCGCGTGCTGCATGATCGCCTCGTACAGCGGGGTCATGTCGCCTTCGCGGGCGTTTTCGTCCAGCGAGGCGTAGCCGTTCAGCGCCGATGCGTAGACGATAGGGAATTCCATCTGCTCGTCAGTGGCGCCGAGCTTCTCGAACAGATCCCACACCTGCTCAACCACCCACTCCGGGCGGGCGCCCGGGCGGTCGACCTTGTTGACCACGACGATCGGCTTGAAGCCCATCGCGAACGCCTTCTGCGTCACGAAGCGCGTCTGCGGCATCGGGCCGTCCATCGCGTCGACCAGGATCAGCACGGTGTCGACCATCGACAGCACGCGCTCCACCTCGCCGCCGAAGTCGGCATGGCCTGGGGTGTCGACGATGTTGATGCGATTCTTCGCACCCGTCTTCTTGTTTTCCCAGGTGATGGCCGTGTTCTTGGCCAGGATCGTGATGCCACGCTCCTTTTCCTGGTCATTGCTGTCCATCACGCGCTCGGCCAGCACGGTGCGCTCGTTGAGCGTGCCGGACTGTTTCAGCAGCTGATCGACGAGCGTGGTTTTGCCGTGGTCGACGTGGGCGACGATGGCGATATTGCGCAGATTTTCGATGGACATGAGGTCGGCTCGGGCGGCGCTGGGGCCGTCACGTGAGGTTTCTGAAGGGCGAATCGGACGATTATACGGACTTATGTGACAACTTGCCTCAAATCCGCTTGCAAACCCGTTCAGGCAACGAAAACAGGCTGGGGCCGGGGGCCGCGGGCAGGGCAAGCGGGCTGGCACGTCGGAATCGCAAGTTCATGGCATCACGCGACCGAGACCGCGTCTGTGCTGGAGTTTCGTACGATGATGCGTCTGCTACCACGTCATGGTGGATGGCATGAATAAGGGTTTCCCTCGGTGGATCCTGCTGCTTGCGCCCCTGCTGGCGTCCTGCGCTACCACGCCCGCGCCCAAGGAGTCCGGCATGCAACACCCTGAATTCGTGCGTGGCGAGGTGAGCGTCACCGAGCATCGTACGGGTGACGACTTGCTCAGCGCGGGTCTTGGGCTGGCTGGATTGGCTGGCTCGCCATCGCCCTTTGCCCATCCTTTGCGGCCGACCCCGGAAGAGTTGCGTCGGCGTGCTATCCAGACAAGCTGGAAGGGGATTGCCGATCTTGGCCCGTTCGGCGGTTTCGGCAGCGCGTACGGGGCCGTGCCCACCGTACCCGGTCGCGAGTACCAGGCGTTCGCATGGATTCCTGGTGCCCGCTCGCCGCATCGTGTCCTGCTGCAGGTGCCAGATCAGTTCGATGGCACCAAGCGCTGCCTGGTGGTGACGGCATCCTCCGGTTCGCGCGGCATCTACGGGGGCATTGCGCTGGCGGGTGCGTGGGGGCTGCCGCGCGGCTGCGCGGTGGCCTATACCGACAAGGGCGCCGGCGCCGGCTATTTCGACCTCGCCGACGATAGTGGCGTGGTTCTCGATGGCACACGGGCCAGACGCGGCACGGCGACACTGGAATTCGAGCCGGTGGCCAGCCGGACGCATACGGGCATCGCCGTCAAACATGCGCATTCGGGCGACAACCCCGAGGCCGACTGGGGTCGTCATGTGTTGCAGGCCGCGCAGTTTGGCCTGGCCATGCTCGATCGCGCGTTTCCCGAGCAGGCGCCGTTTACCGCGGAGAACACCCGCATCATCGCCACCGGCCTCTCCAATGGTGGCGGCGCGGTGTTACAGGCGGCGGGGCTGGATGACGAGCACCTGCTCGCCGGCGTCGTCGCCCTGGAACCCAATGTACGGGTGCCGGAGCAGGGACGTGCGCTGTTCGACTATGCAACCGAGGCTTCCATATGGATGCCTTGCGCCTTGCTCGATGCACGCTTTGATGCCACGCCGCTGGCACGCGCGGCCAACGGCGACGTTCCGCCCGCATGGGCGCAACGTTGTCATCAATTGCACGAACGCGGCCTGGTCGGTGGAACGGTGGTCAGCGCCCAGGCCGCGCAGGCGCATGAGCGTCTTCGCTCCATGGGCTGGACCGACGAGGCCATGGCGGCGGCAGCCAGCAGTACGTCGTTCGATATGTGGCGTGCCGTGACGGCCGCCTATGCCTCCGCCTACATGCGGCGTGGGCCAACCGACATGCCCTGCGGTTTCCACTATGCCGCGGTGGGCGCCAACGGTGCGCCCGGCACGGCAGATCCGGCCCTGCGTGCCGCCTGGTGGGCTGACGCGTCGGGTATCCCGCCCGGGAATGGCGTCGGCCTGCTGGGAGGAACGGATCACTCGCTCGACCCCAGCTTGCCGGGCGCGCTGTGCCTGCGCTCGCTGTGGGAGGACACCGACGCCAGCACCCAGGCGTTGCGCGACGGTGTAGCAGCCACCACGGTCAAGCTGCCGCGTGCCAGCCTGCCGCTTTGGGTGGTGCATGGCGCTGCCGACGGCCTGCTGCCCACGGCCTTCACCTCCGAACCCTATATCGCCTGGCTCCGCGGCAAAGGTGGGCATCCCTTGTATTGGAAGGTGCCGTACGCACAGCATTTTGATGTGTTCCTCGCCCTGCCAGGGTTTGGTGACAAGCACGTGCCCTTGCTGCCCTACGGTTATGCCGCGCTCGATCGGCTATGGGCGCATCTGTACCAGGGGGCGCCGTGGCCAGCCGTGGTACCGACGCCCGCGCCCCAGCCGCGTGGCGCGGGAACGCTGGCGCCGGCGACACTGGATTTGCCCGCTACCTGGTCACCCGGGCCGGGTTAAACGTTTTTTTTGGCGGTCGCTCGCCTTGTGAGCCGCAGCAGGCGACCCCAGCTACGGTATCCTTGCCGCCCCGCCGGGCGCCCGTGGCTCGCGCCGCCCAGAAACTTAAGGATTTCCGATGACCATCAACGTCACCTTCAACACCAACCGCGGTCCGATCCATCTGCGCCTGCATGACGACAAGACCCCGGTGACCGTGGCCAGCTTCGTCAACCTGGCCCGCCGTGGCTACTACGATGGCCTGTCGTTCCATCGCGTCATCGCCGATTTCATGATCCAGGGCGGCTGCCCCGAAGGTAGCGGCCGTGGCGGCCCGGGTTACCGTTTCGAGGACGAGTTCGACGCTTCGCTGCGTCATGACAAGCCGGGCGTGCTGTCGATGGCCAATGCCGGTCCTCGTACCAATGGCAGCCAGTTCTTCATCACCCATGGCGCCACGCCGTGGCTGGACGGCAAGCACAGCGTGTTCGGCGAAGTGGTCGGTGCGGAAGACCAGGCCGTGGTCGACGCCATCCGCCAGGGCGACGTCATCGAGAAGGTGATTGTCGAAGGCGACGTCGACGCACTGCTGGCGGCCCAGGCCGAGCGCGTGAAGGAATGGAACGACGTGCTCGACCAGCGCGGCTAAACGCGCTTTGTCGTGATGATGTGAAAAAGCCGCCGTGCCCCGCACGGCGGCTTTTTTCATGCCCCATGCCGTCACGGCGGCATGCCGATCAGAAGCCTAGAATCGACGTGCTCCACACGATCTGCGTCATCCCATAGTCCAAGGAGATGTAGCCATGTCATTTTTGAATGATCTGCTCGGTGGTGGTCAGGGCAATGCGGCCGGTGGTGCTTCGCTGATTTCGGTGGCCGGTGCGCTGATCGAAAAAGCGGGTGGCGTGCAGGGCCTGGTGGCGATGTTGCAGCAGCATGGCCTGGGCGAAGCGGCGCAGTCCTGGGTCGCCAACGGTTCCAATCAGGCGGTATCGGGCGAGCAGCTTGGCCAGGCCCTGCAGAACGGTGGCCTGGGTCCGGTCGTCGAGGAAGCGGCGGGCAAACTGGGCGTCGATCCCGGCCAGTTGATGGGCCAGCTCTCGCAGGTGCTGCCGCATGCCGTCGATCACCTCACGCCCAACGGTGAGGCGCCGGCTCCGGGGCAGGGCGGTCTGGATCTGGGTTCGCTTGCCTCGCTGGCGGGCAAGCTGTTCGGTAACAACGCGGCCTGAGCCGCGCTTGCGCGATCGATATCGGCGGTGCGCAAGGCACCGCCGATATCGAGTTGCATCACGTCGAGGCGTTGCGCCTGAACAACATATGGTAGATCGCGAGCAGGACAATGGCGCCGCCGATCGATCCCAGGAAATGCACCAAACCCGTTTCGCCCCACCAGCCGAGCTTCTCCCCGATATAGGTGGAGAGGAACGAGCCGGCGATACCCAGGATCGCCGTGATGATGAAGCCCATCGCTTCTTTACCCGGCGTCAACGCCTTGGCGATGATGCCTACAACCAGACCGACAATGAATACCCATAGCCAATGCATATTCGTGTGTCCTTGGTGATTGTTCGGAAGAGCCCCTGAACCATGCTGCCGAGCCGCCCCCGGCAGACCCTGTCGCCCCGTCCCATTCCCCGTGCATCGGGCGGTGGCGGCTTGCCCATCATGCAACGACACGCGGCGGCGCGCACAGGGGTGATTGCAGGCCGGGGTGGCATGACAGGCCGATGACGCGCCGCCGCATGCTAAAATCGCCCGGTTTGCTGCCTTCGTCCCCCCATACACGAGGAAGTCATGCCCCAGCTAGCCCAGCGTGTCGGTCGCGCCAAGCCCAGCGCGATCATGGTCATCGCCGAGAAGGCCAAGCAGCTCAAGGCTGCCGGCCGCGACATCATCAGCTTCTCCATCGGCGTACCGAATTTTCTGCCTGGCGAACATGTCTACGCCGCCGCGCGCGAATCGTTGCAGCGCGACTCCGGTCAGTACGGCAGTAACCGTGGCGCCGACACCTTGCTCGATGCGTTTCTGGCGCATATCGAAAAGCTGGGCTTCACCGGCTACGGCCGCAACAACCTCTCCATCGGCATCGGCGCCAAACAGGTGCTCTACAACCTGGCCGAGGCCTTGTTGAACGAAGGCGACGAGATCACCTTCCCCGCGCCGTACTGGACCACCTACCGCGACATCGCCGACATCCTCGGCGCCAAGGTCAATGTGTTGCCGTGCCCGCCGGAGCAGAACTACAAGCTCACGCCGGCGCAGCTCGATGCCGCGCTGGCGCGCAAGCCCAAGGTGTTCCTGTTCAACAACCCGTCCAATCCCACCGGCATGGTCTATACGCGCGAGGAAATCGCGGCGCTGGCCGAAGTGCTGGTGAAGTATCCGGACACCTGGATCATCACCGACGACATCTATAACTCGATGGTGTTCGACGGCATCGGTTATCACAACTTCGTGCATGCGAAGCCGGAGCTGAAGGATCGCCTGATCTTCGTGGATTCCGTGTCGAAGACCTATGGCATGCCGGGCTGGCGCGTGGGTTTGGTCGCGGGTCCCGAAGTGGTCGCCAAGGCCATCACCACGCTCAACTCCAACCACATCACCAGCCTGCCTGAAGTGATCACCGCGGCCGCCGTCGCGGCGTTCGCTGGCCCGCAGGATGTGCCGCGGGCCAAGTGCGAGGAATTCGCTGGCAAGCGTGACATTGTGGTGAATGCGTTGCGCGCCATTCCCGGCGTGGTATGCCCGCGTCCGCAGGGCGCGTTCTACGCGTTCCCCGATATTTCCGTGGCATTTGGCAAGAGCCACAACGGCGTGCGCATCGACAGCGATGTCGACTTCTGCGCTGCGTTGCTCGAAGCCAAGGGCGTGGCCTGCGTGCCGGGTTCGGCCTTCGGCGAGCCGCGCGCCCTGCGCATTTCCTACACCTGTCCCACGGCACAGTTGCAGCCTGGGTTGGAGCGTATCCAGGCGTTCTTCGCCGAACTGACCTGATCGGTACTGGGCCCATGCCTTGCAGCATGGGCCTCGTTTTATGTCTAGTCGCATATCTAGCCAAGTTGAAGGAGTTACCCTGATGAAAGCCCCCGTTCGAGTTGCCGTTACCGGCGCAGCCGGCCAGATCGGTTACGCCTTGCTGTTCCGCATCGCCGCGGGCGACATGCTGGGTCCTGACCAGCCGGTGATCCTGCACCTGCTGGAAATCACTCCGGCACTGCCCGCCCTGCAGGGCGTGGTGATGGAACTCAACGATTGCGCGTTCCCGACCCTGGCCGGCGTGGTGGCCACCGACGACGTCAATGTCGCCTTCAAGGACGTGGATTACGCCCTGCTGGTCGGTGCGCGTCCGCGTGGCCCGGGCATGGAGCGCAAGGATCTGCTGGAAGCGAACGGTGCCATCTTCGGCCCGCAGGGCAAGGCGCTGAACGATCACGCCAAGCGCGACGTGCGCGTGCTGGTGGTCGGCAACCCGGCCAACACCAATGCGCTGATCGCCCAGCAGAATGCTCCGGATCTCGATCCGAAGTGCTTCACCGCGATGGTCCGCCTCGACCACAACCGCGCGCTGTCGCAGCTGGCCGAGAAGACCGGCAAGCACAACACCGACATCAAGAAGATGACGATCTGGGGCAACCACAGCTCCACCCAGTACCCGGACCTGCACCATGCCACCGTCGGCGGTAAGGCTGCGCTGTCGCTGGTCGACCAGGCCTGGTACGAGAGCGACTTCATCCCGACCGTGCAGCAGCGCGGCGCGGCGATCATCAAGGCGCGTGGCGCTTCGTCGGCTGCCTCGGCCGCTTCGGCTGCCGTCGACCATATGCGCACCTGGGCCCTGGGCACCGCCGAGGGCGACTGGGCTTCGATGGGCATCCCGTCCGACGGTTCGTATGGGATCGCCCCGGGCGTGATCTACGGCTATCCGGTGACGGTGAAGAACGGCAAGTACGAGATCGTGCAGGGCCTGGCGATCAACGACTTCTCGCGCGCCCGCATGGACGCCACCGACAAGGAATTGCGTGAAGAGCGCGCCGGCGTCGAGCATCTGTTCGCCAAGAAGTAAGCCTCGGGTTGCACGCGTGCTGCGTGCGATGTGACGGAATGGGCGGCTTTGGCCGCCCATTTTTTTTGTCCCATCGCCACGGGCCGCTGAATCTCTTACACGAGAACGCTGGCTACGCGGACACGGATAGGTAGAATCCGCTGAACGCCAACTGGAAACTGGACATGAAACAACTTCTTGCGATCGCTGCCTTTAGTGTCTTGCTGACTGCCTGTGGCGGTGCCCATGGTTTGCGCGACAGCACGCCGAAGATGAGCAGCCGCACGACCAAGGACGTGGCGACCTACCTCGAATGCGTCCGCGCGAAGTGGGCCCAGACCGCGGAAGTGAGCCTGTCGAACAAGAAGGAAGAGGGCACGCTGTCGGCCAGCGACAAGTCGGGCGTGCACGCGCTGCTAAGCGCAACGGCTGATGGCACCGGCGCCTTGGTGACCATGTACGAGCATCAGAACGAGAAGAAGGACTACAACTCGAGCTACCGCGACGCGGCGGTCGCCTGCCTGTAAGCCCGATGGCGGCGTGACGATCGCAGCACCGGATCGACCGCCGCCCACCTCGACCAAGGTCGCAAGGCCCGCTTCGCGCTGCTGATCTAGGCTGGCCTGGATCAGGGCTTGAACGAGCAGGGTGGAGCGATGCGCTACGAGGAGTTTTATCGGCAATCGGTGGAGCAGCCCGAGCTGTTCTGGGCGGAACAGGCGCGGCGAATTCACTGGCATACGCCGCCACGGCAGATTCTCGACGCCTCCCGTCCACCGTTCCGCCAGTGGTTTGTCGGCGGCACCACCAATCTCTGCTACAACGCCGTCGACCGCCATGTGTCCGAGCGTGGCGGGCAGCTTGCGCTCGTCGCCATCTCCGCGGAAACCGGCATCACGCGCGAGCTCACCTACCGCGATCTTTATCGTGAGGTGAATACCTTCGCCGCGGTGCTTGCTTCGCTTGGCGTGGGGCACGGCGATCGAGTCGTCATCTACATGCCGAACATCGCCGAAGCCGTCTTCGCGATGCTGGCCTGCTCACGCATCGGTGCCATTCATTCCGTGGTGTTCGGCGGATTCGCAGCGCATAACCTGGCGCTGCGCATCGATGACGCAAAGCCAAAATTGCTCATTGCGACGGATGCCGGCATGCGCGGCGGCAAAGTCTTTCCCTACAAGCCGCTGGTCGACGCGGCGCTCGACGAGGCGCGGCATCAGCCGGCCCATGTGCTGTTGGTCGATCGCGGACTGGATGTGCAGATGACGCGCGTCGCCGGGCGCGATCTGGACTACGCCAGCTTGCGTGCCTCGTATGAAGGCACGGAAGTGCCTGTTACCTGGCTGGAATCGAACGAGCCCAGTTACCTGCTGTATACCTCGGGCACCACCGGCAAGCCCAAGGGCATCCAGCGTTATGTCGGCGGCTATGCGGTGGCGATGGCGATGTCGATCACCACCATCTTCGACATCGCTCCGGGCCAGGTGATGTTCTCCACCTCCGACGTGGGTTGGGCGGTGGGGCATTCCTACAACGTGTATGCGCCCCTGATCGGTGGCGCGACCTCGCTGCTCTACGAAGGTCTGCCGGCGCATCCCGATCCCGGTATCTGGTGGCGGCTGTGCGAGCGCTACGGCGTGCGGGCGATGTTTTCGTCTCCCACGGCCTTGCGCGTGCTGAAGAAGCAGGACGCCAGCTGGCTGAAGAAGTACGACCTGTCCCGGCTCAAGTGGTTGTTCGTGGCCGGCGAGCCCCTGGACGAGCCCACGGCGCATTGGATTACCGACGGCCTCGGTGTGCCGGTGATCGACAACTACTGGCAGACGGAGACCGGCTGGCCCGCCATCACCCTGATGCCGGGGCTGGATCTCAAGCCGGTCAAGTTCGGTTCGCCAGGGCTGCCCAGTCCTGGCTATCGCATGAAGGTGATTGACGAGGGCACGGGCGAGGAACTGCCGCCACATCAGAAGGGCGTGCTGGTGTTCGTGCCGCCGCTGCCGCCGGGCTGCCTGAGCACGGTATGGGGCGATGACGATCGCTATGTCAGCAGCTATTTCAGCCACTTCAACGAGTTGCTGTATAGCTCGCTGGACTGGGCGATACGCGACGAGCACGGCTATACGACCATTCTTGGCCGCACCGACGACGTCATCAATGTCGCCGGCCATCGTCTGGGCACCCGTGAAATCGAGGAATCGGTGTCCACTCATCCGGCGTGCGCGGAAGCCGCCGTCGTCGGCGTCCACGACGATCTGAAGGGGCAGGTGCCGGTGGTCTTCGCCACGCTCAAGCAGGGTGTCACCGAAGAACTGCGCGTCGTGGCGAAAGCGATGCAGCAGCGTGTGGTCGAGCAGCTCGGCGGTGTGGCCAAACCTGCGCGGATCTATGTGGTGAACGCGCTGCCCAAGACACGTTCGGGCAAGCTGCTGCGACGTTCATTGCAGGCCTTGGTGCAGCACACCGATCCAGGTGATCTCTCGACACTGGACGACCCCGGCGCGCTGGACGAGGTTCGGCGCGCACTCGAGCGCGGTCCGGAGCAGGGTGGCTGAGCGGTTGCCTGCTTTTCCCTCTCCTTTTTTGGGGGGGCGAACGGCCGGGCCAGCGGCCAAGCTGGCGCTCGCGACGGTTCGAGGCTGGCTTTGTTTTGCGGTCAGCTCCGCCGGCAGCAACCACTCTTGATCCCAATCTCTGCTCTTCGCCGGGACGGCCTGCGGGTCTCCCTGAAGGGAGCAGAGGTGAGCGCCACGAGCCACGTTTAGCGCATGCAGCGTTCGAAACTTTTCATGCTGCCGCGCAACAGGGTTTGCACACGTGGTGCGCTAAAATCGATGCTTTAACGCGGAGGTTCCATGGCCCAGATCGCATCCCCCGGCGCGAAGTTTCGCGCTGCCCTCGCGGCCGAACACCCCTTGCAGGTGATCGGCGCCATCAATGCGAACCATGCCTTGCTCGCCAAGCGCGCAGGCTATCGCGCCATCTACCTGTCGGGCGGCGGCGTGGCCGCGGGTTCCCTGGGCCTTCCCGACCTTGGCATCAACACGCTGGACGACGTGCTCACCGACGTGCGCCGCATCACCGATGTCTGCGACCTGCCCTTGATGGTGGACATCGATACGGGCTTCGGTCCGAGCGCCTTCAATATTGCACGCACGGTCAAGAGCCTGATCAAGTTCGGCGCGGCGGCCTGCCATATCGAAGACCAGGTCGGCGCCAAGCGCTGTGGCCATCGTCCGGGCAAGGAAATCGTGCCCGTGGGTGAAATGGCTGACCGCGTCAAGGCAGCGGCGGATGCCAAGACCGATGCGGATTTCTTCCTCATTGCCCGCACCGACGCCATTGCCGTGGACGGCGTGGATGCGGCGATCGAGCGCGCCATCGCCTGCGTCGAAGCGGGCGCCGACGGCATCTTCGCCGAGGCCGCCTACGACCTGCCGACCTATCGCCGTTTCGTCGATGCGGTGAAGGTGCCGGTGCTGGCCAATATCACCGAGTTTGGCCAGACGCCGCTGTTCAGCGTGGAAGAGCTGGCGACGGCCGGCGTTGGCATCGTGCTTTATCCGCTGTCGGCGTTCCGCGCCATGAACAAGGCGGCGGAAAACGTCTACACCGCGATTCGCCGCGATGGTCACCAGCGCAATGTCATTGACACGATGCAGACGCGCGAGGAGCTGTACGACCGTATCGGCTATCACGAATTCGAGCGCCGCCTGGACCAGCTCTTCGCCAAGAAGGGCTGATCGACCCATGGATCCACGCGGCAGTTCGCTGCCGCCTACGTTTGATGTTGCACGCGTCTTCAGGAGATGTACCGAATGACTGAGCAAACCCTTCCCAAGCCGAAGAAATCCGTCGCCCTGTCGGGCGTGGCCGCTGGCAACACCGCGCTGTGCACGGTGGGCCGCAGCGGCAACGACCTGCACTATCGCGGTTATGACATCCACGACCTGGCCGCCAAGGGTTGCTTCGAGGAAGTCGCTTACCTGCTGGTGCACGGGGTGTTGCCGAACTGGGCCGAGCTGAATGCGTATCGCGCCAAGCTCAAGCGCCTGCGCGGCCTGCCGGCACCGGTCAAGAGCGCGCTGGAGCTGCTGCCGGCCGCCACCCATCCGATGGACGTGATGCGCACGGGTTGCTCGGTGCTCGGCACCGTGCTGCCCGAGAAGGACGACCACAACGTCACCGGCGCGCGCGATATTGCCGATCGGCTGATGGCGAGCTTCGGTTCGATGCTGCTGTACTGGTTCCATTACAGCCACAACGGCAAGCGCATCGAGACTGAGACCGAGGACGAGTCGATCGCCGCGCATTTCCTGCACTTGTTGCATGGCAAGAAGCCGAGCGAGCTGCATGCGCATTCGCTGGACAAGTCGCTGGTGCTGTACGCGGAGCACGAGTTCAACGCGTCCACCTTCACGGCGCGCGTCATTGCCGGCACGGGTTCGGACATGTATTCGGCCATCACTGGCGCGATTGGCGCACTGCGTGGCCCGAAGCACGGCGGCGCCAACGAAGTGGCGATGGAGATCATCGCGCGCTACCGCAACGCAGCAGAAGCGGAAGCCGACATTCGCGCCCGCGTGGAGCGCAAGGAAATCATCATCGGTTTCGGCCATCCGGTTTACACCGTGTCCGATCCGCGTAACGAAATCATCAAGGAAGTTTCACGCAAGCTCTGCACTGAAGGCGGCAATCCGACGCTGTTCGACGTGTCCGAGAAGATCGAAAAGCTGATGTGGGAACAGAAGAAGATGTTCCCCAATCTCGACTGGTTCTCGGCCAGCGCCTATCACATGATGGGCGTGCCGACGGCCATGTTCACGCCGTTGTTCGTGATTGCACGGACGTCCGGCTGGAGCGCGCATGTGATCGAGCAGCGCGAAGACGGCAAGATCATCCGTCCCAGCGCGAACTACATCGGTCCGGAAGACCAGGCCTACGTGCCGATCGAAAAGCGCTGAAATCACGCCGATTTCACGACGAAAAAAAGGGAGCCGATGGCTCCCTTTTTTTTTCGTCTTTTGTTTAGGTTCAGGACCCTGTACGACATTGCTATCGTTTTGTGTGCATGGGTGTAACGCAGATGTTACACCCGGCGTCACGCCAGCAAAGTTGTCTGCAATGTCTCGCAAAGCCTTGTTTTGCCGATCCCTGCAGTCGAGCCGGAAGGGCCGCGTTCGCCATAGGCGAATCTACGGTGTAACAGGCATGAATCAGTTTCGTTTCGTTGCTGTCTGACCAAAGCCAGAATCATCTGCCAATAGTCTCGCCAAGCGTCTGATTTCTGGAACATCACCTAGGTGAACACGGTCATCCACCGGGTGGCACGCATGTTGCGATCACCATGTGCTGGGTCGGCAACTCCAGCAACACAGGGGGTCACCGCATCGTTCCAGGAGTAATGACTATGCGTAAGACTCTAATAGCAACCGCGATAGTGCTGGGACTGGGCTTGGCTCTGCCCGCATTCGCGAGTAACAACACCAATACCGCTGGCGATTCCAGCACCATCACCAACACCACCAACGAGGCGAACCCGTTCACCGCCACCACGACTGACTCGTTCAATTCAAGCAGCGTCGAGTCCAACAGCACCTTGTCCGGCACCGTGAGCAATTTGAGCGTATCCAATATTGGCAACTATGTGTCCAATGATGGCAACGCCAATGGCGGACGTGGCGGCAACGGTGGTAGCGGCGACGGCGGCAGCGGTGACGGCGGCCGTGGCGGCAACGGCGGTGACGGCGGCAACGCGCATGCGCGTAGCGGCCATGCCGGCGGTAGCGGCGCCAACAGCGGCGGACAAGGGTCGTTCTCCGGCGCGGCCGGTGGCAGTGCCGATGGCGACAACTACGCTAGCGCACATGCGCGTGCACGTGGTGACGGCACCAATACCAGTACGTCCACTGGCGGAAGCGGCAGCTGGACGGGTGGAGCCGGCACGGCCGGAGCCGCGTCGTCGACCAGCGGCGCAGCATCTGCCACGGGCGGAACCAGCGGCGCAGCAGACGCCACGGCCGGCGCGGGCGCAGGCGGCGGTGCTGGCGGTAGCGGTAGCGGCGGTTCTGGCATGGGTGGCGCGGGCGCTGCCGGTGGTGCTGGCGGTTCAACGTCGGCCAACGGCGGTAGCTTCGACATGTCGAACAACATGGGCGGCGCAGCGGCAGCGGCGGCCGGCATTTCGATCCTGGCGCAGAACAGCGGTGCGGCATCGCTGGTGCAGCAGGGCGTAAGTGTGCAGGCCAACCTGACCGTTCATTGAGTAGCTAGGACACGGCACGGAGGGGTATTCGCACCCCTCCGTGTCCGTTTGCCGAAGGTGGTTGAGAGTGGACGATCGCGATGATGCGTCCTCGCGCTCGCTGTGGTGGTCTGCCTATTGGGAGGCGTTACCGTGCGTATCTTCCGTCGGATGCTTGCTTGTGCCGCGCTGGGCGCGGCTGTGATGCCCGTAGCGGCCTTGGCCGACGATGACGGCATTCCGCCCGCCTACCTGATCACCGGTGACGATTCGCCCGTGGCCGTCTACGTGGCCGCCGCGCGATGCGATTGCAACAATGATGCGGAGGACCTTGGACAAGCGGTCGACGGCACCACGCTGTCGAGCTCGACCGGTGGCATGCTGGTGGCACAGAACACGACGCTGACCGGCACGCAGTCCAACGATTCCGCCGACCACATCGCTTCAGGGTACAACCTCATTTCCGGTAACTCGTTCGCCGGGGAGGCGGGTATCCCCGTCGTGATACAGAACTCTGGCAGCAATGTGCTGATCCAGAACGCGACGGTCTTGAACGTAGAGTTCAAGCCATGAATCGATTCGCGGCGCTGCTGGTGGTATTGGCGGCGCTGCCTCCCGCCCTACATGCCAGCACGCCGGTGGGTGTATTGGGCGGACAGGGCAACACCTATACGGTGCACCTGACGAGCCTGAAAGAGGCTCGTTACAAGAGCACCTTGCACCAGAAATATGACTTCAGCTGCGGCTCGGCTGCGGTAGCCACCTTGCTGACCTACCAGTACGGCTATCCGATGAACGAGCAGGTCGCGTTCGAGCAGATGTATGCCAACGGCGACCGCGCGAAGATCAACAAGGAAGGCTTTTCGCTGCTCGATATCAAGCGCTTCCTGGGGGCCAATGGATTCGAAGCCGATGGCTTCAAGGTGCCGCTTGACCGGCTGGAGAAGGAACGGCTGCCCGCCATCGTGCTGATCGACGACAAGGGCTATCACCATTTCGTGGTGATCAAGGGCATCCGCGACGATCGCGTGCTCGTTGGCGATCCCGCGCGTGGCACGCGCATCATTCCGCTCGATCACTTCATGATGCTGTGGAAGAACGGGCTGCTCTTCGTGATCCACAACCGCCGCAATCTGGCGGTTTTCAACAACCCCAATGACTGGAAGGTCGCACCTTTGGCGCCGTTGAACACCGGCATCGATCGCAATGGCCTCTTCAACATGGTGATGCCCAAGCGCGGGCCGGACGACCTCTGAGGGGATAGCGATGAAGCCGATCATCCGCGCCATTTGCCTGAGCACCGTATTCCTGGCCGGCGGTCCCTGGATTTACAGTGCGCTGGCCCAAGAGTCTGCACCGTTGCCTGCGACACTTCCGGCGTCCCCCCAGCCGGCGTCCGTAATTGCAGCCGCGCCCACCAGCGATATCGGTACCAACCATGAAATAGCCGACTGGACTCCGGTCAGCGAGGACACGCTTGACGACATGCGAGGTGGCTTCGACCTGGGCAACGGGCTAGTGGCGTCGTTTGGTATCGATCGCGCGGTGTACGTGAATGGTGATCTGGTCACGACGACCAGCTTCAATATTCCGGATGTCTCCCACATCACCACGACGCAGGCTGCCGCGATGAATGCGGCGCTCAATTCGGTCTCGCTGACCCAGGTCGGTCCAAACAATACGTTCAATCCCGGGTCGCTTAGCAAAACCACGGCAGGGACGGTGATCCAGAACACACTGAATAATCAGAACATCCAAAGCATCACCACCATCAACGCCTCAGTCAATTCG
The DNA here is from genome assembly GCF_026283925.1 of Dyella halodurans. Classification (GTDB taxonomy): domain Bacteria; phylum Pseudomonadota; class Gammaproteobacteria; order Xanthomonadales; family Rhodanobacteraceae; genus Dyella; species Dyella halodurans. Next base: position 787,369 of record NZ_JAPDPF010000001.1, read on the forward strand.
CTGAATGCATTCCGGCAGGCGAATTTCCAGAGTGCGTTGCAGCAGGCCGAGCTGCAGTCCCTGGGGCACTGATCGCCATGGCATGCACACCGTCCGCCGTCGCTGTGTTTCCTTCGAACGCTGCAGCCCATGGTTGCGGTGCGCTCGTACACCATCGACCTTAATCACAGAATCATAAGGATGCATGATGCGACACGCAGCGTGGCGATACTTATGTTCGGCAGGGTGCGCGGGGTTGGTGGCACTCGGAGCCCCGGTTGCGGCTCAACAAGGCGCGGCACCGCAACCGACCCCGACAGCGACGCAGCCAATTCCCTCAGCGCAGGCGACTCCAACAGCGCAGGCGGCGCCTGCAGCGCAGCCCATTCCAGCCGCGCAACCCACTTCGGCGGCGCAATCTGTTGGAACGACGGCGGCACCAACGGCTCCAGCACCGGTGAACGCTGTCGCCCCCGACGACGTGCGCAAGAAAGTGGCGGAGCAGGGTGAGCGCATCGACGCGATGCGCAGCCAGATCAGCGCGCAGATCGAGCAGCTCGATGCGATGAAGCGCGCGCTGGCGGCGCAGGAAGCCGATTACCAGGCGCTGCGGCACGCGGTCGGCATGGATGAGCTGGACAAGCAGCGCGCCGGCAGCATTTCGGCGGGTGGGCCCGGTGCATCGGCGCTACCCATGCCAGCGGGCCAGGCACTTGCGTCCAACGCGCCATCGGCCAGTCCGCAGTCTTCCGATGGGTCAGGCCAGCAGCCTGTCGGCGAGGCGCCAAAGGTCGATACGCGTCCGCCCGAGGTGGCGCCGATCTTCCAGCAACCTGGCGTGCTGACGCCCAAGGGCAAGTTCATCATCGAACCGGCTTACCAGTACGAATATTCATCCGCTGAGCGCGTGGCACTGGTCGGTTACACCGTAATCCCGGCGATTCTTATCGGCCTGATCGACGCGCGCCAGGTCAGAACCACTACCCAGATCGGCTGGCTCACCACGCGCTACGGCATCACCAATCGGCTGGAAGTCGAAGTGCGCGTGCCGTATGTCTACCAGCATACCGACACGGTGAGTCGTGAGATTTTCACCGGTTCGGCGACCGACGTCGCGTTCGGGTCCAGCGGCCACGGACTCGGCGATGTCGAGGCGACCGCACGCTACCAGATCAATGTGGGTGGTCCCGACAAGGCATTCTATGTGGGCTGGCTGCGCTTCAAATCCCGCACCGGCACCGATCCGTTCTCGGTCACCACCGACTGCATACAACGCTGCGTGGAGGCCGTGATCGACGGCACGAATGAGGCGAACCTGCAGGCGACAGGCACCGGCCTGCCGCTGCAGCAGCCGACCGGCACGGGCTTCTATGCGTTGCAGCCGGGCGTCACCTGGCTGTACCCGTCCGATCCGGTGGTGTTCTTTGGCAACCTGAGCTACCTGCACAACTTCCCGCGCAACAACGTCAGCCGCAACATCCTGCTCGGCGGCACGGAGTTTCTGGGCAAGGTTTCGGAAGGCGATATTGCGGATGTGAGCATCGGCATGGGCTTGTCGCTCAACGAGAAGGCCTCCTTGAGTATCGGCTACGACCAGAGCTTTGTAGGCGTGACCAAGCAGAACAACCATACCGTGCCAGGCTCGGTGAAAACCGTGCTCGGCACGCTGCTGATCGGCGGCTCATGGCGCATGACCGACAAACGCACGCTCAACTTCACCCTAGGCGTGGGCGTGACCCGCGACACACCGGATGCGACGGTCACCGTACGTGTGCCGATGATGTACTAGAACGTACTCACCGCTCCGCAGAGCGGTGAGCCGTTGCCTGGATTAGAGACCTTCCTGCTGCATCGCGGCCTTGACGCCGGCGTCGGCGAGCATGTGCTGCTGGAAGCGGGCGAGGTTGTCCAGTCCGTCCAGGTTCACGCCCTTGGCCAGGGCCCAGCGCAACACCACGAACAGGTAGGGGTCGGCAAACGAACGGGCGCCGGTCAGCCAGTCGCGGCCGCTCAGTTGTGCATCCAGTCGCTCGTAGTAGGGGCGCAACTTCGTCAGTGCCGTACTGCGCAAGGCTTCCTGTGCGGCCTCACCCTCGATGAAGCGTTCCGGGCGGAACACCGGGCGAAACGCCGGATGCAGGTCGGAGTTGATATAGGCGAGCCAGCGGTTCACTTCCGCGCGGCCGCGCGCGCTGCCGTCGCCGCCCAGGCCGGATTCCGTGTACTTGTCCGCCAGATAGTTGAGGATGGCCGCATTCTCGGTGAGCACCCATCCATCGTTCTCCTGCAGTGCGGGCACGACACCGGCGGGACTGATGCTCAGGTAAGCCGGGGAACGCAGTTCCTCGCGTTCGACACGACGCGCTTCATAAGGCTGGCCGATCCATTCCAGCACGATATGGTCGGCGAGCGAGCAGGCACCCGGCAGGTAGTACAGCTTCATGCGTTGTTTCCTTGGACTGGTAAAGCGGCGCAGTGTCGCCGGTCAGGCGACTTCGCCTCAAGCTTTGTCGACGCGTTGCGCTTGCCTGCGTTGCGCCAACCAGCCACTCAGGCAGACGCCAACCACCAGCAGTACGTCGAGGGTCCACTTGGCCCACGGCCTGGCCTCGAACCACGGCGCGATCCAATGGTCGTGCGCGATCATGCGGGCGGCGGTCCAGGCAATAGCCGCGGCGCCGATATAGACGATGATCGGGAAACGCTCGATCAGGCGCAAAATCAACGACGAGCCCCACACCACCAGGGGTACGCTGATCGCCAAGCCGATAACCACCAGCGCGATGTGGCCGTCGGCGGCACCGGCGATGGCCAGCACATTGTCCAAGCCCATCAGGGCGTCGGCGACGACGATCGTGCGCATGGCGGTCCAGAAACTGTTCGCAGCGTCGATCCCATGCGCCGGTTTGGCCTCGGTTTGCAGCAGCTTCCAGGCGATCGGCAACAACAGCAGGCCGCCTGCCAGCATCAGGCCGGGCAGCTCCAGCAGAAAAACGACGACGCCGGTGAGCGCGATGCGCACGGCCACTGCGCCTACCGTGCCCCACAGGATGGCCTTCTTCTGCACTTGACGGGGCAGGTTGCGCGCGGCCAGCGCAATCACGATGGCGTTGTCGCCCGCCAATACCAGGTCCAGCAGGACAATGGTGAGCAGGCCAGAGAGAAAATCGCTGCCGATGAATTGCATGGGGAGGGCCTCTGCGCGTGGACAGTGCAGTAACGACGGACACGCGCGGCCCGCCATGACTGCAAAAGTCTCGTTCGCGGCAGAGCCGCCGCAGTGACCGGAGCGGGGTTCCGCTCGTGATGACGACCACTGCGTGGATACGACGGAAGCCGTATCCTGGAACTACTCCCTTTTGGGGTCAGTACCCGGCCATTGTCGAGGTCGTGGCTCATGCCGGTCAAGCGCCGCTTGAGCCGGCGCGCCGTCGTTGGAAAAGCCCAATGGCCTTTGCTGCGGGAATGCCATGCGTGCGCGTGACATCCGTGATGCAGGCACGCCGCTGGGTTCACTCCGCAGGAACGCGCACCCAGCCTTCCATCAGCACACGCGCACTTCGGCTCATGACCGCCTTGGTGACGCTCCAGGTGCCGTCCGCCAGGACCGCCTGGGCGCCCACGCGCAACGTTCCCGACGGATGGCCAAAGCGCACCGCCTGGCGCTCGCCGCCGCCTGCGGCAAGATTCACCAGCGTGCCTGGTATGGCCGCGGCGGTGCCGATGGCGACCGCCGCCGTACCCATCATGGCGTGATGCAGCTTGCCCATCGACATGGCGCGAACGAGCAGGTCCACATCGCCTGCTTTCACGGGCTTGCCACTCGACGCGACATAGTCGGCCGGCCTGGCAACGAAGGCCACCTTGGGCGTGTGCTGGCGCGTGGCGATCTCATCGAGCGACTTGATCAGGCCCATGCGCAGCGCACCGTGCGCGCGAATGGTCTCGAATTTCGCCAGCGCCTTGGCATCGCCGTTGATGGCGTCCTGCAGCTCCGTGCCGGTGTAGCCGATCGCGGCGGCTTCGACGAAGATGGTGGGAATGCCGGCATTGATCATGGTCGCCTTGAGCGTGCCGACACCCGGTACCTCCAGGTCGTCGACGAGATGGCCGGTGGGGAACATGGCCCCGCCCGCGCCGTCTTCTTCCTCGGCGGCCGGGTCCATGAACTCCAGCTGCACTTCGGCGGCAGGGAAGGTCACGCCATCCAGCTCGAACTCGCCGGTTTCCTGCACGGCGCCGTCGGTCATCGGCACATGGGCAATGATCGTCTTGCCGATATTGGCCTGCCAGATGCGCACGGTGGCGATGCCATCGCGCGGCAGGCGCCCAGGATCGATCAGGCCGCTTGCGATGGCGAACGGACCGACCGCCGCCGACAGGTTGCCGCAGTTGCCGCTCCAGTCGACGAAGGCCTTGTCGATGGCCACCTGGCCGAACAGGTAGTCCACGTCATGATCCGGGCGGCTGCTGCTGGACACGATCACCGTCTTGCTGGTGCTGGAGGTGGCGCCGCCCATGCCGTCGATCTGCTTGCCGTAGGGATCGGGGCTGCCGATCACGCGTTGCAGCAGCGCATCGCGCGCGGCACCCGGCACCTGCGCGGCCTGCGGCAGGTCCTGCAGGCGGAAGAACACGCCCTTGCTGGTACCGCCGCGCAGGTAGGTGGCGGGAATGCGGAGCTGGGGAAGCGATGCCATCTGTGTTGTCCTGTGATGAGTGGACCAGGCCGGCGCGCAATGCGCGAGCCGAGTCACCGATTCGAGGCGGGCCTAGCGGGGCGTATCAATTAACTCGTCATTCCCGCGAAAGCGGGAATCCAGTGACTGTCGGGCTTTCAAAAGCAAAGACACTGGATGACCGGCTGCGCCGTTGTAAAGCGCCTCCTGCTTTCGCAGGAATGACGGGCAAGAGCGGTCAAGCCGCCTGCGAGGCTTCGAGGAAGTCCTGCGCAAACCGCTGCAGCACGCCGCCAGCGTCGTAGATCGACACTTCCTCGGCGGTGTCCAGGCGGCAGGTCACCGGTACTTCCACGCGCTCGCCGTTCTTGCGATGGATGACCAGGGTGAGGTCCGCGCGTGGCGTGCGCGCGCCAACCACGTCGAAGGTCTCGGTGCCATCGATGCCCAGCGTCTTGCGGTTGGTACCGGGCTTGAACTCCAGCGGCAGCACGCCCATGCCGATCAGGTTGGTGCGGTGGATGCGCTCGAAGCCTTCGGCCACGATCGCCTCCGCACCGGCCAGGCGCACGCCCTTCGCGGCCCAGTCGCGCGACGAGCCCTGGCCGTAGTCGGCGCCGGCGATCACGATCAGCGGCTGCTTGCGCTCCATATAGGTTTCGATCGCTTCCCACATGCGCATGACCTTGCCTTCCGGCTCCACGCGGGCCAGCGAACCCTTCTTCACTTCGCCATCGACCACGGCCATCTCGTTGACCAGGGTGGGGTTGGCAAAGGTGGCACGCTGCGCCGTGAGGTGATCGCCGCGATGGGTCGCGTACGAATTGAAGTCCTCTTCTGGCAAGCCCATCTTGGCGAGGTACTCGCCCGCGGCGCTGTCGAGCATGATGGCGTTGGACGGCGACAGGTGGTCGGTGGTGATGTTGTCGCCAAGCACGGCCAGCGGACGCATGCCCTTGAGCGTGCGCTCGCCCGCGAGGGCGCCTTCCCAGTAGGGCGGACGACGGATATAGGTGCTCTGCGCACGCCAGTCGTACAGCGGCGCGGCGCTGGTGCCGGCGCGGGCGCTGCGCGCGAACATCGGCTCGTAGACCTGGCGGAAATGCTCCGGCTTGACGCTGCTCGCCACGATCGCATCGATCTCTTCGTCGGTGGGCCAGATGTCCTTGAGCGTTACCGGCTGGCCGTTGGTATCGACGCCAAGCACATCCTGCTCGATGTCGAAGCGGATGGTGCCGGCGATGGCGTAAGCCACCACCAGCGGCGGCGAAGCCAGGAAAGCCTGCTTGGCATACGGATGGATGCGGCCGTCGAAGTTGCGGTTGCCGGACAGCACGGCGGTGGCGTACAGGTCGCGATCGATGATCTCCTGCTGGATCGCCGGATCGAGCGCGCCGGACATGCCATTGCAGGTGGTGCACGCAAACGCGACGATGCCGAAGCCGAGTTGCTCCAGCTCAGGGAGCAGGTTTGCTTCTTTCAGATACAGCTCCACCGCCTTGGAACCGGGCGCGAGCGAGCTCTTCACCCACGGCTTGCGCGTGAGCCCGCGTGCGTTCGCATTGCGCGCCAGCAGTGCCGCCGCGATCACGTTGCGCGGGTTGCTGGTGTTGGTGCAACTGGTGATGGCGGCGATGATCACCGCGCCATCGGGCATCTGGCCCGGCTGTTCCTGCCACTGGCCGGCGATGCCGCGTGCAGCGAGATCGGAGGTGGGCAGGCGCTTGTGCGGGTTGGACGGGCCCGCCATGTTGCGCACGACCGAAGACAGGTCGAACGTCAGCGTGCGCTCGTACTGCGCAGCGACGAGCGAGTCGGCCCACAGGCCGGCAGCCTTGGCGTAGGTTTCAACGAGCTTGCCCTGCTCGTCGCTGCGCCCGGTCAGGCGCAGATAGTCGATGGTCTGCCCGTCGATGAAGAACATCGCCGCAGTGGCACCGTATTCGGGCGCCATATTGGAGATGGTGGCGCGGTCGCCCAGGGTGAGGCTGGCCGCACCTTCGCCGCGGAATTCCAGGTAGGCGCCAACCACTTTTTCCTTGCGCAGGAACTCGGTGAGCGCCAGCACGATATCAGTGGCGGTGATGCCGGGCTGGCGCTTGCCGGTGAGCTCCACGCCGATGATGTCGGGCAGGCGCATCCACGAGGCGCGGCCAAGCATCACGTTCTCGGCCTCCAGGCCGCCCACGCCTATGGCGATGACGCCGAGCGCATCCACGTGCGGCGTATGGCTGTCGGTACCCACGCAGGTATCCGGATAGGCGACACCGTCCTGGACCTGGATCACCGGCGACATCTTCTCCAGGTTGATCTGGTGCATGATGCCGTTGCCCGGCGGAATTACGTCGACGTTCTCGAACGCCTTCTTGGTCCAGTTGATGAAGTGGAAGCGGTCCTCGTTGCGGCGATCCTCGATCGCGCGATTCTTCGCGAATGCCTGCGGGTCGAAGCCACCGCACTCCACTGCCAGCGAGTGGTCGACGATCAACTGCACCGGCACCACCGGGTTCACCTTGGCCGGGTCGCCGCCGCGTTCGGCGATGGCGTCGCGCAGGCCGGCCAGGTCGACCAGGGCGGTCTGGCCGAGGATGTCGTGGCATACCACGCGCGCCGGGAACCAGGGGAAATCACGTTCGCGCTTGCGCTCGATGATCTGCCTGAGCGACTCGGTGAGGATGGCCGGATCGCAACGGCGCACCAGATTCTCGGCGAGCACGCGCGAGGTATAGGGCAGCGCGTCATAAGCGCCCGGCTGGATCGCCTCGACGGCGGCACGCGTATTGAAATAATCCAGCGACGTGCCGGGGAGGGATTGGCGGTAGACGGTATTCATACGTATCAAGAATCCTGGAGATTAACGCCCGACGGACCGCAGGCCGATGCTCGGCGCGGACCTGCCGCCCGATCGGCACCTGCGACCTGTCTGAATGACCATGGCCGCGCACGCCGGGGCAGATGGACTGGCGCCCCGCGCGTGGCCCAACAGCGGAAGTCCTCGTGTCGGCGACCAGGGCGCAACGACGCCCGTGACCGGGACACGATCGGAAATTCGCACTATCTAGCTCGCGATTGTAACGCACGCCTCCCGGACATGACCCGAGCCGAGGCGGCATTCGTCCCCCCCAAATAGAAGGGGCGCAATGTGCACCTCGTGGTCGGTCCAGCGTTTGTGCGCAACAAACGCCTGGTCAGGTCGTTTGACGGGAACAAGGGGCAAGGTTCGTGGCGCGGCAAAAAACCGAGTCGCGCGCGGTCCAGTCGACCGAGGTATGGTTGCGTTCCCCGGTTGCTGCGAGATCTCCCATGAGCGCGCACGACATCCGTTCCGCCAAGCGCCCCGAGCCTGACCAGCCGATGCTCGACGTGGCTAACTACGTGGTCGACTACCAGATCGAATCCGCCGAAGCCTACGACACCGCGCGCTACATGCTGCTCGATTCGCTGGCCACAGCCATGCTGGCGATGAAGTTCCCCGAGTGCGTGAAGCATCTCGGCCCGGTCGTGCCGGGCGCCACGCTGCCGGGCGGCGCCCGCGTGCCGGGCACCAGTCACGAGCTGGATCCGGTGCAGGCGGCCTTCGCCATCGGGACGCAGATCCGCTGGCTGGACTTCAACGACACCTGGCTGGCGGCCGAATGGGGCCATCCGTCGGACAACCTCGGCGCCATCCTGGCCGTGGCCGACTACCTCAGTCGCCAGGCCGAGCGCGAAGGCGGTCGGCCGCTGAGCGTGCGCGACGTGCTGACGTACGCCATCAAGGCCCACGAAATCCAGGGCTGCTACGCCCTCAGGAACAGCTTCAACCGCGTCGGCCAGGACCACGTGATCCTGGTGCGCCTGGCCTCCACGGCGGTCGCCACGGCCATGCTGGGAGGCACCAAGGAGCAGATCACGACGGCGGTGTCGCACAGTTGGATCGATAACGGCGCGCTGCGCAGCTACCGCCATGCGCCGAACACGGGGCCGCGCAAGAGCTGGGCCGCCGGTGACGCCTGCCGCCGTGCGGTGACGCACGCCATCAATGCGGTTTACCGCGGCGTGGTGGGGTATCCATCGGCGCTGAGCGCCAAGACCTGGGGCTATTACGACGTGGCCTTCAAGGGCAACGCGTTTCAATTCGAGCGCCCGTTCGGCAGCTACGTGATGGAAAACGTGCTGTTCAAGCTCAGCTACCCGGCGGAATTTCATGCGCAGACCGCGGTGGAGTGCGCCATGCAGCTGCATGGGGCCGTCGCCGGAAGGATCGATCAGATCAACAAGGTGGCGATTGAAACCCAGGAAGCGGGTGCGCGCATCATCGACAAGACCGGCCCCCTGGCCAACTACGCCGATCGCGATCACTGCATCCAGTACATGGTTGCCGTACCGCTGATCTTCGGCCGTCTCACCGCCGATGATTACAACGACGAGGTGGCCGCCGACCCGCGTATTGACGCCCTCCGCGAGCGGATGGTGGTCAGCCAGAACCCGCAGTTCACCAAGGACTATTACGACCCGGACAAGCGTTATATCGGCAATTCGGTCCAGGTGTTCTTCAAGGACGGCACGAGCACGGAAAAGGTCTCCATCGACTTCCCGATTGGCCACCGCAAGCGCCGTGCCGAGGGTATCCCGGTCCTGCTAGCGAAGTTCGAGGCGGCCCTGCGGGGCCACTTGCCTGCCCACCGGGTCAAGGCCATTCTTGAGGCCACGGCAGACCCGGCGAGGCTGGATGGCATGCCTATTCAGCAGTTCCTGGGCTTCTTCACGTTGTAAAGACGGCGTGAGCTGAAAATGAACGAGCGTTTGGGGTCGATTCGCAATTGTTTAATTTTTGCTAAACTACTCCGCGCCCGTTTCGGGTATCTGAGCATCATAGGTTCTAAAGTCATGTCCGGGGATTCGAGAGGAGTTGGTTTCCACGGCTGATGTAATTCCCGTCTGGGGTGAACGGACGCGCACACCAATAAACGAGGAGACACCTGATGAAACGTAAGGGCCTATACATTTTTATTGCCCTCGTACTGGGCGGCGCAGGTGCCGTTCATGCACAGGACAACACTTCCAGCTCGACGTCGACCACCACACAGTCGACCCCGGCCTCGGGCTATGACGGTCGCTGGTACATAGCCCCGACGGTCGGTGGCTACTACAACGACACCAAGCGCAACACCAACAGCACTCAGTTCTACTATGGCCTGGGCGTTGGTCGGTTCTTCGGTCCGAACTGGTCGCTTGATCTCTTCGCGGATCGCACCAAGCGCACCATCGACGACAGCCTGGGCGGCGGTCGTTGGTCGAACAACAACTACGGCGTGACGGCCCGCTACTACTTCCTGGATTGGAACGCATGGCGCCCGTATCTGTTGGGCGGCGTGATGGGTAGCCAGCACATCACCCAGATCAGCAACGGCTGGTCGCCGGCGGCCGAAGCAGGCGTGGGTCTGTCGAAGACCATCACCGACAGTTCCGATTTCCGTGTCGAAGGCGGCTACCGCTACGACTGGGACAACGTGACCCTGCGCAACCGCAATGGTTATGGCGACTGGTTCTTCGGCGTCAGCATCGTGTCTCGCTTCGGCGAGCCCGCCGCTGCACCCGTGGTTGCGGCGCCGCCGCCGCCGCCGGATTGCTCCAAGCAGTTCCGCAACGGCGTGAACCTGTGCGACAACAAGTGCCCGGATCTGCCGGAAGGCACGATCGTCGGTCCGGATGGCTGCCCGCAGAAGGTGGTGATCGACCTGCGCGGCGTGAACTTCAAGTTCGATCGTCCGAAGAAGAACGAGACGAACATCGGACCGTCGCTGGCTGAGCCGACCAAGGACTCGTTGGCGATCCTCGATCAGACGGTTGATACCCTCAAGCGTTACCCGCAGGTGCGCGTGCTGGTGGCTGGCCACACAGACAACGTCGGTACGGCCGAGTACAACCAGAGCCTGTCGGAGCGTCGTGCGAAGATCGTGTACGACTACCTGATCGCCCACGGCATCGATCAGAGCCGCCTCGATCCTCCGGTGGGTTATGGCTTGACCAAGCCGATCGACACCAACGACACGGCCGAAGGTCGCGCTCGCAATCGTCGTACGGAGCTGGACGTTCAGCAGTAATCGCTGCAACGGTAAAGTTGGAAAGAGAGCCCGGCATTGCCGGGCTCTTTTTTTGCTTTGCCGCGCACGACCGCGACATCGCTTTGAGCGACTGCATGTACGGCAATGCCTAAATACTTGCCGCGCTTCATGCGCATCTCGTTGTGCGCTTCACGCGCTTCGTGAGTGACGTTTTTTCTGTCGTCATGGCGAGCGTGCTCCGGCGAAGCGCGCTCGCTGGTCGACATCGCACACCTCGGCGAGTGGCGACACGTTTGCTGATGGCATGCGCATCAGCAATGAATTCGCTTGCTCACCATCGCGCGCACGCGAACGCAAATCATGGCTTGCTGCTGACGTTATGCGTGACGAACTGCACTTGCTGGTCGGTGTTGCGCGCATGAAATGCGCTGGGTCAGCGACACTTTGTCGCACTCATCGACAGCATCGATGCATGCGCAATCCGCACTTGTCTGAACCACAGTTCACCAACGTCGTCTCGTATTGCGTGCGATGCGCTTAACGATTTTGCTACACTCCGCCGCGCTCACGATTTCGTGAATTTTTCTTGATCGCGACGTGAAGCAAAGGGATGACACAAATCCCTGGTCGTAGAAATTTGTTTTAGACGCGCGATTTCCGTCTGGGGTGGAATGGACGCGAATACCAATAACTAGGAGACACCAGATGATGAATCGTAAGGGCTTGTACTTCATGATCGCCCTGGCCCTGGGCGGCGTAGGTGCCGTTCACGCGCAGGACAACACCGCCGGTGCGGCCACCACGACCACGCCTAGCTACGATGGTCGCTGGTATATCGCTCCGACCGTCGGCGGCTACTACAACGACACCGATCGCAACACCAACAGCCGCCAGTTCTACTATGGCCTTGGCGTTGGTCGCTTCATTTCCCCGAACGTGTCGCTCGACCTGTTCGTCGATCGCACGAAGCGCACCGTTGATGGTGGCCAAAATAGTCGCTGGGCCAACAACAACTACGGTGTGACCGCGCGCTTCTACTACGGCGAATGGACCGCATGGCGTCCGTACCTGCTCGCCGGCGTGATGGGCAGCCAGCACCAGAACGCTGTCGACAACGGCTGGGCACCGGCTGCCGAGCTGGGCGTGGGCGTGTCGAAGACCATCACCGACAGCACCGACCTGCGCGTCGAAACCGGCTACCGTTATGACTGGGACGACAAGACCCAGCCGAACAAGAACGGCTACGGCGATTGGTTCCTGGGCCTCAGCATCGTGTCGCGCTTCGGCGAGCCGGCAGCTGCCGCTCCGGTCGCAGCTCCCGCGCCGGCACCGGTTGCTCCGGACTGCTCCAAGCAGTTCCGCAACGGCGTGAACCTGTGCGACAACAAGTGCCCGGATCTGCCGGAAGGCACGATCGTCGGTCCGGACGGTTGCCCGCAAAAGGTCGTCATCGACCTGCGCGGCGTGAACTTCAAGTTCGATCGTCCGAAGAAGGGCGAGGCCGACATCCGCAAGGCGCTGGCTGAGCCGACCGCTGACTCGCTGGCGATCCTGGATCAGGCTGTCGACACCTTGCAGCGTTACCCGCAGGTGCACGTGACCGTTGCCGGCCACACCGACAACGTCGGCACCGCCGAGTACAACCAGGCGCTGTCCGAGCGTCGCGCGAAGATCGTGTTTGACTACCTGACCTCGCGCGGCATCGCTGCCGATCGTCTGGAAGGCCCGCTCGGTTTCGGCAAGAACAACCCGATCGACACCAACGACACAGATGCTGGCCGCGCACGTAACCGTCGCACGGAGCTGCAGGTCAAGCAGTAATCGACCTGTAGAGCAGTACCGAAAAGCCCGGCTTTTGCCGGGCTTTTCTTTTTGTGCGCACGTATCGGCCCGACGGATCCCGCAACCACGCGGGTACGCCATCGATCTCAATGGCGCACCCGGTCGCCCAATCGCCTACCATGTGGCATGGCGACTTTCGTCGAGAGCCTATCGTTCGACCACTCATGCGTACTCCCCGATCCAACACCTCGACACGCGCAGCGGCTGCACCTCGTCATGGATTGGCGCGTGTGCTGAGCAAGCTGGGCGTGTGCTCGCGCAGCCAGGCCGAAAAGGCGGTGCGCGAGGGCAGGGTGAGTGTGGATGGCAAGGTCGTGCTCGATCCCGAACGTCCCACCGATGCGCAACGCCAGCAGATCAGGTTCGACAACGAGCCGGTGATGGCCACGACGCGTGTCTATCTCGCGCTCAACAAGCCGCGAGGCATCGTGGTCAGTGCAGCCGACGAGCGCGGCCGCGACACGGTCTACGACTTGCTGAAGGATGCCGGGTTACCGTGGCTGGGTCCGGTGGGGAGGCTGGACAAGGCCAGCGAGGGTTTGCTGCTGTTGAGCAACGACAGCGTCTGGGCGGCGCAGCTTACCGAGCCCAGGCATCACGTGGACAAGACCTATCACGTGCAGATCGACAGCATTCCGGATCAGGCGCTGTTGGATCGGCTGCTGGAAGGCATCGTCGAGCAGGGTGAGCGCCTTGCCGCCATACGCGTCGCGCTGTTGCGCTCAGGCGAAAAGAACGCGTGGCTCGAGATCGTGCTGGATGAAGGGCGCAATCGGCACATCAGGCGCCTGCTGGCAGCACATGACATCTCGGTGCTGCGGCTGATTCGCGTGGCGATTGGGCCGCTGGCGCTGGGTGAGCTGGCCAAGGGGCAGTGGCGGCATTTGAGCGCTGATGAAGTGCGCGCGTTGGCGGTGCCTTAGCTTGTCTTCCTCTCCCCGGTGGGGAGAGGACTGAGGTGAGCCCCAAAAAGGGGGTAAAGGGCGGGTGCTCGCGAAAACCGCGCAAACGAGCTCGCTTTGAATTGGCGATGTCGCAAGATTGACCCCTCACCCCAACCCTCTCCCCAAAGGGGAGAGGGAGCAAGAGATCAAATCACGCCCAGCTTCCTGCCGACCTTGGTGAAGGCCGCAATCGCCTGGTCGAGGTGCTCGCGCGTATGCGCGGCGCTCATCTGGGTGCGGATGCGCGCCTGGCCCTGCGGTACCACGGGGTAGAAGAAGCCGGTGACGTAGATGCCTTCGTCGAGCAGTTCGGCCGCCATGGCCTGGGCCTTCTTGGCGTCGTAGATCATCACGGGCACGATCGGGTGCACGCCCGGCTTGATGTCGAAGCCGGCCTTGGTCATCTGCTCGCGGAAGTAGCGCGTGTTTTCCTTCACTTGATCGCGCAGGTCGCCGGCGGCGGCGAGCATCTCGAACACCTTGATGCCGGCGGCCACCACGTGCGGCGGCAACGAGTTGGAGAACAGGTAGGGGCGCGAGCGCTGGCGCAGCATCTCGATGATTTCGCGCGGGCCGGTGGTGAAACCACCCAGCGCGCCGCCGAGAGCCTTGCCCAGGGTGCCGGTGATGATGTTGATCTTGCTCAGCACGCCGTTCACTTCGGCCGAGCCGCGACCGGTGTCGCCGAGGAAGCCGGTGCAATGGCATTCGTCGATATGCACCAGCGCACCGTATTTCTCCGCCAGCGCGGTGATCTGGTCGAGCGGGGCGATGAAGCCGTCCATCGAGAACGCACCATCGGTGGTGATCAGCTTGGTGCGCGCACCGGCTGCATCGGCGGCCTGCAGCTGCTTCTCCAGGTCGGCCATGTCGCAGTTGCCGTAGCGGAAGCGCTTGGCCTTGCACAGGCGGATGCCGTCAATGATCGAGGCATGGTTGAGCGCGTCGGAGATGATCGCGTCTTCCTCACCGAGCAGCGGCTCGAACAAGCCGCCGTTCGCGTCGAAGCAGGCGGCGTAGAGGATGGTGTCCTCGGTGCCGAAGAAGTCGGCGATGTCTTTTTCCAGCTGCTTGTGCAGGTCCTGCGTGCCGCAGATGAAGCGCACCGACGCCATGCCGAAGCCGTGCGTATCCAACGCGTCCTTCGCGGCCTGGATCACTTCGGGGTGATCGGCCAGCCCCAGATAGTTGTTCGCGCAGAAATTGAGGACTTCCTTGCCGCTGTCCAGGCGGATCTTCGCCGACTGCGGAGAAGTGATGATGCGCTCGGCCTTGAACAGGCCTTGCTCACGGATCGATTCGAGTTCGCTGGCAAAGCGCGACTGGCCGGGGTAGCTCATGAGGGGATTCCAGCTGGGGGCAAAGCGCTATTTTGAGCCCTTGCGGCGGCGCTGGGAAGGAAGGGGCCTGGGGGTGGGTCGTGGGGGCGCATGAATGAGTTACGCCGCTTCGACCATGCAGCACTCTAGATGAGCAAGACGCCCCGACGCGCGCTTCTTGCGCCCGCTACCCACCCCAATCCCCCAAGCTCCCGCCTCACCCCTGATGCAGGCCAAACTCCGTGCGCGTCGTCTTGCCCTTGTCGTCGATGCCTTCGGCAGTGAGCTTCGGATCCTTCAGCGCCATGCGCTTGTCGTCCAGTTTGCCGTGCAGCCAGGTCTGGACGGCGGCGGCGCGTCGATTGGCGAGGTCGCGCATGGCCTGGTCGTCCACCGCGACATTGGTTTCCATCAGGCTGCGCATCTCGTCGGGCTCAAGTGACTTCTTCAGGCCGATGACATTCTTGGGCTTGCCCTTGAAGTCGTCGTCCTTGTAGGCGCGCCTGAGGTACTTCTCGTACTCGTCCGGGGTGACATCGACCGAGGCCAGCGCGGCGTTCGAGGTGTCGGCGTTCTTGCCCGACTTGTCCTGCGCCTTCTCCCGGCGAACCATGGTGTCCACGGTGAACTTGCGCAGTCCGTCCTGGTCCTTGGCCGGGTCGACACGGCCGATGATGTCGAGATTCAGCGCGGTTTTCTGGTTGAGCATGCCGACCACCTTGCCCAGTCGCTCCTGTGCGGCACTGTCCAGCACGTCCGAACCCGGCTCGAATTCCACGTAGCCCAGGTCTTCATGGCTGCCGCCGCCAAAGGCTGCGCCGAGCAGATGAAACGGTGCCGTGACCGCCTTGGCGATCAGGTTGCCGATGGCGCGCCAGATCAGGCCGCCCATGCTGAACTGCGGATCGTCCAGCGAACCGGACACCGGCACGTTCACGTCGATATTGCCTTGCGAGTCCTTCAGCAGGGCCACCGCCAGCTTCACCGGAAGGTGCTTGATGCCGGGACTCTCATCGCGGTCGCCGAAGGTCAGCTGGGTAATGAAGATGTGGTTGTCGGCATTGAGCTTGCGGTTGTCCAGCATGTAGTGGACATCCATGGTCAGCTTGCCGGCGGTGATCGGGTAACCGGTGTACTTGGTGGAGTAGGCGGTAAGCCGGGTCAACTCGACCTCGTTGGCCTTGCCCTTGATATCGAGGAAGGCCACCGGCTGCAGCGGATTGATGGTGCCGTCGATATCCACCGGCGAGTTGTCGTCCAGCGCCGCCTGCACCGACAGGTCGGCGGGCGGGTCGCCGGGCGTGGTGCCAAAGGCCCCGATCTTGCCGGTGAGCTTGGTCAGGTTGGCGGTGTAATTCGGCTTGATGAAGTTGTCGGTGTAGTTGAGCTGGCCGTTGAGCAGGGTGAGGCCGCCGATATGGATGTCGGCCGGCGGCGAGGCGGGCGCTGCCGGCGCGGCCGTGGCGGGTGCGGTGGCGACGGCGACCGGAGCCGATGGCTTCGGTGCCGCCGGGGCCACCGGCGAGAGCGGCACACCACCTTCGGCGCGGGTCACCGAGACCGGCGCCTGCTCCGGGTTGGCCACCACCTCGGACAAGTTCAGCGTGCCGTTGGCATTGACGATCACGCGCGCGTAGAACGAGCTGAGCACCAGGTTGCCCGCGTGCATGCGCGGGGCGCCGGTGCCATACGCGGCGTCGAGGTTGGAGGCGCTGAGCGTGCGCCAGCGCAGGAAGTCATCGCCGGTGAGCTTGTCCTGCACGCGTACCTGCTCGAGTGCGGCACTGCCCTGGTAATTGATCTTGGGGTCCTTGCCGCGGCCGTCGTAGTGCAGCTTGCCGTTGCCGCTCACGCGCGCGCTGGCGATGGTCACATTGAGCGGCACGCTGATGTAGGACGTGAAACTGGCGAGGTCGATCTGCTTGGAGGTCAGCTGCACATCGGCCATGGCCGGCGTGGGCTGCACCTTGCCGTTGACCGAAAAGCTGCCCTTGCCGATGCTGCCTTCCAGCTTCATCGTGCGCGGCTGATCCAGCTTGTCGGTCAGATCGTCGATACCGCCCTTGAGCGCGGTCACCTGGATGTTCACTGGCTTCTCGCCCGAGGCCTGGTCAGTGAAATTGACGCTGGCGTTGTCCATGCCCAGGTGGGCCACGCTCCAGTGCCACGGTGGCGTAGCGTCCGCTGCCGCCTTGCCGGCCGGCCCCTTCGCCGCGAACAGATCCAGCAAGGTGATGCGCTTATGCGAATCGCGCACCACGTCCACGGCAAAACCATCGGCCGTCACCGTGCCCAGCTGCGCCTGGCGATCGGCCAGATCGATCAGGTTGATCTCGGTATCGGCCTTGTTCCAGGCCACGGGCGCGCCGTGACCTTTGACCTGGGGTTCCAGCGCGAAGTCGGTGACGGTGGTGTGCGCATCGGCGAGATGCACGTTGACCGCCTTGCTCCAGTCGAGCTGAAGCTTGCCGTTAGCGTCGAGCTTGCCCTTGGTGACGCGCGCAGCCAGGCCTTGATAGGCGACCGCCTGCAGCGGCACCAGGTCGACCTGCTTCATCTCCAGCGTGCCGGCCAGCCGCGCGGCGGCCAGATCCAGCGTGCCCTTGGCGACAACCTCGCCGCCGAACAACTGGCCGGCGAGATCGAGCTTGCCGGCAGGCGCGGGCAGCTTGCTCAGGCCCTCCAGGCTACCGTGCAGGCGGACCAGGTCGAGCTTGTCCTTGCTCGGGCTGGTGTAATGCACGGCGCTATCGTCAAGCAGCATCGCGGCGATGCGCAGGTCCATCGGGGGTGAGGACGAGTCGGTAGGTGCGGACGGCGCGGTCAGCGTGTCCAGGTTGCTATGGCCTGCCTCGTCCAGCGCATAGTGCAGCTGCGCCTGGGTGAGCTTGAGCGTGCCCAGGTGATAGCGCGAGACCAGCGGCTGTACATCCTGCAGATCCACACTGGCGTGGCCGAGCGTGAGGATGGGCTGCTCATGGTTGCTGTTGAGCACGAAGTCGTCCAGCTCAAGATTGCCGGTCAGCTCCACCAGAGGCGTGGGCTTGGCTTGGACGAAGTGCAGGTCCAGCTTGCCGCTGGCCAGTCCCTTGGGAATGGCCACCGGCAGCGGGGTGGGGGCGTAGGCCAGGTAACGCGGCAGGTCCAGGCGGTCGAGCTGGAAGTTGATCGTGGATTCGCGGCTGTCGGCGAACGGTTTGGTATGACCTTCGATGTGCAGCGGGCTGCCGTCCACCTTCATCGACAGCAGCGGCTGCACGAACACATCGGTATCGTTGGGCAGGTTGGCGATGAAGGGGATGCCGACCTCTAGCTGCTCGACGTGGTGCAGTGCCTTCATCAGCTGGTCGTCGAACTGAACGTCGCCGTTGTGCACGCTGATGTTGGACAGCGCAAAACGGGTCGGCGGCGTCTTCGGGTCGGTCGGCTTGGACGCGTAGCGCTCGATCAGGTCGGTGAAATTGAAGCGCTGGTCGGGCGTGCGCACGATGCGGATGCGCGGATGCTGCAGGCTGAACTCATCCAGCACGGGCGCCATGCGGAACAGCGCGGTCCACGAGCTGTCGATCACCGCCTCGTCGACATCGACGAACGGCGATTTGCCGTCGCGATCGCCAATGTGCAACTGATCCAGACGCAGGCGCAAGGTATACGGATTGAGGTGCACCGCGCCGATGGTCACCGGTCGCGACAGCGCGGCGCTGGCGCGCTTCTCGATCTGGCTGTGGATGATGGGCGGCGCGACGAAGAAGCCGAGCAGGCCGAACACGACCACCGCGATGGCGGTGATCGCGGTCCATTTACGGACCCGATGCGACCGGTAGACGGCAAGGGCCCAGTCGCGTCCGGCGGCCAGGCGGGGGTTGCTGAACAGATCAGCCATCCGACGATGCTCCCATGTCATCGCGCCGACGGCGGGGACCACCTGGTCCAACACCTTCGCATTCCGGCGATTCTGTCGGCGCGTTCTGCGCGAAGTTTACCCGGGAGGCTGTGAATCAAGTGGGCCTTTTCCGTCATTTAGCACAACGGAAAAGGCCTTTTGTGATGGACGTTCAGGCTGCGTAAGAGACTGTAGACCGGCTCTTACGTCCAGGAGCACACGACCTTGCCGCACTTGCCGGCATCCATCAGGTCGAAACCCTTCTGGAAGTCGTCGATGGCGATCTGGTGGGTGAGTACCTTCTGCAGCGGGAAGCCGGTCAGCACCATCTGGGTCATCTTGTACCAGGTCTCGTACATGCGACGGCCGTAGATGCCCTGCATGGTGAGGCCCTTGAAGATCACCTTGTCCCAGTCGATGCCGGCGCCCTTGGGCAGGATGCCGAGCAGGGCGATCTTGCCGCCGTGATACATGCAGTCGAGCATGTCGTTGAAGGCGCGCGGGTTGCCGCTCATTTCCAGACCCACGTCGAAGCCTTCCATGTGCAGGTCCTTCATCACGTCCTTCAGCGACTGGTTCGCCACGTTCACCACGCGGGTGGCGCCCATGTCGGCCGCCAGCTTCAGGCGGTAGTCGTTGACGTCGGTGACCACCACGTTGCGCGCGCCCACATGCTTGGCGATGCCGGCGGCAATGATGCCGATCGGGCCTGCGCCGGTGATCAGCACGTCCTCGCCGATCAGGTCGAACTCGAGCGCACAGTGCGCGGCATTGCCATAAGGATCGAAGAACGCGGCCAGCTCGGACGGGATCTGGTCCGGAATCGGCCACAGGTTCGAGGCCGGCATGGTCATGTACTCGGCAAACGCACCGTTGCGGTTCACGCCGATGCCGACGGTGTTCGGGCACAGGTGCTGGCGGCCGGCGCGGCAATTGCGGCAGTGACCACAGACGATGTGGCCTTCGGCCGAGACGCGGTCGCCGATCTTGTAGCCGGTGACGCCGGGGCCGATCTCCACGACACGGCCGACGAACTCATGGCCGATGGTCAGGCCGGGCTTGATGGTGCGCTGCGACCAGTCGTCCCACTTATAGATGTGCAGATCGGTACCGCAGATCGCGGTCTTCTCCATCTTGATCAGCACCTCGTTGGGGCCGACCTCGGGAACGGGCACTTCTTCCATCCAGATGCCCTGTTCGGGCTTGACCTTGACCAGGGCTTTCATCATCTGCGGCATGGGATTTCCGTGGGGAGGGCGGGAAAACGACAATTATAGGAGGCGGGACGCCATATCGCTTTCCTGCACTGCAGCGTTGCCGTCGTTATCCAGCGCCAGAATGTGCGCAAGTTCATGCGGCCTCCCGTGGGGAAGCCGTTGATGTGACGGGAAAACCGACTCCTGACCGACACCCCGGCCGGGTGGCCGGGCGCGGCACGATCTGGCTGGCCTCAACCTGGACAGGCGTGGGGAGACGGTGCGCGTGACTCGACCATGGGCAAGGGCGCAGCCTGCTTCGCCCGTTACACTGATGGCCATGTCTGTTTCCTCTGTTGCGTTCGAACACCGTCCACCAGCGATCTTTCTCATGGGGCCAACCGCCTCGGGGAAAACGGCGCTCGCCTGTGCGCTCAGCGAGCGCTTTCCCGTGGACCTGGTCAGCGTCGACTCGGCCCTGGTTTATCGCGGCATGGATATCGGCACGGCCAAGCCGGACGCGGCCACGCTGGCGCGCTATCCCCATCGCTTGATTGACATCCGCGATCCAGCCGAGCCGTATTCGGCGGCGGATTTTCGCGCCGACGCCGTCGCAGCGATGCAGCAGATCACCGCGCAGGGCAGGGTGCCCCTGCTGGTGGGTGGCACCGGGCTCTACTTCCGCGCATTGCAGCAGGGCCTGTCACAGCTGCCCGAGGCCGATGCTGCGATCCGCGAGCGTCTGGCGGCGGAGGCGGCAAGGCTTGGCTGGCCGGCCATGCATGAGCGCCTGGCCACGCTCGATCCCGCTGCCGCGGCCAGGATCGGGCCGAACGATGCGCAGCGCGTGCAGCGCGCGCTCGAGGTGATCGAGCTCACCGGTCGGCCGCTGTCCGAACAACAGCGTGGTGGAAGCGGCGAGCGATTCCCCTGGCGCGTGCTAAAGCTGGCCTTGCTGCCGGCTGATCGCGGGCCGCTGCATGCGCGCATTGCCGAACGCTTCGACGCCATGCTCGCGCATGGCTTTCTCGATGAGGTGCGCGCGCTGCGGGCACGCGGCGACCTGCATGCGGATCTGCCGGCGATCCGCGCCGTCGGCTATCGCCAGGCCTGGGAGCATCTGGATGGCCAGACGGATGCCGCCGAATTTCGCGACCGCGGCATTTTCGCCACACGGCAACTCGCCAAGCGGCAGATCACCTGGTTGCGCAGCGAGCTCGATGCACGCGTGTTCGATCCGGAGCGGCCCGGCCTGGTGGAGCGTGCGCAACAGGCACTGTCGCTGTTCCTCGGGTCGCCCGATTAGGGCCTGGCGAAGGCTTTGGCGGCGCGGCGTCTAAACGTCTTTTTCACACCTGCCGAAAAGCTGCATTTTCTCTTTCATCAACGATTTAAAAGTGGTTAATATTCGAGGCATTGGGTCGGGGCGCCGTGTGCGTCTTTTCTCCGGCCTGTCCGTTGCGAGGGGAGAACAAAAAATGTCCAAAGGGCAATCATTGCAAGATCCATTTTTGAACGCATTGCGCCGCGAGCGCGTCCCGGTCGCCATCTACCTGGTCAACGGCATCAAGCTTCAGGGCACGATCGAGTCCTTCGATCAGTTCGTGGTGCTGCTGCGCAACCAGGTGAGCCAGATGGTCTACAAGCACGCCATTTCCACCGTGGTACCGAGCCGCAACGTGCGCATGGGCAACGGCCATGATGGACACGACGGACACGGTGACGCGCCAGCCGGAGCCGCCGACGCGGACGGTTGATTCAGCCGGCCGGACAACCCATGTGGATAGGGCGCCGAGTCGCTTAGACGCGGTGCGGCGTCCTCCGTTGGTCGTGTATCGACATACACTTCACCATTCCGGCATGGCTCCGCGGGCCCGT
Source organism: Dyella halodurans (assembly GCF_026283925.1). GTDB lineage: Bacteria > Pseudomonadota > Gammaproteobacteria > Xanthomonadales > Rhodanobacteraceae > Dyella > Dyella halodurans. Next base: position 809,136 of record NZ_JAPDPF010000001.1, read on the forward strand.
GGCTCGCGGGGCGGCCCGTCCATATAGGTCATCCCAACCTCGTGTTTGATCGTCAAAAGAAAGGCGACCGCGCCGTCCTTGTTCTCCCGCATTCGCGCGGCGAGGGTGATGCGGGGCGGCGTGCCGAAGAATTCGCCGAGCTGGTGAAGTCGGCTGGCGCCGAGATCCTGGCCAGCATCGCCGCCCGCATCGATGTGCCCAATCCCCGTTATTACATCGGTACCGGCAAGGCCGATGAGGTTGCCGAAGCCGTGCGCGCGGTCGACGCGGACGTGGTGCTGATCGACCACATCCTGTCGCCGGTGCAGGAGCGCAACCTCGAGAAGCTGCTCAATATCCGCGTGGTCGACCGTGCGGGCCTGATCCTGGACATCTTCGCCCAGCGTGCCCGTTCGCATGAAGGCAAGCTCGAGGTGGAACTGGCCCAGCTCAAGCACCTGGCCACCCGCCTGGTGCGTGGCTGGACCCATCTGGATACCCAGCGCGGCGGTGCCATCGGCAACCGCGGCCCGGGCGAAACCCAGCTGGAAACCGACCGCCGCCTGTTGGCCGAACGCGTGAAAATGCTCACCAAGCGGCTGGAGAAGGTGCAGACGCAGCGTGGCCAGCAGCGCCGTGCGCGCTTGCGCAATACGGTGCCGCGGGTGGCCCTGGTGGGCTACACCAATGCCGGCAAGTCGACCTTGTTCAATGTATTGACCGAGGGCGAGGTGTTCGCCGCCGACCTGCTGTTCGCCACGCTCGACCCGACCGTGCGCAAGCTCGATGGTCTGTCCTGTGGTCCGGCCGTGCTGGCCGATACCGTGGGCTTCATCCGTGAGTTGCCGCATGACTTGGTGGCCGCTTTCCGCGGCACCCTGGCCGAAGCGCGCGATGCCGACCTGCTGTTGCATGTCAGCGATGCCGCCGACGAGGAGCGCGAGCGGCTGTCGCGCGTGGTCGATCGCGTGCTCGACGAAATCGACGCGGGTGAGCTGCCGCAATTGCGGGTGATGAACAAGATCGACCTGGCTGGCGTCGAGCCACGCATCGACCGCAATGGTGAGGGTCGGCCGCAGACGGTGTGGCTTTCCGCCGCAACCGGCGAGGGCCTGGACCTGCTGCGCCAGGCGCTGGGCGAACTCCTCGGTGGCGAACGCGTGCAGTCGGAGCTGCATCTGCCGTTGTCCGCCGGCCGCCTGCATGCCCGCCTCAAGGCGGCCGGCGCGATTGCCGGCGAAGTGGTGGACGAAGGCGGCTGGCGCCTGGCCATCGACGCGCCGCGCAGCGTGATTGCGCCCCTGAGCGGTGGCAGCGCCGCCGAGGCTGCCTTGCTGCAGGATTTGCTGGGGGAGGTCGAGGAACCCCTGTAGTGCCCAGGCCGGGCCGGATCGTCCAGGGCCGCAGAGCTCGGTGGGTGATCGAGGGGCCGGGCGTGCTGCGGCAGCAGATCGAGGGCGCGTTCAGCCGGGGGAGGAATCCCCGTCCGGCTCTGATAGAATGAGCGGCGTTTGTGCGGCCATTCCGTGCCTCGGCGGCACACTTGCCACGACGCGCCCTCGCCACCATGTCTAAACCCGTTCAACCTGCTTTCCGGCCAAAGTTGCCGGCCTCCCAGCGGCCTCAAGGAGACTGACCATGGCCTGGAACGAACCCGGTAACGGGCAGCGTGATCCCTGGGGCAAGAACCGCCAGTCCGGCAACAAGCCGGGCCTGGAGGACATGCTCAAGCAGCTTCGCAACCGTCTGGGCAACCTGGGCGGTGGCGTCGGCGGCATTTTCACCATTCTGCTGGCGCTGGTGCTGGCGTGGTTGCTGATCAGCAGCTACACCATCGTCGATGCGCGCCAGGCTGGCGTGGTGCTGCGTTTTGGCCAGTACTCGCGCACCCTGCCGCCGGGCTTCCATCTCAAGCTGCCGGCGCCGATCGAGACCGTCACCAAGGTCGGCACGACCGAGATCCGTTCGGTATCGGACAAGGTGCGCATGCTGACCAGCGACGAGAACATCATCTCGGTCGACTTCAACGTGCAGTACCAGGTTTCCGATGCGCGCAAATACCTGTTTTCGCTGAGCGGCCCGCCGGAAGACACCTTGCGCCAGGCGGCCGAGGCGGCCGTGCGTACCGTAGTTGGCGCCAATGTGATGGACAACATCCTCACCAGCCAGGGCTCCGAGCCGACCGTTGCGCCCGCAGCTGCACCGGCCAGCAGCGTCGCCGCGGCTGCCTCCGCCGCGCCTGCCCCGGTAGCGCCCGTGGCGCCGGCGGTGGCGCAGACCCGCGACACCTTGCAGCAGCAGACGCGCGAAATCCTGCAGGCCACGCTGAACGAATATGACGCCGGCCTGCTGGTTACCGACGTCAGCTTCCAGAACGTGGCGCCGCCGCAGGAAGTGAAGGACGCCTTCGACGACGTCAATGCCGCGCGCGAAGACAAGCAGGGTACCGAGAACAATGCCCGTGCCTACGCCAGCCAGGTGGTGCCGGTGGCTCGCGGCGATGCCGCGCGCATTTCCGCCGAGGCGCAGGGCTACTCCGCCCAGCGCGTGGCCATTGCCACCGGCGATGCAGCGCGCTTCAACCTGATCCTGAAGGAATACAAGGCGGCGTCGGACGTGACGCGCCGGCGCCTGTGGCTGGAGACGGTCGAGGACGTCATGTCCAAGAACCCGAAGGTGCTGGACGGCTCCGGCGGCCGCAACATGATTTATCTGCCGCTCGATCGCGTGACCGGCAAGGATGTGCCGGGCGTGGGTGCGGTGATGCAATCCGCCGGCAGCGATGCCCTGGTTGGCAAGGAGAAGCAGCCATGAAGTTCATCTCCGGCATCATTGCTGTGCTGATCGTGCTGATCGGTTTCAACAGCCTGTTCATCGTGAGCGAAGGCGAGACGGCGCTCGTGCTGCAATTCGGCCGCATCGTGCGCACGGGCGACCAGCCCGGGCTGCACTTCAAGCTGCCCTTCGTGCAACAGGTGATGACGTTCGACAACCGCATCCTCACGCTGGAAGCGCCGCCGGAACGCTACTTCACTTCGGAGAAGAAGAGCGTCAACGTCGACTTCTTCGTGAAGTGGCGCATTGCCGACACCGCCACGTATTACCGCGCCACCGCCGGCGACGAGCTGCAGGCGGCCAATCGCCTGACGCCCATCGTCAAGGATGCGCTGCGCTTCGAGTTCAACGGACGCACCCTGCAGGAGCTGGTCGCGGCCGGTCGCAAGGACGTGACCGAGCGCGTGCGCAAGCAGACCGATGCGGCGGCCGGCAAGAGCCTCGGCATCACCGTGGTCGACGTGCGCATCAAGCGCATCGACCTGCCGGACGAAGTGAGCGAGTCGGTCTACAAGCGCATGCGCGCCGAACGCACCCAGCTGGCCAACGAGTTGCGTTTCACCGGCCAGCAGGCGGCGGAGACGATCAAGGCCGACGCCGACCGCCAGGCCCAGGTGATCAAGGCCGAGGCCGAGCGTGACGCGGCCAAGGTGCGCGGCGAGGGCGATGCGCAGGCGGCGGCGATCTACGCGCAGGCTTATGGCCAGGATCCCGAATTCTTCGCGTTTTATCGAAGCCTGGCGGCGTACCGTAAGTCGTTCGAGGACGGCAAGGGCGTGCTGGTGCTGAAGCCGGACTCGGAGTTCCTGAAGTATTTCAACGACGGCGCATCGTCCAGGCACTGAGTGGTAGCGGTCGATGTCGCATGAGCTGTTGGCTGCGTTATGCCTGATGCTGGTGATCGAAGGCTTGGTGTTGTTCGCCGCGCCGCGTGGCTGGCAAGCCACCATGCGCGAGGCAGTGAAACTCAGTCCGCGGACGCTGCGTCTGTTTGGTGCGGCTGCCATCGGCATAGGCCTGGTGACGCTGCAGTTGATGCATTGAATGAAGGCGGTGGATGGGCCGTTCATCCATCGCCGCTAACCGTCGTCCCGGCAGGCGCTGGGGCACTGTGATCCTCAAGGCGCTGCCGTGACGAGCAGGCCTGCTTCATCGAAACAAATCGCCCCGCCTGGGGCATCCGAACTCAAATTAGCGAGAGCAACATCATGGGCAAGTCAGTAGTCATCCTTGGTGCTCAGTGGGGCGACGAAGGCAAGGGCAAGATCGTCGACCTGTTGACCGAGCGCGTCGGCGCCGTGGCACGTTTCCAGGGCGGCCATAACGCCGGCCACACGCTGGTGATCGGCGGCAAGAAGACCGTGCTGCACCTGATCCCCTCGGGCATCCTGCGCGACGATGCGCTGTGCCTGATCGGCAATGGCGTGGTGTTGTCGCCCGCCGCGCTGAAGCAGGAAATCGAAGAGCTGGAAGCGCAGGGCGTGGAAGTGCGTTCGCGCCTGAAGATCAGCCCGGCCACCCCGCTGATCATGCCGTACCACATTGCCGTGGATAAGGCGCGCGAGATCGCCGCCGGCGGCAAGGCCATCGGCACCACCGGCCGCGGCATCGGCCCGGCCTATGAAGACAAGGTGGCCCGTCGCAGCGTCCGCGTGGCCGACCTGATGTATCCGCACGAGCTGCCCGAGAAGATCAAGTGCGCGGTCGAGTACCACAACTTCATCCTCACCCAGTGGCTGAAGGCCGAGCCGGTCGACTTCCAGACCGTGCTGGATGACGCGCTGGCCTATGGCGAATTCATCCGCCCGATGGTCGACGACGTCGCCACCATCCTGCACGACGTGCGCAAGGAAGGCGGCAACATCCTGTTCGAAGGTGCGCAGGGCGCGCTGCTCGACATCGACCACGGTACCTATCCGTACGTCACCTCGTCCAACACCACCGTGGGCGGCGCGCTCGCCGGCACCGGCGTGGGCGCGGGCGACATCGACTACGTGCTCGGCATCTGCAAGGCCTACGCCACCCGCGTCGGCGGCGGTCCGTTCCCCACCGAACTCAATGACGAGATGGGCGAGCGCCTGCGCAAGGTCGGCAACGAATTCGGCGCCAGCACCGGCCGTCCGCGCCGCTGCGGCTGGATCGACCTGGTCGCGCTGAAGCGCGCCGTGCAGATCAACGGCATCAATGGCCTGGCCATCACCAAGCTCGACGTGCTCGACGGCCTGCCGACCATCAAGGTTTGCATCGCCTACGAATACCGCGGCAAACGCCGCGAACTGGCTCCGCTCGATGCGGACGGCTGGGACGAGTGCAAGCCGGTCTACCTCGAGTTCCCGGGCTGGGAAGAGTCCACCGCGGGCATCCGCGACTGGAACAAGCTCCCCGCCGCGGCACGCGCCTACCTGCGCGCCGTCGAAGAACTCTCCGGCTGCCGCCTGGCCCTGGTCGCCACCGGCGCGGACCGCGACGACACCATCGTGCTGGACGATCCGTTCGCCTGAATCGGCGGTCGGTGAGTTGCGCAAAAAGGCCCCGCATGCGGGGCCTTTCTGTTTCTACGCCTGCCCGTGTCCGGGCATGGTCCTGCTCATGCGGCTGGGCCGTCGAGGATCAGCCCGTGGCGCGCGTGTGCGGCCTGGACGAGTGCGCGCATGGCATCCACGGCCGCTCATCGTCGCCGTTTACCTGCCCAGATCCAGCAGGAACTCGTTGGTGTATTGCAGCGGCGTGCTGCCGCTAACCGAATTGCATGACGACGATACGGAACCCTTCTTGGCGCAGGGCGTATCGCGATCAAGCGACCAATAGTGCAGGCCGGCCAGGCCGTTCGCGATGGCATAGCTGGTAACGGTATCCACATCGCCGAGCGTGGTGATTTCGCCGGACGTGTTGTTCTGGCCGATCATCGGCGTGACTTCGATATGCGAGGCTGGAACGCCATAGGTGTATTCCAGGTTCTCCACCGCCTGGACGGCTGATTGTCCCATGGCGCACACGCTGCCCACGATCACGCAGCTGGCGGTCGACGCCTTGCCGTAATCCATCGCCATCAGGTTGATGGTGTAGTTGGTGATGGCCGGACTGGAAGCCTGGATGGCTTGCACGACTTCCTGGCCCAGCAGATTGATGCCCGCATGGCTTCCGTCCGACGCCGCCAGCGTGGCGAGCGTGAAGGAGAAGCGCAGGTTGGGGTATTGCGTCTGCACGGCCGCGACATCGGCGACCAGCTGCTGGATTTCGGCCTGGGTCTGGCTACTCTCGATATCGAAATCCACGCCCACCATCTGTGGCGTGTAATAGCTGGCGATGAAACTGGCGAAGGCACCCGGCGTGGCGCAGGTGAAGATGCCGCCGGCGCCGCCGGTGGAAATCACGTAGTTCAGGCCGGCAGTGGACAGCGCGCCGATATTGGCCGAGGTGAATGCTGCTGCGGCAAGTCCCGCCCAGCTCTCGCTGCCGCAGGCGCCGGTCGCGAACGACAAGGTCACTGCGCCGAGATGCGGTTCTTGCGTGGCAAAGAAGCTGCCGCTGCCGACCAGGGGCAGCGAGGTTCCTGATGCTGCGGTCTGCAGCGTGTTCGTGCGCCAGTTCATGTCGACGGTGATGTCTTTGTAGGGGCTGAACAACAGGGAAGCTGGTGCGGTGGCCGCCTTCGCCTGGGAGGGCACAGCCCCAGTGATACACGCGGTGCACACGACGATGGCCAGCAGGGAGCGCTCAAGGACGTTCTTCGTTTTCGCGAGCATGTCGATGTTCTCCGGACTTGGGTGAACAACCAAAAAAAGGCGCCGCAAACATCACGGCGCCCACTGGGAGTGACAAATCTCCGGGCAAGTCCCCTGGCATGGCCGGGGGCTGTTTCCCTTACCTGCCCAGATCGCTCAAGAAACGCTTGGTGTACTGCAGCGGCGTCGTGCTCGGGACCGAATTGCAGGTCGACGAGGCGGTGGTCTGGTTGCACGGCGTGTCGCGGTCCAGCGACCAGAAGTGCAGGCCGGCCAGGCCGTTGTTCACCGCGTACGTGGTGATGGTGTCGGTGTTGGCGATCGAGAAGTTCTCGTTCGAGGTATCGTTGACACCGATCATCGGGGTCAGCTCGATCTTGCTGGCCGGGATGCCGTAGGTGTGCTCCAGGTTCGTCACCGCCTGGATCGCGGACTGGCCCATATCGCACACGCTGCCCGATACCACGCAGACGCCGCTGCTCGGGCCGCCGTAGTCCATGACCATCAGGTTGATGGTGTAGTTGGTCAGCGTCGAAGCCTTGATCGCCTTCACCACCGAGTCGCCGAGACTGTTGAGGCCGCCGTAGCTGCCATCCGATGCGCCGAGCGTGGCCAGCGTGAACGAGAAGCGCAGGTTCGGATACAGGCTCTGGCCGTAGACGGCGGCCGCGACCAGGGCATTGATCTGGGCCGAGCTCTGGCCGCCTTCGATATCGAAGTCGACGCCAATCAGCTGCGACGACATGTAGCGCGACAGGAACGCGGCGAAGTTCGCCGTGCTGCCGCAGGTGAAGGTGCCCGCCTGGCCGCCGGTGGAGACGATGTAGGGCAGGCCGGCGCTGGACAGCGCCGAAACGTTGGCACTGGCGAAACTGGCGCCAGGCACGCCACCCCAGTTTTCGCTGCCACATTCACCGGTAGCGAAGGCGAGCGTGATTCCGCTGAGATTCGTCACGTAGTTCGACTTCAGGCTGCCGCTGCCGACGACCGGAATCGCCGAACCGGTGGCGGCTGCCGTCTGCATCACATTGGTGTTCCAGTTGAGGCTGACCGTGATGTCCTTGTACGGACTGAACACAAGATTCTTTCCGGTGCCCGGCGCCGGAGGCGGCGGGGAAGTGCCGCCACCTGAGCCACCGCCGGAGCCGCCACCGCTGCTTCCGCCGCCGCTGCTGGTGCCGCAGGCACCTTGCGACGTCCATGGCTGGCCGGAGCCCGCGCCGCCGTTGTTGGTGGCGGGGTCGTTGCCCTGGGTCCACCAGTTGGCCTTGTAGTTGACGCCGTTTTCGCTGGCGGTATTGCCGGCCGTATAGACGGCCGAAGCACTCCAGGCGGTCGCACAGGCCGGCAGGCTCTGCGCCTGCACGGACTGCACGGGCGCCATCGTCATCAAGCTCATGGCCATCGCGCCGCCCGCCGTGGTGCCGAGGGCATGGATGGCTGTACGTAACCACACAACCGATTGCTTCACACGCATGGGTTATCTCCAGGTGATGTTGCATCGCTAGGAAGAAACGTTGCTGGACGAATGGCCGCATTCCGCGCGGTCATCTGGGTTGTTCGTCCCGAAAGCGTCCTTGCGCGCGCCACGGCGCTCCGTGGTCGGATCGATGTCGTCATGAGTCCCCAATGACAACGTTGTCTCCATCGTTGCCGCCAAACTGTGACGGCTGCCCGGAAATTGCAAAGAGGTGACACGTGCATATGGCGAGACGGTTATGTCCCGCAATGCAGCACGTTTATGGCGCGTTGCGGCGTACGTAGCGGGTGTTCAGGCTGGTACTTGGCGTCGACGGATGATGCGTCGCAATAGTGCGGGCGCTGCTGCTTGAATCACTCGCTGTCTCTTCACCGGCACCGCCTGACAACGTTGTCCGTCTGTGTAGGAGCGCACCCTGTGCGCGATCGCGGCGCATCAGCTTCACCGCTACCTAGGTTTATCGCGCACAGGGTGCGCTCCTACAGGACAGGCGTGCTGATGGGCAAAGAAAAAGGGCTCCGCATGCGGAGCCCTTTTTGTCATTGGCAAGGCTTGGCAGCGTTACGCCACGTTCGGCTCGCTGAAAGCCTCGATCTCGCCCTTGAACGCTTCCACCGGCACGCAGCTGCAGAACACGTTCTTGTCGCCGTAGACATTGTCCACGCGCGCCACCGGCGACCAGTACTTCTGGAACTTCAGGCTGGGCAGCGGGAAGGCGGCCAGCTCGCGCGGATAGGCGTGGGTCCATTCGGTGGCCGACACCATGACGGCGGTGTGCGGCGCGTGCTTGAGCGGGTTGTCCTCGCGATCGAGCTTGCCTTCGTCCACGGCGCGGATTTCGTCGCGGATCTGGATCATCGCGTCGATAAAGCGATCCAGCTCGTACTGGCTCTCGCTCTCGGTCGGCTCGACCATCAGCGTGCCGGCCACCGGGAAGCTCAGCGTCGGGGCGTGGAAACCGAAGTCGATCAGGCGCTTGGCCACGTCCTCGGCACCGATGCCGGTGGCGTCCTTGAGCGGGCGCAGGTCGAGGATGCACTCGTGCGCGACCAGGCCGTTACGGCCGGTGTAGAGCGTCTCGTAATGCGGTGCCAGGCGCTTGGCGATGTAGTTGGCATTGAGCAGGGCCACCTGGGTGGCACGACGCAGGCCGCTGGCGCCCATCATGGTGATGTACATCCAGCTGATCGGCAGGATCGAGGCCGAGCCGAAGCTGGCGGCACTGACCATGCCCACTTCACCTTCACCGCCAAACGTGCGGGGGAGGAAGGGCGCTAGATGCGACTTCACTGCGCACGGACCGACGCCCGGGCCACCGCCGCCATGCGGGATGCAGAAGGTCTTGTGCAGGTTGAGGTGCGACACGTCCGAGCCCCACTTGCCGGGCTTGGCCACGCCGACCAGTGCATTCATATTGGCGCCGTCGGTATACACCTGGCCACCGTGCTCATGCACGATCTCGCAGATCTTGACGATGTCTTCCTCGAACACGCCGTGCGTGGACGGGTAGGTGATCATCAGGGCGGCAAGGCGATTGCTGAACTTCTCGGCAGCACGCTTGATGTCGTCCACATCGACGTTGCCGTTTGCGTCGCACTTGGTCACCACCACCTGCATGCCGCACATCTGCGCGGAAGCCGGGTTAGTGCCGTGAGCCGATTCCGGAATCAGGCAGATGTCGCGATGCGCTTCGCCGCGCGAGCGGTGGTACGCGCGGATCGCCAGCAGGCCGGCGTATTCGCCTTGCGCGCCGGAGTTCGGCTGCAGGCTCACCGCGTCGTAGCCGGTACATTCGACCAGCATCGCTTCGAGCTCGTCGATCAGCTGCTTGTAGCCCGTGGCCTGGTCGGCCGGTGCCAGCGGGTGGATATTGCCGAACTCGGGCCACGTCACCGGGATCATCTCGGCGGTGGCATTGAGCTTCATGGTGCAGCTGCCGAGCGGGATCATGGTGCGATCCATCGCCAGGTCCTTGTCGGCCAGCGAACGCATATAGCGCAGCAGCTCGTGCTCGCTGTGGTGCGTGTTGAAGGCCGGGTGGGTGAGGAACTTGGTCTTGCGCAGCAGATCCCGGGGCAGGGCGTCCTGGGTGCTGGCATCAAGTGCATCGATATCGGCAATGGCGGCTCCGAACAAGGCAGCCACGGCAACCACATCGGCACGCGTGGTGGTTTCGTCGAAGCTGATGCTCAGGCTGCTGCCATCGATCGGGCGCAGGTTGATGCCGGCAGCACGGGCCTTGGCGTGGATCGCGGCGGCATCGATGCCGGTCACATGCAGGGTGTCAAAGAAGCCCATGCCCACCGCAACACCGGACTGGCGCAGCGCACCGGCCAGGATGGCGGTGAGGCGATGCACGCGGCGGGCAATGCGGGTCAGGCCTTCCGGTCCGTGGTAAACGGCATACATGCTGGCCATCACGGCCAGCAGCACTTGGGCGGTGCAGATGTTGGACGTGGCCTTCTCGCGGCGGATGTGCTGTTCGCGCGTCTGCAGCGTGAGGCGGTAGGCCGGCTTACCTTCGGCATCGATGGAGACGCCGATCAGGCGGCCCGGCATCGAACGCTTGTAGGAGTCGCGGCAGGCCATGAAGGCGGCGTGCGGGCCGCCGAAGCCGAACGGCACGCCGAAGCGCTGGGTGTTGCCCACCACGATATCGGCGCCCCATTCGCCGGGCGAGGCGATCAGGGTCAGCGCGAGCAGGTCGGTGGCGACGCAGACCACGCCGTGGCGCGCATGCACGTGGTCCGCCAGCGCCTTGTAGTCACCGATCTGGCCAAACGTGTTGGGGTATTGCAGCAGCACACCGTAGCACTCGACGTGGCTGGCATCGCTATCGTTGCCGATGTGCAGCTCGATGCTCATCGCCTCGGCACGGGTCTTCAGCACTTCCAGCGTCTGCGGATGCACGGCGTTGGAGACAAAGAACACGTTCGACTTCGACTTCGCCGAGCGCTTGGCCAGGGTCATTGCTTCGGCAGCGGCGGTGCCTTCGTCCAGCAGGGACGCGTTGGCGATCTCCATGCCGGTGAGGTCGGCGCACATGGTCTGGAAGTTGATCAGGGCTTCCATGCGGCCTTGCGAGATTTCGGCCTGGTACGGCGTATAGGCCGTGTACCACGCCGGGTTCTCGAGGATGTTGCGCAGGATGACGTTCGGCGTGAGGGTGCCGTAGTAACCCTGGCCAATGAAGCTGCGGAACACCTGGTTCTTGTCGGCGATGGCGCGGATCTTGGCCAGCGCTTCCACTTCGGTGATCGGCGAGGGCAGGGCCAGCGGGGCCGGCGACTTGATCTTGCCCGGCACGATGGCGTCGGTCATCGCTTCCAGCGAGTCGTAACCGAGCAGGCGCAACATGGTGGCGATTTCGGCGTCGTTGGGGCCGATATGACGCTCGATGAAAGCGTCGTGGTGCTCGAGGTCGCGCAGGGAGGGGGTAGCGTTCTGACTCATCACAGGGGCGTCCGGAAGTGGCCGATAAAGGCCGGACGTGCAAGCCGCACGTGGAGCGCCCCTCTGTCCTTTTGCCTGAGAGTTTGGAAGCTTGCGCTTCGTGCCCCTTCGGCGCCGGATTCAACCGGTCTCTCCAGAGTGTTGTTGCGCGTGATGGTATGGGGCCTGAGCGATTACGGGCGTTGCGCCTTCGGCAGCGGCTTTCACCGCTTCTCCCACCACGCGCTAGCCCCTAATTATAGAACGCGGCGGGGCAGTTTGCCTCCCTCTTGAGCGGCGTCTCCACGGACGGTGCCCGTGGGTGGCCTGTCGCGTGCGGCAGCGCGTCTCAGGAGGCTTAAGATGAAAGTCCTGTCGCCCCCGGAGCCCTCGATGAAACAAACCCCGTTCCAACTGGCCCAGATCGATCATGTCGTGTTGCGCGTGCGCGATCTGCTCGTCATGCAACGTTTCTATTGCGATGTGTTGGGTTGCCGGGAGGAGCGTCGGCAGGACGACATCGGCTTGGTGCAGTTGCGCGCCGGTGATTCGCTGATCGACCTGGTATCGCTCGACGGCAAGCTCGGCCGGCTCGGCGGCGCCGGACCCGGCGCGGAAGGGCACAACATGGACCACCTGTGCCTGCGGGTGGAGAACTACGATGAAACGGCCATCGTCGCGCACCTGACAGCCCACGGCGTGCGTGTCGGCGAGATCGGCTCGCGCTATGGCGCCAAGGGCGAGGGTCCGTCAATCTATCTTTACGACCCCCAAGGCAACATGGTGGAGCTGAAAGGTCCGCCGGCCGCTTGAGCGGTAGCGCCTGAACACTGGGCCAGCCTTCACCTGACGCACCCGTTTGCGCGGCTACATTCCGGCGAATGCTCCGCCGGAGCGCAGGCGTGGCCAGGTCTCACCTCGCGCCGCTGCCCAACCCAAAGCCTCAGGCTGACGCCACGGGACCGGCGCCGGCTCAGGTGCCGCCCACGGTCCCATCCCGATAGTCGATCTTGCTGAGGAGTACGAACATGGCGACCTTTGTCTCCCTTACGCACTTCACGGACCAGGGCATGCGGACGGTCAAGGACACCGTCAAACGGTCCGAGGCTGTGAAGTCGGCGGCTGGAAAATTCGGCGCGAGGATCAAGGATGTCTATTGGACGCTCGGGCAATACGACATGGTGGTCGTGATCGAGGCGTCCGACGAACTCGCGGCGACGGCATTTGCACTGACCATCGGTGCCGCCGGCAATACGCGCACGCAAACCTTGCGTGCGTTCCCGCCAGAAGAAATGCAAGCCATCCTGAGCAAGGTCGGCTAGTGCGGAGCGATTCAATTTCCAGCCAGGCCCGGAAACGAAGAAGCCCGCCTTGCGGCGGGCTTCGTCTACAATTGGTGCCCAGGAGAGGACTCGAACCTCCACGGTTTTACCCGCTAGTACCTGAAACTAGTGCGTCTACCAATTCCGCCACCTGGGCAGGTGTCCCGCTGCTTTATGGGCTGCGTGAGCCGCGTAGATTAGGCATGTGTCGGTAGGTTGTCAACTATTCTTTCACTGATTCTTCATCGAGCCGCGGTGTTCGCGGTTCGACACCCCAGACAAAGGCAAGGATGTGACCAGAAAAAAGGAACCGCGCAGCAGCAAGCAGGGAGCCAAGCAAGGCCCCGCTGCGCCGAAGAAAGCCGCGCCCCGCGCCAAGCGCTCGGCGCTCGATCCGAGCCCGCGCAAGCGGGTGGGCGAAGTGAGCGACCCGCATGCGGAGCGCGAGGCGCAACGCTATGAGCGTCCCATCCCCAGTCGTGAGGCGATCCTCGCCCTGCTGGCCGAGCGGGGCGAACTGTTGACCGAGGCGCGCATCGCCGAAACGCTGTCGCTGCACGACGAATACGACATCAATGCACTGCGTAAGCGCCTCGGCGCCATGGTGCGTGATGGTCAGTTGCTGCTCGGCCGCCGCGGCGGCTATGCACCGACCAACAAGCTGGACCTGATTCCCGGCGTCGTGCTGGCCAATGCCGAAGGCTATGGCTTCCTCAGGCCGGATGACGGCGGCGATGACCTTTATCTCTCGCCGCAACAGATGCGCATGGTGCTGCATGGCGATCGCGTGCTGGCCAGCGTGGTCGGTATCGACCGTCGCGGTCGCAAGCAGGGCGCCATCGTCGAGGTGCTGCAGCGTCGCTCGCCGCGACTGGTAGGCCGCGTGGTGATCGAAAACGGCGTGATGCTGGTGGCGCCCGATGATCGGCGCCTGCATCAGGACATCATGATCGTGCCCGGCCAGGACCTGGGCGCACGCTCCGGCCAGATCGTGGTGGCGGAGATCACCGAGCCGCCGACGCCGCATCGTGGCCCGCTCGGTGCGATTCGCGCGGTACTGGGCGAGCGGCTGCAGCCATCGCTGCTGGTGGAGATGGCGATTGCCAGCCACGACCTGCCGCACGAATGGCCGGATCCGGTGATGCGCGAAGCGGCGCAGGTCGAGCCCGAGGTAAGCGCGGCGGAGCGCGAGGGCAGGATGGATCTGCGTGCGTTGCCGCTGGTCACCATCGACGGCGCCGACGCGCGTGATTTCGACGACGCCGTGTTCGCCGAGCCGCGTCGTGGTGGCGGTTACCGGTTGGTCGTAGCCATCGCTGACGTATCGCACTATGTGCAGGTGGGCGCCGCCCTGGATCGCGAGGCCTACGAGCGCAGCACGTCGACCTATTTCCCGGGTTTCGTGGTGCCGATGCTGCCGGAGACGCTGTCCAACGGCATCTGCTCGCTCAACCCCAAGGTCGAGCGCCTGTGCATGGTCTGCGACATGCAGATCGATGCCGAAGGCGTGGTGATCCGTTCGAAGTTCTACGACGCGGTGATGCGCTCGCATGCGCGTCTCACCTATGACCGCGTGTGGCAAGCCATTGGCCTCAATGATGCCGATGCGCGCCACGAGCTGACCGATGTGATGCCGCAGCTGGAGCACCTGCATGGGCTCTACAAGCTGATGGCCGCGCAGCGCAAGCGTCGCGGCGCCATCGATTTCGAGACGCCGGAAGTGAAGTTCCGTCTCGACCAGACCGGTGAAGTGGCTGCCATGGGCGCCACCCAGCGCAATGATGCGCACAAGCTGATCGAGGAATGCATGATCGCCGCGAATGTGCAGGCGGCGCTGTTCCTCGAGAAGAAGAAGATTCCCGCGCTGTTCCGCGCGCACGAGCCGCCGCCGGCCGAGAAGTACGAGGACCTGCAGCAGTTCCTGCGTGAGTTCAAGTTGCGGATGCCGCCGGTCGAGGAGGTGACGCCGGGCGATTTCGCCGACGTGCTGCGGCTGGTGCAGGATCGCCCCGAGCGCGAGCTGATCCAGTCGGTACTGTTGCGCGCGCAGAGCATGGCCGCGTATCAGCCCGACAATCGCGGACATTTCGGCCTCGCGCTGGAGGCATACGCGCACTTCACCTCGCCGATCCGTCGCTATCCCGATCTGCTGGTGCATCGCGCGATCCGCTACGCCATCAGCGGCGGCAAACCCTCGGGCTATAGCTATACGCCGACCGAGATGGCGAACATGGCCGTGCATTGCTCCCAGCGCGAGCGACGTGCCGAAGAGGCCGAGCGCGATGTCGACGAGCGCTTCAAGTGTGCGTGGATGTCCAAGCACGTGGGCAGCGAATTCGAAGGCACCGTCACCGGCGTCACCTCGTTCGGCCTGTTCGTGGAGCTGGACGAATCGAAGGTGTCGGGGCTGGTGCATATCAGCCAGCTTTCCAACGATTACTACCACTTCGATCCGGTCCGCCACTTGCTGAAGGGCGAGCGTACCGGCGCGCAACATCGCCTTGGCGATCACGTGCGCATCCAGGTGCTGCGCGCCAGCCTGGAGGATCGCAAGATCGACTTCCGCCTGGTCGCACCGCGTGCTGAGGCGAAGCCGAGCGGCACCGAACGACGCTATGACTATGCCGCTGCCGGTGAGCGCTACTCGCTGCCCGCAGGGCGCAAGGCGACGGCACGGCCAGGCTCGCGCGATAATGTGGGGACTGCTGCGCCGCGAGCGGCGTCAACGGGAAGGAAGGACACCGCGGCAGACAAGCACACGACGGCTGAAAAGAGCCCGGCCGCCGGAAAGAGCATGTTCTCCAAGGTCAAGTCGGCGGCCCAGGGCAAGTTCAAGGCAGTCAAGGCTGCTGCGTCCAAGGCAACCTCAAGAGCCCGCAAGGGCGGCAAGAAAAAAGGTTAAGCAATGAGTGACAGCTGGATCGTCGGAATCAACCCAGTCGAAGGTGCGTTGAGCAACGACGCTGCGCGCGTGCGCGAACTGCTGGTGGAACAGGGGCAGCGCAATGCGCGCGTGCAGGAACTGGCCACCCGGGCCAAGGCATTGAATATTCCCGTGCATCATCGGCCGCGCGAGCAGCTGGACAAGATCGCTGGCGAGGCACGGCACCAGGGTGTGGTGGCGCTCTACGAAGCGCCGCCGATGGGCAACGAGAACGACATTCTCGGCTTGCTTGAGCAAGCGGGTCAGGATGCGCTCGTGCTGGTGCTGGACGGGGTCACCGATCCGCACAATCTCGGCGCCTGCCTGCGCAGTGCGGCCGCGGCGCGCGTGACGGCGGTGATCGTGCCGAAGGATCGCGCCGTGGGCCTGACGCCGGTCGTGCGTCGTGCCTCGGCAGGTGGCGCCGACCGCGTGCCCCTGATTGCCGCCACCAATCTCGCCCGGGCGCTGCGTACGCTGAAGGACGCTGGCGTGTGGATTACCGGCCTGGCTGGCGACACCGACACCTCGATTTACAGTATTGACATGAAGGGGCCGCTGGCCCTGGTGCTGGGGAGCGAGGGCGAGGGCATGCGCCGGCTCACGCGCGAGACCTGCGATTTCGTGGCGAAGATTCCCATGCCTGGTTCGATGGAGAGCCTCAACGTCTCCGTGGCAACCGGCGTCGTTCTGTTCGAGGCATTGCGGCAAAGGAGTGAGAAGCGATGACGTTCTTCTGGCACGACTGGGCTGGCTATATCGGCGTATTGCTGGTGTTGTGCGCGTTCCTCTTGCTGCAGCTGCGCAAGCTGCATGGCAACGGGATCATTTACCAGGTGATGAACGTGCTGGGCGCCGTTGGCGTGGTGCTGTCGCTGATCTTTGGCGTCGCGTCCATGAATTGGCCGGCCTTTCTGATGCAGGTGGCGTGGATCGCCATTGGGATCTACGGCATCGTGCATTCCGCACGCCTGAATCGACGCCTGCGTTGAGCTTGTAGCGGGTGAGCGGCTCCGAAGGGGTCGTGGGGCATTCAGCTCGCGCGTGTAAAATGAAGTCCGGCCTCGCAATGAGGCCGGGCTGTGGCGACGACGCCGCAGGCTTCTTTCTTTGGCGGGGACGACCTTGCTCTTCATCCAGAGGAGTGGCGTCATGCCCTGGATCTATCTTGCGCTCGCCGGTTTGTTCGAAGTGGCCTGGGCGATTGGACTCAAATACACCGAAGGCTTTACACGGCTGTGGCCAAGCGTCGCGACCGTAGCGGCGATCATTGTCAGTATCGTATTGCTCGCGATGGCCGTGAAAACGCTGCCGATCGGTACGGCTTACGCGATCTGGACCGGCATGGGCGCGGTAGGTGCCGTGATGCTTGGGATGCTGCTGTTTGGCGATCCCGCGTCGCCGCTCAGGCTCGCCTGCGTGGGGCTGGTGCTGCTTGGCATGGTGGGTCTGAAAGTCACCAGCGGTTCGCACTGATTCGTGATCTGCGAACAAGCGGGAACGCATGCGATGCGTTCCCGCTGATGGCGTCGGGAGGCGGTCAGTCCGGCTTGTCGCCGAGCTTGGTGAACTCCGGGCTGGAGGTGAAGTCGCGCTTCGCGCGCTGCGCCGTCAGCGGTTCGCCGTTCACCTGGTACCAGATGTTCTCGGCGATATTGGTGGCGTGGTCGCCGATGCGCTCGATGTTCTTGGCCATGAACAACAAATGAGTGCACGGCGTGATGTTGCGCGGATCTTCCATCATGTACGTAAGCAGCTGGCGGAAGTAGCCGGTATAGGCCTCGTCCAGCTCGGCGTCGTCCTTCCATACCTGGTAGGCGCGTTCTGCATCGCGGTCGCGGTAGGCCATCAGGACGTCGCGCACTTCGGCGGCGGCCAGTTCGGCCAGGTAACCCAGGCCGCTGGTGGGGGCGACGGGAGCGACCATCGACAGCGGGATCGAGCGCTTGGCTACGTTGGCGGCGTAGTCGCCGATGCGTTCGATGTCGGCAGCGATGCGCAGCGCGGCGAATACATTGCGCAGGTCGCCGGCGATCGGCGCGCGCAGCGCCAGCAGGCGCACCACGTCGTGGCTGATTTCCTGCTCGAGCAGGTCGATCGCGTCGTCGTTGCCGACCACGTGCTGGGCGGCGCGTTCGTCGCGGCGCTCGATCACGTCGATGGCCGATTCCAGCTGGCCGACCGCGAGCTCGCCCATGCGGACGATTTCGCCGGTGAGGCGGGTCAGCTCGTCGTCGTAGCTCTTGATGATGTGTTCTTTGCTGCTGCCGCTCATGGTGTGGTTCCACAATTCGTTGGATAGGGAAGGGTGTCGCGGGGTGTCCCCTCACCCTAACCCTCTCCCCGGAGGGGAGAGGGGATAACGCCATGTTTAGCCGAAACGACCGGTGATGTAGTCCTCGGTCTGTTTCTTGGTCGGCTTGGTGAAGATCTGTTCGGTGCGGTCGAACTCGATCAGCTCGCCCAGGTACATGAAGGCGGTGAGATCGGAGCAGCGTGCCGCCTGCTGCATGTTATGCGTGACGATGACGATGGTGTACTCGCTCTTGAGCTCTTCCACCAGCTGCTCGATGCGGCCAGTGGCGATCGGATCGAGGGCGGAGGTGGGCTCGTCGAGCAGCAGCACTTCCGGCTTCAGCGCAATGCCACGGGCGATGCACAGGCGCTGCTGCTGGCCGCCGGAGAGGCCCAGGGCGTTCTGCTTGAGCTTGTCCTTCACCTCGTCCCACAGCGCCGCGCTACGCAGGGCCTGCTCCACGCGGATGTCCATGTCGGCGCGCGAAAGCTTTTCGTGGTGGCGGATGCCGTAGGCGACGTTCTCGAAAATGGTCATCGGGAACGGCACCGGCTTCTGGAACACCATGCCGACCTTGCTGCGCAGGCGGTTCATCGAATAGCCCGAATCGAGGATGTTCTCGTCATCCAGGACGATTTCGCCCTTGGCCTCGAGCTTGGGATAGATCGCGTAGATGCGGTTGAAGATGCGAAGCAGGGTGGACTTGCCGCAACCCGACGGGCCGATGATGGCGGTGACCTTCTTCTCCGGGATGTCCATGTTGATGCCTTTCAGCGCATGGAAGCCGTTGTAGTAGAAGTGCAGGTCGCGCACCTTCAGCTTGGTCGGCGCGATCGGGGTGGGCGTAGCCGCAGACTGCGGGTGGATGCCGGCGGCGGCGGACTCAGTCATGGGACACCTTGTTGCGTGAAAGGACCAGACGGGAAGCAAGGCTAAGCAGCAGCACGAACATGGTGATCACGAACGCACCGGCCCAGGCGATGGCATGCAGGCCTTCGCCCGGATCATTGGCGTACTGGTAGATCATCTGCGGCAGGCTGGACATCTTGTCCATCGGGTTGAAGGTCAGGTAGTTGTTGCCGAACGCGGTGAACAGCAACGGCGCCGTCTCGCCGCTGATGCGGGCCAACGCCAGCAGCACGCCGGTGATGATGCCCGAGCGCGCCGAGCGCATCAGGATCTGCGTGGTGAGCTTCCATTGCGGAATGCCCAGTGACAGCGAGGCTTCGCGCAGCGTGGACGGCACCAGCCGCAGCATCTCGTCGGTGGTGCGCACGATCACCGGCAGTGCGATCAAGGCCAGCGCCACGCCGCCGGCCAGGCCGGAGAACGTGGTATTGCCGCTGGTCAGCGCCGTGGTGGGCAGCACGATGATGGTGTAGACGAACAGGCCCAGCACGATGGACGGTGCGGACAGCAGGATGTCGTTGAGGAAGCGGATCGACTCGCCCAGGCGGGTGCGATTCGCGTATTCGGCCAGCCAGGCGCCTGCCAGCACGCCGATCGGCGTGGCCAGGGCGATGCCGATGAAGTTGATGATCAGGCTGCCGACCATCGCATTGAGCAGGCCACCATCCTCGCCATAGGCGGTGATCTTGGTGAACAGCTTCACATCGAGCGCGCCGATGCCCTGGCGCAGGGTTTCCCACAGGATCCAGGCCAGGAAGATCAGGCCGATCAGGGTGGCGAACATGCTCAAGGTCAAGGCCAGCGCATTGGTGATGCGGCGACGGGTGTAGAGGAACGAGCTGCTCATCAGCGACCCTCCTTATGGGCCAGCTGCCGCAGCATCCAGCGCGCGATCAGCAGCACGATGAAGGTGACCACGAACAGCAGGAAGGCCAAGGCCATCAGGGTGGATTTCTGCAGGCCGGCGGCCTCGCTGAACTGGTTCGCGATGGTGGAGGCGATCGAGGCACCCGGGTCAAGGATGGACGGCGACAGCTTCATCGCATTGCCCAACACGAAGGTCACCGCCATGGTCTCGCCAAGCGCACGGCCCAGGCCCAGGAAGATGCCGCCAATCACCGCCGAGCGGGTGTAGGGCAGCACGATGTCCCAGGAAACCTCCCAGGTGCTGGAACCCAGCGCATAGGCCGATTCCTTCAGGCGCGTCGGTACGGTCTGGAAGACCTCGCGCATCACCGAGGAAATGAACGGGATGATCATCACCGCCAGCACGATACCGGCGGTCAGCACACTAGCGCCAAACGGATAGTCGCTGCCGAACAGGCTGCCCACGAACGGTACGTGTTCGGCCACCCACGACAGTTTGCCGTCGTCGGGCTTGTTGCCCAGGTAGTTGGTCAGCCAGGGCTTGATGTGGTCGGCGAAGAAGGGCGCAAAGATAAACAGGCCCCACATGCCGTAGATGATCGAAGGGATGCCGGCCAGCAGCTCGATCGCCGAGGCGACCGGGGTGCGCAGCCACGGCGGCGCCACTTCGGAAAGATAGAGCGCGATGCCGAAGCTCACCGGCACGGCGATGAGCAGGGCGATCAGCGAGGTGGCGATGGTGCCGTAGACGGGCACGAGGGCGCCGAAGGTGTCGCTGCTCGGGTCCCAGGCATCGCTGATCAGGAAGTGCCAGCCGAACGCGCCGAAGGCGTGGCGGCCGCCCCACAGCGTGGCGCCCGCGGCGCCGAGCAGGCAGGCCAGGACCAGCAGGGCGCAGGCCTTGAGCAACCAGCCGAACAGGCGATCGTGCCGTGCGTCGCGGTGCGAGCGCGCTTCCTGTGCGATGGCCGTGGAGACGGCGCCTACGTTCGCTTGCATGTAATGTCGATCCCTCAGGTTTCTCGAGGTCCGGCTGGCACCAGGGCCGCCCGGTCGGTAAGCGTGCGCCAGGGCCAGGGGGCCTTTCCAGCAGCAAGCCGCCCGACGTTGGTCGGGCGGCCCGGTGTGGTGCCATCAAGCCTAGACGTTAGATCGTACCGGTTGCCGTAGCATGACCGGCGCGAGCGGGTCTCAGTGCTTGTATTCGCTGGCCCAGTAAGCCTCGATCTTCTTGACGAGGGTATCCGGCAGGGCGACATAGTCGAGTGAAGCCGCGTCCTTCTGGCCGTTCTCCAGGGCCCACTTGAAGAAGTCGAAGGCGACCTTGGTGTGCTCGGCGTTCTTCGGCTTCTTGTACATCACGGCCCAGGTGGTTGCCGTGATCGGCCAGGCGTTGGCTCCCGGGGCGTTGGTCATGATCAGGTTGAAGTCCTTGGCGCTGGCCCAGTCGGCGGTGGCGGCGGCGGCGGCAAAGCCCTCGGCGCTGGGAGCCACGAACTGGCCGGCGGCATTCTTCAGGTTGATCCAGCTGATCTTGTTCTTGACCGCATAGGCGTATTCGACGTAGCCGATCGAACCCTTGATCTGCTTGACGTACTGCGACACGCCTTCATTGCCCTTGCCGCCCACGCCGGTCGGCCATTCAACGGCGGTGCCGTACTTGACCTTGGCCGCCCAATCCGGGCTGACCTTGGACAGGTAGTTGGTGAAATTGAAGGTGGTGCCCGAGCCGTCCGAGCGGTGCACGACGGTGATCTTGCCCGCCGGCAGGTTCAGGCCGGCGTTCAGCGCCGAGATGCGCGGGTCGTTCCAGTTGGTGATCTTGCCGAGGAAGATGTCGGCGAGGGTGGCGCCATCCAGCTTGATCTTGCCCGCGTCGATACCGGCGATATTGACCACCGGCACGATGCCGCCGACCACGACCGGGAACTGGCCCAGGCCAAACTGGGCGAGGTCTTCCGCCTTGACCGGTGCATCGGTGGCGCCGAAGTCGATGGTGCCTTCCTTGATCTGCGCGACGCCGGCGCCCGAACCCACCGACTGGTAGTTCAGCTTGTTGCCGGTCTTTTCGGCGTAACCGGCGGACCACTTCGAGAGCACCGGATAGACGAAGCTCGAACCGGCGCCGGTGATGTCAGTGGCCTGGGCGGCCATGCCGAACAGCGAGGCGGCAGCAAAAACGGCGGTCACGCCGATGCGAGATAGGGACTTGGTTGAGGTCAACACGGTGGCTCCTTGGCGAAGGGTTACGGGGATTCCCGCCCGCCCTCAATTTCATGCGCTACGTGTTGCAATGAGATTAGCTGAATGTTTCAGCAAGATGACAATCCGTCATCGACTGTCATCTTGGCCTTCGGCAAGGGCCGGGGCGGCGGGCCGCCAGTGCGCTTTCTGCGCGCCCGCCGGCCCTCGGGATCCATTGCTGGGTGGCCTCAGGGCGTATCGACGCCAACGAACTCGCGTTCGATCGTCTCCAGCCGGCGCCAGCGATTGATGATCGTGCAGAACAACTCCGCCGTCCGCTCGGCATCGTAGATGGCCGAATGGGCTTCGCGAGTATCAAAAGGAATGCCGGCGGCCTGCACCGCCTTGCTCAAGACGGTCTGCCCAAAGGCCAGTCCGCTTAACGTCGCCGTATCGAAACAGCTGAACGGATGGAACGGATTGCGCTTGTGCGCGCACCGGCGCACGGCGGCGTTGAGGAAGCCAAGGTCGAAGGCCGCGTTGTGGCCCACCAGCACGGCGCGCTGGCAATCGGCATCGCGCATGGCATCGCGGATCGGCTTGAACACGTGATCCAGCGCCAGGCGCTCGTCGAGCGCGCCGCGCAGCGGATTTTCCGGATCGATGCCGGTGATCTCCAGTGCGCGGGGATCGATATTGGCGCCGGGAAAGGGGTGCACGTGGGCTGACACCGCCGGCAGCGGCTGCAAATAGCCCTCGGGGGTCATGCGCAGGACCACGGCGGCAATTTCCAGCAGCGCGTCGCGCTCGGCGTCGAAACCGCCCGTCTCCACATCCACGATCACCGGCAGGAAGCCGCGGAATCGTTCGGCCATGCGGTCGGCCATGCTGTTGCTGAGTCTCTCCATCCAGCAAGCATATCAGCCGCCGCCGCCACGCCGGCTTAGCCGTCGCTAAGACGAGTGTCTTCGTTCTGTCACATAACGTGCATGGAACGGTAAAGCACGGACCTCATCCTCCCTAACCGAACCTTAACTGACCGGCCATGTGATCGAGGGGGGCGGTCGAGGTGATTCTTACCAACATGCGGAGACATTCCATGCGTTCCAAGTTGCTCGCGGTAGCGATTGCTGCCGGTTTGGGCGTTACCAGTTTCTACGCCAGTGCCGATCCGGCACCGGCTAGCCAGTCTTCCAAGACCAGCTCGGCTTCTGCGCAGAACGCAGAAATCGAGGCGCTGAAGGCCCAGTTGCAGGCCCTTCAGGCCAAGGTGGTCGAGTTGGAGCAGCGCACCGACGCGCAGTCCGACATCAATGTCTCCACCGGCCAGGCCGTGGAGCAGGTGCAGAAGACCCAGGCTGCCACGAACGAGCAGATCAAGAAGTCGGCTGACAAGATCGCCTACAAGGGCGTGAACATCACGCTGGGCGGCTTCCTGGCAGCTGAGTCGGTCTACCGCTCGGCCAACCAGGGTGCGGATATCGCGTCGAACTTCAACGCTATTCCGTTCAACAACGTCTCGACGGCGCATACCAACGAACTCCGCCTGACCGCCCGCCAGAGCCGTATCTCGGCCTTGGCGCAGGGTGACGTGGATCCGCAGACGCATCTGGCCGGCTACATCGAACTCGACTTCCTGGGCGCTGCGCAGACCGCGAACTCGAACGAGAGCAACTCGTACAACCCGCGTATCCGCAACGTCTACATGACCTCGGATTGGGACAATGGCGGCTGGCACCTGCTGGCTGGTCAGAACTGGTCGCTGGTCACGCTCAACAGCAAGGGCATCACCCCGCGCACCGAGCTGACCCCGCCGCAGATCGACGCACAGTACATCCCGGGCTTCACCTGGACGCGCCAGCCGCAGATCCGCCTGGTCAAGGATTGGAACAAGGAGTGGTGGCTGGGTATCTCGCTCGAGAACCCGCAGACCACGTTCTACACCAGCCCGAACCAGGCCAAGGCGCCGGTGCAGTCGATCTACAACATCGCAGCTGGCTCGGGCTTCAACTCGGCCAACACGCTGTCGCTCAACCACATCCCCGATGTGGTCGTGAAGCTGGCCGTGGATCCTGGCTTCGGTCATTACGAACTGTTCGGCCTCGGCCGTGCGTTCTATAACCGTTACAACGGTTCGAACCAGGACACCTACGGCGGCGGCGTCGGCATCGGCATGGTCCTGCCGCTGATCGACAAGCAGCTCGACTGGCAGTTCTCGGGCATGACCGGCAAGGGCATTGGCCGTTACGGCAGCTCGCAGATGCCGGACGTGACCTTCAGCCCGAATGGCAACCTCGCTCCGATCAAGCAGAACATGCTGCTGACCGGTCTGACCTGGCACGCCAACTCCGACGTCGACGTCTATCTGTTCGGTGGCCGCGAAGCGCAGTTCAAGAAGGACTTCCTGTACAAGGGCACCGCGCTCGGCCTGGGCAGCCCGTTGTACAACAACAGCGGTTGCGAAATCGAAGGCGGTACCTGCGTAGGCAACAGCCGGCAGATCTGGCAGGGCACGCTGGGCTTCTGGTGGAAGTTCTACCAGGGCAAGTTCGGCAAGATGCAGTTCGGTGCGCAGTACTCGCATACCGATCGCGAAGCCTTCGCTGGTCAGGGCTACGTCAACGGCGTGCTGGTCAACGGTGCCGCGACGCCTTCTGCCAAGGAAAACATGTTCTTCACCAGCTTCCGCTACTACCCGTTCTAAGCGGTACGGCTATCGCAAGGGAGTTCGACCCAAGGATGGAGAAACGGCGGGCAAGATGCCCGCCGTTTCTGTTTTTGCCGCCAGGCTCTCTCGTGACGTGACCGTCAACGGGCCGAGGCTGCGCTTGCCGTCATGGTCGTGTCGCCGTTGGGCAAGTCGCTGCGGTCCCAGCCACCGCCCAGCGCACGGATCAGATCCACACTGGCCTGCAGGCGGCGCGTGCGCACCTGCTCGGCGCTGCGTTCGGCCTGCAGCGTGGCGGTCTGCGCACTCACCACATCGAGATAGTTCACTGCACCTTCGCGATAGCGGTTGGTGGCTATCGTCTGCGAGTCATGGGCCGAGCTGGCCGCATCATCCTGTTCCTGCGCTTCCTTGCCGAGTTCTTGCAGCAGGGTGAGGTTGTCTTCCACCTGCTGAAATGCACCCAGCACGGTTTCCCGATATTGCCCCGCCGCCGCGTCGAGATTGGCTTGTGCTGCCTGGACCTTGGCGTGCCTTAGGCCACCGTCGAACAGACTCATGGCCAGGTCCGGGCCCAGCGCCCAGTAGCGGTTGCCCGCGCTGAGCAGGCTGCCCATGCCGGTGTTTTGCCAGCCAAACACGGCGGACAGACTCAACCTTGGGAAGAACGCCGCGCGCGCCACGCCGATCTCCGCGTTGGCGGCGAACACGCGTCGCTCAGAGGCGGCGATGTCAGGGCGTCGTTGCAGCAACAGCGAAGGCACGCCCAGCGGTATCGCCGGCACCGCCATGGGGGTTGTGGACGGCGGCAGCGAGAACTTTGAGGCGGGTTCACCGACCAGGCTGGCGATGGCGTGCTCGGTGAGCGCGCGCTGCGCATCGACCTCGGACACCTGCGCCATGGCGTCGGACAACTGGGTCTTGGCGCGGCTGACGTCGAGGCCGGAAGCGACGCCGCCTTCGAAGCGGCGCTGGGTGAGATCGAGACCCTGGCGATACGCGTCCAGCGTGTCCTTGAGGATGCGTGCCTGCACGTCGTAGCCACGCAGGCGTACGTACTGGTCGGCCAGTTGCGCCTCCAGGCTCAGCTTGACCGAGGCAAGATCGCCGGCCGCCGCTGCCTCGTCCGCCTTGCCGGCGGCAACTTCGTTGCGCACGCGCCCCCACAGGTCCAACTCGTAGCTGGCGCCAAAACCCAGCGTATTCGCGCTGTACTCGTTCGGCTGGTTGCTGCCGCGCAGGGGACGATTGTCGGACTGGCGGTTGCGCAGCGTGCTGGCCTCCACGCCGAGGTGGGGATAGAGGTCCGAGCGCACTTCGCCGACTACCGCGCGGGCGGCGTCATAGCGGGCCAGCGCCACCGACAGACTGGGGTTGGTTGCATCGAGCTGACGTTCCAGCCGATCCAGTTCGGGATTGTCGTAGACCGACCACCATGGGCCGCGCGAGGCGGTGTCGGCGGGTTGCGCTGGCGACCACAGGCCATCCTGGGTCTGGCCCGCATACGCGGCGGGCAAGGGGCCAAGGTCCGGCTTTTGATAGATGGGCGCCAGCGAGCAGGCGGGTAGCGCAGCCACGGCAGCAAGCGGCAGCAAGCGCCGCAGCGCCAGGGCCAAGGTTGGGTTCATGCGTGTCATGGACTCACTCCACCTTGGCCTTGGCGCCAGTCGCATCGGCGCTGGATGCCACCTGTACACGGTCGCCCTGCATCAGCGAATCCGACGGATGGTTGATGATGCGGTCGCCGGGGTGTAGCCCCTGGTCGATCTGCAGGCGATCACCCAGGTCCATGGCGATATGCACATCGCGCAGCTGCACCCTGCCGTCCTGCCCGAGCACGGCGACCTGCGGTCCTTGCGCGCGGAAGATCAGTACCGTGGCGGGCACCGTCATGGTGTGGCTGTGGTTGCCCAAAGGCAGATGCACCTCGGCATAGGCGCCGGGCAGCAAGCCGCCCTTGCTGTTGTCCACCTCGAATTGCGCCAGCAACGTACCCGAGGCCTGGTTGACCGCGCCCGAGTTGCCGATCAGCTGGCCGCTGAAGTGTTCGCCCGGATGATCGGGAACGTCCAGCTGCACGCTCATGCCCGGCTTGATCGAATCGGCATAACCCTGCGGCACTTCCACATACAGGCGCATGCGACGCGTGTCGGAGATGGTGAACAAGGGCGCGCTGTTGTCGTTGGTGGCGCTGATCAGATCGCCGATGTCCGTATTACGCGCCGTCACGGTGCCGGCAAACGGCGCGGTGATGTGTTTGAACGCTTCCATGGCGGCAATGCGATCGACATCGGCTTGCGCCGCCAGCACGTTGGCCTGGGCTGCTTCGGCTTCGCCGGCCTTTTCGTCCGCCTCCTGCTTGGAGACGGAGTTGGAGGTGAGCAGGTTTTTCCAGCGCTTGTCGGTCAAGGCGGCGAGACGCGCATTGGCCCTGGCGCGCGCGAGGCCGGCCTTGGCCTGTTCGAACTGTTGGTCGAGTTCGGGCGTGTCGATCTCCGCCAGGGTTTCGCCCGCGTTGACCTGGCTGCCGATGTCGCGGGCCCAGCTCTTCACATAGCCGCCGACACGCGCGTGGATGGGAGCGCTGATCCAGGCATCCAGATGGCCAGGCAAGGTGGTGGCCTGTTGGCCCGCGCCGACATCGGGTTCGATCAATTGCACGCTGGGCATCACCTGCTCGTCGGTCCACTTGACCACGCGGTGGTAGTCGTACGCGCGTACCGAAATGCCGGCGATGGTGGCGAGCAAGGCTGCGCCCAGGCCGAAGCGCACGGCACGGCCCAGTTTCGGCGGTCGCTGCGGCGTGGCAACGGGGGCGTCATGCGACATGGACGGGTTCTCCAAGCAGGGAATCGGTGGATGCCTGGGCCTGCTCGCGGCCGTGCACGAGGCTGAAGATCACCGGCACGAACAGCAGGGTGGCGAAGGTGGCGAACAGCAGGCCGCCGATCACGGCGCGGCCCAGCGGCGAGTTCTGTTCCTGGCTCAGGGCCATCGGCAGCATGCCGATGATCATCGCCAGCGCGGTCATGCAGACCGGACGGAAACGCGTGAAGCCCGCTTCGAGCGCGGCTTTCATCGCATCGCCATGTTCGGCGAGGCGTTCGCGGCAGAAACTGACCACCAGGATCGAGTTGGCGGTGGCCACGCCCATACACATGATCGCGCCGGTCAGTGCGGGTACTGACAACGTCGTGTGCGTAAGGAACAGCATCCACACGATGCCGGCCAGCGCCGCGGGCAGGGCGGTAATGATCACGAAGGGATCGAGCCAGGACTGGAAGTTCACCACGATCAACAGATAGATCAGCACGATCGCGCCGACCAGGCCGAAGATCAGGCCGCCGAACGCTTCGTTCATGGTGCCGACCTGTCCGTGCAGGCTCACCACCGTACCCTTCGGACGACTCGCCGCGAACTGCGCGAGTACCTTTTGCACATCGCTGGCGACCGCGCCGAGGTCGCGGTCCTGCACCGAGGCGTAGATGTCGTAGGACGGCATGATGTTGTAGTGCGATACCACCGCAGCACTGGGCACGCGGGTAAACGTGGCGATGCCGCCGAGGATCTGGCTGGCGCCCTTGCCGTCCGGCGTCACCGGCAGGCTGGCCACGTCGGCCATGCTGTCCATCTTGTATTGCGGCGTGGCGGCGACGATCGGATACGACACGCCGCTCTTGGGATTCAGCCAGAAGGCTGGCGCCACCTGCGAGCTGCCGGCCAGCGAGGCGACCATGCTGTTGGTGACATCGCGCTCGGTAATGCCCAGTTCGTCGGCACGCGTGCGATTGACCTGCACGTTGAGCTGCGGATAGCTGGTGCTCTGCTGCAGGCGCACGTCGGCGATGCCGGGCACGGAACGCAGGCGCTTCATGATCTCCATCGCATAGGCCTGGTTGGCGGGGAGGTCGCGACCGGCGATGGAGACGTCCAGCGGTGCCGGTGCGCCGAAGTTGAGGATCTGCGAGCTCATGTCGGCCGGCAGGAAGGCGAACTGGGTGCCGGGGAATTCGCGCGGCAGGCGTGCACGCAATTGCTTGACGAAGTCGGCCGTCGGCGCGTGATCCTCCTTCAGCGCCACCTGGATGTCGCCATCCTGCGGGCCGATGGTGCCGCTGCTGTTGTAGACCATGTTCACGCCGCTGAGCGGCAAGCCGATGTTGTCGATCACCGTAGCCAGCTGATCCGGCGGGATGACCTTGCGGATGGCCGCCTCGATGTGATCGAACTCGGCCGCGGTTTCTTCCACCCGCGTACCCATGGGCGCACGCACATGCAGGGCAATCGAGCCGGCATCCACGTCGGGAAAGAAGTCGCGTCCCAGCAGCGGTACCAGGGCGAACGAGGCCAGCACGAAGCCCAGGAAGCCGAGGATGAAGCGACGGCGATGGACGAGCGCGATGGTCAGCGTGGCGTGGTAGAGGTCACGGACCTGGGCGAAGCGGTGTTCGAAGCGCTGCTGGAACGACACCATGGCGGCGACCAGCGCATTGCGGCGGCGCGGCGGGTGTTGATCGCCCTCGTGGTGGTTGATGTAGGCGTCTTCCGGATGGTCGCCGGCGCCTGTTTCGAGGTGATGCGGCTTCAGCAGATACATCGCCAGGGTCGGCACCAGGGTGCGCGACAGGATGAAGGACGACACCATGGCGAAGATCACCGCCAGCGCCATTGGCCGGAACAGGAAGCCGGCGATGCCGTCGAGCATGAACATCGGCACGAACACGATGCAGATGCACAGCAGCGAGACGAAGGCAGGCGTCACGATCTGTTTGGCGCCATCCATGATGGCGGTATGCACATCCTTGCCCTGTTCCAGATGCCAGTTGATGTTCTCGATGGTCACCGTGGCATCGTCGACCAGGATGCCGACGGCCAGGGCCAGGCCGCCCAGCGTCATCACGTTCAACGTTTGACCGGTGGCCGAGAGCAGGGCGAGCGCCGACAGGATCGACAGCGGAATCGAAACCGCAATGATCACCGTCGAGCGCCAGCTGCCCAGGAAGACCAGGATCATCACCGAGGTGAGCAGGGCGGCAATGATGCCTTCGCGCGCCACCGAGCTGATGGCGGCCTTGACGAAGATGGACTGGTCGCCGAGCAGGGAGATCTTCAGCGTATTCGGCAAGGATTCCTTCAGCAGCGGCAGCAGTTGCTTGATGCCGGCCACCACGGCGAGCGTGGATGCATCGCCGACTTTCAATGCCGGCATCAGCACCGCGCGGTGGCCATCGACGCGCACCACATTGGTCTGCGGCGCGGCGCCGTCGCGCACGTGGGCCACCTCGCCCATGCTGATGGTGGCGCCGTGGACCGTCTTCACCGGCAGCTGGTTTAGCTCGTTGATCGCCTCGGGACTGTTGTTGAGCTGGACGTGATACTCGTAGGTGCCGATCTTGGCCGTGCCCACCGGAATGATCTGGTTTTGCGCGGCCAGCGCATTGCTCACGTCCTGTGCCGACAAGCCCTTCGCAGCGAGCGCCTGGGGATCCAGGTCCAGGGTGACCTGGCGCTGGGCGCCGCCATACGGGGTGGGCACCGCCACGCCAGGTACCGAGGTCAGCGTCGGGCGCATCAGGTTCAGGCCGAGGTCGAGGATCTTCGACTCCGACAGCGCCTTGCTCGACAGCGCCATCTGCAGGATGGGCACGGTGGACGCGTTGTAGTTCAGGATCAGCGGCGGCGTGATGCCCGGCGGCATCTGCTTCAGCACGGTCTGCGAGATCGAGGTGACCTGGGCGGTCGCGGTGCGGATATCCACGCCGGGCTGGAAGAAGATCTTGACGATGCCCATGCCGGGCAGCGACTGCGATTCGATGTGCTCGATGTTGTTGACCGAGGTGCTCAGCTGGCGCTCGTAGTAGTACACGACGCGACCCGACATCTGATCGGGCGGCAGGCCGTTGTACGACCACACCACGCTGATGACCGGGATGCCGATATTGGGAAAGATATCGGTGGGCGTACGAAACGCGGCCAGCGGGCCGGCGATAAGAATCAGCACCGCCAGCACGATGAAGGTGAGCGGTCGAGACAGGGCGATGCGAACAAGACCAAGCATGGGACGGTTCCGGCTATACGTCGGCACCATGGCGCCGCGGCGTGACGGCCATGCCGTCACATCGAAAGTGCTGAGCGGGAAAACAGGCGCTAGCAGGGTGGCCCGTAACGTGTTGAGTCGCTGCGGCAAATCGTCATGTCATGGCTCGATGCTGGGCGTGAGGCCGATATGGCCATGATCGCAAGCCAATCTTGTGGAAACCTTTTGGGGAGCTGAAGGTTTCTGAACCCGGGTGGCTCAGGCATGGGTTCCTTCTCCCCCCGGGGAGAAGGCTGGGATGAGGGGCGGGTGCTTGCGGCAGCGCGACAACTTAGCGTGGCTGCAAGGGTGCCGCTTACGCAGCGGGTGTTTCGATGCCCGTTTGAGCGCCGAGCTTCCTGCTCCTTCTCCCCGCCGGGGAGAAGGTTGGGATGAGGGGCGGGTGCTCGCGATGACGCGATGACTGTGCGATATCGCCAGCTTGCCGCTTACGCAGCGGGCGTTTCGACTGCCTGCCGGCAGCCGAGTCACTTTTCTTTTGCTGGCCCAAAAGAAAAGTAACCCAAAGAAAACGGCCTGAAGAGCTCGTAGCATTTCGTTGGATACGAGCCTGGAGCGCGTGGCCAGCCAGATCGGTGGCGGCCCAAGGCCGCTACACAGCGGCTACACCGCAACGCGCCATAGCGGTGAGGACTTAAAGCAGGTCCAGCCGGCGACCGAACCGCTTGCAGCGTCCCGCTGCTCAGATAAGCACGACACCACCCACGCCTTAAGCCCTCTTCGCTTTGGCGCGTTGCGGTGTAGCCGCTGTGTGTCGGCCGTGGGCCGCCACCTGTCCGGCTGGCCACGCCCGTCAGGCTCGTATCCCACGCAATGCTATGAGCTCTTCAGGCCATTTTCTTTGGGTTACTTTTCTTTTGGGCCAGCAAAAGAAAAGTGACTCGAGCGCCGGCAGGCGATCGAAACGCCCGCTGCGTAAGCGGCAACCTGGCCAAAACACTCGGTTGTAGCGTGTTCGCGAGCACCCGCCCCTCATCCCAACCTTCTCCCCAGAGGGGAGAAGGAGTTAGGTGCTCGGCGCTCGAACGAACGATCGATACGCCCGCTGCGTAATCAACAACCCTGAGCTATCGCGCTATCGCCAGCACCCGCCAAAAAAGCAAAGAGATCATCAACCCGGCTCAGCCCCCATGCGAATGCGCACCAGCAACCCCCGCCCCAGCGGCGATTCCAGCAACTCGATCGAGGCCTCATGCAGCTCGATCGCGCGCTGCACGATGCTCAGGCCCAGGCCAAACCCCCGGGTGGCGCTTTCCACTTCGCGATGGAAGCGCTGGAACACCGCCTGCCGACGCCCCTCGGGTATGCCGGGACCGTTGTCGCAGATGTCGATCACCGCCTGCTGGCCCTCGCGACGGATCGCCACCTCGACCTGGCCTCCATCCTCGGTATAGCGCAGCGCGTTCTCGATCAGGTTGCGGAACATGGCAGTCAAGGCCACCTCATGGCCCAGCACCATCAGCGGCGTGTCGTCATGGTTGAGAGCGAAAGCGATGTCTTTCTCGGCGATCAGCGGCGCCAGTTCCTCGATGACCTCAATGGCAATGCGCGACAGGTCCAGCCGGACCCGCTGCTGGGAAGCGGCGCCAGCCTCGAGTCTCGCCATCGCCAGGATTTGTTCAATGCGCCGCCCCAGGCGCGCCATGCTCTGTTGCGCGTGGCGTACCGTGAATTCGATCTCGGCCTGATCGTCGCTGATCATGGCGCTTTCCAGATGGATCATGGTGGCGGCCAGGGGGGTCCGAAGTTCGTGGGCCACGTCGGTAGCGAAGCGATGCTCGCGTTCCAGAGCGTCTTCCAGGCGTTCCAGCTGCTGGTTCAGCGCCGCGATCAAGGGCTTGATCTCCTGCGGCGCGTAGTTGAGCGGCATCGGCTTGCGGCTGCCCGGGGTGCGCCGGTCCAGCAACTGGGTCAACAAGGCCACCGGGCGCAAACCGCGCTTGACCGCAAAGCTCACCAGCAAGGCCAGCAGCGGCAGACCGATCAAGAGGGGCAGGGTGTGTTCGATCACCAGGCCGCGCGCGATATCCATGCGGTTGTCGGCACGTTCGCCGATGCGGATGACCAGGTTGGCGCGGTTCTGCAGGGTAAACATGCGCCACAGGCCGCCATCGTGCTGGATGTCGCGGAAGCCGCGTTCGTCGCTGGTGGGCGGTGGCAGGTCGGCCAGGTTCGAGGTGGCGGCGATCAGCTCGCCCTGCGGGTCATACGCCTGGAAACCCACTTCGGGTTCGTAATTGTGAGGGTGCACCGAGACCACGACGCCGTGACGGTGGCCATCGCTGCTTTGTGGAATGCCGGGCAGGTCGGCCTCATGCAGCGGCAGCTGGCCATGCGCGATCAGGGTGCCGAGAGTGCGGCCAGCCTGGGCCAGGCGCCCGTCCAGCAACTCGTTCATCTCGCGCAGTTCGCGGCGATAGCTGATCCAGCCGAGCGGGATCAGCACGGCCACCATCACCGCGATGATCAGCAGGGTCAGGCGCGTGCGCAGGCTGGCAGTGTGAGGCGTCATTTCGGTTCGCGCGGAATCATGTAGCCGATACCGCGTACGGTATGGATCACGTCGGTGCTCAGTTTGCGTCTCAGCCAATGCACCTGGACTTCGATGGCATTGCGCTCGACCACGGTGTCCAGGCCATAGACCGAGTTTTCCAGCGTCTCCCGGCGCACGATACGTCCCGCGCGCTCCATCAGCACGCGCAGCACGCCGAATTCACGGCGGGTCAGGCTCACGCGTTCGCCGCGAAATTCCACTTCGGCGGTGGCCAGGTTGAGGCGCAAGCCGCCCACTTCGACGAGGTTGTCGGCCAGTCCCTGGGTGCGCCGCGTGAGCGAGCGGATGCGCGCGGCCAGCTCACCGAGATGGAACGGCTTCACCAGGTAGTCGTCGGCGCCCAGGTCCAATCCGCGTATGCGCATTTCCAACGCATCGCGCGCGGTCATGACCAGCACCGGCGTCTTCACGCCGGAGCGACGGGCCTCGGCGAGCACTTCCAGGCCGTCCTTGCCGGGAAGCCCCAGGTCCAGCAGCACGAGGTCGAGCGGCTCGCCGCGCAGCGCTTCCGTGGCCTCGCGCCCGTCGCGCAGCCAGGTCACCGCATAGGACTGGTGCTCCAGCGCATGCTTGATGGCGGCACCCAGTTCGGCGTCGTCTTCGACCAGCAGGATATGCATACCATTACGCCCATCGCGGCCTCGAGAGGGCGCGGCTCATGCCACCGCCCGGTGCCATGATCCGCATCCATCCTTTTGTGGATCTTTTCCCGACGTTACCGGCGCCGGGTGCCGTCACGTTGGCGCCTGAGATGCATTCCGTCAATCTTGGCTGCGACTGGGCCTGACCCAAAAAGAAAGGCGGCGAGCTGCAACTCGCCGCCTTTCGCCCTGTGATGGCGCCTAAGCGGGGCGCCGCTGGAAACGCTGTGCTGCTGCGGGTGGTCCTCAGTGCGGCTTCGACTGCGCGGCAGCGACGATGGCGTTACGAAGATCGGTCGGGCTCAAGGCCACGCCTTGCGACTCATCGATGGCTACGGCCTTCATCGACTGCGGTTTCAGCGTGAGTTGACGTTGCGCCTCCCAGGCGGCAGCCTCCCGCTTGGCGATCGCGAAGTCCTCAGGGGTGGTTCCAACGAAGCCGACGACGGCGTAGCCACCGGACATGTCGACTGTGTAGGTCTCAACAGCAGAGGCCTGCGCCTGGGCGGCGCAGGCAACACCGAATGCAATGACGGTGGGGATGATCAAGCGTTTCATGGTGTTCACCTCTCTGACGGGGAGCTTCCGGGGGAGGCTTAACCTTAGGCTTCCGCGCCCTTTCAAGCTTGATGAAGCTGCGTGAAAGTTTGAGGGATTCGTGAGGTTTGGTGGCTAGTAAGGCGTGATCTATGCCACTAGTCATGCATTTTCAAGCGGCAGTTGTCTTGTCCTTGTAACGGCACAAGTCGCGAATGACGCATTGAGGACAATCGGGCTTTCGTGCCTTGCAGACGTAACGACCGTGCAGGATCAGCCAGTGGTGTGCGTCCTGCTTGAATTCGGCTGGTATCACCTTCTCGAGCTTGTCTTCGACGGCACGCACATCCTTGCCCGGCGCAAGCCCGGTGCGATTGGATACGCGGAAGATATGCGTGTCGACGGCGATGGTCGGATGGCCGAAGGCGGTGTTCAGCACGACGTTGGCGGTCTTGCGCCCGACCCCGGGCAGAGCTTCCAGCGCTTCGCGCGTATCGGGCACTTCGCTGTCGTACTGCTCGACGAGAATGCGACAGAGCGCGATCACGTTCTTGGCCTTGCTGTTGAACAGGCCGATCGTGCTGATATAGCGCTTGAGCTCATCTTCGCCGAGATCGAGGATCGCCTGCGGCGTATTAGCAACGGGATAAAGCTTTTTTGTCGCCTTGTTCACGCCGACATCGGTGGCCT
Source organism: Dyella halodurans (assembly GCF_026283925.1). Taxonomy (GTDB): domain Bacteria; phylum Pseudomonadota; class Gammaproteobacteria; order Xanthomonadales; family Rhodanobacteraceae; genus Dyella; species Dyella halodurans. The sequence goes on from NZ_JAPDPF010000001.1 coordinate 844,275, forward strand.
GCGCGGACAGCACCACGGCGATCAGCAGCTCGAAAGGTGTGGTGTAGGCCAGCTCGGTCGTCGGGTGTGGATCGATTTCGCGCAAACGGGTGAACAATTCGACGATATCCGCACGTTTCACGTAGGCTTTCCTTGCTGTTTGGCGCGTGCTCGCGCAAGGGCAGCCAGCACGGGGTTGCTCTGGGTGGCTGCGGCATCCACGGCCGCCTTGCGGGCCGCCAGTTCCGAATCCCGCTGGGCCTGTTCGCGCGCCAGGCGTGCTTCGCGTTGCTGAAAGTGCAAGCGCGCGGCATCTGCGTGTACCGGGTCGTTCACCTGGGCGAGCGGCATGGGTTCGAGCACGATGCAGTCGACCGGGCAGGCCGGCACGCACAGCTCGCAGCCGGTGCAGTCGTCGGCGATGACCGTGTGGATCAGCTTGGCCGAGCCCACGATGGCATCGACCGGACAGGCCTGGATGCATTTGGTGCAGCCAATGCAATCGGCCTCGACGACGCGGGCCAGGCTGCGTGGCTTTTCCACCCCATGCGCGGGGTCGAGCGGCAACACCGGCACGTCGAGCAGCGCCGCGAGCCGGGCGATGCCGGCGGCACCGCCGGGCGGGCATTGATTGATCCCCGCTTCGCCGCGCGCGATCGCTTCCGCGTAGGGGCGGCAGCCGTGATAGCCGCACTGCTCGCACTGGGTCTGCGGCAGCAGGGCGTCGATGCGATCGGCTAGCGACATGTAGGTGACGGGCTCAGCGAACGGTGGCACCCGGCTTGGCGCCCTGGTCGGCGTCGAGCAGGAACAGGTCGCCACCGCCTTCGCCAGCCGACAGGATCATGCCTTCGGACAGGCCGAAACGCATCTTGCGCGGCGCGAGGTTGGCGATGAACACGACGTTGCGACCGACCAGCTTTTCCGGCTCGCCATAGGCGGCACGGATGCCCGAGAAGATCTGGCGCGTACCGAGCGGGCCGGCATCCAGTTCGAAGCGCAGCAGCTTGTCCGAGCCATCGACGAATTCGCATACGGTGACCTTGCCGATGCGCAGGTCTAGCTTGGCGAAATCGTCGATGCCGATGATGGCGGCGCCGTCGACGGAAGGGGCTGCGGGTGCGGTGCTGGCGTCGCTCATGGTCTTGCTGGCTTCCTTGAATTTCTTGGCCGGGGCGGGCTTGGCTTCGGAGACGCCAAGGGATTCCTTGGACGCTTCCACCATGGCCTCGACGTGCTTGGGATCGATGCGGCCGAGCAGGGGCTCGAACGCGTTGACCGTGTGATTGTGTAGTTCGGCGCGGGCGTCGTCGAAGCCGCTGATCGGCGCCGCGAGGAAACGCTCGGCGGCTTCGACCGTTGCCGGCAGTACCGGCTTGAGCAGGCCTGACAGCAGGCGGAACGCCGCCAGGGCAAACGAGCACACCTGCTGCAGTTCGTCGCGGCGCGAATCGTCCTTGGCGATGGCCCACGGCGCCTTGGCGGCGATATAGCCGTTGACCATGTCGGCCATGGTCACGAAGCGGCGCGTCACTTCGGCGAATTCGCCGCTGCCATAGAGCGCCGGTACGTCGCCATACGAGGACAGCAGCTCCTGCCACAGCTCCTGCTCCTCATGACTGAAGGCGGGTGCGAGGCGACCGTCGAAATACTTGTGGATGAAGCCTGCCGTACGGCTGGCGATGTTGACCCACTTGCCTACCAGGTGCGAGTTCACGCGCTCCTCGAAGGTCTTCAAGTCCAGGTCCACGTCCACCGGCGTATCGCTCAGCATGCTGGCGAAGTAATAGCGCAGGAATTCCGGATGCAGCTGGGCATCCAGATAGGTGCGCGCCTTGATGAAGGTGCCGCGCGACTTGGACATCTTCGCGCCGTTGACGGTGAGGTAGCCGTTGACGTGCAGCGCCGTCGGCGTGCGGAAGTTCGCGCCGTGCAGCATCGCCGGCCAGAACAGGCCGTGGAAGTTGATGATGTCCTTGCCGATGAAGTGGTGCAGCTCGGCGTGGCTGCCCGGTGCCAGGAAATCCTCGAACTTCAGGTCGGTGCGATCGCATAGCGCCTTGAAGCTGGCGAGATAGCCGACCGGCGCATCCAGCCACACATAGAAATACTTGCCGGGCGCGTCAGGTATCGGGAAGCCGAAGTAGGGCGCATCGCGCGAGATGTCCCAGTCCTTCAGGCCGCCATCGAGCCACTCGCGCAGCTTCGCCACCACGCCGCTGTTGGCGACCGGCTGGCCGTCGGTGAGCTTGCCGCCGAACCAGTCACGCAACAGGGGTTCGAACTTGCCCAGCTCGAAAAAGTAATGTTCCGAAGCGCGCAGCACCGGCGTGGCACCCGACATCACCGAGTACGGGTTGATCAGGTCGGTGGGGGCGTAGGTGGCGCCGCAGTTCTCGCAGTTGTCGCCGTATTGGTCGGCGGTACCGCAGTTCGGGCAGGTGCCCTTGATATAGCGATCCGGCAGGAACATCTGCTTTTCCGGATCGAACAGCTGCTGGATGTCGCGGCGGGCGATAAAGCCGCGATCGCGCAGGCGCGTATAGATCAGCGAGGCCAGCTCGCGGTTCTCGTCCGAATGGGTCGAGTGGTAGTGGTCGAACGCCACGCCAAACGCGGCAAAGTCAGCCTCGTGACCGACGCGGATGCCTTCGATATAGGTTTCCGGCGAGAGGCCGGCCTTTTCGGCGGCCAGCATGATCGGTGTGCCGTGGGCATCGTCGGCGCAGACATAGACGGCCTCGTTGCCCTGCATCCGCTGCGCACGCACCCAGATGTCGGCCTGGATGTAGCCCAGCAGATGGCCCATGTGCAGGGGGCCATTGGCATAGGGCAGGGCATTCGTAACGAGTAGGCGACGGCTCATGGGCGGCGACGGCTGCAGGGGGCCGGACATTATGGCATGTGCACAGCGCAGGCACGCCCTGGCGCCCGCGGCTCCAGCACGCAAAACGGCATCCGGCAATCGGCAGGGGACCTGGGATGGCCCCGGTCGTTGGCTGTTTGCATGTTTATGCACGATTTATTACATTCTTTCCCGTTACTTAATGCCCCGGTACAGCTGAGCGCCATCCCCGAAGGCGCCATCGCCAGCGGTCATGCCCGTCGCTATCCGCCCGCAAGACGGCGATGCGATCAGATCAGGACGATGCTCAGCGAAGGGTCGCGCGGTTGGCGAGCGTCGCCGTGGCGGGCTGGCTGGCACTGGTCGGGTTACTACGAGGATCGTGCAACGATGCATGCAGCTGTCGACACCGTGATATTCGACCTGGGCAATGTCCTGATCGGCTGGGATCCGCGCCGACTCTATCGTCAGCTGTTCGACGACGAGGCGCAGATGGAGTGGTTCCTGCGCGAAGTGTGCAATAGCGCCTGGAACGAGCAGCAGGATGCCGGTCGCCCGTGGAGCGAAGCCACCGCCTTGCTGCGTGGGGAGTTTCCGCAGCATGCTGCCTTGATCGACGCCTACCATGAGCGATGGGAAGAGACGCTGGTCGGTGCGATGGACGAGAGCGTGGCTATCCTGGCCTCGCTCAATGCACGTGGCGTGCGCTTGCTGGCCTTGACCAACTGGTCGCAGGAGACGTTTCCGATCGCGCGGCAGCGCTTTGATTTCCTGCAGTGGTTCGAGGGCATCGTGGTTTCCGGAGAGGAACGCCTGGTCAAGCCCGATCCACGCATCTATCAACGCCTGCTGGAACGCTACGCGGTGGATCCGGTCCGCGCGCTGTACATTGACGATTCGGCACGCAATGTGGCGGCCGCGGAAGCGCTTGGCATGCAGGGCTGGTGGTTCCGCGATGCGGGTGGCTTGCGGCAGCGATTGGCGGAACTCGGGCTGCTGGAAGGCGCCCCTGGTGGGCGTCGCCATGGTTAAGCCGCCCATCCCCGTGCCCGACAGCGGCGTGCTGCCACAGGAGCGGCAGCAACGCATTCTTGCGAAATTGCGGCATGACGGCAGGGTCGTGGCCGCCGAGCTGGCGGCAGCATTCGAAGTATCCGAGGACTCGATTCGTCGCGATCTTCGCGAGCTGGCGGCGCAGGGGCTGTGCAAGCGCGTCTATGGCGGTGCCTTGCTTCCCGCGGCGACGCCGACACCTTTGAAGCAGCGGCGAGGCGAGCATTCGGCGCGCAAGCTGATGCTCGCGCGCAAGGCCGCGAGTCTGGTAAGCGCAGGGCAGACCCTGTTGATCGATGCGGGCAGCACCAATGCAGCTATTGCTACGGTGCTGCCTGCCGATGCCAGGCTCGTCGTGATTACCAATGCTCCGCATATCGCCCAGCTGCTATTGGATCGCGAAGGCTTTGAGGTGCTGCTGATCGGCGGGCGTATCGACGCTGCGATCGGCGGCACGGTAGGCGCGCAGGCGGTGGAGCAGGTACGCCGGACGCGTGCCGACCTGTGCTTTCCCGGGGCATGCGCCATCGATGCGGCACACGGCCTGTGGGGTTTCGATAGCGAAGAGGCCTTGTTCAAGCGCGCGATGATCGAGGCGAGCGACGAGACGGTAGTGGTTGCCACGGACGACAAGCTGGGTGCCGTCGCCACGCACCAGGTGGCTGAATTGTCGCGTGTGCAGCATCTGGTCGTGGAGCACTCGGCGGACCGCGCCACGCGCTCCGCCTTCGCGTCGCGCGGCATGGCCGTGCATCGCGCGGACTCGGTGCCTTCCTGAGCTCGATGAGGCTCGCCATCCGGGGAGGCCACGCCCGTCGGGCGTCGCTCGCGTGGCGCGGGCGAGATTATTTGCGCCAGGCACCATTTATTTGCGTCGATAAATGGACGTCCATGCCGGAAAAATGGCGCTTTCATTGGCGCCCGGCGTCGTTTGGACGGCTATCACCATCGTCTTCGACGGCCTCCACGAGGATCGATGGACGGAAGATATGCCCGTAGGACATGGGCTTGGCAGGCATTACTTTTCTTTACACAGGAAGGCCCTGAGGTTTTCCAGCCGATGGTCGACATCTTGCTGGTGATGGATTTGCGTGACCCCGATCCGGGCCTTCATCCGTCACTCGCGTCGCCACGAGCTTTAAAGCGATGCGGGTTCATGGGGCCCCGGTGACATGACGACCATCCCACCTCTTGCGGAAAACCCATGACGATCAGCGCCATTTCAAACAACAACTACTGGCCCAATGCATTGACCCAGCCCAACAGCACCAGCCAGGCCAACGCTGGTGCCAGCGCCAGTCAGGCGAGCGGCAGCCCGTCGTCGGGCAATGGCCTGTTCGGCGCGATCTTTCAGGCACTGACCCAGCTCGGCGTAGGGGACGCCACGACGGCGTCTGGCGCGAGCACGGCCACTGGCTCGGCGGCTACGGCTACATCTTCGGGTAGCAGCTCCCCGACGCAGGATCCCGCACAAGCGATGTCTGCCTTCATGCAGAGCCTGATGGCTGCGCTGCAGGCGCAGAATGCGCAGACGGTCAGCCCGGCGACCACGGATGGCTCGTCCTCGGCCACCGCCAGCAGCGCCGTAGCCAGCACGAGCGCGACGACTGCTGCCGCACCTGCGACCGGTGGGGCCACCGGCGGCAGCTCGGCGGGGCTCCGCCATGGCGGTGGCCATCATCATGGTGGCCACATGCAGAGCGATGTCCAGAGCCTGATCAGTCAGCTCTCGTCCACGAGCTCCAGCTCCAACTCGAGTTCATCGACGACGGGTGCCTCCAGCGACACGCTGGCTTCGCTGCAGCAGAATTTCCAGAATCTGGTCAGTTCCCTGGGCGGCTCTGGCAGCGGCGCCTCGCTGAGCAGCTTCCTGCAGACGTTGTCGAGCGACCTGGGTGGCGCTTCCGCTGCTGGTTCGATGGTCAGTACGCAAGCCTGAGCTTCGTTGCGGCACGCTTTCCCTGCTCCCGAACGAGCAGGGAAAGCCCAACAGACAAGTCAGTAACGATTACTGCTGGCGTTCCCACACCTGGCTGCGGCCGAGCAGCGAGAAGCCGATATAGCCGCGTACGGTGAGCTTGGTACCGTTGTCCTCGGTCTGCAGCTTGACCTTGTAGACCTTGCCGGTCTTCGGGTCGAGGATCTTGCCGCCGTCCCAGATATCGCCGTCCTGGTGCACGCCCCACATGATGTTCATGCCTTCGACCGGCTTGTCCTTGCGCTCGCCGTCGCAGGCCTTGCAGATCGGGTGCGGGCCTTCGTCAGACTGCAACACCTGCAGCACCGTGGCCTTCAACTCACCGTTGTCGTTGGTGATCTGCACGATGGATTTGGGCTTGCCGGTGACGTCGTCAATCGTCTTCCAGGTACCCACCGGCGTGTTTTCTGCGGCAAACACGGCGCCGGTGCCCAACAACAGACCTGTAGCTACAGCAAGGCGGAGCAATGACTTCATGAGCGATCTCCCGTACGAAAGAGTATGGATGGGAGCCTGACCGACGCCGCGCGAAGCCGTCAAGCTGCATTGCGCAAGGCTGGCGAAGACGGCTTGGCGGTCTGGACTGGCATAATGGCGTTCCCCCCCATGACGACCCATATTCTTTATGACGCAGGCGAGCGAAGCCCTGGTCCGCCACATTCTCGGCGCTCTTGACGATCCCCACACCGGCGCTCCGCTGGCCGATGCCGTGCGCGCGATCGGCGTGGATGGCGAGCGCGTTTCGGTGGATATCCAGCTGGGTTATCCCGCCGCCGGGGCCATCGACGCCCTGGCCACGCGCGTCAAGCAGGCGCTCGAGGCCGACCCGGCCATCGCGTCCGCGTCGGTGTCGATCGGCACGCGCGTGCATGCCCACAAGGTGCAGGGCACGCTGGCGCCGCTGCCGGGGGTGAAGAACATCATCGTGGTCGCCTCCGGCAAGGGCGGGGTGGGCAAATCCACCGTCTCGGCCAACCTGGCGCTGGCCCTGGTCGCGGAGGGCGCCAAGGTGGGCGTGCTCGACGCGGACATCTACGGCCCCAGCCAGCCACGCATGCTCGGCATCAGCGGCAAGCCGCAATCACCGGACGGCAAGACCATCATCCCGATGCAGGCGCACGGCCTGCAGGCCATGTCGATCGGTTTCCTGGTGGACGAAGAAACGCCGATGATCTGGCGTGGCCCGATGGTCACCCAGGCCATGATGCAGCTGATCAACGACAGCCGCTGGGAGCAACTGGATTACCTCATCGTCGATCTGCCTCCGGGCACCGGCGACATCCAGCTCACCCTGTCGCAGAAAGTCCCGGTCGCCGGCGCGGTCATCGTCACCACGCCGCAGGACATCGCCCTGCTGGATGCACGCAAGGCGCTGAAGATGTTCGAAAAGGTCGAGGTCCCGGTGCTCGGCGTGGTGGAGAACATGGCCACCCACGTGTGCTCGAACTGCGGCCACGAGGAACACATCTTCGGCGAGGGTGGCGGTGCGCGCATGGCCGAGCAGTACCAGGTGGCCTATCTGGGATCCTTGCCGCTGGATATCCGCATCCGCGAGCAGGCGGATGGCGGCACCCCGACCGTGGCGGCCATGCCGGATTCGGATCTGGCCGCCCGCTACCGCGAAATCGCCCGCAATGCGACGGGGCGGTTGTCGCGGCTGCCGCGTAACAAGTCGCTGGGCTTGGGCAAGATTCTGGTGCAGGGGGCGCCGTAAGGGGGCGCTCGTTGCAGCGACTTTTGGTCGCGCAGCGCGTGTACCCTCACTGTCCTCCCCGCGAACTTGCGACAAGCGCGTATCGCGTTGCGTGCAGCGTGCAGCGTGCAGCACGCCCCCAATCTCCCTCACCGTCATCCCCGCGAAAGCGGGACAAGCGCGAAGCGCGCAGAACGCCCGTAGGGCGGCCCCGAAGGGGCGAGCGCAGCGAGTCATCCAGTGCCTTTCGCTCTAGTATTGACGTTACCGCGACCGGGCTCGCCTGCGGCGGGCTTCCGACCTCCTGCCGGAGGCCGGGTCACTTCTCTTTGCTTGCCCAAAGAGAAGTAACCAAGAGAAAAGGCACCCCGCTTGGCGCTTGCCGAGCTTTCAGCTCGGCAAGTCCGTGAGGGTCGGCCGGGCTTTTCGACAGGGCTCCTGCCCTGACGAAAAGGCATCGGCATCCCTGCCGATGCCCCCTGACGGGGCCTGATCGTCCGCCCCTCACCGCCGCACAGGGGTCCACACGTCAAAAGCACCAAGCTCGAGCAGCGCGTTGCGCAGCTCGTCGCGGTTGCTTGGCTGTCGCTTTGGTTTTCGCTTTAGGATTTGGCTTTGGGGGGTTGCTCTGCCGCTCTCCCGGTCCCCTATGGCGCGGCGGGTGGGTGGAGGAAAAGCCCGCAGGGTGGCTCGCAGGGATGCGAGCCAGTTTGTCGTCAGGGCAGGAGGCCCTGTCGACAAACCTCCGTAACCCACCCGCGCACCTGGAGGGCGTAGCCCGGAAGGCGCGCCATCGGGGCGGCCTTTCTCTTGGTTACTTCTCTTTACTCCGGGCATCCTGCCCTCCGCCCTGCGGGCCGGCTTCGCCGTTCACGCGTGCTCCTGCACGCGCGTGGCCACGCAAAGAGAAGTAACCCGGGCCGCGGCAGCGGCTCGGAAGCCCGCCGCAGGCGAGCCAGGTCGCGGTCACATCACAACAGAGCGAAAGGCACTGGATGACCAGCTTCGCTGTTGTAAAGCGCCTCCCGCTTTCGCGGGGATGACGGTGAGGGAGGCGGGCGCGCTGCGAGACAGTTCCGCGTTCACGGGGATGGGCAGAGGAAGACCGTTTCGCTGGGATGGCGGTGAGGCGAGAGGGCAGGAGGCGACGCCCGACATGACCAATGACCCAGTCTCACATCGAACGACTGGCGGTCCCACCGCCATTTCCGCTATTTTCCGAGTCTTTATGCCGGCCGCCACGGCGGCCACCCCCTCCGGGAGTTCGAGTGAGCATCAAATCCGACAAGTGGATCCGCCGTATGGCGGAGCAACAAGGCATGATCGAGCCGTACGAGCCCGGGCAGATCAAGGTGCGCGACAACACCAAGTTGGTGTCGTACGGCACGTCCAGCTATGGCTATGACGTGCGTTGCGCGCGCGAGTTCAAGATCTTCACCAATATCAACTCGACGATCGTGGACCCGAAAGCGTTCGATCCTTCCAGCTTCGTCGACGTCGAGGCGGACGTGTGCATCATTCCGCCCAATTCGTTTGCGCTGGCGCGCACGGTCGAATACTTCCGCATCCCGCGCAAAGTGCTGACCATCTGCCTGGGCAAGAGTACCTACGCGCGCTGCGGCATCATCGTCAACGTGACGCCGCTGGAGCCGGAGTGGGAAGGCCACGTGACGCTGGAGTTTTCCAACACCACGCCGCTGCCGGCAAAAATTTACGCCAACGAAGGCGTGGCGCAGATGTTGTTCCTCGAGTCCGATGAGGAATGCGAGACCAGCTACAAGGACCGCGGCGGCAAGTACCAGGGCCAGCAGGGCGTGACCCTGCCGCGTACCTGATGGCGCCTGGCCGCTTTACCCATCAATCCGTCACACAGCTGAATGGATGCCGTCCGGATCGGCTGCGATGATCGGTCCCGGCGCTACACTTCCATCGTTCACCACGATTCTTTGCAGGAGATCCGCATGATCCGTTTTTCCACGCTGCTGTCCCGTGCGGCTGCAGCCATCCTGCTGGGCAGCATGCTGGTGCTGGCCGGTTGCCACAGTGGCAGCACCAAGGACAAAGTGCGCACGGCTGACATGAAGAGCCAGTTCGACACGGTGATCCAGGCCTACAAGAGCGGCCAGTTCGTGGTCGATGGTGCCGTGCTGTCGGCACTAGATACGGGCAGCCATTTCGCCTACCTCAAGGACCAGGGCAAGCTGCCCAAGACCATCCTGCTTGAGCCCAGCGACGACTCCAAGATCCGCAAGCAGCACCTGCAGTACATGGCGCGCCTGCAGCTCGACTATGGTTTTACCGTGTATTACGACGACGGTGGCGAGCTGAAGAAGATCAGCGTTGTCGATACCAAGGCACGTGATCTCGAGGACTACAAGGCGCCGCCGAAGGCTGCCGACGCACCGCCGCCGCAGCAGCACCATTGATGCCTTAGCGTGTAACAAAAAGCCCGCGGAGCGATCCGCGGGCTTTTTTCTTGGTTGGTTTTTGGCGAGTTTGGATCGCGCACAGGGTGCGCTCCTACACAAGAAGACGCGCCGTGTTTGTAGGAGCGCACCCTGTGCGCGATAGGCGCCTCACCGCTGCAGCATGCCGCGCAATCGCAGCTTCAACTGTCCAAGTGAATCTTCGTCATAAGGCTGGGCACGGCCACTACCCCAGACCGGTCCCGGCCAGGCTGCATCGCCTTCGCGGCGGCCGACAACATGCACATGCAACTGGCGCACGATATTGCCGAGTGCGCCCAGGTTGAGTTTGTCGAACGGAGCGATTTCTCGCAGAACCTGCGCGGCGCGGCTCGCCTCCTGCCATAGCAACGCCTGCCCCGTGGCGGGCAGGTCGCAGATCTCGACCAGGCCAACCCGACGCGGCACCAGCACCAGCCATGGAAAGCGCGCGTCATTCATCAGCCGCACGTCGCAGAGTTCGAGCGATACGACATGCTGCGTGTCGGCCTCAAGCCGAGGGTCGAGCACGAAGTCGGGTTCGCTCATGCGCCCTGCGCCAGCTGTCTGTCGAAGAACGCCAGCGTGCGCTGATAGGCGAGTTTCGCACTGGCTTCGTCGTAGTGATCGCCCACGTCGCGATTGAAGGCATGGTCGGCCGGGTAGGTGAACAGTTCCATCTGCGGCAGCAACTCGCGATGCTTCTGCACCATGGCGGGAGGAATCGACTGGTCGAGTTCGCCGAAATGGAACATCACCGGCGCCTGCGGCTTCTCGCCCAGGAACGGCACATTGCGCGCACCGTAGTAGCTCACCGAAGGCAGGCCCAGGCGGATCGCCGCGAGCAGGGCCACCGTACCGCCCCAGCAATAGCCGACGGTGCCGATGCGGCCTGCGGACGCAATGGCTTCCGCGGCGCTGGCCACGTCTTCCACAGCCCTCTCCAGGCCCAACTCCGCCACCAGGGCCTTGCCACGCGTGTAGCCGGCCTCGTCGTAGCCCAGCTCCACACCCGTCTCGAGGTGGTCGAAGAAGCTGGGCGCGATGGCGGTGTAGCCAGCTTCGGCGTAGCGGTCGGCGACGCTGCGCATGTGGGCATTCACGCCGAAGATCTCCTGGATCACCACGATGCCGCCCTTGGGCTTGCCAACCGGCTGGGCCAGGTAGGCGCCAATGCACTGGATCCCCGAGGTGTTGAGATGAATGGTCTGGCCCATGTCTGCGCGACTCCCATCAGCAGGAACGAGGATTCTAGTCGCGTCTGCCGGCAGTCGTGCTTAGTGAGGCTTCGAGCTCGAGCGCAACGGGATGTCGCGCAAGCGCCACGCCATCAGAAAGCCGAGTGCCGCCACACACGCGGCGACCACGAACACTCCGTGCAGCGACTGGTCGAACGCGCTCAGGAACTTCTGGTGCAGCTCCGGCGGCAGCTGCCTGATCATGTCCGGCCGCAAGGCATGCGTGCCCGAGGATGCTTCGGGCATGAAGTCCGCCAGGCGATGGTTGAGCCTTAGCGTGAACATGGCGCCGAAAGCCGCCACGCCGATGGAGCCGCCGATCGATCGAAACAGCGTCACGCCCGAGGTCGCCACGCCCAGGTGCTTGAAGTCCACGCTGTTCTGCGCGGCCAGGATCAGCACTTGCATCACCATGCCCAGGCCGGCGCCCAGCACGCCTGCATACAGGTAGAGCCGGGCCACCGGTGTGTTGTCTTCGAGCGTGCTCAGCAGGCCCAGGCCAAGCGTGGCGATCGCCATGCCGACGATGGGAAACCATCGATAGCGGCCGATCTTGCTGATGATGCGGCCGCTGATGATCGAGGTGGTCAACAGGCCGCCCATCAGCGGAATCAGCTGCGTGCCCGCGCCCGTCGGCGAGGCGCCCTTGACCACTTGCAGGTAGAGCGGCAGATAGGTGATGGAACCGAACAGCGCCGCGCCGACCAGGAAGGCGATCAGGCTGCACAACAGGAACGTGCGCTCCTTGAACAGCTGCAGCGGGATGATCGGCTCCTTGGCCTGGCGTTCTTCCATCACGAAGCCGATCAGCGCTGTCACGGCAATCAGCAGGGTGAACCACAGCTGGCTCGACGACCATGGCAGCACGGTGCCGCCCTGGGTAGTGAACAGGATCGCCGAGGTCAGGGCGACGGCCAGGAAGATCGCGCCGAAGTAGTCGATCTCGTGCTTGATATGCCTGGTGTGCGGGCGGAACACCGCAGCGATCACCGACAGCGCCAGCACGCCGAGCGGCAGGTTGATGTAGAAGATCCAGCGCCAGCTCAGGTGCTCGACGATGGCGCCGCCGAGCAGGGGCCCGATCACCGTGGCCAGGCCATAGACGCCACCCAGCAAGCCCTGGTAGCGCCCGCGTTCCGAGGGCGGGATCACGTCGCCGATCGCAGCCATGGTGACCACCATCAGCCCGCCCCCGCCCAGCCCCTGCAGGGCGCGGGTGAGGATCAGCTGGGTCATGCTCTGGGCCAGCCCGCACAGCACCGAGCCGGCCAGGAAGATCACGATCGCCGTCTGCAGCACGATCTTGCGTCCGAACAGGTCGCCGAACTTGCCGTATAGCGGCACCACCACGGTCGAGGACAGCAGATAAGCCGTCACCACCCAGGACAGCGAATCGAAGCCGCCCAGCTCGCTCACGATGGTGGGCAGGGCGGTCGAGACGATGGTCTGGTCCAGCGCGGCAAGCAGCAGGACCAGCATCAGCGCCCCGAACAGCAGATGGATCGGCGGGTGCGCGTGCGCGGCCGGCTCGGCCGGCATGGCCGCCTGCAGGATGGCTGCCTGGGACGGAGGTTGGACAGTCATGGCGAATGTGCTTGGAATTAATTAATGAGTTTATTAATATTGAGCCTGATCGGGCTGCCAGTCAACCCGTGTGGCCGTTGCCAGCATGGCCTCATCGACGGAGTTCCTCGTGCCTAGCGAAACCATCCAGTCGGCCCGCCGCCCCGGCCGACCCGCCAAACAGGCCGCCAGCAAGGACCAGCGCGAGCGCCTGCTCGATATCGCGCTGGAATTGTTTGCGCGGCAGGGCGTGGCCGATACCACGCTGAGCGCGATTGCGCGCAAGGCGGGCATGACGCCGGCGATGGCGCACTACTACTTCAAGACGCGTGAGCAATTGTTCGACGTGCTGATCGACGAACGCATCATGCCGGCGCGCACGGACATCGAGGCCATTTTCAAGGAACATGCCGCCGATCCGATGCGCGCACTCACCTTGTTCGTGGAGCGGCTGGTGGCCACCCATGTGCGGCTGCCCTGGTTCGGCGCCCTGTGGATCCGCGAGATGATCAGCGACAACGACATCTTCAAGCAGCACATGCGCAAGCGCTTCGGCGCCGAGCAGCAGGCAGCCAAGTTCGATGCCGTGCGTCGCTGGCAGAGGGAGGGCAAGCTCAATCCGCAGATCGAGCCGGCCTTGCTGTTCGTCTCGCTGCTGGGCCTGACCACGCTGCCGATGGTGGCGGTACGGCGATGGCAGGGGGATCCCCTGGTGGCGCATATCGATGCGCAGGTCATCGCACGCCATGCGGTGGCGCTGTTGACCCAAGGCGTGGGGCCGGGCCTTGCGGGCGCGCAGGGGATTTGACCCGTCTCCAGCGGCGTGGGGTGGTCGGCGTGGTGCGCCTGGATCGAGTCCTTGCGAGTCTCGGAATCTCGCGAGACTTCCAAGACCTGGCTGAACCGGCGCGGCTCGTTCCGCTTATTTGCGGGAGGGACTGTACAATCTCCGGTTTGTTTCCTTCAGTCTCTCGACCAGTGGTGCCTTTGTGGGCGTTCAAAAAAGCATTCAAACATCGGCACCTGCGGCCGACCAGGCGCCCAAGGTGGGCTTCGTCAGCCTGGGTTGTCCCAAGGCGCTGGTCGATTCCGAGCGCATCCTCACCCAGTTGAAGGTCGAGGGTTACGAAATCGTGCCGAGCTACGGCGCGGCGGATGCCGTGGTGGTCAATACCTGCGGCTTCATCGATGCGGCCGTGCAGGAATCGCTCGACGCGATTGGCGAAGCCCTGCATGAGAATGGCAAGGTGATCGTTACCGGCTGCCTGGGCAAGCGCTCGGAGCTGATCCGCGAAGCCTATCCGGACGTACTCGCCATCACCGGCCCGCAGGACTATGCGAGCGTGATGCAGGCGGTGCATTCGGCCTTGCCGCCGCAGCGCAATCCGCTGCTCGACATCATCCCGGACACCGGCATCAAGCTCACGCCGAAGCACTATGCGTATCTGAAGATTTCCGAGGGCTGCAATCACCGTTGCAGCTTCTGCATCATTCCGTCGATGCGCGGCGACCTGGTGTCGCGCCCGGTGGATGAAGTGCTGCTGGAAGCCGAGCGCCTGGTGAAGGGCGGCGTGAAAGAGCTGCTGGTGATCTCGCAGGACACCAGTGCCTACGGCGTGGACGTGAAGTACGCCGAGCGCCAGTGGCGCGACAAGAGCTACCGCACGCGCATGACCGAGTTGTGCGAAGGCCTGTCGGAGCTGGGCGTGTGGTCACGCCTGCACTATGTCTACCCGTATCCGCATGTGGACGAAGTGATGCCGCTGATGGCGGAGGGTAAGATCCTTCCGTATCTCGACATCCCGTTCCAGCACGCCAGCCCGCGCATCCTCAAGCTGATGAAGCGCCCCGGCAATATCGACAAGACGCTGGAGCGCATCCGCAACTGGCGCAAGCTGGTGCCGGATCTGACTATTCGCAGCACCTTCATCGTCGGCTTCCCCGGCGAGACGGATGCGGAGTTCGAAGAGCTGCTCGACTTCCTGCGTGAAGCGGAACTGGACCGCGTCGGTGCGTTTGCCTATTCGCCGGTGGATGGCGCCAAGGCCAATGAGCTGCCGAATCCGGTCTCCGAAGAGCTCAAGGAAGATCGGCTCGAGCAGTTCATGGCCGTGCAGGCGGAAATTTCCGCCGCCAAGCTGCAGCGCAAGATCGGCCGCACCATCAAGGTGCTGGTGGATGAAGCCGGCGCCGCGGGTGCGGTCGCACGCTCGGCCGCCGATGCGCCGGAGATCGATGGCGTCGTGCATATCGCCGGCGGCCAGTCGCTCAAGCCGGGTCAGTTTGTCGACGTGGTGGTGGAAGACGCCGACGAGCACGACCTGCACGCGCGCCTGGTCGGCTAAGCCTTGATGCGATGAGGGCGTGATGCGATACGTCGCGCCTGCTCGCGGAAGCATCGACCCCGCGGCCTTCATGCGCCTGCCATTGGCGGACTGGCAGGCGCCCGCCGAATGGCTGCTCGGTGAGCACTGGCCGTCCATCGCCGTGCTCAATGCCGCCCGTTCCGATGTGATGCACGAACGCTTCGTGGCGCAGACGCCGAGCTTGCTGCATGACGGCCAGCATTACGAGCAACGCATTGCCACGCACGGCGAGATCGCCACGCGTGAGTCCAATTGGCATGACCTGTTCAACGCCGTCATCTGGTTGCGCCACACGGCACTGAAGCGGGCGCTTAACGCCCAGCAGGTCGCCGAGATCGCCGACATGGGCACCAAGCTGCGTTCGCGGCCGCAATACGCCATGACGCATTTTGATGAGGCAGGTGTCATCGTGGTCTTGCGTGATCCGCGCTTGCTCGACCTGTGGGACGCCCACGACTGGCATGGCTTGTTCTGGCGCGAACGTGCGGCATGGCTGGATGGTCGCGCCGCAGTCGAGGTTTTTGGCCACGCCCTGCTGGAGCATGCGCTGACCCCGGATAAACTGCTGGTGGGCAAGGCCCTGGTCTTCCTCGCGGGCGCCGACGGTGGTGACGCAGCTGCGGTTTGTGCCGACGCGATCGCCGCGGGGCAGTTGCTGCGCGACCCGTTGGAATTACGACCCTTGCCGCTGTCAGGCCTTCCGGGCTGGCATCCGGACAATGGCAACGAGGCTTTTCACCTGAGTACGGCCTGCTACCAGCCACGCCGTGCAGGACGCGAATACCCGCAGCCAGGCTCTCTTTAGCGCAAAAACTTGCGAAATTATAAAATTGCGGTGGCGCGGCGAACGCGCTACAACGCCAATAGCGGCGAACCGCGCGGGAGCAGGCAATGGACATGGCTTGTCGGGTGCGCTTGGGGAAAGGATGGCGTAGCTCGTGCCGGGGCGGTTTTCTGGTAGGTCTGCTGGCGCTCGGCTTGCCGCTGCATGCCGAACCGGCGGCCGCGACCAAGGCGCCCGACACCTTCCGTTTCGGCATCCTGCCGGTCGGCAGTGCGGCCGAATCGCGCGACCAGTGGCAGCCACTGCTGAAGGACCTCGAAAAGAAGCTCGGGCGCCCGGTCCATATCGTGTCGGTCAGCAGCTATGCCGGACTGTTCGGCGCCATCAAGGACCAGCGCGTGGACGCCGCAATTCTGTCGGGGCGCCTGGCCACGGAGGCCGTCGAACACCAGCACATGAGCGTGATCGCCCAGTTCGTGCGCGGCAATGACGGCAAGGGCAATGTCGCCATGCTGATGGTGCGCGCGGATGGTCCCATCCACCAGCTGGAGGATATGTTCGCCAAGCCGGGACATTGGCGTTACGCGCGCAGCGAGATGCTTTCCGTGGGGGGCTATATCGCGCCCGAGGCCGAGGTATTCGCCACGCGAGGCCTCAACTCGGACACCTTCTTTGCCGGCGTGCGCGTGGGCAACCAGCAGAACAATGCCTTGGCCCTGGTCAATGGCGAAGTCGATGTGGTGGCCAATGATGGCCCCGACCTCTACTTGTTCCGGCAGGATTTCCCCGGCGAGGCGTCGCAGCTGAGGGTCATCTGGCAATCGGCCCCGCTTCCTCCGGAAGTGCTGGTCGTGCGGGAATCGATGCCCGCGGCCTTGCGCAACGAGCTGACGTCGTTCCTGCACGGCTACGGGCATTCTCCCGGCGTCGTTGGCGAGCGGGAACGGGGCAACCTCAGCCGTATCCCGGATTTGATCGGTTTCGCCCCAGCCGACAACCGGGTGCTGCAACCTTTTGTCGATATGGAGTTCCTACTGATACGGGAACAGGCCCAGCACGGGCAATGGGTCAACGAGCAGGCGCGGGAAGCGCGCTTGAGCCAGATCGATGCGGACTACCAGCGCGCGGTGCGCGCGTTGATGCAGCACTGATAGCGTACTCGCTGGCCCGTGCCCGGGTGTCGTCCGCCCGCTGTAACGAGGCTGTCGTACGTTTGCGTGCGGCAGGCCGATTTCAATCTGATGGAGATATCGATGTCCGCTCTTTATCGTGTATTGCGCGTGGGTCGCCTGGGTTTGCTGGCGCTCGTACTCGGCCTTGCCTCGGTGGCGCACGCCCAGATGGCGCCCTCGGGCCTGCCCGATGCCGACAAGCAGCAAATCAAGAACTACACGTTGAACGAGGACATCTTCAGCCGCCTGGTCGCCGCGACCAAGGAGGCTCGCGCCGAAGGCATTCGACCCCAGGCAGCACCCGATCCAAGCAAGGTGCACAGCCTGGACGATCTTGCCGCGCAGGCGATGGCGGGCGACCAGCGCATTCCGGCGCTGGTGAAGAAGAACGGTTTTACGCCGCGCGAGTTCATGCTTGCGAACATCGCGCTGACCAACGCCATCCTCGCGGTGCAGGCGCGCAATGATCCTGCGCTGGCGAACAACCTCAACCAGGTCTGGGTCAATCCCGCCAACATCCGCTTCATTGATGCGCACCAGGCCGAAATCTCCGCCTTGATGCAGGGCGGTGCTGACCACCCGGCCGATGGCCAGGCTCAGTAGTCCACCGCGACGATGACGAAGCGGGTCGGCCCGCCGGGCAGTTCCGCTTCGAATTCGTCGTCGAGCCGCTTTTTCAGCGCGGCGCGCGCGAGTGGCGAATCGATGCTGATCCAGCCGAGTTTGGCGTCGGTTTCGTCCGGGCCCACGATGCGATAGCGCAGGCTGTCGCCGGAAGAGACGTTTTCCAGTTCGATGCTGGCGCCGAAGAACACCACCTCGCGATCGGCCGGCGCGCCCTCGGCGACCTTGAGCGAAGGAATGCGCTTGCTCAGGTAGCGCACGCGCCGATCGATCTCGCCGAGTTGCTTCTTGCGGTAGGTGTATTCCGCATTCTCCGAGCGGTCGCCTTCGGCGGCGGCAGCGGCCAATGCCTTCACCACCTCCGGGCGCAGCGTATGCCAGAGGTGATCGAGCTCGGCCTTGAGTCTTTCGAAGCCTTCGCGCGTGATGATGGCGGTCGAGGTGGGCGAGGGTGGACGCCAGCGGCTCATGCGGATTTGGTGTGCTCGTGCAGTTGTTGCGACAGCGCGTCAAACTCGCCGCGCAAGGGATGATCGGGCCAGGCAGCCACCAGTTTACCAAGCAACACGGCGGCTTCGGCCTGCCGCTCCGGCATCGTGGCCAACAGGCGCGCCGCCAGCAAGCCATAGTGCGGGGCCTCGGGCGAGCGGGGCCACTGCGCGAGAAAACCGCGGCACAGCCGCACCGCGAGTCGGCTCATGCCGGAGCGCGCGGCAAGCTCGGCCAGTGGTCCCGCGGTGGTGGGATCATCCGGCACGAAGTGACTGTCCAGCTCCGTGCATTCCTGCACGAGGCCCAGCGCGCGGCGTGATTCGCCATTCGCCATCAGGGCGGCGATCCAGATCTGGCCGTGCACCAGCAAGGCATCATGCAGGCCTTCCTGGCGCAGCAGGTCGCGGTAGGCCTGATGCAGCGACGGTGGTGCGCCGCGATGCTGCAGGCGCGCGGCGAGCAGGCCTAGCGCGGTGCGACGGTCGCTGCATGCGATGGCCTGGACCTCATGCAGCAATTGCGCGTCCTCGTCCTGGCCGTTTTCCGCGGCCAATACTTCCGCTTCCGGTGTCAGGCCGAAGCGTTCGTGGCGCTGGTGGATCATTGCGCCCATCAGGTGCAGGTTGAGGATGATCAGATAGGTATAGGCGAATGCAAACAGCGGCAGCGACAACAGTCGCGGCAGGAAGCTGGTGGCGGCCGATGCGCCCAGGATCAAGGCGCCGGTCGCCAGATTCAGCCCCACCGGTATCAGATAGGCCGTGCCGAATCGGCGCATCACCTCCCACCAGGTCACCGGGCTCAGCGCCAATTCAACGCTGCCGTCGAAAGCCAGCGACATGTCGATGGCGGGCAAGGTGATGGCGAACAGGATCATCAGCGGCCATACCGCAGGCGGATAGAACATGCCGCTCAGCACGCATAGCGCCACGGCAAACAGGTGCACGCCCGTGAGACCACGTCCCGCGGCGGGATTCTCCTCGACACCGATATTCGGCGGATCCGCATAGCCGTTGGCGGTGTGCAGCATGCAGGTGGCCGCATAGCGCCAGGTGGCGGTCCACAAGGCAAAGGTGGCAAATAAGCCGACAAACGCCGGCAGGATCACCGCGTAGTGCGCGATGGCCAGGGCGGTGCAGGTGGCCAGGCCCGCGCCGCGCAGTGGATAGCCGAAGCCCGCGATGAATCGTTCGAGAAAAGGCGTGTCAGGCGAGACGGTGGCGACGTGGGTCATGGATGGCAGTCGCTCAACACTCGCCAGCGAAGACAGGGCCCGGCGCGACCGGCACCAGACAGGGGCTGGCGCCATCGTGGCGGCCGATCAAGGTGTCATGCATGGCGTTCCGTCCGGTGGTTGCGCGGTGATTGTAGCCAAGTGGACAGCGCGGCTTGGCGGCCTTCACGATTTCGTCGCGGCCACGACGGTCGCGGCAGCAGCGTGTGCGAGTTGAGTCATTGACCCCGTGCGCAGTAATGTCGGCCCTTCGATCCGACAGTGAAGTCGTCCATGTTTCCCCGTGCCTTCCCCTTTACCCTACGTCTGGCTCCCCTGGCCGGCGCCGTCTTGCTGCTTGGTGCATGTGCCTCAACCGGCAAAGGCCCCACGCCGCAAGCCAATCAGCTCTATGCGCAGCTCGACCAGGCCAGCAAGGGTTATGAAACCGCGCTGGCGCAGGCGCGACAGGGCAATGCGGCCGCCGCCCAGCAGACGCTGGATGCATCGCTCGATCAGCTGAAGACCGCCGCCGCGCATTGCGGCAAGACGCCTGGCTGCGATCCGCAGCGTTTCTTCTCGGCGTTCGATCGCTTGTTGCGTTTGAAGGATGGCAATTTCTCCGTCGGCGACGACATGGATGGTGCGAATGACGAAGCGCCGGAGGGAACCGTTGCCGGCAGGACGGGCGCGGCCAGCCTGCCCGAGGCGCAACGCAGCGTCACCTTGCTGCGTGGACAGCCGCTGTCCCAGTTGATCGCGATGAACGGCCCGGTGAAGGCAGCGCTGGAAATGTGGCTGACCCAATGGCGTCCCAACTTGATGGATGCCTACGTCAACTACCAGTTCCTGCGCCACCAGATGTGGCCGCCCTACGAGCGGGCGGATCTGCCGGAGGCGCTGCTGTTCGGCATTCTGGCCAAGGAATCCGGTGGCAAGGTGCACGCCGTATCGCGCTCCGGCGCGGCGGGGCCGTTGCAGTTCATGTATGCGACCGGCATGCGCTTTGGGCTGGGCATGGAAGACGGCTTCGACACTCGCTTCGATCCTGCCGAAGCAGCCCGTGCCAATGCCGACTACCTCAATGAGCAGCTCGGGGTGTTCAACAACAATCTTGAGCTGACGATTGCTGCGTACAACGGCGGCGAAGGCCGCATGAAGCGGCTGGTTGGTGACGACACCTCGGTCAGCCTGTACGACCCGCGCGTCTACAACCAGCTTTCGCAGGAGACGCGCGACTACGTGCCAGCCGTGCTCGCCGCGGCGTGGCTGTTCCTGCATCCGGAAAGCTACAACTTGCGCTTTCCGCACGTGGACGGCGTTCCTGGCAGCGTCACGCTGCAACGGTCGATGTCGCTGACCGAGATGACGGTTTGCCTGGGCTCGGCCGGCGGCATGAGCGACGGCTGGTTCCGCACCTTGCGCAACCTCAACCCACGCCTGGATCCGCAGGTGGCGCAACCTGCCGGTACGCGCGTCGTGATACCCAGGGTCTTGGAGAGGCCGTTCGCGGCGCGCTGCACCGATGGCCCCTGGCCGATCCTGGCCAATGACCTGCATACGGCCGTAATCCCCGTCGTGCCGTCCACGCCGACACCGCCGCCGCCGGTGACGCGATCGTCGAGCACGACCCGGACGCGCGGCTACGTGGTCAGGCGGGGCGATACGCTGACCAGCATCGTGAACAAGCTGGGTTGCTCCTCGATCGAGGAAGTGACCGACATCAACGACCTCAAGCATCACCAGCTCAAGCCGGGGCAGACCTTGAAGCTGCCGACGTGTCGATGAGCAGGTTTCGGCCAGCGTGGTGATGCTGTTCGCAGCAAGAAAAACGCCGCCCCGGAGGGCGGCGTTTTTCGTTCCACGGGTCCTTCCGGATCAGGCGGCGGCGGGCGCCTGCATCCACTTCTCGACGGTGTCTGCGCGATGGTCTTCCTTCAACTCACGCAACACACGCATCAGCTGGCGATGATGCGGCTGCAGGTTGGGGTAGGGCGTGTCCTTGGTCTCGTGATAGGCCGCAGCGAGCCACAGGGCGATGCCGCGCATGGCCACTTCCGGATTGTCGGAGCGGGCACGCGCAAAGCCGATATCGGTGCCCTGGCCCCAGGGCAGGTAGCGTTCTTCCGGGGGCGTCCCGTAGAGGTGCGGGAAGTCGCTGCGCGCCGCCTGCCCGATTTCACGCAGCGCCATCGTGCCGAGACGGGAGCGGCTGCGCTTGGGGAGTTCGTTGATGCTGTGCTCAATCTCGCGAAATTGCCGGCCCAGCTGCCGGCCGCGGTTCATCGCAATAAGTCGGGTCACGATGCGCACGGGCTGTCCTCGGTCTGACCACGGGTGGCGCGCACATGGCGCTGTCGAGGCGAGATCTTAGTCGTGCTCCCTGTGACATTGCGCCAAAAAGGTCACAAAACGACGCGGTGCGTCAGCGTCGCGTCAATATTTTGACGCGACGATCGCTCAGCCCTGGAGCTTCACACCCAGTCGCTGGCCTACCTTCACCGCCTCTTGCGGCGCGAGCCCGTCGAGTTCAGCCATGCCTTCCGGGAACAGCAAGATCACCGTGGAGCCCATGTTGAAGCGGGCCATTTCGGCGAAGCGCTCCAGCGTAATGTTCTGGCCGCTGAAGGACTTGCGACGGATCGAGGAGGCATAGGGCGGGATCACCAGGCCGTCCCACACGGTGGCCACGCTGGACACCAGGATGGCGCCGACCATCACCACCACGAACGGGCCATGCTCGCCCTCGAAGTGGCACACCAGTCGCTCGTTGCGCGCGAACAGGCGCGGGATCGCTTCTACCGCAAACGGCGCCACGCTGAAGATGCGGCCGGGCACGTGCACGGTTTCCTTCAGCGTGCCCGCCAGCGGCATGTGCACGCGGTGGTAGTCGCGCGGCGACAGGTAGATGGTGGCGAAGCGACCGTTGCGATATGGCGCGGCGCTGGCCTCGTCGCCCAGCAGCTCCGCGGCGGTGTACTCCTGGCCCTTGGCCTGGAAGATACGGCCGTCGACGATCTTGCCCAGCTGGCTGATCTTGCCGTCGGCAGGCGAGAGCAGGGCGGTCGGGCTGGTGTCGGCGCGACGCGCATCGGGCCGCAGCTTGCGCGTAAAGAACGCATTGAAGTGCTGGTAGGCCAGTGCATCCGGCTGCGCCGCCTCGGCCATATTGACCTGGTAATTGCGCACAACGGTGCTGATCAGGAAGTTCTTCCACGGCTTGAACGTCCAGCGCGTGGCCCAGTAGACCACGCGCGACAGGGCGCGATGGGGAAGGATGTATTGCAGGAGTACGTTAAAGGTCATCCCGCAAGTATGAACGATGCGCGCGATTATTACGCCCCGGGCTTGGGGCTGCGCCTTACTCCCCCTGGGGGGCGGGTGCTCGCGATGGTGCGATTGCCGAGCGTTGTCGCCCGCCTGCTGATCATGACCGAAGGAAGCCCATGTCGGGTGCAACTGGCGAGCTCTGCTCCTTCTCCCCTCCGGGGAGAAGGTTGGGATGAGGGGCGGGTGCTCGCGGTAGCGCGACAACTGAGCGTGGCTGCAAGGGTGCCGCTTACGCAGCGGGCGTTCCGAACCGCTGCCGCGGTCCGGGTCACTTTTCTTTTGCTGGCCCAAAAGAAAAGTAACCCAAAGAAAATGGCCTCAAGAGCTCATAGCATTACGTGGGATGCGAG
>NZ_JAPDPF010000020.1 GCF_026283925.1 Dyella halodurans
AGAGATGCGGGAGTGCCTTCGGGAATCAGAACACAGGTGCTGCATGGCTGTCGTCAGCTCGTGTCGTGAGATGTTGGGTTAAGTCCCGCAACGAGCGCAACCCTTGTCCTTAGTTGCCAGCACGTAATGGTGGGAACTCTAAGGAGACTGCCGGTGACAAACCGGAGGAAGGTGGGGATGACGTCAAGTCATCATGGCCCTTACGGCCAGGGCTACACACGTACTACAATGGTCGGTACAGAGGGTTGCAATACCGCGAGGTGGAGCCAATCCCAGAAAGCCGATCCCAGTCCGGATCGAAGTCTGCAACTCGACTTCGTGAAGTCGGAATCGCTAGTAATCGCGGATCAGCTATGCCGCGGTGAATACGTTCCCGGGCCTTGTACACACCGCCCGTCACACCATGGGAGTGAGTTGCTCCAGAAGCCGTTAGTCTAACCGCAAGGGGGACGACGACCACGGAGTGGTTCATGACTGGGGTGAAGTCGTAACAAGGTAGCCGTATCGGAAGGTGCGGCTGGATCACCTCCTTTCGAGAAAGGCAGCTTTCGCTGCTGCAAGACGTCCACACAAGACACCTGCTTTATTTCACGCGATATGGTTTCAACAACCACGCTACGACGGTGACGTCGTCAGGCGATTTTTTGTTGATACTGAAATGTTCCCGGGTCTGTAGCTCAGGTGGTTAGAGCGCACCCCTGATAAGGGTGAGGCCGGTGGTTCGAGTCCTCCCAGACCCACCACCAAATCACTTGGGGCCATAGCTCAGCTGGGAGAGCACCTGCTTTGCAAGCAGGGGGTCGTCAGTTCGATCCTGACTGGCTCCACCATTTGGTGACACGACGTGAAATGAAGGCAGCGCACACATAAAGATTTAGAAACGAGGCGGCATTGTGGCCGTTCTTGTGTTCTTTGAAAAACTGTAAACGAGTGACAAGCGTCTTGGTTCGAAACCGAATCGAGATGTGTCGAAGAGGCAATTAAGCGAATGCGTTGTTTGGCATGGATGGGCATCACCCTCGTAAGGTGGTGTGTTATCCGGCCCCGAGGCGACTTGGGGTTATATGGTCAAGCGACCAAGCGTATACGGTGGATGCCTTGGCAGTCAGAGGCGATGAAGGACGTGGCAGCCTGCGAAAAGTGTCGGGGAGCTGGCAACAAGCTTTGATCCGGCAATGTCCGAATGGGGAAACCCACTCCGCAAGGAGTACTGCATGGTGAATACATAGCCATGCAGAGCGAACCCGGGGAACTGAAATATCTAAGTACCCGGAGGAAAAGAAATCAACCGAGATTCCGTCAGTAGCGACGAGCGAACGCGGACTAGCCCAAAAGTCGTTAGTGTTTTAGCCGAACGGTTTGGAAAGGCCGGCCATAGCGGGTGATAGCCCCGTAGGCGAAAGGGCATTAGCGATGAAATTGAGTAAGGCGGGGCACGAGAAACCCTGTCTGAACATGGGGGGACCATCCTCCAAGGCTAAATACTCCTGACTGACCGATAGCGAACAAGTACCGTGAGGGAAAGGCGAAAAGAACCCCGGAGAGGGGAGTGAAATAGACCCTGAAACCGTATACGTACAAGCAGTGGAAGCCCGCAAGGGTGACTGCGTACCTTTTGTATAATGGGTCAGCGACTTACTGTCAGTGGCAAGCTTAACCGTATAGGGGAGGCGAAGGGAAACCGAGTCTGAATAGGGCGCATAGTCTCTGGCAGTAGACCCGAAACCGAGTGATCTATCCATGGCCAGGTTGAAGGTGCGGTAACACGCACTGGAGGACCGAACCCACATCTGTTGCAATAGATGGGGATGAGCTGTGGATAGGAGTGAAAGGCTAAACAAACTCGGAGATAGCTGGTTCTCCTCGAAAGCTATTTAGGTAGCGCCTCGTATGAATCTTCCTGGGGGTAGAGCACTGTTATGGCTAGCGGGCCATCGCGGCTTAGTAAACCATGGCAAACTCCGAATACCAGGACAGAATGTACGGGAGACACACGGCGGGTGCTAACGTCCGTCGTGAAAAGGGAAACAACCCAGACCCGCAGCTAAGGTCCCCAAGTTATCGCTAAGTGGAAAACGATGTGGAAAGGCATAGACAGCCAGGAGGTTGGCTTAGAAGCAGCCACCCTTTAAAGAAAGCGTAATAGCTCACTGGTCGAGTCGGTCTGCGCGGAAGATTTAACGGGGCTAAGCGATACACCGAAGCTCGGGGTGCACACTTTGTGTGCGCGGTAGAGGAGCGTTCCGTAAGCCTGTGAAGGTGAGTTGAGAAGCTTGCTGGAGGTATCGGAAGTGCGAATGCTGACATGAGTAACGATAATGGGGGTGAAAAGCCCCCACGCCGAAAGCCCAAGGTTTCCTCGCGCAACGTTCATCGGCGCAGGGTGAGTCGGCCCCTAAGGCGAGGCAGAAATGCGTAGTCGATGGGAAGCTGGTTAATATTCCAGCACTTGTCTGTAGTGCGATGTGGGGACGGAGAAGGTTAGGTCTACCGGGCGTTGGTTGTCCCGGGGAAAGGCGGTAGGCATGAAGCGTAGGCAAATCCGCGCTTCTTTATGCCGAGCACCGAGACGAGCCCTTTTGGGCGAAGTGACTGATACCACGCTTCCAGGAAAAGCCACTAAGCTTCAGCTACAGAGAAACCGTACCGTAAACCGACACTGGTAGGCAGGGTGAGAATCCCAAGGCGCTTGAGAGAACTCGGGTGAAGGAACTAGGCAAAATGGCACCGTAACTTCGGGAGAAGGTGCGCCCTTTTTGGTGGCTACATGCGTAGCTGAGCTGAGAAGGGTCGCAGTAACCTGGCCGCTGCGACTGTTTATCAAAAACACAGCACTCTGCAAACACGAAAGTGGACGTATAGGGTGTGACGCCTGCCCGGTGCTGGAAGGTTAATTGATGGGGTCAGCCGCAAGGCGAAGCTCTTGATCGAAGCCCCAGTAAACGGCGGCCGTAACTATAACGGTCCTAAGGTAGCGAAATTCCTTGTCGGGTAAGTTCCGACCTGCACGAATGGCGTAACGACAGCGGCGCTGTCTCCACCCGAGACTCAGTGAAATTGAAATCGCTGTGAAGATGCAGCGTTCCCGCGGCAAGACGGAAAGACCCCGTGAACCTTTACTACAGCTTCACACTGAACGTTGAGTTCTTCTGTGTAGGATAGGTGGGAGGCTATGAAACCGAGACGCTAGTTTCGGTGGAGCCATCCTTGAAATACCACCCTGAAGTGCTTGACGTTCTAACCTAGGTCCGTAATCCGGATCAGGGACCGTGTGTGGTGGGTAGTTTGACTGGGGCGGTCTCCTCCCAAAGAGTAACGGAGGAGCACGAAGGTACGCTCAGCGCGGTCGGACATCGCGCACTGTGTGCAAAGGCATAAGCGTGCTTGACTGCGAGATCGACGGATCAAGCAGGTACGAAAGTAGGTCTTAGTGATCCGGTGGTTCTGTATGGAAGGGCCATCGCTCAACGGATAAAAGGTACTCCGGGGATAACAGGCTGATACCGCCCAAGAGTTCATATCGACGGCGGTGTTTGGCACCTCGATGTCGGCTCATCACATCCTGGGGCTGTAGCCGGTCCCAAGGGTATGGCTGTTCGCCATTTAAAGTGGTACGCGAGCTGGGTTCAGAACGTCGTGAGACAGTTCGGTCCCTATCTGTCGTGGGCGTTGGAGATTTGAGGGGGGCTGCTCCTAGTACGAGAGGACCGGAGTGGACGTTCCGCTGGTGTTCGGGTTGTCATGCCCATGGCATTGCCCGGTAGCTACGAACGGAAGTGATAACCGCTGAAAGCATCTAAGCGGGAAGCACGCCCCAAGATGAGATCTCCCGAGACTTCGAGTCTCCTTAAGGCACCATCAAGACTAGGTGGTTGATAGGCGCGGTGTGGAAGTGCAGCAATGCATTGAGCTTACGCGTACTAATGAGCCGTGCGGCTTGACCATATAACCCCAAGACGCTTCGCTAGAGTTAATTCCTCGCGATACATCTGATCCGAATTTCACCAGACGCTTGTCACTCGTTTACACCTTACGCCGGACTGGCGCTTACCCAGCGCTGTCCGCACCTTTTCCCTGGCGGCTATAGCGCTGTGGTCCCACCCGATCCCATCCCGAACTCGGAAGTGAAACGCAGCTGCGCCGATGGTAGTGTGGCATTGCCCATGCAAGAGTAGGTCACCGCCAGGGGCTTCATCC
>NZ_JAPDPF010000021.1 GCF_026283925.1 Dyella halodurans
GTCCGTATATGGACTCCTCTCCTTTGCCAAGCATCCCCTAGCTCTGGCGTCCGTGTCGACTGCACACGTATATCC
This sequence comes from Dyella halodurans, assembly GCF_026283925.1. Classification (GTDB taxonomy): domain Bacteria; phylum Pseudomonadota; class Gammaproteobacteria; order Xanthomonadales; family Rhodanobacteraceae; genus Dyella; species Dyella halodurans. The sequence continues at coordinate 76 of NZ_JAPDPF010000021.1, forward strand.
GGCCTCTAGATGCTGCACCGCAGGGCGGTGCCGGGCCACGATGAGCTAGTCGCGCGTCGGCTCCCAATCGCTGTGGCGTGCTTGCAGCACACGGACATTTCAGGGTTTTTCCAACGCCGGTCCGACCGGTTCGTCATCACTTCGGGGGCTTCGCAATCGTGGAGAGATTTCCTCGGATAGTCTGGTTAGGCGGCCGCCAGCGCCGGTTGGTAGTTCGTACCGTGACGCAGCATGGCCCAGGCCATGCGCGCCGTCTTGTTGGCCATTGCCACGCAGGCCACATTCGGGTGAGATCGCGACGATAGACGGATGACCCAGCGGCTCAGGGCGTCGTCATGGCGCGGTGCTGTTCGAAGCATGGCTCGCGCACCGTGCACCAGAAGCGACCGCACATAGGCGTCGCCACGCTTGCTGATGCCAAGCAAACGATCCTTGCCGCCCGAGCTGTGTTGCCGTGGCGTCAGCCCAAGCGACGCAGCCATCTGACGGCCATTGGCAAACTGCGTGGCATCACCCACACACGCCACCAAAGCCGTGGCAACTACGGGACCGATGCCGCGCAACTGTTGTAACCGACGCGCATCGGGATCGGTCTTGGCCGCCTCGTTGATCTGGCCATCCAATTCGGTGATGCGACCGTCCAGCGTTCTCAGATCGCGCCACAGTCCATCGAGTAAAACGCGGAAGCACGCGGTCAGTCCGTTATCGGCATCTTCCAGCCAGCACGGGATCGCGCGACGCAACGAGGCCATTTCCCTCGGTGCCACCAGGCCATACTCCGCAGCCAAGCCACGGATCTGATTGCCCTTGGCGGTGCGCTGTTCCACCAGGCTGGCCCGCACGCGATGCATCGCCTGAAGATCCTGTTGCGCAACACTTTTGACGCCAACAAAGCGCATGCTCGGACGACTCATCGCCTCGCAGATCGCTTCGGCATCCTTGGCGTCATTCTTGTTGCTCTTTACATACGGCTTCACGAACTGCGGCGCGATCAGCTTCACGCGATAACCAAGCGCCTGCAATTGCCGCGCCCAATGGTGGGCTCCGCCGCACGCCTCCATGCCGATCTCGCAGCCTGGCTCAGCCACCCCCTGCACGGCCTTGATCCAGCGCTCGCGCGACAAGCGGCGACGCCATACCGGTTGTTCGTATCGATCGACCCCGTGGACCTGAAAGACCTGCTTGGCCACGTCAACTCCAATGCGCGTAAGCTTCATGAGTGGACTCCTCTTCGCCAACGACTGGTTCTATCGCTTCCAGTCTGGCACTCGATGCCGAAGACGGAGAGGAGTCCATCTCATTGCTGTGGGTCGGAAGC
>NZ_JAPDPF010000022.1 GCF_026283925.1 Dyella halodurans
GGTCCGTATATGGACTCCTCCCCTGTTGCAAGCATCCCGCAGCTCTGGCGTCCGTGTCGACTGCAAACGTATATCCGGCCTCCGCCACCCTCACTCCGGGGGATGCTGGGCCTTGATGAGCTAGTCGCGCGCCGGCTCCCAATCGCTTTGTCGTGCTCGTGGCACGTGGACCTTTCAGGGTTTTGCCAACGCCGGTCCGACCGGTTCGTCATCGTGCAGGGTGCTTCGCAATCGTAAGGAAGGGCTGTTCGGACGGTTCTCTCAGGCGGCCGCCAAAGCCGGTTGATAGTCAGTGCCATGACGCAGCATGGCCCAGGCCATGCGCGCCGTCTTGTTGGCCAGCGCCACGCAGGCCACGTTCGGATGGGATCGCTCCGCCAGGCGGGTCACCCATCGGCTTAAGGCATCGTCCTTGCTGGCTGCCGTGCGCAGCATCGCGCGGGCGCCATGCACCAGCAGCGCGCGCACATACGCGTTACCGCGCTTGCTAATACCGAGTAGCTTTTCCTTGCCGCCCGAGCTGTGTTGCGCTGGCGTCAGGCCCAGTGAGGCGGCCAGTTGCCGACCGTTGGTGTATTGCCGGGCATCGCCCATCGCCGCCACCAATGCCGTGGCGATCATCGGCCCCACCCCACGCAGCTGCTGCAGGCGAACCGCCGCCGCGTCGGTTTTGGCCATGATGGTGATCTCCCGCTCGAGCTCGGCCACACGCTCATCCAGCAGCACCAAGTCGCGCCACAAGCCGTCGAGCAAGTGGCGGAAGCGCACACTCAAGCCGTTGTCTGGATCCTCCAGCCAGCGCGGAATCGCGCAGCGCAGGGATGACAGCTCCTTCGGCGCCACCAGGCCGTACTCGGCCACCAGGCCACGGATCTGATTGCCTTTGGCCGTCCGTTGCTCCACCAGTCCAGTGCGAATGCGGTGCACGGCCTGCATATCCTGTTGCTCTACCGTCTTGATCGGCACGAAGGTCATGCTCGGTCGACTCATCGCTTCGCAGATGCCTTGCGCATCCCTGGCATCGTTCTTGTTGCGCGGTATGTACGGCTTCACATACTGGGGCGCCATCAGCTTCACGCGAAAGCCGCGCGCCTGCAGTTGCCGAGCCCAGTGATGGGCACCGCCACAGGCCTCCATGCCGATCTCACATCCGGGCTCTGCCACCTCGGTCACCGCCTGCAGCCACCGATCTCGCGGCAACCGCTTGCGCCACACCGCCTTCTCACGGTGATCCACACCGTGGACCTGAAACACGTTCTTGGCCAGATCGACCCCAATGCGCTTAAGCTTCATGGGTGGACTCCTCTTCGCCGTTGACTGGTGTATCGCAGCTCCAGTCTGGCACTCGATGCCGAAGGCGGGGAGGAGTCCATCTCATTGCTT
>NZ_JAPDPF010000024.1 GCF_026283925.1 Dyella halodurans
GGGTGGGTTACGGAGGTTTGTCGACAGGGCCTCCTGCCCTGACGACAAACTGGCTCGCATCCCTGCGAGCCACCCTGCGGGCTTTTCCTCCACCCACCCGCCGCGCCATAGGGGACCCGGAGAGCGGAAGAGCAACCCCCAAAGCCAAAGCCAAAGCCAGAGCCAAAGCCAAGACAAAGCCAAAGCCAAAACAAGAACCAAAGCGAAGTAAAAGCCAAGCATGACTTGCCAAGTCGTTCTTGTGAAATCACGCTTGGCATCTTTGGCGCGCAGCGCCCGCGATGAGCAGCGCCCCGCGCTGCTCGAGCCTTGGGCTTTTGACTGTGGGGCCCCTGTGCGGCGGTGAGGGGCGGACGATCAGGCCCGACAGGGGGATCGGCATGGATGCCGATCCCTTTTCGTCAGGGCAGAATGCCCTGTCGAAAAGCCCGGCCGACCCTCACGGACTTGCCGAGCTTCAGCTCGGCAAGCGCCAAGCGGGGTGCCCTTCTCTTTGGTTACTTTCTCTTGGGCACGCAAGAGAAAGTGACCCGGCCTCCG
>NZ_JAPDPF010000025.1 GCF_026283925.1 Dyella halodurans
CCCTTGAAGAACGGCGTATGACGGCCACCCTCGTCCTTCGACAGCACATAGACCTCAGCCTCGAAGTCGGTGTGCGGGGTGATCGTGCCCGGCTTGGCCAGCACCTGGCCACGCTCCACGTCGTCGCGCTTCAGACCGCGCAGCAGCAGACCGGCGTTGTCGCCTGCCTGGCCCTGGTCCAGCAGCTTGCGGAACATTTCCACGCCCGTGACGGTGGTCTTCTGGGTCGGACGGATGCCGACCACTTCGATTTCGTCACCGACCTTGATCACGCCGCGCTCGATACGACCGGTCACCACGGTGCCGCGGCCCGAGATCGAGAACACGTCTTCCACCGGCATCAGGAACGGCTTGTCGATCGCACGCACCGGCTCCGGGATGTAGCTGTCCAGCGCGTCCACCAGCTTGATGATCGCCGGCACGCCGATTTCGCTCTGATCACCTTCCAGCGCCTTCAGCGCCGAACCGTGGATGATCGGGGTGTCGTCGCCCGGGAAGTCGTACTTCGACAGCAGCTCGCGCACTTCCATCTCGACCAG
>NZ_JAPDPF010000026.1 GCF_026283925.1 Dyella halodurans
GCCACGCTCGACTACCACTGCCCTGCGGAGATGATCATGCGTGCGCTGGGGCGTGATGACCTCGCCCAAGCCATCGATGATGCACTTCTAGATTGACACCGCCTAACCCAAAGAAAATGGCCTGAAGAGCTCATAGCATTGCGTGGGATGCGAGCCTCACGAGCGAGGCCAGCCGGATAGGTGGCAGCCCAAGGCCGCTACACAGCGGCTATTCCGCAACGCGCCGAGGCGAAGAGGGCTTAAAGCGTGGGTGGTGTCGTGCTTATCAGAGCAACTAGACGCCGCAAGCGTTTCGACCGGCGGCCGGACCTGCCTTAAGTCCTCTCCGCTATGGCGCGTTGCGGTGTAGCCGCTGTGTAGCGGCCTTGGGCCGCCCGCCATTTGCTCGCCCAGACCTTCCAACGCTTCTATCCAACGGAGTGCTACCAGCTCTAGAGGCCATTTCTTTGGGTTACTTTTCTTTGGGCCAGCAAAGAAAAGTGACTCGGCTGCCGGCAGGCAGTCGAAACGCCCGCTGC
>NZ_JAPDPF010000002.1 GCF_026283925.1 Dyella halodurans
ATCGCGCCTCGCTCTTCGGCGCTCAGATGACTGTAGTTCTGACCCATGCATCACCTCGAAGGGGGTGTTGCACTTGATGTTAGAGACCGCCTTACTTTTCTTTGGGCCAGCAAAGAAAAGTGACTCGAGCGCCGGCAGGCGATCGAAACGCCCGCTGCGTAAGCGGCAAGCTGGCCACCACGCGCAGTTGTCGCGCTGCCGCGAGCACCCACCCCTCATCCCAGCCTTCTCCCCATAGGGGAGAAGGAGCGAGAGCAGGAGCACTCAGCGGCGCTTGCGTACCGCCTGCCAGGCGTAATGGCACATGTAGTGTGATGCCGCCAGCCAGCCCAGGCGTTCGATATCCCGGTAGATATGCCACTGCCATCGCGCAGCACGCAGCTTGTCCGACGACAGCGAACCGCCATGGACCAGATACCAAGCCAACGCGTCGGCATAAGGTACGCAACTGGCGCCGCCGGCCCGCCGTACCAGGTCGAGCCAGAACACATAGTCCTCATGTCCCACGGCGAGAAAGTGCGCGTCACCGAGGCTGCGGTGGTAGACGCCGGTGAGATTGCCGATATGGTTGCTGCGCAGCATGTCGTCATGGGTCACCACTGAGGGTGGACGCACGTGCGACAGCACATGGCCATCCTCGGCGACGCGATCGTAAGCGGTATAGCTCACCAGCGAGCCGGTGCCGCGCATATGGCCGATCTGCAGTTCGAGCTTGTGGGGGTGCCAGCGATCATCGCTGTCCAGGAACGCAATATAGCTGCCCTGGGCGGCCTCGATCCCGGCATTGCGCGCGGCGGCCACGCCGTTGTTGGAAGGCTGGTAAAGCACGCGCAGGCGATGGTCGGCGCGCGCCAGCTCACAGATCAGGCCGGTGGTGCCGTCGCGTGAACCATCGTCGACAATGATCAGCTCCAGCGCGGGATAAGTCTGTTCGCGCACCGACAGCACGGAGGCGCGCAGCGTGCGCTCCGCGTTGTACGCGGGCATGATCACGCTGACCAGGTCCGGTGTCATCCGGCCATTTCCGCATCGTGCTTGCGGGCGATGAAGTCGATCGAGGTGACGCAGAGCCGCTCGGGTGGAATATGCGCGAACTGCGGGTGCACGTGCAGCGCGGCGAGTTCTTTCAGGCGATTCTCTCGCGCAATCTCGGTGCTCATGGTGATATCGAAGCCGGCGGCCTTGGCGCGATCGATGAACTCGAAGGCGCGCAGGCGGTTCTGGTAGAGAAACGCGTTGTCCCAGCGCCGCCATTCGGCATCGGAATATTGCAGGTAGTTGAGCTGATTGATCTCATGGTCGATATAAGCGTAGTGATCGCCACAGTTGACCGAGTGGAACATGATGCCGCCGGGGGCGAGGATGCGCATGGCTTCGCGAAAGATGCCGTCGACGGCGTCGGGAAGCACGTGCTCCAGCACGCTATTGGAGAACACACAGTCGATCTGTCGCGGTTCGAGCCTGGTCTGGGCCGCATCGCTGGGTGCATCGTAAGTAACGACGCCGTCGGTGGCGGCGTGGATGTCGACGCCTTGGTCCAGGCGCTGAACCAGTTGCTGCTGCCGTTGGCGCACCTCGTCCTCGGCAATGCCGCAGGCCGTCGCGATCAAGGCGGTATAGCGGCCGAGATGGATCGCGCAGGCCCGCGCCAGCTCCGGCTTGAGGTGGCGATTGAGGTCGACCGTCACCACGCTGCGCGCACCACCGAGATAGCAGGCGAAGGGAAACGTGGGGTACCAGCCACTGCCGATCTCGAATAGTCGCGCTCCGACGATGGGCCTGCCTGCTTCGCTCAGATGGCCTGCCATCAAGCGCCAGTCATCCATCTTCACGTCGAACTCGCGCCCGAAGTCGCGCAAGCCGCCGAAGCGCCGCTGCAGCACGTAATGCGCCTCTTCGCCGCCCGGCACGTGGCCGAGCACCTTTTGCAACATACCCTTGGCACGCCAATGCATGATCATCCCTCCAGGTCGGCCCAGCCGGCCGCGGCCTTGATGCCGTGTCGATCTTGCGTATTTCGCCGCCAGGGGGCGTTGGCCAGCCCTGGCGGAGGTGGCAGTTCGTAGTCGCGATAGCGCGATGGGTTGCCGCTATGGCCGGCCTCCGCGGCTTTGACGATGTTGTACAGCTCGCGTGCCGTCACGTAATGCAGTACGTGGTGATTGCCATCGTTGTAATGCCGCTCCAGGTGCTCGTACATGGCGTGAGCCGGCTCGCCAAGCAAGGTATCCATGTCGCGTTCCTGGGTACCGTGGGTATGGATCTTGACGAAGATCCAGTTCGGCTGGCCCTCGACCTGGATGGCAGTGCGAATCCAGGCATCGATGCGCTCGGCATCGGGTGGGCAGGAGCGTCGGATGTCGGCGTTCTCGATGCGCGGCACCAGGCCAAAACGGCGTCGATGCCAGTTCAGGCCCAACGGACCCTGCACGATCATCAGGTCACCCGTGGGTTTTCCACCAGCCTTTACCGCAACGCCCACATCATGGGACTTGGGGCGCCGTGGATCGTCCGTGGCGTAATAGATCGCATTGATGGTGCGCGTCTGCGTATCGCTGGGAGCCGACGGCAAGGTGAAGTCCGCATAGCAGCCTAGCTCGCGCAGCAGGATCAGCTCATTGTTGAGGCCGCACCAGCGACCATCCGGACGCGAGTTGTCCAGGCACCAATTGCCGTGGATAAAGCCGAAGCGCAGTTCACCGGTGCGCGGGTCACGTGGCAGCGCGCCATGGCGCTCATGCAGAAGTTCGTTGAAGCGCGTGATGGTGGTGCGGAAGTTGTCTTCGTTGTCGTTGTCGTGATGGAGATGGATCTCGATTTCTCCATAGCCTTCCGCGCATAGCGCGGCGATCTTGTCGAGATGCTCCTCCAGGTACTCTTCTTCGGGATAAAAGAAGGAGTGCTGCGGTGGCCGCCCGTCCGCATCCCGGTGGGCGGAGGCGAGGACGCGGTAATCCTTGCACCAGCGATCGACACGTGCGCGCTGGGTCTCCAGATCGACCTTTCCCCAGGCAGGTTCGAAATGATCGACGAAGCAGAACATCACGTGCACGGGGCCGCTGGCCGGAGCAGGTGGGCGACGACGCAGATAGCTGCCGAGCCAGATCTGCATGTGGCGGGCGCGAACGCCTTTGACCAGCACCGCGGTTGCCAACAGCAGGATGAGCAGCAGGAACAGGATGGCGATCATGCCGGCACGCCTCCGCTCGGCAGCAGGGTCAGCAATTGCTCGGCGTTGTTGCGCCACTGGCGTTCGCGGACGATGTAGTCCCGCGCGGCGGCGCCCACGCGATGGCATTCGTCGGTGTGGGCCGTGAGTTCGAGCACGCGCTCGACGCAACGCTCGGTCTCGCCGCGCGGAAACAGCCAGCCGGTGCGGCCGTCGCTGATGACTTCGGTGACGGGGTCGTAATCCGGCGCCACCACGGCCACGCCCATCGCCATCAGCTCGAACAGCTTCATGGGCGAGCCGTAGTGATTGGAATCGGGCAACACGGCGTAGTCCATGCACGCAATCCAGCTGGCGATATCTTCATGCGGCACGCGACCCGGCGTGAGCACGCGGTCGGACAGTCCCCTGGCGGCAATCATTTCGCGGATGGTCGGCAGCATCAGGCCGTCGCCCACCAACACCAGGGCGAGGTCCGGCGCCTCGTTCAGGCGGGCGGCGATGTTCTCGACGAAGTACTGCACGCCATGCCATTGGGCAAACGCCCCAACGTGGCCGCAGACGATGCGATCGCGCAAGCCGCGGTCGGCGCGAAGTCGCGTGCGGTCAAAGCGGCTGGGGTCGAAGCGGGACAGGTCGGCGGCGTTGGGTGAGACCACCGACGGCGCCAGTTCGCCATACGCCTGTTGCGCCTGCTCGCGGAAGTAGTTGGAGATGAACACCAGGCCGGTGCAGTTGCGCAGGCACCAGCCCTCGATACGCCGCGCCAAGGTCTTCAGGTAAAGCGGTCGTACACGCTGGACCAGGGCCGAGTCGTTGATTTCCAGCACCAGGGGGATGCCACGACGACGCGCCATCCACACGGTGGCAAACAGGAACAACGAATAACGTTCGTAGATCAGCTCGGGTCGCAGCCGGCGGAATGCGCTGCGCATGCGCACCAGGGTGACCAGGTTGTAGGCAAGTTCCAGGAACTCGAACAGCACCCCAGGCATGCGTGTCACCAGGCGAGCGAGCGTTCCGCGCGAAGGCTTGGGTTGTTGGGGGCTTGTCTCATGCTCCCGCTCGGGATCGGCGCCAGGGAACGACAGCACGTTGACCTCGTGCCCCATGCCGCGCAAGGCATGCACGATGCCGCGTATATGCACGCCTTCGACGTGGCGTCCGCGCGTGCGATGGTGGTAGAGGATCCTCATGCAGCGTCCCCCGACAAGGCGTGGAACGTGTGGCCTTCGGCCAGCCACTCCGGCAGCAGGACGCGCAGCGCTTCGACCGCCCGATGGCTGTCATCGTGCATCAGCACGATGTCGCCGGGCAGGGGAGGCTGGTCGCGCAGTCTGGCGACGAAGGCATCGTGGGGCGGCTTCTGGTAGTCCAGGCTGTCGTAGGACCAATAGACGATGCTGCGTCCGTGGCGGGCGCAATGGAGCAATAGGCGCGTGTCCAGGTAGCCTTGCGGCGTGCGTACGCGATGGCGCGGGCGGGCGTCGAAGCTTCGCAGCAGTTCGTCCGTGCGCTGGAACTCCTCGAGCTGGTCGAGCAGCGACAAGGTCTTGAACATCCGGTGGCTATAGGAATGGTTACCGATCATGTGACCCTCGGCCACCATGCGTTCCACCAGGTCGGGGTACCGCTCGATCTTCTTGCCGATCAGGAAGAAGCTGGCATGGACGCGATGCTCGGCGAGGAGGTCGAGCAAGTACGGCGTGTAGTCCGGCTCCGGGCCATCGTCGAAACTCAGGTAGCGGGCGCCGCCATGGCTTGACCCGTGCGTTTGCACCAGGGCATCCGGCAATAGGCGGAGCAGTTCCTGTCGCTTTGGTTTGAGGTTCATGCGGTGGCCCTCAATGGCGAAGGAGAGGCGGCGACGACGTCGCGCAAGATGCCGGCCAGCCGGCTCACGTTGTCGTCCCAGCGAAAAGCGGCGGCCTGCCTGACGATGGCATCGCGCTCCCAGCGCGTGCCCGCGGCATCGATCAAGGCTTGAGACAAGGCGTCGCGATTGTGAGCTGGTACGAGCAGGCCAGCCTGGCTTGGCAGCACCTCCGGGATGCCGCCCACTCGCGTGGCGACAACCGGTGTGCCGCAGGACATCGCCTCCAGCACCACGTTCGGCACGCCTTCGTTGTGGCTGGGCAGGCACAGCAGGTCGGCAGCGCGGAACCAGTCAGGCAGCGCACCATGCGGGACGGGGCCGGCCAGGAAGACACGGTCGGCACAGCCCAGGGCGCTGGCGCGTTCGAGCAAGCTGGTCTGGCAAGGTCCGGCACCCACGTAGACCAGCTGCGCACGCGGGTGCTCGGCCAGCAAGGCCGGGAACGCCTCAAGCAGATCGAGGCAACCCTTCGCCAGCTTCAGGTTGCCTACGTACAGCACCAGTGGCGCGTCCGGCGACAGGTCGAGCCGCTCGCGCGCCTGACTGCGCGAACCGGGAGCGAACAGGCCCGGATCGACCCCGTTGTAGAGCACGTGCACACGCGCCGCATCGGCATCCAGCGCCACGGCCTTGGTGGCCAGCGCCTCGCTCACCGCGATCACCGCGTTGGCATGGTGAAGCGCAGAACGTATTTGTGGGCGGCGCAAGGCATGTTCGGCCTGCACATTGAGATCGCTGCCATGCACCTTGACCACATAGGGAATACCCAGGCGTCGCGCCAGCCAACCGACGGCGACGGCATCCGGATAGGCCCAGCTCACCAGCAGGCAATCGTAGTTGGCCAGGCGCAACTGGCGGCCGCGCTGGACCAGCAGCGACAGCAGCCAGCACATGGCGTGCAACGTACGCCCAATGCGTGGTGGATAGACGAACGTGAAGTGGTCGGTGCGAAGGCCGCTGACCTTCACCTCGCCCTTCCTGCCGCCCAGGCGCTCGCGAAAATCCACGGCCGTCAGCACGTCGACATCGTGGTATTGCCCAAGGCGCTCGAACTGCTGGCGGTTGAACGTGCCGCGGAGCGGGTCCCAGGGTGTGGGAAACAGGTTGGTGAGGATCAGTACGCGCAGTCGCATGGCTCAGTCCCTTGTCTCCTGATATAGCCGCGCGTAGCGCCCGGCCATGGCTTCCAGCGAGCCGTTCTGTTCCACCCATGCCCGTGCCGCACGGCCGCAGGCGGTGGCCTGCTGCGGCTCTTGCAGTAAGGCGAGCATGGCGTCGGCAAGGGCCCGCGGATTGCCTGCGGGTACCAGGCGCCCGGTGCGTCCGTCATGCACGATTTCACCGTTGCCGCCCACGTCGGTGGCCACGATCGGCAGCGCCACCGCACAGGCCTCGAGCAAGGCCATCGAATAGCCTTCGCTGCGCGAGGAGAGCACGAACAGGTCCAGTCCCTGCAGCAATTCATGCACGTCGTTGCGGTCGCCGAGGAAATGCACGCGTTGCTGCACGCCTTCCTCGCGGGCGCATTGCTCGAGCTGTGCACGCAGCTCGCCGTCGCCGATCAACACCAGGTCCGTGTCCGGACGCAGTGCGTGGATGCGGCGGAAGGCCTGGATCAGGCCGACCTGGTCCTTGGCCCAGTTGAGGCGGCCCACATTGCCGATCAGTCGGCTGTGCGGCGGCAGCTCCAGCGCCTGCAGCAGGCGCTCGCGCATATCGACCGAGGCCTGCGCAAACGTGTCGACCGGAATGCCGTTGGGTACCACTGTAGCCTTGAGCCCGGGCACGATGCCGCGCGCCACGGCGTCGCGACGGGCGGCTTCGCACACGGTGACGACGGTGTCCGTGTGCGCGAGCGAACGCCGATAAAGCCATTCGCGGCGCCCCGTGCGCTGGTTGATGCTCATGCCGTGCCGTGTGTTGACGACACGGCGGACACCCAGCCCACAACAGGCGAGCACGGCCTGGTAGTGCGCCACCGCGTTATGCGTGTGCAGCACCTCGGTACCGTGGCGGCGGATCACCCGTCGCGCCCGCGCCAGCGCACGCAGGTCCAGTCCTTGCCGTTTGTGGCAGCTGGTGACCGGGATGCCCAGGGTGTCCAGTTCATGCGCCTGCGACCCGGCTTCGAACAGGCACACCACCTGGCAGTGATGTCCTTGCCGATGCTGGATTTTCACCAGCTCCAGCACCATGCGTTCCAGGCCGCCGCGATTGAGGTTCTCGACCACGTGGGTAATGTTCACGGCGGCAGCTCCGAAATGGTGAGCCGCGTCTTGCCACTACGCGTCGGCGGTATGTCGTCGACGAAGTGGCAGTGCACCTCGATGTTGTCGCCGAGGACCTTGTGGATCTCACGGCGGATCATGGCCAGGGAGTCGTCGGTGAACGCCGCGCCGCGGACCAGTGAGAGATCCAGCCGGTCGAGTTGGCGCTGCACTACCTGATACTGGTTGACGCCGGGTACTTCCTTGAGCAGGAACGGGAAGAACATGCCGGGGAGGATGCGACCATCGGTCGTGCGGATCGCATCCAGCATGCGCCCTTCGACGCGGCTGATCAGGGGCAGGCCACGACCGCACACGCATGCCTCGGAAGACGACGTGATCAGGTCGCCGGTGGCGTAGCGGATGAAGGGCATGCCGTAATTGAACAGATCGGTGACCACCGCCTCGCCGGTATGCGCGTGCTGGTGGGGGCCGCTTGGTGGCAAACGCTCGACCAGCAGATGATCGGCATTCACGTGCATGCCCTTGCGCTGCTCGCATTCCGCGGCGATGAGCATGAACTCGCGACAGCCGTAGGTATTGAAGGCGGGGCAACCAAAAGCCTCCTCGATGATCCGGCGCTGGAACTCGTGCATCGCCTCGCCACAGACGATGAACGCCTGCGGCCGGTGCACGCGTCGCCCGGTAGCCAGCAGCCATTGCGCAAGCCGGAGCAGGGGGCCGAAATAGCCGAGCAGGATCTCCGGACGATAGCTGTCGACCAGGTCGGCGTACTCACCGATGTTCGCTTCCGTCATGTGGAAGATGTTTACGATGCGGCGACCAAAGGCCGCGTGATAAAGGCGGTCCTTCCAGCGTCGCCCCGCGCTGGTCGAGCCGATGCCGGTGCCCCACAGCATCAGGCTGCGCCGGCCCGGGAGCGCGTTGGCCCAGCCGTAGCCGCGCCACATCACGGCCTGGCGGCGTTCATTGCTCTCGCGTGTAAAGCCGAACTGCAAGGGTTCGCCGGTCGAACCGCTGGTGCTCTTGTACAACATCTGGTCGCGGCACGACGTGGCCTTCAGCTCATCCGCATGCCTGCGAATGTCGGCCTTGGTCAACAAAGGCAGGCGCGCATAGTCTTCCAGGCAGCGGATATCGTCCGGCGTGATGCCGAGCTCGCGCCACTGGCGTTGATAGAACGGCACGTCGCGATAACAGTGCTCCAGCAACAGCTTGAGTCGTGTCCATTGCAGCTCGGCGATCTGTTGCGGCGAGAGCCATTGCGTACGTTCGTATTCGGCCAGCCAGGTCAACGTGCGACGGCGCATCAGGCCGCTCTCGTAGGCGGGATATAGCACTCGGCGAAAGGCTGCTTCATACCATCCACTCATCACGGCGCTCCCCCGTGTGGTGCCTGCTCGAACGTCTCCGAGCCCAGGCCTGGCGATCACGTGAACCATGCTCATGGCGGCAGTTCCGATACCGTCACGCGCGTCTTGCCGGTATGGGTCAAGGGGATATCGTCGACGAAGTGGCAGTCGAGCTCGATGCTGTCGCCAAGCACCTTGCGGACCTCATGGCGGATCATGGCCAACGATTCCTCGTTGAATGCCGCGTCGCGCACGATGGATAGGTCAAGTCGTTCGAGCTGTCGTTGCACCAGCTGGAAGCGCGCGATGCCCGGTACATCCTTCAACATATGGGGAAAGAATTCGCCGGGGAGATAGCGGCCGTCCGCGGTACGGATCGCGTCGAGCACGCGTCCATCGATGCGGGCGAGCAGCGGCAGTCCGCGTCCGCAGGCGCAGCGTTCGGCGCTAGCGGTCGCCATGTCGCCATTGAGATAGCGTATGAAGGGCATGCCATAGTTGAACAGATCGGTGATGGCCACCTGCCCGTGATCGGATGCGGACGGAGTGCCATCGGTATCGACCAGCTCCAGCAGCAAATGGTCGGCGTTGACATGCAGGCCTTGGCGCTGTTCGCATTCGGCGGCGATCAGCATGAATTCGCGACAGCCATAGGTGTTGAATACCGGGCAGCCAAACGCCTGCTCGATGGTCTGGCGCTGAAACTCGTGCAGCGCCTCGGCACCGCCGATCACAGCCTGGGCCCGATATGGGGTTCGCCCGGTTTCCAGCAGCCACTGCGCCATGCGCATCAGCGGGCCTACATAGCCCACGATGATCTCGGGTCGGTAGCGGTCGATGGCGTCGGCGTACGAGGCCATGTTCGCTTCCGTCATATGGAAACTGTTGAGCATGCGCCGCGCGAACGCCGCGTTGTAGAGGCGGTCCTTGAGCTGGTGGGCGCGACTGGGTTCACCGACCGCGCCGCCCCACAGGTACAGGGTGCGCTTGCCCATGCGTGAGCCGGCCCAGGCGTAGCCGCGCCACATCACCGCCACGCGGCGTTCGTTGCTTTCGCGCGTATAGCCGAAGCGCAGCGGCTCGCCGGTGGAGCCGCCGGTGGCCTTGTAGAGCAGGCGCCCGCGCCAGCTTTCCGCCACCAGCTCGTCGGCATGTTCGCGAATATCGGCCTTGGTGAGTGGCGGCAGGCGCGCGTAGTCGTCCAGGTTCTTGATGTCCCCCGGGGTGACGCCAAGTGCCCGCCAGCGGCTGCGGTAATAAGGCACCTCGCGATGGCAGTGTTCGAGCAGGCGCTTGAGCCGTTCGAACTGCAGCGCGGCCACCCGCTCCGGCGCCAGCCATTGGTCGTGTTCGTAGGCGGCGAGCCAGGCCAGGGTGCCGCGCCGACGCAGTCCGGACTCGTAAGCCGGATAGAGCACGTGGCGGAACGCTTGCTCGTACCAGCCGCTCATCGCGTGGGGCTCCCTGGGACATTGGCGACAGGGACGGTCGCGCCTGCTCGATCGGGCGGGTTTGCGCGCATGGCGTTCATCCGGAGGTCTTCAGCAGGACGGCGACCAGTACGAACAGGCCCACGATGCTGCCCATGGCCGCCGGCACCCATCGCCACCATTCCTTGCCCAGGGTGAAACCACGCAGGTCGGGCAGGCGCTGGCGAGCACCCACGTAGTGACCGGTGACCATAGCGATGATCAGGTACATCACCACCGTATAGCTGCGGCTGAGAAAGAAGGCGGCGGTGAACAAGCCGCACAGCGACAGCAGCAGGGTCAGCGCGATGGCCCGTTCACGCCGTAGCTGGACGGGCTGGATGGGATCGCCAGCCTCGGCAGGGGCGTAGCGCAGCAGGGTCAACATCATCCAGAAGCTGTAGCAGACGAAGGCCAGCCACAGGGCGTAGCCGACGAAGCCGGTCTCGGCCAGCACCAGGACAAAGGAATTGTGCGCGGTCAGGTCGTTGTATTCGGTGAAGTTGCCCGCGCCTACGCCAAAGATCGGATGCGAGGTGAACAGGTGCATGCCGGTATACCAGGCATCCACGCGGCCACTGGCGGACTCCTCGCCGGCATCGAGTTCCTGCATGCGCGACGACAGCAGCTTCATGCCCGCCAGGCCTGCCGCGGCGAGCGTGCCGGCGATCACCGCACCGCGGCGCCGCCAGAGATACACGCCGGCCACCATCAGCACGGCGAGCAGCGCGCCGCGCGAATTGGTCAGGTAGACCCCATACAACAGCAAGGCGCTGCAGCCGAGCCAGAACAGGCGTCCGAGAAAGCCACCGTGGCGGCTGAGCAGAACCGACATGGGCAACGCCGCGGCAAACAGCAAGCCGAGATCGTTGGGATCGTTGAAGATGCCCACGTACTGGATGCGACCATCCTCGCCGATCGGCGTGCCGGTCCAACCGATGCCGGTCCTGGCCTGCTGGATGCCGTGGACGGCCAGCACGGCCGAGCACAGCACGATCACGGCCATGGAGATCAACAGACGGCGGGGCTGCGTGCAGGCGGCCGCGAACACGAAGAAGGCGATCACCACGGGACCGAATTTCTGTAGCTGGTCGAGCGCACCGCCGAACCAGCCGTTGACCGCCGTCGATATCATCAGCACGACCAGAAAGATCGGCAGTATCACGAACTGGGGTGCGGCAAAGGTCTTGGCGCTGGAAGCCAGCCAGCTGGCAAAGGCCAGCACCAGCACCACCGACAACACCGGCACGCCAACCAGCGCCGGCATATAGTCCTGCGGCCTGACGATGGTCAGGACCACGTAGAGCAGGATCAGTGGGAACATGTCCGCTCCTCGCCGCTCCCGCTCTGGTAGGTGGGCGTGGGGTAGCTCATCAGATGGGGCATGGTGAGCATGGAGGCGAACCAGCCCTTGCCCATGTTGCGTTCGATGGCCAGGCGATTGAGCGCGTAGCGATTCGAAGCGGGCTGGGGATTGGTCCCGCTCATATAGCTGCACGCCAACTGGAAACCGGCGTCGCGGGTAATGTCGATCACACGCTCGTCAAACGCACGCATGCTTCCCACCGGATAGGACATCAGCAGCGGCATCGTGCCGAGCTCGCGTTCCAGGGCCGCCTTGGAATCGAGCACTTCGCCTTCGAGCGCCGCCTGCGGGAGCTTGGACAACATCCAGTGGTGGACGCCATGCGAGCCGATCTCGAAACCGGCCGCGTGCATTTCGCGAATCTGCTCCCAGGACATGGGGCGACAATCGGGTGGGGCCGTGTCCGAGGGTATCCGCCACTCCTGCTCGAGCCGCTGGATCATGGCGGCCTGCTCGAGCGCACCCAGTTCCTTCATCCGGCACAGCACCTCGGTAGCGAGGGCACGACGCCCCTGGCGATCAGGCGGCAGTGCCATGTCCAGGCCCAGCTCCGGCAGCACCAGCTGCTGCGCGGCGGTGACCAGGATCATGTGCACCAGCCAGTCGTAGGCGTAGGGTCGGCCGCTGTCGATGTGCCCGGTGGATACGAAGAACGTGGCGGGTACGCCGAGCTCGCGCAGGATCGGAAACGCGATGCGGTAGTTGTCGTCGTAGCCATCGTCGAAGGTCACCACGACCGTATCGGCCGGCAGCGACTTGCCATCGTTCAGCGCGGCGGCGACATCACTCAGTCGCATCGGGTTATAGCGCTGCTTCAGCAACAGCATTTGCTCGCGGAAGCGATCCGGCGGCGCGCTGATCAGTTCGAGGTCGAACTCGTACGTCGCGGGGTCGGGCAGCGGCATGATGCGGTGGTAGGCGAGGATGCGCAGGTCCTTTTGCAGCCATGAGCGGACCCGCTGCAGCGAATGCAGCAGACCGCTGCTGTAGCACAGCTCGCCCAGTTGCCCACGCAGGCCGACAGCCAGGCCGCGGTCCTCCGTCTGTATCACCATGGCAGCGATCCCCGATTGCGGGCGAAGGCCACCAGCGCCTGCGCGGAAAACAGATTCAGATAGAAGAACGTCACGGCCAGGCGCACCGGCAGCCAGCGCGTCAAGGTGGGCTGCAAGCGACCGGCTGCCACCAGGCAGGCACCTGCAAGCAGCAACGCCAGCGTGACGGCGCAAGCCGGGTGGCGTCGAACCAGCAAGGCCGACATCACGGCGACGGTCAGCAACAGCCACGGCGTCGCCAGGCGCAACAGCTTATGGCTGACAAAACGCAGCCAGACCGGATTGTCCTGCGGCGACAGCAGCCATGGGGCGAGGCGAATGAGCTGGCAATGGCCGACGAAATTGTGGATGCGGCGCTCGCGGTCTTCTTCCGGGTGTTGCACCAGTCGGTCCCAGGCCAGCGCCCGGGGTTCGAAAATCACGCGCCGCCCGCGCGCAATCACGCGCATCGGCACCAGCAGGTCGTCGAGCATCGTGGCCGGCGGCAAGGGCTCGTAGAGCTCGCGCCGAATGACGTAAAGCGCGTTGCTGACACCGATGGTCGAACCCGACCGGCTTTCGGCGAGCCGGATCTTTTTTTCGTAGCGCCAATAGGCGTCGACGCCTTCGGCGAACGCAGTCTCGTTATTCGCCGGCAGCAACTCTCCGCCGACCACGCCGACCATCGGGTCGGCGAGGTTGGCGACGAGTTCGCGCAAGGCGATGGGCGCGAGTTTCTGGCGTACCTCGGTCAGCATCAACACGTCGCCACGCGCGCGGGCAACGGCACTGTTGAGGCAGACGGCCTTGCCGCGCCGGGGTACATAGTCGATCACGCGAACGCGCGGATCACCAGACTGGCGCGCCAAGGCGGCGGTCCCGTCGCGGCAGCCGTCGCAGACCACGATGATCTCCAGCCGGTCCTGCGGATAGTTGAGCGTGTCGAGGTTGGCGAGTTTCGACTGGATGTAGGCCGCGCCGTTTTGCACCACCATGATCACGCTGACCGACGGCGTCAGCGGCTGCTTGTCCACCCGCCGTGGGCTTAGCCGAGCGAGCAGCAGGATTCCCACGGGATAGCCTACGAAGACATAGGCCAGCAGCCAACTGGAAGCGAGAAACGCGGCGTAAGCCAGCGAGCTCATATCGGTCTCCCCCGAACCGAAGCGTTCATATCAGCGTCGCCCGAACAGGTTACGCAGGCGCTGGCCTAGTGGTGCCGGCTTTTCCGGTTGAACCGGTGCGTTGCCCAGCTCGGCTGCCAGCGTGCCCAAGCTGCCGTTGGCAATATCCAGCAGGTTCAGTCGCACGCCAGTCTCGCGTTGCACCCGGGCGGCCATTTCCACCGCCAGCAGCGAATGTCCGCCGATGTCGAAGAAGTTGTCGCTGGTGTGCACCTGGGTGAGATGCAGCAACTCGCACCACAAGGTGGCGAGCCGCTGTTCGTCGGGCGTCTTCGGCTGGATGGCGAGCGCCGCGAGATCGTCGGAACGATGGTCCGGCAGGGGCAGTGCGGATACATCGACTTCACCGCGGGCCGTCTGTGGCATGGCCTCGAGGATGAGCAGATTTCGCGGCATGGCGTAGCCAGGCAGCGTGTTGGCGAGCGCGATGCGCAGGCGGTCCCGATCGAGTTCGACGCCCGCCGCAGCGGCGACATAAGCATCGATCTGCGGGTTGCCGGAAGCATCCGTCCGGGTCACGGCGATGGTCTGCGCCACACCAGGATAGGCCAACAAGCGGGCTTCGATCGCCGCCGGCTCCACGTCGCATCCGCCGACCAGGAGGCGGCGATCGAGACGCCCCATCGCCTGCAGCTGGCCGTTGGCCAGCCAGCGCCCACGGCAGCCCGTGGGCACGAGCGGCGAGGTTGCCTGCGCGATGGACAGCAGGCCTCGGTTCGCGGCCTTGGTGCGGCAGCCGAACGGCTGGCTGAGCAGATCACCGGCCAGCACGATGTCGCCGATGGCGCCCACCGCACATGGACGCTGTTGACGGTCGAGGATCCACAGCTGGGCGCCGGCCAGGGGACGCCCGTTATGGACGCTGTCGCTGGCGCGCTCGACCGCACCGGCGCTCGCCACCACGGCGCCATCGTCGGTGCCGAAGATATTCCACAGCCCGGCACACTGCGCGAGCAGGGTGGTGACCAGTTCCGGGCTCGGGAGGTCGCCAAAACACACGGCCTTGAGCAGTCGGTTGCCAGGCCAGCCGGCAGCCAGCAGCGACTGCCAGGTGGTCGGCGTGGCAAACATCACATTGGCGTCGCTGTCCTGCACCAGGTCGGCGAGCGCCGCGCCATCGATCGTGTCATGCGGATTGCCCAGGATGAAGGTCGCGCCGCTGCAAAACGCCAGCAGGCTCTCGACGAACGACAAGCCGGTGACCGAAGGCGCCGTGCCCAGTACGCGATCGCCAGCCGCGATGCCCAGCGTGTCCTTGAGCCCGCTCAACATACACGCCAGCGCACGGTGGGTGATGGCCGTGCCCAGCGGTTGCCCGGTCGATCCACGCCCATACAGGGCGAATGCCACCGCGTCCGGGGATGCGCCGGCTGCTTCCTTGCGTGCGCTCGATGCGGCGATGATCTCGCTGGTATCGGCGTCGAGCCAGAGTGCCTTCATGCGCGGCCAGCCCAGGCTGGCCTCGAGTGAAGCCTCGCCTACCAGCAGGTCGATTTCCGCGTCGATGATGATGTCATGCAGCCTGGCGACGGGATCGCTCGGATCAAGCAGCACGCAACTGCCGCCGGCCTTGAGAATGCCCAGCATGCTGGCGAGCCGGTTAAGGCCGGGTTCCACGCAGAGGCCTACAGCGATACCCACGCCGATGCCGCGTTGACGAAGGCAGCTGGCGATGCGATTCGCGCGTTGTTCGAGTTCCGCATACGGCGTGCCCCAGCTACCGGCGTGCACGGCGGTCTGTTCCGGTGTGCGCTCCGCATGGGCTTCAAACAGCGCGACCACGCTGCCCGCTGCAGACGCCGGCGTCGGCGCGGCGTTCCACTGCCGTACCTGCTCCAGTCCGGCGGTGCTGATGGCGTTCAGTGCCTCGATGGATTGCGTGGGGTCTTCGCTGACCTGGGCCATCAGGGCGAGATAGCGGTCGCGCAGCAGGCGCGCCGTATCGCCTTGCAGGATGTCGGCGTTGTAGGTGACGCCACCGAGCATGCCCTTGTTGTTTTCCAGGAACCAGAGGCCGAGGTCCTCGGTCGCGCCGCTCTGGAACAGCAGGATCTGCTCATGGCTGAGGCCGCCCCAGTCCACGATGCGCTGGCGCGCGTCCTGGAACGAGAACAGCGCCTGGTAAAGCACGGCGCCATTGCCGTGGCCGCTGCGCAGTTCGCGCTGCAGGTATTCCAGCGGCACATCCGGGTAGCCGAAGCTTTCAATGGCGATGCTGCGTACCTGGCGCACGAAGTCGAGGAACGACAGCGTCGGATCCACGGTCACATGCAGCGGCAGCAGGTTGTTGAAATAGCCCATCACCGACTCGACTTCGGTCTGGTTGCGACCGCGCACCGGCGTGCCGATGACCAGATGCTGTTCCCCGGTCATGCCGCTCAGCAGTACGTAGTACAAGGCCAGCAGGGTCATGTTGAGCGTGGCATCGGCCTGGCGGGCGACGCCGTGCATGGTGTCGGTGGCGTCCCTCGGCACGCGTATCCACTCGGTGCGGCCGACGCCGGACATGCCTGGGCGCCGGGCGTGGTCGGTCGGCAGGGCGCGGGTTTCCTCCACCTTGGTCAGGCGCTCGCGCCAGTAGGCCAACTGCGACTGGAACGGCTCGGTTTCCAGCCATTGCGCATGCCAGGCGGCAAAATCGCCGTAACTTACCGGCAGCGGCGCAAGTGGAGACGGCGATCCTTGCGCGAATGCACGGTATAGCTGCGAGAGTTCCGCATACAGGATGTCGAACGACCAGCCGTCCCAGATGATGTGGTGCGGCATGAAGAAGAACACATGGTCGTCATCGGCCAGGCGGAACATGCGCGCGCTGAACAAGGGCGCCCGGGTGAGTTCGAATGGCGTGTCGGTCAGCGCCTGCAGCCGCTGCATCAGCACGCGATCACGTTCGTCTGCCGGCAGCGCTGAGAGGTCCTCGGCGGGGAACAGGCGGGTATCGACGCTGTCTTCGACGACCTGCTCGACGTCGTCGCCAGTGTGGCGAAAGGCCGTGCGCATGATCGGCTGGCGACGCGTGAGTTCCTGCAGCGCCTGCTCGAACGCTGCTTCATCCAGATGCCCGCGCAAACGGTGGGCCGAGGGCGCGTTGTAGGTGACGCGTCCGGGTTGCAGTTCTTCCAGCGCCCACAGGCGCTTTTGCATCAGGGACAGCGGCGCGCGCTCCTGCGCGGGACGACGCTGGATGGGCGCCACGGTAGCGGCGACACCACTGGCGAGCTGGCTGTCGATGGCGGCCGCCAGGCTCTCGATGGTCGGCGCGTCGAACAAGGTGCGGAACGACAGCGCGATGCCGAAGTCGCGATTGAGTCGCGCGGTAAGTTGCGCGGCCAGCAGCGAATGACCGCCGAGCGCGAAGAAGTTGTCGCGCACGTCGAGTTCCGGCAAGGCCAGCACGCCTTCCATGGCCGCGGCAACGCGCTGTTCGGTGTCGTTGCGCGGGGCGACTCGTTCGGTACCGGCAGCGACGGATTGGACTGGCGGCGCAGGCAAGGCCTTGCGGTCGATCTTGCCGTTCGGCAACAGGGGTACCGACTCCAGCTGCATCAGGTGCTGCGGCAGCATGTATTCGGGCAGGCGTCGCTTCATGGCAGCGCGTAAGCCGTCCTCGTCCAGCGTGGCGCCCTGGCGTGGCACCACATAGGCCACCAGGCGCACATCACCGGGGCGGTCTTCACGCGCCATCACGACAGCACGTGCCACCTCCGGCACATCGGCGAGCACGGCCTCGATCTCGCCCAGCTCGATGCGGTAGCCACGCACCTTGACCTGGAAATCCAGTCGACCCAGGTGTTCGAGCTGACCCTGGGCCAGCCAGCGGCCGCGATCGCCGGTGCGGTACATGCGGGCTTCCGGCGTAGCCGCGAACGGATCGGACAGGAAGCGCTCTGCCGTAAGCTCCGGCCGGTTCAGATAGCCCAGCGCAACGCCGGCGCCGCCAATATAGATCTCACCCGGCACGCCCAGCGGGCAGAGCGCGCCCAGCTCATCGAGAATATGCACGACGGTGTTGGCGACGGGACGACCGATATAGATCCCGTTGCGCGGCTGCTCCACGCGCCAATAGGTGGAATACACCGTGGTCTCGGTGGGCCCGTAACCGTTCCACACTTCGCCGCAGCGTTGCAACAGGGCCTCGGCCAGGTCGAGCAGCAGCGGCTCGCCACCGGAGACCGCGCGAAAATCCGGGCGACCCTGCCAGCCCGATTCGACCAGGATGCGCCAACCCGCAGGCGTGGCCTGCATCATGGTGGCGCCGCTGCGTTCGACCAGGCCGCGCAGGGCTGCGCCATCGCGCACGTCATCGTGATCGGCCACTATGATTTCGGCGCCGACGCTCAACGGCAACATGAGTTCCATGAAGGCGATGTCGAACGACAGCGTGGTGACGGCGACGAGATGGTCGTGCTCGCCGATGCCAGGCACGCGCTGCATGGTGGTGAGGAAATTCGAGGTGGTGCGGTGGGGCACGCGCACGCCCTTGGGGCGGCCGGTGGAGCCGGAGGTGAAGATCAGGTAGGCGACGGAATCCGGCATCGCGGTCCGCTCATTGCGCTCGGGTCGTTGCGGACTCGCACTTTCGATTTCCGCGGCATCCGCCGCCAGCGACAGCACCTGCGAGCTGGGGAAGTCGAAAGCGGCGGGCACCGTGTCGCTCACCACCAGCACGGCGAGCGCGGCATCTTCCGCCATGAAGCCCAGTCGATCGGCGGGGAAGCATGGATCCAGCGGCACATAGCCGGCACCGGCCTTGAGCACGGCCAATACGGCGGCAACCATATCGGTGCCGCGCTTGAGCGACAGGCCGACCAGCGATCCACGGCCCACGCCACGCTGGCGCAGCACATGGGCGATGCGGTTGGCGCGTGCCTCCAGTTCCGCGTAGCTCAGCGCGGTCGTACCATGCCTGACCGCGGCCCGGCCCGGCGCGCGATCCACCTGTGCTTCGAAGTACTGATGCGCAAGCTGCGCCTCAGGGTAGGGGGTCGGCGCAGGCTGCAGGGATTGCAAGGCGCGCTGCGCCGCGGCGGAGATCAGCCCCAGGCTGCCAGCAGCAGCGTCAGGAGCGGCGATCGCATGGCGCAGCAGGGTCTCGTATGCATCCAGCCAGCCGCGAATGGTCTCGCCGCGGAACAGGTCGCTGTTGTACTGGCACTCCAGCCGCACGCCACCGGCCACCTGCACGGCATTGACGAACAGCTCGAAGTTCTCGAACGCCCGCGGATTGCCCGCAAACTCGAACTCAAGTCCGGGGAAGGAGATCGTCCGCTCGTCCAGCGCCTGGTCGAGATTGAACAGCACGCTGACCAGGGGCAGCCGGCTGGGATCACGCGGCAGCGCAAGATGCGCAAGCAGGCTGCCTAGCGTGTACTGCTGGTGCTCGAAGGCGTCCAGCAAATCGCCGCGCACCTGACCCAGACCCGTGGAGAAGGGCGCGGCGCGATCCATCGCCACGCGCAGCGGCAGTACGTTGACGCAGTGGCCGACCAGGGCGTCGTGTCCGCCCGCTGCTTGTCCCGCCGAGGGAATGCCGATGACGACGTCGTCCTGGCCGCTCAGCCGCTGCAGCAGCAGGCCGAATCCCGTGAGCAGGGTGGCATACAGGCTGGCGCCGCGCTGCGCACCCATGCGCTTGACGTCGGCGACGAGGGCGGCATCCAGCGTGTAGTCCTCGCGTTGGGAGGCAAACGTGCGGCGGCGTGGGCGCGGTCGGTCGGTGGGCAGGTCGAGCGAGGAACTCGCGCCGGTGAATTGCTTCAACCAATAGTGTTCGGCGGCCTGGCCTTCGTCGGTGTTCGCGCGGTTCGCTTCGGCCAGTGCGAAGTCGGTAAAGCCGTCGACCGGGCCCGCGCCGTCGCCATGGCCGGTCTGCTGCGCATACAGCGCGGCGAGATCGCGCACGATCACGCCAAACGACCAGCCGTCGCAGATGATGTGATGCGCCGTGAACACGAGCAGGTGGTCCTGCTCGCCCAATTGCAGCAATTCCGTCCGCACCAAGGGGCCGTTTTCCAGATCGAATGGCGTCGTGACGACCTGGTGCAAGGTCTTGGCCACTTCGGCCTCGCGCTCACCGGCGGCCAGTCCGGACACGTCGCGCAGGGGACAGGGGACGGCCAATTGCGCGGCGATATAGAGCTCGTCGCCCTCGGCGCTCAAGCTGGCGCGCAGCGCCTCATGGCGATCGACCAGCTGCTGCAGGGCCGCCTGCAAGGCCGGCACATCGAGCGTGCCGCGCAGGCGCAGCGAGATGGACTCGTTATAAGCCAGTGAGGCCTCGGCCTCCAGCTTGCTGGCGAGCCATATCTCACGCTGTGTTTCCAGCGCGGGCGCGACGCGCGCCAGCGCGGCGCCGGCAAACGGATCGTAGTCGACGGCGACCGAGGCGGCTGTCGTGTCGTTCGGACTCATGCGTTGACCCTCATGTACTTGCCCGGCGCGTCAGGATTGGGCACGAACCAGGCCGGGTTGCCGTCCGGGTCTTTGCCCAGGCGCGCGCCGGTGACCGGTGGGCGGCTGGCGTCGAAGGCCAGGGCCTCGACGTTCTTGCGGCGTGGCAGGAACTCGGCTTCCTGCATCTCCAGCACGGATTCCTTGAAGGCCTTGGCGATGGCGACGAAGTCCTGTTCCGCATGCGCGGTGGTGAAGAAGCAGGGGAAGTTGTCCAGCACATGGATGCCGCGGCTGCGCATCATGGCGAACAGCAGGTCCTGCAACGGATGGTCTTCGGTAAAGCTGGTCTTCCATACCGAGGCGAAATGCACCAGCTTGATCGGCGCACCGACGCCGGCGCAGAACGCATTGAGCTCGTCCATCAGCAGTGCCGTGCGCGCATTGAGCCGTTCCTGCAGGGCGGAGCCGGCGCTCTTGAGGTGATCGAGCACGGCGTGCGCGGCAGCGAGGGCGAGCGGGTGCCGCACGAAGGTGCCGGCAAAATAGGTCACGCCCACCGTGGGAATCGAGGCATCGCCGTACTGCCAGCCGCCACCGTCCAGCGCATCCATATAGCGACGCTTGCCGGCGATCACGCCGATCGGGAAGCCGCCGCCGACCACCTTGCCGTACGAGGCCAGGTCCGCATCGATGCCGAGCACGGCCTGCGCGCCGCGCGGATGCGCGCGGAAGCCGGTGACCACTTCGTCGAAGATCAGCAAGGCGCCGGCATCGGCGGTAATGGCGCGCAGCTCCTTGAGGAAGTCGCGCGGCTGGAAGTCGGGACGGCGGCTCTGCACCGGCTCGACCAGCACGGCGGCGATGCTGGAGGCGCGCTCGCGGATGATCGCCAGCGATTCCGGCGTGCCGTAGTCCAGCACCAGCACGTTTTCCGAGGTGTTGCGCAGGATGCCGGGCGCGGCAGGCACCGAGCGCAGCTTCTTGGTCCCGCGCACGATCACTTCATCGAAGATGCCGTGGTAGGAGCCGGTGAAGATCACCAGGGTGTCGCGGCCGGTAACGGTACGGGCGATGCGCACCGTGCCCATCACTGCTTCGGATCCCGTGTTGCACAGCGCCGCGCGATCGAATCCCGTGAGCTCGCAGATCTGCTCGGCGACCTCGCCCGCGAGCGGATGCTGCGGACCGATCTCGTAGCCCGCGTCGAGTTGGCGGCGCACGGCGTCGATCACGAACTCCGGCTGCCAGCCGAACAGATTCATGCCGAAGCCGTTGAGCGCATCGACGTACTCGTTGCCGTCGAGGTCCCACACCTTCGAGCCCTTGGAGCGATTCACCACGATCTGGTAGATCATTTCCTTGAGCAACGGGCGGAAGCCGTTCACCACGCGCGGATCGGCCAGGTGGTCGCGGTGGCGCTGGGTGTATTCCTTGGACGCCCGCGTGCGGTCGATATAACGGCGCATGAAGGCGTCCAGCCGGGCCCGCTGGCGCTCGGTCAGTTCGGTATGGGTGGAATGGATGCGCGCAATGGCGCCAAAGGCTTTCTTGACGTCGTACGTGGTATGCGCGAGCGCAGCGTCTTCGTCCTGCACCGGTAACTCGGACGGCTTGGCCGTCGCCTCGGCCGCGATGGCTGGCGCAGCCGCTGCCGCCGGCATCGGCACCGACACGGGCGCGGCGGCGGCCGCCACCATCGGCGCGCCGGTGGCTGCGGCGGCCAGGAGCGCGAGTTGCTGCTGCATGATCAGCATCTGTTGCTGGATCACGTCCTGCATCACGTTGCCGCCTGCCATGGGCTGGATGGCGATCGGGCTCGCGGCGCTGATCGCGCTGGCAGGAGCTGCCGCAGGCAAGGGCGCGGCCGGTGCGCTGGTATCCGGCGGCAACAACTGATCGATATGCATGGCAAGACGCTCGAAGGTGGAGAACGACTCCATCAATTCGCGGAACGTGATCTTGAGCGCGAAGGTCTTCTGCAATTGCAGGGCCACCTGGGTGAGGGCCAGCGAATCGAGCCCAAGCTCGACAAAGCCTGAGGTCGGGTCGGCACCCTGCAACTCGGCACCCGACACGTCCTCGAACAAATCGGTGAGTTGGGCGACGAGTCGGGTATGGCGTGCAGAGCCGGCGGTCGCGCCGGTGAGGTTGGCATCCATGAAACTCTCCGCGGGAAGTGCAGATGGCGTGGTGAACAAGGGAACGACCTTGGCTACGACGGGTTCGATCGTCACCGCTGCCGGCGCGATGACTGGGGCTGCGACGGAAGGCAGCGCGTCGACCCAATGGCGTTTGCGCTCGAACGGATAGGTCGGCAGGCGCACGCGCATGCGGCGCTGGCGACGATCGAGTCCAGCTACGTCGACGCTGGCGCCGGCGCACCACAACTGGCCCAGGGCCTCGAGCCACGCGCTGCGTTCGTTGTCGTGCGCGTCGGCGAGCGAGGGCAGCACGATATGCGGGCGGCTCTGTGGATGCTGCCGCGCCAGCGTGGTCAAGGCCGTACGCGGCCCGACTTCGAGCAGCACCTGCTGTGGCTGTGCAAGCTGGGTCAGCAGTGCGGAGGAGAAGCGCACGGTGCCGCGAAGATGCCGCGTCCAGTAGTCGACCGACCTGGCCTCGTCATCGCCAAGTGCGTCACCGGTAAGCGTGGAGACGATGGGGATGGCCGGTGCCGACAACGCGACCTTGGCCACTTCCTGTCGGAACGGCTCCAGTGCGGGCTCCATCATTGCCGAGTGGAACGCGTGCGAAGTCTGCAGCAGTCGGCAGGCAATGCTGCCGGCTTCCAGCGCGGCGCGGAAGCGCTCGATCTCGTCGGTGGTGCCGCTGACCACGCAGGCGTTCGGCGCGTTCTCGGCAGCCAGCTGCAGGGCTGCGGGCAAGCGCGGGGCCAGCTGCGTGGCATCCATGCGCACGGACAGCATCGATCCAGGCGGCAGCGCCTGCATCAGGCGCCCACGTCGCGCCACCAGGCGTGCGCCGTCGGCGAGGCTCATGACCCCGCCCAGCACGGCAGCGACGAATTCACCGACGCTGTGGCCGATCATTGCGACAGGGTGAACCCCGAAGCTCATCCAGAGCCTGGCCAGCGCATATTCGATGGCGAACGTGGCCGGCTGGGTCAGCGAGGTTTCGCGCAGCGCATCCACATCCTCGGCAAACATGCGCTCGCGCAGATCAAACGACAGCTCGTCGAGCAAGGCCTGCGCACATTCGTCGATGGCCGCGCGAAACGCAGGCTCGGTGCCGTAGAGCGCGCGACCCATGCCGGCGTACTGTGAGCCCTGGCCGGGGAACATGAAGACCACGCCAGGGGGTTGGCTGGCTGCGGCGCGTGGTGACGCAACAGCGGCTTGTTGCAGCCGGCTCACGGCATCCTCGGGCGTATTCGCGACCACGTGCAGGCGCTGCTGGAACGCCTTGCGTCCGTGCAACAAGGTATGGGCGACATCGGCGAGATTGGTGCCGGCTTGCGTCGCCAGGTATGCGCCCAGCCGGTCGGCCGCGTTGGCGATCGCACACGGGGAGCGTGCGGAAAGCAGCAACAACTGCGGGCCATCGGCGGCGTCTGATGGTGTTACGAGCGGCGCCTGCTCCAGGATCACATGCGCATTGGTGCCGCCTACGCCGAACGAACTGACGCCGGCGCGCAGTGGTTCCGTACTGGCAGGCCAGTCGCGCAGCGTGTCGTTCACCACGAAGGGCGAGCCTGCGAAGTCGACCTTGGGATTGGTGGTCTGAAAATGCAGCGTCGGTGGCAGGACCCGGTCGCGCAATGACATCGCCGTCTTGATGACGCCGGTTGCGCCAGCGGCCATGACCAGGTGTCCTACATTGCTTTTCACCGAGCCGATCGCACAAAAGCCGCGTTCGTCAGTGCTCTGGCGGAAGGCAGCGGTAAGTCCTTCGATCTCGATGGGGTCGCCTAACGGAGTGGCTGTGCCATGCGCTTCCACGTAGGAGATCGAGCGGGCGTCGACGCCGGCATCGGCCAGCGCCATGGTGATCACGGCGGCCTGACCGGCGCTGCTGGGAGCGGTGAAGCTGGCCTTGAGGCCGCCATCGTTATTGATGGCGACGCCGCGAATCAGCGCAATGATGTCGTCGCCGTCGCGCTCGGCATCGGCAAGCCGCTTCAGCAGCAATACGGCGGCGCCGTCGCTGAACACCGTGCCCCTGGCGTCCGCGTCGAACGTGCGGGTGTGTCCATCGGGCGACAGCATCGAGCCTTCCTGCGACAGATAGCCACTGCGCGGCGGGCAGGTGATGGATGAGCCGCCGGCCAGGGCCATATCGCATTGCCCAGCGCGCAGCGCCGCCGTGGCCTGGCAAATCGCCACCAGCGAGGTCGAGCAGGCGGTGTTCATGCTGATCGCCGGGCCGGTGAGGTTGAGCTTGTGCGCGACGCGGGTGGCCAGGTAATCCTTTTCGTTGCCGAGCATCACCTGGAACGCGCCGAGCTTTTCGATCAGGTCGGGGCGGCTGCTGAGATGGCGTTGGAAGTAGGTGGCGTTGTGCATGCCGCCAAAGATGCCGACCGGTCCGTCATGCGCATCTGGCACGTAGCCGCCGCGCTCCATGCATTCCCAGCAAAGTTCCAGGAAGATCCGTTGCTGCGGATCGGTCAACTCGGCTTCGCGCGGCGACATGCCGAAGAAGGGCGCATCGAAATCCTCCACACCGTCGATCACGCCGCGCGCGGCGACATAGGCGGGATCGTTGCGCTCCGCGGCAGGCACGCCAGGATCGAGCTGGTCGGCGCTGAAATAGGTGATCGACTCGCGGCCGTCGCAGAGGTTTTGCCAGAACGTCTCCACGTCGCCCGCACCCGGGAAGCGACCGGCCATGGCGATGATGGCGATGGGCTCGCCGCCGTCTGCACGACGACCACGCGCGATCCGCGAGGCGAGCGCGGAACGGCTGTCGCGTCCCTCGATCAGCGCCGCCAGCGCGGTGGGCGTGGGATCGCCGAAAAACGCAGCTACGGTGGGCCGATCCGATATCTCGGCATGAATGCGCGCCAGCGTGCGCACCGCGAGCAGCGAGTTGCCGCCGAGATCGAAGAAGTTGTCGTGCCGTCCGACCTGATCCAGGCCGAGCACCTCGGCAAACAGCTCGCACAGCTGTTGTTCCCGTGGGCCTGTCGGGGGCATATAGGCATCGGCCAGCTCGGGGCGGCTACCGTCCGGCGCCGGCAAGGCGCGGCGATCGAGCTTGCCATTCTGGGTGACCGGGAAGCGCTCCAGCCGCAGGTAAATGGCCGGCACCATGAATTCTGGCAGGTTGCGGGAAAGCTGTTCGCGCAGGTGACGTGCACTGACGGCGGCATCATCGGCGACGTAGTACGCGACGAGGCGCTTCTGGCCTGGCCGGTCTTCGCGCGCCAGCACGGCGCCGGCGCGCACGCCCGGCGTGCGTTGCAAGGCGGCTTCGATTTCGCCGAGCTCGATGCGGAAGCCACGAATCTTGACCTGGTTGTCGGCACGGCCAATGAATTCAACCACGCCTTGCGGCAGCCAGCGCACCAGGTCGCCGGTGCGATAGAGGCGATCACCAGGCGCGCCAAAGGGGTCGGCCACGAAGCGCTCCGCAGTCAGCTCGGGGCGCTCCAGGTAGCCGCGCGCCAGCCCGATGCCACCGATATACAGCTCACCGGCGACGCCCACGGGTACCAGCTCGCCCCGCGCATTGAGCACATGCAAGCTGGTGTCGGCGATGGGGCTGCCGATCGGTACGGAGCGCGCCTGCGCGTCGAACGCGCGGGGAATCGGAAACGTGGCGGAAAACGTGGTGCATTCGGTAGGGCCGTAGCCATTGATGATGACCACGTCGGGCAGCGCGGCGTATGCCTTGAGTACATGCGGCACCGACAAGGCCTCGCCGCCAATCAACAGTTGCCGTAGTCCGCCCAGGCGGCTGGCATCGTCATCGACGATGGCGTTGAACAAGGCCGCCGTGAGCCAGGCGATTTGCGCGTCATGCCGCTGGATGGTGCGATACAGGCCGCAGCCGGTGGGTATGCGCTCGGCATGCACGATGCAGGTGCCGCCGTTCAGCAGCGCGCCCCAGATTTCCAGGGTCGATGCATCGAAGCCGAGTGGCGCGGCATGCAGCATTCGCGGTGCGTCGCCGAAGTCGACATAGCTGACGTCACGCACCAGGCGGATGATTGAACGGTGCATGATCTGCGCACCCTTCGGCGTCCCGGTGGAGCCCGAGGTGTACATCACATAGGCGAGCGACTCGCCATCGAGCGCTGGCAGGTCGTGTGCCGGGGCGCCTGCATCAAGCTGCGCAGCAGTCACCCGTGCCGCCTTGATGCCGGGCAGCGCCTGCGCATCGGCTGGCGCGATGACCAAGGCGGCCTGCGCGTCGTTGATGGTGAAGGCCAGGCGTTCCGCGGGATGATTGGCGTCCAGCGGAAGATAGGCGGCGCCGGCTTTCAGGATGCCGAGGATCACGGCGATCGCCTCGGCCGAGCGATCCAGCAGCAGGGCGACCGTGGCCCCGGCAGTCACGCCCGCGGCGGCGAGCCCGGCGGCGATGCGATTCGCGCGTGCCTCCAGCTCTGCGTAGGAGACCGTGCCATCGGCGGCCTCGATGGCGACCCGGCTCGGGCATTGCTGCGCCACGTCGGCGAACAGGTCGTGCACGGTGTCTTCGGGGCGACGGGGTTTGGCCGTCGCGTTCCATTGCTGCAGCAGGCGTGCGTGCTCGGCAGGCTCGATCACGTCGATCGATGCCAGCGTGGCATCGTCTACAGCCAGCAGCGCGGTCAAGGCACGCTTTACGCAGCCCGCGAACAGATCGATGGCGTTGGCGTCGAATGGCGAACGGAACGTGGTCTCCAGGTGCGCCGACGGGGCACTGCGCAGGCGCCAGTGGCTGTAGGCATTCGCTAGCGACTTTTCATCGATGTCGTCATCGTGAACCACCTGCCAGGCGGCCGAGGCGGCTGGCATGGATGCGTTGGCCAACGCATCCGCGACGGTTTCCATCCACGCGTTGCGGCGCATATCGCGCGGAACCGTGATGCTTACCTGGTAAGCGCCATGGGCGGTGAGCACGTTGCCGGTAATGACATCGGCACCGGTAAGACGCGACTCGGCCAAGGCAAGGGCCGCGCACAAGGCGGCTACCGGACCGATGGGAGTCGGGTAATCGTCGCCCAGCTCATGACTGCAGCGCAGCCAGTTGCATGCTGTGCCGCCGTGCGCACAAGGCAGCACATCAAACAACCGCATCGCGGCAATTCCGTCTTCCCCAGTGGCGTCCCTGTTGATTTCCATGGCATTCACTATGTTGAAGTCAGCGACGAGCGCTTACGGCGACGGGGCCTCTCAATCGGCTACGGCATAGGCGGTCTTGCGCGCCAGGGACGGGCAGGCGGGTGGCCGGCTGCCGACGCCACGCATGGCGATCAAGGCGGATGCACTCATGTAGCTGAGATCATCCAGCAGTTTGTGTTTGCCTACGGGGGGCGGCGACATGCCGTGGCGGCGCATCAGATCGTGCAGCACATGCTCCATCGCGTTGTGGCGCGTGGCGCGCGTGCTGTAGGTGAGGCTGATGGTGATGGAAGGTTCGGTGCCGGTTTCCACCATGTGCGGGCTGGTGATGGGGATATACGCACCCATGCCGGGGCCGACTTCGAACACATGGGCGCGTTCGCGAAATTCTTCCTGCCACTTGACCAGGTCGAGGTTGTGGCTCGAGTGGAAGCTGTCGCGGGCACGCTCGCTGCATACCGCGGTATCGTCCTGGTCCCACACGTACACCTTCTTGGTGCCGCGGATCTGCAGCAGGATGCCGTGGTTGCGGTCGATGTGGAAAGGCGTCGTCGTGTGTGGCGAAGCGACGAAGATCCAGCCTGCCCGGTAATACATGCCCGGGTCGTGGCGTTCGATGGTGGGCTGGATGGGATCGAGCGCGGTGTTGATCAGTTCGCGATAGGCCGGGTCGGCCTGCACGTGGCGCAGCAGCATCCACGCCTTGGCCGAATTGATCTGCTGCAGCGTTTCGGTGACCGAGCGGCGGTTGGGATACATGCGCGCGACTTCGTCGAAGTTCGCGTCCGCGCCAGCATGGTTGTTGAAGGTGAACAAATGCGTGGTGCCCTGGAAACGCTTGCCCAAGGCCACCAGCTGATCGGGCTGCAGCAACGGATGCTCAGTGAGCCGATGGCGGACCGCCTGCGGTCGCCATGGATCGAATGACTCCCAATCCATATCGATTAACGCGGAAGCGTTGGCGTACATGGATGACACCTCCCCAGCGCGGTGTAGTCGTGACCGACGTCGGAACGCGAGCCCCCTTGGCTTGGACATGTCGTGCCTGTGGCCCTGTGGCGCAGGCACGAAACGCGTCCGACCTCGTGGATTTCCTGTGATTGTCGGCCGAACGCCGGCGCATTTCCCTAGTCCATCCCGGCTATTCCTGCTCCTATTCCCTACTGCCTATGCCCCAGGCGTACAGGTCTTCAGGCCGCATCGTGCTGGGTGGCTCCCAACATGCGATGCAGGCGTTGCCCGGCGCGGGCCACGCTGCATTTGGCCCGATCCAGCCAGGCATGGCGTCCTACCGGTGCAGGGCGCAGCCCCAGCCCCCGCATGCGCGCGTTGAAGCGGTGCGCGTCGGTCCACATGTCCGATTGCCGTGTGCGGAAGGTCAGGGCCAGTGACACGGAGAGAGCGGTGCCGGTATGCACGCGATGCGGTGCGATAAACGGATGGTGCACGCCGGTGCCTGGGCGAAGGTCGAAGGCCAGGGCCTTTGCTTCGAACGACGGCTGGTAAGCGGGTCTTCCCCCGATGCGTGAGAGGAGGCGATCCTTCTGCTCGGAATTCATGATGTCGTCGTCGTCCTGGTCCCACAGATACACCGTTTTCTGGCCGCGAATCTGCAGCAGGAAGTTCATCTCGCGGTCCATGTGATACGGAGTCACCGAATCGCGCGCGGAAATGAAGATGTAGGAGGAATACCAGCTCATGATCGGGTCGAGCGGGTCGGTCTGCGCCGCGATTTCGCCGAGCAGACCATCGATCAGGGGCTGGTAGGTGGCGTCGCGCTCGGGATTGTTGATGCAGATATAGGCCTGCCTTTCCTCGAAATGCTGAAGCACGTCCTCCAGCGTCAGGCCTTGCTTGTAATCGTCATACGATGAGTCGAGCGGCGTGTCCCCCGGGATCTTGCCGACGCGGTAGAGGATCTGCTCCGGCGGCAGCCGGCGGCATAGCGCAAACAGTGGGTCGAGCTGGAATAGCGGGTGTTCGCCCAGGGCATGCCCGACCAGGAACGGCTTGCGGTTGTAATCGGTTCGCAGTGTTTCGGGCGCCAGTGCGAGCAGCGGCATGGCTTGGGCGCGACCACGACTGAGCATGTCGGCGTAGCCGGCTGGCGAGATGAATTGACCCACCATGGTCGTCCCCCATGAAAGCAACCAGCGTGTCGCTTAGTCGTGTTTCCAGAGTCGAGGTCGCGCGCGTCAGCGCCGCCGGCCTATTTGGACTGGAAGGCGAATAGCCAAAGTATGGCGCCTTGAATCGGCGAGCCAATCCAACTGACGTTATAGGTGCCTGCCGCTGCGACCTGACGATAGGCGACGGCGACTTGCACGCCGCTGTTGTCCGGCAGGGTCAGATAGCTATCGACCAGGGTGAATTCATGGTCCGGGCGCGTCGTCATGCGTTTGACGCCGGCATCTCCCCACCACACCGCAACCAGGGTGGCCGGTCCCGTCGTGGTGACGTTGCCGCTGGTCAGCACGAGCCCCGGTGCAGGGTAGTTCTGTGCCATGTCCTGCAATACGCCGGCGTGCATGACTTCGATGAACGGCACCGAGATCTCGCCGGCGGGATTGGCGCGCTTGGCAATGCTGACCGTGTGCCCGGCTCCTCCCTTGGCGGCGAGCACGACATAGGCAGACACGGTGAAAGCGCCGCCGTAACCGTTGTAGACCACGGTGTCGCCAACGCGCTTCCAGCGATTGTCATAGCTGTCGACAGGCTTGTCGGCGTTTCCTGCATAGCCGCCATTGAGCACGATCAGCGAGCTGCCGGTGGTTTGCGTATCGATCGGTGCGGTGACGGCGGGCGCCTTGCCCATACCCTCGGAATGGGTCAGCAAGGTGTGTGCGCCCAGTGCGGGTGTGGCCTGCGCGGTGGGAGGGGCGTCGGCTGCCTGGGATGCGGAGGCTCCGGCCATCAACAGGGCCGCCATGGTGGCGCGGCGGCATGAGTTTGCAACCCGGTTTCGACGGCCGTGCATCACGCGGTCCCCTCCGTCTATTGGGAAAGAGATATTGCGAACCACATCACACTATGTCAAGAATGATTTCTGCCGCAGGGTCACTCTGGCGTGGCTGGTTCCGCGCGATGAAGCAGACTCCTATAGGCATCGTGGAAACGCCGACAGGGGACCGGCTTGGCCAACGAGACCGACTTTCTCGATCTGTATCGGACGCTCGGGCTGCGCCCGGGTTGTAGCCTGCTTGACCTCAAGCAAGCCTACCGCCGTCATGTTGGACGCCTGCATCCCGATCGCATGGTGGGCGCGCCAAACGACCCTGCGGTGGCAGACCGGCTGCAACGCATCACCGCGCTTTATGGCGCCGCGATGGAATTCCAGCGTCAGCACGGGCGTCTGCCCGGGGCGACCTTGCGGGTGCGCTTTTCCGTGCCGGAGGCGAGCGCGCCGCCTGCACGCGTGCCCATGCCATCCAGGCGCCGCACGTCGCGGCGCTCGGGCATCATCGCCTTGGCGGTGGCGCTGGTGGCTGCGGTGCTGATCTGGAATGGCGTCGGCTGGTCACCCGCGCCGCCGGACGCCGCCGTACATGTCAGGGACACGCCCGCGCTGCCGCTAGGCAGCGAGGCGAATACGCCGGCGCTGGAAATCGGCATGTCGTCCGACCAGGTGCGTTCGATCGAGGGCGAGCCCACCAGCATTCATGACGATCGCTGGGAATACGGCCCTTCGTGGATTCGCTTCGAGCACGACGAAGTCGTGGATTGGTACAGCTCGCCGTTACGCTCATTGGCCACGGCCAAGCGTACGCCAGATGCCGCGCCGGTCGTGCCGACGGCAACCGACAACTAGCGCGCCCCGCGGCCGAACAACACCACCTCGACGGTCTGGATAAGAATCAGCAGGTCGAGCAGCAGGTTGTGGTTCTTCACATAGAACAGGTCGTACTTGAGCTTCTCGGCCGCCTCTTCGACGGTCGCTCCATAGGGATAGCTCAGCTGCGCCCAGCCGGCGAGGCCGGGTTTCAGGCAGTGGCGCAGACTGTAGTAGCGAATCTGCAAGGCCAGGTCAGCGACGAACTGGGGACGCTCGGGCCTTGGCCCCACGATGCTCATATCGCCCTTGAGTACATTCCACAGCTGCGGCAGTTCGTCGACGCGCAGCTTGCGGCTGATGCGGCCGACCCGCGTCACGCGGTCGTCGTTCTTGCTGGCCCAGCGGGCGATGCCGTCGCGTTCGGCGTCCGTGCGCATGCTACGGAACTTGAGCAACAGGAAGGTCCGGCCGTGTTCGCCGACGCGCTCCTGGCGATAGAGGATAGGCTGGCCCGGACCTGACTCCAGCCAGATCGCCAGCGCCTCGAGCAGCATCAAGGGCCAAAGCGTCAGCAGCAGCACGGTGGCGGCGCCCAGATCGAAGCAGCGCTTGCTGAGCAGGCGCAGCGGGGTGGCATTGAAGCCGCCTGAGAAAACCAGCCATGACGGATCGAGAATGGTGAGCTGCACGCGCCCCGACTCACGTTCAAAGAACGTGGTCAGGTCGGTGATGGTCACGCCCATCTGGCGGCATTCGAGCAGGTCGTCCATCGGCAGGTGACCGCGACGATCGTCCACGCCAACCACCACTTCGTCGATCTGCTCCCGCTGCACGATGACTTGCAGGGGCGTGTTCAGCCTCACGAGCTGTTCGTTGGGCACCGCCACGGGTTCGTCCATGCGGGGCACGTAGCCGACGACGCAGAAGCCCCGTCGATCGGTGCGGCGGCGCATCTGGTTGTGAATCTGCGCGGCCCTCATGCCCGCGCCAAGAATCAGTACCCGGCGCTTGAGTGCGTCCACGTCGACCAGGCGCAGGAAGGCCACGCGAAAACCGAGCACCAGGACAAAGCCCAGCGACAGCGCGATGGCCAGCACGCCACGGCCAACATAGGCTTGTGGCACGACGTAATAGCCGATCACCAGCAGGGTGCCACCCAGGGCGAACGCGACGGCCTGGCGCGCAAGCAGGCCAAAGCGGCTGGTGCGCATATGCGACTGGTACTGGCCCAGTGCGACCATGCCAATGACAATGACCGTGCCGAACACGAACGCACGTTCCGGCAGGTGCACCGAAAACTCCGCCAGCTCATCCGGGCTGCGGAAATAACGAAGGTACGTGGCCATGCTCAAGGACAAGGCGAGCAACAACAGCTCGCACAAGCCGAGCAGCAAGAGCCAACGCACGGATTGCCGACGCAGGAAACGAAGCATCCGACTTCCCCCTTTCCCCCAGATTTGCGCTGTTTTCCTTCAGCAGGCGGAAAGCGTAGAGCCGTGCAACGACCAGTGTCGATGTAACTTAGGTCAGAGTTTCGCCGGCAGTCATGCCTATGTTGCAGGCGTGAAACACCCATGTTGCCGAGGTACGTAGATGGCGAAGTGGCTAGTGATCGCTACGACTGCGGCAACCCAAGGACGTATGACGAACAGCGTGCTACGTTCACCGGCGCCGCCCATGCACCGACCAGTCCGATCGGCAGCTGCAGCGGGTGAACCCGACAGGGGGGCATGTTGGCGGCGGAGGCGGGCGGAGCAACCACACTCGTGGCGCTGACTGACATGTTCGATGGTGCTTCCTTGAGGCCTACGCCGAATGCCTTGAGCAAGGCCTCCTTGCGCGTCCATAGCTGCAGCAGCCAGGTTTCGTGTTGCGCCGGCGGAAGCAAGGCCAGGGTGGCGGCTTCGTCGCTTGAGCAGAGCATGGCGGCAAGATCGCGCAAGGCGGTGCGTGGCGGTGAGCGTTCAAGATCGACACCGATCGTTACCGCATCCGTAATCGCGATGGCGACCTGCGTGCCGCTATGGCTCAGGCTGGTCGCGTAGCTCGTGTCGGTGAGTATCGGTTGGCCTGACGGGCTGGTGGATAGCGGAACCCGCGCGGCTTCCAGTCGCAGTGTCAGGCCAAGCACGTGGCGCCACATCGCATGGGCCAGCACATAGGTATCGCGGTCGCGTGCATGCCGGAAGCGGGCAGCCCGTTCGCGCTCGCGTTGATCCAGCAGTGCATGGGCCTGTTCGCCGAAGTGCTTCCATGGCGCGCTATCGAACAGCGCGACACAGGCCTCGCCGGTGGCGGGTGGCTGGAAGCCGCAAGCAGCCAGTGCATGCGTGGCGCAGTAGGTGAAGGCCTGGCCCAGGGTGGCCGACATGGCCGCTACAACAGGCCCACGCTTTCGCAGGTGGCAAGCGCGCTGCGCAACTGGTCCGCCAGTCGAAGACTCAGCGCGACAATGGTGAAGGTCGGAAATGCCCAGCCGCCGGTGGGAAATACCGAGCTGCCGGCGATATGCAGGTTCTGCACGCCATGCACCTTGCAATCACGATCGACGACGCCTGAGCGCGGATCATCGGACATGCGCGTGGTGCCCAGGTGGTGGGCGGTGCCGTGGACCTGGGGAGCGGTGCCGTCGTCCTTTTCCAGCCAGGGCTCCAGTACAAAGCTGCCACTGCTGGCGCGCGCAAGTTCGTTACCGAACAGCGTGGCCGCCGAACGGTACGTGTGGTGATCGAGCGGCGTAAGCCGCCAGTCCACGTTGACCTTGCGCTGCCCCAGTGCGTCGGTTTCCGCTCCGAGAGTGATGCGGCTATGTGGATTGGGTGCCTGCTCAAAAAATCCCACCAGGTCGATATGGCTGCTGCTCACCGTGGGTTTGTCGGCGATCTTCTGCACGAAGGCACGGGCGATATCGCCGATGCCAAGGCCGAGCCTGAGCGCCAGTGTGCCCAGGCTCTCGGTGGGTGCGGCGAAGCCCTCGGTAGCAGGGCCGTTCCTGAGTGCCTCGCACAAGCGTGCCTCGAGCAATGCCCCTTCATCCTGCACGGGGCGGCGCAAGGCCGCGCGCAGTTCGCGCAAGGCGCGGATGCCATTGGGTAGCGGGCCTTCCACGCCAAACGGATGGACGCGCCCGTTCAGCAATCGCTGCCGACGCTGTGCCTGCGGGGACAGGCCGATCTCGGGAAACGTGGGTGAGCTGCCCTTGCCCGTCCGACGGTCGTAGGGGCGAGTGACACGGTGAGGCGCATCGGTGGAAAGCGTACCCAGCTTGCCGCTGGGGTGATCCATGAAGTAGCGTCCGACCACGTCGTGCTGGTTGCCCAGCCCTTGCGGCACGACCGAATCGGACAGCAGCAGCAGGCGGGCGTTTTCGATGCCGCCGCAGGCCAGCACGTACTGCCGGGCGCGAATCGTGCCGCGATAGCCGCCCAGTGTGCCGACGCGTGCTTCTTGTACGACTGCCCCATCGGACGTCGGCAGCAGCTCGAGCAGATTGACGTGCAGCAGCACCTGGATGTTGGGTGCCCGCTCCAGCTCATCGCGATACGCCTCGCCGAACAGGATCGGGCTGCGCGCGAAGATCTGGTTGACCAGCTTGGACTGCTCGAAATCCAGCGGCGGATGGGTCGTCGGACTCATGAACGAGCCGTCGGCAAATTCGTGGGCGTCGATTTGGCAATAGGACCGCGCGCGCATGTAGTAGGGCACGAGGTCGTTATAGGCGATCGGCCAGCCGCTATGTGGCACCCAGTCGCGCGGGTTCAGATCGTCGGGGCTCAGCGGAATGCAGCCGCCGCCCCACAAGTTGCAGCTGCCGCCGAAAACGCGCATGCGGGAGCTGCCAGGGTCCAGCGGCAGTGCACCCACCGAGCCACCTTCGTACAAGGCCTGGCTTTGCTGCTCGCCGGCTTCGCCGCCGCTTTCGACCAGGCAGACCTTGATCGAGCTGCCGATGAACGATCGAGCGATGGCGATACCCGCCGCACCGGCGCCGATAATGCACAGGTCCGCTTCCATGTGGGCCGGATGCGACCCGATCAGGTAGTCGATGATCACTCCATCCCCCTAGCGCCAGGAACCCGCAGGTACGCAACGTGGTACCGCTTTGACGAACTGATCCGTGGCGAATCGGGCAGGTGATTCGGGGCCACCTGGCGACCCTTTCAATCAGACACGGAAGTACTCTCGATACCAGCGTACAAAGTTCTCGACCCCGGTTTCTACCGACACCTGCGGCCTATAGCCAACGGCCTGTATCAGGTCCGTTACATCGGCTTCGGTGTCGGGCACATCGCCCGGCTGGAGCGGAAGCAACTCCATCGTCGCCTTGCGGCCAAGACACTGCTCCAGTACCTCGATGTA
Organism: Dyella halodurans; assembly: GCF_026283925.1. GTDB lineage: Bacteria > Pseudomonadota > Gammaproteobacteria > Xanthomonadales > Rhodanobacteraceae > Dyella > Dyella halodurans. The sequence continues at coordinate 35,495 of NZ_JAPDPF010000002.1, forward strand.
GTGCAGCAGCTCCACCGGGCGTTCGTTGCCGATGTTGAACAGGCGATAAGGCGCGACGCCGCTGTTCGCCGGATCGGGCGTGTTGCTGTTCCATTGCGTATCGATCGTGGGCACGTTGTCGAGCGTGCGGATCACGCCTTCGACGATGTCGTCCACGTAGGTGAAGCTGCGCTTGTGCTTCCCGTGATTGAAGACACGGATGGGTTCACCGGCGAGGATGGCGCGAGTGAACAGGAACAGCGCCATGTCCGGCCGACCCCACGGGCCGTATACGGTGAAGAAGCGCAGGCCCGTGCTTGGAATCCCGTACAGATGCGCGTAGCTATGCGCCATCTGCTCGTTGGCCTTCTTGGTGGCAGCGTAGAGCGTCAGCGGATGTTCGGCCGACCTGTGTTCGGAAAACGGCATGGCCGTGTTGGCGCCATACACCGAACTGGTGGAGGCAAACACCAGGTGTTCGACGCCATGGTGGCGGCAGCCTTCAAGCACATGCAGGAAACCCACCACGTTGCTGCTTGCATACACATGTGGGTTTTCCGCCGCGTAGCGCACGCCAGCCTGCGCAGCGAGATGCACGACGCGCTGCGGCCGGTGCCTGGCGAACGCCTGTTCCATGGCGCCGCGGTCGGCCAGGTCCGCATGGATATGCGTATAGCCGGGTCGGTCCACGAAGCGCGCGAGGCGCGCCTTCTTCAAGCTGACGTCGTAGTAGTCGTTGAGGTTGTCGAGACCAACGACTTCATCGCCACGGTCGAGCAAGCGTTCGGCGACGTAAGACCCGATGAAACCGGCGGTGCCAGTGACCAACACTTTCATTGAGGCGATTCCTATGGATCAGAGCATCCCTACAGACGGCCATCGACATCGGCGCGGGGAAGTACGTACTTAACGTCGTAGACCACCGATGCGGGCTTGCAGAAGGCGCGAATACCCGTGGCGCCCAGCGCGACGAACTGGTGATGACCGACGGCAACGATCACGGCGTCATAGCTGCCGGCCGGCGGTTCCGCGATCGGGGTGAGTGCATATTCGTGTTCGGCCTCCGCCGCGTTGATCCACGGATCGTGCACATCGATCTCGGCGTTGTAGCCACGCAACGCGTGCACGATGTCCACCACGCGCGTATTGCGCAGGTCCGGGCAGTTTTCCTTGAAGGCGAGGCCGAGTATCAGCACTTTCGCGCGCACCGGGTTGATGCCCTTGCGCACCATCAGGCGGATCACCTCGTTGGCGATATGCGGGCCCATGCTGTCGTTGGTGCGGCGTCCCGCCAGGATCACGTCCGGGTGGTGGCCCACTTCCTGCGCCTTGTGGGTGAGGTAGTAGGGGTCCACGCTGATGCAATGGCCACCGACGAGGCCGGGGCGGAATGGCAGGAAATTCCACTTGGTGCCGGCGGCCTGCAGTACTTCCAGGGTGTCGATGCCGAGTTTGTTGAACAGGATGGAGAGATCGTTCACCAGCGCGATGTTGAGGTCGCGCTGGGTGTTCTCGATGACCTTGGCGGCTTCGGCCACTTTCAGCGAGCTGGCCTTGTGCGTGCCGGCCGTGATGATGGAGCCGTACAAGCGATCGACGAAATCCGCCGTCTCCGGCGTCGAGCCCGAGGTCACCTTGAGGATGCTGGTGACGCGATGCTGTTTGTCGCCCGGGTTGATCCGCTCGGGGCTGTAGCCTGCGAAGAAGTCGCGGTTGTAGACCAGGCCCGAGCCTCTCTCCAGGATCGGCACGCACACTTCTTCCGTGCAACCCGGATACACGGTGGATTCGTACACCACGACGTCGCCGCGCTTGAGCACCTTGCCCAGGGTTTCGCTGGCGCGGATCAGCGGGGTCAGGTCCGGCCGCTTGGCCGAATCGATCGGCGTGGGCACGGTCACGATATAGACATTGCGATCGGCCAGGTCGGCGAGATCGGCACTGAAGCGCAGGTGTTCCACCTGTGCCAGCTCATCGGCGCTCACTTCCAGGGTGTTGTCGCGCCCTTCGCGCAATTCGGCGATGCGCCCTTGGTTGATGTCGAAGCCGACGGTGTCATAGCGCTTGCCAAACTCGACCGCCAGCGGGAGACCGACGTAGCCAAGACCAATGACGGCGAGCTTGGTGCTTTCCAGATTCTGCATACCAACGTCCCGGTTGCTGGTTTGTAAGGGCACGACGTAAGGGCACGACGTAAAGGCACGGATTCGGGCAGCAGGTTATCCGATGGATCACCCGGATGGGTTGCGAGGTAGCCCCGTGCGCTTGCTCGTGCCAAGTGCCGGTTAAGCGCGAACGCCCCTGTGCCTGTCGGCCAAACAAGGCTAACAGGGTATGGTGCCGTTTCAGCTAGGCCATTGGTTGCCTGCCGGAAGTGGGGTAAGGCCGCTTCGACTCACCCGCGTGGCAGGCACACGATGGGAGGAGGGCCGGGCGATGGCCTGCGCGTGCACCCGGGAGCGCACGCGCAGGCAGGGCATGCGTCAGGACCAGCTGCTGTCGTCGAAGCCGCCGTCGCTGCTGTCGTCAAAATCGCTGGACGCGAAGTCCTGGTCGCTGACGTCACGTGAGCCGCCATCACGCGAATCGTTGTCGTAGTAGTTGTTCTCGGTCACGTTTTCGATCACCGATGGCTGGCCACCGCCGCCAAACAAGCCGCCACCACCGTGGTGGCCGCCGAGCAGGTTCTCGATACCGTCGAACAGGAACATGCCGCCGGCCACGCCGGCTGCGGTCGTCGCCGCGCTGGCCAGGAAGCTCGGGGCCGCGCTTGGCTGGGGCTGGGCGGGTGCGCCGCCGCCGAACAAGCGATCCTTCCAACTGGGCGCGGCGGCCTGCTGCGGCGCCTGCGGTGGCATGGGCGGGGGCGGAGCACCCCAGGCAGACTGCTGTCCGCCAAGGAAACTGGCACCACCTTGTTGCGCGGCCAGCTGGGCCTGCAACTGGGCGATCTGCGCCTTGGCGCTGTCGAGCGCATGCTGCTGCAACAGGCTGCGCTGCACCAGCAGGTACAGCGCATCGGGCTGTCCGGCCAGGCGCTGGTGGATCAAGGCGTCCGCTTGCGGGTCCTTGGCCACGCCGCTGGCGGCGGCCAGGCGCATAAGGAAATCATCGAGTAGCTGTTGTTCCTGCGGTGTCATGACGTACGAATCTCCATGGGACGGCGAATGGCGCCCACTCTGACCGGCAGAATGCCAGGTGTGCAGTGCCGGAAGTGTGCCCGTTCTGCGTGACATCAAGTGTGCCGTGCCACTTGTTTGCCTGAGAGTCAGCCAATCGCAGGGACTTTCGACGGGTGCCCAGTCCTTGGACAGGCAGGCTCGCCGTCAGTATTTGGCCGGTACGAAGTGGTAGTCGTACGCTGGCGCCCGATAGCCCTTGGCCTTTTGCCTGGCCGGCAGCACGAACTTGGGGTGGGGGATTTCCTTGTAGGGGATCAGGCTTAGGAAGTGCGAGATGCAGTTCAGGCGGGCCCGTCGCTTGTCGTCGGCCTCGACCACATACCACGGTGCGACCTTGGTGTCGGTGGCGGCGAACATGGCGTCGCGCGCCTCCGAGTATTCGTACCAGCGCCGATGCGATTCCAGGTCCATTGGACTCAGTTTCCAGATCTTGCGGGGGTCGCGGATGCGCGCCTTGAACCGCCGCGTCTGTTCTTCCTTGCTGATCTCGAACCAGTATTTGATCAGGGTGATGCCCGAATCGATGATGTCCCTTTCCCACGCCGGGCACAGGCGCAGGAAGCGATGGTATTGATCGTCCGTGCAAAAACCCATGACATGCTCGACGCCGGCGCGGTTGTACCAGCTGCGATCGAAGATCACGATCTCTCCCCCGGACGGGAAGTGCTTGAAGTAGCGCTGGAAGTAGATCTGCGTGCGTTCCCGCTCGGACGGCGCAGGTAGCGCGACCGCGCGAAAGACGCGCGGGCTGACCCGTTCGGTCAGGCGCTTGATCACGCCACCCTTGCCGGCCGCGTCCCTGCCTTCAAACAGCACCACGATCCTGGCGCCGGTATGCTTGGCCCAGATCTGCAGCTTGACCAGCTCGGCATGCAGCTCGGCCATTTTTGCTTCGTAATCCGCCCGGCTCATCTTCGGCAGGGCGGTGGCTTGCGCGTCTTGCGCTGGCGCGGACGGCTTGGTTTTTTGTTTGCTCATGGCGTCACCATCGGCAGGCTGTGCTAGTTGAAGTCTTCGGAACGCTTCGCGATCGCCCGGGAGAGCTGGGCGATTTGCCTGAACTGCTCGATCAGGTCGGTGGCCAGGCGGAAATTCTGCACATCGGCCTTGTCGGCCAGCTGCAGCCGGTTGAGCAAGCCTTGCCGGGCGGTGGCCGCCAGCGCCTCGATATCCGCCTTCGCGGCAGCGACCTGGGCGGCGGCCTCGCCGCTGGGCTGGCCTATGGTGGTGATGGCCAGTTCGAGATTGCGCAGCACGGCCTCGGCGAAGCGGTAGCTGGATTCATCGCGCAGTCGCGTGAGGTCGATGCTTTGCGACAGCCGCTGCTGGCCAACCGAAACCAGGTTGGTGGCGATGATGCCGCTGACGCCTTCCAGGTTGGTGGTGACCTGGGCGAGGCCGACCAGGCGCTGGGCTTCCTTGCTGGAATGGTCGACTTCGGACAGCTGGCCGATGTAGTGGAGCACCTCGGACGCCAGCTGGTCGCTGTCCTTGTCCTGCTCCAGCAGCCGGTTGATGTCCTCCATGCTGCCGTCGATGACGGCCACCGAGCCGCGTCGCACGATGCCAAGCACATGCTCGCCGAGGCGTTTCAGCTCGAGGCAAACGCGCTCCAGTCCCAGTGACGGCACCGTCAGGGACGATTCGTCCAGGTAGATCGCTTCGCCGGCCGGCTTGGTTTCCTGCGGCCGTGACGGGGCGACGCGTTGGGCGAGCCGGCTGATCGGTCCGGTGAACCAGATCAGGATCAAGGTGCTGACCACGCTGAAGATCGTATGGACGTTGGCGACCTGGCGCGGGGTCTCGGCCGCCAGTCGCGCCACCCCTTCCAGCTCGGGATGCGACGGTGAAACGTAGCGCGTTAGCTCGGCCATCTGCGGGATGAAGAAAACCCAGAACAGGATGCCCAGGGCATTGAAGATGAGATGCACGATGCCAACCTGCAGCGCCTCGGGCGGTTTGCCGATGGCGGCCAGCAAGGCGGTGCCGCAGGTGCCGATATTGGCGCCGAGGATCAGCGCGATGCCGGCCTCCAGTGGCATCAGTCCCTGGCCGCCGAGCGCAATCACGATGGCCAGCGTCGCCGCCGAGCTTTGCACCACGGCAGTGAACACCGCGCCCACGAGGATGCCCAGCAGGGGGTTCTCCATGTCCTGCATGGCATCAATGAAAGGCTGAAACGTGCGCAGCGGGCGGGTGGCGTCGCCCATGAACTGGATACCCAGGAACAACAGGCCCAGGCCCAGGATGACGCCACCCAGCTGGCGTAGCAGCACGCGTTTCGCAAACGCATGCAGCAGGTAACCGAGCGCGAGCATGAAGGGCGTCAGTCGCGATACATCGAAGGCGATGATCTGCGCGGTGACCGTCGAGCCGATATTGGCGCCCATGATCATGGGCACGGACTGACTCAAGCTCATCAGGCCGGCGGAAACAAAGCCGACCATCAGCACGGTGGTGATCGTCGATGAATTGAGCAGGGCGGTGATGATGGCGCCGCCCAGGACGCCACGGAACCGATTGGCGGTGAGTGCGGACAGCATCGCCTGCAGCCTCGATCCGGCGATGGCCTTGAGGGCGCCGGTCAGAAACTCCAGGCCGAGCAGGAACAGGGCCAGGCCGCCCACCAGGATGCCAAACATGCGCACCAGATTCAGGCTGCCCGGTTCAATTTCCGCGAGTCCTGTGATCAGCATGGGCTGGATTTCCTCATGACACGCTCCGTGAAAACAGTGGCCTTCGAAAACGAACTGCGGTGTCCCAGGGCCGGCCGCTAGCTAGGCGGAGGAGGATCCCTTCGCTGCGTGCGACATGCGAATGATCCACTTCTCGGCCTCGACCACGAGGAAGAACACGAAGCCGCCAAGGATCAGCCACGGCCAGATGCGTAGCGGAATCGCCTCGGTGCCGAATAGCTCCTGCAACGGCAAGGCATAGGTAAACAGCAGCTGCAGGATCACCACCGCCCCAATGCCCATCGGCAGGTAGCGATTGCCCAGATGCGCCTTGATCGACAGCGACGAGTCGACCCGGTAGCGCGTATTGAGCAGATAAAAGATCTGGCCGATGGTGAGCGTATTGACCGCGACCGTGCGGCCGAGCTCATCGGACGCGTTTTGGGACTTCATCCAGAAGAACGCGCACAGGGTCAGCGCGAGCAGGCTCATGCCGACGAAGATCACCCGCCAGATGCCGAAGCCGGTAAGAATCGGACGCCCGGCCACGGCCGGCGGGCGACGCATCACGTCCAGTTCGTGCGGCTCAAACGAGATCACCAGGCCCAGCGCGACCGACGTCACCATATTGACCCACAGCACCTGCGGCGCCGTGATCGGCATGGTCAAGCCAAGCAGGATCGCCACCATGATCACGGCTGCCTGGGCCACGTTGGTCGGCAACATGAAGAGGATCGCCTTCTCGATATTGTTGTAGACCGTGCGCCCCTCGCGCACCGCGGCGGTGATCGAGGCGAAATTGTCGTCGGCAAGCACCATCGCTGCCGCCTCTTTGGTGACTTCGGTGCCCTTGATGCCCATGGCCACACCGATGTCCGCCTTCTTCAGTGCGGGCGCATCGTTCACGCCGTCGCCAGTCATCGCCACGATCTGGTTGTTTGCCTGGATGGCCTTGACCAGGCGCAGTTTGTGCTCGGGGCTGGCGCGTGCAAACACGTCGACGTTTTGCACCTGTTCCTGCAGCGTGGCGGTATCCATAGCCTCGATCTCGACCCCGGTCAGCGCCGTCTTGCCGTCGCCGATGCCGAGCATCTTCGCGATGGCGGCGGCGGTGATCTTGTGGTCACCGGTGATCATGGTCACGCGGATGCCGCCGGCATGGCATTCCGCCACTGCTTCGATTGCTTCCTTGCGCGGCGGATCGAGCAGGCCGACCAGCCCCAGCAGGACCAGCGTCCGGGGCAGGTCGGCGGGCGAGAGATTTCGCTCGGCGAGACCGGGATGGTCGAGCCAGGCGAGTGCAAGAACGCGTTCGCCCTGGGCCGCAAGCGCGTCAGAGGCGGCGAGGAAATGCGGGAGATTGATCGGCTGTGCACCGTCTTTCGCCTGCTGCCGATCGCAGTGCTCGAGGATGACTTCGGGCGCTCCCTTGACCAGCAGGAACTGACCGCCATCCGCCGCCTCATTCAGCGTGGCCATGAAGCGATGTTCCGACTCGAACGGAATCGCATCGACACGACGATAAGCGGATTCCTGCGCCTGCCGTTCGAGGCCGATCTTGTTCGCAAACGGATAGAGCGCGCCCTCGGTGGGGTCGCCTTCGACCTTCCACACCGCGTCCTCGAATCGCAATTCGGCGTCGTTGCACAGGATGGATACGCGGCCCATCAGCTCGAGCACGGGATCCTGGCCTGCGGGCGTGCCATCGCGCAGCACCCGCCCTCCCGGTGCATAGCCATCGCCTTCGATCTTGTAGACCGCATCCGCGGTGACCGCCGACACCACCATCATTTCCATCAAGGTCAGCGTGCCGGTCTTGTCGGAGCAGATGCGCGACACCGAACCCAGCGTCTCCACCGCGGGAAGCCGCCGGATGATGGCGTGGCGCTGGGCCATGCGTTGCACGCCGATGGCCAGGGTGATGGTGATGATTGCCGGCAAGCCTTCCGGGATCAGCGACACCGCGATACCGACGACGGCCTGGAAGATCTCGACGAACGGCAGTTCTTCGATCCAGTGGCCGTAGGCAAACACCAGGGCGGCAACGACGAAAATGACGGCCGTGATGGCGTAGCCGAATTTCTTGATCTGGCGGAGCAGCGGTGTTTCGAGCGCGTTGACGGAAGCCAGCATCTGATTGATGCGCCCGAGTTCGGTGTCGCTTCCCGTGGCGACCACCAGCCCGGTGCCGCGCCCGGACACGACCAGGGTTCCGGAGTAGGCCATGCTGTGGCGATCACCCACGGTCGCGTTGGCGGCAACCGGCTCGACGGACTTGTCGCTCGGTACCGATTCGCCGGTCAGCGCCGCTTCCTCCATGCGCAGATTCTTCACGTCAATCAGGCGGAGATCCGCCGGCACCTTGTCGCCCGACTCCAGCAGCACGATGTCGCCAGGCACCAATTGGTCCGAGGCGAGCATGCGCGTCTCGCCGGCGCGCAGGGTGCGCGCCTCGGCCGAAAGCATGTTGCGAATCGAATCGAGCGCTTTCTCTGCCTTGCCCTCCTGGACAAAGCCGAGCAGGGCATTGATGACGACGACACCGAGGATGATCGATGCATCGACCCACAAACCCAGCATCAGCTTGACGAAGCCGGCGCCGAGCAGCACATAGACAAGAATATTGTTGAACTGGCCGAGGAACTTCATCAGCAGGCTTTGCTTGCCGGCTTCCGGCAGGCGGTTGGGGCCGTACTTCTGCAGCCGCTCCGTGGCTTGCGTGGCGTCCAGTCCCGATGCAGGGTTTACGCCCAGCTTCTGCGCTGCATCCTCTGCGCTCAAGCCATACCAGGCCGGAGCATTCCCTTGACGTCCTTCACCTGCCGTTTCGTTCATCGCTCACTCCACAATGGCGTTGCGAGTGCTGAATCTTAGAAACCGGGAATGCGGGAGACTTTCTATCGCGGCTCTATCTGACGAAGGCGACAGTCATTCAACGTGGTCTCGCTCGATACATCCGCTTCGAACTGGGAGGCCGACGTTGCGCGCTTGAATGCCGCTTAAAGGAGTAGTTCAAGGGAATCCCCGCCTTGGGCAGGGCCGCTTGCTCAGCCTTGCCGACTGTGCAGAGTTTGTTGCGGAACGGCGTGTAGCGGGCGTGAGGCCTGGGATGGTGCCTCTCCAAATGCAAAAAAAAGCGCTTCACGCCGCAAGGCGCAAAACGCTATTTTGACCGCTATGAAGTGGTGGAGCGGAGGAGGATCGAACTCCCGACCTCTGCATTGCGAACGCAGCGCTCTCCCAGCTGAGCTACCGCCCCACACGAGCCATTGATATTACCAGTGGGCTCCGGCCTTCGCCAAGCCCCTGGACTGGCGGCCGGTCACGGCAGCAGGCGGGTCAGGCCGTCATGCAGGACATCGCGGCGCCAGCCTTCGAGAAACTCCGGCCACTGAGCCGTCACCACATATTCCTCCAGCACCTTGCGCGGGCACAGCAGGCCGCCGGGCAGGTCCAGTTCAGTGGCGCGGTTATCGGTATAGGTCTTCATGGCGGCGAGCGCCTTCTTTGCTTCGCCCTGCGGGGACTCCGGAATCGGTTCGGCGGCGGCGACTTCGTCGGCGTCGAGTGGAACACGCAGCAAGTCCAGCAGCTCCACTCGCTGCGGCGAGCGCAGTGCCCGCTGCCCACGCGTACGTTGTTCTAGCGCGCTGGCCGATGTCGGTGGCTGCTGGGCCAGGCTCATGGCCAGCGCGTCCTCGAGCAGCCACGGGCGAGGGCGGTCGAGCGTGCGTGCGGCCTGGTCGCGCCAGCGCAGAATGCGACGCAGCAGTGCACGTTGCTCGGGGCGCCATTCGGCGGCGCCGCGAAACGAACGCTGTGGCTGCGCGTCGCCTTCGCGGTGGCAGGCGCGCTGTTTCAGGCGCTCGCAGTCTTCGGCGTGCCAGGCAGTGCGATCGCGTTCTGCCAGGCGCGCGGCAAGCTGCTCGTGCACCGGCTTGAGGTAGACCACGTCCAGCGTGGCGTACGCGCATTGCGACGCGGTAAGCGGACGTTGCAGCCAGTCCGAGCGCGTCTCGCCCTTGTCCAGCTCCGCGCCCGTCAGCTCGGCGACCAGGGCGCGGTAACTGATGCCCAGCCCCATGCCGACGAAGGCGGCCGCGATCTGGGTGTCGAACAGGTGGTGTGGTCCGTGCGGCAGCAGCGGGGACAGCGCTTCGAGATCCTCGCTGGCGCTGTGCATGGCGGTAATGGCGCCACCGTCGCCAATCAGCGGGCGCAGTGCGTCGCCGATGTCGAAGGCGACGGGGTCGACCAGGGCGTAGCGTCCATTCCAGCCCAGCTGGATCAGGGCCAGCTGGGGATAGAACGTATTGCGGCGCATGAATTCGGTATCGAAGCCGAGCACGGCATCGGCGGGCAGCTCGCCCAGCCAGTCATGCAGGGCGTCGCGGTGATCGATCCATGCTGCGTCGGGGGGGGCGAGGTCGGAGTGCTGATGCATGCGTGTTCCTGGCGATGCGGAACGCGCATTGGCGCATTGTCCTGACATCGGTTTGTGCCTAAGGTTAAGCGGTGCACCATAGCAGGCCGACCAAGGACGCCCAACATGCCGAGCAAGGAATCCGTACGCCGCCAGCGTGCCATGGGTGGAGCCCTGGGCGTTGCCGTGCTCGGCTTGGCGCTCGTTTATCACTTCTTTCCACGCGTGTTTCATGTGGAGCCGTCGGTCGTCTCCGGCAAACGCGCCATGAACCTGGGCCCGATTCCCAGCGTTGCCCCCGGGGCGCCCGCGACGCCGGTCCGGGGCGTGGCGGAGATCGACGCCGGTCCGCCGCTGACGCTGGCGCCTACCGAGGTCATCGTGGCGCGGCTCGGGCACAAGGACACCCATCTGCCCGAACAGTTGAGTGCCGATACGCCCGAGGTCGAGGCGTTGCTGGCTCGCGCAGGCAAGGCGCTGCGCGGCGGTCAGCTGGCGGGCGACGAGAGTAGCGCTGCCGCACTCTACGAGCAGGCGCTGAAGCTCAAGCCGGACAGTCGTCGTGCGGCGCAAGGCTTGTTTGAAGTGCGCGCCCGCATGGTGGCGGAAATCAACCAGGACCTGGCTGTTGGCGATGCCGAGTCGGCCGGCGACCTGCTCGATACGCTCAAGGACATTCCCGATTCCAAAGACGACGTGGCCCAGCTGCAGGTGAAGTTGAAGACGCTGACGCAGGTGCGTCCGTTGCTGGCCAAGGCGGCCACTTTGCTGCAACAGGGCAGCGCGGACCAGCCCAAGGGCGCCAATGCACTGGAGCTGTATCGCCAGGTGCAGCAGATGGACCCGGACAATGCCGTGGCGGCGCAGGGCGTGTTGCAGGTGCAGCGGAGCGTGCTTGACCGCGCGCTGGCCGCGGTCGCGCAGAACGACTTCAAGGGCGCGGACCAGGCGCTGGCCGAGGCGGCGCAGATCCTGCCCGATTCGCCCGCGCTGCGCGACGTACATACGCGGGTCGACGGCATGCGCCAGGCGCGCGGGACGGGCATTCTCGCCCAGGCGCGTTCGGCCCTGGATGCCGGCAACCTGCCGTTGGCGCAGCAACTGGCCGACCAGGCCAAGGCGATCAGCCCTGACCTGGCCGGCCTGGGCGATTTCAGCGAGCGCCTGACCAATTCACGCCTGTATGCCAGCTTCAAGCCGGGCCAGGTCTTCACGGATCGCTTTGCGGATATGCCCGGACAGGCGCCGTCGATGGTGGTGATACCGACGGGCACCTTCCAGATGGGTGCGCCTGATGCCGAGGCGGGACGACAGGATGCCGAAATCCCGCAGCATGAGGTGACGATCGGCAAGGGTTTCGCGTTGTCACGCACCGCCGTCACCGTAGGCCAGTTCCGCGAGTTCGTGCGGGCCAGTGGTTATCAGCCGGATTCCGTGAAGCTGGGCGGTGCCAGTGTTTATGACGAAGGTACCGGCGCGATGCGTGACGATGTCAACGCCAGTTGGGAGACCGATTATGTCGGTCGCGCGGCCGACTCCCGCCTGCCGGTGGTCAATGTTTCCTGGAACGACGCCAAGGCCTATGTGGAGTGGCTCAGCCAGCGCACCGGCAAGACCTATCGTCTGCCGAGCGAGGCGGAATTCGAATACGCCCTGCGCGGCGGTACCGCCACGCGCTACTGGTGGGGAGAGGGCGGACCCACCTCGAAGGTGGAAAACCTCACCGGCGGCAATGACCGCTCGCCGAGCGGGCGTCGCTGGAGCAATGCCTTTCGTGGCTATAGCGACGGCTATTGGGGCCCGGCACCGGTGATGAGCTTCGCGCCCAATCCGTTCGGCCTGTACGACATCAACGGCAATGTGTCCGAATGGGTGCAGGACTGCTGGCACGACAGCTACCTGCGCGCGCCGCGCGACGGCAGCGCCTGGGTCAACCCGGGTTGCAGCGTGCGGGTGGTGCGCGGCGGCTCCTGGGGCAGCTCGCCGGAACAGGTGCGCTCGGCCTATCGTCAAGGTGCCGATGCCAGCGTGCGCAGCGGACGCGTAGGCTTCCGCGTCTTGCGCGAGCTCTAAGGCGACAAGATGAGATCGCCGTCGCAACCTTGTCGAGACGGCACCCATCCATGCCATAAGGCCCTGGGCGAAGAGCGCCCCGGCGCTTGTGTTGTCGGCTGCCCGAACCGTAAAATGACCCGCTTTCGTGTAAGGGAATCATCGACTTAGGGCGGAGTGTCCGGAGGCTGGCGGGGTGGGGTGCAAGAGCGGATTCGTCCAGCTTTTACCTTTTAAATCCGGTGCTTGCGGCAAGTTCCTCATAGTTGTTCTGATGCGAAAGTGGCGGAATTGGTAGACGCACTGGATTTAGGTTCCAGCGGGCTTGCTCGTGGGGGTTCGAGTCCCCCCTTTCGCACCATCCCTTACTGTATTTACAGGCGGCCGGGGGCCGCCATGCGCCTGTGACGGGCGCACTTTCAGGTACTCCAGGAGACGTCATGCAGGTTTCGGTTGAAAACGTCGGCAAGCTCGAGCGCAAGCTCACGGTAAAGTTTCCCGCGGAGCGCTTCGAGTCGCAGGTGAGCGCACGCATTGCCGAGATGGGTCGCACCGTGCGCCTCAAGGGCTTCCGTCCGGGCAAGGTGCCGACTGCGGTGATCCAGCAGCGCTTTGGCGACCAGGTGCGTGGCGAAGTGCTCTCCGACCTGATCGGCAGCACGCTGCGCGAAGCGGTCGAGCAGGAAAAGCTGCGCCCGATCGCCAACCCCGCCATCAACACCACCGGTAACCCGGTCGACGGCGAGATCGCCTATACCGCTACCTTCGAAGTGATGCCGGAGTTCCCGGAAGTCGACGTCGCCAAGCTGGAGATCTCCCGCCCGGTGGCGGAAGTGACCGATGCCGACATCGAAAAGATGATCGAGACCCTGCGCGTGCAGCGTCGCAGCTTCGACCCGGTCGAGCGCGCCTCGGTCGAGGGCGATTTCGTGATGTTCGAGTACTCGGCCCAGGCCGGCGACTACCGCTTCCCGGCCGAAGGCCTGGAGCGCGCGGGCAGCGTGCTGGGTTCGGGCACCTTGTTCAAGGCGCTGGACGAGGCGCTGGCTGGCCGCAAGGCGGATGACGAATTCGACGCCGAGATTGCCTTCCCGACCGATTTCCGCAACGAAAGCCTGGCTGGCAAAACCGCCCAGGTGCATTTCAAGATCATCAAGGTGCAGGAGCCGAAGCTGCCTGAGGTGGACGCCGAGTTCGCCAAGCTGTTCGGCATTGTCGACGGCGACCTGGAGAAGTTCCGCAAGGAAGTGCGCGCCAACCTCGAGCGCGAGCTCAAGGCGACCCTGATGGCCCGCCTCAAGTCCGAAGTGGCCGAGAAGCTGGCCAACGCACATCCGGACCTGGATGTGCCGAACCTGATGGTGCAGTCCGAGGCGCAGAACCTGGCCCAGGGCAGCGTGCCGCGCGGCCAACAGGTGCCGCCGCAGCTGATCGAGGCCGCCTCGCCGATCGCCCGCAAGCGCGTCATCGCCGGTCTGCTGATGGGTGAGATCGCCCGCAAGCAGTCGCTGGTGATCGACCGTACCCGTATTGCGGAGCAGCTCGCAGCCATCGCCTCGACCTACGAGGAGCCGGAGAAGGTCATTGAACTCTATAACCGTGACCCCCAACTGATGTCAGGGCTGCAGAATCGCGTGATGGAAGACCAGGTGGCAGAGTGGGTGGCAGATCACGCCAGCACCACGGTGCAGAACCTGGGCTTCGACGAGGTGATGCGCCCGGTCAGTGCCTGAGGCATCCTTCAGGCCCATCAACCGGAGAGCGACAAGCATGGCCATGGACCCGATCCAGAACCTCAACCTGGTACCGATCGTCGTCGAGCAGACCGCCCGCGGCGAACGCTCGTACGACATCTATTCGCGCCTCCTCAAGGAGCGCGTGATCTTCCTCGTGGGCGAGGTGAACGATCAGGTGGCAAACCTGCTGGTCGCGCAGATGCTGTTCCTTGAATCGGAGAATCCGGACAAGGACATCCATCTGTACATCAACAGCCCGGGCGGTGCCGTCACCGCCGGGCTGGCGATTTACGACACCATGCAGTTCATCAAGCCCGACGTCAGCACCATGTGCATCGGCCAGGCCTGCAGCGCCGCGTCGCTGCTGCTGATGGCCGGTGCCAAGGGCAAGCGTTATTCGCTGCCCAACTCACGCGTGATGATCCACCAGCCGTCCGGCGGCGCCCGCGGCCAGGCCACCGACATCGAAATCCAGGCCCAGGAAATCCTGTATCTGCGCCGCCGCCTGAACGACATCTACGTTCAGCACACCGGCCAGCCGCTGGACAAGATCGAGCGGGACATGGAGCGCGACCGCTTCATGAGCGCCGAGGCGGCCAAGGAATATGGCCTGATCGACTCGGTCCTCGACCGTCGCGCCGTCGATACGGTGAAATCGGCCTGATTTCAGGCGTCCGGCCCCGGTTCTGGCAGTCGTTCCGCGTCTCGCTGCAGACGCGGAACCCTGTGCTATTCTCAAACCGCAACCGATTTACCAGCAGGATCCAAGCATGAGCGACGAGCGGCAGGGCCGTTCCAACGACAGCGGCAAGATTCTCTACTGCTCTTTCTGCGGCAAGAGCCAGCATGAAGTGCGCAAGCTGATCGCGGGTCCGTCCGTGTTCATTTGCGATGAGTGCGTAGAGCTTTGCAACGACATCATCCGCGAGGAACTCGAGGAGAAGGCCGCCTCCGGGCGCAGCCAGCTGCCCAAGCCCCGCGAGATCATGGAAACGCTTGACCAGTACGTGGTCGGCCAGACCCGCGCCAAGAAGGCGCTGGCGGTGGCCGTGTACAACCACTACAAGCGGATGGAGTCGCGCCAGAAGAGCGACGACGTCGAGCTGGGCAAGTCCAACATCCTCCTGATCGGTCCAACCGGTTCGGGCAAGACGCTGCTGGCCGAGACGCTCGCACGCCTGCTCAACGTGCCGTTCACCATCGCCGACGCCACCACCCTCACCGAGGCGGGTTACGTGGGCGAGGATGTGGAAAACATCATTCAGAAGCTGCTGCAGAAGTGCGACTACGACGTCGACAAGGCGCAGTCGGGCATCGTCTATATCGACGAAATCGACAAGATCTCGCGCAAGAGCGAGAACCCGTCGATCACCCGCGACGTCTCCGGCGAAGGCGTGCAGCAGGCGCTGCTGAAGCTGATCGAGGGCACCTTGGCCTCGGTGCCGCCGCAGGGCGGCCGCAAGCATCCGCAGCAGGAATTCCTGCAGGTCGACACCAAGAACATCCTGTTCATCTGCGGTGGCGCGTTCGCCGGCCTGGAAAAAGTCATCCAGCAGCGTTCCGAGACCACCGGCATCGGCTTCTCGGCCGAGGTGCGCAGCAAGGAGCGTCGGGAAAACCTGGGCAAGGTGCTGGCGGATGTCGAGCCGGCCGACCTGGTGCGCTACGGCCTGATTCCGGAATTCGTCGGTCGTCTGCCGGTGGTGGCCACCCTGGACGAGCTGGACGAGCCTGCACTCGTGCAGATCCTCACCGAGCCGAAGAACGCGGTCACCAAGCAGTTCAAGAAACTGTTCGAGATGGAAGGCGTCGAGCTGGAGTTCCGTCCGGAGGCACTGCAGGCAATCGCCCGCAAGGCTTTGAAGCGCAAGACGGGCGCCCGCGGCCTGCGCACCATCCTCGAGCAGGTACTGCTGGACACGATGTACGAGCTGCCGTCGCTGGAGCACGTGAGCAAGGTCGTGGTGGATGATGCAGTGATCGATGGACAGGCCGAGCCTTATCTCATCTATCGCGGCAACCTCAAGCAACCGCGTGCCGCAGGCGAGGGTGGCGACGCCGCCTGACTCACTGCAACGTCGTTTTAGCTAGCGCGATGGCCTCGGCAAAACTGCCGGGGCCATTTCGTTTGTGTGGTTTGTCATGCACTTGTGTGCGTGGTCGTTTGCCACCACTTGACGTACAGAAGGCCCCGGCGCAGTGTCGGGGCGAACGAAATAATCATCCACGAGAGACTCTCTTCGATGGCAAAGAACGCCCCCAACCCCCAGGCCACCGGAGCCGTGCTGGAAGCCCTGCCAGTGCTGCCGCTGCGTGACGTGGTGGTCTATCCCCACATGGTCATTCCGTTGTTCGTCGGGCGTGACAAGTCGATGCGTGCGCTGGAGCGCGCCATGGAGGGCGAGCGCCAGATCCTGCTGGTGGCGCAAAAGAGCCCCGATATCGACGATCCCGCCATTGGCGACCTGCACGAGATCGGCACGCTGGCTGGCGTGCTGCAGTTGCTGAAGCTTCCCGATGGCACCGTCAAGGTGCTGGTCGAGGGACAGTCGCGCGTGGCGATCGAGAAATTCAACGAGGACGGCGGCATGCTGACCGCCACCTCGCGCATCATCGAGCCCGTCTACAGCAACAAGGAGCGCGAGCTCGACGTGGTGTCGCGCACCCTGGTCTCGCTGTTCGAGCAATTGGTCAAGCAAAGTCGCAAGCTGCCGCCGGAAGTGCTCGCCACGTTGTCGGGCATTGATGATCCGTCGCGCGTCGCCGATTCCATCGCGGCGCACTTGTCCGTGCGCATGGCCGACAAGCAAAAGGTGCTGGAGACGTCCGACGTTGGCCAGCGCCTCGAGCTGTTGATCGGGCTGGTCGATGGCGAGATGGATTTGCAGCAGGTGGAAAAGCGCATCCGCGGCCGCGTCAAGTCGCAGATGGAAAAGAGCCAGCGCGAGTACTACCTCAACGAACAGATGAAGGCCATCCAGAAGGAGCTCGGCGAGAGCGAGGAGGGCCCGAACGAGATCGAGGAGCTGCAGAAGAAGATCGAGGCTGCCGGCATGCCCAAGGCCGTGCTGGCCAAGGCGCGCCAGGAGTTCGGCAAGCTGCGCCAGATGTCGCCCATGTCGGCCGAGGCCACGGTGGTGCGCAACTACCTGGACTGGCTGGTCGGCGTGCCGTGGAAGAAGCGCAGCAAGGTGCGCAAGGACCTGCAGCTGGCGCAGGAAGTGCTGGACGCCGACCACTTCGGCCTGGAGAAGGTCAAGGAGCGCATCCTTGAATACCTCGCCGTGCAGCAGCGCGTGAACACCATGCGTGGCCCGATCCTGTGCCTGGTGGGTCCGCCGGGCGTGGGCAAGACCTCGCTGGGTCAGTCGATCGCCAAGGCGACGAACCGCAAGTTCGTCCGCATGAGCCTCGGCGGCGTGCGCGACGAAGCCGAGATTCGCGGGCATCGACGTACCTATATCGGCTCGATGCCGGGTCGCATCGTGCAGAACCTCAACAAGGTGGGCTCGAAGAACCCGCTGTTCGTGCTCGACGAGATCGACAAGATGTCGATGGATTTCCGCGGCGACCCGTCGTCGGCCCTGCTCGAGGTGCTCGATCCGGAGCAGAACCATGCGTTCAACGACCACTACCTGGAAGTCGACCTCGACCTCTCCGAGGTGATGTGGGTCGCCACGGCGAACTCGCTGAACATCCCCGGTCCCTTGCTGGACCGCATGGAAGTGATCCGCATTCCGGGTTACACCGAAGACGAGAAGCTGGGCATCGCGCAGAAATACCTGCTGCCCAAGCAGCTCAAGGCCAATGGCCTGAAGCCGGAGGAGCTCAGCGTCGATGAAGAGGCGCTGCGCGACATCGTGCGCTACTACACGCGCGAGTCCGGTGTCCGTAATCTCGAACGTGAGATTTCCAAGATCTGCCGCAAGGTGGTGAAGGAGCTGACCCTGGGTCAGGTCAAGAAGAGCGCGGTGGCGAAAGACCTGGCCAAGGGGCAGGTGAAGAAGGCGCTGGCGGCGGTAAAGACGGCCAAATCCAAGTCGAAGGCACCGGGTCACGCCGCGGTCAATTCAGACAATCTCGAGCACTATCTGGGCGTTCGGCGCTTCGATTTCGGTCGCAAGGAGCTGCAGAACGAAGTGGGCCTGGTGACCGGCCTGGCCTGGACCCAGGTGGGTGGCGACCTGCTCAGCATCGAGTCGTCGGTGGTGCCGGGCAAGGGTCGGCTGGTGAATACCGGGCAGCTTGGCGACGTCATGAAGGAGTCGATCCAGGCCGCGTTGTCGGTCGTGCGTGCCCGCGCCGACCGTCTCGGCATCGACCCGGAGTTCCACCAGAAGCTGGATATCCATATCCACGTGCCGGAAGGCGCCACGCCGAAGGACGGTCCCAGCGCGGGTATCGCCATGTGCACCGCCCTGGTGTCCGCCCTGACCAAGGTGCCGGTGCGCTCCGAAGTGGCGATGACGGGCGAGATCACCCTGCGTGGTCGCGTGCTGCCGATTGGCGGGCTCAAGGAGAAGCTGCTGGCTGCCCATCGCGGTGGCATCACCACGATCATCATTCCGGAAGACAACAAGAAAGACCTTGCGGATATTCCGCAAAACATCACCGGTTCGCTGGATATCCATCCCGTGCGCTGGATCGATGAAGTACTCGACATTGCCCTCGAGCGCCCCCTGCAGCCGCTGCAGGCCGCCGAAGACGGCAGCAAGCCCAAGGTCGAGGCACCCATCGACGACGCCCAGGACGAGTCGCAGGAGTCGTACACGCGACCGCACTGATGCGTGACCTGTTTCACCCTTGAAAAAACGGGCGGACCTCCGCCCGTTTTTTTTCGCCCGGGTCACGCGCTGCCGGCCCCGATCGCTAGCGTTTCGGTCACCACTTTGCAAGCGCTCTCGGATAACGCTGAACTGCGGGAACCCTTGGTATTGCTTGTCATTGCGGACCCTGTAGGCCACTGGTATAAAGGCGGCACCGCAGCCTGACGCCGAGCACGATGCGCAGTGATGCGGGGTTGCTTGGCGGCGCCTCGATGGCCAGTCATCACGGGGGCGTCGTCTTGTCCCAGACTGACCACGCGGGCTGCATAACCGTTTAAGGGAGTGTCTCAATGAATAAAACCGATCTGATCAATGCCATTGCCGAGAAGGCCGAACTCACCAAGGCTGACGCCGGCCGTGCTCTCGAGGCTTTCTTCGAGACCGTGCAGAAGGCGCTGAAGAAGGGCGACGACGTGTCGGTGGTGGGTTTTGGTACCTTCACCGTGCGCAAGCGCGCTGCCCGCACCGGCCGCAACCCGCGCACCAATGAGACGATCAAGATCAAGGCCTCGAAGGTTCCGGCGTTCAAGGCTGGCAAGACCCTCAAGGATGCCCTAAACTAAGCGGCTCTTCTGCTTGGTTTCGGGTGCTTAGCTCAGCGGTAGAGCGTCGCCCTTACAAGGCGAGGGTCGTAGGTTCGATCCCTACAGCACCCACCAGAAAAATGCGGAGCGGTAGTTCAGTCGGTTAGAATGCTGGCCTGTCACGCCGGAGGTCGCGGGTTCGAGTCCCGTCCGCTCCGCCACAGTTCGCAAGGGCGCCCGTGTGGCGCCTTTGCCTTTTAAGCGCCGCGCACATGGTGCGCTGAACAACGAATAGCCGGGAACAATCCATGCTGCAGGCAATACGTAACAAGCTACACGGGTGGCCTTCCGTCGTCATTCTGGGCATTTGCGTTTTCGCTATCTCGTTCTTCGGCATCGAGTCGTATTTCAGCTCGCGGACCGATACCTACGTGGCGATGGTTGGCAAGCACGAGATCAGCCAGCAGCAATATCAGCAGCGGATGAACGAGCTGCGCCAGCGCGCCATGGCCCAGCAGGGTGACCATTTCGATCCCACCATCTTCGAGCAGCCCGAAGCCAAGCGTCAGGTGCTCCAGCAGCTGATCGACGAGCAGGTGCTGCTGCAGGCCAACGACAAGCTGGGCATGCGGGTGTCCGACATCGCCGTGCGCGACCTGATTGCCGGCATCCAGGCCTTCCAGGTCAATGGCCAGTTCGACGCCAATACCTATCGTGCCGTCCTTGCCGCGCAGAACAAGTCGCCGGGCATGTTCGAGAACGACGTGCGCGCATCGCTGGAGACGTCGCTGCTGCCGGAAGCCATTGCTGCCACCACCTTCGTGACCGACGCCGACATGGATCGCTACCTGGCGCTGCGCGCGCAGCGCCGCGACCTGCGCTGGTTCGCCGTGCCGCGTCCGGCACTGACCGACACGCAAGTGACCGATGCGCAGCTGGAGGCGTTCTACAAGGAACACCAGGCGGACTTCATGAACCCCGAGCAGGTCTCGTTGAAGTTCATCGAAGTCAACGGCGCCGACCTCAAGCTCGACGCACAGCCGAGCGAAGACGACCTCAAGAAGCGCTACGAGGACGAAAAGCAGCGCTTCGTGCAGCCTGAGCAGCGTCTCGTATCGCACATCCTGATCAACGTGCCGAAGAACGCCACGCCGGATCAGCAGAAGGCGGCCTTGGCCCGCGCGGAAAAGATCGCCAGCGAAGCCACCCCGGAAGATTTCGCCAAGCTGGCCGAGCAGAATTCGGACGACTTGGGTTCGAAGCGCGCCGGCGGCGACCTGGGCTGGCTGGAAAAGGGCGTCACCAACCCGGCCTTCGATACCGCGCTGTTCGCGTTGCAGAAGGGCCAGGTCTCCAAGCCGGTGTTGTCCGACGAGGGCTACCACGTGCTCTGGCTGCGCGACGTGCGCAGCGGCCAGGCCAAGCCTTTTGCGGAAGTGCGTGACCAGATCGCCAAGGATTACCTGGCCACCGAGCGCGACCGTCGCTTCAGCGAGCTGGCCGGCAAGCTGACGGACCAGACCTACCAGAATCCCTCGTCGCTGGAGCCGGCGGCGCAGGCCTTGACCCTGCCCATCCAGACCACCGGGCTGGTCTCGCGCAAGGGCGGCGAAGGTCTGCTGGCGAACCCGAAGCTGGTCGAGGCGGCGTTCTCCGACGACGTGCTGACCCAGGGCAATAATTCAGGCCTGCTTGACCTGGGATCCAACCACGCGGTGGTCATCCGGGTCGACAAGCACGTACCGGCAGCGGCACGTCCGTTGGCCGAGGTGCGCGATCAGGTCCGCCAGAAGATCCTGGATGAGCGGATTGTCGCTGAGGCGCTGAAGCGTGCGGACGGTTTGCTTGAGCGCCTGCAGAAGGGCGAAGACATGCAGGCCGTGGCGGCCTCGACCGGCGCTGCCCTGCAGACGGTCCCGGAAGCCGTTCGCGTGCAGCAGGAACTGCCCGCCGAAGTGCTCGACCAGGCCTTCCTGTTGCCGCATCCGGCGGCGGGCAAGGCGCAGTTCGCGCGTGTCCAGATGCGCGATGGCAGTTTCGCCGTCGTGGCCGTCGACAAGGTGCAGGACGGCGATCTGAGCAAGGTGACGCCGGAGCAGCGCACCATGCTGCGTAGCCAGATGGCGCAGGCCTATGGCGCTATCGCGACGCATGAGTTCATCGAGGCGCTGAAGGCGAAGACCGAGATCAAGATCGCTCCGGAGCGCATGTAAACCGGTGCCACGGTTGTGATGCAAAAAGGGCGGCCCGATGGCCGCCTTTTTTTGTCTGGGATATCCATGCAACGGAGCTAGACGCCGGTCATGCCCAGGATGTTGTAGCCGGCATCGACGTGGGTGATCTCGCCAGTGATGCCCGAGGCAAGATCCGAACACAGAAAGGCGCCGACGTTGCCGACTTCATCGATGGTGACGCTGCGGCGCAGTGGCGCATGCTCATCGACATGGTCGAGCATCTTGCGGAAATTCGCGATGCCGGCGGCAGCAAGCGTCTTGATCGGGCCGGCGGAGATGGCGTTGACGCGCGTGCCCTCCGGACCGAGGTTGAACGCCAGATAGCGCACGTTCGCCTCGAGGCTGGCCTTGGCCAGGCCCATGACGTTGTAGTTGTCCATGGCGCGCTCGGCGCCCAGGTAGCTGAGCGTGAGAATGGCGCCGCCACGCCCGCCCATCAGCGGCCGGGCAGCCTTGGCCAGGGCCGCCAGGCTATAGCTGGAAATATCGTGCGCAATCGTGAAGCTCTCGCGCGTGAGATGGTCCAGGAACTCACCCTGCAAGGCTTCGCGCGGTGCAAACCCCACCGAGTGCACGAGGATGTCAAAACCTGCCCAGTGCTCGCCCAGCCTGTCGAACAGGTGCGCGATCTGCGCGTCTTCGGCTACGTCGCAAGGCAGCACGATGTTGGAGCCGAAGGTATTGGCGGCCTCGTCGACGCGGTCCTTCAGGCGCTCGTTCTGATAGGTAAAGGCGAGTTGTGCGCCTTCCCGATGCATGGCGTTGGCAATGCCCCAGGCAATCGAGCGCTGGCTCGCAATGCCGACCACCAGTGCCCGTTTGCCGTGCAGGAATCCCATGCGTCCTCCCAGCGCCAGAAAGCGCGCCCGGTCAGCCCGGGGAAGTGACCTTCAGCACCTGGCCCGGTTTCACGCCAGGTCCCTGCAGATGGTTCCACTGTTCCAGCTGCTTGATGTCGACCGAGTAAAGGCGCGCGATGCTCCACAGGCTTTCACCGGATTTGACCGTATGGGTCTTTGCCGACGACGCGGTCCGCTTCGTTTTTGCGGCTGGCGCCGAAGCCTCGGAACGATCATCGGTGGCCCCATTCAGGACGGCGGCCAGCGGCGGCAGTGCGGCGGCGCCCGGCACGCTTTGCACGTCGCCACCACGTTCGTTCTCGGCAAGCAGCGAGCTGCGGAACTGCTGCACGTGGTTGCTTGGAATCAGCAGGTAAGAGGCGGCGTTCGTGTCGACCATGCCGTTACGGAAGCCGGCATTGAGCTCCTTCAATTCGCTTGACGACATGCCGGCGTGGCTGGCGGCGTGTTCGATCGGCATGGAGCTGCTGACATTCACCGCAACCAGGCGTTGCTCGGAAGGCAGCAGCGGCAGGCTCACATTGAAGCGGGCAGGTTCGCGAATGACACAGGCAATCGCCAGCAGCTTGACCAGATGCTCGCGGGTGACGCGCTTTACCGGCAGCTTGGGTACGACAGGTTCGGCGGCAGGCACGCCATGCTGGTCGACCATCCGGCGCACGCCGAATTCGCCGGCGTTATACGCGTAGTCGACCAGGCGCCAGTCGCCGAGATCGTCGTGATAACGGCTCAGCAAGGTCATGATGGCATCCGTGGCCGCCGGGACGTCCATACGGCCATCGAAGTTCCTGTCGACCCGGATGCCCATCGCATTGGCGGTGGAAAGCATGATCTGCCACATGCCTGACGGCAGGTTCTTGCCGCCCGACACCGGTCGATACTGGCTCTCGACCCACGGCAACAAGGCGAATTCGCCAGCGACGTTATGCTTGGCGGCGACCTGCTGCACGTAGGCGAGGCGGGGCGCGACCGTGCTCATCTGGCTTTCGAATTGTTGCGGATTCTGGGTGTAGCGACGGGCCCATTCCATGATGCCCGGATCGGCATCGCAGTCGGCCATCGCGAAGCTGCCGCGCAGTTGATCCCAGATATTGGCGTTGTCGTCGCTGACCTTCACCGGGCCGGCGACCGGATGGCTGATATCGCGCACGGGCTCCGGCGCTGGCGCCGGCACGACGGGAACGTGCGGCTTCTGCGCGGGCGGCGTGGCGCAGGCGGCCAGCAGGATCGTCATGGCCAAGGGCAGGGGGCGTAAGCGTCGGCTCATCATCCGCGGAATACGTCCTTGTTGGCGCGCAGCGCGGCAAAA
Organism: Dyella halodurans; assembly: GCF_026283925.1. GTDB lineage: Bacteria > Pseudomonadota > Gammaproteobacteria > Xanthomonadales > Rhodanobacteraceae > Dyella > Dyella halodurans. The sequence goes on from NZ_JAPDPF010000002.1 coordinate 59,295, forward strand.
CGCGCGACGCGGTCACCCTCGACGCCATGATGGCGACTCCATACGATCACGGCGTCGCTGTCCGTGCGCAGAAAAGGATTCGTCGCCCGTTCGGTATCCAGTGTGACCGGCAGGCTAGGGCGGTCGTGCGCGCGCAAGGCCGCCACTTCCTGCTGGCGCGCAGCCAGGGCTGCATTGCCGGGTTCGATGGTCTGTGCGAAACGGCCATTGGCCGCGGTGTATTCGTGCGCACAGCAGACCAGCAGTTCGCCGGGCAGGTTGGCAAGTCGATCGAGCGAGGCGAGCATTTGCATCGGCGTGCCCTCGAATAGCCGTCCGCAACCCATGCTGAAAAGCGTGTCGCCACACAACAAAACGCCCTCGCCGGCATAGGCGATATGCGTGCTGGTGTGTCCCGGCACGGCAATGACGTCAAAACGTGCCCGCGGCTCATCGAGCGCTACCACATCGCCGTCATCGACTCGCAGCGTCGCGATGGCGATGCGCTCGTCGCGCGGTGCGTACACCGGTACCGGGTGTCGGGACCGCAGCGCCTCGGTGCCACCGATATGGTCGTGGTGATGATGGGTCAGCAGGATCGCGCGCAGCTGCAGTCCGCGTTCCTTCAGGGCCGCCTCGACCGGACCGGCTTCTCCCGGATCGACGACGATGGCCTGGCCTGCATCATCGTGCAGTAGCCAGATGTAATTGTCGGCAAGCGCCGGTAACGGTACGACGTGCAAGGAGATCGCCTCCGCGGTTTCGTATCGACTGACGCAGGCATCCGTGCATGCGCGAAGTGGCCGACTATAAAGCGGCTCGGCGGCGCACTCGTTAGTGAGACGTTAACCGGGGGCCACGCCGTTCAGACTCGTGGACCGGTCGTGGGTCCTGGTGCAAACCAGGACACGTTATGGGTGGCTGCCGCTACACTGTCGGCATCGATCCATACCGGGCCGCCCAGGCATGTCGCAGCGCGACCAAGACATCTACGCCAGCACGCCGTTGCGCAGTCTTCTTGCCGAAGAGACGGTAGCCCTGGTGCCTGAATTGCAGCGTTGCAGCGGCACGCATGCGCTACTGGTCAGTGCCGCTCCGGACGACGTGCCGCCTGGCCTGCCCTTGCTCGGCTTGTGGACCCGATTGCGCCTCAACGCGGATCGTTACGGCGGCGATGTGTGCGGTCGCAGTGACGAAGCGCTGCCGTTCCTGGACGACGCCTTCGATCTGGTGCTGCTGCGTCATGCCTTGGAAGTATCCGCTACGCCGCAGGCGCTGCTGGAAGAGGCTTCGCGCGTATTGGCGCCGGGCGGCATGCTTGCGCTCACTGGCCTGCATCCATTCAGTGCCTGGCTGCCGTGGATGATGTGGCGTACCCGCGGACACGCGCCCGCCCTGCGTTCGCCGCTGCTGCTGGAGCGCTGGGCCCGGCGGCTGGACCTGAACATTGAACGGGTGGAGCGGGTTGGCCGTCTTTGGCCCAGCAGCAGCGTCGGCCTGGATGCAGCGCATAGTCTCGGCGGCGGTTATCTGCTGATCGCGCGCAAGCGGCGTCGTATGGCCACGCCGATCCGGCTGAAGCCAAAGCCCGTGTCCGCGCCGGTGAATGTGGGATTGGCGCCCGGCGCACGTCGCAACGCGGCGCATTGAACAACAACGAATACCATGATGGGTAACAATGACTGACGTGCAAGCTTTTACGGATGGCGCGTGCCTGGGTAATCCAGGGCCGGGTGGATGGGCTGCCTTGTTGCGGGCCAAGGGAACCGAGCGGATGCTCGCCGGGGGCGAAGCGGCCACCACCAACAATCGCATGGAGCTGATGGCCGCCATCGGTGCGCTTGAAGCGTTGACGCGTCCATGCAAGGTCGCGCTGACCACCGACTCACGCTATGTGATGCAAGGTATCGAGGAGTGGGTGCCGAAGTGGCGAGCCAACGGCTGGCGCACGGCAGACAAGAAGCCCGTGAAGAACCAGGACCTGTGGGAACGTTTGTCCGCGGCGACGCAGCTGCATGAAGTGCGCTGGCACTGGGTAAAAGGCCATAACGGCCATGCCGAGAACGAGCGCGTCGATCAGGCGGCACGCGAGCAGGCGGAGCAGTTCAGGAGCAAGCCATGAGGCAGATCGTGCTGGATACCGAGACCACGGGTCTCGAAGTGCGGCAGGGTCATCGACTGATCGAAATCGCCTGCGTGGAGATGATCGGGCGTCGCCCGAGCGGCCGTCATTATCAGACCTATCTCAATCCGGATCGCGCGATTGATGAAGGCGCGCGCCAGGTGACCGGCATCGAGGATGCGTTCCTGCTCGACAAGCCTCATTTCATCGATGTGGTGGACGAGTTTCTCGCCTTCATCGAGGGGGCCGAACTGATCATCCATAACGCCAGCTTCGACGTCGGCTTTCTGGATGCGGAACTGGCGCGCGCTGGTGAGCACTACGGTCGCATCGCCGATCGCTGCAGCGTGCTCGATACGCTGATGATGGCGCGCGAGCGCTATCCTGGGCAGCGCAATAGCCTGGATGCGTTGTGCAAGCGCCTAGGCGTGGACAATTCGGCGCGCGACCTCCACGGCGGCCTGATCGATGCGCAGCTGTTGGCCGAGGTCTATCTCGCGATGACCTCGGGCCAGGTCGGACTCGACCTTGGCTTTGAAGGGGCGCAAGAGCAGGGCGCGTCGGTCGCGCTGACGCCCATGGTGCTCGCTCGTCGCCCCCGCGTATTGCGCGCAAGCGACGAGGAGCTTGTCACGCATGAACGTCGCCTCGATGGCCTGGACAAGAGCTCGGGTGGCGTCAGCGTGTGGCGTCGCGAGGAGGCGGGAACAGTCAACTGAGACTGCTCCCGTGGCTTGCGTGGTCCGATGCCGCTTATCGGAAGCCGGTGAAGATCCTCAATTGACGCGCGCGAGGATGGCCGTGATGTTGTCGCTGCCGCCGCCGTCCAGGGCGGCGAGCAGCAGGTGCTCGACGCACTCCTGAGCCGACAGGTCCTGGCGCGATGCGATGCTGGCGATGGTGGTGTCGCCGACTTCCTCGGTCAGGCCGTCGCTGCACAGCAAAAAGCACATGCCGGGCTCCAGTCGGCCGCGCGCCATCCCGATATGCAACTGGTCGGCCGCGGTGATGCCCAGGGCCTGGGTAATCACGTTGCGTTGCGGATGGCGTGCGGCCTGGGCCGGATCAAGTGTGCCCGCAGCCACCAGTTCCTGCACCAGCGAATGATCGTGACTGACCTGACGCAGATGGTTCTGCCACAAATAGACGCGACTGTCGCCGACCCACACGACTTCGTAGTTTTCCGGACCCAGCCGTAGCGCGGCAATCGTGGTGCCCATCGGACGAGGGTCGTTGAAGCTGCGGCTGAACTGGATCAAGCGCTCGTCCGCGGCGCGAACCGCTTCAACGAGGCTGTGCCCGCGCGCCACCAGGTCCGCGACGGCATCGCGTACGAGGGCGGAAGCCACCTCGCCGTGCTGGTGGCCGCCCATGCCGTCGGCGACCAGAAACAGGCCAAGCGAGGCGTCGGCGTAATAGGTGTCTTCATTGCGCGTACGACGCAATCCAACATGGGTTCCGTGTCCGAATTCAATCATGGGAGACCTGGATTGGCGGGTCGTTGGGAGCATGACGGATGTGGGGGGAATGCGCAAAGAAGTAAGGGGGTGAATGGGGGTTTGGAAAGCTGAGGAGGGTTTGAACAAGCCGTCATTCCCGCGAACGCGGGAATCCAGTGACTTTGCATGGATGCAAGGACGCCGGATCTCCGCTCGGCCACTCCTTCGGCTGTTGGGAGCCGCGGGAAGTGACCGGCGGTGGCTTACTCGGACCGTCCCTGGAAACTCAAAAAAACAACCGGGTGCATCGTTTCGTGGAAGGTGGGATTGTCGGGTCCATCCATGGACCCGACCCCTTCGCGCTTGCGCGCTACGGGGCCAGCCTGCGGCTGTCCTTGTTGTTCCGGACAATTTTGTCGAACCCGGGTGGGTTCTCACCCAGCCGTCACCATCAAAAAAGCAAAACGCCCCACGTGGGGGCGTTTTGCTTTTTTGGCGGAGAGGGTGGGATTCGAACCCACGGTACGCTTACACGTACGCCTGATTTCGAGTCAGGTACATTCGACCACTCTGCCACCTCTCCAAAAACGGTGCGTGTGGTCCACGCGAGCCGGCAATCTTACGCGGACTGCGGCGTGCTGACAACTGGTTTGGCGATCTCGGGCCTACGATTTATTGCAGGGCCACGCCCCAGCGGTCGCCACGGGGCAGGTAGTGGTTGCCGGGGTCGAGGGAAAGGGCTACGCGGGTCGCGCGCCCGGTGATTTCGCCGCGCGGGAAGAAGCCGAAGTAGCGCGAATCGGCACTGTTGTCGCGGTTGTCGCCAAGCAGCAGGTATTGGCCGGCTGGGACGATGACCGGGCCGAAATCCTTGCCATGGCCCGCCTGGGCGATCGACCAGCGCACGAGGTGGTGCATGGCACCGACATTTTCCATCGCGTACTGCGCCGGGTCCTCACGGTCGTCGCGAATGCCTTGCACCGCGATCGGTTGGTAGCTGGCGGGCTGGCCGTTGATGTACAGGTGGTTCTCGCGTAGCGCGACCTCGTCGCCGGGCACGCCAATCACCCGTTTGACCAGCCTTTCGTTGGCACTGGCGGACTCCAACACCACGATGTCACCGCGCTGGGGGTCGGCACGATGGATCAGCGAGATATGGGTGAGTGGCAGGCGCACGTCATAGGCGGCCTTGTCGACCATGATGCGGTCGCCGATGCGGATGCTCGGTTGCATGGAGCCGGTGGGAACCACGTTCCAGTCCGCAATGGCGCTGCGGAAGATCACCATGCACAGCATGAAGGTGATGAAGCCCTTGTTGCGCGAGAGCAGACCCAGGATGGCGCGCATGCTATGTCCTTTGGCAGTGCCGGCAGGGTGGGGCGACGGATCGATGAATGAGACTTCGATCCCGGGCCAAAGTTTCCGACCCGCTGCACGCCGAGACCTGGCGCGCCAGGCATAAAAGAGGGCGGTGTTGCCACCGCCCTCTCGAGTCACGACTTCGGTTTTAGGCCGATTTGCGCTTGGCCAGTCGCAGCCAGGTATCGACCACGGTGTCGGGGTTGAGCGACACCGACTCAATGCCCTGGTCCATCAGCCACTCGGCGAGATCCGGATGATCGGATGGGCCCTGGCCGCAGATACCGACGTACTTGCCCTTTTCACGGGCGGTGTGGATCGCCATCGCCAGCAGCTTCTTCACCGCCGGATCGCGCTCGTCGAACAGGTTCGCCACGATGCTGGAGTCGCGGTCCAGGCCCAGGGTGAGCTGGGTGAGGTCGTTGGAGCCGATCGAGAAGCCGTCGAAGATTTCGAGGAACTCTGCGGCGAGCAGGGCGTTCGACGGGACCTCGCACATCATGATGATCTTGAGATCGTGCTCGCCCTGCTTGAGGCCGTTCTTGGCCAGCACCTCGACGACCTTGCGGCCTTCGCCCAGGGTACGCACGAACGGGATCATCACCCAGATATTGTCCAGGCCCATCACTTCGCGCACGCGCTTGACCGCCTTGCACTCCAGCCCGAACGACTCGGCGAAGCCTGGATCGACATAACGGCTGGCGCCGCGGTAGCCGATCATCGGGTTCTCTTCATGCGGCTCGTAGCGCGAACCGCCGATCAGGCCGGCGTACTCGTTCGACTTGAAGTCGGACAGGCGCACGATCACCGGCTTCGGATACACCGAGGCGGCGATGGTGGCGATGCCTTCGGCCAGGCGGTCGACGTAGAACGACACCGGGTCGGCATAGCCGGCCATGCGCTCGTCGATCTTGCGCTTGGTTTCGGCGTCCTGCTTGGCGTATTCCAGCAGGGCCTTCGGATGCACGCCGATGTGGCTGGCGATGATCATTTCCAGGCGCGCCAGGCCGATGCCGGCGTTCGGCAGCATGCCGAAGTCGAACGCGCGCTCCGGGTTGGCCACGTTCATCATGATCTTCAGCGGCGCCTCGGGCATGTCGCCCAGGTCCGCGGTGACGCGCTCAAACTTCAACGCGCCCTGGTAGATCATGCCGGTGTCGCCCTCGGCACAGGACACGGTCACTTCCGCGCCATCGGGAATCACGTCCAGGCCGTTGCCGGTGCCGACCACGGCCGGTACACCTAGTTCGCGGGCGATGATGGCGGCATGGCAGGTGCGGCCACCGCGGTTGGTGACGATGGCGGCGGCGCGCTTCATCACCGGCTCCCAATCGGGGTCGGTCATGTCGGCGATCAACACATCGCCGGTCTGCACCTTGCTCATGTCGGCCAGCGAGCGGATCACGCGGGCCTTGCCGGCACCGATCTTCTGGCCGATGGCGCGGCCCTCGGCAAGCACCTTGCCCTTTTCGTTGAGATGGAAGCGCTCGAGCTGGGTGGCGTGCGCGCGCGACTTCACTGTTTCCGGGCGCGCCTGCACGACATACAGCTTGCCGGTGTTGCCGTCCTTCGCCCACTCGATATCCATCGGGCGGCCGTAATGCTGCTCGATCACCAGGGCCTGCTTGGACAGTTCCTGCACGTCGTCGTCGTTGATGCAGAAGCGGTTGCGCAGCTCGGCCGGGGTTTCCTCGATGCGCACGCGCTCGCCGGGCTTGTCCGAATACACCATGCGCTGCTGCTTGGCGCCGAGGCTGCGACGCAGCACGGCCGGCTTGCCCTGCTTGAGCGTGGGTTTGAACACGTAGAACTCATCCGGATTCACCGCGCCCTGCACGACCATCTCGCCCAGGCCGTAGCTGCCGGTGACGAAGACGACGTCGCGGAAGCCGGACTCGGTGTCCAGCGTGAACAGCACGCCGGAAGCGCCCACGTCCGAGCGCACCATCAGCTGCACGCCAGCGGAAAGGAACACGTCCTCGTGCTTGAAGCCCTGGTGCACGCGGTAGGCAATGGCGCGGTCGTTGTACAGCGAGGCGAAGACTTCCTTCACCTTGTGCAGCACGTCCTCGATGCCGACCACGTTGAGGAAGGTTTCCTGCTGGCCGGCGAACGACGCGTCCGGCAGGTCTTCGGCGGTGGCGGAGGAACGCACGGCCACGGCGATATTGTCCGAGCCGGCGTCCTTGCACAGCTTGATGTAGGCGTCGCGGATGGCCTGGTCGAGCTCGCTCGGCAGCGGCGTCTCGGTAACCCATTCGCGGATTTCCTTGCCTGCCGCGGTCAGCGCCTCGACGTCATCCACGTCCAGCGTCGCCAGACGCGCCTGGATGCGCTTGGCCACGCCGCTCTTGTCGAGGTACTGCTGGAACGCATCGGCGGTGGTGGCGAAACCACCAGGCACGGACACGCCGAGTTTGGCGAGATTGCCGATCATCTCGCCCAGCGACGCATTCTTGCCGCCGACCTTGCCCAGGTCGGTCATGCGCAGCGTGTCGAGCCAAAGCACCAAGTCGTTCAAGGGAGTCTCCTTAAGAGCTCGTGAGTTTTAAAGGTCATCGGTGGCGCGGCTGGCCAGAAACCGGGCTACAAAGAACTGGTATTGTCCGCTGTCGATGGTGCGGAGCACAAGAAGACCATTACGGGCAAAACCCACGCCAGCTGCATACCAGTCAGGCACGAGTCAAGCAAAGACAGGCTTTTCCCGTTGAGCTAAGGTGGAGGCCAGGAACAGTCAGGGACTTCGGGTTAGCCATGCAGCGAACGGTTTTTTTCATCTCCGATTCCACTGGTATTACGGCCGAGACGATCGGCAACAGTATTTTGGCCCAGTTCGAAGGGGTTCAGTTCGAGAAGCACCGCTTGCCCTTTATCGACGACGCCCACAAGGCGGAAGCGGCGGCACTCCGAATCAAGACCCGCTACGCGCAGACCGGGCAGCGGCCGATCGTGGTCAATACCATGGCATCGCGCGATCTGTGCGAAATCGTGGCCGAGAGCGGCGCGCTGATGCTGGACGTGTTCGCGCCGTTCATCGGGCCGCTGGAGGATGAGCTGGGCGCCAAGCGTTCCGGCATGGTGAACCGCTCGCACGGCCTGGTCGACTTCGATAAGTACGAGGCGCGCATCAACGCGACCAACTATGCGCTGTCGCATGACGACGGCCTCGATGTGGACTACGCACAGGCCGACCTGATCCTGGTCGGCGTGTCGCGATCCGGCAAGACGCCCACCTGTCTCTACATGGCCTTGCATTACGGGGTCAGCGCCGCCAACTATCCTCTGACCGACGACGACCTGGACAAGCTGGAACTTCCGGTGAGGCTGCGTCCCTACAAGGACCGCCTTTTCGGTCTCACCATCGATGCGCAACGACTGGCGCAGATCCGCGAACAGCGGCGCGCCAACAGTCGTTATGCAACGCTGGAGCAATGCCGCTGGGAACTTGCGCAGGCGGACAAGCTGATGCGCCGCGAGGGTATTCCCAACCTCAACACCACGCACGTTTCCATCGAGGAAATTGCGAGCAAGATCTTCGACCGCTTCGGTATCGAGCGGACCATGTTCTGAGTTCCGAGCCCCAAGGAGTAGCTACCGCCGATGAGTGCCGTACTGGACAGCCGCAATGCCTTGTTGCCGGGACGCTTTGGTTTCCTGATGGGGCTGTATGCGGAGAACTATCACCGGCTGGCCAAGCTGTTTGCTCCGCAGGAGCTGCCGCCGGGGTTCTACGTATCCAGCGTGGACGATGGGCTCGATGTGCGGTTGCAGATCCAGGAGCGCCATCCGTATACCCTGGAACTCGAGCTCACCTACAACTTCGTCGATGCGCATACGGGGCAGCCGTCGCCATCGGCGCAGCTGCGCATGTATACCGATGCGCATGTGGCCGAAGCACTGCATTGTCATCCCGGGCGCCACCTGTGGCAGGTGCTTGGGCCGTTTCCGCCGGCGCACACGGTGCTGCAGCATCGCCTGCGCATGAACGGCTTCCTCTCGCGCTGGCTGGAATACCTGGCGGAGCAGGGGCATTCGAAGGGGACGCTCGAGCGACTGGAATCCCACCACTCCGGTGGTGACGCTGTTTTGTAGGAGCGCACCCAGTGCGCGAGAGCCTACGGAGCGGTAACGCCGCGGTCGCGCACTGGGTGCGCTCCTACCATGCGGTCGCAGTTTTCTGCAGGCAACAAAAAACCCGCCAATGGCGGGCTCTTCGTAAAGTGGCGGAGCGGACGGGACTCGAACCCGCGACCTCCGGCGTGACAGGCCAGCATTCTAACCGACTGAACTACCGCTCCACATTTTCTTCCAGACGCTTACCAACTCCAACTTGGCGTCCCCACGGGGATTCGAACCCCGGTCGCCACCGTGAAAGGGTGATGTCCTAGGCCTCTAGACGATGGGGACATGTCTAAGTTGTTGGTGGAGCCAGGCGGGATCGAACCGCCGACCTCCTGCATGCCATGCAGGCGCTCTCCCAGCTGAGCTATGGCCCCGTGCCTCTGGAAGCCCGAAAGAATAGGTCGGGATTGGGATTTCGTCAAGCATTCGCTACGAATTTTTTTCAAGAAATTGGCATGAACGAATCACAACAACCAGTTACGTCGAATCATGGGTGATGCGGAACGAGGGCAGGGAAGCTCACTGACGTAAAAAGCTGCTGATCGCGTGCCCGATTGTTAGTCTTGCCCGACGTCCCCACGGGTTTTGTCGATGCACGATCTGCAGTTCATCCAGGATCTTGCCACCGTCATGCTGATCGCAGGCCTGACGACGGTGATCTTCCAGCGTCTGCGTCAGCCGGTCGTGCTTGGATACATCATCGCTGGCGTGCTGGTGGGGCCGTACACGTTTCCCGTCGTCTTCATCCACGACGAGCAATCCATTCGCACCATGTCCGAGCTGGGTGTGATCCTGCTGCTGTTTGCGCTGGGTCTGGAATTCAGCCTAAAGAAGCTGCGCGAGGTCGGTGGCGCGGCCCTGGTGGCGGCCGTATGCGAAATCGTCCTGATGCTCTGGCTGGGCTACGAGATTGGACGCTTCTTCGGCTGGAGCGCGATGGACGCGTTGTTCCTGGGCGCCATGCTGTCGATGTCGTCGACCACCATCATCATGAAGGCTCTGGACGACCTGGGCTTGAAGCGCGAGCGATTCGCCCAGCTGATGTTCGGCATCCTGATCATCGAGGACGTGCTGGCCATCGTCTTGATGGCCTTGCTTACCGGCATTGCCAGCACCGGCGGCCTGGAAGCGAGCGAGGCGATGAGTGCGATCGGGCGACTCACCCTGTTCATGGCGGTGTCGCTGGTGGTGGGCTTGTTGCTGGTGCCGCGCGTGGTCGACTACATCGCCAGCGTGAGCCGCGACGACGTGCTGCTGGTCGCCGTGCTGGGCATTTGCTTCGGTTTCTGCCTGCTAGTCAACGAGATGGGTTACAGCGTTGCGCTAGGCGCATTCCTGATCGGCGCGATCGTGGGTGAAGCGGCCAGCGTGGAGCGCGTCGAGCGCATCATCGGACCGGTGCGCGACATGTTCAGCGCCGTGTTTTTCGTGGCGATTGGCATGCTGATTGATCCGGCCATGCTGGTGGCGTACTGGTTGCCCATCCTTGTGGTCACCGTGGTGGTGGTGGTGGGCAAGGTCCTTACCTGCGGCTTCGGTACGTTCGTGGCGGGCAATGACGCGCGTACCTCCCTGCGCGTCGGCATGGGCCTGGCGCAGATCGGTGAATTCTCGTTCGTGATCGCCTCGCTGGGCCTGACTCTCAAGGTGACCAGCGGCTTTCTCTATCCGGTCGCGGTGGCGGTGTCGGCGATCACCACCTTTCTTACCCCTTACCTCATCCGCGCGGCCGATCCTCTGGCCGGCTTGCTGGGTCGGCGTCTGCCCCATCGATTCACCAGCGTATTTGGCGCCTATACCTACTGGATGAGCAGCCTGAGCCTGGGCGAGCAGGGCGCGGTGGTGATGAAGATGATCCGTCGCCTGGTATGGCACGTGATCATCAACATGATGCTGGTGGTGGCGGCGTTCCTGATCATGTCGTTTCTGTATCGGCGCGGCGTTTTTCACTGGGATTTCCTGGCCGAGCGCCCGCAGATCAAGCGCAGTCTGGCGTGGTCCATTGCTGCACTGGTGTCGTTGCCGATGATCGTCGCCGCTTATCGCAAGGCCTCCGCGCTGGGCATGCTGTTGGCGGAACTGGGCATCCCCGAGCGGGTTGGCGGCGCCTACACCATGCGTCTTCGCGCAATGCTGGCGCGCGTGATTCCGTTGGTGACGATGTGGGTGCTGGGCCTGTTGGTGGCTGCACTGGCCTCGACCATACTGCCGCCGCGCGAGGTGGCCGTCGTGCTGATCCTGATCTTGCTGCTGCTGGTGTGGTTGCTTTGGCGTGGCCTGGTCCGCGTACATGCGCGTTTGCAGGCCGCCTTGCGGGACACCATCGACAAGCCGGGGCGCCCGGATGACGGCCCCGGTTGACCGAGGGCGGGATGACGGTGTCGAAGTCCAGCACGAAGCTTCGTGTAGAAATCGTAAAAAACCGCGTTAGTGCGCCACGTCGTGAACTTTTGATGATATTCGCCGGTCATAGCCCGGCATCGTTGCCAAGACTCAACAAGCGCCGCACAATGCGGGGCCTGCCTCCATCGGGGGGGCTAGTCCGGTAGCGCCGGCATATCCAAATACGAGGGAGTTCCACATGAAGCATTTTCTGCGTCCCACGCTGACGGCGGCCGCGCTGGCTGTTGCACTGGGCCTGACCGCTGGCGTGCACGCACAGGCTGCCAAGCCGGCTGCCGCTGCCCCTGCCGCCGCTCCGGCCGGCACGGTCGACAAGACCAAGGCCAGCTACGTCGTCGGTTGGGATCTGGCGAGCTCGCTGCCGCCGCTGGTCCGTGAAGAAGTGGACCCGGCCACGGTCGCCCGTGCGCTGCAGTCCGCCCTGTCCGGCCAGAAGCCGACCATGAGCGAGGCGGAAGCCAAGCAGGTTCGTGACGCATTCGTGGCCAACCTGCAGGCCAAGGCCAAGGCCGAGTACACCCAGGTCGCCAGCAAGAACAAGACCGAAGGCGACGCCTTCCTGGCCAAGAACAAGACCGCTCCCGGCGTGAAGACCACCGCATCGGGTCTGCAGTACCAGGTGATCAGCCAGGGTACCGGCGCCCGTCCGGGTCCGAGCGACACCGTGCAGGTCACCTATGTCGGCAGCTTCGTCAATGGCGAAGTGTTTGACGATTCGGCCAAGCACGAAGGTGGCGGTCCGGCTTCGATCCCGCTCGCTGGCGTGATTCCGGGCTTCCGTGAAGGCATCCAGCTGATGCAGGTCGGCGGTCATTACAAGTTCTTCATCCCGTCCAACATCGCCTACGGTGCGCAGCCGCAGAACGGCTTCCCGCCGAATGCGACGATCGTGTTCGACGTGAACCTGGTCAAGACCGGTCCGACCCAGGGTGGCGAGCAGCCGGCCGGCGCCAAGTAAGCGCTAGCTGAGCTTCAAGACATGGCAACGGGGCGCGAAGCAATTCGCGCCCCGTTTGCTTTGGTGGGAATCGACTGTCGTGCCTGACGTGAATGAAAGCTGCCGCTGACGCGTTGCGCTGGCCGTAGCGGCAAGCCAGTCGCGCCGCGTGGCCTGCTAGAATCTGCGATCTTGCTTCCAGGAGTTCTCGCGACAATGAAGGTCACCATTTTTGGCACTGGCTATGTGGGTTTGGTCACCGGTGCGTGCCTGGCTGAAATGGGTAACCACGTTGTGTGCGTCGATATCGATGCGGACAAGGTCGAGCGCCTCAAGCGCGGCGAGATTCCTATCTACGAGCCCGGCCTGGAGCCCATCGTCAAGCGCAACCATGCCAGCGGGCAGCTTGATTTCACGACCAGCGCGGAACCAGCCATCGAGCACGGTCAGGTGGCGTTTATCGCCGTGGGTACGCCACCCGACGAGGACGGTAGTGCCGACCTCAGGTATGTGCTGGGCGTTGCACGAACCATAGGCAGGCATCTGGAGCGCTACACGGTCGTCGTCAACAAATCGACCGTGCCGGTCGGCACCGCCGATCGTGTGCGCGAGGCGATTGCGGGCGAGTTGGCGGCGCGTGGCGTTGCGGTCGAGTTTGACGTCGTCTCCAACCCGGAATTCCTCAAGGAAGGCGATGCGGTGGAGGATTGCCTGCGTCCCGATCGCATCATCATCGGCAGCTCCAGCGAGCGCGCGGTGAATGTGTTGCGCAAACTCTACGCACCATTCAACCGCAACCACGAGCGCACGGTGGTGATGGACGAGCGGTCTGCCGAACTGACCAAGTACGCGGCCAACGCCATGCTGGCGACCAAGATCAGCTTCATGAACGAAATCGCCAATATCGCCGAACGGGTGGGCGCCGACGTCGAGCTGGTACGCCAGGGTATCGGCTCTGATCCGCGCATCGGCTACCACTTCATCTACCCGGGCGCCGGTTACGGTGGCTCGTGTTTCCCCAAGGACGTGCAGGCACTGGAGCGAACGGCCCGCGGCGTCGGTTACGACGCGCGCCTGCTCGGTGCCGTCGAAGCCGTCAACCACGACCAGAAGGCCAAACTGTTCGAGCTCATTGCGCGACACTTCGATGGCCAGCTGGCAGGCAAGACGATCGCGCTGTGGGGGCTGGCCTTCAAGCCGAATACGGACGATATGCGCGAGGCCTCCAGTCGCAACCTGATGGAGGCGCTGTGGGCGGCTGGCGCCAAGGTGCGTGCATTCGATCCGGAGGCAGCCAGGGAAACCCATCGCATCTACGGTGATCGCGACGAACTGAGCTTGTGCGATGGTGCTTACCAGGCGCTCGAGGGTGCGGACGTGCTGGCCATCGTCACCGAATGGAAGGCGTTTCGCAGCCCGGACTTCCAGCGCATTCGCACGATGTTGAAGAATCCCGCCATTTTCGATGGCCGCAATCTGTATGACCCCGTCGCCGTCGAGGAAGCCGGGCTGGCCTACTATGGCATCGGCCGCGGCCGTAGCCTGAGGCGCTGACCATGTCCGACGATGTACTGCAGCAACGCTTGAACGAGCTCGAGGTGAGGCTCACCTTCATCGACGACACGGTGAATGCACTGGCCTCGGCGGATGCGGAGCAGTCGGTGCGCATCGCCGCGCTGGAGCGGGCCATTCGCGACTTGCGCAACGAATTGTCGACGGTGCGCCTGTCGCAGGGTCATGATCCGCACAGCGAGCCCCCGCCGCCGCACTATTGATCGCACCACCATCACTTTCAGTACCACGCAAGCGAGTTCCGATCATGGCCGAATCCCTGCGCGATCAGCTGCTCAAGAGCGGCATCGTCAAACAGGTCCGCGAAGAAAAGCGACCGCTGCCACCCCAGGGAGGCAAGCCGCCTTTCCAGAAGCATGCCGGCAAGCCGCCGCAGCACAAGCAGCAAGGCAAGTCGTCGCCATCGCACAAGCCGGCGCAGGGCAAGAGCCAGGAAGAGATCGACCTGGCCAAGGCCTATGCGATCCGCGCGCAGACCGAGGCGAACGAACGCAAGCGTGCCGAGCAGGCGGCAGCCGAAGAGGCTCGCCTTCGTCGTGAGCGCAAGTTGAAGATCCAGCAATTGCTGGAAGGCAAGACGCTCAACAAGGCCGACGTCGATCACGTGCGGCATTTCGAGTACGGCGGCAAGATTCGTCGCGTGCATGTGGACGCCGAACAACTGGCTGCGCTCAACGTGGGCGAGTTGGGCGTGGTGCAGCAGCAGGGGCGTTACCTGCTGGTGGCGCGCGAGATGGCCGAACAGGTGCGAGCCATCGATGCGCATCTGGTGGCGCTGCTGGTTGAGCCCGGCAGCACGCCGGGTGTGGGCGAGGACGGCGTGCCTGACGACCTGATGTGGTGAGCGGCGCCACCAACTGACGTTGTCGCACATGAAAACGCCCGGCGAAAGCCGGGCGTTTTGCTGTTGCGTAGCGTGGCCAGGTCAGGCGTCGGCGGTTTCGGTCTGCATCGTGGCGGTCGACAGATCGAAACCGGCCTGAGCCAACGCAGGCAGGTCCCAGCCGCTCTTCGGGGAGAAGCGTTCGCCGTAGCGCTTGGCCAGCCGCTCCAGCTTGCCCTGCAGCACGGACGCGCCTTCGCTGCGCACGTACTGGATCGGGCCGCCACGGAAGGGCGCGAAGCCGGTGCCAAAGATCACGCCAGCGTCGAGCAGGTCGGCGTCGTCGACCACGCCTTCCGCCAGGCAAGCGACCGCTTCATTGACCATGGGCAGGATCATGCGGTCCTGCAGGTCGGGCGGCAGCACATAGTCGGGATCGACTTCCGGCTTCTGCGGCTTGCCGTCCTGCCATACATACAGGCCCTGGCCGTCCTTCTTGCCGCGCTTGCCGGCTTCGAGCTTTTCTTCCAGTCCTGGCGGCAGTTCGAGGCCGAGGAACGGTGCCAGCTCCTTGCCGACCGATGCGCACACATCCAGGCCCACGGTGTCGGCCAGTTCGATCGGCCCCATCGGCATACCGAACTTCTTCGCTTCCTTGTCCAGCACCGGGCCTGGCACGCCTTCGTTGTAGAGGCGCATGGCTTCGAGCAGGTAAGGCATCAGGATGCGGTTGACGAGGAAGCCGGGCGTGCCCTTGACGGCGACCGGCAACTTGCCGAGCGCCTTGCAGAAGGCAAGTGCGCGCTTCTCGGCGGCGGCATCGAGTTGATCGTGGCGCACCACTTCCACCAGCGGCATCTGCGCCACCGGATTGAAGAAGTGCAGGCCAAGGAATCGCTGTGCTGCTTTCAGGCCGACGCGGAGTTCATCGAGCGGAATGCTCGATGTATTGGTGGCCAGCAACTCATCGGACTGGAATTGCGGTTCGATGATGGCGTAGAGCGCTCGTTTGGCGTCGGCGTTCTCGTAGATCGCTTCGATGGCCAGATCGGCCGTGGCAACGCCCTTGCCATCGACATCGGCGCGCAGTCGACGCGCGGTCGCCTCGATCTTGTCCGCGGTCTTCAGTTTCTTTTCGTAGAACTGCCGCGCACGATCCAGCGCCGGCTGGATGTACTTCATCTCGCGGTCCTGCAGGGTCACTTCGAAACCCTTGAAAGCCGCCCACGCCGCGATATCGCCGCCCATCACGCCGGCGCCCACGACATGCACATGCTTGATGCCGTGCTGTACGCCACTGCCCTGGGCCTTCAGTCGTTCCTGCAGGAAGAAGATGCGGATCAGGTTTTGCGCCGTCGAGGTTTCCGCCAGCTTCGCCACCGAACGTGCCTCCAGCTTCAGCCGCTGCTGGATGCTCGAGCCGCCGCGCTTCCACACATCGATCAGGGCGAACGGTGCCGGGTAATGTTCCTTGCGAACCTTGGCTGCCGTTTGCTTGATGACCATGGGCGCCAGAATCTGCCGCGCCAGCCAGGTATTGCTGGCCCAGGCCTTGGCGCGCAGGGCGATGGGTCGGGCATGCGGGCGACGGAGCAGGGCCCGGGCTTCGGCCAGCAACTCGGCGGGAGGTGCAATGCGGTCCACCACGCCCAGGGCCAGCGCCCGCCGGGCCGACAAGGACTTGCCGGTCAGCATGACCGGCAGTGCCTCGGTGGCGCCGATCAGGCGAGGCAGTCGGGCTGAACCGCCCCAGCCAGGATGGATGCCCAGCATCACCTCGGGCAGGCCGATACGGGTTTTTTCGTCGTCCGCGGCGATGCGTTGGCCGCAGGCCAGGATCAGCTCGGTGCCGCCACCCATGCAGGCGCCGTGAATCGCCGCAACAGTCGGACAGGGCAGGCGCGCCAGCGACTCGTAGACCCGCTGGCCGTTCTCGATGTTCTCGAGCACGCTGCCCTGCTGGGCATAGGTCACGAACTCCTTGATATCGGCGCCGACGGCGAATCCGAAGGGCTTGGCCGAATGGATCAGCACGCCGGCGGGCTTTTCGATCGCCAGCCGCTCCACGATCTGGCCGAGCTCGTCCAGCACGTCGCGCGAGATCGCATTGACGCTGCTGCCCGCGCGATCAAGGGACAGGGTGACGATGCCGCTGTCATCCAGGTTCGTCTTCCAGTGATTGAAGCGCAGTCCTTCGAACATGGGCATGGGGAGGGTGACCGGGAAGGCTTGCACCATACCTTCCCGTAGCGAGGAATGCGAGACGGGCCAAGGGCTCGCCCGGCAATCATGAAGATCCCGTAAACCCGCGACCTGTGCACTGCCGCATGGAATATCGGGCCGAATCCGGCGAGGCTTGCATGCAAGGCTTTGCGAAGGCCTCCAGACCCCTTTAAGTTAGATGGCAATGAGCACACCAAATCCCAAACCAACCATCCAGGCCGGCGCCGAGATCCTCGAGCGCATCCTGGCCGCGCGCTGGAACCTGATCGCGCTCGAGGGCGGTGACGAGGTGGGCTTGATCGACCAGATGCGCTTGTTGGTGCGCCGCAGCGGCCAGGCAATCTATCTGTGGAATCCGGAAAATGGCCTGGGCAATCTGCGTGAAGAGCACAGCGGCCTGCCTGGTTCCCAGCGCCTGAACATCGCCCTGCGTTATGTGCAGCAGAGCAACCACTTCGGTGTCTACCTGCTGCAGCGGCCGCCGCTGCCCCTGGCCATGGGGGACGCCACCTTGCTACGCCAGCTGGCGCGCGCCAACACCGGCCACGTGCGGAGAATCGTCTTGCTCGACCCACCCCAGACCCTGGTCGCAAGCTTCAACGACGTGCTGGTACGCCTGAGCTGCCAGCCCGAGGCGGTTCGACGCCCGCGTCTGCGTGACGGCCGCTGGTTGCTCTGACATGACCCATCCTGCCGGCATCCTGGTCATCGCCGCCCAGCGCGAGCTGCGTCGCCTCCTGTTCGACACCTTTGATCGCGACGGACACTTTGTGGTGCATTCGGCGCGGGACGCCACCCACGCCGGCATTCTGCTTGAGGGTCGGCCGGCACTGGATCTGATCCTGGTGGCATTCGACGGCGACGGGCGTGACGCCCTGGCCGGCATCGAGGTGCTCCGCAGCCTGCCGGCTTGTGCGCAGGCGCCACTGATCGCCGTACTCGACGATCACGCCTTGCTCAAGCCTGCCGTGCTGCCTGCCGGCGTTGCCGACTGGCTGTATGCCTCGCAGGTCGAGCGCGAGTTGCTGGTGCGCTGGCAGCGCCTGCAACGGACGGCGACTGGACCAGGCGTAGCGCAAGGTTCCCGTTCGGAATCGAACGACGGCGACTACCGTTTTGCGTTCGACGAAGTCGATAGCGAGTGGTTGATTGTTGACCCGGTGCGCAGCCGGATCCTGGAATTCAGTCCTGCGCTGGCCCGCCACAGTGGGCTTGCCGACCATGAATTGCGCGGTCGCTCGCTGCAGGAAGTGCTTTCGTTTGCGGATGTCACGACGGAACAGGTCATTGCCGAAGGGTCTCGCCGCTGGTATTCCGGGCGTCGTCGTTCCGCGCGTGGCGTCGATACCGGCGAGGCGAATGCCCGCCCGGTGCGTCATGCCGGGCGCGATGCCGTGGCCCTGGTGTTTCGCAGCGACCGCGCGGGCGTACGCGCGGAGGTGGCGCTTGGCCTGCTGGCGCGCATGTTTGCGTCCGGCAGCGGCGACGAAGGCATCGCCGAAGCGGCTCGTTTGCTCTACGAGGAAATGGCGCTGGACTATGTGGCCGTATGGTCGGGGCGACCGGACGACGGCAGCGCGCCCATCCAGCTGGTGCAGTACTGGCGGGGCGAGGAGCAGGTCTGGCCTGGGCCGCACCTGCAGAGCTCGCTGCGCCTTGTCCTCGCCGGACAGGCCATGCTGCATCAGTCCGATGCCGCGCGCCTGGCCGCGGTGGATCCCTTGCTCGAGCAGTTGGGTTTGAGCGGGTTCGCCGGCTGGCCGCTGCAGGACGAGCGCCGCACGGTCTTGGGTGCCTTGCTGGTCGGCACGCGGCAGCCGTTGCCGGCACTGCCCATCGTCCAGCCCGTGCTGGCCTGTGCCGCCGTGCGCTTTGCCCATGCGTTGGAGCTGCGCCACTCGCGCGAGCAAGGTCGTGCCGAAGGGCTGCTGGATGCGCTTACCGGATTGCCCAATCGACTGCTGTTCAACGACCGTCTCGATACCGTCATTCGCGAGGCCAATCGCACCGGTGAATCGTTCGCCTTGTTGTTCGTCGACCTGGACCGCTTCAAGACCATCAACGACACGCTCGGCCATGCGGTCGGCGACCAGGTGCTGCTGACCACCACGCAACGCCTGCGCGGCAGCGTGCGCGCCTCCGATACGGTGGCGCGGTACGCCGGTGACGAGTTTGTGGTGATTCTCCGCCACATCGTGAAAAGCGAGGACGTGCTGCGCATTGCCGAGAAGATCGTGCAGGTGATGGGTGCGCCGCTGCGCATCGACGATGGCACCGAATTGCAGGTCACGGCTTCGATTGGCGTGAGTTTCTTCCCCGATGATGCCCCTGATGCCGAGACCTTGCTCAAGCACGCGGACGAGGCCATGTATGCGGCCAAGAGCCTGGGACGCAACAACTATCAGATCTTCGAGGGCAGCGCCGAGCAGTCGCAACAGCAGAACCTCGCGCTGAAGTCCGGCCTGCGCCACGCAGAGCACAAGGGCGAATTGCGGGTGTTCTATCAGCCGCAAGTGGATGCGGTGACCGAGGACATCGTCGGCATGGAAGCGCTGGTGCGCTGGGAGCACCCCGAGCTGGGCTTTATCGGTCCGGGCTTCTTCATCCCCCTGGCCGAGGAGACCGGCCTGATCGTGTCGATCGGCGAATGGGTGCTGCGTACGGCCTGTCGTCACGCGCAGGAATGGGAGCGGCGTTTTGGCTTGCGCCTGCGCCTGGGCGTGAACCTGTCGGCGGTGCAGTTGATGCAACCGAACCTGCTGGAGATCGTGGCATCGGCGCTCGACGAGAGCGGGCTGGAAGCAAGCCTGCTGGAAATGGAAGTGACCGAGAGCATCAGCATCAAGGCAGCCCCCAACCTGGTGGAAAACCTGCAGGGCCTGCATCGGCTGGGCTGTCGTATTGCCATCGACGACTTCGGTACCGGCGCCGCTTCGCTGGACTATCTGCGCAAGCTGCCGGCCGACCGCATCAAGATTGACCAAAGCTTCGTCCGCAATATCGGCGTGGATCCCGATGACGAAGCGATCGTGCGCGCCACCATCGAAATGGCCCACCGGCTCAAGCGGGGCGTCGTGGCGGAAGGCGTGGAGCTGGAGCAGCACATGGAGTTCCTGCGTGCCAACCAGTGCGATGAGCTGCAGGGCTTCCTGTTCTGCCGCCCGCTACCGCAGCCTGCGTTTGAAAAGCTCTTGCTCGAACGCCAGCACCTGCTCGCCGGGGTAAGCGGCACCGCCGCCTGACTTGCGCGAACGCGCCTCATCCCCATATGAATAGGTGAGGCGCTGATGCGCCCCGCTTGCCACGCCAGTGGGGGAGGGAGCGGCCATCCAGTAGCGGCGCGGTACGCCCATGGCGCGTTCGTGCGTTCTTGGGTGATGCGACGCCTCGGGGCGTCTTTCCCGGCAGGGGTTGGTAAACATGTGCGGACATGCTGAACTAGGACGCGTTGTTCTTGTCTGAGCAACTCACTCCTGTCCTGAGGCACCCCAAGCGCGTGGCAGCAACGACGAAGGAGATGGCCCGGATGGGCGAGAACGAACTGGACAGCGCGCTGGTCGAACGGGTCCAACAAGGGGACAAGCGGGCTTTTGACCTGCTGGTACGCAAATACCAGCACAAGGTCATCGGGCTGGTTTCGCGTTACGTGAAGAACTATGCCGAATGCGAGGATATCGCCCAGGAGGCGTTCATCCGCGCGTGGCGGGCCATCGGCTCGTTCCGTGGCGACAGTGCTTTCTATACTTGGCTGTACAAGATTGCCGTCAATACGGCGAAAAATCATCTGGTTGCGATGGGGCGGCGGCCGCCGGCGGACGACATCGCCATTGACGATGCGGCATTTGTGCCGGGTGCCGACCGCATGCACGAGAGCGCCACGCCCGAACGCGAGTTAATGCGACAGGAAATTGAACAAACGGTTTTTTCCACTGTCCAATCGCTGCCTGAGGAATTGCGGACCGCGATTACGTTGCGTGAAGTGGACGGCCTGAGCTACGAGGAAATCGCTGAGGCGATGGGTTGTCCGATCGGCACGGTGCGTTCACGTATTTTTCGGGCGCGTGAAGCTATTGATGAAAAACTGCGGCCACTGCTGTCAGACCGCGAGGACCGACACCATGAGTGACACCCAACGCGAAAACCTGTCTGCCGGCATGGACGGCGAGCTGTCGAAGGAAGAGCTGCGCTTTCTATTGCGCCGGCTCGACCACGACGCCTCGCTGCAGCAGGCGTGGTCGCGCTTTCACGTCGCCCGCGACGGTTTGCGGCGCCAGCTTGCGCCGCTGGCGGCAAGCGACTTCGCGAGCAAGGTCATGCACGCGATCGAGCAGGAAGCCGTGGTGGTCCATGGCAAGCGGCGACATTGGCTGCACTGGTCGGCGGGCGGAGCCATCGCGGCCAGCGTGGCAGTGGCGGCATTGATGCTGGCCCAGCCGGCCGGATCGGGGGCGGACCGGGCAATGCCGCAGACGGCGTCGGTGACCTCGCACGACTCCACCTTCGACAGCGATGCGCGACTGGCTCGCGCCGAAGCACCGGCTGCCGTGCCACCGTGGGTTAGCGCCTATTCAGCTTCCCAGCTCAGCCAGCAGGCCTCGGCCACGCTGGACAGCGATAGCAATGGCAGCTTGCTGTACTCGCGCAACAACCTGTCGCCCTACCAGTTGGACCGGTACCGCATCAACAACGGCGATGGCAGCTACCTGCTCTTGATCCATCCGGATCAGTCGATGCAGAAGTCGCCGGCGCAGGCTCCTGCCATAGCTCAGTGACACCCCGCCGTGTGTCCGACTCCGCGGCCTCGCACTTTCCCAATCCCGTTCGTCCACGCCAGCCTGCTCTGCGGGCTGGCATGGGCGTGCACCTGAAACCTTGATGGAGGAACCCATGAACCGACTCGCCCTGCGCGCGCTTTCGTGTTGTGTATTGATGAGCCTGGCACTGGCTGGCGGCGTGCAGGCGCAGAGTGCGCCCGTTGCGCCGAGCCTGCCCGACTTCACCGGGATCGTGCAGAAGAATGCCCCGTCCGTGGTGCACGTCGAGGCCAAGTACAGCGGCAAGAAGGCAAGCAAGGGCAAGTCGGCCGGCCGCGGCGCACCGGATGCGCCGGACGAAGACGATCCGCAGATGGAGATGTTCCGGCGCTTCTTCGGCATGCCGGCGATGCCGTCCCCCGACGAACAGCAGCACACTTCGCTGGGCTCGGGCTTCATTATCTCGAACGACGGTTACATCCTGACCAATAACCATGTCGTGGAGGGTGCGGACACCGTGACGGTGCGCCTGCAGGATCGCCGCACGCTGACCGCCAAGGTGATCGGCAGCGATCCGCAATACGACATCGCGCTGCTCAAGGTGGATGCGAAGGCCGGCCTGCCGGCCGTGAGCATCGGCGATTCACGCGCGCTCAAGCCCGGGCAGTGGGTGCTGGCGATCGGCTCGCCGTTCGGCTTCGACTACACGGTGACGCAAGGCATCGTCAGTGCCGTCGGCCGCAACCTGGGCAGCCAGGACCAGCCCTATACCTCGTTTATCCAGACCGATGTGCCGATCAACCGCGGCAACTCCGGCGGGCCGTTGTTCGACCTGCAGGGCCGCGTCGTGGGCGTCAATTCGCAGATCTACTCCAACACGGGCGGTTATCAGGGCGTCGCCTTTTCCATCCCGATCGACGTGGCCATGAACGTGGTCAAGCAGATCAAGGAGAAGGGCTATGTATCGCGCGGCGTCCTGGGGGTGATGGTGCAGGCCGTCACCGATGACGTGGCCAAGGCCTTCAATATCGATAGCGGCTCCGGTGCGGCCGTGACCCAGGTGACGCCTGGCAGCGGCGCGGAGAAGGCGGGCTTGCGCCCTGGGGACGTGATCCTTGCCTATAACGGGCAAAGCATCACCCAGAGTGCCGACCTGCCGCCGCTGGTGGGGCAGACCCCGCCAGGCAGCAAGGCCACGGTGCAGATCCTGCGCGATGGCAAGAAGCAGGACGTGAGTGTCACGGTTGGCGAAATGCCTCGTGACAAGAGCGCCACGCTGGCCTCGAACGATGCCAACAAGCCGGCCGCGCATGCGTCAGCCAGTGCCTTGGGTCTGGCGGTTCAGGACCTCGACGGCGACGCCCGCCAGCAATTGGGCCTGAAAGCGGGCGAGGGCGTGGGTATCAGCGGTATCAACGGCTCGCCAGCGGCCCGGGCGGGCCTGCAGCCAGGGGATGTGATCCTGATGGTCAACCAGAAGAAGGTGGGCAGTGTGGCTGCGTTCCGCGAGGCCACCAAGGACATCAAGCCGGGCGACACCGTCCTGTTGCTGGTCCGCCACGGCGATCAGAGCGGTTTTGTCGGCCTGACGGTGCCCAACGGCAAGCAGGACGAGTAAGCCAGTTGCTGCGCAAGCGGCCATCACGGGCCGGCCCTCCTTGGGAGAGCCGGCCCGTGCCGTTTCTGGGTCGAAGCCAAGCTTCCGGGCTGGGCCGTAGGTCGCTATAAGGGTGGCGAGGTAGCCGTCACGCCCGGACGACGCTGGTTCCATGCGATAATGCCGGGTTCGTATTGCCACCCCCGGCGATACGCTGCCTGCGCGCCGCGCAACGCAGTGAACGCAGCTAGCGTGCTCCATGGACCTGATTCGAAACTTCTCCATCATCGCCCACATCGATCACGGCAAATCCACGCTGGCCGATCGCATCATCCAGATCTGTGGCGGCTTGACCGAGCGCGAGATGGAGGCGCAAGTCCTCGACAATAATCCCATCGAGCGCGAGCGCGGCATCACCATCAAGGCACAGTCGGTGTCGCTGCCTTACACGGCGCGCGACGGCAAGACCTACCAGCTCAACTTCATCGATACGCCCGGACACGTGGACTTCAGTTATGAAGTCTCGCGTTCGCTGGCGGCCTGCGAAGGCGCCTTGCTGGTGGTCGATGCCGCCCAGGGCGTGGAGGCGCAGTCGGTCGCGAACTGCTATACCGCCGTGGAAATGGGCCTGGAAGTCGTGCCGGTGCTCAACAAGATCGATCTGCCCACCGCCGACCCGGAGAAGGTGAAGGGCGAGATCGAGGCGGTCATTGGCATCGATGCCGACGACGCCGTCGCCGTCAGCGCCAAGACCGGCCAGAACGTGGTCGAGGTGCTGGAAGCCATCGTGGCGCGCATTCCGCCGCCGAAGGTGGGTGACACGGATCGCCTGCAGGCGCTGATCATCGACTCGTGGTTCGACAATTATCTTGGCGTGGTCTCGCTGGTGCGCGTGATCCAGGGCGAGATCCGCCCGGGTGACAAACTGCTGGTGATGTCCACTGGCCGCACCCACGAAGTGGGCGAAGTGGGTGTATTCACCCCCAAGCGCAAGAAACTGGACAAGCTCTCATCCGGCGAGGTGGGCTGGGTCAACGCGTCGATCAAGGACGTGCATGGCGCCCCGGTGGGCGACACCTTGACCCAGGCCGGCAAGCCGGCAGACAAGCCGCTGCCGGGTTTCCAGACCATGCAGCCGCGCGTGTTCGCCGGCCTGTTCCCGGTCTCGGCGGACGACTATCCGGCGCTGCGCGAGGCGCTGGACAAGCTGCGCCTCAACGATGCGGCGATGTTCTTCGAACCGGAAAGCTCCGAGGCCATGGGCTTCGGCTTCCGCTGCGGCTTCCTCGGCCTGCTGCACATGGAAATCGTGCAGGAACGGCTGGAGCGTGAGTACGACCTGGATCTGGTCACCACGGCGCCGACGGTGGTGTACGAAATCCTCAAGAGCGACGGCTCGGTGATGCTGCTGGACAACCCGGCCAAGCTGCCGGCGGCGCATCTGATGGAGGAAATCCGCGAGCCGATCATCGTGGCCAATATCCTCACGCCGCCGGACTACATCGGCAACGTCATCACGCTGTGCGAGGAGAAGCGTGGCGTGCAGCGTTCGATCCAGTACCTGGCTACCCAGGTGCAGATCAGCTACGAGATCCCGCTGGCCGAAGTGGTGCTGGATTTCTTCGATCGCCTGAAGTCCGTTTCGCGTGGCTATGCCTCGATGGACTACCACTTCGAGCGCTTCGAGGCGGGTCCGTTCGTGCGCGTGGACGTGTTGATCAACGGCGACCGCGTGGATGCGCTGAGCCTGATCGTGCATCGCGTGCATGCCGAGCGCCGTGGCCGCGACCTGGTCGAGCGCATGAAGGACCTGATCCCCCGCCAGCAGTTCGACGTGGCCATCCAGGCCGCGATCGGCGCCCAGGTCATCGCCCGTTCCACGGTGAAAGCCTTGCGCAAGAACGTTCTGGCCAAGTGCTACGGCGGTGACGTCAGCCGCAAGAAAAAGCTGCTCGAGAAACAAAAGGAAGGCAAGAAGCGCATGAAGATGGTCGGCCGCGTGGAAATTCCACAGGAAGCCTTCCTTGCCGTACTGAAGGTGGACAAATAACAACCTGCGGATTCGGCGTCCCTCACGCCGAGCAACCTTGGAGTAGGGCATGGATTTCGATTTTTCGGCGATTCTGCTTGGCCTCACCGTCGTGTTTGGCGTGGTGTGGGGTCTGGACCGCCTGTTCTTCCACAAGCAGCGCAAGGCCAAGGCCGAAGCGACGCGTGCGGAAGTGCGCGAGCCGGTGATTGTGGACTGGTCGCGTTCGCTGTTTCCGGTGGTGCTGGTGGTGCTGCTGCTGCGTTCGTTCGTGGCCGAGCCGTTCCGCATTCCGTCCGGCTCGATGATGCCGACGCTCGACGTGGGCGACTTCATCCTGGTGAACAAGTTCGCCTATGGCTTGCGCATGCCGGCCTTCAACAACAAGTTCCTGAGCCTGGGCGAGCCCAAGCGCGGCGACGTCGTGGTATTCCGTTTCCCGGGCTATCTGTGCGAGGAGGACGGCAAGCTGGTGCGCAGCGGTGACCAGAGCTGTGCCGATCCGCATGCGCCGGTACCCAGCCAGAACTGGATCAAGCGCGTCATCGGCATGCCGGGCGACCGCGTGGAAATGCGCGGCGACCAGTTGCTGGTCAACGGCGAGCCGGTGGCGGCGGACCTGATCGGTCCCTACGAGGGTGATCCGAAGCGCCAGGAATCGCGCCTGATGCTTGAAATGGGCGCCACGGTGTGGAACGAACACCTGCCGAACGGGCAGGGTGGCGTGGTCAACCACCTGACGGCTCGGATGCCCAACTACGCCACCCCGCCGCCGCTGCCGAATGCGAGGGTGCCACTGGTGGTGCCGCAGGGCTGCTACCTGGCCATGGGTGACAACCGCTATAACAGCACCGACAGCCGCTGGTGGGGCTGCCTGCCGGAGCAGAATCTGGCCGGCAAGGCGTTCCTGATCTGGTTGAATTTCTACGACTTCAAGCGGATCGGTTCGATCATCCACTGAATGCCGTGATGCAGGTACGTGACCTGCTGGTGCGCTTAAGGGCAGAATCTGCTGCAACCGCCGGGGCCGGCGCATTGTGTTGCGCTTGCCCACGGCAAGTTTGGGGTAGAGCCGCGATGGCGGCATAGCGAGGGGACTATGAAATCGAAGCAGTCGGGCATCACCCTGATCGGGTTTCTCGTGGTGTTGATCGTTGTGTGCTTCTTTGGCTTTATGGCCATGAAGCTGATACCGGCCTACACCGAGTTCATGGGTGTCAACAAGGCCATGAACGATATCGCCACCGGCAGCATGGAAGGCAAGACGCTGGACGATGTTCGTCGCGACCTGGCGAAGAAGATGGACTTCCAGTACGTGGACGATGCCACCATCAAGCCCAAGGACATCACCATCAAGCGCGAGGGGAATGCGGCGCAACTGCACGTTACGTACGACAAGCGCATTCCCTTTATGTACAACATCGATTTCCTGCTGCACTTCGAGAAGAGCGTGGCGCTGCAGGGAAATATCGGTGGTTAAGCCCAGGCTAGTGATTTGACCAAACTCGCATACCGCTTTCGTGATCCCTCGCTCGGTCAGCTGGCCCTGACCCATCGCAGCGTGGGCAAGCCGAACAATGAGCGGATGGAATTCCTCGGCGACGCCCTGCTTGGCGTCGTAGTGGCCGAGTTGCTTTACGAGGCTCACCCGCATGCCAGCGAGGGTGAGCTTTCGCGCCTGCGTGCCCAACTGGTCAACGGGCAGGCGCTGGCGGTGATCGCACGCGAGCTCGAGCTCGGAGACGAGCTGAAGCTGGGCTCGGGTGAACTCAAGAGTGGCGGTTTTCGGCGCGAATCCATACTCGCCGATGCCTTCGAGGCGCTGGTGGCGGCGGTCTACCTGGATGCCGGCTTTGCCGAGTGCCGGGCCGTGGTTCGGGCGTTGTTCGAACCGTTGGTGGCGGCCATCCCGCGTTCGTCCAAGGACGCCAAGACCCGCCTGCAGGAGCTGCTGCAGGCGCGCGGCTGGTCACTGCCGCATTACGACCTGATCGACAGCCACGGCGAAGATCACGCCAAGACCTTCGATGTCTCCTGTGACATCAGCGAGCCCGAGGCCATCCGGGCCGAGGGCCGCGGCAGCAGTCGACGTGCAGCGGAGCAGGATGCTGCAGAGGCTGTGCTGCGCCGTTTGCAGGACCTGAAAGCCTGATTTCGGCGTTGTCCACCGCGGGTTTGGCTGCCCCGGGACGCTGATCCGGCAGGGTTTCATAGGGCAGTACCCGGCGCGCCACCCTGGGCGTGGGCGTCGCATGGACCGAGGCGACGGCGACGTCGCCGCTGCACGACCTTATCACCCAGTCGAATAACGACTTACACTCTCTATCTCTCCCGTGTCTTGCGCGTAACCGACTCGCGCGGGCCACGAGGACATCCGAAACAGGCTTTGATCATGAACGACAACGTTGATATCGACCTCGGCGCACCGGCCGAGCTTCCCCATGACGATTTCCGTTGTGGCCTGGTGGCCCTGGCGGGCCGACCGAATGTGGGCAAGTCCACCTTGCTCAATGCCTTGATCGGCTTTCGGCTGTCCATCGTCAGCCCGCGGCCGCAGACCACCCGCCACCGCATCCTCGGCATCGCCACCAGCGAAGCCGGGCAGATCATGTATGTGGATACGCCGGGCCTCCATCGCGGCGCCAAGCGGGCGATGAACCGCAGCCTCAATCGCGCGGCGCGTTCGGCGATCAGTGAGGTCGACGTGGTGGTGCAGGTGATCGAGGCGGGGCGCTGGACGGATGAGGACGAGGCGCTCTACGACGCCCTGGTCGAGCAGAAGGTGCCGCGCCTGCTGGTCATCAACAAGGTCGACCTGGCCAAGGAAAAGGCCACCATGCTGCCGTTCGTGGCCGACCTGATGACACGCCACAGCTTCGACGACGTGTATTACGTCAGTGCACTCAAGGAAAAGGGCCTGGCGGAGCTGCAGCAGGGCATTCTCAAGCGCTTGCCGGTGCAGCCGCCGGTGTATGGCGAGGACGAGGTCACCGACCGTAGCGAGCGCTTCCTGGCCGCTGAAATGGTGCGCGAGCAGCTGATGTTGCGGCTGGACCAGGAACTGCCTTATGCCACCACGGTCGAGATCGAACAGTTCACCGATCGCCCGGATGGCGTGGCCGAGATCCATGCGGTGATCTGGGTCGAGCGCGATGGCCAGAAGGCGATCGTGATCGGCAACGGTGGCGCCCAGTTGAAGGCCATCGGCACCTCGGCGCGGCGCCATATGGAGCGTACCTTTGAACGCAAGGTGTTCCTGCGCCTATGGGTCAAGGTACGTGAGGGCTGGGTCGACGACGAGACCATGCTCAAGAAGTTCGGCTATACGGATTAAGAGGCGACGGATGAGCTGCGAGCGCGCATGTTCGAGCGGCATTGACCAGCATGCGGACTTGCGCGTACCTGGCAACAGGGCGCCCTCACTACTCGCTGCTCGCCCCTAGCTTGTCGATGCGCATCGAGCAGCAGCCGGCCTACGTCTTGCATTCGCGGCCTTACCGCGAGACCTCGATGCTGCTCGAATGCCTGACCCATGATTACGGGCGCATTGGCGTCGTGGCGCGCGGGGTGCGGCGCGAACGTGCCCGCCTGCAGCGCGCCCAGCTCGAACCGTTCCAGCCGCTGGTGCTGGATTTATTGATGCGCGGTGAGCTGGCGACCTTGCAAGGCGCCGAGACCATCGGCGTGCCATGTCGCTTGCTGGGCGACGCAGGTCTTGCCGGGCTCTATGTCAACGAGCTCGTGGTTCGCCTGACGGGTCGCCAGGACCCGCAGCCCGAGTTGTTCGATGCGTATGCCCGAACGCTGCCGCGCCTGGCAACGACCGAGTCCCTGGCGTGGTCGCTGCGGCGCTTCGAGCGCGACTTGCTCGAGGCGGTCGGTTACGGCCTGCAACTGGAGTCGGATGCCGAATCGGGCGAGCCGCTGGAGCCAGGACAGCTCTATCGCTACACCGTCGAAGTGGGGCCATCTCCGTGTCGGCCGGGTACCGCGCATGCGTTGCGCGGCAGCGACCTGCTGGCGCTGGCGCAAGACCAGGCACCCGACGTGGCGGGCTTGTCCGCCTTGCGCGTGATGATGCGCGAGGTGATCCGCTTCCATCTGGGCGGAGGCGAGCTGCGTGCATGGCATGTGCTGGCCGCGGCCATGTCGCGACGCTGAGCGCTTAGCCAGTCCCCGCGAGCGCCTCGATCGTGGCCAGCAAGGCCTTGTTGAAGCGGGAAAGCGGCGCGAGTGAACCCGCATGGCCCAGCTTGAGATGCCGCTGCAACACGGTGGCTTGCGTGCCGAGCGCCGTCGCACCGCAGAAGCCGCAGGACGAGCGCAGGCGATGCAGCCGCTCTGCAAAGGCCTCGTGGTCATCGCGCAACACGTCGAGATCCTGGTAGAGGGCGACCAGTTCGGCGCGCAACAAGCTGCGCATCGCTTGGACGACATCGGCATCGCCCATGGTGGCGATGGCCTGCGCATCGTCAAGCAGTGGCAACGCGGCGGCGCCCGCCTGTACCAGGCCCAGGATCCGCCGCAGATCGGCCACGTTGCAGGGCTTCGTCAGCACTTCGCTGAACTCGGCGGCCAGCAGGCGTTGTCGCTCGGCCGGATCCATTTCCGCGCTGGTGGCGACGGCCGTGCAATCGCCGGAGCGCGCTTCGGGATCGCGGCGCAGGGCGGCCAAAACCTCCACGGCGCCCGCCCCCGGCATGCGGCAGTCCAGCAACAGCAGGTCGAAGGCGACGTCGTGGGCCAGGGCAATGGCAGCCATGCCATCGTCGCAGGCCTGGGCCTCGAGACCGAGGCTGCGCAAGGCTTCGACGAGAAAAAGCCGGCTGGCGGGATCGTCGTCGGCCACCAGGGCACGTGCCGTCCCGGGGGGCGCGGCCGCACCTGAAGCGTCGCTGGGAAGCGTGTTGAGCATGACTAGTCCGTGTCGTTCAGCTTATTTTGGCAGAATGGCGCCTCATGCGCTTCTCATCAAGCCACCTTTTGCTCAGTCTAGGCATCCTGCTTTGGGTCGGCCTGGCGCTGCCCGCGCGTGCGGATATTGCCCTGGGCGCCAAGACAGTCAGCCTGCCCGGACTCAAGCTGCAGGAGGTTCAGGGGCTGGTCGGTGAGGACGGCCGCGGTGGCTTGAAGCTCACGCTGCATGCCGCCAGGACAGACGTGCCGACCCTGGGGTGGCGAAGAGTCACTGCGGATCTGCAAGGCTCGTTGCAGCGCGACGTGCATTTGCGCTGGCTGTTCAATGGCACCGTGCAGCTGGTGGGCGCGCCCGGTGCAGCCTTGAGCAATGCAAAGGTCGCCATGGTCGTGGACGAGGCGGCCAACACGCTTGAAATAGACATCAGCCAGGCAGCGGCGCAGGCCAGCATGGCCTTGCCACTGGACCAGCCCACGCATGCGCAGATCAGCCTCAAGGGATTGCCGGCTGCGTGGCTGCAGGGTCTGTTGAGCACCATCTGGTCAGGGCGCGCCACGGCCGGCAAGCTTGACGCCGACATGGCGCTGGACCTGGAAAACAAAGGGGTCCAGGCGTCAGGTCAATTCGCGCTGAGTGCGGCCGGGTTCGATACGGCAAGCGGCACGCTGGCAGGGCAGGGTGTCAATGGCAACGGCCGTTTGAACATCGACACCACCAGCACGCCATCTCGCATCGATCTCGACGCCAGCATGCGCGGCGGCGAACTGTTGCTCGGACCGATCTACGCACGACTGCCCGATCACCCGGTCCAGCTGAGCCTTACGGCCACCACGCACAACGGAGCGGTGGACTTCACGCGCCTGCGCGTGGCGGACGCCGATGCGCTGCAGTTCGACGGCATGCTGGCGTTCAATGCCAAGGGTGAAGTGCAGAAGCTCAAGCTCGACAAGCTGCAGGCACGCTTTCCCGCGGCCTACCAGCGCTATGGACAGGCGTGGCTCACCACGCTGGGCATGCGTGACGTCCACATCGACGGCCAGCTTGCCGGCAGCCTCGACCTCGATGCATCGGGCCTGCGCAGTTTCGACTTCGACACCGATGGCTTGGACCTGGCCGACAGCGAAGGGCGCCTGTCGATCAAGGGCCTGCGTGGCGGTATCGATTGGGCCGCCGAAGGCGAGCGTCCCGCCACCAGCTTGAACTGGCAGGGCTTGCAGGTTTACCGCATGGTCGATGGCCCGGCCCAGTCGCACTGGCAAAGCCGAGCGGGCGCCTTGAGCCTGCAGCGTGCGCTGGAAGTGCCGCTGCTCAATGGCAAGGTCCGTATCGGCGACCTCGCATGGCGCCCCGCCGCCGTGAAGGGGCGCCGATTGGAGACATCGCTCACCTTTGCCGGCATCGATATGGCGGCTTTCTCGCGGGCCATGGGTTGGCCCGAGTTCCAGGGCACCTTAGGTGGCGCCATCCCGGGCCTGCGTTGGGTCGACGACCGCTTCGAGATGGAGGGCGGCCTGACCGTGAATGTGTTCGACGGCTTCCTCAATATCACGCGGATGTCGTTGCAGGGGCCATTCGGCTCCAGTCCCGTGTTGTCCGCGGATATCCAGTTGCGGCAGCTGGATCTGGCCTTGATGACCAATGTGTTCGACTTCGGCAGTATCACCGGGCGCCTGGACGGCTCCATTAACGAACTGCGCCTGGTCAACTGGAATCCGATCGCGTTCAAGGCCAATTTGCTGGCCGGCAGCGGTGGCCGCATCAGCCAGCGTGCCGTGAACAACCTCACCTCGGTCGGCGGCGGCGGGATGGCTGCCGGGCTGCAGGGCGCCGTGCTGAAGCTGTTCAAGACCTTTGGCTATAAGCGGATTGGCCTAAGCTGCGTGTTGCAGGGCTCGGTATGCCGTATGGGCGGTCTCGATAGCAGTGCGGATGGGTACACTATTCTGGAGGGTAGCGGCCTGCCGCACCTGCAAATCGTCGGCCACCAGACCCAGGTGGACTGGCCCACCCTGGTGCGCCGCCTGAAGGCAGCTACGGAAGGCACCCCGCCGGAAGTTCATTGAGCACCGGCCCCCCATCCCCGAAGGAGTCGAACATGCGGAAGTTTGTCTATGGATTGCTGACCACCCTGCTGGTGGCCATGGTGGGATGCGTCACCATCAACGTCTATTTTCCCGAGGCGGCGGCGCAAAAGGCAGCCGATCAGTTCATCGGCACCGTGCTCGACAGCAATGCCCCCGCAGCGGCTCCCCAAAAGGACCAGCCAACCGCACCCGCGAAGGACGGCCATCAGCCCTCGGCCATGCTGCTCGACCTGTTGATTCCGGCGGCTTATGCGGCCGATACGCCGAATATCCGCATCCAGACGGCCACCACCGAAGCCATCCACGATCGCATGCGGCAACGCTTTCACGAGACTCTCGCGCCCCTGTTCAGCAGCGGTGCGGTCGGTTTCACCAAGGACGGCCTGGTCGCCGTGCGCGATGCGACCAAGCTGCCGATGGACCAGCGCGCTGCGGTGAATGCCGCCGTGGCGGACGAAAATCGTGACCGTGACGCGCTCTATCGCGAGGTGGCCAATGCCAACAATCATCCGGAGTGGGAGGCGCAGATTCGTGCCACGTTTGCCAAGGGCTGGATCGAGCGTGCGCGCGCGGGCTGGTATTATCAGGACCCCTCGGGCGCCTGGAAGCAGAAGTAAGCCGCTCGCCCCATCCGCACCGCCCACCCGATTGTCGCGCCCGGGTCCGTCGATCCGGGCGCACTCGTTTTTGGCTGACCGCAGAGCACCATGAAAGAATTCCAAGCCACCATCACCGACCTCAGCCACGACGGCAAGGGCGTTACCCGCATCGACGGCAAGGCCGTCTTCGTCAGCGGCGCCTTGCTCGGCGAAGACGTCTTGCTGCGCATCCGCAAGCGCCATCGTCACTACGATGAGGCCGAGGTGGTGGAGTTGCTGAAAGCATCCCCGCACCGCGTCGAGCCGCGCTGCCGCCATTTCGGCCAATGCGGAGGCTGCTCGCTGCAGCACCTGGATGCCGAATCGCAGATCGAAGTGAAACAGCGCGTGCTGAAGGACAACTTCGAGCGCATCGGCAAGGTGAGTCCGGCGCTGTGGCTGCCGCCGCTGACCGATGACGCCTGGGGCTATCGCCGCAAAGGCCGCCTGTCCGTGCGCCAGGTGGCCAAGAAGGGACGCGTGCTGGTGGGGTTTCGCGAGGAGAGCAATCCGCGCTTCGTTGCCGACATCAGCCAGTGCGAAGTGGTGCACCCGGCGCTGGGGCCGAAGATCGGCCTGCTGGCCGAGCTGGTTGGTGGCATGGATGCAGCCACAGAAATACCGCAGATCGAATTTGCGGCGGGCGACGATACCGTGGCGCTGGTGTTCAGGCATATGTCGCCGCTGAGCGAGCGCGACCAGGCTGCGCTGGTGGCATTTGGCCAGCAGCATGGCTTTGCCATCTACCTGCAGCCGGGTGGCATCAGCAGCGTGCATCCGCTGTGGCCGGAGCATCCGCGGCTGGCGTTCCGCATTCCCAGCAGCGACGCGGCGTTCGACGACGTGGAGCTGGAATTCCGTCCGCTCGACTTCGTGCAGGTCAACGCCGGCATGAATCGCCGCATGATGGCCCGCACGATGGAACTGCTCGATCCACAACCGAATGACCGCGTGCTCGACCTGTTCTGCGGCCTGGGCAACTTCACCTTGCCGATCGCGCGCCGCGTGGCCGACGTCGTGGGCGTCGAAGGCGAACACGGCCTGGTCGAACGCGCCGCGGAAAATGCCGCGCGCAACGGCATCACGCATGCGCGTTTCGAAGTCGCCAACCTGTTCGAGGACCAGCGCCACGCAGCCTGGGCGAAACAATCGTGGGACAAACTGTTGCTCGATCCGCCGCGCGCGGGTGCCGACAAGGTGCTGGAATACCTGCCTCACAAGGACACCCACCGCATCGTCTACGTTTCATGCCACCCGGGCTCGCTGGCACGTGATGCCGGCATCCTGGTGGAGAAGCACGGCTTTCGCTTGAGTGCGGCGGGCGTGATGGATATGTTCCCGCACACCGCCCATGTGGAATCGATTGCGCTGTTCGAACGCTAGTCGGATGTCGGGGGCGCGCCGCGCAACGTGCGCCGGGTTTCGCCCCCGCCTAACTCAAACTCAGACATGTGACGACCACCATGGGTATCGAGATCGAACGCAAATTCCTGTTGAACGACGATGGCTGGCGTGAGTCGGTCGAGCGCAGCGAACGCATCGCGCAGGGTTATCTGGTGGGCGCACAGGCATTGCGCGATGGCACGGCCAGGGCTTCGGTGCGTGTGCGCCGTTCCGGCGATCACGCCTGGCTCAATATCAAGTCGGCACAGCTGGGCATCGAGCGTGCGGAATTCGAATACCCGATGCCACTCGCCGATGCCGAAGAGATGCTGGCGACGCTATGCGATGGCGTGCTGGAAAAAATCCGCCATCACGTCCGCGTGGATGGCGCGCTGTTCGAGATCGACGAATTCTTCGGTGACAACGCGGGCCTGGTCGTGGCCGAGATCGAGCTCACCGCGCCCGAGGCTGCGTTTCCGCAACCATCTTGGTTGGGTCGCGAGGTCAGCCATCTGGTGGGTTACTACAACGTCAACCTGATTGCGCATCCGTACGCCCACTGGACGCAGGATGAGCGCGATGCAGCCAGGGAGCCGACCTCATGCTGATGATCGGGCTGGCCGGCACCGCGCTGGCCGATGCGGAACATGCCTGGCTCAAGGCGACCGGTGTTGCAGGCGTGGTGCTGTTCTCGCGCAATTTCAGCTCGCGCGAGCAGTTGATGGCGTTGGTCGACGCGATTCGCGAGGTCGGCGGTGACGACATGCTGATCGCGGTCGACCAGGAAGGCGGTCCGGTGCAGCGGTTTCGCGAAGGCTTTACGCGCTTGCCGCCGCTGTCGGCGATTGGCGCCGTCTACGATCGCGATCCACACGACGCCGTGCGCCTGGCCGAGGAACATGCCTGGGTGATGTCCAGCGAGCTGCGCGCCAGCGGCGTCGATTTCAGCTTTGCGCCGGTGGTCGACCTGGCGCGCGGCAATGCGGCGATCGGTCCGCGTGCATTCCATGCCGACCCGGCCGCCGCCGCCGAGCTGGCGCAGGCTTATGTGCGCGGCATGCACCTGGGCGGCATGGCGGCGGTGCTCAAGCACTTTCCCGGACATGGTTCGGTGGCCGTCGATACGCACAAGGCCGCCGCCATCGATCCGCGAGCGCTCGACGAGATCCGCCGCGACGACCTGCTGCCGTTTGTCGAAGGTATCGAGGCGCATGCCGAAGCGGTGATGGTGGCGCATGTGATCTACCCCGCCGTCGACGATCGCCCGGCGGGTTTCTCGACGCGCTGGATCGAGCAGATCCTGCGCGGCGAACTGGGCTTCAATGGCGCCGTGATCAGCGATGACATCAGCATGGCCGCGGCCGGTGCGGCCGGTGGCGTCGCCGCGCGCGTCCACGCCCACCTCGACGCCGGCTGCGACCTGGTGCTGGCCTGTTTCCCCGACGTGGTGGAGGAGGCCATCGCCGCCGTGCAGGGCCGCGCCGCTACCGATCCCCAGCGACTGGCCGCCTTGCGCGGTGCCGTCGCCTCGACCTGGGAAGGACTGACCGACAACCCGCAGCGCGATCGCTTCATCGCGCGCATCACGACCCTCCATCCCGTGGCAGGACCAACCCCCGAAGGGCAGGCATGAACACACCAACACCCTCGCTGGCCGCCGCCTTGGCCGATGCGGATCTGCTGTTCGATCGTGAAGCGCTGGAATCGGTGATTGCCGACATGGGGCGCCAGATCGACGCGGCGCTCGATGGCGAGCGCGCCGTCTTCCTCACCGTGATGAATGGCGCGCTGATCTTCGCCGGTCAGCTGGCGCTGGCCATCCGTACCGACCTCGAATTCGATTACGTGCACGCCACCCGCTATCGCGGCGCCACCTCGGGCAGCGAGTTGCACTGGCTGCGCGAACCGGCCGCGGATCTGCAGGGGCGCACCGTGCTACTCGTGGACGATATCCTCGACGAAGGCCACACACTGAAGGCCGTGCGCGACGACTGCCTGCGCCGTGGCGCGCGGCGCGTGCTGATCGTCAGCCTGTGCACCAAGGACCACGACCGCCTGGTCGAGGGCATTGCGGCGGATTTCAACGGCGTGGAACTGCCTGACCGCTACGTATTCGGCTTCGGCATGGATTACCACGAGCAGGGTCGCAACCTGCCGGGTATCTATGCGCTGAAATAATCCTGGTCGCGCCAGTCGTGCGTGGCTGGCCATGGCAACGCGGAGCGGACGCATGAACATACTTGGCATCTCCGGCAGTCTGCGGCAGGCGTCCTTCAACACGGCCCTGCTGCATGCGGCACAGGAACTGGCGCCGGCAGGGATGCACATAGCCATCCATCGCCTGCACGACCTGCCGATGTTTGACCAGGACGTGGAAGAGCAGGGCGACCCGGCTGCCGTGGTGGCATGGAAGCAGGCGATCGACGCGGCGGACGGCCTGCTCATGGCCTGTCCGGAATACAACGGCGGCATCACCGGCGCGCTGAAGAACGCCATCGATTGGGCCTCGCGTATCGGCAAGGGACGCACGACGGCGGCACTCACCGGCAAGACCGTGTGCGTCATCGGCGCCAGCCCAGGCATTACCGGCTCGGTGCGCGCCCAGGACCAGCTGCGGCTGATCCTGCGTCGCGCCGGCGCCCGCACCGAACCCCAGGGTGACGTGCTGGTGTTCCAGGCACATACCAAGATCATCGATGGGCGGCTTGCGGACGAGCGCACGCGCGAGGCTTTGGGCCGCCATCTTCAGGGATTCGCCGAGCGGCTGGCCGCCACGGCACCATGACTCACTACCGATGCAGGAACGACCCGTGACTATTGATCTCGCCGTGATTGGCGGCAGCGGCTTGTATAACTTCCCCGGCCTGGAGAACCCCACGCGTCACAGCGTGGAGACGCCGTTCGGCCAGGCCTCGGGCGACGTGGTGATCGGCGACTTCGGCGGACGCCGCCTGGCCTTCCTGGCACGTCATGGCGAGAGCCATACGGTGCCGCCCCACCGCGTGAACTACCGCGCGAACCTGTGGGCACTGCATTCGCTGGGGGCGCGCCGCGTCATCGGCGTCAATGCCGTGGGCGGCATACGCGCCGACATGGGGCCGCGCGTCATCGTGGTGCCGGATCAGGTCATCGACTACACCCACGGCCGCTACACCAGTTTCTGCGACGTCGAGGGTGCCGAGGTCAGGCACATCGACTTCAGCGAGCCCTATACCGAATCGCTGCGTCGTCAATTGCTTGCGGCAGCGGCGACGGCGGGCATTGCGGTGATCGACGGCGGTTGCTACGGCGCCACCCAGGGGCCGCGCCTGGAGACGCGGGCGGAGATCGCCCGCATGAAGCGCGATGGCTGCGACCTGGTCGGCATGACCGGCATGCCGGAAGCCGTGCTGGCCCGCGAGCTGGAGCTGGAGTACGCCTGCCTGGCCCTGGTGGCTAATTTTGCAGCAGGTTGCGGCGACGAGGCGGAGATCAGCATCGAGGAAATCTTCGCCCATCTGGCCGCGGCGACCGCCGAAGTACCCCGCATCCTCGCCAATTTGGTCAAAAGCTGAGCAACAGGTTCGATTTTGATCGTGTGAATGCGATCACCATATTGCGCTTTGCTATGAAACATGTTGATACTTCCGCCGTGCCAGGGGCGGCGGACCAAGGGGTCAAGGTGGTTCACGCGCTTTCCGTGGTGCATCCAGTCCATGATTCAGAGGTTCACGCAATGCGTTTCGGTACGGTCAAGTGGTTCAACGACGCCAAGGGTTTCGGCTTCATCGCGCCTGAGGACGGTGGGGAGGACGTGTTCGTCCACTTTTCGGCGATCAACTCCAAGGGCTTTCGTAGCCTGCAGGAAGGTCAGCGCGTGAAGTTCGAAGTCACCACGGGCCCGAAGGGCGCCCAGGCTTCGGGCGTCGAGATCGCTGGTTGATTTCGGCGTTCCGGCGCGCGCGCCGGTCATCGAGGTAAAGGGAAACCCCGCGTCGTAAGACGCGGGGTTTTTTGTGTGGTGGACGAACCACCAGGCGTTTCCGGAGCAAGCCATGGCAGACCGTAGAGATTTCCTGAAAGCTTCCGTGCTGGGTGCTTCGGCACTCGCACTCGCCGGCAAGGCGGGTGCAAGCAGCATCACGGCGGGCAGACACGTCACCGGGGCACGCGTCGTGTCCACCTGGGACTTTGGCGTGGCGGCGAACCAGGCGGCCTGGTCCGTCCTTGGCCAGGGCGGTCATGCGCTGGACGCGGTGGAGACCGGCGTGATGGTGCCCGAGGCCGATTTGAAGAATCACAGCGTCGGCCGCGCCGGCTATCCGGATCGTGACGGCCACGTCTCGCTCGACGCCAGCATCATGGATGCCGACGGCAGTTGCGGCGCGGTGGCCGCGCTGGAACATATCGCGCACCCGATCCAGGTGGCGCGTCGGGTGATGGAGCGCACGCCGCACGTGCTGCTGGTGGGCGACGGTGCGCTGCAGTTCGCGCTCGAGCAAGGCTTCAAGAAGGAGGAGCTGCTGACGCCCGAATCCGAGCAGGCCTGGCGGGAGTGGCTGCAGACGGCGCATTACCAGCCGTCGGTC
Organism: Dyella halodurans; assembly: GCF_026283925.1. Lineage (GTDB taxonomy): Bacteria > Pseudomonadota > Gammaproteobacteria > Xanthomonadales > Rhodanobacteraceae > Dyella > Dyella halodurans. The sequence goes on from NZ_JAPDPF010000002.1 coordinate 98,245, forward strand.
AACAGTGAAGTACGCAGCTACGGCAAGACCGGCTTGCCAGGCGGCAGCGGCAACCACGACACCATCGGCATGCTGGCCATCGATGCGCAGGGCCGGCTGGCCGGAGCCTGCACCACCAGCGGCATGGCGTGGAAGATGCGCGGCCGGGTGGGCGACAGCCCGATCATCGGTGCAGGCCTGTACGTGGATGGCGAGGTTGGCGCCGCCACCTCCACCGGCGTGGGCGAGGAAGTCATCCGCAACGTCGGCAGCTTCCTGGTGGTGGAACTGATGCGCCAGGGACGCTCGCCGCAGGACGCTTGCCGCGAAGCGGTCATGCGTATCGTCAAGCGCCGGCCCCAGGCCTCCAAGGACTTGCAGGTGGGCTTCCTGGCCATGAATCGCCACGGTGACGTCGGCGCCTGGGCGATCCAGCCCGGCTTCTCCTATGCGGTATGCGATTCGCAGCGCCAGAACGGCCTGCTGCCGGCCAAGAGCGTGTTCTGAGATGGCTGCCTGCCTGCTGGAAGTGGCTGCCAATTCGCTGGCTTCCGCCTTGGTCGCGCAGGAGGGCGGGGCCGGGCGTATCGAACTGTGCACGGCGCTGGAGCTGGGTGGGCTGACGCCTTCCCATGCCCAGATCGCGCTGGTGCGGGAACGCGTGCGCTTGCCGCTCTACGTGCTGGTACGACCGCGCGCTGGCGATTTCCTCTACAGCGATCTCGAGTTCGAAACCATGCGTCGCGATATCGAGGCGTGCGCCGCACTCGGTTGCGATGGGGTGGTGATCGGTGTGCTCGATGCCGATGGCGAGGTGGACCTGACGCGTTGCCGTGCTCTGGTCGCCGCTGCCGGCCGCATGGGCGTGACCTTCCATCGCGCCTTCGACATGGCGCGCGATCTGTCGCGCGCACTCGAGGATGTAATCGCACTTGGTGCAGAGCGTGTGCTGACCTCGGGTGGTGCGCGCTCGGCGATGGAAGGGGGCGCCTGCATTCGTACCTTGATCGAACTGGCCGGCGATCGGTTGACCATCATGCCCGGGGCGGGCGTTGCGCCCGGCAATATCGCGAGGTTGAAGGCGCTGACTGGCGCGCAAGAGTTTCACGCTTCGGCCAAGCGCCAGCTTTCATCGGCGATGCGTATGACGAGTGCCGTGCTGGCCGATATGGCCAGTGGCGAAATCCGTACTGATGTCGACACGGTGCGCGCCTTGGTGGCGGCGCTTTCCTAGAACGTTTTCAAAAATCTTCCGCGGGGCGCCTCGATCACCGCTCTGACTCCTTCTTCCCTCCGGGGAGAAGGCTGGGATGAGGGGAGGGTGCTCGCGATGACGCGACAACTAAGCGTGGCCGCAAGGGTGCCGCTTACGCAGCGGGCGTTCCGAACCGCTGCCGCGGTCCGGGTCACTTTTCTTTTGCTGGCCCAAAAGAAAAGTAACCCAAAGAAAATGGCCTCAAGAGCTCATAGCATTACGTGGAATGCGGGCCTGACGGGCGAGGCCAGCCAGATCGGTCTCGGCCCACGGCCGACACACAGCGGCTACACCGCAACGCGCCGAGGCGAAGAGGGCTTAAAGCGTGGGTGGTGTCGTGGCCTGGTGAGCGTCGGGATGCCGCGGGCGTTGCGACCGTAGGACCGACCTGCTTTAAGTCCTCACCGCTATGGCGCGTTGCGGTGTAGCCGCTGTGTAGCGGCCTTGGGTAGCAAACGATCCGATCGCAAAAACCTTCCAACGCTTCTATCCAACGGAGTGCTACCAGCTCTAGAGGCCATTTCTTTGGGTTACTTTTCTTTGGGCCAGCAAAGAAAAGTGACTCGGCTGCCGGCAGGCAGTCGAAACGCCCGCTGCGTAAGCGGCACCCTGGCGATAACGCCTAGTTGTCGCGTCATCGCAAGCACCCACCCCTCATCCCAACGTTCTCCCCGGCGGGGAGAAGGAGTCGGGGCTGTGGCGTAGCGCCCTGTCGATATCAGGCAGTGAATTGCAGGCGGGCCAGCTCCGCGTAGAGGCCACCTTCGGCCAGCAGGCTTTCGTGCGTGCCCTGGGCCACGATGCGGCCTCCATCCATCACCACGATGCGGTCGGCGCGCTGCACGGTGGCCAGGCGATGGGCGATGACCAGGGTGGTGCGACCCTTCTCCAGCCGTTCCAGCGCATGCTGGATGGCCGCTTCCGATTGCGCGTCGAGGGCGGAGGTCGCCTCGTCGAGCAGCAGCAGCGGCGCGTCGCGCAGGATGGCGCGGGCGATGGCGATGCGCTGGCGCTGGCCGCCGGACAGGCGCACCCCGCGCTCGCCCAGCTCCTCGTCGTAGCCCTTGCCCAGGGCGCTGATGAAGTCATTGGCTTCGGCAGCGCGGGCGGCATCACGCACTTCGTCGTCGCCGGCGTCCTGGCGGCCGAAGCGGATATTGTCCGCGGCGCTGCCGCTGAAGATCACCGTCTCCTGCGGCACCAAGGCGATGGCGCCACGCAGTTCGGGCAGGGCGAGCGCACGCAGGTCGAGGCCATCGAGGTTGATGCGCCCGACCTGCGGATCGTAGAAACGCAACAGCAGCGCAAACACCGTGCTCTTGCCGGCGCCTGACGGTCCCACCAGCGCCACGGTTTCGCCGGGACGGATCGCCAGGTCGAAGTCGTGCAGTGCGGGCGCATCGGGGCGCGTGGGGTAATGGAAGGCCACATGCTCGAAACGCAGCTCGCCGCGCAATGGCCGCGGCAGTGGCGTCGGCAGCGCGGGGCTGGCGATCTCGGCGTGCTCCTCGAACAGTTCGCCGATACGCTCCATCGCGCCGGCCGCGCGCAAGACGTCGCCCCATACTTCGGAAAGGCCTGCCAGCGAGCCCGCGGCAAGGAAGGCGTACACAATGAATTGCGCCAGCACACCCGTACTCATGGTGCCGGCCAGCACGTCGTGGGCACCCGCCCACAGCACCAGGGTGATGGCGCCGAAGAACAACACGATGACGCCAGCGGTCAGCGCCGAACGCATGCCGATGCGTTTGCGCGCCGTGGCCAGTGCGCGCGTGATGGCGCCGCCATAGCGCGTGCTTTCGATATCTTCGCGCGCATAGGCCTTTACGGCGGGCGCGGCATTGAGGGTTTCGTTGGCGATCGCGGCGGCGTCGGCCAGGCGATCCTGGCTGGCGCGCGAGAGCTTCTGCACGCGCCGGCCGAACACCAGGATCGGCAGCATCACGGCGGGGATCACCAGGGCGGTCAGGCCGGCCAGGTGTGGGCTGGTCCACACCATCAGGCCGGTGGCACCCAGCAACATCACGGCGCTGCGCAGCGCCACCGAGATGCCGGAGCCGATCAGGGCCTGGATGACCTCGGTATCCGTGCCCAGGCGCGAGATCAGTTCACCGACGCGGCTGCGTTCGAAAAAGCTCACGTCGAGCCGGATCACATGCGCATAGAGCCTGGCGCGCAGCGAAGCGAGCGCGCGCTCGCCGAGCAGGCTGATGCAGTAGTAGCGGGCCGCCGTGGCAAACGCGAGCACCAGCGCGACGCCGAACAGGCCGAGGAAGGTGGCGTTGATCGCCGAGGCATTGGCCTGGCTGAAGCCCCGGTCGATCATGTGGCGCACCGCCATCGGCAGCACCAGCGTGGCCGATGACGAGATCGCCAGAAACACCAGCCAGCCGATGGCGAGCGCGCGGTGTGGCCGCAGGAAGGGCCACAGCTTCAACAGGGTGCCAAGGCGGCGGTTGGGGCGTGGCGTGTTGGCGTCGTCGCTCATTCGTGCTCGCAGGTGGAGGCTGGCAAAGAGAAGCGGCGCGCGAAGGCGCCTGTCTCCAGAGGTGGGGCGGATGGCCGGCGATTCAATCCAGCCGGCGCGCGCTGTGGCGGCCCCTGCTGATATCGGTGATGCGCGCCTGGGCCTCACCGACCCGGCTTGCCGGTAGCTGGAGGTCGAGTTCGACGCCATTGGCATCGAACTCCTCGCGCGTCACCTCGGCGTCCAGTTCACGCAGGCGGGCCTTGAGCAGGGCAAGTTCGGCAAACTCGCAACGCAAGCCCAGTCGCGCCATCGCGACGATGGGGATGCGTGCGGCGAGACGCAGGCATTCCGCCGCGGTGCCGCCATAAGCGCGCACCAGACCGCCAGCGCCGAGCTTGATGCCGCCATACCAGCGCGTGACGACCACCACGGCGCAGTCGATACCCTGGCCCTCGATGGCCTGCAGGATCGGCCGCCCCGCGGTGCCGCCCGGCTCGCCATCATCGTTGAAACGATAGTCCTGGCCGATGCGGTAGGCCCAGCAATTGTGCGTGGCGGCGAGGTCGCTGACCTGGCGCACGAAGGCTAGCGCCTGCTCGGGTGTCTGCACGGGTGCGGCGTGGGCGAGAAAGCGGCTCTTCTTGATGTCCTCGCCGTGCTGGTGGGAGGCGGCGAGGGTGTACAGCGTTTCACTCATGGTCGGGCAATTGAGCGCGCACATCGTCAGGCAGGCTCACGTCAGGATGCGCCTGGCGGAATGCAGACAGGCGCTGCAATGCTTCATCGCGGCGATGTTGCGCAAACAGCAGGCGGATCTTGTCGAGCTCTTGCGCGGGTGTGTCGTTCGGGTTGGATGCCGTGGCATCCACGGCCGACGCCGGTGCGGGCGCTGCCGGGACAGGTGCGGCAGCTGCCATGGTTCGCATGGTCATCGCGCGCGCTGCGGGCTCGGCGCGGTAGCCGGCCGTCGCGGGCGGCACTGCAGAGGCCATGGGGGCTTGTGCTATCGCCATGGGCGGGGCAGGGGCTGGTGGTGGCGGAGCGAATGCCTGGTCGGCCATCTCGGTCGTGGCCACGCGGGACTTGGCGAGCGACTTGGCGGACTCGTGCAGGCGGCGCGTGGCCCGGGGGATTTCTGCAGGTGGCGCCTGCGCGACCATGGGCGCCGGCGATGTGGATGGCTGCAGCAGGGGCGCGCTGGTGGCAAGTGCGGGCGTCGGGCTCTCGGCCGGCGGCTGCCCCGGGATCGTGGCTGCGGCCGGGGCGGGTGCCTGCAGACTCGGCGACGGCTCGCGCATGCGTAGACCCAGCCCCAAGGCGAGCACCAGCACGGCGGCGCTGGCGGCGGCCACGGGCCAACGCGTGAAGCGCCGGTGTGTCTTCGAGCGCACGGCGTCGTCAGCGGCCTGGCGCACCGCCTGGTCGAGCGCCGGCGAAGGCTCTTTGCGCGGCAGGCTGCGATAAAGCGCCTGCAGCTCGTCTTCGCCGGGCAGCGATTCGTCGTCGTGGTGGTCGTGCGTATTCATTCGGCCAACTGTTCGCGCAAGCGGTTCATGGCATAGCGCAGGCGCGACTTCGCCGTTTCGCGTCCTACGCCGGTCACTTCGGCAATATCCTCCACACTCAGGTCATTCTCCAGGCGTAGCAGGACGGCCGTGCGCTGCTCATCGGGCAATTGTTCGATGGCGCGCTGCAGCCGGCGGCGACGCTGGAACTCGGACAGCACATGGTCGGGTTGTTCGTGTTCAGCGGTGGCGAGGTTGGCCAGCGCGCTTTCGGCCTCTTCGCCCGTGGCCAGGGGGCGTTTGCGTCGATGCTGATCGATCAGCAGGTTGTGCGCGATCTGCAGCAGCCAGGTGGTGAACTTGGCCTGTGGCGTATAGCGCGCCCGTGCGGCAATCACCCGGCTCCAGGTTTCCTGGAACAGTTCCTCCGCCTGCCGCGGATCGCGTGCGGCGCGCAACAGGAATCGGTACAAGGTGCCCCGATGGCGCGCATACAGCGCGTCAAACGCCGCCAGCTCGCCCCGGGCATAGGCCAGCATCAGCGTTGCGTCGTCATCCACGGCAGCATCCATGGGCGGCGAGGTTAAGCCAAATCGCCGGGCTGGGTAAGCGTGGATTGCGGCGACGGGGTGGTCGGTCACGGAGGGCAGGGTCTTAGCGCGCGCGGGGCCATATCCATGAAACGCCGAAGTCGCCTCGACGGGGTTGGCACCCAGGGACTTTTCCGTTGCCGGGGATAACGGCTCGGATCACCGGTTTGCTGAAATCTCCAGGCCGCCGGTTTTCGCGTCAGACGGAATACGCCCCACGCCCCCGACTTCGGCCACGCGAAAGTAGCGGACAGGCTCTAAGATGCCACCACTTTCCAGGGATCGGGTGACACCCATGCTGGTCATGCTATTCATCATGCTGCTGGTGGCCGCGCTGCTGTATCGCCTGCGTTGGCGCCGGCTGGGACACATGCTGGTGTTGCTGGCCCTGCTGCTGTTCCTGGGCATAGGCTGCGGGCCGGTGCCGCGTTTCCTGCTGCGCAGCCTGCAGGGTGCTTATGACATGGAGCCGCCGGTCGAGTGGGCGCCGCGCAACATCATCGTGTTGCTGGGTGCGGGTACGGTGGGGCCCAATGATGAGCGGCTGCAGCCGTCGTATTACGCGAACGGGCGCATCCTGCGCGCGGCGCAGCTGTACCAGGCTTGCAAGCTCGCCGGCAAGGCTTGTCGCCTGCTGGTAAGCGGTGGCGATTCGCAGGATCACGGTGAGCCCGAGGCGGTGGTCTATGTCCGGGCGCTACGTGCGCTGGGTATTCCGCAGTCCGACCTGATGGTGGAGGCGCGCAGCATGTCCACCTGGCAGAACGCCCAGTTCAGCCGGCCCCTGTTGGCGCAGTACGCGCCGCAGCACATTGTGCTGGTGACCTCGGCCGTCCATTTGCAGCGCAGTCTGCTGTACTTCGCGCATTTCGGCATCACCCCACAGCCGGTGGCGGGCGACTGGATCAGGGCAAACCGCATTCCGATTCCCGTGTCGTGGAACTTTGTGGCGACCGATGCGGCCGTCCACGAGTACCTGGGCATCCTGCGTTATCACGTCTACAACATGATGGGTTGGAACGCGCCGAAAGCGCCACCGCTGCATTCGCAAGCGAGCTGATAGGCGCGGCCAACCCCTGTTCATTTTCCAGCCAGCTATCGGGCGCAGTTCCGCGTAACCTTGCGCGGTCTACTTGCCCATCTGGCTACCGATGCTCTCCGATAAAACGCCTGAGCCGCACTCGCGTGCGGCGCTTCCGCTTGCCCCGTCGATGGACGCCACGCTGGCCGCGGCGCATATGCCGCGACAATTCCGCCCGTTGGGGCGGCGCGTGCTGTGGATAGCCGGCCTGGCGATGAGCCTGGGCGCCGTGGTGGCGTTGGTGGCGCGCGCGCTCACGGCCTTGATCGGCCTGGTCACGAATCTCGCCTTCCATGGACGCTGGAGCGCTGAGTTCAGCAGCCCCGCTGGCAATCATCTGGGCTTGTGGGTTATTGCCGTGCCGGTGCTCGGTGGCTTGATCGTGGGGGCCATGGCGCGCTGGGGTTCACGAGCGATCCGTGGGCATGGCATTCCCGAGGCGATGGAGCAGGTGCTGCTCAACGAGAGCCGTATTCCTGCGCGCATGACCTGGCTGAAGCCGGTATCGTCGGCCATCGCCATCGGCACCGGCGGGCCGTTTGGTGCGGAAGGTCCCATCATTGCCACCGGCGGCGCGCTGGGTTCGCTGGTCGGCCAATATCTGCACGTGACGGCCGACGAGCGCAAAACCCTGTTGGCGGCTGGTGCGGCTGCCGGTATGGCGGCGGTGTTTTCTGCGCCGATCTCATCGGTGCTGCTGGCCATCGAGCTCCTGCTGTTCGAGCGCCGTGCGCGTTCGCTGATTCCTGTTGCTTTGGCGGCGGTGATCGGCACCGGCGTGCGCTATGTGCTGGAAGGCAATGCGCCGATGTTTCCGATGCCGGAAATCGCCACGCCGACGTTCACCGCCTTGCTGGCCTATATGCTGATGGGGCTGCTGGCCGGCGTGGCCAGCGTAGGCATCACGCGTTTGACCTATGCCATCGAGGACGGCTTCGAAAAGCTGCCGATTCACTGGATGTGGTGGCCGGCAATCGGTGGCGTGGTCGTGGGCATCGTGGGTTACGTGATGCCGGCCACCCTGGGTGTGGGCTATAGCAATATTGCCGCCGTCGTGGCGGGTCAGATCGGACTGGGCAGCATGCTGGCCCTGTGCCTGTTGAAACTGCTGTCGTGGTCGGTGGCGCTGGGCAGCGGCACCTCGGGCGGCACGCTGGCGCCGCTGTTCACCATCGGCGGCGCGCTGGGCGGCGTGCTTGGCCTCGCCTGCGTGATGTGGCTGCCGTGGTTGCAGGTGGATCCGCGGGTGGCCGCACTGGTCTGCATGGCGGCGATCTTCGCCGGTGCATCGCGCGCGTTTCTCACCTCCGTGGTGTTTGCGTTCGAAACAACGCAGCAGCCGCATGGTCTGCTGCCGTTGCTCGGTGCGTGTGCGATGGCCTACCTGGTCTCCGGCCTGATGATGCGCAACACCATCATGACCGAGAAGATCGCACGCCGCGGCGTGCGCGTGCCTGCCGAATACAGCGCCGACTATCTGGAGCGGATCAGCGTGGGCGAGGCTTGCAGCCGCAAGGTGATCAGCCTGCGCGCGACACAAACGCTGGCGGCGGTGCGTCGATGGCTCGAGGCCGACAGCGCCGTGGCCCGTCACCAGGGCTTTCCGGTGCTGGGTGACGGAGCGCAACTGCTAGGCGTGGTGACACGGCGCGACCTGCTCGCTACGGGCCTGGCAGACGACGTGACGGTCGGTGACTTGCTGCGTCGTCCGCCGCTGGTGGTGCGCGAAGATCACAGCTTGCGTGATGCCGCCGACCATATGGTCGAGGCGGATGTAGGTCGCCTGGTGGTGGTTGGCGGCGAAGGCGGTCAGCAGGTGGTGGGCATCATTACGCGTGGTGACCTGTTGGCTGCGCACGCCCGGCGTTTGCGCGAAGCGCATCAAGCGAGTCGCTATAGAAGCCATAAGGGCAAGCTCTAGGGAAGGCCTGAACAAGTCGTCATCCCAGCCTCCGCTGGGATGACGAGCAAACACCCGTTCAAGCGTTCACTGGCAGCTGTCGTGGTTGTCTCAGGCAGTCTGCTTGAGCGACGCCATGTCGATCACGAAGCGATACTTCACATCGCTCTTCAGCACGCGCTCGTAGGCCTGGTTGATGTCCTGGATGGCGATCATCTCGATATCGCTGACGATGCCGTGCTCGGCGCAGAAATCCAGCATTTCCTGCGTCTCGGCGATACCGCCGATGGCCGAGCCGGAGATCGAGCGACGGCCCAGCACCACCATGGCGGCCTGCACCGGCGGCTCGATCGCTTCGAGCAAACCCACCAGGCACAGCACGCCGTTGAGCGTGAGCGTGTTGAGGTAGGGATTGAGGTCGTGCTGCGAAGGCACCGTATCCAGGATGAAGTCGAACTGGCGGGCCACGGCGGCCATCTGTGCGGCGTCGGTGGACAACACCACGTGGTCGGCACCGAGCTTGCGAGCTTCGGCTTCCTTGCCGGGGGAACGGGTAAACAGGGTTACCTCGGCGCCCATCGCCTTGGCAAACTTCAGGCCCATGTGGCCCAGGCCGCCCAGGCCAACGACGGCGACCTTGCTGCCCTTGCCGATGTTCCAGTGGCGCAGCGGTGACCAGGTGGTAATGCCCGCACACAGCAAGGGCGCTGCCGCCTTCGGGTCGAGCTTGTCGGAGACGGAGACGACGAACTTGTCCGACACCACGATGCGCTCGGAATAACCGCCGTAGGTGGGCTGGCCATCATGGCGATCCGTCCCGTTATAGGTCCAGGTAGGGCCTTCCACGCAATACGGCTCCAGCCCGGCCTCGCACGCGGCGCAGTGCTGGCAGGAATCGACCATGCAGCCGACGCCGACCATGTCGCCGAGCTTGAACTTGCTCACCTTGGCGCCAACAGCGCTGACGCGACCGATGATTTCGTGGCCCGGCACCATCGGATAGACGCTGCCATGCCATTCGTTGCGGGCCTGGTGGATATCCGTATGGCACACGCCGCAATAGAGAATATCGATCACCACGTCGTCCGGGCGCGGGTCGCGACGCTGGAACTGATGGGGAGCCAGCGCGGTGGTCGGCGATTGGGCGGCGTAGCCGAGGATGGGGAGAGCCATGCGTAACTCCTTGGGGGCGGGAATGGCGAAGGACGGAAGTATGCGAGCCGCAGTCCGGCCACGGGTAGCCGGATCCTGCGAGATCCTTGCCTGATCCTGCGATGTTGCATGCCTCACCCTCGCCATCGGTTGGAGGAACAGGCAATCTAGTCGGGTCCGAACATCAGCAAAGCCATGAATAACAAGCCTTCTTCCCATGCCCTGGATGCGCGTCTCGAACAGGGCCGCGAGGAATTGACAGCGGTCGTTGAACGATTGACGCCGGGCCAGGGCGTGCATGCCACGCGGTGGCCGGCCTTGAGCCTGTTCCGCGCCGACTCGCCCAGCGTGCCTATCTGCGCGATGTACGGGCCAGGCCTGGGACTGGCCCTGCAGGGCGCCAAGCAGATCCTGCTGGGGCAGCAGACGTTCGTGCATGAACCCGCGTCGTACCTGGTGACCTCGGTCGATGTGCCGGTGTCGTCGCAGGTGCTGCGTGCCAGGCCTGATGAGCCGTGCCTGTGCCTGACGTTTCAGCTGGACCTGCAGCGCATCCGCGAACTGTTGCCCGAAGTGAAGGCGGCCCGCGCCGCGCCGGTGTCGTCACGAGGCTTGGCATTCAGTCCGCTGGATGCCGGCCTGCTCGACCCCGTGTTGCGGCTGGCGCGCCTGCTCGATGCACCGGATGACCTGGCTGTGCTGGGGCCGCTGATCGAGCATGAGTTGCTCTATCGCCTGCTGACCGGCGAGCAGGGCGCGCACCTGGCGCAGATCGCGACCTCCGGCAGCCAGGGTCACCAGGTGTCGCGGGCCATCGACTGGCTGCGTCGCCACTATGACGAACCGCTGCGCATCGACGACCTGGCGGGGCGCGTGAACATGAGTGCATCGTCGCTGCATCATCATTTTCGCGCGATCACCGCAATGAGCCCGCTGCAGTATCAAAAGCAGTTGCGCCTGCATGAGGCGCGCCGCCTGTTGCTGGCCGATCAATGCGACGTCGCCACGGCGGCGCATCGGGTCGGCTATGAAAGTCCCTCGCAATTCAGTCGCGAATACAGCCGCCATTTCGGCGCGCCGCCGTTGCGCGACGTGGCGCGCCTGCGTCTCGCGGATGCGGACGCGGTGGCCTGAGGCGGCCTGCGCGGGCCGGGAAAGTCTTCCAGAAATCGCCCCTCGCTGCTCACCCCTGTCTTACGGCACTGGTGACATGCCCCCGGCTTGCCGCATCAATGGCGGTTCGCCTATCGCGCCCGTCCGGCCGCTTTCATCGAGAGCGGCGATCGGGGAGCGCGTACCCGGCGAGTTTGCCGCTTTCCCTTGAAACGCTTCCGTGTGAGACGCCTGATGATTCGTGACTTGCCTGTTCGTGTAACCCGTGTGGGGCGACGTGCCGCCTGGTGCGCCTGTGTACTGGCGGCCGGCCTGGCGCTGGCGCCGTGGACGGTCGCCGCCGCCGCTGATGCCAAGCCCGATGCCAAGGCTGCCGCTGCCGATACGGGTGCCGCCGAGAAGAAGAGCGATCTCGAGCTGCCGCCGTTGCCGGCGGACAAGACCATCAAGCAAAGCGTCAAGGTAGGCGGTCGCAGCGTGTCCTACGAGGCGACGGTGGGCGTGATTCCGGTGCGCAACGCGAAGGGCAAGAAAATCGCCGAGGTGGTCTACACCGCGTATACCGTGCCGGGCAGCGATCCGCACCGACCGGTGACGTTTGCGTTCAACGGTGGTCCGGGCGCGTCGTCGGTTTACCTCAACATGGGCGCGATCGGTCCCAAGCGCATCCAGTTCGGTGTGGATGGCGACGCGCCATCCGATGCCGCGATCACCAAGGACAATCCCAACACCTGGCTCGACATGACCGACCTGGTGTTCATCGACCCGGTGGGTACCGGCTTCTCGCGTTCGCTGGAAGACGAGGACGCGACCAAGAAGGACTTCTATGCCACCGAGGCCGACATCAAGTATCTGTCGCGCGTGGTGTATGACTGGCTGGTCAAGCACGGCCGCCTGCGCGCACCCAAGTACGTGATGGGCGAAAGCTACGGCGGCTACCGCGCGCCGCGTATCGCCTATGCCTTGCAGACGCAGATGGGCGTGGGCGTGAATGGCCTGGTGATGGTGTCGCCGTATCTCGATCCTGCCGCCATCGGCGATGGCGACGCGCTGTCGCCGCTGCCGTGGATGATCAACCTGCCGTCGATGACCGCCGCCCACCTGGAAAGCCAGGGCAAGCTGACGCCGGCGGCGATGAGCGACGTCGAGAACTATGTGCGCACCCAGTACGTCACCGACTTCCTGGCGGGTCGTTCGGACCCGGGCGCGATCAGCCGCATGGTGCAGAAGGTTTCCGCCTATACCGGTCTGGACCCGTCGGTGGTGGCCAAGCTCGATGGCCGCGTGGACATCGGCACCTTCCTGCGTGAAGTGCATCGCAACGACAAGAAGATCGGCAGCGTGTACGACTCCAATGTGACCGCGTTCGATCCGTTCCCCGGTTCCGCCGAACGTCAGTCGGGCGATCCGATCCTGGAAGCGCTGCTCGCGCCGACCACCAGCGCCATGGTGGACTTCGTCACGCGCGAAGTGGGCTGGAAGACGGATGCCCATTACGAGGCACTGTCGTATGCCGTGAACAAAGCATGGGACCGCGGTGACGCGAACGACAAGCCGGTGGCCGACCTGCGCAAGGCGATCGGCAACGATCCGAACATGAAGGCCCTGATCGTGCATGGCTACAACGACTTGTCCTGCCCGTTCTATACCTCGCAGCTGATTCTGAACCAGATGCCCGGCTTTGGTCAGACGCAGCGCGTGAAGCTGTCGGTCTATCCGGGCGGCCACATGTTCTACAGCCGTCCCGCCAGCGCCGCCTCGTTCAAGGCTGACGCCGCGGCGATGTACAACGCCAAGTAAGACACTTCAGCCGCTGGCCATAGCGTGTTTTGCGTTCGGGTCCAGAGCCCTGCGCGGAACACGTTGGCCAGGGGCTGCAGGGATGGCTGGCGGGCATCGTCAGCCGTCGCTACGGTCGTGGTTCGAATGGCCGGCATGATGGCCGGCCAGATGCACATCAAGGGAACATGATGAACCGCCTGCCAGGCCTGGATCTTCTGCGCGCGATCGCGATCGTATGGGTGATGATCTTCCACTCCTACATCGTGGGCGGCTGGGGACACTTCGGTGGCGTGGAGTCGTACGGCTGGATCGGGGTCGACTTGTTCTTCGTCCTCAGCGGCTACCTCATCGGTTCGCAGTTGCTGCAGCCCATGGCAGCAAACCAGGCGCCGTCACTGGTCGACTTCTATGTACGACGAGCCTTCCGCATCCTGCCGGCCTACCTGGTCGTGGTGGCGCTTTACTTCGCACTGCCCATCGTCCGCGAAGCGCCCGGCATCCAGCCGCTGTGGCAGTTCCTGACGTTCACGGTGAACCTGCTGATCGATGCCCAGCACAACCTCGCGTTCTCGCACGTGTGGTCGCTGTGTGTCGAGGAGCACTTCTACCTGCTGTTCCCGTTGCTGGCGTGGTGGTTGGCGCGCCGGCCGTCGGCGCCACGATTCATCGCCGTATGCGTGGCGGTCATGGGCATCGGCATGTTCATGCGTGGCTACGTATGGCTGCACGAGTTGGCGCCGGCTGGTGCCGCCGGCGATGGCGCCGAAGCGCAGCGGCATTTTCTTGAGGGCATCTACTACCCCTCATGGTCGCGCCTGGATGGATTGCTGGCGGGTGTGGTACTGGCCACCATCAAGGCTTATCGCAAACCGCTATGGGCACGACTGCAAGCTCGTGCCAACGCGATGCTGCTGATTGGCTTGGCCGTCACGGCCGTCGCCATCTGGTTGTTCCGCGACCGCACGGGTTTTATCGCCACCGTGCTGGGCTATCCGCTGCTGGCATGTGGCCTCGGCTTTATTGTGTTGGCCGGCAGCAGCGCGCAGGGCTTGTTGGGAAGGCTGAGGATTCCTGGTGCAGGCTGGCTCGCGCTCGCCTCGTACAGCCTTTATCTCACGCACAAGGCGGTATTCCATCTCGTCCGCGTGGCGCTGGGCCAGCATCTGGATGGCCATGCCTTCGCCGTCTTTCTCATTTATGCCGTCACCGTCCTGCTGGTTGGTGCGCTGTTGCACTATGTGGTGGAGCGTCCGTTCCTCCGTTGGCGTGACCGTTACCGGAAGCCTTCCGGCAAATCGTCAGCTATCTCGACAGCACCCGCGTCATCCGTCATGGCTGCGGATACGCCGTAAGGGAACTTCGAAAGACTCGTCATTCCCGCGAAAGCGGGAATCCAGCGACTTTCAATCCACTGAATACAAAGGCACTGGATTCCCGCTTTCGCGGGAATGACGGGAAAGAAGCAGGGTTCTTCAAGGTCTCCGTGAGTGCCAATGAGTGGTGCGCAGACGCCGCTGCCTTGCGCCCCGCTGGTCCGGCGCAGGGCAGGGGGATCACAGCAGGGTCACTGCTAATTCTGCTCGTCCGGCGCCTCCACCCGATAACCCTGAGCCTTGAGTTTGGCGAGGAAGCCGTCGGGCGCGAGTATCTGCTCCATCGATAGCAGCGCCACGGAACGATTGTTCCGCACGAGCGAGGATTCTGCTGCTTCCATCCAGGCTTTCTCGATGCGTTGCGGCAGGTCGGGAATATTCAGTTGCTTGGCAAAATCGCCGTTGATCGCGGCGACCACGCATGACTCGTAGGAGGCTCCCTGCGACAGGCTCTGCAGTGTCCTCATGTCGCCAGTAGCCCAGGCATTGGCGCGCTTGGTGAGCATGCCCATGTCGTGCTCGACCAGGTGCATGGTCTGGTCCAGGCAGGCGATACCCTGCTGCCTGCCCTGGTCAGCCGTCTGGGCGAGCGGCGACGCATGCGGGATCAGCAACTGATAGGTGACCGGAATGACACGGGTACCGTGCTTGCGCGCCAGCTTCTGCACGATGGCGGCGACATCGGTGTCATTGGTGAGGCCCGCCGACGCCAGCGCCGCTTCGTAGAGCTGCTGGGCGACCACGATCGGGCGCAGGTATTCCAGGGCGTCGTCATTGCCAAGGTACTGGCGCCTCAGTACCAGCCATCGGTCGTACATCTCCGGCGGGAGCAGTTTCTGCAGCGTGGCACCATCGGGATTCAGGCGGGCGGAAGGCTGCAAGGCCAGCCGGTTGAACAGGCTGGTCGGCATCTTCAGCTCGGCGGATGGCGGTTCAAGCAGCTCCTTGGCGCCCGCCAGGACTTTTTCAACCTGCGCTGTCTGCCACTCGGCATGCTTGGGCAGCGGTGACAGCGTGCCCAGGACCCATAGGACGTGATCACCCCGGCGCACCTGCCAGAGCGCTGGACCCGGCTGTTGGCCGGTCACGGTGACGGCCTGCAGGCTGACGACGCTCTCGGGAGACGGCGGCTTGATCACGCTGGCGGCATTCGCCGGCGGCGCGGCTGACTGCGCCCATGCAGGCATCGCCATGATCAGGGCGGCGACATAAATAGCGAACTTTCCTTGCATCGTGAGGCTCCTCGCGGTGACACGACGGCCCGTAGGCGCCTGGACGGCATCGCCATCGGCCATATCTGCTCGTACGCCAGGCAGCGCCATCGGCAGGGTGATCCGGCGCTGATGATTGAACACCACTCGCGTTCGTGGCGCCATATGCGCGATGCCCGTAGCCCCGATGGCCATGATGGTCATGATGGCGCGCCGGTGTTTTGCTGGTTCGCGTTGGTGCGCCGGCACCACGATTACTTGCGCCTGGCGTTCTCCGGTGATGACAACGAATCGTTCATCTGCGGCGGACGAGGATGCGGCTTGGGCCGAGGGCATCCGATGTCACGTGCGAAGAAAGCCAACGTATCGCCCCGTCGCCGAGCGGCGGCGCTGGAAAACAGGCGCCATCGCAAGATGGCGCGATCGGCCCATGCCTATGTACGCGGCAATACGGCGCAGTTCTACGCCTGGCTGGCGGAGGAGGGCGCATCGCTCCTGCCCGAGGGGCCGGCGATCTGGATCTGCGGTGATTGCCATGTCGGCAACTTGGGGCCGGTGGCCGACGACCACGGGCGAGTTCATATCCAGCTACGCGATTTCGATCAAAGCGCCATCAGCAATCCCGCCTACGACCTCATCCGGCTCTCGTTGTCCCTGGCGATGGCGGCGCGCGGCTCGGACCTTCCCGGCATTACCGCCGCTGAAATGATGGAAGCCGTGCTGGATGGTTATGAGGCTGCGTTTCCCGAAGTGGACGAGCCCGAGCCGGTCATGCCGGACACGATCAAACTGGTGATGAAGCGCGCCGCGCGGCGCAACTGGAAGGCCTTGGCGCACGAACGCATCCAGGGTGTCGACACCCAGCTACCCCTGGGTTCCGAGTTCTGGCCGATCACGGACAAGGAACGCAAGGCGATAGACAAGTTGTTCCTCGAGCCAGCGCTGGCCGACCTGGCAACCCAGCTGCGCCACCGCGACACGCAAGGGCAGGTGGCCGTGCTCGATGCCGCGTACTGGCGCAAGGGCTGCAGTTCGCTGGGCCGCCTGCGCTATGCAAGCCTGCTCGATGTCGATGGTGGAAGCGTCGAGGGCGACGATCTCTGCCTGGTCGATATCAAGGAGGCCGCCGCCTCCGTGGTACCGCGGGCAGCGGGCGTACGCATGCCGAGAGATTCGGCCGAACGCGTGGTTGTGGCGGCGCGGCACCTGTGTCCGGCCCTGGGCGACCGCATGCGTGCGACGCATCTGCTCGGCAAGCCGGTCTTTGTGCGCGAGCTACTGCCGCAGGATCTCAAGCTGGATATCGGGCGCATCAAGCGCAAGCAGGCCGTCCGCTCGGCCGCCTATCTCGCCCACGTGCTTGGCCGGGCCCACTCGACCCAGATGGATGCGGACATCCGGCGCTCCTGGCGCAACGAGCTGCATCGCCATCATACGCGTACGCTGGCCGCTCCTTCCTGGCTTTGGCGCGCGGTCACCGGGCTGCTTGCCATGCATGAACGCGAGTACTTGAACCATTGCCGGGCGTATGTCGGCGGTCGCGCCTAGTGCCTGAAGACTGGGCTGCGGTGCAACCTGGCGAAGCATGCACCGTCGCAGGTACTCGATCAGGGCATTCAGAACCGGTCAGTGCTGGCGAGATAACGCCATTGACCCGGCTGCAGGCGCGACATCGGAATGCGACCAACGCGGATGCGCTTGATCGCCTGCACCTGCAGCCCCACCGCATGGCACATGCGTTCGACCAGGTTGGGTGACACGCGCTTCAACGCGAAACGCAGGTGGGTTTCGTTCTGCCAGCTCACCTTGATCGGCGGCAGCGCGTAATTGTTGAAGCTGAGCCCGTGATTGAGCAGGGCGAGACCATTCGGCGCGAGCTTGCCGGCGACTTCGACGATGATCTCCTGCTCGATGCGATCGCTGTCTTCTTCCAATCGGCGCTTAACCCGCCAGTCCTGGGTGAACACCAGCAGTCCGCTGGCGTTGTCGGGCAAGGGCAGGGGCGATTCCAGTCGGGCGAAATGGCGCTTCAGCAGGCGCACGCCGGAGGCATCGTCCTCGGCGTGGCTTTCGATGCTGATCAGGGCGCGCGCCTGTTCGGCGGAAACACCTGCGGGTTTGTGTAATACGAGCGTGGCGGGTTCGGCGGCTTCGAGCTGCGCGTGCGGATCGATTTCGATGAGTTGATCCAGCACCTTGAACTGCGGCTCCTCCACCGTCTCGCCATTCACGCGTACCCAGCCGCCTTCGATGTACATCTCCGCCTCGCGCCGGGAGCACTGGGCCATGGCGGCGATACGTTTGGCGAGGCGGACGGGTTCGGTCATCAGGGGTGGCCTGGGGTGAGGGTGATTATTGTAGGCGGTGTGGAGGCGACAACGGGCAAAGGCCGCCCGGGCACCGTGCTGCGCAGCCGTGGCTGCGCATGGCGTCATGGCGGTCAGCGGCTCCGGATGGGTATGCTCCAGGGCCAGCGAGGCTGGAATGGGCGAGGTCGCCTGTTCATCAACGGATACCGAAAGCATGCTCATCCACGGTCGATGCCATTGCGGCAACATCGCGTTTTCGCTGGTCTGGGAACCCGATCCGGCGGAAATTCCCGCACGCGCCTGCGACTGCTCCTTCTGCAGCAAGCACGGCGGCGTGTGGACTTCCTGTCCGGGTGGCGCGCTGAAAGTCGTGGTGAAGGAACCATCATGCGTGTCCCGTTATGCGTTTGGCACCCGGACCGCGGTATTCCACACCTGCACGCGCTGCGGCGTGGTGCCGGTGGTGACCAGCGAGATCGATGGCCGCTTGTATGCAGTGGTCAGTGTCAACGCCTTCGACGATGTGGATCCGTCACTCATTCGTCGCGCGACGGGCAGCTTCGAGGGAGAAGACAAGGCATCGCGGCTCGCCCGTCGGCAGCGCAACTGGATCGCCGATGTCGAGTTCGTCGAGGCTGCCCGCTAACGGGATCTAGGCAGCGGATTCACGCGTGAAGTGACCCAGGATGCCGCCAAGGCTGCGCAGGTCCTGGCTGTTGTGCCGTGCGACGCGGTGCAGTGGCGCAGCCGAGCCACCACGCAGGAATCCCAGCCAGGCAGCTGGGGCTTCCGAACCAGGCAGATCGTCTTCGCGCACGACGTGCAGCAGTTGCCGTTCGACCGTGGCCAGGCGGCAGTTTTCCCAGACGCCGCGCCAGCGTCGGCGCACCGGATGGAGCAGGTCGATATGCGCCAGTCCGTGCAGCGGACAAGCGCGCTGATGCAGACGGAAACGCGTCTTCAGCAGCGGCGCGTCATAAGACTTGCCGTTGTAGCTAACCAGGACAGTGTCGGGACGCAGCCAGGACGCAAAGCAATCCAGCATGGCGGCTTCGGCCGCTAGCGTGGTGATCAGCAGCTGGCGTTCGCGAAACTGGCCGTGATGCCAATCCGCCACGCCAATCATGAAAGCCCGCGTGCCCGTGCCACCGGCCAGGCCGGTGGTTTCCGTGTCGAACAGCAACAGCCGTTCCGGCGCGACGACTTCGCCGACGCGGGCGAACGATGCGTCGAAGGCGGCTGGCGCGGGCGGCCAGATGCCGCTGGTTTCGCTTAACTGCAAACCGGGCGCAATGGTGTGGCCAGGTAGTACTTGCGGTACTGCCGACCGCGCCATCGACACGGGCTTGCGCTGCCGCACGGCAAGCAGTTGGCTCAAGCCGCCCGGGAGTGGCTCGGCGCGACGAGGCGGCGTCGGCGTGACGCCGGCCTGTCGACGGAGTCCACGCAATTTGTCCGCGAGTGCACTCATAAGGCGACGACCAGATCGAGCACGCGCGTGGCCAGCACTTTCAGCGGCGTATCGTTTTGCTCGTCGGCCGCCAGCACCGGCCCCACGCAGGCCGGGCAGCCCGCACGGCAATCGCAGCGCTGCACCAGTTCGCGCGCCAGCCGCACCAGGTCCTCGCGGCGCTCGAACAGCGGCGCGCTCAGGCCAACGCCACCGGGAAACGCGTCGTAGAGGTAAAGCGTCGGAATGAACGGGCCGTGCGCGCTGGCATCGAGCTCGCCCAGGCTGGAGCGTATTTGTGCGCGTCCGTTGAGATCAGGCGTGGCGAACCAGGCGCCGTCGCCGCTGCCGACGGCCTTTTGCAGGTCGCGCGCCTCGGCCATCACCGCCACCGTGGCGACGATGTGCAAGGCATGGGCTGCTGCCAGAAACCCGTCCAGCGCCTGCTGGCGATGGTCGAAGGCCTGCTCGAGCGCGCGCTGCGGCAACTGCCACCAGACGGCGGTGGTGTGGAGCTCAAGATCCGGCAGGTTGACCGGGCCGTAACCGATGTTCTCGTGCGTGTAGTAGCGAATCTTCTTGTAGCCGGCGACGCGCCGCGCCACATGCACTTCGCCGTGATGCGCGCTGCCTGCGCCGGCCGGCGAATGGTCGAACGCCTCGAGTACCTTGAGCCTGGTGTAGTCGATGGCATCCGTGTAGTAATCGACGTTGGTGTGCGTGACAAACGCCTTGCGACCGGTCCAGTCGAGGCGTTCGACCTGGTACGGCACGGACTGGATCATGTGGATGGCGCCTTCGTACAAGGTCAGTGCGGCAGCGCTGAAGTCGACTTCGGCCACGATGGTCTGCCGTCCCTGGGTGCGGTCGACCACGACGAAGTTGCCGTCCGCCACCGAGCGCAGCGAAACCGCGTTGGCCGGATAACTGTCGGCAATCCATTCGAAGCGGGCGCCTTCCTGATGCAGGACGCCTTCTTCGGCCAGGACCTGCAGCCACGGCGTGGCGTCCTGCGGACCGAAGCGTTCACCGTCATGGAACGGCAGCTCGAACGCCGCGCAGCGAATATGGTCAAGCAGGATCAGCGGCTGGTCCGGGGCAATGCGCGCATGTTCCGGTGACGCGCCCTGGAAGAATTCCGGATGGCGCACGAAGTATTGGTCCAGCGGATCGCTGCTCGCCACCAGCACGCCGAGCGATGCCTGTTGCCGCCGACCGGCACGCCCGAAGCGCTGCCAGGTGGCGGCCACGCTGCCGGGGTAGCCATTGAGCACCACCACGTCGAGCGCGCCGATGTCCACGCCCAGTTCGAGCGCCGACGTGCTGACGATGCCGTCCACCTGGCCGGCGCGCATCTCGCGTTCCGCCGCGCGGCGTTCGGTAGGCAGATAGCCGCCGCGATAGGCGCGAATGCGCGCCGGCTTGCGTGGGTCGCTATCGAACACGTCCTTCAGATATTTCGTCAGCACCTCGACCATCAGGCGCGATTGCGCGAAGACCAGCGTCTTCAGTCCGGCGCGGATGGCGGTGCGGGCGATGCGGTTGGACTGGGAGCGCGCCGATGCGCGTAGACCGAGGTCCGGGTTCACCACCGGCGGATTCCACAGCAGCACATGTTTCTCGCCTACGGGCGCGCCGCTTTCGGTGATCGCGGTGACGGGCTGTTCGATCAACGCGCTGGCGTGCTGGGCCGGATTGCCTATGGTGGCCGAGCACAGGATGAATTGCGGCGAGACGCCGTAGAACGCGCAGACGCGCTGCAGGCGCCGCAGCACATTGGCCACGTGGGAGCCGAACACGCCGCGATAGGTGTGCACCTCGTCGATCACCACGAAGCGCAGGTTCTCGAAGAACTGCGCCCATTTCGTGTGATGCGGCAGGATCGCCTGATGCAGCATGTCCGGGTTGCTCACCACGATGTCGCCGTGCAGGCGGATGGCCTGGCGCGCATCGCCCGGCGTGTCGCCATCGAAGGTGAAGGCCTTGACGCCGAGCGAGCCGGCCTGGTTGAGCTCCAGCAGTTCCGCGACCTGATCCTGCGCCAGCGCCTTGGTGGGAAACAGGAACAGCGCCTTGGCTTGTTGCTGGATCGCGGCGCTGATCACCGGCAGCGTGTAGCACAGGGATTTACCCGAGGCCGTGGGCGTGGCCACGACGACGTGCTCTCCCGCCGCCGTGGCCTGCCAGGCTTGCGCCTGGTGGGCGTAGAGGCGGTCGACGCCGCGTGCGCGCAAGGCCTCCATCAGTGGCGCCGGCATATCCGCCGGCAACGGCGCGTAGTCGCCTTCTCGTCTGGGCAAGACGAAGGCGCCGGTGATGCGATCGCGATAACGGCGCGCGAGGCGGCGGGCCAACTGGTCGCCTCCGCTGACGGGAGCGGCGAGCGCCCCGTCCTGTCGCACGGCGCGTTGGGCCAGGGGGTTGGGCAAGGCGTTCATCAGCAGGCTCCGTCGGAGCCTGCATTGGAGCGGCCGGCGGTCTCAAACGTTGAGACTGCCGGCGTGACTGGCTAGAACAGATGGCGCAGGGCGATATACAGGCCGCCGGCGAGCAGGATCGAGGCGGGCAGGGTCAGCACCCAGGCCATCAACAGGTTGCGCACTGTGCTCCATTGCAGGCCGGAGCCATTCGCGGCCATGGTGCCGGCCACGCCGGAGGTGAGCACATGGGTAGTGCTGACCGGCAGGTGGTACATGTCGGCGGCCTGGATCAGGCCCATCGCCACGAACTCGGCCGAAGCGCCTTGCGCGTAGGTCAGGTGTTCCTTGCCGATCTTCTCGCCCACCGTCACCACGATACGCTTCCAGCCCACCATGGTGCCCAGGCCGAGCGCGAGCGCCACGGCCACCTTGACCCACAGGGGAATGAACTGAATGGCCTTGGTGCCGAGGCCTTTCCAGGTCGTGAGCGTGGCCGTCTGCTCGGTGCTCAAGCCCGGCTGCGTCAGCACCAGCGGGATGACGGTATTGGCCAGGTAGATGTCATTGCGCACATTGCCCATCTGGTCCTGCGGCACGGAGCGCAGCGAGGGGCGGTTGCCCACCTGATGATCAATCTCGGCGATCAGCTCGACCAGCGCCGGTGCCGTTCCTGGCAGCAGGGCATGCTGCTGGATCGCTTTCGTGATCAAGTTGCGCGGATCGCCGATGACCGGCGTGGTATCACCCAGGCCAATCAGCACCTGGCGGGTTTCCACCGAGACCTCGTGGAAGGTCTTCACCTGGCCGCCGGTGACGGCGCCATTCAGGGCATAGGCCGTCGGCACCGTGCCGATCAGGATCAGCATGATCAGGCCCATGCCTTTCTGGCCATCGTTGGAGCCATGGCTGAAACTCACGCCAGTGCAGGTGAGCACCAGCAAGGCGCGGATCGGCCACGGCGGCGGCTTGTTGCCCTCCGGCGCGCGATACAGCGCAGGAATCTTCACCAGGTTCTTCAATACATACATCAGCAGGCCGGCGAGAATGAAACCGGCGATCGGCGAGAAGATCAGCCCCTTGAACACATTGATCGCGGCACCCCAGTCGACGCCGCTGGTGGCCGTGTTGACCGCGATCAGCTGATTGGCCAGGCCGACGCCGATGATCGAGCCGATCAAGGTATGCGAGGACGAGTTCGGCAGTCCGAAATACCAGGTGCCGAGATTCCAGATGATGGCCGCCAGCAACAACGCGAACACCATGGCGAAGCCGGCGTGGCCGCCGACCTGCAGGATCAGCTCGACCGGCAGCAAGGACACCACCGTGAACGCCACCGCGCCGGACGAGGTCAGCACGCCGAGGAAGTTGAAGACGCCCGACCAGATCACCGCCATATTGGCCGGCATGGAGTTCGTGTAGATCACCGTGGCCACGGCGTTGGCCGTGTCATGGAAGCCGTTGACGAACTCGAAGCCCAACGCGATCAGCAGGGCGATGCCGAGCAGGATGAAGGGCGCGGTCGCGTGCGATTTGACCACGGACAGATCGTCAACCAGATGCAGGCCCGCATAGCCGGCACCGATCAGCAGGATCGTGCCAAACAACAGGCCAAAGAGCCGGCCGGAGCCCTGACTTTGAGGCGAGACAGCGACAGCGGCGGCTTCGGTCTGCATGGGTATTCCCTCGTGGTCGGCCCGGCCGAAGCTAAGCACTGCACAAGACAGCAAGGTGACAGCCGGGAAACCTTGCTGCGGGTAACTTTCTCCCCCTGGAAGCGGGGTCGGACGGCCCGAAGAGTGGGGCTCAGGCCGTTCGCCCCGGATTGTTCAAACACCGGGTCAGCGTTCCCGCATCACCATAAGACGCAGCTCAGTCATGTCCTCGATGGCGTAGCGCACGCCTTCGCGGCCGATGCCGGAAAGTTTGATGCCGCCGTAAGGCATGTTGTCCACGCGGAAGCTGGGCACGTCATTGACCAGCACGCCGCCTTGTTCCAGTTCGTTCCATGCGCGCATGGCGTGGTCGAGACTGTCGGTGAAGACGCCGGCCTGCAGCCCGAAGTCGGAATCGTTGACCATGGCGATTGCGTCGTCAAACGAACGGTAGGGTTCGAGCAGCGCAAACGGACCAAACGCCTCCAGCCGATGGGCCTTGGCATCGGTAGGCACGTTCTCCATCAAGGTGGCTTCCAGCATGGCGCCGTTGCGCTTGCCGCCACACAGGATCTTGCCACCGGCCTTGCGCGCCTCCTCGATCCAGCCGTGCAGGCGTTCGGCCGCAGCTTCGTCGATCATCGGGCCGAGGAAGGTGTCCTTCTTCTTCGGGTCGCCAGCCTTGAGCTTCTTGACGGTAGCGACCAGGCGCTTCTTCACCTCTTCGTAGATCGACTCGTGCACGTAGATGCGTTGCACACTGATGCAGCTCTGGCCCGATTGATAGAGCGCGCCGAAGACCAGCCGTTCGATGACGTGGTCCAGCTTCGGTCCCTGGTCGGCGTCGACGATGCAGGCGGCATTGCCGCCCAACTCCAGCGTGACCTTCTTGTGGCCCGCGCGCGCTTTCAGGTCCCAGCCGATCTGGCTGCCGGTGAAGGAGAGCAGCTTGAAACGTGGATCTTCCACCAGCGGGCCGGCGTGCTTGCCGTCGAGATTGAGCACCGAGAACGCGCCCTTGGGCAGATCCGTCTCGGCCAGCACCTCGCCGATGATCAGCGCGCCGATCGGCGTACGCTCGGCCGGCTTGAGGACGAAGGGGCAGCCCGCGGCAATCGCGGGAGCGACCTTGTGCGCAACCAGGTTCAACGGAAAATTGAACGGCGTGATGAACGACACCGGCCCCAGCGGCACGCGCTTGGTATAGCCGTGATAGCCGTTCAGGCGCGGGGCGAGCTCCATGTTGAAGGTTTCGCCGTTGACGCGCACAGCTTCCTCGGCCGCGATGCGAAACGTTTCGATCAGCCGGGTCACTTCGCCGTCCGAGTCCTTGATCGGCTTGCCGGCTTCCACGCACAGCGCATAGGCCAGCTCCTCACGCCGCTCCGTGAAGCGATCGGCGCAGTGCTGCAGCACCTGCTGTCGCGCCCAGGGTTTGAATTCACGCATCGGGCCGCTGGCCTTCACGGCGGCAGCGATGGCTTTTTCGGTGGCTTTCGCATCGGGTACGGCCACGCGCGTGGCTACCTTGCCGCTGTACTTGTCCAGCACATCCATCATTTCCTTCGAGGTCTGTGGCTGGTTGGCGAGATAGTAGGGATAGCTTTTCGCGAGCATGCATGACTCCGCTCGATCAGACGGCAGCACTCAGCCGGCGGATCTCTTCGTTGAGGATGGGGTGGTTGTCGGAATAGTCGATGACCAGGTCGATCAGGTGCACGCCGCCGGTGTCGAAGGCGCGCTTCAAGGTAGGGAGGAAGGCATCGGCGCTGTCCGGACGATGTCCATGCGCGCCGTGTGCTTCGGCAAAGGCGACGAAATCGGGGTTGCCGAACACCATTCCGTAGTCGCTGAAGCCCATCTCCGCCTGCTTCCAGCGAATCATGCCGTAGGCATCGTCGCGCAGCAGCAGGATCACCAGGTCGAGCTTCAGTCGCACGCAGGTCTCAAGCTCCTGCGCATTCATCATGAAGCCGCCGTCGCCGCAGATGGCCAGGACCTTGCGCTCGGGGTAGACCATCTTCGCCGCCATCGCCGAAGGCAGGCCGGCGCCCATGGTGGCCAGCGCGTTGTCGAGCAGGATCGTGTTCGGCTGGCGTGCACGGTAATAGCGCGCGTACCAGATCTTGTACATGCCATTGTCCAGGCACAGCACGCCGTCATCGGGCATGTAGCGGCGGGTGTCGTCCACCACGCGCACGGGATGCATGGGGAAGCGGGGATCGTCCGCGTGGACGCGTAGTTGCGCGTGGAACGCCACGCGTACCCGGTCGAAGTAGGCGAAATCCCACTGCTCCTGAGCTTGCAACGCATCGGTCAGCCGCTCCACCGTGTGCGCAATATCGCCGACCACTTCAATCTGTGGAAAGTAGACCGCGTCCACCTCGGCCGATGAAAAGTTGATGTGGATGACGGTGCGTCGACCCTTTTGCATGAAGAACGGCGGCTTCTCCACCACGTCGTGGCCGACATTGATGATCACATCCGCCGCACTGATCGCGCGATGCACGAAATCGCCGTCGGAGAGCGCCGCGTTGCCCAGCCATAAAGGATGGTCCTCGTCGATCACGCCCTTGCCCATCTGGGTGGTAAAGAACGGGATGCCCAGCTTGTCGATGAAGGCGCGCAACGCCACCGTGGTGCGCTGGCGGTTGGCGGCGGCGCCAATCATCAGGATCGGATGCCTGGCATTGCTGATCGCCTCGGCAGCCTGCACCAGCGCGGCGTCATCCGGCGCGGGGCGGCGGGCATACTCGGTGGGCAACAGGATCGGGTCGTCCACGTGGTCGCGCGCGATGTCCTCGGGCAGTTCCAGGTGCACCGCGCCCGGGCGTTCCTCCTCGGCGCGGCGGAACGCTTCGCGTACGCGCGCAGGAATCGTCGACGCGGACACCAACTGGCGGGTGAACTTGGTCAACGGCTGCATCATGTCGACCACGTCGACCAGCTGGAAAAGCCCTTGCTTGGTTTCGCGGATCGGCTTCTGTCCGGTAATCATCAGCATCGGCATGGCGCCGAGCTGGGCATACGCCGCCGCGGTCACCAGGTTGGTGGCGCCGGGTCCCAGGGTGGACAGTGCCACGCCGGCTTCGCCGGTGAGCCGGCCCCAGGTGGCTGCCATGAAGCCGGCCGCCTGTTCGTGCCGGGTGACGATGAGTCGGATCGACGAATCGCGCAACGCTTCGACCAGGTCCAGGTTTTCCTCACCCGGCACGCCAAAGATGCTGCGGACTCCCTCGGCTTCCAGCGCCTTGACGAACAGTACTGCTGCCTTCATGCCGCGCTCCTCGGACGGAAGCGTGAAGGATGCGATACAAATCGTTCACGCCGCGTGAGGCGTTGGGCCCCGGGACGGGTAGGCCCGAGGCTTGCGTTACGGGCTCATGGCTCGATGGACTCGTCGCCCGCGTGGCCTGCCCTGACGGAGAGCGGCAATTCGCCATCGGCGAGTCTGGCGCGCAATGGTGTGCCGGGCTCGACATGCTGTGCCGAGCGAAGCACCTTGCCTTCCCGGTCGAACAAAATCGAGTAGCCGCGTTCCAGCGTGGCAAGCGGACTTACCGCGTGCATGGCGCGGCCGGCTTGTTGCAAGGTCAGGCGATCGCGTTCGAGCCGGCGTTCGACGGACTGGCGCAGGCGTTGGCGGAGTTCGGCCACGCGACGCTGCAGCAGCTGCAGGCGTAGGCGCGGATGCTGCGCCAGCAGTCTCGCGTGCACGCGGTCCAGGCGTGCGCGGCGGCTCTGTGCCTGTTCGCGCTGGATGCCGACCAGGCGCCTGTGCAGGTGCTGCAAGCGTTCGCGATCACGGGTGAGGCGCGCTTGGGGCCGTTGCGCCTGCAAGCGTGCAAACAGGTGATCGACACGCTGGATGCGCGCTTGCAGTCGGCGCTGTTCCAGCGTGATCAGGCGCTGTTGCAGTTGTTGCAGGTGTCGGCGCAACGCGAAGGCGTCGGGCACCAGCAATTCGGCCGCCGCGGAAGGCGTGGGTGCGCGCAGGTCGGCGACGAAATCGGCGATGCTGAAATCGATCTCATGGCCGACGGCCGACACTACCGGCACCGCGCTGGCGTGGATGGCGCGGGCGACCTGCTCGTCGTTGAAGGCCCACAAGTCCTCCAGCGAACCGCCGCCACGGGTCAGCAGCAGCACATCGTAGCGGCCGCTGGCCGACGCCTTGCGCAGCATGCTGACGATGGCCGGCGGCGCCTCGCGACCTTGCACCGGAACGGGCAGCACATCCACCTCGGCCAGCGGCCATCGTCGCGACATCACGCTCAGCACGTCGCGGACGGCGGCGCCGGTGGCGGAAGTGATGACGCCGATGCGGCGCGCATAACGGGGCAGGGCGCGCTTGCGCGCGGGGTCGAACAAGCCCTCTGCATCGAGTCGAGCCTTGAGCTGCTCGAACTCGCGTTGCAAGGCGCCTTCGCCGGCCAGCTCCATATGCTCGGCGACCAGCTGGAATTCGCCACGCGGCTCGTACAGGCCGACGCGGGCTCGCACCAGCACGTGCAGGCCATCGACGGGCTTGAACTTCAACCAGCCGCTCTTGGGACGGAACATCGCGCAGCGCACCTGGGCGCCGCTGTCCTTCAACGTAAAATACAAATGTCCGGACGCCGGGCGTGCCACGTTGGACAGCTCGCCTTCGATCCAGATCAGCGGCAGCGCATCTTCCAGCAGATCGCGCACCAGCCGATTGAGCGAGCTGGGGGTCAGGATGTGGCGCGGCGGCGAGCCGCCTTGCCCAGCCGAGCTGTGATCAGTCGTGTTGTCGTCGGACGCGTGCATGGAGGCGCGAGACTAGCACGGACCATCCGGGTGGTATTGCTTGGATTACATCCGCTTGCCCGCTCATGCATAGTCTGGCCATGAGACAATCGGCATAATTCATTGAATATAAACAATTGCGACCAGCTCAGGCGGTTTCGTCGGCATCGGCCACTGGCTGCCGGGCGCGTCGGCGCAGCCGCCAGGCGCGCACCCCGAAATTGATCGCGAACCAGGCGCACAGCAGGCCCAGCGGCCAGCCCAGGACGGCGGGCCAGGCGATCTCGACCACGGCCAGCAGGGTCAGCAGCAGGGCGCCGGTGACCAGCGGGCTGATCGAGGTGTCGCCGAGCACGCGCCGATCCGTCAGTGCTGCACCCATGGTATTGGCGATGCGCAGGGCGCCCGCGGCGGCACGCCCGGAACTGCCGCCCGCATGGCGGGGGCGGGGCGGTCGCGCCGAGCTGCTTTGCACATGGTCGGAGCGCGGGTTCCAGCGCCGAGGCGCCAGCACGATCTCGGTCGCGTTGCCCAGGTCCTGCTCGTACTGTTCAGCCAACTGCTGGGCGACGCCTGCGTCCTCGATCGCCACGTCGATCTCGCGGTTGCTCAGCCAGCTGGCGATATTGAGATTGGACGAGCCGACGCGCGCCCATTGGCCGTCGGCCACGGCGGTCTTGGCGTGCAGCATCGAGCCGTTCCACTCGAATACCCGAATGCCTGCCTTGAGCAGGGGCCGGTAGCCCGAGCGCGACATGCCGGCGACCATCGGGATATCGCTGCTGCCAGGTACCAGCAGGCGCACGTCGACGCCGTCGCGTGCCGCCGCGGCGAGCGCCTGCACATAAGGGGCGATGCCGATGAAGTAGGCATCGGTCAGCCAGAGCGTCTTGCGCGCCATGGCGGCAATCAGTTGGTCGAGGCGATACATGCCAGCGGTGGCAGGTTGCGTGGCGATAACGCGCAAGGCTACGGAGCCCATCGGCATCGCCTGCCCTGGTGGCGCGAGCGGTGGCAAGGGCGCGCCAATGCTGGACCAGCTTTCCGCAAACGCATGCTCCAGTTCGACCACGGCGGGCCCGTGCAGGGCGACGCCGGTATCCCGCCAGGGCGCCACCTTGCGCTGCGCATTCCCCAGCCACTTCTGGCTGATGCATACGCCGGAGAGAAAGCCCTGCCTGCCATCCACGACCAGCAGCTTGCGATGGTCACGGCTGATCCAGCCAAAGGGATGGCCGAGCTGCAGGGGATTGAAGGCCCGCACGTGGCCACCGGCGTGGCGCAACGGCGTCCAGAAACCGGCGCGGGACTGTCCCTTGCAACCGAGCCAGTCGTAGATCACCGCGACGTAGACACCGCGACGCGCACATTCGACCAAGGCATCACGGAAGGCGCGGCCGACCTCGTCGTCGCGAACGATGTAGTTCTCGAGCAACACGCGCTGCCTGGCGTTGCGGATGGCGGCGAGCCACGCTTCGAAGTGAGCGGCGGCATCGATCAGCAGATCCACCGCATTGCCGCCGAGCAAAGGAGCGCCGGCGGCGCGGCTCAGGGCCTGTTCGGCGAGTAGACGGGCGGGTGCGGATGCAAGCGGCGGCCTCGTATTCATGGGGCGAGTGTAGGACATGGTTACGCGCCGCCTTCAAATCACGTTCACCCGGACAGTGTCAGGAATAGGCGCCACCAGCCGCGCATGTCGTTCCCTTGAACCTTCTGCCATGATCATTCCATGTCGCCAGAGCATTGCTATACCGACACCGAGGCCTGCGCACATCACCTGGCCGAACGGCTGGGGCCGGATCTGCGCATGGCCGCGCCACTGGGCCTGGGCAAGCCGCATGGCCTGCTCAATGCGCTTTACCAGCTGACGACGGCCGATACGTCGCGCTCGCTATCGCTCTACACCGCACTGTCGCTGACCCGGCCACAGCCGGCGGCGGGGCTGGAGGCGCGCTTTACCGGCCCGTTCCTGGCGCGGCATTTCGGTGACGATGCGGTGGACCCGCAGTACGCGGTCGACCAGGCTCGCAACGCCTTGCCGACGAACGTGGCGGTGCATGAGTTCTACATGCAGTCGGGCGCGCTGCTGGGATCGTCGACGGCACAGCGCAACTACATCAGCCAGAACTACACCCATGTCGCGCGTGACCTCGCCATGCAGGACATCAACCTGCTGGTGCAACTGGTGGCCCGACGGGAAACGGCGGAAGGCGTGCGTTACAGTCTTTCCTGCAATCCCGACCTGACGCTCGATTTCATCGACCGCATGGTGCAGGCCGGCAAGCCACGGCCCGTATGCGTGGCGGTGGTGCATCCGGACCTGCCATATATCACCGGGCATGCCGAGGTCGCCCAGGACTATTTCGATCTCGAACTTTGTCCCGAATCATCGCCGCCGCTGTTTGCGCTGCCGCGCCAGCCCATCGACCTGGCCGAATACGCCCTGGGGCTGCACGCCAGCGCCCTGGTTAAGGATGGCGGCTGCCTGCAGATCGGCATTGGCGTGTTGTCGGATGCGCTGGTCTACGCGCTGCGCTTACGACAGCAGGACAACACGGCCTGGCGTCGCATGCTGGTGGCGCTGGATCCACGCGGCGGCACCCACGCCTTGGCGGCGCGCATGGGCGGGCTGGCGCCATTCCGCACCGGACTGTACGGCGCCAGCGAAATGGTGATGGATGGCTTCATGCACCTGCAGCGCGCCGGCATCCTGAAGCGGCGCGCCTGGGACAATATCGCGCTTGAACGTGCCGCCGCCTGTGGCCGGCTGTCGCCTGAAACTCCCGGTGGCCACTATCTGAGAGGGGCGTTTTTCCTGGGTTCGCACGAACTCTACGCGTGGCTGGCCGCGATGGAAGCGGAGGATCCCGATGCCATCGACATGTGTCGCGTGTCCAACGTCAACCAGCTCTATGGCGATCATCAGGTGCTCGCCTCCCTGCAGCGCCGCGGCGCCCGCTTCTTCAATACCTGCATGATGGCCACCTTGCTCGGTTCGGCGGTTTCCGACGCGCTGGAGAATGGCGAGGTGGTGAGCGGCGTGGGTGGGCAGTACAACTTCGTCGCCATGGCGCAGGAACTGGCCGATGGCCGTTCGGTACTGCTGTTGCGGTCCACGCGGCGCGGTCGCGGCGGCGTGGAAACGAATATCCGCTGGAACTACGGCCACACCACGATTCCGCGCCACCTGCGCGACATGTACGTCACCGAGTACGGTGTGGCCGACCTGCGCGGCAAGACCGATAGCGAATGCATCGAGGCGATGCTGGCGATCAGCGATGCGCGTTTCCTGGATGCGCTATGCGCGGAGGCCAAGTCGCACGGCAAGCTGGCAGCGGACTTCCAGATACCCGAGCGTTGGCGCAACAACCAGCCCGAGTTTCTGCGCGAGACGCTGACCCCGTGGCAGCGCAAGGGCCTGCTGCCGGCGTTTCCGTTTGGCAGCGACTTTACCGAGGTGGAACAGCGCCTGTTGCCAGCGCTGAAGTGGCTGCAGGCGGCGAGCGCGACGTGGCGCGGCAAGCTCCGTATTGTTGCTGCCCTGATGCGGCCCGGTGCTGCAGTCGATGGCGAACAGGAAGCGCTGGAACGCATGCGCCTGGCCAGGCCCGCCGGCCTGCGCGAGCGCCTGCTCCGACGCCTGCTGGCGGCCGCCTTGCGGCGTGTCCAAGCGGCGCCGGGTGAGCGCCCTGCGACTTAGTGCACCAACAGCGACTGGCCAAGCTCGCGCAGGCCATCGAGATCGAGCAGGTTCACGCCATGCCGATCGAGCTGGATCATGCCGCGCTGGCGGAATCGACCCAACAGGCGACTGACCGTCTCGGTGGTCAGGCGCAGATGGTTGCCGATATCGGCGCGAGACATGGGGAGCGGCAGGTGGTCGGTGGACAAACCGAGCGACGCGCGGCGATCGCGCAGGTCGACCAGGAACGCGGCGAACCGCTCTTCCGCCAGGTAGTTGCCGCCGCTCAGCTGCAAATGCGAGATACGGTGGCTGGCCGCGTTCATCAGGTGCCAGGGCACATCGGGCTGCTGCGTGGCGACCTGGCGAATGGCGTTGAACGGGAAGCGGCAGAATTGCGTCTTGCCGAGCGCCACGACGGCATTGTCATGGTGTTCGCGGTCAATCGCGTCCAGCCCAATCATCTCGCCGGGCAGATGGAACGCCACCACCTGTTCTCGGCCCGCGACATCCACCGCCACCGTCTTGGCCATGCCGGTCTGCACCGCGTAGATGGCGCGGAACGGCGACAGCGGCCGGTACAGGTACTCGCCCGTGCGCAGCGGGCCGATGCGCTCGGCGATATGGCGCAGGCCGGACAGCTCCGGACGATCGTAGCCGCTGGCCTGGCAGACAGGGGCATGGCCACACCCGGCGCAGCTCTGGGAGGGCGGCATGCGGGTTTGCTGGCGCTGTGATGAGTGGGTAGTGAACATGACGGTTCAGGCTTCCTTATCCGGGCTGGTTTCCAGGGTTCCATCATCCACGCTGACGACGGAAACGGGGCCTCGTGCGCGGTTTTGCCGCACGATTTAACGGGGTTCCGGGCTTTTTCCGGGCCGCTAGGGCGTGCGTGGCGGTTCGGTTATCCTCTATGGGACGCCGCATCACCCTCGCGGCCCTGGTGCCTGACCGACCCATCCTATGAGTGATACCTCTTCCTCTCCGCGTACCGCCCAGCGTCGTCCCAGCGTGGGCGTCAAGATTGGCAAGATCACCGTTGGCGGCGGCGCACCCATCGTGGTGCAGTCGATGACCAATACGGATACGGAGGATCCGGCAAGCACGGCCAAGCAGATCGCCGAGCTGGCGCGGGCCGGTTCGGAGCTGGTGCGCATCACGGTGAACACGCCCGCGGCCGCCGCGGCTGTGCCGCGCATCCGCGAGAAGCTGGAGATGATGGGCGTGGACGTGCCGATCATCGGCGACTTCCACTACAACGGCCACCAGCTGCTGGAAGCCGAGCCCGCCTGCGCCGAAGCGTTGGCGAAGTACCGCATCAATCCGGGCAATGTCGGTTTCGGCAAGAAGAAGGACAGCCAGTTCGCCTCGATCATCGAGATGGCGCTGCGCTACGACAAGCCGGTGCGCATTGGCGCCAACTGGGGTTCACTCGACCAGAGCATGGTGGCCATGCTGATGGACGAGAATCACCAGCGCGCCGAGCCCTGGGACGCCGCGCATGTGGCGCGCGAGGCCTTGATCCGTTCGGCGCTGGATTCGGCGCAGCGTGCGGAAGAGATCGGCCTGCCGCGCGATCGCATCATCCTCTCGTGCAAGGTCTCCGGCGTGCAGGAGCTGATCTCGGTCTACCGCGACATCGCGGGGCGCTGCGATTACGCCTTGCACCTGGGCCTCACCGAAGCGGGCATGGGCTCGAAGGGCATTACCGCGTCGTCCGCCGCGCTGGCGGTGCTGTTGCAGGAAGGCATCGGCGACACCATCCGCATCTCGTTGACGCCGGAGCCTGGCGCATCGCGCACGGGCGAGGTGATCGTGGCGCAGGAGTTGCTGCAGACTATGGGCTTGCGTGCGTTCACGCCACTGGTCACGGCGTGCCCGGGCTGCGGACGCACCACCAGCGAATTCTTCCAGGTACTGGCACGCACCGTGCAGACGCATGTGCGTGAACAAATGCCCTTGTGGCGCGTGCAATACGACGGCGTGGAGAACCTGACGCTGGCGGTGATGGGCTGCGTGGTCAACGGCCCCGGCGAGTCCAAGCACGCGAATATCGGCATTTCCTTGCCGGGCAATGGCGAGGCGCCGTCCGCACCGGTGTTCATCGACGGCGAAAAGGCGATGACCTTGCGCGGCGACAATATCGCCGGCGAATTCATCGGCATTCTCGACCAGTACGTCGCCACGAAATACGCCAGCCGCGTCGGCTGAGACACGGGCCATGACGACCGCGTCGAGCGAACGGCTAATCCTCGACGCGTGGGAGGTCAATGCGCAGGCCTGGGAGCGTGCCGTGCGCGACCGGCGCATCGAGAGCCGCCGGCTGGTGACCGACCAGGCCATCGTGGAGGCGGTGCTGTCACGCGCGCCGCGCAAGGTCATTGACCTGGGCTGTGGCGAAGGCTGGCTGGCGCGAACCTTGGCCGGCGCGGGCGTGCAGGTGGTTGGCGTGGACGTGGTGCCTTCCCTGGTCGAAGCCGCCCAGTCGCACGGCGGCGGCGAATTTCATCTGCTCTCCTACGCCGACGTGGCGGCCCGTGCGCTGAAGCAACGCGCCGATGTAGTCGTGTGCAATTTCTCCCTGCTGGGCGAGGCATCGGTTAACGAACTGCTCGCTTCGGTGCCTAGCTTGCTCGAAGCTGGCGGTGTCCTGCTGGTACAGACCCTGCACCCGCTGGCTGGCACAGGCACGGAGGCTTACCGCGATGGCTGGCGCGATGGCTCCTGGGATGGTTGCGGCGAGGGCTTCGGCAAGCCGGCGCCGTGGTATTTCCGCACCCTGGGTGGCTGGTTGGCGGCGTTCCGGGCTGCCGGCCTGGAGCTCCTGCGCATCGATGAACCCCTGCACCCTCGCACTGGACGCCCCGCGTCCGTTATCTTCATGGCGGGGTGAAGCAGGGGAGGGCGGGGGATGAACAGGCATCGCGCCGTGGCATTTCGTGCTGCCGTGCAGAGTGGTCACAACCAACGGCTGGTGCCGCTACCGTTCGATCCGGTGAGCCAGTGGTCCACGCCGGCACGGCCCCTATGGAAATGCGGGCACGGCCATCGGGTCCGCGGCAGCCTCAACGGGCAGAGTTTCCAGGGCGCTGTGGTCGAGCGCGCCGGCGCGTTCTGGCTGTTGCTGGACGAGGCCTTGTTTGCCGCCACCGGCCTGGGCGTTGGGCAACTGGTCGACGTGCTGATCGAGCCCGAAGAGATTTGATGTGACGCGCGACACACTCCATGCTCTTTCCATGCGCACGCTCAAGGGTATGCTCGCCCCCCGGCATCGAGGGTCTAACCTGATGCCACCGGAGGGTAAGTCCGCGTGAGGCAAGGATGACGATCAAGCCACAACTTCGCACCGTGATCATCTACGTAGTGGCCGCGTGGCTGTGGATCGTGTTTTCGGATCGCGTGCTGTATGCGCTAGTGCACGAGCCACATTCGCTGGCGCTATTGCACAGCGTCAAGGCCTGCTTGTTCGTGCTGTGTACGGGCCTGCTGCTGTACTGGCTGATCGGGCGCGATATGCGGCGCCTGGACAACCTCAATCACATGCTGGTCAACGGCAATGAGCAATCGTTGCGCGCCCTGGTGTCGGCGATGGACATCCGGCACAAGGAAACCAGCGATCATTCCGAGCGCGTGATGCGCATGACGGTGGCGCTGGCGCGCCGCGCAGGCATCGAGGGCGATGCGCTGCGTCACGTCAGGTTCGGTGCCTTGCTCCACGACATCGGCAAGCTGGCCTTGCCGGATGCGATCCTGATCAAGCCCGGCCCGCTGGACGCGGACGAGATGACCCTGATGCGCACGCACACCACGCTTGGGCGGGACCTGCTGATGCGCACGGCGTTCCTGCGGCCGGCCATCGAGATTCCCTACGCGCACCATGAGCGCTGGGACGGTACCGGCTATCCGCGTGGCCTGCGTGGCGAAGAGATACCGCTGGCGGCGCGCATCTTCAGCGTGGTCGACGTATGGGATGCACTGAGCTATCCGCGCGTGTACAAGTCCGCGTGGCCGGAACACGAAGTGCTGGACTATCTGCGCAACGCCGCCGGCGCCCAGCTCGATCCCCAGATCGTCGGTTTGTTTCTGGAGCATTACGACGACATGAAGGCGATTGGCGTCGACGGTGCCGCAATCTGCTGACGGCGGCACAGTGGACGACCCGCGGGACCCCTGCGCTACACTCCGTCCGTGCCCGGGGCGGGCGCGTGTACAGGGGAAATCACCGTGTTGCCGGAACTTTCAACGCTGCCGGCGTTTGCCGCGTATTTCGGGTTCGGCGTGTGTTTTCTCGCGCTCTTTTGCACCGTCCATATCTGGCTCACGCCGCAGCGCGAACTTGAGCTGATTCGCCATGGCAACCAGGCGGCAGCGATCAGCCTGGTCGGTGCCTTGCTTGGCTTTGCCGCACCGCTGGCCAGCGCCATGGCGCACAGTGTCAGCATGCTGGACCTGGCCGTCTGGGGCGTGGTTGCCCTGGTCGTTCAATGGCTGGCCCACGTGGCCATGCGCTTGCTGATTCACGACCTGGCCGCGCAGATCGAGTCGGACAATCGCGCTGTTGCCGTGCTGGCTGCCGGGGTCGCCGTCGCGGTGGGTGTCGTCAACGCTGCCGCGATGACTTCGTAGCACCTCATGAGCTACCCAGAGAAACCCGGCAGTCCGGGAGAGTGGCGCCCCTCCAGCAGCCCGCCCGTGCGGCGTGATGCGCAGTTTCGGCCACTCCCGCCACGCCTGCAGAAGCGCTCGCTTGCGGTGCCCTTGGCCGCCTTGGGCGGTGCGGCCATCGTCGGGCTGTCTGTCCTGGGCCATGGCCAGGATGTACAGCGCAATCGTTACGACAACTTTGAAAGTTGTGTTCACGACTACTCCACCGGCCAGTGTGAGGAAGACACGGCCGTGGGTTCGAACGTTGGTGGACTGCACTATTACGGCCCCTGGTATCGCAGTGGCGGCGGCGGTGACGCTGCGGACCCAGGACCAGGCCGCACGCTGGGTGCGGGCGGGGTCGCCGGTGGCGTGGCGGAAGGGCCGCGTTCGGTGGAACTTGGCACGCGCGGTGGCTTCGGTTCGTCCGGCCGCGTAGCGGCACGAGGCGGTTGATGCGGCGCGAGGCCTGTCAGCCACGCCCGGACTGGCGCGCGCGGCTTGAATCCCTCGGTTTCGCCTTCCATACCATTGACGGCCAACCGTATTGGCGCGAAGACGCGCGTTACCTCTTCGATGCGCGGGAAATCGACGAGATCGAAGCCGCCACCAACGAGTTGCATGCGCTTTGTCTGGAGGCGGTCGACCGGATCGTACGTGCTGGTCGCTACGACGCGCTCGGTATCGATGCGCGCGCCGCCACCCTGGTCGAGCGGAGCTGGTGGGATCGCGAGCCGGCGTTGTATGGCCGCATGGACCTCGTCTATGACGGCAGCGCGCCGCCGCGACTGCTGGAATACAACGCAGATACGCCGACGTCGCTATTCGAAGCCTCCGTTGCGCAATGGTACTGGTTGCAGGACGTCGCACCGGATGCGGACCAGTTCAATGCCATCCACGAAGCCCTGGTCGAACGCTGGCAAATCTTGCCCAAGGCCTCGCATGTGCACTTCGCCGCTTGCTACGACAACATCGAAGACGCCGTGACGACCGACTACCTGCTCGATACCTGCCTGCAGGCGGGCCATCGCGCAACGGCGCTGGATATCGAACAGGTCGGTTGGTCGGGACGTGACTTCATTGATCTCGACAATGCGCCGATTGCGCGCTTGTTCAAGCTCTATCCGTGGGAATGGCTACTCACCGAACCGTTTGCGGACCATTTGCTGGACGCCCCTCTGCGCTGGGTGGAACCAGCGTGGAAAATGCTGTTGTCGAACAAGGCCATCTTGCCGTTGCTGTGGGAATTTTTTCCAGGACACCCCAATCTGCTCGCTGCCAGTCGCGTGCGCGCAGACATCGAGGGCGCCGTGGTGCGTAAACCCTGCTGGGGCCGGGAAGGTGCCGGCGTCATCGTGCTGGACAGCAATGCGCCAGAACCTCGTGCCGACGAGCCGTGCATCTATCAGGCGTTGGCGCCGCTGCCAGTATTCGATAATCGCCATGCCCTGGTCGGTTCCTGGGTGGTTGGCCATACCGCTGTCGGCATGGGCATCAGGGAAGACGCCGACCGCATCACCCGGAACACCAGCTGCTTCGTGCCACACCTGTTCAAAGGGTGAATGGCGGCGTCACTTCCAGGCGGACGCGATCCCTGTCATGAGCGGTCTTCACGGATTCTTGTCGTAGGCAATGCGTATTTGTCCTGCCAGCAGCAGTTCGCTGGCGACCGTACCAGGCGCCGGGCTTTGGCTACCTCCAGGGAAGCAGACCGCTATGCTCACGTTGCTCGACAATGTCGCGCTGGGATTGCTGGGACTGTTGCCGATCGCCAACCCGTTGACGAGCGCCACCGTGTTGCTGGCGCTCACCGCTCGTTATCCGGAAGCCGAGCGAAACCGGCAGATCAACCGGGCGACGATCTACGTGGTGATCATGCTGCTGCTGTGCTTTTACGCAGGGAACGCGATCATCAGCGGCTTCGGCATCTCGATTCCCGGGCTACGTGTCGCTGGCGGACTGATCGTGTCCTATATCGGTTTCGGCATGTTGTTTCCCCCTGCGCGCGTGGGCGAAGACGACGTGCAAGTGGAGATGGCGTCGCACGGCGAGTCGGCCAAGTTGAAAGACATCGCCTTCATTCCGCTGACCATGCCGTGCACCACGGGGCCGGGCACCATCGCCTTCATCATCAGTGCCTCGTCAGGCTTTCCGGGCAGCCTGATGTCGCCCCTGGTGCATGCCTCGGTGGTCATCACGGTCGTGCTGTTCGCGCTGGTCTTCTGGCTGTGCCTGCGCGGGGCGACCAAGATCGTGGGTTTCCTCGGCGAGACCGGCGTCGATGCCACGGCACGTCTGATGGGCTTTCTGCTCGTCTGCATTGGCGTGCAGTTCATCATCAACGGGATATCCGACCTGTTGCGCATCTGGGGCTTTATCACGATTTCCTAGCACGCCATGCCGAATGGATGGCGCCTGCGCTGCGCACCGGGCGGCCGTGCGCCCGACACGTGTCCGGCGGCACCGGCGCGCTACAACTGCGCCAGCGGCGTGAACTCCGTCCACCGGCCGGGTTGTCCGGGCAGGTGGGTGATCTGCGCCACCATGCGCAGGAACTGTGCACGCGGGTACTCCACGGCACCGAGTTGCAGGAGATGGGCGTTGGTGACCTGCGCGTCGATCAGTGGGAAATCCCAGCGCTGCAGCAACCGGGCGAGCGCCATCAAGGCCACGCGGGAGCCGCCGCTTTCGGCGCTGAACATGGACTCGCCGCAGAACAGGCGACCCACGGCGATGCCGTAGATGCCGCCCACCAGCCGCTCGCCTTCCCATACCTCGACGCTGTGGGCATGGCCCAGCTCGTAGAGCTGGGTATAGGCGTCAACCATGGCGGGCACGATCCAGGTGCCGCTCTGGCTTGGCCTGGGCGCGGCACAAGCCTCCACCACCTGGCGGAAGGCGTGATCGACGGTAATGCGCCAGGACACCTGCGCCAGACGCCGACGAAGGCTGCGATTGGGCTTGAGCGCCTGCGTGTGGAAGACGCAACGCGGATCGGGCGACCACCACAACAGCGGCTCGTCCTCGTTGAACCAGGGGAAGATGCCTTGGGCATAGGCGGCCAGCAGTCGTCGCGACGACAAATCACCGCCGAAGGCCAGCAGGCCGTTCGGTTCGTTCAGCGCCTTGCGCGGATCGGGAAAGTGCTCCGGCCTGGCTGAATCGAGCAGGGGCAAGCGGATCATCGTGGCCCATCGGGTGAGTGCGGAATGGTCGGCGTGTGCCGCCCGACAGATGCTAACCGGATGAGGATGTGATTAGCATGATGGCCCCTTCGAAGGTGAAGCATTTCCATGCCGCGATTTCCCTGGCTGATGTCCTTGTGGTCCGTTTCGCTGGCTGCAGCGGCCATGCCCGCCGCTCCCGCCGTCGACAAGCGCATCGACGCCGACGTGCATGCGGTGCTGCAGCGTACGGAAACGCCTGGCGCAGCGATTGCCGTGTTCAAGGATGGGCAGCTGGTTTATCGCCAGGCGTACGGCTTGCGCGACCGTGACGGCCATCTGCCCGCCAGCGTGGATACCTGGTTCGAGATCGGTTCGATCACCAAGCAGTTCACCGCGGCAGCGATCCTGCAGCTGCAGGAAGCCGGCAAGCTCACCATCGATGCAAAGCTGGCCACGTATCTGCCCGACGCCCCGCACGCCAACGAAGTGACCTTGCGCCAGCTGCTGTCGCATACCAGCGGCCTGCCCGAGTACGTGGATGGGCCGGATATCGAGCAGGCGGCGACCAGGCCGGCCACGTTTGATCAGCTGGTGGCGCGCATCAAGGACAAGCCGCTCGATTTCGCGCCAGGTAGCCGCTGGTCGTACAGCAATACCGGCTATCTCATGTTGGGGCGCGTCATCGAGGTGGTGTCGCAGGAATCCTACCGGCATTACGTGCAAACCCATCTGCTCGATAGCGCCGGCCTGACGCAGACTTTTACCGTCGCGGACGAAGCCCATCTGCCGGTGATGGCGATCGGCTACCGGCATGCGCAGGGGCGACTCGAACGTGCGCCGACGATTCACGACACGTTTGGCTGGGCGGCAGGCAATCTCGTGTCCACCCTGGGCGACCTGCAGAAATGGAACCAGGCCTTGATGGGCGGCAAGATCGTCAGCCCGGCGGACTATGCCTTGATGAGTACGTCGGTGATGACGACGGAAAAGGGTAGCGCCGATTACGGACTCGGCCTGTTCGTCGACTCGGTGGAAGGCCAGCCAAGGGTAGGGCACACGGGTGGCTCGTTCGGATTCACCACGGCGAACGAGTACTTTCCGAAGCAGGGCGTTCGCATCATCGCGTTCACCAACAACGGGGATAACCCTGAGCCGGGTGAAATGCTCACGACGGCGATCTTCAACGAGCTTTATCCGGAGATCTACGCCGCCATGCGCAAGCCAGCGGCGGGCGAGGATACCGCCATGACTGCAGCCGCCAGGGCGACGTTCACGCAATTGCAGGGTGGCAGCGAGGACTCCTCACGCTTTGGCGCCAAGCTCGATGCCAAGCTGAAAGCCGGTCTGTCGGCACGCCTTGCCAAGCAGTTCTCGCCCTACGGCGCGCCAACGGCGTTTGTCTTCAAGGGCCGGCGTGTCGACGGCGCGGTGACCTGGTTTGATTACCTGATCCAGTTCGGGCCGGGCAGCATCCTGAAGTTCGGCCTGGGCATCGATCAGGCCGGCAAGGTGGCTTCGCTCTCATTTGGCTAGGGCGCCGGCGCGGCGTTGCGCTGTCAGCGCAGCGCGTAGGGGCTGTGCGAGTGCAGATGCTGGGCATACTCCTCCACCGCCGCGTCCTCCTGCACGAGCGACGCCCGCACGGCGGCGCGGAAATCCTCGTTCACCAGGTAATGGCGCGAATGCGTTCGTACCGGCAGGAAGCCGCGGGCGAGCTTGTGTTCGCCCTGGGCGCCGGGCTCGAAGCGTTGCAGGCCGTGGCGTATCGCATGCTCGATGCCCTGGTAGTAGCACAGCTCGAAGTGCAGCCCTGGCACGTCCACGTCGCCACCCCAGTAGCGCCCGTACAAGGTGTCGTTGCTTTGCAGGAACAGCGCCATGGCGACGATGTCATGCCCGTCGTGCGCCATCGCCACCTGCACGGCATCGCCCAGCGTCTCGCCGAGGCTCAGGAAGAACGCGCGCGTCAACGCCGCGTGATTGCCCTTGGCGTCGAAGGTGGACTCGTAGAGTGCGTGAATCCGCCGCCATTCATTCACGCTGAGCCCACTGCCGCCGCGCATCTCGATGGCCAGCCCGCAGCTGGCCACGTGGTTGCGCTCCTGGCGGATGTTCTTTCGCTTCTTGTGGTTCAGCGCGGCCAGGAAGTCGGCAAACTCGGCGTGCTGGCGATTCTGCCAATGGAACTGGATGTCCGAGCGCGCGAGCCACTCGTCGCCAAACGCCGCGAGTTCCTCCTCGCGCAGAAAATTCGCATGGACGGACGAGATATTCATGCGCTTGGCGAACGCGGCCATCGCCGATGCCAGCGCCTGCCGCCGCGCCGCGGCCTGCGGTCCGTTGCCGGCCAGCAGGCGTGGGCCGGGCACGGGCGAGTAGGGCGCGGCGTTGAGCAACTTCGGATAGTAATCGCCGCCGGCCCGCTCCCAGGCGCTGGCCCAGCTCCAGTCGAAGACGAACTCGCCGTGCGAATTGCCCTTGAGATAAAGCGGTGCAGCGGCAATGAGCTGGCCATCCTGGTACAGGCACAGATGATGGGCCTGCCAGCCCCAGTTTGCGCGAATGCAACCGGTGCGCTCCAGCGCGGCGAGAAACGCGTGCGACACGAAGGGATTGTCGTCCGGCCGCAAGGCGTCCCAGGCGTGGGCGGGAATATCGTCGATGCTGGAATGGAAGCGGACGTCGGTCACGATAGGCGCCGATGGGGCAGGGTCAGCCATCCTGGGCCAGTCCGCCAACGTCCGGACGAAACCGAATCCGGGCTTGCACCGGGATGGCGGTCAGGGCGAGCGTCAGGCGGGCTGGCAGCATGCGCTCAATGTACCGCCGGCAGCAGCGCGGCGATGCGATTGACGAAGTTGGCTGGCCGGCCGTAATCGTAGTGATGCGGCAACAACTGGCGCTTGCCGTGGATTTCCAGCGCGAGCGTGGGAAAGCCC
This sequence comes from Dyella halodurans, assembly GCF_026283925.1. Lineage (GTDB taxonomy): Bacteria > Pseudomonadota > Gammaproteobacteria > Xanthomonadales > Rhodanobacteraceae > Dyella > Dyella halodurans. The sequence continues at coordinate 140,689 of NZ_JAPDPF010000002.1, forward strand.
TGGCCACCCAGTTCACCGAGCAGGCGCCGGCTATCCTGGACGTGCTCGAGCGTCGGCGTGCCCTGGACCTTGGCAAAGGATTGCTGGAATGCCTCGCCATCCAGGCCCAGCGTTTCCGCCAGCTCGGTCAACACCGACGGTTCCACCACGCGCAGACCTTGCTGGTAGTGCGCGTTCTGGATCGCCACCAGCATGGGATACGCCTGGCCGGCATCGAGCGCCTGGGCGGCCAACACGCCGGCAATCGGCGGCAGCGAGAACAACACCGTGCCGTGTTCGGCCAGCAAGCCCTCCTGGTACGGCTTGCCGAACGGCTGGCCGCTGAGCGAGGCGATGCGTTCGTCCGCATGCACGATGTGCTCGGCCAGCTCCGGTTCCAGCGTGCGCGGCTCGTCGAACAGGCCGCCACCGTGCAGCTTCAGCGCAACGCGGCCGCCGAGCGTGTCGACCACCGCGCTGACCAGCGGCTGTGCGGCATAGCACCAGCCGCACAGCGGGTCATGGATGTAATGCAGCGTGGCAACCGCCATTCAGGAGGCCGGACCTTGCTGATCGAGCCAGCGCTCGGCGTCCAGTGCGGCCATGCAGCCGAAGCCGGCCGAGGTCACCGCCTGGCGATACACATGGTCGGCCACATCGCCGGCAGCGAACACGCCGGCCACCGAGGTCATCGTGGCCATGCCGTTCAGGCCGGTGCGGATCTTGATGTAGCCGTCGTGCATGTCGAGCTGGCCGTCGAAGATGCCGGTGTTCGGCGTGTGGCCGATGGCGACGAAGAAGCCGGTGGCGGCGATGTCGCGCGTCTCGCCGGTGTTGATGTCCTTGACGCGCACGCCGGTCACGCCGGAGTTGTCGCCCAGCACTTCGTCGACGGTGTGGTTCCACACCAGGTCGATCTTGCCGGCCGCGGCCTTCTCGAACAGCTTGTCCTGCATGATCTTTTCGGCGCGCAGCTTGTCGCGGCGATGGACCAGGGTGACCTTGCTGGCGATGTTGGAGAGGTACAGCGCTTCCTCGACCGCGGTATTGCCGCCGCCAATCACCACCACTTCCTGCTCGCGGAAGAAGAAGCCGTCGCAGGTGGCGCAGGCGGACACGCCCTTGCCCTTGAAGTGCTGCTCGCTGGCAATGCCCAGGTACTTGGCGGTGGCGCCAGTGGCGATGATCAGCGCATCACAGGTGTACTCGCCGGAATCGCCCTTGAGGCGGAACGGGCGCTGCTTGAGATCCACCGTGTGGATATGGTCGAACACCATCTCGGTATGGAAACGCTCGGCATGCTCAGCCATGCGCTGCATCAGCGCCGGACCCTGCAGTCCCTCGACATCACCCGGCCAGTTGTCCACGTCGGTGGTCGTCATCAGCTGGCCACCCTGCTGCAGGCCGGTGATCATGGTCGGCTTGAGGTTGGCGCGGGCAGCGTAGACGGCGGCGGTGTAGCCGGCGGGACCGCTGCCGAGGATCAGCAGGCGGCTGTGCTTGGTGACTGTGTTCATGCTTTCCTTCTATCCGCGTGGTGAGGCGGTAATGATCGGTGGTTTGGGTGGTGAAACCCAGCCTGGCGTGAGGTGGCCATGCCCGGGCGACTGGCGGGTGCGGTGGCGTATTTCCTGGGGGATGCCTGGCAGGTTTTGACGCCGCGCCATGGATATCCCTTTGACTTTCCTCGACATCTGCCTGGTGGCTTGGCATCGCCATGTGATGGGAATGTGAAAACGACCTCCGGGTCCTGGCTGGAATCCTGCGGATTCGCCGGTGACCCGGTGGGTCATTCGCTCCAGCCCTGGTAACGGTTTCTTCCAGTCGCATCGCCAGGACCGCTGCGTTGCGCCCGAACCCGCAAGGATGGGGAAGACCGCAGGTCTATTCAAGGCTGCGACGCCTCGGCGTGGATCGCTCCGTTTCGCGGACTGGCGCGAAACGCGTGGCGGACTTTGTGCGGCAGCGCTCGTCGATGGCGCTTTCTCCCGCTATTCTTCCCCTCGTGCAGCGTCCAGCCGCCGGCAACCAACGGCGCCCGATCGAACCGCTGCGTCAGGGGATCGACCTGGGCCGTGATGTGCTGGTTCATCCAGCGGTCAAGGGCATGGCGTAAGTTTTGTCCGCCCGTGCGGGGACTTGGAAAGACCGGCCATGCCTGGCGTGGCCGGACACTCTTCAGTACAGACATCAGGAAAAGGAATACGGTGGCGCGTAGCGCGAACGTCAAGAAGGAAAAGGAGCGCGAGGGCCTCAGCGAAGAGCTGAAGCGCCGTCTGCGCGAGGCTGGGGCACTGCTGTTGCTGCCGTTGGCCTTGTACCTATTGGTTTGCCTGTTCAGCTACAACGACCAGGACCCCAGTTGGGGTCATGTCGGCACGGCCGAGCACGCCATGAACTTTGGCGGCGCGGTCGGTGCCAACATCGCCAATGTCCTGCGCTACATCTTCGGACTGGTGTCCTATTTCTTCCCGCTGCTGTTGCTGGTGCTCGGCGTGCAGGTGCTGCGCCACCGCGGCGAAAAGAACGTGCAGCCGTGGGAGCCTTCGCTGCGGCTGATCGGCTCGGTGTTCTTCTTCATCACGGCGCCGGCACTGCTATATCTCAACTTTCATGATGAGCCCGTGCTGCCGCAAGGCGTGGGCGGCATCATCGGCATGTGGGTGGGGCGCGGCCTGATCCATGCGCTGGGCGACAAAGGCGCGCCGCTGCTGCTGCTGGCCTTGTTCCTGGTCGCCGTGACGCTCGCCACCGGCCTGTCGTGGTTTCGCGTGATGGATGTGACCGGGCAGGGCGTCCTGCGCTTTGCCGGCTGGTTCGGCGGCAAGCTGCGCGAGGCGCCGGACGTGCTGGCCGCCCGCCAGGCACGCGCCGAGCGCGAAGTGGTCAAGAAGGTCGAGGCAGTCAAGCAGGCCAAGCGCGAACCCGTGCGCATCGAAGTGCCGCCGGCGCCGGTGGTGAAGAGCGAGCGCGCCAGGCTGGAAACGCAGATCCCGCTGTTCACCGGGGCCTCGGCGCCGGGCGAATTGCCGCCGCTGTCGCTGCTCGATGAAGCGCCGGAGCAGGGCCCGGGCTATTCCGAGGAAACCCTGGAAGTGCTGTCGCGCCAGGTCGAGCTGAAGCTCAAGGATTTCCGCATCGAGGCCAAGGTGGTGGGCGTGTATCCCGGCCCGGTCATCACCCGTTTCGAGCTGGAGCCCGCCGCGGGCGTGCGCGGTTCGCAGGTATCGAGCCTGGACAAGGACATTGCGCGCGGACTTTCAGTGGTCAGCGTGCGCGTGGTCGACGTGATTCCCGGCAAGAACGTGATCGGCCTGGAAATCCCCAATACCCGCAAGCAGATCGTCTATCTCTCGGAGATCCTGCGTTCGGACAAGTACGACCAGATGAAGTCGCCGGTGGCGCTGGCGCTGGGCAAGGACATCGCCGGCCGACCGGTGGTGGCCGACCTGGCCAAGATGCCGCACTTGCTGGTGGCCGGTACCACCGGCTCGGGCAAATCCGTCGCGGTCAACGCGATGGTGTTGAGCTTGCTGTACAAGGCCAGTGCCAAAGACGTGCGCATGATCATGATCGACCCGAAGATGCTCGAGCTTTCGGTCTACGAAGGCATCCCGCATCTGCTCGCGCCGGTCGTGACCGACATGAAGGAAGCCGCCAACGCGTTGCGCTGGTGCGTGGCCGAGATGGAGCGCCGCTACAAGTTGATGGCCGCAGTGGGCGTGCGCAACCTCGCCGGCTTCAACAAGAAGGTGAAGGACGCCGAGAACGCCGGCCAGCCGCTGCTCGACCCGTTGTTCCGCCCGAACCCGGAAATGCCGAACCTGGCGGCCGAGCCGCTGGAGCCGCTGCCATACATCGTGATCATCATCGACGAGTTTGCCGACATGATGATGATCGTCGGCAAGAAAGTCGAAGAACTGATCGCCCGCCTCGCGCAGAAGGCGCGCGCCGCCGGCGTGCACCTGGTGCTGGCCACGCAGCGTCCGTCGGTGGACGTGATCACCGGCTTGATCAAGGCGAACATCCCCACCCGCATCGCGTTCCAGGTGTCGAGCAAGATCGACTCGCGCACGATTCTCGATCAATCGGGTGCCGAGGCGCTGCTCGGCCACGGCGACATGCTCTACCTGCCGCCGGGCACGGCCACGCCTGAGCGCGTGCACGGCGCTTTCGTGGACGACCACGAGGTGCATAACGTGGTGAACTGGCTTAAGGCGCAAGGTTCGCCGCAGTACATCGAAGGCGTGCTGGAAGAGGTGCAGGCCACCAGCGACGGCAAATTCATCAACGACTCCGGCCTGCCGCAGGACGGCGAAGAGGGCGGCGACGCCGAGGCGCAGCTGTACGACCGCGCCGTGCGCATCGTCACCGAGTCGCGCCGCGCGTCGATTTCCGGCGTCCAGCGCCACCTGCGCATCGGCTACAACCGCGCGGCCCGCCTGATCGAACAGATGGAGCAGGACGGCGTGGTCAGCGCACCCCAGCACAACGGCAACCGCGAAGTGCTGGCGCCGCCACCGCCGAAGAACTGACTATTTGCCCGAAATCCCAGCGGCTCTCGACAGCCGAAGGGCTGGTCAGGCTGGGACTTCGGGAGCTCCGCACCTCTGCTCGTCATCCCAGCGAAGGCTGGGATCCAGTGCCTTTGTTCGCGGCAGGCTACGCGACAAAAGCAAAGTCGCTGGATCCCAGCTTTCGCTGGGATGACGGTGAGGGTGGCCCGACGGTGAGGGAGGGGCGACGGTGAGGGTCGGATGACGGTGAGGGGGCGGCAACCAGGCTTCGTGTCGACCCGAATCGCCCAGTCGCCATTAAGCTATAGCCCCGCAGACTTCGCGCATTGCTCCACCCACAGGGTCCCCATGAAACGCTCGCTTGTTCTCGTCGCCTCCGCGCTCCTGCTTTCGCTGACCGGTTTCGCCCAGGCCGCCGCCGGCCCGGCGCGCGCCAAGCTCGACGCCTTCGCCACCGGCCTGCATTCGCTCACCGGCAAGTTCACCCAGTCGCTGACCGACGCGAACGGCAGTGGCTCCAAGACCAGCACCGGCACCTTGGCGCTCGAGGCGCCGCGCCAGTTCCGCTGGGAGACGCTGACGCCGTACAAGCAGACCATCGTTGCCGACGGCAGCCGCGTGTGGTTGTACGACCCGGACCTCGAGCAGGTCACCGTGCGCGTGCAGAGTTCCGAGGAATCGCACAGCCCGCTGACCGTGCTGACCGATCTCAAGCAGATGGACAAGGACTTCCAGGTCGCCGAGCAGGGCGAGCACGATGGCTTGAGCTGGCTGCGCCTCACCTCGACCGCGAAGGACCCGCAGTTCGACTATGCGGACCTCGGTTTTGACGCCAATGGCCTGGCCCGCATGGTGTTCCGCGACCAGCTCGGCGCTACCACCGATATCCGCTTCTCCGCCTGGCAGCGCAACGCGCCGATTGCACCGGCGACGTTCAACTTCGTGCCGCCGCCGGGCGCCGATGTCATCGGCGACGTGCCGGTGCTCAGCACCCAGCCGATCAAGAACTGAGCGCGGCCGTGCTGCGTCAGCTGCCGCGCTGGGCCTGGATCGGCGGCGGTTTGCTGGCGCTGATCGCCGGCTGCATCAATGCCGTCGGCTATCTCTGTTTTCGGCATCAGCCGATCACCCACCTGACCGGCACCAGCACCGAGCTGGGTCTGGCGCTGGCCCGCCTCGACGCGACCGAGGTCGCGCACTGGGCACTGGCCATCGGATCGTTCTTGGCCGGCGCGGTGTTGAGTGGCTTTATCGTGCAGCAGAGCGTGCTGCAGCTGGGGCGCCGCTACGGCGTCGTGCTGATGATCGAGTCGGTGCTGTTGTTTGCCGCGACGCCCTTGATCCACGGCCAGCACGATCTCGGCCTGTACCTGGCATCGGCAGCCTGTGGCTTGCAGAACGCCATGGTCAGCACGTATAGCGGCGCGACGTTCCGCACCACGCACCTTTCCGGCATCTTCACCGACCTCGGCATTTACATGGGCCAGCGCTTGCGTGGGTTGCCGGTGGACAGGTTGCGCGTGCAGGTATGCCTGCTGGTGGCCAGCCACTTCATCGTCGGCGCCACCCTGGGTGCACTCGGTTTCCTGGCCTGGCAGGAGCGCGTGTTGCTGGTGCCGGCCGTGCTTACGGGCGTGGTGGGCCTGGCTTATGCGATTTATCGGCAACGTAGGCTGGCGACGGGCTGAGATCCTGTTCCACGTCTCGGCGGTGGCCGAAAAACACCCCACGCATTCCCGCGATAGCGATCCCGTGCAGGAGCGCACCCTGTGCGCGATGGACGTCTCCTCAGTCCCCCCTAATCATCATCGCCAGCGCACCGCCTAAACGGCCCGCTGGCGGCAGCGATAGGAACAGAGGCGAGCGCCGGTCGCGCACAGGGTGCGCTCCTACACCAGCCAGCCTCACAACGCCGCCACACAGCGATTGCGGCCGGCGTGCTTGGCCTGATACAGCGCCTCGTCTGCACGGGATAGCCATTGCGACAGGCTCTCGCCTGCGCGATAGGCAGCCACGCCGATGCTGGCCGTCACGGCGATCGGGCGGCCCTCGTGGACGGCGTGCTGCTCGGCCACCGCCAGGCGAATACGTTCTGCCACGGCCATGCCCTGCGCCAAGGTGCCGCCGGGGAGGCATATCACCAGCTCTTCGCCGCCGTAGCGGCCGACCAGGTCATCCTCGCGGCACTGTTGCAGGATCGCCGCGCATGCGGCGCGGATCACTGCATCGCCGGCCAGGTGGCCATGGCCATCATTGATCTGCTTGAAGTGATCCAGGTCGAGCAGGGCGATGCAGGCGCCGCCATCCGGCGCTGCCTGGCGGACTTCCTCTGCCAGCGCAAAAAAACGTCGGCGGTTGCAGGCGCCGGTCAGCTCATCGGTGTTGGCCAGCTCGTCCAGGCGCAGGTTGGCGGCGCGCAGGTCGCGCGTATGCATGTCGATCTGCTGTTGCAGCAGGCGGGCCTTGCGTTGCAGGTACAGCGTGCGTAGCTGGATCAGCCCGACCATCACGGCAAGCAGCAGCAGGATTGCGATGACCCTGGCGGTCACGGTCTCATACCAGCGTGGCTCCGCCAGTACCTGGAAAGTCGTCTCGATTCGGCGCGGCTGCATGCCCCGCGTCGTGGCACGCAGGTGCAAGGTGTATTCGCCGTAGGGCAGGTTGGTATAGATCGCCGAGGGCAGGCTGCCCCGCGGAACCTCGCTCCACGTCTCGTCGAATCCCTCCATGCGATAGCTGTATGCAGTTTCCGACGGTGCCTGGTAGTCGAGCAGGGCAAAGTCCACGCGCAGGCTGCGGCTATGCGGCCCCAGCTTCAAGGATTCGCCAGCGCGCGGCAGCTTGCCGAACGGCATGGGCACGCCATTGAGTTCGACCTGGGTGGCGATCAAAGGGGGATCAGGCGTATTCGGCGGACGCCAGTCGGGCCGGATCACCGTAAGTCCGCCGAGCCCGCCAAACAGCAGCTCGCCGGTGGGCGCGCGGGCCGCGGCCGCATAGATGTAACTGGCGATGCGCAGGCCGTCGCGAATACCCAGGTTGCGTACGGTATGGGTGGAGCCGTCGATCATGGCCACGCCATTGGGCAGGCTGACCCACAGGTTGCCGTTGTCGTCGGACATCACTGCATTGACGCTATCGCTGGCCAGTCCTTCCGCGCTGCCGATGTGGCGGAAGCGAAACGTGCCCTGCTTGTCCCATTGCTCCAGCAGGCTCAGGCCACCGGCGGTGCCGATCCATTGCTGTCCTTCCGGATCGGTCGCCATCGACGTGACCAGGTCGTTCGGCAGGCTGGTTGGATCGCCAGGGCGATTCAGCACACGGGTGAAGTCACGTGTCTGCAAGGGGTTGGCGGCGATCGAGATGCCGTAAGCCGTGAGGTACCAGATGGTGTGATCCACCGCGGCGATGTGCCGTACGGTGTCGCTCGAGAGGCTGCCAGGATCGTTTGGCGCATGACGAAAATGCACCACGGCGTGCGTGTGGGTGTTGTAGCGATAGACGCCGTCGTAGGTGGCAATCAGCAGTTGCTCGCCATCGCTGAGCAGGCTCAGCACGGGTTTTTCGTCGAGCTCGGCCAGCAGGGAGTCCTGCAGGACGAAAGTGTCCGGATCCACCCGCGCCAGCCCCTGGGTGCCTATCCAGATGGTGCCATCCGGCCCTTCGGCGAACGCCTGCACGTCGCGCCGGGCCTGGTTGCCGCCAAGCTGCAGGTGGCGGATCTGGCCCTTGCCAAGATCGATCACATCGATGCGTCCCGAGCTCATGCCCAGCCAGATGCGTTGACGCTTGTCGACGTAGATGCCACGCACATTGGTATTGGCGATCGCGCGGTCGGTGCGGGCCGACGGCTGCAGCGCAAACGCGGTGCGCGCATTCGGGTCGTGCCGCGCAATGCCGAGATCGGTCGCGGCCCAGACATTGCCGGAGCGGTCCTGCATCAGCGCACGCACGGAGTCACCCGGCAGCGACGACGGCACCGCGGTGTCGTGAGTGATCGCGCGTACACCGGCGGCGCCGGGCGAGTAGGCCAGCACGCCGGTGCCGTCCGTGCCGATCCACAGCGTGTCGGCTGAAATCTCCAGGAAATCGCGCACGGTGGCGCGGCGTGCGTGGTCCTGCTCGAACCCGCTGAATCCTGGCACGCCTTGCCAATGGCCGTCGGTATCGCGGTAGGCGGCGCCCGCTTGCGTGCTGCCGACCCAGAGTCGGCCCTCGCGGTCCTCGCGGATAGCCCAGATGCCGTCGCTGAGCACGGTGTCGATGCTGCCGTCGGGGCGCGGTGGACGTACGAAGGCGTGCGAGCCGGCGCGGCGGAAGAACAGGCCCTTGCTGTTGCCCAGCCACAGATTGCCTGCGTCATCCTGCAGCACGCTGAAATTCCGCGGCGAGGCGTCGTCGCCCGTCGCCACGGGCACGATGCGGTTGGTGCGCAGGTCCAGGTAATCCAGGCCGTGGTCGGTGGCGATCCAGACCCCGTTGTCGCGGTCGTGCGCCAGCGCGTAGATCTTGCGGTCCGAGGTGCCGCCCCGGCCAATCGGATAGTTGCGCAGCGTATTGCTGACAGGATCGAAGCGGCTCAGTCCTCCCGCATTGGTACCTATCAGCACGCCGCCATCCTGCAGGGCGAGCAGGCTGCGCACATAGGCGTCAGGCAGGCCCGAGCGGCCACCGGCCGCCACGCTGAACACCTGCATGCGATAACCGTCGTAGCGGACCAGTCCGCCTATGGTGCCGACCCATAGCAAACCGCGCTGGTCCTGCACGATCGCCGTTGCGATCGAATGCGGCAAGCCGTCGTTGATGCCGAGCCGGTCGAACCAGGGCGCATCGAACGGCGCCCAGGGATCCTCGGCACGCACCGCGCTGCATGGCAGCAACAGGATAAAGAGCAAGGCCAGCCAAGAGTACAGGCGATGAAGCCGGCCGCTGCCTGCATACGACGTTGAAGCAGGCGATGCTGGCGCGGGCGAGGCACGCCGCGGCAGGACAGTGCCGTCGGCCACCCTCCCGTCCGGGTAAAACCTGCTTTGTTGATGTGACATTTCACCTCACCGCAGCATGGATGCCACATGTGAGAGCAGATGATAGCCGTAGCGGGTTGCTTGCTGACATGCCCAGTCATGCGAGGACGACAGCGCACCCCGTGGTGAAGCGAGATGGCGCCCAGGTCGCCCGTGGATGCTAAGCCGGATCAAAGCCAGCTTCGGCGACATTGGCTAGGCTGGCATGGGTCGACGTCGGCAACGAGGTCGCCGCCATGCCGCTGTCCCTTTCGATACCACCGAGGTTGCCGTGTCCACTATTCGTTATGCGCCGTGGTTGCGCCGTCTGCATTGGCTGATCGCCTTGCTTGTTGCCTGCGCACTTGTGCTGATTGAGATCCGGGGCTGGTTTCCGCGCGGCTCGGCCATGCGCAGCGGCGTCAAATGGGCCCATATGCAGTTCGGCATGGCCGTGCTGCTGCTGATGGTGCCGCGCCTGCTCGCGCGCGCGCGGTCGGCGGTGCCGCCGATATCGCCGCAGCCGCCACGCTGGCAGGACATGCTCAGCAAGCTCGTTCACCTGGCGCTGTACCTGCTGGCCTTTGCCGTGCCGCTGCTGGGCATGGCCATGATGTTCGCCGCGGGCAAGCCGTGGAACCTGCTCGGCCTGCCGTTGCCCGTGCTGGGCGTCGGCAACAGCGATCTTGCCCATCGCATCGGCGATGTCCATGAGACGGCAGGCGACGTGCTGATGTGGCTGGCCATCGTTCACGCCGCCACCGCGCTGTTCCATCATTACGTGCAGCGGGACGATACCTTGCGAAGGATGTTGTCCGGCCGCCGCAACGAAGTTCAGTAGAGTCCACTACCCAGGCAGGCCTTGTTGGCGGCACCGGTGTTGCTGGCCGATGCCGCCGTGCGGGCGATCAGCCCGGTCCGTCCTTGGGAGGGGTGGTAGGCAGTTTCAGCGCGGCGCGCAACTCAAGCCGCGCCGCCTCGTAGTCTGCTTGCCAATCCGGGTCATGCAGCAAGTCGGCACCGATGACGGTGCCGGCCAGTCGGCCGGCTTCGATATCGCTGGGGAAATGCACGCCCATCACCACGCGATGCTGGGCGTACAGGTCGGCGCGGGCAAATATCGCCGCGCGCTTCTCCGGCACCATGTTGGCCAGCAACACGGCTTCGCTATAACCCAGCGTGGCGTGACCGCTGGGATAGCTCCAGTCGTCCGCCTTCTCCTGCGCCAGCGGCTGCACCTGTGCCGACACGATCGGTGGGCGCGGGTGATGCCAGTAGATCTTCGCTGGCTTGACGGCCGCCTTGTCGTAAATGACCAGTCGTGCGAACAAGGCTGCCGTGTGCGGCAGTTTGGCTGCCTCGAAGCTGCTGCCAAAGACGTCGGCGAAACGGAACACCGAATGCTCGTTGTCCGCGCGGGCAGCCGCTTCGTCCGCCGGCGTGCGGCTTGCTTGCACGCCAAGCACGGTCTGCAGCTCGTGCTGCGCCGCCAGCGAGCCTGCGGCAGGCGGAGGCGGCAGCACGGCCACCAGGTCCGGGGTGGAACCGCCGCTGCCAGAGGCAGCGGCGGAGAGGGCCAGCGACAGTGCCAGCCCGAGGATCGTCATGCGCATCATGGTCAGAACTTCGCCGAGAGCGTGACCATGTAGCTGCGTTCCGGGATGGTGAAATACAGCGGCGTGTTGTCCTGCGCCGTGTAGCCGGCCAGCGCGTAGATGCTCTTGTTGTCGAACAGGTTGGAGACCTGCAGGCCCACGCGGATTTCCTTCAGGTCCGCCATGTCCGTAAACGCATAGCTGGCGGCGAAGTTGGTGATCGCGTAGCCGCCAAACGGCTGGGTCTGTCCGGTGTCGCCATAGCGGTAGCCGACGAACTTGTCGATCAGCGAGGCATACAGCGGACCCTGGTTGTAGATCACGCCAAGCGCCGCGGTCTTGCTCGGTGCGTTCGGCAGCCACTGGTTGGTGGTCGAGTCGGTGGCACGGTTCAGCGAGCCGTTGGCGTAGACGCTGAAGCCGGCGCCGAGCAGGTAGCTGCCTTCCATCTCGAAGCCCTTGTAGATGGCGCCACCCTGATTGAAGAACTCGGTGATGCCGCCGACCTTGCGGCTTTCGATCTTGTTGTTGAAGTTGATGTAGTAGACATCGGCCGACAAGGTCAGGCGATCGTCGTTCCAGTTGGTGCCGAGCTGGCGGTTGATCGTCTGCTGCGGCTGCAGGCTGCTGCTGTCCTGCGGCGAGACGGTATAGAACGTGTTGAGGTTGGGTGCCAGGAAGCCCTTGGCCCATTGCGCGTAGGCCGTCCAGTTCGAGCTGAACTGCCAGTGCAGCGCGGCGGAGGGCAGGACCTTGGTCCAGTCCTTGGAGTAGTCCAGCGGATCCAGCGTTTTCTGGTTCACCGAGGCATCGATCTCGCGCTTGAAATCGACATACTTCACGCCGCCGACCACGTAGCCCGCGTCGGTGATGTTCCACTGGTATTCCAGGTAGGGCTGGAAGGTTTTCAGCGTGTCGTCCATGTTGCGGTCGATTGCCGCCGACGCCGGCACCGCATTGGGCGCGCCATTGAGCGTCGCATCCACTTCATGCAGCCAGCGCAGGTTGTCCTGGTCGTCGTACCAGAAGCCGGTGTGGATCTCGCCCGGCCCCAGGTCCTTGGTCAGGCGGAAAATATCGCCCCAGGAGCGATACCAGTTGCGCATGCGCTGGCCAGGGACGTTGTCCGGTCCGTAGATCGTGCCATTCGGCGTCTCGCCGTTCGGGTCTTCGCCGTTGTAGCCGAAGTGGTTGTACGCGAGGGTGTAAACCTTGTTGTCGATGGTCCAGCCGGAGAACTCCGAGTGCAGGCCGAGATAGCCGAGGTAGGTGCTGATGTCGTCCTTGTTGTAGCCGTAGTAGTTCTGGCTGGTCGGATCGTTGCTGAGCGCGAAGTTCGGACCGTGCTGGGCGATCTGGGCGGCCGTGGCGCCAAACGGCACGTACTGGGTGATGTTGTTGTACATGCCGGCGAACGTCAGCGTGGTGTTGTCGCCGATCGGTTGCACGACCTTCGCGAACACGTTCTGACGGCGCTGGCCCGAGTAGGTGAGGTAGCCGTCCGAGTCGCTGTTCTGCACATTGATCACGGCCGTGGTGCCGCCGGTCTGGTCGATGCGTCCGGTGTTGAACGTCGCGCCCTGGACCTCGGTGCTCCAGCTGCCGAAGGTGAGGTAGGGCTCGATGCCGAAGTGGTCGGACGGCGTCAGCGAGTTCACCCCGACGGTGCCGCCGAAGGTGGCGTTGCCCAGCGTGCTGGCCGTGCCCGGACCGCGATCGATCAGGATGCTGCCGGTGGTCGCGTTGTTGAAGTACGAGGTCGAGTGATGGGTGAAGTCGTTCGGGTCGCCCCAGGGAATGCCGTCAAACGTGACGTTGTACTCGCCGTCCTGGAAGCCGCGCATGGCGACCACCGGAGCCTCCATCAGGCCCGGGCCGTTCGGCGCCACGGTGGAGATGCTGGGCGCGATCGCGATCGCATCGGTGTAGTCGCCGGTCGGCGGCACGTTCTTCTGGATAAACAGGCTGTTGATGATCGACTGCGGCTGGGTGGCGATGGCCGAACCCTGGGTCGGTGAAATATTGCTGATCACGTCGGTGCCGGTGACCTGGACCGCGTCCAGGTTCTTGGCCGCCGTCGTCGCGGCGCTGCTGTCTGCCGAGGTGGCGTCGCCAGCCCAGGCGGGTGACGCGAGTGCCGCGGCCAGGCAAAGAGCAATAGTCGTCCGAGAGCGCAAATAAAGCGCCTTATTCTGCCGTGTCATGGGGGAGCCCGTTGGATTGTTATTGAGGTGTGAAGCGGAACGTCACCGTAATTGGGCTGTATGACAGTTTGGCAACAAAATGATTATTTTATTCTTCGTAGATAATCGAAACAAATTGCGCTAAGACAACGCTAAGAGAGATGAAGATAATCCTCTAAGGCAATTATAAGAAACCACTAAGGTTCGTAATAAACAAGCATTATCAGGCTAATGATAAAGGCTCGCTCCGTGCGCCAGTTCAGGTTTTCATACAGCGTCGCCGCGCACCGCGCGTACCTGGCCCGCGCTGTCTTTGCGGCTCGTGGCGCCTCGATGTCCTATCATTCCGGGCATGTCACGCCGCGATATGTACGACGCCCCGGGCCTGTTTGCCGAGTCCGATGATCTGAAGCCCCTGGCCGAACGCATGCGCCCGCGCACGCTCGACGAAATCGTCGGCCAGCAACGCGTGCTGGCGCCCGGCAAGGCGCTGCGGCGCGCGCTGGAAGCCGGACGCGTGCACTCCATGGTGTTGTGGGGGCCGCCAGGCTGCGGCAAGACCACGATTGCACTGCTGGTAGCGCGCTATGCGGATGCCGACTTCCGCGCGATCTCCGCCGTGCTGTCGGGCCTGCCCGATGTGCGCAAGGCGCTGGCCGAGGCGGAAGCCAATTTCGCGCAGGGGCGCCGCACCGTGTTGTTCGTGGACGAGGTACACCGCTTCAACAAGGCTCAGCAGGATGCCTTCCTGCCGCATATCGAGCGCGGTGTCATCATCTTCATTGGCGCCACCACCGAGAACCCGTCGTTCGAGCTGAACTCCGCACTGCTGTCGCGCTGCCGCGTGCATGTGCTCGAAGCGGTGACGATCGACGACATCGTCACTGCGCTCAAGCGCGCCTTGCACGACCACGAGCGCGGCCTTGGCGAGATGGCGCTGGAGGTTTCGGACGAATCGCTGCGCCTGATCGCGCACGCGGCCGACGGTGACGTGCGCCGCGGACTGACGCTGCTGGAGATCGCTGCGGAACTGGCCGAGAACCATCGCATCGACGACACCACGCTGACCCAGGTGCTGGCCGATCGCACGCGCCGTTTCGACAAGGGCGGCGAGCAGTTCTACGACCAGATCTCCGCGCTGCATAAATCCGTGCGTTCGTCCGACCCCGACGCTGCCGTGTACTGGCTGTGTCGCATGCTGGACGGTGGTGTCGACCCGCTTTATCTCGCCCGCCGCATGACCCGCATGGCAGTGGAGGATGTTGGCCTGGCCGAGCCACGCGCGTGGCGCATGGCGCTGGATGCGTGGGACACCTATGAACGCCTGGGCAGTCCGGAAGGCGAGCTGGGCCTGGCGCAGCTGGCCATCTGGCTGGCGATCGCGCCCAAGAGCAACGCGGCTTACAAGGCCTATAACGACGCACGCGCCCTTATCCGCGAAACCGGCACGCTCGACGTGCCGATGCATTTGCGCAATGCGCCAACCAAACTGATGAAGGGCCTTGGCTACGGCACCGGCTACCAGTACGACCACGATGCCGAAGGCGGTGTGGCGCTGGACCAGCAGTGTTTGCCGGACCAGCTCGACGGTACGGTGTTCTACGAACCGGTGGAGCGCGGATTGGAGTTGAAGCTGCGCGAGAAGTTGTTGAGTTTGCGTGAGGCGCGGCGTCAAGCCCGCAACAAGTGACACTCAGCTACAGTCCGCCTTGGTTTTTGCTCGTCATTCCAGCGAAAGCTGGAATCCAGTGCCTTTAGGGCACAGCAAAGTCGCTGGATCCCAGCTTCCGCTGGGATGACGATTCCGTGAGTCCATCCTTTGCCCTAGTCGGCCAGGGTCCGTATTCGCGAACGAACCCCAACAATGCTCTCGAGGTCCGCCATGCCCATCACCTGGTATTTCGACTTCATCTCCCCCTTCGCCTGGCTGCAATGGCCCAAGGTCAAGGCGCTAGCCGCGACGCATCCGGTCATCCTGCGTCCCATCCTGTTCGCCGGCGTGCTCGACCGCCGCGGCCAGAAGGGCCCGGCGGAAATCCCGGTCAAACGCGAATTCACCTATCGCCACGCCTTGTGGCGCGCCCGCCAGGCCGGTCAGTCACTGCGCTTTCCGCCTACGCATCCGTTCAATCCGCTGGCAGCGCTGCGGCTATGCATCGCTGCCGGCAGCAGCGTGGAGGCAACCGACGCGATCTTTGACTGGATCTGGGGGCGGGGCCACGCGGGCGATAGCGTCGATGCACTGGCACCGGTGGCGGCGCGCCTGGGTATTGCCGATCCGGCGACAGCTATCGCCGAGCCTGCAGTGAAGGCACAACTCAAGGCGAATTTCGATGCCGCGATGGAGGAGGGCGTGTTTGGCGTACCCACGCTCTCCCTGGACGGTCGCCTGTTCTGGGGCGACGACGCCCATGATTTCGCGCTCGCCTGCCTGCATGATCCCTCGCTATGGGACGAGCCCGAGATGCAGCGCGTGGCAAGCTTGCCGATTGGCATGGCACGTTCCGTCTGAGAGCTATGCATCCGCCATGACTCGGCCACCCTGGGTTGCCTTGCTGCGACACAGCTTGCGGCCTGTCGCACCGGGGGCATAGATTCGGCCCACCGAAGGTTTCGTGGGGAGCGGACCATGCGCGTACTCGTAGCGGCACTGCTGGGCGGCATCGTGATGTTTCTGTGGGGCGCCATCGCCCATTTGGCGCTGGGCCTGGGTAACCCCGGCATTCACCAACCGGTGAATGAGGATGTGGTGCTCAGCAGCTTGCATCAGGGGCTGGGCGCGGAACCCGGCGTGTATATCCTGCCGTCGATCGATCCCAACAAGATGGGCGACAAGGCCACCATCGCCGCGTACTCCACCAAGTCCCAGGCGTCACCCTATGCGTGGGTGGTCTATATGCCGCAGGGCGAGGATCTCTCCAATATGACCCGGCAACTGCCACGGCAGTGGGCTTCGGACACCTTGGCCGCACTGGCTCTAGCCTTTGTGATGGCACTAGGGCCGTTCGGCTTGATCAAGCGCATGTACATTGCGCTGGCCTTTGCAGTCTTTGCCTGGCTCAGCGACATGGTGCCGTACTGGAACTGGTATCGCTTTCCTTCCTCACTGACGGTAGCCGCCCTGGTCGAGCAGGTAATTGGCTGGCTGTTGGCCGGTGCAGTAATGGCCTGGTGGCTCGGGCGTCGGCGCAAGACGTTCTAGGGGGCGCGCTCGTAGCTTCCTCTCCCCTCCGGGGAGAGGAAGCTCGCACAGACGGGGTTTCGCGATGCCTCATGCGGCCCGCCGCCCCCGACATTGCGGCCATCACGGCCACCCAGCGATAATCCCGCGTTCCGAGTCATCATCCTGGATCGATCATGCTGGACCCTGCACTGCTGCGCTCGCGCCTGGCCGAAACCGCCGAGCGCCTCAAGGAAACCCGTGGTTTCACGCTCGACGTGGCCGCCATCGAGGCCTTGGAGAGTCAGCGCAAGCAGCTGTCCACCGAGACCCAGGAACTGCAGAACCTGCGCAATACGCGGTCCAAGGCCATCGGCCAGGCCAAGGGCAAAGGCGAGGACGTCGCTCCGCTGATGGCTGAAGTGGCCGGCATCGGTGACAAGCTCAAGGCCAACGAGCAAGCGCTGGCCGACGTCCAGGCCAAGCTCGCCGAGATCTCGCTCGGCCTGCCGAATATCCCGCATGCGTCCGTGCCGCTGGGCAAGGACGAAAACGACAACCAGGAAATCCTGCGCTGGGGCACGCCGCGGCAGTTCGATTTCCCGGTCAAGGATCACGTCGACCTCGGCGAGCGTCATGGCTGGCTGGACGGTGAGGCGGGCGCCAAGCTGTCCGGTTCGCGCTTCACGGTGATGCGCGGCCAGTTGGCCCGCCTGCATCGCGCACTCGCGCAGTTCATGCTCGACCTGCAGACCGGCGAGCACGGCTATCTCGAATGCAACGTGCCGGTGATCGTCAACGCCGACAGCATGCTCGGCACCGGCCAGCTGCCGAAGTTCGAGGAAGACCTGTTCGCCACCCAGGTGGGCGACAGCAAGCGTTACCTGATTCCCACCGCCGAGGTGCCGCTGACCAACTTGATGCGCGACACCATCCAGGAAGCCGATGCCCTGCCGTTGCGCATGACCGCGCACACGCTGTGCTTCCGCGCCGAGGCGGGCAGCTACGGTCGCGACGTGCGAGGCATGATCCGCCAGCACCAGTTCGAGAAGATCGAGATGGTGCAGATCGCCCGCGCCAGCGACTCCTACGCCCAGCTCGAAGAAATGGTCGGCCACGCCGAGAAAGTGCTGCAGCTGCTCGGCCTGCCGTACCGCAAGGTGCTGCTCTGCACCGGCGACATGGGCTTCGGCTCGGCCAAGACCTACGACCTGGAAGTGTGGCTGCCCAGCCAGAACACCTACCGCGAAATTTCGAGCTGCTCCAACTTCGAGGATTTCCAGGCGCGTCGCCTGCAGGCGCGCGTACGCAACCCGGAAACCGGCAAGCCCGAACTGGTGCACACGCTCAACGGCTCCGGCCTCGCCGTCGGCCGCACCCTGGTCGCCGTGATGGAGAACTATCAGAACACCGATGGCTCGATCACCGTGCCCGAGGCGTTGCGCTCGTATATGCGCGGCATGGACAAGGTTGCCTGAGATCGCCATGAGCACCCAGCGCTGGGACAAGGTCGAACTCACCGCCAGCTACACCTTGCTGACGATCCTGGCCACCGAACTGCTGACCCGCCTCGGGCTGTTCAGCATGTTCCCGCTGCCCCCGGTTGACCTGGTGCTCTCCCTCATCGCCACGGTGCTGGTCATCGGCGCGTTCTGGTTCGCCCGCACCAGCCGCAAGGCCCGCTTCTGGATCATCGGCTTCGCCAGCGCTACCCAACTGGTGCCGATGGTGGTCCGCCAGCCCATCCTGCTCTTGCCCCTGGTCGGCGCCGCCATTCCGGTCGCCATCATGCTATGGGCGATGATTGCCTTATCAAAAAAAGGGCAGGGCACCGCACCCCATTCCTGATACGATGTCGCCCCTGTAAGACGAGTGGGATACTTCAGCACGCCCACCCGTCATTCCCGCGAAAGCGGGAATCCAGCGCCTTAAATGGCACTGGCAGCGCAGCAAAAATCACGGAGAGATGGCCGAGTGGTTTAAGGCAGCAGTCTTGAAAACTGCCGTAGGTGTAAGCCTACCGTGGGTTCGAATCCCACTCTCTCCGCCAGATACGCAAAGCGCCCCCTAGTGGGGCGTTTTGCGTATCTGGCGGAGAGAGTGGTGTGGACGAGCCCACTGGTTCGACAAAATGGTCAGGAACCATTTTGGACAGCCGCAGGCTGGCCCCGTAGCGCGAGGCGCGGAGGGGTTGGGTGCATGGATGCACCCAACAATCCCACTCCCCACAAGAAACAAAAGCGCCCCCTAGTGGGGCGTTTTGCGTATCTGGCGGAGAGAGTGGTGTGGACGAGCCCACTGGTTCGACAAAATGGTCAGGAACCACAAGGACAGCCGCAGGCTGGCCCCATAGCGCGAGGCGCGGAGGGGTTGGGTGCATGGATGCACCCAACAATCCCACTCCCCACAAGAAACAAAAGCGCCCCCTAGTCGGGCGTTTTGCGTATCTGGCGAAGAGAGTGGTGTGGACGAGCCCACTGGTTCGACAAAATGGTCAGGAACCACAAGGACAGCCGCAGGCTGGCCCCGTAGCGCGAAGCGCGGAGGGGTTGGGTGCATGGATGCACCCAACAATCCCACTCCCCACAAGAAGCGAAAGCGCCCCCCTAGTGGGGCGTTTTGCGTATCTGGCGAAGAGAGTGGTGTGGACGAGCCCACTGGTTCGACAAAATGGTCAGAAACCACAAGGACAGCCGAAGGCTGGCCCCGTAGCGCGAAGCGCGGAGGGGTTGGGTGCATGGATGCACCCAACAGTCCCACTCTCTTCGCCAGAAACGAAATCGCCCCTCGCTGGGGGCGTTTTCGTTTCTGAGGACGATCGGCTCTTGGGCAAGGTGCGATCCGACTCTAGTTTTGTTTGGCGGATCATCCGGCTTTGCACATCAATCAGCGTGGGACATGGATGGGGTTTAACTGTCTACGTCCCGTTTTCTCGATCATCAGCCCATGTAGTTGTGCAGCCAGATGCCCTTCAAATACTTGAGTGCCTGCATGTAGACGTTGTCGTTGTTGTTGTGTTGCACGCAGATGGGGAAGATCCATACCGAGTTGGAACCCTGGGCGACAACCGAGGCGTGCTGCCCGGCGATGACGTGGCCGCCTACCAAACTATTCCCACAGCCGAAACCGTTGGACTGGTAGGACGTGCAGATGACGGGATAGGTGTTGAACTGGTTGGCCCACAGCTGTATCCAGGTCAGTCCGGCGATCTTCGGATCATTGGTGCTGCCAATGACGTTCGCGAAGGCCTCTCCATAGTTGAGCGTGACCTCGCCACCAAAGACCGAATCCACGGTAAAGACTTGCTCTCCGGGCCCATACTGGCGACCCGCTTGGTGGAGACCCTGAAATTGGCCGTCCCGGTAGACGGTGAGGAACTTTTGATGCTCCTCCGCGGACATCTCGGGTGGGTGCTTGCGAACCTGCACGATCAGATGAGGCTGCTCCTGCAACGCCTCGATCACCCGATCATTGACGGTCCTCACGATGCCCTTGAAAACGTCTCTAAGCCCTGGCGTCAACGGTGTGACGTAATTCCAGCGGGGGTTGGACGTCAGGTCGTCAGCGACGAAGCCCCCTCCAGTGACCCGTTGGCGGCAGAATTCCGACGTTCCCTCCGGCACCGTGGTCAGGCACATGGAGCGGGCCGAGTCGAAGTCGGTACCATTGACGGTGACGACATGCCTGTCGGGCTCGTAGGTGTATTCGAAACTGAACTTCCCCAGCAGTCGCCGACCTTCCACGCGGTCGACGACGCCGAGATCGACGTACTCCGACTGGGCCACGTGCGTGCCTTCCTTCAAATGGAAGTCCACCTTGTGTTCGCGATCATGCAAGCTGACAAACGCGTTCTGGTAAGCGATCGGTAATGAGAAACGCACCTGGATATCCAACATAAGACTTCCCTCGCGTCATGCCGGGAACCTGGTGGTGTGCCGAACCGACGGATCCCCGAGGGTACGTATCGGATCGCGTCACGCCGGCGGTTTCACGGCGAAACCAAGCTCGGCCGTGGCGACATGGCCGCGCACGGCGAATGGATGCGTCCGCCGGTACAGTCACAAGCGGACGCACAAAGCCCGGACGGGACTACTTAGGCGCGACGTAGTTGTAGTTGACCACCGTGTACGAGTAGTCGTACGACTGATGCTCGACGCTGCCGCAAGGCACACTGACGAACCAGGTGCTTACTTCGGACGTCGAATAGACGTACTGGAAGGATGTAACAACCACGTTAAGCACCGGCATCACGGAGATCATGCCGATGATGGTTCCGAAGTTCTCAGTCACCGTGCTCTGTTTGGTCTGGGCCTGGACGTCGCCCATTTCCGTGGTGAGGTAGGTCAACATCGGCGCCACATCACCGCTCAGGCCTCCCAGGACGGCGGCAAAAAACTCCCCGTTGATGCTGGCCGCGGTCCCTGACCCTTGTTGCGTGTTCTGGTCGGCGGTGGTTTCTGCCATGCCATCGATAGAGTTCATCGCCGTCGTCATGGCGGCCTGGTCCAGGAGATACAGGCCATTCACTACTTCCTGGCCACTCGTGTTCTTGACCGCCGCCTTGATCGCCGAGGACATCCCCAAGGCGGTTTCGAAGGCCTTCGTGACGTCGGCCACGACGTCCTTCGGCCAATCGTTTTCGATGTATGCAAACAGGAAGTCCGAACTCGGTGCGTGCAGCCACTTGCCTTGATCGGTCATGGTCACGAGGTAGCTTGGATGGCGCCTGCGCGGCAGGGCAAGAGCGCGACGAAGTTGACGACGCACCAGAACGCTTTCATTGCTCATGAATCCTCCTATGGCCGATGGCACGAGCGAAGTCGCCACGAGATCACTGCCACTGGAAAGCTGGGGCAGCTCACCATGCAATTTTCGAATCGCTGTCGGCACGAACGTTGGGATGGGTAAGACGACTGGGCGGATTCGCTGCAGCGCGAGCTGCTGAACCCGTGAAGATGATCTGCAGATTCATGGTTCGACCTCCCGGAGCCATGCGGACAAGCCCCTCGAACCACGCAATGAGCGTGCGCCGGTGTCGATAACGAACTCAAGCGCGAGACCTTGCGTGCGACTCAAAGTACTTGCGCCCCGTGCACGATTCGTGAGCGTGCTGATCTATTCCAGTTGGCCAGTACGACCCTCCAAAAGTAGAGCTCGCCGTTGGTGGGTGCGCACGATGTGGTCTCATGTCCGATCGGTACCGAGAGGAACTCGCATGACCGACACACGAGCGAAGCGACTGCGGTCCGCCATGAATAGACGCGGACTGACGAAGCTGAGTGCAATGGCGGCCACGATGGGGGTGACCGAAAGCGCGGTGAGCCGCTGGCGCCATGGTGGCAAGATGACCGTGGACAACGTGACGGTCCTATGCGACGTGCTGGATATCTCCATGGACTGGCTGTTGCTCGGGCGGGGAGATATGGAGCAGCACAAGCCTTCCACCCAGCAGATCCACCCACACATCGCTCGCGCAGTCGCTCGCTTGAAGCCCCACGCTCGTGAACATCTGTCGAAGTTCCTCCGGTCGATTCAGGACGAGCCGATCCAGGACGATCCGATCCGGGACGACCCGATCCGAGATGACTCGGGGTGATAGGGACGCAGGTGGGACTGGGGAGGTCTTTGCCGCGTTGCCGCACCTTTTTGCGAGATCGAGGACGCCATCGAAGTGCTGATGACCAAGGTCTTCATCAGGCAACCACCTCGTCGTCTCGAATCGTTCCCGACACCTTTTTCGACACGGTCTCGAATTAGTGATGCGCCGCAGGCTTGGGCGCTATCGCAAGACCAATCACCCAGCCCACGTAAAAGCGGATATCGATCGTGTACTCACTCCATGAGTAGATGACCAAGGGTTTGGACGAAAGCAGCAGTACCAGCTGCAGTAGCCCCGTCGAAGCGAGCCATATCAAGGCGATCACGGTCGTCAATTTCACGCACCGCGAAAGATTCCATGGCTCCCTGGACTTTTGCTTGATGAGAAAGCCAGCGAGAAGAATGCACGTACAGGGCACGCTCGTCGTGAATATGTCGTTCCAATCCCACTCAAATATGACGCCAATGAGCGGGATGGTGAGTAGGGCGGCGAGTAGTGCAGGGAGGCTTAGCCATCGCGTTTTGTGCGCGCATAGCCATGCCACCGTCACCATGAACGGAATGCATGACCACTGCAGCACCTCCTCGATCGCTGAGGCGAGGCTGTCCTTTCCTTGATCATGCGCATTGGCGGCCGAAACGTAGCTGGTGATGGCTTCGTGCACGAGAACGGCCAGCACCGCAAAGCTGAAAGCGGCGAGCGTCGCGTGCGTCGTGGTTCGATGCCGGTGCGCGAGATCGAGCCGCATGAATCGTAGCCGCTCGGTCAGAGGTTCTACGAAGAACGCCACGATCGCACCGACGAACAGCACGGACCCGGCGGCGGTCCAGCTGAAATGGTGGACGACCGTGAGTAAGCCTTGCCAGATCAGTTCCGGGGATGCAGAGCAGATGGCCACCCAGGTCGCAAAGAAGAATACGTTGATGGCGTCGACGAAGGAGGAATGCCCGCTTGAGAGATCGTGCGATTCTGCAGGGCCGGCCTGAGCTTGCCGTTCGCTCTGCTCTGAGGCAGCGCCAGCTTCATCAGATGGAAGTTTCATCGTCGCCCTCGTCTTCGAGTAGCGCTCCAGGGCCAGACGGCCATCGTAACTGAATCGAGTAGGGCTACCGAAGCAGACGTGGTGAGGGGCCGAGTGAGTCACCCCTGATTTGGCGAAGATGTAATGCCTAGCGTCCTTCGGTACATGCTTCCGGCGTACCGAGTAAGGAGTGGGGAATAGAGGGCGGCGTGGGCCGCCCCGTCCCGCCTTCCAGGTTCCACTTGACATTTATTTAGATATTTAGCTAAATAGCGACAATGAACGCCGTCTTCAAAGCCTTGGCTGACCCGACCCGCCGCAAGGTGCTGGAGTTGCTGCGCCAGGGGCCGATGACCGCTGGGGACCTGTCGGACCAATTCCCGGTGTCGCGGCCGACCATGTCGGCGCATTTTGCGGTGCTGCGCGAGGCTGACCTGATCGAGGCCAACAAGATCGGCACGAGCATCCTCTATCAGTTGAAGTTGTCGGTGCTGGAAGACGCACTACTGAGCTTCACCCAGCTGTTCGGTATTGGCGCTGGCGAGGCCCAGCGCAAACCCACCCGTAAAGGAGCCGACAAATGAGCGCGAACCCCCATCTTCTCCGCGCGAAACAAGAAATTCTCTTCGGCCTAAAGTTGGCCGCCGCGATGATTGGCGGCGCCCTGTTGCTCACGCTGGCCCGCAAGCTCGGATGGGTCGACGGTGAGCAGGTCGGGCGCGGGCAAAACGTGATCATCGGTCTCGCCTTGGCGGCCTTCTGCAACCTCATGCCAAAGCGGCTGAACGCATCGCCTCAGTCCGTCCGCTGTGTGACGCTGGCGCAGTCGATAGCGCGCGTCGGCGGTTGGGCCATGACGCTGGCGTTCCTGGTATGGACCGCGCTATGGGCATTCGCGCCGCTGCCGCTGGCCAGGCCCGGCGCGGTGGCCGCTATCGGCGCTGGCGTCGCGGTCATGCTGGGCTACGCAGTGTGGAAGGTGGCAAGGTCCACTTCGGGTCGGTAGCGAACCTTGTGACCACGTCGGTCTTTCGGCAAGCTGGGGAGGTCCGTTTCCGACCGCAAGCGGACCTGAGGGTAGCCTTGGATGGGGCTCAAAGTCTTGAATTTCTGCGAAAGGCAGCCGCGGGCTCGTTCGTGGATGTTGTTCGCCACCGAGGGTCATATGAGAAGCAAGATTGCCCGCCAGGTCTTAGTGGTGTTGAGTCTTTGCATGTTTCTAGTTTCGATGCCTCTTCAGACCATGGGTATTGGATCGCCTGGCTGGGGCGTGTTCCTTTTGGGTTGGGCAGGGCCGGCAACCATCCTAGAAGTGGGGCCCTTTGTCGCGTTTGGCTGGTTCGCTAATCCCCTCCTATTTGCTGCATGGGCGGCTACCCTGGCGGGTGAAAGAAGACCGGCGCTGGCATACGCCGGTGCTGGTCTTGTTCTGGGTACTCTTGTTCTTCTGGGCCAGCGGGTGGTCTTAAATCCGGATTCAGACGCAGGCACTAGTCCTTTGGAGCACGGCCCGGGATTTTGGACTTGGCTTGTCGCGCTCATGCTTGGTGTCATCGGAGCGGCACTCGTACGTCGGAAGGGTTAGCTGCGTACGCTAGTGTTCACGGGAAGCACTGTCCGCTCCCGCCTGCGGATTCAGCCGGTCGTTGCAACACTCCTGCTGTTCGCACAGTCTTCAGTGTGTTGCATCGACTGGCTGAAACCACAACCCCAAGCGGACCTTAAGCAGGAGCGGGAAAATGGCAACAAGGACGCATTGATGAAGCTCATGGCTTTGCTACTAACCGCCACTCTATTGATGCCAGCGGGCCCCGCCCTGACTAGAGACCTGTCAGCCAACGAAGTCCTCGCGCACATTCGGAAGGTGGGGGAGAGGCGGGCGCTCGCCGACTACTTCGAATCGCATGACTGGTCTAACTTGACACGTGGAATAGGCTCAGGCGAACCGGAATGGCTTGGGGTCTATCAAGCGCTGCGGCCTGTTTCCGATGGCGAATCAGGCGAAGATCTCGGAGAGGCGATCTTCGATGCGCTGCCAAAATATCCATTCCGCGTCTTGCCGATCCTGGAAGTGGAGACTCACGTCACTGTTCAGGAGCTTTGTACGTTTAGCTTCGAATCCAAATATCCTGACGATGGTGTAGAGAGCTATCTCACTCGCCTGGACGGGGCACTGGCGCTCGCGGCAGGCGAGAATGAGCGACGAATGGCAAGTCAGTGTCGACTTGGAATCCAAGCAACAAAAGAATCCATCAAACATGGATCCTAGTGTCGGCTCCCGACCCGAAGCAGACCCAATCGGGAGCTCACTGCGAGAGGTACTTTGCACTTGGTTCAAAAGGCCATGCACACATACTCTGTACAACTCAGGATCAGTGGGGCAGGACTCTGCCCCGACGAGATCACCGATCGAATCGGCCTTGAACCTAACCAAGTGAGACGAAAGGGGCAGCCGAGAAACACAAAAGAGCTATGGTCCGAATCGATGTGGTCATACGATGGCTCTGCTGACGGCTCGATAAGGGAGTGGAGCAGCCTAGAGGAAGGGCTGTCATCGGTCATGGATGCCCTTTGGCCCAAACGCGCGTCAATCGGTGCATATGCACGCCACTTCCATGTTGTTTGGTGGTGTGGCCACTTCCAGTCCAGCTTTGACGGCGGCCCGACCTTCTCTGTTGCGCTACTACAGAGGCTGGCTGAATTTGGCGTTCCTCTATATCTCGACAACTATTTTTCGGATGCGGACGAAACCGAATAACGTGTCAACACGAGGTCCGCTCCCGACCCAAAGCCGACACGACAAATTTAGATCGCATCACGTCCAGGGATCCGACGTCCCCCCACTGCAAGTTACGCGATGTTTCAGAGTGCGGCGGTGAAACTGCGCTGGCGACGTCGGCTACCCCATCAAGCTATGCTCTAGCCTGCCTAAGGACAGCATCACGGTCCGACGCCGGATCAACCGAGAGAGGCTGGAGGGTTTCATGGCTTCTGAATCACAAGTGGCGCCACCTGCCTCACCCAGCCAGCGCGCGATCACCATCATCGCTTCGGCCACGATATTGGCCTTGCTCTATTTTGGCCGGGAAGTGCTGGTGCCGATTGCGTTGGCGCTGTTCCTTAGCCTGCTGATGGATCCGTGGGTGCGGCTGTATCGGCGTCTGGGCATGGGACACGGCCTGTCGGTGTTCATTGCCGTGCTCGCCCTGGTGGTGATCGTTACCGGCCTGACGACGGTGATCGGCTCCCAGGTGGTGCACATGGCCCGCAGTCTGCCGCAGTACCAGGCGACCATCCACTCGAAGGCGCAGACGCTGCGCGCCATGACGGTCGGTCGCATGGAGGCGGTGCAGGGCGAGTTCGGCAAGGTGATCAACCTGCCCGAAGCGCGCAACGCCTATCCGCCGCTGACATCGCCCACTGCGCCTTCGTATCTGGCACCCACGGCGCCAAGTGCCGAGCCGGTGCAGGCACCAACGCCCAACACGCCTACGGCGGTAATTACGCGCATTCTCTCCACGGTATGGATTCCACTGCAGACCGCCGGCATCGTGCTGGTCGTGCTGGTGTTTGTGTTGCTGGAACACGAGTCTTTGCGCGATCGCTTTATTCGCCTGGTCGGTGGCGCGGATCTGCGCGCGAGTACCGCCGCCATCAATGACGCGGGCGAGCGGCTGTCGCGATTCTTCGTCTCTACGTTCTCGGTCAATTTCGGCGTGGGCGCGGCCATATGGCTGGGGCTTTCACTAATGGGGTTGCCCGGTGCACCGCTCTGGGGCGTGCTCACTGCGGTACTGCGGTTCGTGCCTTATGTGGGCGTATGGATGGTTGCGGTGCTCGCGGCGGTATTCGCAGCTGCGGTGGTTCCGGGCTGGTCGCTGCTGC
Source organism: Dyella halodurans (assembly GCF_026283925.1). Taxonomy (GTDB): domain Bacteria; phylum Pseudomonadota; class Gammaproteobacteria; order Xanthomonadales; family Rhodanobacteraceae; genus Dyella; species Dyella halodurans. The sequence goes on from NZ_JAPDPF010000002.1 coordinate 167,631, forward strand.
TGATGACGCTGGCGTTGTTCCTGGTGGTCGAGCTCGTGGTGTCCCAGTTGGTCGAGCCGCTGCTCTACGGGCATACCACTGGCCTGTCGCCACTGGCTATCGTGGTGGCGGCGATCTTCTGGAGCTGGCTGTGGGGGCCGGTCGGGCTGATCATGTCCACGCCATTGACGCTCTGTCTGGTGGTGGCCGGACGTCACATCAAGGCGCTGGATCTGCTTAGCATCCTGCTGGGCGACGCGCCCGCGTTGACGATGCCGCAGCGGCTTTATCAGCGCGCGCTTTCCGGCGACTCACAGGAAATCATTGCGGAAGCCCGCGAGTTTCTGAAGCGCAAGTCGTTTGCGGCTTATTGCGATGCCGTGCTGTTGCCGGCAATGCAGCTTGCGCGCATCGACCTGACGCGCGGGGCAATCAATCGCGAGCAGCAAGAGGGTGTACGACATGTCATCGTGACGGTGGTCGAGACCCTGGGGGGCGAGGCGCGACGGTGGTCGAGCCGGCGTCGTCCCAGCTCGGTGCTCGATGATGTAAGCATTGGTCGTCGCCTGCGACAGCAGCGGGAAAATATCAGCGGACGCTGGCAGGGGCCGCTGTCGGTGGCGCCGGAGTCCGTGGTGCTTTGCGTGGGCCTGGGATCCATGGCCGACGATCTGGCCACGGAGATACTTACGCGCATCCTGCGCAATCTTCATATTGATGCACGCCATCTGTCGACGGAGGATTTCATTGCCTTCGAAGCCGAATTGCATCCGGAGCTGACGCCCAATGCGGTCTCCATGGTCTATATCGTCAGCGCCGATCCGGCCCGTGCAGCGCAAGGCGATGCACTGGCCGGTGACATGCGCGTGCGCTTCCCCCATGCCTGCATCGTGGCGGTGCTGCTGCCGGAATTGCTGAGCCCGCGCGAGGAACTGGCGCCTGTTGGTGCGGATGTCAACGAAGTCGTGGAGTCACTGGAAGCGGCTGCCCTGCAAGCGATCGCCAGGTTCCCCAAGGTGGGCGAAGACACGGCGCCTTCAGCGCGCCGCTCTCGGGGCTGATGCCTCTTCCTGCGCCCATGCCGCGCGCCGATTTAGCTCCGCGGCGCTCGGTTCCTTGGTCTCGAACGAGCCGGTTGGCACCTCGCCGGCTGGTTCATAAGTTGCGAACACCACACCGCTATTGGACACGAAATGCTCGACCAGCTTGAGTGCGCCCGGCTTCTGCGAGCCGTCGAAGACGCGCCTGCCTTGGCCAAGCAGGACCGGGAAGGTCATCAGGATCAGCCGGTCGATCAGACCCGCGGCAAGCAACGGTCCATAGAGGGAGCTGCTGCCCTGGATCAGCAGGTCACGGCCCTCGCTCTGCTTGACCGCGGCAACCGCTTCGGCGGTGTCGCCGCATAGCTTGTGGCTACCTTCCCAGGTTAGCGGCTCGTCGGCATGCGTGAGCACATATTTGTTGATGCGCTGGAATTTCACGCCGATCGCATGATCCTGGTTATACGGCCAGTAGGCGGCGAAAATATCGTAGGTGCGCTTGCCGAGCAGCAGGTCAAATTCCGGTTCGTCGAAAATCCTGGCAGTCGGCGCCTGCATGCTCTCGTCCCAGAACGGCGCGGTCCAGCCGCCGAAACGAAAGCCGCCAGACCGATCCTCCTCGGGAGCACCGGGCGCCTGGATGACGCCATCCAGCGACTGAAAGAAGGCGCCCGTCAGCTTGCGCTTCATCACGATGGTGTTGTCAGCCATGCTTGCTCTCCTTCGGGTCGAATCGCGGGTGCGCTGGCGACGTCGTCCCACGGCCTTCGTGGGCTAAGTGGCGCGCTCTCAAACCAGCATCAGAAGCGCGATCGTAACGCTACGAATGCGGTCGCCGCGTCATGGGCAGGGCCGCTAACCACGTCTGCTTGGCTGGATCGGTGACCGGCTGCAGGGCAGGGGCCAAAAACGACCGGAGTCGCTTGGCCGGCCGAGTCTGTCGCCCTCGCGGTGCATCGCGTGGACGGTATGAGGTAGCTCCCTGCGCAAATTGTTCCAGCCCCTGAGTAGGGCCCGCAGGAGCCAGGCGGTATCGCCTATCGTTTGCAAATAGCCGACGTCAATAACAGCTAAACCCCACACGCAAGCTCGCTGCTTCGCCACACAAAACACCGCGCTTCTCAAGCGATGCGCGGGCTTTCTCCCGGCGGACACGGCTTGCGTGGCATGCGAAGGTCCGCGAGTCGGCGGATGCGATGCATCCAGTCTTTCCGCCGACACGTTGCTTCATCGCAAGGGAAATAGCGCGGGCCGAAAGGGCAGCAACCCAGACGACCCGCTGACCACAACCAACTTACACTAGGAGTTGATCATGGCTACGATCGATCATACGGCAGCCACCGGTTCTTCCGCTTCCAACGGCGTCACACGTCCGACAAATCCACTTGGCCGTCCGTTCTGGACACTGTCGCTCGCCAAGGATGCCGACAAGTTCCGCTCCGCTCGTATCACCGGCTTGTGCATGGGCATTCAGGCGGTGACACGCATCCTGGCCAACAGCGACACCTTTCGCGTGATCCAGTCGAAATGCGATCAAATGGAGCCAGGCAGCTGGCCCCTGGACAGCGAGATCACCGAGGGCATGTTCGCCGCGCTCTACTTCCTCAGCGAACAGGCGGAATTCGCCTGCAAGTCGTCCCTGGACGAACTGGGCTTCGAATAAGACCGGGTGTTCGCATAGCGGGAGCGACTTTCGCTGGCGCGGTGACGGGCACTGAACGAGGGACAAAGGTGACATGGATCACAAGCTGCGCTTCCCGCTTTTGTAGGAGCGCCGCTTGTGCACCAAGAATCCACCCGCAAACGGCATCGCGTGGTCATGGCACTGAGGCCGGCCGGCGGCTGGTCGCGCATTGGGTGCGCTCCTACAAGGGGGGGCGGGACCGCGGATGCCAGTCAGGCTGAACATCAGGTCCGGAGAGCGCTGATCATCTGGCCGATGCTGACGAGGGGCGGGTAGGGTGCTGCTGCCAGACACTACCGGTCATCGACTGAAAGGACTCGCTTGCGACCCGAATCAAACATGAAAAGGCCAGCTTTCGAAGGTGGAGACTGACTAAGATGTCTGTAGGCGCAGTCGTTTAGACGGCAGATGTCGCCAGACTGCTTCGCGGCAAATGCCATGGCGGAGGTCCACTTTAGGGGGAGTAACGATGCTGAAGAGGCGAAGCGCAGGCTGGCTTCTTCTGTCAATGTTGATCGCGTTTCTTGGGCTTGTTGGCTTATGGGCTGCCGGGTCGTTTCTGGTTCGCCCGATCCAGGGCTCTATAGGGGCGCCGCCTCCTGACCTTCCTGCTCGGGCCGTCGCCTTTGCTGGAGCGAGCGGCGAGCCCATTCATGGCTGGCTTGTATCCGGGACGGAAGGGCAAGGTGCGGTTTTACTTCTACATGGTGTTCGCGCTGACCGGCGAGCCATGATCGACCGCGCACGCTTCCTGCATGCGGCCGGCTATGCAGTGCTGTTGATTGACTTCCAAGCCGCAGGCGAGAGCCCCGGCAAAGCCATTACATTCGGCTTGCGCGAAGCGAACGACGTAAAGACATCGCTGCGATACATCCATCAACAGCTTCCAGGCGAGCGCGTGGGCATCATCGGCACGTCCATGGGTGGGGCCGCCACCGTTCTGGCCGAGCCTGACGTACAGGCTGATGCTGTGGTACTGGAACAGGTCTATCCGACCATCAAACAAGCGACGGAGGACAGGCTTGCCATCCACATGGGACCCATGGGGCGCTGGCTGGCCCCCGTACTGCTGACAACTCTACACGCTCATCTCGACATTTCTCCCGATCAATTGCGCCCGATTGACCAAATTGGGCGCTGTCGATGCCCAAACTAATGATCGTGGGTGATCGCGATCGGGACACCACAATTGCCGAATCATATGCAATGTTTCGCGCGGCGACGGGACCTAAGGATCTATGGGTGGTACGAGGCGCAAGTCACGTTGACCTGTGCAGATACGCAGGGATCGACTATCAGGTGAGGGTGCTTAGCTTTTTCGATGTCTGGCTTCGAGGGACGCCGCCGCGATAGGATCCGCTCAGATTTTCGGACCAGCTAACGGGGAGCTCGCGGCCAGCCCGTAGCGGACGTCGCGCGGGGACAACAATTGGAGAATGCCTTGGTTTTATTCGCGCTCACGAGACACGGATTGTCAGAGGCTATCGATCTCACGCGGGGTAGCAACTCGGCGATCTGGGTGAATCATGGTCTATTGGATGTAGCGAATGTGGACGAGTTACGTGCAGAAGGCTTTGATCTGACGAACTTCGTCCACTGGATTGATCCTGTTGACGAAAGGGCAGTTCAAGATGCAGCAGCAACCATTCGGGAGCATCACCCCGATCAAGTCCTCTACATTGAGCGAAGTTAGCTTTTAGGTTCGCTTCCGACCCAAGGCGGCCATATCCATTGGGTCCGCTTCCGCATGCGGATTCAACCGGTCGTTGCAACAGTTTGATGAAATCGCTCGGCCGGCGTCTCGAAGTTTAGAGTCTTTCTTGGACGTCCGTTCAACTCGCGCGCTACAGCGTTGAGCTTTGCCTGCGAGTGCACGGACAAGTCGGTGCCCTTGGGGAAATACTGCCTCAGCAAGCCGTTGGTGTTCTCGTTCGACCCTCGCTGCCACGGATGCTGGGGATCACAGAAGTAGACTTGGATATCGGTCGCCAGCGTAAAGCGTTTGTGGTCGGCCATTTCGCTACCGCGATCCCAGGTCAGCGAGCGATAGAGTTCCTTGGGCAACGTGCGCGCATGTTTGATCAACGCATCGACAACCGTCTCGGTGTCTTTCCGGGCGACTTGGATCAGCATGACAAAGCGCGTGTACCGCTCAACGAGGGTGACGATCTGGCTGTTGCCGCTGCCGCAGAGCAGGTCGCCTTCCCAATGACCGGGTACGGCCCGGTCCTCCACGCTGGCCGGGCGCTCGCTGATGGAGACCGTGTCGCGTAGCCGGCCGTGGTTTGCCGTCTTCTGCGTGTGCTGACGCGACCGGCGCATCGTTCGAGTGCGTCGCAAGTGGGCCAATAGTTCTTTTTTTAAGGCACCGCGGGCCTGGACGTAGAGGGTGCGATAGATGGTCTCGTGTGACACCTGGCGGTCCTCGTTGCCCGGGTAGGTGTGCTTAAGCCAACCGGCAATCTGCTCCGGCGCCCATCGCCCTTGCAGCTTCTTTCCCACGTAGTTGGCGAGCACCCTGTGCTTGGCCAGCTTGCAGACCTTGGGGCGACGGGCGCGATCCCAGGCTTGCTGATCGGCCCGGTTGGCTCGGTAATCGTCCCGACCGCCGCTACGCTGGATCTCGCGACTAATGGTCGACGGTGCTCGCCGCAGTTGCAAGGCGATGGCGCGGATCGAACGGCCCGCGACCAGGGCTCGGGAGATCTCTTCGCGCTCGGCTAGGGTCAACGCGCGCTCGGCGCGGCGACGAGGCATCGGTCGTATGCCACCGGTCTCAGCGAGTATCCGACGCACCGACGAGTGGTGCCGATCGAACAGCTTGGCGATCTCGTGCAACGACTCCCCAAGCTGCCAGCGGTCCCACATCACCGCCTTCTGAGTCACTGTGTAATGGATCCGTGGTCGTTGAGCCATTGCCACACACCTCCTGCTGCCGCAGTCTAGGGGTGTTGCAACGACCGGTTGAATCCGCACACCATTGCGGACGTTGCGTCACTACATATCTGCTTCGTTACCCGGCAAGGAGTCGCCCGTGAAAATGTCAGACATCCCATTTGGTACAACAGATTGGTCATCCGTGGACCCAACGGAGCACGCGGGCGAGTCTGGTTTCGCCTATTGGCGTACCAGGAACTTCGGAAGTTTGCGGGTTCGGATGATTGAGTACACACCGGGCTATCTTGCGGATCATTGGTGCCTCAAAGGGCACATCCTCCTTTGCATGGAAGGCGAGCTCCATACTGAGCTCAACGACGGTCGCCAATTCACGCTGAAGCCCGGCATGAGCTATCAAGTCGGTGATGACGCGGAAGCGCACCGGTCCTATACCGATATAGGTGCCAAGCTGTTCGTTGTTGACTGAGCTGCAGCGAGTCGATTGCGCCTTGATCCTGACGACTGGAAGGGCGCATGAAGAAGGCTGCCAGGAATCTTGTGAAGGCTGATGTTCGCGTCCGACTGCGGATTCAGCCGGTCGTTGCTTCTCGAAAAGCTTGGCAATCTGGTGAAGTGACTCACCACGTTGCCAACGGTCCCATATCAGCCCAATCGGAGTGTCGGTGTAATGAGTCGGAGGCCGTTGGAACATCTTGCAGCACTCTTGCTGCTCGCGCAGTCTTCGGTGTGTTGCAACGACCGGCTGAATCCGCAAGCCCAAGCGGGCATCGCCAACGCAGAGAGAGTCTGAGGGTGAAGCGCTCCGAGATCCACAGCGGTAGCCTGCGTATAAGAAAGGCGAACCTCGACGACGCTCCGGGGATTTTCGCGCTTCGACGCGAGGCCATTCTTGCGCAATGTCGCGGTCACTATCCGCCGCGTGACTTGGAGATATGGACATCCGGGGCCATGTCGGAGGCGTTTGCCCGACGCGTCGAAGAGCTGTTCTACGTTGTCGACGTGGATGCACGTATGGCGGGTTGCGGGATGATCGATCTTTCAACGGGCAAGATTGACGCGGTCTTTGTGCGGCCCGAGTACATGAGGCGCGGCGTGGGACGGGCGATCATGGACCACCTGGAACACCTCGCTCTGCGTGCCGGCCTTGCCAAGCTCCATCTGGAGGCTACGTTGAACGCCGCGCCGTTCTATCTTGCTTTGGGGTTCCAGCCCGAAGGCGACAAGCTCTACCGATCGTCCCTGGGTGTAAGCCTGGCATGCGTATCGATGAGCAAGCCGCTACGAAAAGGCTGGGAAGGGTAAGTGCCCTGCGGTGTGCGGTCAGGCGGGTTTTTCAAAGTATGCCAAAGCGACTTTTATCTCCATTCGCGTTTGGACACCTGTTGGCATTTCGCACGAGAAGGCCTTTTAGTTCGATCCCTGGGGGCGCTTCACCCATGGACATGGATTCCGCTTCCGATCCGCAGCGGACATGACGTGAGCCGTCCAAACGGCCAGTTACGTCAGCCAAGTAAGCGACTTGAAAGCCGGCGAGCGTATCGTTTCCGCAATTAGATGAAGCGCGGCAGCGGCACGGGGGTGCTTATGCGTGCTCGATGGCTAATAGCTCTCATTCTCGTCATGCCATGTGGCCCTGCTTGGTGCGGTAGCGGCATCCTTGGGCTCGATCACACGGTGCGCTACGACAACAGTGGCATCTGGAATCGGACCAATCAGGAAATCCTCCTGTACGGCACGATTGCCACGGTGGGCGGCGGCGCGCTCTGGCTTGGGGACAACGACAAGCTTGGTGACACGTTTTGGCGATCGGTCGACTCGCTGGTCATTACGGGCGTCGGCACGCAGGTGATGAAGTGGACGTTCCAGCGAGAGCGACCCTCACAGACTGACAACCCCAATAAATGGTTCCAGGGCATACACGCGCAAAGCTTCCCGAGCGGCGAAGTCGCGGCCGTCTCCGCCGCCGTGACACCCTTCATGGCGGCCTATGGTCCCGACCATCCTGCGGTCTACCTCCTGGCCATATTGCCGGCATACGACGCCGTTGCTCGCGTGAAAACCCATGGACACTGGCAAAGCGACGTGCTGTTTGGAGCGGCCATCGGCGCGGGCGTCGGCATCTGGAGCGCGCATAGGGACTCGCCGTGGATCATTACGCTGCTACCGGGCGGGTTCCGCGTGGGTTACGTGCATCACTTCGATTGAGCCCGAAGCACTTCGCAACGCCAGGTATAAAGTCTGTGGCACGGCGGACGAGATAGGGTCGGCTTGCGGGCCGGAACGGGCAGTTTGACGTTGCAGCGCAAGCTTGGCGGATCGACAGGGCCGCTTGGATCGCCTTGCCCGCTCCGTGTTTCTGCTTGGAACGGCAAACGATCGTTCAATCGCAAACGCTTCGCTTACCTCGCACGCAGATCCGTGACATACGCGTCAGCGATCAACACGGTAAGCGAAGCGGCCGCCGCGAATACAAAAAAGCGGTAGGTGTCCGCCGGGAAAAACAGCATATGTAGTGCGACGAAACTCAGGCAGATGGTGATGATCTGGGCTGTCTCATTCGCGGTTCCATGGGCTTTCTTCAGCAGCAGCCAAGCCAATGCGAGTCCGAAGATCACAAAATGCGGTTGCGTCGTGAAGCTATAAGCCATCGAAATATACGGCCGGAGGTAATCGCCCAGGGCGCGTGATGGGATCAATGTGGCGGGATACGGCGACTTGTTGATGAACGACATGTTGAACAGGGTCAGCCATCCATAGCTGCCGTTGGACAGGGTGGCGAACAAGTAGAGTGCGCCGGCGGCTATCGCGGAGGCGACAGACTTCGCTTTGCTGCCGTTGACGAAGGTGTGTGCCAGCACCAGCAGGGACAGTAGCAGGGCGTCGGTCCTGACCAGCGGGAGCAGGGCTGCCAGGATGAAGACCAGGGAGCTGTTCCTGATCAGGGCATGGAGCGTCCATAGCGAGAAAAAGCAGGCCATGGCGTCGGGGGTGGACAAGCGCGCGATGTCCAGCAAGCCACAAGCGAGGACGACGAAAGGAATGCTCCAAAGTGGCGCACGCAACCTGACACTGAGGGCGGCCAACATGAAGACCGATAGGGCGGCAAACGTAGCGCTGACGATATGGGTGGCTTCGGGGTAGTCGGAACCCAAGGCATGTACGACCTTGAGCGACTGCATGTACAACACGCGAATGCTGTAGAACGGCAATTGCTGCTGCAAGGATGTCGGGTCGTGAAACACCGTGGCCCGGTAGTCGCCCTGGATCAATTGAGCGAAGGTGGCGGCGTCGACGGCGTTTTTCACGCTAGCGTAGGTGGCCTCATTCAAGCTGGCGCCATGGTGGCCTTCCGTGCTCAGCGCGACGGCCACATAGCCGATCTCGTCCCAGTTGTTGTAGGGCTTCTTCAGGCCAACCGCCAGGACCGACAGTGCGGGGAGCACGGTCAGGGCCAAGCCGAAGAGGCTTAACAAGGGGTGCTGGTCGCCTGGTTTCGGATATCCATCCGCTTGCATGTAACTAGCCTATAGGAGATCGCCTTGGCCATGCGGGCCAAAGTCAAACTTTCCCAATGGCGCGCCCGCAGCAGCCTGTGGCGTTGTTGGATGGCGAGCGGGGCCGCCGGCGTCTGCGCATCGTGGTCATGCGCGAAGGCTTCGTCGCCCATCACAAGCGCGTGCGTCGGCGAGGTCGCGGGCGGATCCAGGGATTAGTCAATCGGGTCGGGCGGGGTGAATTTTTCATGCAATGCAGCAAGCTTTGTGGGGCGGAGTCGATATAGAGTCCACGCCCATGCGTAACGCGTCGGCCATTTGGCGTTGCGTGTTTCTCCGGTCCCTGGCTGTTCGCAGGGGCTCGATAACCACGTGCGACTGCGTCCGCCATTTTTTTTGACGCAAATTTAGATCGATCTAAATCCAATGGGCGGGGCTGGGATCGTTGCCAGACAACCGCTTGGGGCCAACGAATGCCAAGGAAGCGTTTCCTATGAATCAACCGTCTGCCATGAATCGTTCGGGATCTCGCGCTAACCCAAGAACCGACTCGTGGTCACGAGGCCTGGCCCTGGCCCTGGCTGGATTGATCACCACGATGACGGGGCAGGCGATGGCGCAGGAGGCGGGTCGCAGCGCCGACCTGGTGAATCCACTCATCGGCAGCCGCAACGGCGGCAACACCTTTCCTGGCGTGTCGATGCCGTTGGGCATGCTGCAGTGGAGCCCGGAGAACACGCGCGGCAAGCACGCGCACACAGCGTCGCCCAGCGGCTACCAGTACGACGCCACGCGTATTCGCGGTTTCAGTCTTACCCACCTTTCCGGGGCTGGTTGCGCCGGTGCGAGTGGCGACATTCCCTTCATGCCGGTCACCGTGCCGGTGGCGAGTTCGCCATCCGCCGACCTCGGCGACAGCATCTACGCCAGTGATTTCTCGCACGCCGATGAGGTGGCGAAGGTTGGCGACTATCGCGTCGGTCTGTCCAGCGGCGTACACGTTGCCCTGGCGGCGGCGACGCGTAGTGGCATGGCGAGCTTTGCGTACCCGGCCGGCAAGCCCGCGAACCTGTTGATCCGCACGTCGGACTCGGAAGTCGGCAGCAGCGACGCCAGCGTCACGATCGACGCGGCGACGCGCACCGTGCGCGGCTCGGTGACCAGTGGCAACTTCTGTGGCTATCTGGCGCAGGCGGATCAGCGCAGCTACTACACGCTGTACTTCGTGGCCAGTTTCGATCAGCCATTTGACCGCACGGGCGCCTGGCACGATGGCACGGTACAGCCCGGCCAGAAAAACGCGCACGGTGGCACTGGCTACGGCGACAAGGGTTATCCGGAAGCGGGCAAGGGCTCCGGCGTGTGGCTTGGCTTTGCGCCGGGCCATGGCACCGTGCAGGTGCGCGTAGGCATTTCCTATGTAAGCCTGGCCAATGCCCAGGCCAATCTCGACGCGGAGATTCCCAAAGGCACCACGCTGGCGCAGTTGCGTGAGCGTACGCGTGATGCCTGGAGCGGGGCGCTGGACAGGATTTCAATCCAGGGCGGTACCGAAGATCAGCGGACCACGTTCTACACCGCGCTCTATCACTCGCTGATCCATCCCAATGTATTCAGCGACAGCAACGGCGAATACCGTGGTTTCGACCAGCAGGTGCATCGCATCACCGGCACGCAACACGCGCAATACGCGAACTTCTCCGGCTGGGATGTGTATCGCTCGCAGCTGCAGTTGCTCACCTGGCTCGATCCTGAGGTGGGCGGTGATATTGCCCAGTCGCTGTACAACCAGGCCACGCAGAATGGTGGCGAGTGGGACCGCTGGACCCACAATAGCGGTGGCACGCATGTGATGAGCGGCGACCCGGCCGTGCCGGCGCTGGCGGCCATCGATGCCTTCGGTGGGCACAACTTCGACCTCAAGAACGCGTACGCCTCCCTCGTCAAGGCGGCCACCGAAACCACGGCGCATGACCTCTCCGACGATGGCTGCAATGTGGAATGCGTGGGACAGCGGCCGTCACTGGACCAGTGGCTGCAGTTGCACTACATCGCCACTACCTCGCACGCCTGGGCGGGTGCGGCGGAAACGCTGGAAGACGCCACGGCCGATTTCGCCCTGGCGCAACTGGCCGCGCGCGTCGGTGATGCCGAGGGTGAGCGCCGCTTTCTCACCCGCGCCGGCTACTGGCGCAATCTGTTCAATCCCAAGGCCGCGCCGGAAGGCGGCTACATCCAGAACCGCAATGCCGACGGAAGCTGGCCGGCATTTACGCCGGAGACGGAGGATGGTTTCGTCGAAGGGAGTGCATCGGTTTATCTATGGATGTTGCCGTTTGACGTGCACGGATTGTTCGAGCAACTCGGTGGTTACGACAAGGCCGTCGAGCGACTCGATCGCTTCTTCCACGACGACAAGGGCCAATGGGCGCTGACCCGATCCGGTCCGCGGCATGCCGAACTCGATAACGAGCCTTCGATCGGCGCACCCTGGCTTTACGCCTTCGCTGGTCAGCCCTACAAGACGCAGGAAGCCGTGCGTGTCGTGCTCAACACGCTGTGGAAGAACGCGCCGGAAGGCATTCCCGGCAATGACGACCTAGGCGAGATGTCATCGTGGTACGTGTGGTCGGCGGTTGGGCTTTATCCGGCCATTCCAGGGCGAGCCGAACTGGTGATTGGCAGTCCGTTGTTCCCGCGCGCCGTCATCCATCGTGCGGGTGGCGATGTGTCGATCGACGCCGCCGAGGCGGCCACCGATGCACCGTTCGTGCACGGGCTCACGGTGAATGGCCAGCCGCATGACAGCCCATGGTTGCCTGCTGACTTCGCCGTCCATGGCGGGCATCTCGATTTTTCGCTGCGTGCCACGGCTGATCCGCACTGGGGCAGCGATATCCGCAAGGCTCCGCCGTCCTTTTCGCCGCCGCAGTCCTGAGCGGCGGTATCCGGGGGTGGGCTTTGTTTCAAATTTGGATCGATCAAAGCATGACGAGTTTGCATGGTCTGGATGGTCAGCCGTGGCTGCCTTGCAAGCCCGGTGGCCGCTTGGAGTTTTTTCTCCCATCGCGCCAAACGCTTTGAGCGATTAGCCCGCATACGTTTTTAAAAAAGTCGTTGAACACATCGATAAAAAAGAGGGTGCTTGATGAAGATCGGAGAGAACAAACTATGCACGTCGGTGCGCGTGGCGCTGTCGCTGGGCATGCTCGCGGCGAGCACGTACGGGACCACGGCTTTCGCGCAGGACGCGCAGCCGGCGAGTAACGCGGCGCCGGAACAGGCCAAGAGCAAGACACTCGACACGGTCACCGTGACGGGCTCACTGATTCGCCGCGTGGACGTGGAAACGGCGAGCCCGGTCGTGACCATCGACCGCGCCCAGATCCAGGCCACCGGCAAGCAGACGTTGGGTGATCTGGTGCAGCAGCTGCCGGCGATGACCGGCGGCAACGTCAACCCGCAGGTCAACAACGGTGGCGGCACCGGCGGTTCGAGCATCAACCTGCGCGGCCTGGGTTCCAACCGCACGCTGATCCTGGTGGATGGCCAACGCCTGCTGAGCAAGGATCCGAACGCGATTCCGGCCGATGCTATCGAGCGCATTGAAGTGCTGCCGACCGGCGCCTCGGCGACCTACGGTTCGGATGCCATTGGCGGCGTGGTCAACTTCATCCTGCGCCGAAACTATCAGGGCGCTACCTTCACTGCCAACGTCGGCCAGTCCGATCGCAACGACGGCAACCAGAGCGGCTATACCTTCACTTTCGGACAGTCGTCCGACAAGGGAAGCCTCATGGCCGGCATCAACTACAACAAGCAGGACGGCGTGCTGGCCGCCAACCGCGACTTCTCCAAGCATGCGCTGACGCTGTCCGGCAGCAACGTGGTGGTCGGTGGCTCGTCATCCACGCCGGTGGGTCGCATCCAGCTCCCCGGTACCGTGGCTGACCCGGCGAAGGGCATTCAAGCCAGCAGGCTTGCCGGCCAGTTCGGTTGCGGCTACGTGTCGTTGAACTCTGGCGGCAACAGCCAGGTGGTCAACAACGCGAATTATCATTGCTACGGCAACGGCGACAAATACAACTACGCTGCGGTCAACCTGATCATGACGCCGCAGGAGCGCACGGGCGGCTTCATCAATGGCGACTACCACCTCGGCGATCACGTAACCGCGTATGTGGACGCGATCTACCAGAAGACCTCGTCCAACGCCCAGTTGGCGCCGACGGTGTACGGTACCGCGTCGACAGGTGCCGTGATCGACCAGAACAACGCGTTCAATCCGTTCGGCGTGGGCTTCGGAGCGAACGGAAATACGCTGTCTTCGCGCCTGACATCGAACGGCAATCGTACGGCGATGAACGGCAGCACCGACGCGCAGATCAATACCGGCTTCCGCGGCGACTTCACCGCCTGGGGCAAGAACTGGAACTGGGACGCGGGCTACAACTACGGTCACCAGAGCGTGGTCAAAACGGTTGGTGGCCTGGTTGATGGAACCCTCCTGTATACGGGCGCCTCCACCATGGGTGCCGATGGCGTGGCGACAGGTTCCGGTTGCCCCAGCGTAGTGGCCTGCCAGTTCAATCCGTTCGACATCAATTCGCCCGGTTCCGTGGCGGCGATCAAGGCGGCCAGCGTGACGGCCCCTTCGAACCTCTACACCATCGAAAAGACCTGGCACGCCGGACTTAGCGGCGAGTTGTTCAGCCTGCCCGCCGGTGGCGTGCAGCTCGCGGTGGGTGCCGAGTACCGCACGGATTACGAGCGCTCCATTCCTGCGCCGCAGTTGTTGCTCGATCCCAGCACGGGCAACTGCGTGCTGGGCAGCCAGTGCCTGAGCGCCGTGCAAGGTGGCTACAGCACCAAGGACGTCTATGCCGAAGCGTTCATTCCGCTGCTTGCAGGCCTGCCGGGCGTGCAATCGCTCAACCTGACCATCGGCGACCGCTATTCGAAGATCCAGACCTTCGGCAGCACCAACAACTTCAAGTTCGCGCTGGAGTACAAGCCGTTCGACGACTTGCTGTTGCGCGGCACCATGGAAGATGTGTTCCGCGCACCGAACCTCACCGAGCTGTACAGCTCGGGCTCCGATTCACCGATGATCCATACCGACCCATGTACCGGTTTCACCGGTGCGCCGGCAGGATCGCCGCTGGCCCTGGCCTGCCAGTACGTGCCCACCAACGGCACCTTCGTCAACAACTCCGTGGCCTCGCAGACGCAGGCGGGCACGGTGACCCAGGGCGCCCGCGTGGCTGGCTTCCCGGTCAAGCCGGAACATGGCACTTCGTATGATTTCGGTGCGGTGTACAGCCCCTCGTATGTGCCAGGCCTTTCCACCACCGTCGACGTGTGGCGCGTGACCCTCAACGACACGATCACCAGCGTGGGTCTGCAGAGCCTGCTCAATCTCTGCGCCGCTGGCTCGACCATCTACTGTCAGTACATCCAGCGTACGCCCAGCGGTCCGAATGCGGGTCAGCTGCTGCAGTCCACGGTGGAGCCCACCGGCAACCTGGGCAGCATCAGCACCAGCGGCATCGACTGGTCGGCGAACTACAAGCTGCCGCAGTTCTCCTTTGGCCAGTTCAATGTTGGCGTCAACGCGACCTACCTGAAGTACTACACGCAGAACACCGCACCGGGCGTGGCGGGCAATATCACCTACCAGAATGCCGGTCGCTATCTACCAGGCGGTTCCGCGCAGGCGGCAGCGTGCCCGGACAACATCGGCGGCTGCCTGTTCCCGCGCTGGCGCGCACAGGGTTACGTGGATTGGCAGCAGGGCGGTTGGAGTGCCCAGTGGCGCATGCGCTGGATCAGCGGCTTCACCAACGGCGGTGCCGCGGGTTCGGTCAATGACACCCAGCCGAACTTCGAACCGGGCACGATCCTGCACTACGGCTCGACGATGTACAACGACGTATCGCTCGGCTACAACATCGCACCGATCAATACGCGCGTGGATTTTGGCGTGAACAACCTGTTCGACAAGCAGCCGCCCATGCTGTACGCGAACAACACGATCAATGCCAATACCGATCCCAGCGACTTCGACCTGATGGGCCGCTACTTCTGGGCTCGTGTGACGGTCAAGTTCTAACGCTGCGCGTAGAGCAGCGATGGCCTTGGAGGGCTGCGCGAATGCAAGCGCAGCCCTCTCCAAGGCCATGAGGTCGAGCAGGACACGAGCGTGTATCTGACAAAGCATGACTGGATGGCATGAATGAACGACGCATCGCCCGAACGTAGCGGCTTTCCTTATGGATGGGCACACCTGATGTGCCTGTTGCTGACCTTGTTCCTGGTGGCTGGTGCGTACGCATCGGCGAGTCAGGAGAGCGAAGGCGGCAACCCGCATGCCTCGTTCATGAACTCGTTCGAAGCGGGCGATGCGACACCCCGATTGGCCGGCTCTAAGGGCTGGCATCTGAGCGTAGTACCCGGCCCCGGCAAGGAGGAGCCTCCCACCTCCAAGCCGGGCGTCGGCTTTTCAGGCACGCATGCCTTGCGCTATGACGCCGACGCGGTCGGCGAACGGCAGGCTCGGCGCGCGACCCTGTTCCGGGTTCGTCAACGCGTGGATGCGAACACCCACTTGTCTTACCTGGTGTTTCCGGCGAGATCGGGCGAGGCCGCGCAAAGTCCCGCCCAATATGTCGCCGTCGATCTGCTGTTTGCCGATGGCTCGCGCCTGTCCGCGCTGAATGCCCATGACCAGCATCGCGTGCCTGCCAGCGCTAGCGCGCAGGGAAGTGCCCGCGTGTTGTACGACAACCAATGGAATGCGCTGGATGTCGATGTCGGCGCCGCAGCCGGTGGACGCACCGTCACCGCGATTGAACTGACCGAGGACGCCCCGGCGAACAGCCCGGGCTTTCATGGCTATGTCGATGACATTCGCCTGGGCGATGCAGCGTCGGTGGACGCGATGGCCAAGCCCAATAGCTATGTCGATACGCGACGCGGCAGTTATGCCAATGGGCACTACTCGCGCGGCAATACGTTTCCCGCCGTAGCGCTGCCGCACGGCTTCAATTTCTGGACGCCGACCACCAACGCCGGTTCGGATTGGATCTATCAGTACCAGGAGCGCAACGACGCCAATAATCATCCGCGGATTGAGGCGTTCGCGCTCAGCCACGAACCCAGTCCGTGGATGGGCGACCGCCAGACCTTCCAGGTGATGCCCGCCGAAGTCCCCGCCGGCGCGCCACCGCTCGATCGTTCCGCGCGTGCGCTGAGTTTCACGCACGACCACGAGATCGCTCGCGCCGACCTGTACCAGGTGCGGTTCGACAACGGCATGACGGCGGCAATGACGCCGACCAGCCATGCGGCGATGTTCCGCTTCACTTTTACCGGAGATCGCGCGCAGCTGGTGTTCGACAATCGCAATGACCATGGCGAGGTCGTGTTGGAGCCGTCGCGGCAAAGCATCAGCGGCTATTCGGACGTGGCCAGTCGGCTCTCCACCGGCGCGACGCGGCTGTTCTTCTATGCCACCATCGATCGCCCAGTCACCGAAAGCGGCCGACTGAGCGGGGCGGGGCGCGATCATGTCGCCGCCTGGTTTGGCGTCGATACGAGCAGCGACAAGACGGTGACCATGCGCATGGCCACGTCGCTGATCAGCGTGGATCAGGCGAGGCGCAACCTGGCCCAGGAAATTGCCCCGGACGATACGTTCGACACGGTGCAGGCACGTGCGGCCGCGCGTTGGAACCAGCTGCTCGGTGTCGTCGAGTTGCCCGACGCCAGGCCAGCAAACAAGGTGCTGCTCTATTCCAACCTGTATCGCCTGTTCCTGTATCCGAACGAAGCCTTCGAGAACGTCGGTACGACGGCGCAGCCGGACTACCGTTACGCCAGTCCGTTCTCCGCCGCGGAGCGTGCCAACACGCCCACGCAGACCGGCGCGCGCGTGCTGGCTGGCCGACCCTACGTCAACAACGGCCTGTGGGACACCTATCGCACCGCGTGGCCTGCGTATTCGCTGCTCACGCCCACCCAGGCCGGCGAGATGATCGACGGCTTCGTCCAGCAATATCGGGACGGTGGCTGGATTGCCCGCTGGTCCTCGCCCGGCTATGCCGACCTGATGGTGGGCACGAGCGCCGACATTGCCTTTGCCGATGCGTGGAACAAGGGCGTGCACAATTTCGACGTACGCTCGTTCTACCAGGCGGCGCTGAAAGACGCGACGGTGGTCAGCGATATCGCCGGTGCCGGCCGCAAGGGATTGGTGCGATCGGTCTTCAACGGCTACGTGGACAACAGTGTCGATGAAGGCTTGTCCTGGTCGATGGCTGGCTATCTCAACGACTTCGGCGTCGGCGAACTGGCGCAAAGCCTTGCCGCTACGCATGACGCGAACGATTCTTACGCCGGCCACTACGCCGACGATGCGCGCTACTTCCACAGTCGCGCGCAGAACTACATCAAGTTGTTCGATCCCGCCGTGGGATTTTTCGTGGGTCGTACGCCGGACGGCGCCTGGCGCACCGATGCCGCGCATTTCGACCCACGCTCCTGGGGTGGTGACTATACCGAAACGAATGCCTGGAACATGGCCTTCGAAGGCGTGCAGGACGGGCAGGGCCTGGCCAACCTCTACGGTGGTCGCGAGGGGCTGGCCAGGAAACTCGATGCGTTCTTCGACGCGGGCACGGACTTCCATGTTGGCGCGTACGGTGACGTGATCCACGAGATGCTTGAGGCGCGCGACGTGCGCATGGGCCAGTATGGCCATAGCAACCAGCCATCGCACCACATCCTCTATATGTACGATCTGGTCGGCGAGCCATGGAAAACGCAGGATAAAGTGCGTGATGCCTTGTCCCGGCTCTACGTCGGTAGCGAGATCGGGCAGGGCTATCCCGGCGATGAGGACAATGGCGAAATGTCGGGCTGGTGGCTGTTCAGCGCTGCCGGCTTCTATCCGCTGCGCATGGGTACACCGACCTATGCCATCGGCGCGCCCTATTTTCCGCACATGATCATCCATCTCGAAAATGGTCGTGACATCGACATCCGCGCGCCTGACGTGAGCGACCGCAACCGTTACATCCAGAGCGTGACGCTCAATGGTCAGCCGTACGATAAGACCTGGTTGAATCACACCGATCTCGCCCAGGGCGCCGCCCTGGTATTTCATATGGGGCCGCAGCCGTCGCGCTGGGGCACGGCGGGTGACGAGGCACGACTGCCATCGCTTACGCAGGGCGATAAACCACCGTCGCCGTTGGTCGATCTGGTGGACGCGGCGAAGTCACAGGTGACAGTCGATGGCGACCTCGCTGCCGCGCGGGCCGTCAGTGACAACACATCCGAGACGGAGGCGCTGTTGAAGGGTGCTAAGCCCGCCGTACAGGTGCGCTTCGACGCCGTGCAGCGCGTGCTGATGTACACGATCACGTCGGCGGCCAAGGAGGGGCAGGATCCTCGCGGCTGGAAGCTGGAAGGCTCCTCCGATGGCGTGCACTGGACCACGCTGGATCAGCGCCGTGGCGAATCGTTCCACTGGCGTCGGCAGGCCCGCGTGTTCGGGGTCACTCATCCAGGGGACTTCAGCTACTACCGCTTGCGTATCGAACAGAACGCTGCGACGCACGCCGTCGCCGTGTCCGAGATCGAGTGGCTCGGGTATTTGCCCCAGTCCTAAGTAAACCAATGCAGGAAGGAACACGGTCGCGGGAGGACTCATCCTCGCGGCAAGGGGGAGGCTTTGCCTTCGTCAGGCCGAAAGGGTGGGGCGACCGCATAGGAAGTCACCGTAGGGCGAGTCTTCGGCGGTGACCTGAAAACATCCGAGGGAGAACTGTTGCATCATGAAACCGAACATCGCAGGAGCGTTTGCTACATCCTTGTTGGCACTATCGATCACCCAGGCCCTGGCCACCGAGGTCGATCTGGCCACGCCATCCCAGTCCGCGCAGGCAACGCCGGCGCAGGACGACAGCAGCAAGACCGACCCTACCGACAAGGGCGGCAAGGCCAAGAAGCTCGAAGCCGTGCAGGTGACCGGATCGCTGATTCCGCGGGCCCAGATCGAAGGGCCCTCGCCCATCACCACCATCACCGCGAAGGATATTGACCGCCAGGGCTTTGCCGATACGTTTGAAGCGCTGCGCGCGCTGCCCATTGCGAACGGATCGGTACAGGACCCGCAGCAGACCGGTGGCTACACGCCTGGCGCCAAGACGATCAGCCTATTCGGCCTCAGTCCGAGCTTTACGCTGACCTTGCTCAACGGTCGGCCGATGGCAAGCTATCCGCTTGCCTACAACGGCAACAACAACATCACCGATATCTCGAATATCCCGGTCGGCCTGATCGACCATATCGATGTCTTGACTGGTGGCCAATCGTCGGTCTACGGCTCGGCAGCGATCGCAGGCGTGGTCAACATCGTGCTCAAGGACCATATCGAAGGCACCCATATGAGCCTGCGTTATGGCGAATACACCGATGGTGGCGGCGCCAGCAAGCGCTTCCAGCTCAGTTCCGGCCATCAGTGGGGAGCACTCGAGGTCAGTGGCGGCCTGCAGTTGTCCAAGGAAGATCCGGTCTACGCGTACCAGCGTAGCTACATCGATTCCTACGACGACGATCCCACCGGGAAGGGGGCGGTCAACTCGCGAACCTTCCTGCGCATGGCCGAGGGCAGCAATCCGCACTACATCGACCCCGGCGCAGCGACGTGCGCGCCGCTGAGCAACCTTTACGATGGCAGCACCACGTACAGCTACCGGGCCGGATCGAACCTCGGTTACTACTGCGGCAGCCCCAAGAATGTCGGCTATGCCACGCTCGCCAACCAGAGCACGGACGCGAACGGTTCGCTGTTCGTGCGTTACCACGTCAACGACAACACCGAACTGTATTCGGACATGCTGTACAGCTACAGCAATCCGACCTATTCGGGCGGCAGCCCGTTCTGGAACCAGACGTTTTACAACCAGGCCAGCGGCCAATACGAGCAGTGGCAACGCATTTTCGCGCCGGAGGAAGTGGGCCTGGATGCCAAGGACCAGCATGTCTTCACGCGCAGCTACAACGTCAGCATGGGCGTGCGCGGCGGCATCGGCAACTCAAGCTGGAATTACGATGCCTACTACAACCGCTCCCAGTCCGATGTCGTGCGCCGGTCCACCGACTTCCTGGCCAATAACGGTATCGATGCCTACTACCTCGGCCCGCAATTGGGTACGGACGCAAGCGGCTATCCGATTTTTTCGCCGAATTTAGATCGATTGTATCAGCCGTTGACGCGCGCCCTTTACGACCAGTTCTCCGCTACCAACCGGGCCGACTCCATGGCCTGGACCCAGAACGAGACGGTAACCGCCAACACCACCAGCTTGTTCTCGCTGCCCGCGGGCGACGTCGGTTTCGCGGCCATCGTGCAGAACAGCAACGAACGCTTCGATAATCGCTCCGCCAGCCCGCTGGCCGACGAGGGCTATTTCCGTGGCGTGACGGGGAGCACCACCGCATCCGGCAAGCGGAGTCAATACGCGTTCGGTGGCGAAATGCGGATACCTCTGCTGCAGCAGTTGACCGCCAACGTGTCCACGCGTTACGACAAGTACAGCTATGCGGGCGGTGGCAATGGCAAGGCGACCTATAAACTGGGTCTGGAATATCGTCCTATCGACACCTTGTTGCTTCGCGGCAGCTACGCCACTGCGTTCCGCGCCCCGGACATGTTCTATTTGTTCTCGTCGCGCAGCAGTGGTTATTCCCAGTCCACCGACTATTACAAGTGTCGGGAAGCCGGCTACAACTCGCAAACCTACGGCGACTGCGCGCAATCGGGTACATCGATGCTGGCCGTGAGCTCGGGCAATACGGCACTGAAGGACATTACCGCGAAATCCTTCACGTACGGTTTCGTGTGGTCCACCTCGGACAATCGCCTTAGCTGGTCGGTCGATTACAACGCCGTCCGCATCTCCAACGAGGTGGTGACGCTGAGTACCGATGAGATCCTGTCGCAGGAGGCCAATTGTCGCCTCGGTGTGTCGGAGAACGGGCAGACCAGCTATGACATCAACTCACCCACGTGCCGCGAAGTGCTTGGCGAGGTGAAACGACTGCCGTCGACCGACCCGATCAACCCCGGTGGCATACAGGAGGTGGATACCTATCCGATCAACGTGGCGTCTGAATTCCAGTCGGGCATACAGTCCTCACTGAGCTATCACCTGCCAACCGCCTCCATCGGCATGTTCCAGTTCAATCTGGACTATTACGACGAGCTCAGGCACACCTACCAGGAGAAGGCGGGCGACCCCACGCTCAACTACCTGTGCTGCTCCAACTCCGACGAGTTCAAGAGCCGCGTGAGCGGGTCGGCTACCTGGACCATCGGCAAGTGGAGCAGCACGCTGTTCGGCGTCCGCAATGGCACGACCTGGAATGCGATCGGCACGCAGAAGGACGTCGGTCCATGGATCACCTTCAACGGTAGCGTGAACTATAAGGTGACGCCCAAGGCAACGATTTCGCTGATCGCCAACAACATCGCCAACAAGCGTCCGCCGGTCGACACCACCAACGGAAGCTGGCCGTACTATGACGAGGGTAACTACAGCGCCTTGGGCCGGGCGGTCTACCTGGAGCTCGGTTTCGACTTCGGAAGCTGATGCTCATGTGCCTCGTGCGGGCAGGCTTTGCCTCTGCGCACGAGGCATCTACGCATCATCGACATGCAACGGCGGGTACCGAGTTCCAGCTCATGCCGGTGGCGTACGCCGCAAGTCCTCGGTGTCCACGGTGTGGAAGCGGCGCTTGAAAGCGACTTCACCTGACGGTGCTTCTTCCGGCTCGCGTGCATAGCGATGGCCGGCGTAGATCGCCTGGGCGATCAGGCCGGGGGCCCCGGCGTCGCCAGCAAGCCAGTGCCGGCATCGCGGTTTGGCGGAGGCTGCTGATACGGCAATCGCCGTAGCATGAAATTACGCTGCCGAGGGCATTAAGATGCCCATTCAAGCGAGGGACCGTTCATGCTACGAAACGTCGCGCGAGTTGTATTCCAGCTGATCGCCTGCGCCTTGGCGCCCAGCCTGGCTTACGCGGCCGAGTCTCCGCCAGAGATCATGTTTCTCGGCGTATTCCACCTGTCGAATCCAGGCAAGGACGCGGTCAACGTCAGCGTGGACGATGTGCGGGCGCCACGGCGGCAGCAAGAGCTGCAGGCGCTCAGCGAGGCACTTGCAAAGTTCCGGCCGACGATTATCGCGGTAGAGCGACCGCAAGCTGATCAGGCGCATCTCGATGAACTTTTCCAGGCTTACAGCGATGGCAGTCGCTCATTGTCCGTAAGCGAGGACGAGCAAATTGGCATGCGGCTGGCCAGGATCGCAGGTGTACGCGGCGTCGTGGGCGTGGACTCAAACTCCACCAAGCCGCCGGTCAGCGAAGATCTCTACGATTTCGAAGCTGCGGCGCAGCGCTTTGGGCAATCGGACGTACTCGTTGCGGTCAATGCGCGCAACCAGCGGCGCGTCGACGTGGTGATGGATGCGCTCAAGCGCGGCACCATCGTGGACGCACTGGGGGAAGCGAATCGGCCAGACTTCCTCGCGGCGTTTCGCAAGGAGTCGTTGAACTATCTTCGTATCACCAAGGGCGACGAGACGCCGGGCGCAAACTGGTTGCAGTTTTGGTACGGCCGCAATCTTCGCATCGTCGGCCGGCTCGCGGCCCTGGCCAAGCCATCGGACCGTATCCTGGTGATCTTTGGTTTTGGCCACGTTCCGCTGCTCCAGGAATTTGCGCAGCAGTCGGGATTTTTCACCGTCGTCGACCCTCAGCCTTTTCTTCGCGATGCGGCAGAACGGTTGAAGCATGCAAGGGACAAAAAGGGGTGAGGCGGGGCGGCTGTGCCTGACATGCGCGGCGCGGTCCGTGCTGACATATTGAACCCTGCGGCGGGTACGCAGTTTCTGGCGCTCGACCTCCGAGGACGTGAGCCCCCCAGCTCATGGCGGTGGCATGCGTCGCAAATCGTCGGCGTCTGCCGTGTGGAAATGGCGCTGGAAGGCAACCTCGCCTGCTGGCGCTTCTTCCAGTTCGCGCGCATAGCGATGACCAGCGTAGATCGCGTGGGCGATTAGGCCGGGTGCCTCGGCATCGCCAATGCAGCGTAGCGACTGGATCCCGGCATCGGACCAGTCCGCCTCGCGTCGGAGGAGTTCCTGGTACAGCGCGTCGGCGGGCAGGCGTGAGGTGACCATGACGATGGCGTCGCAGGGGCGCTCGTGGCGCAGGCCGTCCCAGCCGTTTTCAAGGGTCAGGGTGGTGTCGGTGAAGTCGGCGATGTTGTGCGACACGATGACCTCGATACCCTGCTTGGCCATGCGTTTGCGGATATGGCGATAGTCCAGCGTGTTCACGCTCCAGGGCGCGACGCTGTCCTCCGGTGTCACGTAGGTGACCTCACAGCCCTGCTGACGCAGCAGGTCGGCGGCGACACTCGCGTGGTAGAAACCGTCGTCATCGAACACCACGACGCGGCCGCTCGGCATGCGCCCATCCAGCAAGTCGTCGGGCGTGAACACGCGCGGATGGTCGGCAAGCTCGGCGATGCCGAGGCCGTTGCTGCGTCCAAAGCCGTCGCGGCGCCAATGGCATCCGGTGGCGAGCACCACATGTTCGGCGCCAAAATCCAGTACGTCCTGTGCGCTGAGCACGGAGTCGAGATAAAGGGAGACGTTGGAGAGCTTGCCGATCTGGCCGACGCGCCAGTCACGCACACGCGCCCATTCGGCCAGGCCCGGCAGGCGCGCTTCGCGGGTGACGCGGCCGCCCAGTTCACGCCGCGCCTCGGCGAGGCTGACCTCGTAGCCGCGCTGGCCAAGCGCGCGCGCGGCCTCAAGGCCGGCGGGGCCGCCGCCCACGACCAGCACGCGACTTGCCGTGCGACGAGGCTGGATGCGTTCGGGGTGCCAGCCCTTGCGCCATTCCTCGCCCATGGTCGGGTTCTGCGTGCAGCGGATCGGCGAGATGGTCATGTCGCCCGACACACAGATGTTGCAGCCGATGCATTCGCGGATGTCGTCGATCCTGCCTTCCTCTATCTTGCGCGGCAGGAACGGATCGGCGATTGACGGTCGCGCGGCGCCGATCATGTCGAGCACGCCACGGCGAATCTGCGAAACCATGGTGTCCGGCGAGGTGAAGCGGCCGACGCCGACGACGGGTTTGCTGGTGGTTTTCTTGACGAAGTCGATGAACGGTTCCTGCGCGCCTTCGGCGGCAAAGCGCGACGGCACGGAGTCGTTGTACCAAGCGGCGAGATTGACGTCCCAAAGATCCGGCAGTTCGGCCAGCAGGCCGACGATGTCCTGCGCTTCGGCGAGTTCCACGCCGCTGGGACCGAGCAGTTCATCGGTGGCGAAGCGCAGGGCCACGGCGCAGGTATCGCCAACCGCGTCGCGCGTGTCGGCGAGCACTTCGCGCAGCAGGCGCACGCGATTTTCCAGCGAACCGCCGTATTCATCGCTGCGCTGGTTGCGGCGACGCTGCAGGAAATGCATCGGCAGCGAGAGGTCGTGTGCGGCATAGACGTAGACGATGTCCATGCCCGCGCGCTTGCCGCGCAGGGCGGCCTCGCGATGCCAGCGCCGGTATTCGCGGATGTCATGGCGCGTCATGGCACGCGCCTGCGAGGGATAACCGTATTTCGAGACCTGGTGCGACGGAGCCAGCAGCACTTCGCGCGAGTACAGGTTCGAAGCGGTAGGGCCGTTATGCGACAGCTCCACGGCCGCCAGCGCGCCGTGGGCGTGGACCTTGTCGCACATCAGGGCCAGTGCGGGGATGTCGCGGTCGTCCCAGAGCCGCGCTTCCACGTACGGCGTGAGGTCGCTGCTCGGATGGATTTCGCACTCTTCAGTCGAGATCACCGCCCAGCCGCCCTCGGCCTTGATCTCGCGCATGGCCGCGTGGGCCAGCGGCATCGCGTGACCCATGCCATTGCAATGCGGTACCTGGAAGAAGCGGTTCTTGGCCGTTACCGGGCCGATCTTCAGCGGCGTGAAAAGGATGTCGTAGCGAGGGTCGCGCATGGTTGGAACCTGTTCTTTGGCTGTACGTGGGGCGCGCTGAAAGCGATTTGCGCAGAGCGATGGAGTGTAGGTCGGGACATCGCCGAGTGATGACGCGGAAGGACGGGCACGTGGGCCCGGCCCTTAGACCTTGACGGGGGTGACGGCGTGCCGGCGCAAGCGCATGAAGGCATACAGCGGCAGGCCCGCGGCCATCAGGGCGAGGGCGAGCAGGAAGGGTTCCTCGCCGCTGCCGATGAAGGCGAAGACCACATAAAGCGCACCGGTGATGGCGACCAGCAGTGCTCGGCGTCTGAGCTGGGCTACCTCGCCGCGACGCCACAGCACGGCGAGCGCGAGGGAGCAGCACAGATACAGCGGCAGGTTGGCGGCGGTCACGACCCGGGTGAGGAAGGTGAAGGCGGCGACCAGCGAGTTGCTGTAGCTCATCCAGATCATGATCGACGCGAGCACGCCGGTGACGACCAGGGCGATAGCGGGAGCGCCGTGCCGATTGTTGCGCGCGAACACGGCGGGCAGCACGCCGTTGACGGCCATGGTCCGGGTGAGTTCGCCGACCAGCAGGGTCCAGCCATTGAGCGCGCCGAGCCCGCTCACCACCACGAATAGCGACAGCCAGCGTCCGACGCCGGCGCCGACATAGCGGTCCATCAGCATGGCGAACGGTGCGCCGGAGTCGGCCAGCTCCGTTTGCTTGATCAGCAGGATCGGCACGGTGGAGACGACGATATAGACCAGTGCGGTCAGCACGGTTCCCGCCATGGTGGCGCGAGGGATCGTGCGTCCCGGGTTGTCGACGCGACCCGCCGGAATGCTGGCCGATTCGATGCCGAGCATGGCGTACAGGGCTATGGTCGACGCCGCCATCACGCCGGACAGCGTCACCGGCGTTACAGGAGGATGGGCGACGAAGGTGGCTGGCGTGATCAGCAGGATCCAGCCGCCAAGCAGCGCAATGGCGACCATGGGCAGCAGCTTCAGCACGGTGGTGACGATTTGCACGCCACCGCCCGTGCGCACACCCAGCAGGTTGACGGCCACGAACGACCACAACAGGCCCAGGGCGAACAGCGCCGGCTGGATCCTGCCCAGGTCCGGCATCACCACGGTGATATAGCCTACGACGCCGGTGGCCAGCGCCGCATTGGTGAGCCACAACGACACCCAGTACGCCCACAGCGCCATATACGCCGGCAGCTCGCCGAGGGTGCTGCGGATATAGCCGTAGGGACCATCGGCGCCTGGCAAGGCGTGCGAGAGATGCGCGAACACGCGTGCCAGGACCAGGCAGCCGGCCAGGGTGACCACCCAGCCGATCAGCGCATTGAAGCCGTACGGAGCGAGCGACGCGGGCAGGATGAAGATGCCCATGCCAATGACATTGCCTACCACCAGGGCAGTGCAGGTCCAGAAACCGATCTTGTTGCCGTCGCTCATGTCTGCGCTCTTCAAGGGTTAGTCGAGGGAAACCGGCCGTCCGTCCTTGACCACGCCCTGCACCTGGCGCAGGCACTCGACGTTCTGCAGCGGATCGCAGGCCACGGCCACCAGGTCGGCGGCCTTGTTGGGTGCGATCGAGCCCAGTTCCTTCTCCTTGCCCATGAGGCGCGCCGCATCGATGGTGGCTGCACGGATCGCCTGTAGCGGTGTCATGCCGTAACGAACCATGTACGCGAACTGGCGGGCGTTGTCACCATGCGGATAAACGCCCGCATCCGTGCCGAACGCAATATGCACGCCGGCCTTGACGGCCTTGCGGAAGCCCTCGCGCTGGGCCTCGGTGGTTTCGGTGTTCTTGCGCAGCTTCTCGGCCGACCAGCCCTCGCTGCGGCCGACGCTGTCGATGTAGTCGCCGTTGTAGATGTCGGCGACCAGCCAGGTGCCGTGCTGCTTCATCAGCGCGATACCCTCGTCGTCGATCAACGAGCCGTGTTCGATCGAGCGCACGCCTGCGCGCACCGCGCGCTTGATGCCCTCGGCGCCATGCGCGTGCGCGGCCACAAACTTGCCACGCTTGGCGGCTTCCTCCACCGCGGCGTGGATCTCCGCTTCGGTGTACTCCGATTGCCCCGGTTCGGTGCCGTCGGTGAGTACCGCGCCGGTGGCGATCACCTTGATCAGGTCGGCGCCATGGTCGAGGATGATGTCCACATGCCGGCGCACGTCGTCGACGCCCTTGGACACGCCGCGACGAAACTCCATCGGCACTTCGGTGCCCGCTGGCAGTCCGGTGATCTCGCCACCGCCGCCCGGGATCGTGATATACGCGCCGGCGACGAACATGCGCGGCCCCGGCACCTCGCCCGCGTTGATCGCATCGCGCAGCGCGATGTCGGCGAAGCCGCGATAGACGCCGACGTCGCGCACCGTGGTGAAGCCGGCGCGCAAGGTATCGCGTGCGTTCTTTGCGCCAATGAAGGCGTCGCGCGCCGGGTTGCTCTTCAACGCCGCGCCGGGGTCGGCAGACTCGGTCTCATCGGCGATATGGGTGTGCATGTCCATCAGCCCCGGCACCACGGTGTAGCCAGTCCAGTCCAGGACCTTCGCGCCGCTGCCGGCAGCAGCGGACCAGGGCTGCACGCTGACGACGCGACCGGCCTGGATGGTGACGGCCTGGTCGGCCAGCATCTTGCCGGTGTCGACGTCGAGCAGGTGGCCGGCATGCACGACCGTGCGCTGCGCGCCCTCGGCCGCAGCAGGCAGGGCCGCGAGCACCGCGATGGCGCAGAACAGGCTGGACAGCTTCATCCTCATGCAGAATCTCCCGCGTCACGGGCGTAGGCCGTGCGCAATAGGTTGTGGAAATGCCAGACGCCGCTTTCGCGTCTGGGGCACAGCCGTCCCGGTTCGTAGTAGCCGGAAGCCAAACCCTTTTGCACGGCCTCGCAGATATCGATGTCCTCTTGCTGCACTTCGTCGCTGAAGCTCTGGTCGGCCGCGATGCGCGCCTGCGCGGCATCGTCCTGCGCGTAGTAGTAGTCGAATTCCACGCGGCAGCGCCCCGGTCCCAGCGGCAGGATGCGGTTGGTCTGCAGCCGGCCCGGCATGATGTTGAGCATCACGTTGGGATAGATGAAGTAATAGAACGCCTGGCCGTCGCCATAGATGTCGGCACTGTTGCGCAGCGGCGAGGATTGCAGCGAGTACCAGGGGAACAGCTCGGTGTCGTAGGCGCGGTAGTCGAGCACCCGCGACAGGCCCGGGTGCACATGCGGGAGGTGATAGCCTTCAAGGAAGTTGTCGATGTAGACCTTCCAGTTGCACTCGATGTCGTAGCTGTCGCGGCGCAGGTAGCGCATGGCGGACAAGTCAATCGGGGCGATGCGCTCCGTGATGCCCGCGTAGACCTCTTCGAACGGCGGCACCGACGGATCCAGCGCCACGAAGACCAGGCCTTGCCATTCGTGCACGCGCAAGGGCGGCAGGCGGATGTCCTCGACCTTGAAATCGCAGGCGCTGTGCATCTCCGGCGCCACGCGCAGCTGGCCTTCCAGCGTGTAGGTCCAGCCGTGGTACTTGCAGTGCAGCGAGCGCGCGCCCTTGCCGTTGCATAGGGCCAACGGCCCGGCACGGTGGCGACAGACATTGGGAAACGCGCGCAACACGCCGTCCTGGCCGCGCACCAGCAGCACCGGCACGCCACCTACGTGTTCGACCACGTGATCGCCCGGCTCGGCCAGCAGCCCCTGGTGCGCCACCAGCTGCCAGCTGCGCGCGAACACCGCGCGTTGCTCCATCGCCAGCATGGCGTCGCCGAAGTAATAGTGCGGCGACAGGGCGCGGGCGTGATCGAGGCTCGTGATGGCGGTGTCAGCTGGCATGCGTGGTTTCACTCTCGAGTGGGACTGGCGGCCGCTAGGCCGGTTCAACGGAGACTACAGGGTTCATGGCGCGTCGCCAGCGCGCTTGAGGAAACGGTCGTACCAGGCCAGGTTACGCTCCATGCGGTCGCGCAGATAACTCGGCACGGTGAGGCCATGGTGCTGGCCCGGATAGACCACCAGTTCGGTGGGAATGCGCAACGAGCGCAAGGCCTGGTACATCTGCTCGGCGCCGATGCAGGGCACGTTGAAGTCGCGCTCGCCGCACTGGAACAGCGTGGGGGTCGTGATCTGCGCGGCGTGCAGGAAGGGGTAACTGGCGCGATCCCAGGCGGCGCGGTGGTCCCATGGCGTGCCGAGTTCGAGTTCGTATTCGCGCGCGTATTCGTCGTCGCCGTACATGCCATACATATTGCCGGAGCCCGCACCGGCGATGGCCGCCTTGAAGCGCGTGTCGCGCGCGATCAGCTCATCCGTGAGGATCGCGCCGTAGCTCCAGCCACCGACGCCCAGGCGCTGCGGATCGGCAATGCCGAGACGCACCGCGTGATCGACGCCGGCCAGCACGTCCTGCGCGTCCTTGTTGCCCCAGTCGGCATAAATCGCCTTGGCAAACGCAAAGCCACGGCCGGAGCTGCCGCGCGGATTCACCGCGAGCACGGCATAGCCGTTGGCGGCGTAGACCTGCCAGTCGGGCATGAACTCGTGGCTGAACTGGTATACCGGGCCGCCGTGCACGCGCACGATGGTGGGATAGCGCTGGCCAGGCACATAGTCGAGCGGCTTGATCAGCAGGGCGTCGAGCGCGGTGCCGTCGGCGCTCTTGAGATGCAAGGTCTCGGCGCTGGCGAGCTGCTTGCCGCGCAACCAGTCGTTGTGATCACTGAGTGTGCGCAGCCCGTCGCGTTCCACCGCGGCCAACTCGTAGGGGTGGGTGTCGTCGCCGCCAAGCACCACGATGCGGCCGTTGCTGGACACGTCGAGATCGGTATCGAAGCGCTCGCCATGGGTCAGCTCGGTGAGCTTGCCACTGGCGAGTTCGATGCGCGACAGGTGGGTGGCTTCGGCCTGTTCGACCAGGGCGTACACGCTGCGCCCATCCGGCGACCAGCGCGGCTTGGTAAAGCAGCGGTCGATCGGCGCCGGCAAGCTGGCCTTGCCGGTGGCCACGTCGATCACCGCCAGCTGCCATGGGGCGTAGTAGATCCAGTGGTCTTCGTCGCTTTGCAGGTAGGCGATGTGGCTGCTGTCAGGGCTCCATGCCGGACGCGTTTCCCAGTAGGGATCGAGGTCGGAACCCGGGAACGTGGTGAGTTGGCGTTCCTTGGCACCGGCCTGCGGCGCGATCACATAGATGTCGAAGTTCAGATGACGATCGGGATCGTCACCGCGCTTGGTGACATAGGCGATCAGCTTGCCGTCGGGCGACCACGCCGGCAATTGTTCATCATGCTTGCCCGCAGTAAGCAGGCTGGCCTTGCCGCTGTCGATGTCGACGACGTAGAGGTGCTTGTGGCGGTGGTCGAGCCAGCCGTCGTCGTCGTCCTTGAACTGGAAGCGGTCGGTGACGATTGGCGGCGGGTTCTTCGGCTTCTTCGCCTCGGCTGGGCGCTCCGGGTCGAACGCAATCACCGCGAGCTGCCTGCCGTCCGGCGCCAGCACGAAGTCTTCCACGCCGCTGGGGAGGTGGGTAAGCCGGCGCGCCTCGCCACCGTCGGCAGGCATCATCCATACCTGCGCCTTGGTGTCGTCATCACTGGCGTCGTCGTCCCCCTTGCGATCGGACAGGAAGGCAATGAACCTGCCGTCCGCCGACCACTGCGGCCGCGACTCGTTGCTGTCGGGCGTGCGGGTGAGCTGGGTGCGCGCCGTGCCGTCGTAGCGCACGCGCCACAGGTCCGATTGCGGTTGATCGCGGTCCGGGTTGGCGGTGGTGACGGTATAGACGATGAGCTGGCCGTCACGCGACAGCGCCGGCTCGCCGATCTCGGCGAGGCGGTTGATGTCGGCAGCCGTGAAGCGCGTGTCGTCGTCATGCGCGAATGCTGCACTGGCAAGCAGGGCCACAAGACTCAGGGCCAGCAGGACGACCGGATGGCGACGATGCATGCCGTCAGTGTCCCGCAAGCGCCTGGTCGAGGCTTGCGCGAAGCAGCTCCATCGCTTCGTCCACCTCGGCGGTGCCGACGTTCAGCGGCGGCATGAAGCGCACCGTGCTGCTGCCACAGGAAAGCAGCAGCAGGCCGTTGTGGAACGCGCGGGTGACCACATCGTCGCAGAGCGCGCGAGCCGGCGTGTTCTCGCCATCGCCCTCCACCAGTTCCATGCCGATCATCAGGCCCTTGCCGCGTACTTCGCCGATGCAGGGATAGTCGCGCGCCAGCTCGCGCAGGCGCGCCATGAAGTATTCGCCGACGCTGGCAGCGTTGTCGGCGTAGCCACCGGCCACGAGATCGAGCGTAGCATTGGCGGCGGCGCAGGCCAGCGGGTTGCCGCCGTAGGTATTGCCGTGGGCGCCACGCTTCCATTGCGACATCAGCGATTTCTTCGCCACCACCGCCCCGATCGGTAGGCCCGAACCCAGGCCTTTCGCCAGCGTCATGATGTCGGGGGCGACGCCCCAGTGTTCGCTCGCGAACAGCTTGCCGGTGCGCCCCACGCCCGACTGCACTTCGTCGAAGATCAGCAGGATGCCGTGCTGGTCGCACAGCGTGCGCAGCCCGGCCAGAAAACCGTCCGGAGGCACGAGATAACCACCTTCGCCCTGGATGGGTTCGACCAGGATTGCCGCGACCTCGGCGGCGGGTACGCTGCGCTCGAACAACATGCGGATGTAGTCGAGCACGGCCTTGCCCTGGTCGGCGCCGGCAAACAGCGGCCGGTACGGGTTCGGAAACGGCACGTGGGTCACGCCGGGCATGGTCGGCGCAAAGCCGAGCTGCTGCGTGTATTTGCTCGAAGTGAACGACAGCGAGCCCATGGTGCGGCCATGAAAACCGCCCAGGAAACCGAGATAACGCGGCCGCCGGGTGACGTAGCGCGCCAGCTTAAGCGCGCCCTCGACCGCCTCGGTGCCGGACTGGCACAGGAAGCTCATCGCCGGCTCGCCAGCGAGCGTGGTCATCGGGTTCAGGCGTGCGAGCCGCTCGCCCAGGCCCGTCATTTCTTCATGCCAGTAGTCGCTGGAGATGTGCAGGAAGCGATCGGCTGCCGCCTTCACCGCGGCCACCACCTGCGGATGCGCGTGACCGGTGGCGCACACCGCGATGCCGGCCGCGAAATCGAGGAAGCGATTGCCGTCGACGTCCCACACTTCGGTACCGCGGCCATGTGACATCACAAAGGGATAGTCGCGCGGATACGAGGGCGAGATCACCTCGGCGTCGCGGGCGAGCATGTCGCGCGCCTTCGGGCCGGGCAGGGCGGTCCGGCTGTGCTTGGGGTTGGGAGCGCTGGTGTTCACGGCAGTCCTTCGGGAGCTAGCGGCAGGTGGACAGGGCAGGCGTGCGCTTCACGGGTGCGGGCAAAGAGCGCCCGCAAGGTGTCGAGTTCGTGCGGCGTGGGCGGGGCGATCGTGTCGATGGCGTCAGCCAGGGCGAGTGGCCAGCCGACCGCGGCGCACGCCTCCTCGACACTGGCATCCGCGAACAGGGCCACCAGTTGCAGCTCGTCGGTTTGCGGATGCGGCGCCAACATGCCGAAGTCGGTGATGACGGCACGCGGCCCGCCGCCGGGCGCACCACCACGTGCTCGCGCGCCGTAGCCATCGAGGTAGCCCGCGCTGGTGCAGAAATCCAGGCGCTCGACGAAGCTCCGTTTCGACGCCTTGGCCATCACGAACACCTGCCTGGCATGCAAGGCGATTTCCGGCGCGCCGCCGGCACCCGGTAGACGTGTTGTTGGCAGATCGTAAGGGCCGATCACGGTGCTGTTGAGGTTGCCATAGCGATCGATCTGCGCTGCACCGAGGAAACCAATGTCGACGCGGCCCGCCTGCAGGTAATAGCTGAAGACCTCGGGCAGCGGCACCACGTAGGCGGCCGTCTCGGCCAGCTCGCCGTCGCCGATGGACAGCGGCAATACCTGCGGCCGTGTACCGATGGTGCCTGATTCATAGATCAGCACGAGGCCCGGCGCGTGGGTGAGGCGCGCGAGGTTGCACGCGGCGCTCGGCAGGCCAATGCCGACGAAGCACACGCTCTTGTCACGCAGCAGGCGCGCGGCAGCAACGGTCATCCATTCATTGCGCGAACATCCGCTCATCCATCGGCCCGGGTCAGGCCGGTGAGAAACGCCCGGTGATCACTCGTGCGAAGCACATGCTGCTCCATCCAGGCAAGGAAGTCGTCGCGCTCGCGCGCGACCGTGTCCCAGCGTTGATAAAAACTGTTGTCGCGGGTGTAGTGCCCCCGCGCATAGGACGGATACGCGCCGCCCGGGCAATGCACGACCGCGGTGACGATCCAGTGCGGCAGGACGATGGCGTTCATCGCCGGCGGCAGCTCCTCGACCAGCTCCTCGACGGTGACGATCAGGGTATGTGCCGCCAACGCCGCTTCACGGGCTGCGCCGAGGATGCCCTCGATGGCGACATTGCCCTCACGGTCGGCGCGCTGCGCGTGCAGAATGGTGACGTCGGGATTGATCGCCGGTACCGCGGCCAGCGACTCGCCGGTGAAGGGGCAGGTGACGCTGCGGATATTCGGATTGCGCGCCGGCAGGTCGGTGCCGGCATAGCCGCGTAGCGTGCCGAACGGCAGCCGCGCCGCACCCGCGCAGAAGGCGGCGGCCATGCCCGCGTGGCTGTGTTCGTCCAGTTCCAGCGGGTTCGGCCACTGGTGTTCCACCGCGTCGCGCAGGCGATGCAGCGAGCCCACGCCGGGATTGCCGCCCCAGGAAAACGTGAGCTTGCGTGCGCAGCCCATGCCGATCATCTGGTCATAGACCAGGTCCGGGGTCATGCGTATCAGGTGCAGCCCGCGTTTGCGCTGGCGAATGATCTCGTGGCCGGCGGCGAATGGAATCAGATGCGTGAAGCCTTCCAGGGCCACGCTGGCGCCATCGGTGATGTAGTCGTGGATCGCATCGGCTAGCGAGAAGAACATGCGAGAGCCTCTGGATGGTCTGCACGAAGGGCGCGCCGCCAGCGGCAGGCGCGCGGGACGAGGGCGAGCGGGGAACGGTCGAGCGGTACACGACTGCACGAGATCAAAAGGCGTTCACTCCACCACGGTGCGCGACTGCTCGCGCAGGTATTGCGCGAGGTAATAGAACGAGGCGATGGCCTTGCCGGTGGAACCGGAGCCCTTCCAGCCGCCAAATGGCTGGTAGCCAGGCCATGCCCCGGTGGTGGCGCCTTGCTGGCGATTGGCGTAGGTCACGCCGGCTTCGATGTGGTCGTGGAACCAGGCCACTTCATCCGCCGCGCCGAAGAATCCGGCAGTGAGCCCCATCGAGGTATCGTTCGCCAGCCGCATGGCCTCGTCGCGATCGCCACAGCGGTGCAGCATCAGGATCGGCAGGAACATCTCCTGTCGCCACAAGGGATGCGTCAGCGATGCCTCGGCCAGCAGCGGTTCGACGTAGTAGCCGCGAGCGAGCGCCGGGGCGCCATCGCTGGCCGTGCCAAGCTGCGCCCCACCGCTGATCACACGCGCCCCCGCGGCGCGCAGGTCGTCGGCGTAGCGCTGGTAGTTGGCGTAGGCGGCAGCGTTGACGACCGGTCCCAGCCAATGCTCGCGTCGGCGTGGATCACCGATGCGGATGGCGGCGATCTGCGCCTGCAGCCGTTCGATCAACGCGTCGGCGATGCTTTCATGCACGTACACCCGCGAGAGTGCAGAGCACTTTTGTCCGCTCATGCCATAGGCGGATCGCACGATGCCGGCGGCGGCGCGCTCCAGGTCGGCGCGGGCGGTGACGATGCACGGGTTCTTGCCGCCCATCTCGGCAATGCAAGGGCGCGGATACGCGCCACTTACCATGTGCTGCATGAGCTGCCGGCCCACCGGCACCGAACCGGTAAAGGTGATGCCTGCGGTGTGCGGATGCTGCACCAGCGCTTCGCCAATATCGCGCCCTGAGCCGGACAGGTAATTGAACACACCGGGCGGCAGGCCGGCGTCGCGGATGCAATCGGCAAGCAGGCGACCGGCCCAGGGCGTATCGCTGGCGCCCTTGAGCACCACGGTATTGCCGGTGACCAGGGCGGCGGCGGCGGGGCCGCCTGCCAGGGCGAGCGGGAAGTTGAAGGGTGCGATCACCACCCACACGCCGTACGGCCGCATCACACTGGCATTGTGCGAAGCGATCCCTTCGATGGGATCGTCCGGAAGCGGGTTGGTATAGCCGGCGTGGTTTTCGAAATCGTTGGCGTAGTGATGGAAGAAGTCGACCGTCTCCTGCGTCTCGCCGAGTGCTTCCATGCGGTTCTTGCCGACTTCGAGCGTGAGCGCAGCGGCGATCTCATACACCCGCTGTTCCATCAGGTCGCCAACGCGCCGCACCATCCGTGCGCGCTCAGCCACCGGCGTGGCGCGCCAGGCGGGGAAGGCCGCCTGCGCGGCGGCCATGGCTTCGTCGGCATCGACCAGCGAGGCCAGGGCGAACTCGCCCAGTCGCAGATCGCTGTCGAACGGTGCGCGGCGATCGGCGTATTCCGCGGTGTAGCAGTCGGCGCCGTTGACGAACAAGGGATGGCTGCCACCGAGGGTGGCCTCGACGCGAGCCATGGCGGCATCGAAGCGCTCGTGCATCGCCTCGGGCGGGTTGTACATGGTGGCGTAGGTGAGGCGAAAGCTCATCGTCGATTCCTCAGGCCTGTGCAGGAAAGAAGCGCGTCAACAGACGGTCGAGCAGGGCCAGCGCGTCGGCCAGCGCGTGCTCGTCGATGACCAGGGGCGGCGCCAGCAGGATCAGGTTGCCGCGGCAGGCGAACGACACGCCTTCGGCCATCGCTGTTTCGAGCATGGCGTTGAGCTCGGCCGGCATCGTCGGCCACGCTGTTAGAGGTTCGCGGGTGACGCGGTCGGCGACCAGCTCGATCACCGCGAACAGGCCGTGCCCACCACGCACATCGCCGATGACCGGATGACGGGACTGCATGGTCTTCAACTCGGCGAACATTCGCGCGCCCAGCGTGCGCGAGCGGACGATCAGGTCTTCATCCTCGTAGGCTTGCAGCGCCGCCAGGCCGGCGGCGCAGGACAAGGGGTGTCCGCAATAGGTGAGGCCGGTATAAAGCATGTCGTGCTGCAGGCGCGCGGCGATTTCCGCCGACAGCACGACCGCACCGAGCGGTAGATGGGCGCCGGTGAGGCCTTTCGCCAAGGTCATCAGGTCGGGCTTGCCGATATCGCCATAACGTTGCCAGGCAAACCACTCGCCGCAGCGGCCGAAGCCGCTCATGACTTCGTCGGCGATCAGGTAGACCCCACGCGAACGGGTCGCCTGGCGCAGGTTCGGCCAGTAGTTGTCCGGGGCGACAATGCCATTGGTGCCGGCGTTCGGCTCCATCATTACGGCGGCGACGGTGTCTGCGCCGAGTCGATCGATGGTCTCGGCGATCGCCACCACCGCACGTTCGCCGCAGATCGCCCCGTCGTGGCTGCCAAAGGCTCCTTGATAAGCATAAGGCGGCGGCACGTGGAGCACGCCGAGTGCTTGCGGGTCGACCTGGTCGCGCGTGCGCGCATCGCCGGACAAGGCCATGCAGGCGTAACTGGCGCCGTGATAGGAGCGGTCGCGCGTGATGATGTGGCCGCGCGGCTTGCGGCTGGCCTGGCGCGCAAATTTCAGCGCGTTCTCGTTGGCGTCCGCACCGGCCAGGGTAAAGAACACACGGCCGCCTTCGTAGCCGGCCTTTTCCAGCAAGGCGGTGGCCAGCGCTGCGCGTGGTTCGGCACCCCAGGCCGAAGTGACGAAGCACAGCTGCTCGGCCTGGCGGCGGATCGCCTCCACCACGGCGGGATGCTGGTGGCCGAGATTGCTGCACTCGGCCAGGCTGCTCATATCGAGAATGCGACGGCCGTCGGCCAACTCAAGGAATGCGCCGCTGCCGCCGACGACCGTCGGCGCTCGCCATTCGGACTGCACGCACCAGCTATGCAGGACGCTATCGCCTTCGTGTGCCAAGCCTCTCCCCCCGGATCGACCTTGTTCGATTACCGAACAATAATTCGTATTGCGAACTCATTGGAATCCTTCTACGCTCGATCTGTCAATGGACCTTCGTGGCGTATGCAATCGAACCCCTTCGAAGACAGTGCAGACTATGTGCAATCGCTGGCGCGCGGACTTCAGGTGCTGCGCGCCTTTGACCGTCAACTGGCCAATCCCAGCCTTTCGCAGGTCGCCGAACGCACCGGCCTGTCGCGTGCGGTGACGCGGCGTCTGCTGTTGACGTTCCAGCATCTGGGTTACGTCGGCAGCCACGGCCGCAGCTTCTATCTCACGCCCCGGGTGCTGGAGCTTGGCTACAGCTATCTCAGTTCGCTGGACCTGACCGAACTGGCGCAGCAGAGCATGGCCTTGCTGTCGGAGCGTGTGGGCGAGTCCTGTTCGATGGCCGTGCTGGACGGCAGCGACGTCGTCTATGTGCTGCGCGTGCCGGTGCGTCGCGTGATGAGCGTCGCACTTGGCGTGGGCGCACGCCTGCCGGCTTTCGCGACGTCGTTGGGGCGCGCGATGCTGTCCGGCCTCTCCGATGCGGAGCTGGCCGGCTGGCTGCGTGGCCAGAAGTTTCGCCACCTCACCCCGTTCACGTTACGCACGGCGACCGCACTCAAGGCTGAGGTAAGGCGCGTGCGTGAGCAGGGCTACGCAGTTGCGTCGCGCGAGCTTGAAGTCGGGCTGTTTTCGATCGCCGTGCCGATCCGCGCCGGCGACGGCCGCATCGTCGCCGCATTGAACGTCGGCATGCCCTATAGCGACGATGCGCCTGCGCGCGCAGTCAAGCTGATCTTGCCGGCGCTGCAGGATGCGCAACGCTCGATCGAACACACGATCCAGCGTGGTGGCTGGCAACCACACATGGCGATGCAAGGAGTCTATGAGTAGCGCCTACGTCGTCGACGCCACACGCACACCGTTCGGCCGCCATGCTGGCGCGTTGGCTGGCGTGCGCGCCGACGATCTGGCAGCACTGCCGATCACCGCACTGATGAAGCGTCACCCGGGCCTGGACTGGGCGGCGCTGGACGAAGTGATGCTCGGCTGCGCCAATCAGTCGGGCGAGGACAACCGCAACGTGGCACGCATGGCGGTGCTGCTGTCCGGGCTGCCGGAGAGCATTCCTGCGGTTACCGTCAATCGCCTCTGCGCCTCGGGCCTGGAAGCGATCGGCCAGGGCGCGCGCGCGATCGCCTGCGGCGAGGCGGAGCTGATTATCGCTGGTGGCGTCGAGAGCATGTCGCGTGCGCCGTACGTGATGGCCAAGGCGATGGGCGCGTACACGCGCGATCAGCAACTGGAGGACACCACGCTGGGATGGCGGCTGGTCAATCCGCGGATGCAGGCGAGCTACGGTATCGAATCGATGACGCAGACGGCGGAGAACCTTGCGCGCGAACATGGGATCGATCGTGCGGACCAGGATGCCTATGCATGGCGCAGCCAACAGCGGGCTGCGCATGCACAGCGGCAAGGCTGGCTGGCCGAGGAAATCACCGCCGTCGCAGCGCAGCAAGGCCAGCAGACGGTCACCGTCGAGGCGGACGAGCATCTGCGCCCCAATACCTCGATCGCGCAGCTGTCCATGCTGAAGCCCCTGCTCGGCACGCACGCCAGCATTACGGCGGGGAATGCCTCAGGGCTCAACGACGGCGCCGGCGCCGTGTTGCTGGCATCGGAAGTCGCGCTGCGCAAATTCAAGCTGCAGCCGCTGGCGCGCATCGTCGGCATGGCTTCGGCAGGCGTCGCACCACGCGTGATGGGCATCGGACCGGTCCTGGCGATGCGCAAGTTGCTCGCCCGCACCGGCCTTGGCTTGTCCGACTTCGATCGCATCGAAATCAATGAGGCGTTTGCGGCGCAGGTACTGGCCTGCTCGCGGATGCTTGGCTTGTCCGACGACGCCGAGCACGTGAATGCGAATGGCGGCGCGATCGCGCTCGGCCATCCGCTTGGTGCGAGCGGCGCCCGCCTGGCCATGACCGCGGCGTTTGCGCTGCGTCGGCACGGCCAGCGGCGTGCGCTGGTGAGTCTTTGTGTGGGCGTCGGACAAGGTTTGGCGCTGGCTTTGGAGCAGGCATGAAACGCATCGCGAATTTCCGTCTCGTCACCGCCCTGGCCGCGCTGCTGCCGTTGGCTTCGCACGCCGAGCAGGACGCGGCCAGCAGCCAGAACGCGCTCGGCCGCGAGCTGTTGAGCGAAATGATTGCCATCGATTCGACATCGGAACATGGCAGCACCACGGTCGTCGCGGAAAAGCTGGCGCAGCGTTTCGTCGCTGCAGGCTTTGCGCCGGCCGACGTGCAGGTGGTCGGTGACGATCCGAAACGGCGCAACCTGGTGGTGCGGCTGCATGGTCGCGGCGAACGCGAGCCGGTGCTGCTGTTGGCGCATCTGGATGTAGTCGAGGCGCGTCGCGAGGACTGGCACGTCGACCCATTCACCCTGACCGAACGCGACGGTTACTTCTACGGTCGCGGCACCATGGACATCAAGGGTGGCGGCGCAGGCCTGGTGAGTGCGCTGTTGCGCTTGCATCGCGAAGGCGTCAAGCCCAAGGGTGACTACATTCTCGCGCTGACCGCCGGCGAGGAAGATGGTGTCTCCAATGGCGTGGAATGGTTGCTCGCGCATCGCCCGGAGCTGATCCGCTCGGCGTATTCGATCAATGTCGACGGCGGCGGGCCCGAGATCCGCGCCGGCAAGCCTGCCGTGCTGTCGGTGGAAACCGCGGAAAAGGTGTTCCTCAGCTATACGCTCACCGTACACAATCCTGGCGGCCATAGTTCGCTGCCGACGGCCGACAACGCCATCTATCGGCTGGCCAAGGCGCTGGATCGGCTGTCGGCGTTGCAGTTCCCCTTGCGCACCAATGCGGCGACGCGCGGCTACTACGCGGGCCTGGCGGCGTTCTATAGCGGCCAGATGGCGGCCGACATGCGCGCGGTGGCGCATGAGC
Source organism: Dyella halodurans (assembly GCF_026283925.1). GTDB lineage: Bacteria > Pseudomonadota > Gammaproteobacteria > Xanthomonadales > Rhodanobacteraceae > Dyella > Dyella halodurans. The sequence goes on from NZ_JAPDPF010000002.1 coordinate 207,760, forward strand.
CATCCGATCCTGCGGCGCTGGCGCGGCTCGCGGCGACCTCGGCGTACAACAATTCACAGCTGCGCAGCACCTGCGTACCGACCTTGCTGAAGGGTGGGCATGCCGAGAATGCTTTGCCGCAGATGGCGCAGGCCACGATCAACTGTCGCCTGTTGCCGGACGAAGACTTCGACCAGGTGGATGCCGCGCTGAAGCGCGTCGTCGCCGACCCCGCCGTGGAGATCGCACGTGTCGCGCCACCGAAACCGAGTCCGCCGAGCCCGGTGGACAAGGCGTTGTTTGCGCTGGTCGCCAGCACGGCCAAGAGCCTGTGGGGGCCGATTCCGGTGTCGCCCTATATGGCCGCCGGCGCATCCGACAGCGTGTTCCTGCGCGCGGCCGGCATGCCTTCGTATGTGTTCAACGGGCTTCCCTATGACGTGGACGACGACCGTTCGCATGGCCAGGACGAGCGCATCCTGGTCGATGCCTATGACCAGTCGCTGGAATTCAATTACCGGTTGCTCAAGGACCTTTGAGGAGTTGCGTCGCCCCATGCACTGCACGATGCCCCAAGCCAAGCACACCGCATGCCGTCCGGATCGACGTGCCGAACGCTGCGCGGTCTACGCACGATGAACGAACACGCGACCGGTACGCTGGAGCAGGCGCTGGCCCATGCGGAGCGCCTGCTGGCGCGGGATCCGGTGTTGGCGGGCGAGCAGGCGGCGGAAATCCTCAAGATCGTCGCCGGTCACCCCGTGGCCTTGCGCGTGTCGGCACTGGCACGGGCGGAGCAGGGCGATCTACCGGGCGCGATCGCGATCCTTGTGCCGCTGGCGCAGGCACAACCGAGCTGGGCGCTGGTCCATCTCGATGTGGGCATCGCGCTGGGCCGTACCGGACAGGGACAGGCAGCGATCGCCGCGCTGCGCAAGGCGGTGGCCTTGAAACCCGAGCTGCCGCAAGCGTGGCGCGAACTTGGCGATCAGCTGATGGCAGCAGGCGAACACGATGCCGCCGATGCCGCTTATGCGCAGCATATCCGTCACTCCACCCGCGATCCGGGCCTGCTTGCCGCCGCGACCGCCCTGGTCGAAAACCGTATCCCCGAGGCCGAGGCCTTGCTACGCGAACATCTGCGCCAGGCGCCCACCGACGTGGCCGCCATGCGCATGTTCGCCGAGCTCGCTGCGCGCCAGGGACGCACCGAGGATGCCGTGAGCCTGCTCGCGCAATGCCTGGAGCTGGCGCCCGGCTTCCATGCTGCGCGCCAGAACTACGCGCTGGTATTGCACCGTAGCAACCAGTCCGAGCGGGCGTTGGCCGAGATTGAACGATTGCTCGCGGTGGAGCCAGACCACCCCGGTTATCGCAACCTCAAGGCAGCGGTGTTGTGTCGGATTGGCGATTACGCGCCCGCCATCGACATCTATGCCGAGTTGCTGGAGCAGCATCCGGGCAACCCGAAGGTGTGGATGAGCTATGGGCACGCGCTGAAGACGACGGGTCGTGGCGACCGTGCGATCGCCGCCTATCGGCACAGCCTGGAGCTGGAGCCGTCCTTCGGCGAGGTGTGGTGGAGCCTGGCCAACCTCAAGACCTTTCGCTTCAGCGCCGATGATGTTGCGGCCATGCGCGCGCAACTGGTACGCACCGATCTTGGCGATGACGATCGACTGCATCTGGAATTTGCCATTGGCAAGGCTCTGGAGGATGTCGGCGAGTACGCGCCTTCATTCCAGCATTACGCGCAAGGCAATGCGATCCGGCGCGCCCAGCTGCACTACAGCGCCGACGAAACCAGCGCGCGCGTGCGCCATATCCGCGAACGCTATACCCGCGAGTACTTCGGCGCCCGCGCGGGCGCGGGTTGCCACGCGCCCGACCCGATCTTCATCGTCGGCCTGCCACGCGCGGGCTCGACCCTGATCGAGCAGATCCTGTCCAGCCACAGCCAGGTGGAAGGCACGATGGAACTGCCGGAAATCACCTCGATCACGCGTACCTTGCGCGCACAGGGCGACGCCACCAGCGTCATGCCCTACCACGAGGCGCTGGCGGCCCTCGAAGGGGACGCGCTGAGCGAACTGGGCGAACGTTACCTCGCCCATACGAGCATCCAGCGCAAGACCCCATCGCCGTTCTTCATCGACAAGATGCCGAACAACTTCATGCATCTCGGCCTGATCCATCTGATCCTGCCGAACGCGAAGATCATCGACGCCCGTCGGCATCCATTGGCCTGCTGCTTTTCCGGTTTCAAGCAGCACTTCGCCAGGGGTCAGAGCTTCAGCTACAGCCAGCAAGACCTGGGGCGCTACTACCGCGACTACGTTGCGCTGATGAGCCATTTTGACGAGGTGCTGCCGGGGCGCATCCACCGCGTCATCTACGAGCATATGGTCGAGGACACCGAAGGAGAGGTTCGGCGTCTCCTCGACTATTGCGGTCTGCCGTTCGAGCCATCGTGCCTGCGTTTCTTCGAGAACGCGCGTCCGGTGCGCACGGCGAGTTCGGAACAGGTGCGCAGACCGATTTACCGCGAGGGGGTGGACCACTGGCGGCACTACGAAGCGTGGTTGGGGCCATTGGTGGAGGCATTGGGGCCGGTGCTCGGGCGATATCCCGATGCGCCGGAATGAAGTGACTTAGCAGGCGCCGAACGGTCGCCGTCATAAGAATTCCGGGGGAGGAAGTCGATGCACAGGGGCAGGCTCAGACAACCAAGAAGTATGCGGCCGGTGAGATTGGTACGAATGCCGCTGGCCGCGGCGATCTGTATCGCCGTGGCATCACCGGCGTTCGGGCAGGACTCGGGGCAGAGCCAGGGCCAGGGCCAAAGTCAGGGGCCCGCTGCGGCACCGGCCGCGCCGGCAGGCGCGAAGACACTCAATGCGGTGACGGTGACCGCACAAAAGCGCGAGGAGAATCTGCAGAAGGTGCCGATCAGCATGAGCGTGCTGGGCCAGGACCGGCTGGAGGAACTTCACGTCAAGAGTTTCGACGACTACGTGAAATACCTGCCGACGGTGTCCTACCAGACCTTCGGCCCGGGCTTCGCGCTGATCTACATGCGTGGCGTGGCCAGTGGTGGCGACGGCAACCACTCCGGCTCGCAGCCGAGCGTGGGCGTGTATCTGGACGAGCAGCCGGTCACCACGATCCAGGGGCCGCTCGATATCCACATGTACGACATCTCCCGTGTCGAGGCGTTGGCAGGTCCGCAAGGCACCTTGTACGGCGCCAGCGCGGAAGCGGGTGCGCTGCGCATCATCACCAACAAGCCTGATCCCAGCGGCTTCGCGGCCAGCTACAGTGCTGGCATCGATTCAGTCGACCACGGCGGCATCGGCTATACCGCCGAGGGCATGATCAACCTGCCGATCTCCACCGGCTCGGCCATCCGCCTGGTCGGCTGGCACGAGCACGACGCCGGCTACATCGACAACGACGTGGGTTCACGCACGTTCCCAACGTCCGGCATCACGGTCAGCAATGCGAACGGTTGCGCGCAAACCCCGACCCTGGTGTGCACCGGGGCCGCCAAGAAAAACTACAACGACGTCGATATCAGCGGCGGACGCATGGCGCTGAAGTTCGGCATCAACGATGACTGGTCGATCAGTCCTACCGTGATGGGGCAACAGACGATCGCCAATGGCAACGTCGCGTCCGATCCGCAGGTCGGCAGCCTGGCCATCACGCATTTCTACCCGGAGCGCTCCGACGACCGTTGGGTCCAGGCGGCGCTGACGGTGGAGGGCAAGATCGGCAATTTCGACCTGACCTATGCCTACGCGCACCTCAGGCGCAATCAGGAGGAAGAAAGCGACTACAGCGACTACTCGTTCTGGTACGACACGCTGGCCGGCTACGGCGCCTATATTCGCGACAATGCCGGCAACCTGATCAATCCGTCGCAGTTCATCCAGAGCAAAGACCGCTACACCATGCAGAGCCATGAACTGCGCATCGCCTCGCCGAAGGACGATCGCCTGCGCGTGGTGGGTGGCATCTTCTGGCAAAAGCAGGTGCACGACATCCAGCAGCGCTACATGATCAATGGCTTCGCCGACAGCCTCTCGGTGACGGGCTGGCCCGACACCTTGTGGTTGACCGAGCAGCGCCGCATCGACCAGGACGAAGCAATCTTCGGCGAGGTGTCGTACGACTTCATCCCCGACACCCTCACCGGCACGGTTGGCGGGCGCTATTTTCATACCGACAACAGCCTGGGCGGCTTCTACGGCTTCAGCGCCGGATACGCACCCGACTCCACCTACGGCGAGGCGGGCTGCATTTCGCCGACGCCGTATCGCGGCGCGCCGTGCATGGACTTTGCCAAGCAGACCAAGGAAAACGGTTCGCTCGGCAAGGCCAACCTGACCTGGCAGATCACCTCCGACAAGATGATCTATGCCACCTGGTCCGAGGGCTTCCGTCCCGGCGGCATCAACCGCCGCGGCAGCCTGCCGCCGTACCAGTCGGACTGGCTCACCAACTACGAGCTCGGCTGGAAGACCACCTGGCTCGACAACCGGCTGTCGTGGAACGGGGCGGTGTTCCGCGAGAAGTGGAAGGACTTCCAGTTCAGCATTCTCGGCGCGAACGGACTCACCGAAATCAAGAACGCCGGCCAGGCCCAGATTGACGGCCTGGAATCGGATCTGAACTGGGCGGCGACGTACAACCTGCAACTCAGCGCAGGCTTCGCCTTGTACAACGCCAAACTCACCGAGAACTACTGCGGCTTTACTGATACCAATGGCCACCCGATCACCTATTGTCCGGCAGGCACCATCAACCCGCTCACCGGCGAAGCCGTCACCGGGCCGCAGGCGCCCTCGGGCACGCAGCTGCCGGTGACGCCACGCTTCAAGGGCAATCTCACGGCGCGCTATTCGTGGGACATCGGCGGCAAGGATGCCTATGTGCAGGCGGCAGTCGTGCATGTCGGCGCGCGGCAGTCGGATCTGCGTCTGTACGAGCGCGGGCTGCTGGGCGAAATGCCGGCCTACACGACGGCGGACCTTTCGGCGGGGATCAAGAAGAACGGACGTTCGCTGGACTTCTATGTCACCAACGTGTTCGACAAGCGTGGCCAGCTCTACCGTTTTGCCGAGTGCGCGGAAGCGGTGTGCGCGGCACACAACGTGGTGCCGGCCTATCCCAACGGACAGGTCTATACGGTCATGACGCAGCCGCGGACGTTTGGCCTGCGCTTCACCCAGGAGTTCTAGGCCAGACGAGTCGTGTGCAGGTACAGGAGCCCCGGTGTGAACCGGGGCTCTTCTTGTATGGATTGGCGACGGCGTTATGGGTAACGCTCAAACCAGGCGGCAACCTGGCGACGTACCTCGGCTTGCGCGGGTTGATTGGCCCATTGATGGGGCATGTCGGCCACGACGCTGTCCTGGAATCGCTCCGCCGCATGCGCCTGTGCGTAGCTACGCCTTAGCGCGTCTTGCAGCTCGCGCAGCCCTTGTTGCGAGATGACGTCATCCTCGCTGCCCTGAAGGATCAGCAGGGCCGGAGGCGGGATGCTGCTGGCGATATCGGCGGTGCGCCCCGCCACATCGGAGCGCGCAGCCAGTGCGCGACTTTCCGCGCCCCATGCGTAATGCTGCCCGGTGGCATGCTCAAACGCTTCGACAGAAGCACTCAATCCCGTCGATGGATTGAGCACCACCGCCGAACCAATCGGCACGCGGTGCTCGGCAAGCGACAGCAAGAGCGCGGCTCCGCCAGCGGAAAATCCAAACAACCCGATGCGCTCGCCCGCCCTCATGCAGCCACGCTGCTCAAGCTCCCGCACCACCGCAGGCAACTCATCGACGGCGCCCATCACAATCGGCTTGAACACCAGCAGGCCCACGTCCTGCTGCTGGCGGCGGACGAGCTCGAGCTTGCCTCCCGCGGGAGCGCGCTGCCCGAACAACGGTAGCCCCAGGTAAACCTTGATTGCCGGCACCTCATCCAGGGGAAGGGCGGCCATCAGCGCCTGTTCGCTATCCGGTGAGCCGAAGCCGTGCCACAAGACGATCGGTGGGCGGCTCACCTTGACGGGAATTCGAATCATGGCCGGAACGCCCGCCAGCTCCGTTATCACCGTGCTGGCCGAATGCGCGCCACCAAAACAGCGCGCTCCCGTGCCGGCGGGCGACTCATCGGAGGATGCCATCGCCGCAGGCAACGAAAACGCGCAGAGAGCCATGCAGATCAACTGACCGGCCAAGGTGGGATGACACTTCCTCATGCGTTCCTCGCCATGCCATGAACGGACCGATCAACAGCCCATGGTGGGCGAATCGTAGCGCGTCATCAGCGCAGTCTTTTGTGATGTGCAGGCCCATGGCCAGAACGTCGGGCCTGGCCAAGGCACGATCCAAGATTGCGGGCTTGTCGACCGCACTGCCGGCGCGCTGCGAACGAGCAGACGTCCGCGCCCAACGTTGCCGTATACCTAGGTCCCCCGGTGATCGAGCCAGTCCCGGCGAGTGCTGGCTGGCGGAGCGGCGCGCCACGGCCAAGCCGCGACGTTCATGTTTCCTCACACATGGTTTCCAGTCCGCGGCCTGTGACGATTCGGGCTTGGGGCGCGCGCGACCACGGCCGGGGCCTGAGCAGATAGTTCAGAAATGGTGCATTTACGCGGCCCCCAGGGCGGATATCCGTCCTCCGCCAGACAGCCCGCATATTCACGCCAGCTTGCCGTCTCATAGCGCATGTTTCGCTCGACGCGTTCCCGACGAGTCACGCTTCGTGAGCGTCGCAAATTCGTGCGGCCCAGGGGGTGGTTCAGATCGTTGCGATTTGTTGCATGTTCCCGGCGGGCCGCGCTTCGCGAGCGTCGCAGCGTTGTAGAGGCATAGCGCGTGCAGTGGATGTTGCTTCCAGAGCCACCTTGCGCGCTCCTGATATCGGCATGCCCGTGAGCATGCCGCCCAAGAAGAGGAGATCGATCATGGTACGCGTGAGCTCTCGAATCGGTTATGGGTTCGTGTGTGTATGCGTTATGGCGCTCGGCGGCTGCTCGGATTTCGTCAAGAAGGCAGATTTCGACTCCGCCATTACGGAATTGCGGAACAACGATCAAAGGCAGCAGCAGGAAATCGACGCGATCAAGCAGGAGATGCAGCAGCGCTTCGCCAAATACGATGCGGCGATCGCCGAGATGCAGGGTCGTATTCGCGTTGACACGATCGCGCTTTTCGACACCGACAAGGCGGACTTGCGCGACCAGGACAAGGCGCTGCTCGATGAGTATGCGAAAGTAATGAAAGAGCACCACTCCAATGCTCTGATTACGGTCGAAGGTTTCACCGACCCCTCCGGCTCCGCAGGTCACAACTACCGGCTGGGCATGCGGCGTGCGCAGGCAGTGCGCAATTATCTGGTGCAGACAGGCGGGCTTGCCGACAGCCAGGTTCGGGCCGTGAGCTATGGCCAGGCGAAGAATCGACAAGTCATAGCCGGAGCGTATGGCGAAAAAGGATTGCCCAATCGTCGTGCGGCACTGGTCGTTGATTTCAACGGCAACGCAGAGAGCGCACCTGCAGCGAGCGACACTGGCAATACCAGTGGCTGAGTAGTCGTTCGTCTTGCACCTGCCTATGGAATCGCTGGTGCGACATTTGTCCTGACGACAAAGGCCGCCGTAAGGCGGCCTTTGGCTGCGTGCCATCCCAATCGATGGCTGCGAGGCATCGAATAGTCGGGCCAGATTTTTTGCGCGGGCGTGCGTGTGCGAGCTCCGGCGTGCGCGCTTGAAGCGCGCCATCGCTTGAGGGATGGTCATTATCGCGAATAGCTGCAGTGTTATTTCTTGCGAAAGCGCGCAGGCCCGGCGTTTCTTTGTTCCGCTCTTAATGACTGTCACCTAGGGGTAGTACGCTGCCGGCTTATTCGTTTGGCGTCGATCAGGTGCACCCGTGAGCCAGGAACCCACATCGAGCCCCTGGAAGAAACCCTCGACCCTGGTCGCTGGTGTCGGGGCGCTGGGCGTGGTCTTCGGTGACATCGGCACGAGTCCGCTTTACACCTTCAAGACGGTGCTGGATTTGACCGGCAGTCACTCCGCGCAAACCATCTTCGGGGTGATTTCGCTACTGGTCTGGACACTGATCATCGTCACCACGGTGAAGTACGCGGGCTTCGCCATGCGCATCGACAACGATGGGGAGGGCGGCATTCTCGCCTTGATGGCCTTGCTTGGCGTGAAACGGCACAAGCGCCCGGCGATCGTAGCCGTTGGGCTGTTTGGCGCCGCGTTGATTTATGGCGATGGGGCAATCACACCGGCGATCTCGGTGTTGTCGGCCCTGGAAGGCCTGAATATTGCGGCGCCATCCTTGCAACCGTATGTGTTGCCGCTAACCGCGGTGATCCTGCTGGGGCTGTTTGCACTGCAGCCCATGGGAACCGCGAAAATCGGGCGTGCGTTCGGTCCCATCATGGCGATCTGGTTCCTGACCATGGCCGTGCTTGGCGTGTGGGGTATCGTGCGGCACCCGGGGATCCTGTGGGCGCTCAACCCGTATTACGCGCTTGCCTACCTGGTGCACGGTGGCAGCGGCGCATTTCTGGTGCTGGGTGGTGTGTTCCTGTGCGTGACGGGTGCGGAAGCCTTGTACGCCGATATGGGCCACTTTGGCGCGGGTCCGATCAAGCTGGCGTGGTCGGCGCTGGTGTTTCCCAGCCTGGTGCTGAATTACGCGGGGCAGGGCGCGATCGTGCTGGAAGGTGCGCCGACGGAGGGGAATATTTTCTATCACCTGTGCCCGCCATCCTTGACGCTGCCGCTGATCATCCTGGCGACCATCGCCACCATCATTGCCAGCCAGTCGATCATCACCGGTGCGTTTTCGATGACGCGACAGGCGATCCAGCTTGGCTGGATGCCGCGCCTGCGAATTCGCCAGACCTCGGGTGAGGGCTACGGGCAGATCTACGTGGGTGGCGTCAACTGGATCCTGATGCTGGTGACCATTGGCCTGGCGCTGGCGTTTCGCAAGTCGGACAACCTCGCCGGCGCCTACGGTATCGCCGTGTCGGCCACGATGTTGATGACCACCGGGCTATTGTTCATTGCCATGCGCGAAATCTGGAAGTGGAACCTCGCCGCGAGTGCTGCGGTGGCCGGCCTGTTCTTCGTGGTCGATGCGGCCTTCTTCTCGTCGAACATGATGAAGCTACTGGAAGGCGGCTATGTGCCCTTGCTGCTTGCGGCCATGGTCTATCTCATCATGTTCGTGTGGCACAAGGGCATCAAGGCCGTGGCCAACCGGCTTGGCGAGAATCCCGTGCCCATCGATGCGTTCCTCAGTGAGATGGCGGAGTCCGGGATATGTCGCGTGCCAGGTACGGCGGTGTTCCTGACGCGTGCGCGGGCCACGACGCCTCCGGTCATGATCTGGTACGTCAAGCACACCCATGCCTTGCATGAGCGAGTGCTGGCCGTGACCCTGGATGTCGCGTCGACGCCTTACATCGTGGCGAAAGATCGCCTGACCATGGAGGAGCTGGCTCCGAATTTCTGGTCGATCACGGCGAGCTACGGCTTCATGCAAAAACCCGACCTGCCGTCCTTGATGTCGCAAATCGTTGCCAGTGGGTGCTCCATGGATACGCACGAACTCACGTATTTCACCGGTATGGAGAAAATCGTGCCGCGCACGGATGGCCGCGGCCTGCCGCGCTGGATCGTGTCGCTGTTCAGCGTGCTGTTGCGCAATAGCACGCGCCTGACCGACTACCTGCAGGTGCCGCCAGGGCAGGTGGTGGATATAGGCCGGCAGGTGTCGATCTGAGCATGGCAATGGCGACGCCTTTCACCCCGCCTGCCAGCTGAAGCGACAGGCGGGGTGAGCCCGTCACTGCGCGACCTTTTCCGACTCCACGACCAGATCCAGCACATAAGCGGACGTCGGTGCATTGGCGGGCGCGTTGTTCAGCGTAAAACGCTTCACGCGCAGCACGTTGCGAATACCAGGCTCATGGGTGTAACCCTCGATCTCCTGATTCAGCGGGTGCCATTCGCCTGGCGTGCCGGTCGCGAGGCCGTGCTCATCGAAAAAGCGATCGCGTACTTGCAGGCATTGTTGGGCGCCGAGCACGGGATGATTGGCCAGTACAGGATGGTTGGCCGGCACGGTACCGCTGCATGGCACGGTTTGCGCGGCGACTTCAAGGAAGGCCGTTTCGCCCGGACCGCCAAAGCGCGTCTCGGCCGTCGGCACGCCAGTGAAGCTCAAGGTATCGCCGCTGTCGGTGACCAATTGCAGGCGGGGTGCGGCTCCTTCGCCTTGCAGGCTTAGTTTCAAGCTGCCCTGGAGGCGCTGGCTGATGGCGCCGTCAAGCGCGGCAAGGGCAGGTTCGACGCAGGCCATCCTGCTCTGCATCATCGGGCCGATCTGCAGGCGCCCGTTGTCGACGTGGTAGCCGCCGCCCATGACATTGCAGCTGTTGATGACGTTGACGCGACCAGTGTTGAAGTCCAGCTGCACCGGCTTGTCGGGACGGACGAACAGCGCATCGATGCGCTTGCCGCTGCTGTCGGTGGCGTCATTCAGCTGCCAGTGATAGCGGCCGAGCGGGCTGGTATCGGTCGTCGCTGCCGTCGTTGCGGCCGGTGCTGGCGCCGTTGTTGCGGCCGGTGGTTTCGCGGCGGCCGTGGCCGCGCTGGCCGTGGTCGTCGAAGACGCGGGGGCCGTCGATTGTGGTGATTGCGAACAGGCGGCAAGCGCGAGCGGAAGAAGTAGCAGGCGGTATTTCATGGGGACCTCCGTTGACGAGGGCGGAGTTGCCGGGTTGTTGCGGATGGTCGATGCCGAGCCACGCGCCCGGCGATGCCAGGGTGAAAGATCGACGTGTGCTCGTCTTCGAACAGTGAAGGGGCAGGGGTATCAGCCTGCGTACCTCGAGTCCGGGATTCCGTGACCAACGACAGGGTCCGGGTTTCCTGGTGAATCCAGCCGGTATGCTTTGCCGGCAGCGATACGCATGCGTGCTCGATCGTTCCGTGGTGCCGCGCTCCCAGCCTACCTAGCAAGGACACTTCATGCTCCGCTACGCGTTCCTTGGCTTGCTTGTCTTGAGTGTCGTGCCGGCCTCGGCCGCCGATGCAACACCCAGCGTCTTCGCTCCCGGCGTGATTTCCGGGCCTTTGCACGACAGCGCGCCGGCCTTTACGCCCGATGGCTCAACGGTGTACTTCTCGCGCAGCGATGGACCGCACTCGAGCATCCTGGTCAGTCACCTGGAACAAGGCCAGTGGTCGCAGCCATCGACGGCGCCGTTCTCCGGGCAGTGGAGCGATATGGAGCCGACCATGTCGCCGGATGGACACACCCTGGTGTTTATCTCCAATCGACCAAAGACGCCAGGTGGCAAGCCGCTGGATGGCTTCTTCATGGGGCGCAGCTTCCCCGCAGCCGGAGGCAATCTGTGGATGGTGACGCGCCAGGGTGATGGCTGGAGTACGCCTGTGCGCTTGTCGGACCAGGTCAATCGCAGCGACTCAACCTTCGCACCCAGCGTGGCAGCGGATGGAGCACTGTATTTCATGCATCCGGCGCAGGATCCCAGGCACTTCCAGCTCTATCGTGCTGCCTATGTGCATGGTGCTTACCAGGAGCCGCAGCCGTTGCCATTCAGCGATGGCACCACCACCGACGTCGACCCGGCGGTCGCGCCGGATGAGTCGTTCCTGGTGTTCGGCTCCAATCGCGTGCCGGCGCGCCAGATCGACCTGTTCATCGTGTTCCGCGATGACGGCCATTGGGGCACGCCCATCCATCTTGGCGATGTGGTGAACAGCGCCGGCTCCGATGCGGAGGCGCGCCTGAGTCCCGACCGTCGCACGCTGTATTTCGCCAGCGATCGGCTTAGCGAGATGCCGCCGGGTGCGGTGCGCGCCGATTGGGACAACGGCAAATACAACATCTGGCAGGTGTCGTTGGCACCGTGGCTGGATGCGCACGCCAAGCTCACGAAATGAAAGCCGTTGCTAGGTGCTTACCCGCACGAAGGCAAACACGAAGGCCAGCAGCACGACGATGACGCCGGTGGCGACGACGAGCCGGTCGGCAAACAAGCGGCGCATGAGAACCTCCTAGACGAAGCTGTAGCGCTCCGAGTGGTACTTGGCGAGCGGCACCTTCATCTCGCCGAGGGCCTGTTCGATCGCATCCATCATCACGTTCGGTCCGCAAATGAAGTACTCGTGATCGGCGTAGCCGGGCGGCAAGTGGCGCTTGAACAGCTCGGCATTGATGTAACCGCTTTCGCCGGTCCAGCCGTCGGGTGGCTGCGAGAGCACGTGGACGACAGTCAGGTCGAGACGTAACTTCATTGTTTCCAGTTCCTCGCGAAAGCTGATCGACTCCCAGTCCTTGCTGCCGTACAGCAGGACCAGTGGGCGCCGGTCTCCACGGTCGGCCAAGGTGCGGATCATGCTCATCATCGGCGTGATGCCGATGCCACCCGCGATCAGCACGTGCATGTCGGCCGGGTTGCCGATGGTGAAGGCGCCATAAGGCCCGTCGAGGTAGACGCGTTGCCCGACCGTCACCCTCGGCACGGCGCTGGTGAAGTCACCCAGCTTGCGAATCGACATCTCGACGCGCCCGTCGCTGACTTCGGCACTCGACGAGAACGAGAATGGGTGGCCAGTGATCTTGAACGGGCTGCCCCATAGCGTGAGCCAGCCGAACTGGCCGGGACGAAAGCGAAAGCCGGCATGGCCATCAGGGCGCATGACCAGGGTCGTCGTATCGCCTCGTTCCGGTCGCACCTCGGCGATGCGGTATGGCCGGCGCAGCATGAACAGGGGTTTGATGATGCGCACGTAGAGCAGTAGCGCAATCCAGAAGGTCGCCATGCCCATCCACAGCGTGCGCTTCCACGGATCGACCAGGTAATAGCCCCAGGCCACCATATGCGCCATGCCGGCGGTCACCGCCGTCAGCGCGAGCACGATGTGGGTGAGATGCCAGGTTTCGTAGCTGATCTTCAGCCGGGTGCGCCACAGCGCCATCACCACCAGCAGGATCAGCGAGCCGATCGACAGTCCGGCAAAGACCGCACCCAGTGGAAGTTCGGGGATGGAAGCGGGGAGCACCATCGACTCCGATCCGGCCGCCAGGAGAATGAGCGGATGCGCCATCACCAGACTCACGGCGATGAGCGATACGCGACGATGAAAGTGGTAAATGACGTCTTCGCCCCAGGGCTCGGTTACATAGCGAAAGCGCGCGGTGAGTCCGAACTGCAAGCCCATGATGGCCAGCCCAGAATAGCCGAGCGCGATCGAGAACTCGGTGCCGAAGCCCCGGGTGGGCGGCAGTGCGCGGGTCAACAAGGCGAACAGCGGCGCGAGGATGAACAACAGGTAGATCGCCGACCAGAGGGCCTTGTGTAGGAGATCGCGTGCCTGCATCGATGTCATCTCCTCGGCGCTGACTCAGGGATCAGATGCAGGTCTTGAGCACGAGTGAAGGTGCGAACGTGATGACGGTGGCTACCAGGGCGGCGATCAAGGTCCACACCACGACCGTCTGCAGAAAGACCGCCGCCTGGCCGAGTTTGGGTTCGGGGCGGGCCGTGGCCAGGTGGCGCCACATCCAGGCAATGACGATCAGGTGCACGAACAGCACGATGGCGAGGCTCCAGCGTAGCGCCCCCGCCTGCCAACCGAACGCGCAGCCGATGGCGTGCAAGGCGTAGAGCACGACCAGCGCGCTGCACCACACCAGGAAGCCCGCTGCCAGCAGCCAGAGTCGCCGTGGCGGCACGGCACGCCCGTTCATGGCCGGGCTCCCAAGGTGGCGACCAGCGCGGGCAGCGCGAGCACCAGACCGAGCGCGATGATGCCGGTCACGGTCGTGTAGTCGAGCCACAGGCGGCTCAGGCGCAGATCGGTCAGGCGCCGTGGCGAAATGAAGCCCGCATGGATGCGCAGGAGGTTGCTGATCAGAAAGAGCAGTCCGATGCCGGCGTGCAAGGCGACAAAGCCGATCAGCGCCGCGGCCGTGGCACCGAGTGCGTGTTGATGCGGATGGGGCGTGACGCTGCCGATCAGCCCCACGGCTGCCGCGATGGCCGCCAGCAGTGCGATCACGGCCAGGCCAATCCAACCCTGGGCCCTGGCGCCGGCGGACGTCGCGCGGAGTGAGCCGCGAGCCGCCACGGCGGCGATGACCAAGGCGACGATCACACCGAGGGCAAGCACGCGGCTGGCTTCGGGCGCGAGATTGGCCGGCCAGTGCGGCGCGGCGATCCACAGATAAAACGTGCCGAAGACCAGTGAGGTGAACAGCGTGCCGTCGGCGACCAGGACACAGATCAGCGCCAGCCATGGCGGCGCACTGGCGACTTCGGTGTGTGGCGGCACACTGGCACCGTGGCCGATGGGCAGCGGGCCATAGTCACGCCCGAGGCCAGCACGCTGGCCGGCAAGCACGAACAGTCCGATGGTCACCAAGGCCATCGCGAGCGACAGCAGATACAGCTTGAAGAGCATTGCCAGCACCGCGGCGCCGGTGAACAGTGCAGTCACCAGTGGCAGGTAGGTGGGCTGCGGCAGCACGATCACCTGGTCCGGTTCGCCTGACGTCATATGTACGCCGAGTGTCTCCTGCCAGCCGTTGCGGGCGAAGCCGAGATAGCCTTCGCCACGCGCCAGCGACAGCGCGAGCTGGCCCGGAGCGGCTTGCTCCTTGCCGGGGCCAAGGCGGGGAATCGACGCAAACGCATAAGGTGCCGGCGGCATCGGCATCGCCCATTCCAGGGTCGTTGCATTCCACGGGTTGCGTCGCACGCGGCGTCCGAAGCGCAACTGCACGATGATGTCGATCACCGCCATGCCGAAGCCGATCGTCATCACGAAGCTGCCCACCGAGGACAGCAGATTCAGCCAGTCCCAGCCTTCGTCGCCGTTATACGTGAACACGCGCCGCGGCATGCCGAGCAGGCCGGTGAGATGCATCATGAAGAAGGTCAGGTTGAAGCCGATGAAGATCAGCCAGAACGCAGGCACCGCGAGTCGATAGGCGGCCGTACGCCCGGTCAGCAACGGCAACCAGTAATAGAACCCGGCCATCATGGGGAAGGCGAGCGCACCGGCCACCACATAGTGCATATGCGCCACGATGAAATACGTGTCGTGCGCCTGCCAGTCGAACGGGACGATGGCGAGCATGACGCCAGTCAGTCCGCCTGCGGTGAAGACGAAAAAGAAGCCGAAGATGTACAGCATCGGCAGGTCCCAGCGGGGCTTGCCATGGGCCAGCGTGGCGAGCCAGGCAAAGAACTGCACCGCCGTCGGCACCGCCACGATCGCCGAGCCGGCCGAGAAAAATGCCAGCGCGAGATGCGGTATGCCTACCGTGAACATGTGGTGCACCCAGATGCCAAAGCTGAGGAAGGCCAGCGCGATGATCGCGACGACGATGGCCCGATAGCCGACCAGGGGGCGGTTGGCGAAGACCGGGATCATGGTCGACAACGCGCCCGCCATGGGCAGGAAGATGATGTAGACGTCAGGATGGCCGAACAGCCAGAACAGGTGCTGCCATAGCAGGGCGCTGCCGCCGCGGGTTGGATCGAAGAACGGCAGGCCGAAGGCGCGTTCGATCTCCAGCAGGATCGAGCCGAGGATCAGTGGCGGAAACGCCACGATCATCATCATGGCGGTCACCAGGATGTACCAGCCGAAGATCGGCATGCGATCCAGCGACATGCCGGGCGCACGCATCTTCAGCACCGAGACGACGATCTCCATGGCCAGCGATAGCGCCGAGATCTCGACGAAGGTGACGCCGAGCAGCCAGACATCGGCGTTGACGCCCGGCGTGTAGACGTTGGAGCTGAGCGGCGTATACATGAACCAGCCGCTGTCCGGCGCCACCCGCGCAATCAACGAGACCGTCAGGATGGTGCCCCCGAGCAGGTAGCACCAGTAGCCGTAGGCGGTGAGCCGTGGAAAGGCGAAATCGCGCGTGCCGAGGATCTTCGGCGTCAGGTAGACGGCAAAGCTTTCCACCATCGGAATGGCGAACAGGAACAGCATCATGGAGCCGTGCATGGTGAAGACCTGGTTGTAGGTCTCGGCGTCCATGAAGTCGCCATTCGGCGTCGCCAGCTGCACGCGCGTCAGCATGCCCAGGATGCCGCCAATGGCGAAGAACACGAACGACGTGATCACCATGCGCAAGCCGATCACCGAATGATTGACGGCGGCCAGTCGTTGCCACCCCGGGCCGGTGGCCCAGATCTTCACCAGTTGGCGGTGCAGCCGCAGTGCCGGTGCACCCTGGGGTGGCTGTTCGACGCTAGCGCTCATGGTTCCGCCTTGGTGGTGGCAGCCGCGGCAGCGAGCGCGGCGGGGTAGTCTGCGGGACGATCGACGATGACGACGAAGTGCATCCTGGCGTGGCCGACGCCGCAGAACTCGTTGCATTGGCCCTCGTAGCGACCGGGCGTATCCGCCTGGATGCGCAGGTGGTTCACCTGACCGGGCACGGCGTCGATCTTGCCGGCGAGCCGCGGCACCCAGAAGGCGTGGATCACGTCCTCGCTGCTGACGTCGATGTCGACGGGTGTGCCCGCAGGCAGGTGCAGCACGTTGGTGGTCGCCACGTTGCCCCGGTCGGGATAGCGGAAGGTCCAGACCCATTGCCTGGCCACCGCCTCGATCCGCGGCGGCGAGTGCCCGGGTAGTGGCAGCAGCCGCTCGCCGGCCAGCAGTCCGTAGCAGATCAGCGGGAGCAGGATGACTGCGGGCAGGGCCAGGCCACCCAGCACGATCCAGCGCGAAGACGGCAGCCGTGAACCCCATCCAGGACGAAGCACCACCAGCAGAAACAGTGTCAAGACCAGGGCGAACAGTACGCCGGCACCGGCCAGCATCACCCACCACAGCAAGGCGATCGACGCCGCGGAGGGCCCGCTGGGGTCGAGCGTCGACAGCGGACCGCTGCAGCCGCAGAGCGCAGCCATGAGTCCCGCCACGACCATCACGCCGGGAAGACGACGATGCTGCGAAAACCAATGATTGACCCGGCGCAGAGGACGATGGCCATGGCGAAGCACGGCGATTCCGCAGGCCAGCCCAGGAGTCAGGTCCTGCTGGAAATGAAGCGGCTGGACATGGGCTCCGCGGTGGCCCTGGTCGGGCACCCAATCCACGTGATGATGGTGCATTTCCCCGTCGCGTTCGTGGTGGCGACGTTCGGCATCGACATCCTTTATTGGTGGTCGGGTGACGCATTCTGGGTGCGCGCAGGGCTGTGGTCCGCGGGCATGGCGTTCTGGAGTGGCGTGGCCGCCAGCATTGTCGGCACCGGCGAGTTGTTGCTGGTGCGCGGCATCCGCATGCTGGAAGCGAGTTGGTCGCACGCCGTGGCCGCCATGACTCTGGTCGGCATCGCCGGCGCCAATTGGGGCATCCGCCTGGTCAATCCGGCCGATGTGCTGCCACATGGCCTGGTCGTCTCGGCCATCGCCACGGTGATGGTCGGCTTCGCCGGCTGGCACGGAGGCAAACTGGTGTTCGATCATGGCGTCGGCATCTTGGTTTCGCCGAAGGACTGATGCAGCCAGCGGGCCAGTCCGCCGGGCTCGAACAAATGCGCGGCGATCTGGTTCGCATCGATCTGCGGCTTGGCCAGCACGACCCAGAGAATGCCTGCAATCACCAGCAGGTAGGCGCTGGACAAGCTGAGGTAGGCAAGCCGGCTGAAGCGTCCGTTCGGCAGGAACAGCTGGTGCATCACCAGACCGGCGGCGACGTGCAGCATGGCCATGATCCCCACCAGCACCATCTTCAGCGAGAACCATTCCTGAAACGTGCGTTGCAGGAAGATCAGCGCGGTGCCGCTGGCGATCGCGATGAAGGCGGCGGGTGAAGTCAGTTCGACGAAGACCAGCCGGGTGACTCGATGCAACTGCTCGAGGTCGTCCCCTGGCTTAAGCAGGCGGCGCTGCCAGAACAAAAACGGCAGGGCGAGCAGGCCTCCCGACCACAAGGCAATCGTTGCCAGATGGATGAACTTCAGCGCGGTGGTCATAAGGCGGACTCGCTGGGCCGCAAGCTGGACCAGGCGAGCCACAGGCCCACGCCTAAATAAGGCAGCATCGCCGGTACCCACATCAGCAGTCCGGCCAGTTGCTGGTCGGCGACAGGCGACAGGCCCCAGGCCGCCGTGCTGGTCAGGTGCACCAGGTAAAGCGGCTGGCGTGCGAACACGATGATCGCGCCGAGCAGGCCCATCTGTCCGATCGTGGTGGCGAGCGCCAGCAGGGCCGGCCCGGTCGGCAGCGACGGCGCCAGAATCGCGCGCCACATCAGCCACGCGCTGCCCAACATGGACAGTTGCATCAGCCAATACGCCGGCACGCTGGCCAGGCCCCAGGTATACGGCCCCGGTGCGTGCCACAACCACAGGATGACGGCATGCACCGCGACCAGCACGGCAAGCGGCAGGGGATTCGTGTGTCGCTGTGGAAACGCGCGCGCCAGCAACGGCGCCACGCCGGCCACCAGAAGCATGTGATGCAGCACGCGCGCCGAGAACAGGGCCGATGACAGCGCGCACAGTGGCGAGACAAAGATGAACAGCATCAGCGCGATCGCGCCCCAGCCTGCCCGCGCATTGGCCGAACGACCACGCGCCATGTACAACGCCAGCATCGCCAGGGCAGTGATGACTACGGGGTCGGTATTCCAGCGCGCCCACAGGTCGCTCGGGACGGCGGCGGGACCGCAGTAGGCAATCATCGGACCTGGCATGACACGATGTCCTTTCAGGGTCTCGTACCCCGCGGCAACTCGCGGAGCTATTCCCTCGCTTTCGGTGTGTCGTCGGCGTGAACGCCGGGCGCCGCAGCGGCCGGCTCGATCGGGATGTGGCGGACCTTGAATCCGGTGATGCCGAGCAGCAAGGTGCAGATCGGTGCGGCGATATTGAAGATCGCAAACGGCATGTAGGCCAAGGTGGATACGCCCAGTACCGCCGCCATGTACGCACCGCAGGAATTCCATGGCACCAGGGGCGAGGTGACGATGCCGGCATCGCCTACCGAGCGCGACAGGTTTTCCGGCGCCAGTCCGCGCTTGGCGAACTCGGCCTTGAACAACCGGCTTGGCAGCAGCAGCGCGATGTATTGGTCGCCGGCGACGATGTTGAGCCCGATGGCGGTGGCGACGACGGTAATGAATAGCCGGCCTATGGTCCTGGCGCGCAGCAGCACGGGCGTGACCAGCTTGCCGAGCATGCCGAAATCGTCCACGAGGATGCCGAAGGTGACGGCGCCGATGATCAGCCAGATGGTCAGCAGCATGCTGTCCATGCCACCACGCGAAAGCAGTGCGTCCACCTGCGGGATGCCGGAATTCGCCTCGAAACCGTTGGCCATGGCCAGCCAGATGCCCTTGATCGCGGCGATCGGCGCGGGCGTGTCCGGCTCGGCAATGAAGCGCGCAATCGCCTGTGGCTGCATGAAGGCGGCCATGACGCCGGCCAGCAAGGCGGCGCCCATGATGGCCAGTGATGCGGGCACCTTGCGTATCGACAAGCCCAGCAGGAACAGCAGGGGGATGAGGTTCCAGGGGGTAATGTTGAACAGGGCGTCGAGCCTGGCCAGTTCCCCTTCGGTGAACGCGCTGTTGAAGCCTCCACCCCGATTGAGACCGAGCACCGCAAATGCGACCAGGGCAAGCAAGCCGGCGGGTATCGTGGTCCACACCTGCGAGCGGATATGCACATAGAGATCCACGCCGGCCAATTGCGCCGCGAGCACGGTGCTCTCCGAGAGCGGTGAGACCTTGTCGCCGACATAGGCGCCGGAAATGATCGCGCCCGCCGTGATGGCGGGTGACAGGCCGATCATATTGGCCAGCCCGACGAGGCCAACGCCCAGGGTGCCGGCCGTGGTCCACGAGCTGCCGATGCTGAGGGAGGTGGCAGCGCACACCAGGAAGGCGATCGGGTAGAACCACGCCGGCGTGATCAGCTTGATGCCGTAGTAGACCAGGGTGGGAATGGTGCCGGACATGTTCCAGGTGCCGATCAAGGCGCCGACGGCAAGCAGGATGAAGATGGCGCCCACCACGGTGGCGATGCCCTTGCGGCCGGACTCCTGAACTTCCTCCCACGTGTGACCGTTCTTGAAGATGATCAGGATGGCGACCATCGTGCTGAGGATGATCGCGACCTGCAGTGGGCCGTCGACCGCCTTGAGGCCGAAGAGCGCGACGGATGCGCCCACCAGGCCGACCAGCGCCAACAGCGGGACGACGGCATCCAGATAGGAAGGCGGCCTGGGCGTGCGAGGTGTTGGGGTTGCGGCGTTCATGGGGGCCTGGACTGACTGCGTGGAGCGGTTAAGAACAGGTTCGCTGTCACGCTAGGTGGGCGGCATCATCTGGCCGCCGGTAGCTTGGTGGCGAAGGAGCCGCCGGATGCATCAGAAACTCTTTCGCACGTTGACGAAGATCTCGGTCGAGCTGTAATTGAAGCCGATGTCGGCATTGCTCTTGTCGTGCAGCCACAGTATCGAAGGCCGCAAGCTCCAGGTTGGCGCGAACTCCCAGGTCAAATAGGTGCCCGCCTCGTGCAGGTTGTCGTTACGCTGCGCCAGGATGACGCCGTCGAGCGCTTCAGGGTGAAAATGCAGCGCCTCCATGTCGTAGGCATTGTGCTCCCACCAGTAATAAATGCCCCAGTCCACCGTGTCAGTGAATGCGAAATCCAGTGTCGCCGACGCACCGTACAGATCGGAGTTGCCATCCGGCAGCGTCGTCGAGACATAGCGGCCGAAGCGTCCGTCGACGGTGAGACTGGCTCGGCCATCCATGAATGAATGGATCCAGCCGGCCGTGCCCTGGGCGGTCGTGCGGGTCCAGGTGACGACCGGCTCGCCCGGAAACCAGCGTCGGGAGTAGAGCAGTTCGAAGCTGAGCTGATTGGCGGCATCGAGACGATGGCTGTAGTCGCCATAAATACCGGCATCGTTACGATAATTGCCGTTGCCGCGATAGCTGACGCGGCCCCTGAAGCCCACCGCCAGGTTGTTGTCGCCGAACGAGCGGCTGCCCGCCATGTTCCAGCGCAGATCGGAGTTGTCCCGGCTGTCGTTGTTGTCGAAGTAGCGGAAGCGATAGTCCAGCGTGCCACTGAGCGCGTAGCCGTTGTCGAGTTCGTAGTTGAGTCCGCCGCCAACGCGAAGATTGTAGAACGTATCCTTGCGATCACTGCCGCCAAATGTCTGCGTCCCGATGGTGTCATGCACGTCGTAGACGCCGATGCCGGTTTCCGCATAGCCGAAACTCGTCAGGCGCCTGCCTCCCTCGACGGACTGCGTGGCAGCGTCGTTGTAGATCCTGACCTGGCTCAGCAAATCCGGTGGCAGATTGTCGAAACGCAGCACCGTCTCGAATTCGATCTTTGCCTCGGCGTAGCGACCGAGTGCGTAGTACGCGCGGCCTAGTGCGAGATGCGCGCGCGGCGAGTCAGGCTGTGCCGCGAGGCTGGCCTGAAACAACTCCTTCGCCTGTTCGGCGTGGCCTGCGCCTAGGGCGGCGCGACCGAGCACGTAGTCGAAGGCGGGGTCGCCACGCCTGGCCTCGGCCATGGGCGAAAGCAGGTCGTACGCTTCGGCGTACTTGCCATCGCGCAACAGTTGTTGCGCGTGGTCGAGTTCAGCGCTCGCCGTGGGGCTCGCCGTGGCGGCGGTTCCGCCGGCGAAGGCGGCGTCGATCGGCTGCGATACCAGGCCGGCAATGAAAAGCATGAATGCGACCGACCATTTCGGGCGCGGGCGAGCGCGGAAAACGGTGCGAGTGGAAGTCAATCCATGCATGGCTTTATCCGATTTTGATATCGATTAACGATGCTCGGTCGTTGATGCTGTGATCTGTCGAATGAATGAATTATTTGGCGCGTATAAGGTCGGTGACTGATTCCATCGAGTCCGCCGAAAATAGTCGCCATTACTCGTTGCGAATTCCCCGGCCATCCACGCCCTGCTTGCCGCGCATGAGTGGCAACTCATGATCGGTGGTTTTAGCGGCTCGATACATGAAGAGAGCGTGAGGACTTCGATTGTGCAGGATCAGTGATGGTTTCGGCTGCGGGCATTTCGATTGTGTACGTGCCGTGACACTCGCTTTCTCGCTATCGCGATTTATTTTGCCGTGCAGGAGGAGCGATTCTTCGGCGTCTCGCGACAACGTTTTCTTCGTCTCCGACCAGTATTTTTACTGATATGTATTACTGGCTACTTTACTTACCATCCCTGCGTGGGGTGATGAAACGACAGGCCGCTCGCATGCCTGCCTGTGGTCAAACGGGCCAAATTTCCGGCGCATATCTGGAATTCCGATCTACATGACTAGATAGGGAGCAGGCATGGCTACGACCGAAAAGAAAATGTCGCGGATGCAACTCACCGCGATGGTGGTGGGTGGCATGGTTGGCGCGGGTATCTTTTCGCTGCCGCGTACCTTCGCCAACGCCACTGGCCCCCTCGGTGCCGTCATCGCCTGGCTGATCGCCGGCACCGGCATGTACATGCTGGCGCGGGTGTTCCAGTCGCTGGCCGAGCGCAAGCCCGATCTCGACGCTGGCGTCTATGCCTATGCCAAGGCCGGCTTTGGCGACTATCCGGGTTTTCTTTCGGCTTTTGGTTACTGGATCGGCAGCTGCATCGGCAACGTGTCGTACTGGGTGCTGATCAAGTCGACCCTTGGCGCCTTCTTCCCGGTCTTTGGCGAGGGCAACACGGTAACCGCCATCGTGGTCGCATCGATCGGCATCTGGCTGTTCCATTTCATGATACTGAGGGGCGTCCAGCAAGCGGCATTCATCAACAGCGTCGTCACCGTGGCCAAGGTCATTCCGATCCTTGTCTTCATTTTGATCCTGATCTTCGCCTTCAGGATGAACATGTTCAGCGGGAACTTCTATGGCGGCGGCCTGGAAGGCGGCATCTTCGAGCAGGTGCGCGCGACCATGCTGGTCACGGTCTTCGTCTTCCTCGGCATCGAGGGCGCCAGCGTGTATTCGCGCTATGCAAAGGAACGCTCCGACGTCGGTACGGCCACGATCACGGGCTTCATCATCGTGACCACGCTGATGGTGCTGGTGACCCTGCTGCCTTATGCCGTGCTGCAGCGGGTCGATGTCGCTGGCATGCGCCAGCCTTCGATGGCGGCGGTACTCGAAGCGGTGGTTGGTCACTGGGGCGCAGTCTTCGTCAGCATTGGCTTGCTGGTATCGGTGCTGGGTGCCTATCTCGCCTGGTCGCTGATCTGCGCCGAGGTGCTGTTTACCGCCGCGAAGACGAAGGACATGCCCTCGGTGTTCGCCCGGGAGAACAAGAACAAGGTGCCCATGGTCGCCTTGTGGGCAACCAATATCGTCGTACAACTGATCGTCATCACCACCTATTGGTCGCGTGACGCCTTCGCGCTGATGTTGAGCCTGACCAGTGCGATGAGCCTGATTCCCTTCCTGCTGGTGGCGGCCTACGGCCTGCAGCTGACCAAGCGCCGTGAAACCTACGAGGTGCGGCCGCAGGAGCACGGGCGTGACCTCGTCATCGCGATTCTCGCCACCATCTACACGGCCTTTCTGCTGTACGCCGGTGGCATCAAGTTCATCGTCCTGTCGGCCGTGCTGTATGCGCCAGGCACCGCGCTGTACTTCTGGAGCCAGCGCGAACAGAACAAACCCATCTTTGCCAAGACATCGGACTGGATCATCTTCGCCCTTGCGGTGATCGGCGCGATCGTTGGCATTTATTGGATCGCAACTGGCTACATGCAGATCTAGACGTTCATTAGTCTTCGAGATCGGAGAACATCATGACGAGTGGGAAAACGGGTGAATTCGGGGTGTATTCGGAGGTCGGGCAGTTGCGCAAGGTCATGGTGTGCGCGCCAGGCCTGGCGCATTCGCGCCTGACGCCGAGCAACTGCGACGATCTTCTGTTCGACGACGTGCTGTGGGTGGACAACGCCAAGCGCGACCATTTCGATTTCGTCAACAAGATGCGCGACCGCGGCATCGAAGTGCTGGAGATGCACAACCTGCTGGCGGAAACCGTGGCGGTGCCGGAAGGCAAGAAGTGGATACTCGACAACCAGGTCGTGCCCAACCAGGTGGGACTAGGCTTCATTGATGAACTGCGCAGCTATCTGGAAGGGCTGGAGAATCGCAAGCTGGCTGAAACGCTGCTGGGCGGCTTGTCGACGCATGACTTTCCAGAGGACGTGGGTGGCAAGGCGCTGGCCGTCGTCAAGGAAGCGGCGGGCGTCACCGAGTATCTGCTGCCACCGCTGCCGAATACCTTGTACACGCGCGACACCACCTGCTGGATCTATGGCGGCGTGACACTGAATCCGCTGTATTGGCCGGCACGCCACGAGGAAACGGTCCTCACCACCGCCATCTACAAGTTCCACCCGGATTTCGCCGGCAAGGTCAATGTGTGGTGGGGTGACCCGACCGAGGATCACGGCCTGGCCACGCTGGAAGGTGGCGACGTGATGCCGATCGGCAAGGGCGTCGTGCTGATCGGCATGAGCGAGCGCACCTCGCGCCAGGCCATCAGTCAGCTCGCAGCCACGCTGTTCCAGAAGGGCGCCGCGGAGCGGGTGATCGTGGCGGCCATGCCGAAGATTCGCGCCGCCATGCATCTGGATACGGTGTTCACGTTCGCGGACCGCGACTGCGTCCTGTTGGCGCCGGACTTCCTGGCGCAGACGCGCGCGTTCTCGTATCGGCCGAGCAGCCACCCGAGTGGCGTCGAGCTGCACAAGGAAAAGAAGGACTTCGTCGACGTGGTGGCCGAGTCGCTGGGGCTCAAGCAGCTGCGCGTGATCGAGGCAGGCGGCAGCGACTACCAGCGTGAGCGCACGCAGTGGGACAGCGGCGCCAATCTGGTCTGCGCCTCGCCGGGCGTGGTCTACGCCTACGATCGCAACACCTACACGAACACCTTGCTGCGCAAGGCAGGTATCGAAGTGATCACGATAGTTGGCGCAGAACTGGGCCGCGGACGCGGCGGCGGTCATTGCATGACGTGCCCGATTATCCGTGACGCGGTGGATTACTGATGGCTTAGGAGCGCTTCCGTCGTTGCGAGACGGAAGCGCCATCGCGCGGTCGGCCCGAATGGGGCAGGCGGCATGGGGAGGGTCAGAAAAAAATACCGAGCTCCAAGGCCGCCGCCGGCTTGTTCCCCAACACCCCAGGCGGCAACCAAGTCACTATCAGGAAGACGCCCGTGTCTGCGAACTGCGCGATCCGTCGAGTTGTTCATGCTCCTGTGGCCCTGGTGCTGTGCGCGCTCGCAGCCACCGTGCTGCTGTCGGCGTGCCAGCGCGGCAGCGAGGAGCAGGCCGCTGAAATCCGCCCCGTGCGCGTCCTCACCATCGAGCGGCAGATGGTCGGCGACAGTATTTCCCTGACCGGGCGCCTGCAGGCGCAAGCCGAAGTCAATGAATCCTTCCGCATCGACGGCCGCCTGATCGAGCGCAACGTCGATGTCGGCGATCGGGTTCGCCCCGGCCAGGTGCTGGCGCGGCTGGACCAGATGAACGAGCAGAGCAACCTGCAGTCCGCGCGCGCCCAATTGGCGGCCGCCCAGGCACAAGGACTGGAGGCACGCACCAGTTATGCCCGCATGCGCGACCTGCTGGCCGAGCATGCGGTGTCGCGCGCCTCGTTCGAGCAGGCCGAGGCGATGCAGAAGATCACCCAGTCGCAGATCGATTCGGCGCAGGCGCTGGTCGAGATCGCCCAGAACCGGCTGAGCTATACCAACCTCGTTTCCGACGCCGCCGGTGTGGTGACCGCCCGTGGTCCGGAAGCTGGCGAGGTGGTGGCCGCGGGACGCATGATCGTCCAGGTGGCGCGCGAAGGCGCGGTCGACGCCGTCTTCGATGTGCCGGCGGCGGTCAAGGACGTTGCACCAACGAATCCCGAAATCCTCGTGGCGCTGGGTGGCGATCCAAAGGTAACGGCCGTCGGCAAGGTGCGCGAAGTGTCGCCCCGTGCCGACCCGATCACCGGCACCTTTACCGTGCGCGTCCGGCTGATCAATCCGCCGCCGGCGATGCGCCTGGGCAGCACGGTGACGGGGCGCATGAAACTCGACAGGGTGCCCGCGCTGGATATTCCGGCCAGCGCACTGATTCGGCCGGGCGGCAAGCCGGCCGTATGGATCGTCGATACCAAGGCCGGGACGGTGTCCGAGCGCAACGTCGAGCTGCAGGCCTATGACGCGGAGCGCGTGCAGGTGTCGCAAGGGCTGGCACCAGGGGATGTGATTGTCACTGCCGGTGTACAGGCGCTGCGGCCAGGGCAGAAGGTCCGCTGGACCGAGGCGACAAAATGATCGGCCCGAACCTGTCGGAATGGGCGCTCTCGAAGCGTTCACTGGTGGTGTTCCTGATGATCATTTCGGTGATCGCGGGCACGCTGTCGTTTCTCAAGCTGGGTCGTGCCGAGGACCCGGTCTTCACGTTTCGCACCATGGTGGTGGTGGCGGCCTGGCCTGGCGCGACGGTCGACGAGACGACCTCGCAGGTGACCGAGCGACTCGAGCGCACACTGCAGGAAACGCCTCATCTCGAACGCGTGCGCAGCTACACGACGGCGGGGCAGACGACGATCTTCGTCGATCTGAAGCAGTCCACGCCGCCGGCCGTGGTTCCCGACGTCTGGTATCAGGTGCGCAAGAACATCGGTGACATGCGGATGACGTTGCCGGCCGGGGTGGTCGGGCCGTTCTTCAACGACGACTTCGGTGACACCTTCGGCATCATTTACGCGTTCACTGCCGACGGCTACAGCTTCCGCGAATTGCGCGACCGGGTCGAAGCGATCCGCTCGCGCCTGCTGCTGGTGCCGGACGTCTCCAAGATCGAGGTGCTGGGCGCGCAGGACGAGCAGATCTTCATCGAGTTCTCGACCGAGCGGCTGGCGGGCCTGCGCCTGGACTACCCGAGCATCGTGGCGGCCTTGCAGGCGCAGAACGTGATCCGCCCGGCCGGCGTGCTGCATACCAACCAGGAACGGGTATTCATGCGGGTCAGCGGTTCCTTCGATACGGAGGAGGACATCGCCAACGTCAATCTGGTGCTGAGCGGACGCATCATCCGGCTGGGTGACATCGCCAAGGTGCGGCGCGGCTACGCCGATCCGCCGCAGCCGATGTTCCGCGTCAACGGCAAGCCGGCGATCGGCCTGGCCATCGCGATGCGCGACGCCGGCGACATTCTCGCGCTCGGCCGCAATATCAAGGCCGTGATGGCCGACGTCACCGCGAACCTTCCTCACGGCATCGAGCCGACCCTGGTGGCCGACCAGGCGGTGACGGTCGACGTGGCGATCAATGATTTCATGGCCTCGCTATGGCAGGCCATCATCATCATCCTGGTGTGCAGCTTCGTCAGCCTGGGCGTGCGTCCGGGCATGGTGGTGGCGCTGTCGATTCCGCTGACCCTGGCGATCGTGTTCGCCATCATGGACATCGTGCATATCGACCTGCACCGGGTATCGCTTGGCGCGCTGATCATTGCGCTGACCTTGCTGGTCGACGATGCGATGACCACGGTCGACGCCATGATCAACCGCCTGGCCGCCGGCGACAGCAAGGACCAGGCGGCCACGTTTGCCTATCGCACGCTGGCCGCGCCGATGCTGATCGGCACCCTGGTGACGATTTCCAGCTTCGTGCCGATCGGCTTCGCCCGGAGTTCTGCGGGCGAGTACACGTTCTCGATCTTCGCCGTGGTGGCGATCGCGCTGATCGTGTCCTGGCTTGGCGCGGTGATCTTCGCGCCGCTGGTCGGCAAGGCGATCCTGAAAGCGCCCAAGGCGGACGCGAATGCGAAACCGAGCAAGCTGATCAGTGCCTATGGTGGTTTCCTGAAGGGCGCGATCCGCGCGCGCTGGTTGACCATCGGGCTCACGCTCGCCGCCTTCGTGGTGTCGATGTTCCTGGTGCGCTTCGTGCCGCAGCAGTTCTTCCCGGCCTCGGATCGACCCGAACTCACTGTCGACCTGACCCTGCGCCAGAACGCCTCGATCTATGCGACCGAGGCCGAGGCCGAGCGCTTCGAGGCCTTGTTGAAGGACGATCCCGACGTCGACCACTTCAGCACCTATGTGGGCCGCGGCGCCGTGCGCTTCATCCTCACGCTCAACGTGCAGCTGGCCAATCCGTTCTTCGCCCAGGTGGTGGTGGTGGCCAAGAACCTTGAGGCACGCGATCGGCTGCAGCTGAAACTGGAGAAGGCGCTGGCCGAGCAGTTCCCCGATATCGTGGCGCGCATTTCCCCGCTCGAACTGGGTCCGCCAGTGGGATGGCCGTTGCAGTACCGCGTCTCCGGTCCGGACAAGGACGAGGTGCGCAAGATCGCGCTCGACCTGGCCGGCATCCTGGGTGCGGATCCGCGTTCGCGCCACGTGAACTTCGACTGGATGGAGCCGGCGCGGCAGATCCAGATCCACATCAACCAGGACGAGGCGCGCCAACTCGGCGTCAGCAGTGCCCAGCTGGCCGCCATCATGAATGCCACCATCACCGGCACCACGGTGACCCAGGTGCGCGACGACATCTACCTGGTCAATGTGGTGGCGCGCGCCAGCGAAGAGCAACGCCAGTCGATCCGCACCCTGAGTACGCTGCAGGTGCCCACGCCGAGTGGCCGCATGGTGCCACTCAACCAGTTCGCGACGTTTGCGGAAGAGCAGGAAGCCCCGCTGATCTGGCGGCGTGACCGCGTGCCGACGCTGACCGTCCGCGCGGACGTGCGGCGGGGCGTGCTGCCCGACGAGGTGGTCGAGACGCTGGCGCCGAAGATCAAGGACTTCAACGCCAAGCTGCCGAAGGACTACAAGGTCGAGACCGGCGGCTTGTACGAGGAGAGCGCGGAATCGAGCGCCTCGGTGTTTGCCGTGGTGCCGCTGATGATCCTGCTCATGCTGATCAGCATGATGGTGCTGCTGGTGAGCTTCCGGCGGCTGGCGATGGTGGTCTGCGTGATGCCGTTGGGCATGATCGGCGTGGTGTTGGCCTTGCTGATCTTCAACCGGCCACTCGGCTTCGTGGCGATCCTGGGCATTCTGGCCTTGATCGGCATGATCGCCAAGAACGGTGTGATCCTGATCGTGCAGATCGAAACCTACCGCAGCGAAGGCATGGGCGTGCTCGAAGCCGTGGTGGCGTCGGGCACCTCGCGCATGCGTCCGATGATGCTGACCTCGATCTCGACGGTGTTCGGCCTGATCCCGATCGCACCGACGGTGTTCTGGGGTTCGATGGCCATCGCCATCATGGGCGGCCTGCTGGTGGCTACGGTGCTGACCCTGATCTTCCTGCCGGCGCTTTACATGGTGGTATTTGGCAAGGAAGAACGAACACCGGCGCTATCCGGCACGGCGAACGATTCCTCGACCTGATGGAGGAGGGCGGACGCGATGAGCTTGGCATCCACATCGACGGCGATTACGGGATTTTCCGCTGCACCCACGGACGATGCGCGCGCTGCCGTGCTCGATCTCTATGTCGCGGATCTCGCGCAATTGTTCGACGCGATGGATCTGGCGCCTCTGGGCGAGCGCGACCTGGACCCCAAGACGGATGCATTCATCGTCGACTGGGCGCAGGAGTTGCCGGCGACGCAGTCGCTGCAGCTGGTCATTCATCTAGGCAAGCCGTCCGCCAGCGGGCAGGACGCCGCGATGGTGGGTGAGGCGGTGCATGAGTATTACGCGCATTGTGCACTGGCTACGCGCCGTCGGTTGACCAAGCTGTTTCGGGTGGGCCGCATCAGCCTGTTGATCGGCGTCGTGTTCGTCGGTGTGGCCGCCGGCATCGGCGAAGCCGTCGTCAGCCTGTTCAGCAAGGAGCGCTATGCCACCCTGGTGCACGAAAGCGTGGTGATCGGCGCCTGGGTGGCGCTGTGGCGGCCGATGGAGATCTTTCTCTACGACTGGTGGCCCATCCGCGCCGAGGCACGGCTGTTCGAGCGCTTGAGCAAGCTGCATGTCCACCTGGTCGCCATGGGTGGGCAGGACGGGGTGCCGCCATGAGGCCCGTTCCCGATAAGGGCAAAGAACCCGTAAGCCATTCGCGTGTACCCACGATCCTGGAGCGCGGCCTGCTGTTCTTCCTGGTGTGGCTGGTGCTGATGCCGAGCGTGAAGCTCGCGGATCTCGTGGTCGGCGTGATCGCGGCAGTGCTGGCGACCTGGACCAGCCTGCGGCTGCTGCCACCCGAGGCCGGCTATCTGCGCTTTGGCGCCTTGCTGGCCTTCGTGCCGCATTTCATGTGGCAGTCGGTGCTGGCGGGCGTGGATGTGGCCCGCCGGGCCTTCGATCCGCGCCTGCCATTGCGGCCGGGCTTCGTGGTCTGCCGCGTAGGTTTTCCGCCAGGGCCAGCACGCAATGAGTTCGCCGTGATCACCAGCCTGTTGCCGGGCTCGGTGCCCGCAGGCGATGTCGAGGGGGCGATCATTTATCACGCGCTGGATACGCGGCAGCCCGTCGCCGAACAGTTGGCGGAAGAGGAAAAGCGGCTGACCGCCGCCCTGATCGGCGGCGACGGCCATGACTAGTTTTCTGCTCGCGATGACGTTCTTCGTGGTGGTGATGGTCGCCGTGGGGTTGTTCTGTGTCCTGCGCGGCGCCAGCAATGCCGACCGCATGATGGCCGTGCAATTGTTCGGTACCGGCGGCATCGCGGCGCTGTTGTTGGCCGGTGTAGCGAATGGCACGGAAGGCGTGGTTGAAGTGGTGCTGACGCTGTCGGTGCTGGCGGCATTCGCGGCGGTGGCCTTCGTCAAGGCCGATGAATCGGGCGCCAAGGACGACGACCGCCCGGAGCAGGGGCCATGAGGATCGCCGCCGACATCTTCACCATCGTCGCCATCCTCACCGGTGCGTTTTTCTTTCTGGCCGGCACCGTCGGCCTGTTGCGTTTTCCGGACACGCTCACCCGGCTGCATGCACTGACCAAGGCCGACAACCTCGGGTTGGGGCTGGTGGTGCTGGGCTTGCTGCCGCAGTCCAGCAGTGTGTTTGGCGGATTGAAAATGATCCTGGTCTGGCTGCTGGTCCTGCTCGCCTCAGCCACGGTGTCCCAGTTGATCGCGCGCGCCGCGCGTCGCGGTGGGCCGCATCCATGAGCATCGCGCTGCACCTCGCCCTGATCGCGCTGCTGCTTGCGCTTGCCTTCTGGACCGTCGTCGCCCGCGAGACGTTCGCGGCCGTTGCCGGTTTTGTTTCCTACGGTTTGCTGCTGACCCTGGCATGGGTGGCACTGTCGGCTGTCGACGTGGCCTTGACCGAGGCGGCCATCGGTGCGGGCCTGACTGGCGCGTTGCTGATCGGCGCGACGTCCCGCCTGCGCAAGACTGAAGCGGCCGCCCGGGCCGAACGGCCAGGTCGGGCGACGCGTGTGCTGGCGGCCATCGTTGCCACCGCAGTCGCCGCAGCCATCGCAGCCTGCGTCCTGCTGCTGCCGGATCCGGGCCCAAGCTTGGCCCCTGAGGTCGCGCAGAACCTTGCCTCGACCGGCGTGGGCAACCCGATCACGGCCGTGCTGATGTCGTTCCGCGCGATGGATACGATGCTGGAAGCGATCGTGCTGCTGTTTGGCTTGATCGGTATCTGGTCGTTGGCCTCGGACCGCTATTGGGGTGGCCGGCCGGGACTGGCCCCGGTGGTCGAACCCAACGGCATCCTGGCCTATCTCGCACGCGTGCTGCCGCCGATCGGCCTGGTGGTCGGCATCTACATCCTGTGGGTAGGCGCCGATTACCCGGGCGGCAAGTTTCAGGGCGGTACCGTGCTTGCCGCGATGTGGCTGCTGCTGCTCATGTCCGGCTTGCATGACGCGCCCGCGGTGAGCCAGCGCTGGGTGCGCCTGGCACTGGTCGCAGGACCGGCCGTGTTCATCCTCGTCGGCGTCCTCGGCGTGTTCGTGGCCGGCGCTTTCCTGGGTTATCCGGAAGGTCTCGCCAAGCCGTTGATCATCGTCATCGAGGTGGCGTTGCTGCCGTCGCTGGCGGTCACCCTGACCCTGCTGCTGATGGGGCCGCCCCAGCGATCGGAGTCGTCGCCATGAACGCGCCGACCTTGTTCGGGCTGTGCGCCGCCGTGCTGGTCGGCTTCGGGCTGTACGGCCTGATCGTGCATCCGCAGCCGCTGCGCAAAGTGCTCTCGTTCAACCTGATGGGTAGCGGCGTCTTCCTGGTCTGCGCGGTGATTGCGCGCCGTGGCGCGGCAGCTGGGATGGGCGGCGATCCGGTGCCGCAGGCCTTGCTGATCACCGCCATCGTGGTCGCCTTCGCGGCCTCGGCGCTTGCCGTGGCCTTGATGCTGCGCCAGTTCGACGAAACCGGCTCCAGCTCGCTTTCGAACGACCCTGGCCCCGCGCCGGCCAAGCCAGCTGCCAAAGGCGAGGCCTGAGTGTCGCCCGCAGCGCCAGTGAACCTGACCACGCCAGGCGGCCTGTTGCTCGTGCTCGCGGTGCTGCTGCCGTTTGCTGGCGTGCTGCTTGGACTGGTGCTCGGCGGTCGTCATGCGCAGCGGGTGGCGTGGCTGACGATACTGCTTGGCATCGGTGTCGTGCTCGCGATCACGCGGGCCTCGCTGGGCTCCGGTGCATCGCTGGTCTATCTGCTGGGTGGATGGGCGCCACCGCTAGGTGTCGCGCTCCGCGCAGACGGTCTCGCGGTCTGCATGATGCTGGTGGTTGCCGTGGTCGTCGGCGCGGTGGGCGTCTACGCGAATGGCGATTTCGGCACGCCTGCGGGCCAGCGCGAAACCCGGGCGGCGCTCGCGTTCTGGCTCCTGCTGCTGGCGGTGTGGGGATCGCTGAACCTGGTGTTCGTGAGTGGCGACATCTTCACCTTGTACGTAGCGCTGGAACTGCTGACCTTTGCCGGCGTTCCGCTGGTGGCCCTCGATGGCCGGGCCGAGACGCTGCAGGCGGCGCTGCGTTATCTGGTCTACGCCTTGCTCGGCTCGATGTTCTACTTGCTGGGCACGTTCTTGCTGTATGGCGCTTACGGCACGCTCGACATCGCGCTGCTGGCAGAGAGAGTCGGAGCGCAGCCTGTGACCTGGATGGCGGCGGCACTGATGACGGCAGGCCTGCTGGCGAAGACCGCGCTGTTTCCGTTGCATCTGTGGCTGCCGCCTGCGCATGCGGGTGCACCCGCTGCGGCGAGTGCGCTGCTTTCCGCACTGGTGATCAAGGGCGCCTGGTTCCTGGTCGTGCGGCTGTGGGTCGACGTGTTTCCCGGCATCGTGAGCTTGCCGGCGGCGCAGTTGCTCGCGGCGCTGGGTGCATCGGCGATCATCGTTGGCAATATCGTGGCGCTGCGCCAAGCACGGCTGAAGTTGTTGATCGCCTACTCGACGGTGGCCCAGATCGGTTACCTGTTCCTGATGTTTCCCTTGGTCCAGGCGCTCAACGCGACGCAACAAGGCAACGCGGCGGCAGTCACCGGCGGCCTGCTGCAGGCGATCTCGCACGCGACGGCGAAAGCGGCAATGTTCATGGCGGCCGGACTGATCTACAGCACGCTTGGCCATGACCGCGTGGCCGATCTTCGCGGTGCCGGGAGGGCCTTGCCGATGACCATCACCGCGTTCGCGCTGGCCGGCGCTTCGCTGATCGGCCTGCCGCCCTCGGGTGGCTTCCTGGCCAAGTGGCTGCTGCTGTCGGCCGCCATCGCCACGGCGCAATGGTGGTGGGTGCTGGTGATGCTGGTCGGTGGCCTGCTTACCAGTGCCTATGTCTTCATGGTGGTGGTCCGCGCCATGGCGCCCGCGGCGCCGGGCTGGTCGCCGAAGAAGCAGGTGCCGGGCTATCAACAGGCAGCCGTGCTGGGGCTGGCCCTGTGTTCCTTCCTGCTCGGCTTGGCGGCCTTGCTGCCGTTCGATGTGGCGCAGATCGGTCGCGCGGTCGTGCCGCTGGTTGGTTCGCCATGAATCTCGACCAGACCCTGCTGGCCGCCGCGATGGGCCTGCCGTTGCTATTGCTGCTTGCCTGCGCGTCGGCACGCCTGCGCCGTCGCATGCCGGCGCTGTTCGTGCTCGCGCCGTTGCCGGCGCTCGCGGCCGCGCTATGGGCTGGCCACGATTCGATGCTGGTGCTCGGCAATACTCGCTTTGCCCTGCGCTTTGCGCTCGACCTTCCGGGCGCGATGCTGCTGGGTTGCGCCGCCGTGCTGTGGGCGCTGGCGGGCATGTTTGCCTGGCGTTATCTGCGTGAGCGGGCAGACAGCGACGGCCTGGTGGTCTGCTGGCTGATGACCTTGACCGGTTGCGTTGGTGTCTTCCTGGCCGCTGACATGATCGGTTTCTATTTCCTGCTGGCCGTGCTCAGCGTCGGCGCCAGCGGCCTGGTGCTGCAGGGGGA
This sequence comes from Dyella halodurans, assembly GCF_026283925.1. Taxonomy (GTDB): domain Bacteria; phylum Pseudomonadota; class Gammaproteobacteria; order Xanthomonadales; family Rhodanobacteraceae; genus Dyella; species Dyella halodurans. The sequence goes on from NZ_JAPDPF010000002.1 coordinate 242,188, forward strand.
GGGACCGCAGGCGGTGCGCGCCAGCGCGATCTACCTCGGCCTCGCCTTGCTGGCCGAAGCCTTCCTGCTGGCGGGGCTGATCCTGCTGGCGCAGGCCACGCCGGACGGCAGCCTGCTGATCCGCGACGCGGCGGCGGCATTGCCGGGCTCGCCGTGGCGCGACCTCACCCTGATCCTGCTGCTGGTCGGCCTGGGCATGAAGGCCGGCCTGGTGCCGCTGCATTTCTGGATGCCGCTCGCCTATGGCGAGGCGCCGATACCCGCGGCGGCGGTGATGAGCGGCGCCGTGGTCAAGGCCAGCATCCTCGCCTTGATCCGTTTCCTGCCGTGGAGCACCGCACTGCCCGATGCCGGGCATGCACTGGCCCTGATCGGCCTGTTCGGCGCGATCTACGGCGTGCTCATCGGCATTACCCAGTCGCAGCCCAAACTGATCCTGGCCTATTCGAGCGTGAGTCAGATGGGTTTCCTGGTGGCAGTGATCGGCATGGGGCTGGCAGCGGGCGATACCGGCACCGCCTTGGCGGCAGCCTTCTATGCCGCGCACCATCTGCTGGTGAAGGGCGCGCTGTTCCTCGCCGTGGGCGTGGTGATGCTTACCGGTCGCCGGCACCGTTGGCCGATGCTGGTGCCTGCTGCCGTCATCGCGTTGGGCTTGGGCGGCCTGCCGCTGACTGGCGGCGCGCTGACGAAGTACGCGGCCAAGGACCTGCTCGGCGAGGGTCTGGCCGGCTCGGTGGCGGTGGTGTCGTCGATTGCCACGACCTTGCTGATGATCCACTTCCTGCGTCGTCTCAGCGCCATGACGGCTGTCGAAGCCGATGCCCGCGCTCCCGCAGCGATGGTCACTGCCTGGCTCGCCATGGCGCTGGCGTCGCTGCTTATTCCATGGGCGCTTTACCTGGCCATACCGATCGACACGCTGCCCAAGGCCGTCGCGCCGGCCGCCTTGTGGGCGGCGCTTTGGCCGGTGCTGGTGGGTGCGCTGCTGGCGCTCGGCCTGGATCGGCTTGGGACGCGGATACCGCAGGTGCCCGCGGGCGACGTGGGCGAGGTTCTGTATCCGCTGGAAGACGCCAGCATGGCGGCGGGCGGCTGGTGCGAGCGCGTGGACGCGTTCACCCGCCGCTGGGCCGTGTCTTGTATCGCCTTGTTGCTGGTGTCGTTGCTGTTTGGCTGGACGCTGATGGTGGGTTGATGCTGGCGTGCGATTTCATCACGCGCGAGCGCGCACATTAGCGACGGTTGAGTCTTTCCCAGTCCGTTTGTTTCAACGGGGAATGCGCCATGAGAAGGTTGACATTGATGATGCTCGCCGCCGCCTCGGTCGCGCTTGCCGGCTGCATGGTCGGGCCGAACTACCAGCGTCCCACGGTGGAGACGCCGGAGCAGTGGCGCATCGACCTGCCCAAGGCCGAGGAAGTCGTCAATACCAAATGGTGGGAGCAGTTTGGCGATCCGGTACTGAATCAGCTGATCGAAACGGCGTTGCGCGACAACCTGGATGTGCGTGTCGCCGCGGCGCGCGTCGACCAGTTCATTGGCATCCTGCGCACATCGCGCGCACAGGCATTGCCACAGATCAGCTACAACGCGAACGCCAGCCACAACCGCACCAGCGAAGTCGGCATGCCGCCGCTGTCGCCCGCGCTTGACCCCGAATTCAACCTCTACCAGGGGACGCTCGCCGCGTTCTGGCAGATCGACTTGTTCGGCCGCGTGCGCCGTCTCAACGAGGCGGCGCAGGCCCAGGTCTATGCAAGCGAACAGGCCCAGCGCGGTGTGGTGTTGTCACTGGTGGCGGGCGTGGCCAATAGCTACATCACCCTGCGTGGACTGGATCGCCAGCGTGAGATCGCGGTGGCGACGGCGGCCAATTTCGGCGAGACCATGCGCATCTTCGAGTTGCGCTACAAGTCGGGCCTGGTCTCCGAAACCGAAGTGTCGCAAGTGCGCTCGCAGTTCAAGCTGGCGCAAACCGCGATCCCGGCCATCGACCAGCAGATCGCGATCCTGGAAAACGGCATCTCGGTCCTGCTCGGCCACAATCCGGGCCCGATCCCGCGTGGCAAGTCGATCGACGAGTTGATGCTACCGGTGATCCCGGCGGATATCCCTTCGACCGTGCTGGAACGGCGTCCGGACATCCTGCAGGCGGAGCAAAACCTGGTTGCGGCCAATGCCAATGTCGGCGCCACGCGCGCGCTCTACTATCCGAACATCTCCTTGACCGGCCTGCTTGGATCGGTCAGCACGGCCTTCAGCGACTTCCTGACCGGCCCTGCGCAGGCGTGGTCGGTGGGGGCAGGGCTGACCGGACCGATCTTCACTTCGGGCGCGATTCGCGGGCAGGTGCGCTCAGCCGAGGCACAGAAGCAACAGGCCGAGCTGTTCTACCAACAGGCGGTGTTGAATGCGTTGGGCGATACCAACGACGCGTTGATCGGCGCGCAGAAGACGATCGAGCAGGTGGTCTTGCAGCAGCAGCGCGTGGATTCCTTGCGCGAATACGCGCGACTGTCCCGCCTGAAATTCGAAAGCGGCCTGATCGGCTATCTCGATGTACTGGTCTCGGAAAACGACTTGTTTGCCGCCGAACTGTCACTCGCCAGCCTCAGCGCGCAACGCTATACGCAGGTGGTGAGTGTGTACCAGGCGATGGGCGGCGGTTGGGTGGATCTTGCCGATGCCATGACGCCGGTGCCGCTAGGTTCGGTGCAGACACACAAGTAATGGCTTGCGCCTGACCGATGACGTATGCGTAACATGTGTTTTGCGATACAAAGAACCGAGCCACAGGGATACAACGCATGATCGAGCAGATTCAAGGTTTGCCGCCGGGCACACTGGGCTTTCGCGCCAGCGGGCAGGTGACCGCCGCAGACTACGAGCGGGTGCTGGTGCCGGATATCGAGGCGGCGTTTGCCTTGAATCGCAAGTTGCGCCTGCTTTACCACGTCGGTCCGGATTTCACCGGCTTCGATCCGGGCGCGATGTGGGACGACATGATGCTCGGCTTCCGCCATTTCAGCGGCTGGGATCGCGTGGCGCTGGTCACCGACGTGGCCTGGCTACGCATTGCCGCGTCCGCCATGGGTTTCGTGGTGCCTGCCGAGTTCCGCCTCTTCAGCAATGCCGAACTGGTGCTGGCGATCGACTGGATTCGCGAGCCGAAGCCGGCGACGGAAGAAGAGAACAAATGAAACTGTTTGCGGGGTCCTTGTCAGCGGCCACGGCTTGTGTTGAAGTCGGCGCCATGTCCTGCCTCCGCGCCCGTTTTGTTTCCATGACTGCCACCGCCGCTTCCGCGACGGCAGGCACTCATGCGTGCGCGCTGAATAACAACGCCAATAACAATACCCGCATCGACGGGTGGGCCGGCGTGTAAGCAGAAACTGCAAACATTCACGCAAAAAGGCCCGCTCCCAGCGGGCCTTTTTGTTTTTCCACTGCACGAAAAACCAACCAAGGGACCTGTGTCATGTGTTCGATCTTCGGCATGTTCGACCTGCAGCCAGGCGATGACCTGGCGGCATTGCGCCAGCAGGCGCTGGAGCTTTCCCAACGCCAGCGCCATCGTGGCCCGGACTGGAGCGGTGTGTTCGTCGACGCCGGTGTGATCCTGGTGCACGAGCGCCTGGCCATCGTCGACCCGGCCAGCGGCGCGCAACCACTGCGCTCGCGCGATGGCGCGCTGGCGTTGGCGGTGAACGGCGAGATCTACAACCACCGCGAGTTGCGCGCCGCCAGCGGCTATGACTTCACCACGGGTTCGGACTGTGAGGTGATCAATGCGCTGTATCGCGAACCGGTCAGCCCGCTTGAATGGGTGGCCAGACTCAACGGCATCTTTGCCTTTGCCCTGTGGGACAGCGAGGCAGCGCGCTATCTGATCGCCCGCGATCCGATCGGCGTCTGCCCGCTGTACTGGGGGCATGATGGCGAAGGGCGGCTGTGCGTGGCCTCGGAGATGAAGGCGTTGTCCAGCCTTTGCGCCGACGTGGCGCCGTTTCCACCGGGCCATGTGTATGACAGTGCCGATGGCGAGCTGCGTCGTTATTACCACAAGCCCTGGCGCGATTACTCCCATACCCAAGGCCACGACGTTTCGTCGCAGGATTTGCGCGAGGCCTTCGAGCAGGCGGTGCATCGCCAGCTGATGACGGACGTGCCCTATGGCGTGCTGCTCTCCGGCGGCCTGGATTCCTCGCTGGTGGCTGCCTGCGCCGCGCGATTCGCGCGTCACCGGGTGGAGGACGACGACCGCGGCGAGGCCTGGTGGCCGCGCCTGCATTCCTTCGCGATCGGGCTGGAAGGCTCGCCCGATCTCGCCGCCGCCCAGGTCGCTGCGGATGCGCTGGGTACGGTGCATCACGGCTTCGTCTATACGTTCTGGGAAGGGCTGGACGCGTTGCCCGAAGTCATTCGCCATATCGAAACTTATGACGTCACCACCATCCGCGCCTCGACGCCGATGTACCTGCTGGCGCGTCGGATCAAGGCCATGGGCGTGAAGATGGTGCTGTCAGGTGAAGGTTCGGACGAGATCTTTGGCGGCTACCTGTATTTCCACAAGGCGCCGTCGGCCGAGGCGTTCCACGAGGAAACCGTGCGCAAGCTGGATGCACTGCATAGCTACGACTGCCTGCGCGCGAACAAGTCGATGATGGCCTGGGGCGTGGAGGCACGCGTGCCGTTCCTGGACCTGGCATTTCTCGACGTGGCCATGGGCCTGGATGCGCGGCACAAGATGGCGGGCAACGGACGTATCGAGAAGGCCGTCTTGCGCGAGGCGTTCCAGGGTGCCTTGCCGGACGAGATCCTGTGGCGGCAGAAGGAGCAGTTCAGCGATGGCGTCGGCTATGGCTGGATCGACGGCCTCAAGGCGCATGCGGAGCAGGCGATCAGCGATCGCGAATTTGCCGCGGCGGCGACGCGCTTCCCGCACAACACGCCGGCGACCAAGGAGGCTTACCTGTATCGGCGCATCTTCGAACGCTACTATCCGGGACAGGCCTGCGCGGCGACCGTGCCGGGCGGCAAGTCCATCGCGTGCTCCTCACCCGCGGCCCTGGCCTGGGATCCGACGTTTGCAGGCGCGGCCGATCCGTCCGGGCGTGCGGTGCGTGGCGTGCATCAGCAGGCGTTGGCGTAACGGCTTGTCTTCCTCTCCCCTCCGGGGAGAGGACTGAGGTGAGGGGCGGGTGGTCGCGATGAGGTGGCTACGAAGCACGCTTCGTCTGCATTTCGTCGCAAGATTGCCCCCTCACCCCAACCCTCTCCCCAGTGGGGAGAGGGAGCTGACGGCGCGGTCAGTTCTCGTCCAAATCCCCACTACGCGACAACAACACCGCCACCGGCCGCGTACCCGGAAACTCCGAAAACACCATCGCCATGCAGGCGGTAATCGGCACCGCCAGAAAGGCGCCTGGAATGCCCCACAGCGCGCTCCACACGGTCAGGCTGATCAGGATGGCGAATGGGCTGAGGTTCAGCGAATTGCCCATCAGGTACGGGTCGAGAAAATTGCCTATGAAGAACTGTGGCACCGACAGCGCCAGCGCTAGCATCAGCACCGTATCGGTATCGCCATACTGGACGACGGCAAACGCCACCGGGAAAAACACGCTGAGGAACGAGCCGATATAGGGCACGTAATTCAACAGCGTGATCACCACCGCCCAGAACGCGGCCAGCTCCAGCCCGAAGAACGCCATGACCGCCCAGCTGACCAGGCCAAGCAGCAGGCTCAGCAGGGTCTTCAGCGCCAGGTAGGTGCCCACGCGCTGGTTGATGTGCACGATGATCTTTTCCAGCTGCGCCACGTTGTGCGGCTGATCCGAGAGATGCGCCAGCTTGTTCGGCAGGTTGCCCTTCTCGACCAGCAGGAAGGCGACGTAGAGGAACACCACGATCAGGCTGGCGGCGATCGAGGTGACAGACAGCACGGTGGAGCCGATCAGGCGCTGCATATTGACCTGGCCGAGCACGTCGCGTCGCAAGGTGGCCCAGGTCGGCTCGGACTCGAAGCCGAATCGGGCAGCGCCTTTCTGGATCATGGTCAGCAAGGTGGCCTGGTACTGCGGCAGCAAGGTCGCGACACGCGTGAGGTTGGTCATGATCAGGGAGGCCATGGCCATCAAGGCCAGCGCGATCACCAGGATCGACAGCGCGTAATGCAGCTTCATGGGCAGGCGCGGCCCGATCACCGGAATGCGGTAGAGCAGTCGGGTCAGGCCGACGATCACGTAGACCACCAGGATGCTCAGGACCACCGGCTCGAAGATCTTCCTGCCGACGTGGAGCACCCACCCCACGGCCATCGCGAATACCACGCCATAGACCAGGGACTGAAATCGCTCGTTCATGCGGGCATGGGTCCGGGCAAAAGGGGCGCCTGGTGCGGGCCGGGCTGCGTCTAGCCTTGCCGTCCGTGACCGACCGTGTCGGAGCCTTACCGGTGGCGCGACTTTTTTATGTGAAATCGCCCCCAGGCCGGGGCGCGCCAGGCCGCGCCGCGCCTTACCGGCAAATCGGAGTCCTCTGTTATCCTAAAGGGCTGCTGATACGGAAGCTCAACCCAAATGATCGAAACCAATCCGATCCTTGCGCAGATCGCGGACCTCAAGGGCCGCGTCGAGTCGCTTAGGGGGTATCTTTGACTACGCCACCAAGCGTGAGCGTCTCGAAGAAGTAAGCCGCGAACTGGAAAGCCCCACCGTGTGGGACGATCCGCCGCGCGCCCAGGAGTTGGGCCGCGAACGCGCCCGCCTGGACACCATCGTCAGTGGCATCGACAGCTTGACGGCCGGTTTGACCGACGCCGGCGAGCTGCTGGAGATGGCCGCCGCCGACAACGACGAGGACACCGCCAACTCGGTGATCGCCGACCTGCGTGGCCTCGACGCCAAGGTGAGCAAGCTGGAATTCCAGCGCATGTTCTCCGGCAAGATGGACGCCAACAACGCATTCGTGGACATCCAGGCCGGCGCCGGCGGCACCGAGGCGCAGGACTGGGCCGAAATCCTGCTGCGCATGTACCTGCGCTGGGCCGAATCGCGCGGCTGGAAGACCGAGTTGCTGGAAGTCAGCGGTGGCGAAGTGGCCGGCATCAAGTCCGCCACCTTCCGCGTGGAAGGCGACTACGCCTACGGCTGGCTGAAGACCGAGATCGGCGTGCACCGCCTGGTGCGCAAAAGCCCGTTCGATTCGGACAATCGCCGCCATACCAGCTTCACTTCGGTGTTCGTGTCGCCGGAAGTGGATGACGACATCGATATCGACATCAACCCGGCCGACCTGCGCACCGACGTGTACCGTTCGTCCGGCGCCGGTGGTCAGCACGTCAACAAGACCGAGTCGGCCGTGCGTATCACGCATATCCCGACCAATACGGTGGTGGCCTGCCAGACCGAGCGCAGCCAGCACGCCAACCGCGACCGCGCCATGAAGATGCTGGCGGCCAAGCTGTATGAGCTGGAGCTGCAGAAGCGCAATGCCGAGAAGGACGCGCTGGAAGCGTCCAAGTCGGACATCGGCTGGGGCAGCCAGATCCGCAACTACGTGCTCGACCAGAGCCGTATCAAGGACCTGCGCACCGGTATCGAGCGCTCCGATACGCAGAAGGTGCTCGATGGCGACCTGGATGAATTCATCGAGGCCAGCCTGAAGTCGGGCCTGGATGCGGGCGCCAAGCGCGTGGATGCCTGATCGCGAGCCATCGAATCTGCACGACGACCGAGGTGTTGCCTGCATGAACAGAACGAAGACTTTCGCCATTCTGGTTGTGTGGGCCGCCCTGGCGGCAAGCAGCGGCGTGGCCGGCGCGCAGCAGGAAGGCACGTCGTCCTCCTCCGGCCAGGGTGTCAAGCAAGATGCCAAGGCGGCCGGCAAGGACATTGGCGACGGCGCCCGCGATATCGGGCACGCGACCAAGAACGCAGCCATTTCGGTCGGCCACGGCGCGAAAGAAGCAGACCAGGGCATCGGGCATGGCGCGAAAGAAGGCTGGGAGGCCACCAAACACGCAGTGAAACACGTGTTCGGCAAGAACGATTGACAGTCGGCGTCGCGGGCAAGCACTGTCCCGCTCGTCCGCTGATCGGATGACAACTAGAGATGCGTCCGCCGAACGGCGCGGGCGCCGGCAGCTACGGAAACCTCATGACTGAACCGACCGATATCCAGCCCATCGACGAGAACAAGCTGATCGCCGAGCGCCGCGAGAAACTGAAGGCGTTGCGCGGGCAGGGCGTGGCGTTTCCGAATGACTTCAAGGTCGATGCGTTTGCAGGCGACCTGCAGGCCGAATTCGCCGATGTCGAGCAGTGGACCGCCGAGAGCATCGAAGGCGCCGCGCGGCGCGTGAAGGTGGCCGGCCGCATCATGCTCAAGCGTGACCAGGGCAAGGTCGCCTTTGTGCAGATGCAGGACTTCAGCGGCCGCATCCAGCTGTTCATCCACCAGGGCACGGTAGGCGAGGACACCTTCAAGGCCTTCAAGGGCTGGGACCTGGGCGACATCGTGGGCGCCGAAGGCGTGCTGATGCGCACCAAGACCGGCGAGCTGTCGGTGAAGGTCGATGTGCTGCGCCTGCTGACCAAGAGCCTGCGCCCGCTGCCGGACAAGCGCCATGGCCTGGCCGACGTCGAGCAGCGCTATCGCCAGCGCTATGTCGACCTGATCGTGACCGAAGAAGCGCGCCGCACGTTCGCGCAGCGCTCGAAGATCATCGGCTTTATCCGCAAGTGGCTCGAGGCCGAGCCGCGCCGCTTCATGGAAGTGGAAACGCCGATGATGCACGTGATCCCGGGCGGCGCCACCGCGCGTCCGTTCGTCACCCACCACAATGCGCTCGACATGGACCTGTACCTGCGCGTGGCGCCGGAGCTGTACCTCAAGCGCCTGGTGGTCGGCGGCTTCGATCGCGTGTACGAGATCAACCGCAACTTCCGCAACGAGGGCGTGTCTACGCGGCACAACCCCGAATTCACCATGCTGGAGCTGTACCAGGCCTACGCCACCCACGCCGAGATCATGGATCTCACCGAAGAGGTGATCCGTGAGTCGGCCAAGGCGGTGATTGGCACCACCAAGCTCACCTGGGATGGCGTCGAGATCGACGTCGGCCCGGCGTTCCGGCGCTGGAGCATGGAAGACGCGGTGCTGGAACTGAACCCGGAGATCCGCCGCGAAGAGCTGCGTGACCGTGATGCGCTGGTGGCCCACTGCAAGCGCCTGGGCATTCCGCTCAAGGGCGAGTTCGGCTGGGGCCGCCTGGTGCTGGAGATTTTCGAGAAGACGGTGGAGCACACCCTGATCCAGCCGACCTTCATCACCGACCATCCGGTCGAGGTGTCGCCGCTGGCCCGCGAAAGCGACACCAAGCCGGGCATCACCGACCGCTTCGAGCTGTTCGTCAACGCCAAGGAGCTGGCGAATGGTTTCTCCGAGTTGAACGACCCGGAAGACCAGGCCGCGCGCTTCCAGGCCCAGGTGGATGCGAAGGCATCCGGCGACGACGAAGCCATGCACTTCGACGCGGACTACATCCGCGCACTGGAAGTGGGCCTGCCGCCGACGGGCGGCCTGGGCATCGGCATCGATCGCCTGGTGATGTTGCTGACCAACGCGTCGTCGATCCGCGACGTGTTGCTGTTCCCGTATATGCGCCCGGAAGCCTGAGGCCCGTCAGGCCGTGGATGAGCAAAGGGCCCGCATCGTGCGGGCCCTTTGTTTTGGCTGTGGGTCAGGCGGTTGTGCGGATGCGTCGCCGCAACAGCACCGACTGCAGCAGGTTCACCCCGCTGGAGGCGGCCCAGTACAGGCCCAGGCCGGCGGCGAGATGCCAAACCACGAAGAATGAGATCACCACGGGCAGCCATTGCAGCAAGGTCTTGGCCTGTGCGGACATCGCCGGGTTCAAGAGGATGGCGGCATAGCTCAGTGCCGCAACCAAGGCGGCCAGCCACAGATCGGGTCGAGCCAGCTTGGGAATCCACAGAAAGGCTCCCGCGCCAGCCAGGCCTTGGCGAATCGCTGCATAGACACCCAGTCCCAGCGGAGCCTGGACCATCGCCGTCAGTAAGCCGCCGCCCATGCCGACGCCCAGGCCATGTTCGCGATAAAGCGTGCGCATGGCGGCCGCATGGGCCATGGGGTCGTCAGCGTGGCGCTGGGCCAGTTGCTCCAGTTTCGGTTTCAAGGCGGTCATGGCCTGTCGTTGCCGCCAGGCGTGCTCCGCGGCGCGCAAGGTCCACGGCAGCAAGACCAGCCGGACCATCAGGGCCAAGGCGATCACGGCCATGCCGTAACTGCCGTTGAGACCATGCGCCAGGCTATCCAGAACCTGTGCGATCAAAGCGACAAAGCTGTTCCACAACGCCACAGTACGTCCCCTTTCGTATCGTCAACGATGCTTGCGAAGTGGGCATGCCCCGCAGCCATTCCAAGGGGCGGATGCCATGCGGCATTGTCGGCTAAACTTGGCGATTCACTCAGCAGGAGCTTGCCATGTGGTTCGCCATTGTCGGTACCGACGTCCCTGATTCGCTGGAAAAGCGGAAAAGCGTGCGACCGGCCCACATCGGGCGGCTGCAGCAGCTGCTCGAGGAGGGGCGCTTGCTGGTGGCGGGCCCGTTTCCGGCGATCGAGTCGGATGACCCGGGCCCGGCTGGTTTCACGGGCAGCCTGATCCTGGCTGAATTTCCGTCCCAGGCCGAGGCGGAGGCCTGGGCCAAGGCGGATCCGTATGTGGACGCCGGTGTCTACGCCAGCGTCAGCATCAAGCCGTTCCTCAAGGCGCTGCCGCGGGCATGAGCGCACCGATGGTCGAGCAGATCCGTGAGCGCCTGCAGCAGGCGCTCGATCCCGTGGCTCTTGAGGTGCTGGACGAAGGCCACAAGCACGCCGGCCACGCCAACGAGGGCAAGGGGCACTACCACGTACGCATTGTCAGCGCGGCGTTTGCCGGGCAGTTGCCGATCAAGCGGCACCGCCTGGTTTACGCGGCATTGCAGGGCCTGATGGACAACGGCATCCACGCGTTGTCGATCGATGCCAAGGTGCCTGGCGAATAGATCACATGGTCGCTGCCCCGTACCAGCGGCATCCCTGCGGCCTTCCCTGGCCGAAGGGCTGATCAAGCCGCGGTAACAGGCTCATGCTCCATACATAAAGCCCTAATTAACATTGACTTACATATCAATGTTAAAGTGGATTGGTCTGGCGAAACGCATTGCAGCAGCGGCCTGCGTTTGGCACAGTGCCCCATCGCCCGAAAGCCTCGGGCATCTCACCCAGCGTTGATGCCCGAATGCGCCTGACCACGATCAAACTCGCCGGTTTCAAGTCCTTTGTGGACCCGACCACGTTGCACCTGCCAACCAATATGACCGGCGTGGTGGGGCCTAATGGTTGCGGCAAGTCCAACATCATCGACGCCATCCGCTGGGTGATGGGCGAAAGCGCCGCCAGCCGCCTGCGCGGCGACTCGCTCACCGACGTGATCTTCTCCGGCTCCAACGCGCGCAAGCCGGTGGGCCAGGCCACGGTCGAGCTGATCTTCGACAACGCCGATGGCACCATCCAGGGCGAGTACGGCCAGTACGCCGAGATATCAGTGAAGCGCCAGGTCACCCGTGACGGCCAGTCGGCGTACTTCCTCAATGGCGCACGCTGCCGTCGTCGTGACATCACCGATTTGTTCCTCGGCACCGGCCTGGGCCCGCGCAGCTACTCGATCATCGAACAGGGCATGATCAGCCAGATCGTCGAGGCGGCGCCCGACGAGCTGCGCATGCATCTGGAAGAGGCGGCCGGCATCTCCAAGTACAAGGAGCGCCGCAAGGAAACCGAGAGCCGCATCAAGTCCACCCGCGAAAACCTCGACCGCGTGCGCGACGTGCGCGACGAAGTGGACAAGCAGCTCGAACACCTCAATCGCCAGGCCCGCGCCGCCGAGCGCTGGAAGGCCTTGAAGGAAGAGCAGACGCGCAAGGAAGCCGAGCTGCGCGCGCTCGAATACCGCGGGCTCAAGGGTCAGCACGATGGCGAAGGCGCCGGCTTGTCCGCTGCCGAGATCGAGATCGAGCGCGAGCTGGCCGGTCAGCGCCATGTCGAAGCGCAGCTGGAAAGCGTGCGCGAGCGGCACATCGGCGCCTCCGAACATCTGAATGCGGTGCAGGCCGAGGTCTACAAGGTCGGCGCCGAGATCGCCCGCGTCGAGCAGCAGGTGCGTTACAACCGCGAGACGGCCGATCGCCTGTTGCGCTCGCAGGGCGAGACCGAGCGCGAGCACGCCGAACTGGCCGAGCACATCGCCAACGATCGCACCCAGGTGGAAACGTTGCGCATGGCGCTGGCCGAGGGTGAGCCGCGACTGGAGGCCCTGCAGCAGATGCAGGACGACACCGCCGACTCACTGCGCGACACCGAAACCAAGTTGGCCGACTGGCAGCAGCGCTGGGACTCGCATACGCGTACCGCGGGCGAGTCCAGCCGGGCCGCCGAGGTGGAGCGCACCAAGCTCAATTATCTCGACCGCCAGGCGGTCGACCTGTCGCGTCGGCGCGAGGCGCTGGAGGGCGAGCAGAAAGCCACTGATGTGGCGGCGCTGGATGCGGCCGCCGAACAGCTGCAGGTCGAGCACGAAACCCAGCACGAGCGAGTGGAATCGTTGGGCAGCCTGCTCGACCAGCACAAGACCGGTTACGAGAAGGTGCTCGACGAAGAGCGCCAGGTGCAGTCCTCGCTCAACGAGGCGCGCCAGCAGCTGCAATCCGCCCGCGGCCGGCAGTCGTCGCTGGAAGCCTTGCAGCACGCCGCGCTGGGCCAGGAAGAAAGCGCCGCCAGCGGCTGGCTGGCCCGCCTGGGCCTGGACAAGTCGCGCCGCCTGGGTGAGTCGCTGCAGGTGGAAGCTGGCTGGGAAACTGCCGTCGAAACTGCCCTGGCTGGTTTCCTCGACAGCGTGCTGGTGGACGAATCGCACACGTTGGCGTCCGAGTTCGGCTCGCTGGACAACGCCGACGTCGCCCTGGTCAATGCGGCCGAGGGTGGCGTCAACACCGCCGGCACGCTGGCGGCGCACGTGCGCGGCCCAGCGGCAGCGGTATCGATTCTTGCTCATGTGCTGACCGCCGATACGATCGAGCATGCGCATGAGCGCGTGGCCCAGCTTTCCGCCTTGGCGCCGTACCAGTCGGTGATGACGCGCAATGGCGAATGGCTCGGCCCTGGCTGGGCCCGCGTGCGCCGTGCACAGGGCAACCAGGTCGGCGTGCTGGCGCGTGAGCGCGAGATGCGCACCTTGGCCGAACAGATCATGGCGCTGGAAGAGCGCATCGAGGAAGCGACCAACACGCTCGATGACCTGCGCACGCGCAAGTTCGAGGCCGAGCGCGCGCGTGACGACGCCCAGCGCGAGCTGTACAACGCGCATCGCCGCCAGTCCGAACTGGCCGGTCAGTTGCAAAGCCATCGCGGCAAGATGGAAACCGCGCGTGCCCGTGCCGAGAAGGTGGCCGGCGAGTTGTCGGACCTGATCAGCCAGCTCGACGAGCTGCAGACGCAGACCCGCGACGCGCGTGCGCGCCTGGACGAATCGGTCGGCCACATGGGCGACCTGGAAGACCAGCGCCGCGAGCTGGAAAACGAACGCCGTGCCCTGCTTGAGTCGCGCGAGGAAGCACGCATGAACGCGCGCGAGGCGGCCGACCAGTCGCATGCGCTGGCACTGGCAATGGAGTCCAAGCGTTCCTCGCTGGCCTCGCTGGAACAGGCGCTGTCGCGCATGGATACGCAGCTGCGCCAGATCGAGGCGCGCCGCACCGAAATCGCCGAACAGCTCGCCGCGGGTTCCGACCCCATCGCCGAGCTGGAGGCCGAGCGCCAGACTTATCTGGATCAGCGCCTGCTGGTCGACAAGCAGCTGGTCGAGGCGCGCCGTGCGGTGGAGGATTGCGACGCCGAGTTCCGCCGGCTGGAGCAGGAGCGCCAGCGCATCGAGCATGGCCTCAACGGCCTGCGCGAGAAGCTCTCGCAGAAGCGTCTTGCCGCACAGGCCCTGCAGTTGCGCGCCGAGCAGCTGGCTGAAGCGATCACGGCCTCGGGCCTGGAGCTCGAACCCTTGCTGGCCGAGCTGGCCGAAGATGCCGACGCCAGCCAGTGGCGCACGCAGCTGGTCGAGATCGGCCAGAAGATCGTGCGCCTGGAGCCGGTGAATCTCGCCGCTATCCAGGAGCATGCCGAGCAAAGCGAGCGCAAGACCTATCTCGACAACCAGCTCGCCGACCTGGTCAGCGCGATGGAAACGCTGGAGGCGGCAATCAAGAAGATCGATCGCGAAACGCGCCAGCGCTTCAAGGAAACCTTCGACCGCGTGAATGCCGGCGTGCAGGAACTGTTCCCGCGCCTGTTCGGCGGCGGCCACGCTTATCTCGAGCTCACCGGCGACGACCTGCTGGACACCGGCGTGGCGATCATGGCGCGCCCACCGGGCAAGCGCGTGTCCAATATCACCTTGCTGTCCGGTGGCGAAAAGGCCTTGACCGCGGTATCGCTGGTGTTCGCCATCTTCGGCCTGAATCCGGCGCCGTTCTGCCTGCTCGACGAGGTCGACGCGCCGCTCGACGAAGCGAACGTCGGCCGCTTCTCCAACATGGTCAAGGAGATGAGCGAGAAGGTGCAGTTCATCTTCGTCAGCCATAACAAGGCCACCATGGAGGCGGCCTCGCAGCTGTGCGGCGTGACCATGCGCGAAGCCGGTGTGTCGCGTCTGGTGCAGGTGGATCTCGCCGAAGCGGCTAAACTTGCGGGCGCTGCTTGAGGAATCTGACCATGACCGTACAACCCGTGCTTGCCTTCGCCTGGAATCCTGCTGTCGGCATTCCCATGCTGATCGTTGGCCTGATCGTGCTGGCACTGATCTGGTTGTTCGGCCAGCCAAAGAAAGAGCAGGGCAGGCGGCGTGCCGTGGCTGGCCAGGCCGGTGAGCGGCGCGAACCGACCTTCGGCAATGAAGACGCATCACACGACGAGCCGTCCTTCAGCGCACGCGATGATTTCCAACTGGATCCGCTGGACGAACGCCAGCCGCACCAGGGCGAGCTGGACATGGGGCTGCGCGAGGAGCTGGAACGGCTCGGCGCGACGCTGGCGGGCGGCAAGGGTCGGATCGAGCCTGCGCCGCTGACCCGCCCGGGCGGCATCGCCGGATCGATTGTCGATGCGCTGCGCGCACCACCGGAACAGTTCGAACACAGCCTTGCGGGTGCCGCGCCGCATGAATCCGCGCCCGAGCCGGCGCCGGTGCTGGCTCCCGCACCGGCTCCCGCCGCACCGCGCGTGCCGCCACGTTCGGACGTGGGTCGTCGCCCGGAGCGCTTGCCGGTCGAACGCATCGTCACCTTGTTCGTGGTGGCACGCGAAGGAAATGTATTCAACGGCGCTGACTTGATCGTTGCAGCCGAGAAGGCCGGCCTCGAGTTCGGCGACATGGGCATCTATCACCGACTGGTGGACGGCAAGCGCGAGCTGGGGCCGATCTTCAGCGTCGCGAACATGCTCAAGCCCGGCAATTTCGACCTGACCCGGCTCGATGCCTTGCTGACGCCTGGCCTCAGTTTCTTCATGACCTTGCCGGCGCCGATTCCCGCGCTCGATGCCTGGGACACCATGCTGCCGACCGCCCAGCGACTGGCCGAGCTGCTGGACGGCCAGGTGCTGGATGAGGAGCGCAATGCGCTCGGGCGCCAGCGCGTGGCGCATATACGAGACGAGCTGCGCGGCTGGGACCGCGACCACGAAGGCAAGGAAATCACATTCGGTCGTTGAGAATTCCCCCAAGGGGTTACCTTTGTGTATGTAGGAGCGCACCCTGTGGGCGATCCAGGCTGACGAGGTATCACGGCATCGCGTTGTAGGTTATCGCGCACTGGGCGCGCCCCTGCACGAGGTGTTCACCTAAGGGGGAGGCATGACCTGCAAATCGCTGCGTCACTTCGCGTGGCTGGGATTGTTGACGCTCGTCGCATGCACGCATTCCGACCTGCGCCCAGACTATCCACGCGTTCCCAGTACGATGTTGCCGGCAACGGCCGATGCGCCGCTGGCTGCGTACGCGACCCGCCTCACCACCAGGCACACCACCGAATCCGGCGTGCGCCTGATCAGCGATGCGAACGAAGCGCTGCTGGCGCGCATCGCGTTGGCCGATCGCGCCGTGCACTCGCTCGACCTGCAGTACTACACCTTTCATAGCGACGCGACCGGCGAGTTGCTTGCCAACCACCTGATCGCCGCGGCCGATCGCGGCGTACGCGTGAGATTGTTGCTCGATGACCTGCATGTGGCCGGAAACGATGAAGTGTTGCGGGCACTGGATGGCCACCCGCATATCGAGATCCGCCTGTTCAACCCGTTCCTGGAGCGCAACTCGTCGCTATGGGGCATCGGCAAGCAGTTCGCCGGCGATTTCTCGCGCCTGAATCGCCGCATGCACAACAAGGCCTTCATCGCCGACAGTTCGATGGCTATCGCGGGTGGCCGCAATATCGGTGACGAGTATTTCGACGCCAGCGGCAATGTGAACTTCCGCGACCTCGATGTGCTGGTGGTAGGCCCGGTCGTCCAGGAAATCGGCACCGCGTTCGACAACTACTGGAACAGCCAGCTGTCATTTCCCATCGGCGCGTTTCATCACAAGGCCTTGAACCCGGCCGAGGCGGCGAGTATCCGTGAAGACATCAGGGTCAATGCGCGCCTGTTCAGCCAGAGCAACTACGCGCAGAACCTGGTCACGCGTGCGGGCGACGTTACGCATGAAGTGTCCTCCGCCGATTGGGCGTGGGGGCCAGCCACCTATCTGGCGGATGATCCCGAGAAGGCAAACCCAACCACCAGCAACGATGGCCTGACCATGGTGCCGGCGATGCGGGCCTGGACGGATTCGGCGCAGCATCGCCTGACCCTGATCAATCCTTACTTCCTGCCCGGCGAGCGCGGCGTCACTTATCTGCAGAACTTGCGCGACCGTGGCGTGGAAATCCACGTACTGACCAATTCGCTGGCGTCGACCGATGCAGGCGACGTGTACAACGCCTATGCCTCGTACCGCCCGCCTTTGCTGAAGATGGGGGTGAGCCTGTATGAGCTGAAGCCCGACCCCAGCGGCGGGCATGGCGGGGGCAGCCATTTCTTTGGCTCCAGCTCGGGCTCCAACAGCCTGCATGCGAAGGCGATCGTGGTGGATGACGGGCATGCGTTCGTCGGCTCGATGAACCTCGATCCGCGCTCCCTCGACCTCAACACCGAGGACGGCGTCATCATCGAATCACCGGTGCTTGCCCAAGCCTTGCTTGCCATCTTCGCGGACGCCACCCGGCCGACGCACAGCTATAGCGTGTTGCTGGACGGGTCGACGGGGCGCGTCTACTGGCAGGGGCAGCAGTCGGACGGTCAGGTGATCCGCTATGACCACGCCCCCGAAACGACCTGGTGGCGACGTTTCAAGGTGGGGCTGGGCGACCTGTTGCCGATCGAACACCTGCTTTAGAGACGGCGCGCGCCGGCCTCGCTGTGGCGGGACAGATGCACGCGCATGCCGACAAGCGTAAGTTGCGGGCCGTTGGCTGGGCTTGCGCACCCCGCCGTCGAAGCGGGTCGGACAGGGCTACGGCTGGCGATGGGAGCTTGCATGCGCCGTCTTGAGGCTGGTGACAACCGAAGCATCACGGCAGGCTTCCAGGCGACCTCGTGCGTGCCTGCGCGGGTCAGGCATGGCGTGCTGGCCCAATGGCGCTGGTTGGGACTGTGGGTGTTCGGCCTGCTGCTGGCTGCCTGCGCCTCCGCGCCGCATCCGGGCGCACCGTCGGCGGCGCCACCGGACCCCTTGGTCGAAGCCAGGCGACTCTGGCGTGAGCTGCCGCATCAGTCGGACGCCGAAGTGTCCGCGCGGATCGCCATGCATTGCGCAGCGTACGCCTACCTGGCCCTGGGCAGTCGCCATGCGGCCCAGCGACGCGAGGCCGAGGCCATCAGCAACATGTGCAGCGGATTGCTGGTGGACTTTCTGCTCGAGCACGAGCCGCCACGATGGACCGCCGAAACGCTGGAGGTCGGCGAGGCAAAGCTCGCCGTCGAATTCCGCGGGGTGTCGAGCAGCCTGTCGGGGACGATGGCCTTGATCCGCGCCGATACCGTGCTCATCCCGCCCGTGATGGGCACGCGCTATGCGACGCCGGGCCTGGGTATACCGCTGGTGGCCATCCAGGCGCGCTGCACGGATCACCCGGCTTGCCGTCTTTTCCCGTCGGAGGGGGTGGCCCGTCCGGTGACGGCATGGGTCGAGCAGGACGGCGAAGGCATGCCTCATCTGGTCATGACCGATCCGACCCTGCATCCGGACATCGTGGTGAACAATCAGCATGCCGTGCTTGCCAGTGACGTCACCGCGCCGCTGGCCGCGTTGTATGACAAGTCACGGCTGCAACGCCTGGCGATATGGAATCTGCTTGGCGGTACCGAACTGGCGGTTCGCGAAGGCCTTTACCTGTTGGAGGACTACGACCCGAACAAGACGCCCATCATCATGTTGCATGGCCTGGGGCGCAGCCCGCTGATCTGGGCCAGGCTGACCAACATGATCTTCGGCTCGCCCGAATTGCATGCGCGTTACCAGGTCTGGCACGTGGTGTTTCCCACCAATACGCCGGTCTTGCTCGATCGCCACCGCGTCCAGCAATTTCTCGACGATGGCTGGCGCGCGCTGGACCCGTCAGGCGCGGCGCCGGCACGGCAGAACATGGTGCTGATCGGGCACAGCATGGGCGGCGTGATGTCGCGCCTGCTGGCCTCCAATAGCGACGAAGTGATCTGGAATGCCGTCTTCGATGAGCCCGTCACGGCGTTGAGCGGCACTCCCGCCGATATTGCCGTGGTAGACAGCATCTTTCACTTCAAGGCGTATCCGGGCGTAAGCCGGGCGATTTTCCTGGCTGCACCGCATAAGGGCAGTCCGGTTGCCGATGAGTTCATCGGCCAGCTTGCCTTGCGCCTGGTGCGGGTCAGTGCCCCGGAAGTGGATGCGCTGCTGCGCGTGGCCAAGGCCAATCGCCAGCATGAGTCGCTGGCGTTGGCAGCCGACTATCAGAAGGAAGGCCTGAGCAGCATCAGCACCCTGCGTCCGGATCAGCCGGTGAGCCATGCCGCGCAATCGCTGATGCCGGTCGCGAGTGTGCGTTACTACACCTTCGCCGGCAGCCTCCCCGGTGCGCGACCACCCGGAGACGGTTTCGTGCCCCTCAGCAGCGCCATACTGCCCGGGGCCACCTCCACCACGATCGTGAAAAGTGGGCACCAGCTGTATCTCAATGACCAAGTGCTGACGAAGATTCTTGAGATTCTTCGTCAGCCCTGAGATCACTCGGCTCAGTGTGTCGCCAGACTGGGCAATGGCGGGCTCAGGCCGGAGACTTGCGCTAGCGGAAGCTTGATGGGCTCGTTCTCGCCAACGATGGCCCACACCAGCAGCGTGGCGGGCTGTGTCTCGCTCGGATTGCGCGTCATCAGATGATGCACACGCGGTGCCTCGTACCAGCTGTCACCCGTCTTGTAGGTCCTGGGTGCCTGGCCCTCCAGTTGCGAGACCACGCTGCCGTCCAGCACATAGGCGAAGATCGAGCCTGGATGCAGGTGCGGTGCCGCGCTCTGGCCCGGGGCCAGGGTGACCGTGGCCATCATGACGTGCTTGCCCGGTACGTCCGCCAGTGATTGCTTCATCAAGGGCTGGACGTGTTCTTCATCGCCATGTGCATACACGGCGCCGGCGACACCGAGGGCGACGGCGCCTGCAAGGAACGCCGAGGCCGCGCGAGAGAGGTAGGTGTTCATGGCTGCCCCCGTGGCGTCAGGCGGGGAGTTTGCGGAAGGCAATGGCGAAGCGGTTCCAGCCGTTGATCGCCACGATCAGCAAGGTCAGGTCCGTCAACTCCTCCGGCGAGAAGTGGGGTTGCACGGCTTCCCACACACTGTCCGGCGCGTGGCTTTGCGCGATCAGGGTGAGCGCTTCGGTCCATTCCAGCGCGGCGCGTTCGCGATCGGTGAAGAAGGTCGTTTCGCGCCACACGCAGAGCGTGGCGAGGCGACGCTCGTTTTCGCCGGCCTTGCGTGCATCGGACGCATGCATGTCCACGCAATACGCGCAGCCATTGATCTGCGAGGCACGCAGGCGCACCAGGTCGACCAGCGACTTTTCCAGGCCGCTTTTGCCGATGCGCTGCTCCAGGCCCATCATCGCCTTGATGGCATCGGGGTTGGACTTGTAGAAATCGAGACGCTCGCTCATGTCTATGCTCCTGGGTGGTGGCATTCAGTGGAGAAGGTGAGATAAGGCTAGACTGATCATTGGACTACCTAAATGTCCAATTCTCGGCATTTTGAGGTGACCATTGGATATCCAGTTGACCATTGCTGGCCGCCGCGACCTGACGGGCCAGTTGTACCGGCAACTGCGGATCGCCATCGTGGAGGGTCGCCTGTCCGCAGGCGAGCGGCTGCCGTCCACGCGCGACCTGGCCGGGCAACTGGGTGTGTCGCGCAAGACGCCGCTTGAGGCCTACGAACGCTTGATTGCCGAGGGTTTCCTGGTCAGCCATGCGGGTGACGGCACCTACGTCGCCGCAGGGCTGGCGCCGGCGCTTGTCAGTACACGCGCTCGCAATGCCATGTCGCCCAGGCCGGCGTCCGTGTGGAAGCGCGTGCCGGATGCGCTGTCGATGCCCAAGCCCGGCACGCAGCTCACCCATGATTATCTGGGTGGCGTGACCGACAAGGCGCTGTTTCGTGGCGAGGTATGGCGCAAGTGCATCAACCACGCCTTGCGTGTGCAGATGCGCGGACGCGGCGTGTACCACGACCCGGGTGGCGAGCAGGAGCTGCGCTTGGCGATCGCGCGCTATGTCGGCTTCAACCGGGGAATAGCCTGCGACTGGCAGGATGTGATCGTGACGCAGGGGGCGCAGCAGGCCATCGACCTGGCGGCGCGGGTCATGGTCAATCCCGGCGATACCGCGGCGGTGGAGGAGCCGGGCTATCCGCCGGCGCGCTCCAGCCTGCTGGCACTGGGGGCGCGCGTGGTGCCGGTTCGGGTGGACGGCGAAGGCTTGGTGGTAAGCGCACTCCCGGATCATGCCCGGCTGGTTTACGTCACCCCCTCGCATCAGTTTCCGCTGGGCATGCCGATGAGCCTGGAGCGCCGCCTCGCGCTGCTGGAATGGGCATCGGCGCGTGGCGCTCTGATCGTGGAAGACGATTACGACGGCGAGTTCCGCTTCGAGGGGCGGCCGATGGAGTCGCTGAGGAGCCTCGATCGCAGCGGCGTGGTGGCCTATGTGGGCACCTTTTCCAAGACGATTTTTCCCGAGTTGCGCCTGGGCTACGTGATACCGCCCGCATCGCTCACGGCCGACTTCCTCAAGGCCAAGCAGATCAACGACTGGCACGGCAACAGCCTGACCGAGGCCGCACTGGCGCGTTTCATGCTGGATGGCGATTTCGGCAGGCACCTACGGCGCGTGCACCGGTATTACGCCGAACGGCGACAGGCGTTGCTGGGACATCTGGAAGGCGAGCTGTCGCCTTGGCTGGAACCCATTGCGCCGGTGGCTGGCATCCATCTTGCGGCCCGGTTGCGTAAGGGATTGAGCGAGGAAGCCGTGATCGCCAGCGCGCGCGCCGACTCCATAGGGCTGTACGGCATCTCTGGTTTTTATGCCGGCCGACGGGCGAGGCAGGGACTCATGTTTGGCTACGGAGATATTTCGGTGGCCGCCATCCATGCGTCCATGTCCCGGCTCAAAACGGTGCTGGCCCGTCTGTCGCCCTGAATCCGCTGCAAGGTAACGCGCTGTTGCTGAGCAACCAAGCTAACCAAAAGTCGTAGCTGATCAGCCTAGAGAATTCACGCAAATTCAGCATAACCTTGAGCATGATCCAGTCGCATGGGCGGTAGCGCCGAGATGGCCGGATGCAGCGTGGCAGACGGCGAATTCGCGGGTTGCACAGGGAGGTCAGACTTGGTCATTGCGCTGATCCGATCGAGGGGGAGGTCGGGAGCAGCTGATGACACGGACGAGAGGCGTGTGGATGGGGGCAAATAAGGAGCGAACGTATGCGCAAAGTTACGATCAAGTTTCAGGACGTCGCCACGGAGCTTGCTCAGATCAACACCCTGCGGGATGACGTGATGGAGCGTGCGTTCGGCGCTCTGGAAAAGCAGCATGCCTCGCTCGCCACCATGCTGGTGCAGAGCCTGCGCGACCGCGATCGCGCCGTGCGCTGGATGTGCCGGCACCAGAGCGCATTCGACGGCCGCACAGCCTACGAGCTGCTTGCCGATGGCGAAGCGGACACGGTGTGGGACGAGATCGCACTGATGGGTGACGCGCCCGCTGTCGCGCGCTCCAGCGCGGTGCGGATGGCTTATTGACCGTCGCCTGGCATCGGGCGCGCTTGCTCAGGAAGCGGCTGGCAGCGCCCACACGCTATGGGCGTTGCCCGTGCGGGCGCGCCGGGCGGTTGCGCGTGCAAAACACGCAAACAGGATGCCAAGGGCTATGCCGGCAAGGTCGACGCCGAGCACGCGCCCGCTCAGTGGCGTCCACGCCTGCGCGAATGCACTCGCATTGCCAATCAGGTCAGCGACTGCCACGAGCATGGTGAGTACCGCGGTGGCCATGAGCAATTCGACCGTTGCCTTCGCGATAGGGCGAATGCAGGCATACGCACAAGCTGCCAGGAACAGGCCGTAACAGGCGACGCGCTGAGGCATGCCGGCATCCGCGCCCAGCCGGACGGCCAGCCAGGTCGCGGCGAATGCGCCTGAGATACCCAGGCAGGTGCCCAGGAAGACGCCGATGGTGGCGCGCGCCATGACCCGCGTGCGGCGCGGCTGATCGAGATGGCGCCGTTTGCGACGTGATTCGATCCACAGCAGGTTGCCCGAATAGAACAGGAAGGCGCCCGCCAGCCCCAGGATGAAATACAGCCACTGCACGGTGCGCCCGCCGAAACTGCCGAAGTGCAGGCCATACAGCGCGGCATAACTGATGCCGTTAAGGCTGTAAGCATCACCGGCAAAGGTGCGCAGCACGCGGCCGTCGCGCGCGGACAGCACGATCGTGCCGAAGGTGCCCAGCGTGTGCTGCGAAAGCCCGCGCACCTCGGCCACGGCGTTGTAGTCGCCGTAGTGCACGAAATGCAGGTAATCGGGCTCGAACGTGGTGACTCCCAAGCTCAAGGCCGTGGCACGGGCGCGTTCGATCAGCGCCTCGGGAGCAAGCATGGCGGCCGGCGTGCCGCTGGCGGTGACTGCAGGCGTGGTCTGCGTGGCCTGGGCGAAGGCGCTGTAAAGCTTGCCGTCAAACGCGACGGTATTGAGCGTGGCCAGGGTCAGGCCAAGCAGGCAGAACAGCGCGCCGGTGATCGAGAAAATGATGTGGAAGGGAAGGCTGATCACGCCGATCGCATTGTGCGCGTCCTGCCATAGCCGCTTGAGATTACGGCCTGCCCGGATGGCGAACAGGCTGCTCACCAGTTGCGGCAGGTGCATGACGAAACCTGATACCAGCGCCAGACCGTAGAGCAAGCTGACGATGCCCATCAGGTATAGGCCAATCACCGGCAAGCCGAGCGAATCATGCACGGCGTAGATGAAGTCGGCGAGTTCGCTTGCGCCAGCTTCCGTGCGTGGCTCATGCAACTGGCTGGCCGTAGCAAAGCGCTCGTCGTTCTTGTCCTGCCAGAACGCATAGGCCGCATGCGAGGCGTCGATCGGCAGCACGATGCCAAAGTCGTCCTTGGCTGCCGGCTGGGTCGCGACGAGGCGCTCGATCAGCGCGTGTACCGGCACCTCGGCATCCGCCGCGCCACGCCACGGCGGGTTCTGCCAGGTCGCGATGTCGTTGTGGAACACGGTGAGTGCGCCGGCATAGAACGCCACGAACAGCGCAAAGCCGGCCAGCAGGCCGGTCCAGGTGTGCACCGTCTGATAGGTGCGAATAGTGGAGGCTTTCATGGCGTCATCCGTTACTGGAAGCCTGCCGAGCGCGTTGCCCACAGCACGATAAAGGCGGCCGCATTGGCGATGCCGAGCACCATCCAGGCGCGCGTACCGCTGCGGAACATATAGGTGCCGGCCATCAAGCCGATCCATAGCGGAAAGAACAGGATCAGCGCCGGAATGAGAAACGTCGCGCCGCCGTGGGGCAGTAGCCGCAACAGCAAGGCGATCAGCGCAGCAGCGAGCGGGAAGCCGAGCAGGGTGCCGGCCAGGCAGCGCGCCATCATGGCGTGTTCGTCTCGGTCACATCGGCGCTGCGCCACCAGGCGAGATAGGGCAGGATCACCCAGGCCAGCATCAAGGTAGTCAACGCGGCAGCGAGTCCGGCGCCAGTGCCGGCGACCTTCAGCCAGCGGGCGGCACCTGCGATGATCAGCAGCCAGCCTGCCAGGCGCGCCATGACATGCAGCGGGCTCTTCATCAGTTTCTGCTGCCCGCTCGCCAGATAAACGAGAGCGGCGCCGGCCAGATTCAGCAGCAGCGCGCTGAGGGTCATCACGTGGCGTTGTTCCTTGTCAGACCGGAAAGGCGTTGCATCGCCTTTAATGCGAATTATTCTTATTTCGATGGAGCGCCATGTCAACCTTGGCAGGACAAGTTTGACGGGAAATCACTGACAAGACGCGATGTATCTCAGGTGGTGAGATGCGCATCGTGGTATCTTGATTATCGGCCCCATATTCAAGATGACCCATGCCTCCTTCCGATCACGGTGGTAGTCGCCCAGGCGCCGGTCGTCCTGCCGGCGAGCCCAGTCAGCGTATCCGCGTGCCTGAAAGCCAGGTGCCATCGGTGCTGGCCTATCTGGAGGCCTATCGGGGTACCGCTTCACTGGAAGCGCCGCGGCCGATGTCGCTGACTCCCTCGACCGTGGGGCTTACTGCCTTTCTGAGTCGCGTGCCGGCGGGCGTGCCATCGGTGGCGGATGACGATGTCGACGAGGTGGTCGATCTCAACGAGCACCTGGTCCTGCCTGGGCACGAGCCGAGCACCTTCATTATCCGGGTGTCGGGCTGGTCGATGATTGGTGCGGGCATTTTTGATCGCGACGAAGTGCTGGTGGATCGCGCGCTCGCGCCGCGCCAGGGTGACATCGTGGTGGCGGTGGTCAATGGCGAGCTGACCATCAAGCGGCTCGGCAAGGTCGATGGCCACATCGCCTTGTTGCCGGAGAACGCCCACTTCAAACCCATCGTGTTCCGGGAAGGCGAGACGCTGGAGATCTGGGGTGTCGTCACCCGTTGCCTGCGCACGTTGCGCTGACGTCATGGGCCAGGTTGTTGCACTCTCGTCGCTGTTTGAAGCTCGTCAGGTTTGGAAAGGGCGGGCAGTGTCGCTGCCCGACAGCAGCCAGCCGACAGGTTGGCCCGCGCTCGATGAGGCGCTGCCGAGTGGCGGCTGGCCCGAGCATGCGATGACTGAAATCCTGCTGCCTGCCGATGGCGTGGGAGAGCTGCAATTGGTGTTGCCCACCCTGGCGCGACTCACGCGGGAGGCGCGCAGCGTCATGCTGATCACGCCGCCGTATCTGCCCTATGTGCCTGGCTGGGAAGCGCGTGGCGTGATGATGTCCCACGTGGATATCGTGCAGGCCGGGGAGCGCGACGTGCTGTGGGCCGCCGAGCAATGCCTGCGTTCGGGCAGTTGTGCGGCCGTGCTGGCGTGGCCGCTGCAGGCGGACGATCGCGCCTTGCGCCGCCTGCAGGTGGCCGCCGATACGGGCAAGGCGCTGGCGTTCGTGTTTCGCGATCGGCGTCATGCGGCGCAGGCGTCGCCGGCGGCGTTGCGGCTGGAGCTGGAAAGCGAGCCCTCGTTGCAGGTACGCATACGCAAATGCCGTGGCGGGCAACCGCCGGCTGGCATGTTGCCGCTT
Organism: Dyella halodurans; assembly: GCF_026283925.1. Classification (GTDB taxonomy): domain Bacteria; phylum Pseudomonadota; class Gammaproteobacteria; order Xanthomonadales; family Rhodanobacteraceae; genus Dyella; species Dyella halodurans. The sequence continues at coordinate 268,176 of NZ_JAPDPF010000002.1, forward strand.
GCCGCCGGTTGGTCGTGAGGAGGGCGCGACATGCTGTGGGCTTGTGTGTTGCTGCCGCAGCTGGCGCTGGATGGTGTCCTCCGGCGACAGCCGCCCACGGAGGCGCCACTGGTGCTGGTCAGTGGCCCGGCGCAGGCGCGCGTCGTGCATGCGGCGAACCGCTCCGCGCGTGCCGCCGGCCTGTATCGCGGCCAGCGCCTCACCGCAGCGCAAGCCTTGCTGAGCCAGTTCGCGATGGTCGAGCACGACCCCGAGGACGAGGCGCGCTGGCACCGCCTGCTGGCGGCCTGGGCGTATCGCTATAGCGGCGAGGTCGGCTTGCTGGCGCATGCGCTGGTGCTGGAGGTGAGTCGCAGCCTGAATCTGTTCGGGCCGTGGCCACGCTTCGAATCACTGCTGCGTGACGACCTCAAGGAGCTGGGCTTTCGCCACCGCATCGCGCTCGCGCCCACGCCGCATGCCGCCTATGTGCTGACCGGTGTCCACGATGGCCTGGCGGTGATGACGCCCGACACGCTGCGGCGTGCACTGTTGCCCATTCCGATTGCGCGCGCCCGCCTGCCTGACGACGCAGCGCAGGCCTTGCCCTCGATGGGTATCCGCACCCTGGGGCAGTTGTTTGCGCTGCCGCGCGCCGGCTTGCAGCGACGCTTTGGCAGCGAGCTGGTGGCACAGCTCGATCGGCTTGCCGGCGACGAGCCTTCGCCGATGGAAAACTATCGCCCGCCCGATACGTTCGAGCAGCGCATGGAATGGACGCACGAGATCGAGCACGTCGAGGCCCTGGTATTTCCGCTACGCCGCCTGACCGGCGATCTGTCGGCCTACCTGGCCGGGCGCGATGGCGGCGTGCAGCGTTTCGAGCTTGAGCTGGAACACCGCAGCGGGCCGCCTACGCGGGTAACCGTGGGCATGCTGTCGGCCGGGCGCGATGCAGCACTGTTGTTCGAATGCGCGCGCGGCCGCATGGAGCGGCTGGAGCTGTCGCAGCCGGTCGTTGCGATGCGCCTGCTGGCGCGCGACCTGCCGCCCTTCGTGCCGGCCGGCCGCGACCTGTTCGATACGCGCCCGACGAATGCCGTGCCACTGGAGCAGTTGCGCGAGCGCCTGCGCGCGCGTCTGGGCGAGGCGTCCATCCAGCATCTTCGCCGCACGCTGGATCCGCGACCCGAGTTGGCACAGACCACCACGGCAGGCGTCGGTGCCACGCATGCGATCTCGCTGCCACGTCCCACCTGGTTGCTTCATACGCCGCGACCACTGCGTGGGCCGGCGCCAACCATCCTGGCCGGCCCCGAGCGCATCGAAACCGGCTGGTGGGATGGTGGCGACCTGCGCCGCGACTACTACGTGGTGCGCACTGCGCAAGGCCAGTGCGCCTGGGTGTTCTGTGCGCCGGGCGAGCAGGGCGGGTGGATGCTGCATGGGTGGTTTGCATGAACGCGTATGCCGAGCTGCATTGCCTGTCGAACTTTTCGTTTCAGCGCGGCGCATCGAGTGCGCGCGAATTGTTCGAGCGGGCGAGGGAGTGCGGTTATCGCGCGCTGGCCGTCACCGACGAGTGTTCGCTTGCCGGCATCGTGCGCGCCTTCGAGGCGTCGCGCGATACCGGCGTGGCGCTGATCGTCGGCGCCGAGTTCCAGCTGGACGATGGCCCCAAGCTGGTCCTGCTGTGCGAGGACCTTGCCGGCTATACCGCGCTGTGCGCGCTGATCACGCGGGGCCGGCGCGCGGCGGAGAAGGGCAGCTATCGCGTGACGCGACAGGATCTGGCCGATGGATTGCCCGGCACCTTGGCGCTATGGATCCCGGCCAGCCAACCCGATCGCGAACATGGCGCCTGGCTGCGCTCGTTGTTTCATGATCGCTTGTGGCTGGCAGTTGAGCTGCATCGCGGTCCGGATGATGCGCGTCGCCTGGTGCAGCTGGAGGCGTTGGCCGATTCGCTGGGTGTGCCTGCGGTGGCCACCAGCGATGTGCATATGCATGTGCGCCGCCGGCGCGCCTTGCAGGATGTGATGACCGCGCTGCGCCATCACCGCACCGTGGCCGAAGCGGGCGACCTGCTGTTTCCCAATGGCGAGCGCCATCTGCGTACGCGCGAGGCGTTGGCGGCGATCTATCCGTCACGCCTGCTGGAAGAAAGCGTGCACATCGCCGAGCGCTGCCGTTTTGCCCTGACCGACCTGAAGTATCGCTACCCGGCCGAGCTGGTGCCCGAAGGCTATACGGCGACCGCGTGGCTGCGGCACCTGACTGAAGAAGGTGTGCGCTGGCGCTGGCCGCAGGGTGTTCCGGCCAAGGTGCGCGAGCAGATCGAGCATGAGCTGGCCCTGGTCGAGCAACTCAAGTACGAATCGTATTTCCTCACCGTGCAGGACATCGTCAGCCACGCCCGCAGCGAGGGCATTCTCTGCCAGGGACGCGGCTCGGCGGCCAACTCCGCGGTCTGCTATGCCCTGGGTGTCACGGCGGTGGACCCGGAGCACACCACGCTGCTGGTCGAACGTTTCATTTCCGCCGAGCGCGACGAGCCGCCGGATATCGATATCGACTTCGAGCACGAGCGGCGCGAGGAGGTCATCCAGTACATCTACCGCAAGTACGGTCGCGAACGTGCGGCGCTGGCGGCCACCGTGATCTGCTATCGCGGCCGCAGCGCGGTACGCGACGTGGCCCGCGCGCTGGGCCTGCCCATGGACCAGATCGACCTGCTGTCGCGTGTGTTTGCCTGGCAGGATGGCGATGATCCGCTGGATGGTCGGCTGCGTGAGCGTGGCTTCGATCCGGATAGCCCGGTATTGCGGCGCGTACTGGCGCTTACCGCCGAGTTGCGGGATTTTCCCCGCCACCTGTCCCAGCACGTCGGCGGCTTCGTGATTTCCGACCAGCCGCTATCGCACCTGGTACCGGTGGAAAACGCGTCCATGCCGGACCGCACCATCATCCAGTGGGACAAGGATGATCTGGATACGATGCGCCTGCTGAAGGTCGATTGCCTGGCGCTGGGCATGCTGACCTGCATCCGCAAATGCATGGATCTGTTGCAGGCGCATCACGGCGTCGAGGTGACGCTGGCCACCATGCCGAAGGAAGACCCCAGGACCTACGAGATGATCCGGGCCGCCGACACCATTGGCGTGTTCCAGATCGAATCGCGCGCGCAGATGGCGATGCTGCCGCGACACCGGCCGGAGAATTTCTACGACCTGGTGATCCAGGTGGCGATCGTGCGGCCGGGTCCCATCCAGGGCGACATGGTGCATCCGTACCTGCGCCGCAAGCGCGGCGAGGAGCCGGTGACTTATCCGTCGGAGGCTTTGCGCAGCGTCTTCGAGCGTACGCTCGGCGTGCCGCTGTTCCAGGAACAGGTGATGAAGCTGGCGATCGTCGCCGCCGGATATTCGCCGGGCGAGGCTGATGCACTGCGTCGTTCGATGGCGGCGTGGCGGCGCAATGGCGATATGGAAATCCATCGCGTGAAGCTCATGAAGGGCATGCTCGAGAGTGGTTTCACGCAGGAGTTCGCAGCACGCCTGTTCGAACAGATCAAAGGCTTCGGTTCGTATGGGTTTCCCGAAAGCCACGCAGCGAGTTTCGCGCTGCTGGTTTATGCCAGCAGCTGGCTGAAATGCCATTATCGGGCGGAGTTCTTGTGCGCCTTGCTCAACTCGCAGCCGATGGGTTTTTATTCGGCCAGCCAGCTGGTGCAGGATGCGCAGCGCCATGGCGTCAACGTGCGTCCCGTCGATGTGCGCTACAGCGTATGGGACAACATGCTGGAGAACGACGCCGCCTCCATCGGTGGTTTTGCGATACGACTTGGCTTTCGCCAGATTCGCGGATGCCGCCAGGACATGGCGGAGCGGCTTGGCGCGGAACGCGCGCGGCGACCTTTTGATGACGTGGCTGACCTGTGCACACGCACGGGCATGAATCGACAGCAGCAGGAGGCGTTGGCCGAAGCCGATGCCCTGCGCGGCCTGGCGGGTCATCGCCATCGCGCACGCTGGGCCATCGCCGGCATCGAGGCGCAGCTCCCCTTGTTCGGTCACGCCAGCCCGGAAGAACCCGCGGTTGCACTGCCGCCACCGTCGCAGGCTGAAAATACCCTGGCCGACTATGCGCGCGTGGGCCTGACGCTGGGGCCACACCCCTTGCAGCAGCTGCGCAAGCGGCTGCGTGCCTTGCATTGCATGGATGGGCGCGCGCTAAGCCATCAGCCGCATGCCAGCCAGGTGCGCGCGGCTGGCCTGGTGACGCAACGCCAGCGTCCGCAGACGGCCAGCGGCGTCACCTTCATCACCATGGAAGACGAGTTCGGCCCGATCAATGTGGTGGTCTGGAGTCAGGTGGCCGAGCGGCAGCGGCGCATCTATCTGGAGGCGAACCTGCTTGGCGTCGAAGGACGCTGGGAGCATGTGGATGGGGTCAGTCACCTCATCGCGCACCGGTTGATCGATTTCAGCCATTTGCTTGGCTCACTGGATAGCCGGTCGAGGGATTTCCATTGAGGCAGGCGGCCCCTCCCTTGCCGGCGCAGGGGAGGGTTGCGATGTCGTGGGTAGCGTCGGCGTGCGCGTTATAAGTTGAGCGTGTGAATGGCCTGGGACGGATCGGCGGGATCCAGTCGGCGCTCAAAGCCAAGGTGCCTGGCAAGACCGCTCATGGCCTGGTTCGACGCCGAGTCCATCGAGACCATGCGCTTGAACCCGTTCCGGCGCGCCTCGTCGATCAGGTGGCGCATCAGCAAGGTGCCGAGTCCGCGATTAAGCCAGTCATCGGCCACAGTCACGGCGCTCTCGCACGTGTGCTCTTCCGCGGTGGCGCAATAGCGGCTCACGCCGATCTCCCGCAGCTTGCCTTTGTCGTGGATCAGCGCGATGAAGGCCGTGCGTTTCTGGTAGTCGAGATTCATCAGTTGATCGATCAGTGCTTCGCTGGGCTGCTTGAAATTGCAGTGAAAACGGAGGCGCCGCGACTTGGGCGAGAGATCGCGGATGAAGTCCGTTTCCAGGTCGCGATCACCGGCCTGCAAGGGGCGGATCAGGATGGGCGTGCCATCGCTCAGATGATCGATCCAGTGCTTGTCTCCGAGGGCCTCGGCTACATAGGTAAAGCCCGCGTGGAGCGAGGGCTCGAGGGAACGAATGGAAATGGACATGGCAACCTCCCGACAAGTGAGGGATCGCCAGGATGGATTCGTTTCCCGGCGATGGGGAATCGACGACTAGGTTCCCTTAAGACTTCTACGCCTCGGTGGTCGGGCCTGACCTGATGCAGGTCAATTCAGCTTGGCCATGCAAGGTGATGCCCAAATATTGCTCGCGGGAGACAGTTACATCAGTGATACACCAAGACTGGCGCGTCGCTGCTCAGCAGCACCTTCTGGGTTTCACTGCCAAGGAGCAGACGGGTCATGCCGCGCCAGCCATGCGACGCCATGACCACCAAGTCGCACTGCTTGTCCTTCGCGGTCTGCACAATCGTCTCGGCAGGTAGGCCGCCAAACGCCACCTGGCCGTCGAACGGCACGCCTGCGGCCTCGGCGAGGGCCCGGACATCGGCCAGGTAGCGCTCGGCATGCGTCCTGGCCTCCTCGGTATAGGCGTATTCCGTGGCCGCGAGCAGGGCGCCCATATAGGCGATGCTCTGGAACGGCGCAATCACATGCAAGGCATGGACGCGCGCCTGGCAGATCTTCGCCAGCTCGATGCCGGCTTTGGCGGCGCGCAGCGAGAGTTCCGAGCCGTCGATGGGCAGGAGAATGTGCTGATACATGGGCGTCCTCGTCGAGTGCGTGCAGGTGATGGGGCAGGGAAGGGCAAGCAGCGCGTAGGGCCGCGCCGCGGCGCCTAGCGTCGTGCAACCGCCGTCGAGCGCCCGTCATGAGCTTAGGCTGGCCTGTCGGCGCATTCTTGATCCAGGTCAGGTCCGCAGGTGGCAGAGCGCCAGGGAGCCACCGAGCTCGGGGCAGCTGGGCTCTTCACGCGGCGTGACCGGAATCAATGCAATAGATCGCCAGCCGGTCGAACGGCAGGCAGCGCGCGCCGCGCCTTCATCGGCCTACACTAATAGCGGCTCCGCCAAAGGGAGGTTCTGACATGTTTCAGCACATTCTTCTTCCCGTCGATGGCTCCGCACATGCGCTTAATGCCGTGGATATCGGCATCGAACTGGCGGGAAAACTAGGGGCCAGAGTGCATACGGTACACGTGCTTCCGCCGCTACCCGCTGTTTCATACGTCGCCGAACTGATCCAGTCGCGGAGTTCTTACACCGAGCTCGCCAAGGCGCGCGCCGAAACCTATCTGAGCGAAGTTTGCAGGCGCGCAAGCGCCGCCGGCGTGCCGTGCGAGACCGAGTATGTCTTCGATCTGCGACCTTATGTGGCCATCGTGGCGACGGCGGCGAAACATCACTGCGACCTGATCGTGATGTCGTCACGCGGCGCGCAGGGACTGGAGCGCGTGCTGCTGGGCAGCGTCACGCACAAGGTCATGCTGTGCTGCGACCTGCCTGTACTGGTCTGTCACTGATATCGATCAGATCTGATCGTCGGGCGGCACCAGGTGATGCTTCACCTGGATGGCATCAAGACGGTCGCAGATCCAGCCTTGGTCGCCGGGGCCGGCATGGGCCTGGACTGCGTCCGCCAGATTCTTGAAGGTGGACCAGAAATCGTTGGCATTCACCTTGCTTTGCACCAGTCCGGGGATGAATTCATCCAGTGCATCGAGCATTTGATTGAGTTCGGCATGGGTCTTGGCCATGTCGGCAAGCCTACACCGGGCCACCATCAACACGGCGCGAAATCTTTATCCAAAGGGTCACATTGGTTTAACGGCGATCGCGGCAGCTTGAATACCCCTCATGGGCGACGAGGTGATGCGATCATGGAATCGGAACGCGAAAACGACCTGCTTTCCCGTGCATGCGATGAGTTGCTTGAACAGAACTCGCTGCTGCAACAGGAGGTGGAACTGCTTCGTGCGCAGTTGAGGCGGCATCCCTCGGGCGAGATGCAGATTCGGGAAGCCCAACGCCAGATGGAAGAACTGGTGGAGACCACCCGGGGACATACGCCATGTCCGTCCATGACCCACTACGAGGCATCCTTGATCTGACCAGGGGTGGCAAGCAGGGGGAGCGCAAATCTGGCGGGCACCTGTCGCGGCACTCAGTGGCTGACCTCGAGCACGATCTTGCCGATGTGTTGCCCGTCCTCCATCGCGCGATGCGCATCCGCAGCACGTTCGAGCGGATACACCGCGTGAATCAGCGGCAGGCAACGTCCCTCATCCAGCACAGGCCACACATGCGTCCGCAATGACGTTGCGATGGCGGCCTTCTCCGATGCGGTGCGGGGCCGCATGGTGGAGCCGGTGATGTGGGCGCGCTTGTGGGCGATGCTGGCCAGGTTGACCTGCGGGGCGACGGTTCCGCCGAGAAACCCGATCAGCAGCAGGCGGCCGTCCTGGCCGAGCGCGCGCAGGTTGTCGTTGAAATAGCTGCCACCCATGATGTCGAGGATGACATCCACGCCGCGTCCGTTCGTGCGTTCCAGCACGACGTCGGCGAACGGTGTTGCGCGATAATTGATGGGCTCGCCGCCGAGTTCGCGAATGGCTTTGCACTTCTCCGCGCTACCCGCGGTAGCGAACGTACGTATGCCGAATTCGCGACACAGCATGAGTGCCGTCGTGCCTATGCCACTGGTGCCGCCATGGATCAGCACGGTGTCACCCTTGCTGACTTGGCCCATGTCGAACAGGTTGGCCCATACCGTGAAGAAGGTCTCGGGCATGGCGGCTGCTTGTTGCGATGTCAGTCCTCGCGGAATCGGCAGCACCTGACCCGCCGGGGCCACACAGTACTGGGCATAGCCGCCGCCATTGGTGAGCGCACAGACCGCGTCGCCGAAGGTGAATCCGTCGACGCCTTCGCCGAATGCCGCGATCGTGCCAGCCACCTCCAGGCCGGGAATCGGGCTGGCGCCGGGCGGTATCGGATAGTGCCCGGCGCGCTGGAGTACATCCGGTCGATTGACGCCCGCTGCCTCGACGCGTATCAGCAACTCGCCGGGCCCAGGATGCGGCGTAGGTACGCTGCGCGGCTGCAGCACCTCAGGCCCACCGGGAGCGCTGATCTGGATTTCGGCCATCGTACTCGGCAGTGTCGCGTGCATGGCGTTGCTTCCGGTGGCTTGCGTGCTGAATCGCCGCTTACGTCGCGACTTCGGGCGTAGCGTATCGGTGCCTGCGACGTCGGACGAACCAGCGTATACCGAAGGCCATGCCGATAAGAAGCACCACGGCGATGACCCCCAGGCACTGCAGCATGCGCGTCTGGCTGTACATCACGAACATGCCGTTCTGTCCGTAGAAGCCGTTGTAGCTCGCCAGCACAGTTGGCAGATTCATCAATGCGTCCTTGCCCAAGGGCAGCGCCCGTTCGTTGGGGTGATAGCTGGAGCCCATCTCCAGGGTCTGGCCATTGCGGTCCAGTTCGATGTGTCCGCCCAGGACGTAAGTCACGGGACGCGTCCGCATGAAATCCGCCATGCGCGCGGCGCTGGCACGGTCGGCGTCGGCATCGTCGATGATGAGTCGGCCGGGAAGCAGGAAGTCGCCGGTGAAAACAAGTCCCGTCGCACGATCGTAGTAGGAGACATGCGAGGCGTAGTGCCCCGGCGTGGGGACGACATCGACGATGCGGTTGCCAAGGTCCACCTGGGCGATGCCATCGGGCCAGTGCGAGAAACCAAAGTACTCGGTGACGTGCGCGAGATCGGTACCGACGATCGTCACCTGGGGTAGCGAAGCGAATTGCACATCGCCCGAGCGATGATCGAGGTGGCCATGGGTGTGCACGACGATCAGCGGAAGCCTCGCTCCACCTACGGTCGGCAGCAACGACATGACGGTGGACGCCAGCGGCATCTTTTGCGCCTCGCTGACGTCACCGCTATCGATCAGCAAGGCCTTGGAGTCGCCAATCAGCAGGTACATGAAGGGCCCCTCATAGGTCGCGCAGAGGCTCTCGCGCAAGATGTAGGTGCGTTCGTTGTAGCGATGAACCTGCAATGGGCGTGGATGATTCGCGTTGCAGTCCGCCGCGCCGGCATCCCATTGCACGTCCATCGAGCCGGTGGCGACCTGCGCGGAGGCCACGCCGGCAAGCAGGGAACCGAAAGCCAGCAACACATACAGCATGCGTTTCATCGTGCTTCGCCAGTGGTGAGGGGCGCGCCAGCATGGCGCAAGTCGATCCCGGGCGTCGGATGCCGACGGGCGGGACAAGGTTTAAAGCCGTTCGCTCGGCCGTGCCCTGGCGTTCAGGGTTGTGCATCGCGCATGGATCGGCGCGCGCCACCCGTCCTGCATGAACGGGCATCGTGAAACATTGCGTTGAGCTTGCAACTCGATTCAATTCACATCGGCTACACGGCGTATGAAGGGCTATAGCGCGTATCCAGCCAAGCGCATCACTACCGCCCGGTGAGTGTGTCGTCGCCGCTGGCCAGCTCTGGCCCTACGGCCGCGTGCACCTGCGGGTGCCTGTGCATGTGGGGAGCAGGGCGAATTTGGCGGACCGGCGGCATCTCCGCGAGGGGAGGCGCCGGTCCGGAATCCAATCGGTGGATGCCTGAGGGCATCCAGGAATCAGGGGTCGGCTATGAAGGGAAAGCATATGCAGCATGCATCGATTCGGTTCGCCCGCTTTGCCGTGGTTGGCTTGTTGGTCATGGCGTCGGGCCTATCCAGCGCCATGGCAACGGATGGCCTGCCGTCCACGGGGCTCGGGCAGTCCTGGCCTAATGCCACCGACGTCAGCGCCAGTCCTCGTTGGCACGTCTACGTGTTCCAGCGCCAGGGCGTCCGCTACATCCAGGTCAATGATTTGAACGGCAAGGTACATACCGCGTTTGCTGCGGCGGCCGGCAATTTCCTGGGCTTGCCCGTGGGCGTGGATGCGGCAGGCCTGGCGACTCCGCAGGAACCACTGCCCGTGCCGGCCAGCAAGAAGGGTGAAATCGTTTACCAGGACGCCGCCGTCAAAGTGTTCGTAGCACCCCAGGCGGATGGCAGCCTGCGCGTGTTTGCGGCGAGCGGCGATTGCACGGATCCGATCGAGTGCACGTCGCGGATTCAGTGACGATTTGCGCGTCGGTCCGGATAACCGAGGCGCCTCCTAGGCGGAGGCGCCTCGATGGAGCGGAAAGGCGCGCAGTGAATCGCGCAGGAGCAGCGTGATACTCATGCCGTCCGACAGGTCACGCAGATGCACGTAGCCGCCATAGATCTGAGCGCGATCGCGAATGCTGGCGATGCCCAGCCCGCTCGCTCCCAGCAGCGTCATCGCCTGCTTCCAGGCCTCCGGTGACGCCGCGGTTGGCTCGTCGGCGGGCGCTCCGCGCCTGCCGACCAGGCGCATGACGACCCAACGCTGACCACCCGTGTGGCCGCCACGGACCTGCAAGCGGATGTGCTGCGATTGGCCGCGCGACAGCACATAGACCAGCACTTCGCAGGCCAGGCGATAGAGCGCCATATGAACATCTGGCGCCAGTTGGCTCAGTCCGCGCCCGGACAATTCGCAGCGATAAGTGGCACCGGCCATGCCGACGGCCTGGGCAAACGGCCCATCGCGCAAGGTGGCGGGCACGCCGCGCTCGCGCCAGCCGCGGGGATAGAGTGCGTTGGCCAGTCGATGCATTTCGTGTTGCGTCAGCGCGGCCTGGCGGGAATAGGCGCGCTCCTCGTTCGCCGGCAACACATGCCGTAGACGATCCAGTAGCCGATTGTGATTCTCGCGAATGTTTTGGCCAATGTTTTCGAGCGCATCGGCAGCCTGGCGCAAGCGCAATTCCTCAAGATAAAGGCCTTGCTGCGCCAGCTGGAAGCCGCGCAAGGTATCGACCTGGCTGGACTGTGCCGAATGTGTCTGATGCGCAATGCGCGAGCCGAGCATGAGCAGGGTGGTGATGGCGAAGGCCATCAGCGCCTGCGCCTGGATCACCTCCGGATCGCGCACCATGGTCGATGTCGTCGCCACCGCGATGCTCGCCAACATCCCGCCCAGGGCTGCACCTTGCCAGCCGTGGCGAGAGGTGAGCCACACCACCGGGAGAAACATGGCGATGCGCAATACCTGCATGCTGTCACCGTGACTGCTGAGGACCAGGCCCATCAGCGTCAGCAGTGGCACCAGCACGCCGATCACGCCATCCCTGGCCAGGTGGCTTTGCCAAAGCGTCGCCTCCGAGTTTGCGCCTGGGCTCTCGGTCACCCAGAGATAGAGGGCAAGCACGGCCGGCACCAGGGTAAGCGCGCCCAGGTAATTGCCAAGGAAGTAGCCAAACACGACTTGCGCGGTAACCACGGGCGCGGCCACGTGGCCGGCCATCTGCACGGTGGGCAGGATGGCGGCGCTGCAGATCGCGGTGAGCAGTGCGGCCAACATCGTCACACCAAGCAGCATGATCATGTTGATCTGGTGGTTGCCGTGAAACAGGCGGGAACGCCGTTGGCACCACGCGACCAGCATGGCCAACGGGGCAATGGGAGGGATTGCCGTCAGCAGCGCCCAGTGCCACCCGAACTGGTCCTGGCAACTCCATGCCTGGTAGCCGACGGGAATGAATTCGCCGACGATCAGTGCAGGCCAGTAGCGGGCGGGCACCAGCAGCAGGCACGCCAGGCGCAGTCCGGCTGGAAGATTCCAATGCGAGGCGGACACGCTGCGCAGCAAGACGTAACAGGCCGCATAAGCGGCGGCGATGGCCAGCTGGCGGCCCCACATGAATCGCCTTGTTGCTTCCCCCATGGCGTGCTTCCCCTTGATCGCTGCGTCCCCGGGGTTTGCCCGGGATGAGGTAATCCAATGGACCGAGCGGTCGCGACGCGACGCCCTGGGTGCCTGCAATGCCTCGAGCTTCACGCGCTTTTGGGACGGCTGGTTGCTGGGCGCAATGCCACTCGACTTCCCTGAAGGAGTCCTTGTTGGGTAGCGCGTCTTGCGTCGAGTGGCTCGCCACCTGGCGCGTGTCTCGCCTGGGATTCCCAAAGCGAACTCTGGCATGTTCACCGGTGATTTCTTGGTGAAGAGTGTCGCGAGACGGGCAGGTCCCGTGATCGCGATTTTTTGCGACATCAGCGAGAGCTCGCTCGTCATCGCCGTGATGGCTGCATGATTCGCTGCCAAGCGCCGGATCGACAAGGCAATGCATGGCGCCCGAATGGTGTCCGGCGACACCGCGACACGGCGTTGTTCCGTGTCGTGGCAGGGGCTTGCCCGCGCCTCACTTAAAGCGCGTCACCACGCGCGCTGGATATCTCGGCACCTTCGCGCATGGCCTTGGTCACCGGGGTGTTGGCCACGATCTCCAGCAGGCGCTTCCACTGTTCGTCCGTCAGTGGCTGGTCTGAGCGCAGGACGCGGTGCACATGCAGGCGGCCGTCGTCATCGCGGGTCAATGCAAGCTCGGCACGGAATCGCCCCAGCTCCCATCCCTTGCGCTGCGCGTACATGCGCAACGTGATAGCCGTGCAGGCGGCAAGCGAAGCGAGGTAGTAGTCAAATGGCGCCGGTCCCGCACCTTGGCCGCCTAGTTTGGCCGGCTCATCGGTATCGAGCACGAAGTGATTCGCCTCGATGTGGTGAAGATAGTTGGTGCCAGTGGATTCAATGCTGGCAAGCGAAACTGGTGGCATGTCGTCAATCTCCCATGGATGTTGCTAGCCCACTTACCGCAGTGACTCTGTCCATTCCAGCCGACCTGGCCTCGGTGCGCCAGCGTGGACAACGCAGCCCGCGTCGCACCGCGCATGCAGGATGCCATCGCTCGCAATCCTGCAATTCGACCAAGGTAGCAGTACCGCGATGCGCGCTGGTGCGCGGCGTATCCGACAATAGCGCGGTCACCGCCAGAAGCACGCGGTTGCTGCGATGCACGCATCAGGGGGTGGCGATATAATTGCGGCACTGGGGCGTTCTTGTTGTCGCCAGGTGACACTCGCGTTGACCGTGCTTGACGACTGGCCATGACGTTGAAGCCGGCGACAAGCGGATTGGCCATGATCCCCTCGCGCGGCTCCGCGACATGGACGAGAAACGGCATCGTCGTGCGCCCCACTTTCTTCCCCGGATGATCTTCCCCATGCGTTTACCTGTTCTTCCCATTGCCTTGGCGCTTTCACTCACCCTGGCTGGCTGCGTCAGCAGTCGCGGCCTGCACACCACGGGTACGCTGAGCGATCCGGGCAAGCTCTCTTCCGAGCGCAGCCTGGCGGACGTCAAGCTCAGTGCCACCGCATGGCCGGCGCAGGATTGGTGGGTGGCATTCGGCGATCCTCAGTTGACCTCGCTGATCGACGAAGCGCTGAAGACCAACCCGAGCCTGGATGAGGCCGAAGCGCGCGCCCGCCAGGCGCAGGCCGTGGCCGATAGCTACAACGCCGGCCGCAAGCCGCAGGCGGAACTGGACGCTTCGATCACCGGTGCTTATCTTTCGAAAAAGAATCCGATCTATCCGGTCTACGTGCTGGGCACGTTTGCCTGGAGCAAGTCGGTTACGGCGGGATTCTCGTGGGATCTCGACTTGTGGGGTGGCAAGCGTGATGCGTGGGAGGCGGCCCTGGGCCGCAGTCGCGCTGCGCAAATCGACGCGTATGCTGCGCGCATCCAGTTGTCGGTCAACGTAGCGCGCGCCTACGTGCTGCTGGGCTACGCATTCGCCCAACAGGATGTCGCCGCAGCCGAACTGCAGCGCACCACCCAGGCGCTGGACGTGACCCGCCGCCTGGTGGCTGGTGGCCTCGAGGCGCGCCAACAAGAACATCTGGCCGACTCGCAGGTCTCCGGGGCCGAACAGCAGAAAGTGGCAGCCGATCGCGCCATCGATGCGGCACGCAGCAGTCTTTCGATCCTGTTGGGGCAGGGGCCGGATCGTGGCCTCGCCATCGAGCGGCCGCATCTGGTCGATGTCGGTCCCGCCGTCTTGCCAGATAAGCTGCCAGTGGACCTGGTCGGCCGTCGTGCCGACCTGGTCGCCGCGCGCTGGCAGATCGAGGCCGCTGCCAAGGACGTCAAGGGCACCAAGACCGAATTCCTGCCCAATATCAGCCTGACCGCGCTGGCTGGTTTCATTGCCGTCGGTGGCAGCACCAATGTGTTCCAGCTGCCGGCGCGAGACTACGCCTTTGGCCCTGCGCTAAGCCTGCCGATCTTCGATGGCGGTCGCCGCCGCGCCCAGCTTGCGGCTGCCGATGCGGGCTACGATGCCCTGGTGGCGCGCTACAACGGCCTGCTCGTCAACGCCTTGAACGACGTATCCGACCAGGTCTCCGCCTTGAGCTCGGTGCGCGCCCAGATCGTGCTGGAAAAGCGTTCGGAAGAAGACGCGCAGAAGAGCTGGGATGACGCCATCAAGGCCTATCGTGGCGGCCTGAAGGGGCCGCTGACGCCACTGACGAGTCGTCAACAACTGCTGCTGGCGCAGCAACGGCTGGCCCTGCTGGAAAGCCAGCAAACGGATATTTCGATCCGCCTGATCGAAGCCCTCGGCGGCGGCTTCGACGGTGCGGCGGAAGTAGCCGAGGTCAATGCGGAACACCCGCAGCAGGCTTCGTCGGCCAAGAGCGATGCCAGCCGCTGAGTGCGGCGCGAGGCCACTCAGGTAGGGTGAATCATGTCTCTTGCATACGCCAGGCCGATACCGTAGCCGCCACCGTGGGCTTCGACGATCGCCCGCGCGGCGTCGTAGGTTTCGTGGCGGGTCCAGTCGCGCTGCAATTCCAGCAGGACCTGTATCCATGAGGTGAGCTTCACGCCGGCCGCTTCCAGTCGGCGCAGCGCCAGTTCATGGCCCGCCGTGGTCAAGCCGCCACAGGCATCGGCAACCACCAGCACGTCATAGCCGTCCGCCAGCGCCGACAGCGCGCAAAACGTGACGCAGGCCTCGCTGAGCAGGCCTGACAGCAGCAGTCGCCGGCGCCCGGTGGCGATCACCGCGGCCCGGGCAGCGGCATCTTCCCAGACATTCATGCTGCGCCGTTCAATCGGCTGTACGCCCGGAATGGCTGCCTGGATGGGTGGCATCAAGGGCCCGCTGTACACCTTCGAGGCCGAAGTGGATGCAACGATGGGCAGGTTGAAGGCGACGGCGGTACGCGCCAGGGCCACCGTATTGGCAAGCAGGGTCTGGCGATCGATCGAGCCCACGCCAAAGGCGAGTCCGGCCTGTTGATCGATCAGCACCAGGGCGCATTCGTCGGGCACAAGCAAGGTTGTGGCGGATGTCATGACGAACTCCTCGATGTCTGGCGCTGGCGCAACGCACGCGGTCACACGTGCTCGGGTGTGGTCTTTTAGTCCTAAGCGCGTCAACGACTCGTCGGGGATGCTCTCATGCATGTTTTGCAAGGGCGGATGCGTCATCGGGCCCGGCGGAGTACGCGGCATGCAGCAGGCCCGGATAGACTGAATTCCCACCCCCGACCGAACGTCCCCATGACGCATCGCTTGCTCAGCCTCGACAAGCCGACCCTCGACGATCGTGAGGCGATCGTGGCCCCGCTGCGTGCCTACAATCGTGAGCATGCCGCGCCGACGGAAATGCTCCCGCTCGCCATCCTGCTCCAGGACGACCAGGGGCAGACGGTCGGCGGGCTCTGGGGCAGAACCTTGTTCGACTGGCTCTATGTCGAACTGCTGGCCGTACCCGAATACTTGCGCGGCCAGGACGTGGGGACATCGCTCATGCGCAAGGCCGAGCAGATCGCCCGGGATCGTGGCTGCGTGGGCGCCTGGCTCGATACGTTTGCGTTCCAGGCCCGCGGTTTCTATGAGCGGCTCGGCTATCGCGTGTTCGGCGAAATTGCGGATCATCCTGTCGGCAGTGCGCGATACTTCCTGAGCAAGCGCTTTGGCTGAACGAAACGCGTTCTGTCTGGGCACGTGTCGGGACCTGTCCGTTGGTTATTCATCGGGGCGCCCTCATTTGGTTGCTCCATAAGGTTGGGTGACGCCAACCAGCAGGCTGGCGTCGCGAACACGTTTCGCGCCTTTACAGGGCGCGCCGCCGCAGCAATGGGCGAGGCGAGCATGGCAACAGGCTGGGCCGGAGACGGCGCCGTACAAGATCAGATCGACGCAACCGTGGAAGACGCGGTGAAGCGCGCGCGTAGCCGTCTCAACAAGGGGCCGAGCCTGAGCCGCTGCGAAGACTGCGATGCGCCGATTCCGGAGGCACGGCGTGAAGCCGTGCCTGGCGTGCGCCTGTGCATCTCCTGCCAGGAAGCGCACGACCGGGAGCAGGCGGCGTCGAGCGGCTACAACCGCCGCGGTAGCAAGGACAGCCAGCTGCGTTGATGGCCCTAGGCTTGGGCGTGACCACGGGCCTTCAGCGGCGAGGGGATGCGTGTCGGTATTGACACTGGTCGGCGAAGCGCGGGTCAATAGTGGTCTTTTCCGCCGCGTAAGAGTGCGTAGTCGCATGACGATGTCCTTTGCCACCGCTGAACGCCACCCATCGACCCGCCGTGAGGCTCGCGCATGAGCGCCACCATCAGCCCACTCGCCGGCAAGCCGGCGCCGGCAGCGCTGCTCGTTGACGTATCCCGCCTGCGCGATGCCTACGTCGACCTGCGCCCCGACCCCAGCGTAGCGAGCCAGCGTGTGGCGTTTGGTACCTCAGGGCATCGCGGCAGTTCGTTCGAGCGCAGCTTCAACGAATGGCACGTGCTGGCGATCACCCAGGCCATTTGCGAATACCGCCAGGGCAAGGGCATCGATGGGCCGATCTTTATCGGCATCGACAGCCACGCGCTGTCCCAGCCGGCGTTTGAAAGCGCGCTGGAAGTGTTGGCAGCCAACGGCGTGCAGACGATGATTGCCAAGGGTGGCGAATTCACGCCGACACCCGCGATCTCGCAGGCGATCCTGACCGCCAACCGCGACCGCAGCACGGGACTGGCCGACGGCATCGTGATTACGCCTTCGCACAATCCGCCCGATAGTGGCGGCTTCAAGTACAACCCGCCGAACGGTGGTCCGGCCGACACCGACGTCACGGGCTGGATCCAGCGTCGTGCGAACGAGTTGCTGGAAAACCAGCTCAGGGGCGTGCATCGCGTGCCGTTCTCGCAGGCGCTGCATGCATCGACCACGCATGAGCACGATTTCATTGATGCCTATGTGCGCGATCTGGGCAACGTGATCGACTTTGATGTGGTGCGCGGCAGTGGCGTTCACCTCGGGGTGGATCCGCTGGGCGGCGCAGGCGTGCATTACTGGGCTCCGATTGCAGAACGCTACAAGATCGATCTCACCGTCGTCAGTGACGAAGTGGATCCCACGTTCCGCTTCATGAGCGTGGATTGGGACGGCAAGATCCGCATGGATCCTTCTTCGTCCTACGCGATGCAGCGCCTGATCGAGCTCCGGGATCGTTACGACGTCGCCTTCGCCTGCGACACGGATCACGACCGCCATGGCATCGTGACCCGCAGCAGCGGCCTGCTGTTGCCTAACCACTATCTCGCCGTGATGGTGGACTACCTGTACCAGCATCGGCCGCAGTGGCGTGCGGACGCCGCCGTGGGCAAGACCCTGGTGAGTTCGGCCCTGATCGACCGCGTGGCCAAGCGCCTAGGTCGTCGCCTGCACGAGGTGCCGGTTGGTTTCAAATGGTTTGTCGAAGGGCTGTTCGATGGCTCGCTCGGCTTTGGCGGCGAGGAAAGTGCGGGCGCGTCGTTTCTGCGCCGGGACGGTGGCGTGTGGAGCACCGACAAGGATGGCATTGCGGCCGCGTTGATGTCGGCGGAAATCACCGGGCGCACCGGCCGTGATCCGGGCGAGCGCTATGCCCAGTTGACGGCAGAGCTGGGCCGGCCCGTGTCCGAGCGCGTCGACGCGCCAGCCAATGCGCAGCAGAAGGCACGGCTTTCCAAGCTTTCACCGGAGCAGGTGACGAGCACCGAACTGGCCGGCGAAAAAATCGTGAGCGTGCTCGATCGCGCGCCTGCCAACGGCGCATCGATCGGCGGCATCAAGGTCGTCTCCGAAAGCGGCTGGTTCGCCGCACGCCCCTCGGGCACCGAGGATATCTACAAGATCTACGCGGAGAGCTTCAAGGATGAAGCGCACCTGCAGCAGTTGCTGCAGGAAGCGCAAGGCATGGTCGACGCCGCGCTGGGCGCGGCGTGACGGCGCCACGAGCAGGCGCTTAGACCGGTGACGGATTGAGCTCGGCGAATCCGCTTTGATGCCAATAGGGGTACGCCGACGTGAACGCGCTGGCCGCATCCAGCTTGGCGACCTGGTCCGCCGTGAGGTTCCAGCCCACGGCGCCCAGGTTCTGGCGCAGTTGTTCCTCATTGCGTGCACCGATCACCACGGTCGCCACGGTGGGGCGCTGCAATAGCCAGTTCAGGGCGATCTGCGGCACGCTCTTGCCGGTCTCCGCGGCGATGGCGTCGAGCGCATCGATCACCCGATAGAGATACTCGTCATCCATCTGCGGTCCCTTGTCGCCCGTCGCGTGCAAGCGACTCTGCGCGGGCAGGGCGGCGCCGCGGCGCAACTTGCCAGTCAGTCGACCCCAGCCCAGCGGGCTCCATACGACGGCACCCACGCCCTGGTCCAGGCCCAGCGGCATCAGCTCGGACTCGTAGTCGCGACCGATCAGCGCGTAATAGGCCTGGTGGGCGACATAGCGCGGATAACCATAGCGATCCGCCACGGCGAGCGATTTCATCAGGTGCCAACCGGAGAAATTGGACGCGCCCACGTAGCGAATCTTGCCGGCGCGCACCAGGTCGTCCAGAGTCGAAAGCGTTTCTTCGACCGGCGTCCTGGCGTCGAATCCATGCAGCTGGAACAAGTCGATATAGTCCGTGCCCAGGCGCTTCAAGGCGGCGTCGACGGCCCTGAGCAGGTGAAAGCGCGAGGAGCCGACGTCGTTCGGGTCGTCGCCGGAGCGGAACGTGGCCTTGGTGGAAATCAGTACACGATCGCGGCGCCCCTTGATCGCCTCGCCAAGGATCGACTCGGCGGCGCCGTCGGAATAGACGTCCGCACTGTCGAACATGTTCAGGCCGGCTTCGAGGCAGATGTCGACCAGTCGCCGTGCTTCCGTCACATCGGTCGAGCCCCAGGCGCCGAAGAACTCGCCCTTGCCGCCGAACGTGCCTGTGCCAAAACTAAGCACCGGGACCTTGAGGCCCGATGCGCCCAATTGCCGATATTCCATGAGTAAGCCTCTGGGGTGGTGGAAGCTACCGGGATGGGGGCGGATACAGGCGATCCAAGGCTTTGCGCGTCCGCGCACGACATCGCGGCGACGTTGCCCGAGACAAGAAGCGCCGCGCGATCGGCGCCAGAAAGCCCCAGGGCTTATTCGAACCTGGGTTAGTACGAAACCTGCTGTTTTTCCAGCGCTTCCGCATAGGCAGGCGCCGGCCACACGGCCAGCCAGATGCCGCGGAACGGTTGCGTGTAGACGGCATGCTCCCGGTCGGCGTCGGACAAGCGTTTCGGGTAGGTCACGATCAGCCCGTCGGGATGCGCGTCAGCCCATGCCCGGGTGGTTTCGATGCCGTGCACCTGCTCCACGGGGCGGGTCAGTCGACCGAGGAACGTGTACTGCCCGTCATTCGTCTCGACACTGGCGACCGGCTGGCCATGCGCCTCGGCTTTCGCCAGCAGCGCAGCCACCGGGGTGAAGTCGTAGGCCGGCCACAGGGTCAGGCTGAACAGGCCATTGGCGGCGACGGTGGCGATCAGGCCGGCGCCTGCGACCCGATACAGCTCGCCCTTGCGGGTGATCACCAGGCCCAGTGCAATCAACAAATACAGGACGCCAAACGGCACGCTATAGGGCAGCAGGCCCACAAACTGGGGCGCCTTGGTAACGCCATGCCTGACCAGCGTGCCCAGCAAGATCAGCGCAAGGCCGAGCACGGCACTCACCACGGCCATGGGCCACGGGCCGAGCCAACGACTGCCGCTGCCGCGCCGGTCCTGCAGGTAGAGCAGGGCGACGGCCATCAACATGGCGAAGCCGGCATATTCGGGCAGCAGGTAATACGGCTGCTTGCCGCTGACCAGCGAGAAGCCCAGCAAGACCGGGCCGATCCACGCAAACAGGAAGCGCAAGCCCGACTCGAACGGACGGCGCAAGCTTGCCAACGCCACCCATACGCGTGGCCACAGCACGACCGGAAACACCAGCATCGGAATTACCGGCACATACCACCAGAACGGCTCAGCATGGGCGAAGGCATCCACCACGCGACCGGCGGTCTGGTGCACCAGCAACTTCTGGCGATACGTTTCACCGCCTGCCCAGGCGGCCAGCAAGGCCCAGGTCAGCAGCAGCGACAGGCCCGCGAGAATGGCCGCGCCGCCGCGCACATACCAGCGGCGGCGCTCACGTTGCGCCCACGGGCTCCACAGCGGACCCAGCAGCCAGGGGAAGGCCACGTGCAGCAACATCACCGGCCCCTTGGCCAGCAAGCCCAGCCCAACCGCCAGGGCAAACCAGGCAAAACGCGGCGCCTCGTGGCGTGGCGTTGGCACCAGGCACAACAGCGCGGCGAGCACGCAGTTCGCCAACAGCACCTCGTACATCACCTGCAGGCCAAACAGGAACCCATAGGAAAACGCGAGCAGGATCCACGGCGTGACATGGGCGACCAGCGGCCGCCCAGGAAACAAGCGGCGTGCCAGCGTCGAGACCAGGATCAGCTGCAGGCCACCCAGTGCCACTTCGAGCAGGCGCGGCCACACATCGCCAACGCCGCCGATCGCCCAGCCCAGATGGATCAGCCACAGCAGCAAGGGCGGTTTGTCGCTGTACGGCACGCCATTGAGATAGGGGACCAGGAAGCTGTGATGAATCCACATTTCCCACGCCACCGACAGGGTCCGCGTGGAATACATCGGCATCGGGCCATGCTGGAAGATGGCAAGCAAGGCCGCGGGTACCCAGAACAGCAGCCATGACCACTGGGCGCAGCGTGCGAGTAGCGGGCGCGGTGTGGTGGTCATGGGCTGGCCTGGGTGGTTTGCTGGTGTCACGTCGATGACTCGATGTCGGTAATCAATTGTCGTTGCTTGGGGGCAAGCCTGGGCGGCGAAGGATCGAGGCCGCCCGGTTGCCCTGCGATGCGGCGCGGACGCCGCCTCAACGGCGGCTGTCAATGCCGCCCCAGTCCTCGACCTTGCCCTCGGGCACGTTGCCGCCTCGGCACGCAGGTGCAATGGCATCGAGCCGGTAGAGCCGCCAGTCGCGCCCGCTGGTCACGCCCATGTCGATGGATGCGTCGCGATCGACGCAAGGCGCCATCACGTCCGCGAGGATCAGGACCCAGCGATGGGTCGGGTCTTTTTCCTGCCACACGATGGCGTCGGACAACTGGCGATGCCACGGCGTGACAAAGCCGAAATCGGTCACCTTGCGCTCGAACGCCAGCGGCAATTCTTCCTTCCAGGCCACCAGGGCCAGCTCCGCGTCGGGCCCGATGGTCTGTTCAACCCGTTGCACCAGGCCCGCCGGGGAGCTCGCCTTGGCCAGTAGCGGTGCGCCCCACAGGCTCCACAGCAACCAGAAGCCGGCAAGGCCGGCGAGCAAGGCCATGCCTGCGCGGCGTGCCCGGAACACCAGCACGCACAGCAGCAGCCACGCGCCCGCCACCACGAACATCCACCAGATCGACGCGGCCTGGTCGCCAAGCTGCCGTGCTGCCGCAAAGCGCGTGGCGAACGCCGAATGGAACAGCAACGAATGTGCGCCTAGGCCCAGCGCCGGCAGCGCGAGCAGCAGCAGGAACCCGATGGCGGTCCACTGCGCCCAGCGCCGCTGCAGGATCGTGTCGAGGAAGGGGCCTGCGCACAGCGCCAGCAGCGGCAGCGCGGGCATGATGTACACGTCGCGCTTCGCCCGGGTCAGGCTGAAGAACAGGATCAGCAGGACCACCCATGCCATCGGCAACAGGAAGCGGGCGTCACGCTCGCGCACCTGCTGTCGCCACGCCGGCAACAGCCCTGGCAGGGCCAGCGTCAGCGGCAGCCATGAGGTGATGATTACCTCGAGGTAAAACCAGGGCGGCTGAAAACTGTTCCACGGATGAACATAACGGTTCACCGTCTGGTTGAAGAAGATGTCGTGGACATAGTCACGTGCCGTCTCGCTGTCGTGCGCGTGCACGTAGAGCAGCAGCGGCACCAGCCACAGTGCGATGGCCGCCACGAACGCGACGCCGCCGCCCAGCCAGTGGACGGCATGCCCCTTGATCGACGGCAGCTGCTTCCAGCCTTGCTGGCGCGCGAACAGCCAGGGCAGGAACATCAGGAAGGCCAGCACGCCAACGCCCTTGGTGATGACGCCCAGTCCTGCCGCGAAGCAACCCAGCCAGAACGCACGCCAGTCCGGCCCCAGCAGGAAATGACGCAGCAGCCCGTAGTTGGCCAGCGTCACGAAGAAGGTCACGGTGGGATCGATCTGGCCGCGTTTGGCCTGGAACAGGAACTGCACGGTGAAAAGCAGGCCCAGCCCGGCCCACAGGCCGGCGCGATGTCCCCAAAGCCGTCGACCCAGGTCGTAGACAAGCCAGAGCGTGCCCAGGGAGCACAGCAGGGAGGGCAGCAGGAAGGCGACCCACCATTGGCCGGTCAAGGTGTACGACAGCGCCTGCATCGCCATGAAGGTGGGCGGTTTGTCGGAGTACCAGTCGGCGCCCCGATGGGGGATCAGCCAGTTGCCGGATGCCACCATCTGGTGCGCAACGAGGGCGAAGCGCGGCTCGTCCGACGGCGTCGGGCCGCGCATGCCTATGCCCGCAGCAAGCAGCAGGAGCGCCCCGAGCATCAGCAGCCAGCGTTGGGTTCGTTCGCGCCGCAAGGCCTTTTCCGCCGGCGCCGGCGGAATCGGCAACGCTTGTTCAGCCGCCATCGGAAGTCATCGTGAATCGCAGTAAGGACGCGCAGGGTGCCAGATACGCGTCCTCGTGTCTCGGGGCAGGCAACCCGCGCTTACGGTCCCGCCGGGCCGCTGATGGCCTCGATTGCCCTATCTGACGGCATCGATTCATGCGAGGCCTGCCCGGTTGGCCCCTTCGCAAGCAGGCCCGAGAACGACTCCACTACCTTCTGCGCGGTTTCGCGCGCCGTCAGGCCCTTGGTGACCAGGGCGCAACTGCCGAGACCGTAAGGCTCATAAACCGTGGCGTCGGTGACGCTGAACATGCCCACGGTCGGTACGCGAGACGCGACCGCGAGATGCATGACGCCGCAGTCGGCGCTGACCATCAGGTCAACGCCTGCCATCACGGCACTCATGCGTCGGATATCGGTGGTGAAGTAGCCGGGAAACTCAGAGTCGAGCATCGAACGGCCGTGCATGGGGACGATTTCGACGATGTTCGAGCTTGGGCTCAGTTCGCGGAAGGTGTCCATGAACTCCTTCCACCACTCGCGGCTGTATCGCTTCGCACCGGTGGCATTGGCAAAGACACCGACCACCAGCGGAGTCATGGCCTGCTGCGGGACCGCCAGCAGGTCGCGAATGACCTTGCGCCCGTGCGCACGTTCCGCATCGGTCAGCCGTATATCCAGGGTGGGATAGTCGATGGCTGCGCCAGCGGCGTGGGACGCACCCCAGTGCAGCAGATCGACCGCACGCTTCGCCATGTGCTCCGGCGCCGCAGAGAGCGGCACGCTATGCGTAAGTCCCGACTTTTCCGGTGTATCGCTGTAGCCGAGCTTGAAGCGGCCCTTGGTGAATTTCACCAGTGCGCGACTGAAACCGGATGCCACGATCGGATCGATGATCAGGTCGTACTGGGTCTTCCTCACCCCCAGCAGCATGCGCAGGAAGCGCACGGGGCGCTTGAAGCCGCGCTTGGGCAGGCAATAGATGTTCTTGACGCTGAAGAACGTACTGAACACTTCCTTGGCTATGTCGCCTTCGGCAAGGATGTCGATCTCGACGCCCTTATAGAGGCGCTCAAGCTCGGTGATCAGCGGCGTCAGCAAGACCATATTGCCCAGCCGATGATTCGGTCGGCACACCAGGATCCGATAAATCCCTTTTCGCGGGATGGGTTCCTGCGTTTGATTCACGAAGCTTTTGTTCAAGCGACACCGATAGTGAGTATGGATTCAACGGGAGTTGACGGGGTCGTGCCAACTCCTTGCTGAAAAAGGATTTTTGTATTTCCAGATAACGCAGTATCGGCTCCGGCGGCTTTCATGGCGCTTAGAGCCGAACGGGCCGAGCAGGGCCTCCCCAACCCTCTGGAAGCGCAGGTACACCGCCAAATCGGCACGCCGGCGTGCCCAGGGCACGTCGGGCAGCGCCCATCCCGGTCAGCCGGGAGATGGCGGCTCCCGGCATGGTGCCTACACGCAGATACGTGCTCCACATCCTGTCCAATGTGCTGGATGCGCCAAGTACTTTGCAATAGCTACGCCTGCTACGCCGCCGCATGCGCCGGCTGCGCCCGGAAATCGTGCGGAAAGGCCACATGCAGGCGATCGAGCAGGTCGCTGGGTCGGAGCGCGATGAGATCGTTTCCTATCTCGCCCGCCACCTGGGCCGCGAGGTGGTCGTCGAGGCTCTCATGCAGGACGCCGAGGAAGCGGGGCGGGGCAACCAGGAAGAGGCGCTCGAACTGATGGTGTACCTGGCCATTGATCAAGGCCTTCTTCAAGGATTTCGCGAACTGGTGGGCATGCTTCTCGCGCCACGTCCGGTGCGGCGCGTTGGCGTGCCGGGTCGGCCCGAGGCTGTCCTTGCTGCGCGGCAGCCTGTGGCCGAGGCCATTGCGGTTTGTGTTCCGTCCGTCGAGATTCGTGAAGCAGGCAATCTCGACCAGGGCATGGGAGGGCCTGGCCATCTCGAATAGCCGTGCCTTCGCTGCGTCCGACACGAGAATCCACGCGTTCGACATATGTCCTCCCCACGACATCGGTGAACCGGTTTGCGATGGTTGCGGCCGGCGAAGCCGCTGGAGCCGCGTCCTGCCGGCGCGGCGTGCACTAGTCGAGACGCCTCAACGGGAGTGCGGGGCAGGCGTTGGTGCGTGCCGTTAGTCGTTCAGTTCAAGCTCGAAGGTGACGGAAGCGGGATCTTCCGGGTCAGGGCGACTGTGAAAGCCAAGATGCCGTGCAAGTGCATGCGTGCCGGCACTACGAACGGCGTCGATCGCATACATCCGCCGGATGCCACGCAACCGTGCCATGCCGATGAGGTGCTGCATGAGGATGCCGCCGACGCCGCACTTCTGCCACGCGGGATCCACGGTCACGGCGCAGTCGCAACGCGTGCCATCCTCGCTGGCGCGGTAGCAAGCCACACCGACCTCCACCTCGTTGCCGTCCTCATCGGCAAACGCGGCCAAGGCCAATTCGCGTGGATCGAAATGCGTCAGGTCCCTGGCGGCTTCCTCGCTGTCGTCCTTGATCAGCCCCAGGAAGCGATATGACAGGCCTTCAGGGGTCAGGCGCGAAAGGAAATCACGTTCCAGCGAGACATCCGCCTGATCGATGGGGCGGATATGGATCAGGCGGCCGTCACGTAGTCGTCCTTTCCAGGACGCCGGGTTGGGTGCCGCCGAAAAATGGGCGGAAATCTGTTGCATAGCGCGGCCCTCGTCGCAGGTAACCGGCCGATATTTGATCCTGGCTGACCAGGCACTTCCCTGGACGGGTCCACGGAAAGTCGTCCGCTGACCCAGGTAACCATACGCCGAATGGAATGACAGTTCCGTCCAGGGAGGGCGGCTCGTGGCACACGCCGATCAGGCCGTGCGACAGGTGCCGGGGTCAGCTCATCCATTGCCCGCCATTGACGCTGAAGGTGGCGCCAGTGATGAAGCTGGCGTCTTCGCTGACCAACAGGGAAACCAGTTGCGCCACATCCTGCGCTCGGCCAAGACGTCCGCAGGGAATGGCCGCCACGATCGCCTTCAGCAGCTCCGGTCGCACCGCCTCGATCATTTCGGTTTCGCAATAGCCCGGTGCCACGGCATTTACTGTAATGCCCTTGCACGCGCTTTCGAGGGCCAGCGCGCGGGTGAAGCCAAGCACGCCCGCCTTGGAGGCCGAGTAATTGACCTGGCCCAGCTGTCCCTTTTGTCCGTTGATCGAGCTGACATTCACGATACGGCCGTAACCACGCTCGCGCATGCCCTCGATCACGTTACGGCACATATTGAACACCGAGCCGAGATTCGTGCGCATGACCTCGACCCATTGCTGCTCGTTCATCCGGTGCAGCATCGCATCGCGGGTGATGCCGGCGTTGTTGATGAGTACGTCGATCGGCCCGACCTCGGCCTCCACCCGCTGCACCCCTTCGGCGCACTCCTGAAAACTGGATACGTCCCAGTGGTAGACCGGGATCGAGGTTTCCTCGTGAAACACCTCGGCCGCCTCGTGATGGCCGCAATAAAGTGCGACGACCCGGAAGCCGTCCATTTTCAGCGCAACGGCAATCGCGCGGCCCAATCCGCGCGTCCCGCCCGTGACTACGGCAATACGGCTCATGACAGTCTCCCGCCTACTGCCGAGGCAGGTTGCGCCAGCCGGCGTAAACGTTTGTTGAAGGCTCAGGGATAGAGTGAGGCTGACCAGGGTCTGAGCAAGCCGCTGCGTACCAACCCAGCTGAGACCACCGCGCAACAATGCCGCAACATGGCCATGCTGTAGTCCAAGCCGTCGGAGCCGTGGCGCACGCTGGTCGGTTTCGACCTTGACGGTCTCATAATGAGGAGGACACCTATGTCATCCGTGCTGGTTGGATCATTCGCGATTTCGGCGCTGGTCATCGAAATCGCCATCATGCGCACTCTGGAAGCGCGCTGGATTGTCGCGAGGGATGCTCGCCGCGAGGCGCAATCCTAGACTCGCACCTGGCACAACCGCACGCGATCGATACGGGAGCTGCTGCAGCCAGCCTTGGCTGGGTGCTGCCGTGCCCTGCAACCATCCTCGTACGTCGAGGCGCCGCGAGTGATCTCCGGCCTGGTCCGATATCGCGGCGGCGCTGAACAGCCCACACGTCGGAGCAGGGCAGGGACGCGCTGATCCAGAGGATCGACGCATCCCGTGCCCGGGCGGGTCAGGCTACCAGGGCTTCTTCGGTGACCGGCAGGCGGATCAGGTAGTCGAAGGCACTCAGCGATGCCTTGGAGCCTTCGCCCATGGCGATCACGATCTGCTTGTACGGCACCGTGGTGACGTCGCCCGCGGCAAACACGCCTGGCAGCGAGGTCTCGCCGCGTGCGTCCACCTCGATCTCCCCGCGCGGCGACAGCTGCAGCGTGCCCTTGAGCCATTCGGTGTTCGGCAGCAAACCAATCTGCACAAACACGCCTTCCAGCGCCAACTGGCGGCTGTCGCCGCTGCTGCGGTCGGTATAGGCCAGGCCGGTGACTTTCTGGCCATCGCCGTGGACTTCGGTGGTCTGCGCGCTGACGATCACGTCGACGTTAGCCAGGCTGCGCAGCTTGCGCTGCAGGACTTCATCCGCACGCAGCTTGCTGTCGAACTCCAGCAAGGTCACGTGACCCACGATACCGGCCAGGTCGATCGCCGCTTCCACGCCGGAGTTGCCGCCACCGATCACTGCCACGCGCTTGCCCTTGAACAGCGGGCCATCGCAATGCGGGCAATAGGTGACGCCCTTGTTGCGATATTCCTGCTCACCCGGCACGTTCATATTGCGCCAGCGCGCACCGGTGGAAAGGATCACCGTCTTCGCCTTCAAGGTGGCGCCATTGGCCAGGCGCACGGCATGCAGTTCGCCCGGCTCATCGGCCGCGATCAGTTGATCGGCGCGTTGCAGGTTCATCACGTCCACGTCGTATTCGTGCACGTGCTGCTCAAGCGCCGCGGCCAGCTTGGGGCCTTCGGTATACGGCACCGAGATGAAGTTCTCGATGGACATGGTATCCAGCACCTGGCCGCCAAAGCGCTCCGCGACGACGCCGGTGCGGATGCCCTTGCGCGCGGCATAGATGGCCGCCGCAGCGCCGGCCGGGCCGCCGCCGATCACCAGCACGTCGAACGCCGGCTTGGACTTGAGCCGCTCTGCCGCGCGATCCGCTGCGCCACTATCCAGGCGCGCTGCAATCTGCTCGATGCTCATGCGGCCGGTGTCGAACGGCTCGCCATTGAGAAACACGGTAGGTACCGCCATCACCTGGCGCTCGTTCACCTCGTCCTGGAACAGCGAGCCGTCAATCGCGACATGCTTGATGTTCGGATTGAGTACGCTCATCAGGTTCAGCGCCTGCACGGTGTCGGGGCAGCTGTGGCAGGACAGCGACATGAACGTCTCGAAGCGATATTCGCCATCGAGATGACGCACCTGCTCGATGACTTCCTGCGTCGCCTTCGACGGGTGGCCGCCCACATGCAGCAGGGCCAGCACCAGCGAGGTGAATTCATGGCCCAGCGGGATGCCAGCGAAACTGACGCTGACGTCAGTGCCCAGGCGATTGATCGCGAAGGACGGCTTGCGCGTCTCCGTACCATCGGGGCTCAGCGAGATCTTGTCCGACAAGGACGCGATGTCCTGCAGCAAGCCCAGCAGCTCCTGCGACTTGGCGCTTTCATCCAGCGAGGCCACCAGTTCGATCGGGTGTACGACCTTTTCGAGGTAGGCCTGCAATTGGGACTTCAGATCGGCATCCAGCATGGTGACTCCTCGGCTTTCTTCGGGGTGCATGCCACGAGCACCCGGCGGGGCCGGGCGTCGTGGACGCAGGGAATTCGGAGGTCGGACCCGGCGAAGCGCCGGGTCCGAAGCGGCTCGATGCAGCGCGCCGTCAAACAGAACGGTGGTGGCTTAGATCTTGCCGACCAGGTGCAGCGACGGCTTCAGGGTGGTCTCGCCTTCCTTCCACTTGGCCGGGCACACTTCACCCGGGTGGGAGGCGACGTACTGGGCGGCCTTGACCTTGCGCAGCAGCTCGGAAGCGTCGCGGCCGATGCCGTTGTCATGGATCTCGCACAGCTTGATCTGGCCTTCCGGATTGATCACGAAGGTGCCGCGCAAGGCCAGGCCTTCTTCCTCGATCATGACGTCGAAGTTGCGGGTGATCGCGCCGGTCGGGTCACCGATCATCGTGTACTGCACCTTCTTGATCGCGTCGGAGGTGTCGTGCCATGCCTTGTGCGCGAAGTGCGTGTCGGTCGACACCGCATAAACCTCAACGCCCAGCTTCTGGAACTGGGGATAGGAGTCAGCCAGGTCTTCCAGCTCGGTCGGGCACACGAAGGTGAAGTCGGCCGGGTAGAACACCACCACGGACCACTTGCCCTTCAGCGTGGCATCGGAGACTTCGATGAACTGGCCATCCTTGAAAGCGTGGGCCTTGAACGGTTTGATTTCGGTATTGATCAACGACATCGTGATTTCGTCCGCAGT
Source organism: Dyella halodurans (assembly GCF_026283925.1). GTDB lineage: Bacteria > Pseudomonadota > Gammaproteobacteria > Xanthomonadales > Rhodanobacteraceae > Dyella > Dyella halodurans. The sequence goes on from NZ_JAPDPF010000002.1 coordinate 297,616, forward strand.
GGTTAGTGGAGATGCAAGGTTAACGGCCTTGACACGATTGAGCCAATTGATTGTTGCCATGAACCCGATTCACCTGGGCTATGGCCAGCCTTCGCGCAGCGGCTGCTAGCGGCGCCGTGGGCGCCACGGATGGGTGGTGGAGAAGCGACTCCAGCCAGGGGTGGCCAACAAGTGTGCAGCGGGGAGCCGAGGCGGCGGCAGCAACACCGGGCTTTGCCAGCGCGAAACCTGAAAGGCGGTTGGCGCAAGGGGTGAGGTCGGGACGGTGCTACCCGGTCCCGACCTGGTTCGGGATGGCCCGAGACCAGGTCGAGATGGCCGACTGGATTTTCACGCTCCAGGCGCCGGGATCACGCCAGGTCGAAACGATCGAGGTTCATGACCTTGGCCCAGGCGGCCACGAAGTCATTGACGAACTTCTCCTGCGCGTCCGAGCTGCCGTAAACCTCGGCAAGGGCCCGGAGCTGGGAGTTCGAGCCGAAGATGAGGTCGACGCGCGTGCCGGTCCACTTGGCCTTGCCGGTGGCGCGATCCAGTCCTTCGAACACGTCCTGGTCTTTCGAAGTGGCCTTCCACTCCGTGCCCATGTCGAGCAGGTTGACGAAGAAATCATTGGTCAGCGCTTCCGGCCGGTGGGTGAAAACACCATGCTTGGTCTGGCCGACGTTGGTATGGAGGACGCGCATGCCGCCGACGAGCACCGTCATCTCCGGTGCGGACAGGGTGAGCAGTTGCGCCTTGTCCACCAGCAAGGCTTCGGCCGAGACGCTGTATTTCTTCTTCTGGAAATTGCGGAAGCCATCGGCGATCGGTTCCAGCACCGCGAACGACGCCACATCGGTTTGCTCCTGCGAGGCATCCGTGCGCCCCGGGCTGAAGGGAACCGTGACAGCGTGGCCGGCATTTTTTGCCGCCTGCTCGACGCCGGCACATCCGGCCAACACGATCAGGTCGGCCAGCGAAACCTTCTTGCCGCCAGACTGGCTGCCGTTGAATTCGCCCTGGATCTGTTCAAGGGTTTTCAGCACCTTGGCCTGATCCCCATGTTGATTGCTGGCCCAATCCTTCTGCGGGGCGAGACGAATGCGCGCGCCGTTGGCGCCGCCGCGCTTGTCGGAGCCACGGAAGGTTGACGCTGCAGCCCAGGCAGTGGAGACCAGATGCGAGACGGGCAGGCCCGACGCCAGGATCTTGCTCTTCAGGGATGCGACATCCTTCGCATCGATCAGCGCGTGGTCGACGGCAGGTACCGGGTCTTGCCAGATCAGTTGCTCCTTGGGGACCTCGGGGCCGAGATAGCGCGCGATTGGGCCCATGTCGCGATGCGTCAGCTTGAACCACGCCCGCGCGAACGCGTCGGCAAGCTGGTCCGGATGCTGGTGGAAGCGCCTGGAAATCTTTTCGTAGACCGGGTCGAGCCGCAGGGACAGGTCGGTGGTCAGCATGGTTGGCGCGTGACGCTTCGACGGGTCGTGGGCGTCCGGAATGGTGCCGGCGCCAGCGCCGTTCTTCGCTGTCCACTGATTGGCGCCCGCCGGACTCTTGGTGAGCTCCCATTCGTAGCCGAACAGGATCTCGAAGAAGCTGTTGTCCCACTTCGTCGGCGTGTTGGTCCAGGTCACTTCAAGGCCGCTGGTGATTGCATCACCGCCTTTGCCCGTGCGGAAACTGCTCTTCCAGCCGAGGCCTTGTTCCTCGATGCCGGCACCTTCGGGTTCGGGCCCCACGTGGGTCGCCGGGCCGGCGCCATGGGTCTTGCCGAAGGTGTGGCCGCCGGCGATAAGCGCCACGGTTTCCTCGTCATCCATCGCCATGCGCGCGAACGTCTCGCGGATGTCGTGCGCCGCGGCGAGCGGGTCGGGGTTGCCGTCGGGACCTTCCGGGTTGACGTAAATCAGGCCCATCTGCACGGCGGCGAGCGGATTTTCCAGATGGCGTCCCCGGTCCGTGCGGCTGGTTTCGGAGCCGTGCAATTCCTTCTCGGCCACCAGCACGCCCTCATTATTGCCAGCGGGACCCTTGCCATAGCGGATGTCGCCGCCCAGCCAGGTCTTCTCGTTACCCCAGTAGACGTCCTCTTCCGGTTCCCACACATCCTCGCGTCCGCCGCCGAACCCAAACGTTTTGAAGCCCATCGATTCCAGCGCGACATTGCCGGTCAGGACGATCAGGTCGGCCCAGGAAATGCTGCGGCCATATTTCTGTTTGATCGGCCAGATCAGTCGGCGCGCCTTGTCGAGGCTGACGTTGTCGGGCCAGCTGTTGAGCGGTGCAAAGCGCTGCTGGCCGGAGCCCGCGCCGCCGCGACCGTCGCCGATGCGGTAGGTGCCGGCGGCGTGCCAGGACATGCGGATGAATAGAGGTCCGTAGTGGCCGAAGTCGGCCGGCCACCAGTCCTGAGAGTCGGTCATCAGCGCCAGGAGATCTTTCTTCACGGCCGCATAGTCGAGACTCTTGAACGCTTCGGCGTAGTTGAAGCCATGATCCATCGGGTCGGACGAGGACGAGTGCTGGTGCAGGATCTTCAGGTTCAGCTGGTTCGGCCACCAGTCACTGTTCGATGTACCGCTGCCAGCGGTGTGATTGAACGGGCACTTCGTTTCAGTTGACATGTAATCCCTACCTTTGGTCGTTTGACTACAACCACTCGGCCCGGTTAGGAGTCCGAGTACCGAAAAAATAGGTGTCGCTATGTTCGAGGCGATCTTGCTGACGCCAGTGTTGCCGTGGGGTGCCGGTTCAGCACAGCACAACGTGCGCATGCATTGCGTCAGTGGGCTGTGGCGGTCGGCAACTCGTGCACAGGCGACCGGTGGTCATGGGTTTCGACGTGCTCTTGGCGTCCTTTGCAGTGGCAGGAAGAGACGTGCGCGAGCGCTGCGAGCATTTCGCGGGGACGCGCTATCGCGGCGAGTCTAGGCCCGCGTTTCCTGCGAAGGAAATCGATTGTTTTGATGCGAACCATAGTCTGAGGCTATGGAGTGGCGGCCCTGGCAGACGCCGGTTCGGGGCGCCGGAATGGCCGCAGGGAAGGCCTGAGGCCGCTCTCATTGCTCGTGAGTTGTGTGATTTATATTTATATAAAACAATAATATACGCACATAATTTCAAGTAATAACTCACCAACATTCCGTGGTGAGCAACGATGGCCTCGCGGACCTGAAGGCGGTGGCCAGGGTCGGCAGGCCTGCCTGGCGTCACGATCAGGCCGTCTCGACGAGCGCTGACGCCACGGGTTCGCCGGCTGCGCGGCCATGGCCAGTGCGGCGACACGCAGGGGGAGCTTGCGCAGTCTTTCAAGCGGGCGCGATTCGAAGCCACCACCTAGCCGCCCAGCGGCCCGTCCCGTCAGGCATGACTGCAAGGCTCAGCTTGGCCAGGCCGAGCCCAGGATGATGTTGCAGAAGTTGCCGCGATGGAAATGCGGATCCTTGAGCGCCATCACGTCGGCCTTGACGTTGCCGAAGGTCGTTTCGGGCTTGTGTCGGATGCCCTGGTAGAAGGCCTCGATGATGTCCTGCTTGAACTGGGTGCCGCGAGGGTGCGCTTCGACGATCAACGCACGATCGCCCTCATCAACCTTGGGGAAGCCCAGGCCCATGACGTCCATTTCGACGCCTGCCGTCAGCAGCGCCACTTCGGGCTTCATGAACTCGGGAATGCCTGGTGTCGTATGCAGCGCGATGCTGGTCCAGACCAGGTCGATGGCGTTTTCGGCAATGCCGTGACGTCGCAGGAAATCCGCTGCCGTGTTGGCGCCATCCACCTCGAAACGCTTGTCGGGGCGGCTATGGGCCGGCATGAGCCCCATGTCGTGGAACATGGCCGCAACATAGAGCAGCTCCGCATCAAACACTCGCTGCTGTTTCTTGCCCGTCAGGGCGCCAAATAAAAAGACGCGGCGCGAATGATGAAACAGCAGATCTGTCTCGGTGTCCCTGACGAGATCGGTGACTTCACGCGCCAGCTGGCTGTCGGGAATCTGGATTCCTGCGATGGTGGTCATGGGTGTACTCCTGGGCTGGGGTTGACGGAAGCGAAGGTTTAGCCCTGTCGAGTCCAGATTAGAACTCCAGGTTCGCGTGGCATGTATTGATGTGATGTAGCAAATCGTGCCATTGTGTGACGCTTCAAGACATGCGCGTGCGTCAGCGCCTATCAACATGCCCAAGACCATCGCCATCCTCGCCTGCCCAGGTGTCCAGCTTCTGGACGTCTCAGGCCCGCTGGACGTGTTCGCCGAGGCGAATCAGCAGGCCGGGCAAAAGGTCTACGAGCTCTTGGTGGTCGGGACTTCCGGGCGCGCCATTGAAAGTTCCTCGGGCGTTCGGCTGATGCCGGATGCGACGCTGCGCGATCCGCTGGGCCGGCTTGATACCGTGCTGGTGGCCGGCGCACCCAGCCTGCCCGAGGCGTCGGTCAACCTGACCGTGCTCGAGTGGCTACGCGGCGTTGCCCGCAAGAGCCGGCGTTTTGGTTCCATCTGCAATGGCGCGCTCGTCCTGGCTGCCAGCGGTCTCATTGGAGGCCGCCGGATCACGACGCATTGGGGTGTGGTCGAGACCTTGCGCCAGCGACACCCCGATGTGATGGTCGAGCCGGACGCGCTGTATGTCCGGGATGGGCGTGTATGCACGGCTGCCGGAGTCACTGCGGGCATGGATCTGGCGCTGGCGTTGGTGGAGGAGGATCTTGGCCGCGACCTGGCCATGCAGGTCGCTGGCCAGCTGGTGATGTTTTTCAAGCGACCGGGCGGCCAGCTGCAATTCAGTCGACATGGAGAGGCTGAGCTGGCCGGCCACTCAGCCATACAGGCGTTGCAGCGCTGGATCGGTGCGAACCCTGCGGAAGACCATTCAGTGGCTTCGCTCGCCCACCGCGCAGGACTGAGCCCCCGCCATTTTGCGCGCGTGTTCCACCAGGAAGTCGGCATCCCGCCTGCCGAGTACGTCGAGACCGTTCGTGTGGAAGCGGCGCGCCGATTGCTGGAGATGGGTAACGAGCCTCCCAAGAGAGTGGCAGGGTTGTGCGGCTATGCGGACGTCAACGGGCTGCGACGTGCCTTTGTGCGCAGGCTGGGCGTGACGCCCGCCGACTATCGACGCCAACATCGCGCTGGCGACATGGGCTAGCAGGACGGAATTGGTGTGAACGGCTGCCGATACGGCGCGGTCTGCCGAAACCGCGTGAACGGGGCATGCGACGGTCAGCAGGCTGGTAGCCCTCGCCGCGGACCGGGCTGATTCGACCGCCCATGGCGCGCCGATAGACGTTCGTCGTCGCCCCGACGATCCGAGCAACCTTGTTCAACGCCTGCCCGCATGCGCCTGGTCGAAGCGCGCAGCCATATTGACCAGGTCGGCCAGCGAAGCGGCCTTCATCTTGCGCATCACCTGGCCGCGGTGTGCCTTCACCGTGATCTCGCTGATGCCAAGCTCGCCCGCGATCTGCTTGTTCAGCAGGCCCATCACCACCAGGGCCATGACCTCGCGTTCGCGCTTGCTGAGCGATGCATGATGCGCCTCGAGCACGCCCAGCTCCGCCTCATGCTCCAGTGCGGCGCGGCTACGATCGATGGCGTGCCGGATGGCGCGCAACAACACGTCGTCCTCGAAGGGTTTGGTCAGGAACTCCACCGCGCCTGCCTTCATCGCCTGGACCGTCATGGGCACGTCACCGTAACCCGTGATGAAGATGATCGGCATATCGTTCCGATCAGCGGCGATGAGCTTTTGCAGGTCGAGGCCGCTGAGATCCGGCAGCGACACATCCAGCACCAGGCAACTCGGGGCAAAGATTCGAGGTTGAGCCAAAAAATCCCGGGCGGAGGCAAATGTCTCGGGCTGCCAGCCTTCGAAACGAATCAGCGCCTCGAGTGATTCACGCACGGAAATGTCGTCGTCGACGACAAAGACGATAGGTTTGGCCGACGGGACGGGAGCTGGTCTGATTCCCTGGTCGGCTTCATTCAACAAACGCATGGCTGTCTCCGGAAGCAAGAGCGCACCCCATCGCTCGCTTCATTGAAAAGCAGCGTGCAGTGCCGCGAGCAGCACCGTTTCGCTGAAAGGTTTGAAAAGACAATCCACCGCGCCGCGCTTGAGCGCGAGCGCGCGGATGGTTTCGTCCCTGCTGGCGGTGATGAAGACGATGGGGATATGCCGGCCGCTGAGCGCCAGTTCACGCTGGAGGTCGAGCCCGGACATGCCCGGCATGGCGATATCGAGAATCAGGCACTTGGCCGTCCCAAGGCAATCGGAGGTGAGGAACTCTTCCGCGGACGAGAAGGCCCGCGCCGAAAACCCCAGCTCGGTAAGCAGGTCGGGCAGCGATTCGCGGACGGACTCGTCGTCATCGACCACCGTGACCAAAGGATGCATGGCTATCACGGATTCCCCGTCGTGCTCGTTGCATCGATCCCGTGAGGCATGGCCGTTGCGACCGCCCTGTTGCTTTCCGCGCCATTGCTGCATGCGCGAGGAATAGAAAACCAGAAGGTTGCGCCGGGCCCCTCATTCGTGGCCGCCTGCAACCGTCCATGATGCCGCTCGACAATGGACTGGCTTATCGATAGCCCAATGCCCATGCCACTGCTCTTGGTCGTGAAGAACGTCTCAAACATCTTGTTCGCCACCTCAGGCCTGAAGCCCACGCCCGAGTCCCGCACCGTCAACCGTACAAAATCGCCTCCATCTTCCTCGGTCCTGATCATCACCTGCCTGGGGCGGTCGTCGACGCCGCTCACGGCCTCGGTCGCATTCAGTAGCAAGTTCAAGATGACCTGTTGCAGTTGGACGCGGTCGCCAGTAACCGGCGGCAGGTCGTCGGAAAACTCTGTCCTCAACATCACCCGGCTGTTTTTCAGTGTGCTCTGGGTGAGCGCGATCACCTCCTTCGCAGCCTCGTTTAGATTCACTCGTTCCGCAATCGAGTCCTTTTTGCTGAACAGGGAACGCACCCGCGTAATGACATCGGAGGCGCGATGACCGTCTCGGATGGTCCGCCTTGCGGTCTCGAGCGCGCCCTGGACGTTGGGAGGATCGGCGGCCAACATCCGCAGGCATGTGCTGGCATTGGTGATGACCCCTGACAGCGGCTGATTCACTTCGTGAGCGATCGAGGCGGTCAAGGCGCCGAGACTGTTGACCTTGGCCATGCGGGCCAGCTCGGAGCGGAGCGCGCCGAGCGTTTCTTCCGAGACACGGCGTTGCGTCACGTCCTGAAGTGCGCCGATATACTCGCGCTGCCCGCAGCGCCCCCGCGTACTGTGGGAAACGACGTGCACGTATTTCACCGCGCCGCCCGGCATGAGTAGGCGAATCTCGTAATCATGGTCGGCACCGGTGCTGCGCGCGTCGGCCTTCTTGTCGGACAAGAGGAGGATGTCATCCGGGTGGATCCGATCGGCGATCCGCTCCAGCGTAACGGCGGTCCCGGGCTCGAATTCGAAGATGCGATAAAGCTCTTCCGAAAATACGATGACATCGGTGTCCAGACTCCAGGAGAAGCTGCCGGTCAGGCTGGTGCGCTGACCCTCGGCGAGGAACGCCTCACTGAGCCGCAGATTCTCTTCCGCCCGCTTTCGATCGTCGATATCGATACTGATGCCGTACCACTTGATGATGTTGCCGGACGCATTTCGCAGTGGGTTGACGCGAAACAGAAACCACCTGTACTCACCATCAAAGCGACGCAGCCGCGCTTCGGTCTCCCCAGGCGTCTGGGAGGCCATGACCAGTTGCCACCAGGCGGTCAGATCGTGGACGTCATCGGGGTGAAGCGCGACCGTCAGGCCCCATTCGTTCGCCTGTTTTGCCGAGAGGCCGACGTAGTCAAGATAGTGCTGGTTGAAGAACTCGCCGGAGCCATCGGTACGCGCCGACCACGCCAGCGCAGGAATCGTGTTGATGATCGAGCTGAGGTCGCGTTCGGCCGTGCTCGGTACGTCTCCGCGGCGAGTTCGGTCATCGATATCGATGAGCAAATGAAGCCAGCAGAAGATGTAGCCTCGCGCGTCTCGAACAGGCATGCCGGCAAGGTTGAACCAGCGGTATGTCCCGTCGTAGCGGCGATGGCGACTCTGGACGCTGTAGGCAAAACCCGTCTCGCGCGCTTTCGATTGCGCCGCGAGGATGCCGGGGCGGTCCTCTGGATGGGTCAGGTTGCAGACTTTAAGGCCTTTCAGTTCATCGAGCGATTTGCCGAAATAATCGAGGGTAGGCTGGTTGAGATCGCGAACTTCACCCGAGGGCGTCGTGACCGCAACGGGAAACGGAATACTGTCGATGATCACCGACAAATTGGGTTCCCCCAGTCGCGCGGTTCCCTCGGCGCGCCTGCGCTCCTCGATATCGGAGTTGATGCCCCGCCATTTGACGACGCGCCCGGATGGGTCCATCAACGGACTCATTCTGAAAAGCAGCCGGCGATAGTCTCCATCGCAATGGCGCATGCGCACCTCGAGCTCCCCCGGTTTGCCGGAAGCCACCATCGTGCGCCAACCTTGAAGCAGGGTGGGGAAGTCGTCCGGATGGACCGCCGACCTCCACGCCTGGCGCTTGGCCTCTTCGATGCTTAGCCCGGTGTATTCACACCAGCGCTTGTTGATCAAGCCCACGCACCCCTCGGGAAGAGTCGTCCACGCGAACCCGGTGAGGGCGTCGAAGATCCGGATCAACTCGTTTTCCACCACAACCTTCCTCGGGGTTTATGCGCCACTATCAAGAGGTCCGTCCATCGTACTTTGGTGTTGGCGCAAGGCCGGCGGCGACACCGCGTGATGCGGTGCCGACAGCAATGCCAAGCGAACAGGTGCGTGCAGGACGCATCCGTCGTTGGCCATCACGACGAATGGCGTTCGCACCTTTCCCCGGACAATCCATGGGCCGGCGACAGGGTCCGATGGCTTCTCTCAGTGCGCCTGTGGTGGTTCTGCGCGCCTGGGCGTCTCGACACCATCGTCCATTGCCCTCGATTCCCTGAGCGCGTTGGGACGCATAGTTTGCAGCACGCTCGTCGGTACATCCGTGCACGGTGGATGACCGCGACGTGAAATGGCTGCCTTTTTATGTCGCCCAAGCGCGTGCCGAGGCGTTCGTCGCACAAGTCGCTGCGCCGCGCCAGTGAGTCCGCGTTGCGCGAAGCCAGGCCAACTGGCGTCGGCGATGCCGTTGCACCGGCCTATCGGGATCGCCAGTTGGACCTTGGTGTCGCAGTGGATCGCGACCGATACCAAAGCTGCATAGACGGTAAGCCGCGGTCTGGCGCACGCTCGCGGGATGCCCGATCCGCGCGAGGGGAGCGGCCCATTCATGGCCGACTATACCTATGCGTTGAACGTCATCGGATAGCGATGAGCCGCTCCGGCAAGGTTCGTGCTCCCTGTTCCCGATGGGCGATTTTCAATCGAACGTCATTTCGCCGGAGGAAAACCACATGAAGATTCTCATGGTACTCACTTCTCACGATATCCTGGGCAACACCGGTCGCAAGACCGGTTTTTGGCTAGAGGAATTTGCCTCCCCGTATTTTGTCTTCACCGATGCGGGGGTCACGGTAACCGTGGTGTCCCCGAAAGGCGGCCAGCCTCCCATCGACCCCAAGAGTGACGACCCCAACAATCAGACGCCAGCGCAGACTCGCTTCAAGGCGGATAAGAAGGCCATGGCGGTGCTGGCCAGCACGCTACGCCTCGACTCCGTCTCGTCCAAGGATTTCGACACGGTGTTTTATTCCGGCGGACACGGCCCCATGTGGGACCTCGCGGAGGATCCCGTTTCCGTCAAATTGATCGAGTCGTTCTATGACAGCGGAAAACCGGTCGCCGCGGTTTGCCATGCCCCGGGCGTGCTGCGACATGTGAAGTACAAAGGGGAGTCGATCGTGAAGGGAAAACGCGTTTCAGGATTCACCAATACCGAGGAAGAGGCGGTCCAGCTGACCAAGGTTGTGCCGTTCCTGGTCGAGGATGAATTGAAGCGGCTCGGTGGCTACTTTCAGAAGACCGATGACTGGCATCCGTTCGCCGTCGTCGATGGTCGCCTCATTACGGGTCAGAATCCTGCCTCTTCGACAATGACAGCCGAGGCGCTGCTCAGCATCATGAAATGATGTCCGCCGAGAGTGAAGACCAGGGCCAGGTGGTCTTCAGGCGCGAGCGCGGCCCGGATCGCTGATGACGACGTGGGCCGTGGCGATCGTCATGGGCACTCTGTAATGTCACGTTGCAGATTCCGCACGGCGTCCCAGGTTTGCGGCACTCGACGCGGTCGTGAATGAATCGCAGGCTTGCCCGGCGACTGCCGAGTTCCGCTAGGCGAAGGAAAGGCGCTAGTCCGGCGGCGAGGGTGGAACGACTCGGTCCAGCTCATACGATGGTCTCGACGATACCTTCGTGCAATGGCGCGTCCCTGAGGCTGGCGTTAAACGTGAGGACCCAGCGCAGGTGTCGGCGACAAGAGGCTGCTTTGAACGCGACGACGAACTCCGCTCAGATTCGAGTTGCCAAGCGGTCGCCGGCCTATTGGCGGGTGACGATCGACAACCCGCCGCTCAACGTCATGGGGCCGCCGATGGTCGTGCAGTTCCATGCGCTCATCGACGCCCTCGAGGCCGATGAAAACGTGAAGGTCGTGGTCTTTGACAGCGCAGTGGATGGCTATTTCCTGAATCATTCCGACTTCGAGGCCAGGATCGAGGACCTGACCTCGCTGCCGGCCGGCCCGACCGGATTGCCGCAATGGCCGGACTTCCTCGTGCGGCTGACACGCGTGCCCGTCGTCTCCATCGCGCTTATCCGCGGGCGGGCCACAGGCAATGGCAGCGAGCTCACCCTCGCCTGTGACATGAGTTTTGCCAGTCGAGAAAAAGCCATCATTTCCCAGTGGGAAGTGGGCGTGGGCCTGGTTGCCGGCGGCGGCCCCATGGCTCGGCTGCCCCAGCTCATCGGCCGCAACCGAGCGCTGGAGGTGCTTTTGAGTTCGGAGGACATCGGGGGCGACCAGGCCGAGGCCTATGGCTATGTCAATCGCGCCTTGCCCGATGCCGAGCTCGACGCGTTCGTGGAGGCGTTGGCGGCTCGCATCGCCAGGTTCGACAAATGGGCCATCGCCAACACCAAGCGCCTCGTCAACACCACGCTGCCGCCCGACGTCGAGCTCGGCGCCGGCTGGGACGCGTGCCTCGCATCGATAGCACGGCCCGCCGCGCAGCGAAGCTTCAAGGCCTTGTTCGCGCTTGGATTCCATAAGCCGGGGGATGTCGAAGATCGGCTCGGCTATTACATAGGCCAGCTCGAGCGCTAGGTCAGCGTGCGACGCGGCCTCCCGCCGCTGCGGAAGAGGACGAACTCATATGGATCTGCTCACAACGGCCAAGGCGCTGGCCGAACGCGTGGAGGCCGAGGCGACGCGGGCCGGGGTCCCGGTTTCAGTCTGCGTCATCGACACCCATGGCAACCTCGTACTCCAGCATCGCATGAATGGTGCGCCGCTGTTCTCGCTGCAGATCTCCGAGCGCAAAGCCTATACGTCAGCGCTGATTGGGATACGCACCGCGGATCTGGTGCCGCTCACGCAACCGGGCCAGCCGCTGTTTCCGCTGCTCGCCCTGGCCGGGGGGCGCTACACCGCGATGGGCGGCGGCGTGCCGCTGTCGCAAGATGGCAGAGTATTTGCCGGCGTCGGCGTCAGTGGCGGCACGACCGAGCAAGACATCGCCATCGTCGAGGCGGCGGTCCGCTGAGGTGCGCTCCGGCGTCCGCCCAGGGCGCTGTCACGCCCCGTCGCGCCCGGCCCGCGGCTGCGAGGTGATGCGCCAATCCATGTAGGCGTAAGCTGATTCTCCCGCGGGCGCCAGACCCGCCAGCCGAGCACCTGGCCATGTGCTACTCCGCCCAGATCGCCGCCGACTACGACAAGTTCGTGCGTGAATGGGGTGCCGTCATCAGCCTCAAGCGCTTCGTGGAGTTGTTCTGGGAGAAGCGCAAGGATGGCCAGTGGGTGAAGATCCCCAAGTCCATGCGGGAGGCGTTTCGAAAGCCCCACGGCGAGGATGACTTCGAACTCGCCAAGCTGGTCGCCGAAGGCGATCGCGAGCAGATCGAAAAGTATGAGGTCGAACTGCAGGCGCAAAACCAACGTCTGGCGAAGGCCGAGGCAGTCCTCGCCGGACCGAAGCCTACGAAGACGGCCGCCAAGGATCGGGAGGTGGCCAGCAGAAAGATCCAGGCCGCTCAGCGCAACCTCGACGACATGCAGCGCAAACAGCTGCTCGACAAGGACTCACGCATCTACCCGGGTCAATATGCGCCGGTGCTGATCGAAAAGGATGGCAAGCGCATCGTGGTGCCCATGCGTTACCAATGCCGGCTGCCTGGCTGGACCGAAGCGATGGAGCGGCAGAAGCCGGGAACCTATAACGCCAGACGGGACAATCTTGATAAGGCCTGGGGAAAGCTGTTTGGTCACCGTCACGGCATCATGATCGTGACCCGCTTCTACGAGAATGTGTCCCGCCACAAGATGGAGGGCAGGGAGCTGCGACCGGGCGAGCGGGAAGAAAACGTCGTGCTGGCGTTCGACCCGCAGCCGCCGCAGGAAATGCTGGTGGCGTGCTTATGGAACCTGTCGCCGGGTGGCGACCATGGCACTGACCTGTTCTCGTTTGCTGCGATCACGGACGAACCGCCACCCGAGATTTTGGCCGCCGGCCATGATCGGTGCATCGTGCCCATCAAATCGGAGCATGTAGACGCCTGGCTCAAGCCGGACCCGAACGATCTCGAGGCGCTATACGCGATACTCGACGATCGTGCCCGGCCGTATTACGAGCACCGCCTGGCCGCGTAATCTTCGGCGCATCAGGCGATATGTTGGCGAAAGCGCTGGGGAAATCCGCGCGCTTCGCGCCACCGCCTGAGGGCGACCCTGGTTTGGAATCTACGGCGCCGACCTAGGACGTTTCCGGGCTTTCATACCCGAGACGCTGCCGCAGCCGCGGCGTTGCAAAGTCCAGGAAAGCACGCAGCTTTAGCGGTACGTGGCGCTGCCGTGGATAGACCAGGCTGGCAGGCATGGGTGTCGGTTCGAAAGCCTGCAGCAGCCGCACCAGCACCCCGGAACGCAAGGCATCGGCAACCTGGTCCGAGAGGACGCGGGCAATGCCGGCATCGGCGATAGCGGCAACGACCGCGGCCTCTGCTGCATTGACGATGAGGCGCGACGCTACCTGGACCACTTGCGCCGTTCGCTCGAAGCGAAACTCCCACCTGTCTGCGGCGGAGTAACCCTCGTAGGTGATGCACTCGTGTGCGACCAGATCGTTAGGCTCCTTGGGGTAGCCGCGCGATGCCAGGTAGGCGGGGCTGGCGCACAGCACGCGACTGATCAGTGCAATGCGCGTGGCGATGATGTCGCTGTCCGGAAGCTCGCCCAGGCGCACCGCGACATCGACATGTTCCTCGAGCAGGTTGCTGACGCGATCACTCAACTGGATGCGGGCACGGATTTCCGGATACGCCTGCAGAAACTCGACCAGCACGGGGACGACATGGTGGCGGCCGATGACCAGCGGCGCGCTGATGACCAACTCCCCCTGAGGCGCGCGATACTCGCCGGATGCCGTGCGCTCGGCTTCCACGAGGTCTTCCAGGATGCGCCGGCACGAGGCGACATACTCGCGGCCCGCATCGGTCAAGGTGAGCCGTCGCGTCCCTCGCAGCAACAGGCGGATGCGGAGGTGTTCCTCCAGGTCCGATACGCGGCGACTCACCGTGGCCAACGGTAGATGCAGTTGGCGACTGGCGGCGGAAAGGCTGCCAGTGTCCACCGCCGCCAGCAGGATTCTCATTGCTTCGAGTCGGTCCATGGCCTCTCACCTATGGAAGGGTTACGACCAAATTTAATCGTTAGTGAACTGACCTGGAAGGGTCTGGGCCCGCCACGTATCGTGCCAACCACGAAATAACCGAGGCCGGCCGGTGTCTTTGTCGAGCCGGGCAATGCAGGCTTCGTTGGGTGAGCGTGCTGACCCAGTCTCGCGGCCGTTTGCCCCAACCGAGTTCTCTTGGTCGGGTTCGGGAGCGCCATGTATTGGCGGGACGTGCACGAACGCATCAGCGCCAATCGAATAAGTTTCTGCCGATTCGCTAACGCACGACAAGCACAACAAGGCGTTCACCGACGCATCACAGCCTCGAGGATCCTGCTTGCCCGAATCGGCGGCCGGTTCTCATGCGCTGGTCTTGTTCGCCCCATCGTGTATGCACCAGATCGAGGCACATGCCGGGTGATTCACGTTTCCTTTATCGCCGTTTCATTATTCGTTTCAGACAAGTAACGATGTTCTTGCTCTTGGCCGCATGGATGCCCAGTGATCGTTGGCCGGCCTGAGTCGGGGACGGTAGTGACACTTGCAGAATCGGGGCGATGCACGCAGCGGGAGGCTTGGGGAACACGGTGTCGATGATGGGCTGCACCTAGGGTTGGGCCTGCAACCGAGCGTGCCCCGAGCAACCATTGATTGACAGGGTACGGGTTGGGGATGCTGAGCCCGCGGAGAGGCCCGTCGAGTCTGCGACGTTCCATCAATCATCCAAGGCAACACGTCATGTGGCTCTCTCATCGTGTTCGTCGACGCGTCTTGCTCCTGGGGTGTGCCTTGGCTTTGGCTGCCAATGCGTTGGCCAGCGCCAACCAGAACGGCGACAAGAGCGGCGCTGTGAGCAAGGCACCCGCGCCCGCGACTACGAGCGCTCCTGCGCAAGCCGGCAACGATCTCGTCGTGACGCCTGGCGCTGCGCCTGGCGAAACCCGCGAGCTTTCCCTGAGTCAGATGGGTGCCTATGGCGTGATCAGGCTGCGCGGCACGGACTCGAACGCCGCGTTGAATGTGTCGGTTCGCAATGACGAGGTGGTGACGGCGGCCAAGCTCACCCTGGTCTATAGCTATTCGCCGGCGTTGATCTTCGAGCTTTCGCATCTGAAGGTTTCCATCAACGGCGAGACCATCACCACGCTGCCACTGGAAAAGGCCTTGGCCGGCCAGCCTGTGACCAAGGTGATTGATTTCGATCCTCGCTTGTTCACGGACTTCAACCGCATCAGCGTGCAAATGATCGCGCACTACACGCTCGATCACTGCGAAGACCCGTATCACTCTTCGCTGTGGGCGGAAATCAGCCCCAACACGGCGATGAGCCTCACTACGTCGCGCATCAGCCTGCCGAGCAACCTGGCCCTGCTGCCGGCACCGTTCTTCGATAGTCGCGACAATCGGCGGGTGACGGTGCCGTTTGTGCTGCCGGCGCATGCCGATCCGTCCACCTTGCGTGCGGCCGGTGTGGTTTCGTCGTGGCTCGGCGCGCTGGCGCAGTGGCGCGGCGCACGCTTTCCGGTATCGCCGACGCCGCCAGCGGGTACTCATGCCATTGCCTTCGCGCTGCCGAACGCGCAGCCCGCAGGAGTCAACCTGGGCGAGATCAAGGGGCCGACCGTGATGGTGATGGCCAATCCCGCCAGTCCACCCGAGTCTGGTTTCAAGCTGCTGGTGATCGCGGGGCGCGATGCCAAGGAGTTGCAGCTGGCCGCCAACGCGCTGGTGCTCGGTCAGGCCGGCATGGCGGGCGACACAGCCATCGTGAAGACCGTGGACATGGGCCCGGAGCGTCAGCCATACGATGCACCCAATTGGCAGCCAGTGAATCGCCCGCTGCTGTTCAAGGAGCTGGTTGCCGATCCGCAGCAGCTGCAGGTATCCGGCTTCAACCCGCTCCCGATCCGCGTTGACATGCGCCTGCCGCCGGATCTGTTCGCCTGGGCACGGCATAGCGTGCCGCTGGATGTGCATTATCGTTACACGGCACCGTCAATCGTCAACGACTCGATTCTCAACGTGGGCATTAACAACCAGCTGTTGCGCTCGGTGCGCCTGCGGCCGGCGAATCCTTCGGGCGTGGAGCGGCAGTTCAACGTGCCGCTGCTGTCGGGCGCCGAAGCGCGTGGCGAGGAGGAGGTGCGCGTGCCGGCGCTGCAGATTGGCGGCAACAACCAGTTCCAGTTCGAATTCCATCTGGATTCGCAGAAGACCGGTCTGTGCGTAGCCACCGCCAGTGACAGCGCGCGCGCCTCGATCGATCCTGAATCCAGCATCGACTTCAGCCAGTTCGTGCATTACACGGCGATGCCGAACCTGGCGTTCTTCGCCAACAGCGGCTTCCCGTTCACCCGCATGGCCGATCTGGCCGACACCGCCGTGGTGGTGCCCGATGCGCCCGATGCCAAGGAGCTGGAGGCGACGTTGACCATGCTGGGTCAGCTGGGGCGCTGGAGCGGCCTGCCTGCGTTGCGCGTCACCCTGGTGCCCGCCAGTGCGGTGGACACGGTGCACGATCGCGACTTGTTGGTGATCGGCACAGGTTCATCAGGACAGCTGCTGACCACATGGGGGCAGGGCTTGCCGATGCTGATCGAGCGCAGCCGCAACGAGCTGGCCTTGCGCGATCAGGCCAGCGTAAGCAGCCGCGCGATGAACGCTCCCACGGGTCGCGCCGCGCTGATCGTCAATGGTCCTACGGCGGCGTTCGTGGGCTTTGAATCGCCACTCGCGCGCGGCAGGAGCGTGGTGGCGCTGGCTGCCAGCTCGTCGGACCAGCTTGATCGCCTGCTGGATGCCCTGGGTGACGACACAAGGGTCAGTGAAATTCGTGGCGACCTCACCGTGGTGCGGGGAAAGATCGTCACCGGCTTGAGCGTGGGCGACACTTACTTCGTTGGCCATCTGCCGTGGTATGCGTGGCTGTGGATACATATCTCCCGCTATCCCGCGCTGATGGCGCTCTCCGGCGTGCTGGCAGGCCTGTTCGTCGCACTGACCGTGTTCTGGGCCTTGGGTCGTATCGCTGCACGTCGTCTCGACAGGTGACGCATGCGCGGCGTCCGGATTCCGCTGATGCGAGTGCTGCTGATGGCGGCAACGATGGCCGCATCCGGCGGCGCGATGGCGGGCAGTTGCGCCTGGCCTGACTGGGAAAGCTTCAAGCACACCACGATGAGCGATGACGGTCGCGTCATCGACAACAGCTCGCCACAGCAGATCACCGTGTCCGAAGGCCAGTCCTACGCGCTGTTCTTCGCGCTGGTGGCGAATGATCGTGCCACCTTCGACCGCGTGCTCAACTGGACCCAGAACAATCTGGCCCAGGGTGATCTGACCACCCATTTGCCGGCGTGGATCTGGGGGCGCCTGGAAGCGAAGGCCGGTGCAGGCGGCAACCAGGACAAGACTGCCGCGCCGGCGTGGGGCGTGATTGATGCGAATGCCGCTTCGGACGCGGACCTGTGGATCGCCTACGCGCTGCTGGAAGCCGGGCGGCTCTGGCATGAGCGTAGTTACACCGCGCTGGGCACGGTGCTTGCGCGCAACATCCTGGCCAAGGAAACGGCGGTGCTGCCCAGCCTGGGACGCACCTTGCTGCCTGGCCCGGTGGGGTTTCATCCGCAGGAGGACGTCTGGCGGCTCAACCCCAGTTACGTCCCGCTGCAGGTCGTGCGCCATATGGCGACAGCGCTGCCAGACCAGGCGGAATGGAAGGCCGTATTCGACAGTTCGGTGAAACTGGTGACGGAAACCGCACCGCACGGCTTTTCGCCCGACTGGGTGCTGTATCGCCGCGACCAGGGCTTTCTGCCAGACGAGGCCTCCAAGGCCGAGGGTGCCTACAACGCGATCCGCGTCTATTTGTGGGCGGGCATGCTCGCGCCTGATGCGCCATCGCGAGCCGCGGCCTTGGGTGCGTTTCATCCGCTGGCAGATTTCGTGGTGGCCCACGGTTTTCCGCCCGAGCGCGTGGATACCCGCACCGGCACGGCAGGCAGCAATGCCGGCAACGAAGGCTTCTCCGCCGCGGTGGCGCCCTACCTGGCCGCGCTGGGCCGGAACGATCTGGCTGAGGCCCAGGTGCAGCGCGCTCGCTCGCACCAGGCGCCGTTGGGCTACTACAGCCAGGTGCTGTCGCTGTTTGGCCTTGGCTATCTCGATGGGCTTTATCGTTTCGATGCGGCGGGTTCGGTGACGCCTGCCTGGACGACGACATGTCCCGCGGCGCACTAAGCGACCTGTGGCTGCCGGTGGCGGCGTTGGTGGCGGTCGCCAGCGCGCCGCTGTGCATGTGGGCACAGACGGCACCGAGTCCGCCGATGAAGCAACTGCTCGACTCGGCGCGCGTATGGCAGTCCAAGAACCGGCCCGACATGGCGCGTGGCATCGTTGCGAAGGCGCTGCTGATCGACCCCACGCAACCGGACGCGCTGGCCCTGATGGGCGAGGTCGAGCTGTCGTCGAACCGACCCGCTGAAGCCGCCAAACTGTTGCAGAAGTTGCAGGCGCTTGCTCCAAACCATCCCGCCACGCTTGAGCTGGCCGACGCGTACCGCCTGGCCACCAGCGACAAGATGGCCCTGGCGCAGGCGCTCCTGCTGGCTCACTCGGGCAAGCCGGAAGAGGGCTGGCAGCAGATGCAGGCGTTGTTTCCCCACGGTGCGCCCCGTGGCGCCCTGGCTGACAGTTACTACCGCGTGATGGCGGGCGCGCCGGGCGGGCGCGACCGGGCCATTGCTGAACTGCGCACGCGCGTCGCCGAGGATCCTGACGACCTGGATCTGGCCCTGACCCTGGCCAACCTGCTGACCGACCGACGCGACACCATGGTCGAAGGCCTGGACATCATCTATCGGGTCTATCAGCGCCAGGACAGCAACCGCGCGCGGGCGCTCGACTTGTGGCGACGCGCACTCAACAGTGCCGGCAGTGACGACCCGGCGTATTACGTCTGGTACCAGCGCTATCTCAAGGAAGTGCCCGACGACACCGGCGCGCAAGCCGCCCTGGCAGCCCTGGCCAAGAAGGGCGGCGCGACCTACGTGGGGCCACCCAGGGGCAGCGGGTCCACGGCCACGGGTGGGGCGGCGCCCAGCGTGCCGTCGGCCACGGCGCGCGAGGGTGAGGCGGCGGGCAACCAGGGCCTGACCCTGATGCGCGAGGGTCGCCATGACGAGGCGCGCGCCCAGTTTGCCCGTGCGTTGCAGCTCGATCCGGACAACGCCGCCAAGTGGCGCAGCCTGATGGCGACCAGCACGTTCTGGGGCACGCTGGCGAAGGCGCGGGCGGCCAATGCCGAGGGCCATCCGGAACAGGGCGAAGCGCTGGCGCGCGAAGCGTTGCGCCAGCAGGCCGACCAGGCCGATGCGAAAGAGGTGCTGGCGACGTCGCTGATCGCGCAGGAGAAGTGGGCCCAGGCAGAGGCCGTGTTGCGCCCGATGGTGGACGCAGCACAACCCAACGTGGATGCGCTGGCCTTGCTGGCCAAGGTGCTGATCCAGACCCATCGCGCGGACGAAGTCACCCCACTGATCGAACGAGCCGAGCAGCGTTACTCGGGCTCAGGCGAGGCCATGCTCAAGCTTCGCGCGCATCTGTTGTCGATCCAGGCCGACCAGCTGATCGCCGAGGAAAAGCATGGCGCGGCCGTGCTGACGCTGGAGCGGGCCATACGCCTCACGCCGCAGGACGCCTGGCTGCGCTACACGCTGGCACGGCAGTACCGCGACCTCGCTTTGCCGGCCTTGGGGCGTTCGGTGATGGAAGACGGATTGGCGCTCGCGCCCACGCCGGACATGCGCTACGCCACGGCGCTCTATCTCAACTCCCTGGACGACATCGACGGCGCCAGCGCGGTGCTGGCGCAGGTGCCCACCGCGGATCGGTCGACCGGCATGCGCGAACTGGCCAGCAACCTGCAGGCCCAGCGCGAGCTGCGCGAGATTCGACAACTGGTGGCGAAAGGGCGTCGGCAAGAGGCGGGGCAACGGCTCGACCGCCTGGCCGCGCAGTCCAGGGATGATTCGCAAATGCTGGCCAGCGTGGCGCGCGAGTGGATTGCGCTGGGCGAGCCGGACAAGGGCCTCAAGCTGGTGCGCGATTGGTTGGATGCCCATCCCAGCGACCCGGCCATCAGCGTGCGCTTGCGCTACGGCGAACTGCTGGCGGCAGCGAACCGCGACGACCAGCTGCCGGCCTGGATCGCCGATGCGCGCGCACGCCCTGGCGTCACCCAGGAACAGCAGGCGCAATTCGATGACCAGCTGCTGCGCTTGTCGCTGCGCACGGCCGGCCGACAGATCGATGCGGGTGAGCTGAAGCGGGCGGGACACACGCTGGATGCAGTGCCGGATGCGGGCAAGGCCGATCGGCGCTGGCTACTGGCCCAGGCGGAGCTGCTCGAAGCGAGGCGCGATTACCGTGGCGCCGAGGCCGCTGCCCGCCAGGTGCTGGTGAACCATCCCGGCGATGTCGATGCGCGCCTGACCATCGCCCGCATGCAGGCGCACAGGGGGCAACGCAGGGAAGCTGAAGAGACGGTGCGCGAGGTACTGGCCGATACGCCGGCCGATGACGTGGATACGCGCCTGGCCGTGGCGCGTCGTTTCTCGGCGCTGGGGCGACGCGCCGAGGCGCGTGCCGTGGTCGATCCCTTGCGACAGCAGTATCCCGATCGTTCCGACGTGACCTTGCAGGCCGGGCGAGTGGCGCAGGCCGAGGGTGACTTCAACGGCGCCGCCCGGCTTTACCGCACGGCGCTGGCGCAGGAACAGGGCGAGGGCGAAACGCCCAGCCCCGAAGACGGCCTGACTTCGGCCGGACGTGCGCTGCAGGGGCTGGATGACCGACGCCAGGGCCAGCTGGCGATGGGGGTGATTCAGTCCAACCTCTCCGGCACCGATGGCATCTCGCGGCTCAATGCCACCGAGATACCGATTTACGCGCGCATTCCCGACGGCTATACCGGGCACTACTTCTTCCACGCCGATCCGGTATTGCTCGACACCGGGCGCTTGCGGGCCGACCAGTTCGACCCCGCCTACGAGTTCGGCCAGATCGCGGCGCTGGGCAACGCGGGCCTGGCGCCGGTGCGGGAGAACGACAAGGGCGTGGCCCTGGCCGCGGGCTACGAGTTCAATGGCGCCGACAACAGCTGGCGCGCCGATATCGGCAGCACGCCGCTCGGCTTCACCGTCACCAACGTGCTGGGTGGATTCCTGTACCGGCACGATTTCTACAGCTCGTCCTTGACCGTGGACGTGTCCCGCCGCCCAGTGACCAGTAGCCTCGTTTCCTATGCGGGAGCGAGGGATCCTGCTTCGGGCGAGACCTGGGGCGGCGTGGTGCACACAGGAATCAACGTTCGCGGCGCGCATGACGTGGGCATCACCACCTTGTTCGCCTCGGTGGGATACGGTGAGTTGACCGGTCACCATGTGGAGGACAACCACGACTTCAAGGTGCGCACGGGCATCGACTGGCCCGTGCTGGTCAGGCCCGATCAGCGCTTCAGCAGCGGCCTGGTGATCAATTACTGGCACTACGACAACAACCAGCATTTCTACACGTTTGGCAATGGTGGCTACTACAGTCCGCAGAAGTACGTGTCCGTCTCGATTCCGCTGGACTGGACAGGGCGCCGCGAACGCTGGTCGTGGGAGCTGGAGGCGTCGGTGGGCAAATCCTGGACGCGCGAGGACGAAGCGCCGTTCTTTCCCACCCGCCCCGACTTGCAGATGCAGGCGGTGGCGCGCATGGCGGCTGCTAGCCTGGGATCGCCGTACTTCGGCAACGGCACCGGCGGCGGCTTCAGCTACACGGTGGCGGCCGCGCTGGAGTATCGCATCGCGCCGCAGTGGGTCATCGGCACGCGCCTTAAGCTGGATCGTTCACACGATTACGCTCCCAACCTTGGCACGATCTATCTGCGCTATTTCTTCGACAAGCAGCGCTTGCCGGTGCCGTTCCCTCCCGATCCCGTGAAACCGTATTCCTCGTATTGACCGGCAGTCTTGCCACATCGGACGACCATTGTGACGAAGGTTTCCCAACCAGGTACCGATACGAACCGGCCGCACCTCTCGCCAGCCATTCTGCGCCTGAACCAGTCGCTGGCCATCGATGGGTTGCCGCCGTCGCTGGCTGCGCTGGCCACGGGCTACGTTTATGCGGTGTACGCGAATCGTTCCGCCGCACGGGATACCTTGTTCTGGAAGACCGCGGTCAACTCCTTGCTCATTCCGGTGAATGTGCTGTCCACGCGCTCGGCGCAGGAGATCGCGCAGGCGCTCAAGCAGCACGGCATGGATATCGACGAGCCAGGCAGGGTGCACCACCGCGCCAACGTGTGTGCCTTGCGCATGCCCGCCAACCGCGATGGCTGCGAGGTGCTGATCGAGGCGCTGCAGGCCATGTCCGAGCAATGTGCCGGGCCTGCCACGCAGTTCCTGATCGAGGGCGCAGCGGCCTGCTTCGCCTGGCAGGATCGCGCCACCCTGATCCGCCAGGGCGCCGCCCTGGCCAGCTGGTGCGCGCGTACCCGCCACAGCGTGCTCCTGGTCATGCTGCCGCCCATGGTGCAGGAAGGTGGTGGTTTCCTGCCGTTGGCCGATTTCCAGATCCGTTTCGGTGGCGCGGCGCAGCTGCGCCAGGTGCAGGGCGAATATCGCTGGGAGGTGGCGTTCTGGCGCGACAACCGCGGTGCGCTGGCGGCCAACGAATCGATACCGCTGCGCTTTTCGCCCACCGATCATCGACTGGTGGCGGTCATCGATGAGACGCAGGAACGCGTCGGCCTGCTGGCGCCGGACGAAAACGTGGTGATGGTGTCGCGTGACGCCGTCCTGCATGAGCGATCGGTGCCGCGGGACTGGAAGGTCCTGGCCGATAACGATGCCCTGGTGGTGGCGGCCACGCATGCGGTCGCCGCCACCGTGATCCTGCATTACGGCATCAAGGAGAACCTGGCCAAGCTGGCCAAGCACGTGAACTTCCTGCGCCGGGAATGCGGCAAGGCGCTGAAGATCCTCATCCGCGAAGACAACGTCAGCATCCGCTACGAGCTGGTGCTGTCCACCCTGGGTGCCAACGGCATCATTCCGCGCAGCACCTCGTTCGGGCAGATGGAGGTGATCGTGGAAGGGGTGCAGGGGCAGGTGTTCTCGCGTGCCGTGCCAGACGACTACCGCGCCGCGCTGTCCGCGGCGATGTCCGATTCCACCAGCGGCTATGTGCCCGCGCAGCGTTTCGTGGCGCTGGTGCGCGAGGCGATGGAGCGCAGCCGTCCCGTCCGCCTGCCGAACGTGTTGCTGCAATTGATGCTGGAGTCGGACGTGGCCGCCATCGACGCGATCAAAGCCTGCAGGATGCGTCGCGCCGGCGACCTGTGCACGGCCAGCGGCGACAGCGTGTATGTGTTCTTGTTCGCCTGTCACGTCGATGATGCCGGCAAGGCCGTCGCCAACGTGTTTGAGCGGCCGCTGCCGGAACTGTTCCGCGGTGAATTGCGCGCTGGCGATCGCGACTCGATTCTCAGCGAGCTGGATACGCTGGAGAACGATATCGCTGAACTGCCGCCACCGGATTATTCGAGCCTGCTGGAGCCGATGCCGACCAGTGCGGCGCCGGCGGGCGACGCCGCCACCCACGACGAGCCGCCGGCGCCGTCACCCGCAAGCCTGCCGCTGTGGAGCATGGCCGACATGGCCAGCAGGGAATCGGCCGGCGCCGTCGCCGTATCGCCACCGCGCGTCGCCGCGCTGCCGTTCAAGCTCCCGGGTTAGCAGCGCCATGAGCCTCTTTCTCGACTCTTTCGTGTGGGGACTGCTGCTGGCTGCGCCGCTGTGGTGGCTGGCTTGGCGGCTGCACCTGGCGTACTGGGTGCCGCGCCTGCTGTCCTTGCTGCGTCGTCGCTCGGTGCGTTTGCCGGCACAGTTGCAGCCGCTGGTTTTGCTGGGCAAGCGGCAGCAGGATCGCGAGGGAAGGCGCGCATGAAGACCATCGCGATCATTTCCTCGGTAGGCGGGGCGGGCCGCACCACGCTGACCGCCATGCTGGCCGGCCTGTTGAAGGCGCGCGAGCACGCCGTGCTCGCGGTGGAGTGCGATCCCGCCAACGTGTTGGCGACGTATTGCGGCTTGCATGAGCCGGCCCGGCACGGAGTGGCCTCGTATGCGTCGACAGCTGCCGACACCGTGGGCCAGGCTGCCCTGGAGGGCGATGACGGCGTGTTGTGGTTGCCCTGGGGCAGTGCAGGCGGCGATCACGGCGAACCCGACGTCGAGCGGGACCAGCACATGGCAACGGTCCTGCAGGCGCAACCTTCATGGTTGCGCGGCCTGCTTGGCCGTGTGGACCTGCCCACCTCCGGCGTGGCCCTGGTCGATGCTGCGACGTGGCCGTCCGTGCATGCCGCGCAGGCGATCGACGCCGCCGACCTGGTGCTGGTGGTGGTGCCCCCGCGACCACTGGCCTGCGCCACGCTGCCGCGCCTGCGTGCCGAGCTGAAGCGGCTGGGCAAGCCGGGCCTGTATGTCGCCAATGCGGTGTCGCCGGCAGCCCAGCTGCATATCGACATCCTGGCGATGTTGCGCCATGCGCTCGGGGCGGAGCTGTCTGCGTATCGCATCCATGCGGATGCCGGTATTCCCGAGGCGCTGGCACGCAACCAGAATTTTCATCTCAGCGCGCCGCATTCGCAGGCCGCGCACGACCTGCAGGGCCTGGCGTCGTGGCTGTCGTCCTGGGCCAAGCGAGCGGCGAATTCACACGCTCATGCCTCTGGAGTAGCGCCATGAGCGGCGCGGCATCCGTGTCTGCGATGGCGCGCATCAAGGCGACGCTGGCACACCAGCTCGGCGTCGACGCGGATGGCAGTCGTCGCCTGTGGCTGCTGCGGCTGTTGTTCAGGCCGCCGCGATCCGGTCAGCCGGACTGGGCCATGCAATGGAGCGACACGCTGGCGCAACACCTGCACGAGGAGTTGCACATCGGCGCAGGGGAGGGCGCCGGCGTGTGGATGAAGCGCCTGTTCTTTCGGCCGCTACGGCGTCGCGTGCACCTCGCCGCCAGCTTGCATCATGCACGCCATCATCGTGGCCAGCAGCGTCGGTCCATGTTGGCGGGGCGCATCAGCCGTTGGCTCGCCCCGGCCTATGGCGCCGTGGGTCGCGCAACGCACGCGGTGTCCGAGCGATTGCCCAGCGTGCCCTGGCAAAAAGTAAGCGAGCGTATCGACGAATGGTCGTTCAAGCTCGATCGTGTGCCGTATGTCAGGCCGGTGGTCCTACTGCTGGCGCTGGCCGCGGCGCTGGCGTTCTGGACCACGCCGGTACCGCTGGCCGCGCAGTTCCGGCTGTTCGTCCTGGTCTGCCTGGTGATGGTGGTGGTGCGGCATATACCGGGGCGCTGGCCGACCATGCTGATGGTGTCGCTGTCGATCCTGATGGCGGGGCGCTACATCTGGTGGCGAACCACCGAAACCCTGCGTTTTTCAAGCGCGGTTGAAACGGTGTTCGGCTATATCCTGTACTCGGCGGAATTCTATACCTGGATCGTGCTGTTCCTCGGCTATGCCCAGACGGCGTGGCCGCTGCATCGAAAACCCATGCCGCTGCCCGAGGACAGGGACAGCTGGCCGACGGTGGACGTCTATATTCCCACCTATAACGAGCCGCTGAGCGTGGTCAGTCCGGCCGTGCTGGCGGCCAAGAGCATGGACTGGCCACGGGAGAAGCTGCGCGTCTATGTGCTGGACGACGGCAGTCGCGAGGAATTCCAGCGCTTCGCGGCCGAGGTCGGCGTGGGTTACCTCACCCGCGAGGAGCACCACTTCGCCAAGGCCGGCAATATCAATCATGCGCTGGGGCTGACTAGTGGCGAGTACATCGCCATCTTCGACTGCGACCATATCCCGACGCGCTCGTTCCTGCAGACCACCATGGGCGAGTTCCTGGCCGACCCGAAGTGCGCGCTGGTGCAGACCCCGCACCATTTCTTCTCGCCCGATCCGTTCGAGCGCAACTACGACACGTTCATGCGCGTGCCCAGCGAGGGCAGTCTGTTCTACGGGCTCATCCAGGACGGCAACGACTTCTGGAACGCCACCTTCTTCTGTGGCTCGTGCGCGGTGATCAAGCGCGCGCCGCTGCTGGAGGTGGGCGGCATTGCCGTGGAGACGGTGACCGAGGACGCGCACACGGCGCTGAAAATGCATCGTCGCGGCTATCGCAGCGCCTACCTGCGCATCGTGCAGGCAGCGGGACTTGCGACGGAGAGCCTGTCGGGACTGGTCGGCCAGCGTATCCGCTGGGCCCGTGGCATGGCGCAGATCTTCCGGGTGGACAACCCGTGGATCGGCAAAGGGCTGAGCTTTTTCCAGCGTGTTTGCTACAGCAACGCCATGCTGCATTTCTTCTATGGTTTCCCGCGCCTGATCTTCCTGGTGATGCCGTGCGCGTACCTGTTCTTCGGCCTGCACGTGTTCAATGCGGACGCCGTATCG
Source organism: Dyella halodurans (assembly GCF_026283925.1). GTDB lineage: Bacteria > Pseudomonadota > Gammaproteobacteria > Xanthomonadales > Rhodanobacteraceae > Dyella > Dyella halodurans. The sequence goes on from NZ_JAPDPF010000002.1 coordinate 323,993, forward strand.
GTGATGGCGTATGTGTTGCCTTATCTGTATGTCGCGGGGCTGGCCAATTCGCGCATCCAGGGCCAGTACCGTCATTCGTTCTGGGCCGAGGTGTATGAGTCGGTGCTTGCCTGGTACACGGTGATGCCAACGACCGTTGCCTTCATCAATCCCAAGAAGGGCAAGTTCAACGTCACCGCCAAGGGCGGGCTGATCGAAGAGGCGTACCTCGATTGGAGTACCTCCAAGCCATACATGTGGTTGCTTGCGCTGAACCTGGCGGGCCTGGTCGCTGGCGTGGTGCGCATCTTTACCGTGCAGAGGGACGAGCCCGTCACGGTATTGATGAACATGGTGTGGGGCCTGTTCAACGTGGCCATGCTCGGCGCCGCCGTCGGCGTGGCCAAGGAGGCAAAGCAGGTTCGGGTCGCGCACCACGTGCCGCTGCGGGTGCCGGCCACCCTGATCCTGCCGGACGGCAAGACGATTGCCTGCCACACCGAGAATTACTCCACGGGCGGTCTGGGCATCGTGCTACCCGAGCCGCTGGGACTGAAACGCGGCGAGACGCTCGGCGTGGCCTTGCAGAGAGGCTCCATGGAGTACTACTTCCGCGCCGTGGTGGCACGCAATACCGAAATGCATCTGGGCCTCAAGTTCGAGGACTGGTCGTACGAGAAGGAGCTGCAACTCGTGCAGTGCACGTTTGGCCGCGCCGATGCGTGGGTGCGCTGGGATGAGCAATTCGTACGGGATGCACCGCTGCACAGTTTTATCGAGGTAATCGAGATGGGTTACCAGGGTGTGCTGCGCCTGTTCGACGCCGCCCTGGATGCGATCGAGACCACCGTGTTGCGCCGCCCGCGCCAGCCAGGATGACGGGATAGCCCATGGAATTCTGGAATCTCTACTTCATCGCCAAGTTCTACCTGGCATCGGTGGGCAAGCTCAGGCCGTTGTGGTGGCTCAACCTGCTGTTCGCACTCGCCTTGATCGTTCCGCTGCGGCAGCGCTGGCAGCGTGTACTGCGCCTGGTGCTCGCCCTGCTGGCAGGCGCGGCACTGGCGTACCGCGAGTCGGACCTGCCGCCGTTCGGGTATGTGTTGCGCCAGATACCCGCACTCGCAGCCTTTTCGCCAGCCTATATGATGGAGCTGGCACAACGCATCTTCACGCCGGCCATGGTCTATGTGCCGATTGCGGCGGTGGTGGCCTATGTCGTGATCAACCGCTGGGTGCGGGTCACCACGTTCGTGCTGCTTGCCCTGGTCCTGTTTCCGCTGTTGGAAGGTGTCGGGGCGCTAGCCGCGAAGGTCGCTGCACCCTCCGGCTACACCAATGGCGCTGCTGCGAATACCCCGGCGGCCGAGGCCGGTGCCAATGCCACCACCGGCAGCTACGACGAGCAGCTCGCTGCGTTCCGCCGGGGTGAGGCAAATCGGCGCGTTTCGTTCTTTCCCATGAGCGCCGACCCGGCCGTGCAGTTCGACATCATCGTCATCCATATCTGTTCGCTGTCCTGGGATGACCTGGACGCCGTCAACATGAGCGACAATCCGTTGCTCGGCCGTTTCGACTACCTCTTCAAGAACTTCAGCAGTGCGGCAAGCTACAGCGGCCCGGCCGCGATCCGTGTGCTGCGCGCCTCCTGCGGACAGCAGGCCCATGCGGATCTGTACAGCCCGGCGCCCCAGGGTTGCCAGATCTTCGCCGACTTGGCGGCTGCCGGCTACGACGTCCAGTTCATGATGAATCACGATGGCCACTTCGACGATTTCCGCGGCACCGTCCAGCGCGAGATCGGGATCGCCGGCCTGCAGGCACAATCGACCGCAGGCTTGCCGGTGGTGATGAAGGAGTTCGATGGCTCGCCGCTGGCGGGCGATTACGACGCCCTGGCCAGGTGGTACCAGGGCCGCGTCGACCGGGGTGGTGGTCCGGTGGCCTTGTACTACAACACAGTGACCTTGCATGACGGCAACCGCCTGCCCAACAGCAATCTGACCAGCCAGCAATCCTTCCCGATACGTCTGAAGAATCTGCTCGGTGATGTCGATCGACTGATCGATCTCATCGGCCGCTCCGGGCGCAAGGCCGTGCTGGTGTTCGTGCCCGAGCACGGCGCGGCCTTCCGCGGCGATGCCGGGCAGATCTCCGGATTGCGCGATATACCGACGCCACGCATCATCCATGTACCGGTTGGCGTCAAGTTGATCGGGTTGCCGACGGCCGCGCAGAAGCAGGGGCCTCCCGTGGTCATCGATACGCCTACCAGCTACCTCGCGCTGGCGCAGCTGATTTCCGGACTGGTGGCCAATAGTCCGTTCCGCGCGGGTGCGCCGCCCTTGCAGCAATACGCCACGGACTTGCCGCAGACGCGCATGGTGGGCGAGAACGAAAAGACGGTGACCTTGAGTACAGCCAATGGTTATGTGATCCACACGCCGGAGGGCGTCTGGATGGAGGGCAAGTGATGGCCGATCCGCATGACGAACACCTGAAGCTGATCCCGGACGACATCGAAGCCTTTGCGGGCCATATCGAAGGCATCGATCCGTCGCGTTACTACGACAGTCAGGAGCAGGATGTCTGGCTCGCCGCCACGCGGCGCTGGCCCTTGCTGGCTGCGGTCTTCCAAGCCAATGGCGGTGGCGACGGGCATCGATGAGCAAGGCTCGTCTGCGAGGACCAGCCGCGGCCGTGATGGTGCATCAGGTCTCGTCGTCGGCCTCGATGCGATCGCGACCATGCTCCTTGGCGCGGTAGAGCAGGGCGTCAGCTCGCCGGAGCAGCGCTTCAAGTTCAGGCGCATTGGCTCGCCGTTCGATCGCAATGCCAAAGCTGGCCGTCATGCCGAACTCGGCGCCATCGACAGCCGAGACGGTTTCCTGATGAAGTCGCCCTCGCAGCCGCTCGGCCAGTTCGCGGGCCTGGGCGGGGCTCTCGACGCCAAGCAGGATCGCAAATTCCTCGCCGCCGACGCGCGCCAGCAGGTCGTCTGCACGCAAGGTATCACGGCAGAGCGCGGACAGCGTCACCAGGGCGCGGTCGCCGGTCTCATGGCCGTAGGTGTCATTGATCTGCTTGAAGTGGTCGATATCGAGCATCACCAGCGCCACGTACGGCGCGGCCTGCCGCTGGTCCTTCAACATGGCCGTAGCCTTGTCGCTGAAGGCCCGACGGTTGAGCAGGCCGGTCAGTGCGTCCGTCTCGGCCATGGTCCGAAGTTCACCGATCAGGCGCTTGCGCTCTCTTTCGAGGCGGAGCCGTTCGACGCTATTTTGTTTGAGGACGCCCACGGCACCAAACAAATCCTTCACCTCGCCCCGGTAGCCGGAGCGGGGAACGGATATGGCGAGGTCGCCGGAGGCGATGGCCAGCACCAGCCTTCTGGCTTCCACAAACGGCCGTACGATTTTCTCGCGGAATCGCCAAGCCATTAGCAGGACGATGCCAGTGAGCGCTAAGGCGAGCAGGCCTGCGCCAGCCAGCAAGATGGCGTGCGTGTGCAAGCTAGTGCGAATGGTGGCTTCTGCCAGAGCCAGGGTGTCATCGCGGAAGCGGTCGATGGCGGTCAGCAGGGGTGTGTAGTAATCGCCAAATTGGATCACCGAAATGCCCGCCCCGCCAGGCGTGGCCATCGACAATCGCAAGCTGTCGATATAGGTGAGCCCGTTTTTGAAGTAACGTTGATTGATATTGGAATAGTCCGCCTGCAGCGAGCTCGGTAAGCCATGGATACTTGGGCCGATCAGTGCCCTTAGCTGATCGATCTTGCCGAGTGTCCATGCGATGTCGAGGGCCTCACGCTCGGTAAGGGGGCGGTGGGCCACCAGCGCCGGTATGAACCGCGATGCGACCAGCCCGGCATGTTCGCGCAGGAGTGCCGCCAACCGCACGGTCATCAAGTAGCTCTGTACATCCGCGTTCTCTCTGATAACGCCAGTCGCACTTTCGTCGGCGATGGAAGAAAGCATCGGTATTGCATCCACCAGGTGGCCGAACGCGAGCAGGATGTCGGTGACGTCGCCATGGCCGCGGTCGACCCGGAAGCTCGCGTCCAGCTCACGCCGTGCGTTGGTCAGGGTCGCGCGCACGCGGTCGTATTGCGCAAGCAAGGGTGCGCAGGTTCGGCACCTGGGGTTGCGCAGGGCGCGGCCCAGTTCATCCAGTTGCATGTCGGTGCCCTGGCGTGCGCGTTCCAGTGCTGCGATTTGCAAGTCGTCAGGCGGTGCGCCCCCTCCCAGAATCGCAAAGGTCGGCTGGCGTTCGGCGGAGAGCCTGGCCATGGTGCGCAGTGCTGCCTGCAGCACCGCAAACTCTCTTTTCGCCTCGGCAGCGTCTCGATAGCCCAGCCATTGCTCGACAAACAACATGAGCACCAGCGATACCACCACGGCATAGATGACAATGACGATGTGGCGAAATCGACGATTGACCGAATCGCTGGCTGGCGCCCTGTCAGGCATGACGGCGGTGGCCCTCGCTAAGTCCTGCTTTTGGTGGCGCCGCTACCAGGGCTGACCAGGCAGCGGGATTGTTGAACAAGCGCGCACAAGCATCCTCACGATCCCCAGCGACTTTCCATGCCAACCTGGGGCGATGTAGTTCCGCCTCCGGTGCAACCCTAAATGTGAGGATGTGAAGCCGCCAAGAAGCGCCTCGGTGCCAGCGGCGCCGAATAGGGCCGGCCCCTCTGGGTCTGTAGATCTACCGCTGATCGCGGTCGTCGAGGGAACGCATCCCGACTAAGGACTTCCCCGCGTGGACAGGCCCTGGCTCAGGCCCAAGGTCGCCATCCGTCGTCGCAATGCTTTATGCCGTGATGGGGCGCCGGGCAATCCTTTCTGCCGCAGTCGGTCGGGGCGCGACCAAGTGGGGGCCGAGCAGATGCCCTTATGTCTTCACAGGATTCGGGCCAATGCGCTTGCCGTGCTTGACGCGTTCCGGGCCCTTGTGGACATGGGTAACCGCGTAGTCCACGCCCATGCCGTAGGCGCCTGAATGCTCCTTGACGATCGCCATGACCTGGTCATAGGTTTCCTTTCTCGCCCAGTCTCGCTGCCACTCAAGCATCACGGGCTGCCACGTTATGGGAATGACACCCGCTTGCACCATCCGGTCCATTGCGTACTTGTGGGCATCCACCGAGGTGCCCCCCGACGCGTCAGCCACCATATAGATTTCGTAGTCCGTGTCTTTCATGGCGCTCAAGGCAAACGTTGCGTTGCAGACCTCGGTCCACAACCCCGAGACCACAATCTTCTTCCGCTTGTTGGCAGCCAACGCGTCGCGGACATTTTGATCGTCCCACGAGTTCATCGACGTGCGCTCCAGGATGTCTTTGTCTGGAAATACGGCCAGGAGTTCGGGGTAGGTGTTGCCCGAGAAACTTTCAGTTTCAACGGTCGTTATGGTCGTCGGAATATTGAAGGCCTTGGCGGCCTTCGCTAGCGCAACCACGTTGTTCTTCAGGGTTTGACGATCGATGGACTGGACGCCGAACGCCATCTGAGGCTGCTGGTCAATAAAGAGGACCTGGCTATTTTGCGGTGTCAAAACTTCACGGTTTGACATGGTCGTATTCCTATGGTGATGGGTAGTAAGCAAGTGCACTCCACGCAACGCGTGCTTCGACCGGCATTTTTTGGCCCCAAGGCATCGCGGAATATCCCGGCACTACATCACAGTCGTTTCCTCCGTCGTCCGCGGTGCTTCGCATCTACGTCCGTGATGGATGCTGTGATATCAGGGCCTCCTGACGATTGGGGATATCGGCGCAACGGATCACCTGGTCGACCGACGTGCACGGGCTCAGGCGCGAAGGCGACGAAGCGGGAATAGGCCAGTTACTGCGAGCGCTAGGTAGGCACCATTAGGTAGCGCCGAATTGGATGTTCCCGTTGAGTGCTCATGAGGTCGGCGATTCCGAGGATCAGAATCCAGCGAAAGCCCAAAGCGTGGCGTCCGTGTCGTGGCCGAATAGGTGTTGGCGGCCAGTGAGGCGAGATCCGAAATATTGACGCGCAATGCGGCGTTGGCGCCCACGGTCACCACCGTCGGGAAAGTGTGCATCGGCTTGTGTGAAACGCGCGTAATACGCGACAAGGCTGGTCTTTTACTAGACCTGCCGCGCCACGGGAGGACGGCTCAAGGTGCATTGGTGGAACCGACAGCCCAGGGGGTCTTTGATGGCCCGTCTGCAGAATCCTGATAGCCGCCGACGCAGACTCGCTGCGTTTAGGTGCTGAACGTGCCTCTATCCCAGGGGAGTTCATTTATCCATCGATGACAATGGATGTGAGTAGGTGCTCATCCCGCACGACGATCTTGGAAAAGGTCACTTGAATGGCCAGCTCCTTCTCCAATTGCTTCAGCTCACGATTGAGGAAAGGTCGCGAACAACCGACGAAATCCGCCAGTTGATCTTGCGCAGTCTTCAGGCCCAGATGAATTCCGTCATAGCGAAGCACGCCAAGTTTATCCAGGTACGTTGAAGCTAGCGCACGGTTACTGCCGACGTTGGCTTGACTTCCGCGACGCTGACGGCACTTCCAAGCCGACCGCTTCATCCCCGACTGCAGCCGCGCATATCGCTTGGACACGATGTGCCCCTTGCGGCGAATTCGCGTGGGTTGGCTCGCCTCTGGATGCGGTACTCGGGCAAGGGGCAGGCAAGGGGGATTTGCAGAGTTTGTCACCTCAGAGACAGATTTGACGTCAACTGGCCATTAGCCTTCATTGGCGAAGGTCGCCCCTGCGCGCTCCATGCGCCGCGGTCAAATCGATTCACGCGGCGCGCGGAAGACAAGCAATCACCGACGTTTCTTGAAGACGCGCCGCTACCCCACGTGGAAGGCGCCTTGTTCGGTCGCCGGAATCCCGTTGCGTCGCAGATTGTGCGGTCAGTTCGAGCCGGATAGGAGCGCTCGCTCATCAAGTTTTGTGGTGGGGCGTTACATGGAGCACCTCGATCCCCTCACCAACTTTTAACGAGGCCTCCCATGGGTGATTCCGCCAAGGTCCTGCGACTACCGATTCCTTGCCCCGGACGCTCGTTGCGCGCGTTGGCTGGCTGCGCCGAGGATGCGACTGGCATGTGTACCTCTCCCATCGCCTGCCTCAATAACAAGGCGGCGAGGAATGCCGCAAAAGGCGCAAAGGTCGAGCAACTTTTTGAAGTAGCGAATCTGCTTGAGACAGCGAGTTGGGCCCAACGCGTTCAGCGATCGACGCTGGAGGCACTCTTGAGGAATGGAAGGCCGCGCAGAATGGTCCGTGGCGAAGTCATTGCGCGGAGTGGGGCGGCGGCGCGAAACCTGATTCTCGTCGTGTCGGGGGCCATCGAAGTAAGCATGATGAGCCCGGGCGCGCGTCGCCGCATTGCGGCATATCTCGGGCCTGGAGAGATCTTCAACATCGTACCGTTCATGGATTGGGATGGCTCACTTCATGACGCGATCGCGCAAAGCGACATGCTCGTTCTCATGCTGGATCGTGCTGTCGTTGAAGATGCCATGGCCAATGATTCGATGCTGGGGCTCATACTCATGGAGATGGTCGCCAAACGGGCCCGACTGTTCTACCGCGTGCTAGCCGAGCATTCGCTGCTCTCTCCGCGTGATCGATGCGTTCGAACATTGCTGCATCTCGCCGCGAAGTTTGGAGTGGTCATGCCCGATGGAAATGTGGACATCACCTTGAGGCTTTCTCAGGAAGAGCTGGCAGACGTCGTGGGTTGTTCGCGGCAGAAGCTGAATGTTCAACTGAAACAACTTGAGAGAGATGGGTTTATTAGTCTTGCCTACGCGCAGGTTTCCATCTCCAACGAGCCGGGCCTTCTGGCATTGGTCGTAGAGGGTCGGAAGTAGCCAGGGCAAGGGTCCGTCAGATGCTGGTACTTCGCTTTCATGACCGCGCTTTATCGTAACTCAAGGCGGACTCGACGCTCCGAGCATTAGAGTCCTCTCAAGCCTGAGTCTTCGGTCCGCTGCAGGCAAGGTTTCGGGGCCGTACCCATTGAAAGCACCCGTAGCGTTTCCGCTCCCGGAGCGGGTGCTTGGATGACCGTACGTCTGATGAACAGATTCGAGCTCGGGACATTTCAGATCCTGATCTGTCACCTTCGAGACAGTCTGTAGCGGCGGCCCATCGCTATGCTCGTTCGCGAGTTGCGTAGAGAGTTTTCAGGCATGCTCGTTTCCACCTTTCCAACCAGCGCGGCGCCCAGGACGATCGCCACGCCAGAACAAGAACAGCCGCGCAGTGCCCGTCTACTCTTCTGGGGCGGTGCGGTTGCGCTGTTCGTCATGGTGCTGGTTTCGGACGCAGCCACGATGATGTTGCGTCGCCATGTAGGGACCATGGCCCCGATCTGGTCAGCCAACGGCTTTGTAGCCGGTGCGCTGGTGTGCATACCACGTCGATATTGGCCGGCGATGGTCATGACGACTTTGGTAGCTCTTTTTCTCGGCCAATATCTGGCCTTCGGCACGCTGCAAGGTGATCACCTACTCGTGGCGTCCCTGCTGGCAACGGCGAACGTGCTGGAGATTCTGTTGGTCTCTTTCACCATTCGCCGCTATCTCCCGGTCGTCGCTGGAGAGGCCAGTGGCTACCTTCGTCTCGGTCGAGTACTGATCGGTGCATCGCTGGCAGGCTGTGTTGCATCCACCATGCTGGCCGTCGTCGCGCATGCGTTGGCCCCCGATAGCGCGCTCCTCGAAACGTCAGAGAACTGGTTCCCCGCGCATCTGCTTGGCATGGTGATCGTCGGCATGTTCACCCTGGTGGTGTTTCGCGAACGCGGCCGCGTATTTGGCACGCCAGGGACGCGGATGCGCATGTTGCGCGACGTGCTGCTGCTCACGGCCGTCACCATCGGCGTGTTCGCGCAGACGCGCTATCCGCTGCTATTCACGGTCTTTGCACCGCTGCTGTTCCTTGTATTTCGCTACGGTTCCACCGGCCTGGTCGTAGGTGTGACCATCTTGACCCTGGTCACCAACATGGCCACGGCTTTCGATGTAGGACCATTCTCGCTCATTCCCCACACGACAGTCGAAGAGCGCACCTTGATCGCGCAGGTCTATCTGGGCGTGATATGCCTGGTAGCCGTGCCCGTGATGCTGGCACTCGGAGACAGGCAACGCCTCTCCGGGAAAGTCGCTGAAAGCGAACGCCTGTATAGGCTGCTGGCCGAGTACGCCAGCGACCTGGTCGTGCGCATGGCCAGTGATGGTGCCCGACGCTACGTTTCGCCGTCGGTAAAGGAGCTGCTGGGCTGGACACCTGAGCAGTTCGCGGCCCAAGGGGTCGAAGCCATTCACCCGGACGATCGGGAGCGCGTGGCCGCAGTCATTGGGCACTTGCGGCGTACCGGAGAGTCGAAGCTCGTGCGTTACCGGGTCCGCAATCGCGCGGGCGGCTACCATTGGTTCGAGGGTCTAGGCAAGCTCGCGCCCAGTCCGGATCGTGCCGGTGAGATCGAGTTGGTCTATTCCGCCCGCGACATCACCGCGCGCGTGCTGACCGAAAGAGCGCTGGCCAACAGCGAGGGTCGCCTACGCGCAATCACGGACGCCATGCCAGCGATCATTGCGCATGTGGATGCCGAGCAGCGCTATACGTTTGTCAACGCATTTGCGGGCGAAGTGAACGGCGTCGAGGCTGCATCGATCATTGGGCATACGGTCATGGAGGTGCGTGGCCCTGACGTCTATGCCGTGCTCAAGCCACATATCGAGCTGGCCCTGCGTGGCACCACCACCACATTCGAGTACGACGTGAAGTTGGACGGTCAGACCCGGTACTTCCAGGCCAACTATTTGCCGGCACGCACCGGCGACGGAACGCCCAACGGCTTTTACGCGCTGAACACGGAAATCACGCGCATCAAGCTGGCCGAACAGCAATTGCACTTCCTGGCGCATCATGATGCACTCACCGGTATTCCCAACCGGCTGACGTTCCAGGAAAGCGTCCAGCTCGCGGTGCAGCGTTCCGCGATCACGCACGAACCGTTGCTGCTGATGATGATCGACGTCGATCACTTCAAGCAGATCAACGACACCTACGGCCATGCCGCTGGCGACACCGTCCTGAGCGAGGTGGCGACGCGGCTCAGTGCGACAGTCCGAAAAACCGATCTGCTTGCACGCCTCGGCGGCGATGAATTCGTGATCCTTTGCCCCAACATCGAGGACATCGACACCGCCCGGAACCTGGCGCAGAAGATCACCGATGCGATGCAACGACCAGCCTCGCTCGGCCACACCGAGATCAACGTCACCTTGAGCATCGGCGTGGCGCTATGCCGCGATACCACCTCGGCGGACGCCCTGGAGAAGCGCGCCGACGAGGCGCTCTACCAGGCCAAGGAAGCCGGGCGCGCGTGCTTCCGCATTGCCACGGATGGCGTCTGACTTGAAGGGCCTGAGAGAGACGTATTCGTTGGGTTTCGACGCATAATGGGCCGTTTTCGATGCCGAGCGCTATGGTTGCCGTGAGGGGTTTGGGCCGCCTATGGACTCCGCTGTCTGTCGGCCGAGCGAACTCAGTAGTTCGCGGCATGTCATCGGTTTGGCGAAGTGCCAGCCTTGGGCGTACTCCACGCCCCGGTCCCTGAGGTACGTGGCCTGTGCTGCATTCTCCACACCTTCTGCTATCAGCCGAAGTTGCAGATCCTTTGCCAGTGCAATGATGTGCAGGACGACATCATTCTTCACGGACTCGGTGTCGATGGCATCGATAAACGATTTGTCGATCTTCAGATAGTCGGTGCTGAGCGTCTGCAGGTAGCAGAGACTAGAATAACCCGTCCCAAAGTCGTCGATCGCGACCGCGAAACCAAGTTTCCGTATTTCTTCCATAATGTTTCGCGCCTTTTCAGGATCGATGAGGCTGCGCTCCGTGGCTTCGATCACGAAGTTGCGCGCGTTCGCCCCTGTCACCCCTGCGCAGAATTTGGTCAGGCGCGACACAACATCAGGTGACTGTATTTCGATGGAAGACACATTGATGGCGACATGGAAATGCGGGTGGCTCTCGAAGAAGCCCGCCATGTCAGCCGTCACCAGTTCGAACACATGATCCGTGATCTCTTCGATGACGCCCGATTCTTCTGCAACCGAAATGAAGACGTCAGGCCGCACCTGTTCTCCAGTCGACCTTCGCCAGCGCAGCAACGCCTCGGCGCCAACCCATCGACCGGTCTTCAGTTCCACCACGGGCTGATAGACCAGATGAAATTCCCGTCTCCACAGCGCATCCCGAATGCTTTCGGAGAGCGGCACTCGACGAAGCGCCGATCGGGCGGCCGCGAGCAAAAGTACGGCCATCGCAAAGGCTGCACAGGACAGGATAAGCAAGCCGGCGTAGCGAATCCGGGCGCGCACCTCATCATCAGGGATCGCGGCGAATGCAAAGTAGTCGTATCTGGGCGAACGCCAGAGCGAAACGATCCGATGGTTCTGGACGAATTGCGTGTGCTTTGAGTCGCCCAGTCTGGTTCGCCAGGTTGGATCGACCCCACCCCGAGCCGCCTTGATCTCGTTCGAGCTATAGATGACCGTGCCGACCGCCATATCGCGGTCATTGATAAAGACATCGATAGGCAAGGTCGGCGAAAGAATGGCCGAGTACCCGTTTCCGGCGGCCGTGATGATCGTGACTGGCTGTGGCTCGATGCTGCTGGCGAGAGACAGGTTCACATCCCGTAGCATCATCAAGTTCCCTGAAGTGCCCTGATACCTCGGAGGCGGCAAAGGGATGCCCGCGCCATGGCTTCCATAGGAAGAGCACATGAGTCGACCGTTTGCGACGTATCCCACACCCTGCAGTTGCCCGTATTTGAGGTTGGTCTGCGCCATCAGTGCCAGATTCTCTGGCGAGCAGGGGAGGGCGCCTTGAGTTTGCACATCGCGAATGGCCGCACGTATCTGATCACTCGAGCGCTCACTGCGCTCCAGGACCTCCACCCCGACAGCGTTCAGTTTGCCAAATGCCGCATTCCAGATCTGGTTACTGGCGTAATGAAACGCGACGCCCGCAAGCAGGGCGATAACCAGAGTTCCAATAAGCGCAGACGAAACAAAGGCCTTTATGCGGCCAATAGGACCTCTGTTGAAAGCACGGACGTAGTGTCCAAGCGGATGCATGCTTCATGCTCCAGAGGATTTGGGCCACGAACTCCGTGGCTTGCCCCGTATCCGGCAGCCAAGCCGAATACCACTAAACCTGTACGATCACGCTGCGAAATATGCGGATGGCGCGTTGCAACGGCAGGGCGCCTGGACCGCCACTGTCCATAGCTATGACCTGAGGATGTCAGGCAACACTCTGCATCATTTGATCGTCAATTGATGTGAAAATGGCGATTCTTGCAGAGCCTTTTCCGCTCTTCCGCTCACGTCGAGGCTGGCGCTGGTCCGCTGCCGCCATTCGTTCTTGCCCCTGTTTTACGCAAGGACCAATGCTGCTATCGCGTTGGCCTGTTTCGAGCCCAGGTTGCCTCATTGGTACGTAAGGGTAAGAAGGAATACATCGACTGTTCGTGCCTGGCGTGATTGAGTCATGTAGTTGAAGTAATACGAAAGCACACGATCTGCGTTGTTTGCCGTTAATGGCGATAATCGAGCGCGAACGGGCGGATGTTCGGAGTTCAGTGCATCCCTGGTGCTCTCATGGCAAAAGGGGTGAGGTGGTCCGCCCGGATTTAAGTTCGCAGAAAGTAGCTGAATTCGTTCTGCGGCTACGTCACATGTCGGCGCTACAACTTCCCCTTGAAAGGAAATCGTCCCCGCGCTAGCCGCAAAGGGAATCGTTAGCGTCAAATCGAGGCAGAGCGTAGCCATCAGGCTCGTCCACTTCATGCTGAGAAGGATGCGTGGTGACATCCAGAATCAAATTGAAGATGTATCTTGGACAACGTACGGCTGCCAAGTCCGCTTTCCATTAGCACTTCGATGTCCAGAAGTTGCCCAGCCACCGCGACCGAAGCGCCTTGCCGTGAGTGGTGCCGATTTTCCGAATCGCTTCGCGGGCCTGATCGGGTATCGCCAGAACGTGTTTTCGCGACTGCGATTCAGGGAAATCGATCGCACAGATCGAGCTGTGCAGGGATAGCCCGTATAGCCACAAGATATCTTCGATCTCAATGCTGGATAAGCGAAATATGTCCCGGCAGACAACGCGCCTGGTTCTATTCAACAGCGAGTTGAGCTCGTCAAGATATTGGTAACGACCATCCTTTTTGAGGAGAGCGCTATCGACCATGCCATCAAGTGCCGACAAGAGTGGTGAATAGCAGTCGTTCGTCGCCATTGGACTTTCCATCACGCAGGAATATTTTTAGCTGAGGGGTATCACCGTATGGCCCACGAAAGGGCAACGACGACCATGGCCCCAAAGATCGCTCCCAGCGCACCCGCCGTTAGCGCTGTTCTGTATAGAAGGCTTCGTGCCGACGTCGGCACTCTTGTAGTGCGACGATAAGCTGCACGGGATTGCCGCATCGTCATCGCTGCAATTTTGCTGCTTCACAAGAGCGCATTCGTCTCTGGATTCGGTGCTCGGGAAGGGACAGGCTAGTGGGCGACCCTCTTGAAGTCTGTCACCCCAGAGACAGATTCGAGGTCGGGTAGTCGCCAGCCTCTCATTGCGAAGGTGGCAAATAGAATGGCCTTTAGCCGGCGCTTGCCTGGCGCGCCACCAGAAGAATCGACTCGCGCGACTCGGCTCTAACGAGAGAGGGCGTTTCCAACGTGTCGCGTTCCAAATCAGAGGGCAGGGAGCTGCAACGCGGCGAGAAGGTAGGTAATGGCGTCCCCAAATCCGACCCGCAGCCGCCCAGGAGATGCAGATGGCCTGTGTCTGGAGCATCTCCCAAGCGGCAGACCAGGGGATCGACCTATTCCCTTTTGCGGCCATCTCCGTCGAACGGCCTCGCGAAGTCTTGGCTGCTGGCCACAACACGCGATCATGGATGATCGGGCCCGGCCGCATGATCAGCCGCGGACCAGATGAAGTCCTGGCGACCCGCAGGAACCACCAGTCCAGTTGCACCAAAGACTGGCTCGTCGACCCAGCGAAGAAAGAGCTTGGCGTTCCGATGTGTCAGCCTGGGACCGTTTCGGCCACTGAGCGACGGGATGAGGAAATACCGACGCATCTTCCAGCCGCACCAGTCGCCTGCGAAGTCATGGCGGCAATCCGACGATCCGCGAGCATCTGGGCGATCTCGCGGACGGTCATGGCCAACCTGGACGGTGCGCGCAAGGCCTGGGTACCGGCATCAAACGTCCAGTCAAATGACATGGGCTGCTTCCTGCGGGAACTGAGGTGTTCAAAAGGAAGCAAGGCGGCTACCAAGCCGCGTCAGGGAACGCCTAAAGCGGCGTGAGAGCCTACTGATGTAATTTTACAGAGTAGGTCGTTTCCGCTGCCGTTGCGATTTGACCTATCTTTAATCGACAGATATATCAATTACTTGACATGCCTTGGCGCCCGTTACACTGCGGCCGGGCCGTTGCGTACCATTTGCTGCTGGGTGTTGCACTCGCTCGAAAATTTTCAGTTGGCGAAAGTGACGGGGCATGCTCAAGGCTGCGCCCCGAGAGACAAGGGTGTTGATGACTGCCTGGCAGCGATCAACGCTTACTTAACGATCATCCCTGCCGGGCCCCAAGCCTAGGGATTCGACCTGAGCTTTTGGAAGAGCGCCCATCCCGTTCAACGATCGACGGACCTGATCCCACTGTGGGAAGAACTTCACCCAGGCGCGCATGCCCCCCACTTCACCCACGGCTAGAAGCATGGCCTTGTGGGACGCAATCAGAAGCTCACGCGATTGCTGGAGAGCTAGGCACGACTCCTCCAGTCGCGCGACCTTCAGCCGCAAGTTGGTGACGGACTCCTGGTCGACGTCCTCGGCAAGCTTCCTGATTGCCTGCTGGCGTCGCTGGAACTCTTCCAGAAGGGCGCGTCGTTGCGCATGCCGGGTGATATCGGATGCATTCTTGAACGGCGCCCCTGATTCCCGCGTGACCGCTCTTGCCGTGATCGTGACGTTGGACGAAAGCATCTGCTCGAGCGCGGCTTGTAGCTTGGCTATGTCATCCACGATGCTCATTGGTCACCATCCCTTCGTGGCTGAGCATCGAGAATGGAGCCTTGCGACACGGGCTCAACCGAAGTGAAGAGATCGCGACCTTCCGGGAAGGGCTTGCTGTCCGGCGCTGTATCCAGAACGATCTTAATGTTACCGACGCGAGTGGCGATGGATTGGAGCTGGTTTTCCCAGCCGACGTTACGGCTGGATTCCGGAACGGCCTTGATACTCGATTCGACGCGAATGGTCATATCAAGAAGTTTCTGCAGGTTTTCTCGCTCCGAGGTTACTTTCGTACGCGTCAGGTGCCTGCATCCGTTGAAGCACTCCAAGTGTTTAGGGCAGGGGTCGACAACGAAGCTGTTAACGCACAAGCCGTATGGCGTGACGTGCAGTCCGTCGGCCTCTGCCTCTAAATATTCGAACGCCGCTTGGTCACCCTTGCTTGTCTGAATCTTCAGAAATTCATCAATGATGGGGCCACTGACTCTTCGGGCCACGATGAGCTTCGCGAGCTCCTTTGTCCGATCTCCAAGGGAGGCCGCCACCTCCGGGAGGTCAACGTGAGCCAAGTCTTCTGCAAGGCTCCGATGATCGTAGGCATGGCTTTGCGACACGTTTCGACGCCCGAATCGCTTGGTGATGATCGCGTCAGAGACGCCGACTCTAAAGAGCTCCGCATTTTGAAGGTGACGGATCGAATGAGTGACCATCTTCAGCCCGCGGGACTCCGGATCTCTGCAGTACCGTGCAAAAAGTCCGTTTTCGCCTCCTGCGAGCATCTTTTGTATATCTTGCGCCGATGCACGCCCCACAAAGGCATAGCGTTTCACATCAACGATACCGCCGTTCCTGCCGTCGATCAATGATCGGATCGGCGTGAGAAAGAGGATGCCTGCCGGGCTGATTGACCCATTTTTAAGCGGAAAGGGCGTCGTATCAGACAACTTGGTCGCCATGAATTTGTGGACCGCGACTTCCACCGCCTTCACGCTGACGAATGCCTCATGCCACGGCGTATTTCCCCTGAAGGGCCGATTTCGCGCATCTACAATTTCGACACCCGTTGCCTTGCAGAACTTAGCCCAGTATTTGCCTATGTTGTCGCTCAGGCCATGGCGAAACCGACGCGACTCGTGCCACTCTCGAATTTCGTCGAGAACATTGCTGTCGTAAGAGGCTCGGTATTTTTCGACAAGATCTTCGGGCAACGGACGGGAGGTGATTTGAATGGCCCCGGAGAGTCGCGTGTACATCTCCCACGCTGGCACCAGATCGCCTTCGCCAAGCTCGGGAAATATCCGGCCTGTCGCAACCTGGTGCTGTAGACGAATGCGCATCGCCGCCGTTAGTGCTCTCGCCCTTTCTACCGCCTCTTGAGTCATGTCCGCCAGGAGTGCGGGAACGTGTTGGAGGGTTTCAAAGAGATACACACCGGAAGACTTCTCATCATCCGGCTGCTTCTCCGCAAAGTAGCGGAGCGATAGGGATCGACCTATGCCGCCAAGCGTTTCTGCGGGGCGGCCCATTGGATCGATATGCTGAGTCCACAGAAGGCAGTCATTTGGAAGGAGAGCTGTCTCGCCGATACGCATTCCTGTGGCAATCGCAAGCTTGAGGTGCTCAAATCGAAGTGCGTCCGCGAAGGTCTTTGGCCGCTCGGTGTAAATAATTCTCACCAACTCCCAAAAGGCCTTCTCATCAGGAAGCCTATCGGCGGCTTTTCGCTCACTCAGCTCTTTCCGCTGGCTGTCTGTGCGGCGGTAGCTATTGTCCCGCTTCTCGAGACTCTCCACAGCCGCATGTTGGGTGGCCGCCTCTGTTGTTGCATACGGCACGCAGTAGCGAAGTAGGGGTGAGTGGTTCGCAACATGCCGCACGTCAAGCTGGTTCCTGACAGCCATCTTAAGATTCGCCGCTATCTTTCCGGATGCACCGAAACGCATGGCCACGTTGTATGCCAATTTTATTAGATCCGGCGTGACGTCCGTCGGGTCTGTGTCCTGCGCACAAAGTGCCAGGATGCGGAGCGGGCGCAGGACGTTAATCAGCGCGTGCTGCGGTTTATTTCTCTTGACAAGAATCTCGTCAAGAACCACCGACTTGCATAGGTCCGCCCAGCCCTTCGTCATGGTCGATCGCAACGGGGACTTCGGGTGATCGGGCGGCATGGTTTCTTGCAGTGCTACTAGCTCCGCCTCCGAAAACTCGAAGCCAGTGAGCCATAGAGTCGGAGGTGGAACTTGCCCCGCAAGGGTAGTCAGATTCCATCGCTCGCTCTTTGCAACCCTTCCGGTCGCGTTATCGCCGATGTCCCAGGAAAGCCCGTTTGCGGTGGCGAGTCGCTGGCCGGCCTCGACAAGCCTGGTCAGGAACTCATTCATTGGCTTCGCCCATGCTTTCAGCGGCATCGCTCGGTATGCCGTGGATGACTTGCATGGCCGCGCGCAGTGTGCGCGTTAACTGGGCCTGTGAACCTGACCCAGTCTCATGAGAGGCATTCGCAAACATCCTGACTACCGGTCGAAGGCTGTCGACGACGTTTTCGTGGACGCTACGATCAGCCACAGGAAGAAAACGCCTGCATGTGTAACAACTGAGAACGGGGTTCTTGGCGCATAGGCTTTGCCCGATAGTGCAGCCACCAATTCCCGCGATCGGTATACCGTGTGGTACCGCGCCAATCTGCTGCGACGGCGGAAGGGCGCGAAGCTCCGTGCTCGTAATGGTTTTTGTTTTAGCTGTTTCGGCGATCGTCGTGTAGATGGGGGATAGGGACAAGGCTTGATTGACGCGCTCGGCCTGCGAAGGAGATGCGTCAAAGTAGACGTTCGCCGTTAGCGTGGACGCATGCCCTAAGAATTCACTCAGCGAGATGTGGGACGCACCGGCATCCGCCAGTCTCTGCGCGGCCGTGTGCCGAAGATCGGTGGGAGTCCATGCCTCCCCCAGTAGTTCAGAAGTCAAATCAATGATGACGTGACTGACACTGGCAGGCGACAGGTGAAAGAGACTGTCCGCTGGCGAAGTCGAGTCGGCATGCTTCGATCCTTGCCTCCTTAAGAATTCAACAAATAGCGCCGCCCATTCATGCTTGATGCGGCGAGTTACTCTGCGAAGGGCATCTCTATCCCGAAGCTTGATGAGAGGAACCGACACATGCACCGCGCCGCTTTCATGAAGCCTCACATCCTGGACCTTGATTCGCGCGATAGAGCCAGGGCGCAAGCCGTACTGGTGGGATAGCAGCAGAATGCACGCGTTCCGCAGCTCGAGGTCGCCAATGCTAGTGCTGCCGCGATCAATTGCCGCCTTTAGGTCGTCAAAGAATTCTATGATGAGGCTTTGTTGATCGAGCGGAACAAAGCACTCGCGATTTCGGACGGTTTTATAGATATCTGCGCGCGGCGCCCGTAATGCGCTTACAAGGTCATGCAGATCCATAGTCCATTGACCAATTGACAGTTCGCACATTGAGTGAATCGCAGATCGCAGTGCGCCGGCGACGCTAACGGTCTCCACCGGTAGAACAAACTCATTCCAGTATTCGGACCATTCTGTCGGGCTTAATGTGGCAGCTCTTGCGAGGTGGCTTGGCCGAGTGAAGAGCAGGTTGGCGTAGGTGACTACGGTGCTCGGATCGCATCGATCGAACAGATCGGTCACGATGTGCTTAAAAAGCAATCGGTATCTCAGGGGGAACCTGAGAAAATTTAGGTTGTGCTTCGTTCCGTCAGCGTGCACGTACCAAATATCGGTCTCAGAAAGATGAGATATGGAACGAACCTTGTCGTGGAAGTCGTCGTAGTAGCGAATCAACCGGGGCAGATTGTCTGGTACTTCAGGAGACGGGAGCTGCTCAAGGGAAAGGGCTTCGGGGGAGTTCATTTCAATTGACACCATCAAATCGTCGGAGCGAATTTACGAGGCAGTCGTAGCTCTCATTCCAGTCTTCAGCCGCCGCCGCCTCAAAGTACGCCCTGCCATAGTGGCGCGGCATGGGTGATGAAGGAGACCAACCGAAAAAGGCACGAAGTTTCTCGCAGGCGGTGTCGAGGTTGTCGCCATGGTCGACATATTTGCTGAGACGATAGACGGCGCAGGTATGTCTCAAGCTGTGAAGGGTTACGCTGTGCGTTCCGCGATCCTGAAGTGTTTTCACTGCGCTGACCGACAGGCTGCCAGTGGCGATTTCCATAATGCGCTGAAAGGATCTCAAATTGAGCGGCTTGCCTTTTTGAGAGCCAAACAAGAAGGGATGGCTCGAACGCCTCTTTTTATATGTGCCGACCAGGTCCGAAATGACCGCCAATTCCTCCGAGACTGGAAGTTGCCTTGCCGAGTGCCTTGTCTTCAATGAGGGCTTGTCGCGCCTCGGATCCTCATTTGCATAGGGAGAGCGCCCCACGTTGATCCAATGACGCTCCTTGTTGGCTTTAACATCGAAGGACGAACTGATGGCATCAACGGGCAACATCGCGAGCTCGCTTCGGCGGAGGCCTGTATGTAGCAGGAGGATGAAGATCAGGTAGTTTCGCCAGCGCTCCCTCTCGGAACGGAAGGGGTTGCGTACGTGCTTCGGGTCAAAGATTTCGCATAACTCGCGCACCACCAATGAAGGAAGGGCGCGTATTGGAAGAGGTGGCCGCGAAGGGGAGGGTGAAAGCTGGCCATAAAGCCGTCGTATGCGCCGCAGTCGAGTATTGAGGTCCTTTACTCGTGCCTCTGCGCTGGGGCCCAGATAGGTCAGCATGTCAGTTACAAAGCGGCTGGCAGACGTCCAAGCCAGATCACCCGACACGCCCTTGGCGGACGCCTCGTTGCGAACTTTGGTGTGGAAGGCAAGTAGAATTGCCTCAATCGCGTCAAAGTCCGCCGCCATGAGCACGCGATCGAGACTTTCGCCGCCCAACACTTCAGCAGCGCGGTAAAGTCGATCGACCGCATACAGGTGGCGAATCCTGGTGTTTGATGCGAGCCCAGCCAGAATCGCCTCAGACCAAATGGTTGCGCAGTACCGGGGGAGCCCGTGGGAGTCGATCAACACGGCGCCTGCCAGCCCTCTGGGCGCCGCATGTCCCGTAATAACTAGAGTCCCCATTGCCATGGACCGGCGCGCAGCGGCACGAAGGAAGGCGCCATGCTCCTTGAGTACCGCAATTGCAAGGAGTGCCAGGAAGCGCGATTGGAGTTAGGCCGCCCCATTACATACCCTTCGGAATTCCAGGATGTCGTGTATTAACGCGTTCGACCGTGCAACCCATTACTTGAGGCTTGAAGCGAGCACCATTAAGCGATGGTTTATCGGCGCCTCGATCACAGGCCGCTATCCATGGTGCGGATTACGGTGATGGCTGCGGATCCCGAGTGAAGGCCTGCATTGGCTGTTATCATCCACGCCATCACACCCGCCACGCCTCACTACCACGGCTCATTTGCCTTGGCACGCGCAAATTGGCGGGTTTTTTTTGCCTGTTCCAAGGGCTAGGGACAGATGGTTTCACCTGCACCGCGCCAGGAGAATCCAGCCCGCGCGCAGTCAGACCCGTCATTTCACATCCAGCCGTCACCAGTGACGG
The DNA here is from genome assembly GCF_026283925.1 of Dyella halodurans. Taxonomy (GTDB): domain Bacteria; phylum Pseudomonadota; class Gammaproteobacteria; order Xanthomonadales; family Rhodanobacteraceae; genus Dyella; species Dyella halodurans. The sequence goes on from NZ_JAPDPF010000002.1 coordinate 344,660, forward strand.
CCCGCCGCCAGGGCGTCACTGGTAACTGTCCAGGCGGGCATGCGCGATGCAGGGTTGTAGACATCGTTCAAGCCTCAAACCAGCCAAATTTGCGACTGACGCAAAATTGGCTGGGGTGACCTCGATTATCGAAGCGTCGTGCGATGAAACAGGCTACGCATCGTAACTAGCGAGACTCTGGCTTTGTGACCGTTGTGATCGGCCCGGGCCTGTACCACGCTGCGTCTTCAGAGCACTCCGGAATATCGCTGCAGTCGATGTTCTCTTCCCGTATCGCCGCCAGGCGCGCGTGCGCCTCAGCGCTCAGAGCCGCCGGCTTGCCCGTGTCCAGCCTGAATTTTATGACTTTCCCTTTCAGCATGGCGGCGCCCTCATTCGGGTTTTAGAGCTACCAGCTCGGCCAATGTGATTTCTCCGGCCACATAGCGGCGGGTGCGCTCCTTGGTGGCATCGTCCGGGGTGAAGCCTTCCAGGGCAACGGTAGCCAGCGCGTAATTCACACATTCCTGACGGCGTTGCCGCGCAGCCTCGCCACCCTCGATCACTTCCATCCCGCCGCCCGGTAGCATCCGGACTAGGTCGCCCTGATCGTCCAAACCGACGTAGCCTCCTTCAGCGCGCATCTTGGCGGCGAGGGCGTCGCTTTCTGGGTTTGGCGCCATGAGGTAGGCCGCAAACATGTCCATGAAAATGTCGGCTTCGTCTTCCGACAGGTCGTCGGCATCAAACTTGCCATGCAGAGCAGCATGAACGCGATCTAGCGTGTAACCGACCGTTTTGTTCATGGTGGGTCCCTGGTTGTCGGTCTAATTCACCTGTGTTCATCTACCTTTTCGACCGTCCAAGCTCTTCAGCAGTCGATCCTTGTCAGCTGATGTGAGCTTGTCAAATGCCAAGATCATGGCGGCCATCTTGTCGTCCGCCGCAAAAAGGTAGGGCAGGGGGACCTCAAGGGCCTTGGCCAGGCGCTGAACCGTGGCCATGTCTGGCTCATGGATGCCCTTCTCGTACCTATTGATGCGAGTACTGGCCACGAAGGGATCAATCCCTGCCTCAATTCCAAGGCTCTTTTGAGAGAGGCCTCGATCTTCTCGAGCCTCCTTTAGCCGCCGCTGGAAGACCAGGCGGAGGTCAGCATCACCGGGCATGCGTACGCGTCTCGTAGATTGATGCTACGAGATTCGTAGTTTTGCCTTGAGTTCGATACTACGAATTTCGTAGCATGCAGCGCAAGCCCCTAATGGGCGGAAATTGGGCTCACGGTCATGCGGCTGCTGCTCACCGACGAAGATGATCCGATCTCCATCCCGCTTGACGATGTCATCCGGGAGGCCTGGGCTCTCCAGTACGACAGGGCGCATCGAGGCGATAGCATGGATCGGCTCCGTGAACGAATCGCAATTTGCTTCGCTAACAGCCTAGCTGTGTGCCTCGACACCGATCTACAGCCACCGACTGCCGCTCAGATGCAGTACGCCACATCGATTGCCAGGGAGCTTGGTGTTTCGTTGCCCTACGAGGCACTCCGTTTTCGCGGAACCATGGCAGATTTCATCGACCGTTTCGCGGACGCTCTGCGTGCTAAACGCGAAACCTATCTCCGCAAATAGGGGATGCCCATGACAAGTGATGAAGATGATCGTTTTGGTATGCCACAGAGCGCCTTCGAAGCTGCGTCGGACAGCGACGGACGTGACAGTCCAGTTTTCCGCGTCGGAATGTATGTGCCTACGCGCAGAGAAGTAGCGAAGCTACGGGCGGACGACCTACGACCGATCCTCATTGACTGGATGTTGGAGAGTCCGAGCGAGCTGATTCCCAATAACGAGCAGATATCTGCCGTCCGAGTCATATTGGGCACTCGAACTGATGCTGGTGAGGCTGTGATTCAGCAACTGATTGGCGAATGCGACGCCTATCTTAGAGTTTAGGTGCTTGGCTCATTGGTGCCGAACTCCGGCGATGCCGTGGCGCAGTCTAGTCGCGCGCATCAATTAGGACGCGTTATTCGGAGGTAGGGGGGGGCGGGAGGCCCTAGGGAGCGGGGCGGCAGGGTCGGTATTGGCTCGCGCCCTGCATTTGCCGAGAGACATACCACTAGCAAAATCTTTCATTTGTAACTATCGGACGGGTCGCGGGGCGAGCGGCTCACCGCTCGAAGCAATTGGACTCCACCTCGCGAGGGCGCAAGCGCCTAAGGCGGAGCGTCGCGCGGTGCGGGAAAAGAAGGAAATAGCCGACGAACTGGATCCTCACGAAGGTATCGGTGAGTCACACCCAGGATGTCTGTGCGTTCGATTTGCAAGCCGTTCACTTAGACTAGGAACAACGAGTCGAAGGAAATCGGGTCGCACATGAATGAACGCGGGGTCGGCAGACGGATTTCCCAGCGCATTGGTCGGTCGGCTCGACCTGGCGTCATGGTGGAGGTGGTGGCTTCGGTGGCTGTGTTGGCCGGCCTTATGGGTCTCGCCAACGGGTGTTTCGCGCGCGAGGCCACACGTGAGTCTGCGTCAGCGGATCGAGACGCGAATTCAGCGCCTATCTACTCCCGTGCTACGGAGGCGTCAGTACAGGCAAGCGCGCCGTCCGAGACCCCCTCCCAGGCAACGACGGATCCGTGGGTGAGAGGCAAATTGCAGGTGCCTCTTACGGACCTCAACATCACCGTGTACGGTCACAAGGAGGGCGCGCCGACGCTAGTCGTCGCCATCGCTCAGACGCCCGATGGCTTTTTATGGTTGGGTACCCGTGCAGGCCTAGTGCGTTTTGATGGGGTTACATTCAAATCGATCGAAGAGGTAAAGGGATATATCCAAACCCTGTTCGTGGATGCGCGAGGTGACCTTTGGATAGGCTATCGCCTCGGGGGAGCCGTTAGGGCTCACGACGGCGTATACGACGACATCAGCGCCGGGCTTAACCCCAAGAGATCAGTTCTACAGATTCTTGCTGACGCCCAGGGAACACTTTGGGCGGCGACAACGTACGGCCTCTATCACCTTTCACGCGATAGATGGATATCAGCCAGTGCGGCCGAAGGTTTCGATCATGCTCTAGGGCCGATCTCCCTTTGGAGTGCGCGAAGCCATGCATTGATCGCGATCGAAGAGGGTAAGACGGTCTGGGTACAAGACTCCGGCCAGGCGCATTTTCATCGAGCGAACATGGACGAGCTCGTGAACGCTGAGTTCGGCGTGTCGGCTCAGCACGTGTCAAAAGGCGCTATGAATGTCCTTAAGGCCAACTTTACCGATCAGTCATCTACCTTTCGCGCGGATCAAAATGGCGCGATTTGGACGTTTCGACCATCGTTTATGCGGCTCACTGACATGCCCAGCGCAGAAGGTCATACATGGACGACTGAACCCTGGCCCGATCCTGCCGCGGCCGCAGGTTCCGGGGGGTTTTTCAGCCGTGAGCAGACCGTGCCGCAGTCTGCTTTCATTGACAGGGAAGGAAATATTTGGGTCGGTACGATTGATGGCGTGGTTCGCTTTCGGGCGAACAAGATGCGCTCGGTGGCACCGGACTCGGTTGCCTTGGCCCCCGCCATGGATAGAGATGCGGACGGCAGTGTCTGGGTCGCCTCTTCACAGCACGGCCCCGTCTATCGCGTGACCCATGGCGTTGGCCAAACTTGGGACGCAGGCAAACGATGGGTTCAGGCAGTCCGTGTGGACCGTGAGGGGAATACGTGGTTTCTCAATAACAACTTGGACGTCCCATTTCGCGAAAACGCTATCGAGCGAGTGGGCGTTCGAGGCGGCACGACGAAAATTAGCTATTCGTTGGGTGTGAAGAATGCAGTCACCGCGTGGGCGGACGATCCCGATGGCGGCTATCTCTTGGCCAGCCCGAGCGGCATATTTCGATGGCTTGATGGCCGGTGGAGTGATGGGGCGGGGCGCCCCGAGCTTCCGGTCGACGGCCCCTTTCGACTAACTCCCGATAAGCATGGCGGCGTGTGGCTCGCATATCCGGGAAACCGCATATCCCACCTCACGGCCCAAGGCGTTACCAACTACGCCGAAAAGAACGGGCTGGCCTTGGGAAATATCTTCGCCATAACCACCTTTGGGGACGATATTTGGGCGGCGGGCGACCGGGGCGTGGCCAAGCTAGACCATGGCCAATTCATTCGACTCGGCGGCGACATTGGTAATCGCTTGACTGGCGCCACGGGAATCGTGGAGTCGAGCAATGGCGATCTTTGGGTCAACTGTGATGCCGGCCTATATCACCTGGCTTCGCAAGATTGGGGCGCTACCCTTCGAGGAGACCGTCAAGTCCTTACGGCCGCCCACCTCTACGACGAGGAGGACGGGCTGCAAGGGGGCAATATTGATGTCTTCCCCGGCCCCACCTTGGTTGAAGACGGTGACGGACGCATCTTTGCCGCGAGACTCGCGGGCGCAAGCTGGATAGATCCAAAGGAGAGCTCCAGCAACATGCAGCCTCCCAAGGTTTTCATCGAGACCATACAGGCCGACGGAGTTCGGTATCCGCTGGGTCAAGGTCCCCGGCTGCAAGCGCGAACGCATGCCATTCGGATCGACTACACAGCGACTGCGCTTTCGCGGCCCGAGCAGGTGACGTTCAAGTACAGGCTGGACGGCGTCGACAGCAGCTGGCAGGTCGCGGCAAGGCAACGCAGCGCGTACTACGCGGATCTCCCTCCCGGTGACTATACCTTCCATGTGATAGCCAGCAACGAAGATGGCATTTCCAGTATTCGCGAAGGCGTGGCCTATTTCAGCGTTGCCCCAGCGTTCTATCAGACATGGTGGTTTCGCGCCGGATATATAGGTGTTGCCGCGCTGCTGCTGTGGCTCATCTTCAGGCTAAGGGTGAGGCAACTTCAATCGCGCTTACGGCTTGAACTGCGGGCTAAGCACGAGGAGCGCGACCGAATCGCACGCGAGCTGCACGACACGTTGATGCAAGGAATGCATGGCCTGGTGCTCAAGTTACAAGTTTGGTCGGACGATCCGTCGATAGACGCCAAACATCGCCGGTCCATGGAAGGGGCAGCGGACGCCACGCGGAATTTACTGACCGAGGGTCGTGACAAGATTGTCGCTCTGCGTTCGTCTTCCGATGAATCTTCCGACCTTTTGGAGCGATTTGAGCAAGTGGGGAACGAGTGCCTATCGTTGAAGCCGGGCGTCAACGTTTTGGTGCAGCAGGCCGGCCAGCGGCGCTCCTTGGCCCTCGATGCCGCGGAAGAGATTTTCCAGATTGGTCGCGAGGCGTTGCGGAACGCTTTCATGCACGCCAGTGCCCAGACTGTGTCAGTGAACATTGACTATGGAGTGGCAGACCTAAGCCTTCGCATTAGCGACGACGGCGATGGTCTTCCCCCCGAGGTCTTGGGAAAGGGGGCACTCCCGGGTCACTGGGGTATGCTGGGCATGAAGGAGCGGGCCAAGAACTTGGGCGGGAAACTCGTCCTTTCCGGCGGTAAGTTGCAAGGAACGACCGTTCAGTTAACCGTTCCCGGAAAAACGGCGTACGCCAATTAGGGGCGGCCGACGGTGGTGCCTTTGAACTTACCGAGAAACTTTCTGGTGCGCGAATTCGCTTATGCCTTTGCACTCGGACGAGCGGACACATCGTCGTACCAACGCCGCAGTGCGTATCGCTCTTCGGGAATTGGCATGCTGAAGCCGGTTGCGGCAAAGTCCACGGTGACGAGCAGCGTTATATCTGCGATAGAAAACCGGGCGCCAGCGACGAATGGCACGTCCTCAAGCCGCGCATCGATGTCCGCATAGAAGTTCGTCAGTCGTAGCTTGCTTCGCCCGACCACTTCTAGGATCTGGTCGTAGTCATGAGGGCCCGACAGCGCGCGCCCCTTCAGCCCTATGTGTGCATTTCGAACGCCTTCCATGGTGGCAGCAAAACCATCAAGCTCAACACGTCGCTCCCACATCGAGACGATGCCTTTGTCTGCGGCGTCCGTCCCTAGCAGCGGCGTTGAGGGGTGAATCTCCTCAAGGTAGCGCCAGATGGCCGGTACTTCTGCGATTACGCGACCGTCATCCAACTCTAGTGCCGGTACTTGCAGTCTCGGATTGATCGACCTGTATTGGTCCGACATCTGCTCATTTTCACCGAGATTGATCTCCCGAAACGGGATACTCAGACCCTTTTCGGCCAGAAAAACCCTGACCCGTCGAGAGTTTGGCGAGGCAGGTGAGTGATAGAGTTCCACAGGACTTCTCCGGACATGCTGAATCTAGGGCGGAAGACTTTGAGTCACGTCCTGCCATCAGGGCGACGTCAGTCGTCGGCGACGAGCCGAAACACTCCAAAGGGCTGAGCCTCGCTGACCCATGTTTGAGCGATTTTCCAACCCGTGCCTTGCACCAGCGAAGCAAACGAAGCTGGCGTGAACTTGTGGGAGTTTTCCGTGTGGATGGTTTCGCCCGCATCGAACCGGAATTCCTTGCCCGCCACGGTCACACGCTGATCTACCTGGCTAACCAGATGCATCTCAATACGCTGCTTGTCTGGGTTCCACACGGACTGGTGTTCGAACAGATCCAGGTCAATATTGGCCCCTAGCTCGCGGTTGAACCGCACCAGAAGATTCTTGTTGAAGCGGGCGGTGACTCCGTCGGCGTCGTTGTACGCGGCAAGAAGCGTCTTTATGTCCTTGACCAGATCGACGCCTACAATCAACTGCGAAGCGTCGCCCAATTCCGCACGAAGCTTACGGAGAAGGTTCGTTGCGTCAGCGGGTTCAAAGTTGCCGATGGTGGATCCCGGAAAGAACCCTATCACTGCCGCCCGACGGAATTCGTCGGGCAGCAGCAAGGGCTGCGTAAAATCTGCGACCAACGGGCGAATGGCAAGGTTCGGGTAAATCGCCTCCAGCCTCTTGCGAGCCTGCGCCAACGCGGCTCCGCTGATGTCGATGGGTACATACGACGACAGCTGCGGCGCTGCATCCAGCAGCAGCCGGGTCTTCTCGCTGGCACCACTACCCAGCTCAACCAAGGCGGCACCATCGGGCATGGCAGCCGCGAGGGCCGGTGCAATCGTGGCGAGCAGAGACAGTTCGGTGCGAGTGGGGTAGTACTCCGGCGTCGCGCAGATCTGCTCAAACAGTTCCGATCCAGCGGCGTCGTAAAAGTACTTCGGCGATAGAGTTTTCCGGGACCCACTCAGCCCTGCGACGGCATCCCGTGCGAACTCGTTATCGTCATTCTGGGTCTTGTCGCGGGTGACGACGTCGCGTGCCAGGCGAACACCCGAAAACATCCAGCGCTGATCCGGACGGTAGAAGTTCCGATAGGACGGGCGTACGTGGTCAGGCGGCGTTGCCAAGGACGCGCCGCGCAGGACCATCTGGCCGGACATGAATTTGCCGTTGTATTCGCCCAAGGCATCCGGCGCGGCCTCATAACCCGGATATGCATCGTAACTGCTGCGGGTCCACTGCCAGGCGACGTCGTAGATCTGCTCCAGCTTTCCCTCTCGCGCGGCATGTTCCCACTCAGCCTCGGTGGGCAGCCGCGCGCCTTTCCAGCGGGCAAACGCCGCTGCTTCGTAGTAGCTTACGTGTGTGACGGGCGCGGTCACATCCAGGGGGCGCATGCCTTGAAGCGTCATGTGGCGCCACTGCGCGCCGTCGTGTTCCCAATAGAGTGGGGCGCGCCATTGTTGCGCCTGAGCCAGGCTCCAGCCATCCGACAGCCACCATCGCGGTTGTTCGTAGCCGCCATCGTTCATGAAGTCCAGCCACTCGCCAACGGTAACCAATCGGTCGGCGATCTCGAAGGGCTCAAGCCACACGCGATGCGCGGGACCCTCGTTGTCGTAGAAGAACCCCGGTTCTTGCATGCCAATGGTCACGAGGCCGCCTTCCAGCGACTGGAAGTTGCTTTGGCGAATACTTTTGATCTTGAACCGGGCGCTGCGATCATAGGCCGGGCACAGAGGGGACTGGGCAAACAAGTGAAGAATATCCATGAGCAACAACTCCTGGTGTTGCTGCTCATGCGCCAGGCCCAGATCGATGATCGCCAACGCAGTCTTAGAGGGTCCGGACTGCAGGAATTCCAGCAGATGATCATCTACGTACTCGCGATAGGCGAAGACGTCATCGACGGTGGGCCGACTGATCAGCCCACGTTGGGGGCGGGGGTGACGTGGGCCGGCCGCCTCGTAATAAGAGTTGAACAAATACGCGTAACTCGAATCGAAAACGCGGTACCCAGATTTGAACGCGGAGAGTACGAACGTCTCGAAAAACCAGGTGGTATGTGCCAGATGCCACTTGGCTGGACTGGCGTCAGGCATCGACTGAAGCACCATGTCCTCTGCGTCCAACGGCTGAACGAGAATTTCCGTGTCGGCACGAATGGATTGATAGCGATCCACCAACTCGCTGGTCGTGCGATCCATCTTTCGTACAAGATGGTTGACGGCTGCCGATTCCATCTGAGCAGAAAGTTGTGCACGAAGCATGGCTGGACTCCTTAGGTTTCGCTGGCCATTTGGCCTGCGCGCTGTGTCGCAAAGAAACGGTGGCGCCTGATGACTCCTCGTAAGACGGGAAGTCGACGTACGCGCGAGGCGGTGGGCACTTACAGCTTGGAACCGCCGTCGACGCGCAGGGTGTCGCCGGTGATCCAGCGGGCATCGTCGGATGCGAGGAAGGTCACCGCACCAGCAATGTCCTCGGGCGTAGCCAATCGCTTGAGTGCCTGCATGGAGATAGCGCGATCACGGCCCGTTTCCGTCTTGGTGAAGTTGGACATGTCGGTATCCACGACACCGGGCGCGACGGCGTTGACGCGAATGCCTCGCTCGCCCAAGGCGGCCGCAAAGTGCTTCACCAGCGTGTCGATCGCACCCTTGGTGGCCGCGTACGCCGACAGCGTCCCCGCTACGGCTCGCGCGACGAGAGAGGAGGTGAAGATGACGGTGCTTCCCTTGCACATGGTGGGCAGAAGCTGCTGCACGAGGAAGTAAGGTGCGCGCACGTTGACGGCGAACAGCTGATCGAAGTCCTCGACGGTCAGCTCTTCAATGGGCACCGCCTTGGAGATGCCTGCGTTGGCGACCAGGATGTCCAGGCGATCCCCGATGATGCTACGCACCTGTTTTGCCAGCTCGTGCGCGCCGTTCGGTGTACTCAAGTCGGCGCTCACTTTCTGGGCGCGACCACCGTTGGCCACGATCTCCTTGACGACCGCGTTGGCTTCCTTCTGCGCGCTGCCGTAATGAACGATGACCTGGGCGCCTTGCCTGGCCAGGGCGAGGGCGATGGCCCGGCCGATGCCGCGGGAGGCCCCGGTAACCAGGGCGGTCTTTCCAGCTAACGTAGTCATGGGGTGAGTACCTAGTTTGGCGACAGACGTTTCAAGCCATCTCGTCGATGGAGTCGACGCGATCGGAGTAGAACGCGAGGTGGTCCTTGATTTCCGCCACGGCGGGGAAGGGAGCTTCGTAAGTCCACACGGCATCCTTGCCCTGTTGGTCGCCGACAGATATGCCGAAATAGCTGCAGTCGCCCTTGTACGGGCAGTACGTGGAGTGCTCGGATCGCGCCAGTAGCGACATGTTCACGTCCCTGCGTGGGATGTAGTGCACGGGCGGGTAGCTGGCCTCGCGCAAGGTGAGTGCGTTCCTCGAATCGGCGATAATCTGACCGCCGAATGTCACAACGACGCGTTGTGGATTGGCTTCGATCTCGATCGGATGCTCGGGACTGGGTACTTTGACGGACCGCACGGCCGGCTGTGCTTGCTGGTTCACTGGGGTGTCTCCGGAGGAGCGGGTTCGCCGCTCCTCGGTGGAAGGAATCGTCGGGTCGAAATCAGACCTTTTCGTCGAGGAAGTGACCCACGTGGAGTGCGAAGCGCTCCGGGTACTGGTATTGCGCGCCGTGGTTGCCGTCCGGATAAAGAATCAGCTGGGCGTTCGGCAGGTTCTGAAACAGGATGTACGAGTTGATCGTGTATATGATCACGTCGTTATGGCCGTTGAGGATCAATGTCGGCTGCGTGATCGTCTTGAGATAGTCGTAGGCGTTCGGCTGCGGCGCGCCCCACTTGCCCAAGGCCTCAAGCTGCGCGGGAGCCACCTTCTCGTTGGACTCGGGATCACGATCCTGCGTACGTGCGCGGAAGCGCTTGAGGAAGGCGCGGCCGGCTCGCTGACTGGCTTCCGAGTCGGTAAAGAACACCTTCAACCAAAGATGGTCAGGTTCGTCATACGTGGCACCGAAGATCACCTGCGCTTCGGGCGTCAGTGAGTCCATGCCTTCGCCGCTGCGCGGGCCGGTACCTACCAGCACGAGCTTGCGCACCAGTTGGGGCTCGGCCTGGGTCAGCGCCTGCGCCACCAGGCCGCCGAGCGAGAAGCCCAGCACGTCGACCTGCGACAGGCCCAGCGCCTTCACGAAAGCGGCAGCGTTAGCGGCCATGCCTTCGATGGAGGTGGGCACGTCGCCGGAGCTGCCACCAATGCCTGCGTTGTCGAACAAGATGACTTCGCGGCCGCTTGCCAGGCCGTCGGTTACGGCCGGGTCCCAGTGGTCAATGGTGCCGGTGAAGTGCATGTTGAAGAGCAGAGGCACGCCACCGGCCTTGCCAAAGCGGCGATAAGCGAAGCGAACGCCGTTGGCTTCGACGAACTGGGTGGGGGCGGTCTGATGGGTGTGGGTGGTCATGATTTCGGTCTCCCGGAGGGATGAGCTGGTTGATTTGGAAAGGCCTCGTAGGCATCGCTCCAAGGCCATCGAACTTGCTACGGAGCGAAATCTAGGCTCCTATGGCGCTTTTGCAAAAGACTTTGTAGGCTTGGGGCCATGCCTGAAAGGCATGCCTATAGGAGCGGTCGTGGAGCTTCGCCATCTCCGGTATTTCGTCGCCATCGCGGAAACCGGCAGCCTGACGGTGGCTGCGGAGCGCAGGCTCTATACCTCGCAACCGTCGCTCAGTCGCCAGATAAAGGACCTTGAGGATCAGGTCGGTACACCTTTGTTGAGCCGCAGCTCCCGAGGCGTGGTGCTGACGGAAGCCGGGAAGGCTTTTCTCGATCATGCCCGCCTGGCACTGCACCAGGTCGATGCCGCGGTCGAAGCGGCGCGCCGAGCGGCACAACCGGCGAAGCAGCGCTTTTCTTTGGGCTTCTTGACGGGGCAGGAGATGACATGGCTTCCGGAAGCCATGCGTGTCCTGCGAGCCGAACTGCCGAATATCGACGTGACGGTATCCAGCGACTACTCGCCGGATCTTGCGGAAGCGCTCGCTCGCGGACGATTGGATGTCGCCTTCATGCGCGCCGAGCCCGACATGGACCTGGCCTATCGGCGCGTGTCGCGAGAACCAGTAATTGTCTTGATGCCGAGCGACCACCCTTTGGCTAGCCGCTCCAGCATCCACCCGAAAGACCTCGAGGGCCTGCCGTTTATCGCGATGGCCAACAAGGCGAAAGTGCTGCGCTCCGTTATCGATGAGTATCTTGCCAACGAGGGCGCCGCAGTGACGCCAGCCCAGTCCGTCGACAACCCTGCAATGGTCATGTCGCTGGTGGCTTCCACTCGGGGCGTGGCGCTGATTCCGTCGTACATCGAACCGCTCATGCCCTGGTCCGTGGTCAGTCGGCCACTGGCCGGCGCCCCGCCCATGGTCGATCTCGTGGTGGGGTATAGCCCATCGAACCAGTCGCCCATTCTTCATCTATTTCTCTCGCACCTGGATGAGCTGGTTGCCCGGGTCGGAAAGACGGAGGTTTGACCAGTCTCGTTTGGCGATGCTCGCCGCGTGGACGGTGGCGGGTCTTGCACGCGCTGGCTGCAGGAATCTCCAATCCATCGCGAGGGTTGCGCGCGTACGCCGGCCGAAGCCGGCGGGTCGGCGCGACGCAAGCAGGGGAATCACGCCGCCTTGGTTGGCCAGGCGCGCCGATAGGCGCCGGGGCTGACCCCCATCTTCTGCGCAAACATGCGCGTGAAATGGCTTTGATCGGAAAAGCCACACGCAAGAGCAATGTCCACGAGAGATAGCGACGTCGACTGCATCAGCTCGATCGACCGTTCGATGCGTTGCGCGAGCAGCCACTGGTAGGGCGGAACACCTACGCTTTTCTTGAAGCCTTTGACAAACGCACTGGGTGAGAGGCGGCAAGCCTCGGCGACATCCTGGAGGCTGACGCCATCGGCCATGGATTCCCGTAGCAGCTCGCGCGCGCGGCGCTGCTGCCAAGGAGCGAGTCCGCCCGATGCGTGGCGGCTGCGCGCAAGCTTCTTTGAGCCATAGCGTTCAGCGACGTGCCCGCAAAGGGCGTACAGCAAGTGATCGACCACGCGCGCGCTATCGCTGTCGCGGAGATAGGGAAGAAGCGCCTCACCGATGTAACGAATGGTTTCGTCGCGAAACGCCTCGCCTGGAGCAACATTGAGTTCGGAATCGCGTGGATCGAAGTGCTCACACACTTCGGCGATGGCTCGCTTGGGTGCATAGAACGTCAACTGATGCAGCGGCTCCTCGCAGTAGAAAACGGGATGCTGCGCGAGATCGAAGAAAGTCGTGGCCCCTTTGGCCCAGGCGCCGCTGCTGATGAGCCGCCCACCCAGCCACATTTCGTGATGGCTCACGTCTCGAAGTTGCAGGCCGATGAGGTACGCCTCTTCGCTGGCCATGGGAAGGGTAAAGCCCGGAGCGCGCTGCTCGAACTGGATCTCGGTCACGGCGACAGGCAGACCTCCAGGCGTCTGCCTGACCAGGGTCGGAGGGCTTCCTAGACTAAAGGAGCGGCCCAACTGCTCACCAAACGCACCACGCAACATGTCGGTACTCCCAAGATTATCGGACGACGCGACCTGCTCAGCTCCCGGGTGGATAGTGCAACGGAACGGATGTGCTTCTAAACCACCCGAAAGTGAGTTTTTTTGCGTGAAAGCCCGGTCTCGCTACGGCGGTTCCCCCTGTGAATCATCCCGGGTGCAGTCGCGACGATGGGCAAGGTCGCCTGCAGACCTCAAGCAGAGGACAACACGATTCCTACCCGGTGGTGAGGTTTCGCATCGTTGACCCCAATCGATGCCTCGCTTCATCGGGAAGCGATTGAGGAAGAAATCTTCCAATTCAGCTCGTCCGTGCAATCGATTGAGTTGCGATGCCCAGACACTTTGCACGTCATCAAGGGAGCGCCGGCCATGAACTCACCGCATCGACGCATAGGCGGTTTTGCACCTATTGGTTTTCCCACGAGCAGGAAAGGCGAAATTCTGATCAAAGTGCGAAAGTCGGTGAGCGATGCGATTCCGGAGCAGCAGACGGATTCCATCTGGCGGATCGCGTTGGCTATCGCGAAGGAGATAGAAGGCACTACGCAGGCGGGCGAGAACTGGATGCGTAACGAGGCCATCGCGGAATTCGGCGGGCTGACGGCGACCGACCTCATCGAGGTCGGCCAGGGCGGGCAGGTGATCGGCTTCCTGCTGGATGTACTGGTTGGCTGCAGGGGCTAGGAGGAGACATCCCCTTCGCGAACATTCCCAAACGGAGATGAGGCAATGCCACTCATTCGAATCGACGTACTTGAGGGTCGTTCGACCAGTGAACTTCAAGCCCTCTGCGATCAGATCCACCTGGCCATGGTTGAGGCTTTCGGGGTGCCGTTGCGCGACCGATATCAGCTCGTGCATCAACACCGGGCGGACACGATATACGTGGAGGACACGGGGCTGGGGTATGCGCGCTCCACCGCGGTCGTGGTGATAAGTGTGACCAGCCGCCCCCGCCCAAGAGAAGCCAAGGTGCGGTTCTACCGGCTCGTATCAGATCGACTTCAGAGGTACTGCGGCGTCGCAGCTGAAGATACGGTGATAAGCATCACGACCAACCAGGACGAGGACTGGAGCTTTGGCCTTGGGCGGGCGCAATTCCTGACCGGGGAGCTCAGCGTGGGGCACGCCGCGAGGTGAATGCTCCGTCGCGCTGATGTCCGTGGATGGAATCAACAATTGCTCGCTTCTTGAACAAGAACCGGACCCAGCTTATCGACAAGATCCATCCACATCTCAGGTCGCCGGCATCTCCTCGGCAATGGGCCTCTAGCGCAGCACTAAGGTGGGTGGCATATGAAACGGAAGAACAAAACTCGTCTGATCATCGGCGTGGTGGTTGTTCTGGGTGGCGGCGGTCTTTTGTTGATGCACGTCAGCCGTACGCACGCGGCCGTGGCAGCGGTCGCGCCGCCGCCGGTGGAAGCGGACGTCGCGACCGTGCTGAATCGGAAGGTGACCGAATGGCAAAGTTACTCGGGTCGCCTGCAGGCCGTAGACCATGTCGAGATTCACGCACTGGTGCCCGGCACCATTGAAGCCATCTACTTTCGCGATGGTCAGCAGGTCAAAAAGGGAGACCCGCTTTTCCTGATAGATCCGCGGCCTTACCAGGCCTCCCTGGACCAGGCCCTCGCGGACGTACAGTCCGCCAAGGCCTCGGAGAAATTCGCCCAGGATGACTTTGAGCGGGCCAAGAAGCTTATCGCCAACAATGCGATGTCGCGGCGTGACTACGATGAGAAGGCGGACGATCTGGCGTCGGCGGCGGCCAAACGGAAGGCCGCTGAAGCGGCCGCAGAGCGCGCGCGTGTCAACCTGGAGTACACCCACATTACGGCGCCGGTCAGTGGTCGGATGTCCCGGACCGAGTTCACTGTCGGTAACATCGTCTCGGCAGGAACCAGCTCTCCGGCACTCACGAGCCTGGTGTCGATTTCGCCCATCTACGCCGAGTTCGACGTCGACGAGCAAACATACCTGGGCTTCATCGCGCACCGCGAAGGTCGTGACATTGAAGTGCGGCTCGGCCTTGCCAACGAGACCGGCTATTCCCGGCTTGGCAAGCTCTTCTTTGTCGACAACCAGCTGAGCGCGGCGTCGGGAACCATTCGGGTCCGCGCCATTTTCGAGAACCTCGACGGGGCCCTGGTCCCTGGCCTATTCGCGCGCGTGCAGGTCCAGGGCGGTTTGCCGCACCCGGCGGTCTTGATCGACGAAAAGTCGATTTCCACCGACCAGGCCAGAAAATTCGTTTACGTGGTCGATGCGGGCAATCACGCGCAGTACCGGGCGATTGTACCGGGAGCCGAGAGTGCAGGCTTGAGGCAGGTGGTCTCTGGGCTCCAGCCGGGCGAGCGCATTGTCGTCAGTGGCTTCCAACGCATTCATCCCGGCGACGAGATTCGGCCGAAAGACGTTCCGATGGCTGGGGAAAGTTCCACCGATTAATGATGTACACCTGACCGGGACGCTTTGCGATGGATATCTCCAAGTTCTTTATTGATCGGCCCATCTTTGCAGGGGTCCTGTCGACGCTTATCTTGCTGACAGGACTCATTGCTCTCTACATGCTTCCCGTCTCTGAGTATCCCGAGGTGATACCGCCGTCGGTGATCGTGCAGGCCAGCTACCCTGGTGCGAATCCGAAGGTCATTGCCGATACGGTGGCTGCGCCGCTCGAGGAGCAGATCAATGGCGTCGAGGGCATGTTGTACATGCAATCGCAGGCCAGCAGCGACGGTAACCTGACGCTCACGGTGACTTTCCGTCTGGGTGTCGATCCCGACAAAGCCCAGCAACTCGTCCAGAACCGCGTCAACCAGGCGCTGCCGCGGCTCCCTCCCGATGTTCAGCAGCTTGGCGTTACCACACTCAAATCCTCGCCCACGCTTACGATGGTCGTGCACCTCATTTCTCCGGATGCGCGATACGACCAGGCCTATTTGAGGAACTATGCACTGATCAACGTCAAGGAGCGGCTTGAACGCATCGAAGGCGTTGGCCAGGTGCAATTGCAAGGCTCAGGCGACTACGCCATGCGCGTATGGATAGACCCCAACAAGCTCTCCGAGAAGTCGCTGACGGCCGCCGATGTGGTCACTGCCATCCGCGAACAAAACGTGCAGGTCGCGGCCGGATTGATTGGTCAATCGCCCATGGACGGCAAGGCCCCGCTGCAGTTGAGCATCAATACGCATGGTCGTCTCCAGTCGGAAGATGACTTTCGAAACATCATCCTCAAGACCAACGGCGGTGCCACGACTTATCTGAAGGACGTCGCACGGGTGGAGCTTGGCCAGGCCGAATTCGGGTCCAGGGCGCTGCTAAGCAACAAGGAAGCGGTGGCCATATGGATATTTCAATTGCCAGGCGCCAACTCGCTCCAGATATCCGATGCCATTCGTGCCGAGATGGCCGAGCTAAAAAAGGATATGCCGCCCGGCGTTGACTACACCATCATCTACGACCCAACGCGCTTCGTACGATCGAGCATTCACGCTGTCATACACACGCTACTGGAGGCCATTTCGCTGGTCGTGCTGGTTGTCATCGTGTTCCTGCAGACCTGGCGCGCCTCGCTCATCCCGCTCATCGCGGTTCCTGTTTCCATCGTCGGAACCTTCGCCCTGCTGCTACTGCTTGGCTATTCTGTCAACACCTTGTCGTTGTTCGGCATGGTGCTGGCCATCGGCATTGTGGTCGACGATGCCATCGTGGTCGTTGAGAACGTCGAGCGAAACATTCAGTCCGGCCTGCCGGCACGGGATGCCACCCATCAGGCGATGCGAGAGGTGAGTGGCCCCATCATCGCGATCGCCCTGACCCTGGTGGCGGTCTTCGTTCCACTGGCCTTTATGTCGGGCTTGACCGGCCAGTTTTACAAGCAATTCGCCATGACGATTGCCATATCCACGGTGATATCGGCGTTCAATTCACTCACGTTGTCGCCAGCGCTCGCGGCACTACTCCTGAAAGGTCACAACGAGCCCAAGGACGCGCTGACTCGATGGATGGATCGTTGGCTGGGTCCATTCTTCACACGTTTCAACCGGGTGTTCCATCGCAGCTCCGAATCGTACGGCCGCGGCGTGGAGCGCGTCATCGCCCACAAGGGACGCATGGTCGCGATCTACCTGGTATTGCTCGCCGGCGCTCTACTCATGGCCCGTATCGTGCCTGGTGGCTTCATTCCCGCGCAGGACAAGGAATATCTCATCTCCGTGGTGCAGCTACCAAACGGCTCGTCGCTCGATCGAACTGAGGAGATCGTGCGCGAAATGGGCGCCATAGCCATCAAGATGCCCGGCGTGGAAGGTGCCGTACAGCACCCGGGCATGTCCATCAACGGCTTCAACAACTCGTCGAGCGCCGCCGTTGTCTTTATCAAGTTGTTGCCGTTCGAGGAACGACACGGTGAGGCACAGACAGCCGCGGCGATCGCCAAGGCCCTCAATGAGAAGTACGCCGGCATCAAGGGAGCGTACGTAGCGGTATTCCCGCCACCTCCGATCCTCGGGCTTGGCAATCTTGGTGGCTTCAAGTTCCAGATCGAAGACCAGGCTGCCCAGGGCTATGCGGCGCTCAACGACGTCCTCCAGGCGTTTCTGAAGAAGGCGGCAGCGACGCCGGAGCTGGGACCCACGTTCTCCGCCTACCAGATCAACGTGCCGCAGCTCCAGGTCGACCTCGACCGGCTCCGGGCGAAGCAGCTTGGCGTTTCCGTCACCGACGTCTTCAGTACCTTGCAGATCTATCTTGGATCTCAATACGTCAATGACTTCAACCGATTCGGCCGCGTCTACCAGGTTCGGGTGCAAGCGGACTCGGCCTATCGCGCCAAGGCCGAGGATATCGGGCTGCTGAAAACGCGAAACGCCGCCGGAGAAATGATTCCGCTTTCTTCACTGGTCGACGTCTCGCAGACATACGGCCCTGAGACCGTGGTTCGGTATAACGGATTCACGGCGGCAGATGTCAGCGGCGGCCCGGCTCCAGGCTACTCCACAGGCCAGGCGCAAGCGGCGATTCAGCGCATCGCCGCGGAAACACTACCCCGGGGGTTCAAGCTCGAATGGACCGACCTGGCTTACCAGCAAATGCTGGTTGGCAACGCCTCACTGATCGTTTTTCCCATCAGCGTGCTGCTGGTCTTTCTGACCTTGGCCGCACTCTACGAGAGCCTGGTCTTACCGCTGGCCGTGATCCTGATCGTACCCATGAGCTTGTTGTGCGCGTTATTGGGTGTGTGGCTCACCCAAGGCGACAACAACATATTTACTCAGGTCGGCTTGATGATACTCGTCGGGTTGGCCTCGAAGAACGCCATTCTGATCGTCGAGTTTGCCCGCGAGTTGGAAATCCAGGGCCGAAGCATTGTCGCCGCTGCAGTGGAGGCGAGTCGCTTGCGTCTTCGCCCGATCCTGATGACATCGATCGCCTTTGTGATGGGTGTTTTGCCGCTCGTTCTTTCAAGCGGCGCGGGCGCAGAAACACGCCGCGCCATGGGCGTGGCGGTGTTCTTCGGCATGCTGGGCGTCACTCTGTTTGGCCTCATGCTCACGCCGGTGTTCTACGTACTGCTACGCACCCTGGCCGGCGGCAAGTTGATCGTGGACAAGCACGGGCATAACCCGCGAGTCCTTGGCTTTGAAGAAGCGGGCCTATAAGAGGTGCAATCATGACGAGCCAAACTCTGCGCTATGCGCTTGCTGCTGCGGTGTGCGTTACAGGTGGCTGCAGCCTGGAGCCGTCCTATCACGTGCCAGAAAGCGCCTCCGCGGGCCCGTACAAGGAGTTGTCTGTCAGGACCCCCGAGGAAACGGGCAGTTGGCAGCCAGCGATTCCCGCCGAGAATCAAGCGCGCGGGCAATGGTGGCAGGTGTTTGGCGATGAACGATTGAACGCGCTCGAAACACAGGCCGCCAGCGCCAACCAGGATGTGAAGGCGGCTGCCGCGCGGGTCAGTGAGGCCCGCGGTCTGCAGCGGGTTGCCCATTCGCAGTGGTTTCCCCAGCTGGGAGCGGGGTTTGGGCCTTCCCGGCAGCTTGAGGGCCCTGATTCCTTAGGTGTCACTCCTGGCTCCAATCCTTCGCCACAGACCGTGTGGCGTGCGCAAATCGCCGTGTCCTACGAGCTGGACCTGTTTGGCCGAATCGCTTCCACGAACCATGCCGCGGCTGCTGATACCCAGCAAACTGAAGCGCTGCTGAGGTCGGCCCAACTGGCGCTGCAGGCCGATGTGGCCCAGACCTATTTCCTGCTGCGTGAACTGGATGCCGAGATTGCCGTAGTCGAGCGAACGGTAGATCTTCGGAAGGCACAATTGGACTTCGTACAGCATCGATATGATGCGGGCGATGTCAGCGAGCTGGATGTGGCACAGGCCAGGACGGAAGTGGAGACCGCCCGCTCGGACGCCATGACCTTGGCCCGTGAACGCGCCACCACCGAACATGCGCTCGCTGTATTGTTGGGCCAGGCACCGGCTCAGCTCACTATGTCTGCCGATCCGCTGGTACCCATCAGCGTTTCCATCCCTGCAGACATGCCATCGGCATTGCTGGAGCGACGACCGGATATCGCGGCTGCCGAGCGTGCCATGGCTGCCGCGAATGCTCGGATCGGCGTCGCGCGCTCGGCATTTTTTCCGTCGCTCACGCTGACAGGAACAGGTGGCTACGAGTCGAGCTCACTGAGCAACCTGTTCAACTGGTCCAACAGGACGTTCTTGTTAGGTCCACTTGTCGGCACCCCTCTGGTTGGGCCGCTCTTCGACGGCGGTCAGCGGCGGGGGAATCTTGTCCACGCGAAGGCCCAGTATGAGGAAGATGTTGCCATCTATCGTCAAACGGTGCTGGTCGCGTTTCGCGAAGTGGAGGACGGCCTGGCGAACGTTCGCATTCTCCACGACCAAACCCAGGTCGAGGAGGCGGCGGTGCAGGCGTCGTCTCGCGCAGCGCAGCTTTCACGAACGCAATATGACGATGGCCAGGTTAGCTATCTTGATGTGATCGAGACCGAGAGGACCCTGCTTGAAACCAGGCGGCGCGCGATCCAGCTGCAAGGGGAGCAAGCCACTTCCACGGTGCAACTGATCCGGGCGTTGGGAGGAGGGTGGGGCGTAACGAGTCAGGTCTCAACGATCCAGGACAAAGCGCACCCCGGTTCCGCCCAGATCAACGGACCGCTGTTCGTTGCGGCATCAAGCAACTAATCACCGAACGCGAGGAGAGGGCGCATGAGTACTTCGCTGGGAGCGTTGTTAATCGCATTGCAGGCTCGACCTGCGTCGGCGGAAAGTGAGGAGCTTCACCGGCGTGCGCACGCAAAAGGGCCTTGTGCCGTGGAGGACCTCACGCTGATCGAGCTGTTTTTCCGCGACGCGGCGTTGTCGTTTGCCACGGCCATTCTGTCGGGTGTTCTGCCGCGTCCTATTTCTATCGGCCGTGGGTGCCACGAAAAGGTCGCCGCCACACTTCAGACTTTTCGCTGGAAGAGCGACTTTGATGTGCGTTCAGCCGAGCACCCTTACCACCCCATCTGGCAAAACTTTGCCAGTTGGTGCCAAGCGTCTGGGCTTGAGCCCAAGTTGGATGGCACCCCGGGAGCGAAAGAGCCCGCGTATGTGCTCTTTGTCGAAGCCAATCGATGAGTTACCACGCCAAGAAACGACTTGCACCTTCGGGAAGATAAAGCATGAGGCCTAAAAGCAAAGCCTTTGAATTGGTTGTTCAAGATCTGGCCCGAATCGATGAGATGCGAAAAGTGGCCATGAAAGAGGCGTTCGCGGTGCTCGAGGAGCACGACCCTGAAGTCGCCGATATTCTCCTGGTGCAGTTCGGCGACCGGCGACGCGCCGCATGCTGGATGTGCGTCACGCACCGTTTTCTCGAGGGACGGACTGCTTATGAGGCCCTCGCACAGGGCGACGTGGATGTTCTATGGGATGTGCTCGCCAGCGCCGATCCGAATGGGGCGTTGTCCTGGGAAAGGGGTTAGCCCAGGTAGTTGGGACTGAGGCGCACTCCCAATGGCATCACATCGCTCCTCCACACTCTCCGTGACACCAGCTCCTCAACATGGTGCAATATGAAACGGAGGGGGCAGCCGCGGCCGTGGCCGGCGGTATCCGTATTCGCCAAGCCCGCCGTGCAGTTCCTGGAGTGATTACTTTCGAGTGCGCCGCCTTGGTAAGCCAGACCCTGATTCAGGTGCTTGTGGTCGACGATCATCCGATGATGCGGGATGGTTTGCGGGCGACCATCGAACTTGAGACCGACATGCAAGTCGCGGGCGAGGCTGTGGACGGTGCGCAGGCGATCGAATTGTTCGAAGCGCTGCGGCCCGACGTTACCTTGCTCGACCTGCAGATGCCGCACGTTGATGGGCTGCAGGCCTTGACCGCCATCCGAAAGTTGAAGCCCGACGCGTCCATCGTGGTCTTTACCATCTATCCGGGCGATGCGCGGGTCACGCAAGCCCTTACGCTGGGCGCGACGTCGTATCTTCTCAAGTCTGCCAGGAAAGACGAGATCGTCGCGGCGATCCGGGCGGCGGCGCATGGGCAGCAAGTGATCGCGGCGGAAATCAGTGATGAGTTGGCCGCGAACCAAGGCAGGGCGGTCCTTACGGTCCGAGAATTGAGCCTCCTCCGTCTCGTCAAGGAAGGCATGTCCAATCGCCTCATTGCCGAATCGCTGTTTCTCTCGGAAGACACAGTGAAGACGTATATGAAGAACATCCTGCTCAAGTTGGGTGCTTCGGATCGCACGCATGCGGTCACCATTGCCCAGCGGCGCGGCTTTATCGACTCCTGAGTTGTGTGTCTTTGCGGGCACCTTCGTTGGCGGCCCTGCAAGTCAGCTTCCGGCTCCGTCTGTTAGCGCGACAACTCACTGGCCCGAACGATTCCATCGCCCATGACGTGCGACGGGTCACTGATTGACCGGCCCACCTTGGGTGCCGAGGCTGCAAGGCACCCATACAGGAGAGTCAACGCAGTTAACCGGGATTGGCGAACAGATCGTTGAACTGGTTGACCCAGGCATGTTCGTTAGGGCCCGGATTGGCTCGCATGTCGGGTGCCTGTCCAACCAGGACTTCATTGACGCCCGAACCCAGCTGTTCCATGGCGCCGGCAATGAATTCATCGAGCGGCATGGCTCGCTCTTCCTCGCTGCTGTTCATCAGCTCGGTTCGTACCCAGGGAGGCGCGATTTCGATAAGCGACACGCCTGCGTGCTTCAGCAAATAGCGCTGTGACAGCGTGTAGGAGTGAAGCGCTGCCTTCGTCGCGCTGTAGACCGCGGCCAGTGCCAAGGGTACGAAGCCAAGCACCGATGTCACGTTGGCAATCACGGCCCCCTCTTTGGACTTCAGGTGCTCAATGAGTGCCGAGGTCATGCGCACCGGCCCGAGAAGGTTGGTGGTGACGGTCGACGTCAGGATGGCATCATCAACGACGCCATCGGCGCCGTCCGGCAGCATGATGCCTGCATTGTTGATGAGGACATTGAGGTCGGGATGATCAGAGATCAGCTGACGGGCTACGGTTTCGATGCTTTGCGGACTTGAAATGTCCAATTCAACGGCCAGCATGCCTGGGTTGGCGCCCGTCGTTTCCCGCAGTCGATCAAGCCGTCGGCCGGCGATGATCACCTTGTTGCCACGCTTGTGCAGTGCCTCAGCCAGGCCGCGCCCGATACCCGAGCCACCGCCGGTGATGAAAATGGTATTGCCAGTAAGTTTCATGGTGTTCGCTCCAGATTACGAGGGAAAGTGATCGCCAAACATGGGGCGACCGCTCTTGGATTCGGCTTGCGTGGCCTCGTCCTGCAATACGTCCCAGTGCTCGGCCAACAGGCCGTTCTCGATGCGCACAATGTCTGCGGCGATCCATGCGGCGGCGCGGCCATGGCCGGAGAATCGACCGTGCAGGATGACGTAGTCGTCCTGGGCCACGACCAGGCCTGGCTCGTAACGCAGTTCGCGGGGCAGGCTGCGGATCAGATTGAATAGCCCCTCGCGCCCTGGCTCGATGTGTGCGCTGTGCTGTATGTAACGGTCTGACCAGAACATGGAAGCCGTATCGTAGTCACGCCGGTTAAACAGCGTATCGAAGGCTTTGAGTACGATCGTCTTGTTTTGTGCGGGGGTGGTCTTCGGCATGATTTTCTCCCTAGAAAGGGTCAAGCTGGCGCGCGTTCCAACGCGGGATAGTCGACGTAACCATTCGGTCCGGAGGCATACACGGTGCTCCAGTCGACATCGTTCAGCGAAGCGTCTGCAGCAAGTCGCTCCACCAGGTCGGGGTTGGCGATATAAGGGCGGCCAAACGCGACCAGGTCGGCTAGGCCCGTGGCGATCAACCTTTCCGCGCGCCGCGCATCCATGTCGACATTGGCAATCAGGGTGCCCCGGTATAGCTTGCGAAAATGCTCAAACATGGCGACGCCGGCGAGATGCTCAATGGGGCTGCCCGTGACGTCCGTATTCGTACCCATGAGCAACAGGTGCGACAGGTCATAATCGTTCAGTCGGTTGATGACGTACTCAGCGGTGGGAAGTGTCTCTTCGTCGGCCGCGAGCGGACCGCTCAAATGCATCGGTCCGACCTTGATACCCACGCGCGTGGCGTCGACTTCGCGGAGGATGCTTTCCAGCGACTCAAACAGCAGTCGCGCGCGATTCTCGACGGAGCCACCGTATTCGTCGGTCCGCTTATTGGTACCGCGGGCGAGAAACTGCGCGATGAGATACAGGTAGTTGGCTTGCAGCTGGACACCGTCAAAGCCCGCTTCCATGGCATTGCGGGCAGCCCGACCGTAATCACGCACGGTATCCCGGATGTCTTGCTTGCTCATGGGTCGTGGCGTCACCGTTGGCTTGTGGCCGAGTGGCGTCACGCTCTGCTGTTCGGGGTTGATGTCCGACGCCGACATGGGTGGTACGCCGTTGAAAAAATCCGGGTGTGACATCGCGCCGGTATGCCAGAGTTGGGCAACGATGCGACCGCCGGCTTCGTGTACGGCGTCGGTAACCACGCGCCAGCCGCGCACCTGGTCGGCGCTCCACAGGCCCGGCGTGTCTGCCCATCCGAATCCATCGGGGCTGATGGCCGTGCACTCGCCGATAATCAAGCCCGCTGAGGCACGTTGCGCGTAGTAGCGCGCCTGCAGCTTGGTGGGCACCTGGTTCGAACTCGTGGCGCGCATGCGGGTCAAAGGCGCCATCACCACGCGATTGGGAAGGGGGAGCGCTCCCATGGTCGTGGGAGAAAGCAGGGACGGATAAGAATGCTTGTTCATTGAAGGAGTGGGCCCGGTCTGGATGGGATCAAACGGTGACGACGATCTTTCCCACGTGCTCACCTGCTTCCATATAGCGGTGAGCACCAACGATGTCGTCGAGCGTGAAGGTTTTGGCCAGCGTCGTCTTGAACAATCCGCGTTCGAACCCGCCGTCGACAAACGCTTTCAGTGCGGCCAGCTTGGTGTCGTCACGGGTTGTCTTTGTCAGCGAGAGCCCGCGAATCGTCAGCTCTTCACTGAGCACGGCAAGCGGTGACAGCAGTGCCACTTGTTGGCTCAAGGCGCCGTAGAGGACGAGGGTGCCCTGCGGAGCAGCCAGCTCGCTCAAGATGGCGAACAGCGGGCCGCCGATGGCATCGAATACGAGGTCAACGCCTTTGTCCCTGGTGAATTTGAACACCGCGGCTTTTAGGCCGTGCGTCGATGTGACGACGACAGCGTCGGCGCCGTGCGCTTGCAGAGCCGCGGCCTTGGAAGGACTGCTCGTCGCCGCGATAACGCGTGCCCCCACCGATTTGGCGATCTGCAGGGCCGCAAGTCCTACGCTGCTGGACGCGGCAGTAACCAGCACGGTTTGCCCTGCGCTGAGTCGACCGCGATCGATCAGGCCAGCCCACGCCGTGCCAAAGGCTACCCAGGTGGATGCGGCATCGACATCGGTCACGCCTTCGGGTATGCGCACCAGGGAACGCGCGGGTGCCAGTGACAGTTCACCGTACAATCCGTACTGCGCGGCCGGGAAGGCGGGAATGACAGCGACGCGCTCGCCGATGGCGAAGCCGCTGACCTCGGGGCCCAGCGCGTCGATTTCGCCAACCGCTTCAAAACCGATCTTGGAGGGTAATGCCGGGCTGGTGGCCGCGCGGCCGGAACGCAAGGTGACTTCGGTGCGGTTGATTCCAATGGCGCGGACGCGAAGACGCACTTCCGCGGGCCCGGGCTCTTCGGGCGGGTGCTCTTCGAGGCGTAGCACTTCGGGTCCACCCCAAGAACGAATTCGTACGGTACGCATCGCGGCTCCTCTAAGTACCGGCTGCACCCGAGCCGGACTTGCGCTAGACTGAAATGACAATGGTGTTCACCATCGATTTAGTCAGCATGGAGGTGGCGCGAGCCAATGTCAATGGTAGTCACCATTGTTTGTGCAAGGAACAGATGAAAGGTCGTTTCGGAAAGGAGTGATGGGATGGGCGTGACTAAGCAGCAAGCCATTGAAAACAAAAGATCCATCGTGGCCGCTGCGGAAGGGCTTTTCCGCGCCCGGGGCGTGGACGCCGTGGGCTTGACCGAGCTGACGAAAGCGGCGGGATTCACTCAAGGCGGCTTCTATAACCACTTCAAATCCAAGGACGCGCTGGTCGCAGCGGTGATGGAAAAGGCGATTGAGCAGGGTGGTCAGGAGCTGGATGCCGCCATTTCCGCATCGCAAGCGGCTGCGGCCGATCCGATGGCAAGACAAGTCGAGTGGTACCTGTCTCCCGATCACCGAGCCAATATCGAAGCCGGCTGTCCCTTGACGGTATTTGCGGGCGATGTGCGACGCATGGGCAAAGACGCCCGGGAGACCTACGCCAAGGGACTGGCGCATAACTTCGAGCAGCTCGCCGACATCGTTGATGGTGTCGACGCCAACGACAGACGCAAAAAGGCCGTTGCGGCGTTCAGCCAGATGGTAGGAGCCGTATTGCTATCGCGCGCGGTCGTCGATTCCGCCCCCGAACTGGCCGACGAAATTCTCCGGGACGCGCGCGCGAACCTGCTCGCTGCAGTCAAGGGAAAGTAGGGCGGAAGGCTTCACCTGGGCTGACATACGCATCGGATGCACAGTAACGCGGGGAAGGGCAACCGACGGAAGCGCGGGACACGCGTTGCCGACAGATCTCCACCACGTCATGACGGCTGGTCTGGTCTGATCCGATCCCAGCAATACCCCGTTCGCTCTCAGTCGCGCGGCAGCGCCATGCAAGTGGACTTCGCTCAAGAGGTCGGCTCCCGACCGTTCTGCACAACTTGAGCCATCCATGCTTGCCTGAGGCGTGGGCCGCGTCGGCGCGGCTTCGCTTCTGAACGTCAGGCCGCAAGCCATGGCGAAAATCACCAGCATGAAGATCGCAAAACGCAGGTTTCCGGCACGTCGATCCCGGAAGTGGCGCCTTGACTCATGACAAGGGCGCTCCGACACGTCGTTGGGAGTGGTCGATCCAACTTTTGGCTTTGGCATTTGGCGTTGCATGGGTGGGTCTCGCTTTGGCAGCCGATCGCAGTCGCATGGCATCGCTGTTGAGCGAAGGGCCTGTGCGGCAGCACGCTGACCGGTCTTGAAGGCGTGCGTGCAAGATCGCCGAGCCTTCAATGTGTTGATTGGCGCCGGCTAGCGAAGCGATCAGGGCGGCGATCTTGAGCGCCAATGACGACGGTTAGAAGGCGCATTCTGGGATGGTGGTTATTCCATTCAGGGATGATCGGGCAGGCAGCGTTGACAGGCGGGCCACGAAGACGCACTGCTCGCGCCACGTCACAACATAACCATGTCCATCGCAGCGATGTCTTGTCGAATCCTGCCGCGTTACCACCTACGTTTCGCCATGGACACGCAAAGCGAGCGCCCGCTATCGGAGGCGCTACGCGTCAGTTCTTCTTGCGTCGGCATCTCGCGCTCCCGTACCACGCGAGCGTCGGTGGCTGCTGGGCCGCCGGCGCGCCGTGCATGGATGGTCGTCGCATCGGACCAGGCGAAAACCGAAATACACAAAAGCGCCTGTAATCCTTCAATCGCATTCGATGCCCGCCCTCTATCTTTACCGTGGCGACTCGTCCTTCGCTTGGTGCCGGCGCTCGCACCGCGCTGGCGGGACAGGTTGATTCATCCATTTTTGGAATGAGCGCCATCCAATTCAGCGTCTTCTGGAGTCGGATAAGAATGGATAACTTCTTCCTCGAGACGTCCGCAGGGCGCCGATTTTTCGAAGCTCATTCCACATTCCGAGGAAAGATCATGGCTAACTTGTTTACCCCCACCCAAGTCGGCGCCTATCCGCTCTCCCATCGCGTTGTGCTGGCCCCGATGACGCGTCTGCGCACGATTCAGCCCGGTGATATTCCGAGCCCGATGATGGCGGACTTCTACGGTCAGCGTTCATCCGATGGCGGCCTCGTGATCATCGAAGGCACGAGCATTTCATTGACCGCGCGTTCGTACTTTGGCGCCGCCAGTTTCTACCACGACGGTCAAATGGATGGCTGGAAGGCTGTTGCCGACGCGGTGCATGCGAAGGGCGGCCGAGCCTTCATGCAGCTTATCCACGGCGGCCGCCAGTCGCATGTTGACATGACCGGTGGCGCCACGCCGCTGGCACCGTCGGTGGTGCCGTTCGAAGGCGTAGCACTCACGAAGGATGGCTGGGTGCCGGCGTCGCCGCATCGAGCGCTCGAAATCGACGAAATCCCTGGAATCATCGAGGACTTCCGCATCGCCGCCCAGCGCGCCAAGGATGCTGGATTCGACGGCGTGGAATTGCACGGCGCCAACGGCTACCTGGTCGACCAGTTCATTCAGGACGGCACGAACACGCGTACGGACGCATACGGTGGTCCGATCGAAAGGCGCGTGCGCTTCCTTCGCGAGGCGACTGAGGCACTCATCTCGGTGTGGGGCGCGGACCGCGTGGGTGTGCGCGTATCACCGTCAGGCGAGTGGGGTGGCATCTCCGATAGCAATCCGGACGCGACGTTCAGTCACGTCGCCAAGGTGCTCGACAGCTACAAGGTTGCCTATCTGCACGTTATCGAGCCCCGCATCAAGGGCGACAGCACTCTGCATGAGGGCCACCCGCCGGTGGCATCCAAGTCCCTGCGACCGTTCTTTTCCGGCTCGATCATCGCCGCTGGTGGCTTTGACGGTGATAGTGCGAACGCCATCGTGGCGGCGGGTGATGCCGACCTGGTCGCCTTTGGTCGCCACTTTTCGTCGAACCCGGATCTCGCGTACCGCCTGCAGCACGGGCTGCCGCTGACTCCGTACGTACGTGATGCGTTCTGGGGCGGCTCAGAAGAGAACTACTCCGACTTTCCGACCCACCAAGAGTCACAGGCCAAGAAAGACGCCGTGATCGCTTGATCGGCGTCGCAATTCGCATCATCAGACAAAGCACCCCTTAGGAGATCCTAAAATGTCACGCACCTTCCAGTTCGCTCGGGCCGGTGGCCCCGAAGTACTTGAGATCAGCGAAGCGCCTGTCGCCACCCCGGGCGCAAACGAAGTCAGAATCAAGGTCAAGGCGATCGGCCTCAACCGCGCCGAATCGATGTGGCGGCGCGACGAGTACATCGAGCCGGTGAAGTTTCCGGCAGGCCTCGGCTACGAAGCGTCCGGCATCGTGGACGCGGTCGGCCGCGAAGTGAAGGGCATTGCCGTTGGTGACACGGTCAGTGTGATGCCGTCGTTCTCGCAGAACGATTACCACACCTATGGCGATGAGATCCTGGTGCCCGATTACGCGGTGATCAAGCACCCGAAGACCCTGGGCTTCGCCGAGGCCGCTTCGGTCTGGATGATGTTCGTGACCGCTTACGGCGCGCTCATTGAAGACGCAAAGGTCGGGAAGGGCGACTTCGTGGTGATTCCTGCCGCGTCGAGCAGCGTCGGCCTGGCGGCGATCCAGGTTGCCCGGCTCGCCGGAGCGTCTGTGATTGCGTTGACCCGCACCAATGCCAAGAAGAAGCAGCTGCTTGAAGTGGGCGCCACGCATGTCATTGTCACCGAGGAGCAGGACTTCGCCTCCGAGATTCTGAAGATCACCGAGGGTAACGGCCCGCGCGTCATCTTCGATCCGGTGGGCGGCGCGAGCTTCAGCAAACTGGTGTCGTTGCTGCCGTTTCAGGGAATTGCCTTCATCTACGGCTTGTTGGACGAGAAGGAGCCCACGGCGCTTCCGGTGCTGGACATGATCGCCAAGAATCTTACGGTGAGGGCTCACAACATCTGGATCACCAGCGGCGATGCCGGCCGTCGTAACGCGGCTATCGAGTTCGTGTCGAAGGGCCTGGCTAGCGGCGCGCTGACGCCTATCATCGACCGCCAGTTCAAGTTCGAAGACATGGTCGAGGCGCATCGCTACCTCGAGAAGAATGGCCAGTTCGGCAAGATTGTCGTGACCCTGTAAGCACGAAGGAACCGCCCGGCGCTTTGCCGGGCGGTTCCGCATGGCTCAACCCTGTCTCGAAAGACTTCCGGTCGATTTCGCGCCTTTTGAAGCAGTTTGTCGCCGAGAAAACTACGCGAACGGTCGGGCAATCCGACGAAGCCATCGCTGGGCCGGCCCTGTGGGCGCCAACGTAAATCCGATGACCGTGCCGCACTGCGGCTCATCGTGGCGCATCGAGGCTCCTTGCAAGTGGCGTGGTTCCCTGTGCCGCTTTCTTAACCCCGGATTTTGTCGCTCCAGGCTCGATGCAAGTCGCGTCGATCGCACTGGAGCCGGAACCTCATTAAACCTGGACTTCCAAAATGACCAACCATACGCACGTAACCGCCCCCACTCAGTATGTCGAGGCAAACGGCATTCGCTTTGCCTATCGCCGCTTCGGCGCGCGCGGCGGCATCCCTCTCGTGTTCAATCAGCACTACACCGGAACCATGGACTATTGGGATCCGGCAGTGACCGATGGCCTTGCCCAGGGGCGCGAGGTGATTCTCTTCAACAACGCGGGTATCTCCAGCAGCTCTGGGGAAGTGCCGACCACGATTCAGGAAATGGGTGCAAACACCATCGCCTTTATCAAGGCCTTGTCGCTGGACAAGGTCGACGTACTTGGCTTTTCCATCGGCGGCATGGTGGCTCAGGAGGTTGCATTGCAGGCCCCTGAGCTGGTTCGCCGCCTGATCCTCGTTGGCACGGGCCCTCGAGGCGGTGAGGGCATCGCCCCCATGACCAAGGCCGCGGCCGAGATCTTTGGCGCGACGTATGAGCCGGCCGAGCACCTCTGGCTTGCGGTTCACTTTTCTCCCTCCCCGGCGAGTCGGGCGGCAGGTCTCGAATTTCTCAAGCGCAAGCATCAGCGTCGCGAAGGCCGCGACCCTGAAGTGAATGAAAAAGTGGCGCCGGCGCAAATCGAAGCGCTGGGCAAGTACGGCGTGCAGTTCGATGGCGTTCTCGATTACTTGAAGGGTATTCATCAGCCGACGCTAATCGTCCAAGGCAGCAACGACGTGATTGCACCGACGGTCAATTCGTACACGATGCAGCAGTACATGCCGAACGCTCAGCTCATTCTCTATCCCGACTCCAACCATGGCTCGTTTTACCAATACCCCGAGTTGTTCGTGGAGCAGGCCGATCAGTTCTTGACCTGGGAGCTTCAGGGCGATGGGCATGTCGGGGCGCAGGCAACCCGCCTTCCGTTCCCGGCGCTGCCGCCCCGCAGCGGCTCCGACGTCTGAATCGATTTCGGGTAATGGCAGCCGCTTAGGCTGTTCCCGGTCGCTAAACCGTGCCTCAGCCGGCTGCCCAAGAATGGCAGCCGGTTGGGGCCGTTTCATTGTGGCGATCAGGATTACGAGTGCGGCGGACAAATTCCGGATCGATAGATCCAGTGCACCTGAACCAGACTCTGGGTTGCGACCCTGAGTCATGGCGTCGACGCTGGTGGCCGGGCCATGCCAGGCTCGCGCGGGGCACCTCGCCAGAGATCTTTCAGCTAAAGATTGAAGTCGGGCGCCAGGCATTCCTCCACGAATGCGGTGAACTGCCTTGCCTTCGCGCTGGCTAAGCGACCGGTGGGATAGAGCGCTGAGAGCGGGATGGCTGGAAGCTCCCAGTCATCAAGTACGGCCACCACTTCCCCTGACTTGAGCTCTGGCTGGAATGCCCACTCGGACGCCACGGCGAAGCCGGCGCCGGAAAAGACCGCCGCGCGCAGACCTTCTGTCGCGGATATGCGCATGCGACCGGAGAGCTTGACTGACATCTCCGCGGTCCCTTTGCGAAAGACCCAGTGTTCTCCACCGTTGAGGTCCCGCGTGTACACAATCGCGCGGTGCGCAAGCAGGTCAGCGGGAACCTGTGGTGTTCCGTACTTGGCAAAGTATTCCGGCGTAGCGACAACCCGCCGGCGGGCCACTCCGATTCGTTTCGCCGTCATATTGGAGTCGGCGAGTTCGCCCATTCTCAGTGCCAGGTCGATGCCTTCATTCACCAGGTCGATGTTCCGATCGTCCAGGACCAGTTCCAACTCAAGGCTCGGATGGGACTCAAGGAATGCTTCGACGCGAGGAACGATATGGAGTCGGGCGAAGCAAACAGCGGCAGAGACTCGCAGGCGTCCGGTGAGACCGGCTGCGGTACCCCGGGCCGCCTGCACGGCTTCGTCGGTCTCCTCCATGGCTCTCTTGGCGCGCAGATAGAAGTTCTGCCCAGCTTCGGTCGGCGTCAGGGTCCGGGTGGATCGGAGCAATAGCTTCACTCCCAGCCATTCCTCCAGTTGAGCAATGGCCTTGGATACCGCGGGCTGGCCCACATCAAAGTGCCTGGCCGCTGCGGAGAACGAACCGGTATCGACGACCCGTATGTAGATTTCTATCGCCGACAGTCGGTCCATCCTTTCTCTCCGTGGAATGAGCGTTATGCAATTTTGCGCCTATTGCTGACTGCAGGGTAGGAATAGAGTGCTATCCACCTTCCTTGCCTGTCCGTCCGGCCATGCCCCCGTCAAACTCAGATTCGTCGACTCGGCACGCGGTCGATGCTGATGCCGAGCTAGCCATGGCCGCCTCGTCCGAGGCAGCGAGCAAGGCCTTGCGTGCCGGCGCGCGAGCGCCGCTTTTCGCGCTTCGTGACACCCATGGCCAAGGCGTGTCGCTGGACCGCCTTTTGGATGCGGGTCCCGTCATCCTGCACTTCTTCCGCGGGGCATGGTGTTCGTTCGGGGAGCGGGGCCTGGCCGATCTTGCGGGCGCCTACGATCAATTCAAGGACCTGGGAGCCAGTGCAATGGCCATTGCACCTCCGAGCAAACCGGCGGCGCCCGTCCTGCCCCTCCCGATGCCAGAGCTGATCGATGAAAATCTGAAGGTGTCGCGCGCTTTCGGATTGGCCTATGAACTACCGCTGACACTCCGAGCCCGTTACGAGGAGCTGGGCTACCAACCGCCGGTCACCCGGACCGCCAACAGCTTTCTGGTCCCTATCCCCGCGACTTATCTGATCGACCATGAAGGAGTCGTTGCATTGGCCTATGTGGATGTCGACTATCGCAACGGCTTTGATGTGGACTCACTCGTGAAAGCTCTCCGCGCCCTGCAGGCCAGGCGCTTGTCAGTTCCTCGATCGCCGAAACCAGGCACTTCATCTCCTCGGTAGGAGCGGAAAAGCGGAGCAGCTTGATTCCTTGACCTGATCCCAGGCGTGCATTGGCGACCTACGGGTGGCCCGTCGGTGATGCTTGGAGACTCACTGAGCGCAATGCTCAACCATCTTGGTTGCCGGAACGGCGCCCGCGTCGCCCCGTTCGCGTAACGAGGGGCCGAGGCTCGCTTGAACGCCGAGGGCGTCGATTCTGCCGAAATCTTCAAATAAGGTGCAATCACTCAATTGCTCCCTCGCAACTTCTGGCACTGTCGAACCATCGGGCGAGCAGCGCGTATCCGAATGTTGCGTGCGGCCAAGGCAAGCATGCCCATGGGTTCAGGAGCGCCCACTTCTGGGGAAACGCGACTGTACAAGCGGCCGCACGCATGGCCTGGCGTGGCCTTGGCTAACCGCAGGGGAAGGAATGCGCGCCTCTAGCGCTCGATACGCTTCGAGTGGCGCCCGCGCTTCCGACATACACACCGCTCCATCATTCAGCGCGCACAAATGACCATGAACTTCGATGACTCTCTGAAGGTACTCGCGAAGAGCGAGCGGCTTGTACTCTACGGCGCTCGCACGGAAAACAGTCAGCGAGCCGCGATTGCGCTCGTGGAGG
The DNA here is from genome assembly GCF_026283925.1 of Dyella halodurans. Lineage (GTDB taxonomy): Bacteria > Pseudomonadota > Gammaproteobacteria > Xanthomonadales > Rhodanobacteraceae > Dyella > Dyella halodurans. The sequence continues at coordinate 377,744 of NZ_JAPDPF010000002.1, forward strand.
CCGGTGTTGTGTTTGAGGCGGCAAAACTCACCGCTGGCTGCAGTGGCCCGATTGCAGACCGATTTCTGGGTCAAAATCCGCTTACCGAGGTTCCCGTACTAGCCGCTTACAATGATCAGGAGGTCGTGTGGTCACTCAGTCAGTGGAGCGCCATCATGATGGACGCCGCTGCAAGCGCCCCGGGACGGCTTTTGCCTGCGCAACGCAGCGACGAGAGGAGGGCGCTGGAGCGCTTCTTTTACTTCCTTACGGACGTGATCGCCCCCAGTCATGCGGGCCGCTATCTCGACCGGGAAGGTGTGCAAGACGGGGCCAAGGCAATGACGGCCCTGACCAGCGAGCGCATCGAACGCTGTGAATCCTTTCTTGAGTATGGTCCTTACATGGCGGGCGAAGCTTTTGGCCTTGCCGACATCGCGGCATACACGCTGATCCATGCGGTACCGCAAGATCTGCACTGGAAGTACTTTCCGTTGCTCACCGACTGGTATGCCAGGGTCGAGGCAAGGCCTGGGGTCAGGTGGGGAATGGCCGCGTTTGGGGAATGAAGGGTTAGCGCCCGTCTCGCCAATTCGCTCCCCGTCATTTGGATGGGTGGCGCCACCTTCGGCGGCATGGGTCGAGACTCGAAGGGGAGTCCGCAGGCGATGGGCGGCCAGGAGCCCACAAAGCTTATGTTGCGCTGCAAGGTGGCGTGCTAACCTGAAATTGACGGTGGGGAGCCAACTGGCCTGATGCCGGCCGTCACCCTGACTTCGTTCCCATTTATTCCGCGAGCGTCACGGCAGAGGCGATTGCATGATGGCTAAGTGTCCGAAGTGGGTCAAAACAATCGCGATAGCCTTGGTGCTTGCGCAAAGCTGCACGTCGGTGTTGCCTGCTCAAGAGGCATCCGACCTTGTTGCATCACCGACTCCATCGTCAACCATGACGACAGTCGACGCGCGCTCCCGCCGGCCACTGACCGACTTTTCAATTACGCCATATGCGGCACAGCAAGGGGCTCCTGCCAATGTGAACTGGCTTGCGCAAACCCCGGATGGCTTCCTGTGGCTTTGCACCTCCGAGGGCGTGGTCCGTTTCGACGGCGTCAGTTTCGAGCGAAATCTAGGGAACGGACTGCCAGGCGATAGCGCCTCTGCGATGTTCGTAGATCGAAGTGGCGACCTTTGGGTGGGATTCAATGATGGGCGCATCGCGCGTCGCGCCAATGGCGTCTTCAGCGAGATTGACCAAGGCCTTCCAAAAGCTGGACGAATTATCTGGTCGATCGTGCAAGATGCGGGCGGGAATATGTGGGCCACCTCTGGATATGGCCTCTACTACTTGGACGGGTCCTTGTGGCGAGAAGTTGGACATGACGTTGGAGCAAACCCTGGCTCCGTGTACGGCCTCGCTGGACTGCTTGATGACGGACGCTTATTTGTCGCAAACAATAAAAAGGTTTGGTTCCAGATACGTGGAACCATGTCGTTCGAACCAGGCGACAGCAAGGAAATCTGGCGATCGAAACTTGGCTTTGACTACACGCAGCTGCCACCCGGCCCTGCGGTCGACAAGCTCAAGACGATCATCGAGCGGCCGCTTGGCATCTCGCTCCGCGCTATCTCAAGAGATGCGACCGGCGCCCTTTGGGCACTGGGAGATAATGTCGAGCGGTTCCACTGGGTGGGATCGCCAGGCGGTAAGCAACAACTAGTGGTCGACGAGCTGAGCTACAGCGCCGACGCCTATGGTCTGTTTTCCGACCGTGAGGGCAACGTCTGGACGGCCAGTATTGACGGCATCCGGCGCTTAAGACCAAACAAGTTTCAAAGCGTCTTTTCGAAGGACACCGTCCCACTGGCTGGCCTCGTTCGAGGCGTGCACGAGGATATCTGGATCGTTCCAACGCAAGCCGGCGACGTCTACGACGTCACTATGGAAGGATCCACAAAATGGGACGCGCTTGGGCGTGGGTTCGCGTCGGCTTCAAGTGATGTGGACGGGAACATTTGGTTTCTGAAGAACGATGCGGATCCGAAGAACGATGACATTCGCATCCTCAAAGACGGAAAGTTCGAGCATCTTCCTTATCCGAAAGGCTTGAACGGCCGCGCGGTGGAGACGATCCTGAGTGACCCTGCCGGCGGTCATCTGTTGGTCTCTACGCTGGGCTTGTACCGCTACAAGGATGGCGCGTGGCTGCCAGACCCCGTTTATGTGAATCTCCCACGAGATCCGCCGAGAGGGGCACGCTCGGACCGGTTTGGCCGAGTCTGGATCATGTACGCCGACAACAGGGTTGCCGTGATAGACAAGTCTGGTCCGACGATGTTTTCGTCGGAGAACGGGCTGTCAGTAGGGGATCCTTGGTCTGTCTATGTTGGTCCAACGAAGACGTGGGTGGTAGGTCTGAGTGGGATTGCCTATCTCGATGGCAACCGCTTCGTTTCCGTTTCGCCCGTGATCCGGTCAAATGGTGAGGCACTCAAGCGAATTCTGGACGCCGTGGAGACGAGCGACGGTGATCTATGGTTGAATGCCGGCGCTGGCGTCGCGCACATATCTCGAAGTGAGATACGCCGCGTGATGGAATCGCCTAGCCAAAGGCCAATCGCGGATGTCTTGGATGAAGAGGACGGACTCCAGGGTGGTCTCGTCCCCGATAACTTCACTGTCTCAATGATCGTGGATAAATCTCGGCGGCTATGGGTGGTACGCGCCCAAGGTGTGTCTTGGATAGATCTCGATCATGTCCCGCACAATGCGGTGCCTCCCCTGGTTTCTTTTACGCGAATGGACGCAGATGACAAGCATCTGGCGACACTTCCCGCCATGAAGCTTCCGGCATTGACACGTTCCGTACGAATTGGCTTCACCGCGCCATCGCTATCGATACCAGAGCGAGTCAGGTTTCGAGTCAAACTGGATGGATTTGACACCGCTTGGCAAGACGCTGGCGCAGTCCGATCTTCCACCTACACCAATCTGGGACCAGGGAAGTACAAGTTTCTGGTGCGTGCATCAAACGAAGATGGACTTTGGGGCGAACAAGATGCCTCGCTATCGTTTGCAATTGCGCCGGCCTATTACCAAACGTGGTGGTTCCGAGCTATCGCCGTACTTGTCGCGCTCTGCGCTCTCTGGCGACTCCTTTCGCTGCGCATTCGCCAGTTGCAGTCGAGACTTCATCTGCAACTTACGACGCGGCACGCCGAGCGGGAGCGCATCGCCCGAGAGCTGCACGATACCTTGATGCAAGGCGTGCACGGCCTCTTACTTCAGGTTCAATCATGGTCCGGCGATACCTCTTTGGCGGAGAGTCGTCGCGATCAAATGAAACGTGCTGAAGACCAAGCGCGCAGTATGTTGATCGAAGGTCGCGACCGCATCATAGAGTTGCGTAATTCAACGTCTGTAGACGCTAACTTGGAGCATAATCTCCGAGAAATATGCGACGAAAGCGCAGCGATTTATGCGTCGACGTTCGTACTGACGAGCGAGGGTGTTGCCCGCACTTTACGTGCGGAAAGCGCAGGCGAAGTTCTCAACATTGGCCGTGAAGCTATTCGAAACGCATTCGCGCACAGCCATGCATCCAAGATTTCGGTGCATGTGCGGTATGGTGCCGATGGCCTGCATATGTTGGTGAGTGACGACGGATGCGGTATCCCTGCAGACATTCTTAAAGCGGGTGGGCGAGACGGGCATTGGGGCATCGTGGGCATGAGGGAGCGTGCCAAACGGATTGGAGCGTACCTGGAAATCCGGCGCGGGAGCCAGGCGGGCACCGAGTTCGTACTAAAGGTTCCTGCTAGCGTAATTTATGTCGCGCCCGCCCGAAAAGTAGTTCGCATGATCGACGTAATGCGCTCAAAGTTCCGCTTTTGATGCGCTTACATTGGTTTGTGAGAGGGCATTCGGCACCCGTCGTAAGAGATGACCTGTTGGCGGCTACGCGATTAGTGGGGGTTGTCGAGGCTCTGCGCTGGCCGGTTCTCTAGGCTCCGCTTATAACCCTCTATGGATACATCGCCCCTCGCCTGGCGTTAGTTTCACCATCTGAGACTTGATAGCCTTAGGCTCGCCGCCATGGACGAAGCCCGCCCAATCCTTCTTGCAGTAGCCGCGAGCCTTGGCCGATTACAGGTCAGGATGCTTCGTCTCTCGAACCGGCAGCTTGCGGTATCGCAGGGTCGCCTCGCGCGCGTGACCAGAAGCCATTGGACAGTTGCGGACCTGTCACCCCCTTCCGAATGGCTGGAAGCGACACCGCCGAGGACATCCCTGGGTGGCGCCATTGCAGCCGTCGCACTGGCGCAGGTCCACTTACTCTCAATGATCGAAGCCGAAGGTCCGATCGACCGAAGACAGGCATGTCGAGTGGTGTGGCACATCAGCTGTGGGGGAGGGTGGAGTCCCATCTTGCTAAGGTTGGCCACCCATCTTGGTGTCTCTTTGGCAAGCTCTCCTTTGGAGGTAACCCACGGGGCGAGCTTGCATCAGGCGGCAATGCCTCGGCGACCGAGGCAGCCAGTGGTCTAAGCGCCATATCACAGAATCCTGCTTGCGACCCGCCGGTCACACCTTGACTGAGCGAAGCGTGTGCGGTTTTCGACGTCCTTAGTTTGGGCGACGCCACCAGATTGCCGCTGTAGGTCCTTCTCTCGGCCGCCACAGCGAGCTTGCTAGCCTCGGCGACGGCATCGATGGTCAGGGGCGTCAAAGCCCCGTGGTACTTCTGCTAACCCATGCCTATCAGGCATGGGGCGAAGCTTACAAAGACTTATTCAAAGCCGTCACGTCAGCCTACATTTCGCGGTGTCAAGAAGTGGGGCCCCTCAAGGCTATGCCTGGCGGGCCGCGTCGCCGAAGTTTGAAGTTCCCATGCTGCACCGTGCCCGGTTCAGCCCCCCCAAGAAACCTGAGGAATTCCCATGTCGAAGCTAGCCAAGAAAGTAGCCCTGGTTACCGGTGGTTCGCGCGGTATCGGCGCCGCCATCGCCAAGCGTCTGGCCGCCGATGGCGCAAGCGTAGCCATCACGTACGCCAAGGACAGCAGCATGGCCTCCGCCGTCGTCAAGGCCATTGAATCCAAGGGCGGAAAAGCCATCGCTATTCAGGCGGATGCCGCCGATGTCGACGCTGTGAAGAGTGCGGTCGACAAAGCGGTTGCCGCTTTCGGCCGGCTCGATGTCCTGGTGAATAATGCCGGCACAGCCATTCCCAAGCCGTTCGAAGAGACCACGCTTGAGGAGTTGAATCGTGTCATCGATATCAATGTCCGCGGTGTGTTCGTCACGACGCAAGCGGCGTTGAAGCATATGAATGACAACGGCCGCATCATCATGATCGGCTCATGCGTGGGCGAACGTGTTATGACGCCAGGCCTCGTGCCGTACTCGGCAACGAAGGGCGCGGTGAAGATGTTTACCCAGGGCCTGTCGAGGGAAGTAGGCGGTCGAGGCATTACGGTTAACAACGTGCAGCCGGGCCCAATCGATACCGATCTGAATCCCGCCGCGGGCGAATGGGCCGTGCCACAGAAGGCGGCCACCGCACTTGACCGCTATGGCACCGTGGATGAAGTCGCTGCGCTGGTGGCATTTATCGCGAGCCCTGAGGCGGCGTACATCACCGGGGCGAATCTGACCGTCGATGGCGGAACCAACGCCTAAACGTGCCCTCATACTTCGCCGGTAGCATCCGCCGAATAGGCCTGGTTGAGAGTCGGCGTGCCACGCACGTCGCCCTCAATCGAGGCAGTAAGCGCTATGGCATCTGGGCGAATGCCGCAGTTTAAAATCGATCACAACGATCTGTTTCAAACGGATCAACGCTACGGTGACCTGCTTTTTTAGACGGTCGGCGCTGTACGTCCGGGTCCATACGCCGCACGACGAAGTTGCCGTGGCTCATCGGACCCGGCTAGTGATGAGAATTTGACCGGGCGTCGAAGTAGCTGATTAGGGCAAGTTATCAGGGCTAGGGCGTGCGCCTGCTTCCAACCAAAGCGGCGACCGCTCCAAGACCAATGCTCTCCGCCCGGTTAATGCCATCTCCAAACTTGAGTGTGGCGATCTTGGCGTTTTGTGGCAGGTAAATCTCTGGTTTCTGCCACCTGGAGCCAGGGATGATCTCATAGGTCTCGACGGGCTAGAGTCTGACCAGCGGGCCTCTGACGTGCTTTCGTCGTATGCTGTCTAACAGCTCGCTCAAAGCGGACACGCGTACCGCGCGCCGCTTAACTTCAGCGTTAGGGGGACTCGTGTCGCATTCGCAACAAGTTGAACAATCGGCTTCCGCAGTTCGCCGCATGTGGGAACGTCACGGGGTGAAGCAACCACTGCGATTCATCGCCTTCTGTTTAAGCATGCTTCCGATCCCCGTCATACAGCAGGTCGGTCAGGCCGTCGACCGGCATCTGTCGGACAAGGATTTGGACAACCGGCTCCAGACACTGTGGGATAAGGTCGTGACGCTCAACGCAACGGCCCAGACCGCGGAGACTGTCGAGGATGCAGTCATTGAAGTTGCCCGAGCTGTTGAGTTGAGCCCAGAGCTACAGCAAGAAACGCGGGCACTGTTACAAGAGCTAGGCGTTCGACAAAAGGAATTTATCGCCATTTCGGAAGAGCGCAGTTTCCAAAGCATACTCAACTCGCTCGTCGTAGCAGAGTCTGCTGTTTTCTCTTCGCGCTCGGGCGCCACGACAAACATTGAGGGAACAACAGTTCACGCAGATCGGACTCTTCTCCATTCGACCGGAGAAAGCAAAAACTACATTAACCACAGTACGTTTCAAGGCATTGGTGGATCCGTGGGCATGCAGGGCATGTCCACACAAGGGAACATCATGGTGCAAGGCAGCTCCGTCGGGTTCGGACCGAACTCATCCCTCATTTTCGGCGGAAATCCTTTTCTTGTTTCCGGAACGTGCCCAAACTGCGGCACGCTAAATCAAGCGGATCGGCGCCAGTTGGTTGGACACTCCCATATCCAGTGTGTCGGTTGCAAGGCAACGCTGCCCTTTCGCCTACCGCCTGCCTAACAATTCGTTCAAGCAGGTGCGAATCGACGTCGCTCCGATTTCAATAGTGGAGGGCTTTAGCGTCCGGGGCGGAACTGCTCTCGCACCGAGTTGTTGGGCAACCATGCTGGCGAAAAAATCGCCACTCCGAGCAATTAAGCCGTCTGCTTGGACATCTGCCAAGCTTTGAGAATGATAAGAAGCAAGCCACGTTTCAGGGGGAGTGTGATGTCCGATGGAAAGATGATTGATCAGGAAGGAAATCGTTCTTTGGATCGCCCGCTCATTGCGTACGCTTTTCTTGCGCAAGCGACGCAGCAACCAGGAGATCTGATGAGCGGGCTAGCGCCCATATTCAAGCCGATTGCTAAACAGAAGAAAGGCGAGAATTTCCAGCCGGAAGAATTCGCGCACATGGTCGAGGATATATACGGAATTAAGCTGCACCCGTGGGCGGCAGAGGATTTAGCGCCAAGGCTTGAGGCTTGCGGCATTCTCACGAAGATTAACCTCCTTGAATCTGGGCAGGCTGCAAGCTATGTCTACGCAGAAGTAGAACAATCGTTTGACGAGGTTTCCGAGGCAGCCATTAGGGCAGTGCTGCGCGACTTTACTGAGTATGCGACGAAGATGCTAAGTGATCACAAGATCACGCTTAGCGAGCAAGAGCTTGAGAAGGTCTTCCTGGATCATCTTGTCCTGACAGACTTCAATTCAATAAGGAGCCGCCCACAACAGTTGGCTGCCGAGCGAAAAAGCGAAAGGACCCTTTCTCTTCCGAAAAGCAAAGCAGTGGAGGACCAAGAAAATGAAAGCGCGCAGTTGGCCCGTCTGGATGTCATCTGTGCCTCATATATCTTGGAGGCCTTCACTAAAAATCGCGACGTCTATGAGCTTCTTGTCAAGATCGCGAGCGGCGCGTTGCTGGCGGAAGTTGTTCTGAATGTTCAGAGCCCTTCGACAGGCATCAATCTACGAGCGTTGACTGTGATTCTTGATGCTCCACTCGTGATGTCCATCCTTGATCTGCGCGCGCCTGAGGCCACCGAGTATGCCAGGGCGTTTGCAAATCAGCTGAAGTCCAATGGGGCGTCACTGAAGATTTTCAATCACTCAATAGACGAGATCGGCTACAACCTAAAAAGTGTTGTCGAAAACGTTTCAAATGGCGGAGGCCACGGTGCTACGGCAAGACGTTTGCGCTTCGAGAAGAATTTTCGCGTTTATCTAACCAGCATCCAGCAAGACATCCGATCCGCCCTTGATCGATTTGACATCAAGCCAATCGAAAGCCCGTCTTCTGCGATTTCGTTGCAGGAGCTCTCAAAAGACGAGGAGAATGAGTTTGGCTCGATGCTTGGTTTTTATCAGAATTGGCAAGCCCAAGCCCGGGACGCATCTTCCGTGGCAGGCACAATACGCCTTAGGCGAAAAGCTCACGCTCGACTGAGCTCCTTTCAAAATGCACTCTATATCTTTGTCACGGAAAATACGCGGGTTGCAGACAAATCAGCCAAATTTGCAGTCACGAAGAAACTCATCATTGAGAACGAGGTTCCGCCGGCCTTGTCGGACCGCTTTCTTGCAGGCCTTCTCTGGGTTGTCTTTGGGGGCAAGACAGATGAGCTTACGCATCATCGATTGCTGGCCAACTGCGTCGCGGCGCTTGAGCCGCGGACAGATGTAACCGCCAAAGTGCAGCAATTCTTGAGCGAGCTCGATGAGCAGAAGGCAGCACACTTCAGAGCACTAATGACGGACGAGCGCGCGGGCCAGCACCTGATGCAGTTGACCTTAGGTGACGCTCTACTCGTTCACACCAGGGACGACGCATCTGACTTGCTGATCGCCATCGAAAGTCAGATGGAGGCGAAGCATAGAGCTCGCTTCGAAGAAAGCGCCGCGGAGATTAAAGCTGCCGCTGACGCTCGAATCGTTGAAATTGAAAAGGAAAAGGCGGAAGAGGTGGCCGAGGCAAAATCCAGGCTCGCGCAAATGGAAAGGGCTGGCTTGCAAGCGGATATGGAGCTGCAATCCCTCAGGGATCGCCAAACTGAAGAACAAGAACGAAGGAAGCAGGTCGAAGAGTCGGCCATGAACGGAAAGAGGGCGCTTCTTAGTGCGGCTGTGAAGGCGGCCATCCGTTCCGCGGGACGCACACGAATCCTTATCTATTTGGCGTTCTTTGCGTTAATGATCTTCATCGCGATTGCTCCCATCTTCGCTGACACAAATAAGCTCAAATGGATGGCCACTTTAGTTGCCGTTATCACAATCATCGTTACCGCCACCGGCTTCTGGGAGCTACCCAGGATCCTGTTCGAGCGCGTTGTTGCGTCCAGGCAATCCGCCGTGTTTAACGAGAAGATTGCGGAGTACGCGTTACAGGGGCACGAGGATTTGTTCGTAATCGACTGGAACTCCGGTGAGGTCGTTCCGAAGTAGTTGATTGAAGATAGGTGTAGTACGGAGAGATGCCTCAGGCGTTTGAGCTTGTGCGCGGCCGACATCACCGCAATACGCTGGGTCACGGTCGACAGCTTCAGTGGCCTGAGCTTCGCCTTGAGACCCGCAGCGACCAGCGCCTGGTCGGCGGCGAGCGGCAACTCACTGACTAGGCCAACCTTGTTTCTGCGCTGGATGTGGTCGACCAGGAACTGGATGACCACGGCCTCGGCTACCGGCAACGTCAGCTCAAGCCCGAAGCGGGCCTGATCCAACCGGCCCAATAGCGCAGAACGGCGGCACGAGGCTGGAGGCGGACGTGGTGAGGGCACATGAGGCGCGGGCGCCCCAAGGGTCTAGCTGTTTGGGTTTCGGTAGTTAAATTCCGGGAACATCACCTCAACGCGCTAAACCCCTGGGGCCCAGCGCACTCAAACTCTGAGAGTCGCACTTATCCGCCAGTCCTGTAGAAGAAACGCAACACTCCTGGAACTTCCGGCTTTTGACATAATATACATTATGCGAAATTAAATGGGCAGGTCGTCGCAGGTGGCCTCGGCCGTTCAAGGCCTTAGCTAGGCTGATTCACCATGTGCAAGGAATGCGCATATGCGTCCCCGCCAACGCTTGAGCTGGGTCTATGACGACCATCGCCAAGAATTCACAACGCCGGCCGGTCGCGTGATCTCACTCCATGAGATCGCGGCCATGATGCAGGATCAACTCATCTGTCACCACGATTTCCAGGGTGCATGGATCGGCTGGCGGATGCGCCAGAACCGACTCATACCCCCATCGGCAAACTTCCGCAGCAGCCAAATCACGCCGAACACGCTGCGTGCCTTCAATCGCTGGCTGGCGAGCTTTGATGGCTACCAGTACCAACTATCACCGGACACGTCCCAACTGGAACAAGCCGGTCAGCCTCAAACCGAAACAACTTCCCGTTCTCGCACTCAATCCGAGGCAGACCCACCGCAGGCGGCTCCCTCGGTGGCTCAATCGCAGCAGCACGAACCACGACGACGCGCTGAGGTGATTGAACTGGCTGCCTATCGGCAGCGCGCCCGCGCTCGATGATGTAGCGGTATAGCGGCACCGTTGCCAGCACGAGCATGGCAGCCAATGCGTAGTAGCCCACGTCTTTCCCGGTCATAAATCCTCCCTGTCCGGGAGAGCCTATCAAAAGCGGGTTTCCCGGGGATGGGTGAGGAACGTAGGTCTAACCATGACGACATGGCCCGCAGGCGCGGGCGATTTGTAGATGACGGCTATCAGGGCGTGTCCGTCATGCGGGAAGCAGATCAAATGCCTTAATTACTTACTCGCGCACTCACTGACCTTAATTCTTTCCTTTAAGGAATTGTATTTATTAACTAGCTCTTCCGGGCCATGCTGCTCAGCACTGTAGGCGTCGGCAGTAAAAAACATATACGGCGTCTCATAAAAAGAATTAGACAGAAAATGCGCGACGTCGAATTTGGAGCTGTAGATGTCGTGATCAAAGCCCGCATTTAATACACTAAAATCTATCGCCGAGGCGGCGCTTTCTTTTGCCCTGTCATAATGGCAATTCCTTAGATGATTTAAGATCTGCATATCTTGTAAGGCTTGCGAGAAATAGACGTTGTATTCGTTCTTTTTGCCGAACACGAAGCCCGACCAAAATGCGGACCAATACATCATCCACCCGAAAGCCACGATCAATACCAGATAAAAGACGCGCTTAATTATCACTTCCCCTCCCCCGTGCATCCCGATGCGAATTGAGTCAGCCTTCCCAGGCATAGGACCTCCCTGTGTCAGGGAGGCTACCAAATGCAGCCTTGGCGAGCGGCGATCTCTACTAGGCCGCCAGACGGTGCTCGTAGTGTAGCCGGGCCCGATCATCGAGAATCGCGTAGAGCGTGGCCAGATTATTCGGGTCTGGACTGAGCCAAGCATCGACATGCTCGGGCTTGATCGGGACGATGCGTCGGTCGTGGCCAGCGGCCAAAACTTCGGACGGCGGCTCGTCGGTGATGGCGGCAAACGAGAATAGGTCGGTTCTGTGGTCTGCACCTTTTGAGATGCTCCAAAGGCAGGCGACCAGCATCTCCTGGGGCGGCTTCGGATCGAATTCGAGAACGACGTTCTCTTCCTTTTCGCCGGGTTGCAGCTCCCTGCCCTCTAGTTTGTGACGTGACACATTTTCGTAGAAGCGGGTCACGATGATGATGCCGTGGTGGTGACCGAACAGCTTACCCCATGACTTTTCGAGGTTGTCGCGGCGGGCGTTGTACGTACCTGGGTATTGGCGTTCGGTCTTTTCATCTCAGCGTGGCAGGCGACACTGATACCGCATGGGCACGACGATGCGCTGCCCTTCCTTCTTGATCATCACTGGCGCCCACTCGCCCGGATAGATGCGTGAGTCCTTGTCGGCAGGTTCCGCGCGTGTCAGGTCGTGCTGAGCGGCCTTGAGCTTATTCGTGGCAATACGCTGGTCTTCGGCTGCCTTCTTGGTAGGCTTCGGGCCGGCGAGCACTCCCTCGGCTTTGGCCAGGCGCTCCTGTAGGGTGGCCACCTCTCTATAGAGTTTGTCGGCCAGGTCGAGGTCGCCCTCGGCTACCAGCTTGGCCAGCTCGAAGCCCTCCTCGCCCTGGGGCTTCCGGAATGCCTCACGCATGGCCTTGGGGATCTTGGTCCAGCCGCCGTCTTTGCGCTTCCCCCAGAACAGCTCGACGAAGCGCTTGATGCTGATGACTGCGCCCCATTCGCGGACGAACTTGTCGTAATCGGCTTCGATCTGGGCGGAATAGCACATGGCCAGGTGCTCGGCTGACGGGCGGATGGCCCACGCGTGGATGAGAATAACGCTAGTACGCGCGACGGTCTTGTGGATGTTTCCACAGAGGAATGGTGCGCCAGTGACATCGAGTCCAACGCTCAAGCTGCGCCTTGGCTTTCCAGAGGCTAGCGTACTTTGCGTAAAACTCCGGGCCGTCGCTCAGGCGGCCTTTCGGCCAGACGCAGGCGTACCACTGGCCCTGAATCGATTGAGCCACCAGGGCGTACTGAATGGTCTTTACCGGGTCGACCACGTGACCGTACCACCTCGCTTCCAGGGTCACCCCGGATACCTTGGGCTGGTCCCATTGGATGACGACGTGATCGCTCATTCTTGGCACGGTACGCCGGAGCAGTCTCAACGGGCGCGACCTGGGCAAAGGCACTTCGCGTCACCAGCCAAATACTACGTATTTGCCCGGCGACACTCAGGTAGATCACAGGCGGCCACCCGATGGGATGGCCTGATGAGCAACGCCCAAGAGCGGGTTTTGCAGGGGTAGTTGCGGGAGTTGAGCCAGGAGTGGCGGTGTAGCCCGCGGGAGCGGGCTATATGCAGGTGGCGGCTTCTACGACAGCAAAAGGGCGTATCCGTCCTGCGGACAACAGAAGCCTTGGGACTTCCTACAACCCTCCCTTGGCAGGCGTATCATCACTCAATTGCGTCGCAACCCTGCCATCCTCACGACCCAAAAAGGGACAAGTCATGAACCTGCGATGGACGCCGATATTTGGAGAATTTAGCGGCATTGATAGCAACGTCCTTACCTTCCACGGCAAGCCCACAAACTGGATCGACGCGGCAACAGGCAAGGAGCGCGATGATGGGGGCGCGGCCGGCTTCGCACTCTGCGATGCGCAATTTAGCGGCGGCACGATCTCGTTGAAGGCTATCTTCGAGGCGCCTACCTCACCTGCCAGCGTGTCCATAGCGCTTGCCGTCGATGTGGGAGCCTCAAAGTCCATAACGATAGGCCTTGGGATTGCGGGGGCGCTCGTCGCCGCTGCAAGCAACGACGGGCGCGAATGGCGTCCAATACAGGGAGCCATGGTGGGCGTTGCGGAAACGATCAAAGCGAACAAAGAATACGAGCTTTCCGTGACCATTATTGGGACTCGTGTACTCGTCAAAGTCAATGGCGCCCAGATGGTTGATTTTGTCTTGCCTAATCCAGTAGCCGGGCTGCCCGTAGGCATGAATGTTCTCTCGAAATCGAAAGTAACCATCAGCGACTATGAGGTAAAGAGCGAAAAGCCGAAGGCTTTTATCGTCATGCAATTCTCTACTCCCTATAACGAGCTCTATAAGGAGGTGATTAAGAAAGTTTGTCTCGAATTTGATGTTGAGCCGGTGCGCGTAGATGAAATCTACTCACAGGGCCTGATCATTCAGGACATCACGAGGCAGCTTACGGAAGCCGCGGTCGTCATTGCTGAGATTACTCCGACAAATGCGAATGTGTATTACGAAGTAGGTTATGCACACGCGATCAACAAACCGACGATTCTGATCGCCGATAAATCAATCAAGCTCCCCTTTGATGTTTCACCATTTCGCGTACTTATGTACGAGAACACGATCGACGGCAAAGGACGCGTCGAAGAAGGTCTTCGTCGACATCTGCAAGCAGTCTTTCGGCCAGGCCAACCAATCTAGTCAATTTTCCTGCCACCGGTCCATGGAGATTTCTGACCTCGACGGCTGGCCGGACAGTGGCCTACGCCCTTCGAGACATGGAGCCAGAACGGATGGCGCAGTAGCCTCCTGCAGCTGTGTGCTGACATTCGACGAATCGGGAAGACAACTAATGCCAAATGCGAAAGCAACGACATTTGCGGATCCTGCGGATATCGCGGCGTTTCAACGCGCAAAGGCGAGAGGGCTATCTGACGAAGAAGCTGCAGCTGTGGGAGACAACGGAGTCGGGCTGTGGGGCGCCGATACTACCTCCACTTCAGTTGCCATGTGCGCGCTCCCCAGGGACGTGTGGATGGCTAAATGGGGTAGCCAGGAGAACGCCGGTGGCAAGAGAGTCACCGTGTCCTACCAGGGCGTCACAGCGACCGGCGAACTTCAAGACACGATGCCGCCCACCGGCAAAATTCACAACCGAGCCGGAATTGACCTCAACCCTGGCTTCTGCATTGCTCTGCATATAGCGGAAGGCGGAGCCTACGACCCAGTGTTCTGGGATTGGACTACATAGCAACTGAAACCGCGCCGCAGCCGTCGACTCCCAAATACCATTCTCGGATCAGAGGATTTCGCGTCTCGCGGCGCCGCGTCTCCTCTTCGCCAGAACGGCTTACTCACCAGACGGCCCTAACACCACATTTTGCGCGGGCGCCGCGAATTGTTGAGGGCGGCACTTCCTAGGAACCTGTGCCGCCCTCGTGCATCACTTCTTTGGACAGAGGATATCCAAGACGGCATCGCCTACGGCTTGGATTATCTGCCCAGTGAGCTTGCCACCGAGCCATAGGGGAACAGCCGCCGCGATAAGCGCGAGTGCATCAGCAATTAGCTTCTTATTGCCGCACACATCGAAACCAACTGTATTGGCGTGGATGCTATTGTTCTTTATGTGCGCTTGTACATCTTGACGCAGCTGGTTGATTGCATCTGCGCTGAGTATCTGGACGTTGGCCACGGTTAACCTCCCTCGGTCGCGATGGAATGAGCGATCAGGTGAGTTGGCGCGACGACACAACTCGGGACCGGGGCGGTGGCTGGACGCTACAACCTCCACCATAGAGGATTCGTGAAGGGTCGGAAGAGACGCTCCCAGCGTGTCCGTAAGGCCACTAGACGACAACGCCCTTTTGTCTACCAATGACCGTCAGGCGCGATGAGAAGAAATGGCAGCGCGCAACAAGCGCCAGGCGTGCAGGAGGCCGTAGCAGCTCGCGTTCGCGCCGATCACCGCGGCCACACCTTCCGAAATCAGGCCGAGGTCGGCCAGTAGCGCAACAATCGGCATCAGCGCATTCCCCTGGCAATTTGGTGTTGTGGCGGGCTGTAGTCCTGCGGAATGCCGGTCTTAGGCCAGTAGCCACTCGAATCGGCCACGGTAGCCGCGGGGGCCGTCGCGGGTGCTTCCTGCTGCTCCCGGTCCGGTCGGCGCATCTCGCGATCCAGGGGCTTGCGGAAGGGGTAGTAGAGGCCGTCGCGTGCGATCGAACGGCAAACACCCGGATCTGTCTCGTATTTCGTGCCCTGCTCCGTGTGACAGGTGCAGCGGCCATCATCGACGGCAATGCAGAACAGCTCGGGCACGCCTTGCACGGGCAACTGATCGTAGGCCGGCGCGGTCCATGGCTGGCCTTTCACGCGCGGCTTGATCCAACTGGCGAAGTCACGGCGGCGCAAATCGTCGTCGGCGTCCTTGGATGAGCAAACCATTTCCCGGTCGTGTACCAGCGAGTCTCGCCACGATCCTTCCTTTGGCCCCGACACCGTCGGTGGTTGACGACGCGTAGCAATCACGGATGATCACGTGACATCCTTGTGGACGTACGACGCCAGGACCGTTCTGGAGAATGGCAAAGCCACCGGCCTCCTCATGACTGTTTCGATGGAAAGCAAGGATGTCCCGGGCCACTCCGGCATTGCCTACAACAAAGAGGTTGCGCGCTTGCAGGTGGACTGTAAGCAGCACACAGCCAGCGTGCTCGAGAATTCGTACTTGGATTCCACTGGCGTCAACGGCGGCAGCGTCGTCCAGTCGGGTTCCTATACCGAGAAGAGGCCCGTCGTCATCGTGCCCGAGTCCATGCTAGACAAAGGTATCGATGCCCTCTGTCAGGCTCCGAATGCAGCGCTGAAGCACGGCTAGCAAATATCCCCATCATGGTGAGATGGCTCTAGTTCGTCACGCATACTGAATGCGTTACGGCGACTGTTAAGCGACGCCTTGCCATCCCTCGATTGAGTTCGCCAACACCCAAACTAACTCCGTCGTTGGTAGCCGATTCGGGAGCGCCAACTAGCGACCACGATGGCGAATGATCGCAGGATCGGGCGAGTGGCCGTTCGGGCCTCGGCTGCCGTTTTCAGCCCTTGGGACGGCGGCGGCCAGGAGAGGAGGATTTGACCGATCCCTTTTTCGACCTCTTGCGTGCAGCGCGCGCAGTCGGCGGTGGTGTGCCTTGCCACTTGGCGATGGTCGCCTCCAACGCTTCCACCCGCCCTGCTTATTCTGCGGCCGTCTGCTCGGCGGTTCGCACCGATTCCAGCAAACCCCGTTCATGGCCTTCGAGTTGGGCGATGTGCTTTTCGCGATCGCGCAGTTCCCGTTCCTTACCGTTAGGCTTACAGCTTCAACAATTGCTAGCTCGCCACCCCGTGGACATCCATCGGCGTACGGCATCTTCGCAATGTTGTACTCGCACGAGGCAAGCGGCCACAGAACGAAAGTGGTATGAGTTTTGGTGGCGCCGCCAGAAAATAACGTACAACGCCCATCGAAATACTGGTAGGCATTCGGCTTAGGACATCCAAGGACAATGTCTGGCATCTACAGCCTCAGGTCGGGAGCCTTAAGTAAAAATACTTGGCTCAACCACACTTTTTTACTGATGCCATCGTCGCGTCCTAAGGCGTAAGCTTTGTGAGGCAATGTGCCATAACGTTTCACGTGAGGAGCCGTATGCGGCAATTCACTCTTCCCGCGTGAACTGAAAATCGAAAGCGCTCGTCCTCTCATTTGGCTGATGCTCGCCGACAAGAGCGCAGGCAAACACAGGCTTGCGGTCAGTTCGTCTGTTCAATCAACTAGTGCGTCAAGCAACCAGCGTCCGACCGACCTCTCATTGGTCATTCGAGTGGCACGACTTTCGTACAGAAAGGATTTCCTAGCGACCCGTCATTCGCCTGGCACCGGATGTTTCCGCTGACTCCCTACCTGTCGATGGCATCCCGTGGGGAGTGTGGATGCATGGAATCTTCGCGGCGACACTCATTTGTATGACGAGTAACTACCACCACTCCCGGCCATCGCGAACAAGGGCTACCGCTCATCGGTCGCAGCATGAAGCCAAATGGGAGCAGAGTCTCGCCAAGCCCGTTTGAGGGAAGTATGGAGTTCTAGCTGCGCGACATATTCCTGCTAAGGAGAATTGCATGGCAACCACCAAGAGCAGTGATCGAAAGCTCAACAAACCGCCGCTCTCTATCGACGAAGTCGTTCTGCGAGACAATATTGCCGCCACCAAGAAGCCGCCGGCGGATACGATCGCGCTATTGACGACGCGGCGCTTGATGTTGAGCGGCCCCAAAGATCTTCCTAAGGAGCTCCAAAAGGCACTGAGTGACATGAAGCGGGCCGAGCCCGGACTATCCCTGCCATTGCCGCCGTCGACCATCATCGGCCTGCCCGGCAACACTGGTGAACGAGTCCCTCACAAGGCGCTTGCGGCAAGCGCGGGCACATCTTCGAGCGGCCAGCCATTCAAGCCCGATTGGGCGCCCTTGGTGTACCACCCCAAGATTGGAGCCAAGCCCAGACAGAAATATCTTCGAGGCTTGGGTGGGCGGCGAATCGTGCCGACGGATAACCAGAGTTTCATCTATGGCTCGGACGATCGGCGCGTGTTCTATCCGTCCGGTTATCCGTGGCGCTGTATCGGCAGGGTTGATGTGTACCCGAATGCCGATGCAGACAATTTCTCGAGCTGGGGTAGCGGCGTGCTCATCGGAGACCGACTTGTGCTCACCGCCGGTCATGTTCCGCCGGTCAACCCCGCGCCGGGCACGTGGAAGATGCGCTTCACGGCCGGTATGTACAACGGCTCTGCCGTCGATGGCCCGGGCGCTGTCTCCTATGTATCCGACTTCAAGGGATACACCGGCGGGCTCTCTGGCGTTGATTACGCGGTACTCCGGCTGTACGAACCACTTGGAACTCACATGGGTTACTTTGGTTGGAAAACCTATGACGACAGCTGGACCGGCGGGGACTACTGGTGGTTGGCAGGATACCCATTCGACATTGCAGCAGAAAACAGCCCATCCTATCAGGCGGGGATCGCGGTCCTTGACCAGGACTCAGACCAAGGCGGCCTGGAGCTTGAGCATCATGGCGATACTGCCAGCGGCGATTCCGGCGGCCCATTCTGGGGTTTCTGGGACGAAGGTCCGTACGTCGTCGGTACGGTAAGCGGCCACGAACACGTCAGCGGCCCTTCCTGGGCTGGTGGCGAGGACAACAACATCGCTGCGGGAGGAAGTCCGCTGTCGAACTTACTCGCTTGGGCACGTAGCAACTGGCCGGCCTGAGTCAGTCTGGGAACTCCTCCAGCCATGCGTGGACGATGGCCTGGAAGGACCGCACGAACGCTGAGCCATAATCGTCGGCGATCTCGCGGAGCTGGAAGAGCCGGAGCGCTAGGCGGCGCGCTTCGGCTTCCGCGAGACCACCGTCCACAACGCGTCGCAAGGCATCTTCAATGTTCCGGGGCACATCATAACTGGCACGAGCCAGCCACCAAAGTGGTCGGCTCCAATTGCCGGCCACCCAGTCTTCGTGAATGTCAGCCAAGTCGTCTGCTATCCAGATTGCCTCGCCGGCAATGCGTGCTGAGGCGACTGTCGCTGCGCGACGCCCGTCACCTCTATTCGGAGCAGCCAATAAGGCCAGACGGGACAACGTGGCTGTGGGCAGCGCACTCTTGCGCCGAAGAGCGCGCCAAACGGCAAGCGTTGGACTCGAATGGTCGCGCAGGTTAGCGCCAGACTCACACTCGGCAAGGTGCATGGCGTGCAGTTGTGCTCCGAGTGCTGCATGCCCATGGCGGTCGCCGCCAAGTCGCCGGGACCGAGCAAGGAACTCCACAATCAACGCCATAAGCGCATCGATTGCGACATCTCCACTAAGTTTCATCTTCGGTGGCATTTCCGACAGATGTGCCGCGAGAAAGGTTGGAGTGACGTACTGGCTCAGGAGCACTGCGCGGTCAGAGAAGCGATCCAGAATCCGATCGAACAGTACAATGCCAAGGTTAAAGAGCGCGCCAGCATGGCAGACCTGTGGTCGTAGCGACGCGGGCGTTCCGGCTAGAAAGGCGAGGCCTTCGGCTTGCTGCCACCCGTAGCCAAGGATTCGGGTGAGCGCGGGCTCGGTTAAATCGAGAGACCGTGCCCCCTCTTTGAGAAGATCTGCGTCACCAAGCGCTCTTGGTAGCAAACGCTGGCCGGCTGCGTAGGCGCCCTGACGGACTCGTAGCTCGCGATGCGGTGGCAGCAGGACGCCCGCGCCGTCGAGGATCTCACTGACCACTTGTCGCAGCTCACTCATAGTGCACGCTCGCTGCGCGCCAACGCCGCCACGCACAAAGCCGAGGTGAAAAGCCTGTTGTGGTCATTGGCAATCACTCCTGTGCCCAGGCTATGAACGCGCCATGGGTGGTAGTCGTCGGGTTTGGTGACCCATGGCGGCGGGATGCGCATCTCTGCATGGCTTGGCCAGAAGCCGTCAACCTCTCGCCGGGCGCTCAGGCTTTGGGACGCTCGTTGCCGGCACGTTCTATGGCCACCCGCGATGGCAAGTATCGATAGGGACGCGGCGGTCGCAAAAACTGATTTGGGTCGGCACCAAGACCCGTCGCGTCTCTGCCCGCTCTGGACCCAATCGGCTGCGCGCCATACCGCGTTCATGTCGCCCATCGCAGCGGCTAGCTCAACGGCTTGCAGCGTCGAAAAGTGCCGAGATGCCCACCAGTACGCAGGCCACGATCCATCACTCCGCTGCCGCTCGCTGACATAGCGCCAAGCCGCCTTCGCTTCGGCCGCATGCTCCTTTCCGAGCGAAGCAAATGCAGCCCCCGCAATGGCCGTCACTTCGAGATGCGCGCGACACCATCCATCAAGTGGAATATGCGCCCCCAACCGCATATAGCGAAGTATCGGGCGATGCTTCGCGTAAGTACAAACCCCACCAGATTCGGGGTGCTGATGTCGCACGAGGCACGCCGCCGCACGCGAGATGACTGCGCTTCGGCAGCCGATCGCAACCAGGAAGAGAAGCACGCATGCTGTCGTGTCGGCGTCTGTGGGGACATCCGCGTGATATCCCCAGCCCCCATCATCATGCTGGCGATCAATCAAGGCAGTGGCGGTAGGGACCAGAAGATCACGACTACAGCCTGCCCGGAGAAGCTGCAGACCAATAAATGACGAAGGCCAGTCAATGCCTTCGCCAGCGAGGGTGCGAAATTCCCGCCACAGGCCGTCGCTGTTACGACGGCTCGCTAAGAGTGGAGCTACTTCACTAACTAGAGAGCTCACACGCGCGCCTCATTATGAAGTTTACTTTCGCGCACCGTTTGGGACGATAGTCGACGCGACGTTGACCTCCCTGTTCCCGAGTCATTGCAGACGATTACTCGGCGTCTGTGGAATGAGAGTGAATGGAACGCAAGGTGCTGACCCTCTTTCCTCACTGGGACGATCCACGCCTGATTAGGCGTTCGGCGGCCTGCCGGCTAACTGCCGGGTACCCTCGATAACTTGACCTAATCGCCACCCGTACGTCGAATTCGCCGATAAGCACGTCGTGCGACGACATACCAGCGGCTTATCCTCTGCCCCGGGAATCGATTCGCAGGCGTCGCATTACTCCGCAAGGCGGTTGGACACACCTCTTTCAAAGTCATCAAGCTCGGGGGCTCGGCTAGGATGGCTTGCCACCCGTGCCCCGGATGCCATCCAGTTTCTCCAGCAAGCTAAACCAGAACGGTGCGCCAAACAGCGTCGCGGTCGCCGTGATGATCCAACCTGGTAACGCCCAAGCCATCGCCTCGTAGAAGATGTCTGGCTTACCTTCCTTCAATGCCCACAGGCGCCCCCAGCCCACCGGCAGCTCGTTGATATTCCCGAGCGCCTGGGCGACATCCTTGGGTTCAGACCATGCAGGCAAGCCATGGCCGACGAGCGCGGCATGCCATAGCGTCGTCATGACTTGATGGGCGTCGATGTTGAACGCTATGGCTATCAACAGCCCGAAGATGAACGTCCAAAGCTGCGCCTTCCTCTTGTAGGCACCCGACACGCGATCCATAGCGCCGTCGAACCACTGTGCCACCGCCGACTCGAAACGACTGACGTCCCCGGATGCCCTGTCGAACAGTCCGAGCAGACAGTCCCTAAGCTGTTGGTCACCGATGTCCGCAATGGTCTGCCGAATGGCAACCGGATCCACGCTACCTGCCCGCAGCTTGTCAACCAGCGCTTGCGCGAAGTCCATTGGCTTGATGTAGGACGGCGTCACGCGCGATGACAGCTCGTCGATGCTCCTGGCGGCCCCGTTGTCACGCGGGTTGACCAGGGCATGATTGTAGATCCCCAGCACCAAAGGCAGTTGCCGATTGAGCAAATCCTGAATCCCCTGAAGCAGGGTCGACGCGCGCCATCTGAGCATCGAAGCAACTGCCTCCTGCAGGCTGCTGGCAATCAAGGCGATTGAGCCACAGCACACGATCAACCCGACGGCAACTTCGAGTACAGCGCTTCCGAACATAACCCCTCCGTTGTCATGATCATTTCAAGCACGGTGAATCGCTCTGATGACTTGAATCACGGGGGGCGAACCGAAGAACGGCCGCCCCGGTCTGGGCGCCGCGCGAAACAGGCGCCTTGCGATTGTCACCCCGCACAATGCACGAACGCATGCTTGTCTTCCGTGCGCGTGGTCGCTTCCTTGTCGTCGTGAGCACGAAACTCCCAGCCTGCCTCTAGTTTACTTCACCAGGATTCTTGACCGATGCTGCTTGAGGCGCGTCGTCACTTGGTTGATATAGTCAAGGCTCTCCCCGACGGTTTTCACGGAAATATCGGGAAGTACGACCTGTGCGAGCGCATGCGAAGCGGCAGGAGGCGCACTGGCGTGCCTCAGGCCAATATCGATGCTTGCGGCTATGCGGGTGAAGCCGGCGAGTGCGGGATCAGGCGTGTCGTTGACATCGGGAGGGACTGGGGCTGCCGTGTCCGTAGCCTCCCCTATCGCGTTGAGCGTCTTTGGCGCGTCGTCGCCACGCGAAACATTGCGCGTGAGCAGGGGCATGAGTGATGTCGCATTGGCATCTCGAGCCGTAAGCGATGGAAGGCCGAAAAGAGCACAGACCGTACGCAAGATGGAAGTGTGATCGCATACGGCATTTTCCACCGCCGGGTCCACCCACGGCGATACGAGGACTGCCGGAACACGGACGCCGTAGCGTTGAAAATCGAAGCTATACGGATTCTCTGCACGACTGGAGTTCAAATCCTGGTCGCCCGGCGCCGTGCACTGAACCGGCGCAACATGGTCGAAGAACCCGCCGTGTTCGTCATAGGTGACAACGAGCAAGGAGTCCTCCCAGACGGGTGAATTCCTGATCGTCTCGTAGACGTATTTGATCAGTGCCTCGCCACTGGACAAGCGGCTGCGTGGATGCTGGGAATTGCCGAAGAACATATTTGAGGCGAGATTGTAGTCGGGCTCGATGAAGGCATAACCCACATCGTAGTTGCCTGAGTTGAGTTCGGCGGCGAAAGGATCATTCGAGTCGCCGGGGCGTATCGAGACAAAATTGCTGCTTCCCGCGATAAACGGCATCACGTGACGACCAACGGCGAGCACTTGTGGCATGTCGTCCCCGTGATACACACGCCATGGCACCTTATGCGTATCGAGAAGGTCGTATATCGAGCCGTTCTGGAACTCGAAGGCGGCAGACGACATGGTGACGCCGGATAGCGACGTGAGACCGCTCGGGCTGTTGGTCAAGCCACCGGAGGAGCCGGCATGCACGAAAAAGCGGTTTGGCCAGGTGGGGCCAGGCATCGATGAAAACCATCGATTGAACACAACGAACGAGCTTGCAAGTTGCTGCAGGATCGGCGCCCCGCCATCCGCAAAACAATCCATGACCATGGCGCCGCCGTCGCCCTGGCTCTGCACGAAGCCCTGCATGTTCGGCGGTGCACTGGATATTCCACTCGCGCCCACGCCCGGTGCTACCGAGTAGAGCTGCTGCCAAACGTTTTCAAACTCGTGAGCAGGATCCACGGCTGGCCGATCCATCGCCCTATTACTCACTGGCACGGGATCCGGAGTGCACCCGGGTCGATTGGGGTTGCTCATGTCAGGTGTCACGCCGTCGACGCCCGGCAGGTAGCCAAGGATGTGATCGAACGACCGATTCTCCAGCATGAGCACGAAAACGTGTTTTACGGGCACGCGAGGCTCCTAATGCCAGGATCTGGCCGACGAGTTCCAGGACTAAGACAGCGCAGTCAACAAGCTCGTGCCAATGGGAGTGCCCCACCCCGATACCGCGTCATAGCCCTGGCCGGCGCTATATCCCTGGCCGGGCTGCGGGCTGGACGCGTTCTGGCCGACGGTGATGTCGTGACATGCCGTAACGCCAAGGGATGGGTTGCCGGCCTGGCTGCCATACAGCAATGGTGTAAGGAATTGTGGCGGCTTATGGCTTGGCAAGGCACTCTGAATGCGCGCAAGCAAGGCGGCCCATAGCGGTGTCGACGCGCTCGTCCCGCCGCTGGGGCTGGGCTGGCCGAGAAAGATCAGGTCGTAGTACGGCGGACCCGCGAGTGCCGCCACATCGGGTATGACGCGCCCAGGGAGGCTGCCGTTATTGATCGAGTTGACGCTAACGTTCTGCCAGGACGGTCGCTCGAAGTAGATGCTGACTCCACCACCGGTCGCACCGCCTCCGTCACTGGTGCGACGACCGGGCGACTCCCACCACACTTCCTCGGTTGCCTGCGTACTCGAGCCCACGAGCATCGTGCCGCCCACGCTCAGCGTGAACGGGCTTGAGCTCGGAAAATCGACGTGGGCGCGGCCGTCGGCAATTTCATCACCCGAGCCATCATCGCCGGCGGCTATGCAAACCGTTATCCCAAGTAGCGCAGCAGCCTGCAGGCGATCATTGATGGCCGCGCGCGCCGCCGCGCTCCAACTTGGATCATCCTCCGGCATGCCCCAGCTTACGGATAGCGCCACCGGGAGGCCGGCCCCATTCGCGGTCACTTTGTTCAGCAAGTCGACCCACCCTTTCTGGGTGAACGGCGCGAAATACACGTCGATACTCGCACCAGGACACAGGCCGGCGACGATTTGCACGTCCATCAACACTTCGCCCGAGGAGTCCAATTCCGCCGTCTGCTTGGCCTTCGGGAGCGCCTTGATCTGTGCCAGCGTGAGTGCCTCTTTGCCGACTGGAATGACGGTGACTTGCGGTATCGGACGGCCGAACTTGTTGCAATAGGCGGAGACGTCGTCGGGAAAGTAGCCGCCGTCGAATTCGGCAATGGCGATGCGTTGGCCTGCGGCATCGCCATCTGGGAAGGCGTAGCGTGTTTCGAGATCGGAAGGTCCCAGGGGCGCAGGTGCACCGACGGCACGCGCACCGATCTTGGGTTTACGCCGTGCCACGCGGCGCTCATCCAGGCCGAAAACGCCGGTGACAATATCCTTGAGTTCGGACGGCACGTGGATCACACCCTCGCGTCCGCGATAGCGACCCTGCGTAGCGCTTTCATAGAGACCGAGCTTGAGTCCAAAGGCCGCCTCCATGGCGGCAACGGTGCCACTGACCCGCATGCTACGACCGGCCAGCGATATATCTTCGACCTGCAGGTTCAACGACGTGAGCACTTGCGCCACTTTGTCCGCATCCGCCTTGGCAGAGGCGTACTTTCCCTCGAATTCGGCCAGGCTCAAGGGCTTTGCGGGTAAGTCGTTGGCACCCGGCAGGGCGGGCCCGCGCAGACCAATGGTTACCTCGACCCGCGCCTGTTGATCCGCATCGCCAACGCGCTTGGCCGTGGCGTTCGGCGGGCGCTCGCTACCAGGAAGCTCGACATAGGACGTCGCCATGGCCAGATCTCCCTATTGCGTCGCGTTGTCATCTGGTAAGCAGCAAGCCGCACCGCTTCAATTCGCGGGAACAATACGCTTGCGGACGTTCAGAACAATTGGACAGTGGTTGTAGGCCATTCGGGTGGCCGGTTTGCGGCCGCGCACAAGGCATGCGAAACCTTGTCAATCGATCGGTAGAGGGTCACAAGCGGCGCGTACCGATCGTCCCGAAGGATCACTGGAAATCCAAGCGTCCGCACGCCGAACTGAGCCAGGTCGAGGCACCCTAAATTGCGACCTCCAGGGGACGCGGCGGGCCTATCATTCCGTGCAGGCGATGGTTACTGAACTCAGCGCGACCGATTGAGCTGGAGAATGGCCATGAATAGTCTGGGCGAGCATGCGATCGTGATCGGTGCCAGCGTGGGTGGGCTCCTGGCCGCACGCGCACTGTCGGATTTCTATAGCACGGTCACCGTGCTCGAACGCGATGCGTTCCCCGCGGCAGATATTCCACGCAAGGGCGTACCACAGGGTCGCCATATCCATGGTCTGCTTGCGCGCGGAAGCACCGTACTCGAAGCGTTCTTTCCTGGCTATAACACCGAAGTCGTCGCGCAAAGCGGCGGGTTGACCGGCGATGTCGTCAACGATGTGATCTGGATGGGGCGCAACGTCCGACTTGCCAACGGCAAGAGCGACCTGATCGGCTTGCTTGCAAGTCGTCCCGTGCTCGAGGGCCACCTGCGCCGACGGCTTCTACAGTTGCCCAACGTTCGCGCCATGGAACATTGCGCTGTGCAGAGCCTCGCCACCACCCCTGATAATCAGAACGTGACCGGAGTGCGCGCATGTGTCGAGGGCAACCCTGAAGAGACGATCGACGCGGACCTCGTCGTCGATGCGACCGGGCGCGGCTCATCCAGTGCGAGGTGGCTTGAAAAGCTCGGGTACCAGGCGCCGGCAGACCAGAAGGTCCATATCGGCATCTCCTACATGACACGTACCTACCGACGTCGGCCCACTGATCTTGGCGGCAAGCTCGGCGTCGTCGTCGTCGGTAGCGAGCCAAACTGGCGGAACGGCGCCATGCTCGCGCAGGAGGGCGATAGCTGGATCGTTAGTGCCGGCGGCTTTCTTGGCGATGACGCGCCCGACGACGAGCAAGGCTTTCTCGCATTTCTGGCAACGCTGCCAACCATGGAGATTCACGACGTTGTCGCCCACGCAGAGCCGCTAACCGAATTCACTCGTTACGGCTACCCAGCCAGCCATCGACGGCGTTACGAGAAGCTCGGGAGCTTCCCCGAAGGTTTCCTGGTTTTTGGTGATGCCTTCTGCAGCTTCAACCCAATCTACGGCCAGGGCATGACCGTCGCGGCGTTGGAGGCGCTGGTCCTGCAAGCATGCCTACGCGCTGGTCCCCGTGATCTTGCGCGTCGATTCTTCAAGGAGGCCGCAGTCATCGTGGACATTCCCTGGGACATAGCGGTGGGAAGCGATCTCCGCAACCTGCAAGTCAAGGGCGCCCGCTCGCCCATGTTGCGTTTCATCAACTGGTACATCGGCAAGCTTCATCTTGCTGCGACGAAGGACAGCGCGCTGGCGATCGCGTTTCTTAAGGTCGTCAACCTGATGATGCCGCCATCCTCACTGCTCAGCCCTGCCATCGCCAGGCGGGTCTGGCGTGGCAGTCGAGGGGCTGTGCCGTCGATAGCCTCGACTGCCATCGAGCCAGCGAAGCGGCATAGAGCACCGTGATGACCCGTCAACACTGTGATGCCAATGAAGGCCCCCGGATGTGCTCGCGATGATACGTTCAGGAGCACCTCCGACGTCGAATCCGATCGTCCATGGCAGTGGGTCGACGATGGCGCGTAGTGGCGGACGCAACGTTGACAACCTGCATACCCTACGCCACATGCCACGCCGTGAACGCCAAATCTTCGCCCACCGTCCCTACCGACGATAAGGCTGCCTGATCGCCCTGCCCTCGCATGCGTCTGCGGCTGCGTGCGAATCCCGAGACGGCTTGCCATGAGGTGGAAGCGGAGACTACGGATTCGCCAATACGCGACCCGGGATTGCGGCCGTCTCCCACGGTTGCTCGAGGAAATGACGCGGCGGCGTGGCAGAGCGACCGGCCTGAATTTCACGGCCAACATCATTCGCAGGCTTTTGCGATCAGTTCGCCTCGACCTGTAACGGAGTTGCGACACTCGTTGGTCTTTCGTTCGAAACGTCGCGCTTTGTCAAGAATCCTTCACCAGTTGTCACTAGCGTGGCCCTGCTCGCCCATTCCTGGGCAAGCCACGACCCCTGGAGAGCACCATGACAAATCGTTTGTCTCTTCGTATTGCTCGGCGGCGTATCAGCGCGACTCTCGCGCTCGTTTTGTTAGGCAGTGGCGTTCTTGCCCATGCCGATGATTCCAGGAATCAGCACGACATCCATTTCTGGCCGGGCAACCTGGTCCTGAGCCGCAGTGTGTACGACAACAAGGCCAGCAACGTCGAGGTCGGTACCATCCTGCCCGTCAACTGCGCCAATACGACAGGCGGCTGTGGCGCGGCGAGCGGAGCACCCTACGACGGCACCTACCCGTATGTATGGAACAACGATTTGTACGACGCCAGCTTCGGCATCACGGCGCGCATCTACCTGGATCAGCTGACACCCGATGGCCACCTGATTGACTCCTTGCAGGTACCCAATAGCCTGCTGCCGACCGCGCCGGAAGGCGAACTCGTGACCAGCTTCAGCTCCAAGTCGGAGCTTGCGCTGCACCTTTCGCAGGATCACAAACACCTGAGCTTCATGGGCTACGTCGCACCGGTGAACACGCTTGATGTGTCCAATTCGAACACGCCAGGCGCCGTCGATCCGACCAACCCGGATGGTCAAAACTTCTACCGGGCCGTGGCTACGGTCGACCGCAAGGGCCACTTCAGCTTCACCGAGACCAATGCCTACAGCGGCAACAATGGCCGTGCCGCCATCCTGCTCGACCGTGATGGCGCCGACTACTTCTTCACCGCCGGCAATGCCGGCAATGGCAGCAATCCGCAACCCACGGGCGTGATCCTCGGCGCCGGCACGCAATTCATTACGCCGGCGCACCTGCCGGAAATCGCCCAGCTACCGGGAGCAAGCACACCCCTGGCCAGCTTCTCGGTGACGTCGCTGGGCCTGAAGGCCGACAAGGTTGGCAAGGACGACAACTTCCGCGGCATGACCGTGCATGACAACGTGGTGTATCTCACCAAGGGCAGCGGCGGAAATGGCGTGAACACGGTGTATTTCGTCGACACGACGGGCACGGCCTGCCCCAACGGTGTCGGCGTGCCGGTCGCTGGCGCGCCACTGCCGAAGGCGCCACTGGCTTATGACGCGAGCACGCTGCAGACCAGCGGGCTGCCGACCAACATGTGCATCCTGGCCGGCTTCCCGACCACGCCGGCGAAAACCGCCAAGCCGCTCGCCTATCCGTTCGCCTTGTGGTTCGCCGATGCGAATACCCTCTACGTAGCAGATGAAGGCGACGGCTATGTGGGTGGTGCCGATCTGTACACCCACGCAGCTGCGCAGACCACCGCGGGCCTGCAGAAGTGGGTGTACAACAGCAGCAGCAAGACCTGGTCGCTGGCCTATACCCTGCAAACGGGGCTGAACCTGGGTCAAGCCTATGCGGTATCCGGCTATCCGACCGGTACCAATGCCGCCACTGAGCTGCCGTGGTCGCCAGCCACCGACGGTTTGCGCAACCTCGTGGGTCGGGTCGATCACGACGGCCAGGTGACGATCTGGGCTACGACCTCGACGGTCAGCGGCAACGGCGATATCGGTGCCGATCCGAACCGGCTGGTGGCGATCCGTGACGTGCTGAAAAACAGCAGCGCCACGACGGCGGCCCAGGAAACGTTTGTCACGTTACGTACGGCGGCCTTTGCCGAAGTACTGCGAGGCGTCTCGTTTACGCCGGAACAGGACTCGGATGATCGCGGCCACGATCGCCATTGAGTGGATGATCGTCGAGCGTCGTACAGAGGTGCCGGCGCCAACGCGCCGGCACTTCGCTGATGATGGATAGAGCGCCGTGAGCCTTTATGCGTTGGCCAGCTGCTCTTTCAAAAATTCAATGAAACGCTGCGTCTTCGCCGGCAGCAAACGCGTTTCGGTCAGTGCATAGACGGGAACCGGCTTGCCATGCCATTGCGGCAGCACGCGGACCAGCCGCCCCGCAGCCAGGTCGTCCACGACCAGTGCATCCGTCAACAGGACGATGCCCATTCCCAGCGTCGCCAGCCGACATATCAGGCCGACGTTGTTGATCGTGAAGCGACTATGGGGCGCGACTTCGATGACTTCCCTTTCGCGATGCAAGATCCATGGGCGGTCTTTCAGGATGTTCAGGCATTCGTGGTGTTCGAGGTCGGCTGGCTTCGCAGGCTGCCCCGCGCGCGCAAGATAGTCCGGCGACGCGTAAAGGTGCGGCACAAAGGACGCCAGAGGGCGCGCGATCAGGTGCGAGCTTTCCGGCTCACCGATACGGATCGCCACATCGAAAGGCTCGCTGACGAGATCGACCTGTCGCGGCGTCAGGTCGAAGTCGAAGCGGATGCCCGGGTAGCGCGCAGCAAACTCGGCAATCAACGGCGCCACATAGATTGTGGCGAAATCAACGGGCAGCGAGGCGCGAAGCACGCCGCTCGGTTGGGCGAGCATGTCGCCCAGCTCCTGATGAGCAAGCTTGGCCTCGTCGACGATGCGCTTGCACCGCTCGAAGTAGATCTGGCCCGCCTCGGTCAACTCGACCTTGCGCGTGGTGCGGTGAAGCAGGCGCAATCCGATCGCCTTCTCCAGCGCGCTGATGCGTCGCGATAGCGTGGAATTGGGAACCCCGGTCGCCTCGGACGCACCGCGAAAACCCCTGGCTTTGACGACTTCCACGAACAACGCCATGTCGTTGAGTATTTCCATGAAATTACTCCATTCATGGATCAATGAAATCCAACACACCCACTTTATCCCACTAGCGGGTTGGCCGCATGATTTCTTCGCCCCAAATACGTAACCGTTGAGGACCTCATGATGACTCGCCTGTTTCAACCCGTTCGCCTCGGCGATTACACCCTGCAAAACCGTCTGGTGATGGCGCCCATGACGCGCAGTCGTGCCGAGTTCGATGGCACGCCGGGCGCATTGGCCGCGGCGTACTACGCGCAGCGCGCCGATCTCGGCCTGATCGTTACCGAGGGCACGCAGCCGTCGGACGATGGCCAGGGCTATCTCACCACGCCGGGCATCTACACCGCCGCGCACGTCGAGGGATGGCGAAGGATCACCTCCGCCGTGCACGCCAAGGGCTCTCATATCTTCATCCAGCTGATGCATGCCGGGCGCATGTCGCACCCCGACAACACGCCGCATCACCGCCAGGCCGTCGCGCCATCTGCCATCGCCCCAGGCGCACCGATGTTCACGGTGAAAGGCATGCAGGACATCCCCGTGCCGCGCGCGCTCACCTTGAACGAAGTCCGCGAGACCATCGCGGATTTCCGCCACGCAGCACGTCGTGCGATCGAGGCCGGGGCTGACGGCGTCGAGATCCACGGCGCCAACGCTTACCTTGTGCACCAGTTTCTCGCCCCGAGCGCCAACGTGCGGACAGACGAATACGGCGGCTCCATTGAAAACCGTGCTCGCTTCGCCATCGAGGTGGCAGCTGCCATCGCCGATGAAATTGGCGCCGATCGGACGGCCATCCGCCTATCGCCTGGCACGACCATGTGGGGCATCGATGAAGGCCCCAACGGCCCGGATCTCTATCGCTACCTGGTAGCCGAACTCGACCGCCTGGGACTCGCTTACCTGCATATCATGCATTTGGGCAACGAGGCCTTGCTTGCCGATCTGCGCCAGCTCTGGACGCGCGCGTTGATCCTCAGCCGCCCCGGACGCCCACGTGAGCAGATAGGGTCGGACGTCGTCTCGGGCCTGGCCGACCTGGAAGCCTATGGTCAGTTGGTGCTCGCCAATCCGGACTTCCTCAAGCGACTGCGGACCGGCGCGCCCATGAACGATGTCGACCCCAGGACGTTCTTTGGTGGCGGCGCGGAAGGCTATGTCGATTACCCCCTGCTGAGCGACGCCACCGCAGCCTGAGCGCGCTGGATGTGCCCGGGATAGCCGCGAGAACGCGGTGAATCCCGGGCCTTCGCTTCCATCGGTATCGAGGGCTGCAAGCTGGCGGGCTTCGGGGTGAGCGCCATAGTCGCGTGCTCGAATCTCTCCACCACTACGCGCACGAGCCTGCGGTTCAGCGGAACCCGCCCGGGGCCCAGTGCAGGTTTCAATTCGGGATGACGCTTACGCTCCCGGCACGCCAGCATGCTTCGCGCCTGCTCCTGGCACAGGGCAAAAGCCTCGTTAGCAGAGTCCATGCTTGAGAGCATGTTGCTCGGAACTCGGTCGGCCCTACAGCCCTGCACGGAGTGCAGCCAAGACGACCAGCATCTTCCTTTCGCCTCCCTCTGCCGGCTCCAAGGGTCATGTCCAAGGCGCGGATGACTTTGTGGAGACTTGGCACGCCATCATCCTCGGACGTCTATCAAGCGCTTAGCCCGACAACGTGTTGCGCTGCGACAGCTGTGTGTCAAGCAGCCGTCGACAATCCGTCGATGGGTCGTGGTCATCGCGTGACAATTGTCTTTCTCTTGAACTGAAATCTAACTGATCCCAACGTTTGCGCGGATCAAGACAGATGGCGTTCATCCGCATTCAACTATTCCTTTACGGGTCTGGTGCTGACGCAGTGCATCAATCAGGACGCGCAATACCTGCGATTCGCCGCACGTAAGTCCTCTGCGCGCCAGATACAGCCAACTCGTTGTGCCATCTCGCACTGAGATGTGCTCTTTCTCTTCGCCCCGCTTCGGCGTTCGGGTGTGGGCGTTTGCGCGACATCAATGACAGAGGCGATCCATTTTGAACACGCAGTTGCTTCCTACTGAACCTTTACTTCGACCTAGCGCTCCACCTCCCAGCAAGATCAAGCCCGACAGGAAGTCACCGCTAGCCTCTGTGCCACGCCTTGCCGGCTACGCATTGATGGCCTTCATCGGCTGGTTGCTGGTATCGACGCTGTTCGAGCCCTGGGTCTCCACCAAGGCCACGCGCGCCGTCATCAACGCGCCGGCCATCCTGATCACCACACCTATCAGCGGTACGGTCAGCGCCCAGTACGCGCAAAATGGGCAACCCATTGCGCCAGGGCAAACCATCGCCGTGGTGAAGAACGCCACCGTGCCACGCGATGCACTAACCACCCTTCTCACGCAACGCCTTGAGCTGCAAAGCCATCTGGACGACGTCAGCAGCCGCCTGCAGGCGGATCAGCACATGCTCGACTACACCAATGGGCAATATGAAAAATACCAACAGGCAAGCTTGACCCAGCTCAAAAGCTCCTACGAATCGGTGCAGGCGCAGCAGGAAGCGACCAACGCCAAACTGGAAGCCCTCGACGCCAAATATGCACGCGCCATGGCCCTGGAACGTGACGGCGCCATCAGCGCGGCTACGGTAGCTGCCGCGCGGTCAGATGCCGATACCGCCCGCAAGGAAGCCGATGCATTGGACAAGAACGCTCAAAGCGTCAGCGCAGGTATCGCCGCTGCGCAACGCGGCGTGTATGTCTCCGCCGGCCAGGACAGCAACGGCCAGTTGCCGCAACTGGCGCAGCATCGCGCCGATATTCAGAACAGCATCAAGGAAGAGCAGGCGCAGATCGATGCAATGAGCCATCAGATGGGCGATCTCAACCAGTTGATCACGCACGAGCAGGATCGTGTGCAAGCGCTCTCTGACTATGCCGTCAAGGCCTATGCACCCGGCAAGGCACAGGAGGTGGTCGCCCCGATTGGCACGCAAGTGGCCGCAGGAGCGACCTTGGTTCGCGCCACCGACTGCAGCAAAACCGATGTCGTGGCGGTGTTCCCAGCTCGCATGACATCACGGCTGAATATCGGCACTGAGCTGCACGTGCGCGTCAGCGAGGCCAGCCGGCCACGCAGTGCGCACATCACGCAGCTGATGCCAAAGGCCACCGAATCCATGCAGAACGCCTACAGCGCGCCCTTTCCCTATGCCGAAGACGGCTCTGTCTACGCGCTTGCCCAATGGGACAGCCCGAGCCCCGCCGACACCGCACCGCAATCCTGCACACCTGGCCGCAGCGTGATGGCGAGCTTGCGCTGAGTTGGCATCGAAGGAGAACGGTATGTCTATGCGATGGCGTCACGTTGCTAGCGTCGGCCTGATGGTCACGATGGTTGCATCCGCGCATGCAAACGCGGCCGGGGCTTTACAGCAACAGCTCGCCGCCAGCAGTTGCGCCACCTTGCGCTCGGCGGCGACGGCAGAACCCGGCAGCGGTCCCATGCTGTTGCCAAGCTACCCTACCCTGCAACAAGGCGATGACTCGACCAAGGCGCTGGAAAACGTGGCGTTCGTCTACGACAACGCTCTGGCCGGCATTGCCCTCAGCGCCTGCGGAAGCCCTGATCAGGCACGCCGCATTGCCGATGCCCTGCTGCTTGCTGCTGCGCACGATCCCGGCTTCAAGGATGGGCGACTGCGTAATGCCTACCGCTCAGGTCCAACCAGTGGCGACAAGGTCGAACTGCCGGGCTACTGGCAGAGTCATGGCAACTACTGGAGCCAGGACCCGTATCAGGTCGGCACCGCCGTCGGTAATGTCGCGTGGGCCGCCTTGCTGCTCCTGACCGTCTACGATCACAGTCACGATCGTCGTTATCTGGATGGCGCCCTGGCGCAGCTGCGCTGGATCCAGGATCACGCTTCTGGCGGCACGCCGCCAGGGGGCTATGAAGGCGGGCTCTTCGGTTATGACAATGCCCAACGTGTCCAGCACTGGAAAGCTACCGAACACAATATCGACGTCTACGCCGCCGCCACCTGGGCTGGTCGCGACAGCGGCGATCCAGCGCTAGCGCAGCAGGCGAAACTCGCGGGCGGCTTCGTTCATGCGATGTGGGACGACACGCAGCATCGTTTCCTTGTCGGCACCCTGGACGATGGCAAGACGCTTTCGCGCGACAAATCCGGGCTGGACGCCCAGGTCTGGCCGCTGCTGGCGTTCACTCCGCCGCCGGCCGCGTGGAACCAGGTCTGGTCATGGGTCGATGCGCAACATCGCTACGGCGAAGGCTACGGCTATCGCCGTCAGCCCGACGGGATCTGGACCGAAGGCACGGCGCAGGTAGCCACCGCGCTGCAAGCCAGTGGCAAACCGGTACCCGACGCCGTCTGGCAGTTGCTCCTGGCGCAACGCAGCGACGGCGGCATGCTGTACGCCACGCCGCAACCGCGGATCGGCACCGACTTCGCCATTGGGCCCACGTCGACCTATGCCGACTTCTTCTACTACCACCTGCCGCATCTGGGCGCGACCGCCTGGGCGGCCTTGGCAGCCAAGGGCTGGAATCCACTCACCGGTCGTCCGATCGAGCGCTCGGAAGGCACGCCATGAGCCTGCCCGTCGATCAGCTGAAGCTGCTGCAGCTCCTGGCGCTGACCGTGTTGTTCGGCATAGGCATGGCGTGCATGGCCAATCCGAAACGGTCGCTCCATCGACTGGTCTTCGGTACGTTCGCGGGCGTCCTGCTACTGCGCTATGCCATCTGGCGCAGCACGGAAACCCTGCCTGATGCCAGCCACGGCTTCGCCAGCGTGTGGTCTTACGTATTCTTCTTCTTCGAGATGGTTTCCATCGTCTACACGCTGGCCACCATCGTGGTGATGGTGCGCCGGCGCGATTCACGCCCATCCGCCGATGCCGGTGAAGCGAGGCTGCGCGCCGC
The DNA here is from genome assembly GCF_026283925.1 of Dyella halodurans. Taxonomy (GTDB): domain Bacteria; phylum Pseudomonadota; class Gammaproteobacteria; order Xanthomonadales; family Rhodanobacteraceae; genus Dyella; species Dyella halodurans. The sequence continues at coordinate 412,777 of NZ_JAPDPF010000002.1, forward strand.
CGGAGCCGCCGTCCCCGCGGTGGATGTGTTCATTGCCACCTACAACGAGGACCTGCAGATCCTCGAGAAGACCATCGTCTCGGCGAAGGCCATCGACTATCCGCATGTCAACGTATGGGTGCTGGACGACACCCGTCGCGACTGGCTCCGCGATTACTGCGCGCGCATGGGCGTGCATTACGTGCGCCGCTCCGATAACCGCCACGCCAAGGCCGGCAATCTCAACAACGGGCTCACGCTGTCCGCGCAGCTCACCAACGCGCCCTACATCCTGGTGCTGGACGCCGATTTCGCGCCGCAGAAGAACATTCTCTACCGCATCCTTGGCCTGTTCGACGAGCGCAACGTAGCCTTGGTACAGACGCCACAGTTCTACTACAACGCCGATCCGATCCAGCACAACCTGGGTGCGACCGACAGCTGGGTGGACGAACAACGCGTGTTCTTCGACGTGTTCCAGCCATCGCGCGATGCCTGGAACTCGGCCTTTTGTGTCGGCACGTCGTTCGTGGTGTCGCGCAACGCCATCACCCAGGCCGGAGGCTTCCCTACCGACAGTGTTTGCGAAGACATCCATACCACCTACGTGCTGCGCAGGAACGGCCAGATCACCCGCTGGCTCAACGAGCGTCTTTCCGTGGGCTTGTCCGCCGAGGGCCTGATCGAGTACATCAACCAACGCGGCCGCTGGTGCCTGGGCACCATGCAGGTGGCCTTGTTGAAGGATGGCCCGCTACGCGGTGCCGGCTACCCCCTGGTTGACCGGCTGCACTATATCCACGGGATGCTGCACTGGATCGGCAAGCCCTTCCTGCTGCTGATGCTGATCGCGCCGGTGCTGTACTGGTACTTCGGCATCGCGGCGTTCTACACCACGCCGCAGCAGTTCGTTTATTACGGCGTGCCGGCACTGGTCGGATTCTGGCTCTACGGCCCGTGGATCACCGACCGAAAAACGCTGCCGATCTTTACCGAGGTCACCCAATTGGTGGCGGCCTATGCCGTGACGATGACCATGATTTCCGCTTGCTTCAAGCCATTCGGGCGCCCCTTCAAGGTCACCGCCAAGGGGCTTGATCGCAGCAAAGTGGTTGTCCACTGGAAACTGGCCAGCTTCTTCATCGTACTCATGCTGTGCCTGATGGCGGGCGCTGTTAATAGCGTGATGACTGCAGAGATGAATGGCGGCGTCGTGTTCAACCTGGCATGGACGCTGATCGCCCTGGTACTGGACCTGGCCGCGATCGTGGCCTGCGTGGATCTGCCGCGACTGCGGCAAGAAGAGCGCTTCCCCTTCGCGCGCGCCGCGCGCTGGCGTCAAGGTAACCATGTGCAAGCCAGCGAGTTCATCGACATCTCGCTCGATGGTGCCGCCATGAGTCACAGCCCGGTGATGCCCGTGCCGGGCCAAGCACTTGAAGTGTCGGTGCCGGAAGTCGGCTGGGTTCCGGCCAAGGTGGTGCGGCTCAGCAAGCGCCGCTTGTGCGTGCGCTTCCAGCCGGATGAGGCAACCCGGCACCGCCTGATCAAACTGATCTTTTGTCATGCCCCACACAACATCGCCGTCAAGGCACGGCCGCTACGCGCCTTCGCGCAACTGATGCGCATGGCGGGCTTTGCCCTCTTTCCTCCGCGATGATCCTGGAGATCGCCATGAAACCACTCCTCTGCTCTGCCGCCCTTGCCAGCTGCCTGCTGGCCGGCTGCTCGATGGAGCCGACCTATCAACGGCCCGGGATGCCTGTCCCCAACAGCTTCCCGTCGGCCGCGCCCACCACGCAAGCCGCGCCGTCAGCGGCAGAGACACGGGCCGACACCGCGGTGGCGAACCTGGACTGGCATCAATTTTTCAGGGATCCGGCGTTGCAACGCCTGATTGAAATCGCCCTTGGCAACAACCGTGACTTGCGCGTCGCCGCCGCCAACATGACCCAGGCACGCGCCAACTATGGTGTGGCACGTGCCAGCCTGTTTCCGGAGCTTGATCTGCAAGCCTATGGCGGGCGGCAGCGCCTTCCTGCCCAGACACAGCAGCCAGCTAACGGCTTGCTTGGCCCGGTCCAGAACAACAACGACAAGGCGGCCACGTTCAATACGTATCAGGTACAAGCGGGCATGACCAGCTATGAGCTGGACTTCTTCGGCCATCAACGAGCGATCGCCCACGAGTCGGGCAAGCTGGCCGATGCCAGTGCGGCCGAATACGAAGCTGCACGCATTGCCTTGATCGGCGAAGTGGCCAATGCCTATCTTTCGCTCAATGCCGATCGCGCCTTGCTGCAGCTGGCTCAACAGACCTTGGCCGCACAGCAACAGCACGCCCAGGTCATGAATAAGGCGTACGGCGACGGTGGCGTGTCGGAATTCGACATGCGCCGATCGCAAACCCAGGCAGACGCCGCCCAGGTAGACGTGGAAAACGTGCAAATCCGGATCGCCAAGGACATCAATGCCATGGCCGTGCTCATTGGCCAACCGCTGCCTGCCAGCTACGGCACGCCAAGCCAATGGCAGGATCCGCTGTTGACCGACGTGCCGGCGGGGCTACCGTCCTCGCTGCTCGACCGCCGTCCCGACATCGTCGCTGCGGAAGACCGGCTGCGTGCCGCCAACGCCGATATCGGTCGCGCCCGCGCCGCCTTCTTTCCCAATATCGCGCTGACCGCTGTGCTGGGCACGTTGAGCGGCGGCCTTTCCAACTTGTTCCACGCCGGCTCGGCGGCATGGACCGCTGCGGCTTCCGGCTCGATGCCGTTGCTGGACTGGGGCAAGAACAAGAACGGCCTTGCTGCCAGCAAGGCCGGTTACACCGGCGCCGTGGCGGCCTATGAAGGTACGGTGCAAGAGGCGTTCCGCGAGGTGGCCGACGCGCTGGCCGTCCGCGACCATATCGTGCCCGAGCTCAAGGCCCAGCAGGCACTGGTGGACCAGTCACAACGCGTCTATGCGATCTCGCAGGTACGCTTCAAGGAAGGCCTCGACGACTACATATCCAGCCAGGATGCGCAGCGTTCGCTATACAACGACCAGCAAAAACTGGTCAGCTTGAAGCTTGACCAAGCCGTCAACCAGGTCAATCTCTACAAAGCCCTTGGTGGCGGCTGGAACCAGGCCAACAGCGGCAAAACCACAGCCAGCGTGACCGCGCCTGCGCAACTGTCGTCCATGCGGGCATCTCCCTGAAAGACAAACGCCGGCGCCCGGCATGTCCGCTAGAGGAGGTCCCGCCGAAAGCTGGCGTCGATGCCACTTTCGATTGGATGAAGAGCATGATGGGGCTGCCGCGCGAGGTGTTTATCCCCATGCACGTGGTCTATCGCAAGGATGCGCTTCCCGGACCGGCCGGTCGCGCCTTCATCTCGCAATTGGGCTTTTGACGATGCATCGAATGCGTGCCTGCATCAGCACTCCAGGTCCAAATAGCTGCGCGCAACCGCCATCAGACTCAGAATGTAGCTGCGATGGTCGCGCCATCAGCGAGGCCTTACTTCTCCGCCAACACGTCTCAGGACGCCGCGGCAGTGACAAGGGGCGCATACGATTCACGCGCTTCGGCGCCGAAGCGCTGTCGATAGCCGGATGGCGTCAAGCCAGTGAACCTCCGGAATTGTCGACGGAAGTTGTCGACATCCTCGTAACCGATAGTCGCGGCGATCTCGTTGACGCTTGCCCGCGTAAATTCCAGCAATTCGCGCGCACGCGATATGCGTAGCCTTTGCTGATACTCCAGCGGCTTCATGCCGGTCGCCTTGGTGAATCGCCGAAGGAAGGTTCTCGGCTCCATGCATGCGTGTGTCGCCAGCTCCGTCACCGATATTACGCGTTCCCTCTGACCGGCCAGCCACTCCTGGGCTCTTGCTATCGCGCTGTCGCCATGCTTCAGCTTCGGATCAAAGTCGCTATAGAAACGCTGCTCTCGGCCCGGCGGGTCGATGTTCATGTAGCGGGCCGTATCCAACATGACGCCGGGCCCAAACAGTCGTTCAACGAGACGCAGGCCAAGGTCTGCCCAGGCAAGAACGCCGCCCGCGGTAAGCACGTCACCGTAGTCGATAACCATGTGGTCCGTTTCGACCAAGACATCGGGAAACTCACGGGAGAACTGGTCATGCAGCGCCCAGTGCGTCGTCGCCTGCCGTCCCGCGAGCAAGCCCGTCCTTGCAAGGATAAAGACTCCACCGCAAACGGCGGCTATCACCACGCCCCTTGCATGCATCCCGCGCAGCCACGCTATAAGCACCTCATCTCTTGAACGGCTCTGGGTGGCCCGAAGGTTTCCAGGGAGCACCAGGACGACCAGGTCGTGATGGGCCTCTGCGCTGCTGTCGTATGTACAGGTCACGCAGGATCCACCGGGCTCGCTCTTCCAATGGGTGATGCGCAGGGAAGGCAAGGCGACCTGCCCTTGGCGCCTGGCTGCCATCTGGCCGGCGTAGGTGAAGAGCTCGGTAAGACCATGCAGTCCGGTGGCTGAAGTCCCGGCGTCCAGCACGATGCCGACCTCCAACTGAGGCCTTGCAGGTTTGACCGTTTTAACCGGTCTTTTTGTCTGAATCTGCCGTTGCTGGCCGTTGCTGGCCGTTGTTGCCGAGCATACGCTTCATCTCCCCAAAGACGATCTGGCTCCAAGGAAGGGCATCCGTCCAGCCATGACATGTAGCCGTCCAGGGTCTTGCCGGACAAGCGGCGCCAAAGGGCTAGCCCTTACAACTTAGCGGAGCAAGCGTATGACTCTGCAAGGCACCAAGTTAGTAAACGCCGGTAGCGCGTACATTACAACCAGTGACGGCGCGAAGATCTTCTACAAGGACTGGGGTGGTGGGCAGCCCCTGGTTTTCCACCATGGCTGGCCACTATCGGCGGACGACTGGGATGCCCAGATGATGTTCTTCCTTGCCCAGGGCTTTCGCGTCATTGCCCATGATCGACGAGGCCATGGACGCTCGACGCAGACGTTAAACGGCAACGACATGGACACCTATGCCGCCGACGTGGCCGAACTCGCGGATGCACTGGATCTCAGGAACGCCATTCACATCGGGCATTCGACGGGCGGTGGCGAGGTCATCCGGTACGTGGCGCGCCATGCGAACGGACGCGCCGTCAAGGCGGTGATCATCAGCGCCATTCCGCCCGGGCTGATGCAATCAGTCAAGAATCCCCAGGGCGTTCCCAAGGAAGTGATCGATGGCATCCGCGACGGTACCGCGGCTCACCGCTCGCAATTCTATCTGGACATCACCCTTCCCTTTTATGGATACAACCGACCCGGTGCGGTCGTTTCCGAGGGTATTCGCCAAAACTGGTGGCGACAGGGAATGATGGGAGGAATCAAGGCCCAGTACGACTGCATCAAGGCCTTCTCTGAATCCGAGTTCTATGACGATCTGGCAGCCATCGACATCCCCGTGCTCGTGATGCACGGCGAGGACGACCAGATTGCTCCGTTCGCCGCCACCGGAAAGCAGTCCGTGGCACTACTCAGGAAAGGCACCTTGAAATCGTATCCAGGGTTTCCTCACGGAATGCCTACCACCCATGCGGACACAATCAATGCAGACCTCCTGGCGTTTGTCCGGAGTTGAGCCAGAGGGAAAGCAAAGGATCGCCTTGCGATGCCGACATCAATCACACGACTTGCTTGTCAGTTGGGGCCATTGAGCCGCCAAGCCCGTTCGTTATGCCAACCCAGCCAGGAGAGCCGACATGGCCACACGATCTGAAAGGTCCATTTGGAAACTCGCCGCAAAGCCACTGCTACTCGCGACACTTGGTGGAATGGCCATGACGGCTGCGGCCGCCCCACCTGCCGGCATCAAGCATGTGGTTCTGGTGCACGGCGCCTTTGCCGACGGCTCCGGCTGGGAACCCGTGGCCAACATCCTCAGGAAGGACGGCTACTCGGTGGCAGTAGTCCAGCATCCCGAGACGTCGTTTGCCGAAGACGTCAAGTTCACCAAGGCCGTGATCGACCGCCAGCCCGGTCCGGTGGTTCTCGTGGGTCACAGCTACGGTGGCGCCGTCATCACCGAGGCCGGCAATGATCCCAAGGTTGCCGCGCTGGTCTACATCGCAGCGTTCGGGCCGGATGCAGGCGAAAGCGCCGCCGCGATCGAGCAGGCGCTACCACCCGCCACCAAGGGGATCAAAGCCACTGATGATGGCTACTTCTACATTGACCCAGCCGCGTTCGCCGCCGATTTCGCCGCGGACGTTCCCTCGCCCCAGGTTGATTTCATGGCGGAGTCGCAGGTGCTGATTTCGAAGGACTCGTTCACCTCGCCGATCACATCACCCGCATGGAAGACCAAGCCGAGCTGGTACATGGTGGCCACGCAGGATCGCTCGATCAACCCTGACCAGGAGCGCATGATGGCCAAGCGCATGAAGGCCAAGACGATCGAAGTGAATTCGAGCCATGTCGCCTATATTTCACATCCGAAGGAAACGGCGAAGCTCATCGAGGAAGCAGCAGCCTCGGCATCGAGCAATCCGCGCCCCGTGGCGAAGATCAGCGAATGAAGGTCGCGAAGGCCACGCATTGGGACATGCGTGGCCTCGGCACTATCCAGCCACGCTCCTCCGCTCAACATGAGGGCCTCTGCCGGGGTCCAGGCAAAGACTGCTCAGTCAGGAGAATACGATGAATGATCACTTCATCATAAAGGGCCGTGATGGTGAATTCACGGCTTACGTTGCGCGGCCCAAGGCGTCGCCGGCCCCGGCCATCGTCGTTCTGCAGGAGTTGTTCGGCGTCAACGCCGACATTCGCGCGGCCTGCGATGAACTGGCCGAACAGGGCTTTCTTGCCGTGGCACCCGACTTGTTCTGGCGCCAGGAACCCGGCTTGAGCCTGAGCGTGACCTCCGAGGATGACTGGCAACACGGGCTTCGTCTCTATCAGGCCTACGATCGGGATGCCGGCGTCAGAGACATCGAGGACACGATAAAGGCCGTCGCCAAGCTCCCCGAAAGCAACGGCAAGGTAGGCATTCTCGGTTATTGCCTCGGCGCGCTCATGGTGTTTCTGACTGCCGCACGTTCCGATATTGATGCCGCGGTCGCCTATCATGGCGCCGACACCGACAAATACCTCGGGGAGTCCGGTGGACTTCGTGCACCCCTTTTGATGCATTTGGGCGAGGAAGACGAGTTCATTTCAAAGTCCGCCCAAGCAGCGATCAAGCAGGCACTAGCCGGCAAACCGAATGCGACGGTCCATAGCTATCCGGGACAACGTCACGCCTTCTCCCGGCACGGTGGGGCACACTATGACCCGGCCGCGGCATCACTGGCCCACACCAGGACTTACCAGTTCCTCCATCAAAGCCTGGGCTGATGATGGATTACACCGGCGCATCCCTACGCAGCGGCCCGGGTCGGAGCCATCGAACGGGAGTGGACCATGGCTGAGACAACCTACGAGCCCGACTTGACGGGCTTACTCATCGTCGACCCCTATAACGACTTCCTGTCCGAAGGCGGCAAGCTCTACCAGCTCAGTCGTGAGACGCTGGCGTCCTTCCATGTCGTTGAGCATATGCGCCAGGTTCTCGCTGCTGCGCGGTCGCGGGGAATCAAGGTCTTCATTGCGCCCCATCACCGCTGGCGTGACAGCGATAGGCATCTTCACTGGAAGACGATGCCACCGGTGCAGGCCAGCGCATACGGGAATCGCGTGTTCGCGGACGGTACCTGGGGCGGCAGTTTTCACCCGGACTTCGTACCGTTGCCTGGCGACGTGGTCGCGCTGGAACATTGGATGTCCAGTGGATTTGCCAACACCGATCTCGACCTTCAGCTCAAGAAGCACGGGTTACGCAAGCTCATCCTCATCGGCATGCGCGCCAACACCTGCATCGAATCGACATTGCGTTTCGCCGCTGAATTGGGTTACGAGGTAACGGTCGTCAAGGATGCCATTGGCAGCTTTGGCCACGCGGAGATGGACGCGTCTCTCGAATTCAATATGCCTGCTTACGCGAACGCCATTCTCTCGACGAAAGAAGTCGTCGACAAGCTATCGAAATGAGAGCCGGTGTGCACCTGTCGCTTGAGCTCACTTGGATGCCGCTGCCGCGGCACTCCACCACCATCGCAAGCATTCCAAGTTCAGCCCGACGTCGGTTGCCTCGATTTGCAGACCTGCGGTGAAAAAACGCGATCAAGGTCGCACCCGCGGCGATTTCGGCGGTGCCGTGGATGCCATGGCTCTCCGTCATACCCTTGTCTCCGCGGTAGTGGGCCGAAGCTGCAGGCCTGCGCGGTGTTGCGGGCCGGTCGGCCCGTAGTCGAGCTCGGCACCCAGGTTACTGCTCCTCAAGATCGGTGCGGGAGCGTCACAGGAGTCCATCATCGATTCGATGAAGATCAGCCGGTCGTTTGCTGTGCCAAGGGCCTTTTTCAGGTCTCCGCCAGTCTTCACCACAAACGATCGTGCCCTGGTGCCAGGGCGAAGCACTTTCGGCAGATCGGCATAGGACCAGTTGGCAATGTCGTTGTACGTCTCGGTCTTGCCTATATAGCCGCGTTCGATCGTGTATCCGCCGTTGTTGATCAGCGAGATCACCGGCTTGTGGTCGTGCCGCAGTATGGTGGATAGCTCCTGCGCCGTGACCTGGAACGAGCCGTCGCCAATGAGCAGCAGGTGACGACGATCGGGCGCCGCGGTCAATGCGCCAAGCAAGGCTCCGACCGAATAGCCGATCGACCCCCAGTTGATCGACCCAATGAAGGTGCACTTAGGCGGGAGCTTGAGGCCAAGCAGGGAAAAGGACGTGCCATTGTCGACGTACAGGACATCACCGGGGCGCAGGTAGCCCTGAATGGCCTGCCAATAGGTGGCCTGAGTCAGCTTGGCGGTATCGTCGGCGCGCGTGCTCGGCGCGGCTGCCGCAACTGCGCGCGGAGTGCGCTTGTTGACTTGACGGACCGCGTCGATGACGCCGTGGAGGACTTCCTTGAGCGTCACCGCCTGATAGTTGTCGTTGCCGACGTCGATCGAGTGCCCGCGAGCGTGGATCGTGTTGACGGGTAGCGAGGCCGTGAAATCCCCGGTCGTCACCTCGATCGGGCGGTAGCCGACAGCAAGCAGGCAGTCGCTGTTCTCAATCGTCTCGCGCACTCCTGGCTCGCTCGACTTGCCACCGTAGATGCCGACGTAATGGGCAAAGGACTCGTCGATGACGCCCTTGGCTGCGTTGATCACGGCCACGGGCGCCCGCATTTTTTCAGCCAACTCCATGAGCATGGGAGCGACACCGAAACGGTCGGCATCCGCATCCACCAGGACCGCGGGCGACTTCGCGGCGGACAGCCGTTCAGCCACGGCCGCGATACACGAACGCAGTCGTTCGGGATCACTGGGCGGATCCGCCAGAACGAGCGGCGTCGTGGGAACTTCGATGTCGAGATAAGCAATGTCTGATGGAAACTCCATGTACACCGGAAGCTTCTCGCGCCATGCGGTGAGGATCAGGCGATCAATCTCGACCACCGCGTTGCGCGGGGTGATCCTGGCCTGCGCCGCCGTCACATGCGAGTACGCATGAAGGAAATGGTCAAAACCTCCATCAGCCATGGTGTGGTGCATGCCAAGCCCGCGGTCGATGGACCTGAGCGGTATCGAGCCGCTGATGCAGATGACCGGGACGTGTTCTGCACATGAGCCGGCGACTCCGTTGAGCGCGCTCAGCGCGCCAACTCCGTTGGTGACGAGCAAGGCGCCGAGCCCGTTCAGGCGAGCATAGCCATCCGCTGCATAGGAGGCGGTCAGCTCACCGGTGGTGCCGATCCATGTCAGCTTGCCGGCGTCGTAGAGCTGTTGCAGCAACGTGAGGTTGTAGTCGCCGGGCAGGCCGAACAAGTGACGGATGCCGGCTTCTTCGAGACGTCGGAGAAGGAAGTCGCCGATCTTCATGCGCTGCGTATGGTTGACGGTGCTTTGCTTGCTTGCCATGGCGGACTCCCGATCTAAGCCATTGAAGACATGCGGCAAAGAAATCTGTCTGCGAGCTCAGGGCAACTATGGTGACTTGGGCTCGATGGCGCGGGCCTCCGCGCATGCTCGATGGCGTGGAACATCGATTTTGCATAGGACTGACTGTCGTGTTCGCACGCGATATCTCGAATCCGAACATCAACGGGCGACCATTCTCCTGCATCGGCAGTCAAGGTTTCATGCATTGATGCCAACGACCGTTCGCGCGGGATCTTGCTCTCCCACTGGGCAGATCAGCCCCACGCCAAACCAAACGAAGCCAAGGGGGCTTCCCCGATCTCGCCAAGTTCGATCGTGATGCGTCCAACAGAAGTGCCGGCGCCCGCGCGCCGGCGCGTCGCTTGCGCTAGCCGATTTCCTTGATCAGCTCCACGAGCGCACGCAGTGGCGCTGGCACGTGACGGCGACCCGGGTAATACAGGGCAAGCCGCTCGAATGGCGGGGTCCAGTCTTCCAATACGCGTTCCAGGCGCCCGGCGGCGAGATCGGCCTCGGCGTCAAACTCGCTCAAATAGATAACACCCAGCCCAGCCAAGGCGGCCTCGCGCAGCAGGTGGGGTTCGTCCAGCGTAACAACACCGGGCACGGCGACCGTCAGGGTCTCGCCGTGACGTTCAAATTCCCAATGATAGATATGGCCCGCGGGCATGCGCGCACGGATCGAGACATGGCTGGTCAAGTCACCCGGATGACGCGGCCGACCGTGCCTGGCGAAATAATCGGGTGACCCAACGACGGCATGCCGAATCTGCGGCCCCGTTGGCACCGCCACCATGTCGCCGGGAATCACGTCCTGGGTGCGGAAGCCGGCGTCGTACCCTTCGCGGACGATATCGATCATGCGCGCTTCGGTGACAAGCTCCAGCTCGACGCGCGGATAGCGCTGCATGTACGGAATCAGCAGCGGCTTCATCAGGCGCCTAGCCGCACCCACCGACGTATTCAGGCGCAGGCTGCCGATGGGTTCGTCGGCCGATTCGCCCGCCCGCTCCATGGCCCCGCGTATACCGGCCACGGCCGGCGCCACGTCCGACACAAAACGTTCGCCTGCCTCGGTAAGGCGCACGCTGCGCGTCGTGCGATGGAACAGCCGCGTGCCGATGCGCGCCTCCAGCGCGGCCACAGATTGGCTCAAAGCCGACGTCGACATTTCCAGTTCCGCCGCGGCTGCGCGGAAGCTGCCCAGCCTGGTCACCGCCAGCACCGCCTCGAGTTCGGTGAGACCACTGCGCATTATCCGTCTCCACTTAACAACGCATTCGGTTTTGTACAGCTTATCAGGGCAATGAGCAGCCCACATCCTTGCGGATACCTTCTCAAGGAGAACCGCCATGCATCGCATCGACCAGATCTATATCGACGGCGCCTTCGTCACCCCACACGGCGAGGAAGACTTCGAACTGTTCAACCCGGCGACCGAGGGCGTGATCGGCACCGTCCGCCTCGCCGACGCCGACGACGCCCGCCGAGCCATCGCCGCCGCCAAACGCGCCCTCCCCGCGTGGTCACGCACAACGTTGTCGGAACGCGCCGCCCTGTTGCGGCGCATGCATGCGGCCGTCGTCGCGCGTGAGGACGAACTGTTCGCCGCCATCGTGCAGGAGTACGGGGCTCCGGCATCGCGCTCGCGCTGGATGGTGCAGCACGCCGCCCAGGTCTTCCTCGACGCCATCGAGGCCATGGAGGCCTACGACTTCGAGCGCAGCCTCGGGACGGCACGCGTCGTCATGCAGCCCGTGGGTGTCGTGGGCCTGATCACGCCGTGGAACAGCAACGCCGGTTTCATCGGCAGCAAACTTGCCGCCGCATTGGCTGCTGGGTGCACAGCGGTGCTCAAGCCCAGCGAGATGAGCGCGCTGCAAACGCGTGTGATGACGGAGGCCCTGCACGAGGCCGGCGCGCCGGCGGGCGTGTTCAACATCGTGACCGGCCGCGGCGACGTCGTGGGTGCGGCTATCGTGGAAAGTCCCGACGTGCGCAAAATCTCCTTCACCGGCTCCACCGCCGTGGGCAAGAGCATCCTGCGCGCCGCTGCCGATGACATCAAGCGTGTGACATTGGAGCTGGGTGGCAAATCGCCCACGATCATTCTCGATGACGCCGACTTCACCACCGCCGTGCCGCTGGCGATCCAGGCAGGCTTCATGAACAGTGGACAGGCTTGCATCGCCGGCACGCGTATCCTGGTGCCGCGTGCCCGGCTGGCCGAGTTCGAGGCACTCGCCATGGCTGCTGTGGAAGCCACCATCGCCGGTGATCCGACGCATCCCGATACCGCCGTTGGACCCATGGTCAGCCGCAAGCAGTGGGAACGCGTGCAAGGCTACATCCGCAAGGGCATCGAAGAGGGTGCGCGGCTGCTGGCCGGTGGCGAGGGTCGTCCAGGTGGCCGTGAGCGCGGCTGGCTCGTGCGCCCTACCCTGTTCACGGACGTGCGCAACGACATGGCCATCGCCCGTGAGGAGATCTTCGGGCCGGTGCTGTCGATCATCCCGTACAGCGATGAAGATGAAGCCGTGGCCATCGCGAATGACACGACCTATGGCTTGTCGGCGTACGTGGTGACCACAAGTGCTGAACGCGGCGCGCGCGTCGCAGCGCGCATCGATGCGGGCCGCGTCATGGTCAACACGCTCGCCCACGAACCCAGGGCGCCGTTCGGTGGTTTCAAGCAATCCGGTCTCGGCCGCGAATACGGCGTCTTCGGCTTGGAGGCTTACCTGGAGCCAAAGACCATCATCGGTCGATAGGCAATTTAGGCTTCGTCGATCCCTGGCATACCACCCATGTTTGTGCCCGCTGCACAAGCATGGATGTCGAGGCCACCCAAACATCACGCGCCATCAGGGGCTCGACTTCCCGCAAAGCGCTCCGCACGGCGATGCTGCTGAAACATCTCGACCAGATGATCGATGAGGCGCGCGTCCTGGCCGGCAGTGAAAATCTCGTTGGGTGCTGGCCTCGACCGTACGCCACGCCTTCCTGATGTCGCTCGTCGGTTAGACATCATTCCGACTGCTACAAAAGGGCCCTGGGCCGCGCGAGGCTTGATTACTTTGCGGCCGCCGAATGATCGACAAGCGTCTTCAGATCGGTCACGTCATAGGACACCGACATGCGATAACCGCTGCCGCACCGCACCGGCGCAAGCTCAGACAGCTCTTCGTTTTCGCACTCAGGCAGGGTCAGCTCACCTTTGCCCATCCACGCATCGGCAATCTTGAAGTTATCCATGATGGATTCGACGAGTTCGTGGACGGCCGGGCGCTCCCACTGGCCCGCTGCCAGCCGCGGAAAATGGCGCATATTGAGCGTGGGGCGCGAACCTAAGACGGCGAGATCGCTAACGGCCTTTTCGAGGGTAACGGTACCTCGTGCAATGCGCTGCCCACAGGTCGACGCCGTTGCACCAAATCGCCCTCCAGCTGCGATCTTGGGGCATGCGGCACCAGGCGCCGCAAAAGTGCGGGTCTGGGAAACCTGGCCCAGTCGCTTCGGAAAGCCCTGCACCCATCCACGTGCCACCGCCGCGTCATTGTCGACGAAGATATATGGGCAAAATGCCACCGGCTTGGCATCAAACAGGGCATCAACAAGGATAAAGAACTCCCTGTACTGGTAGCGCGCCGGATCCAGGAACTCGTCGTGCTCGCCGGTGAATTGCCAGTCGATGAAATAAGCCTGTGCGTGACCATCGGCCTTGTCGTCGGCCTGTAGCTCCGCGGGCAACACAGACTTTACGGCTTCCGGCTTCGCCCAGAAGTCGATGACCAGGAAATCTCCGGCGTAGTGCCAGGGTGGTGGCGGTGAAATATTGGAGAGTCCGCGTGGGGTCAGGGGTGAAAAATAGTTTTTCTTCATTTGACCGCTCCCAGACGAAGCCACAACAGGTGATTTCGATCCCATGCTTGTCAGACAAGGGTCCGCAACTTGACCATGATCAAGATGACCATGACCGCGCAAGCCAACGGCCAACGCCCCCAACACGCGCTACGCATGGACGCGCATCATCTGCGCTTCGCCACGTCGTCCACGCTAAGCGCGCCTTGCTGGCCACCGAAGTGATTGACGACGTAGTTCGACAAGGCGGCAATCTCGGCATCGGAATACGCACGACCAAACGATGGCATGAAGACATGCTGGGCGCCGACACGAAGCTGCGACCCATGCAGGATCACCTGGGTAAGGTTGGTCGCATGAGGATCCCGGACGGAGCGCAGACCAGCGAGTGAGGCATAGTCGGTTTGCCGGCCTTGCCCATTGTCGAGATGGCAACCCGCGCACGCGCCTACGAACAACTGTTCGCCGAGGCCGGGCGTGCCATTCGCCGATCCGCTGGGCGCGGCCGCGGCAGCCATCGCCGGAACGGCGGCGCCGCCCTGCTGCGGCTTCACTTCGCGCAGGTAGGCGACGAGGGCGGATATGTCCTCCGACGTCAGGTATTGCAGGCTGTTCTCGATCACTTCGCCCATGGGCCCGGAAGCGGTGCCGCGTCCTGCTGCATGACCTTTGGTCAGATAGTCGGTCAGCTCCTGGTCGCTCCATGCACCGATACCGTGATCCTTGTCCGAGGTGATGTTGTAGGCCATCCAGCCCTGCAATTCGGCGCCCCCCAGGTTCTCGTCGGTCTTTAGCGCAAAGGCACGGTTTCTTGGCGTGTGGCATTCGCTGCAATGACCAAGCGCCGTGGCCAGGTAGGCGCCGCGATTCCAGGCGGCGGATTTGCCCTGATCCTGCACAAAACGCTGCTTCTTAAGGAACAACGCATTCCAGAAGCTGATCGCCCAGCGGTGGTTGTAAGGGAATGAAAGGTCGTTGCTGCGCGCCGGCGCGTGAACCGTGGGAAGGCTGAACAAATAGGCCTTGATGGCCAGAATGTCCTCGCGACTCAGCGCCGTGTACGACGTGTAGGGAAAAGCGGGATACAGCGGCCGGCCTTGCTTGTTCACGCCTGCATGCAAGGCGCGCACGAAATCGTCGTCGCTCCAGCTGCCAATACCGGTTTCTTTATCGGCGGTGATGTTGCTGGAATAGAGGGTTCCCATGGGCAGCTTGAAGGCCACGCCACCGGCATAGGGCTGGCCGCCGGGCACTGTATGGCAAGCCGCGCAATCGGCTGCGCGCGCCAGGTATTCACCCCGCGCCAGCGTGTCGGTGATGCTGGCCGGGGCACCGGCGCTGGCGGGTTGAAGCGCCTGATCCTCCCCGCCGTTACGCACGGTGATCAAGGCGTAGGCGCCGAAGCCGAGCACACCCAGCAGGACCAGGATGACGAGCACGCCGATGAGACGACCGATCTTCATACGAGCATCCTCGCCACCGAGGCAACATCGCTGGGAATATCGAGCGGCGTTGCTGCGGACAAGGCGGCCTTAAGCGCGTTGTTGTCCGACACCAGCGCCGACCTGTCGATAGGCAGGGTCCTTAGGCGCACGCCAGTCGCCGCAAAGACGGCGTTCAACAGGCTAGGCATGGCCATGACCGTGGCGGTTTCGCCGATGCCCCCCGGCTGCTCCTTGCTGTGGACAATGTGCACCTCCATCGGCGGCGTCTGGTTGAGTCGCATCACGCGGTAGTCGTTGAAGTTGCGCTGTTCCACCGCGCCGTCCTTCAAAGTAATGCCGCTGTAGAGCGCCGCACTCCAGCCAAACACGAGTCCGCCCTGAATCTGCGCTTCCACCGTGTTCGGGTTCACCACCATGCCGCAATCGACGGCTGTCACCGCGCGCCGCAAGCTGATCTCGCCTTGCGGCGATACCTCCACGTCCACGACGACGCAAAGGTAGCTGCCAAACGGTGCGGCCAGTGCCACGCCGCGCCCGTGTCGCGGTGGCAGCGCGCCCTGCCCCCAACCCGCTTTCTGCGTCGCCAGCTCCAGCACGGCGAGGGCGCGCGGGTTGTCGCCGAGCATGGATTTTCTAAAGGCAACCGGGTCCTTGCCCGCAGCATGCGCCAGCTCGTCGACAAAGCTCTCGACGACGAACACGTTATGCGTCGACCCCACACCACGCCACCAGCCGACCGCCAAGCCGGAGGGCATGTCATGCCGCACCCATTCCACGCGCATGTTCGGCATTTCGTAGGGAAGGTCCGCCGCGCACTCCACCAGGTCCGGATCGAGTCCGTTCTTGCCCATGGCCGAAGGAGCGAATGTCGCCAACACCGACGCCCCGGTGGTGCGATGGGTCCATGCCACGGGTTTACCCTGGCCATCGAGCGTGGAGGAAATTCGGTCGTAATAGGCGGGACGGTAGCGGTCCTGCGCGATGTCCTCTTCGCGGGTCCAGATCACCTTGACGGGGTAATCCACCTGCTTGGCGATGGCCACGGCCTGCTCGACGGAGTCCTCGAACAGGCGTCGTCCGAATCCGCCGCCCATGTACTGGTTGTGCACCACGATGCGCTCGGCCGGCAGGCCGGTGATCTTGGTGGCGACATCGACACAGCGCGCAGGCACCTGCGAGCCCACCCAGATCTCGCAGGCATCGGGCCGCACGTGGACCACGGTGTTGATCGGCTCCATGGTCGCGTGCGCTAGCATCGGCAACTGGTAGGTGGCGGAAACCAGTTTGCCGCTGACGCCGTCGACGTGTCCGACATCGCGCCCCACGATGGGCGTGCCGTGCTCGGAAGCCTCGGCCAGGTCCTTGAACAACTGCTCGGTGGTCAGCTTGCCGTTGGCACCGCGATCCCAGTGAATGTCCAGCGCGTCCAGGCCCTGCCTGGCGGCCCAGAAGTGTTCGCCGATCACCGCCACGGCATTGTCCAGCTTCACCACCGCGAGCACGCCAGGCACGGCGCGGGCGCGCGTATCGTCCACCGAGACCAGCCGCCCGCCAAACGTCGGGCAGGCCTGCACCGTGGCCACCTTCATGCCCGGTACGCGGATGTCGATGCCGAACGGCAGGCTGCCATCCACCTTGCCTGGCGTATCCACGCGACGCAGTGGCTTGCCGATGAGCTGGAAATCGCTCGGGCTTTTCAAAGGTGCCTTGTCGGGAGGAGTCACCTGCGCCGCTGCATCCGCCAGTTCGGCGTAGCGCAGCGTGCGACCACTAGGCGCATGGGTGACGACACCGCGCGCCACCGTGCATTGCGAAGGGTCCACCTTCCAGTGCTGGGCTGCAGCGCTTACCAGCAAATAGCGCGCCGCGGCGCCCGCGTTTCGCAGGGTCGACCAGCAATAGCGAATGGTGGTTGAACCACCCGTCGCCTGCTCGCCCAGCATGGGATTGGAATAGAGTTTGCGATTGGGTGGCGCATGTTCGACGGTGATCTGGTCGAGCCCCACGTCCAGCTCCTCGGCCAGCAAGGTGGCCTGGCCCGTATACGCGCCCTGCCCCATCTCGATGCTTGGCATCACCAGTTGCACGCTGCCATCGTTGCCGACGCGCACGAAGGCGTTGGGCGCAAACTGCGGCTGACCCTGGTCGATTCGCGCCGTCTCCGCCATTCCCCAGGCGCGCATGGGGCCACTCAGCCAGATGAAAGCCACCACCAGTCCGCCACGCTTGATCAGCTCTCGGCGGGACGGGTTCAGCGGACCATCGCCGTCCTCAACAGGGGTAACGCGGATAGCCATGGCTTAGCTCTCGGTCGGTATCTCGTGTCCGTAACGGCGTCGCCGCAGCAAGGTCGCCCGATCTCAGGCGATGGTCTGTGGCAGGGTGATTTGTCCCGTTGCGGCCTGCTTGATGGCTGCGCGTATGCGGACATAGGTGCCGCAGCGACACAGGTTGCCGGACATGGCCCTGTCAATGTCCGTATCCGTCGGTTGCGGCGTCTGCGCGAGCAAGGCCGTTGCCGACATGATCTGGCCCGACTGGCAGTAGCCACATTGCGCCACTTCGATGCCAAGCCATGCCTGCTGCATGCGCTTGCCGATATCCGTGGCGCCGATGCCTTCGATGGTCGTGATCTTCTTGTTTATCGCACCGCTCACCGGCAACACACAGGAGCGAACCGGCTGGCCGTCCAGATGCACGGTGCACGCGCCGCACTGCGCAATACCGCATCCGAACTTGGTGCCGGTCAGGCCAATGACATCGCGCAACACCCACAACAGGGGCATGTCTTCGGGCACCTCGACCTGCGAATCCTGACCATTGATAGAAAGGACGATCATGCGGGTCTCCCTGCGAGGTCGTGTCGCCGCGACCCGCCCGGAGTTGGCATCCGGGAACCGAGGCCATGCCTTATTGGAATACCGTCATCACCACGCGGCATGCCCCGCGCGGGGTTGAGAACAGGTTTGAATCTTCCTCCAGCGGAAAGAAAAGACAAGTGAAGGCCAGAGGTCGTCGCGCCGCCGGCGCCCCCCCGCCGGCACCGTCCCTGGGCCCGATCGGGGCCACGTGCTGCCGCTGGCATTGGCCGGGCCTTTTGACCGAACATGGCAACCGCCCCCTTCTTGGCCTCGCATCATGAACGTCGCCCAAGAGTTTGAGCCGCTTTACCGCGCGGTCCAGGCACTTAACCTGGGACCCGATCGGGAGGGTGCGGCACTGGTCACCATCACGCGGACGCGCGGATCCACCTTCCGACGTGCCGGCGCGAGCATGCTGGTGCTTCCCGACGGTCACATGGTGTGCGAGTTGTCCGGTGGATGTCCGCAGCGGGACATCGCACTTCGCGCGCGGCGGGTGATCGCCCATGGCCAGCCGGCGCTGGTGGAGTATGGGCGCCACGCAAACCTGGACGTGATGCTTGAAACCGGCTGCGGCGGCGAACTGGAAGTACTCATCGAGCCGCTACGAGAGCCGGCTGACCTGGACTTCCTCGAGTCCGTCGCGCACATGCATGCGCGCCGCGTCGCCGGTGCCATGGCCACCGTTTATGCGGTGGATGGGCAGATCCTCGCCCCTCGCCCGCTTCGACTGCTGCATGGCGATGGGATCCACTGGAGCAATATCGAGGACGCGTCCTTTCGCGATCGAATCGCCTCCGAGTTGTCCCAAACCCTTGCGCCCCCGACAAGCGCGGCAGTCACCAGGCATGTGGCGATGAACGGGAAACGCTACGACATCCTCGTCGAATCGCAGCCACCGCTGCACGCACTGGTCATCGTTGGCGATGGTGCCAGCGCGCGATCGCTCGCCGAATTGTCGGTGCGACTGGGCTGGCAAACCACGCGGGTTGACTACACGCATGAGACTACCGACGTGGCCGATGGCATTCGCCTCATCAACGCTTCGCCCCGGGCACTCGCGGCGCAAGTGCCGCTGGATAGCGCGACGTCGGCCGTGGTGATGACGCATCGTCTGGAACGTGATCTGGCCTACCTCGAAGCCCTGCTGGCGACGCCGGTCGGCTATCTGGGGGTGATTGGATCGCGCCAGCGAACTGCGCGCGTGCGAGAGGCATTCCCGGATACACAGATGCGATTGCATGCGCCCGCGGGGCTGGACGTGGGCTCGGAAACGCCGCATGAAATTGCCCTGGCGGTAGCCGCGGAAATCCTGGCCGTACGCAACGGCAGAGACGGCGGGCCACTATCCCACTCGCAAACCCCGATACATCCATGAACAGCCAGGGACAGCGCATAGCCGCCGTCTTGCTCGCGGCGGGAAACGCCAGCCGCTTCGGTGCGGCCAAGCAAACCCTGGCCATCGAAGGCATTCCCATGGTGCGCCGTGCCGCCATGACTGCGCTCCACGCTGGTCTCTCTCCAGTGGTCGTAGTGATCGGTGCCTATGCTGACGCGGTCAGGCCATGCTTGGCCGGCTTGCCCGTACAAGTCGTCGAGAACCCCGACTGGACAACAGGCATGGGTGGATCGCTGGGGCTAGGTGTCAGAACCGCCGTCGCGAGGGAGGCCGCGCCAGATGCACTTGTCGTGCTGCTGGCCGACCAGCCCGGCATCCGGGCAGCGCACCTGAAAGGCATGATCGAAGCACACGCCACTGCACCCGGACACATCCACGCGGCACAGTTCAACGGCCACCTTGGACCGCCTTGCCTGTTCCCTCGGGATTACTTTGAAGAGCTGGCCTCGCTGCAAGGCCAAAAAGGCGCCCAGCGATTGATCGAACGTTATTTCGACTGCGTGGATGTTCACGACCTTCCTGCCGCCGCCTTCGACATCGATACACCTGGCGATCACGCAGTGTGGCTCGCCCATCAAGGAATCGACTGAAAGGACGTGCCGGCGTTTACCCCCCGCATGTTTACTGCAACGCCGGGAGCTTCCGGCAACGTAACAACATCTTGCTTGTTTGGCGTCCTCGCGTTCGTGCCCCCAAGATGGGGCGACCATTGCTCACGACGCAGCAGGCCGCTGCGCAATCATTGGACTTGCCAAGCCAACCATTACTTATGGGGGGAGATCTTGGCGTATTGACCGCCGAACAACGTCGCGGAAAGGATGGGCGGCGCGTTTGCGGACACTTGCTTCGCTACCCACGTAACTTGACCTGATCGCCTTGCGGCGATAGCTGCGAGCGTTTCTGGTCCGCCATATCCACGATCTTCTAGGCAACGCTGGCGCACTGAGGCCATCGCCTGCGTGATAACGCTTGGAATGCGCCGTGATTCAAACCCTGCAACGACAGGCGGGCAACGTCTCGCATTACTCATAGGACAAAATGCCCTCGAGCCAGGACAAATTCGCCCACGTAGCCATAGGGCGCACGATGGCTCGTGTTGGCATAGATCGACGCCTCTGCCAAGTGGACAAAACTGTCCACCCTAGGCTCTGAGGCCATGATGCGATGCGCCTAGAAACGGGCCCATGCGTGAAACACCTGCTTGGCATTGTCCTTGCCCGCAGTTAGCCATGAATGGTGAGGAACAGCCCAGTGACCCCGGTGCGGTGTCGCATGCGGCGTGTCGCCTTGCCCGTTATCTGCGCGCCAATCCGCTCGCAGGGGATACCAAGGAGGGCATTGCGCAATGGTGGCTAGGGTTTGCGTCCGTATCGGTCGATGTGGTGGGGCGCGCGATAGCGCTGCTGCAGGAGGCGGGCGTCCTCGAAACGGTGCGCGCTGCGGATGGGCATGTGCGCTATCGGCGCGTGTCCATCGATGCCGAGGGCGACGCGCGCCTGGACCGTTTCATTGCCGTCCATGCCGACCCCACGGCAAGGCACTGAACGCATGCTCACCTTCCCTGCCACATACGCTTCCCAGGTCTGTTCACGGCCTGGGCCTCACCATGTTCCAACGTCAGCAAGGTAACCACTATGGCGACGTCCTATAGCTATCCCGGCGTGTACGTGCAGGAACTGCAAAGCGCCTCCCACCCCATCACCGGCGTGCCGACTTCGATTACCGCCTTCGTGGGTTACACCAACAGCGGCATCGACAACAGGGCGCAGGAAATCTTCAGTTTCGGCGATTACGAGCGCTTGTATGGCGGCCTCGCCTCCGACAGCGAGGTGAGCTACGCGGTGCAGCAGTTCTTTCAGAACGGCGGCGCGCAAGCCTATGTCGTGCGAACACCGGCTGCATCGCTCGGCGCCACGGCTGCGAACGTGGTGTTTCAATCCTTCACTTTCGAAGCACTGAGCAGCGGTACCGCCGCGAACGCCAATCTGATGATCGACATCGACTACATCGGACTGAATCCGGACACGGGCAGCAAGAATGACAAGATCTTCAATCTGACGATCACCGACCTGGCCGGCGGTACAGTCGAATACTTCCCTTCCGTTGCCTACGACAACACCCTGAGCAACTGGGTGCAAACCGTCATCAACGATCCGGACAACGGCTCACAACTGATCAAGATGGATACGCCGAACGCGCTGCAGCTCGGCGCAATCAAGGCCCTTATCGGCGTGGGCATCGAACAAACCGGACTCGTAGGCACAGGCATCACGCCTTACAGTGTCGCCAGCGCGATCTGCGGTACGACGGCCATGGCTTCCGGCAATGTGGCTGTCACGGCAGGCAGCAACGAAGTGATCGGCACCGGCACGCACTTCAGCACCGAGTTGAAGTTCGGCCAGTGGATCACCATCGGCGCCGACACCACGCCATACCGCATTCTTGCAATCGCCAATGACACCAGCCTCACGCTGGCACAAAACGCCGGCACTACCCAGGCCGGTGTAGGCATCACCGTGGCCAACACCACCATACCGAACAAGGACTACGGGCTCACGCTGAGCACGAGCAATCCCGCCACGCCGCCGGCAGGGCTGCCGATGACGGTAAAGGTGATTCCCAAGAACAGCCAGTTGCCGATGACACTGAGCGGCCTCGCCACGCAGCTCCAACAAGCTTTCAACGCAGCGCTGGCGGTGCAGATGCCGGGTGCGACGGTGCAGATCACCGTAACGCAGTTGCCCGGTTCGCCAACTGCGCAGGCGCTCCGCATCAATGCCCTGCTCCCCGGCAACCCGGACGCGGTGATCAGCATCGCGGATCCGTCTGGCGCATCCACACTGCAAGCCTGCACCACGTACATCGGCCTTAAGGCCGGCACGACCACCAATAATGTCGCCCATTACGCGCTGGGTACGGGTCATGGCGGCTGGGGCGACCAAACCACTTCGGCCCTGGGCGCGGATGGCACGGGCCTGCCAGCCACCGCCGACATCATCGGCGACCAGGCATCGTTCACCGGCATCTACGCGTTGCAGAAAGTCGATCTGTTCAACCTCCTCTGCATTCCCGATGCGACGCGCGCCACCAAGGGCGACCCCTCCGCGCTGGATCCGAACATCAATACCAGCGCGATCTATAGTACGGCCGTCGCACTGTGCGACCAGCGGCGCGCGTTTCTGTTAATCGATTCGCCACCGAACGTCACTAGCGTGGCATCCGCAGTAGATTGGAAGAGCACGGGCCTGGGTGTGGTCGATGCAAACGGCGCCGCGTTCTTCCCGCGCCTGCGTCTCCCCGATCCGCTCAACAAGTATCAGTTGCGCACCTTCGCGCCGTGCGGTGTTGTCGCGGGCGTCTATGCCACCACCGACGGCAGTCGCGGCGTGTGGAAAGCGCCCGCGGGCACAGCCGCCGTGCTCAATGGCGTACAGAGCATGGCCTACAAGCTCAGCGACGCCGAAAACGGTGTACTCAATCCGCTGGGGCTTAACTGCATGCGCAACTTCCCCGTGTACGGTTCGGTGCTATGGGGTGCGCGCACGCTGATGGGTGCGGACGCGATGACGAACCAATGGAAATACGTACCGGTGCGGCGCACCGCGTTGTTCATCGAGGAAAGCCTTTATCGCGGCACGCAGTGGGTCGTGTTCGAACCGAACGATGAGCCGTTGTGGGCGTCCATCCGGCTTAACGTCGGAGGATTTATGCAAACCCTGTTCCTCAAGGGCGCCTTCCAGGGAAGCACGCCGCAGCAGGCCTATTTCGTCAAATGCGACGGCGAGACGACCACGCAAACCGATATCGACAACGGCATCGTCAACATTCTTGTCGGCTTCGCCCCGCTGAAGCCGGCGGAATTCGTGGTGATCCAGATCGAACAGATCGCCGGGCAGACGTCCTGATGTCGAACCGTCCTCATGAAGCTCCATCTTTTCCTTGTCGTCATTCCCGCGAAAGCCGAGGCCCATCCTCACTTTTACCCAAGAAAACCATCAAATCCCGCTTTCGCGGGAATGACGGCAAAGAGAGAACACGCATTGCCGATGGAACATGACCCGCGTCTTCTACGGAGATGAATCATGGCCGAATTCACTGCCAATCCCCAGCGCTTCGATCCTTACAAGAACTTCAAATTCCGCCTCAAATGGGGCGGACGCTATGTGGCCGGCGTTAGCAAGGTATCGGCGCTCAAGCGCACCACCGAGGTGGTCAAGCATCGCAACGGCGGCGATCCTAGCACCAGTCGCAAGTCGCCCGGGCGCAACGAGTTCGAGGCGATCACGCTGGAACGCGGCGTGACGCACGATCCCGATTTCGAAGCCTGGGCAGCCAAGGTATGGCAGGTCGGCGCCACGCTTGGGAGCGAAGTGTCTCTGGCGGATTTTCGCAAGGACGTGATCCTTGACTTCTACAACGAGGCCGGGCAACTGGCGATCAGCTACAAGATTTATCGCGCCTGGGTATCCGAATACCAGGCATTGCCGGATCTGGATGCCAACGCTAACGCCGTCGCCATTCAGCACATCAAGCTGGAAAACGAAGGCTGGGAGCGCGACACCTCGGTCACCGAGCCTACCGAGCCCAGTTACAACTCCACCGCGGCCTAGGACGTGATGATGCCTATGCTACCCCTCTCCGGCGAACGCTTGCTGGCCGCATGCGAACAGGCGCATGGCGAGTCCGCCATGTTACGCGCCATCACGCTGCTTGCTGCGGTGTTGCCGGAATGCGGGCGCGAACAAGTGCTGCAATGGCCGATCGCGCAGCGCAACCGTCTTTTGCTGCAACTGCATCGGATCAGCTTTGGCCCTTCGCTGGACGGCTATGCCGCCTGCACGCAATGCGGTACCGGCATGGAACTTCACCTGGCGGTCGCCGACGTACTGGATGACATCGACGAGAGCCGCGTACCCACGGGCCTCGAATGGCTCGAAGCGGATCAACCCAGATCGATGCGCCAGGCCACTAGCGCCGATTTGCTGGCCGCCGCCCAGGCTCCCAGCGAGGCGATAGCCGAAGAACGATTGTTGCTGCGCTGCATGGGCATGGACGAATCCTCCGCACCGACGCTTCCGGCAGACGCCATGCAGGCGGCACGCGTGCGCTTTGAGCAGCTGCATGCCGCTAGCCAGTTGCATTGCGTGATGCACTGTCCCGAATGCGATCACGAAGCCGCGTGGGAGCTCGATCCCGTGCACTTCGTGTGGCGGGAAGCACGGCGCGCCGCAGGCCGCCTGCTCAACGACGTCCACATGCTCGCCCTTAACTATGGCTGGAGCGAGGCGGACATTGTCTCGATGAACCCCAGGCGCCGCGAAACCTACCTGGAGTTGCTTGAGGCATGAGTCCTATCCTGCACAGGCTGATCAGTGACGCCCGCGGTGTAGATCAATCCGCCGTGCCGCGGATCGAGCCATTGCTCGCGCCGCACTTTGCCGGAAGGCCACGCGCTGGAGACATGTCGCCTTTGCGCGGAGTTCAAGCGCAAGTCGACGCGCCTGTGCATACGATGACAACGGCCGGCCTGGCGCATACGCGGGTGCCGCCGATGCGAACACGCAGCACGACCGTCGCCACGTCGCAAGCCGCACCCTCGACACACGCCGAACGCGCTCACGACGCGCAAATGGGCGAATCGGCCCAGGCGATAGCCTCGCCGGCACCGCTGGAGCAGGCACCCTCACACTTGCTGATCGAACACGTGCGCGAGGAACCCGTTGCACGCGACACGCTCCAACCGATCCTGCCGGCGACGGTCCCTCCAGAGCAGAGCGCACCTAAGGCAGCTCGTGCGACAGCCGGACCGTTGCACCTGGCGCAAGCCGTCGCAGGCCAAGCCCCCGCGATCGAAGAGCACACTCAAACCATCACCATCTCGATCGGCCGCGTCGAAGTGCGCAACGCACCGCCGCCCGCGCTGGCGCCATCGCGCCGCTCGACGTTCAAGCCAGGCATGAGCCTTGATGCCTTCCTCGGCCGTGGCAGGAGCGATGAACGATGAGCAATTACCTTGCCGTCGGCGGCGTTAGCGCGGTGTTGCGCTGGTTGTTGACCGATGCATTGACCAGCGGCGGTCCTAGCGTGATTCTCGGTGGCAGCAGCGCCGGCATCACTGTCACCTCGCCCGATCTGGTGCCGGTGGGCGCGGACGAGCAGCCGGGCGTGAACATTTTCATGTATTACGCCAGCCTCAATCCGGCGTTGCGTAATGTCAATCTTCCATCGCGTAATGCCTATGGCAATGCCATCAGCAATCCGCCACTCGCACTCAACCTGCACTACTTGGTCAGCGCCTACGGGAGCAAGCAGTTCGATCCGGAAATCCTTCTTGGCTGGGCCATGAAGGTGCTTCACGATACGCCGGTGGTACCCCGCCAGACGATTCAGGATGCGCTCGACGCGCTATTGCCCGGCGGCACGCACGAAGGTTCGTTGATCGACGGCTGTCTACTCGCCAGCCAGATCGAACACATCCGCATCACGCCGGAAACGCTCACCACCGAAGAGATCTATCGGTTATGGACCGCGTTCCAGACCAGCTATCGGCCTACTACGTCGTATCAGGTTTCGGTGGTCGTGATCCAGGACACCAATACCTATGCATCGAACCTTCCGGTGCAGACGCGTTCGGTGTTGGTGCTGCCAATGCAATCGCCGGTGATCGACAGCATCGTGCCGGGCGCGGTGGCCGCCGGCGGCACGTTCACCGTGCTGGGAGGCAACTTCGTGGGCGATGCGGCCAGCCAGACACTGGTGTCGATCGACGGCGCTGCCGGCATCGCGCCTGCCACGCTGCAAAGCAAGGCGTTGCGTGTGACGCTTCCATCAACATTGCAAGCCGGCACTCGACTGCTGCGCGTGCAGCGCACGGTCACCTTTCCCACGTCGTCAAAGCCGCATGCGGGCTTCAGCTCCAGCCCCATGCCATTCCAGTTGCTGCCGACGATCACCAACGCGACACCCAATCCCGTCGCGCAGAGCGGTTCGGTGACGATCACCGTATCGCCGTCGGTGGGCAGCATGCAGCAGGCCGCGCTTTATATCGGCGATATCGCTATCCCCATCGATCAGCGCCCCACCAGCGCACCGTTAAGTTCCAGCACGCTGGTCTTTCCGCTCGCCAACTCGGTGCCGGTGGGCACATATCCGCTCCGCATCGAGATCGACGGCGCGCAAAGCCGGCTCACCTTGGACACCACTACCGGAAGCCCGACCTTCGGTGAGTACCTGCCGCAATTGCAGGTGACGCCATGAACGCCGTCCGCACGCTTGCCAACGAATCCCTCTCGCAGGCATTGGATCGCGTCTACCGCAAACTCGTGACGGGAGCCGGCACGGAGACGCCGCAAGCGTCAGCCTCACTCCCCTACAACGCCGACGACGAAACACCGGGGCACCGCCTGCACGACCTGCAGGCCATGTTCGCCCTCAGTCCATTCGAACGCGATGTGCTGGTGTTGTGCCTGGGTTGCAGCATCGAAGCACGATTCGTGACAGCCTGCGCCGCCGCACACGAGAACGCGCAAGCCAACTGGCCCACCTTTGGGCTGGCACTGGCGACCTTGGACGATCCGCACTGGAGCGCCATCGGCCGTGCGCGGCCACTGCGCTACTGGACCCTTATCGAGATGGTGCGCCCGGCCGGCAACTACGCGCCGCTACTACACGCGCCGTTGCAGATCGACGAACGCATTCTGCATTACCTCCTCGGCGTGCCAGCTATTGAGGAACGGCTAGAAGCGCTAACGCACCCGTTCTCCGTCCCGTCGGACTCGGGCAATGCATTGCGTCGGGACAGTGCATTGCGCGATGGGCTTCGCCACTGGCTTGGCCATGCAGAGCAAGGCAAGGCCGTCTTGTTGTGTGGCGAACGCAGCGCGTCGCGTTCGTCGGCCTTCGTCGCGCTGTGCAAAGAAGCCGGCTTGAATCCATACAGCCTGTACGCAGCGGATCTTCCCGCCGCCGCGGAAGAGCGTAACACGCTGGCCCGCTTATGGACGCGTGAAGCGGCGCTGCAAAACGCAGCACTGTTTGTTCGCTGCAACGATGGCGACAACGTGCATATGCTGGCCGGATGGTTGGATCAGGTACAGGCCCCGGTCGCCGTGGATGCCCCATCGGGATCGTCGGCGGAACGACTGCCGGGCTTGCGCCTGGAAGTGCCGGAGCTTTCGGCCGAAGAACGCAAGGCGGCCTGGATCGATCAATTGGGTGACGTGTCGCGGCATCTCAATGGCACTCTGGATCGCATCGTCGAATACTTTCATTTCGACGCGGCCACGATCCAGGCTGCCGCGTCCATCGCACGGGAGACGGAGCTTGACGAGCATGAAGCGATTGAGCGAACCGCTTGGCGCATTTGCCGACAGCAGGGGCGCCGTTCGCTGGACAATCTCGCGCGCAGGATCGAGCCGCGCGCCGAGTGGTCAGACTTGATATTGCCACCCACGCAAACCGAGACGCTGCAGCAGATCGCCATTCACATGCGCCAGCGCGCCGTGGTCAACCAATGCTGGGGCTTCGCTGAACGCTACAGTCGCGGTCATGGCTTGAGCGCATTGTTCGCAGGAGCCAGCGGCACGGGCAAGACCATGGCCGCGGAAGTGCTCGCGCGCGAACTGGACCTGGACCTGTACCAGGTCGATCTCGCCGCTCTGGTCAGTAAATACATTGGCGAAACCGAAAAGAATCTGCGCCGCGTGTTCGATGCCGCGGAGGAAAGCGGTGCGGTGTTGCTGTTCGACGAATGCGACGCCTTGTTCGGAAAACGTAGCGAAGTGCGCGACAGCCACGACCGCTACGCGAATATGGAAGTGGCTTACCTTCTGCAACGCATGGATAGCTATCGCGGAGTGGCGATCCTCACGACCAATATGCGGCACTCGTTGGATTCGGCGTTCGTGCGGCGTATCCGCTTCATCGTGCAGTTTCCTTTCCCCGACGCAGCGTCGCGCGCACGCATCTGGCAAGGAATCTTCCCCAAGAACGCGCCGCTCGACCGGATCGACTACGAGCAGTTGTCGCAACTGAATATAGCCGGCGGCACGATCCGCAATATCGCCACACATGCGGCCTTCCTGGCGGCCGAGGCTGGTACGTCGATTGGCGCGCCACAGATTCTCGCCGCGTCGCGACTGGAATACGCGAAATTGGACAAGCCACTCACATCGTCGGAAACGAAGGGATGGGTATGAGCGCGTCACATCACCCGCGTCGCACGCGCTTGGCAGAAGCGGCCCCATCCCCTGCTCGCAGGAGAGGTCTGGGGTGGGCTGAGACCTTGCCTCAGCCCTCTCCGCCAGGCTTCACGCCCTCCCAACCTATCCCGGGGATCAGGGGCAAGGGCCCATTGGAGGCGCATCCCTCGCATGTGGCCGTACGTATCGATATCGGGACACTGTACTTGCACGGATATAGCACAGCACAGCAACGACGATTCCTGCGTACGTTGGAGACGCAACTCGCGCAAATGGCGACCGCTCGAACCGATTGGTCAGTGCTCGCATCGCGACATATTGCGCGCCTTGAGCCCTTCCAAGTGCGCGCGGGCACCACGCCCGAAGAGGCCGCGTCCATGGTCACGCAACAACTGTTTGACCTGTGCACAGGTCACGACACGGAGGACCTCCATGGCTAACGTGTCGCCGCTGCTACGCAAGGGCGCCATTCTCACGCTCGACCCGACGCTGGGAATTCCTCTCGGCAAGATCATGCTGCAATACAACCCCGACACGATCACGCGCTCGCTCAAACCGCAAAGCGTAGGCGACGAACCCGATCGAACCGAGATCCTTCGCCTTAAGGGCCCGCCGATCGAAACCATCAAGTGCGAGATCGAGATCGACGCGACCGATCAGCTGGCCGATAGCGATGCCACTACGATGTCGCTGGGCATCCAGCCACAGCTATCGCTGTTGGAACTCTTGCTCTATCCGAGCAGCGGCACGCTGATCGTCAACGAAGTACTGTCGCTGTTCGGAACCATCGAGATTCTACCGATGGAATCGGCGCTCACCGTCTTCGCATGGAGCAACCAGCGCGTGACGCCGGTGCGCATTACCGAGATGGAGATCACCGAGGAGGCCTTCGATCCTCAGCTCAACCCGATCCGCGCCAAGGTTTCGCTTGGCCTGCGCGTGTTGAGCGTAAACGACGTCGGCTTCCTCACGCCTGCGGGTGCGTTGTATCTGGTCTACCAGACCAGCAAAGAAGCCATGGCGCAGATGGGATAGGGGAACCGATATGGATCAGGCGCTCGCTTCGCTCATCACCTCAGCGGCCGGCACCGGCGCACCGACGCTTACCTCCAGCCGCTACTACGGCTCGGCCACTTGCCCATACACTCTGCCGAACGGCACGCAGGTGATGTATCTAGCACGGCGCATTCTGCCGCAGGCTGGCATCTATCAAGCCGTGCAGACCTATGTGGTGGTAGACGGCGATCGCCTGGACAATCTCGCCGCGAAGTTTCTCGGCGATCCGCTGCTGTATTGGATGATCTGCGATGCCAACAACAGCACGGATCTCGATGCGCTCACCGCTCAAGTCGGTCGCAGCATCCTGATTCCGATGTCGTCGAGCATTCCTCCCGGAGCGCGCTATGGCTAGCCCGCTCTACCTCACGCTGATGGCCGGACCGGGCGTCGCACTGCCGGTGCCCAAGCCGCTTATCGATGCACTGGTGTCAGCCGAAGTGACCGAGTCCGCCACAGGGAAAAGCGGCTTCCAGCTTACGTTCACGCTGGCCGACAACTCGATTCTGGAAACCTTCTTCCTGCTTGCCGCGTCCGCGCCCATTCCCTTGCTGCGCGTTGTGTTGATGGCGAATTTTGGCGGCCTGCCGCAAATCGTGGTGGACGGCATCGTGCTGCACCACGAAGTGGTGCCCGACGCGATGAAAGGATCGTCCAAGCTGGTGGTCACCGGCCAGGATCTTTCGGCGCTGATGGACCTGATCGATTTTACCGGCCTGCCCTATCCCGGCATGGGTCCGGATCTGCGCGTGCTCACCATCCTTGCCAAATACGCGGCGTTCGGCGTGGTTCCGGAAGTGATTCCGATGCTGATACCGGACATCGAAGTACCGGTCGTTTCCACGCCCTCGCAGAAGAGTACCGACCTTTCCTACATCCAGCAGTTGGCCAAGGACTGCGGCTACGTGTTCTACATGGTTCCCGGTCCGCTACCCGGCATGAGCCAGGCGTATTGGGGACCGATGATACGCATCGGCATGCCGCAACAATGCTTGAACGTGAATCTGGACTGCTGGACCAACGTGGAGAGTCTCAACTTCAAATACGAGCCGCAGCACTCGGTGTTGCCAATCGTGTTCTCGCAGGATCAGTACACCAAGCTGGTGTTTCCGATTCCAATTCCGCCGATCACACCGTTCAATCCGCCGCTTGGCATCGCCGTGCCGATTCCGCAGAAAGTGGAACAACTCGACGAGACCGCGAAGCTGCCGATCGGCCAGGCGATCATGCAAGGCATGGCGCGCGCAGTCGAAAGCGCTGACGTCGTGACCAGCGAAGGGTCGCTGGATGTATTGCGTTACGGCGACATTTTGCGTGCGCGCAGCCTGGTGGGCATGCGCGGCGCAGGCATCGCCTTCGACGGCATGTATTACGTGGACAGCGTCACGCATCACCTGAAGCCCGGCGAATACAAGCAGAACTTCGTGCTCAAGCGCAATGCGCTGATCGCGAACACGCCGATCGTGCCTTCGTTGCCGTTCTGACCGAGTCGACACGGAGCCCGCCCATGAGCAAGTCCGGCAAGCACTACGGCAAATACCGCGGCACGGTGCTCGACAACATCGATCCGATGCAAATGGGCCGGCTGATGGTGCAGATCGCCGATGTATCCAACGTGCTTCCTTCCACGTGGGCAATGCCATGCCTGCCGTTCGGCGGCATTCAGTCCGGCATGTTCGTAGCGCCGGCGATCGGTTCGGGCGTGTGGATCGAATTCGAGCAAGGCAATCCGGATTACCCCATCTGGGTCGGGTGCTTTTGGGGATCGGCAGCAGAAGTTCCCGCGCTCGCATTGGCCACGCCGCCGGGGCTGCAAAGCATGGTGATGCAAACCACGCTGCAGAATACGCTGATGATCAGCGACGCGCCCGGTCCGACCGGCGGCATTCTGCTGAAGACCACCGCGGGCGCGATGATTTCGATCTCCGAAATCGGGATCACCATCAGCAACGGCCAGGGCGCCACCATCGTGATGGCGGGCCCAAGCGTCACCATCAACGAAGGCGCGCTGGAGGTAATCTGATGCCCGGCCCACTTCTCCAGCAAGGCGCAACGGTCGTGTGCATGCACGGCGGTCAGGCCATGCCGACGGTGCCCAACCCCGCGGTAACGCTAAGCGGCATGCCCAGCTCCCTGTTGCCTGAGCCGTGGAGTGTGATCGGATGCGCCGGCATCCCGCCGGCCGGCATTCCTCCTTGCGTTACGGCCCAGTGGACAGCGGGTACCACCCGCGTAACATCGTTCGGCCAACCCTTGCTTGTACTGAGCAGCACGGCCGTATGCATGCCGACCGGTACGCCGTTGCTTCCGGTCGTCGCACAACTTCGCGTGACGGCGATGTGAGGGGCCAATGAACATCGCCTTCCCTTATCAACTCGACACCAGCGGCCACACCGCGCAAGTTGACGTTTCACAGCACGTCGCCGACATGATCGAGCAGATCCTGTTCACCTCGCCCGGCGAGCGCGTGAACCGTCCCACCTTCGGCAGCGGCACGGCGCAACTGGTCTTCGCGCCGAACAGCGACGTGCTGGCAATGGCGCAGCAGAACGTGATCCAGGCGAGTCTGCAGATGTGGCTGTCGGATCTGATCCGGGTGCAATCGGTCACTGCAGTCGCCGACGATGCGACCTTGCAAATCACCGTGGTCTACACCCTGCTGCAAACCCAACAGCAGCAAACGCAGCAATTCGTCTACGGTAGCGGCCCGGGACCAAGCCCATGATCTACTTCTGCGCCCAGAAGAGTCGCCGCGACCTGGTCTTGCGCAGTGCGCTTCTCAACGGCATCGACTACCTGGAAGTGGTGAGCGACCACCCGGGGTGCGGCAAGCAATTGGCCGTTACCTTCTTGAAGGACGCGCGCGGCCTGCAGCTCGCGCCGGCAAACGTCGTCGTCAGCGGCGATACCGTGCTGAACGTGGTCGCCGTGCATGCCGCCACCGACGAAGACCCGCAGCTGGTCATTGTTGACCTCGACCACACCGGCGATTTCTCGCCCTATACGCTTACGCTGGTCGGTCTGCCCGGCGGCATCGATCCGCCGGCAGGACTCGATCCGCAGCTTTCGGCACTGACGTTCTCGTTCAAGGCGGACTGCCCGTCACCGGTCGATTGCCGCGTCGAATCGTGTTGCCCCTTGCCGGCCATCGCGCCACCCGACATCAACTACCTGGCCAAGGATTACAGCGGTTTCGTCCAGGTGATGCGTGATCGCATGGCGGTACTGGTACCGGGTTGGAACGAAACGCATGCGGCGGACATCGGCATCGCCATCATCGAAGCGCTGGCCTATGCCGCCGACCATCTGAGCTACCAGCAGGATGCCGTGAGCACGGAGGCCTACATCGGCACCGCGCGCAGCCGCATTTCGTTGCGCCGGCATGCGCGGCTGGTAGATTACACCGTAGGCGAAGGCTGCAATGCGCGCGCATGGGTCTACCTGGAAACCCTGATCGATGGATTGCCCGTACCGAAAGACACCGCGTTCTATGTACGCACGCCGGGCGAGGCCGCAGTCGTCGATCCGCTTGACCTACCCCACGCAAGCCTGTTGAGGAACAGCACGCAACCGATCTTCAGCAGCCTCTGCGATGCAAGGCTGTACCAGGAACAGAACGAGATCCACTTCTACACCTGGGGCGACAGCGATTGCTGCCTGCCAGTCGGCGCCACGCAGGCAGCGCTGGTCAATACGCTCGGCACGCTGGCCGTAGGCACCGTGCTGATCTTCGAGGAAGTGGTGGGACCGCGGACGGGAAGCCCGGATGACGCTGACCCCATGCATCGCTGGGCTGTGCGGCTGACTGGCGTGCGTACGACGAGCGACAACGGCACCGCACTGAGCGATCCGCTCAACGGCCAGGCCATCACGGAGGTGAGCTGGTCGAGCGACGACGCGCTGCCGTTTCCGCTGTGCCTTTCATCCACCTACACCGGCGACGACGGTCCCGTTCAACTGTTCGATGTCAGCGTGGCGCGGGGCAATATCGTGCCTTCCGACCACGGCATCGCCGTGCGGGATGAGGTGCTTGGCGTCGTGCCCGATCTTCCGCCGGAACCGCAAGTGGAAACCAGTTGCGCGTGCGATACAGAGACGATTGCAGCCGCATCCATGCTGCCGCCGCACGCGCGCTTCTATCCGCAACTCGCACAAACACCGCTGACTTTTGCGCACGCCTACGACGCCAGCGCACCCGCCAGTGCGTTCGCTACGGGAATGCCCAGCACCGCATCGGCAATGATCGCCGTCTACAGCGACGACGGACGCACCTGGACTGCCACCGAAGACATGCTTTCCAGCCGTGCCAACAGCAACAGCTTTGTGCCGGAGGTCGAATATGATGGCTCGGCGTTCCTGCGCTTTGGCGACGGCCAATACGGCGAGGCGCCCGATCCCGGTTTGCAATTCACCGCCGACTACCGCGTGGGCAATGGCAGTCAAGGCAACGTCGGCCACGACACGATCGCGCACATGATCGGCAACCCCAAGCAGATCCGTAGCGTGCGCAATCCGCTGGCGGCGACGGGCGGCGTGGACCCGGAAAGTATGGAACACATTCGCCAGTACGCGCCGTTTGCGTTCCAGGCGCAGGAGCGCTGCGTCACCGAAGACGACTACGGCACGATGACCGCGACCTTCCCCGGCGTCCGCCAGGCGCGCGGCAGCCTGCGCTGGACCGGAAGCTGGTACACCGCCTTCGTATCGGTGGAAGCACAAGGCGCGCTATCACAGCAGCTTGTTCACGATACCAAACATCGTTTGAATCTTCTGCGCATGCTCGGCGTTGACGTGGCCGTGGAAGCGGCCAAGATCGTCGGGCTCGATATCGTGCTGCGCATTTGCGTGGCGCCCGATCATTTCCGCGGCGACGTGTATGCTGCGCTGCTGAAGCTGTTCATTACCGGCGACCAGTGCGGCGGGCAACGCGGCCTGCTCAATGCTGACAACTTCGTCTTCGGCGAATCCGTCTATGCGAGCCCGCTGATCGCCGCCGCACAGTCCGTGGATGGCGTGGTGTCGGCAACCTTGGTGACATTTGGCCGCCTGGACAAACCTTGGGTTAACGGCACGGTGAAGGGCTATATCGCCCTCGCCCGCCTGGAAATCGCCCGCTGCGATAACGATCCCAATCACCTCGACCGCGGCGTGTTCGCGCTGCAACTGGATGGTGGAAAATGAGCGTGTGCCCGGCTACGACGGAACAGCTGTGCGGTTGCTGCATCGGCATTGCGTTGGAGACGCCGGAATACATCGGTAATCGTCCCGCCTTGCCGGCCATCGCCTATCGCGTCGGACGTTATGCCACGTTCGACGCAAGCATGCTGGCCTGCCTTTCGCCAGACGCGTACAAACCCATGGGTTTACTGCGCACGCGCGAGAGCAGTGACTATACCATCGCCCTGCTCGACAGTTGGGCGGTGGTGCTGGATATCCTGACGTTCTATCAGGAACGCTTCGCGAACGAAGCGCATCTGCGTACGGCGGTCGATCAACGTTCGGTGTTCGAACTGTCGCGACTGATCGGCTATGTGCCTTCGCCTGGCGTGGCCGCTTCCGCCGTGCTGGCTTTCACGCTTTCCGATGCACCTGGCTCGCCCGATAACGTGACGATACCGGCCGGTACGCGCGTGCAGAGTGTGCCAGGACCGGGACAGACGCCGCAGGTGTTCGAAACCAGCACGGCCATCACCGCCATCATCGATTACAACGCCTTGCCGGCGCAGACGGCGGTGCCATGGCAACTGGCGGGCAGCGACACCTTTACCTGGTTCAAAGGCACGGCCAACAACATCAACGTGGGCGACATGCTGTTGTTTGTCCGAGCCAAGAACGGTGTGCCCAACGGCACCGGGCCTGGCGATGCGCACTACGTGGTTGCGGTCAACGTCGACAACAACGGCGGCAACACGCAGGTGACATGGGATGCGCCATTGAACAGCGACTTCCCTGCCGGGCTCGGGACGCAGGACGTTTGCGTCTACATTTTCCGAAAAAAAGCCGCGCTCTATGGCGCGCAGGCCCCCAACGCCGCGTCGCTGCCCTATTCGGCCGTCCAATACGTGGGAGGCTCGCCTGGCGCCGTAGGTCTCGACTGGGATTACGACCAATACGGCTACGGTAGCGACCAGATCAGTCTGGATGCGTCCTATGCAGGGCTGACACCCGCATCCGGTGCGCCGCAATGGATCGTGCTCACCACAACACGGGACGTCATCGTGTTCTTCCAGATCACGAATGCGAACGACGGCAATCCCAATTTCTACACGCTCACCACCAAGGTCACGCAGCTCACGCTCGCCCTGGGCCAGGTGATCGCGCCGCCCGGTACTTATGCGCTGGACGACGTCCTGGCATATTTTACTGCGGAAACGCGCGGCACTACCGCTTACGTGCAGAGCGTGCAGCTGACGCCGGCCGGTTTGCCGTTGACACAATGGAGCGGCTCCTACACGTTGTCATCAGGGATGCTCGCACCTGTAGCAGGAAACAAGGTGACGGTGACGGGCGGGCAATTGGTCGTGCCGGGCCAGCCGACGGGCCTTTCAGGCAAGCGCGTACGCATCCAGGTGCAGCCGGGCGCAAGCGCCAGCTTCACACCCGCACAATCCAGCGCTGAGCTGACGGTTGCCGACGACCAGATCTTCCTGGTCGACGCCTATCCGCCGCAGCCGGACCATAGCGGCACGCCGGCGTGGTCGGTTATCAGCTTGAACGGTGTTGCCGGCACGCTGCGGCTGGACGATGCCTACGTGAAACTGTTGCCCGCCGACAAGAACGATGCCGTGGCGAGCGAAGCGGCACTGGTCAGCACAACCCAGGTCAACGGCGACCTTTCCGCCATCGGCCTGGACGACGCCCTGGCACGCATCTACGACGCCAGCACAGTCAAGCTGAATGCGAACGCCGTCAGTGCCACGCAAGGCGAGACCGTGCAAGAGCTGCTGGGCTCAGGCGACGCTACCAATGCCGCGCTGACGTTTACGCTTAAGCAGACACCGCTCACCTATGTCTCGTCCACCAGCAACAACGGCACGAAGTCCACGCTGCAGGTGTGGGTGAACAATCTTCAATGGCACGAGGTGACCAATCTCCTCGCTGCCGGCCCTGCTGATCGCGTGTTCGTGACGCGGGCGAACGCGAGCGGACAGACCATGGTGCAGTTCGGCGACGGCATCAACGGTGCGCGCACGCCGACTGGGCAGATGAATATCCGTGCGATCTATCGCAAAGGCATCGGCAGCGCCGGCAACGTAATCGCTGGACAGCTTTCGCAGGCGCTGGATCGGCCGCAGGGTTTGAAATCCGCCACTAATCCCGGCGCCGCATCCGGCGGTGCGGACCCGGCAACGGCGGACGACGCGCGTGCGCGCGCTCCGCTGCCAACGCTCACGCTCGCCCGCGTGGTATCGCTGGAGGACTATCAGAACTATGCGCTTAACTTCGGTGGCATTGCCAAGGCTGCCGCATCGTGGACGTATTTCAACGGCAGGCGCGGTGTCTTCCTCAGCGTGGCAGGCGCAGACGGTACGACGTTCCAGCCGGATGATCCGGTGATCATGCATCTGATCCAGTCGCTGCAGACCTACGGTAACCCGTACGTGCCCTTGCAGGTGGTCTCCTACGTGCCGGTGCCGTTCCAGATCGCGGCGAGCGTCCGCGTCGATACCGACGATTACGACAACAAGGCCGTGCTGGCGCAGGTGTGGCAGAACATCACCGATGTATTTGCTTTTGATCGCCGGCAGCTCGGTCAAAACGTGACAGCCAGCGAAATCATCGAGATTGTACAGCAGACGCCCGGCGTGGTCGCCACAC
Organism: Dyella halodurans; assembly: GCF_026283925.1. Taxonomy (GTDB): domain Bacteria; phylum Pseudomonadota; class Gammaproteobacteria; order Xanthomonadales; family Rhodanobacteraceae; genus Dyella; species Dyella halodurans. The sequence continues at coordinate 450,396 of NZ_JAPDPF010000002.1, forward strand.
GCCTCACGGCGCTGTTCGTCTCCACCGACCCGACCGGCATGGTACCCGCGCAACTCTGCGCGGCCAGCGCGCAACCGCCGCTTGGCGCGCAAATGCTGCAACTGGATCCGGCCTGCGAAAACGCCTTCGGAGCATGGACATGAGCCTCGACGCCGCCGGCCTGTATGCATTGATGCCCGCGGTCTACCGCACGCGCGACGCCGTGAGCGGCGGACCGCTGCAAGCCTTGTTCAAAGTGCTCGCGCTGCAGGCGGGCATGGTCGAGGAGAATATCCAGCAGCTCTACGATGATGAGTTCGTCGAGACCTGCATGCCGTGGGTCATTCCGTATATTGGCGACCTGATTGGCTACAACAGCATCTATCAGATCGCCGCAGGAATCGACAGTCGCGCCGAAGTGGCCAATACCATCGGCTACCGGCGGCGCAAGGGAACGCCCATCGCATTGCAGCAGGTAGCCACGAACGTTTCCGGTCGACCCGCCGTGGTGGTTGAGGAATTTCGGCGCGTGATCACCACACAAAGCATGCGCCTGCCACGACCGCATCACGTGGCGTGCCTCAATCTGCGCTGCAGCGACGTGCTCGAAAACCTGCACGACACCGCGTTCGATCTGAGCAGCCGTACAGTGGAAGTGAGGCGCATCGCGCCGCGCCTACGCAACATCGCGACCCCCGATCCGGCACCGATCGACATCGCCCTTCATGGTGGCGGGCGTTTCAATGTACCGGATATCGCCGTGCATCTGTGGCGGTGCCAGCCGTGGTTTGTCGATCACGCGCCGGCCTTCGTCATCGATGCGCATCGCTTCAAGTTCCATCCGATCGGCCTGGACGCGCCGCTGTTTTCACTGCCGCCGACTTATCCTGCCTTCACGCACATCAATACGCGCCTGGACGTACCGCAGCCGATCCGGCGCGGTGAATTCGAACGCCAGTTGACGGATTTCTACGGCCCTAGCCTCATGCTCTACGCTGACGGCGTAGTTGTGCCCGTGACCCAGATCTATAGCGCGAATCTTGCCGATCGCCCGAACGGCACATGGTGCAAAGTCGCCGCTGGCAAGATCGCGATCGATCCCGAACTCGGTCGCATCCAGTACGCCGCCGATCTCACGCCGCCGCAATCGCTACGCCTGAGCTACACCTACGGTTTTCCGGCGGCTATCGGCGGCGGTCCTTACGACCGCACGGCCACCCTCGGCCAGGAAATGCCGACCGCCCATCCCGAACAAGCGCAGTTCTTTGCGCAAGTGGGCACGGCGGCATTTCCCGATCTCGCCAGCGCCGTCGCGCAGTGGAATCTGTTGCCGGCAGGCTCCACCGGCATCATCGTGCTCACAGGCTTTGAGCGCTATGCGATCGACCTCACCGGCGCGAATGCGATTTTACTCGCGTCGGGAAGCACGCTCGCCATCGCCGCCGCTGTGCCGGTACCGTCCGGCGGTGCGCGCGACATGGTCTGGAACAACGCCTGCGTCACCCTGCGCGGCAACATCACCGTGCAAGGGCTTCCGCCACCGGCGATGCCCGAGGGCGAAACGGCGCCACCCGGGCAGTTGATCGTCAATGGCCTATGGATCGAAGGGCAGCTCGTGATGGGCGGCAACGCCGCCATGATACAGATGTCCGACTGCACGCTGATACCCGGGCTGGGTGCGGCCAATCCTGGGGTCTCGCCATGCGAACCGGGCGTGGTCGTCGGCAACGACAGTACGTTCTGCATGGCCCGCTGCATTAGCGGTCCGATCGCCGCAAACGTGGCCGGCAGCGTGCGCGTATGCAATAGCATCGTCGACGCAAACTCGCCGTGCTGTGTGGCGTATGCCGGTCTCGACGGCTATTCGCCCGGCGCCGATCTTCATATCGAAGACAGCACGGTAATCGGCAAAGTCCGCACGCGCACTCTGCAGCTCGCGTCCAATACTATCTTCTTCGCACGCCTTGGACGGCACGATCCGTGGCCAGCGGCGCTGTGGTGCAGTCGCCGACAAACCGGTTGCGTGCGCTTTTGCTCGCTGCCGCGCGAGGCCATCACACCGCGACGTTACGAGTGCCTGCCGCCCGATGCCAGTAGCGCGGCCAGGTTCACGCCAAGCTTCATCACGTTGAGCTATGGCCACCCTGCCTACGCACTACTCAGCGGCGTTACGCCCATCGCTGTGTGGCGCGGCGCGGATGATGGCTCGCAAATGGGTGTGTATCACCAAATCCAGGAAACCCAGGCGGTATCCAACGTGCAGATCCGCACCCCCGAATATCTGCCGGTGATGCTGGAAGCGGGCATCTTCCTGCATCCCTCGCAGCCCATGTTGCGTCCCGCACCGCCCGCGTTCAGTTACTACCACCGGGCAGCGAGCTGCTGCGGCGACGACGATGACGACTCGGCGAACCTGCCGGGTATCGGTTCGAATTTGCTGTAGATACATGAACATGACATCCCGCCAGGAGCTTCACATGGTCATCATTCCTGCGTTCGCGGGAATGGCGGCAAAAATCAGGCGAGATCTACGACATACCTACACAGGGTAAAGGCCATGAAAGGTGATTTCAGCCGGATTCGCTTCGAGCCGAACAAGCATTACACGGACGTGCTCGATCAACAGGGCCGTGTGGCTTACGACGCGGATCACAATGAACAGCGCTTTATCGACGGCCACCGGCGCACGGCGCAGACCATCGACACGATTGGCCCTTACGGGGCGCCCATGGGCGACGCCGGCTTCGCCATCAGCATCGTGGGTGGAAACCTGCAGATCGGCGCCGGACGCTACTACGTGCTGGGCCTTCTGTGCGAGAACCCGGACGCGATTTACTACGACCAGCAGCCGTTCCTTCTCGACGGTGGCGATACCGGCAATCCGACGTTCCTGCTGGAAGAATTGTTGCGCCAACGGGACGCTTGTCTGTGCGTTTATCTGGAAGTGTGGCAGCGCATGGTCACCGCACTGGACGACGATTGCCTGGGCGAACCGGCGCTAGGCCAGGCGGATACGACCGTGCGCATGCAGACGGTTTGGCGCGTGGTGGCAAGCTTGCTCATACCCAAGAGCTCATCGAAAGGAACGCTGACGAATCCAGCGAGTGAAAACGCGACGGCGAGTTCGTCGCTTACGCTTCGAGAAGCGGTACTGCAGGCCAGCGCGAACATGAATGCCGTCCATCTCAAGGCGGCGACGCCCGCGGCGGCGACGGAGAACCCGGCATTTACCGACGCTGCGCTCGGCGATGTATCCGCGACACATCAAGCCACCGGCTGCAGCTGCGCGGCGATGTACAAACAATTGCCGCTGGCGCACACCGGCACGCTATGCGCCGGGCTCGCCGACAACGGCGGCGATTGCGGTTGCCAGCCGATCCCGGCTGCCGGCTATACCGGCCAGGAGAATCAGCTCTATCGCTTCGAGATCCAACACACCGGATCGTTGAGCACCGCCACGTTCAAGTGGTCGCGAGAGAATGCGTCCATCGTGGCCGCCGTCCTCGCCGTCACCGGAAACAAGGTGACGGTCAGTAGCCTAGGCATGGACGCCAATCTCGGCTTCCAGGAAGGTCAGTGGGTAGAGATCGGCGATGACAACGATCTGTTCGGCGAAACGCCGAATCAACCCGGCAAGCTGTATCAGATCCAAAGCATCGATCGCCCCTCGCTGACAGTCACGATGACGACGACGGTGCAGCCGGTAGATACCGCACGTCACGCACGCATGCGTCGTTGGGATCAGAGCGACGCTAGCGCCGGTACCGCAGGGCAGCCATTGTCCGACAACTGGATCGACATCGAAAATGGTATCCGCGTGCGCTTCGGCAAAGGCCATTACTTCGCTGGCGACGCGTGGGTGGTTCCGGCGCGCAGTGCGACGGGCGACATCGATTGGCCGCCGTGCGGCAGCAATGGCGATTGTTTTCAGCCGCCGCACTACGCGATGGTGTACCGCGCACCGCTCGCATGCATTCACTCGAACAACGCGTTCAACCGCGCCGCGCTAGACATCAATGAAAGTGTCGGAAACTATGGCGGTCGCTTCAAGGTCGACGACTGCCGGCGCCTCTTTCCAAGCCTTACCGATATCGGCAACCTGGCCAATGCAAACGCGCTGCACATTACTGGCATCAGCTGGAACAACGATCGCGCGATGACCTTCGATGCGCTGATCAAGCAAGGTCTGACGGTGACGTTCGATCAACCGCCCGATAGCCCACTCACGCCCGCGAATTTCATCGTCACGTTCGAGATGCCGATGGTGGCGCAGGCGGAGTACGGAACGATGCAGAACGCATTCGCCTTGAATACCTTGAACCCTTCCCCGCCTGCTCCCGCGGCGTCGCCGGCACCCGCACCCGCGCCGGCGACGCCCGCGCCGGCAGCCGGCGTCGATAAAAACCTGCTCAAAGATATACAGTTTCGCCTGCTTCCTACGCCGACGACGATCCGCTCGCCGTTCATCGTCGATTCGAGCGTGGCCGCCAACGGTAACGACGTCGTGTGGAGCCTACCTATCCAGGGGGTCAGCAAAAGCCAGCTAACGGAATTGGAAGCGATCGACTTGGCGCTGGCAGCTTCCGCGCGGCAGGGGTTGCCGGCGCGCGTGCGCGTGAAACTGCCCGGCCACATGCTTTATGCGACTACCGCCGCGGGCAAGCAGTTGTATCTGGATGGACAGGTATTCGGCATCACCGCCGGATCGGCCAACATTGCATTCAATGAGCAGTACGTCGACCTGCAATTCCCGAGCGGTAACGACATGCGGGCCAGCGATTTCGAAAGCTGGTTTTATCTTTATCCCGCGCTGGCGGTGCAAAGCGTGAGCTTTACTTACAGCCAGGTCACCGTTGCCGATGAAAATGGGAATACCGTGGTGACCAGCACCATGCCGGCAGCCGCCACCAGTCCGGTAGTGCAGCAGGCAACGATTGCCTTGAATTATTCGGCACTGCAAGCCACCACCGTGCAACTGGCGATGTCGGGCGATGCCAGCATTGCCAGCGTACCTGCGTCGGTGACAGTACCAGCCGGCGAAAGCAGCGTAACGGTGGATGTGACGCTGCAAGGTGTTCCGCCGAACGCCGGCACGGACTCGTTCACGCTTACGGCGTCGCTGCCTTCGGCACTGGGCTTCGCCACGTCGCAAACCGCTTCGTTCAGTGTCACCGGCACCCTCTTCTTCAAATAGCCATCGGGAGCTCGCCATGCGTGCCGTGTGGTCGTTCTGGAGCAAGCCTTATCAAGCCCGTAAGGGACGGACCTGGCGGGAACCGCATCATCACCTGCTCGCCTGGGGTTTGTCGCTACGGCAAGCGAGAAAACACTATCCGGACACCATGCTGGTGACCGACAAGGCTGGCAAGGCACTGCTGATCGACCAGCTGGGCCTGGATTTCAAGCACGTCAGCACCGAACTGGACGCATTGCGTGACGTGGACATTGGCTGGTGGGCGCTCGGCAAGGTGTATGCGTACAGCTTGCAAGATCGACCGTTCATCCATCTGGATACTGACGTATTCCTCTGGAAGCCATTGCCGTCGAGCGTGGCCCAGTCGCCGGTGTTCGCGCAGTCGCCGGAGTTCCATCCCGGCGTTGGTCCAGACTGCCCGCCCGCGAAAGTCGAAGCGGCGTTCGCGAAATATGACCTGGAGTTGCCGCGGGAATGGGAATGGTCTCGCTCGCTCGGCGAATCGTCTTTCCGCGAGGAAAACTGCGGCATCCTCGGTGGACAACGCCACGACTTCCTGCGCTATTACGCACAGCTTGCCTTGCGCATGGTGCGTGACCCGATCCACGTACCCGCGTGGCGGGAGCTGCCAAACAAGGACGGTTACAACATGATGGTCGAACAGTTCCTGCTGTCGGCCTGCCTGGATTACCACCGCATCCATCCGCAATCGCCTTATCGCGACGTAAGGGTCGGCTATCTGCTACCGAATTGGGCAGACGCGTTCGATTCGTCGAAGGTCGCGCAAGTGGGATACACCCACTTGCTCGGCGACAGCAAGGCCGACGGAGCGGTAATGCAACGGCTAGAACGACGCATGCAAAGCGAAGATCGCAATTTCTACCGACACTGTCTGTGGCTCGGTCAACGCCTGGCCGGCGCGTGACATGGACAAACGCCCAGCCAAGCCGATCGGTGATGTGGTTCGTCCTGCTAGCGCGCGCAAGCAAGGCGGCAATGCCGCGTCATCGTCGGCGCAACGGACAAAGGGGCCGCAAGCCACCAGCAACGCGACGCCGAAAGCACCGACGCACATTCCCGCTTTGGCGCCAAACGAACACGCTGCAGGTCGCCCCTTGAGCCCCGAACTGCAGTCTCACTTCGCCACGCGCATGCAAGCCGATCTGAGCAACGTGCGCATCCATACCGACGAAGCGGCCGCACGATCGGCGGCCGACATGCACGCGAAAGCCTATACCATCGGCAAGGACATCGTCTTCGGTGCGCAACGCTATCAACCTGAAACGCGCGGCGGCGAGCGCTTATTGGCCCACGAATTGGCGCACACGGCGCAAACCAGCGACACCGCCGCATCAACCGTCAGCAAGCCGACAGACGAGAGCGAACGCGACGCCGACCGCGTGGCCGACGCCGTAACCCGAGGAGATCACGCGACGCCGCGCGCCAAAGCCAATGCGGCCATTCAACGCGAGCCGCTGAACGACAAGGATGCTTCCAAGCACGAACCCCTGCTCGATCGCATGTTGGACAAGGCTTCACCTTTGCTCGCCGCGTCGACAGGCTCGACCACCTTGAACAACTTTGATACCGGCAAGTCCGATCTCAAGCCCAAGCATCTCGCCGAGCTTCGAAAAACCGCGCAGACGATCACGGTACTGCTGCGCCAGTACCCGAACTCCACCGTCACCATCATCGGCCATACCGATACCGTAGGAACGGAAGCACGCAATCTCGCGCTCGGTCAGGCCCGCGCTACCGCAGCAGCGGATGCACTGGAAAAATTCGGCGTGCCCGCCGCCATCGTCACCACTACCAGCGCCGGCGAAGGTCCGCCACAGGCCGTGAAGACCAAGGACGAAGTGCCGAATGTGCAAAACCGTCGCGTCGAAGTGCGCTTCGACCCGAAAGCGTCACCCATCCCCAGCATCGTGCCCAAGCTGGAGCCCAAGAAGCAGGACGAGCCAAGCATCTTTGCACAACCGCCCCCGCCGCCGATCATCGACCTGCGTATTCACCCCCATGACGACGACATGCATCCCGTGGGGCCCTACCGCCACGACGATGCACCACCCAATTTGTGGAAGCCGATTCCGCCGGCCCCGAAAGGTACCGGACCGAAATCCGCTCTGGATATCATCGGCGAAAGGATCATCGATCCGGTCGTCGATGGCGTTGCGCATGGCTTGTCCAAGGACATGCGCGACAAGATCAAACAAGCAGCACGCGACGCGGTGAAATCAGGCGTCGCAAAGGGCGCAAGGGCGGCTGCCGAAGCCGCCGGCTTAAGGGACACGAAGGGACTGGATGCCGTCGAGAAGGCGACGGAAGCGGCTATCCAAGAAAAGGGACGCACGCCGCCATGATCAATCCGATCTAGCCAAGAAATGGGCGCCCAGGCCGTCAGCGCCGCCAAGAGTATCGCCGTTGGTGCACGTGAGGCGGCAAAGGTGACGCGCGCGAAAGCGCCTGCAGATCGACCCGCGCAACAAGAGCTCGATGCCAGCCGGACCTTTTCCCTGCCCGCTACGTTCGGGTCGATTCCGGCGCAGGCGCCGGACGAAGGCACGAACCTTCCCTTGCGACTTCAGCGAAAATGCGCGAAGTGCGCTGAGGAAGACGATGACGAACTGAGCATCCACCGCAAACCATCACTCTCGATATTCTCGGCTCCCGAAGTGGCGCTGCAACGCAAGTGCGACGCGTGCGAAAACGACGACGACAGCGAACATCCCTCCGTGCAACGTAAACCCGTTGCACTTGGTGACCTCTCTTCGACGAGCGTTTTGCTGCGAAGAAAATGCAACCAGTGTAGTAACGAGGAGCACGACGAACTGCCACGGCTGCACCGCAAGCCCGTGCGCCAGGAAACGGATGGCCACGCACGGCAAGCCCCGCTTTCGCGTCCCGAGCACCTCGTTCGCGAAGCCATGCGTCGCAGCGTGGGGCAAGGCCTCACGCCTACCGTACGCCTCCAGATGGAACATGCCTATGGCGTCGACCTCGGCAACGTGAGGATTCATACTGATACCTCGGCGAACGAAGCAACACAGGCTGTCGCGGCTCAAGCCTACACGCTTGGGCAAGCCATATATTTCGGTCCTGGTCGTTATCAACCGCACACCACGGCGGGGCGCGAATTGCTCGCGCACGAACTCGCGCACGTGATCCAGAATCGTCGAGGAAAGGCCTCGAGCTCTTCGCGAGATCACTCCATGCAGGTCAGCGCGCCGAACGATGCCTGCGAACTGGAAGCGGACGCCGCCGCTCGCGCAGTGATTGCCGGGGGCATCTTCAACGTACGTGGCAGCGGTGGCGACGCGCTGCACCGGAAAGATCTGCTTGGCACGGCCATCGAGTGGGGAAAGACCAAGGTCGACCAAGCCGAATCCGCCGTGGGCACCGGCGTCAAGGAAGTTGCCGAATTTACCGGCGAGCAATTGATTGCACTTGTGCGCAGGGTTGCACCGGGTCTTGCCGACATCATCAGCGAAGGCCCCGTCGATTACGCCAAGCGCAAAGTGTCCGAGGCGCTGGACGCTCATATGCCGGATGCCCTCGGCGGCTTCAGCCTCAGCGAGCTGGGTCAAAACATCGGCTCGTGGCTTGGCGAGGCCAAGGACTTCGTCAAGGGCCTGGCCCAGGGCGAAGAAGAAGCTTGCCAGAAATTCACCGGTTTCATGAAGAAGCTCTCCGATTTCGTCGGCAAGTTAATCGACAACCCCGTCGTGAATGCGGTGACCAGTGTGTTCGACAAGGTCACCGACTTCGTCACCAAGGCGCTCAAGGTTGTCGGCGAACCGCTATTCGACGGTTTGAAGGAATACGTGTCGGGCGCGTGGTCCGCGCTCAAGAAAGTGGCCAGCACGGTCTCTGGTTGGTTCACCGCGGCAAAAAATGCATTAGGCGATCTGTGGACGAAGTTGATGTCCCTGCTCGGTTTCGACGGCAGCAGCGAAGACGGCGTATGGAGCTGGATGAAAGGCGAAGCCGCCAAGGTTTGGGATGGCATCAAGGCCGCTGTGCAACCCATCATCGAGCCGCTCAAGAAGGTCGCTTCGGTGATTGCGTTGCTGACCCCAATGGGCCAGATCCACGCGATCATCAAGTACGGCCCAAAGGTCGTCGAAGTGGTGAAATGGATCTGGCAGAACGGGCTGGATCCGGAAAAAATACGCAACGCGCCCGCAGACATACGCGGCATGCTGGAGACGGTCGGCGGCGATGTCGACGGCTTCAAAGGCAAATTGCAGGAAGGCACGGATTGGCTATCCGACAAAATGTCTTCCTTGGCGGATGCCGTGCTGGATGTCGCGTCCAAGGTGAGCGGACTCCCGCTAGTGAGCTTCGCGCACCAGATGTTTGACGATGCGCGAGATGCCCTCAATACACTTGTCAAGGACATCAAGGACGGCGCGGACAAGGCCGTGGCCGCCATCGAGGACGTCGGCAAGAAGATTGCCGATTTCGTGGCACCGTACAAAGAGGTGATTTCCAGCGTGATCCTGGCGATTGCGTCGCCGCCGATGATTCCGGTCATCCTGGCCGGTTGGGCCTGGCGCAAACTGCCCGATTGCATCAAGTCGCCCATCCTCGATTTCGTCCTCGATATCGCCATCAAAGCGATCGGAAAGATTCCAGCCGTGCCGACGTTTGGCCTACTGTGGCCATTGCTGAAGCCGGGGGTGCTCACCTTCCTCGAAACATTGCGCGCCGCCGACAAGACGGTGAAGGAAGACGTTTCAAACAAGATCGCCAAGATCATCAGCGGTGCAAGCCCCGAATTCCTCATCGCGTTCGTCAAAGGATTCTTGCAGGGCGTGTGGGAAGGCATCAGCGATCCGATCAGCGCGATCTGGACGGTCATGGATGGTCTCGACAAAGCGACGCAATATCTGCTCAGCCTTGCTGGCCTCGACGACAAAACGGGTGAAGGCGCGGCGGATGCCAGCGCGCAACCCACAGCTTCGAGCGCCGGCGCGCCCCCTGCCGAGCATCATGCAGCGACATCGTCGCCCGCACCTGCAAAAGCGTCGACAGCGGGATCCGCCGTCGGACCAGCCGCCCCCGCAACGGCGCCTGCGGCGGCTACCGCCGCGCCGTCGCCCAATCATCACACCGTAACGGCAACACCGGCAACGGCTCATACCGTGACAGCCAGTGCGGCACCTACTGCGGCTACATCCACCGCAGTCGCGGCCACGTCGTCCGGGAGCGATGCCGAGCGCGACGCGGCGACGCAGTCGCTGGAGCCCGGCGATATGACGGCACTCAAGAGCGCCGCGGGCGATGCCGCAAAAGCCATCGGGCCCGATGTCGACACCGTCAAGGCGAATTTCTGGGATGCCGTGCAGGAGTACTTCAACGGCAGCAGCATCACGTTCGATGAAATGGTGCAGCGCCTGTCCGAAACCTGGGAAGCAGCCAAGTCCAAGATTTCCGAAGGCGGCGCCTGGCTTGCGAATCAGTTGATGACATTCTTCAAAGACGGCGGCGCCGAAGCGGAGGTTGGCGACAAAGTCGGCTGGCTCAGCGGCACTTTGGTATTCCAGATCGTGCTGGATGCGATTACCGCCGGCACCTGGACCGAAGCCGATTCCATCCTGGTCGGCATTGCCAAGTTCATCAACTGGCCAATGGAAGCGCTTGGCGAAGCATTCAAGCTACTCAAGTCGCTCGGCAAATACCTGCTCGATGGGCTCAAGAGCCTGGGCTCCGCAATCAAGGAAACGGCTGCAGGCGCCTTCAAGACCGTATCGAAAGCCATCGGCAGCATCGGTGAGAAATTGCTTGCCTTCGGTGAGCAAATGTTCGGCAAATTCGGTAGCAAGGCAGCGAAAGCCGAAACCAAAGCGGCTGGCTTGCTGGGTAAGGAAGGCCTTGGACTGGGCGAGCGGGAAGCAACCAAGCTGGCCGAAAAAGACACAGCCAAGGCGCTGGAAGAGAAAGCCGTGGCCGGCGAATCAAAGGTGACCGGCGAAGCATCTGCCGTAGAAGCAAAGACACCCTCGGAAACCGGTCACATCGAGAGCGACAAGCTTTCGCCCAGCCAATTGCACAACGAAACTCAGATGCTTTCCGAGCACCCGGAGATGATGGAAGGTGCCCCGCCACATCGACGTGCCCAGGTGGGTGAACACGAATGGACCGAAAATACGCTCCCCAATGGTGAATGCGAATTCTGCCGTCACTCCGCAGCACGCGTCTGCATTCAGACCCCGGAACTGCGCGCGCAAGAACTGGGCAAGGCTGACAAACGCCTGGAAGACGCCCAGAAGCTTGCGCAGGAACAGACCGAAAAGGCGAAGGCGTTGCGCGCGGAAGCAGAAGCGCACCCCAACCTGAGCGATGCGGAGAAGAAAAGTCTCGAAGATCAGGCCTCTGCCGCGCGGCAGCGCGCCGCAGCCGCGCAGGATGACGCCAGCAAAGCGAGCAGCGACCTAAAGAAAGCGAGCAAGAAGGGACGCGCTGATCAAATTGACGACGCACAGCGCCGGCTGGACAAGGCTAACAGCGAACTTAAGGCGGCCCAGAATGAAGAAGGTAAAGCCGCGGACGCGCTCAGTGCGAGAGAAAGGAAAGTTCAGGAGGCCGCCGGTGCAGAATCACGTGTTACCGGCACGCAGGAAAGAGTGAAAACCCTGGAAAAGAACGCCGAACGGCAACGCGAACTCAATCAAACGATCGCGGACATGGAGAAGAAGCGGGCCGACATCTTGGCTAAGAACAAACATATGCCGCCACCGACGGGTACCAAGGAGGGACGTGAATTTGCCGAGGCCGAAAGCAAACTGGCTAAAGCCAAGCAGGATCTCCAAGCCGTAGCCGAAGCAGGTACGGGGCTTACCGCCGAGAGGCGCGAATTGCTGCGCGCCAAGACGCCGTTCAAGGGCGAAGGAAGCGCCGAGCGAAAACGGGAGTGGCTGAAGAAGTTGCAGGATGAAGGGCACGCCAAAGGCAATTTGTACAAGGACTATGCAACGGGCGAGTACAAGTCGCTGGACAAGCTGTCTCCGGACCACCTCAATCCCGTGGAAGAGATCTTCAATTACGAAGGATTCGGCGAACTGGGTATTCAGGATCAACTGGAAATTCTCGATCTTCCACAAAATCTCAAGCCATTGGACCGTAGCCTCAATATGTCCAAGCAAGACGAAGTTCTCGAGAACTGGATAGGCAGCAAAAAACCCAAGGCTCCGAAGATGGGGCAAACCGAATTCGACAAACTCAAGGCCGAGCGCGACAATGCCAGACAGGCAATCCAGGATGAAATTCAAAAGCGTTTGCAAAGGATGAGGGGCCAGTGACGCAAAGCATCGAAATTGACGGCAAAACGCTTGTGGCCAATTGCGACGCGCGCTGGGACGTCGCGGCCAGATCCATGCTTGACTCCCTGGCCTCCATGCATCGAAGCGGACCTCGACTAAGGCCCGGGTCGCATATCGACTTTGGATGGGCGATGCTGCAGATCGAAGCGCACGCGGATCATTGGGTCGTTTGCGAACCCGACTACAGTCAGGCTCCACTCCAATGGAAGCCACAAGTGGACGAAACGATCTGGACGTTGAACCATCAAGCCGCACTACACGCAAAACTGCCTGAAGTAGCCGTTGAGCGCACAAGGGGCGATCAACAGTTTCACCTTGCGCCCGATGCGCTATTTGCAGACATCGCCTACCTGCGCCGGCTTCCTCCTTCTTCCGCACGGGACAGCGGCTGGTATGCCACGACCAGTAGGGACTCCACGAATGCGGTGCTTCAACAGACGCAACCTGCGTTGGCTGGAAGCCTTCTTGAGGTGGAACCGGAATGGACGGCTGTACTTAATCTACCCGTAGGCTTCGTCGCCCAATTCGATCACGATCGACTCGTCGCGGTGTTCGATGCCCGACGCAACCTGGTTTATCCCTAAGGAAGTATTTCGCTCCTGCCTCGAAACCGTTCGGGAGCGATATCGTGCTTTCGCATCAATGCGAAAAACGCCCGTCGGTTCTTCTTGGCATCGAGCGCGGCATGGGTAATGTTTCCGGCGTTCAAGATGAGCAAGCGTTCGATGTAGGTTTTTTCGAATGCCTCAACCATCCGCGCCTTCGCGACACGGAAGGACTCGACGTTATCGTCGTCAGGCCTGTCGCAAGGAAGCTGCAAATCATCGGCGCCGATGAATGCACCTTGGCAAAACAACACGGCTCGCTCGATCACGTTGTGCAGTTCGCGCACATTGCCCGGCCAATCGTAGCTGGCGAGCTTGCGCAGCGCTCGGACGGTGAGGCTGGGCATGGCGCGGTGGCGTTGATGGCAATCATTCTCGATGAAGTGGCGCGCGAGTTCCGGAATGTCGTCGCGCCGTTCGCGCAATGCTGGCAAGGTCAAGTTAAGTACGTTGAGGCGAAAGTAGAGATCGCTGCGGAAGACGCCCCGCTCGACCATGGTCGCGATCTGATGGTTACTGGCGGCGATTACCCGCACATCAGCACGGCAGGTGGTGCAGCTTCCGACGGGGCGGTATTCCTTTTCCTGTAGGAAACGCAGCAGCTTGGTTTGCGCGCCGAGCGGCAGCGAATCGATTTCATCGAGGAGCAGCGTGCCGCCTTCGGCTTCGCGCACCAGTCCGCTGCGTGCCGCGTGCGCGGAGGTGTAGGCGCCGCGCGTGCAGCCGAACAATTCGCTTTCCATCAGCTCGGTGGGAATGGCGCCGCAGTTAACCGCTACCAGCGGGCGCGAAGCACGCGGCGAGAGGTAATGCACCGCCCGTGCGAACACTTCCTTGCCGGTTCCAGTTTCGCCCAGGATCAATACGCTGGCGTCACAGTTGGCGACGATCGGCAATGCCGACAGTTGTTTCACGAAGCTGGCACTGGAGCCGATCAACTGATGCGCGCGAGCGACGTTGATCACGGCCGATTCGTCCAGACTTGGATGCGCCAGCAAGAAGCCGGCCGCGCGCTGCACGCGCGTGCACAACTCGGTATCCGGATAGGGCGACGACACGAAGTCGAAAACGCCCACGCCGAGCAATGCAGCGATCTGTTCCGAACCAAGGTCTGCACAGACCGCGACGATGTTGCAAGCCGGCATGGCTGAACGCAGCTGCGCGATAGTCATCATCGCCAGCGCTAGCGCTTCGGATTCGACCGTAAGCACCACAAGATCGCATAGCATCGGCCCCGCCAGCTGCGGTTGCCAGAAGACATTTATTCCAAGAGTCGCTTGCGCGCACAGCACATCGTAGGCATGGCGGGCCAACGCCTCGTGCTCTCCTACCTCCACAACCCCGCAAGTCAGCGTTTCCATGGATATGGCCCCGCGGCGCACGCGCCGGCTAGACAGATCCTGCTGCAAGGACACTTCAGTGATACCGGCGTTGCCGCGATGCTCACCTGGAACGCTGTTCGCTCGCCCTGTTGTCCCCTGCGACCCACCTCGCGCGGCAACCAAATTTAATCAAGGTCCCGTGACGATCGAGTAAACGTGCCTTGGTTGGTGATGAGAGCTACGAATACCCTCAGCGACGCAATGCTTTCTGGCGTGGCACCAGCTTTGCTTCTTTTTGTAGTGCGCGTGATCGCACCATGCCCCGGTGCGTGCACCAGCTTTATTCGGATGAGGTCTTCTGATACGTGGCCTATCTGCACCAGCGCGCACCAATCGCCGCACCAAGACGCTCGGCGTGAGCTCGGGACTACCCTCCCCGGCATTCGTTCGGGCCGGCTATGGATAGCGCAAGGCCTCTCGCAGCAAGGTGAAAGCAGGTGAGCTCTGGCGCCTACTGGGATAGTAAAGGTGGTATCCGGGAAACGGCGGGCACCAGTCAGGGAGCACGCGTATCAAGCGCCCCTTCGTGATGTGCGCCTGCACCAGGTCTTCGGGCATGTAGGCCAGCCCCAACCCTTTGAGCGCGGCGTCCAGTCGCATGGCGATGTTGTTGAACACCAGTTGTCCCTCGACGCGTACTTTCAGCTCTTCCCCTTTCTTCTCGAACTCCCAGGCGAAGATGCCGCCGTACGTTGGCAGACGAATGGTGATGCAGTTGTGCCTAATCAGGTCACGCGGGGTCTTAGGCCGCGGATGTTGAGCGAAGTAGGCGGGCGACCCGACCACAGCCATGCGTACGTCGGGACCGATGCGCAGCGCAATCATGTCCTTGGCTACCTGCCCACCCAGGCGTACACCGGCGTCGTAGCCCTCGGCCACGATGTCGGTCAGGCCGTAGTCGACGATCACCTCGATCTGGATGTCCGGGTGGCTGGGCAGGATCTTCGCCAGCACGGGTTGTAGAACCGAGATGGCCGCATGCTCGTCTGCGGTGATGCGCAATTTGCCTGCCGGCTTGTCCCGGAATTCGTTGAGCGAGGCCAGCTCGGTGTTGATCTCGTCGAAGCGAGGAGCGACTACCCGAAGCAGGTGTTCACCAGCCTCTGTTGGCGAAACGCTGCGAGTCGTGCGCGCCAGGAGGCGCACGCCCAGCCGCTCTTCCAATTGACGCATGGAGCGGCTCAGTGCGGGCTGTGACATGCCGAGCTTGGCCGCCGCGCGAGTAAAGCTGCGCTCTTGCGCCACGACCGCGAAGATCGCCAGCTGGTCGTAGCTTTCGGTGGGCATTTATCCACTCCTGTTATAAACCCTTTCCGATTATGCCATCTAGTGTGATGAATCCTTCGGTCCTAAATTGTTCGTATGGAGGACACCATGAAAACCCGCAAACTTGGCAACAGCCACCTTGAAGTCTCCGCCCTGGGCCTCGGCTGCATGGGCATGAGCTCTGCCTACGGTCCGGCCGCGGACAGACTGGACATGATTGCCCTGATTCGTGCTGCTCATGGACGCGGCATCACATTCTTTGATACGGCCGAGGCGTACGGACCGTTCGTCAATGAGGAACTGGTCGGCGAGGCGCTTGCACCGATTCGCGACCAGGTGGTCATCGCCACCAAGTTCGGCTTCGATATCAATCCGAGGACCGGGGAACGCGGCAGTGGTACCAACAGCCGACCCGAACATATCAGGATCGCGGTAGAGGGTAGCCTCAAGCGTTTGCGGACCGATCGCATTGACCTGCTGTTCCAGCATCGCGTCGATCCCCAAGTGCCGATCGAAGATGTGGCCGGCGTGGTCAAGGAACTGATTGCAGAGGGCAAGGTAAAGCACTTCGGCCTGTCGGAAGCAGGGACTCGGACGATTCGCCGCGCACATGCCGTGCAGCCGGTGGCAGCCGTCCAGAGCGAGTACTCGCTATTCTGGCGCGGGCCAGAGGCAGAGCTGCTGCCGCTTCTGGAAGAGCTTGGTATTGGCTTCGTCCCGTTCAGTCCGCTGGGTGCCGGCTTCCTTACCGGCAAGATCGACGAAAACACCAAGTTCGACCCGACTGATTTTCGTAACGTCGTGCCCCGCTTCTCCCCCGAGGCGCGTCGAGCCAATATGGCGTTGGTCGACGTGGTCAAGACCGTGGCTGGGCGCAAGGGAGCTACGCCAGCCCAAGTCGCATTGGCGTGGTTGCTGGCACAAAAGCCGTGGATTGTGCCGATCCCCGGCACCACCAAGCTCCACCGTCTGGACGAGAATCTTGGCGCCGTCAGCGTCGGATTGAGCACCGGAGATCTCGCCGAGATCAACAAGGAGATATCCGCCATCAAGGTGGAAGGCGAACGCCTGCCAGAGGCTTTACTGAAAATGACCGGTCACTGAGACGCAGCAGGCCTGTCGTCGGTCGATCGGACCTTCGGCTTCGATCATTGCAAGCAAGTGAACCTGCGCCAGTGCGACAGCTGCAATGGCTCCGCCGAGGGATGTCCTGGGCGGCGTTGCTTCCAACCATTCGGACGGCGGTGACAGGTCGGCAACGGTCCACTGGCTCCAGGACACGCGCGCGAGGCGACCTTGCGACGCGACAAACTGCCGATTCGAGAGGCGAAGCATCCTGACCTGCAGGCGGCCAAGGCTGGAGGCTACTGCGAGAAGGATGAGGCGGGCTTCGTCCATGGCGGCGAGCCTAAGACCATTCGACGACATAGAGTTCGACGTTGAATTTCACGAGACATGGATCCGATCCTCTCACCAGTGAAAGGCTGCCTCTCGGTTTTCCCATCTAGTGGACGAATCTGAAAGAGCCTAGCTTTTCACGCATCCGGCCAGCCCGCGAAAGCGTAAAGCCACCAGCTTGGTGACCGGCATTTGCTTCCTTTCGGAGACCCCCATGTCCGTCACCACGTATCCCGCCCACCGCACCGCCTACCTCCTGGTGGATCCGTACAACGACTTTCTTTCCGAAGGCGGCAAGGTCTATTCGCACATTGAGCCGGTGGCCAAGGAAGTTGGTTTGCTCGACAACCTGCGCAAGCTGGACCGTGAGGTCCGCAAGCAGGATATTCCGATCTTTTTCGTGCCGCATCGCCGTTGGGAGCCAGGCGACTACGAGGGCTGGGACCATCCAACCCCAAACCAGATGAAAGTGCTGAAGGTTCATCTCTTTGAGCGCGGTCAATGGGGTGGCGAGTGGCATTCGGAATTCGCACCCAAGCCGGGGGACACCATCGTGCAGGAGCACTGGGGATCCAGCGGTTTTGCCAATACCGATCTCGATCTCCGCCTCAAGCAAAAAGGCATCACGCATGTGATCGTCGCGGGCCTTCTGGCGAATACCTGCATCGAGTGCACCGCCCGCTATGCGAGCGAAATGGGCTACCACGTCACACTGGTCCGCGATGCGACGGCGGCATTCAATTCAGAAATGATGCACGCCGCGCATGAGCTCAACGGTCCGACCTTCGCCCACGCCATCGTGACAACGAACGAATTGGTCGCGAACCTCGGCGCATAAGCGATCCTCGGTGATCAAAAAGCGCCCCCTGCTTTCTCGAGCTCCAAGCCCGGAAAACTCGCCAGCGGAGGCGCACTTCGCGCAATGGCGACGACTACGAAACGGTGATTAGCCATGCGCTTGACCGGAAGCCTCTTTGTCGGTGACAGCGAAATCGCGGCCGCCAAGGGCACCTTGAAGGCCCTCAGTCCCGCAATGAACCCATCCGTTGAAGTGGATTTTGCGCTTGGCGGCCCCTCCATGCTCGTTGGCATGGATGGCGAATGTCGGGTCGGAATGACGTCCATTGAACGCCCCCATCGACCGATGAATGATCAGCATTTTCCCGAAGAGTTAATACCCGAGCCGCTCCAAGAAGCCAATCCGCTGGGTATGCCCCGGCGGGGGGATGGCCAGTAACCATGGGCGCATCGAGGAAGTAAGCACATGGCTAGCAAACGTCCGGCCTGGATGCCAAGCACGCCGGTGCTCCTGGTCTCAATCCTGCTTCTTTCGACGTTCGACTACGTGACGTGGACCATCTGCGTCGGTGATGTAAATTTGGTCAACGATGTCACGGGATGGGAAGCACCCGACGATGATCGCCTTCCCACCCAAATCGACGCGTTGGTCTCCACCACGCTTGGGACGCCTCTGGGCTCCCCGACGAAACCCATGTCGGTCCCAAACGGCTCCGCTTTCCCTGCCGGAAATTCGCACCCTCCGGACAGCTTCGATAGCCGATCACGTAACCCTGACGGCCGTTTCGACGTCAAGCCAATCCAGCCCGGTACCTGCACGGCGGTCAAGACGCGCAAGGGCCACGATTTACTCACGGCAAGGTCGTGACTGCGCTATCCAAGGCGCTCCCGAAAAGGTCCGATCGCTGCTCCGGAACAGCCCCAGTCAAGTGCAGTGCGCTCAGCCTCATTCGGCCAGAATGGCGACTGTACCGCCCAGGATGACTTGCCCTAATCATTCATCCCAACCCGGTGAAACCGATCCATCCCTGATGCATCTGATCGACCCATGGCTGAGAGGTCTTGGGCGCGCATTCAGGGCTGAAAGAGAGCGCTCGATACGTCCCGTTCGCGCAGCCCCATGATTGAGCCCGCCTGGGTGGTGAGGTTGCCTGTGCGCGTGCGCATGACCTTGCTGGGCGCCGCGGTAAGCTACTCCAGTCGGGAAAGCCTCCATAGGACCACTGAAGCCAGCCACGTCAACAGAAGAATGCCGACTACCGCGAAGCCGAGCCAACTTATGTCCATCTTCTCGATGAAGCCAGCCGCTGACCCCGATGCTTCTGAGATATTGACAACGGCCTGAAGCAATTCAATGGTGCCGATAATCAAAGCAACGATGACCGAAATGCCGGTAATGGTGATGTTGTAGAAGGTTCTCCGCAGCGGGTTCACGAACGCCCAACGATAAGCCTTGAACATCAGCACACCATCCGTCGTGTCCATGAAAGACATGCCGGCCGCAAACAAAATAGGCAGCGAAACCAGGGCAGCAAAGGGAGCGCCGGATGCGGATGCCCCAGCCGTTGTCGCTAGCAGGCCAACCTCGGAAGCCGTGTCAAATCCCAGGCCGAACAGCAGCCCAATCGGATACATTTGCCAACTTCTGACGACGAATTTGTCGAAACGACGGCGTAGCAATCGAGCCATGAAGCCACGCCGCGACACCAGCTCGTCGATATGCATGTGCCCTTGATGTCCGGCACCGCCTTGTTTTGTGGCGCTGATTGTCTGTACCAGACTCCTCAAATTCAGCACGCCCACTGCCAGGAGAAACACGGCTGAGACACCGACCCCGGCGATTCCTCCGAAGTGGCGTAACGCCGGCATCGCGTGGCGCGTAGCACCACCAGCGACGATTAAAACAAACGAAAGGAGAAGAACTACAGTCGAATGTCCCAGCGAAAAGTAGAAGCCGACGCCAAGCGGCGGTTTTTGGCGCTGGACCAGTAGCCGCACCGTATCGTCGATGGCGGCAATATGGTCAGCGTCAAATGCGTGTCGCATACCCAAGAGATACGCGGCAAGCCCGAGTCCGATGAGTGCGGGATGCGTGCGGGAGAAATGAAGATAGAATCCCCACCCAAGAAGATGCAGCGCGCCGATAAACCCATAAAACGCAATCAGATGCCACCAGTCGGAGCGGGTGAGCGCATGGTCATGCTTGGGAGAGTCGCCATCGTCTTCAACAAGCCGGGCGAGAGGGTGGAATGTAGTCGACATTATGCGAGTTATGCCGGATCCTGCCGCCGAACGCCGACGTGTGATGTGACCGCCGCGCCGAATTGTTAGCCATCGGGTAGTCGGTAATCGCGAATAACGTTCATATCAGGCTCCAAGCCCAACCCTGGGCCTTGCGGCACCGGGATTCTCCCGGCTTGGGGGCCAAACGTGTCGCCATACCAATGCGCCTCGAGATTGAAGGCGCGCCACTCGATCATGGAATCCTTCGTGCCCAACGCGGCTGTCGCATGTATGGCGGCCAACAAACCGGGGCCGTCATAAAACGAATGTGGCATGACGGGCACATTGCGCACCGCTGCAATCGGAAACACCTCTCGCAATACGCTAATGCCGCCCATCTTCGCGGGGCTTGGCTGGACATAGTCGACGGCCTCCATCGCCAGCATTCGATCGAAGTCGATCAGCGTCGAGACGTTTTCGCCCGCCGCGACTGGAATATGGCAGTGTGCTCGCAATTGTGCGAGGCCACCCCAGTTCTCTGGTGGCCAAAGGGGCTCCTCCAACCATTTCAGCTTTAGCTCCTCCAGCGGTGCCGCAATGTCCAACGCTTCATTCAGGGTCCAGGCGCAGTTCACATCAACCATCAGCTCGACCTCTGATCCGCACGCTTCGCGGGCGGCACGGATCGCATGAAGATCCATCTCGTGGATCTTTAGGGCACGAAAGCCGGCGCCAATGGCCTCCATGACACCTGCTCGCACCAGGGATGGCTCGGAATATCGGACCAGGCTTGCGTAGCACGGAACGTCGATACCGGCTCCGCCCAGCAGCCGGTATAGCGGCAAATTGGCGACCTTACCTGCGATATCCCAAAGCGCGATGTCCACGGCGGAGATGCCGTAGCTCAATGGTCCACTGCGTCCAAAGACTTGCAGCTTCCTATATACGTCGTGCATGACCGGGCCGATTTGCCCTGCGTCCTTTCCGACGCATAAGGGGGCAATCAGTTCGTCGACCGCCAACTTCACCGACCTCACGGCGCGAAATCCGAACGCCTCCCCCCAACCTTCAATCCCCTGATCAGTCGTGACTCTTACCAGCAACGAATCGGCCGCCGCCAGATTTTTATCTCCCCACGCCGAGTCATCGGATCGGGTTCCCGATCTGAAGGGAATGCGTATCGGCAGCGCCTCGATCTTGGAAATGATCATGGAGAATTACCGTCGATGCCTCGCATCCGTCGTTCCGTGTGGCAATCACCAGCGGGGCAAAATCTCGGGCAGCCCTTTCTTCTCTCGTCAATATCGTTCCGCTCTGTGCCGGCGCCCTACCCTCACGATACGTGGCTGCCATTACAGTGCAGCCAAATCATTCGCACAGATCCATTCCTAGCTAAAAACTCGGAGGTCCATTCAACTAGTGACGCTTGGAAATACGCGGATCATTATCCGGATCTACATAATCCAGGCCGAGTGGTCCTATCGCGGTGATCTGAGTGATGTATTCACCTGATTTGGCCCAGTGGAAGTGCGGTTGGTTGCCCGGTAGCACCACGATGCTGCCAGGGCCGTAGGCAACCAGCTTGCTTTCATCGAACTCCTCTCCCAGCCCTATATAAAACACCCCCGACAGTACCGTGTAGACGCGGTCTTCCGGATGCTTGTGCGGCATGAATTTGTTGTCGGCCGGCACCTTTACTCGAATCGTATAGGGCCCCGGCTTGCTTGGCTCCCCCACCATGATCGCCAAACGGACCGTCGGCGGGTACGCCGGAAACGAGATCCATTGGGCATCTTCGGGCCGTATCGCATGGAACCGGTCCTGGTCTGGCTGGTGGACGTGCGGTACCACTTTGGTATCAGTGCTTTTTGACTCGCGCATCATAGCGATCCTCCTGAGCGGCAGGACACAGCCGCCAAGTTCGCCTCCATGACAGAGGCATCGATTATCGCGTGGTGCCGAACCGCGTGTCGCTGGCACCGACAGAACAGAGAAATCAAAGCAGAACCACTGAGGTGATGCCATCAGACGATGGTATCAATCACGACTGGGTGTTCGTTCCGACTTCGGCTGGGGCGAAGTCATTCGAAAGCGTGAGATTGGCCGAGTGCCGACACCATCGTCCAATGGAGTTATTCGCTCAAGACTGGTCTTATTGATCCGATGATCGGATATGTCTGGAGCGTATCTGCCAGCCATTGAGATTCCTGCTATTTACTCGTCTTGAGGGGAATTGAGATGCCCATTCCCGACGATCACG
Source organism: Dyella halodurans (assembly GCF_026283925.1). Classification (GTDB taxonomy): domain Bacteria; phylum Pseudomonadota; class Gammaproteobacteria; order Xanthomonadales; family Rhodanobacteraceae; genus Dyella; species Dyella halodurans. The sequence continues at coordinate 472,826 of NZ_JAPDPF010000002.1, forward strand.
CTAAAGGGCCGCAGGCCAATCCCATTCATCAAATTCATCAGGCAGGAGCGCCGGCGCCCCGTCCGGCGGTCGAGCAAATCGCAGCCTTTGCAGATAGCGCCCGCTTCGAGCACTTGTCGAGCGAGAATCGCCAACTGATGAAGCGCAACATCCTGGATAGCCTCGGCTGCGCGCTGGCCGCGCTGCGAGGCAGGCCCTTTGCGCAACTACGGCAGCAGTTTGGCGAATTTCGAGGCGCAGGCTCATGCACCCTCATCGGTGGTGGCGCTACTTCCGTTGACCAGGCGGCCCTCTACAATTCCTGCCTTGTTCGCTACGTCGATCTTATGGACAGCTATATGAGTCCAGGTGGGCTTAGTCATCCTTCGGATAATTTTGGTGGCGTCCTCGCCGTGGCCGAGTCAGTAGGCGCGACCGGCAAAGACTTTCTGTTGGCCCTTGCCGTCGCCTACGAAGTAGCGTCCCGTTTTACCGCGACGGTTCCTGTCATGGCTAAAGGTTTCAACCATGCCTTGCAACTGTCCATGTCCATGGCAGCGGCAAGCGGCAAGTTGATGAAGCTGACTCCGCAAGAGATCGCCCACGCCATCGCCATGGCAGCTGTTGATAACGTCTCGCTTGCAGCGGTGCACTCCGAACCGGTTTCACAATGGAAAGGGATATCCCCTGGAATAACCGCCATGCGGACCGTCTACACGACGGCTATGGCCAAGAGAGGATTCACCGGTCCGCTTCGACTCTTCGAGGGGCCAAATGGCTTGAACCGAATGTTCGACCAGGACATACGCATCGACTGGGCCAATCCGTCCTTGGAGATCGTTCGCCATACGGTGATGAAGAAATATTGCTCATTGATTCACGGTCAACCCGTCATAGAAGCCGCGCTGGATCTGAAACGCGAGCACGACCTCTCGGCCGATGAGGTCGCAGAGGTCATCTGCGAGACCATACAGGGAGGCTTCGACATTGCCGGTGGCGGTAGCTTCGGGTCCAAAGACCATCCGACCACCAAGGAGCAGGCCGACTACAACCTGAAGTATTTGATTGCCGTGGCTCTACTGGACAACGCGGTTGGTCCCGCTCAACTCGATGAAGAGCGCGTCAACGCTCCGGATACCCAGGCGCTTCTAACCAAGGTCAAGGTCGAACCGAGTCAGCGGTTTACGCAGGCATATCCGGACCATATCGGCTGCAGGCTCACGATCAGGACGCAAAGTGGCCAGACGCACGTCAAAGAACAGGCCAGCTACGAAGGCGGCCTGGATCAGCCTCTGACCTGGAGTCGAGTTGTCGAGAAGTTCAATTGGCTAGCCGAGCCTTACGCCGATACTCCCTTGCGCGAAGCTCTGATCGCCGAGGTCGAAGCACTTGATACTCGGCCCGTTTCAACGTTGATGAGCCTTTTGGCCGACGTCAGGCCCCACGCGACTTTCAAGGCCACGCTCAGAGGCCTGTAATGACCGGACACCGCGTTGCGCGCACCCGGAAGTACCGCCATCAACTTCTGGAAAATCACGTTCTTTGACGAGAGGAGCGGAGCCACCATGTCACACCACTATTCCGGCCCAAACTTTGGTTTTCCGCATAGTGACGCACGCCTCGACCTGACAGACATCTACGCGTTTCCGAAACCGGGCGACACGAGCAAATCCATCCTCGTCATGAACGTGCATCCGTCAAGTTCCGTCGTGCCGGTGGCACCAACGACACGCGAACCCTTTTCGCCAGTGGGGCTGTACGAGCTCAAAATCGATACAAACGGCGATGCGGTGGCCGACATTGCATTTCGCATGCGCGTTTCCTCTACCGTTGGCGCAACTCAACGCGTGACGCTGACCCGCACGGCCGGTCCGCCCGCGGCGGGAGCGGACGACGATGGTGAGGTCATCCTTAAAGACGCAATTGTGTCGATGGGACGCGAGGCGCTCGTGTCGACTGAAGGCGACTATCGGTTCTTTGCGGGCTGGCGGAGTGACCCCTTTTTCTTCGATACGCTGGGCGCGCTCGACGGGCTGCGTTTTACCGGGCACGATTTCTTCCACGACAAAGACGTTTGCAGCTTCGTCATCGAACTATCCAACATTGCACTGGGTGCGGGACCTGTGCGCTTGTGGGGTCGCACGATGGATGGTGGAGTCGGCCGCTACGTACAGGTGGAGCGTGGTGGGCGTCCGCAGCAGGCCGTGTTTCTACCCGGCGATCAGCAAGGCGACTACATGGCGTCCCAACCCGCTGACGACGCGCGTTTCGTCGCCACGTTCGCGCACTCGCTCGAACATGCTGGAGGCTACGAAGCTGAAGAAGCCCTTCGGGTGGCCAAGACGCTGCTGCCGGATGTCCTGCTCTACGACCCGACGCAACCAGCCTCGTTCCCGCGCAACGGACGAAGTCTCACCGACGATGCTGCCGACCAGTTCATAGCGATTCTCACAAATGGCCGAATCACGAGTGACAGCGTCGGTCCGCACGCCGATCTACTTGGCGAGTTTCCCTATCTTGGGCCGCCGCACGGCGAGTGATGCTCTCGGATGCGCAAGCGGAAGGAGTGTTGCATGGCACTCAGACCACTGGCGGCTTCAGTCGCTGAGGAATGGCCGCCTGATACAGGCTTGCCCCATGGGTCTCCTCAAGCGGCGAGCCGGCCAATGAGACACCAAGATGCGCGGCCAAGCGTAGCAAGATGGGGCTCCACCCTCCCCCACAGCTGATGTGCCACACCACGCGGCAGGCCTGTCGTCGGTCGATCGGACCCTCGGCTTCGATCATTGCAAGCAAGTGAACCTGCGCAAGTGCGACAGCTGCGATGGCTCCGCCGAGGGATGTCCTGGGCGGCGTCGCTTCCAACCATTCCGACGGCGGTGACAGGTCAGCAACGGTCCACTGGCTCCGGGACACGCGCGCGAGGCGACCTTGCGACGCGACAAACTGCCGATTCGAGAGGCGAAGCATCCTGACCTGCAGGCGGCCAAGGCTGGAGGCTACTGCGAGAAGAATGAGGCGGGCATCGTCCATGGCAGCGAGCCTAAGGCCATCAAGTCTCAGATCGTGAAACTGATCGATGTCCCCGCCGGGGGGCACGAGCGGCACCTAGTGAAGCGGCCAGCACCTGGCCGCGATAAGCATCCGTGATCCCATCGCGGTTCCTGCGCATGGCGGCGCATACGCACAGAGTCTTCCGCTCAATCTCACTAATTTTCGGTCTGACGCCGGCTCATCAAACCGCTCAGACCTAGGTCACTTCCCACTATTTGCCTGACGGACACGGCCAGCGTCGTGTGCGATGGTCGCTCGGTCGCGGTGGTTTCGGTTCGACGCCCCGTCACCAGCGACAGCATGGCAATGAAGAGGCGCGGACCGTGTGAGCTAGGAACTCACACGACCCGCTAACCACAACCAACTACGAAGGAGTTGATCATGGCTACGCCAGATCATACGGAACAAGCCCAAGCTTGCCAGCCCTCGGACGCACGTCCCAGCAACCCGCTTGGCCGTCCTTACTGGACGCTGACCCTCGCCGAGAATGCGAAGCAACGGCGGGCGGCACGTCTCGGCGGCTTGTGCCTCGGCATCCACGCCGTCTCGCGGATACTCGCCAACAGCGATGCGTTTCGCGAGTTGCAGACCACCTGCCAATCCACCGAGCCGGGGCATTGGCCACTGAAGGGGGATATCACCGAAGGTCTGTTTGCCGCGTTGTATTTCCTGGGCGAAGAGGCCGAAGCGCTGACTCAGCCTTTGCCGGATCATCCCGCATTTGAGTAATGCGCTGCAGAGAGGGGCGGCGAGCAGGCCGCCCCTTGCCTTGCCACACTAACCCTACTTGCCGGCGACTGCAGCATCCGCTTGCGCGATGGTCGCAGTGGAAGGCGCTTCCGTCGCCTGCAAGCGTTTGGCCACGGCAGCGGCTTCGCGCATGACGCGCAGCATGTTGCCGCCGGCCAGCTTGCCGAGGTCTTCGTCGCTCCAGCCGCGTCGCGCCAGCTCCTGCAGCAGCGCCGGATACTTGTCGACGCCTTCCAGTCCTTGCGGCGTGTTGGGAATGCCGTCGAAATCCGAACCGATGCCGACACAGTCGATGCCCGCCACCTGGCGGATATGCTCGATGTGATCGGCCACCATGGCCAGCGTGACCATGGGCCTCGGGTGCTGACGATCCCATTCGGCCATGGCCGCCTTGGCCCGCTCGGGCTGGCCGATGTACAGGCCGGCATAGGGCGGTGCATTGAAGCGCGTCTGCTCGGCGGCGCGATCGGCTTCCCAGCGGGCGCGCTCGGCCGAGACATAAGTGCCCGCAAACGTCGCCATCACGATGCCGCGATTGCGTGCCACCATCTTCAGCACATCGTCCGGCACGTCGCGCGGATGGTCATCCAAGGCGCGAGCGCCGGAGTGCGAGAACATTACCGGGGCTACCGACGTGTTCAAGGCATCGCGCATCGTGTCCGCCGACACGTGGCTCAGGTCGACCAGCATGCCCAGGCGGTTCATCTCATGCACCACCGCGCGGCCGAACGGCGTCAGGCCATGGTGCTTCGGTGCATCGGTGGCCGAGTCGGCCCAATCGTTGTTCAAGGTGTGGGTGAGCGTCATATAGCGCGCACCGAGCACATACATGCTGCGCAGTACTGGCAGCGAATTGTCGATCTGGTGGCCACCCTCGATCCCGATCAGCGAGGCAATGCGGCCGGCCTTGTGCGCGCTGACGATATCCTCAGCCGAATAAGCCATCTGCAGGTCGTGCGGATAACGCACGACCATGGTGCGGACGATATCGATCTGCTCGAGCGTCATCTTCACTGCCGCCGGCCCGGTAACCGTGGGCGGAATCCATACGGACCAGAACTGGCCGCCGACGTGGCCCGCACGCAGGCGCGGAATGTCCGTCATCAACGGGGTCGGCGTTTCACCGGCCTCGGCTTTCATCGGCAGGCTCGCCGTGTTGGCGCTGAGATCCACGCCAGCAATGTTGCCGAAACCGGTCCGGATCGCCCAGGGCAGGTCATTGTGCCCGTCGATCAACGGCGTCGCGGCCAGCACCCGATCCACTCGCGCGGCCAGCGCGGCGTCGCTCGGTGTGGCGGCGTGGGACGACCCGCACAGCATCAGCGCAACGGCCATGGCCGTCATGACAGGGAGGGAGCGCGCGGTGAGTTTCATGGCAGGTGTCTCGCAAGAAAATAGGTAGGCGATGCGGATGACGCTTAGGTGTCCGAGGATAGCTGCAGCGCCGCGTCGACCAGTTGCTTGAATGCGGCGCCGCCGCGCATGGGGTCGGCCACCGGCAGGCCTAGCCGCCGGCTCTCGGCCTGCAACAGCGCCTGCGCCGCATCGGCCTCCAGCTTGCCGGTATTGAGACTTACCCCGGCACAGCGGATCAAGGGATTGGTACGGCGGCCAAGCCGGATCGTGAGGTCGATCACCTCCTCGATCGACGGCATCGGAAAGTCCGGATAGCCGAGCATGTGCCGGCGCCCAGGTTCGTGGCAGACGACGAAGACATCGGGCTGGCTGCCATGCAGCAGGCCGAGCGACACGCCCGCATAGGCCGGATGGAACAGCGAGCCCTGCCCTTCGATCACGTCCCAATGCTGCGGCGATGCGGCGGGGCTGAGCAGTTCGGCGGCGCCTGCCTCGAAGTCAGCCACCACCGCGTCCATCGGGATGCCGCCACCGGCGATCAGGATGCCGGTCTGGCCGCTGGCGCGAAAATCCGCGGCGACACCACGCGCCACGAAGGCCCGCGCCAGCGCCAATGCGGTGTATTTCTTGCCGAGTGCGCAGTCGGTGCCGACCGTGAGCAAGCGCTTGCCGGAACGCTGGCGTCCGGACGCCACGGGGATACCGTGTGGCGGCGTGCGGATGTCGATCAGGCGACGACCGAGGCGCGTGGCGGTCGCCGCGAGTTGCGGGATATCGGCCAGTCGCATATGCATGCCACTGACCAGGTCGAGCCCGGCTTCGAGCGCCTCGATCAGGGCCGCGATCCAGCGCTCGGGAATGAAGCCGCCGGCATTCGCCACGCCAATCACCAACCCGCGCGCACCGCGTGCCACTGCTTCGCCCGGCGTGAGCAGCGGTAGTCCTGTGCTGACCGTCGCGCCACACGACCATTCGCCAACGCAACGATCACCCGCCCAATCGCTCAACCCGAATGCCGTCTTGGCAAAGGCGGGCTCGCTGGTATCACCAAGAAAAAGCAGGTAGGGCTGCGGCAAGGAGCCTACTTGCGCATCCGTGGAAGAAATGGGCGTATCCAAGCGAGCGGGTTCCTGATGATGTCTAGACCGAACTCGCGTCGACATCAACGTGAGTGGCGGCCAAGGGGAAATGTCTACTTCGACACGTGGACCGGCGTGAAGCGCAGATCCTGGTAGTCCCAGCTGAAATCGGCGATCGGCGAGATCGCCTTCATGGTCATCTGGTCGATGCTGCCGTCAGGCTTCAACGCAAAGGTGACATAGGCGTCCTCGACGTCCGGCATCGCCCAGTGCGTGCGGAAGGTGTCGTATTGCACATGTTCCAGCGTGCCGTGCATGCCGGGCGAGTGATCGAAACTGAGGGTCAGCGCGCCCTTGCCGTCACGACCAAGCGTCGCGGTGCCGTACCAGGGATCACGGTAAACGCCGACATAGTCGGACAACGGCAGCGATGGCCCGCGTGCGGCATGCGTGGCTTTGGCGGGCGACTTGAGCGCGGCCACGGCCTCGGCGTTGATCCCGTCGAACACCTGCTTGTAGCCGGCAATCCAGTCTGGCGAAGGCAGGCCGAGCAAGCTGTCGAGCAGATGCTCGCGCACGGCGAACAGCGTGCCGACATCTTCGGAGTTGAGCATGATGGCGAAGGCCGCGTGCTTTTCCGGAATGATCACCACGGCCGAGACGCCACCCAGCACGCCGCCGAGGTGGGTGATGATCTTGTGCGCGCGATAATCCTGCACTTCGAAGCCCAAGGCATAGGCCTCGAACTGCGGTTGGGCCAGCGCCACGGGTTCCGGCAACGCGGAAATCGGAATGAGGGTCTGCGGCGTCCACAGCGCCTTGGCCGCCGCCTCGCTGAAGATCCGCTTGCTCTTGTCCAGCTGCCCGCTGTCGAGTTGAAGGCGCAGCCAGGGCCCCATGTCCGTCGCGCTCACCTGCAGCGCACCGGCGGGTGCGAACACCTGGCCGGTCATCACCGTCTTGAGCACCGACTGTTGGCCCACGCCGCGCACCGCCGTGGTGTTCTTGGCATGCAGCGACGCCTGGTCGCCGGTGCGCGTATCGATGCTGACCTGGGTGTCGTGCATCTGCAGCGGATCGAGGATCTGCTGCTGCACGAAATCCTCCCAGCGCTGGCCGGATACGGCCTCGACCAGGGCCCCGGCTACGATGTACAGCACGTTGTCGTAGTCATAGCCGCCGCGAAACGAACGCGCCGGCTTCAGATAGCGGATGTCGTGCACCAGCTGCGCACGCGTGCGATCGGAGGTCGGGAACATCATCAGATCGCCCTCCCCCAGCCCCAGGCCGCTGCGATGGACGAGCAGATCGGTCACGGTCATCTCGCTGGACGCGTAGGCGTCGTACATGCGGAAGCCCGGCAGCTTGTCGACCACGCGGTCGTCCCAACGCAGCTTGCCCTGGTCGACCAGGATCGCCAGCGCGGCCGAGGTGAAAGCCTTGGTGTTGGAGCCGATCGGGAAAATGGTGTGCGCATCCACCGGCGACGCATCGCCGAGCTTGCGCACGCCATAGGCGTGCGTGGTGACCGTGTCGCCATCGACGATGGTCACCGCCATGCCGGGCGTGTCGAACGTCTGCATGGCCTTGTGTGCGAAAGCGTCGAGTTCCGGTGTCGACACGGACGACGGCGACGCGGATGCCACGGCGCACCACGACACCAGCAGGGCCGCGCAGGCAGCAGGACGCCAGCGCCCTGGCAAGGTGCGCGAGGCGGCATTTTCACCGGGACGGCGGATCATCAGGAACACTCCCCTTGTATGGATGCTGCCGGGTCAGGCGCATCGTTCGACATGACGCAGGTGTCAGGCTTTGGGCTTGCCGCGAGGCTTGCCGGCGACCGCCTTGGGTGGCTTCGGAGCCTTGCCCGGTTCGCGCTTCTCCGGCGCCGGTGCTTCGACGTAGCCGACCAGTTTTTGCCGCAGCTGGGTGATGTCGCCGATGCGGTCGAACATGTCGCCCTGTTCGCGCGTGACCGCGCCGATCAGCAGGCTCAGCAGGCTGGTCGCCGCGGTGAAGTTGTGCCACGGCCGCGTCAGGTCGGCCGGCAGCATCAGGACATGGTTCGTAAGCTGGCGTGCCCAATAACACTGGCTGTCGGTGATGATGACCAACGGAATCCCGCGTGCGGCGCATTCTTCGGCCAGGATGCGGAAATGCCGCGAATAGCGCCGGAAGTCGATCAGCAGCACGCAGCTCTTCTTGGTCGAGTCCAGCAGCAGGTCGGTATAGGCGCCGTCCAGGCCTTCGTGGAAGATCGTGCGCGGCTTGACGTGCTGCATCAGGCTGGCGAAGCCGAGGCCGAGGAAGCGGCCCTGGTGGAAGCTGGCGACCGACACCCGGTCGGCATCCACCAGCAGCTTGACGATGGCCTTCCATTCCGGCGCGCGGGTCAGCCCATGGGCAATCGTGATGCCCTGGATCTCGGCCTTGAGGCTCTCGGACATGGCGGCGGAATCGCCGGCCTGGTCCGGGCTCTTGTACAGCTGCAACCAGGGCGCGTCGCTACGCAGTTCTTCCTTGAGATCGTTGAGGCCCGCATAACCCAGGTTGTGCAGGAAGCGACCGACGGTCATGGGGCTTACGCCGACCCGCTGTCCCAGCGACGCGGCGGTCTCGAACGGGATGCCATTGAGGTTGTGCAGCAGGTAGGTGGCGATCTTCTGCTCGGACGTGGTGAACGTGTTCCAGCCGTCTTTAAGCTTTTTCTGCAGATCCTTGATCATCGGCACTCGCTCATCGGGCCAGCACCGTGGTGCCGCCGGCTTGTCCATGTTGCCCCACGCCGCTGTGGCGGCGATTGAGCATATACAAAAGCACGGCGGATAGTCCCGAGACCGCACCGATCAACACGAAGAACGTGCCATGGCCCATGTGGCTCCACAGGGTGCCCAGCGCGCCGGCCAGCAGGTTGCCGAAGAAGCCGGCGAAGAACCAGGTGGCGATGCTGGTGGCGCGGAAACCGTCCGGCGCCATGCGCCCGAACAAGGCCAGGCCGGTCGGCAGGATGTACAACTCGCCGATGGTGAACACCACGAACCACACGAACAGCCAGATCCAGCTGGCGCGCGTGCCATGTGCATCGCTCCATGCCGCGATCAGGCCCAGCGCCACATAGGACGCCCCCACGATCGCCGCACCAAAAGCCATCCGGCCCAGCAACGGCGTCACGATGCCGCGCTTGGCCAGTCGCGCCCAGCGCGCCACCAGCACCGGCGTCAGGGCGAACACCGCCAGCGAGTTGACCGACTGGAACCAGGTCATCGGTATGGTCCAGCCCGGCGCCAGCATGCGGTCGATGCCGGTGTCGGCCCATAGCGCGATGGTATTGCCGTTCTGCTCGTAGGCACCGCGGAAAATCACCACGATGGCGGCAATGCCGATCAGCAGGCCAAAACGTTCGCGTGCCGCCCGGTCCATCGGCGGGCGCACCTCACGGGTCGCCGCACCAAGCGCCGGTTCCGTTGGCAGGTAACGACGGCCGCCCAGATAGATCACCAGCGACAGCAACATGCCGATGCCCGCCGCCGCAAAGCCCCAGTGCCAGCCAAACGCCTCGCCGAGGGTGCCGCATACCAGCGGCGCCAGGAAGCCGCCGAGGTTAATGCCGACGTAGTAGATGTTGTACGCGCTCTTGCTGCGCTCATCGCCTTCGCGATAAAGCCCTTCGATCTGGCTGGCGAGGCTGGGCAGGAACAGGCCGTTGCCCAGCGCAATCATGCACAACGCCGGATAGAACAAGGCTTCGGACGACATCATGAAATGCCCGAGCGCCATCATCGAGCCGCCGATCACCACGGCCCGCCCCTTGCCCAGCCAGCGGTCGGCAAGCATGCCGCCAAACACCGGGGTGAAGTAGACGAAGGCCGCGTACACGCCGTACACCACCGACGCGTACTCCTGGTCCATGTCCAGGTGCTTGGTCATGTAATAGACCAGGATGGCGCGCATGCCGAAGAAGGAGAACATCTCCCACATTTCGGTCAGGAACAGGATGGTCAGGCCACGTGGGTGGCCGAACCAGCTTTTCTCCGTTGCCGGGCTCGTGTCGAAGGCAGTCATGCGGACGGGCATCCTCGCTGATGGCGCATGTTCACTTGCTCGCGGCTGACGCCGGGCCACCCCAGAGCGTGTCGGGACACCAGATAGTGCCATCCTGGTAAATCACCGACGGCTGATAATCGGCCACCAGGCTGATCGGGCCGTCGAGGTCCACCACATCGCACAACTGGCCCACCACGAACGAAGGCGCCATGGCCAGCGACGAGCCGCCCATATTGCCGACCATCAGGCCGAAGCCAAGCTTGCGCGCCTCGTCGGCAATAGCAAGGGCCTCGGTGAGTCCGCCGCACTTGTCCAGCTTGATATTGATGACGTCGACGCGGCCCACCATCTTGGCCAGGTCGCTGCGATCCTGCACGCTTTCGTCCGCCGCGATGCGGATCGGCCGCTGCAGGCCATCCAGCCAGGCCTCGCTGCCGACCGGGAACGGCTGTTCCACCACGTCCACGCGGGCTTCGACCAGGGTCGGCAACAGCTGCGCGAACGACTCCTGGGTGAAACCCTGGTTGGCGTCGACCATCAGCCATACGTCCGGGCGCGCCTGGCGCACGGCCAGCACGCGCTCGGCATTGCGCCCGTCGTCGGTGAGCTTGAGCTTGATCGCGCGAGCCAACGCGTAGCCAGCGGCCTTCCCGGCCATCACTTCCGGCTCGTCCGCACCCACCGTATAGGTGGTCAGCAACGGCTTCGGCGCGCTCAACCCGGCCAGCTCCCAGACGGGCTTGCCGGCGCGCTTGGCTTCCAGGTCCCACAAGGCGCAGTCGAGCACGTTGCGGGCGCCGCCGGCCGGCAGCAGCTGCTGCAAGGCTTCGCGGGTGATGCCTGCCTCGATATGCGCGCGCAGCGCCTCGATCTGGGCCAGCATCGATTCGGGGGTGTCCTGGTGGTAATAGACGCCTTGCGCTTCGCCACGCCCGGTCAGGCCCTGGGCATCGGTCAGCTCGACGATCAGTGCGTCGAAGGCGGTGAAGGTGTAACCGGTGATGTGGAACGGCGTGTGGATCGCCCAGCTCTTGCGCGTTGCGTGCAGGCGCAGGCGCCCGTCAACATGGATATTCATGTTTCTACTTCCTCGGATGGAGCGCGCGGCGACGGTGCTACGTCGCCGCGCAATGAACTCAGTAATGGGCGCTGAAACTGACCAGACCAAAGGTAAGGATCAGCCACACCAGGTAGATCGCCGCCAGCGCCAGCAGGGTTTCGCCAGCCAGTACCCAGCGACCGCGACGCGGTGCCATCCAGCTCCGCACGCTATGCGCCACCACGGCCAGCGCACCGAGCAGGCCCAGCACGCCGAGCACGTAAAGCACGTACAGCCACGGCGTCATCGTGCCCTGCAACAACATGTCGTCACTGATCGACGAGACCACCAGCAAGCCCATCCAGCCCACCAGGACCACGAACAGGGCGAGCACGCCAAGGCGCGACAGCAGGCGCGAACGGCGCTGCGAGGCATCCAGTGCGAGCGGACGGCGATAGTGGCGACGTACCCAGGCACCCACGCCCCAGCTCAGCAGTGCGACCACCAACAGGAAGCACGACAGCCCGGCCCACAGGCTCACCGAGCCCATCGAGCGCGCGCCCGAGACACGCTGGAACACGAACACCGGCACTTCGACGTCGGTCGCCCAGTAGGCGATGTTGCCATCGGCATCATTGACGAACTTCAGGTGCGCGTCGCCGTTGACCTGACGCCAGGTCGACGGACCCACCTCACGCCAGTACAGCGGCTTGCCGGCGTAGTTGTTCCAGACCGACACCACGATGGTGCCGTCCGGCTGCGCCGTCACGCTGGACTGGCCGAACAGGTACAGCGGCTTCAACGCACTGTCGTTGCGGCGGCTCGATTCGTAATAGCCGGACACGCGCTCAGCATCGGCCTTGGCCGTGGCCAGGGTCTCTTCCTTCGGCGCGCTGTACGGGAAGTAGCGATCCAGGAAGGACTGGAACACCGCCTTGCGGATCACATGTGCGCCACCCTCGTTGCCGGCGCTGTTGAACGACATGAAGACGCCAACGTTCGCATCCAGCATCAGGTGCAGGTCGCTATGGAACACCTCGGTATCGCCGGCATGGCCGATGATGCGCTGGCCGTGGCTGTCCTCGTGGTAGAAACCGAGGGCGAAACCACCGAGACCTTCCGCTGCCGTGTGCTGCGGGCTGTGCATCAGCTCGGCGGTTTTCTGCTGCAGGATGCGCGTGTCGCCAAAGCGGCCCTGCTGCAGGTGGGCGATCATGAAGTTCGCCATGTCCGTCGCCGAGCTGCTCAGCGCACCGGCCGGTGCCGGGTCGACCGGCTCGAACGGATGCGGCTTGCCGTCGGACGCGCTCTTGTAGCCATTCGACAACAGCGACGCCAGGTGCGGCGGCAGCGGCTGCTCGAAGCTCGAGTGCGCCATCTGCAAGGGATCGAAGATGTGCTTCTGCACGTAATCCTCGAAGCGCTCGCCGGATATGCGCTGCACGATATAGCCGGCCAGGCCGCAGCCATAGTTGGAGTACGCCACGATCGTGCCCGGCGCAAAGATACGCTCCGGCAGGTGCGACTTCAGGTACTTCTCCAGGTTCACGCTGTCGGTGGAGGCCGGTAGCAGATCGCGCGCGGTGTCCTCGAAACCCGGTGTGTGGGTCATGATGTTGCGCAGGGTGATCGGCTTGCCGTCACGCGGCGGGATCTTGAAATCCAGGTACTGGTTGATGTCGGCATCGAGATCCAGCTTGCCCTGCTCGACCAGCTGCATCACCGCGGTCCAGGTGAACAGCTTGGAGGTGGAGCCGGGACGGAACAGCGTGGTTTCCGGCGACGGTGCCTGGCGCGTCTTGAGATTCGCGTAGCCGTAGCCGCGCGCGAAAATCACCTTGCCGTCCTTGACCACCGAGATCACGCCGCCGGCCACGTCGCCGCGCTCCAGCGCAAACGGCACCAGACCGTCGAAGAAGCTCGACAGGTCTTCGCTGGTAATCGCATGCGCCTGGTCGCCCGGGTTCGTCTTGGCATCGGCCACGGCGGTCGTTGCGCTGCTCGGTGCCGGCAGGGCCACCGAGGTTGCGGGCGCCGGGTTCACCGGCGCGGGTACCTGGGCCAGCGTCACGCCGGTGGCGAAGGTCACCACCAGGGACGCCAGAATTTTTCTGAAATGGTTCATTAAACGGTTGCTCCAGTAATGCCAGCGTGCCGTGCTCAGAAATCGAGGCCGAGGGTGACGCCTATCGTGCGCGGTGGCACGTAGGACGCAGCAAACGGGCTGCCCTGCGGATCGGTCGTTTCAGAGGCCAGTGAGGTGATGCCGCGCTGGTTGGTCAGGTTCTTGACGTAGCCCTTGATCGTCCAGTTGCCGTAATAGGTGCCCGCGTGCAGATCGATGCCGTGGTAGCCGGGCACCGAGATGCGCGGACCCGGCACGGAGAGGAAATCGGACTCGCGCCGACCAACGTAGTTGTAGCTGCCGCCGACGAAACCGGACCAGCCGCCGCCCAGCGGGAAGTTGTATTCCGCACCCACGCTGGCATTCCACTTCGGCACCCACGGCAGGCGGTCACCGTTGTAGCCGTACAGCCCTGGCGGGGTATTCTCGGTCAACGCCGCATCGGTCCAGCTGGCGTTGGTCGACAGCACCAGGCCTTGCACGGGCGCGTACTTCCAGCTGGCTTCCAGGCCCTGGCTCTTGGCCTTGCCGCCGTTGCTGAGGTAAACGAAGTTGGCGTTGACCGTGGTGAGCTGGATCTGGCTCCAGTCGATGTAAAACGCGTCGGCCTCGAAGGTCATGCGCTGATCGAGCAAGGTGGATTTGAAGCCCAGCTCGTAGCTGGTCAGCTTGTCCGGCGCGAAGGTCAGCGGCGCACCCAGGCCTGGCGGCACGCCCACGTTGGCGCCGCCGGGACGGAAGCCCGTCGCCACGCGCAGGTAGGCCATCAGGTTGTCGGTGAACTGGTAGCTGGGATTGAACAAATAGGTGGTCGGCGTATCCGAGCTGCGCGTGGTGAAATCCGCGGCGCCCGTCAGCAGACCGCTACTCACTTGCGTGTACGACGTGCTGTCGTGGGTCTGGCGGGCGCCTACCAGCACGCTGAGCTGTGAGGTGGCATGCCAAGTCACGTCGGCGTAGCCGGCCCATTCCTTGAAGATGGCTGGGCCAAGGTGGATGTCACCCAGGGTGGGCAGATCAATCGGTACCCCGGTGGATGCATCGAAGACGTTGACCGACTCATGGTTGGTGGTGCTTTCACGGGTGTAGAACACGCCCGCGCGCCACGCCAGCATCTGGTCCGCCGGTGACTCCAGCCGCAGCTCCTGGGTGAACTTCCCGAGCGTAATCGGCTGCGTGACCGAATAGCCGCCATTGTCCAGGCCGAAGACGGGGTTGAGCAGCGGACCATAGGCAGCGGTGACGTCGCCGGTCTGGTCGACTTTCTGCGAGCCGTAGCTGCTCGAAGAAACCAGCTTGGCCCAACCGAAATCGGCGTCGACGGAAAGGTCGTAGAGACGATATTGCACCGCGAGCAGGCCGGTCCCGGCAGCACGGCTCTGCTTCTGGTAGCCGTAGATGGGCTGCAGCGTGGCCGGATCCACTTCCACGCCGGTGTTGGCGAGGCCGTCACCGCGCAGGTTCTGGGCCAGCGCCGACAAGCGCACCTCCACCTTGTCGGTGGGCGTCCACATCAATTGCGCCCGGCCGCCGCTGACGTTGGATTCGTTGACTTGCTTCTGGCCGGTAAACACGTTGTCGATGTAACCCGGATTATCGCGGTCGTAGGCATTGACGCGCAGCGCCAGCTTGCCCTCCACCAGCGGCAGGTTGAGCATGGCGCGCTCGGCGAAGCCGCTGCCACCACCATCCACGCTGGTGTAGTCGACCGACGCGCGACCGAACATGTGCGTGGAGTCCGGCGGCGCGGTGACGAATTTCAACAATCCACCCAGCGAGTTCGATCCGTACAGCGTGCCTTGCGGACCGCGCAGCACCTCGACGCGCTCGATGTCGGCCGGATCGATATCCGGCGTCAGCAGGCTGCCGGCGGCATACACGGTGCTGGAACCGTAAGGTGCATCGTCGATATAGGTGCTGACGCTCGAGTTGGACTGCGAGCTGCCCGAAGTAATGCCGCGCAAGACCAGCTGCGTCTGTCCCACCGAGGTGGAGATCAGGTTGAGCCCGGGTACCTGGCTGGCATAGTCGGCGAATCCGTTGGCGCCCTGGCGCCGGAGGTCGTCGCCGGAAAGCGCGGAGACCGCCATCGGCACCACCTGCAGGCGCTCCTCGCGCTTGTTCGCGGTCACCATCACGGTGCCCAGATTGACGGGCTTCGTGTTGCCGGATGTGGACTGCGGATTCTGTGCCGCGGGTGCCCCAGCATCCGTCGCCGCCACCTGACCCTGTGCCGAATCACCGTTCACGACCGCCGGCGCTGCGATATCGCCGCCAACGGACGCCAATGGCTGTGCCGTTGCAGCGAAAGATCCAGACAAGGCGATGGCGACGGCCACACTGATACAGCGGCGCCTTTGCCGCAGTTGCCAAAATTGCATGAGGTTCTCCCCCCGGAGAATCACGTGGACAGTCCACGCAATGACTGATATCGCATTACCAAACACGTGTCAATGATATTTCGATATCAGAGGCGGCGCATCGGCCTCTCCCACCTTCCCTTTCGTCCCGAGCGGCCCGTTGGGGCATCCCATGCCTCGCTTGGCCCGGGGACGCCGCCCCTGGATGGCGGAGCGCCAATTCGACCCAACGGGGTCAGGCGGTCTCGAGTCTTGCCAGGCCATCCAGAACCGGGCCCAGCGCGTCCGTGGCGAGCGAAAGCAGGCGCTCCATCTCTTCCGACGGCGTTTCCACCTTGCACGCTTGTTCGAGGGTAGCGGCGGCTTCGGCCACGGCCTGAGCCCCGATATTGGCAGCTGAACCTCGCAGCGTGTGGGCCAGCCGGCAAGCCGCGCTTGCGTCGGCATCCCGTCTTGCCGCCTGGAACGACTGGCGGAAATCCGCATAGTCATTGCGAAACATGCCAAGCAGGCGGCGATACAGCGCCATGTTGTGGCCACAGCGCGCCAGCGCGCCCGCGGCGTCGATCCCCGGCAGCTCGCGCATCGGATCATCAGCCGACGGGCCAGGCCGTCCCGTCTCGCTGGCAGCGGCCCGTCGTGGCGTGAACCACTGCGCCATCTTGGAAAACATCACATCGACATCCAGCGGCTTGCTGATATGGCCATTCATGCCGGCGGCAAGCGCCTTTTCGCGATCACCGGTCATGGCATCCGCAGTCATGGCGATGATGGGAAGGTCCGGCAGGCGCAGTTGTTCGCGAATGGCCCGTGCCGCCGCATAGCCGTCCATGACGGGCATTTGGCAGTCCATGAGCACGCCATCGAAACGCTGCCCGCTCGCCAACTGGTCCAGGGCCTCCTGGCCATTGCACGCCAACGAAACCTCGATGCCCGCCTGGCGCAGCAACTCCAGCGCCAACTCCTGATTCAGCTCGTTGTCTTCGACCAACAGTACACGGCAACCTGCCAGGGCCGCCTTCGCCCGGCCCTGCCGGTCGCGCCGCAGCTCGCCGTGTGCGGATGGCTCGACGCGACTGCCCAGCGCCTCCGCCATGGCTCGCAGCAACACCGAGGGCATCACCGGCTTCGAGAGCACGCTGCCCAACGCGACGCCGCGCTGCTGCGCCTCCTGCATGGCTTCGTCGCGGCCAAAGGCGGTGACCATCACCACGGCCGGCACCCGCGCGCCGCCGGCGGACTGCAGCCGGCGTATGGTCTCGATCCCGTCCATGCCAGGCATCTTCCAGTCCAGCAACATGAGCTGGTATGGATGTGTCGCTAAACCGGCATCGGTCATGAGTCGCAAGGCCTGTTCGCCACTGTCGGCCACATCGACGTCAAGTCCGAAACCGTGCGCCATGCCGGCAAGGATGTCGCGCGCGGCAGCATTGTCGTCGACGACCAGGACGCGTTTGCCGACCAGCGCATCGACGTCCCGCTTGCGAGGCACTGGCGCGTCTTGCTGAAGGCCGAAGCAGACGTTGAAGTGAAACGTGGAGCCGTTGCCCGCTTCGCTCTCGACCCAGATCCGGCCGTGCATCAGCTCGACCAGCATCTTGCTGATGGTCAGGCCTAGCCCGGTCCCGCCGTATTTGCGGGTGGTCGAGGAATCCCCCTGGACGAACGAATGGAAAATGCTTCGGCATTGTTCCGCCGTCATGCCAATGCCGGTGTCGTGGACCCAGAAATGCAGGTTGGCGCCGTCGTCGCTGCGGGATTCCTGCTCGACTCCGATCACCACGGTGCCGTGTGCGGTGAACTTGATCGCGTTGTTAGCCAAATTGAGCAGGATCTGGCCCAGGCGCAACGGATCGCCGGTGAACGCCGTCGACAAGTCATTCGGCACCTGGAACAACAGTTCCAGCCCTTTCTCCTCGGCCTTGAGGCCGATAATGCTGGCGATGTGCTCCATCACGTCGTCCAACAGGAAATCCACGTTCTCCATGCGCATCTGTCCGGCTTCGATCTTGGAGAAGTCGAGGATGTCGTTGATGATGCCCAGCAGGTGATCCGCGGACCGCTGGATTTTCTCGACATAGCCGCGTTGCCTGCTGTCGGTCTCCGTCTGCAGCGCGAGATGGCTCATGCCGATGATGGCGTTCATCGGCGTGCGAATCTCGTGGCTCATGTTGGCGAGGAAGTCGCTCTTGGAGCGGGTGGCTTCTTCCGCCATGTCCCGGGCTCGCTCCATGGCTAGCTCGGCCGCCTTGCGATCGGTCATATCCATGAACCAACCCAACAGACCGCGCTCGCCGTCATAGTCGATCGGCAGATAGCTGGCCAGCATGTCGCGCACCCGCCCTTCCCTGTCGAACAGCCGAAGCTCCCGGTCGGCGACCGCGCCGGACGCATCCAGGCTCTGCCAGATTTGCGCGCTATCCGCGGGATCGACAAACATCCGCGCGGTGGTGTCGTCAACCTGGATGCCGAACGTGTCGACGAACTTCGGATTGGCGAAGCGCAAACGCCCGTAGGTGGAGACGCCGATGCAGACGGGGCCACTATCGAGGATGTACTGAAGGCGCTCTTCGCTCTTCTGGACGGCAAGCTCCATGGCGCGCCGCTCGCTCACGTCGCGTACCGAGGCGCATACGCATGCGCCGCGACGATCCAGTTCCGGCAGGAAGGAGAGTCCGATTTCCGCCGAGAATTCCGTGCCGTCCTTGCGCATGCCGTGCAGGTCGACATTGCCGCGCCCCATCTGGCGACTGACGCCTTCGGCAAAGAAATGATCACGCAAGCTGGCATGCCGAACCCCGGCGATGGAGGGAACCAGCTGCTCGACACGAGCTCCGTTGAGCTCACCGCTCGCATAGCCGAAGATCGCTTCCAACTTGGGATTGGCCAGCACGATGAGCCCTTGCTGATCGACAATCATCATGCCGTCGGGCGCCGCTTCGATGACGCCCCGGTACCAGGCCTTGGCTGCCTTGATCGTCTCTTGTTGCGCTTCCAGCTCCACCGTTTGCGCTTTCAGGCTCTCAGCCTGGCATGCCGTCACCTCGCCTTGGCGACGCGTCTCTTCGAGCAATTGCTGCGTCCATGTCGTGCGGTCGACGATTTCCATGTTCGTCGCAAGGATCGGCAGCAGCTCATCCAGGAGCTCGCGTTGGCTGCCGCTGAATGGCGACAGGCTCGCCAGCTCGAGCACGCCAAGGAGGCGCTCGCCCCGCAGGATGGGCAGGATGGCGATCTCGGCCGGACCGGCCTGTCCAAGGCTCGAGGCGATGCGGACATAGTCGGCCGGCGGCGGGGCGAGGTGGATGGCTTTTCGCTCGATGGCGCACTGGCCCACAAGACCCTCGCCCAGGCGAAAGGCCTGGCTCGACTGGCCGGCGGCGTAGCTTCCCGACAAGCGCACGCATCCAGCCTGCTCATCGTGGAGGTAGATCGCGCCATGGCCGATGCCAAGCAGGGGCGCGACAGCGGACAGGAAGCGATTCGCCAGTGCCTCCGCACGGTCCATCGACTGCAGTTCGCCGGATATCGCCGCCACGTGCGTCTTGACCCAACGCTGTGCCGCCATCTGTTGGGCTTCGCCCTGCAAGGCGACGATGGACCGTGCCAGCTCGCCCACTTCGTTCGGATAACTCGTATAGGGCACGACCACGTCGAGCTCGCCGGCACTGAGTGCCTCGAGCGACCGCCGCAGGCCGTCGGCCGGACGCCGTATCGACACGCTGATCATCCTGCCAAACAACACGCCGACGCCTATCACCAGGGCCAGCAGCCACAGCGTCCATTGCACGTAGTCATGGAAACGCTGGGTTGCGACGGCTACTTCCTGATCGGCACCGGACCGCTTCATCTGCTCGACCCGCGCGAGGGCCTCCTTGACGGTGGCATCGCTGTGTCGAAAGGCGGGTGACGTCAGCAGGGCGGCGGCCTGGAGGTTGTCGGCGGCAGCGGTGCCGGCCGGCGAACGCAGCAGGGTCACGACTTGCTGCACCTGGTTGTTGTAGTTGCTGAACGCACCCTCGAAATCCGCCAGGTTGCGCTGGTTCGCCTCGCGATAGATGAGGGGCCGGGCCAGTTCGATTTCCTGCCGCGTCAAAGTTTCTGCGTCGGCAAGCGTTTGCAGCGCCACGGCCTGCTCCTTGCCCCGACCGAGCAACACGGCTTGCCGAAGGTATTCCCCCATGTCCGCCAGGGACGACTTGGCCGTCTCGATGTGCACCAGGCCCAGCATGTCTTTCTGGTACAGGCGGCTGATTTGATCCCGTTGCAGGTGCTGCACGTTCAGACTGTAAACGCCCAGCAGCACGGCCAGCAGCAAGATGCCGCCGAAGCCAAACTGCAAGCGCCCCCGCAGGGGCAACCGCTCCAGACGTTCGAGAAATGCCTTCATGTTCGTGAGGACCCTTCATTGGGCACGAACCAAGGATCAACCCCCACCACCCTCTCTCAACCATTTGTCGGCGCGATCCTGATCGTCTTCCTGGAAGCGCCCCGCTATCGTCCGGAATTCGCCTTGCAAGGCCAGAAACGCGTCGACGACATCCGGATCGAAATCGATGCCGCGCTTCTCGACAATCTTGGCCACTGCGTCTTCGTGCGACATGGCTTTCTTGTAGACCCGTGGACTGATCAAGGCGTCGTAGACATCGGCAACGGCCATGATGCGGGCCGACACGGGAATATCGTCGCCCTTCTTGCCCTGGGGGTAGCCGCTGCCGTTCCACCTTTCCTGATGGCTGTAGGCGATTTCCTTGGCAAGCCGCAGGAACGGCACATTCATGCCAAGTTGATCCTCGGCGTGCTGGATGGCGTCACGCCCCAGCGTGGTATGCGTCTTCATGACCTCGAATTCTTCCGGCGTCAATCGACCCGGCTTCAGCAGAATGACGTCGGGAATGCCGATCTTGCCAATGTCATGCAACGGCGCCGACTGGAACAACAACTTTCGCGACAACTCATCGAGCTCCGCGGAAAAGCGCGGATGATCCTTGAGGTGATCCGCCAGCGCCTTGACGAAATGCTGCGTGCGCCTGACATGGCTGCCGGTTTCGTTGTCCCTGGTTTCAGCCAGCGAGGTCAGGGCCAGGATGGCGACTTCCTGCACGGCGGTGATTTCGGCGATCCGCCGCGCCACTTCCTGCTCCAGAAACTCGTTCTGGTTTCGCAGGAAGTCCGCGGCAGCCTTCAGGCGCAGGTGGTTGGCCACGCGCGTCGTCACCACGGGGGGGTTGACCGGCTTGCTGATGTAATCGACCGCGCCTAACACCAGCCCCCGCGTTTCGTCTTCCGTGGCATTGAGCGAGGTAAGAAAGATCACCGGGATGTCCCGGGTATCGGCTCTTGCCTTGAGCCGCCGGCAAACCTCAAAGCCGTTCATGCCCGGCATCATGACGTCGAGCAGGATGATGTCTGGCTTGTCGGCACCTTCCACGATGACAAGGGCCTCTTCGCCGTTGGCGGCCTCCATGACACGGTAAAGAGGCTTCAACAGCTCAGTCAGGATCATCCGATTGTCGGATGCGTCGTCGACCACCAGTACGGCGGGAACCTTGGTGGAATCGGTTGCACTCATTTCGACGCTCCTTCGCATGTCATGTGTGCGAGTCGCGATAGGCGCAGCTCCAGCCGATGAGCCGTCGCATAGAGTATAGGACGACGCTCCCACGGACGTGCTCGGCCATGGCTACGGGTTCAACGTCAAAGCCGCGACTTGCCATCGGTTACAGGATCGGAACGCCCACCGACACGCGAGCGGTCACCGGAATGGAGTTTGCGCGCACAGTACGCGTGCCGTGTTCATGACGCTTTGGCGGAAATTTCACGAGGCGATCACAACGACTTGGCGCTGAGTGCAGGCACTGCACCGACAAGAGGCGCGCAATGCTAGCTCCGCTGCCAGCCGCCATAGAGACATTTGCGGCACTGATCATTGCCGCCCTGATTGGCTTGGGCCTCAGGCGCGTCATCCCCGAGGAGCACAAGGCGCCAGAAACGATCCAGATCGTTCAGCTGGTCAACGCCATGTTGATCACGTTCGCCGCGTTGATACTCAGCTTGCTGACGGCATCGTCAAAGGCCAGCTTCGACATCGTCTCCGATGACTTTCACGCCTTTGGCGCCGACGCGATCCAGTTGGATGGAACGCTTCGCCAGTATGGCAGCGAAGGAGACCAGGCGCGCGCCCTGCTACGAAGCTATACCGCGGCGGCCATAGCGAGCACCTGGCCGCATGAGAAGCCTCCTCCCGGCGACTACTATCCAAAGAACCTTGCTCCCAAGGACACCTTGGACAATCTCGACGACGTCAGGCTGGACGAAATCCTGGACGGTGTCGGCAAGGAGGTGCACAAGCTTGGCGCCCACGACCGCATCAGCCAGCAACTAAGCGATGACGCGCGCGAGCAGGTCGCGCGTTTATTGAACGCCCATTGGAAATTGATCGAGGAGGCTCACAGCTCGATCTCGGTGCCGTTCTTCCTGACCATGGAATTCTGGTTGTTCGTGATCTTTCTGAGCTTCGGCCTGATCGCGCCACACAACGCACTGTCCCTCGTCACGATCGGCCTGGGAGCCGTCTTGTTTGCTTCCGTCGTCTACGTGATCGTCGATTTCGACACCCTCTTTCGCGGCTTCATCGTCGTTCCCAGCCAACCGATGCGCGACGCGCTTACCCATTTGCTCAACGGGGTCGGCTGACTCAGAGTTGGCTATCGAGTCGGGGTGGGAAGTCCATAGCGGCGAGACAGCAAACGTCGTTGCCGCCACCAAGCAAGCTTCGACGGTGTCATTGCTTCCTATTTCCCTGCCCCGTTTCCTTGAGCACAAGGGAAGCCAGTAGAGCCAACGCAATGATCGCCAGCCAGAATACCCCCGCATGACGAAAGTGTTCGGCCGGATCGGCGTTGACGGCGCCCAGGGTCTTGCCGAAATGACTGGCGAATATCGGGCCGATCACGGCCGTGACACCGAAAGTGAGAAAATTGATGCCGCCTGTGGCACTGCCCTTTACTCGATCCGGATTGACTTCCTTGATGATGGAGTAAGGGATCATGGCCGCACCCGAAGCCACGCCGAGAATGAGCAATGTCAGCCATGCAGGCAGAAGCCCAGGCAGGAAGGTCAGCTGGGCCACGCAGAGCAACATCACCACGATGCCGCCCGCCAGCGCCGGCTTGCGTCGATGCAGCTTATCGGCGAGCCAACCCAGTAGCGGGCAGCCAATGACCCAGCCCAAGGGCACCATGGACGCCGCGAAGACAGCGCTCTGGTAGGTGAACAACTTGTCTTCCTGGAAGAAGCGCACGCCCCACACCATGTCGCCAATGGTGGTCGGCACGAACAGCAGGCCCGCAACCAGGCCGCATAAGTACGACTGCGGGTTCGAGAACACGATCTTGTACGTGTCGAGCAAGCCCGACACTCCACTCCCAGTGACGACCACGCGAGGTTCCCGCGGTGTAAGCACCATCAGGATCGCACCCGTAACGAGCACGAGCACGCCGAGCAAGACCCAGAAGCCGGCCACCGACATGACGCCATGAATCAGCGGTCCGACGACGATTTGCCCAGCGGAACCGCCAAGCATCCCCAGGCACTGCGTGAGACCGATGGCCGTTGCCAGTCGCTGTGCGGAAAAGCCGTGGCTGGCAAGATAGACCGCGCCGGTGAAGGCAAAGGCGGATCCGGCACCTTGCAGCAGGCGACCGCCATTGCCAGCCGCCACTTGGGGGAGCGCAAACAGCAGACAGCCCAGGCCGAGAATGGCCATGCCCGCCGGCACCACGTACTTGGCGCCCAGCCGATCGAGCAGTACGCCAGCGATCAGGCTGGTGGTGGAGTAGGTGTAGTAATAGGTGCCGAGGATTGAGCTGACGCCAAGAGCGCTGACACCGAATGCCTGCGAAAGCTCCGGAATCATCACCGCAGGCGCCGAGCGGCCGGCATACTCAAAGAAATAGAACAGCAGCGCACAACCCCAGGCGATGGCGAACGCCCGGGTCTGTGGCTGCGGAATCGCCGAGGCTGTGGATACGCTGCTCACGGGAATGCTCCTGTGGTGACGAGGCGAATCGCGCTTGACACCCCCGCCCTTGCCGCTGGCTTAGCGTCCGAAAGCGGTACGTGCCAATTCGACGATCTCATTGGCTTCACCGTTAAGCACCGCCTTCATCATCCAGATGCTGAATCCCTTCGCTTGCTCCAGCGTGATCTTCGGAGGCATGACCAGCTCCAGCGGATCGGTGACCACCTCGACGACCGCGGGTCCGGCATGGGCGAAGGCCTGCTTGACGGCGTCGGCAAGCTGCGCGGAGTCCTCCACCCGTACGCCGTAGATACCCGCCCCTTCAGCGATCTTGGCGAAGCTCGGATTGTCCAGACGCGTGCCCACCGGAAGAAAGCCGCCCGCCTTCATTTCGATATCCACGAAACCCAGCAGGCTGTTGTTGAAGATCACGATCTTCACCGGCAATTTGGACTGCCTGAGGGTGAGCAGGTCGCCCATGAGCATGCTGAAGCCGCCATCACCCGACAGGGAAACGACTTGTCGACCCGGGAACGCGACCTGGGCGCCAATCGCCTGAGGCATGGCATTGGCCATCGAACCATGCAGAAAGGACCCGAGCAACCTGCGCTTGCCATTGACGCGCAGATAGCGGGCCGCCCATACCGTCGGCTCGCCAACGTCGCAGGTGAAGATCGCATCCTCGCTGGCCAGGTCGCTGACAACCTTGGCTACCAGCTGCGGGTGGATGCCTCGCTTCGACGCGTGGCCGACGGCCAAGGCATCCAGCTCGGCCCGGGCTTTCTTGTAGTGATCGACGGCTATGGTGAGATGTGATTCATCTGGCTTTTCCGACACGCGATCCAACAGGCGCCCCAGCGCCTCCGGCACGTCACCGATCACGCCCAGATCGAGGCGACATCGTTTGCCGAGATTCTCGCCGCGGATATCTATCTGCGCGATATGCGCTTTCTCAGGATAGAACTGGCGATAGGGAAAATCCGTGCCCAGCATGAGCAAGGTATCGCAGGCCAACATGGCGTAATAGCCCGATGAAAATCCGATCAAACCCGTCATGCCGACGTCGAACGGATTGTCCCACTCCACGTGTTCCTTGCCGCGCATGGCGTGGACGACGGGCGCCTTCAGCTTGGACGCCAAGGCGACGACCTCATCGTGTGCACCTGCGCAGCCCGCGCCGCACAACAGGGTTATTCGCTTGCCGGCATTGAGTAGCTCGGCCAGCGCATCGATGTCCGCGTCCTGCGCCAGGACCTTGGGCAGACGGGGAATCAACCGTGGCGATGGCTTGCGAGCGACCGCTTCGCGCAGCGCCACATCGCCAGGGATCACGATGACCGCTACACCCTGCTTGCTGATGGCCTCGCGGATCGCCGTCTCGACGATGCGCGGAACGTGATCCGCGTCGCTGATCAGCTCGGCGTAGTGGCTGCATTCCTTGAACAAAGTTTGCGGATGCGTTTCCTGGAAATAGCCGGAACCGATTTCCGTGCTGGGAATGTGGGCGGCGATGGCTAGCACCGGCACGCGATTGCGATGGCAGTCGAACAGACCATTGATGAGATGAAGATTGCCAGGACCGCAACTGCCGGCGCATACGGCCAGCTTGCCGGTCAACTGCGCGTCAGCACCGGCAGCGAACGCCGCAACCTCTTCATGCCGAACCGCGATCCATTGCGTACGTTTATGCGCCCGCAACGAGTCCGTGATGCCATTCAACGAGTCGCCCACCAGGCCATAGATGCGCTCGACACCAGCGGCTTCCAGGGTCTCAACCAGTCTCTCGGCTACAGTCGTCATGATTGCCTCCATGGGAAAGGGAGGAGATTGGCATCCCCTCGGCGGGTTCGTTCACCACACATAGGCAAGCTCAGCCCAGCCGGCCCCTTCCACGGTTGTTCGTACTTACCTCCGGGCAACCGCCCCAGAAAGTGCGGGTCGTGGATGGTCTCACCACGATCGTGATGGCCTCGAGAACGCGCCCCCACTCGCGCATGCCTGACGCGATCTCCCGCTACGCGTACCTGCGCTAGGTCGACCTCTGCCTACGTCACGGCGAGCTGAGCGTGTCCGTCGGAAAGCAGCGTGCGCCAGACGTGCTCCGCCGCGCCTTGGTCCGTGACCGCCTCGCGCCGGCGACTGCTACCCAAAAAACCTTGCGCCCATGGACACCATGGACCAAGTCGCCTCATGACCAACGGCTTCGTCGAATCGGAAGGAGATGGCCGATGCCGCGTGACCCACGCAGGCCACCCAGCTACGGCGCGACATCCGTCCTGATCCACTCGCGAGCTCAAGCGCATCCCAGGACGGGCGACTGCGCCAACGCATGCAGAAAGTGGCGCGCAATCGCCACGGCGTCCTCGTTGTGGGGACGCGGCGCCGGATCGTCTACTACCGAGCCGTCAGGCCGGTGTAGATGTGCTTGCGTGGTGATGCCGGGATGCGCGACCGGCGCGGTATCCAGCCGCCACAGGGCATCCCTCCAGCGCCATTCGAACGACCACGCCACGGGTGTGACGATTCGCAGCATGACATCGATGCCGTCATCACTCTGGAACGCGAGGCCATCGTGATGCGTGCGCATGCTGCCGGCGAACGTGGATGGAAGCTCGCGCTCCAGCGCGGCAGCGAGCGCAGCCAGGCCGGTGAGCGCTGGCGCCGCGAGCGCGGGTTCGCCGTTCGCCTCCCGGCAGCGCCAGAGCAGCGCCGCCTCCAAGGCCTGCTCGTGCTCCCGCATCAGCTGCGCCGCCAGCCAGCCTTCGTAGCCGGGATGCTCGGGCAGGCGACCGTCTCGCACCGCGGCGAGCATGGCGTCGGCGTCGAGGCAGGCAGCTTCGATGAACAGGCGCTTGCGCGCCTCGCGCACTTCGTACATTCGCCGCGAAAGATCCGCGATGTCGCTAGCAGCCTGCGGTTCCACATAGTCAAAAAACGATCCCATACATCCTCCATCACATGCTGTGGTCACCGCCGACCGCGCCGTCGAGGCGCACCATCGCCGGCGTGATTTGGGCGAATGCGAACACCTGGCCGCCCTGCTGCTGCGCGAATGCCTCGGCATCGGCGCGCTGGGCAAAACTGGCGAGGGTGGGTCCCATGCTGCCGTTGCGCCGGGAACCGCGCACGTAGAACGCCTTGGTCGCCTCGATCCAGTGCCCCTGCGGGTGGTCCCAGTCGGCCTTGGCCATGTCCTGCGTATAGGCGCCCGCCATGGCCCTCACCTGCTCCGGCGAGATCACCATGGACAGCAACTCCAGCGTGTCGCAGAAATACGCGGTGTCGCCATCGGCGTAGCGGATCTGCCCCTTAGGCCCGGGATAGTCCGCCAAGGCCATGCCGTCGAGCTGGCAATGGGTGTCGGCTGCGGGGTCAAGCGGCCCCAGCGAGCCCGCCGGCTGCGCGCACGCGCTCAGCAGGATGGCGAAAGCCAGTGAAGCAAGGTGTCGTGAGCGGTTCATCGGAATCTCCATAGCGCCAAACCCAGCGGCGCCACGATCCATGCGGCCATGGCGCCATATAGCGTGGCCGGGGCGTTCCAGCCCTGCGGCAGCAGCGTGCCCAGGCCGAATGCGCTGCGCAGCGCATCCGCACCGAACACGTTGATCACTCGAAACACATCGGCCGGGTTGCACAACAGGGCGTACGGCGCCCAGGACGAGGCATACCGCCCTGCCGAGGCCACCAGGATGCCGAGCAGGGAAAGATCAAACACCAGCACGAAACCGAACCACAGCGCGATGGCCGCCCCGGTGGCGCGGGCGCGGTCGTGCGCCAGGGTTGACACCAACACGGCCATGCTGAGAAAGGCCAGGCCGAGCAGCAGCGCGCTGCCCACGAAACGCAGGTAGAGCACCATCGCGGCCCCGTCCATCGCGTGGGCAAGCGGCACCAGGGCGGTGCCGAAGCCGACCAGGGTGGCGAGCGCCAAGGCGGCGGCAAGTCCCAGGTACTTGCCGACCAGCAGCTCCGCGCGACGGATCGGCAGCGAAATCAACAGGTCGAGCACGCCGCGCTCGCGTTCGCCGACCACCGCGTCGAAACCGAGCAGCAGCGCGATCAGCGGCACCAGGTAGATCGCCAGACTGGTCAGGCTTGCCACCGTCGCGGCGGTACTGCGCAGGCCAATCGTGCCGCTCTGTGCACCGCCGAAGTAGGCGATCAGCAGCGCGAATGCCGCAAACACCAAAGCTACTGCCAGCACCCAGCGATTGCGCAGGCGATCGCGCCATTCCTTCGCCGCGATGGCCGCGACCAGGCGCCATTGCCAGTCGTATCCCCTGCCAGCGCTCATGCCCGCTGCTCCGGCAACGCGCCGGCACGCTGGTGACGAAGGAACACGTCTTCCAGGGTGGGCTCGGTGAGGGTGTAGTCGATCAGGGCGTCGGCCAGCCACGCCAGCGTCCGCAGCAAGGCGATCCGGCGTGCCGGGGCGACGGCAAACCGCAAGCTGCCATCGTCCTCGCGTAACGGCACGAAACCAGCCGCGGAGAGCGCCTCGAACACGCGTGCCTGCGCATCGTCGCGCGGCAACAGCCAGGCAAGCGCTGGCAGGTCCGCGGTGGCGGTAAGCGACGTCACCGCGCCCCTGGCCACCAGTCTCCCCGAAGCCATGATGGCGAGCCAATCCACCCGGCTCTGAATCTCGGCCAACAAATGCGAGCTGAGGATGACGGTCGTGCCGCCGCGCTTGAGTTCGTCCAGCACGTCATAGAAGGCGTGGATCGCCTGCGGATCAAGGCCATTGGTCGGCTCGTCGAGCAGTAGCAGGCGCGGCGCCCCGAGCAGGGCCTGGGCAAAGCCCAGGCGCTGGCGCATGCCCTTGGAATACTCGCGCACGGCGCGCCGCATGGCATGGCCCAGGCCGACCCGGTCAAGCAACGCGGCGCAGCCGGCGGGATCGGCGAACTTCAGGCGTGCGAAGAACTGCAGCGTCTCCAGGCCGCTGAGGTTGTCGTACAAGGCGATGCTTTCGGGGAGATAGCCGATGGCGCGGCGTACATCGCGAAATCCCCTGCCCCGGACCGGCTCGCCGAACAGGCGGAGCTCGCCTTCGTCCGCTGCGACAATGCCCAGCATCATCTTGAACAAGGTGCTCTTGCCCGCGCCATTGTGCCCGACCAGCCCCACCACCTCGCCCTTGCCGCAGCACAGGTCGACGTTGCGGACTACCGCCGTGGCGCCATAACGCTTGCCGACACCGGCGAGTTCAACGACTGCTGCGTTCAAGCCACATTCTCCAGTCTGCATGATGCGGGCGCATCGCCGGATGCGCATCGATGATGGTGGCCACGCGCAGAATTGGGAACTGGCGCGCCGCCAGCCCCAGCGCCTGCAAGGCGGGACTGCTGTCGAGCAGTTTCACGAAGGGATAGCGCGATACCAGGCGGTCAGTGAGCTCGTTCGCCTCGAACGGAATGTCGCCGTAGCCGTCCGCATTGCCGTCCCAGCCGAGGTAGTTGCTCCAGTAGTTGCCTTCGCGCATGCCCCAGTGCACGTCGCGCGTGGCGCCATAGCTGACCTGTTCGGCATTGCCGATGAAGTCGTTGGCGTCCACTTCGTTGTTATAGGAACCGGCCCACAGGTGCACGCCCACTTCGTTGCCGATCACCAGGTTGCCTCGCAGCACGACGTATTCGGCGTCGTAGACGAACAAGCCGACGCCGTTGCCGGCCGAGACGTTGCCGGCGATGGTCGAGTCCTGGATGGTGCGCAACATGATGCCGTGCCCGGCATTGCCCCAGGCGACGTTGTTGCGCACGACCAGGTCGCGCACCTCCATCAACGCCAGCCCACCGAGATTGTGGAAACTCTCGTTGCCCTCCCAGAGGTTGTGATAGGAGTTCATGTAGTGCGTGCCGTAACGCACGTCGTGAATGCGATTGCCGACGAAGCGCGCGTGATGGGACACGTCCACGTAGATGCCATCGCGCGCGAAGCTGATGTGGTTGCGCTCGATCGAGGCGCCCTCAGTGTTATACAACTCGATGCCGTTTCCACGCTGCGAGGACAGCTTCTCGCGCATGCCGGTGATCAGGTTGTCCTCGATCGTCACCTGGTCGCTTTTTTCGATCCACAGCCCGAACAGCACATGGGCGAAGTCGCAATGGCGCACCACCGCCCGATGCGAGCCGGGCTGGATATAGATGCCGGCCTGCTGCGCCGCGAGATCGTCCCCGCTATCGCGCACGATCAGGCCCTCGATGCGCACATCGGGCGCGGCGACGCGAATGACGTCGCCTTGCCCACCGCCGCTCAGGGTGGGCCGGCCGAGGCCGAGCAGGGTCAGCGGCTTGTCGATACGCAGGTTCTCGACATACTGGCCCCGTTCGATCTCGACGGTATCGCCGGGCGATGCCTGCGCGACTGCCGCACCGATGCGCTCCCCCGCATGCACGCGCAGCGTCGCCGCCTGCGCGGGATGCAGGGCAAGGCCAAGCACGGCCAGCATGAAGATCCGCTTCATTCGATCAGCTTGATCGGAATGAAATGGCCGTCACGGCCCACCGGCGTGAGCGGCAGACCCGCCTTCGCGCGTCGTTTGCGTTCCGCGCTGAGTGGCGGACAGGCATGGTCGTCGTGATAAAGCACCATGCAATCGAGGCACTGCATGCACTCGGTAGGATCGATGCGCCCGCGTGCGTCGATCGCCTGTGCACCGCAGCCTACCGCGCAGGCCTTGCAGCTCGTGCATTCGGCCTTGCGCCGCAAGCCGAACAGGCGGAAGCGCGAGGGCAGCGCCAGCGCCGCCCCCAGCGGGCAAAGGTATTTGCAGAACGGCCGCTCCACGAACAGCGACGCCGCCACCAGCGCCGACCAGAACAGCACGAAGGGCCAGCTGCGGTTCCACACATGCACCATGAAGGTGGTCTTGAATGGCTCGACCTCGGCCAGGCGCTCCGCCAGCGCCATGGAATGGAACGAGGCGGCTACCAGCACCAGCAGCACCACATATTTGAGCCAGCGCAGGCGGTGGTGCCAGCGCGCGGGAAGCGCGAACTGCCAGCGACCGAGGCCAGCGCGACGTGCGCCGCGAAACAGCAGTTCGCTCAACGAACCGTAGGGGCACAGCCAGCCGCAGAACACGCCGCGCCCCCACAGCGCGATCGTGATGGCAATGAAGACCCAGAACAGGAAGATCAGCGGGTCGCTCAGGAACAGGTCCCAGCGCCAACCGTCGAATGGCGCGTGGATCAAGGTCAGCACCTGCACCACCGAGGGTTGGGCCAGCTGCGCCGCGCCGACGAAGACGACGGCCACCACCCATGCCATCATGTGCGGCCACAGGATGCGGCGCTTGTCGTGGCGACGCGAGCGCGCGGCCCAGCGTAGGTGCAGCGCATAGAACACGGCGACGAACACGAGCAGTGCGACGAAGGCAGCGATCACGCCGGCCTTGGCCTTCCACAGCTTCACCCAGCCGGGAACAGGCGTCTCGATGGTCGGTCGCCCGCCGAGCAGGTAGCGCGCGGGCAGCCAGTACGGTGCATTGAAGTTGGCAAAGTCGGCGCTGCCGTGGTCGCCACTGTGCTTGGAGAGAAAAGCCAGCCGCCACGGATAGGCCGCGGAAAACGATGCGCTGCGCAGGATGAAGATGCCCGATTCGGCATAGTCGGGCGCACCGGCAATGTCGATGCGGTAGAGGTTGCGGTAATCGGCATCGCTGAACTGGTAGGTGTCCTCGTCCTGGGTGACCTGGATGCGGTCATAGACGCCACCGCGTACAAAGGCCGAGCCCTTGAACGAGCTGCTGCCGCTGCCGATGATGAAGATGGCGTGCTCGCCGGGCTTCAGGTCGGCCATCAGGCGCCGGTAACCGTCCTCGCCCAGGACGCTCTTGCCCACGGCGGGCGCATTGAGATAGCCAAACCACAGCTCGATGAACGGCTGGTCGGAGCGCGCCTCGCCCACCTGTTCCGGCGTCACCTTCAGGTGCCCGACGTTGCCCTCGGCAACCAAGCCGCTCCAGTCGCGCGGCGCGGAGGCATCGGTGAAACGTGCCTGTGGACGCTGGACCGCGTGCACGAGCCCCACCTGGCGCGCGACCGCGTAGCTGCCGCGGCCCACCATCTGGTTCTCGGCCAGCACCGTCACGGTGGCGCCGCTGATTGCGACCATCGGCACGTTGCTGCCATCCGCGCGGCCCAGTTCGAAATGCGCGCCCGCCGGCTTGCCGACGTACTGCGCGACGTAGTCGGCGAGTTTCGTCTCGGGAATGCCGGCCAGCAGGATCGGCTCGCTGTGGCGCAGGATGCGTACGCCGGCGATGCGTCCCTGCGCATCCATGCCCACCAGGGTGACGATGGGTTTGCCCGAATAGCCGACCACATCGGGCGTGGTGTCGGTGGAAAGGAACACGTAGCCGACCACTTCGTCGCGGCCGTCGTGCCGCCGCAGTCCTTCGACATAGGGCGGCTGGCCCTTGCGCAAGGAGAACCGCTCGGCCTGCGGCAACACACTGCCGCAGGGCGCGTACTGGCAGAGATCGGGACTGGCGAACAGCGCAGCGGGCAACTCTGCTTCGTACGAGCCAGCCCATACTTCGCCAGTGCCGAGCCATAACCACAGCCCGACCAAGAGCAGGGACAACAGTCCCGCCCAACGTCCACGCACGGGCATCCCGCCATGCCTGCGGCAGCATCCTTTCCGGTCCATGGTGCGATAGGCCTATTGTGCTCGGCTGACCATGAAGTCGACGGCGGCCCGGATCGCCGCATCGTCGAGGCTGGGATTGCCGCCGTGCGCCGGCATCGCCCCTTTCTCGCCGCTGAAACCCTGCAGGGCGTGCGTATACAACACGTCCTTGCCCTGGGCGATGCGTGGCGCCCAATCCGCCTTGTTGCCGAGTACGGGCGCGCCCACCGCCGGGCTGCCGTGACACATCACGCAGGTGCCCTGGTAGACCTTCTCGCCGGGTGACACAACCGCCGGCGCGGCAGGTGGAACTGGCGCTGCCGCTGCGCTTGCCTCGGCGTTCGGCGGCGAAGACGGCGGCGTGATGCTGGACGTTCCCTTGTCGCCACTGCAGGCAGCAAGAAGCAGGGCCACCGCAAAACAGAGCGGGCCACCGAGGTGTCGGTCATTCATCGATTGATTTCCCTGGATACGGACGCTGGTTGTCAGGCGCAGACACGGTGCGGTCGCGACATGGCGAGCATGAAAACAGTGCGCCGCACATTTCTCTCTGATTTGCGTCAGGCCTGCGGCAATCGATACCGATGCCCGCGATCGACAACCTGGACGCTGCGTGACTTGCGTCAAGGGAGCTTGCACGTGCGCGCCCTAGAGTCCGCCCCGTCCAGAACCTGACGCGACAAAGAGGGATGTGCAATGAGTGGGAAGCAAACACAAGACGAACTATCGGCAGTCGACCCCAGTCGGAGAAAGTTCCTGGGCACGACCGCCATGGCGGGACTGGCCGGCACCGGCGCCGTGCTCGGGCTGACCGCCTGCGGCGCGCCGGCACCAGCGCAAGGCGACAAATCAGCGCCAGCCGCTGCAGCATCCGCGGAGAACGGCAAGTACGAGGTGGCGCCAGGCAAGCTCGATGCCTACTACCTCATTTCGTCCGGCGGCCATTCCGGCGAAGCACGCGTGCTCGGCTGCCCCTCGGGACGCACGATCAAGCGGATTCCCGTATTCAATATCGACCCCATGGTGGGCTGGGGCATCACCAACGAATCGAGGGCGATCATCGGCACGCGTCCGGACGGCCAGTTGAATTACTGGACGGGCGATACGCACCACGTGCATGGCTCGTACAACAATGGCACTTACGACGGCAAGTATTTCTGGGTCAACGACAAGTTGAACGCCCGTGTCGCACGTATCCGCGGCGATACCTTTGAAACCGACAAGATCGTCGAGCTGCCGAATGTCCAGGGCCAGCACGGCCTGTTCCCCGACAAGCGCGATCCCGTCGACGCGTCAATCAACCACACCACGCGCGTCTTCGCTGGCGCCGAATTCCACACGCCGCTGCCCAACGACGGCCGCGACAAGGAGTCGCCGGAAAAGTACGGCTGCCTGTTCACCTGTGTCGATGCCCTCAGCATGGAGGTCCGCTGGCAATGCCGCATCGACGGCAATATGGATCTGATCGCCACCAGCTATGACGGCAAGTACGCGGCCTCCGACCAGTACAACACCGAAGGTGGCGTGCATTACGAAGACATGATGTCCGCCGAACAGGATGCCTGCGTATTCTTCAACATCGCCCGCATCGAGCAAGCCATCGCCGCTGGCAAGTCGACCACGATCGGCAACTCGAAGGTGCCTGTGGTGGATGGTCGCAAGGAGGCCAACCCGGATCCGAAGACCTCGCTCACCTGCTATGTGCCGGTACCGAAGAACCCGCACGGCGTGAACGCGAGCCCCGACGGCAAGTACTTCATCTGCTCCGGCAAGCTGTCGCCCACCTGCACCGTGATCGACCTGGCGCTGATCGACCAGTGGTTCAATGGCGAGCTGGCCAAGCCGCGTGATGCGGTGGTCGCCGAGCCCAACGTCGGACTTGGCCCCTTGCACACGGCGTTCGACGGCCGCGGCAATGCCTACACGACGCTGTTCCTGGACAGCAAGATCGCCAAATGGAGCGTCGACGGCGCGATCAAGCAGTTCAAGGGCGACGCCAGCGCCAAGGTGATCCTCGACACGATCGACGTCCAATACCAGCCCGGCCACGGCTTCACCTCGATGGGCGAGACCAACCAGCCTGATGGCCAGTTCTTCAATTCCGGCAACAAGTTCTCCAAGGACCGCTTCCTGCCGGTGGGGCCGTTGCACGTCGAGACCGAGCAGCTGATCGACATCTCCGGCGAGAAGATGAAGTTGATCCATGACCACTCGGCCTACTCGGAGCCGCACGACGGCATCATCGTGCGCGCCGACATCATCAAGACGCGCCAGATCTATGACCTCGACGAGTTCCCCAACGCGGTCAAGACCAAGGAAGACAGCACCATCGAGCGCAACGGCAACAAGGTTCACATCAAGCTGATCTCGCAGGCGCCGGCGTTCTCGATGCGGGAGTTCACCGTCAAGAAGGGCGATATCGTCACCATCACGCTCACCAACCACGACAAGGTGGAGGACCTCACCCACGGTTTCGGCATACCCAAATACAACATCAGCTTCATCGTCAACCCACTGGAAACGAAATCGGTCACCTTCGTTGCCGACAAGCCCGGCGTGTTCTGGTGTTACTGCCTGCACTTCTGCCACGCCCTGCATCTGGAGATGCGTTCGCGGCTGATCGTGGAGGGCTAAGCCTGGCGAGGCGCCGCCGTACTGGCGGCGCCTCCCTCGCAACAGCCTTCCCATGCGCCCTGCACCACCCACCCCAGCTGAGCCCGATCGATGACCTTCCGTCCGCGTGAGATTGCCACCCGCCTGCTACTGGTGCTGGCGGCAGCGCTGCTGCTGGCGGGCCTGCTGCTGTGGCTGCGGCGGCCACAGCTGATCCAGTCCGAGTTCCTGGTGTTTGGCACGCGCGCGCGCCTCGAACTGCTCGCACGCAATCGCGACGATGCCGAAGCCGCCCTGCAGGAGATTGGCCGGCTCTTTGTCTACGACCACCACACCTGGCACCCCTGGGAACCCAGCGAGCTGACCCGGCTCAACGAGGCCCTCGCCAGGGGTGAGTCCTACCGGGTGCCGGCGGTCGTGGCGGACCTGATTCGCCGGGCCCAGCAGGGCTACACGCAGAGCGACGGCTTGTTCAATGCCGCCGCGGGCCGCTTGATCAGCGCCTGGGGTTTCCACACCAGCAACTACCCCGTGCAGACGCCTGCGCCCGCGGCGGCGCAGGTACGCACCCTGCTCGCGTCCCATCCAGGCATGGACGACGTGCGCATCACCAGGGACGGCAGCATCAGCGCAACCAATCCCGACGTATCGCTCGATCTCAACGGACTCTCCGAAGGCTACGCGGCAGCGCAAGTCCGCCAGTTGCTCGCGCGGCACGGCATCCACGATGCACTGGTGTATATCGGTGGCTTCGTACTGGCGCTGGGACACAACGACAGCCAGTCGTGGCGTGTGGGCGTCAGCGCTCCGTCAGGCGTACTTGGCAGCATCGACCTGGACGACAACGAAGCGCTCGCCTCCTCCGGCGACTACCAGCGCCACCGCGCGGGGGCGGTCGACCTGGGCCATATCGTCGATACGCGGACCGGCTGGCCGCAGCGGGCCAGCGCGGCCACGAGCGTGCTCAGCGACGACCCAGTGTTCGCGGACATCGCCGCCACGGCGCTGATGGTGGCCGGCCCGGCCGGCTTCCAGCAGCTGGCCGACCATATGCATCTGAGCTGCGCGCTGCTGCTGGGCCACGACGGCGTGCTCTACATCACCCCTGGCATGCTCGCGCGACTGCACGGCAGCCCTCCCGCGGCCGGCCTGCTCATCATTCCCCAGCCATCGTCCGATTGCCGGCGCGGTGCGCGCGGAGATCGCGACGAGGGCGTGGTCGTACCGGAGGGGATCTAGCCTCCGCGTGCCTTCAGGGACTCTAGGCCAGCCCCGGGGGCACGTGGCAGCGTCACCGACCTATCAGTGACTTTGCCAATTGACGCAGCTGATCCGGTTTCACCAGCACCAACTCCCGCCCGTCCACCGCGATCAGGCCTTGCTGGCGGAATCGGGTCAGCACCCGACTGACGGTCTCGGAGGCGAGTCGCAGGTAATTGGCGATGTCGCCGCGCGACATGCTCAGGCGAAAGCGCTCGCCGGAAAATCCACGTTCCGCAAAGCGATCGCCCAGATCGATCAGAAAGGCCGCCACCCGCTCATCTGCACTGTGGTCACCCGCCAGTCTGCTGGCCGAGCCCAGTTCCTTGCTGAGCATCCGGAACAGCTCCTGTTGCACCGCCGGCATGCGCGATGCCAGCTGACTCATGGCGGGAAATGAGAACCGGCAGAAATGCGCCGTATCGAGCGCAATCGCATCGCAAGGGAATCGCTCGGGATAGATGGCGTTGAGGCCGATCACTTCGCCGGGCAAGTAGAAACCGAGCACATGTTCGCGCCCATCACCGTCCAGAACCCGTGTCTTCACCATGCCGGCGCGCACGGCGTAGATGGCACGGAAGGGCGCGTCGGTACGGAACACATATTCATCGGCATGGTACGGCCCGATGTGCTCCACCAGGCAGTGCAGTTCGGCCAGCTGCGGCTTGGCGTAGCCCACGCTCAGGCATGCGCTGGAAAAGGCACAGGTGCGGCAGAAGTGGGTCTCGTCGCCATCATCCGCGATCGGGCTGGGTTCTTCTGGCAACCGACCGGATGGGATGTGGGTGCGCATGGAAAAGGGGCTCATCGGATGGCGAATATCGCAAGAGTAACCTGTCGGCGCCTTGCCGACACCCGCGCCGTCGCCCCGGATGGGCGGGCCCCAGCATGCATGCCCATGGCGACCCGGCGTCCTGGCGTTTGCCTGACCTTCGTCAAGGCCATGAGCGTTCCCGGCATGGACCATGGGCGCCTGCCTTGTGGAGATACGCCATGGACCCCGTTCGAAAGCACACCCGGGAATGTACCCGTCGGGTACGGTCAATGTCCCAGCCGCAGGCTTGCTGGCGAGGTGGGGTGATATGAGCGCGGCGCAGCCCATGTCAGCCACGGCCGGGCACGACCATGCCCTGGATGCCTGCTTTCTTGGCCCGTATGGCGAAAACGACACGCTGCTGGAGAAGCTCCTGGTGGAGTTTCTGCGTGACCATGTGTATTGGCGGCGGAACTTTCACCCCGAGGATCCGCCGGCCATCGCCACGACGGCCGCGCAACACCCCGATTACCTGGCTTATGAGGCGCGCATGCGCCGGGAACTGCATAGGCTATCGGCCGCCCTGAAAAAGTCGGTGCCATTCCATAGCCCGCGCTATATCGGCCACATGGCCTCGGATCTGCTGCTGCCGGGCCTGGCGGCGCAGATGCTCACCCTGCCCTACAACCCGAACAATGTCAGCGAAGATGCGGCGCCAGTAACAGTGGAGCTGGAGGTCAAGGTCGGGCTGCAGCTCGCGCGCATGCTCGGCTACCCCAATGACCCGAATCAGGACCTGTGCGCCCTGGGTCATCTCACCTCGGGCGGGACGGTCGCCAACTATCAGGCCCTGCGCCTCGCGTTGGCGCTCAAGGCGTTTCCGGTGGCCTTGCGTGCGGCGCAAGTTCCGGAAATCGAGCTACCTGCGGATGATTGGAGCGCCTTCAACC
This sequence comes from Dyella halodurans, assembly GCF_026283925.1. Taxonomy (GTDB): domain Bacteria; phylum Pseudomonadota; class Gammaproteobacteria; order Xanthomonadales; family Rhodanobacteraceae; genus Dyella; species Dyella halodurans. Next base: position 510,846 of record NZ_JAPDPF010000002.1, read on the forward strand.
TCGCTTCCGCGGATGGCATTGCCCTCTTGACCCAATGGCAACGCTGGCTGTCTACGCTGCCGCCGGCCGAGCGACACCACTGGCAAGCTCGCGTGGAGGCCGAGCGCATCGAGCAACGCGGCCTGGTGGACTTCTTCACCGCCCATTCGCAACTGTCGGTACCACTCGTCCTCGCGCCCGCGACGGCTCACTACTCATGGAGCAAGGGCCTGAAGCTTCTCGGCCTGGGCCGAAACCAACTGGAATTGCTGCCGACACGAAGCATGCGGCTGGATCCGGAAGCACTTCGCGCGACGCTGAGGCAATGTGCGCGTGAGCGGCGATCCGTCCTGATGTGCGTAGCGGTGCTGGGCGGCACCGAATACGGCACCATCGACCCTGTAGATGGCGTGCTCGCCGCGCGCGCTGAAGCGCGCACTCTTGGCCTGGATTTCGCCGTGCACGTGGACGCCGCATGGGGCGGTTACCTGGCCACCCTATTCCGCCACGCAGACGGCAGCCTTCGCTCGCGCGACGAAGTCGGGGCGGAATACATCCAGTTTCCGACCCCCGCGGTTCACGCGGCTTTCGCGGCGCTAGGCGATACCGATTCCGCAACGGTGGATCCGCACAAGCTCGGTTATCTGCCCTACGGCGCAGGCGCCTTTATTTGCCGCGATCACCGCGCCATGGCCTTGCTCGCCGAGCGCGCCGACTACGTCTTTCAAGCCGGCACGCCGGCCGACTACATGACCCGCTACCGCAATATCGGCCAGTTCACTCCGGAAGGCTCCAAAGCGGGCGCCGTCGCTGCAGCCGCCTACGTGACCCATCAGGTGCTGCCCTTGCACCATGCGCAATTCGGCCGACTGCCACGCGCCACCATACGCGCAGCAGAGGAATTCTATGCGCGGGCACGCCGCTTTGCGATCGACGTCGCTGACGTCGTAGCCGTGCTGGTGCCCTTCGTACCAGACAGCAACCTGGTTTGCCTGGCGCTCAATCCCGTGGGCAACCGTGATGTACGCGCCGCCAACGTCTTCATGAGCACCCTGCAGGGCATGCTCAAGTGCGAACCCGAGCAGCCGCTGCAGTCCAAGGAGTTCTTCGGCTCGGGCACCAGCCTGCGACCGGAGATGCTGGGGCCTGCCGAGACCGATCGCATCTTCACGGGACTGGGACTCGACGCCATTGATCCCAACCAGAATCCTGAGCACGACCACCTGAGGATTCTTCGACACACCTTGATGAACCCGTATCTCGTGAATCGGGAAAACGGCATGAACTATATCGACGGCTATTTCGACTTCCTCGAGCGAAGCATACGCGCGCTGCTTGCGCGCTCACCCTGGCATCGCGAATCAGGCATCGTCGCCGAGGCCGGTCCAAGGCCGGCATCGGAAGGTCGCGCTGCATGAGTTATCCAAATCGATTTTCGCGTATAGACAGGTAAACGCGCGCAAAGCCTGCGGTTCGCGTGTTCGACGGGCATGGCGTCAGCTGTCAGGTCCGGGACGGCAAAGTACCGTGGTTAGTCGGCGACCACCTGACGCACCATTTTCAACTCGCGCACGTCGTGCGGATGACGCCATGCGCTTGTTCGAGCGCAAGGTCGGCACAGAAATCATGCCAGTTGGCCATGCCGAGTCCTCACCTGACTTGCGTCAGCGACGCTGCAAGGACGGATGGCCATGATGCGCATCCAATCATAGGCAAGGGGCCTCGCATGCATTTGGTCTGTCCCGCCGGCAACCTGCCGGCTTTGCAAGCGGCGATCGACGCCGGCGCCGATGCGGTCTACGCGGGCTTTCGCGATCAGACCAACGCACGCGCTTTTCCAGGACTCAATTTCAGTGACGAAGAGCTGCGCCAGGGCATTGCCTACGCACATGCTCGAGGTCGCAAGGTCTACCTGGCTCTCAATACCTATCCGGACAGTGCCCGACTCGCACTGTGGCAAGCAACGGTGGACAAGGCGGCCAGCTTTGGCTGCGATGCGATCATCGCCGCGGAAATGGCCGTGCTCGATTATGCCTCGCGCAGTTATCCCCAACTGGCGCGACATCTCTCGGTGCAAGGTTCGGCCACCACGGCACCCGCCTTGCGCTATATGCACGAGCGCTTCGGCATCGAGCGAGCGGTGTTGCCTCGCGTGCTGTCGATCCAGCAAGTGGAGCGGCTGTGCGAGCAGTCGCCCGTGCCACTGGAAGTGTTCGCGTTCGGCAGCCTGTGCATCATGGTCGAAGGTCGCTGCCAGCTTTCCAGCTACGTCACGGGAGCATCACCGAATCGCCACGGCGTGTGTTCGCCAGCGCACTTCGTACGCTGGGACGAACACCCCGACGGTGGGCGCAGCGTGCGCCTGAACCAGGTGCTGATCGATCGCTTTGGGCAATCCGAACCCGCCGGCTATCCCACCGTCTGCAAAGGTCGCTTTGTCGTCGGCGACGAAACATTCCACGCCCTGGAAGAGCCTACCAGCCTCAATACCCTGGAGCTGCTGCCACGCCTGGCGCAGGCCGGTGTGGCGGCACTGAAGATTGAAGGCCGGCAGCGCGGCGTGGCCTACGTGGCGTCGGTCACCCGAACCTGGCGGGACGCCCTGGATCGCTACCGCGCCTCGCCGCAGCACTGGTCGGCGAAGCCGACGTGGCAACAAGCCCTGTCACAGCATGCCGAGGGTCACCAGACCACGCTTGGCCCGTATCACCGCAACTGGCACTGAACCATGCACACAATGAAGCTCAGCCTTGGGCCATTACAGTATTTCTGGCCGCGAGAACGCACCCTATCGTTCTATCGCGAGGCGGTGCAGTGGCCGCTTGACATCATTTACCTCGGCGAGACCGTGTGCAGCAAGCGTCGCCAGCTTGGCACGCGCGACTGGATCGCCCTGGCCGCGGAACTCGCCGAGAGCGGCAAGCAGATCGTCCTGTCTTCGCTGGCGCTGATCGAGGCCGAGTCCGAACTTGGCATGCTTCAGCGCCTGATCGAGGATGGGCGTTTCCTGATCGAGGCCAATGATCTTTCGGCGGTGCAGTTATGCAAGGCCCGCGGCGCGTCCTTCGTCGCGGGCCCCTCGCTCAATGTCTACAATCACCGCGCACTGGCGCTGCTCATGAGCGACGGCCTGCAACGCTGGGTCCCCGGCGTCGAGCAGGGAGAAACGCTGCTTCGCGAACTGCGCACCGCTGTCCTGGCCGATGGCCTTGGCATGCCCGAGCTGGAAGTCATCGCCTTCGGCCGCCTGCCGCTGGCCTACTCGGCGCGTTGCTTTACTGCCAGGGCATTGGACGTAGCTAAAGACCAATGCGGTTTCCGCTGCATCGAACATCCTGACGGCCTGCCGCTCGCCACACGCGAAGGCCAAGCCTTCCTTCGCATCAACGGCATCCAGGTCCAAGGGGAGCAGATTACGGATCTAGGCCCTGAGTTGCCGGTGCTGCGCGAGCTCGGCATCGATATCTTGCGGCTGTACCCGCAGGCGGAGGGCATGCAGGATGTGGTCGCGCATTACGACCTTGCCCTCCGCTCGCCGACGCCACCACCGCGCATTGCCAGCCGCAACGGCTATTGGCATGGTGAGCCTGGCATGCAGCCGGTGGCCACCGCGCAGGCCTGACATGGCTTGACGATGTCGGGTCATCGCATCGCCGAAGCTTGCTATGACCCGGACACACGCTGACCGTGCGCTGCCTAGGCGGCACTGTCCACGCGATGGTGCGAACCCAGGCTGCCGCTTCGCTCCAATGCCGAAGCCAGTATTCGCTGGGCCAGCCGTGCTTGCCACGCCCTGGAACTCCAATCCGCGTTCTGCCGCATGGCGCGCTGCAGCGTTTCCTTTTCGCGCACCGGTCCCGCAGCTTCCCATAACCGCTGGCGAAGTTCCGCCAGCGGTTGCTCCCATAGAGGTTCGCCACGCTCGACCCAGCGAGAACCACCTGTGCAAGGACCCACGAAGGATTGGGACAAATGCTGGCCAAGCCGCCTTCCACAGAGCAGGCCTTCCAGCAGCGAATTGCTGGCCAGGCGGTTGGCACCATGCACCCCATTGCATGCCACTTCCCCGACGGCGTACAGACCGGGAACCGTGGTACGTCCATCCCCGTCCGTCGCCAGGCCGCCCATGTGGAAATGCGCCGCGGGCGCCACCGGTATCCAGTCACGACGCGGATCCACGCCATGCGACAGGCATGTCGCCAGCACGGTGGGAAAATGCCGGGCCCATTCGCCTGCTACCGCGCTGGCATCGAGCCAGGCACGGCCATCTGCGTTTTGCGACTGCCACACGCGGCGTGCCACGACGTCGCGCGGCGCCAGATCACCTAGCGGATGCACACCGTCCATCAGGAGTCTGCCGTCGGCATGACGGAGACGAGCTCCCGCACCGCGCAGTGCTTCGGTGATCAAAGGCAGGCAGTGGCCGCCGCTTACATCCAGCGCCGTAGGGTGAAACTGGACAAATTCGAGATCGCGCGCAGCCGCGCCAGCAGCCAGGCCCAGGGCCATGCCGCTTCCGTCGGCACCCGGGGGATTGCTCGTACGCGCGAAGAGTGCGCCGACGCCACCGGTGGCAAGCACGACCGCCGCGGCCTGGATCTCCTCGCAGCGACCACGGGCATCACGCGTACGCACGGCGCAGACGCGGCCATCACGCAGCAGCAGCGCCTCCACATCCACGCCGCCGCGCCATTGGATGTGGGAGGAGCGTTCGGCCTGCTCGCGCATGGCGCGGATTACCTCCGCACCGCTGGCATCGCCGCCGGCGTGCACCACCCGCGCAGCACCATGACCACCCTCTCGGCCCAACAGCAGGCGGCCGTTCGCATCACGGTCAAAAGCCACCCCGATTTGCGCAAGCCACTCGATGGCAGCGGGCGCGTTCATGCATAGCCAACGCACCATCGCCACATCGTTGTGGCCAGCCCCGGCGACCAAGGTGTCGGAAACGTGGGCTTCGACGCCATCCGTGGCATCGAGCGCAGCGGCAATGCCGCCTTGAGCCAGCGCACTGGCGCTACCGCCGCCGTCGTGGACGCGGCAAAGCACTCGCACCGGCATGGGTGCAGCCGCCAGTGCGGTAGCCAGGCCCGCCACGCCGCTACCAACGACAACGATGGGTCCCCGCGGCCGCATCAAACCGTCTCGCGCCGGCCTATGGCAAGCATGCGTTGCAACGCTGCACCTGCGCGATGGCCGATATCCGCTGGAACCTCGACGGGATGCTTCAAGTCGCGCAAGGCCGCATAGATGTTGGGCAAGGTGATCTGTTGCATGTGAGGGCACAGCTGGCAGGGCTTGACGAATTCTGTGGCAGGGAACTGGGCACGGAGGTTGTCGGCCATCGAGCATTCGGTGATCAGCGCCACCCGCGCCGGCTTCTCCCGCTCCAGCCACCGCCCCATGGCCGTGGTCGAGCCGACGAAATCCACTTCCGCGAGCACCTCCGGCGAGCATTCCGGGTGCGCCACCAGCCGGGCATCGAAGCGCTCACGCGCGTGTCGCGCCTGCTGGGCGGTGAACTTCTCGTGCACCTCGCAGCGCCCGTCCCAGAGCACCAGTTCCACATCCGTCTGCGAGGCAACGTAGCGACCGAGAAATTGGTCCGGCAGGAAAATCACTTTCGACGACTGCATCGACTCGACGATCTGTACCGCATTGGCGGACGTGCAAATGGCGTCAGACTCGGCCTTCACCGCGGCCGAGGTGTTGGCGTAGCTGACCACGGGAACGCCCGGATGGCGCGCGCGCAACGCGCGCACATCCTCAGCCGTGATCGAGGAGGCCAGCGAGCAACCGGCCTCCATGCTCGGGATCAGGATCGTCTTGTGAGGCGCGAGGATCTTCGCGCTCTCGGCCATGAAATGAACGCCGCACACGACGATGAGGTCGGCGTCACAATCCGCCGCCGCCTGCGCCAATCCAAGCGAATCGCCCGTGACATCGGCCACGCCGTGGAATATCTCCGGCGATTGGTAGCTATGCGCCATGATCACCGCGCCTCGCTGCTTTTTCAGCCGGTTGATGGCATCGATCCACGGCAGGTGCATGGCCGCCTCAATGCACGGAATCATGGTTTCCAGTAACGCCTTCAGTCCGGCGTACTCCTGCTCGAGTTCGTCGCGCCAAGCCGGCACGGGCAAACCTTCGGACACGGTCATATGTCTTGCCTATCTGATCGAACTGCGAACGTCGACAAGGCCCTTGCGGCTCAAGCCAACTCACCCCGATGCGCTGCTCTCGCAGCCCGCGCCAGACGCGCACCCCGGTTGAGCACAATGCGTATTCCCAGCGGCACTCGGTCCCATGGCAGCCTTTCGAGCAAATTGCGCGCCGTGAGGCCAAGCTCCGTATCTCCCGTCAGCACGAGCGCACGCTGGAAGAACAAGGTATCGGCGTCTTCCAGGCGTCCCGCGAGCAGCAGTAAATTTGTAGCGCTGCCACTTACCAGGGCGTCGGGCTCTTCATTGGTGACGCACAGCTTCCCGTTCCTGAGCACGAAAACCCACCGCAGGCGCAGGTCGCGTACATCGATGCCCAGCCGACGGTCGCGCATGAAGTCGAGGGATCCATCCTCGAGTGGCGCCGCCAGCACGCTGGACACCGCAGTCTCAAGCAAGCGTCGCTGCCAGTCCCGGGGCAGTACGCGCAGCATGGGAGCAACGCGTCCAGGTGGCGGAAGTATCCGCAGCAGGCGTGGCACAAGATTTGAAGTCAGTGTGTCGAGGGTCATGGTGCCGTGTATGGTCGCCGATGAAATCGACTCGCCACCCTGATGCAAATCAAGCTGGCCAGCATCGACGCCACCATCGATGACGACGCCCTGCTGACGGCAACCCTCACGAATGACCAAATCCAGAAGTTGTGCGGCCGTATCGAGCGGTACGTCGATCCTGGCGGCGAGCCTGGACGCCCGCAGGTGCATCTGCCGTTCGCGACCATGATCGCGCGTTGGCGCACCAGCGCGCTGCTTGAGCGTAGCCACGGCGCGCACTATCCGTCGCCGCACCGACAGCAATACGAGGAGGCTGTCGTCGACTCGGTCAATAGCGCCGCGGGCGCGCGCCAGGGCGATCCGCTCAAGCGACATCGGCTGTATCCCCTGTGTCCGCGGATAGCGCCTTCGCAGCCGGCAATACCTCCTGTGCATACACTCGCTGCGCCTCGACGACGTCGAAATCGGCATGCTGCCGCTTCTTGACCCCATAGTCGGAGAGTACGAGATGGGTATCGGCAACCACGCCTGCATTCGAAAGGCATGCCGAAACGCATTTCAGGACGCACCCGTCCAACGCCAGAATGCGTCGCCCACTCTGGGCAGTGCGCACCAATCCGGTGACGCCTCCGCCCACGCCTGCAATGCATGACATTTCAGCGGCGTGATCACGATCCAGCTTCAAGGCAAGGTGATTTGCCATCTGCGCGGCACTGGAACAACCGGAGCAGGAGTAGACGAGCGGAAGCTTGGCCTTCATCGGCAATTCCCGACTTTCGATGGATGGTGAATCGTCCAGCGCCACGCACCGCTCAGAACCAGGCAGAAGGCGAAACCACCATGACGTGGCGGCTGCCCGGCTGTGCGCACGTGACGAGACCTGCCGAACACGACGACGTCCGCCGCGAACGGGACCGACGGGGCTACCTGCGCGGGCGGCGCGAAGCCATGCTTCGGTCCAGCGAAAATCGCTGCATGGCGGACAGGTGCGAACGACCTCGTTTTCATGTCGCGCATCAAACCGCGAATGCGGCTGCCTACGCCCTGACGTGCGTCAACGCATCACGCAAAGACACGTCGGTTCGCCTTGCCCACGGCCAGGATGCCAAGCCTTCGTTGAATCCGGCGCTATGGGGTAAGTACGCCCTGCCCAAGCGCAAAGAGGCCATCACGATCGAGCACGGTCAGCACCCTTCCATCGATGTCGATCAGGCCTTTGCTGCGAAGGCGTCCTAGAACGCGACTTACCGTTTCCGCGGCAAGCCTGAGGTAATTGGCGATGTCACAGCGCGACATGCGCAAGATGAACCGGGTACCCGAGAATCCGCGCGCAGCATAGCGACGACTCAAGTCGGCCAGGAACGCAGCCATGCGCTCCTCGGCACTGTAATCGGCCGCCAGCTGGCTGGCCATGCCGAGCTCCCTGCTGATGAGGCGAAACAAATGCTGTTGAATCGCCGGCATGCTCGCGGCGAGCGCACTCATGGCCGGGAACGACAATCGGCACAGCTGCGATGTTTCCAAGGACACCGCATCACAGGGAAACTGATCCGGATAGATCGCATTGAGGCCTACGACCTCGCCCGGAAGATAAAACCCAAGCACTTGCTCGCGGCCGTGCTTGTCCACCACACAGGTTTTCACCGCGCCGGACCGCACGGCGAAGATCGCCCGGAACGGGTAGCCGGTCCTGAAAATGTGCTCGCCACTCCGAAATGGCCCGACGTGCTCGACCAGGCAATGCAGCGCAGCCAATTCGGGTTTGCCGTATCCCATGGTCTGACAGGATCCGGCGAATGCGCAGGCACCACAGAAGTGAGCCGCGTCACCGTCGTCCGCAATGGACGGGTCAAGCGATGCGGGAAGGCTGGCCAAGGGTCCTGAGTAATGCATGCTCGTCGCGCAACCTGTTGTTGACCCGTTGTCAAATAGTGCGCGAGTAGCGCACCGACGGTGTTTCGTTTGGCAAATACGCGTCAAAGCACATGGCGATGCTGCGCAGCAGGAGGCGCCCTTTGGGGGTGACGTGAATGGCGCGCTCATCCACCGTGACGAGACCGTCCTCGTCCAGTCGCCGCAAGCGCTCCAGTTCGGGTGCGAAGTACTCGTTGAATATGAGTCGATGCTGGTCGCCGAATGCTTGCCTGTCGAGCTGCCCATCGCACATCAGCTTGCCAATGAGCTTTCGGCGGATCAGGTCGTCCTCGTCCAGATGCAGGCCGCGCGCGATGGGCAATTTGCCGGCATCGAGCGCCGCGAAGTAGCCGAAGAGATCGCGCGCGTTTTGGCTGTAGCTGTTACCGATTCGACCTATCGCGCTGACCCCAAGACCTACGATGTCGCAGTCGCCGTGCGTGGAGTAGCCCTGGAAATTGCGCTGCAGCGTACCTGCGCGCTGCGCCCGTGCCAGCTCGTCGTCGGCACGCGCGAAATGATCCATGCCAATGTAGACGTAGCCGGCGTCGGTCAATCGATCGAGCGCGCGACCGAACAGTTCCAGGCGAACTCCCGGTTCCGGCAGCTCGTCGGCCACAATCTGCTGCTGTGCCTTGAACAGGTTGGGCAGATGCGCATAGCCATAAACCGCGACACGGTCAGGATTGAGATCGATCACCTCATCCAGGGTGCGATCGAAGCCAGCCAGGGTTTGCCGCGGCAACCCATAGATCAAGTCGACACTGGCCGACACGAAGCCAGCGGCACGCGCGGCGTCCAGGACCTCTCGCGTCTCAGCGACGCTCTGAATTCGATTGACCGCCTGTTGCACGGCCGGATCGAAATCCTGGATGCCCACCGAAATTCGATTGAAGCCAAGATCCGCCAACCCACGCACGTAGTCGCCATTGGCGAAGCGCGGATCGATCTCGATGCCAAATTCACGATCGCTCGCTGAGCTGAAGTTCCAATGCTGCGCGAGCGACCCGACCAGGTCCCTCATGCGCGGCAGGTCGAGGAAATTCGGCGTGCCGCCGCCGAAGTGCAACTGCCTGACGACGCGATCAGGATCGAACTTCGAGGCCATCAGTTCGATTTCGCGATACAGGCGCTCCAGGTAGACGTCGGCCTTGCCGATGTCGCGCGTGATGACCCTGTTGCAGCCGCAATAGAAACATGGGCTCATGCAGAACGGCACGTGCACATAGATCGACAATGGGCGCGGAATGGGCTCGTCGTTGGAGACCCGGATGACGCTGCTTAGTGCCGCCTCGTCAAAGTCACCACGAAAATGCGGTGCGGCCGGGTAGCTGGTGTAGCGCGGCCCGTTGGTGTCGTAGCGAGCGATCAGTTCGGCGTCGAACTCGGGGGTTTGGCTGGCCTGGTTCATGGCTCCAGTGTCTGGAGCAAGCGCCGGGCCTGCCCTGACACAAGTCAGGAGAAACGCACAATGCCCTACTTCTCGAGGCGATACCGTTCATTTTGCAGGCCGCCAAGGCCGAGCCCGTTCGCGGCAGCGAAGCCCCAACCCCCTCCTGGATTGCCTTGAACCAGACAGTCCGGGCTCTTGCATCACCCCGGTACCCGCCGAAGCCGTTTACCGAGGTCGGCGCGCCACGCATCCGGTATGCGCGTCGCCGTTTTCGGCGCTCCTGTGCGGAATGCAAGGCGGAGCACCCATAGGGCGCTCCGCCTCATCGTCGACCACGGCAGGTCCGTTCGTCTCAGCGCTGCTTGATCAGGCTGTGCATGGTCAACGGGCCGCCAAACTGTTGCAGCAACCCGCCTTCCCCAAGGCGGCCCAGGGTGATGGGAGCGAAGCCAAGCGAGGTGGCGAGCGATGCGACTTGCTCGTTGGCGTCGGCGTGGTCGCCTGAAACAAAGATAGTGCGATGGCCTTCACTCTGGCGCGGTTCGTCCGCAAGCACCGCGGCCGGCAGCGTGTTGAAGGCCTTGACCAGCTTGGCGCCCTTGAACTGGGCCGCGACCACGTCACTGGAGGGACGCCCGCCAAGATCCAGCGGTTTGAACGCGGGAAACTCGATCGCGTTGGTGGCATCCACCACAACCTTGCCGGACCAGCTGGTGCGCAACTTGGCGACCTCCCCCACCGACCCGAACGGGACGGCGAGAATGATCACTTCCGCATCCAGGGCGTCGCTGGTCTTTACGGCGCTTACGGTTGGAGCAAAGGCTTGCACTGCAGCTTCCAGCGAGGCGGGTCCGCGACGATTGCTGATGACGGCCTTGACGTTGTTGCGGGCGAACTGTTTGGCGAGGGCGCCGCCAATGGCGCCTGACCCGATGATGGCGTAGCTCATGAGATGTCTCCTGATGAACGGTGGATGGGATGGACGTCAAGGATTAGCGCGACTTGTGGTCGAGGCTGAGCGGGCCCGCGCCATTGACGGTCAGCAGCAGGAAGGCGCCGGCGATCGACACGTTCTTCATGAACATGATCATCTGCATCTGGTCGGCGAAATTCGTGTGGAACAGGATGCCGGTCAGCAAGGTGAAGCCGGCCAACAGGAACGAGACGACGCGGGTCTTCCAGCCGAGCATGATGGCGACAGCGCCAAGCACTTCGGTGGCGATTACCAGCGGAAGCATGCCGGCGGGCACGCCGACCGAGGCCATGTAGCTGGCGGTGGCGGCGTAGGCAGTGATCTTGCTTAGGCCGGAAAGCAGGAACAGACCAGCGATCAAGACGCGGCCGACGAGTTCGGCGGAGCTCTTGAGGGTGAGGCCAGACGCGACTTGGGGCTGGTCGATGGACGATGCATAGCTAACGGTTTCAATCTTGGTGTTCATGATGGATTCTCCAATGGGGATGGATAGGTCATACAGGCGAACAACTGGGACTTACGGCAGGCGGCCGGCTGCGCGCAGCTGGCGACCGATACGTGCGATTTCCGCTTCGCCTTCGGCGAGCGCGCGAGCATTGGTGTGGACGGAGTACTTGCCCATCACCAGGGGATACGGATGCTTTACGGCGGCGCCCAGCACGAAGGACACGTCGTCATGCGCCACCACGTCGATGGGATGGTTGGATGCTTCAAAGATGGCGAGGTCGCCGGCCGCCAGGCTCTCAGGCACGCTGGCCGTACCTCGATGCAAGGCCATCCACGCCACGGTCTCGCTCGGATTCGGCTGAAAGCGCCACTGCTCGCCTGCCTTCAGGCGCACATGCAGGTAGGTGATGCCGGCGGGACCGCGGATCGGGCTGGTCGCACCTTGGTAGTGCCCAAGCAGTACCCGCGCCGGACCAACCGCCGGCACCTTTTCCGGTGCGATGTTCTGGCTTTCCGGGACACCATTTTCCTGATCCGGCGGTAGCGTCACCCAGAGCTGGAAGAACTCCACGGGCGTATTCCCCACGACGTGACCGTCGTGCCACACACCGCCTCCCGCCCTCATCCATTCCAGCCCGCCCGTCTGCACTTCGCCCTGCTTGCCGGTGGTGTCTTCGTAGGCCACGCGGCCCGAAAGCACGGCCGTCAAGGTCGCGATGCCGGAATGCGGGTGAATGCCGAACAAGGGGCCGGCTGACGCCGGCAGCACGCCCGCATCCAGAAAGACGAAAGGCTTGATCCACTGGCCGAGATCGGAGGGGCTGACCAGGCGGGTGATCGGGCCACGGTGATAGCCCGTGGTGACCGTCCAGAGCTTGCGCGGCATGACTACCGATCCAATGGTCGATTCGGCTTGCGATTGGAAGGAAGCAACAGCATTCATGGAGGCGCCCTCGTTTGCGATGGAGGAAGGCTAGGCCTTGCCCGTGCATCTGAATAGCCTATATATTTCGATCAAATCTATCGTTTTGGACGATATATGCTTGACGCCGTCACGCTGGACCAGCTGCGCACCTTCATTGCCGCGGCAGAAGAAGGCAGTTTTTCCGCGGCAGGTCGAAAGTTGCGGCGTGCGCAATCGGTAGTGAGCCAGACACTGCTGAATCTCGAAGCCCAACTGGGCGTCACGCTGTTCGATCGCAGCGAGCGCTATCCCCGGCTGACCGAGGCAGGCGTGGCGCTACTGGCCGAAGCGCGCGGCGTGGCCGACCAGATGGACGGTTTCAAGGCCCACGCCCGCTCGATGAAAGAGGGCCTGGAGCCCGAACTATCCGTGGCGGTCGACGTGATGTATCCGATGGACGGGCTGACGCGTGCCGCCGGCTACTGCCGCGAGTCCTTCCCCAACACGCCCTTGCGGGTGTTCGTGGAAGCGCTGGGCGGCGTGATCCAGCCGGTGATGGATGGCGTGTGCCGCATCGGCATCGTGGGTTCGTTGCCGGTGATACCCGACGAGCTCGCATCGGAGCCGCTGATCGATCTTCCCCTGGTCACCGTGGTGGCGCCGTCGCACCCGCTGGCGAAGCATAAAGGCGCAATCGGCAGCAGGTACTTCGAGAAGCAGGTACAGCTGGTGCTGACCGATCGCACCTCGTTGTCGGAGGGCAGAACCTTCGGCGTGCTTTCACCGCTGACCTGGCACCTCGCCGACCTGGGTGCGAAGCACGCATTCCTGGCCGCGGGATTGGGCTGGGGGCATATGCCCTTGCCCATGGTCAAGAAGGATCTTGATGCTGGAACCCTGGTGAGGATAAGAATCGAAGGGCTCCCGCGCGAGTCGTTTCTCCCGATGCACGTGGTCTATCGCAAGGACGTGCTCCCCGGGCCTGCCGGCCGCGCCTTCATCTCGCAATTGCGCTGCTAGTGACGCGTCGAGCCGTCGACGACACCAATGTCGTGATGAGCGCAAACTTTTGGCGCAATCGGATTAGGCCATTGAACAGGCCATGGAGACACTTGCTGGGCGAACACGACGAGGTGGTGCGTACGTATGAAAGTGGCTTTGTTCGGTGCGACCGGCATGGTCGGTCAAGGCGTGTTGCGTGAGTGCCTACGGGACCCCGCCGTCTCGCAGGTGGTCTGCATCGGACGCACGCCGCTCGGCGTGCAGCATCCGAAGATTGAGGAACTCGTCACGGAGAACCTCTTCGCCTTGGATCAGATCGAAGACAGGCTGCGCGGCCTCGATGCTTGCTTCTTTTGCCTGGGCGTTTCCTCGAGCGGCATGTCCGAGGAAAGCTATCGCCACCTTACCTACGACCTGACCCTGTCAGCAGCCAGTCTGCTGGCGCGGATTAATCCCCAGATGACCTTTGTATACGTATCCGGGGCGGGTACCGACAGCACCGAGCGCGGCAGAAGCATGTGGGCGCGCGTGAAAGGCGCAACGGAAAATGCGCTGCTGCGCCTGCCGTTCAAGGCGGCCTACATGTTCCGACCCGGGGTAATCGTGCCCCTGGATGGCATCCAGTCGAAGACGCCGAGCTATCGGGTCTTGTACAGCGTGCTCGGCGTTTTGCTGTTGCCGCTGCAGCGACGCTTTCCTCGCTCCATGAGCACGACGCGAAGCATCGGGCTCGCCATGCTGGAGGTGGCTCGGCACGGGGCGAAGTCGCCGACGCTGGGGCCCGCGGACATCCACGCCGCTGCGAGCGCAGCAACAGCAAGTCGGAGTGGAGACTCTCTTTAAGTGGATGCCTGTGGATCACGGCAGAGCGTCCGGCGTGCCGCGATGGAAGCGGAATGGTTCGCGTGCGGCAACCGCTATCGCCCTGCAACGCCCGCCATCGGACGGCAGGCTTATTTGGCTGATAGGGCCTGAAGCAAATGTTGACGCCCGTCCTCGAGTATTTCCTTGGCGAGGACGGGGTCGGCATCGACGACCGCGCGCGAAAGGAGTAGCGAACCGACCATCTGGCTGAAAAGAGCGACCGCCATCTTTCTCTGCTCTCGCGGATTGTCGCCGTCGATCACTTTTGCCAGCTCGTTGAAGTTCAACGCCAGCCCATCAGCATAGGACTGCCGCGCTTCCTTGCCGAGTCGCCGAACATCGCCGGCGAACGCCGTCAACGGGCAACCCGCCTCGATATTCGCCAGATGGTCCGGCGACAGGTACCACTCGATGTGCTGCTGCATGGGGTCGGCCGCCTTCGCCCTGGACGCCTCGATACCGGCGACGAGTTCGGCTGCACCCTCTTCCATCGCCTTCTCCATCACGGCAGCGACCAGGGCGTCCTTCGACTTGAAGTGGTTGTAGAAGCCACCCTGGGTGAAACCCGCGGCCTTGGTCAGCTCAGCCAGCCCCACGGCCGCCACGCCTCGTTCGCGGAACAGTTTCTCCGCAGCAGCAACGATAGCCCTTTTATTTTCAATAACTTGCTGCTTTGAAACACCCATAAGTTCACCCTTGCCCGACGGTCGGTTAGCGGTTCGTCCTCAATCACAATGTCGATCACCATTGACAATCTTTGGTGTCAGTGGCAGCCTGCGCATTGTCGATGGTGATCACCATTGTATTTCATCCTGGCGCCCAGCGGCCAGCTCCCGATGCTGAAGGCCACATCGACGAACCCGCGCCCAGGCGCAGCGCCAGTCGAGTCACCCGTATCCAAGAGGAACCACCATGTCCAAGACCTCGCCCGAACAGAACAAGGACCTCGTCATCAAGGCATTCGACACGCTGTTCAACCAGCGTGACTACGAAGCTGCCGAACGTTTGTGGTCCGACAAGTACATCCAACACAGCGCGCATATCGAACCGGGCCGCGACGGCCTGTTCAATCTGGTTGGCAGCATCCCCAGCAGCCTGCGTTATGAGCATGGACTGGTCATGGCCCATGGCGACTACGTCATGTTGCATGGCCGCTTCTCTGGCATGGGTCTACCGGCGAACTGGATCGTGGTGGACATCGTCCGCGTCGAGAACGGTCTGTTGGCCGAACACTGGGACGTGATTCAGGACGAGGCGACACAGGAATCCTCAAAGAGCGGCTTGCCCATGTTCGGCGCGTTCTTCCCCGCCTAATCGCCACCCCAGGCGACCAGGTTCGCCTCTTTTGAATCTCGCAAGCAGGTGCACGACATGAACGAGTTGCTTGAGTTGGCCGTTGAGGCACACGGTGGCTTAAAGCGTTGGCAAGCGCTGCGCCACGTTGCCGCCGAACTTTCCGTGGGCGGTGTGATCTGGGAGCTCAAAGGACAGCCTGGGCTGTTTTCCAATGCCAACTACAGCGCAGATCTCCAAGTCCAACGCGCCACGCTTGGCCGCTTTGGAAACACCGACCGCCTAGTCCAGTTCTCGCCGGACAAGCTCGTGCTGGAGACCTCAGCGGGGCATGTACTGGAGGAGCGGGCGCATCCACGCGAGGCCTTTGCGGGCCATGACAACGAGACGCCGTGGGATCCGCTGCACGCGGCGTATTTCAACAGTTACGCGCTGTGGACCTATCTCACCCAGCCGTTCCTCTACACCTACCCCGGCTTTCAGGTGGCGGAGATCGAGCCCTGGCAGGAAGACGGTGAAACCTGGCGCCGCCTCAAGGTGCTGTTCCCTGGGACCGTGGCCAGCCACACGCGCGAACAAGTGAGCTACTTCGGTCCGGACGGCTTGATGCGGCGCCACGACTACGCGGTGGACATACTTGGTGGTGCCCAAGGGGCCCACTACATGGATGACTATCGCGACGTCGATGGCCTACGTATCCCGCATCGACGCCGTGTCTATCCACTCGGTGCAGGCAACGAGCGCGTAGCCGAACCGTTACTGGTCACCATCGACATTTCGGCGGTGAGCTTTACGTAACCGATCACCGGATGTGAAGCCGAGAGATCAACGCTGTCCCGTATCACCATGCTCCCACGCGGAGAACGCGTGACACTGCCATCAGGGCGTTGCAAGGCTGACCGGGCACCCAGGCAGCATGTCTTGTGGATGCCGGTTCGACGTCATGCCCCGGATAACAAGGTTGCTCCAGCAGCCGTGATATTTACGGTGTCACGTGAATATCGCCGGTCGCCAAGGCCAAACCCACCCAGGCGATCTGAGCATCGGCGCTGGCGCTCGCCAGCGCGGCTTGCGACTGCGCCATCAGCGCTTCGTCGTTGGCCAGGTCCGTATACGTACCTACACCATGTTGATAGGCATCGAGAGCCGCCTCGTAGGCAACACTAGCCGCGTGTGAGTAGGCCTGCGCCTCGGTGTAGGCTTCGCGGCTGGTGCGCAGATCGTTATAAGCCTTCACCACTTCCTGTGCGACGCCGTCGCGCACGTGTTCCAGCTGGTCTTCAGCGGCCTGGACCTGGGACTGCGCGATCGACAGATGCGCCGAGCGCGAGCCGCCATCGAAAAGGGGCAACTCGAAATTGAGGAAGACGGCGCCGCCCGGCTTGTTGATCGAATAGTACGGACTGCCGTCCGTGCTCAAGGCGCCAATATTCTGGTAGTAGTTGCCGGCGAAGCTGACGATCGGACGATAGGCGGCATGCGCACTCTGCACTTCGCCTTCCGCGGCCTTCACCTTCTCTTCCGCCGCGCGCACATCGGGCCGTCCCGCGAGCGCCTTCTGCACGTAATGATCGATGGACTCGGCGGGAAGCGCGGGCAAGGCCTGGTCTTTCGTTTCGCTGACCGTCAATTGCGTGTCAGCGGACAGGCCGATCGCTGCAATCAGCGACGCATATGCCGTGCGCACCGCGCCATTCGCCTTGACCTGATTGAGCCTGGACATCGCCGTCTGGCGTTCGGCCTGGGCCGCGGCAACGACAGTAGCCCGGCCGTTGCGGCGCTGGGCTTCCGTGGCGTCCTGAATCGTTTGCGCCGCCTTGACCGCTTCGTCGGCTGCGAGCAATTGTTCGCGACTGGACTGATAGTCGAAATATGCACGCGTCACACTGAAGACCAGTCGCTGTTGCACGCCGTTGTAGGCCACTTCGGCGGCCGCATGGTTGGCGCGCGCGGTTGCCTCCACGCCCGCGCGACGACCGAAATCGAACAACAGCCACTTCACGGACAGGGAGGGAATAAACTCGCGCGTGTCGGAGGTGAAGTATCCGCGTGATATCAGGTTGGTCGGAATCGGCAACGGCGTGCGCTGGAAACCGCCCACCGCCTCGAGGGACACTTGCGGGGCGTAGCTGCTGCGAACGACGTCGACAGCCAGCTCCGCCTGTCGCGTGTGTTCCCAGGCCTCGCGTGTTTCGGGACTCAGGCATTGCGCGATATCGAGCAAGCGCGGCAGATCGTAGCCGCCATGGGGTGTCGACGACGCTTCCATGCAGTGCGCCCGCAGCGGGGCAGCCTCTTCGCCGCAGGCATCGAAGGCGGCCAGGCACATGGCCATGGCCGTCAAGATGCCACGCACCCGCTTAGTGGGCCGGCGCGACATCCACGATCTCCTTCTGCAGGCAGGCCATGGCCTCTCTTTGCATTCGCGACCCGGCAGCACCATCCGCCCCGGTCGGACGCCCCCCTGCCCACGGCGGTGGCGAGCGCCCCTGCCCCGTCCGTACGGCCGCCTCCGAGAGCCAGCGCGCGGCCTCGCTACGTTCGGTGGCCAATGCATCCTGTTCGGCGACGTCTCTTCCGTGGCTGGGCACGGCGAACGCCGCCGCGGCGACCCGATCCAGCTGTCCTAGCGCCAGGTGAGCTGACGCCTCGTCCGACACGGGTGAAGCAAACAGGCCGCGCTCAAAGAAAGCCAGGGAGGCGAGCTTGTGCGAGCGCACCAGCTCCTGTGCCACGGTCAGACGCAGCGGACGATTTTCCTTCGTCGTATCCGATACCAGGCTGGCCAGCAGGCCGATCGCCTTGGCCATGGACGAACGGACCACCTGCAAGGCGCTCACCGGCCACAGCGTGCTGAAGATCATCGACATCAGGATGTTTCCAAGCACGATGCCGACGAGGCGATCACGCAGCACGGTCAGATCGGTGGCGGGCGCATAGTCCTGCAGCACGCCAAGGTAAAACGCGAACGCCATTTGCATGCCTGCGTAGGCGAGGCGTTCGCTACTGGTGGCCACCCAGGCGCAAAGCGCCGATGCGACAGCGATCAGCAGGCTCAGATCGCCGATGTCGGTCAGGTGAGGCAACAAGTAGACGATGCAGAAGCCCGCCAGGATGCCGCCTGCCATGGCGCCGGCGAGGCGCAGGCTCAGCTTGTGCATGGTCTCCGCCATGCTGCCCAGGGCGACGAAGAAGCACGTCGTGATGGCCGTACGTATGCCAGGCCAATCCAACAGTGTGTAGATGCAGTAGGCCAGCGTCACCGCCAGCGTCGTTTTCAGGGCGAACTGTGCGTGGCTCCGGTTGCTGAAGGCGTCGGGTACGAACAGGTGCTTGGCTTTGAACGCGGGAGCCACCGCCACGGGCCTTTCTGTCGCACTCTTCAACAGCTCATTCGTCGTGCGCGCCAGCGCCAGGATGATCGGACGTGACGCAACGTCGAGGGCGCCGAGCCCGCGCGCGTCGACCACGCATTCGCGTACCCGAGGTGCCGTGCCGGTCAACAAGGCGTCGCGGCAGGCATCGATGGCATGCGCAATGGGCACGCGTGCGGCAAGCGGCGCATCCCTCGGCAGCAGGCAGAGCAAGGACAGCAGGGTGACCAGCCCCTCGAACATCTCAAGGTCGATCGCCGTCTTTGCCTTCAGTTGCCGGTCCCACAGGCAGGCGTGTTCGTGCAGGGCCATCGTGTCGACAGCCTCTTCCCGCAGCTTCACCGGGTCTGCCTCGCCCCGTCCATCGAGTATGTCGGCTGTTCGTCGGAGCAGATCATCGGCACGCCTGCGCACCAGCTGCACCGGATTCTCACCCCACGCCAGATCGATAAGCACCGTGACGAAGGCAGGCACAGCCACGACCACCCACAGCCACAGCAGGATTCGGGTCAGGACTTCGGCGGAGGGAACGTCATCGATCAGCGTCTGCGAGAGCACCAGCACGAAGCCGGCGAGAAATGCGATCGGCCCCAGGGTGCTGGTCCGGGCAAAGAACATGGCGATGAAGGTGCTGACCGCCAACAGCGGAAGACGCAGCCCGGGTTCACTCGCATCCAGCAGATAGAACAGGAAGGACAACGCCACGGCCACCGTGGCCGCCAACGCACCGCCGATGGCCGTGAGCAGGGTTGCCGCCGTTTCCTCGCCGCTGACCAGGAACACGATGTAGGCCATATAGGCCGGCAGGGGAATCTGGAAGACCATGCCGAGCGCGACGACCAAGGTACTGCCGGCAGTAATGCGCCAGACGGCCCGCATCCTCCCTGGACGCGGTGCCAACTCATGCCGCAGGAAGCCGAGCAGCATCGGGCGTTCCGGCGGACTGCTAGTCATGGTGATCGTGCTCCACCTTGACCGAAGCCGTCGCGCCGATGCGCATGAGCTGCTCGGGCGGGTCGTCGAGCCGCACCCACACCGGAAAACGTTGCGCCACCACCACCCAGTTGAGCGACCTTTCCACCACGGGCAGGCCGGGTCCGGCCTTGTCCTCCGGCTGCACGCCGGCGCCCAGGCTCTCTACATGGCCATGTACTGGCTGGTTCTCCCTGCCCATCAGCCAGGCCGTGGCCTTGTCGCCGATATGGATGTGCTCGAGATCGGTCTCCCGAAAATCAGCGACGGCATACCACTCATGCAATTTGATGAGGGTGAACAGTGGACTGCCGGCCGAGGCGAAGGCGCCCTCCGCCAGTTGCATGCCGACCACGCGCCCATCGAAGGGAGCGCGTATCGTCGCTTCGCGCAGATCCCGGGCGGCCAATGCCTCGGCAGCTTCGGCACCGGCGAGTTGCTCGACCAGGCTGGCAGTGTCGCCGACGGCCTCATGGGCCTGCGCCGCCTGCAACGTGCTGGCGGACAGCGCGGTTGCCGCGCTTTGCTCGTTGGTGCGCGCCTCATCGATCTGCTGCTGCGTGACGTAGCCCTTGCCAACCATTGGCTCCAGCCGTTCGCGCGTCGAGCGGGCCAGCGCGAACTGCTCCTTCGCCCGCTGGATCTGGGTGGACGCCGCCATGGCGCCCGAGGTCTGCGCATTCACCTGGCGACCCGTGAGATCGATGTCCGCCTTCAGCGCGGCGACCTTCGCCTTTGCCTGCCGCAAGCGGAGTTCGAACGGCTCGGGGTCGATCTGCGCCAGCACATCGCCTTGCTTGACCCGTTGGTTGTTGACGACGCGGATCACCGTAATGCGGCCGCTTACCTCCGGCGCAATACCGGCGGTGTAGGCAAACAGGTGAGCGTCGTGGGTCCGCGGACGGCGGTCCGCCACGAAGATGACGACGACGAGCAGGACGAGCGCCACCGCCACGATAAGCAGGGTAAGGCTGCGCCCAAGCCACGAAGGTCGATTCGTTGTTGTCGTCATGGCGGCACTCACTCAGGCAAGCCAGATCAGCCACACGGCGAACGTGAAGGCCGCAAACAGCCCCAGATAGGCGACCAACGGCGCCGGAAGGACGGCGTCGATGCCCGTGCGAACGAACACGCCACGCACGATCACGGTGAGGACCAGGGCGAGCAGCGCGCACACCATCCACGACGGAAAGTAGGAGCCGAGAATGTTTCGTGATGGCGCGCTGCTGCAGGCCTGGAGCAGGCCACCCATCGCGACCAGCGCAAGGCTACGCAGAGGGCCATGGCCAGCTCCGAGCGCTTTCGACCGCTCATCTCGCGTCAACCGCATTAGCCCAGCCTGTCGCATGTAACCCCCTCGAACTTCGGAGTGCGCCTGCATGGGAAGGCGGAGGCCCCTCCGCGCGCGCCCTCCAACAAGGTCCAGCCGGCGACCCATGTCCGTAGCGGGCGACGCAGCGGAACGTCCCCGGTCGGTGCGATGCCGCGCCGTGACCTGACTATTCGCGGACCACGTACGTATAGAAGCGGATGCGTCCCGCTTCCTGCACCTGGTAGACACCTTGCACTTCGTACGAGAACCCCGGGAAGCGGTTGCAGCTATCCTCGAACGCCGCGAAATAATCGACCATGGGCTGGGCCCGGTCATCGTAACGCTCGCCTGGGACGATGATGCCAATGCCCGGCGGATAGATCAGCGCCAGCGTGGCGGCGATGCGACCGGACACCTCGCTCATCGGCACGAAGTCCACCTCGCCACCGACAAGCGCCTCGTTTGCTTCACGCGCCGACATCGCCTGCTCGGGAAACGATTCGTATCGAAAGCACAGTCGCTGCAGCTCCTTGATGTTCTTGGATACAAAGAAGTCGTGCATTTCCTGGGCAAGCTGTCGCAGCGAATAATTTCGATAGCGCTCTTCGTACTTCGCGTAAAGCGCAGGAACGACCGCCGAAAGTGGGCTATCGGCCTCATAGTGGTCCTTGAAGCGCTCCAGCGCCGCCACCAGCATCGCCATCTTTCCCTCACCTACCGCGGGCGTCATCAGGAACAGGATGCTGTAGAGGTCATTCTTCTCGGGAATGACATGGATCTCGCGCAGGAAATTGGCGAGGATCGTCGCCGGCAGCCCGGTCTTCTCGTAGCTGCCCGAACTCGTATCGATACCGCGGGTGATCAGCATCAGCTTGGTCGGATCGACCATCGCCAGGTCGTCGCCCAGGTTGCGGTAGCCGTGCCATTTTTCACCGGGCGCCAGCTGCCAGAAGGCCTGCTCCCGCGCCAGCACGTCGGTGGGCACGTGCTCCCACTTGGTCTTCTTGCCGTGGAAGTCCACCATGTGCGGAACAAAGGGGTCGATCAAACCGTTGAAGCGCTTGCGTATCGCCTTGCGCGCCACGATGCCGAGCTTCACCATGTCGTCCCACAGCACCCTGCCCGCCTTGTCCCCATGCATTTGCGCGTTGACATCGAGACTGGAGAACAGCGGGTAGAACGGCGATGTCGACGCTTGCAGCATGAACATCTCATTGAAGCGCTTGTGATTGATGCGAAACGACTTGCCGCGGATGTGCTCGTCGCGAACGTGGATCTGCGACGCCTGGGAAAAACCGGCGAGCTGCTTATGGGTGGACTGCGTGGCGATCACGCCCGGGTCTTTTTCAGAGAGCTTCAGGCCCATGCTGAAATGGTGCTTCATCAGCGGATGAAACGCGCCGAAGCCCGCCCAGGCCTCGTCGAAGTGTATGTATTCGCAAAGGTGGCCGATCTTGTCCAGCACCTTCTTGGCGTTATAGACCGTACCGTCATAGGTGCACTGCTCGATGATGGCAACACGAATCGGACGCTCCTTCTTCCATGCATCGGTGCCTTTCAGCCGCGGATGGTTCTTCAGTTTTTCGCGGATCGCGTCTTCGTCGAACGCCGACGCATCGATTGGCCCCACCATGCCGAAGCCATTGCGATCCGTTTCGAGGTAGATCGGGATGGCGCCTGCGAACAGCAGCGCGCCGTGGTGATTGGACTTGTGGTTGTTCCGGTCAAACAGGACCACGTCCTTGCTGCGCAACAGGGCCGTATTCACGACCTTGTTCGACGACGAGGTACCGCTGAGTACGAAATAGGTGCGGTCCGCGTGAAATATCCTGGCGGCAGCCTGTTGCGCGGACAGCGCGGGACCCTCGTGGATCAGCAGGTCGCCAAGTGACACCATGGCATTGCAGATGTCGTCCCGGAATACGTTCTCGCCCATATGCTCATAAAAAAGCCGGCCAATTGGGTGATGCATGAACATCTGGCCGCCCTGGTGGCCGGGGCAGGCCCACGTCCGGTTGGCGTCGAAGTCGTATTGCATCAGCGCGCCGAAGAACGGCGTCCTGAGGCTAAGGGCATAGTGCTCGACCGAGGCCAGCAGGCGCTTCTCATAGAACTCCCGTGTTTCGAGTTCAGCGATCACCACGCCGTCGAGCGACTTCAGAAACGGCTCGGCAAACGTCTCGTCTTCCCGGCTGCTGATCATGAAGATCGGCATGCGCAGGCCTCGCTCATCGCGGGCGCTGATCGCGGCAGGCGCATCCTCGCGCGATACGATGATGGCGCCAAGATCGGCGCCGTTGCGGATCGCCTGCACAATCTGATCAGAGGCAATGGACTGCACGTCGAAGTGCAATTCATCCTCAAGGACTTGTGCGACGACTCCAGTCGGCTCACCAATAACGAGGATACGAAGATAGCGCTGGACAGGAATGCTCATGATCAACCTCGCCCTCACCTGTGCTGTTGGCGACGACATCGAATCCCGTAGTCGGACCGTTGGCGGCTGCGCCTTTCCTGGTTTGCGCGAAGGCCTGTGCTAAAGCAAGCCTACGTTCACGCCATCTTTCGGGATGGATAGCCGTAGTTCTGCCGGCGGTGCGACTGCCCGGCCTATCTTCCGCACATGGCCACGGGATGTAATCCGTATTTTTACGGAGCACGGCCACGATCGTGCGGAAAGCCGATGGCGCCGCGCAAAGTGCAGGCCAAGCGAGGTACTGCCAGGGCGATGTAGCGGCCCGACGACCAGGCAAGGTTTTGGAGCGGATGGCGCAGATCGCCTACCATGGCGGCATGCACAATCACACCGACCTGCAAGCTTCATCGCTGCTGCACGCAGTGAGTCTCGATGGATTCGCCTTTGTCTCAGCCGAAAACATGGGCACCCTGCTCGCCTCAAGCGGAGAACTGGAGGATTGGGCGGGCTTCGTGGATAGCTGGAACCATCTCGAGCCCGACCGGTATCTGGCGGCCAAGGGGCGCTTTCGTCGAAGGCGCCATGCGACGTTTTCCGCCACGGCACAGAGCCCCGTTGTGCCGGAGCCCCATCAGGCGCACTTCCAGGCACTGCAGTACAACGCGCTGCAGGGCGATATCGAACGATGGTTTGAGCCGATATCTGCCGCCGTGGTGGCTGGTTCCACCCTGCGTGCCATCCTGACCTTTTGCAACGAGTTCTTTAGTTCGTTGGCGTCGCCTGCGCCTCGCTGGCATATCGAGGTTCATCAATTTCGCATCGAGGCCACGGCCGGTGTGGCTGGCGAGCCGACGCCGGAAGGCAGCCATCGTGACGGCGTCGACTACGTCCTGGTGCTGCTGGTGAATCGCCACAACATAGCGAGTGGCACGACGACGATTCACGCGCCGGATGGGCGCCTGCTGGGGGAATTCACGCTTGCACGACCACTCGACGCGGCCTTGATTCATGATCCCCGGGTCTTCCATGGGGTGACGCCAGTGATGCCGCTCGTCGCCGATGAACCTGCGTTTCGTGATGTGCTGGTGGTGACGTTCAGAGCGGTCCCGTCAGAAGCAGCGACCGGCTCAACCTGATTGAAGCCGACGCGGGCGATCCAAATGGATGCCGAGGGCCGCCACACTGCGTTCCGCCCTACTCGCGACGTCTACCCGGCACGTCGAGGCAGCCGCGAATTCTTCTGACCAAGGCAAGAACGCCTGCAACGTGCTTTACGGTCCAAGGCTTTTCGCTATGCTGCCCGGAACGTAGCACTGCGCTATCGGGACTTGCCGAGGATCGCCATGACCTCCGTTCGTTTGACCGACCTCGCCCACGGCGGCGGCTGTGGCTGCAAGCTGGCGCCTTCGGTGCTTCAGCAACTGCTCGCCGACAAGCCGGCCACCATGCCATTCGCGCAGCTCCTGGTGGGCACCGAGTCCAGTGACGACGCAGCCGTATGGCAGGTCGACGAGCGCACCTGCGTGATCGCCACCACCGATTTCTTCATGCCGGTGGTCGACGATCCGTTTGATTTCGGCAGCATCGCCGCGGCCAATGCGCTGTCCGACGTGTACGCGATGGGCGGCAAGCCGATCATGGCCCTGGCCATCCTGGGAATGCCGCTGAACAAGATCGACGTGGAGACGGTGCGCGCCATCCTCGCCGGCGGCGAAGCGATCTGCGCGCAGGCCGGCATTCCCATCGCCGGCGGCCACTCGATCGATTCGGCCGAGCCGATTTACGGACTCGCCGCGATCGGACTATGCGAGCCCACGAACGTGCGCCGCAACTCTGGTGCGCGAGCGGGCGATGCACTGATCCTGACCAAGGGCCTTGGCGTCGGCATCTACTCGGCCGCCTTCAAGAAGCAGGCCCTGCCGACGCATGCGTATGCGGAGATGCTTGCCTCGACGACCCAGCTCAACCGCATCGGCCAGGAGCTGGCCATGGATGCGGATGTGCACGCCATGACGGACGTCACCGGCTTCGGCTTGCTCGGCCATGGCCTCGAATTGGCAGTGGCCAGCGGCCTGCGGCTTCGCATCGAACAGGCGCGCCTGCCCTTCTTCGCCCAGGCCGAGGCCTTGGCCGAGGCAGGCCATGTCACGGGCGCCTCCCAGCGAAACTGGAACAGCTACGGCGACCGCGTCGCCCTGCCTCCGGACCTGTCGGCATGGCGCCGCGCGCTCCTGACCGATCCACAGACTTCGGGTGGCTTGCTGGTCTCTTGCACGATGGAGCGAGCCGAAGCGATACGAGCGATGATCGAGGCGGCTGGCTATTCGCGTGCAAGCATCATCGGAACGGCCGTGACCGGCACGCCTGGCATCGAAGTCGTGTGACCAAACCGCCAGCAAGCGCGCTACGGGGCCAGCCTTCGGCTGTCCAAACTTGCTCCTGCAAGTTTGTCGAACCCGAGTGGGTTCTCACCCAGTCTTTCCCTTAGAAACGAAAACGCCCCCGGCGGGGGCGCTTTCATTTCTGGCGGAAGAGAGTGGGAGTCGAACCCACCCGAGACAGTCTGGCTGCCTCACCCGGATTTGAAGTCCGGACGCCCCACCGGGGACGATGCTCTTCCATGGAACACGATCACTATGGCACGGGCCCGAACAAGTCCAGGTAGCGTGCCTGGATCCTGCGCAAGGTGCCGTGATTGAGCGTGACACCCTGCCGGTCGAAGAATTCTAGTATCTGGATCGCCACTTTTCGACCTATCCCGAGGCGGTCGCGGAACTGCGCCGCGGTAAATCGGCCCTCGGCCGCCCGGGCGGCCAGTTCGGCGGCGATCAGCGCCATCTCGTGCATCGTCGCGCGCACAAAGAAATGGTCGTGCGCCACTTCGTCAACCAGGCCCAGCCGCGCCGCGAAGGTCATCAGTTGCCGGATGTCGTGCTCCGGACGCTTGAGCGTCCCGGCAATATCGCGGACCCGCGGCGGGCAGAAACGCGCATCGCCGCCAAGCAGCGGGGCGATCAACCGCCATGACGCCTCGCGTTCGGGACTCAACTGCAGCGAGTGGCCCGGCAGGCGCACAAACGCACCGTCGCGCACGACACGACCGGCGAGGTCCGCGTGCTGCAGGGCCAGCGCAAACGCAGCAGCAGGTAGTCTCGGTTGCGATGCAAGCCGCAGTTTCTCGCGGCCCATGCCTTGCAGGTCCGGGTTCGCCGCGTGAAAGGCCTGCACACACTCGACCACGCCCGCGACGAAGCGTTGCCAATGCTTCTGGCTGATCGCGATGCGCTGCTCGCCAACAGGAAAGACCACGGGCGAGATGGCGGCAGCCATGTCATCCACTTTGGCCGCAGACAAAGCGCGATCCCGCGCAAAGGCCGACAGATCGCTCACGAACGGTGGCGCATCGAGCAAGGCGGCAAAGGCCTCCTGCGGATCGACGATGGCCAACGCGGCCCGCTGGGCCTCACGTTCCGCGGTTCGACGTTGGCGTGACGGGGCACGCAGGTCGAGTAAGTCACCGCCGCCGATCGTGCGCTGGGCGGAGACATCACGCAGCACGAAGCGATCGAGCGCTGCAGCTGCCATCGGGCGACTCAATACCAGCTGCACGTCTGCAGTGCCGCCTGGGAGCAGCTGCTCGCCTTCAAGCAGGACAATGCGCGCGCCGACCTCGACGGCGCCATGGTGCAGTCGCGCCGGGAACCATTGACCGAGGGGCCTGGTTTCGCCTGGCAAGAGATGCAGGCGCGCGTCGATGCGCTCGGTCGGCGCGTGCAGGAACGGATCGACGACCATGTCGCCGCGATGAATCGCGTCCTTGGCGATGCCTTCACCGGCGAGATTGAGAGCGCAACGATCGCCTGCCCTTCCCTGTTCCACTTCGCGATTCTGCGCATGCAGCGAGCGCACGCGCGCGCCCAGCCCCGAAGGACTAAGCATGACCTGATCCTTGACGCGCACGACGCCGGACAACACCGTGCCGGTCACCACCACGCCGATGCCGGCCAGGGTGAACACGCGATCGACCGCAAGGCGAAAGCGACCGTCATCGGCGCGTTCGCCCGCCGCGCGTGCTTCGGCGGCAAGCCGATCGCGCAACGCATCGATGCCCTGGCCCGTGGTCGAAGCGACCGGCAGGATCTCGGCGCCCTCGAGCGTGGTGCCTGCGGTGGCCGCGCGAATCTGCGCGCTGACTTCAGCCAGCCGTGCGGGCGTCGCCAGGTCGGCCTTGGTAATCGCGATCAGGCCTCGAGCGATGCGCAACAGATCCAGGATCGCCAGATGTTCCAGAGTCTGCGGCATCACCCCGTCGTCGGCTGCCACCACCAGCAGGGCAAAGTCGATGCCACTGGCACCCGCAACCATCGTGTGCACGAAACGCTCATGGCCGGGAACGTCAATGAAGCCGAGTATCGAGCCGTCGTCCAGCGGCAGATAGGCAAAGCCCAGATCGATGGTGATGCCGCGGACTTTTTCCTCTTTCAGGCGATCGCAGTCGACACCGGTCAAGGCCCTGACCAGCGCGGTTTTGCCGTGGTCGATATGGCCGGCGGTGCCGACGATCATGGGGTGCCCGCAGCCAGGCCGTCCATGTCGAGCTGGCCCAGGGCCGACAGGAACAGTGATTCTTCCGCTTCGTCCAGGCAACGCAAATCCAGGTGGAGAGCGCCATCGGCCACGCGGCCGATGATCGGGCGCGGCAACGCGCGCAAGGCCGCGCCCAGCCGCTCCAGCTCGCGCTGGCTGCCATGCGGGCGGATCAGCAGCGCAGCACTGGCGAGGGTGTCCAGCGGCAATGCACCGGAGCCGACCTGGCTGGAGCAATCGCCGACCTCGACCACGAAGGCATCCCCAAGCTGCTCGGCCACCGCCGGCTGCAGGCGGCGCGCCTGCGCCGCGATCTCCACCTTGCGCCGACTCAGCCAGCGCAAGGTAGGCAGTCGCTCGGCGAGGCGATCAGGATCACGGTACAGATTCAGCGTGGCCTCGATGGCTGCCAGGCGAAGCTTGTCCACGCGCAGCGCGCGCTTGAGCGGATTGCGGTTGATCTGCGCGATCAACGCGCGGTCCCCGACAATGAAGCCGGCTTGCGGACCACCCAGCAGCTTGTCGCCGGAAAACGTCACCAGCCGCGCGCCCTCGGCCACGGCCTGGCGTACGGTGGGTTCCCTGGCCAGTCCGTAGCCGGAAAGATCGACGAGGCTGCCGGAGCCCAGGTCGTTCAACAAGGGCACCCCTGCAGCATCGGCCAGCGCCGCCAACTCGGTCGCGCCAACCTCCGCAGTGAAGCCCTGGATCCTGTAGTTCGAGGTATGCACCTTGAGCACGAGGCCCGTGTCTGGATTGATCGCGTCACGGTAATCGGCCGCATGGGTTCGGTTGGTGGTACCCACTTCGACCATGCGTACGCCGGCCCGCGCCATGATGTCAGGCATGCGGAAGGCGCCGCCGATCTCGATCAGCTCGCCGCGCGAGACCACCACCTCGCGCCCGAGCGCAAACGTATTGAGGCAAAGCAAGACCGCCGCGGCATTGTTGTTCACCACCGTGGCGTCTTCCGCACCGGTCAGGTCGCGCAGCAAGGCACGCAGGTGATCGTCGCGCTCTCCGCGTCCGCCACCGTCCAGGTCGTATTCCAGAGCCACGGCATGGCGCATCGCTGCCACCGCCGCATCGATCGCGGCTTCCGCCAGCACCGCACGGCCAAGATTGGTGTGCAGCACCGTGCCGGTGAGATTGAACAGCGGGCGCAGGCCCGCTGCGTGCGCTTCCAGCAAGCTGCGGGCCCGCTGCGCCAGTTCCATAGCACTGGGCGCCACGCTGGCGCCTGCACGCAGAGCCTCGCGCGCTTCGTCGATGGCCTGGCGTATTGCCTGGGTGGTAGGGACACGCCCATGGCGTTGCTGCAGCAACGCTGCTTCGGCGGTCGCCAGTACGGCGGCAACCGCTGGCAGGCGACGCAAGGAAGAAACCTCGGACTCGGCCATGGCGCTCATCCAGTGACATCGCCGATCACCCTGGGCTTGATGCGAGAGCGCGGCGGCGAAGACTCGGTAGCCCCTATGCTGGGGTGCGCGCCAAGCCTGGGTCAAGGCGAGCCTGCTCACCAGATCTTTGATGACGATCGGCCCTGACATATACATCGGCATCACATGGCACTGGCCACGCTGCCTGCGGGCAGGCGTACGTGCCACACCTCAGGTGCGTGCATGACAGCGATCTTGTTCCAGTGCCGTAGCGGGCGCTGCGCCATGATGGCATTCGCCGTTGCTCCAAGGTCTTGCCCCTCCGCAGCGCATCGGCCTGCGGCTTACGGATGGCAATGTCGTGCCCTGTAGGGCCGTGATGTCCGGACTGCTCGTCGGGGAAGATCGATGGCCGTCGCCTTGCACACAGCGCGCACCCTGCGCTTGTCCGTATTCGTCCTGCTGGCGATCGCCGGCTTGTTCTATGTGAAGTGGTACCCGTACTACGGGCGCGCTTTCGTGGCCGCGGCCCACCATTCCATAGGCCATTCGATCCTGATGGGCGATGAGGCCAGCGCACCAGCGCCGTCCTGGAGCGCGGCGCTCGGCTATGCGCTGGCCTATGGCAAGGCAATCTGGCAGGCCATGCTGCTGGGCTTGGTGCTGGGCTCGGGCATCCAGGCCTTGCTGCCGGTGAACTGGGTGCAGCGTGTGCTGGGTAGTCGCGGCTTCGGCGGCGTGCTGGCCGGCGGCCTGCTGGCCATGCCGGGCATGATGTGTACCTGCTGCGCGGCACCGGTGGTCGTGGGCTTGCGCCAGCACCAGGCGGCGCCAGGCGCAGCGATCGCGTTCTGGCTTGGCAATACGGTGTTGAATCCCGCGACCCTGGTGTTTACCGGCTTCGTGCTCGGTTGGCACTGGACCGTGCTGCGCATCCTGCTGGGTGTACCGATGGTGTTTGGGCTGGGCTACCTGGCCAACCGCATCACGTCGCCCGGACCGTCGCTGGCAGGCGGTTCGCTGCCGATGGAACCGGAGCCGCGCTCAACGACCGAGGTGGGCAAGCGCTGGGCGCGCATCTTCGGGCGCATGACGCTGCGGCTGATTCCCGAATACGTGGTGATCGTGTTGCTGCTGGGCGCGATCCGCGCATGGATGTTCCCGCATATCGGGCCGGCGATCGGCAATCAGTGGTTCTGGATCGCGGGATTCGCCTTGGCCGGGATGCTGTTCGTGATACCGACGGCCGGCGAGGTGCCGATCGTGCAGGCGATGCTGGCCCTGGGCATGGGAGGCGGGCCTGCCGCCGCCTTGCTGATGACCCTGCCCCCGGTCAGCCTGCCGTCGCTGGCGATGCTCGGGCGCTCGTTTCCCGCGCGTACCTTGGTGGTGATGGCCGCAGCGGTGTTCGGCTGCGGACTTTTGGGCGGCGCGCTCGCCTCGTTACTGGGAATGCGCTGAAGCGATCGTTGCGGGTCATCCCATCAGCAGCAAGGGGTTCGGCGCATGTCGGCCGTAGCCGTCTTCGGCGACCAGGATGTCCAGGCCCAGCGAGGCCAGGTCGTCGGCATACGGATCGACCTGCATGTCGTGCTGCTGGTACAGCAGCTTGACGTAGGTGTGGCAGTCGCCGCAGGTCTCGGCCTTGATCACGCCGGGATCGCCTTCGATGCCTTGCAGGAACAGCTGGCGCGTGCCGCCGCAGGTGATGCACATGGCGCGCACGTGGTTCCACGCGGTCGAGCACAGCGAGCAATACAGGTAGCGCGTACCGGGTATCACGCCCGTCGCGGTGATCAGGCCGGATACCGACGGTGAGCCACAGCAGGGGCATAACGCGCGCTGTTCGAGCAGGCGCAGGCCCTCAATCCGGAGACGCGCTGCCGAGCAGGTGAAATACACCTGCAGGGCGGCGGCGACATAAACGACCACACCCGCATCCGTCGCGGCCAACTCGCCGCGCAGGAAATCGTCGGCCAGCTGGTCCAGCGTGGCGGCTTCACTGCGCCGCAGCTGCTCCATCGCCTCGCGCGCAGCGAGCGGCAGGTCGCTTCCGTCAATATATTCGAGCAGCAAGGCGAGACCCTGCTGCCAGATCGCTTCGCGCCGATGCCCATCCGCCGCCAACGGCGGCAGACGCGCCTCGGCCGCTTGCGCCACGACTGCCGGGCTGAGCGCAGTGGCTGGGCCCAGCGTCGTGGCTACCACGTGCTGCGCGCGGGCCAGTCGGGCCATGAAGCGCAGCCACGCATCCATCGGATGTCCGGCGGCCAGTTTATCCAGCCGTTGTGCGGTGGCCGCGAAGCGTAGGGCCGGGTCGGGAAGCAGGATGGGATCGGGGGCTTTGACGCCGGCATGGACCGGACCGCTCCACTGGGCGTCGGGTGGTGCTGCGGCTTGCTTCACGGACGCTTCCTGTCGTTAGTTTCGTCGTGCTGGCCGGAAGCCAGCTCCTCCAGCCACTTGCGGTGATGACGCCAGGCCCATCCCGGCGTTACGTAGCCCTGGGTCATGGCGCGCACCGAATCGCGAACCCAGATCGCCGCGAAGACATGCACGATCCAGACGAGGATGGCCGCAATCGCCGCGAGGCTGTGGATCAGCACGGCCGCGCGCTGCACCGGGATGGAGGTGGCTGCGCCGAAATACACTTCCCATATCAGCAGGCCGGTGAAAAACAGCACCGGAATCAGCAGCGCCATCGACCAGAACACGATCTTTTGGCCTGCGTTGTTGCGACCGGTCTGCGGGGCGCGTTCCTCCTGGTTGGACACGATGAAGCGGGCCTGTTTCAGCCACTCGATGTCATCCTGGTGCACGAGATTCTCGCGCCAGAACTGCACGATCATGGCGAGATAACTGATAAGCAGCACGATGCCGATCCATGGATGGGCCGCACGCATCCATTGCCCGCCGCCGAACAGGCCGGACAGGAAGAACAGCATGGGGTGGAACATCGCCAACCCCGACAGCACCAGCAGCACGAAACAGATCGCGGTGATCCAGTGGTTGACCCGGTTTGTCGCGCTGTAGCGGATGATCACGTTCTTCGGCCGGCTCATGGCGACTTCTCCGATTCCGATTCGCGCAGCACGCGCTCGCCTGCGGCCTCGTCCTCGTCGGTGACTTCGTTCGGTCCCTCGATGATCAAGTGGAAGAAACCGACGACGGCCGCCAGCCCGACGCCAATCAGGGCTAGCGGCTTGAGGATGCCCTTCCACGCCTCGACTACCGGGCTGATCCGCGGATGATCGGGCAGGCCCGAGTACAACGAGGGCCGGTCCGCGTGATGCAACACATACATCACATGGGTACCGCCGACGGCCGGCGGGTCGTACAGGCCGGCCTGCTCGAAGCCACGGGATTTCAGGTCGACGATGCGTTCCCCCGCCCACTCCTGCATGGTGGTCTTGGAGCCAAACATGATCGCGCCGGTAGGACAGGCCTTGACGCAGGCCGGCTCCTGCCCGACCGCCACGCGATCGGAGCAAAGCGTGCATTTGTACGCCTTGTGGTCCTGCTTGCTGATGCGCGGGATGTCGAACGGGCAGCCCTTCACGCAGTAACCGCAACCGATGCACTTGTCGCTGATGAAATCGACGATGCCGTTGGCGTACTGCACGATGGCACCCGGCGCCGGGCAGGCCTTCAGGCAACCCGGATCCTCGCAGTGCATGCAGCCGTCCTTGCGGATCAGCCACTCCAGATTGCCCTGTTCGTTCTCGTACTCGGCGAACTTCATCAGGGTCCACACGCTCGGGCCCAGGTCCGCCGGGTTCTCGTACGAGCCTTCGAAGTGGCCGATTTCCGGCCGCAGGTCGTTCCACTCCATGCACGCCGCCTGGCAGGCCTTGCAGCCGATGCAGCGACTGACATCGATCAGCTTGGCCACCTGCTCCACGTGGCTGCGCACCGAGGGCGGCGTCATGGTCGATGCGGAACGCCGTAC
Source organism: Dyella halodurans (assembly GCF_026283925.1). Taxonomy (GTDB): domain Bacteria; phylum Pseudomonadota; class Gammaproteobacteria; order Xanthomonadales; family Rhodanobacteraceae; genus Dyella; species Dyella halodurans. The sequence goes on from NZ_JAPDPF010000002.1 coordinate 544,319, forward strand.
CAGGTCTTGCGATTGCAGGTCGGACATGTCGGCTTCCTCAGGCGGCGACCGGTGCGCTGGTCTTTTCGATGTTGACCAGGAACGCCTTGAACTCGGGTGTCTGGGTATTGGCGTCGCCGACGGACGGCGTCAGTGTGTTGGCGCCGTAGCCCTTCCTGGCCTGGCCGGTGAAACCCCAGTGCAGCGGCACGCCGATCACGTGGGTCGGCTTGCCGTCGACCGTGAGCGGCTTGATGCGCTTGGTCACATAGGCCTTGCACACCACGTGGCCGCGATTGGACGACACTTTCACCCAGCCGCCCTGCTCGATGCCTTTTTCCTTGGCCAGCACTTCGCCGATTTCCACGAATTCTTCCGGCTGCAGGATGGCATTGATCAGCGCGTGCTTGGTCCAGAAGTGGAAGTGCTCGGTCAGGCGATACGTGGTCGCCACGTACGGGAAGTTCTTTGGACTGCCAAACGCGGCACGGTCATTGGCAAACACGCGGGCAACCGGATTGTTCTGCACCTTCGGATGCAAGGCGTTTTCCACCGGCGATTCCAGCGGCTCGTAATGCTCCGGGAACGGCCCTTCCACCATCAGCTTGCGGGCAAACAGCCGACCCAGGCCTTCGTCGTTCATGATGAACGGACTAGCGCCCGCCGACGGATCCAGTGTTGGCGTGTAGTCGGGCACATCGATGCCCACCCAGCGTGTACCGTTCCACGAAATGACCGGCTTGGCCGGGTTCCACGGCTTGCCCGCCGGATCGGCGCTGGCGCGGTTGTACAGGATGCGCCGGTTCGCCGGCCATGCCCACGCCCAGTTCGGAGCGATGCCTTGCTCGCGCGGATCGGTGGCGTCGCGACGCGCCATCTGGTTGCCCTTCTCGGTGAACGAACCGCAGAAAATCCAGCAGCCGGATGAGGTGGTGCCGTCGTCACGCAATTGCGCAAAGCCATCCAGCAAGGTGCCCGCCTTGGTCACCGCGCCGGTGGCAGCATCCGTGAGGTCGGCCAGCGCGCGGCCGTTCATTTCCTTGGCCAGGTCTTCCGGGTCGGGACTGATGGGGTCGGTGTACTTCCAGGTGAGGTTGAGTATGGGATCGGGGAACGCACCGCCTTCCTTGCGATACAGCTCGCGCAGGCGATGGAAGATGCCGCTCATGATCCAGATATCGGACATGGCAATGCCCGGTGCATCGGCAGCCTTCCAGTGCCATTGCAGCCAGCGCGCCGAATTGACCAGCGAGCCGTTTTCCTCGGCGAAGCAGGTGGTGGGAAGCTGGAATACCTCGGTCTGGATTTCGGCCGAATTGGCCGGGTTCTGCGGGCCGAAGTCCTGCCAGAAACGCGAGGTCTCGGTATCCAGCGGATCCATGGTGACCAGGAATTTCAGCTTGCTGAGGCCGCGGCGGATCTTGCCGCGATCCGGGAACGCCTGCAGCGGGTTGAAACCCTGGCAGATATAGCCCGTCATCTGGCCGTTGTTCATCATCTCGAACGCCTTGATGATGTCGTACAGCGGGATGTCGAGCTTGGGCAGCCAGTCATAGGCCCAGTTGTTTTCCTGCGTGGCGGCGTCGCCATACAGTGCCTTCATCAGGCTCACGAACAGCTTGCGGGTGTTCTGGTAGAAGCTGATCTGGCCAGGTCGCAACGGCTTGAACTGCCGGGTCGACATGTAGGTGTCGAAGTCGGTTTCCTTGTCGTTGGGCAGGTTCATATAGCCCGGCATCTGGTTGGACAGCAGGCCAACATCGGTCAAACCCTGGATGTTGGAGTGCCCGCGCAAGGCATTCATGCCGCCACCGGCCACGCCGATGTTGCCCAGCAGCAGCTGGATCATCGCCATGTTGCGGATGTTCTGCGCACCCACCGAGTGTTGCGTCCAGCCAAGCGCGAACAGGCTGGTCATGGCCTTGTCCGGCGCAGACGTACTGGCAATGAGCTCGCACACATGCAGGAACTTGTCCTGCGGCGTGCCGCAGATGCGCGACACCATCTCCGGCGTGTAGCGGGAGACGTGCTGCTTGAGCAGGTTGATGACGCAATGCGGGTCCTGCCAGGTATCGTCGAACTTGGCGTAGCCGTCCGGGCCCAGTTCGTAGTCCCAGGTGGACTTGTCGTAACTGTGGGTATCCTCGTTGTAGCCGCTGAACAGGCCGTCCTGGAACGTGAAGCCATCCTTCACGATCAGGCCGGCGTTGGTGTACGCGCGAACGTACTCGTGCTGGATGGCGTCCTTGTCCAGCAGATAGCGGATGACACCGTTGAGAAACGCAATATCGGTGCCCGGCCGGATCGGCGCGTAGTAGTCGGCGACGGAGGCCGTGCGGGTGAAGCGCGGATCGACCACGACGAGCTTGGCGTCGTTCTCGATCTTCGCCTCGATCACCCATTTGAAACCGCAAGGATGCGCCTCGGCGGCATTGCCCCCCATCACGATGACGACGTTGGCGTTCTTGATGTCCTGCCAGGTGTTGGTCATTGCACCGCGACCGAATGATGGGGCCAGACTGGCCACCGTCGGTCCGTGTCAGACACGCGCCTGGTTGTCGAACACCACCATGCCAAGCGAACGCACCGCCTTCCAGGTGAGGTAGGAAGTCTCGCTGGAAGAGGCCGAGGCGGCCAGCATGCCTACCGTCGTCCAGCGATTGACGGTCGTGCCGGCTGCGTTCTTGGCGATGAAGTTCTTGTCGCGATCGTCCTTCATCAGCCGGGCGATCCGGTCCAATGCGTAATCCCAGGAAACGTCCTTGAACTCGGTGCCGCCCGGTGGCCGGTAGCGCGGCACCCGCAATCGCGTCGGCGCATGCACCACGTCGAGCAGGGCCGAGCCCTTGGGGCACAGGGTGCCGCGGTTCACCGGATGGTCCGGATCGCCTTCGATGTGGATGATGTTCGAGCGCGCGTTCTTGGCGCGGTCGCCCATGCTGTAGATCAGAATGCCGCAGGCGACCGAGCAATACGTGCAGGTGTTGCGCGTTTCCGTCGCGCGGGTGAGCTTGAAGGGTCGCACGGCGGCGGCTTGCGCCTCGCCTGACTCCCCAAACCCGAGCATGCCGAGGCTGGACGCTGCAAGGGCCAGTCCGGTGAACTTGATGAACTCGCGGCGAGTGAGTGGCATCGCTTGCGCTCCCGGGAAATTTGGCTGGACATACCGCCCGCTGGATGGGCGTGGACGTGGCTCGATTTCTCCTTGAAAGCGACGGGACTGGGCCCGTCGCCTGCTCAAAAAATCTAGCACAGATTAAGTGAAGGGTCCGGCACGCCTTATGCAACTGCTGAAGGTGATCTCCATGTCCGATGCGACCGTGCCGGCCTCTTTTGGGCGGCCTGCGCCACCAAGGCACCCACTTCCAAGGAAGCAACTCGCGTGAGTTCGCCTTCACGATGTGAGAACTAATCTATTAAGAATGTCTTCGCCGCATGGCCATGCGCACTTCTATCCGGGCCCAGCGGCCGATCGGTGGCGGCGAGGCGATCGCGCATCCGTTCAAGCATGGAAATGAGCGGCAACGCACGGGGAAGCAGCCATCAGCAGCGGGGTCGGCACCGGGCGAACTTGGCGCACTTTTCACGAATGGCACAAGAGGCACTGATATGAGCCGCGACTCCGACATGATCAGCACCGGCAGGAGAAGTCTCATGCAAGCATCGATGCTGGGAGCGCTCGCCATGGTCATGCCTGAGGGCGCCAAGCCACAGCACGCACCGATGGATTCGACGGCGATCGCCGCGGCACAGCGCCACAAGGTGCGATACCAGACCCGCAAGGTGGGTGACGTCGATGTCTTCTATCGCGAAGCCGGTCCGGCCAGTGCACCCGTCATCCTCTTGCTCCACGGCTTCCCCACCTCAAGTCACATGTTCCGTGACTTGATACCGCTGCTGTCGCAGGATTATCGCTTGATCGCACCTGACCTGCCCGGCTTTGGACAAACCAAGGCACCTCCGCGCGGGAAGTTCGACTACACCTTCGACAACCTTGCGAAAGTCACGGAAGGCTTCATCGAGGACCTGGGCCTGGCGCACTTTGCCATGTACATTTTCGACTACGGCGCACCGACGGGACTGCGCGTGGCCGCTGCGCATCCGGAGAAAATCGCGGCGATCATCACCCAGGACGGCAATGCCTACGTCGAAGGCCTTAGCGATCAATGGGGCGCCTGGCAAACCTATTGGCGCGAACCGACCCCCGCGCACCGCGAGGCGTGCCGCTCTTCGCTCTCGGCCGACACCATCAAGAACTGGCAATACCTTACCGGCGCCGATCCGCAGCTGATGTCGCCAGATGGCTACACGCTGGACATCGCGTATATGGCGCGACCGGGAGCGGATGACATCCAACTGGACCTGATCCTGGACTATCGGACCAACATCGATCGCTATCCGTCATTCCATGAGTACTTCCGAACCCACAAGCCGCCCTTGCTGGCGGTTTGGGGGAAGCACGATCCAGCCTTCATACCACCCGGCGCCGAAGCGTACCGTCGCGATCTTCCGGATGCAGAAATCCATTTCCTGGATACGGGCCATTTTGCGTTGGAAACCCATGCACCCGAGGTGGCCGCATTCATGCACGATTTCCTTGGTCGAAAGCTTAAAGGATGACGAACTGGCGACTGGCGGTTCGTCGATCGGCGTGATGCATCCGAGCCGAATTCATCCTCGGACCGCCAGCACCTGCCCTATCCGCCGGTCAGCCGTTTCCCCTGGTCGGAATCGGGCGTGCGCTGGCCTGTGACGGGTGCGCATCGGGACACGCGGTCCCATCACACGCATCGGCCGCGCCCGGCCAGCCGCCACCCAGGGCACGGAACGTCGCCACCGCGGCGCGCGCATCGTCGGCGTGCACGCGGGCCAGTTCGTCACGCGCGGCCAGCAGTTGCCGGTCTTCGTCCAGCACTTCGATCAGGCTGATGGCGCCGCCCTTGTAGGCATCCTGCGCGGCGCCACGGGCCTGTTCGTGCGCAGTCACCTCTTGCGTCAGATCGCGATGCTGCACTTCCAGCTCAGCCAGCGCGGTGATCGCGTCCTCGACGTCTTCGTTGGCACGCAACATCGACTGCCGGTATTGCGCCAGCGCCTCGGCGTTGGCGCCCTTGGCCTGCGCGACCTCGGCATCGATGCGACCAAAGTCGAACAGCCGCCAATGCAGTCCCAGCACCGCCTGTGGCTGGAACGCGGCGGAGGAAAACAGCGAGCCGTTCTGCAGGCTCTCGAAGCCAAGCAGGCCGCCGAGCGAAACCTTGGGGTAATACTCGGCCACCGCCACGCCGATGCCGGCGTTGGAGGCGGCCAGTCGACGCTCGGCCGCGATCACGTCCGGACGGCGGCGCAGCAGCATGTCGGGGCCGCCATGGGTACCTACGGCGGGCACGTTGAAGGTCTGCGGGCTATCGCGCAGTTCGCTGGCATAGGTGCCGGGCGTCGCGCCCCTCAGCACGTCGAGCCGATTCAGCTGTTGCGCCAGGGTGATGCGCAGCGGAGGCAAGGTCGCCTGCGCCTGCAGTACCAGCGCCTGGGCCTGGGCCAGTTCACGCGATGTGGCCAGGCCACCGGCGAGTCGTTCCTTCACCAGGTCCAGCAGCTTTGCCTCGGTATCGATCTGCTGTTGCGCCAGGCGAATACGTTCCTGCGCGCCACGCACCTGGAAATAAGCGTCCGCTGACTCGGCCGCTACCGAGACGCGTACGCCATCTCGATTGGCTTCGGCGGCATCGGCTTCTGCCCTCGCCGCCTCCGCACCGCGATGCAGGCCGCCGGCAAGATCCAATTCCCAACTGGCGCCCACGCCGATATTTTCCAGCGTTTGCGAACGTGTGTAGCCGGGGTGCCCGCTACCGAGTTCGCCCAAGGGACTCTTCAGCGATTGATACTGCTTCACCACTTGCCCATCCAGGCTGCCTTGCGGCGCCAACTGCGCGCCTGCTTCACGTGCCGCGGCACGCGCCTGGTCGACGCGCGCCATGGACGCGGCAAGATCGAGATTCTCGGCCAGGGCGCGCTGGACGATGCGGGTCAGCTCGGGGGAATCGAAGCCGGCCCACCAGCTGTCGAGGGCCGGAGCGGGCAGCGTGGTCGAGCGACTTTCCAGCGTCGATGCCTGCGCGTAATCCGCGTGGGTCTGCAGGTCGGGTCGCACGTAGTCCGGACCCGCCATGCAGGCCGTAAGCGTGCCAATGGAAAGCGCCAGGGCAAGCATGCGCGACACGGAAGAAAGCTTCAGTGGGAAAGACATGGGGATACTCCGAACGGAGTGAGACTGTGGGGAAGACATGAGCGGCTCAGTGCGCGTCCGCGGACGGCGCAGACGGGGGAACCACCTTGCGCATCAGCGGCACCATCACGGTGGCCACCGCAAAGCAGAGCATGATCACCAGGAACGCATCGGCATACGACAGCGTCTGCGCCTCGCGATAAGCGAGCAACCACAACTGGTGCAGGGCGCCATCATCCGTGCCATCGACAGCCTGCCCAAGTTCCGTGAGGCGACCGCCGGTCTGCGCCAGCCACTGGCCCATGGCTTCGTTCGTGCTGTTGAGATGCTCGGCGAGGCGATAGAAGTGCAGATTGGTGCGATCGTTGAGGATGGTCGCGCAGACGGCGATGCCGATGGCGCCACCCAAGTTACGCATCAGGTTGAACAAGCCGGAGGCAAGCTTCAGTCGCGCCGGCGCCAGGCTGCCAAGCGTCAGCGTCACCGTCGGCGGGATTGCCAACTGCTGCGCCATGCCGCGCAAGGCCTGGGGTAGCAGCAACTCGTGAGCGCCCCAGTCGTGCGTGATCGGACTGAAGTCCCACATCGATATGGCAAACAGCGCCAGCCCTGCCATCAAAATCCAGCGCAGGTCGAAACGTTGCGCCAGGTACGAATACAACGGGATGGTGAGAATCTGGAATACGCCGGTCGAAAATACCGCCTCGCCGATTTCCAGCGCGCTGTAGCCGCGTACACGACCAAGGAACAACGGGGTCAGGTAGATGGTGGCGAACAGCCCGATGCCGGTGACGAATGAAAAGAAGCAGCCGAGCGCGAAATTGCGATCGCGCAGTGCGCTGAGGTCCACTACCGGATGATCGTAGGTCAGGCTGCGGACGATAAAGCCCACGCCAGCCACACCGGAAATCCATGCCGTGGTCAGAATCGTGGCATCGCTGAACCAGTTCCAGCGCGGCCCTTCTTCCAGCGTGTATTCAAGGCAGCCAAGAAACGCGGCGAGCAGCACCATGCCGACATAGTCTGCGCGACGCAGCAACGACAGGTCGGGCGCATCGATATTCACCAGCAGCGGCACCGCGACCGCGACGAAGATGCCTGGAATCAGGTTGATATAGAACAGCCAGTGCCAGGACGAGTGGTCGGTGATCCAGCCACCCAGGGTCGGGCCAAGCGTCGGCGCCAACGAAGCCAGCGCACCGATGGTGGCTGCGGCAACGACACGCTGCTTGTTGTGGAAGAACACGAAGGCCGTGGTGAACACCATCGGAATCATCGAGCCACCCAGGAACCCCTGGAGGGCGCGGAACACGATCATGCTCTGGATATTCCAGGCCAGGCCACACAGCATGCTGGTGACCGTGAAGCCGGCGGCGGAAGCCGCAAACAGCCAGCGCGTGGAGAACACCCGCGACAGCCAGCCCGACAGCGGAATGACCACAATCTCGGCAATCAGGTAGCTGGTCTGCACCCACGCGGTCTCGTCCGTGCCGGCCGAGAGCCCGCCGCCGATATCGCGCAGCGACGCCGACACGATCTGGATATCCAGCAACGCGATGAACATGCCCACGCACATGCTGGCAAACGCGAAGATCTTCTGCGCCATGTTCAGTGCCGCTGGATCCATCGGCATGGCATAGCGCGCGGCCGTGGTGTTCATGGGGCGCTGGCCTGGCGGGCGGCACGCGTGTCGACATCGGCGACTACGGACAGGCCCGGACGAAGCACGCCTAGCGCGTCATCCCTGGGATCAAGCACGACGCGCACTGGCACGCGCTGCACCACCTTGGTGAAGTTGCCGGTCGCATTTTCCGGGGGGAGCACACTGAACTGCGCGCCCGTGGCCGGCGCCAGGCTGCCCAGGTGACCGTGGAACACCCTGCCCGGCATCACGTCCGCACGCACGTCGACGACCTGGCCGGCCTGCATGCGCGCCAATTGGTCTTCCTTGAAGTTGGCATCCACCCACAGGCCGTGTGCAGGCACCACCGAGAGCAGTTGCGTGCCCGCAGCAGCAAAAGCGCCGACTCTTGCACGCCGATTGCCAATCACGCCGTCGACGGGTGCGCGCAGTTCGGTGTAATTGACGTTGAGTTGCGCGATGTCCCGCTCCGCCCTGGCCTGCTGCAAGGCGGCCAGCGCCTGCTGCTTCTGCGAGGCGATAACGTCCAACTGCCGCTGCGCGGCAATCTGCGCGGCCTGGGCTTTTTCCGTATTGGCCTGGGCGGTCTTGTAGGTGGCGTCGGCGCGCTGGGCGCTTTCGATGGAAACGGCCGAGCGGCTGGAGAGGTCGCGGTAACGCGTTTCGTCATCGCGCGAGCGGACGAATTCCGCATCTGCCGCGGTGACGCCAGCCTTGGCCTGGCTGATGACCGCCTGCTGCAGGCGTTCGGTGGCCTCGAGATTGGCCAGCAAGGCTTGCTGGGCTGCCACCGCGCCATCCGCCTTGGCCAGCGCCGCCCGGTAGTCACGATCGTCAATCTTCACCAGCAGATCGCCGGCATGCACGACCTGGTTGTCCGTCACCGCCAGTTGCGTGATGTAGCCGGAGACCTTCGGCCCGATGACGGTGACATCGCCACCGACATACGCATCGTCCGTGCTTTCAATGAATCGCCCTACACCCCACCAGTGCACGCCATAGATCACGCCGGCGACCAGGGCCACGCCAAGGGCCGCACGCAAGGCGAGTTTTCGCCGGCTTCGGGGCACCGGGGCGACCTCGGGCTCCACCTCGGGAGGCACCTCCACACGCTTGACGACCGTGACGCTGCTCATCGGAAAACTCCAGCTCTAGTTTGGGAATCACTTGTCGTCGCCGCGCCGTTCGCGGCGCTGGCGACTGAGTTCAATGCGGGCGCGCATGCGCTCGTTGGCGGCAGGGCCCGCCTGCAGGACATGGCGCCCGCGCGATAGCGGCTCACCGGTATGTGCATCGACCATCACGGGCTCGACGTCGCGCCCGGTGTGCACGTCTGTCAGCTGCGTGCTCACGCCTTCAGGCGCGAAATGACGGTTGCCCCAGGCCAGCAAGGCGATCAGCACCGGACGAAAGTCCTCGCCGGCCGGCGTAAGGACGTATTCGTAACGCACCGGGCGATCCTGGTAAGGACGGCGAACCAGCAGCCCGCTCTCCACCAGTCCGCTCAGCCGCCGACTCAACATGTTGGGCGCGATGCCCAGGCTTTGCTGGAATTCGTCGAAGCGGGTGAGGCCGTAAAACGCATCGCGGAGAATCAGCATGCTCCACCACTCGCCTACCCGCTCAAGGCTGCGCGCAATGGCGCATTGCATACCCTCGAGGCTCTTGCGTTGCATGACTGAAGACCTGCGGCCATCAATAAGCTGATGGTCATCATATAATCAGTCACTATCGTTATGCAAGTAACTAGTTGTGAAAGAGGCGTCAAGACGGGAACGTCGCCGCTGAGCCTGCACGACGGGCGTGCCACCCACGGGCGATCCGTCCGGAAGATGCGCTTTATTTCGCGGACTGAGCCAAGGCGAGCGCTGCCCGGCGCCCTTGCGCGAGCAGCTCATCGGACATGGCCGGATCGCTCACCGCGCGAGCCAGCATCAGGGTGCCGACCAAGGAAGACAGCACAGCCATGGCGATGCCATGGCGCTGCTTGGGCGTCAGGTTTCCGGGCAGCGCGCCGGCGATCAGCGCCGTCGTTTGCGCCGTGCCCTCGCTAAACGCCTCTCGCAGCGACTCCGATCCGCGTGCGATTTCGGCGGAGAGAGCGGCCGCCACGCAGCCCTCGGCAACCCGGTTGCGGTGCGACGCGCTGAGATAGGTGTCGATCAGCGCTTCGATGCCGCCATGTTTCGCACGCTCGAGCGCCTTGCGCAAACGCTCGTAGGTCCCTTGCCAGGCGAGCATGATCGCCTCGCGCGCGAGATCGTCCTTGGATTCAAAGTGATTGTAAAAACCACCCTGGGTAAGCCCGATGTCGCTCATCAGGTTGGCGACGCCGACGGCAGCAATGCCTTCCCCGCGAAAACGCGCGGCGGCAGCCTCGATGATCCGCTGGCGGGTGGCTTCTTTGTGACCCTTGTCGTAACGCATGGTTTAACTCCTCCCCCTACATACCCGAACCGACACGCAGCCAGTTTCATCCAAAGTCGCTGATCCACGCTGGACCAAGGTCACCCATGAGCTCGGTCCAGGCGTGTAGCCACCGCCACGAGATGGCCAACATTCACGCCAACAGCCGATCCATCAGGCCTCCAACTCAATGGCGATCGCCGTGGCCTCGCCACCACCGATGCATAGCGAGGCTACACCGCGACGACCGCCCGTATGGCGCAGAGCATGCAACAAAGTCACCATCAGGCGAGCGCCGGTAGCGCCAATCGGGTGGCCCAGCGCGCAGGCACCGCCATGCACGTTGATCTTGTCGCGTGGAATGCCCAGCTCTTTCGACGCCATCATCGGCACGACGGCAAACGCCTCGTTGATCTCGAACAGATCGACGCTGTCCGTGCTCCAATCCAGCTTCTGCAGCAGTTTCTGGATCGCTGGAATCGGCGCCGTGGTGTACCAGGCCGGGTCCTGCGAATGCGTCGCGTGCCCTTTGATGGTCGCCAGGATGGGCAGGCCTGCCTGCTCGGCGATCGAACGCCGGGTCAGGATCAGGGCTGCCGCACCATCAGCGTTGGCCGAAGCACTGGCTGCGGTAATCGTCCCGTCGGCGCGAAAGGCCGGCTTGAGCGCGGGAATCTTCTCGGCGGATACCTTCTGCGGGTGCTCGTCGTGCTCGATCCACACGCTGCCATGCTTCGCCGGCAGCTCCACGGGCACGATTTCATCGCGGAATGCGCCACTCGCGATGGCTTGCTGCGCCCGCTTCAGCGTCTCGATGGCCCAGGTGTCCTGATCGTCCCGGCTGAATCCATAGGCCTTGGCGGCCACCTCACCGAAGTCACCCATCGGGCGCCCTGTTTCGTAAGCGTCCTCCAGGCCGTCGCGCATCATGTGGTCAAGGATCTGATCGTGGCCGACACGGTAACCGCTGCGTGCCTTGCTCAGCAGGTAAGGTGCGCCCGACATGGACTCCATGCCGCCGGCGACGACGATATTCGCCGACCCGGCACGGATAAGGTCATGGGCCAGCATCACCGCCTTCATGCCAGAACCACAGACCTTGTTGACGGTTGTCGCGCCTACCGCGTCCGGCAGGCCAGCGGCGCGTGAAGCCTGGCGTGCCGGAGCCTGACCCTGCCCCGCCGGCAACACACAACCCATCAGCACTTCATCCACTGACGCAGGATCTACGCCGGCCCTGGCGATGGCTGCGCCGATGGCCAGCGAGCCAAGTTTATGAGCGGGCTGACTTGCCAGTTCGCCCAGGAAGCGGCCAAGCGGGGTGCGTACGGCCGATACGATGACAACAGGATCGATGGTGGTCATGAGAGATTCGCAGAGTGAAGGAATGGCTGTTGCGTGCAGCCTCATGGCTTGCTCGCGGACGCGTCTGTCCAACGCCTCGATCCAGCGGGCACGCGCCGCGCCGGACCGAGCCGTGGGGCTCTCGCAAACCATAATATGATGGCGGTAATTTTATATTAAAGAGGCGCGACTCGTGGCCAGGCGGCATCCGCGCCGCATTCACCGCGCTGCTGGAGAAGAGATGATCGGAGGGCGACGTGTAACGCCTTCAACCCCGAGGCGGCGCAGCGGTGATGGAGCGTCGAAGCGCCGCCAACGGCGCGCCGTCATCGAAGCGAATGTCGCCGTCCACTTCGGAAATGCCCAATTGCTGCAGGGCGTGATCGAGATCGACGTGAACCGGACGGTCCTTCATGTCGTTGTATAAAGCCATCAGAACATCCAGCCGCACCGCGGCGTCACCCGCCGCCAGCACCTGTTCGACTTCCCAGTACGTCGTATTGCCACCGCTCGCCCGGTTGATTGCACGTAGCGCGTCCTGCAGTCGATAGCGCCCCGCGCTCTTCTCGTAGATGGCAATTTCTGCAAGCAGCCAGAACATCGCTCCGCCCCAATACGTGCGGCCCCAGGTATGCGTGTGATCGAGGCCCTCGTCGCCAGGACCAGGCTGGCCCTTGGACATGTCTTCGACCGCCCAGCGCCACACCTCCTGCGGCGTGATCTGTCCTGCCTGCGCCCGCGCAATCGGCTCGACATAGGTTGCATTGCCCTCCAACAGCCATTCACTACGCCGAGGCACGTTCGGCAAGGCGAGATGAACCATTTCGTGGACCAGCACCCAGTCATTGCGGAACTTGGCCTCGCTTGCGTCGGCACCGACATGCAGGCGCATAGCCGAGCTTTCCATGCCGTAAGTCGTTGCCGGGCCAACGTGGTCGCCCTCCCCGCCAATGACCAGCAGGCCCACGCGCTGCACCGGGAAACGACCGAAATAGGTGGAGACGGCGACGGCACTACGCTGGATCCAGGCAGCGACACGGTCCCGGTCCAAGGCGGAAGAGCCCTCCGCGAACACCACGAAGATGTCGCCGCCACCGATCGCCAGCTTCAGGTCGGGGCGGCCACGCAATGCCGCATAGACATCGCGCGCATCGTCGTAGCTTTGCGCAGAGACCGCGATGGACGGCAAGCATGCGGCGGCCACACCGCCAACGATGACACCGAGAACTTGCCTGCGATTCATCACGATGCACCCAAGCCTGGATCCGTTGCCCGCGCAAACAGCGACCATGCCACTGCGACGCGCAAGGTGGCGTCAACGAGGAACGCATGCCTGGGACACGTCGAACCAGGCCCCCACGGCGATCAATGCGCCAGGCGCTCGAGCACGATGTCCAACAAGGCACGCAAGCGCGCAAGGCGTCGCAGGTCATGGTGGTAACCGACCCAGGTATCCCGCGACGGCGGGTCTTCGCCAAGCTCGATACGCTCGAGCCCGGCAAAACCATCGCCCAACGGTCGAGGCAGAACGGCCACTCCAACACCCTGGGCGCACATCTGGGCCTGGATGAGGCGGGCATTGCTGCGCACGGCAACATGCGCACGCGGCAACAGGCGTTGCAGCCAGGCAACGTCCGGCATGCTGCCAAACGCCGTATCCATGGTGACCAGGGCGACATCCGCACCGTTGCCTGCCTCCGGATGCGCCGAGCCTGCACGGGTATAGAGCCCATACGGCATGGACAGCAGCTTGCGTGACACGATGTCCGGCTCTTCAAACGGCTTGATGCGAAAGGCCAGGTCCGCCTCGCGGCGTGAAAGATCCAGGAAGCGTGCATCGGTCAGCAGTTCAATCGTCACCCGCGGATGGGCGCGTGAGAACTCCGCCAGCACCGGTGTCAGCACATAGGCGCCGAACCAATCCGACGATGTGATCCTCAGCAGACCATCCAGCAGTTGTTCCTGGCCGGCCAATTGCCGCTGGAATGCCAGGGCTTCCTCCTCCATGCGTTCCGCATGAGCGAGCACCGCCGCGCCTTCATCGGTCATCACGAAGCCGTCATTCGTGCGCTGGAACAGTTTCTGCCCTACTGCCTCCTCCAGCGCGCGCAGGCGCCGACCCATGGTCGGCTGCGTCTGCCCCAGTTTGCGGGCCGCCGCGCCCAGGGTGCCCTCGCGGGCCACGGCCAGAAAGACACGAAGGTCATCCCACTCCATAAACAACTCCTCTCGCCGCGATGGACCAAGCTGCCGTGTACCGATACGGCCTGCACACCATGCATTTATGCATGGGAAGAATGCAATTTCTTGAGTTCCCATGCAAAAGGAATGGGCATAGCTTAGTCGCAGCTCCCTTATCGAGGCCTTGGCCATGAATACCGCGAACACCATGCACGCCGCCGTTCTGGAAACCCATGGCGGGCCGTTTCGCCACACCACGATCGCCCGCCCGCTTGTCGGCGCCGGGCAGGTCCTGGTGCGCGTCAAGGCGAGTGGCGTCAATCCGCTGGATCTGAAAATCCGCGGCGGCAACGCGGCACATGCCCGACACCCGCTGCCGGCCATTCTCGGGATCGATCTCGCCGGCGTGGTGGTTGCCGTCGGCCCGGGCGTGACCACGTTTCGCCGCGGTGACGAGGTCTACGGCATGACTGGCGGCGTCGGCGGCGTGCAGGGATCGCTGGCCGAGTACGCCGCCGTCGATGCCGAGCTGCTGGCGCTGAAGCCCACCAACTTCAGCATGCGTGAGGCCGCCTCACTGCCGCTGGCCTTCATTACGGCATGGGAAGGCCTGGTCGACCGTGCGCGCGTCGGCGCGGGACAAACCGTGCTGGTGCAAGGCGGCGCCGGCGGCGTAGGAACCATGGTGATCCAAATTGCACGAGCGCTCGGGGCCAGCGTGTTCGCCACCCATGCTGCTTCCAGCGCCGACGTCATTGCCCGCCTGGGCGCAACGCCAATCGACTATGCGCGCTGCACGGTCGAAGAGTATGTAGCGACCCATACCTCGGGCCGTGGCTTTGATGTCGTCTATGACACGGCAGGCGGCGTGAGCCTGGATGCATCGTTCAAGGCGGTGAAGCGTTTTGGCCACGTGGTCAGTTCACTGGGCTGGGGAACGCATGCACTCGCGCCGCTTTCGTTCCGTGCCGCCACGTATTCAGGCGTATTCACCTTGCTGCCGTTGCTGACCGGTGAAGGCAAGGCCCATCATGGCGAGATCCTGCGCGAGGCCACGCGGCTTGCCGAGCTGGGCACCTTGTTGCCGCGACTCGATCCACGCCGCTTCGACCTGAACTCCGTTGGCGACGCCCACGAACTGCTGGCGTCGCGCCAGGCGCAGGGAAAAGTCGTCATTGATGTCGCTGGCTAGAGCCTGCCTCGCCAGTGACAGGCCAACGGTACCTGATGGCCCGCTGGCAACAGCGCTGGTGCCGCCCTCAGCTGGGCTTGGCCAGGCTCTGCAGCGTCGTCGGCAGCAACTCGGCGATGGTTGGATGGATATGCACGGCATGCGTCACGGTGCGATAGGGCGCCTTGGCATACATGATGTCCAGCAGGCAATGAATGGCTTCATCACCATTCACGCCAAGGATGGCGGCGCCCAGCAGTTGCTCGCTTTTGCCATCCACGACCACTTTCATGAAGCCGAGGGTTTCGCCACGCTCGACGGCGCGCCCCACGCGGGTCATGGGACGGACGCCGACAAGCACGTCATGCCCGCTGTGCAAGGCTTCCTGTTCGGACATGCCGATGCGCGCCAAGGGCGGATCAATGTATAGCGCATAGGCCAGGATGCGATCGGAAATGCGACGTGGCTCGTGGTCCAGCAGATTGGCGGCGACGATCTCGTAGTCGTTGTACGAGGTATGGGTGAAGGCGCCCTTGCCGTTGCAATCCCCCATTGCCCAGATGCCTTCGACATTGGTTCGGCACTGATCGTCCACCACGATATAGCCATGCTCGTTCGTCTTCACGCCGGCCTTGTCCAGTCCCAGCGTATCGGTATTGGGTTGCCGACCGACGGCCAGCAAAAGGTGCGTGCCCTTCACCTCCATGCGCGGGTCCGCACATCGGGCCACCACGCTCAGATCGCCCGCCTTGCCATGCAGCTCGATGCACTCCGCGGCCAGATGCAGGGTGATGCCTTCCCGCTGAAGAATGTCGACGATGGCAGCCGATACTTCCGGATCCTCATGAGGAAGCAGGCGTTCGCTGCGCTCGACGATACTCACCCTGGAACCAAAGCGGCGGAACATCTGCCCGAACTCCAGCCCAATATAGCTGCCGCCCACGATCACCAGATGCTCCGGCAGCTCGCGCAGATCCATGATCCCCACGTTGGTCATATAGGGCACGGTATCGATGCCCGGAAAATCCGGCATGGTCGCGCGACCTCCCACATTGAGAAAGATCTCGCCTGCTTCGATCAACTGGTCACCGACACGCAGGGCATGCGGCGATTCGAAAGCCGCATGGCCACGCAACAAGGTGACATTCGGCATGCCGGCCAGCCAGGCCTCGACGCTGCTGCGCGAGCCATCGGAGATGCCGCGCGTGCGTTTCCATACACGCTCCATGGCGACACTCACGTCGCCGGCACGGTCGACGCCATAGTCAGTTGCGCGACGCCCCATATGCGCCACATAAGCGCTTGCCACCATCGACTTGGTGGGAATGCAGCCGGTGTTGACGCAGGTGCCACCCACCAGTTTGCGCTCGATCACCGCGACCTTGCGACCCGACTTCCCGAGGCGCTCCGCCAGCGACGGACCGGCCTGCCCCGCGCCCACCACCACTGCGTCGAATTGCTGTCCCATCGCACTCGCCCCGAGGAAGAATCGGGCAAGCGTGGCACCATGCGAAGCAAGGAAGCGTCAACGCAGGCACTTCATCCGCCGGCTCGCCGCGTGAGCTGGCGGACGAAATGCCCTCGGGGCCGTCCTCAGGACTCGATATGGCCGAACAGCTTGTGCACGATGAGCCAGCGCCCGTTGTGCCTCAGCAGCGACAGTACGTTGAAGTAGCGCTGCCCAAGCATCTCCACGCGCGCCGTGACACTGGCCACGCCATCCAACACATTGATCGAGATGGCACTCATCGTCTGTCGCTCGCCCAGCGCATGCGGGCTTTTCCGAGAGGCCACGGCCTCGATGTATTCCTCGGCCGAGCGCACGCGTAGCTGGCCCTGGACGTTGTCGCTCACTTTCGCCTCGGCAAGGAAGACGGCACGCAGGCCGTCAGCGTTTCCCGTATAGATACTGTCGAAGTAGGCATGCATCACGCCCAGGACGGCATCATGGCTGCTCATGCGTAGCGGACTCGCTGCTTGGTGGCATCGGGCGCCAACGCCTTGACGCTGGTTTCAATCAGCGAACGCAGCTCGCCGGCACCGACGAAACCCGTGACCAGGTTGTAGAGTTTGCTCCCATCCTCCAGCAGTAGTGCCGGGAAACTGGAGATTCCCCATCGGCGCGCCTGCAGGAAGTCTTCTTGTGTCGCTGCGACGGTTTCGCGCTCCCGCCACACGGCGAGAAACGCCTCGGCCGTGGTCGGAAAACCAAGGCGTGTCATGGTCGCCGCCACGATGTCGGCCAACACGGCACCGTCGGTGATATCCAGGCCGTCGGCATAGAAGCCGTGCTGGATGGCCCGGAACACACTCAACTGGTCAATCGATGGCGCCATCAAGCGAGCCGCGACGACCGCCCGGCAGGCCGGCTCCGTGTCGTAAACGAAGCCCGTGCGCGCCTTGAAGGCCTCGCGGTCAAACGGCAATCCACTCGCCGCCTCGACCCGCGACCAGTGGCCCAGTCGAAATTCACGCTGGGCCAGCGTCAGCGGCTCCGTCGCCCCAGCGCCGACACCGCCGACGACGATATCGAGCGAGAGCTCAGGAAACCCGCCCTGCACTTCGGCCAATTGCTTGCCGAAGCCGTAGCACCAGGAACACATCGGATCGCCGACAAAGATCAGTTTCATGTGATGAATCCAGAAAGTGGCTAGGGGTATGGTTTGTCGCTGCCGGCACCAGGATCGGAGCCAGCCTGTTGACTGGGCCGACACTCTATTTGTGCTTCGATCACGGATAAATATGCTTCAATGCAATTCATTTGATGCGTGGTGTAACAGATCATGCCCAGGCGGTTTGACGACATGGCGCTCGGCAGCATCGAGCTGTTTTGTCTGGCGGCCGAACTTGGCGGCTTCACCGCGGCCGCGGCCACGGCAGGCGTGACGCCGGCGGCCGTGAGTCGATCGGTCGCCAGGCTGGAGGAGCGCATGGGCGTGCGCCTGTTTGTGCGAACGACGCGACACATGCGCCTGACCGACGCTGGCCGCGTGTATTACGAGCAATGTCGACAGGCGCTCGACCAGTTGGTGGAGGCGGAAAGAGTCGCCGCGGGTGAGCAACTGCATCCTGTCGGCACGTTACGCATCAGCGCGCCGACGACGTATGCGCATTACCGGCTGCTTCCCTTGCTGCCGGAGTTTCGCGAGCTCCATCCCGAAGTACGCGTCGAGATCCACGTGGGCAACCGCAACGTGGATTTTTCCGAGGAAGGCTTCGACCTGGCCATCCGCGTGCGCTCGCCCGGAGACTCCGGGCTTATCGTGCGCCACCTGGAAGATGCGGCACTCGTCGTGGTCGGCTCGCCGACCTATCTCGCACGCCGCGGCACCCCGAACAGCCTCGACGACCTGCGCGAGCACGACTGCATCCAGTTCGACCTGCCCAGCAGCGGTCGGCGCATCACCTGGCTGTTCAAGGACCAGGGCAACGACATCGAACTGCGCACCGAGGGTGGCTACTCCCTTTCCGAGGATGTTCTTGGTGGCGTGACGCTCGCCCGGCACGGCGCTGGCCTGTTTCAGACCTATCGCTTCGTGGTGGAAGGTGATCTTCGCGCCGGGCGTCTGGTCGAAGTCCTGCAACAAGCCTCGGGGCGCTCGCGTCCCTTCAACCTGCTGTACCCCTCGAGCCGACACGTGCCGTTTCGCGTGCGGAGTTTCATCGACTTTCTGGTCAACAAGATGACCTGAGCCGCCGCCCCCAGGGCTGGCAATACATCGCACGGCGAGCTTGTTACATCGCGTATCAACAGAAGTACCGTGAAGCCCACACTGCCTTGGCATGGACGGGAATAGAATCGCCCCTTCGCATTACTGACTTGTCTCTGCCGGAGGACACATGTTCCATCTCTATACCTGGAAGACGCCGAACGGGCGCAAGCCGGCGATTGCGCTGGAAGAGCTGCAACTCGATTACGTCGTGCATGCGGTGGATATCAATAACGAGCAGCAATTCCAGCCGGAATTCGTGGCCATCTCACCGAACAGCAAGATTCCGGCCCTGGTCGATGATGCGAATGGCCTCAAGATCTTCGAGAGCGGCGTCATCCTCGAGTACCTGGCTGACCGCACGGGAAAGCTTCTGCCCACCAGCGGTGCAGCGCGCTACGAGACCTTGCAATGGTTGTATTGGCAGGTCGGCGGACTGGGCCCCATGTTTGGTCAGCTGGCGTTTTTTGCGAATCGCGCGAAGGAGAAGATCCCACTCGCGATCGAACGTTATCTCACTGAATCCAATCGCCTGCTCGACGTGCTCGAGCGCCGTCTTGCCGCTTCGCCCTATGTGGGAAGCGAGGATTACAGCATCGCCGACATCGCCATTTACCCGTGGGTGGTCTCGGTGATCAACAACATCCCGCAGCTGCTGGGCGACTTGGCAGCGACGCGGCCAGCACTGAAACGCTGGATGGACAGCGTTGCCGCGCGCCCCGCGGTGGTCAAGGGCATGGCTGTCCTCAACGACTACACGCCCGATGCACGCATCGCCTGATGCGTGCATCCCTGCGCACAGCAAAGGAGCTTCGCCGCCGCGCGTCACCGTAACAACCCATGATCAAGGGTCCAGCCCATGAGACGAATCGCCTTCCTCATGGCTTGCGCCATCGCCTGCGCAAGCCCCCTCACCGCAACCGCGGTCAGTCACGATAGTGCTCGCCCACCCGCAGGTGATGTCATGACTAGGTATCGAACGGTCAATGTCCAGGGCTTGAACATCTTCTATCGCGAAGCGGGCGATAGCCACGCGCCCGCGGTGCTCTTGCTGCATGGCTTCCCTTCTTCATCGCGGATGTACGACAAGCTGATGCCGGTGCTGGCGCAGCGATTTCACGTGATCGCGCCCGACTATCCGGGCTTTGGTCATTCCGATGCGCCGCCTCCCGAGACGTTCGCCTATACGTTTGACCACCTGGCAGCCGTCATCGATGCGTTCACGCAGCAACTAGGCATCCAGCACTACGCACTATTCGTCCAGGATTACGGTGGCCCGGTCGGGTTTCGCCTGGCGCAGATGCACCCCGAGCGGATCGCGGCAATCGTGGTACAGAACGCGGTGGCGCACGAAGAGGGCCTGGGTCCGTTGTGGACGACGCGCCGTCAGTATTGGGCCAACCGCGAGGCGTACGCCGACAAGCTCCGCGCCAACCTGATTTCGCTCGAGGCGGCAAAACAGCGGCATGTCGGCACGGATCCTGATCCCAGCCTATACGATCCCGATGCATGGACCGACGAATTTGCCTTCCTCAGTCGTCCGGGCGAGGGCCGTATCCAGGAAGACCTGTTCTACGACTATCGCACCAATGTTGCGTCGTACCCCGCCTGGCAGGCTTACCTGAAGCAGCACCACCCGCCCATGCTCGTCGTGTGGGGAAAATACGATCCATCGTTTACCGTGGCCGGCGCATCGGCTTACCAGAAAGACGTCCCTGACGCTGAAGTCCACATCCTCGATGCCGGACATTTTGCGATGGATACCAAGGCGCAGGAGGTGGCCGACCTCACGCTGCAATTCCTGAATCGGCAGCGCGATCACATGGTCCGCATGGCCGGCGAAGGCCGCTGAGGGTCGGCTGGCAACCCTTGGGCAAGGCCAGGTCGATTGCTGCGTGGCCCGGAAGACTGACTTCCGCCAGCAAGGTGTTCACTGAAGCTGCCGATGCGCCCAGAGTTGAGTGCGTTCTCCACGCAAGAGGCACTGTAGCGACATGAACCACGATGACGAAAAGGTCTTACTGATCACCGGGGTAAGTTCGGGTTTTGGCCGCGCCTTCGCCGAGGCGGCGGTGGCAGCGGGTCACCAGGTCATCGGCACCGTCCGCCGCGAGGATGATCGCGCACCGTTCGAGGCCATCGCCCCGGGGCGCGCCCGCGCCGTGGTGCTCGACGTCACCGATTTCGCTGCCATCGATGGGATCATCGCCTCGTTGCTGGAGGCATTCGGTCGCATCGACGTACTCATCAACAACGCTGGCTACGGTCACGAAGGCGTGCTGGAAGAGTCGCCGCTGGACGCCATGCGCCATCAGTTCGAGGTCAATGTCTTTGGCGCCGTCGCCATGATGAAGGCCGTGCTTCCCGGCATGCGCGAGCGGCGCTCCGGCCATATCATCAATATGTCGTCGATGGCGGGCTACACACCGCTGCCTGGCGTTGCCTACTATGCGGGCAGCAAGTTTGCGCTCGAAGGCATCACCGGCGTGCTGGCCAAGGAAGTGGAAGGCTTTGGCATCAAGGTGACGGCGATCGCGCCCGGTTCGTTTCGCACCGACTGGGCGGGTCGCTCGATGATCCGCAGCGAGCGCAGCATCGCCGACTACAACGCGCTGTTCGACCCCATCCGCAAGGCGCGCGAGGACAAAAGCGGCAAGCAGGCCGGCGACCCGGTGCGCGCTGCCCAGGCGCTGTTGCAGTTGATCGATGCGAAGCGGGCGCCGGTGCATCTGCTGCTCGGCAGCGACGCACTCAAGCTGGTCCGCGGACATCTTTCAGATCTCCAGGCGCAGATCGACGCCTGGGAGCCCGTCAGTCGCTCCACCGACTTTGCCTGAGGGATTGAGCATGGATTACCGCTATCTCGGCCGCAGCGCCCTCAAGGTGTCGCCGCTGTGCCTGGGCGCCATGATGTTTGGCGGTGAAACCGACGAGGCCACCGCGAAGCGGATCATCGACAAGGCGTTCAAGCAAGGCGTGAACTTCATCGATACGGCCGACGTCTATCGCGCCGGCAAGTCGGAAGAGATCGTCGGTCGCGCCGTTGCCGAACATCGCGATGCCTGGGTGGTGGCGACCAAGTTCGGCTTTCACACCGGCCGCGCTCCGAACGAGCGGGGTCAATCCCGTAAATGGATCTACCAGACGGTCGACGCGAGCCTCAGGCGCCTGGGCACCGACTATATCGACATCCTGTATTTTCATCGGGCCCTGCCCGGCCTGCCGCTGGAAGAAGGCGTGCGCGCCGTCGGCGACCTGATCCGCCAGGGCAAGCTGCGTTATTTCGGCGTATCCAATTTTCGCGGCTGGCGTATCGCCGAGGTGGTCCGCATCGCCGACCAGCTCGGCATGGATCGCCCGGTGGCCAGCGAGCCGCTCTACAACATCGTCGACCGCACCGCCGAGGTCGAACAGTTGCCGGCGGCCGCGCATTACGGGCTCGGCGTGGTCTCCTACTCTCCTCTCGCCCGTGGCGTGCTGAGCGGAAAATATCAGGTCGGCGCGGCGCCGCCACCGGGCAGCCGCGCCGGCCGCGGCGATAAACGCATCCAGCAGACCGAGTGGCGCCCCGAGTCGCTCGAGATCGCGCAGAAGATCGCCGCGCATGCCGCCGAACGTGGCACCACGCCCGTCGCATTTGCCCTGGCCTGGGTATTGAAGAATCGCCTGGTCAGCGCGACCATCGCCGGCCCTCGTACCGAGGCGCATTGGGATAGCTACATCGAGGCGTTGAAGGTCCAGCTCGGGCCCGAGGACGAGGCGTTCATCGATGGCCTGGTGCCGCCAGGCCATGCCTCCACCGCAGGCTATACCGACCCTCAATACCCGATCGAGGGACGGCAGGCGCTGTAACCCTCGGCAAGCGTCAGCTGTAGGTGCGCATGCCGCGCAGACCGCCGGCGAGTGAATAAGCCTCGCGCAATCCGTTGGCACGCAGAAGACGCGCCGCGTGCCCGCTGCGCTGGCCACTCGCGCAAACCAGCAGTGGGCGACACGTGGTCAACTCGTTCGCGCGAGCGAGGACTTGGGCAGACGGAATACTCAGCGACGGTACGCCAGGCAAGGGATCGAGCGCGATCTCAGCGGCTTCACGCAGGTCGACCAGGGTGAAGCCGGAGGCAATCGCATCCTCCAGCCTATCGAAGACGAGATCGACATCAGCCTGCTCGCGCGCCAGCGCCAAGGCCGCGCGCGCCACCTCGGCGCAGCCGCCATGCAAGGCACAACCCTGGGCGGCATCGATGGGCAGTCGCTGCATGTTGAGGTCGAGCAGGTTGACCAGCAGCAAGGCGTCTGCTTGCGGACGCGGCAGGTCGAGCAGGATTTTCAAGGCCTCGGCCGCCTGCAGCGTGCCGAGCACGCCGGGCACCGGGCCAAGCACGCCGGACTGCACGCAACTGCCGACGGTCTCCGGCGCCGGCGCCTGCGGCCACAGGCAACGCAGGCATGGCATGCCTGGCCGCGCCGCAATCACCTGCAACTGCCCCTCGTACTGGTACACGCTGGCCATGATCAGTGGCGTGCCACTCAGCACGGCAGCGTCGCTGCTCAAATAGCGGCTGCGCATATCGTCGGTGCATTCCACCACCAGGTCGAATTCGCGGAACACCTCCAGCGCGTCACTGGCGCGCAGGGGTTCCGTCCAGGTGCGTACCTTCACCGCAGGATTCAGCGCCGCGAGACGACGGGCGGCCAGATCCACCTTGCGTTCGCCAATGTCGCGCGCGTCGTACATCGTCTGTCGATGCAGGTTGCTTGCATCCAGACGATCGCCGTCGACGATGCCCAGCGTTCCCACGCCCGCACCCGCCAGGTAGCTGAGCACCGGACAACCCAGACCACCGGCACCGATGACCAGCACCCGCGATGCCGCCAGCTTCGCCTGCCCTGCGTCACCTACCTCGCGCAGGCGGGTCTGGCGCGAGTAGTCGGGTACGAAGGCCTTCGCGTGGTCGTGATGCACGTGAGGCGGGTGCGCTTTGTGTTCGTGTTCGTGCTCGCGATACACATGGGTGCAGGCCACCCACTCGGACGCGCCGGTGAGATAGTGTTCCTTCTTCCAGATCGGTAGCCGATGCTTGATCTCGTCGATGATGTAGCGGCAGGCGCGGAACGCCTCGTCGCGATGCGGCGCGCATGCCCCTACCCATACCGCCAGGTCGCCAACCTGCAGATGCCCCGTACGATGCATGCAACGCGCATCGGTAACGCCGTAACGGGCCATCGCTTCCTCGAGGATGCGTTCGCCTTCCACCTGGGCCAGCTCGGCATAGGCCTCGTACTCCAGCCCATCCACCTCGCGCCCCTCGTTGCTGTCGCGCACCCAGCCTTCGAACGCGCAAAACCCGCCGCTGCCGGGGTGCTTCAACGTATCGTGCAGCAAGCCGGTGTCAACGGGTTCGGCTGAAAGACGAAAGCGCATCATCCACCTGCCACCGGTGGAATGAAGACGATCGTATCGCCATCGCGCAGCGGGCGATCCCATGCGCTGAACTGCGCATTGACCGCCACCTTGAGTACCTCGGCCGCCAGCGAGAAGCCACGACGCAAGCGCAGCTCCTCATACAGCTCGCGCAGCGACGAAGCAGCGGTGTTCACCTGCTCTCCGCTCATGCCGGCTTGTTCGCGCAACTGTGCGTAATACTGCAGATGCACCAGGATCATGCCAGCGTCTCCAGGCGATGCTGCATGGCCTCACGCTCCTCCGGTGTATTGACGTTATCCAGAGCCGCGCCGGGCGTCGGCAACAAGCGTGCACTCGATTGCATGAGTGCCTTGCGCGGGCAGTAGCTGCCGCTTTCATAACGTTGCCTGAGCAAACCATGGCTGGCCGGCTCCCAGATCGCGCAGAGCGGCTCGGGCAGTCCGTCATGGCTGCTGGCAAAGGCGGTAGCCGCCACCGCGGGGTCGCGGCGCGTCACCAATAGCTGCAAGGTGGCTGTGTCCAGCAGCGGCAGGTCGCAAGCCAATACCAGCCACGCCGCTTCGGGATATTCGTCCTGTGCTGAAAGAATCCCCGCGGCCGGACCGATCGCTTCATAACGATCGAGGATCAGCGGCAGACCGGCACGCAGCGGGTCATCGCGCTGCGTGTCGCGGGCCGATACAAAAGCGCGCTCCGTCACCGCTTGCAGCAGGCGCCACGCGCGCAGCAATTGCGGCTCGCCGCGATAGGCCAATGCCGCCTTATCCTGCTGCATGCGACGACTGGCGCCGCCCGTCAGCAGCAGTCCGTAAAGCGGAGGCACCTTGGACTGTCCGTTCATGGCGTTTCCATTGCATCCGTCCCGATGTCGTGCTTGCCGCCGGTCTTCTTCAGCAGGCGGATATCGCCGATCACCATATCGTGCGACATCGCCTTGCACATGTCGTAGATGGTCAAGGCAGCGATGCTGGCGCCGGTCAGTGCTTCCATCTCCACGCCGGTACTGCCGCGGCACGACACGGTGCAGTCGATCAGTGCATCGTTGTGTTCCATGCGAATGGCGATGTCGCAACGATCCAGGCTGAGCGGATGGCATAGCGGAATCAGCTGCGGCGTGGCCTTGGCACCCATCACGCCGGCGATCTGCGCCACCGTCAGCACGGCACCCTTGGGCGTGACGTAGCCGGCGGCGTGCAGCGCCTGCGCCACCTCGGCAGGGAACGTAAGCCTTGCCCGCGCCTGGGCCGTGCGCTGCGTCACCGGCTTGGCGCCGACGTCGACCATGCGCGGCTGCTGTGCCTCGTCGACATGGGAAAGCTTGGCGGGAGGAAGGCTCACATCAGGCTCCGAAAGCGGGGCGGGTCAGGTGGAACATTATCGACCTGGTAGGCAGCAGTGGCATTAAGAAACCGTCTAGCCGCCGATGTAATGCATTTCGATCTTGTGCCGCTTCTTGCCATGGCGTTCGGCGCGCTCCTCGCTGTAACGGTCGTTGCGGCCCAGCCACACCTCGCGCAGGCGTTGCGTCAACGCCTCGTCGCTGGCGCCACCACGCAGGGCAGCCCGGAAATCCGTGCCCTCGGTAGCGAACAGGCAGGTGTACAACATACCTTCCGATGACAGCCGCGCGCGGCTACAACCACCACAGAATGGCTGGCTGATCGAGGAAATCATGCCGATCTCGCCTGCACCATCGAGGAAGCGATAACGCGTAGCCACCTCGCCCGGGTAGGTCGGCGGCACGGCGCGCAGCGGCCAGCGCGCGTCGATCAGCGCGATCAGTTCCTGCGACGGCACCACGTCCTCGATGCTCCAGTCATTGCGATTGCCCACATCCATGTATTCGATGAAACGCACGACGATGCCGCTGCCGCGAAAGCGCTCGACCAGGTCGGGCACGGTATGTTCGTTGACGCCACGCTGCACCACGGTATTGAGCTTGACCCCATGCGGGAAGTCCGCCGCCCGGGCGGCTTCGATGCCGGCCATCACGTCGTCCAGTGCGCCCCGCCCACCGCTCATGCGATGGAACAGGGCGGGATCGAGCGTATCCAGGCTGACGGTGACACGATCGAGTCCAGCGTCACGCAGTTCCCTGGCGTGCCGGGCCAACAGCACGCCATTGGTGGTCAAGGCCAGGTCGGTGATGCCTGGAATGCCGCGCAAACGCGCCACCAGCTCGGCCAGATGCGGCCGCAACAAAGGCTCGCCGCCGGTGAGGCGCAGCTTGCTGACGCCCAGCGCGGCGGCCAGGCGGCATAGCCGCTCGATCTCGTCGAAGCTCAACCGCTCGTCGTTGCGCAGGAAGCTGAAGTGCTCGCCATAGGTCGTTTCGGGCATGCAATACGGACAGCGGAAGTTGCAGCGGTCCATCACCGAAATGCGCAGGTCGTGCAGGGGTCGACCGCGCTGATCCCGCGGCAATGCCGTCGCTGTGTCGTCGCTGGCCTGGAACAGGTTCATGTCACCACCGATGGAACTCGACCACGCTGCCCGCCGGCACGCGAGCGTTGCCAGGCGGCAGCTGCACGACACCGTGCGTGTGCGGCAGCGCGGAGAAATCGCCCGACGTGCGCGCCGGCACTGGCCTGGCCACGCTCCGGCCCTGCGCGTCGGTTTGCACGTAGGCGGGCACGAAACAGGTCAGCATGGGGTTGGTATCCACCTCAGCCTCAAGCCGGACGACTTCGGTCGGCGCCGGCTTCATGCCCAGCGAAACCAGCAGGGCCGGCTTGACATAGCGGATGGCGCAGACCAGCGCAGACACCGGGTTGCCCGGAAGCGCAAAGACTGCCTGTTGCCGCGGCCCAATGCCAAACCACATCGGCTTGCCGGGCCGTTGGGCAATGCGATGAAACACGCGCCGCACGCCGAGCGCATCCAGTGCCGCCGGCACATAGTCGCGCTGCCCCATCGACACGCCGCCCGACAGGATCAGTACGTCGTGTTCGCCCAGCAGGCGGGTCAGCCGGTCCTGGGTGGCGGCGACATCGTCGGCAATGTGTTCCAGCGCGATACGATCGAAGCCATGCAGTCGCAACGCGGTGGCGATGGCGATGTCGTTGGAACGCCGAATCTGCCCTTCGCCCAGCGACGAGCCCACGTCCACCAGCTCATCGCCGGTCGAAACGATGGCAATGGATGGCGTCTTGCCCACTTCAACACTGGCCAGGCCGTTCGCGGCAAGGAGCGCCGCTTCGGGCGCACCGATGCGCATGCCAGCCTCAAGCAGCCGGGTTCCGGCCACGCAGTCCGAAGCGCGCGCATGAATGAATTGCCCGCGGCTGGGCTGGTAACCATCGATGAGCTGGTAATGCGCCGAGTCGCGGCGAAGCTGCTCCACCGGAATCACGCAATCGCAACCGATCGGCAACATGGCGCCGGTGGTGACTTCGATACAGCCCGTCGCGTCAGCAAGCGTCTGCATCGACATGCCAGCCATCTGGGAACCGGCCAGGGTGAACTCGCGCGGCAGTGACGCGCTCCAGCGCACCGCGATGCCATCCATCATCACGCGATCGAACGGCGGGTGATCGTGCTCGGCATGGACTGCCTGGCGCAGGATGCGGCCAGCGGCCCGGTCCAGCCTGATGCGCTCACTGCCGAACGACGGCATGTGTTGCGCGATCAGGGCTTCCGCCTCGGCGATGCTGAGCAACTCGGTCAGGGACATGGCAATGCGCGGTTGTAGCCGGTGGCACCCAGGGGGCAGCGCTGCCAAGGATTATGGTGAGCGCCCTGCAGGATCACAACCGCGCCAGCTCACGCGCCCAGGGCCACGGCTTTGACCTGCGCCCAAATCTGGTTGCCAGGCGCCAGCCCCAGAGCGTGCCAGGATCGGCGGGTGATCCGTGCGAGCAGGATGCTGCCCCCCGCATCCAGCTGTACCAGGCATTGCGAGGGATGGTCGGCGTCGGCCATGGCCAGGATGCGGCAAGGAATCTGGTTCAGCGCACTGCTTCCTGCCACGGGTGCGCGGGCCAGCACGATGTCGCGCGCACCGATGCGGCAGCGCAAGGCCTGGCCGACGACTTCGTGGCGATAAGGCAGCCACAGCTTGCCGCCCGAAAAGGCCAGCTCGATCAGCTGGTCGTGCGCGTCGTAGCCGGTCACCCTGCCCTCGATCACGGCGCCGACCGCCTCGCCCAGCGCCGGCGGCAGATCCAGGCGGGTCAGCGTCGCCTGCAGCGGCCCCTGGGCCACCACATGTCCGGCATCGAGCAAGACCAGGTGATCGGCCAGGCGGGCCACCTCGTCAATGTTGTGGCTCACGTAGATCATTGGCACCGCGAGCGAGGCGTGCAGGCTTTCCAGGCAACCGAGCAGTTCGGAGCGGGCGGCCACGTCCAGTGCCGACAAGGGCTCGTCGAACAACAGCAAGGCCGGATCGGACAGCAAGGCGCGCACCATCGCCACTCGCTGGCGCTCGCCACCGGACAGCGTGTCGACGCGTCGATCGAGCAAGGCACGCAGACCAAAGCGGTCGATCAGCCCTTCGCGATCGACATGCGCCGGCCGACCGGCACGTCGAAAGCCAAAATCGAGATTGCCCGCGACGGATCGGTGCTCGAACAGGCTCGGTTCCTGGAAGACATAACCCAGTCGCCGCCGGTGCGGTGGCACGAAGACACGATGGGCGTCGTCCTGCCAGACCTGCTTGCCGAAGGTCACCCGGCCCCGGCCACCACGCTCGAGCCCGGCGATCGCGCGCAGGCAACTCGTCTTGCCCGCGCCGGACGGACCAAACAGCGCGGTGATGCCGCGCGGTGGCAGGTCGAAGTCGACATCCAGGGCGAGTGCGCCTTGGCGCCACGCCAGCTTGGCGTACAAGCCATGCTCGGCTTCAGGCACGCGCGTGCCTGCGCGAGCGCAACAGCGACGTGGCCAGCAAGGCCACAAACGAAACCAGCAACAGGCAAAGCGACAAGACATGCGCCTGGTGATACTCGCCGGCCTGGACGTGATCGTAGATGCGCATCGAGACCACCCGGGTCAGGCCCGGAATATTGCCGCCGATCATCAACACCACGCCGAATTCGCCCACCGTATGCGCGAAACCCAGCACGGCTCCGGTAACTACGCCGGGCAGGGCCAGCGGCAGTGCCACCGAGACGAAGCGGTCCAGCGGCCCCGCACCCAGGCATGCGGCCACTTCCAGCGGCTGCCGGCCAATGGCGTCGAAAGCGTTGTGCAGCGGCTGCACCACGAAGGGCAAGGAGTACAGCATCGAGGCCACCACCAGGCCCTGGAACGTAAATGGCAGGGTCGCCAGACCGAGCGCCGCCATCAACCGTCCCACCACACCGTGGGGACCAAGCAGCATCAACAGGTAGAAGCCGAGCACCGTCGGCGGCAACACCAGCGGCAGTGCCACCACGGCGGCGATGGGTCGCCGCCAGCGTGAACGCGTTTGTGACAGCCACCACGCCAACGGCGCACCCAGCAGCAAGAGCAGTACGGTTACCGTGGTGGCCAGCCGCAAGGTAAGCCAAAGCGCCTGCAGATCCTCGCCGGACAGTAGGGACACGGCGCTCAGTGCTCCCCGGTGTCAGGAAGATTGAAGCCGTACTTGGCGAAGATCGCCCGCGCATCCTCACCCTGCACGTAGGTCGCAAAATCCTGTGCCAGCGCATTATCAGCACCACGCTGGGTCAGCACAAAGCTCTGCTGCAGGGGTTCGTACAACGAGGGCGGCACCAGGATATAACTGCCCTTGCCGGTCCACGCCCGCGCCAGCGACTCGGCGATGATGCCGACCTGGGCATTGCCGCTCTGCGCAAACTCCGCCGTCTGCGCAATGTCATTGCCGAACACCAGGCGCGGCTGCAACGCGTCCCACACGCCTGCTGCGCGCAAGGCCTGCTCGGCCCGCTTGCCGTAGGGTGCGTGTTGCGGATTGGCGATCGCGATACGCCCGAAGGAGGGCTGCAGCAGGTCGGCCACGCGCACTTCGCTCATGTCGAAACTGGCGCTCCACAGCACGAGGTGTCCGTAAGCGTAGGGCACGGGCTGGCCACTGGCCTTGCCTTCGGCCACCAGTCTCTTCGGGTAACTGCTGTCTGCCGAAAAGAACAGGTCGAACGGGGCGCCTTCTTCGATCAGCGTCAGCAGATTGCCGGACGAGCCGTACGCCACGTCGATCCTGCTATCGGGGTGGCCCTGCTTATAGGCATCCACCAGTGTGTTCATCACCCCATTCAGATCGGCCGCCGCCGCTATCGTGATGTGATCATCGTCCGCTGCTGCGGGCGTCCACGGCAACAGCGTCATGCTCAAGGCCAGCAGTCGAAGCAAGAAAAGGCGAGTCATACGATCCCATCTCCATTTGCGTCCATCGTGTCGGCGTGCTGAGAGTAGCCCAACCGAAGCGTATGCGGATTGCCTACGACGACCGGCGTCGGCGCACGCTTTCGCGAACGTCGACATCGAACAGCAGCTTCAGCGCATCAGCGTCGCCTGTGCCGGCCAGGATGAACTTCAAGCCTTCCCGGGTAGGCAGCCGCCGCGCATGATCGCGCACCGCGGCCTCGGGAATCTCGATCTGCCAGGTGTCGGCCCGCCCCGAGAAACTGGCGGTATCGCCTGCGCCCAGCCGTACCGTGCAGGTCAAGGTGAAAGCCTGTGCAAAGGCCGTGCGCGACACCAGGGCATCGCCCGCCATCAACGTGGCCAGCTCAACCTCACCGATGCGGACGCGCAGGTTCTGGCCTTCGATCTGCAGTTTCATGCTGGTGTTCCCTGTTAGTTCGAGTCACCGCTGGTGCCGATGCGCAAAGGCACGCCGGGATGAAGGCTGACAATCTCGACCAGCATGCCGGGAAGGCAGTCGCCAGCGCCCTCGCCCAGCACCACCCACGCATCCGCTTCGGCGAACGGTTGAATGCGAAACGGCTGCTGTAGTTTGAGCAGGCTCGCGTGAAGACGCCCGTCACGACCCTGGCTGAGCCTCGCGCGCAGGAAGTGACGCAGGCCCGGCTTCGGCTGCTGCGGCGTATCCAGCACGGCATGCAGCACCACTTCGCTGCCCTGCCCCGCCCAGGCCCGCAGTACGGGCGCGACGAAGAAACGGAAACCGACGGCCACCGCCATCGGCGTGCCGGGGAGCGCAAGCACCAGGGTGTCATCGCCCAGCATCGCGGCGAGCACCGGCTTGCCCGGGCGCATGGCCACCTGGTGGAACAGGAGTTCAGCACCAAGCGCTTGCAGCGCGTCAGGCACGAAGTCATGGCGCCCCATGGAAACCGCGCCCGTACTGACGATCAGGTCCGCGCCCGCATCGCGTGCGCGCAGCACGGCATCGCGGTAATGGCTGGCGGTGTCATCCAGCGTCTCGCAGGACAGGACCTGCACGCTTGATGCCGCCAACGCCGCCATCAGATAGGGACCGTTGGAAGAGTGGATTTGCTCGTCGGCGAGTGGCCGGGTCGGGTCCGCCAGCAATTCCTTGCCGGTACCGATGATCGCGACGCGCGGCCGGCGCACTACCTCGACCGACGTCACGCCGAGCGCTGCCAGCAACATGACATGGGCAGGATCGATGCGCGTACCGGCAACGGCCACCACCGCGCCCCTGGCGACATCGCTGCCGGCATAGCGCACGTTGTCGCCGACGGCGAGCGCATCGAGCAGTCGAATGCGCGCGGGCATGCCGTCGTCGCCGCGCGCCAGCAATTGAGTACGCTCTACCGCAACCACCGCGTCCAGGTCGGCGGGCAGGCGCGCGCCGGTCATGATTTCGCAGGCGTTGCCCGAGGACGCAGGCGCCGCATCGCCGGCAGCCTGGGAACCCACGACGGCATGCTCCGAGCCGGCGGCGAGCGGCTCGCGTGCACGCAGGGCATAGCCGTCCATCGCCGCATGATTGAACGATGGCAGGTCTATCGGACTGACCACATCACGGGCCAGCACGCAGCCCAGCGCGTCGACCGGCGTACGGGACTCGGCCGGCAGTCGACGGGCGCGGGCCAGCAGTCGTTCCAGGGCCTGGTCATAACTGATCATGGTGCGAGGCAACGCATCCTGCCTACCTGAGCGGGGAGACCCGCATGCTCGACGCGCACGCCCGGCGATGCAAGAGGCGGGCAAGCTTTTGCGCCAACGCGTTGCGGTGCAGCAACCAATCGAGCGCCAAAGGCCTGATGATCGGCCGTGGGGAAGTCAGTGCACACGGTAGCCGGGCGTTCGACTTAAGTAGAGTGGCGCGCCGGGCGCGTCCGCTCGACTATCGCGCCGGTCGCCAGACTATGGGGTCGTCTTACACACTGGGGGGAGATGCTTGTGAATAGCGTACCTGCAGCAGACGTTCTGAGCCCGGCGCCAGGAAGCGCGCCCGGAGTACTGTCGAGGGAACGCACCATCGCAGGATCCCGCTTCAATCGCTGGCTGGTGCCACCGGCGGCCCTGGCCATCCATCTCAGCATCGGCATGGCCTACGGCTTCTCGGTGTTCTGGCTGCCGATGACCAAACTGGTGACCGAGGCCGATCCGGCCATGTGCGCCAACCTGGGCTTCTTCGCCCAGCTGTTCAGCACCGCCTGCAACTGGACCGTGCCCGCGGTCAACCACATCTTCGAAACCTTCATCGCCATGCTCGGCATTTCCGCCGCGATCTGGGGCGGCTGGCTGGAGCATGCCGGGCCGCGCAAGGCCGGCTTTATCGCCGCACTGTGCTGGGGCGGCGGACTGGTGATCGGCGGCATCGGGGTCTCGATGCATCAACTGTGGCTGGTCTATCTCGGCGCCGGAGTGCTGGGAGGCATCGGCCAGGGCCTGGGCTATATCTCGCCGGTCTCCACCCTGATCAAATGGTTTCCCGACCGGCGCGGCCTGGCCACCGGCTTCGCCATCATGGGCTATGGCGGTGGCGCGATGATCGGCGCGCCGATTGCCGTCGCCCTGATGCAGAAGTTCACCCAGGGCAGCGTACCGGGCGTGGCTGCCACCCTGGTCTGCATGGGCGTGATCTACTTCATCGCCATGTGCGCCGGTGCCTTCGGCTTCCGCGTGCCGCCGACCGGTTGGCGCCCGCTGGGTTGGACGCCGCCGGCGGAGTCGTCCAACAAACTGATCACCCATCGCCACGTGCACCTCAGCCGCGCGTGGAAGACGCCGCAGTTCTGGCTGATCTGGATGATCCTGTGCATGAATGTGACGGCCGGCATCGGCGTGCTGTCCATGGCCAGCCCGATGTTGCAGGACGTGTTTGGCGGACGCCTGCTCGGACTCGATAGTTCGACGGTACTGAGCACGGCGCAGAAGGCTGCCATCGCCGCCTCCGCCGCCGGCCTGGTCGGACTGATCAGCCTGTTCAACAGCCTGGGCCGCATCTTCTGGGCATCCACTTCCGATTTCATCGGCCGCAAGACCACCTACTTCGTGTTCTTCGCGCTCGGCGTGCTGTTGTATTGCAGCCTGCCCAGCCTGGGTCATCTGGGGCTGGCCGCCGCCTTCGTGGCGGCGGTGTGCATCATCCTGTCGATGTACGGCGGCGGCTTTTCCACGGTGCCCGCCTATCTGTCCGATATCTTCGGCACCCAGATGGTGGGCGCGATCCACGGCCGGCTGCTTACCGCCTGGTCGGTGGCCGGCGTTGCCGGCCCGTTCCTGATCGCGGCCGTGCGGCAAGCGCAGCTCGATGCCGGTGTGGCCAAGAACCTGGTCTATGACCGCACGCTGTACATCCTGGCGGTGCTGCTGGTGGTGGGCATGATCTGCAATTTCCTGGTCAAACCGGTCAAGGAGAATGCCCTCATGACCGAACAGGAACTGGAGCACGAACGCTCGCTGCAGCACGAGGCGGCGGCCATCTCCGCCCATGCGCAGGACGCGGCGCGTGGGCGCTTCGGCGCCACCGGTCTCATCGCCTGGACACTCGTTGGCATTCCCTTCCTGATCGGAGTATGGATAGCCATTACCAAGGCCGCAGCATTGTTCTGAAAGGCGCTCGCACGGTGAACCCATGAAACGCGCAGTGAATAGCGCCGCGATGCCGAACATCCCGGACCATGTCCGGGATGTCGTGCTCGAAGTCACTGGCCGCTTGAAAGACACGCCCGGTGCCCTGCTCCCGGTCCTGCACGGCGTGCAGGCGGCGCTGGGTTACGTACCGGAGCAAGCCGTGCCGCTGATCGCCCGCGAGATGAACCTCTCGCGGGCCGATGTGCACGGCGTCATCAGCTTCTATCACTTCTTCCGCCAGCAGCCCGCCGGACGGCATGTCATCTACCTGTGCCGGGCGGAATCGTGCCAGGCCATGGGCGCCGCGACGCTGGAGCACCATGTCAAGCAACGGCTGGGGGTGGACTTCCATGAGACTACCGCCGATGGCAGCTACACGCTGGAGCCGGTCTATTGCCTCGGCAACTGCGCCTGCTCGCCGGCGATGATGGTCGACGGGGATTTACAGGGGCGCATGACCCCCGAGCGCTTTGACGCCTGGCTGAAGACGGAGGCGCCATGAGCATCACCGTCTATGTGCCGCTCGATGCCAGCGCGCTCTCGCTGGGCGCCGAGGCCGTCGCCAAGGCGATAAGTGCCGAGGCCTCGCGGCGTGGCGCCGACGTGCGCCTGGTTCGCAACGGTTCGCGCGGCATGTATTGGCTGGAACCGCTGGTCGAAGTCGAAACGACGGCTGGCCGCGTCGCCTACGGCCCGGTGCAGGCGGAGGATGTGCCCTCGCTGTTCAATGCAGGCTTCCTGCAGACGGCACAGCATCCACTCGCCCTCGGGCCGACCGAATCGATCCCGTATCTGAAGCGCCAGCAGCGCCTGACCTTCGCCCGTGTCGGCATCGTCGATCCGCGCAGCCTGGATGATTACCGTGCCCACGGGGGTTATCGCGGCCTGGCGAACGCGCTGCGCATGAGCGGCATCGACATCGTGCAAAGCGTGCTCGATGCCGGGCTGCGCGGCCGTGGCGGCGCAGCGTTCCCTGCCGGCATCAAATGGAAAACCTGCCTGGACGCGCCCCCCGGGCAGAAGTACATCGTGTGCAATGCGGACGAAGGCGACTCCGGCACCTTCTCCGATCGCATGATCATGGAAGGCGACCCCTTCGTGCTGATCGAGGGCATGACCATCGCCGGCCTCGCCGTCGGCGCCACCCGCGGCTACATCTATCTGCGCGTGGAATACCCGCACGCACAGCGTGCCCTGCTGGCGGCCATCGCCGCTGCCGAGTCGGCGGGCTATCTGGGCGACAACGTCTGCGGCAGCGGCAAGGCATTCCAGCTGGAAGTCCGCATGGCCGCTGGTGCGTATATCTGTGGCGAGGAAACCTCGCTGCTCGAATCGCTGGAAGGCAAACGCGGCCAGGTCCGCTTCAAGCCGCCGCTGCCGGCGATCCAGGGCCTGTTCGGCAAGCCGACGGTGATCAACAACGTGGTCACGCTCGCCTCGGTGCCGATCATCCTGGATCGTGGTGCCGGCTTTTACCGCGACTACGGCAGCGGCAAGTCGCGCGGCACCTTGCCGATCCAGCTGGCCGGCAATCTGAAGCAAACAGGTCTGGTGGAGTTGGCGTTTGGGGCCACGCTACGCGAGCTGATCGAAGATTTCGGCGGTGGTACCGCCAGCGGTCGTCCGCTGCGGGCGGTCCAGGTCGGCGGTCCGCTCGGTGCCTATATTCCCCCGTCGCGGCTGGACACGCCGATCGACTACGAAGCGTTTGCCGCCATCGGCGGCATGCTGGGTCACGGCGGCGTGGTGGTCTTCGACGACACCGTCGACATGGCGGCGCAGGCGCGTTACGCGATGGAGTTCTGCGCCATCGAGTCTTGCGGCAAATGCACGCCATGTCGCATCGGTTCCACCCGCGGCGTCGAAGTGATCGATCGCATGCTTGCCGGCAACGCCATCGAGCGCGAACGCAACGAGGTCCTGCTGCGCGATCTCTGCCAGACCATGATCGACGGTTCCCTGTGCGCCCTCGGCGGCATGGCGCCTTTCCCGGTGCTCAGCGCGCTGGACCATTTCCACGAGGATTTCGCAGGCGCCGCCGACAAAGCGGCGCACTGAGGAGGTAACGCACCATGCTGTCCATCGTCGAGATCGACTACGGCACGCCAAAAGCGACGTCCACTACGATGGTCGAGCTGGAAATCGACGGGCGTAGCGTGCAAGTGCCGGAGGGCACCTCGGTGCTGCGCGCGGCCGCGCAGATGGGCATCGGCATCCCCAAGCTCTGCGCCACCGACATGCTCGAGGTGTTCGGCTCGTGCCGGCTGTGCCTGGTGGAAATCGAGGGTCGCAAGGGCTACCCGGCTTCCTGCACCACGCCGGTCAGTCCCGGCATGAAAGTGCATACGCAGACGTCCAGGCTGGCCGAGATCCGGCGCGGGGTGATGGAGTTGTATATCTCCGATCACCCACTCGATTGCCTCACCTGCCCCGCCAACGGTCATTGCGAGTTGCAGGACATGGCGGGCGTGGTCGGCCTGCGCGAGGTGCGCTACGGGTACGACGGCGCCAATCATGTCCATGCCGAGAAGAAGGACGGCAGCGCCAATCCGTTGTTCGCAGCCAAGGACATATCCAACCCCTACTTCACCTTCGACCCATCCAAATGCATCGCCTGCTCGCGCTGCGTGCGCGCTTGCGAAGAGGTCCAGGGCACGTTCGCGCTGACCATCCAGGGACGCGGCTTCGAGTCCAAGGTGGCAGCCAGCCAGGACAACCGCTTCCTCGATTCCGAATGCGTCTCCTGCGGCGCCTGCGTACAGGCCTGCCCGACCGCGACGTTGTCCGAGAAATCGCTGATCGACATGGGCCAGGCGGAGCACAGCGTCGTCACCACCTGTGCGTATTGCGGCGTCGGCTGCAGCTTCCGCGCCGAGATGAAAGGCCAGGACATCGTGCGCATGGTGCCGAACAAGGATGGCCACGCCAATCACGGCCACTCCTGCGTCAAGGGACGCTTCGCCATTGGCTACGCCACGCACCCCGATCGCATCACCACGCCGATGATCCGCGCCCGCATCTCCGATCCCTGGCGAGTGGTCAGCTGGGACGAGGCGATTGCCCATGTCGCCAGCGAGTTCAAGCGGCTGCAGGCGCGCTACGGCAAGCACTCGGTAGGCGGCATCACTTCCTCGCGCTGCACCAACGAGGAAACCTACCTGGTGCAAAAGCTGGTACGCGCCGGTTTCGGCAATAACAACGTCGATACCTGTGCGCGCGTCTGCCATTCACCCACCGGCTACGGGCTCAAGGCAACCATGGGCGAGTCGGCCGGCACGCAGGATTTCGACTCGATCGAGGCTACCGACGTCGTGCTGGTGATCGGTGCGAATCCCACCGACGCCCACCCCGTGTTCGGCTCGCAGATGAAACGCCGCCTGCGTGCGGGCGCCAAGCTGATCGTGGTCGACCCACGCCGCATCGACCTCGTGCGCACGCCGCATATCCAGGCTGACTACCACCTGCGCCTGCGGCCAGGCACGAATGTAGCGGTGCTCGACGCGCTGGCCCACGTCATCGTCACCGAGAACCTGGTCGACGAGGCCTTCGTCGCCCAACGCTGCGAAGCAGTGGCGTTTGCCAAGTGGCGCGCGTTCGTGGCGCAGGACAAGTACAGCCCCGAAGCGATGGAGTCGGTGACCGGCGTGCCAGCGTCCATTGTGCGCGGCGCCGCGCGGCTGTACGCCACCGGTGGCAATAGCGCGATCTACTACGGCCTGGGCGTCACCGAACATGCGCAGGGTTCCACCGCGGTGATGGCGATTGCGAACCTGGCCATGGCGACCGGCAATATCGGCCGTGAAGGCGTTGGCGTGAATCCGCTGCGCGGACAGAACAACGTGCAGGGCTCCTGCGACATGGGCTCGTTCCCGCATGAGTTCCCCGGCTATCGCCACGTCGGCGACGATGCCGTGCGTCACTCGTTCGAACAGGCCTGGGGCGTGCCCCTGCTCAGCGAACCGGGCCTGCGCATCCCCAACATGTTCGAGGCGGCTCTCGACGGCAGCTTCAAGGGGCTCTATATCGAGGGCGAGGACATCGCCCAATCCGATCCCGACACCCAGCACGTCACCGCGGCCCTCACCGCGATGGAATGCATCGTGGTGCAGGATCTGTTTCTCAACGAGACCGCCAAGTACGCCCACGTCTTCCTGCCGGGCAGTTCGTTCCTGGAGAAGGACGGCACCTTCGTCAACGCGGAGCGGCGCGTCTCCCGCGTGCGCAAGGTGATGGAGCCCAAGGGTGGCTATGCCGACTGGGAGATCACCCAGCTGCTCGCGCAGGCCATGGGCTACCCCATGAACTACACGCACCCGACGCAGATCATGGATGAGATCGCGCAACTCACGCCCACCTTCCACGGCGTCAGCTTCGACAAGATCGACCAGCTGGGTTCGATCCAGTGGCCGTGCAATGACCAGCATCCGCTCGGCACGCCGGTGATGCACGTCGACGAGTTCGTGCGCGGCAAGGGCCGCTTCATGCTTACCGAGTACGTACCGACCGCGGAAAAGGTCAACGCCGAGCATCCGTTGATTCTCACTACCGGCCGCATCCTCAGCCAATACAACGTAGGCGCGCAGACCCGGCGCACGGCCAATGTGATGTGGCACGACGAGGACCGGCTGGAAATCCATCCGCATGACGCCGAGGAGCGTGGCATCAACGAAGGCGACTGGGTCGGCATCCAGAGCCGTGCCGGCGACACCGTGCTGCGCGCGATGATCTCCGAGCGGATGCAGCCAGGCGTGGTCTACACCACCTTCCACTTCCCCGGCTCCGGCGCCAACGTGATCACCACCGAGAACTCCGACTGGGCCACCAATTGCCCCGAGTACAAGGTCACCGCCGTGCAAGTGACCCGGGTCACCCAGCCGTCCGATTGGCAGAAGCGCCATCGCGCCTTCTCGGATGCGCAGGAAGCACTGCTGAACCCGTCGACGAAGCCGGCCTGATGAAGCCGTTGCCTGATGCAGCGCAGGCGGGTTTCGTGCTGCGGCCCGTCGAACGCTGGCGCCACGGCACCGTCATCCGCGAGGACGATTGCATCGCCGAGGAAGTACCGGTAGCCATGGTCTACAACGGCGCCACCTTCGCCGTGATGATGGCCACGCCGCACGACCTGGACGACTTCGCCCTGGGCTTCTCGCTCAGCGAAAGCCTGATCGATGATCCGGCGCAGCTGCTCCAACTCGAGCAGAACTCATTGCTCGAGGGGATCGAACTGGCGATGCAGGTCGCCGAGGATGCCCCCGGCGCGCGCATTGGCCCCGAGCGCGAACGCCTGCTGCCTGGGCGTAGCGGCTGCGGCATTTGCGGCACGCGCGAACTGGAACAGGCGATCCGGCAACACCCGCCGGTTGGCGCCGGCCGCACCTACACGCGCGACGCGCTGGAGCGCGCACAACGGGAACTGCAGGCTCGGCAACCAATGAACGAGGCCACCGGTGCGGTGCATGCCGCGGCCTGGGCCACGCGCGACGGCGAGATCGCGCTGGTGCGCGAGGACGTCGGGCGCCACAACGCTCTG
Source organism: Dyella halodurans (assembly GCF_026283925.1). Taxonomy (GTDB): domain Bacteria; phylum Pseudomonadota; class Gammaproteobacteria; order Xanthomonadales; family Rhodanobacteraceae; genus Dyella; species Dyella halodurans. The sequence goes on from NZ_JAPDPF010000002.1 coordinate 583,893, forward strand.
GACAAGTTGATTGGCGCCATGCGCCGCGCCGAGATCGACCCGGAGAACGGCCTCGCACTGGTCACCAGCCGCGCCAGCTACGAAATGGTCACCAAGGCAACCAGCGCCGGCATCACCATGCTGGCCGCGATCTCCGCGCCGACCGCCCTGGCGATCGAGCTGGCGCGCAGTGCGGGGATCACCCTGGTGGGCTTTACGCGTCCCGGCAGCCACAACGTCTACACCCATCCCGATCGCCTGCTCCCGGTGGCAGGACAGGAGTCGCCATGAACATCGAACGGCTCGTCACCATGGCGAACGACATCGCGACCTTCTTCGAGGTCGAGCCCGATCACGAGCTGGCGGTGAGCAGCGTGCGCGACCACCTCAAGCGGTTCTGGGACCCGGTCATGCGCCGCCAATTGAAGGTCCATCTTGGCGCAGGCGGTGAAGGCCTGCTGCCGCTCGCCAGGGAAGCCGTGGCCGGACTGGACGTACCACCGGCAGACGCTGGCTGATCAGGGCTGGTCCGTCGACGAGCCGTCGACGATCTCGATGGCAGCGACGCTGCGAACCCAACGCGCGGGACGCTGATCGCCGCCAACCACCAGCCGAAAAGGTCCGTCCTCGGCCAGTGGCTTGCCGTCCTTCTGGTCGGCCAGGATCACCTGCGTGTTGCCCAGCGACGGATCGAGGTCGGCAAGGCCAAACACCACCTGGTAGTGATCGGTCGCCGTCACCCGCACGAAGTTCGCCAACGCCTTGCCGCGCAGCGGCTTGTCCAGCGGCACGCCCGCGCGCAGCAGGATGTCCCGCAGCGCCACGCCACGCCAATCGCTGGGCGACTCATCGTGAGCCGCCGCCCGGATGCCGGTATGCGGCATGGCGGCGAGCGCAGACGCCTCGAGCGTCAGTGCCGGCTTGCCTGGCAGCAGCAGGCTGACCGCCTGAGCCCGTACGACCGGTGAAGTTGGCTCCGCGGCGCTTACCGCAAACGCAAGCAGGCAACCGATCGCCAGCCATCCACTTCGAAACGACGCCACCGCCTTGCTCGCCATTCGTCATCCTCGCAGGAAAAGGTTCACATGACTTTCACGCACCGCAGGGCAACTCCCTGCAGGTGTTCGCGGCACTCTATATCGAACGTCCTGCGCCTGGGTCCGCGGCATCAATCGAATGCGTCAAAACGCCGGAGAAAGCCAGGGAGCGGCGATGTACACTGGCGTAACGGTTTCCGCCGCGTCTTCTCTGCCTCGCCGAGGTCCAGATGGAAGCGTCACCCGAGACGATTACAAAACAGCAGGAGCGGACGGTTTTCCTGGTCCTGACTGTGGCCTTGTTCCCTGCCCTGGCAGTGGCGATTGTCGTTTCCTATGGGTTCGCCGTCTGGGTGTGGCAAATGTTCAACGGCCCGCCGGGAACTTGAGCATGATCGTCGACGCCTCTTCCCATGCAAGCTACCTCGCGACATCGGTTGCGCCGCAAGTGCGTGCAAACGCGACAGCTTGTCGAGCCCAGGCAGGTGCCGCGCCATGAACGACGAGCAACATATTTCCAGCCTCGTGCTGCTGCATCGTCATGAAGCTTTGCCGGCCATCAAGGCGCTGGTGGAGGCGCATGCTGGACTTGAAATCGCGGCGCAAGGCGATTGCCGTTGCGTCGTGCTCTGCGAAACGAATGATCAACGCGCACTGATGGACCATATTGACGCGCTGGAATTACTGCCTGGCGTGCTGAACGTGTCACTGATTTATCACCATGTGGAATCGCTTGGCGAGCTTGACCAGCCGATGGAGCCTGGCTTGTCGAGTTGAGGAGTCGACGTATGACCATGACGCGACGGGAATTCATCCGCAACACCGCCGTGGCGGTTGCGGCGAATGTGGCGGGACTGGCATTGCCGGCCGCGGCGAGCAATGTGCTGCTGGAAGGCGACCTCACCCAACTGAAATGGAGCAAAGCGCCCTGTCGCTTCTGCGGCACCGGATGCGGCGTCAACGTGGCCGTGAAGAACGGTCGCGTGGTGGCCACCCACGGCGATGAGCTGGCCGAAGTCAATCGGGGCATCAACTGCGTCAAGGGCTACTTCCTGTCAAAAATCATGTACGGCGCGGATCGCCTGACCCAGCCCCTGCTGCGCAAGAAGAATGGCACGTACGCGAAGGACGGCGACTTCACGCCGGTGACGTGGGACGAAGCCTTCGATGTCATGGCGGCGCAATTCAAGCGCGTGCTGAAGGAAAAGGGGCCGGAAGCGATCGGCATGTTCGGCTCCGGCCAATGGACGATCTGGGAAGGCTACGCCGCCAACAAGCTGTTCAAGGCCGGCTTCCGCAGCAACAACCTCGACCCGAATGCACGCCACTGCATGGCCTCGGCCGTGATGGGCTTCATGCGCACGTTCGGCATGGACGAGCCCATGGGCTGCTACGACGACATCGAAGCGGCCGATGCGTTCGTGCTGTGGGGCTCCAACATGGCGGAGATGCATCCGATCCTGTGGACGCGCGTCACCGATCGCCGCCTGTCCAATCCCCACGTCAAGGTCGCGGTGCTGTCCACCTTCGAGCATCGCAGCTTCGAACTGGCCGACCTGCCGATCGTGTTCACCCCGCAGACGGATCTGGTCATCCTCAACTACATCGCCAATCACATCATCAAGAGCGGCCGCGTCAACAAGGACTTCGTCAACCAGCACACCAGCTTCAAGCGCGGCAATACCGATATCGGCTATGGGCTCCGCCCCGACAATCCGCTTGAGCTGAAAGCCAAGAACGCCAAGGACCCCAATGGTGGCGAAGTCATCGACTTCGACCAGTTCGCTGCCTTCGTCGCGCCTTACACCATCGAAAAGGCGGTGGAGATGACCGGAGTGGAGCGTGGCTGGCTGGAGAAGCTGGCCGAACTCTATGCCGACCCCGCGATCAAGGTGACGTCGTTCTGGACCATGGGCTTCAACCAGCACACGCGCGGGGTGTGGGCCAACAATATGGTCTACAACCTGCACCTGCTGACCGGCAAGATCGCCCAACCCGGCAATAGCCCGTTCTCGCTGACCGGACAACCGTCGGCCTGCGGCACCGCGCGCGAAGTCGGCACCTTCAGCCATCGCCTGCCGGCCGACATGGTGGTGACCAATCCGGAACACCGCAAACACGCGGAAGAGATCTGGAATATTCCCCAGGGCATCATCCAGCCCAAGCCCGGCTTCCACGCGGTGGAACAGAACCGCAAGCTCAAGGACGGCGTGCTCAACGCCTACTGGGTGCAGGTCAACAACAATATGCAGGCCGGCGCGAACCTGATGCAGGAGACGTATCCGGGCTATCGCGATGCAAGAAACTTTATCGTCGTATCCGACGCCTATCCCACCGTCACCGCGCAGGCAGCCGACCTGATCCTGCCCGCTGCGATGTGGGTGGAAAAGGAAGGCGCCTATGGCAACGCCGAGCGGCGCACCCAGTTCTGGCACCAATTGGTCCAGGCACCGGCGGAGGCGAAATCGGATCTCTGGCAGCTGATGGAGTTCTCCAAGCGCTTCACCACCGACGAATGCTGGCCCGCAGAAATCTTGGCAGCGAATCCGCAGTTCAAGGGCAAGACCCTGTTCGACGTGCTGTACCGGAACGGCAAGGTGGATCGATTCCCCGTGTCGCAGATCGAGGAGGGCTACCAGAACGACGAGTCCGCTGCGTTTGGCTTCTACGTGCAGAAGGGCTTGTTCGAGGAATACGCCGAGTTCGGCCGTGGCCACGGGCATGACCTCGCCTATTTCGACGAGTATCACAAGGCACGCGGCCTGCGCTGGCCGGTCGTCGAAGGCAGGGAGACGCGCTGGCGTTATCGCGAGGGCAGCGACCCTTATGTGAAGGCCGGCACCGGCTTCCAGTTCTACGGCAATCCCGACGGGCGCGCGGTGATCTGGGCCCTGCCCTATGAACCGCCGGCGGAGATGCCAGACGCCGAATACGATCTATGGCTGTCAACCGGCCGCGTGCTCGAACATTGGCACTCGGGCTCCATGACCATGCGAGTGCCCGAGTTGTACCGGAGTTTCCCCCAGGCGGTCGTGTTCATGAATCCCGACGACGCCAAGGCGAGGGGCTTCAAGCGCGGCGACGAGGTGAAGGTGGTCTCCCGTCGCGGTGAAATGCGCTCGCGCATCGAGACCCGCGGCCGCAACCGCATGCCGCGCGGCGTGGTCTTCGTCCCCTGGTTCGACGCGGGACAGTTGATCAACAAGGTCACCCTGGACGCGACCGACCCGATCTCCAAGCAGACCGACTACAAGAAGTGCGCCGTCAAGGTGCTGGCGGTCTAGGAGGACACAGACATGCGCGACAAGCCTCTCATGCTCATTGCTGGTGTGGTCGTCGTGGTGGTGGCCGCCATCGCCTTCGTGGCCGGGGAAAAGCTGGGGCACAGCGACAGGAGCGGATCGCATGCCATGGTCGGCATGCCGGCATCGGCGCCGCGGCCTGCAGCCCCTGCAGCGCCTGAAGCGCCGCCGCCAGGCCAACAGATCGATGCGCTGCGCCGTGGCGTACCGATCAGCGAGGAAGGTCCGCCACCGCCGATGGCGCGCGTGGAGAATACGGATATCCGGCGCAACCGCGCTTATCCCATGCAGCCGCCCACGATTCCGCACTCGATCGACAACTACCAGATCGACAAGAATTCCAATCGCTGCCTGCTCTGCCATGCGCGCGCCAATGCGGACAAATTCCAGGCGCCGCCGGTCAGCGTCACTCATTACATGGATCGCAACGACCAGTTCCTCGCCACCATCTCGCCGCGCCGTTACTTCTGCAACCAGTGCCATGTGGTGCAGACCGACGCCAAGCCCCTGGTCGCGAACACGTTCAAGGACATCGACACCGTGCTCTCCGAAGCAAAGGGGAACTGACCATGTGGGCGCGGATCAAGCCGTGGGTGGCGACGTTCTGGCGCATTCTGCGCAAACCAAGTGTCCACTACAGCCTCGGCTTTCTCACTCTGGGCGGCTTCATTGCTGGCGTGGTCTTTTGGGGCGCATTCAACACCGCACTTGAAGCGACCAACACCGAGGCGTTTTGCACCGGCTGCCACGAAATGCGTGACAACGTGTTCCAGGAGCTGAAAACCACGATCCACTACAGCAACCGATCCGGCGTGCGCGCCACCTGCCCCGATTGCCACGTACCGCATAACTGGACCGACAAGATCGCGCGCAAGATGCAGGCGTCCAAGGAGGTCTGGGGCAAGATATTCGGCACGGTGAACACGCGCGAGAAATTTCTCGACCACCGCCTCGTGCTCGCCGAACACGAGTGGGCGCGACTAAAGGCAAACGATTCGCTGGAATGTAGAAATTGCCACAACTACGCATCAATGGATTTGACCCGACAATCGACGCGAGCCGCACAGATACACCAGCGCTGGCTGGTCACGGGCGAAAAGACCTGCATTGATTGCCATAAGGGCATCGCACATCACCTGCCTGATATGACGGGGATACCGCAGGGCTGACGACTCTTGCTCTGGAGTCCCGTAGAGCTTTCGGACGCGATCCTCACCCCAAGCAACGTCAAAAGACTCGTCATTCCCGCGAAAGCGGGAATCCAGCGACTTTCAATCCGTTGAAAACTAAGGCACTGGATTCCCGCTTTCGCGGGAATGACGATCAAATGCATGCTCTTTCCCAATTCGCTTTGGCTGTGTCAGGCATGTTACAGCGCACGCCGTCGCTACGAGTTATTCAGTCCTCGACTTGAATAAAAAAAGTCCTCCAAGCACACGACTGATTCAAGATTGAAACATATAGACGTCCAAGGCCATCGCCATGGAAATATTGCCAATTGACGGGTCAAAATGCAGCGCGTAGCGTGAAAATCACCAGCTCAATCACCCCGATCGAGGAGATGACCCGTGAAGCGCATCACCATGCTTTTCATGTCGCTGCTGATTTTCGCCGCCGTGGGATCGGCCTATGCGCAGGATGCGAAGGCTTATAAGGAGGGCCACGTAACTCGGGTCAGTTTCGTCAAAGTCAAACCCGGGCAATTCAATAATTACATGAAATATCTGGCCGGGCCTTATAAAGCCCAAATGGAAGCGTTGAAGAAGGCCGGCCTGATCACCGGTTACGCGATTTACAGCGAGGAAGCGCGCACGCCGCAGGATGCCGACCTGGTCTTGACCATCACCTACCCGAACATGGCCGCGCTCGATCGCACCGATGAGTCCGACGCCATCGCCACCAAGACACTCGGCCCCATGGACGCACGCGACAAGGCCAGCATGGACCGGGAGTCGATGCGTGAACTCCAGGGCAGCTTGTTGACGCGCGAGTTGATCCTCAAATAATCGCGCGGGCGGCTGATGCCGGCAGGTCGACATCAGCGCAAGGCTCCATCGCGCTTCGGAGAGGCCCTCGCCTGGCGAGGGCCTTCAGCCCATCTCAACGATGGCCGTCGATGGACCTCAGCGAAGCGGACAGGAAGCGCCCACCGTTAAGCACGCTCTGCACCGCGTCGACCAGCTCCTCGCCCGCAGACGCCTTCAGCACGTAACCTCGGCCAATATCGAGCGCCTTGCGCACCAGGGCCGGATCGTCGTGCACCGTCACGAAGACCACAGCGAGTGCCGGGCGCTCGCTGATCAGCTCGCGCGCCGCCTGCATGCCATCCATGCCCGGCATGCTGATATCGGTGACCACGACATCCGGGTGCAGGCGCAGCACAGCCTTGACCAGGGCTTCGCCATGCCCGACCACGGCGAGCACGTCGAAATCCTCCGCAAGCAGATGGCACATCTGCTCGGCGATCGGAGGGTGGTCTTCCGCCAGGATGATCGTGGCTCGACTCATGCCGCTGCGCACGCTTGCTATCGCAATAACGTGAGCATCAGCGAGTTCTTGCCAAATTCCTAGCGAAAATGAACCGTGTCTTCACTAAGTAGAATTACGCCGCTTGCGTAGGCAGCCGTGTGAGACACGGGCTGAAACGGCTGGATATACCGTCTCACAGCAAAAGACCCAGCTCCTCCGAGCGCCTCACCAGCTCCATGGTGGAATGGACGCCGAGTATCTGCATCATCACGTACTTGTGCGCCTCGACCGTACGCACGGACAGCTTCAACTCATCCGCGATCTGCTTGGAGCGCATGCCGCAACCCACCAGTCGCAAGACTTCGCGTTGCTTCACCGTGAACTGTTGCAGGTCCTGGATGCGGCTGCTGATGAAATGCGCCCCCAGGGACGGCGTGACATAAGTGCCACCGGCAAGCACCTGGTGGGCCGCCGTCAGCAAGTCCTCGCCGGCTGCATTCTTGAGCACGTACGCACTGGCGCCGGCCCGCATGGCGGAGGCCGCGAGCGCGGGTTCCGCATGCATGGTCAGGAACACGAACACCGTGCGATCGCCCTGCTGGCGCAGCCGCTTCAGCACGTCCAGGCCGTTCGTGCCTGGCATGTTGATGTCGGTCACCACCAGGTCGGGGCTCAACCGGCACACCGCCTCGAACAGGGCATTGCCGTCGGACTCGATCTCCAACAGCTCGAAGTCATCACCGAGAATGCGTTGAATGCCCTCGGCGACCATGCGGTGGTCGTCCGCAATGATCAGCCTGGGACGGATGCCTCTGGGTGCCGTAGCGGAATACGAATGCATAGCTGCGTCCCTTTCCCTAGTGTCGACATCAAATGAAGTTCGCCATCCAGCGACCTCACTCGTTCATCCATGCTCAAGAGGCCAAGCCCCTTGGCCATTTCCCCATGCTCATCCCCGGATAGTTCAAAACCCTTCCCATCATCCATGACGTCCAGTTCCACGTGGGTCACGTTCATATCCACGGCAACGCTGATGCAGCGGGCGTGGGCGTGACGCACGGCATTGCTCAAGGCCTCCTGCGTCACCCGATACAGACACAAGGCCACGTCCTGCGATAGTTCGCCGACGTGCGGGGAAACCCGCAGGTCGACCCTCGGTCCATTGCGCTGGCGCTGCGCATGGCAGAGTTCGGCAAGTGCAGCGGTCAAGCCCGTATGACTAAGCATGCTGGGATGAAGGTCGTGTGAAAGATGTCGCACATCGTCGGACAGTGCGATCAGCTCGTGCTGCAGGTGACTGATGTCGTCCTGGCTGTCCTTGCCGACCTTGCGCCGGATCGCACTTAGCTGGATCGAGGCCAGGGCGAGCCGCTGGTTGATGTCGTCGTGCAAGTCGCGCGCGATACGCGCCCGTTCCTGTTCCTGGGCCACGATCAAGCGGCCCGCCAGCTCGCGAATCTGCCCGCTACTGTCGAGCAGCGCGCGCTGCGTCATGCGTCGCTGTTCCACCAGGGCGGCAAGGAACAGCCCGGCCAGCGACATGCCCAGCGTCCACAACTGCACGCTCAACGTCGTCGTCGCCATATCCGTGCCCAGAAACGGCCCGCGCCCTTCCAGGCTGATCTGCATGGCGACCACGCCGAACAGCAGTATGGCCACGCTGGTTCCGGGTATCTGTGTGCGCAAGGCGGCGAAGATCACCATCGTCAGTGGCAGCAGCAACAAAAGTGGTCGCAGCAAGGGGGCGTGCCCGAAATAACGCCATGCCAGCCACAGCAGCGCGAACGCACCGATCGCCGCCAAGGTGACCAGCCAGCCCGGCGTGCCCTCCTTGCGGATGATGGATTTCGGATCCGCCAGACTGATCAAGGCAGGTACCAACAGCACGTAACCCAGCGCGCCGGCGAGCGCCAGATGCATCCAGCTATGCAGCGGTCCCGCTTCACCGGGAGTCAGGGTTTGCTCCAGGCCAGCGATGACGAGGGCCGAAAAGAACGGTAGCGCAAACCCGCCAATCGCGAAGAACGCGGCGAGCCGCCCGAAGTCGTCGATGCGACGCCCTGGGCACACCCTTCGCAGCAGCCAGGCCGCGGCCAGGATCAGCGCAACCAGCGGCAAGGTCACTGCGGCGAGGTTGGCCAGCGTCCGCGGAAATGCCACCGACGACGCCAGCAGCCCGATCACCCAGCCCCCGACGCAAGCGGGCCAGAACGTCTCCTCCTGACATAGCAGCGCGGCCAGCAGGACGCCTCCGGTAAACCACACCATCGGCGCGTCGCTTTGCTGGCTCCATAGCACCGCGGAAATCAGCTGTGCCCCGAGGCTCCCCGCGAACAGTAGAGCCGCTTTCGTGACCTGCGGAGGAACTCCCTTTGCAGTGCTGCGTAGCATGCGCCCCCAATCACCACGTCACCATGTTGTGGCGCTTAGCCAGTTCTCCCCTCTCTGCCTTCATAGAACCAGCCGCGTGAAGAGGCGATGATTCCCGAGCTCGACGGCCAGCCCTGATTTCGGAAATAGACGCTTTCTTTCATGCAGTTACACGACATTCCTGAGACCTTCGAGCGGCCCGTCGATGCGTAGAATTACCGGCAAATCAACGGTATTTCCTCCACGTACCGTCGAACGCCATGCCGGCGACGACGCCATCGCGCCAGCCGCGCGAACTTCGCAGGGCCGTCTCATGCCGCACGCGCCCGTGCGACTCCTGCCTGAAGTGTCTAAGTAGAAATACGCAGAAATAGACCGTGCTTCTTCGCTGCCAAAAGCGCGCCATTGCGGCCAGACTTGCTGTCGCAGCGTACGCCGAGCCCAACCTGTTCACCCGACCGTCAACCATGCCGGAAAGTGGTGCTGATGCGCATACGATCATTCCTGCCATGGATCGTCGCGTGGGTTGCGATCGGGTCATCGAATGGCCGCGCAGAGTCGCCACCGGCGCGACCACCGCCTGAACCCGGCTGCATCGGCCTGGTGCTCGGCGGCGGCGGCGCTCGCGGCGCCGCCCATATCGGTGTGCTGCAAGTACTGGAACGCGAGCACATACCCATTTGCCGCGTCTCGGGCACCAGCATGGGCGCCATCGTGGGCGGGCTCTATGCCGCCGGCTACAGCCCGGATGAAATGGCCCATATCGTCACCACGCTGGACTGGAAGGACCTGTTCTCCGACGATCCGGCGCGCGTGGACATGCCCATGCGTCGCAAGGATGCGGACTATCGCTACCTGCTGAACTTCGAAGTCGGTTATCGCGACGGACGCATCATCACCCCCGCAGGCTTCGTACAAGGACAGAAACTGCTGCTCCTGCTGCGACGCCTGCTGATTTCCACCTGGGATGTCCACGACTTCGACCAGCTCGCCATTCCTTTCCGCGCCGTAGCCACCGACATCGTGGCCGGCAAGCCTGTGGTGTTTGGCAGCGGCGAACTGCCGCTGGCCATTCGCTCCAGCATGTCGGTGCCCGGTGCCTTCGCACCGGTCAATGTGGAAGGCCAGCTGCTGGTGGATGGCGGCGTGATGGACAACGTGCCGATCGATGTGATTCGCGAGATGGGCGCGCAGCGACTTATCGTGGTGGACGTAGGTTCCCCGCTTTCAACACGGGAACAACTCACCAATCCGGTGGCCCTGCTCAGCCAGATGGTGAGCGCGCTGATGGATGAGAAGACACGACGCCAGCTGGCCACGCTGACGCCAGACGACATCCTCATCCGCCCCGCCCTGGGTGATATCACCGCGGCGCAGTTCAATCGTGGCGAAGAGGCCATTGCGATCGGCAAGGCGGCCGCGGAAGCCGCACTGCCGCGACTGCGCACACTGACAGCCTCGCCAGCCGACTGGCAGGCATTCGAGGCCCGCCATCGCATGCGCGACTTCGATCCGGCCTTGATCGCATTCCTGAAGGTCGATGGCACGAACACGCAGACCGCGCCGTTCGTCAAGAACAGCATGGCCTCCGAGGTGGGCAAGCCGTATGACGCGGATCGGCTCGATAACCAGATCGGCTCCGTCTATGGGCGCGGCAACTACCAACAGATCGACTATCGCTTGCAGGAGCAGGACGGGCAACGCGGCCTGCTGATCATTCCGGCGGATAAACCCTGGGGCCCGGTCTACGGACGCGTGGGACTGCAACTCGACAACGATTTCAACGGCAACAGCCAGTACCTGGTCTCCGGCGAAATCAACGCCACCAATATCAACCGTTACGGAGCCGAATGGCGCAGCACCCTGTGGGGCGGACGCATCGGCGGCATCGCCAGCGAGTTCTACCAACCCCTGGGCCAGAACGCGACCACCTACGTGCAACCCTTCGTCCTGTTCCGCAAGGAGGATCTGCCCATCTTTGACAGCAGCGGTAGCCGCCAATTGGCCGACTATCGTGTTCGGCGCGACAAGCTGGGGCTGGAAGCCGGCTGGTCACCGGTCAGTTACTGGCGGCTGCTGGCGCAGTTCACCCGCGGATACGATAGCGCCAACCTGACCGTCGGCAGCCCCACCGACTTTCCCGCTCAGACGTCCAATTACTCGATGTTCAAGGTCGGCGTGGACTGGGACAGCCTGGACAGCGCGCAATTTCCGACACAGGGCGCGCACGTTCAACTGGGCTACGAAATGTATCGGACGGTGCTCGGCGGCCAGGTCAGCGGCGACGTCGCGCGCCTGACTGCCGATTGGGTGCCGCGTTTCTGGGAGCCGGACAGTCGCTACCACCTGCTGCTCGGCATGCGCGTGTCCAGTGCGGTCGACAACGCGAACGTCTTCGAGACGCAGGACTTCCTGGGTGGCTTCCTCAATCTTTCCGGCTATACGGAACGTGCCCTCTACGGCAACCAGTCGGCCTTGTTGCGCGCCGTCATCTACCGCCGCACCGGGCGAATGGATGCGATTTTCTCGACGCCGTTCTATATCGGCGGCAGCCTCGAGGCCGGCAATACCTGGCATAGCAAGAACGACGTGCGGCTGGACTCGTTGATCTACGCCGGCAGCATTTTCGCGGGCCTGCAGTCACCCCTGGGCCCGGTGTTTCTCGGCTACGGCTATGCCGACGGTGGGCATAGCGCGATCTACCTCACGTTCGGCTCCCTGCTGCGCCCCCGCCCCTGAGCCTGCCGGGGGGGGGCTTCCGTAGTTTTACTGGAAAACTACCAGTGGAAATTCGCTTACCAGGCGGGCGCGATCGGGCCAATCTTGCGCTGGGTGACCGCGACCAGCGACGAGGGATCACTTCATGCCAAGACGACCTCTGCCCGCCCTGCTGGTTGCCCAGTCGCTCGCCGCCGCCAGCCTGTCGCTGGCGACCGAACCCGCGACATGAGCATCTCGCTCTAGGCCATGCATAGCTCCCGCCGACAGCACGGTCGATACGGACGCAAACCACGGCTGCTGCTGGCCGACGATCACCGCTGCATTGCCGAGGGGCTCGCCGGCCTGCTCGCCCCCATCACCGACTCCGTGGCCATCGTGCATGACGGCGAGTCGCTGGTGGACAGCGTGCTGGCCGGAAACATCGACATGGTCGTCTCCGAGATCGGGCTGCCCTTGCTTGGCGGCATACAGGCCCTGGGCAAGCTGCGTACACAAGCTTGTCACGTCCCCTTTATTGTACTTACCGCGCACGATGAGCCATTGATCGTCCGCCAGGCGCTGGAGACGGGCGCCAACGGCTATGTGCTCAAGCAATCGGCCAGTGCGGAGCTGTACGCGGCGATCGCGGCTGTCGCGGGCGGCGAGCACTACATCAGTCCGAGCCTGATGGCATCACTGCTGCAGGAACCGGTGATGTCCCGCACGCTCACCCATCGTCAACGACAAGTGATCGATCGCATGGCAGGAGGACGACGGACTACCGAGATCGCTGCGGAGCTTGGCATTTCCGTCCGCACCGTCGAAAGCCACCGGCAGGCCCTGCTCGGCCTGCTTGGCGTGCATAGCAGCGTGGCGCTGATCCGCGAAGCGGAACGCCTCGGCCTGATCGCCCCCGGTTCATCAGACGAAAGCAACCCAGCGCCTTTCGCGACGGACTTACTGGATGAGTAGCTAGCGTTTTTTCGCCTTTGCCTATCGCACGACTAAAGCCGCCAGCGGATGGCAGCCCCGTTTTCTCTTGCGAGTCACACCATGAGAACCAGAGGATCACGGCCATGAAACTGCTAAGCGTCGCTGCATTGGGCCTGCTCATTGCGCTGGCCGGGTGCTCAACGTTACGAATCACCAACGAATGGCGCGACCCCGGTTGGCCCGGTCCGCCCGCTACTCATATCGCGGTGATCGGCATTTCCAATAGCGACAGCACGCGCCGGGTGTTCGAGGACACCTTCGTGCAGGAGCTACAGACCGCCGGCGTCACCGCGACGGCCAGCTATACGCAGATTGGACCGAACGATACGTCCGTCAATGTCGAGAATCTGATCAAGTCCTCGGGGGCCGATGCCATCCTGGTCACCCGCGTGCAAAGCGTGGAGCAACGGATCAACGTCAGTCCGGGTGCGCCGGGACGTGCCTGGGGCAGCCCCTGGGGCGGTCCAGGCTGGGGTGGTCCTGGCTGGCGGGGCCCGCCCGGCCGTCGTGGCTTCTATGGCTGGTATGGCAACGCCTGGCAACAGGCGCCGGTGGTCACCGTCACGGAACAAGTCACGCTTGAAACCAGCATCTGGGATGCACGCACAGAGACCGTGGTGTGGGTGGTCTCGACCCAGGGCGTTGCCAGCAACAACGTCCCGCGGATGACCCGCAACCTCGCCAGCACCCTCATCCCGCGGCTCAGGCAGAACGGCATCATCCACTGATGGCGACATCGTGCGGACGCGCCCGCCCGTCCCGGATCGGACCATGGTCATACAGAAGCCATGGCGGGCGCATCCACTAGCCTTCATGGCTGCTCCGGCGTCAGCGCCGGTGGAGCAGGCTGGTTGCAGCGTCCATGCGCACTCGGTAGCAGAGCGGTCAAGCAAGTGGCTTCACGGATCGGCGAGTTGCCAATGAGCTTTACCGACAGCGTGGGCTACCGACTGGCCTCCCACAGCGCTGGGCCACATGGAGGTGCTTACCGCTTCGTCATCACCGCGCTGCTTTCCGCGCGAGCACAGGAGCCGGACCATGCATACCTCACTGAAACTTCTCACCGCCCTGCTCGTCTGCGGCACCAACGTGGCCATAAGCGCCCAGCAGCTCCCCGCAGCCTACCCCGCCCAAGGCCAGAATGCCGAGCAGCAGGCTGCCGATAAAAATGCCTGCGCTTCATGGGCGCAAAGCAACGCCGCCACCCAACCCGTACCAGCACAGCAGACCGGACCCGCGGTCGGTGGTGGCCAGCGCGTCGCGGGCGCCGCCCGCGGTGCGGCCGCCGGCGCCGTCATCGGTGGTGCCGCCAATGGCGATGCCGGACATGGCGCCGGTGTCGGTGCAGCGGCAGGCGTGGTCGCCGGCGGCGTGCGCGCACGACAACAGCGCCGTGCCGACAACGCAGCCTCGGCGAACACGCAAGCGCAGAATTCAGCAGCCTACGGCCAGGCATTTGGCGCCTGCATGAAGGGCAAGGGCTATACCGTCAATTGAATGCGCTCCCTGCATGCATGCGACGCGGTCCTTGCCTGCATGCACTCGATTCAGCTCCCTGGCCAGTTCGGCTCGACGAAGGGTAGCTTCTATCCACCCAAGCTACCCCTTGCGCGCGCCGGCTCCATCGTCACTTCTCGTCGTCCTTGACTTCCTCCCAGCTGCTGTCCGGGTCAAAGCGCTTGATGGTCTGCACCAGTTTGTCGGTGTCCTTGCCGAGATCCTTTTCGAAGGTCTCGCCATCGTGGCTGACCATGAAAGTCATCACACCGGTTTCGCCGTATTTGATCGGCCACGCCACCAGGGCGAAACCACTCGTCATGCGGCCGCCCACGATGTAGTTGTAGGCACCACCGGGCGCAGAAGGACCCTGCGCCGTGAGGATGCGATAGCGATACCCGTGATAGCCCTGACCTGGCGTGACCTCTGCGAACAGCGGACCCAGCGGGCTTTCGGGTTCGTCGCCGCTGACGGGCCAATACAAGCCATCGTGCTTGCCTTGCGTGCTCATGAACTTCTGCGCGTACTGCAACACGCCATCGCCCATGCGATCCTTCGACGCGAAGTCGCGTTGCGCGTCGTAGTACGCAAGCATCGCCTTCTCTGTCGCCAGCTCATTCGCGCCGATATGCCGCGTGCGGATCTCGCCCTGCGCCGTCTTGACGTCGAAGTGCCAACCGGACGGCCCCTGCACGATCGGAATCGGCAAGGTCCAATCGTCCTTGCCTACGGCGAGATGTCCGCTCTTGGCGTCGCCGTCGATCCGATGGGCTTCATCGAATCGGGCAAGAAACACATCCACGTCGGAACGATCGATGCCGTCCGTGGGGATGTAATCCTTCCAGTTGGCGCCGAGCACCTTGGCCAGCGCGACCTTGTCGTTATTGCGCAAGGCGTCCACGAAGGCCTTCGCCGCTGCATCGGCGCTGGGATAGTTCGCCTCTTGCGCGAGCACGCCGGCTGAAAGCGCGCAGCCAACGGCCAACGCGAAGCAAAGGCAAAGGCCACGTCCGGAGAGTGTCAGATTCATGGTCATGCTCCCAATCGCCGACGACCGCCACCGCCGCCACGGCTAGGTGCTGGACGTGACATTTGCCGCCCGCCGCCACCGCCGCCGCGCGAACTACCCATGGAACGCTGGCTCGACTGGCCGCGATTCATTTGCGTGCGCGAGCTACCTGGTGACTGCACGCCACCGAACGCGTTGTCCCGCGCCTGCGGCCTGTTGCCGCCACCGCGCTGGCCAAAATTGCCGCCGCCACCACGGTCCCCACCGCCGACGCCGCCCGCGCGATTGCCGCCTCCAGCATTGCGATCCCCAAGCCCGCCTGCCCCCTGGCCACCTCGGTCGAAGCCACCATTGCCAGCCATCCGATCACCGGGTGCTGCCCTGGCAGGTCCGGCTGCACCACCATTTGCTCCGCGCCGCGCAGACGGCGACGAACCGTTGTTCGTCGTGCGATCAAAACTCTGCATCGCGCGCTGCCGATCGGCGTTTGCCGCGCCGTCGCGACCGCGGAATCCCTGCCGCTGATCGGCACCACCTACGCCTTGACCAAAACGATCCCGGCTGCCCGAGTCGCGGTAAGGCGTGCCGCGTCGATTCTGCGGATTGTGGTTCCAACGCGTATTGCCACTACCGCTGATGCGATTGCTCGAGCGGTTGATGTTGTTGTAGCGGTTGGTGTTGATGTTGACGTCGCCGCCGCCCCAGTTGAAGCCGCCCCATAGCGAATTGGTGATCGCGATGCCGGCACCAAACATCAGGCCCGCCGCCAGGGCGCCACCGTAGGGGTAGTAAGCCGCCGGTGGTGGCCAGTAGTAAGGCGGATAGCCTGGATACGCCCAACTGCCGTACACCACGGTGGGATTGTAGGAAGGCACGTAAACCACTTCAGGATTGGTCGGCTCGATTTGGATGATCGTGGTGCTCGGCGCGGCAGCCTCCGCAGGCGCCTGTTGCACCACGACTTTCTGTTGGTCGTTCGATTTCAGGTTGCCGGCCTGTTGTGCCTTCGCGCGCAAACGCTGCACCGAAGCCATCACCTGATCCGGCTCGGCAAGGAAGGCATCGCCGACGTTCTGCACCCAATCGGGACGATCCTTCATCTGTATCAGTACCTGGGGAAAGGCGACCAGTGACTGCACACTGGGATCCCATGGCTTGTCCTCCACCTGCTTCACCGCCGCGTCGCCTTGCGCCTTGGGGTTGGCTGCCGACCAGGCGGCGGCCTCGGCCACGTCGCCGGGATAGGTGGTCGCCATCAGGATTTGCGACAGCAAGGCGTCCGGATACAGGGCTACCGGCGCCAGCATCTGGTCGAGCTGCTCAGGCTTGAATACCTGCTGGCTGCCTTGCGCCGGCTGGCCACCCTGCGGTGGCGGCGCATTCTGGGCGACCGCCCAGCCTGTAAAAAATACCCACACCGGCAGCAGAAAAAACTGCACCCATCTAGACCGAGTCGCCGTTTTCATTGCGTCGCTCCCGGAAATCGCGCACTTCCCAGCTTGCCACCAACGCGCACAGGCGCACAGCGCATTTATGCGGTGTTTGCACTAAGCAAAAGTACCTAGTCGCTACGAAGGGCGCGCACCGCGGCAGGCGACTTCGTAATTCTACTGAGTTGCAGCTAGGTAGTAGTTCGCTGGGCAGCGCGGACAAGACACCTCACTATGCAAGCGGGCTTGACTTCAGGAAGAGCTGCCATGCAACCCCGTCTCATTTCCCGCACTGCCCCGCGCATCGCCGCGCTCGCCCTGGCCCTGTTCTTCGCGGGCATCGGCTGCGCTCAGGCCGACCAACCGGATCTGTGGGATGGCAACTGGCATTTCTCCCTCACTCCCTACGTCTGGTTACCGGGTATATCCGCGAGTACGCGTTACCAGGTGCCGGGAACCGGCACCGTGGAGAACAGGACGAATAACGACATCTTCAGCTACCTCAGCGGTGCGTTCATGCTCGAAGGCGTGGCGCGCAAAGGGCAATGGGGCATTTACAGCGATGTCGACTGGGTCAATTTCACCAATGAAAAAGGCCACTTCACCCAGGTCGGCGGCGCCCGTTTCGGAGGCAGCGCCTCACTGAATACGAGTTGGGATCTGAAGGGCGGCCTGTTCAACGTGGCCGGCCTTTACTCGGCGGCACATGGACAGAACGGCTTCATCGATGTCCTGGTTGGTCTGCGTTATCTCTGGCTAAAGGGCAATGTCGACTGGGATTTCACCCTTAACGGCAACGCTGGACAAGTGAATCTGGCCAACAGCGGTCGTCTGCGTGGCCAGACCAATCTTACCGACGGCATCATCGGCGTACGCGGTATCTGGACACCGTTCGCCAATAAGGACGTCTTTTTCCCCTACTACGTCGACATCGGCAGCGGTGGGTCAGACACCAGTTACCAGGCCAAGCTTGGCGTGGGTTATGCCTTTCATTGGGGTGCGATCGCGCTGGTCTATCGCGATGTCGAATACCACCAGAGCGGGGGCGACAACTTCCTGCGCAAGGCGCGGCTGAGCGGCCCCTCACTTAGTGCAACGTTCCAGTTCTAGGCGCTCGACTTCGGCCACTTTCGACCGTCCACGATGGTTAGCTGCCGCCATCACTCGGTGCGCGCGACGCAACGATGAGCGTGTTGCGTGCTAATCCACGATCGGCCACGCCATGGACGCCGCCTTCATTGATCGCTCGACCGGATCAAGGCGAGCCCTGCCGGCGTGAGCTCGAGTGGCACGGCGCTTTCAGCGATCCGCTCCGGCTGGCGCACGAGTCCGGCGCTGCGCAGACGCTCCAGCGACGCTTCCGAAACAAGGTCCGGCCTGCCGACGGCTACCCAGCCGAGGCATTCGAGATCTCTAGAGTCCAGGTTGGTGAAACTCGTCATCGTGGTTTATCCGTAGCAACTTGAAGCGCGAGCCACATGGGTACAGCCCCACCACCCGCGGACCACACCCAACCAGCGCAGGGTTGAACATGACTGAGACCGATCATACGGTACGCGCGCGCCCTTACGAACCCACCGGCCATGCCCCCAACCCAGCGCCTATGGGGCGCTGCTCCTCGCCCCAACCACCGGGCAAGCGGAAGCTGCCCGCGCGGCGGCGTTTCACGTCTCGGTAAAGCTGCCAAGAGCAGCATTTACCGTGCCTCCCGCCGTGAGAACCTCGCCGTGAAGAGATGCTCCTGTACAGGACGCCACACGCGGTCACGCCGGGAAACCGGACGGGCCTAGGGAGAGACTGGCGATGAGCGCACGCAAGACGGGGTGGGCAATCTTCATTGTCGCGTGCCTGGTGGCCGTGGGTGGCCATGCACTGGCACACCATGCGCTGGGCGAATGCACCCGGGACACGGTCGATGAACTGACCCGGGACCAGGTTACCGGCCTGACCATGGACGGCGCACCCATACCAGCCGACAAATTTCCCGTTTCGGCCAAGGTCGCCCTGCCCTTCGTCGTCGACGTGTACTACGACGTGCCGCTTGGCATCCGCACCATCCGGCGCGGCAATCGTTATTTCGTGCTGCCTGGATACACGATCAAGAGGCCGCTTCCCATGCTCCGCTCCCTGCCACTTTCGGCCCAGGGCGGACAACTCTAGCCAGGCGACGTCTCGGCGTCCTGGCGTCTAGCCATCCAAACCCGTGGCAGAATCACGCGCACGATCCACCGTCGCCGTTACTGGGGATACGCTGATGCGCATCGCAAGCATGGGACATGCGGTCTTTGCGGTAACCATGATCGCGCTCGGCATCCTGGGCCTGAGCACAGGCGATTTCACCCCTGTATGGGCACCGGTACCGAAGGATGTACCCGCACACGCGATGCTGGCCTATCTTTGCGCCTTCATCTCGCTCGCCTCGGGCCTGGGCCTGCTCTGGCAGCACGCAGCTACATCCGCGGCCCGCGTGCTGCTCGCGTGGCTGGTGCTCTGGTTGCTGCTATTCAGGGCAGTCGCCCTCGTACTCGCGCCCACGTCGCAGGACTCCTGGTCGGGTTGCGGTGAAACCGCCGTGGTCGTGGCCGGCGCCTGGGTACTGTATGCATGGTTCGCCACCGAGCGGGATCGGCGACGCTTTGGCTTCGCCACTGGCAACAACGGCCTGCGCATCGCCAGGGTGCTCTACGGTCTGGCCATGATCCCTTTTGGCCTCGCGCATTTCCGCTATGCCCGCGAGACTGCCGCGCTGGTGCCAGGCTGGCTGCCATGGCACCTGACCTGGGCGTATTTCTTCGGCTGCACCTTCATCGCGGCTGGCGTGGCGGTGCTCATCGGTGTGTATGCGCGACTGGCCGCCGCGCTGTCGGCACTACAGATGGGCATCTTCACGCTGCTGGTATGGATACCGATCGTGGCGGCCGGCGCCAATGCGTTCCAATGGAGCGAGACTGTGATCTCCTGGGTGCTCACGGTCAGCGCCTGGGTGGTGGCCGATTCGTATCGCGGCACGCCGTGGCTCGCCGTGCGCGTGCGCCAGTGCTGACAACGATGGTGCTGCGCACGCCTGGGCGAGCCGCTTGAGCCCTCCGCGACGACGTGACACGATCGATGCGATGACCAGCAAACCTGCCAGCGCGCCATCACTGCGTGACCTCGCACGACTGCGGCGCGTGCGCGACCGCATCGACCGGGAGTACGCGCAGCCGCTGGATGTGGAGGCGTTGGCCCGTGGCGCACATATGTCGGCCGGCCACCTCAGCCGCCAGTTCAAGCTCGCTTACGGCGAGTCGCCTTACGCCTATCTGATGACACGGCGCATCGAGCGGGCGATGGCCTTGCTGCGCCGTGGCGACCTCAGTGTCACCGACGTGTGTTTCACCGTCGGCTGCGCTTCGCTGGGCACCTTCACCACGCGCTTCACCGAGCTGGTCGGCATGTCGCCGGGCGCCTACCGGCGCCAGGAGGCGCAGGCGACCGCGGGGATGCCGTCGTGCCTGGCGCGACAGGTGACGCGACCGATCAGGAATCGAGAAGCGCCCGCCCGCGAGCCGGAACTAGACTGATCGCCGTGGACCTCACCACCTATCGAGAGAGATTGCCTTGGACATCACCATTCACTCCAGTTTCCTCCCGCAGAATGACCCGGACGCGGCCCTGGCCTTTTATCGGGACACCCTCGGCTTCGAAGTCCGCGGCGACGTCGGCTACGGCGGCAAGCGCTGGATCACCGTCGGCCCGGCGGGCCAGCCCGCCACGTCCATCGTGCTGTATCCGCCGGAAGCCAGTCCCGGCATCACCGACGACGAACGCCGCACCATCGCCGAGATGATGGCCAAGGGCACCTTCGGCATCATCCTGCTGGCCACCCGTGACCTCGCCGGCACCTTCGAACGCTTGCAGGCCAGCGACGCCGATATCGTGCAGGAGCCGACCGACCAGCCGTACGGCGTTCGCGACTGCGCCATCCGCGATCCTGCCGGCAACATGATCCGCATCCAGCAGCTGCGTTGAGTTTTGAACTGAGGGAGGTCGGGGCTTAGTACGCCTTCTTTTGCTCGTCATCCCAGCGAAGGCTGGGCTCTCAACAGCCGAAGGGCTGGTCATCCAGCGCCTTCGGCACCCAACAAAGACACTGGATCCCAGCTTTCGCTGGGATGACGAGTCAATTAAACGCCCTAACCCATTGCCATTCGATTTGACGAACAGAGTCAGGGAGACGCCATGAATCCATCGGAACGCATCGACCAATTGATCGCAGGCATCACGGACTGGCGCGGCAAGACCCTCGCCGAAGTCCGCAAGGTCATCCTCGACGCTGACAAGGCCATCGTCGAGGAGTGGAAATGGATGGGAAGCCCGGTGTGGAAGCGCGATGGCATGATCGCCGTCGGCAACGCCCACAAGGAAAAGGTCAAGCTGACCTTTTCCCACGGCGCGAAGCTCGCGGATCCCGACCAGTTGTTCAACGCAGGGCTCGACGGCGGCACCTGGCGTGCCATCGATTTCTACGAGGGCGACAAGGTCAACAAGCGCGCACTGAAAAACCTTGTCCGTGCTGCGATTGAGTACAACCTGACGAAATTGAAGAAGAACGCACCCGCGAGCGCTCGTACCAAGGCGAGCAAAAGCAAGACAGCGTAAATGCATGGCATGGTTTCGCCCATTGCGAAAGCCACACGGAAAGCATGCAGGTGCAAATCCAAGTGCCAACGGGATTTGCACCACCGTGCCATGCCCACCCATGCAACAGCCGCGATCCAGCTACATAACGATACAAATCTGTTGATAACACCTTGATCCCGGTGGGCTATAGTACGTTGGCCATGTCCGGACGTTTCCACCTCAATCGCCGTCGCCGCATCCTCTGGATTGGGACGGCGCTGTTTTGCCTGCTGTTCCAACAGCTGGCCATGGCGAGTTACATCTGCACGCTACCGGCCGTGCCGGCAGATGCGGCATTGACCGGCGACTGTGCTGCGATGGGCATGGCCGCGAAGGTGCCGTCTGCATCCAGGCACACTCCTGCGAGTCCGGATCCTCGGTGCACCGAGCACTGCAGCAGTCACGTGACGTCGACGCCTGACGCGCGCGTACCAACGGTTCCGCCGCTGCTGTTGCCGCCGGCATCGCCCATGCTGGTAGGCACGATCGTGCATACACCTGGGCAAGCCGCCTTGCCGGATCTTGCGCTGCTTCGTCATGGTCCACCACCCACGTTGCAGTTCTGCTCGCTGTTGATTTAGCCCTCGATCGCTGACCACTTCACGGCCATGCCTGCGCGCTTGGCCCGTACGGTTTTGTGATCGGAGCTCGTCATGTTTTCGCATCGAATGTTGACGCGTGCCTTGCCGGCACGCCGCTGGCTGTGCCATGGGTGCATAGCCCTGTTTCTCGTCGCCTCTTCCGCCTGGGCGGACCAGCCCACAACGGCCCTGTCATTGGAAGCCGCGACGCGGCGGGCGACGGAGCACGCGCCCCTGCTGGATGCGCGCCTTGCCTCGCAAGATGCCGCCCGCGAGGAAGCAGGACGCGCAGGTGCCTTGCCGGATCCCCAGCTTGCCGTCGGCATCGAGGATCTCGCCATCCATGGGCCGGGCGCGTTTACCGCCGGCGGCGACCCCCAGACCCAACGCACGGTCGGGCTTACCCAGGTGCTGCCGTCGCGGGCCAAGCGGCAGGCACAGCGAGACCTCGCCGGCGCCCATGTCGAACAAGCCACGTCGACCACGGTAATGACCCAGCTCGCGATCAAGCAACAGGTCGCCGCCGCCTGGATCAACGCGTGGGGCGCTCACCACGAAATCGAGATGCTGCAGGCCATGCGGCGCGAGTGGGCGGTAGACGTCGCGGTCGCCGAAGCACGATTGCGGGGCGGCACCGGCTCTGCCGCCGACGTGCTGGCCATGCGCACGGAAGCGCTGGATCTGGAAAACCGCATCGATGATGCGACCTCGCGTGAATACCAGGCTCGCGCGGCCTTGGGGCGATGGCTGGGTACGCCGGTCAAGGAGCCGCTGGCCGACGCGCCGGACTTCAGCGTGCTTCCGCACGACGAAGCTTCCTTGCTGGCCAGCCTCGATCAGCAAGGCAACCTGCTCGACTGGCCCGCTCGCGAACACGCTGCCGAAGCTGCCGTGGAGGTGGCCAAGGCCGAGAAGCATCCCGAGTGGAGCGTTGGTTTCACCTACGGCTCGCGTGTTCGCGGCCTGTCCGACATGGTGTCGTTGCAGGTCGGCGTGAGCTTGCCCTTGTTCACGCACAATCGACAGGACCGCGGCATCAGTGCGCGTGCTGACGACCTCGATGCCGTGCGTGCCGAGCACGACGATGCGCGGCGGCAGCAGGCCGAAGCGGTGCAGGCCGCCTGGGCGCAATGGGACGCACTGGGCCGGCAAGCGCGTCGGCACCTCGACCAACTTTTGCCGCAAGCAAACGATCGCGCTGCGCTGGCCTTGGCTACGTATCGCGGTGGCGGTGACATCCAGCCCTTGCTGGAAGCGCGTCGCGACGAAATCTCCCACCACACCGACTATGCCCGCATGCTGACCGAATACGGTCGCGCCTGGGCAGCCTTGACCTATCTGCTGCCCGAGGGGAATACCCCATGAAACGCGCACTCTTGATCCCCTTCACGCTCGCCGTGCTGCTGGTCACCGCCATCGTCGCCTACTGGGCTGGCCGCCACGGCAACGGTTCGGCAGCAACTTCCGCCGATCAGTCAGCCAGCACTGGATCGCCAGCGCCGGCTGCAAGCGCCAAGCCGTTGTACTGGTACGACCCGATGATTCCCGCCGAGCATCACGACAAGCCTGGCTTGTCGTCGATGGGCATGAAGATGATCCCCAAGTACGCCGATACCGGTGCCGACCAGGGCGTCGTACGCATCGATCCAGCCACCGTGCAGAACCTGGGCGTGCGCATCACGGCGGTCGAACGTCGTGCCTTGCCAGCGAGCGTGCAGGTGCCGGGCACGATCAGCTGGGATCTGCGCCAGGCCGTCGTCGTCAGCGCACGCGTGGACGCGGTGGTGAGCAAGCTGTATGCACGCGCGCCGTATACGAACGTCGCTGCGGGCGCCCCACTGGCCGATTTGCTCGCCCCGCAATGGAGCAGCGCCGTGGCCGAATCACAGGCCTTGCAGCACGTGCAATCGGACGAGGCCAAAGCATTGCGCGGCGCAGCGCAACAACGACTGCAGGCCCTCGGCCTGTCGCCAGCCGATGGCCGATCGATCGGCCGTGGCGGCCAGATCACCTTGCATGCACCGCAAGCAGGCGTGATCAGCACGCTGGACGTGCGTGAGGGCCAACGCGTCAACGCCGGGCAAACACTGATGACAATCAACGGACTATCCACCGTGTGGGTCGAGGCAGCCTTGCCGCAAGCCGTGGCTGGCACGGTGCACGCGGATACACCCGTCACCGTCCACGTCGATGCCCTGCCCGGACAAGTGTTCCACGGCCACGTCGAAACGCTGCTGCCCGATATCGACATGACCACGCGCACGCAGCGCGCACGCATCGTGCTCGCCAACCCGGATGGCGCGCTGAGTCCCGGCATGTTCGCCACCGTGCAGCTCAATCCGAGTCCGGGCCAGGCGGTGCCGGTCGTGCCCGACGATGCGCTGATTTCCACAGGCGAGCACGCGCGGGTCATCGTCGCCGAAGACGGCGGACGCTTTCGCGCCGTCGCCGTACACGCCGGACGTGCAGCCGGCGGCTATACCGAGATTGTCGATGGCCTCACCGGTGGCGAGAAGGTGGTGATATCCGGCCAGTTCCTGATCGATTCGGAGGCCAGCTTGTCCGGGGCGCTGGATCGCTTGAATGACCCCGCGGCGAAGCCCGCACCCGCGACCGGTGCACCGATGCCGGGAGACCACCCATGATCGCCGCCCTCATCCGTGCCGCGATCAAGCATCGCGTGTTCGTGCTGCTGGCCGCCCTGGCGTTGGCGGTGGCCGGCGTGTTCGCGGCGACGCAGACCCCGATCGATGCCCTGCCCGATCTGTCCGACACCCAGGTGATCATCCAGACCAACTGGTCGGGCCAGTCACCCCAGGTGATCGAGGATCAGGTGACCTATCCCCTGGCCACCACCATGCTCTCGGTACCTGGTGCCAAGACGGTCCGCGGCTTTTCGTTTTTCGGCGGCTCCTACGTCTATGTGTTGTTTGACGACAACACCGATCTCTACTGGGCGCGCTCACGCGTATTGGAGTACCTGAGCCAGGTCCGCGATCGCTTGCCAGCCGGTGTCAGCCCTTCGCTGGGCCCGGACGCCACCGGCCTGGGCTGGATCTACGAATACGCCCTGGTCGATCGCACGGGGCAACACGACCTCGGTCAGCTGCGCGCCTTGCAGGACTGGTTCTTGCGCTACCAGCTCAAGACCGTACCGGATGTGGCTGAAGTCGCCAGCCTGGGCGGCATGGAGCAGGCCTGGCAGGTCGTGCCTGACCCGCAACAGCTGGCCGCGCGCAATGTCACGGTGACCCAACTGGTCGAGGCCATTCGTGCCGCCAATGGCGCGAACGGCGGCTCGGTGATCGAGCAAGCCGAAGCCGAATTCATCGTGCGCAGCGAAGGCTACCTGCGCAGTCGCGAGGACTTCGAACGCGTACCGATCACCGCCAACGCCGGTGGCGTGCCGGTCCTGCTACGCGATGTCGCCTCGGTGCGACGCGGCCCCAGCTTCCGGCGTGGCATCACCGAACTGGACGGCCAAGGCGAAGTCGCCGGCGGTGTGGTCGTGTTGCGTACCGGCAAGAACGCCAAGGCCGCGATCGCCGCCGTCAAGGCCAAGCTCACCGAACTCAAGCACAGCCTGCCGCCCGGCGTGGAGATCGTGCCGACCTACGATCGCTCACAACTGATCGATGCGGCCGTGGAGAACCTGTGGGGCAAGCTGCTGGAGGAATTCATCGTTGTCGCCCTGGTCTGCGCGCTGTTCCTTGGCCACATGCGTTCAGCCCTGGTGGCCGTGATCACGCTGCCGCTTGGCGTACTGGCCGCCTTCATCGTGATGCACCTGCAAGGCGTGTCGGCGAACCTGATGTCGCTCGGTGGTATCGCCATTGCCATCGGCGCGATGGTCGACGCGGCGGTGGTGATGATCGAAAACACCCACAAGCATCTGGAGCATTGGCGTGATGCGCACGCTGGACAGGAGCCCCAGGGCGCCGCGCACTGGACCCTGGTGGCCGAGTCCGCAGCCGAAGTGGGTCCGGCACTCTTCGTCAGCCTCCTGATCATCGCGCTGTCGTTCGTGCCGGTGTTTGCGCTGCAAGGCCAGGAAGGCAAGCTGTTCAAGCCACTCGCCTTCACCAAGACCTATGCGATGGCCGCAGCCGCCGGCCTTGCCATCACCCTGGTGCCGGTGCTGATGGGTTATCTGGTGCGGGGACGCATTCGTGCCGAGCGCGACAATCCGCTCAATCGGGGCCTGATCGCGCTGTATCGACCGATCCTGGAAGCCGTGCTGCGTTATCCGAAGGCAACGCTGTTACTGGCTGGCATCCTGTTTCTCAGCGCCGCAATTCCTTTCAGCCGCCTGGGCAGCGAATTCATGCCGCCGATGGATGAAGGCACCCTGCTGTATATGCCGACGGCGCTACCCAGCCTGTCGGCCGGCAAGGCCTCGCAACTGGCGCAGCTCACCGACCGCATGATCAAGACCGTGCCCGAGGTCGACCACGTGTTCGGCAAGGCCGGACGCGCCGAGACCGCCACCGATCCGGCACCGCTGGAAATGTTCGAGACCACGATTACCTTCAAACCAAAGAACCAGTGGCGGCCGGGCATGACCATGGACAAGCTCAAGCTCGAACTGGACAAGGCCGTGCACGTGCCCGGATTGACCAACCTGTTCGTGCCGCCGATCCGCAATCGCATCGACATGCTGGCAACCGGCATCAAGAGCCCGATCGGCATCAAGGTACTCGGACCCGATCCGTCCACGTTGCAAACCGTGGCCGACCAGATCGAAACGGTGGCCAGGCACGTGCCCGGCGTCAGCTCCGCGATTGCCGAGCGCGCCGAAGGCGGACGCTACGTCAATGTGCACGTACGTCCCGATGATGCAGCCCGCTATGGCATGACCCAACAACAGGTGCAAGAGACCATCGCCACCCTGGTGGGCGGCGATCCGATTGGACAAACCGTGCAGGGACGGGAGCGTTATCCGATCGTGGTTCGCTATCCACGTATCGAACGTGATTCGATTGCGGCCTTGCGCCAGTTGCCGATTGTCGCCGGCAGTGGTGCGCAACTGACCCTGGGCCAGGTCGCCGATATCACCCTGGATGTCGGGCCGCCCATGCTGAAAAGCGAGAATGGGCAACTAGCGACCTATGTTTACGTGGATACGGTCGGCCGCGATCTCGGTGCCGTCGTTGCCGACTTGCAGCGCACGGTTGCGCAACAGGTGACCCTGCCGCCGAGCATCACCTTGGCCTGGTCGGGGCAGTTCGAATACCTGGCCAGTGCCATGGAGCGCCTCAAGGTCGTCGTGCCCATCGCGCTGGTCATCATCTTCGCGCTGATCTATGCAGTGTTTCGCCGAGCCAGCGAAGCGGCCATGATCATGGCCAGCGTGCCGCTCGCCCTGGTCGGCGGACTATGGCTGATCTGGCTGCTGGGCCACGCCGTATCCGTGGCGACCATGATTGGTTTTATCGCCCTGGCCGGTGTCGCCGCCGAGTTCGGCGTGGTGATGCTGCTGTACCTGCGGCACGCCTGGGAGCATCAGCTCGCGCGCAATCCCAAGGCAGGCGCCACCGAGCTGGACGATGCGATTCGCGAAGGTGCCGTGCAGCGCGTACGCCCAAAGGCGATGACTGTCGCGGTGATTCTCGCCGGCCTCTTCCCCATCTTGCTGGGTCACGGTGCTGGCTCCGAAGTCATGCAGCGCATCGCGGCACCGATGGTGGGCGGCATGCTCACGGCGCCGCTGCTATCCATGCTCGTGATCCCCGCAGCATTTCGTCTGCTGGTCCTGCATCGCTTGCGCAAGGCCAGCAAGGCAAACGTCGCACTGACGCCGAGCCAGGGAACCACCCCATGAAGAGCCCCCGTCCTCCTACAAAGGATCAATGGCAGCAGGAACCTTCCTGCTGCTTCGGTGGGCAAGGCACCGTGCCGTAGGAGCAGAACACGCAACAGTCGCCCTCCTTGGGCCGCAGCCATTCGCCGCAAGCGAGGCAGTCGTAGAAGAACAGGCAACTGTTGGTGGGCATCTGCTCGATGGCGTGATGCCCGCAGAACGGGCAAGTCACCGTGCTTTGCAGGACGAGTGTCTGTTTGGCATCCAACGTCGTACTCCAGGAGTGACCGGTCTCAAACCGAACCGCAGCCATGCCGATGTCAGCACATCGATGCCACCCCGCGCAAAGAGCAAGGCAAGCAGCGTCCCAAAAGCCGGATCGAGCCACGCCCAGCCGGTCCAGGTGATCAAGGCTATCCACCGGCTGCCTGTTGACTTATTTCGATAATTTCGGAATTATCGAATCATGGAAACAAAAGCCGCCCTCGAAGCCCTCAGCGCCCTCAGCCACGATTCCCGGCTGGCGGCATTTCGCCAGCTGGTTCAGGCCGGCCCCGGTGGCATGTCGGTGGGCGAGCTGCGTGAACTGCTGGACCTGCCCCCAGCCACGCTCACGGCGCACCTCAACATCCTCCGTGCCGCCGCCCTGGTCCACGACGAGCGCGAAGGCCGCGTGATCCGCGTACGCGCGAACTACCTGCAAATGAACGCCCTGCTGGCCTACCTCACCGAGAACTGCTGCGAAGGCAAGGTCAGTTGCGATCCCGTATCCGTCTGCAAGCCCAGCCATTCAGGAGCCTCCCGATGAATCGCTTTCACGTCCACCTCAATGTGTCTGACCTGGCGTCCAGTGTGCGTTTCTATTCCAAGCTGTTCGCAGCGGAACCGACGGTGCTCAAGTCCGACTACGCCAAATGGATGCTGGAGAATCCGCGCGTCAATTTCGCCATCTCCAACACCGGGCGCGCGCCTGGCGTCGATCACCTCGGCATCCAGGTGGACAGTGAAGGCGACCTCGCCGAGCTCGGCCACCGCCTGGATGCAGCCGGTGGCGCTGTCGTGCCCGAAGAGGCCACCATTTGCTGCTACGCGCAGTCCGACAAGCTGTGGACTGAAGATCCGCAAGGCACGCGCTGGGAGACTTTCCACACCCTCGGCGATGCCACGACCTACTACGCAGCCGACGCCGCCTGTGCCACGGACGGAGCCGCCTGCTCCCCCGACGTCCGCAGCGTGAAGCCCAAGGTCGACAAGGGTACCGGTTGCTGCGCACCGCAGTCCGGTTGCTGCTGAGCAGCCGCCATGGATAGCACGCCATGACCGAAGCCGCTTACAACGCGCTCTTCCTATGCACCGGTAATTCTGCGCGCAGCCAGATGGCGGAAGCCCTGCTCAATGCGATGAGCAAGGGGCGCATACATGCCTACAGTGCAGGCAGCCATCCAACGGCACATGTTCAACCGCTCGCGGCTCAGCTCATCGCAGACCTGGGCATGCCGACCCACACGCTGCGCACCAAGAGCTGGGACGAGTTCGCCCAGCCCGGTGCCCCGGTGATGAATTTCGTCATCACCGTCTGCGACGACGCCGCTGGCGAAATCTGTCCGGTGTGGCCAGGTCATCCTGCAATGGCGCACTGGGGAGTACCCGATCCCGCACGGACACCAGACGATCCTCAGGCCTTCAAGAACGCCTGGCAGATCCTCCGCCGCCGCGTCGAGCTGCTGCTGGCGCTCCCGCTCGGCAAGCTCGATCAATTGGCGCTTGAGCAGCAGCTGCACAAGATTGCCCAACAAACACCACACTCCTGATGGCCACCATGAAGCGCGTCCTCTTCGTCTGTATCGAAAACTCCAATCGCAGCCAGATGGCTGAGGCCTTTGCGCATATCCATGGCGGTGACCACATCGAAGCGCTGAGCGCCGGCTCAAAACCATCGGGGCAGATCAACCCGAAAGCCATCCGCTTCATGTCTGAACTGGGTTACGACCTGACAACCCATGACTCGAAGTCGCTCGAAGAGATCGACGGCGAGTTTGATGCCGTCATCACCATGGGCTGCGGCGACAACTGTCCGTGGGTGCCGGCCAAGCGCCGCGAAGACTGGGGGCTGCCCGATCCCAAGCACATGGATGACGATGGCTATCGAGCGGTCCGCGACGAGATCTCCGCTCGTGTGAAGGCCTTGTTGGTGGCGCTGTGATGTCGCTATCGCGCAAGCTTCTGGCCGAGTTCCTTGGCACCGCGCTGCTTCTGGCCACCGTTGTTGGCTCGGGCATCATGGGTGTGGCGCTTTCCCACGGCAATGATGGCATCGCGCTGCTAGCCAATGCGGCGGCAACGGCCGGTGCCCTCTATGTGCTGATCGTGCTGTTTGGTCCGATCTCGGGGGCGCATTTCAATCCCGCCGTGACGCTCGCCATGCGGCTGCGTGGCGAGCTTGGCAACCGCGAAGCCGCGGCCTATATCGTCGTGCAGGTGGTGGCGGCCGTGGCCGGCGTCCTGCTGGCGCACGCCATGTTCGACCTGCCTTTGCTTCAGCCCGGCACGCATGAGCGCACGGGCCTGGCGCAGTGGCTCAGCGAGGCGGTTGCCACCTTCGGCCTGCTGCTGACTATCCTGCTCGGCGCAAGGCATCGGCCCACGGCGATTCCCGCGCTGGTGGCAAGCTACATTTTCACGGCCTACTGGTTTACTGCCAGCACTTCGTTCGCGAATCCGGCCGTGACCGTGGCACGCTCACTGACCCAGACCTTTGCCGGGATCCGTCCCATTGATGTGGCCGGCTTCGTGGCGGCGCAGCTCCTCGGCGCGCTCGTGGCTTACGCTGCAGCGAGCCTGCTGATTCCATCCCAAACAAACACTCAAGCTGACGGGATGGAACCCGGCCGGGCTTTGCCAAGTAGTGTCTCGCGCCCGCCAAGCAAGCAGCGCCGCCGAAAGGCGGCACTGTAGCCATCAAACGTGGGCGCGGGATTCGCTATGGGTGTTGCGGCAGCGTGTTCTTGTAGATCTTGCCGTCCTTCATGATCACCACGAAATTCTTCGCGGGGTCGGCGACAAGCTTGATGTTGGCGATCGGATCGCCGTCGACCAGCAGCAGGTCGGCGAGCGCGCCCTCCTCCACTACACCCAGCTTGCCCCGGTAGGGGCTACGCTCGCCCGATAGCGCCAGCAGTTCCGCGTTGGTACTGGTGGCCATGGTCAGCGCCTCGGCCGGCGTGTACCACTTGGTGAGGCTTGCCAGCAGCGCACCTTGACGCTTGGCCAGGTCGGGCGAGAACAGGACGTCGGAGCCGAAGGCCGTCTTGAGGTGATATTTCTTCGCGAGCTCGTAGGCACGATCCGTCCCCTTCATCACCTCGAGCGCCTTCTCGCGTTCGTCGGAGCCGGGCGGGAAGATTTTCTCCATGCCGTCCGGGAACGGCTGGATGCTGAGCCAGACTCCCTTTTCGGCCATCAACTTCGCGGTAGGCTCGTCCATCAATTGCCCGTGCTCGATGCACTGGACGCCCGCCTCAACGGCACGCTGCATGGCCGGCGGCGTGTACGCGTGCGCGGTGACATAGGTGCCGCGGTCCTTCGCCACTTGCACCGCAGCGGTCAGCTCGGCCGGGGTGAACGTGATGACATCGATCGGACTGTGGGGCGACGACACGCCGCCGCTCGCCGTCAGCTTGATCTGTGACGCTCCCAGCAACACTTGCTCGCGCGCACGCCGCGTCACCTCGTCGGGCGAATCGGTGACCTTGGCGGCGCCGAGCTCCTCCATGCGCGCCAGCGGCATGCCTTCGATGCGCGGCACCTCGAACAACTGGCGGAAGTCACCGTGGCCGCCGGTGACCGTGAGGATGGCACCCGACGGAAAGATCCGCGGGCCCACCACTAAACCGTCGTCGATGGCACGCTTGAGGGAGAAGGCCGGGCCGCCCAGGTCGCGTACGGTGGTGAAGCCGCGCATCAGCGTATCAGTGGCCTCGGCGGCGGCGAGCAGCGTGGTGTAACCGAGGTCGGCGGTCAGCGCCTGCGCGGGTGAGGGCCGCACCAACATGGCGTGCCAGTGCGCGTCGATCAGCCCCGGCATGAGGGTGCGGCCGCCGCCGTCGATGATCGTGGCGCCCTTGGCGGCGTCCGCCGGGATGGCCGTGGTCGAAATCTTCTCGATGCGGTTGCCGCGTACCAGCACGTTCGACGGGCCCGACAGCGATGCACTCTTGCCGTCGAAGACATGCACGTTGTTGAACACCACGGCCGCAGCCTGCTGCGCCTGTGCGGCCAGCGGCGCGGCGAGGCTCAGAGCGAGCGCCAGGACAGACGTCAGCAAACGTCCCCTGCGGACGGTCCGGTGTTGCGGCGTAGCCGTATGCATGCGGAGACTCCCCTATTCCTGGTTCATGGAGGAACGGAACTTTGAGACGGCGGGACCGATAGTAAGTGCGCACTCTGTCAAGAGCGTGTGCAGAGTTCTTGTGAAGGCGGGATTGGCGTTGCGGCTGAGGGATACGCCCCTGGAACGGGGCGGCAGAGCGGTTGAGTGCGGCCCGCCACCGGAAAACCTCAAGGAACTCGTCATTCCCGCGAAAGCGGGAATGACGGGGAAAAGCGGTTTTCGAACCCACCACCGATGGCTAGCATCTATTTCCTGCGGATGCTCCGCTTGGCAAGGCAGCGCAGCCTGATCAGCCGCTTGAACAGGCCGTCCCCACCATCAAACCGCCGCATGACAAGGATTGTCTTATGGGCCTGCGGGCCCTTTTTCCCCAACCCAATCCGCCCACCGCAAAATCCCACACGCGGATGAGGCTTTCCCTATTTACAGGATCGACTCCAGGCACGGATGTTGGCGCTCCAGTAAATGTCCCGCCCTTTAGGAGCCGCTCAACCTGGGTTGTTGCACGCGCTCCCGTTGGTCGAAGCACGGGTACCGTGAGCCGCACTTGGTCACTTCGGTCTTAGCCCAGGGAGAGTCCACTGGCGCATTGCCAGTCGCCTACGCACCATCGGAGAAGACAGTGGAGATTATTGCCTACGCCATTCGCGCCTTTCTCAATATCACCGCCTCAGGACTCATGCTTCTCATTGCGGTAAGTGTGCTCATCCCAGCAATGGATTCATCCGCGGACAGCCCCAGTTGGAAAAATGCTGACGTGGGCGGCGCGCTTGTACTCCTGGCGTTGGCAGTCTTCAGCGGCTATCTCGCCGTACGTTTCTGGCGACATCAACCCAAGGTCAACTCATTGGCCACATGCGCGATCCTAAACGGACTTGCGTGCATGGCATTTCTGGGTGTCTTGGCGATGTACGTCCTGAATCACTGAGGTGAACCTCACACCGCTCCTCAATACGCCACCGGAAATTAACGCCATCACTTGCCAGGCAGACAAAGCTTCCGGCACCGGAGTCGAAAATGGCGATTGACATCTCTCTCCAGGCCCTTAACGCCAAGACTCTGTCCAGTTTCCTGGTCATCGCCATCCTTCCGCTCGTCATCGTCGGTGTCGTCACCTTTTCCATGGCTGACGGCAAGTCCCAGCGAATAGTCATAGGGGGTAGCCTCCTCCTCTTGGCCCTCGTGCTCTCCACGGCCTTCTACTGGCAGGCGTCAGCGATTCGAATCAAGGCCACGCCCGATGAGTTGACCGTGGGAGGCGGCCTCTATCAGGTCTCGCTTCCTATGAGTCAAGTCGAAACCAAAAACATTCGGGTTCGCGCCAAGGACGACAAGAATCATCGCGTCGGCCCGCGTACAAATGGAATCGGCATGCCCGGGTTCTCTCTTGGCTGGCATAGAACAACTGGCGACGTAAAGGCGTTTGTTGCGATCACCGTCAGCGACAAAGTTGTCGTCATTCCCACCCGAGCGGGTTATGACATCCTCGTGTCGCCACCCGATCCCGATACCTTCGTCGCTGAAATGAGAAATCTCTAGTCCATAAGAAGCGGATTTAGGCTCACAGCTATCGCTAGACTTCAATCGGAAGAGTGAACCTGGCCGCGCTCTTCCGGGACGAACACGACTGAGGCCCGACGCGAAAATCGCGTCGGGCCTCTCCGTAGTTATCGCAATCCTGACCTATCAATCGTGCGATCTTGCCACCACGCTGCCATCGTTAGGATCGACCTTCAGGTTCACGTCGCCACCTCTCGTGCTCCTGGCCTCGGCATTCCACAGCCCGTCCTCGAACTTCACATGCTTGATGTCCTGAAAGCCGGCGGAAGTCAGCTGGGCACTCACCTCGTTCTTATTGAGCTTGGACGGTCCATCGGCTGGGTAGATCCTGCCGTTGATGGGTCCAACCGCTAGCTTTGCCCATTGCTTGTTGCCGCCGCGGGCCTCGGTGCGCCACACACCATCCTTGAACTCCAGGCCCTTCACTTCCTTGTAGCCAGCATTGGCGATCGCCGTCTTGATGGCATCCTCCGTCAACGCACCCATGGGCGGTTTGGACGTCCACGTCGTCACCGTCGTCGTGGTCTGGGTCGTTTCGGTGGCACTGCTCGCGGATTGCGCGGTGGCAGGAAGATGTTGAGCGGATGCGATGCCGCAAATTGACAGTCCAATCACTAAAGGAAGCATGCGCTTGACCATGATGAACTCCTTCTGCTGTTGACACAGATGGTGTTGTAAGCGTGCGCACGCCCCATTGAAGCCACCATGAACTGGCGGCCTGCACTTAGCGTCTATTCATACGCACATGTGCGTTCGCTCATTTAGGCAACAGCTGGCTTCGGGCGACTATCCTGAGCGGCGAATCAGAGCCGGAGGTGGCGCCATGACCGCTGATACGAAGACTCCATTCGACCACGTCAACGATGTCGTTGCACAACTGAAAGAGATGCGTCACTACGCGAAGAACAACGTCGAAACGCTGACGGCACAGTGGCTTTTGTTCGATGGCGAGCTACGCAAGCTCAAGCACGTTGAACCTATCGAGACATTGATGTCGCGCCAAAGCGAGCTTCACGATGCTTTCAACGACGAAATCGCCGCGCTTGAGGATCTGGCAGTGACGCTGCGGCCGCCTCCGGAAGAAGCTTAGCCGGCTATCGGGGTCGCCAATGGGGAGCAGGTTTAATTTTGCAGTCGGCCGCTGGCAAGTGAACCTGACTCCATTTCTTCCTTTCAAGCCGCTGCGCGCTTTCTCGTGGCAGGTGTCTTCACGGTTTGCTTCTGCTTTTTCAAGAGCGCAGCGCCCGCCGAGTTCTGGCTGGCGACTCTGGCTTGCTCGGCTTCAGCGGCTTACGAGGCTGCGCTTGCGCCACCTCTTGCGCAAGCGCCTCCTCGAGAAGCCTGTTCATGCTCACGCCACGCGCGGCGGCTGCATGAGCGGCGCGCTCATGAAGTTCCGGCGAAATGCGCGCCTGGAACTTGCCGGAAAAGTGCTTTGTCGGCTCGATTCCGTTCGCTGCGCATGCCTCCAAGAAGACACGCAACGATATAGCACCCTCACGCTGCAAACCCTTGACGTCGGCCGCGTAAAAATCTGCACCGCCATTGAGGCCGATGAACTCACCACGAAACATGCTGATTTCAGGGTCAAACACGATGACGGCCTTGTGGCCGTCGATGTTCATGATGTTGTTCATGCTCTAACTCCATTCTCATCCAACCACTTGCGGATGCTTGCGACCGGGCCCTTATCCGTGTCGGGTTTCGCGTGCGGGCGGTGAAAGACGCGCACTTGGTCGAACAACACCACGGTAACGCGCGAACCTTCCGCCTCGGTAATGGTTGCACCAAGCTCTTTGAACAGCGCCTCCACGTCCGACCACTTGACGTTGCCCGATGCAGGTCGGGCAAAGATCAGATTCAGCGTCCGTGCGTGCTTGTTCTTCACGAGATCAATGGTACCATTTTTCAGTACCACTTCAAAGTGACCTAAGCGCCCAAAACAAAGCCCCTGCATCACTGCGGGGGCTCGGTGGTTCGCTGCTGACCTAGGTCAGGGCTATCGAGGTCAGGTTCACTTTTGCAGCTGGACCGCGAGCAAGTGAACCTGACGTCGCTTATCGTCCTATGCCTTTCATTCGTCCTATGCCTTTCATACCTATCTGGTGTTGCCTGGCTGCTCTGGCGGGGTAAGCGACCGCCAGTATTTCCTTTGGCTTCGCATGGTGCCGCCTTAAAGATCCACCTCCCCAAGACGACTACCAGGCGTACTTGGCCCCCAACCGCACGATCGTGGCGCGGTAGTTTTGATTGCCCCATTGGTAACCTAGATTGGTCCAGGCCGACCAGCCGTGGCTTAGTTGGAGGTTGATGCCGGCCTTCGCTTCGTAGCGGTCCTTCGGATAGAGATCCTTGAGCACGACTTGGTTGAACGCCAGCGCGTTGTCCACGCTGTCGTGCCACCAGTTCAAGGTCAGGTAGGGCTGCAGGCGCTGGCCGTCATCGGTCACCCAGTTGTGATACGTCCTCAGCCCCAAACGTGAGATCCAGCCGCTTCCGTCGCTACCGCTAACGTGCGTGCCGTTCACTTCGTCCACGTCGTCCTGACCGTAGTTGACGTAGATGAGCTGCGCTTGCGGCTCCAGCATCCAGTCGCTTCCTTGCCGTATGCGCAAGGCATAGCCGGTCTCGCCGGAAAGGTTCAGCGCATGGGAGTCGTAGCGAACATCGGGCAGCGTGTCGCCCTCCACCGTGTTTCGGAACCAGCCGTAGGTACCCCAGGTGTCGACGTACCAGCCGAGCTTGTCCTTGTCGTCCTGGTACCAGGTGCCGTAGGCGCCCACGCTCCAGCCGTGGATATCGCCTCTGGCACGCGCCGGGTCCCCGGCGGAAACGGTGTCGCTGCGCGCGCTGCCGTAGCCGACCATGATGCCCAGATGCAGGCGGCCACTCTCGCCACCTACGTCCCAGCGCGTCAGGTCGCCACCTCCCTGAATCAGCGTGCTGTCGGTGTCGACCGCGAAATTGCCATCGCGACTGGTCGAATCCGTCGTCCTGCCGACCACGCGCAGCCACGCCGAGTTCGATGGGTCGCCGGGGCTGGCGCCCTGGGTTTCGATCCATAGGGGCTCGCCCGCACGGTCATGCAGGCTGTGCACAAACATCTCGCCGGCCTGGCGCTGATCCGCCAGATAGGCGGCCACTTCTGGACGGTACAAAGGTACCTCCGGCCCCTGCGGAACCACGCCCGGCTCTTCGGTACCCACCTCGGGTTCGCCGGGGCCCTCCTCGGGTTCCTGGGGACCCACCTCAGGGCCCTGGGGGACCACCTCCGGTTCTTCTGTACCTGGGTCCAGCGGCGGCACCACGGTCGAACGCCCTGAGCGTAGGTACCAGGCCTGGGCGTTGCCCGGATTGCGGCTGCCGCGAGCCAGCAGGTATTCGTACGGCCCTTCAACGACGCGCTGGCTCAGCGCGAACGCTTCGTCGTCGGTGCTGCCGCCGTTGAGCGTATCGACGACCAGGATGCCGTTGCCCAAGGTGGCCGCACCGGGGCCACCCGCACGAACGATGCGAAGATAGGTCTGCCCAGTTGCCGTGCCGCCATCGATGACCAGCCGATCCGAGGGCGAGTTATCGTCGCCCAGGTACGTGTTGAGGCTGATGGTGCCGCGCTGGCCGAGATAGCTGTTGGTCGTGAGCCGCGTGCCCGGCGAAGTGCCGCTGCCCATGTTGACCAAGCCCGCATTGCTGAGGCTCGCAACCGTCTGGTTGAAACCGTTGAGATTGAGCGTGCCGGCAGCCTGGACGGCGTAGCTGGCATTCGGACTGAAGGCGTTGGCGATACCGGCGGAAAGTACGCCGCCATAGATCGTGGTGGGGCCCGCATAGTTGCTCGAAGCGCTCATCACGGTATTGCCGCTGTAGACATCCACGGCGCCCGTACCGGTAATCACTGGATCGAAGACGTAGTTACCGCTCATGTCCGTATGATTGAACACGATCCGGCCGTCACCACTCCCAAAGACCAGCGTCGGCGGGTCCAGCGTGCCAGGCGGCGGAATCGGGGTTTGGCCAGCGGGCGCGCCGATGTCCACCGTGCCTACGGAGCCGGCATTCTGCGCGATGGTGACCGCATCGGCGAGCACCTCGCCGCCATTCGCGACGATGAGCGTGCCGGCGCCAAACTGACCGATAGCGAGCGTCGTGCCGGCATTCAGTACCGAGCCGGCGCCGCTCACCGTGACAGCGCCGCTTCCCCCTTGCAGTGGCGTGGGACAGAACGCTGGCAGGCCAGAGCACTGGCCTCCGATGGAGGTGCCACCCGTACCGGTGACGGTAACGGTTCCTTGATTGGAGATCGTCAGCGCGCCATTGCCCTGTCCGCCCACGATCAGGTTGTTGTTCTGAACCGTAAGGACCGCACCCGCACCGCCAACCTCTACTGAACTCGTGGCTGCATCGGCCCCAATAATCGTCCTGCCGCTGATCGTCACGGCGCCATGTTGCTGGACCTGCAAATCCCCTGCACCACTGAAACCCACCACCAGCAGCGGCGAGGTCAGTGACCCGCCGTTCGACACCGCGATCGTTCCGCCGGAGCCAGGATTGAAAGCGAGATACGTACCACTTCCACTCGTGGCCGTACCGCCATTGGTAATCGTCAAGACGTTACCGCTCGACCCGACACCCACGCCAAGATAGCTTCCGGCAGAAACGCGACTGCCCGTGCCACTGACCAGCGCCGTAGCGGTAGCACCACCCCCGATTTGCAGCGTCCCTGTTGTGGTGGAGACGACACCGCCATTCGTGACACTCAGTTGTCCCGTACCGCCGTTCGCGACGACAAAAAAGCCCGCGTTCGTATACGTCGACCCTTGGCCATCGACCGTGAGCACGCCGCTGCTGCCGCCGTTGTAACCGACATAACTCTGCGAAGCACTGAAGACGTGGCCGCCGTTGCTGACGTCAAGCTCGCCCGAGCCGTTGAAGCCGATGTAGTACTGCGACTGCGGGTTGTCGGTTGAAATACTCCCGCCGTTCACGGTGACCAAGCCGGTGCTATTGGGCGCAAAACCCGCAAAGAGACCACTCAGCATGACACTCGCGCCGGTCGGCACGATGTATGTCCCGCCCAGAACACCGTTGACCGTCCCACTGTTGAACCCCGCCACGACGTTGCGCCACGTCG
Source organism: Dyella halodurans (assembly GCF_026283925.1). Classification (GTDB taxonomy): domain Bacteria; phylum Pseudomonadota; class Gammaproteobacteria; order Xanthomonadales; family Rhodanobacteraceae; genus Dyella; species Dyella halodurans. The sequence goes on from NZ_JAPDPF010000002.1 coordinate 622,803, forward strand.
ATGTCGTGCCAACGGCCGCGGTCTCGCTGACGTTACCGTCAATGTGAAGATCGGGAGGAACCTGAGCGAGGCTCGTCATCGGCGCCATGGTCGCGCAGCAGACCCATAACGCTGCCCCTGCGCCGAAGGGCTTCACGCGATGGGCGATAACACGACGTCGACCCAGTCGGCCCGATCGGTCCAGAGGATTGACGATGCGCCGCCTCACCTGTCGGCCTGAGCCTGGGAGAATGGAGGCGCCACCCCGGCCACAGCCATCGCCGCAAGATGGAACAGGCAGCGCAGGCTCGACAGCACGGCCGATCTGGGCAGCCATCGCTGCCCGGCCACGGGCGACAGGCGCGCCCTCATCGCTTTGCTTAGTCATACGCCCTCCTTGCGTCCAACAGTTCAATGCCGCAAACATCCTCTCCCGCCCCGCTCCCACGGCGTGTCGGGCAGATTGCGGCCACAGTGAGTGCCTTCGAGACCAGCGCCGTAGCAAGCGAGGGGTCGGCGCGTGCAAGTAATCGGCATCGTTGGAGCGGGTGATTGTCACGGCCGGTGCCGCCGCGGGCATCAGGCCGGTAGGTTCTGCCATGAACATCACGCGGCGACTGCCAAACATGCCGCCGCGCGCGATCATGCGCCATCGCCCTGCCATGAAAATGTGAAAGCCCCTCGGCGCTCGAGTGAATCTTGAGGGATTTTGCACGGCCATCCCTGCCACGCCATAGCGCCGGCATAGGCTTTGTCTGTGGTCAGCAGCAAGCCACCCAAGCGGCCCACCGATGCTCAACAGATCAGCGACGGCCACCGGCTAGACGCTTACCCCGTTTTTTGCATCGAAACCCGGCGAGGCGGACAAGCGCTACTTCATCGGGGTGAATCGGTCGTGGCAAGGGCGCATCGTGGCTCGCATGGATATGAACGTCTTTAAGACGTGTCCTATTGTCGCGCCCTTGCCACCGGGGCACACTCACAGCCCGTTTTGCGGAGTTTTCCTGCGGATCATGCGGTGAGCGTCGTCATGGCTGCCTGCCGCCTTGGCCGCTCTTCCTCCTAGCAACGACGGGACTCGACATCGCCGGTCGGCACAAGAATCCCTTCGATGTCGAGCAGATTGCAAACGTGTGCGAGTCGGACAGGAACGGTCGAAACATAGCAACACGCTCGCCCATGGCGAGCCAAGGAAGGCGCGATGATTGAAATCACCGACCACACGGGTCGCAGACACTTTGTGGCCTTGGTCGCCATCAGCGATATTCGCGAAATCACAGATTCGACAACCGGCGACGGCATCCTTTCGCACGTGCGACTCATGCATGGCCGCGTCATCCAATCGCGCGATGACGCCGCGGCATTGGCCATGGCGATCACTCACCTAAAAGGCCAGCATCTTTAAGGGATGCCCGGATCTCTACGTCGCGCCACCAAGCCAGAAGATCGCAGTGCGATAGCGCTCGCGGCACCTTTAGCGCAAAGGCCCTTACGCGGCCACGCCGAGCCACGCCCCGCCTATCCAAGTGACTAAGGCTGCCATCGACAAGACGCCAGCTTGCCGATCGCTTCCGAGCGAGTTCAAGCGACATGCGCTCGCCCTCTTCGCCTGCACTGCAAGGGGCGGCCTCCACGCCGCCCCTCTCAGCAGTGTGTCACTCAAAGGCGGGATGGTCAGGCAAGGGCTGCGTCAACGCCTCGGCCTCCTCGCCCAGGAAATACAACGCGGCAAACAGGCCTTCGGTGATGTCGCCCTGGAGCGGCCAATGCCCCGGCTCGGTCGATTGGCAGGTGGTCTGCAACTCACGAAACGCATCGCTGTTGGCGAGAATCCGCGAGACGGCGTGGATGCCAAGGCATATACCGCCAAGACGCGCCGCACGGCGTTGCTTGCCATTTTCTGCCAGGGTCAGCGTCCAGTAGGGACGGCCGAGTGGGTTGCTGGGGTGTGCGCCTGAGGGCTGGGAAGCCTGCGCGTTTTCCGTATGATCGGACTTATCCATTATCAACTCCTTGAAGTTGGTGGTGGCTAGCGGGTCGTGTGAGTTGTCGCTCACACGGCCCGCGCTACTTCATTGCCATGTTGTCGCTGGTGACCAAGCTTCGAACCAAAACCACCACGACTGGGCGACGATCGCACACGACAACGGCCCTGTCCGTCAGGTAAATATCTGGAAACGGCCGAGGGGGATTCGGTTTGATGGGCCAGTGTCAGACAGGTAGACCAGTAAGCCTCAGTGGAAGATGGCGTGGGCAGGCGACGTCGTCCTCGGCCCTGAATCCCGACATGCCTCCGCTCCGCCCCCTTTGTACTTGGCCGTTGCGGCCGACAACCGAACCATGCGCTACTCCGCTGAGGCCTGGACCGATTTCCACAAATATCAGCGTCTGGCCGGCAAGCTCGACCTCAAGGCGTTCACGGACCTACCAACATGAGATCGTGGATAAGGGTGAAGGCGAAGACGGCGAATAGCAGCAACAATCCTGTTGATCCAGCGCAAACAACCTAGGAATCGAGCCCGTCCCACCATGACCGAAGCTACGCAGATGCAGGGAAAGTACAGCCCAGTGACGCTCCTGCCGGCACTGCGGTTATTTATCGACGCACGAAACAGAGCCAATGAAATAGGCTTTCCCGATAACGGAGGGGCTATTCACTCGGTTGAGCGAATCCTAGACATCCTGTGCCATCGAGTGAAGTATCCGTTTCTCAGGCACATCAATAGCCTAAAAACCCATCCAGATGCAGAGTGCAGTGTTGGCGCTCAAATGGCCCGTCAGCGCGGCGAGAAAGTGCTAATCGAGCATGTCATGCCGCAGCGTGACTTTGCGAAAGCGGTCATCAAGCTCGTTGGCGACGGCGCGACTAATGAGAAAGTTGTCTCCTTCATTCAGGAGCATTACCGCCTGGTGCTACTCAGCCAGGAGGAGACCACGGCATTGAACCGACTGAACAGGTCGCGTATGACGCCGAATAGGCTTGCAGACGCCGGAATTGAGATCTTCCGCCCTGATCGCACTCCATCACTGCCAGCCACTTGAGAGGAGGTAGCCGCATGACGCCGAGTAAGCACCAAGCTCTGACTGAAGGACTGGCACTCATATTCGACGGTATCAGTCGCCTACATTCTGCTTTTCCAAATCGCCACTTCACCATCGATGGTCGGTTGGTTGGTGACATTGGGGAGGTCATTGCGGAACTCGAATACGACATCAAGATCCACGATGTTTCGCAACCCGATTACGATGGCACGACCTCCGATGGGCGCAGGGTTCAGATCAAGGCGACCTTCAAGAACAGTTTGACATTCAAGTCCACTCCAGACTACTTCTTGGGGTTCAAGCTTCATGCAAACGGCACCTATGAAGAGATCTTCAACGGACCAGGCAAGCTCATTTACGACAGGTATCAGAAGCGCAAGGGGCTTGGCACTTCCTTGTTGTCGTTCCCGAACACTGTGCTCAGCGAGCTGGCGAAGACGGTTCCTCCAAGTGATCGAATCGAAAGGCGGCGGGACTTGTCTTGCGTAGCCGATTTCGCATCTCCCATATGGCCCTAACGGTGCGTTGAAGGCCATTCCCACGGCGATTTGGGAAGCCAAGAAATGGGGTCAGGTTTACTTCTATCGCCAGCATTCAATCCGAGAAGTGAACCTGACCCCGTTATCCAACCCAAGTCGATCACATTTTCGCGGCGCCCCATTGTGAAGGAGCTAAGCAATATCAACGTAGTGCGTTGAGTTCTTTGGATAGAAGATGTCGCGCTTCACTTTTGACGTTATGTGCCAGACGTAGATCTGGTACTGATTCGCCTTACAGTCGACTGGAAACGGATCAGTTCTACGTGCGATGACCCGGTGAGGGAATGCCGTCGACTGATACTTTGCGAAGATCTTCTTCATCATCGCCACTCTATAAGCAGCTGTCGGCGACAGATTCACTTGGAATTTGTCGTTCGTTTTGGTGTGCAAAATCGGGTTGTGAGGCAATTTTGGGCCAGTGAATATTTTCTGCTTGAAGTAAGCGTCAAGGGAACGCCTCATTCCACCCAAAACGAAGAAACATTCGGCTCCTTCGGTATGGGCTATCAGTTCGAGACGAATTAAGTCCCACATGATGCTTTGGACGCTTGGCTTTGTTTGACCGATCCATTTTGATTCCACAGCAACACTCACCTTCGGATACGGCTCAAGAACTACAAAGTCAACCGAAGGTTTCGCGCCGGGACCAGTCGCAAGGGGTGCAAGGACTGGATGATGGTACTCAGCATTTACGCGGGCCCGTGTATGGGCTGAAAGAATCTGACCAATTGGCTCGGCCAGATACCTTTCGCTGAACAGGCCACTTCGGTGACATGCGTGTTGATACTGAAGCCAAGATCCCACGCCCTCAGAAAGTTTCCGAGCAAGCTCCATTAACGCCAACCCTCTATATATAGACGCGAATTTCAAGAAATGGGGTCAGGTTTACGTCTATCGCTTGCCTTCAACCCGAGAAGTGAACCTGACCCCGTAATCCACTTGACCCAGCATCCACCACCATGAAGGTGGCCGACGCCGGCCCGGCAGCGAATGAGCTGCCGACCGATCGCCTGTGGACCAGCGACGACTGCGCGATGTATTTCCGCATCTCACGCTGGACGTTCGTCAACCGGCTGAGCAAGAAGCCGGGCTTCCCCAAGCCCCACATCGAAACCAGCCAGCGTATGCGCCGCTGGCTCCCGGAAGACATCAAGGACTACCGCTCCAAGCGTGGTCGCTAGATCCCTCTATCGACCGGCCGCACCTACGCTGGTGACGGCGCCCGCAAAGCAGGCAGCCGCGAGGGAAGTGAATAGCTCCAAGACCCTCTTCGGGGACTTGTCATTCAAATCAAGCTCGCGCTCGCCGTGCTTAGACACAGCACCTAGGTAATGGATAAACGGCAGCATGTCTTCATCCGTCAAGTGATAGTCCACACGATGACCGAGGCGATTGCGCAAAGTGTTCAAGTGCTTGATTGCCTGCACCGGGTTGAACGGCGGGCCTAACGACCATGTCGTTAGCAGGTTCACTCGCTGGCCGAAGGTTGGCTTGGCTGCATCCCAATCGAGGTCACCGTAGTGTGTTTTTAAGAAGACATCCATGTAGTGCTCGATAATCAGGTGGCACGACAGGAGGTATCCCATCAAGTCATAGTCAATGTCCTCAACCCTTATCCACGTCCGCTGACCATTCTCGATAGGACCGAACATTGGCGGCAATCGGGTCGTAACGGCGATCTTGGCGTACTGGTGTTCGGCTTCTTCTTCGCTCATGACCGGCCCTGTGTTTTTGAATGGATCGGTAGCTGGCGCTTTGGGAAAAACGGGGTCAGGTTCACTTCCATCGTTAGCCTTCAATCTGAGAAGTGAACCTGATCACCTTATCTATCTAACCTGACCTCGTTATCTATCTAATAATCAGCCAGTGCCGCATCCACTGCGCGTATACCAGCGGCAACAGCCCAACGACCTTTCCGCGACTCAGCATGCTCTAGACGTTATTCGACGGTTGGCGTTGATGCCGACTCTGCTACCTGCTTAGCTCCGGCCTTTGTTCCACCAGCGAGCCGCTCAACGGCAAGATTAGCGAGGCCGAAGATCCTATCCTTAAGGTCAGGGGCAGCGTCGAGAGCCTTCCCAATCGCTGGCGACGCCAGCAACTCGCTCCATGGGCTGCCATGATTTGCCTGGTCCACGAGGCGGATTGGAGCTTCGTCCAGACGCTTGAGTGCCGACGCGAATAGCTCCGCCTGGAATTTTTCGTCCAAGCTGATCGCTTCCTTACGATATCCTTCATATGCCATGGCGACCGACGCCTTGAAGGCGTAATCCTCGGCGATCTTGAATCGCTGAGCGATCTGTTTGGTTGCGAGCCACGCGAACCAGATCGGCGCGCCAACACTGATGACAGCCAGTCCGAGGTGAACCCAAAGCAATTGCAGGTTGACGTTCGGCTTACTTAGAAACTCGGATATGACGTTGAAGCGGTGCGCGCCAACGCCCGCACCGATACCTAGCGCAACCAACAGCAAAGCCACCCAGACGTAGAGCGAAATTTGCATCTCGAGCGCCTTCTTTGAAAACGACTGTGCTAGCCCCTTGGTGGTCGTGATTCGATAAGCCTCTTCGCACTTCGACACAATCTGTGCTGCCCGCCCTTCGTGTTCGGTGAGGGAGGCGACGACCTGTTCGACCTGGACGTTCTTCGCTAGGCTTTCATCGGCTAGCTTCTTGGCAAATTCTACGTTGCCGCGAACCTGTTCGCGCAGTTCGTTTACTTCCTCGATTGCTAGCGGCATCTCATCCGCTGTGACGCGCGCGCGATCAATCAGCTCGACATGGCCTTTCAACGCGTCGAGGCTTGGCATCAAATTGTTGAGGGTCGCGTTGGCCGTTCGGACGCGACGCGCGAGCTCGACCGGAAGCTCGGTTCTGTCAAGTTTCTGCCAGCCAACTAACGGTTCAATAATGGTGCGCAAGCCGAAAATGGTCGCCATCAAGGGAGCAATGGCGCCTTGCACATTTCCGTTGGCAATCATCGGCAGCGTGTTGACCTGGAACTGCTTGAGTTCGCTCGGAACCATCGAGATCCGTGCCAAGAGTGATGCGTCGATCTCCTGCGGATTTTTCTCGCGAAGCGCGTCGGCGAGTTGGGAGGGAATTGACGCAAGATCGGCCCTGCTCAACGCCGGGGCGATCCAGCCGTAAGTAATCGACAAAGGGTTGTCGTTCGGGATACTAGAACGGATGGAGGACGCAAATTCGTCCAGCGCGCTGCAAAGCAGCTCGACTTCCTTGAGCATTGGATGTCCCCTGTTGGAGGTCGGATGGTCTCACCAAGGCTGGACACGCGCAATCTGACGCTTGTTAGATCCACGGGCCAGTCGGGTTAAACCACCCTGCCTTGGCCGCTCCCGGTCTTTGGCTGCTGATAGGCAGCAGTCAGCCTTCGTCTAACGAAGCGGGCCGATTTTCGACTCCCGAACTACTTCGCATCCAGGAAACTTGATGGGGTGCCTACTTGCCCCCCGACTCAAGGAGGGAAGCTGTACAGCGAGCTTTGGCACTGCACAGGAACCGCCTTGGCATGTATAGGCTAAGTACACCCAAAACCACACCAAAAAGCCCAAGACCCCGTATTGGTCGATGAGACGCATAGAAACAAAAAAACCCGCAAAGTGCGGGTTTTTTGCGTTTCAGAAGATCTGCCGATACTTCCTGAAACTGTGTTGGTGCCCAAGGGGGGACTCGAACCCCCACGCCTTACGGCGCTACCACCTCAAGGTAGTGCGTCTACCAATTCCGCCACCTGGGCAGGTGTCTTACTGTGTTTTCTTTGCCGGTTCCGTCGCGGCGGGGACTTCACCTGCCGGCTTGGCCGGTGCGGTGGCTGCCGGGACTTCGCCCTGCGTGGCCGTCGGCTTGGTCGCCTGCGGGATTTCCGCGTTGACCGGAGCGGCGGGCTGCGCATTCTGCGTTGCAGCTGGCTTGTTGGCAATACCCGACATCACACCGAGATCGCTACCGCTCGCTGCCTGCGAAGTGCCGTGGCGGCTGAGGTAAATACCCATGCCAAGGCTGAGCAGGAAGAACAGCGCCGCGAGCACGGCCGTCGCGCGGGTCATGAAGCTGGCCGAGCCACGTGCACCGAAAACGGTTGCCGAAGCACCGCCACCGAAGCCCGAGCCCGCATCCGCACCGGCGCCGCGCTGAAGCAGAATCAGCACGATCATCGCCGCGGCGATCAGGATGTAAAAGACGCTGAAGATGACGAACATGTTTGTCTAAAGGGTCCGTTGCGCTTAGTGCGCCGCAGCGCAGATTCCCAGGAACTCGGCAGCTACTAGTGAGCAGCCTCCAATCAGTCCTCCATCCACGTCCGACTGCGCGAACAAGTCCGCTGCATTCGCCGCTTTGACGCTGCCGCCATAAAGCAGCCGAGTCAGACGGGCAATCATAGCATCTTCCTTTTGGAGTTGGCTACGGATGAACGCGTGAACCGCCTGCGCCTGCTCCGGCGAGGCCGTGAGGCCCGTGCCGATCGCCCAGACCGGCTCATAGGCAATGACCGCGGTATCGAAGCTGGCGATGCCATTGAGCTCGATCACGGCCTTGAGCTGGCGGGCGATCACCGCCTCGGTCAGGCCCTGTTCGCGCTCATCCAGCGTTTCACCGACGCAGAGAATCGGGGTGAGGCCGCCGGCGCGTGCGGCGGCGAACTTGCGCGCCACCAGGGCGTCGGTCTCGCCGTGGTACTGGCGCCGCTCCGAATGCCCGACCAGCACCCATTGCGCGCCCACGTCGGCCAGCATCGCGGCGGACACGTCGCCGGTATAGGCGCCCTGCCCCTCACGCTCGCTCACGTCCTGCGCACCGAAGCCCAGGCCGGAGCCGACATGCTGGCTGGCCAGTTCGCCCAGATACGGGAACGGGGGAAACACCGCCACGTCGATGGAGGAAGGCAGTGCGGCAACGAGGTCGCCCACCAGGGCAGCGGCCATGCTGCGGCTTCCGTACATCTTCCAGTTGCCGGCGACGAGTTTCTTGCGCATGTCATGATTCCCCTGCGTACAAACGCGAAATCTTAGCGACGGACCATGCCACTGGCAACGCAGGGCAGACAAGCCACTGCTCTGCCGAGAAAAATCGGCCAAACCACAACGAGACCACTTGATGCCACCAGCCCGCCCGCTCACCTTGATCACCGGCGCCTCCGCCGGCATCGGCGCTGCCTTTGCCCGTGACCTCGCCGCCCGCGGCCACGATCTGGTGCTTACTGCCCGCCGCACCGACCGCCTGGAGGCGCTTGCCGAGGAATTACGGACCCAGCATCGTTGTGCCGTCACTGTACTCACGGCCGACCTGGCCGAGCCACGCGCCGTCGTCACGCTTTGCGATGAACTGGTTGCACGTGGTCTTGCCGTGGACTGGCTAATCAACAACGCCGGCTATGGCGTGCCGGGCACGTTCGAGGCCGTGGATTGGCCGGTGCATGAGGCTTTTTTCCGGGTGCTGATGACGGCGCCGACCGAACTGGCCTGGCGGCTGCTGCCTGGCATGCGGCAGCGTGGCTATGGACGCATCATCAATGTGGCGTCGCTGGCGGGGCACGTGCCGGGCTCGGCCGGGCATACGCTGTATGCGGCGAGCAAGGCGTATCTGATCAAGTTTTCGCAATCGTTGGCGCTGGAGAATCGGCACCTTGGCGTGCAGGTGTGTGCGCTTTGCCCGGGCTTTACCTGGTCGGAGTTTCACGATGTCACCGGCACGCGTGCGCTGATGAACCAGCTGCCTGGGTTTATGTGGCAGACGGCTGAGGAAGTGGTGCGTGAGGGGTATGCGGCGGTTGAGCGTGGTGAGGCGGTGCATGTGACGGGGCGCGTGAATCGCTTTATCAAGGCGTTGATGAAGTTGCTGCCGGATCGGTTGACGTTGTGGTTGTCGGCGCGGGAATCGAAGAGGTATCGGGCGTTGGAGAATTTGCCGTGAGGCTCTCTTTGGATTGAGGCGCTGGCGCGGCTGGGAGGAAGAGCGCGGGGGTGGCGTTGATTTTTGGGCTTTGTCGCGAGCACCCGCCCCTCACCCCAACCCTCTCCCCGGAGGGGAGAGGGAGGTGCGGCGCGCGGCTCTTGGCTTTTACTTCCTCTCCCCTTTGGGGAGAGGATTGAGGTGAGGGGTGGGTGCTTGCGGAGGGGCTTCATCGAAGCTCGCTTTGAGGCGGCGTGGTCGCAAGGTTGGCCCCTCACCCCAGCCCTCTCTCCCACGGGGACTACCTTCGGGTCGCCCAGAGGGGAGAGGGAGCAAATGCCGCCTAGATCAGCTTGATCTCGCGGAGGCGCTGCATCAGGTATTCGTGCGAAGTGATGCTGGTGTCGTAGCGGCTCGGGTTGTCGGCGGAGATGGTCTGCGGCAGCGGGTCGAGCACGACGTCCGGGTTCGGGTGCAGGAAGTACGGCACCGAATAGCGCGGCTTGCGGGCGTTGTCGTTTTGCGGGTTCACCACGCGGTGCGAGGTGGAGGGATACACGTGGTTGGTCAGGCGCTGCAGCATGTCGCCGATGTTCACCACGATCGCGTCGCCCTCGGTGGTGATCGGCAGCCACTCGCCGTCGCGGGTCAGCACTTCCAGGCCTTCCGCACTGGCGCCGACCAGCAGGGTGATGAAGTTGATGTCTTCATGCGCGCCCGCACGCACGTTCGGGATGTTCTCTTCGGTGATCGGCGGGTAGTGGATCGGGCGCAGGATGGAGTTGCCCTGGTCGGTCTTGTCCTCGAAGAAGTTCTCGGGCAGATCGATATGCAGGGCCAGCGCACGCAGCACGCGCGAGCCGAGCTGGTCCAGCGCCTCGAACAGGCCGTAGCCGTATGGCTGGAAGTCCGCGATTTCGGACGGCCAGATATTCGGCGGCATCACCTCGGCAAACTTTGAATCACGCGGAATCTCGCGACCGATATGCCAAAACTCCTTCAGGTCGGCGTGCTTGCTGTCCTTGGCGGTTTCCACCTTGAACGGCGTATAGCCGCGCGCGCCACCCGTGCCGGGGACCCGATAGCTCAGCTTGGTTTCGGTCGGCAGCGCGAAGAAGCGCTGGAACGTGTCGTAAGCGCCGTCGATCAGTTCGCGCGGAATGCCGTGCCCGCTGATGCAGCAGAAACCGAATTCGCGATAGGCGGCGCCGAGTTCGGCGACAAATGCCGCGCGATCGGAGTCATAACGACGGATGTCGAGCGTCGGAACGTTCTTCATGGCTGGTCCAGGTTGTGCGTGCGGTCCACTTGATCCCGCCACCGCAGGGGCGGGGCACGTCGGGCCAATCCTTGGCGACCTGCTTACAGGCTCACGAACGTTCTGCGGCGGATTTTACGATATCGGCCAGCCAGCCTGCCATCTGCTGCACCTCGGCCTCGTCGGCCGCTTCCACTGTGACACGCACTAGCGGCTCGGTACCCGAAGCGCGCAACACCACGCGCCCACGTCCCGCCAGCGCCCGTTCCGTCTCGGCCAGCGCCTCGCGCACGGCATCGCTGTGCAGCGCTTCGCGGGCGCCATCGGCGCGCACGTTGATCATCACCTGCGGCATCTTGTGCAGGCCCTGTCGGGCCTGGGTCAGATCCATGCCCTCATGCACCAGCACCTCAAGCACGGCCAGCGCGGACACGATGCCGTCGCCAGTAGTGGCGCGATCCAGGCACATTACATGGCCGGAAGTTTCGCCGCCGAGGTTGCCGCCATGCTCCTTGAGCTGCTGCATCACGTAACGGTCGCCCACGTTGGCGCGGATCAGCTCGACGCCCAGCCCCTTCAACGCCAGCTGCAAGCCGTAGTTGCTCATCAGCGTGCCGACCACGGGCCCCTGCAGCAGCCCCTGCTTTTTCCAGCTGCACGCCAGCACGTACAGGATGTCATCGCCATCGGAAAGCGTGCCGTGGCGATCGACCAGCTGCACGCGGTCGCCATCGCCGTCGAAGGCGATCCCGATATCCGCACCGTGCTCCGCCACCGCGCGCATCAGCGCCTGCGGATGGGTGGAACCGACATCGCGATTGATATTGAAGCCATCCGGCTTGTCGCCGATGGTGGTGATGTCGGCGCCAAGCTCCGAGAACACCTTGGGGGCGACCTGATAGGTGGCGCCGTTCGCGCAATCGAGCACGATCTTCATGCCGCGCAGGCTGAAGTCCTCGGCCACAGTGGTCTTGCAGAACTCGGCATAGCGCGTCACGGCGTCGCCGACGCGGATGGCCTTGCCCAGGCGTTCGGACGCTACCGTGGTGAACTCCAGCTCCAGCTCATGCTCGATCGCCATCTCGACTTCATCGGACAGCTTTTCGCCATTGGCCGAGAAGAACTTGATGCCGTTGTCGTGATGCGGGTTGTGCGAGGCGCTGATCACGATGCCCGCATCCGCGCGCAGCGAACGCGTGAGGAAGGCCACGGCCGGCGTGGGCATCGGGCCGAGCAGGCCCACGTCGACACCTGCGGCGACCAGGCCCGCTTCCAGCGCCGACTCGAACATATAGCCGGACACCCGCGTGTCCTTGCCGATCAGCACCTTCGGCCGCGTCGGGCCACCGCGGGCCAGCACCACGCCGACGGCGCGACCCAGCTTCAGCATGAAATCCGCGCTGATCGGCCACTGGCCGACGAGTCCGCGAATACCGTCCGTTCCAAAATACTTGCGTTGCGTCATGGTTCAACTCCGGGGCCGCGCGTGTCGAAAGCCGCGCAATGCCACTTGAATGCAGTGATTACTCGTCGTCCGGCCAACGTGGCTGGGTGGGCTTGGTATCTCGGCGCTCGGGCGTATCGCCGGCCTGCACGGCATGCCATACGGCCAGCGCGTCCACGGTGGCGGCGACATCGTGCACACGCACGATGCGCGCCCCGCGTTGCACGGCAATCAGGGCGGCGGCGACCGAGCCGGCAGCGCGTTCCGCCGGCGCGGTCTTGCCGGTCATCGCGCCAATCATCGATTTGCGCGACAGGCCGACGTAGACGCCACTGCCCAGGTTCGCGAAGCGTTCCAGCGCGCGCAGCAGTGCCAGATTGTGTTCCAGCGATTTGCCGAAGCCGAAACCGGGATCGACCATCACCTTGCGCCGATCGATGCCGGCCAGCTCGCAAGCGAACAGGCGATCGGTAAGAAAGCGATGCACTTCACCGACCACATCGTCATAGTGCGGCTCAGCCTGCATGCTGCGCGGCTCGCCCTGCATATGCATCAGGCACATCGGCACGCCGAGCGCGGCCACGGCATCGAGCGCACCTTCGCGCCGTAGCGCATACACATCGTTGACCATGCCGGCGCCCGCCGCCACGGCGGCGCGCATCACTTCCGGCTTGGAGGTATCGATGGCCAGTGGCACCGTGGTGCGTGCAGCGAGCTGCTCCAGCACGGGCACCACGCGGCTCAGCTCGTCCTCGATCGACACATCGTCGGCGCCCGGCCGCGTGGACTCGCCGCCGATGTCGAGCATGTCCGCGCCCTCCTCGACCATACGCAGCCCATGCGCCACGGCCTGTTCCACGCTGGCATGGCTGCCGCCATCGGAGAACGAATCGGGCGTGACATTGAGGATGCCGACCACGCGCGGACGGTCGAGCCGCAAAGGCCGGCCAGCGCAGTCGAGTACGGGGGCGAACAGATCAATCGACATGGTTACTCCCCCATCCGGTAAGGCATGACACGCGACACGCAGCTTGAGCGCTCAGGACTCGCCGCCCAGCGGGCCCATGAACTGGCGGTAATAGCGCAGTTCGTCGATCGAATCGCGGATATCCGACAGCGCCGTATGCGCGGATTCCTTGGAAAAACCCTTGCCGATCGAAGGCGCCCAGCGCCGGGCCAGCTCCTTGAGCGTGGACACGTCGAGGTTGCGGTAATGGAAGAAACGCTCCAGACGCGGCATTTCGCGATGCAGGAAGCGACGGTCCTGGCAGATCGAGTTGCCGCACATGGGCGACTTGCCCTGGGGCACCCACACCTTGAGGAAATCGAGCGTGGCCTGCTCGGCGGCGGCATGGTCGTCGTCCGAGGCCACCACCTGGTCCCACAAGCCCGACTTGCGGTGCTGGTTGCGGTTCCACGCGTCCATGCCTTCCAGGCGCTCCAGCGGATGCCGGATCGCAAACACCGGCCCCTCGGCAAGGATGCGAAGGTCCCGGTCGGTGACGATGGTGGCGATCTCGAGGATGGAATCGGCATCCGTATCCAGCCCGGTCATCTCCAGATCGATCCAGATCAGATTTTCTTCGTTCGCTTGGCTCATGCGCCCTCCTGGACGCGCAGTCTAGCAGCAGGCGGCAAATAGCCGCCCCGACGCGGCCCCCGCCTACCGCCCGGGCCGTGCCGCGGGCGTGAAGCCCCCATCGACGGCATGCGATGATCGCGGCATGCAGACCTTCTTCTGGCATGACTACGAAACCTTCGGCGCCGACACCTGGCGCGACCGCCCGGTGCAGTTCGCCGGCATCCGCACCAATATGGACCTGGAGATCATCGGCGAGCCGGTGATGTTCTTCGGCAAGCCCCCGCGCGAGATGCCCCCGCACCCCGAGGCCTGCCTGATCACCGGCATCACGCCCCAGCAAGCCGAGCGCGAGGGCGTGATCGAGGCCGACTTCGCGGCGCGCGTGCACGAGCAGCTGGCCCAGCCGGGTACCTGTGGCGTGGGCTACAACTCACTGCGCTTCGACGATGAGGTCAGCCGCCAGCTGTTCTACCGGAACTTCTACGAGCCGTACGGGCGCGAGTGGGAGAACGGCAACTCCCGCTGGGACCTGATCGACCTCGTGCGCATGTGCCAGGCCCTGCGGCCGGAAGGCATCGTGTGGCCGCAGCGCGACGATGGCACGCCGAGCTTCAAGCTGGAGCACCTGGCCACGGCCAATCACCTGCAGCAGGAACGCGCGCATGACGCGCTCTCGGACGTACACGCGCTGATCGGCCTGGCCCGGCTTATCCGCATACGCCAGCCGCGGCTATGGGACTGGTATCTGAGCCTGCGCCGCAAGCAGCGCGCGTTCGAGCTGCTCGATGTGACCAGCATGACGCCGGTGGTGCACGTGTCCTCGCGCTACCCGTCCAGCCGGCACTGCCTGGCGGTGGTCGCGCCGCTCGCCGCCCACCCCAGCCGCCCGACCGAGATCATCGTCTACGACCTGGCCTCCGATCCGTCCGAGCTGCTGGCGCTGAATGAAGAGGAGATCGCGGACCGCGTCTTCACCTCGCGCGCCGACCTTCCCGAAGGCGTGACGCGCATCCCCCTGCGTACCGTGCGGGCCAATCGCGCCCCGGCGCTGGCACCGCTGTCGGTGCTAAAAGGTGTCGACCTGGAGCGCCTGCAGATCGACCTGGAGCGTATCCAGGCCCATCGCGACATGCTGGCGGCGGCCGACGGCCTCAAGGACAAGTTGCGCCGGGTCTTCCAACGCGCAGCCGAGCTGCCACCGCCGCAAGACCCTGAACTGGCGATCTATGGCGGCTTCCTGCCGGACTCGGACAAGCGGCTACTGGCAGACGTGCGGGCCACGCCGCCGGAGCAATTGAGCGAACGCGCCTTCCCCTTCCGCGACCCGCGCTATCCCGAGCTGCTGTTCCGCTACCGCGCCCGCAACTGGCCCGAGACGCTCAGCGCCGACGAACAGGTGCGCTGGAACGAGTTCTGCCGCGAGCGGCTGTTCAAGCCCACGCCGCTGACCAACCTCACCTTGGACGACTACTTCGCCCGCATCGCCGAGCTGCGTGCCGACGCTGCCAACCAGGCGAAGCTGCCCCTGCTGGATCAACTGCAGCTCTGGGGCGAGATGCTGGCCACCGAGTTCGCCCCTCTTTCCGTCTGATAGCCGATCAAGCTTATGCCGACTGCCTATTTCACCCCTGCCACCTTCCGTTTCCTGCGCTCGCTGGCGCGCAACAACAGCCGCGAGTGGTTCCAGGACCATAAGGACGATTACGAGCGCCACGTGCGCGAGCCGTTCCTGGCCTTGATCACCGACCTGCAGGCGCCACTGGCCAAGATCAGCCCGCACTACCGGGCCGACCCGCGCAAGAACGGCGGCTCGCTGTTCCGCATCTACCGCGACACGCGCTTCTCCAACGACAAGCAGCCGTACAAGCCATGGCAAGGCTCGCGCTTCTTCCACGAGCGCCGCCACGAGATTCCCGCACCCTCCTTCTACATCCACATCCAGCCGGGCGATTGCTTTGCCGGCGGCGGCATGTGGCATCCGGAGTCCGACGCCCTCAAGCGCATCCGCGACTTCATGGCCGACAACCCCGAGGCGTGGAAGCGCGCCACGCGCAGCAAGTCGTTTCGCGATCACTTCACGTTCTGGGGCGAATCACTCACCCGCCCACCACGCGGCTTCGACCCGAACCACGAACTGATCGACGACATCAAGCGCAGGGACTTCGCCTGCGGCGAGGGCTTTGATGAGGCCTTGGCCTGCTCGAAGGAATTGCTGCCCTGGGTTGTCGGGACCTTCCAGCGCGTGGCGCCGATGGTGGATTACTTGTGTGCGGCGCAGGAGTTGGAGTTTTAGGCCATCGATTCGCCACTGGAGTCCGTAAGCGCTGCGCTGTGCTCCTTCTTCCCTTTGGGGAGAAGGTCGGGATGAGGGGTGGGTGCTCGCGGAAGCGCGACAACTGAGCGTGATGGCCAGCGTGCCGCTTACGACCGAAGGAAGTCCCTGTGGGACGCAGCGGGCGTTTCGACTGCCTTCCGGCGGCTTGTGCTCCTTCTCCCCTCCGGGGAGAAGGCTGGGATGAGGGGCGGGTGCTCGCGGTCACGCGATGACCGAGCGATATCGCCAGGTTGCCGCTTACGCAGCGGGCGTTTCGACTGCCTGCCGGCAGCCGAGTCACTTTTCTTTGCTGGCCCAAAGAAAAGTAACCCAAAGAAATGGCCTTTAGAGCTGGTAGCACTCCGTTGGATAGAAGCGTTGGAAGGTCTGGGCGATCGGATCGTTTGCTACCCAAGGCCGCTACACAGCGGCTACACCGCAACGCGCCATAGCGGTGAGGACTTAAAGCAGGTCAGTCCTACGGTCGCAACGCCCGCGGCATCCCGACGCTCACCAGACCACGACACCACCCACGCTTTAAGCCCTCTGCGCTATGGCGCGTTGCGGTGTAGCCGCTGTGTGTCGGCCGTGGGCCGCCACCGATCTGGCTGGCCACACCCGTCAGGCTCGCATCCAGCGTAATGCTATGAGCTCTTCAGGCCATTTTCTTTGGGTTACTTTTCTTTTGGGCCAGCAAAAGAAAAGTGACCCGGACCGCGGCAGCGGTTCGGAACGCCCGCTGCGTAAGCGGCACCCTGGCGACAACGCTCAGTTGTCGCGCTGTCGCAAGCCCCGCCCCTCATCCCAACCTTCTCCCCGGCAGGGAGAAGGAGCCGAAGCAGCGGCGCCAGTCGACCTACCGCGCCAACTCCAGGTCCGCCGAAGGCGGCACCCGCATCAACCACACCGCCACCACTACGCTCACCACCGCCGTCATCGCCACATAGTGCGCTGGCGCCATCGGTCCCGCGCGCTCGGCAAGGTAGCCGATCAAGGTCGCCGTGCTGGCGCCAAACACGGCATAGGCCACGTTGTAGGCAAACGAAATGCCCGAGTAGCGGATCGGCGCGGGAAAGGCCGCCACCATGACCGTCGGGATCACGCCTACGGCACCGACAAGGAAGCCGGTGAGCGCATACAGCGAGAGAAAGTGCGTGCCGCCGGCCGCAAGATCCGCAAACAGCGCATACGTGGTGGCTACCAGTGCCAGCGACCCGACCAACAGCGCCCGCGCCGAGCCGATGCGGTCGACCAGCCAGCCATAGGCAAGACAGCCGATGCACAGGCCGAGTGCGGCCAGGCTATTGCCGAGGAACGCCGTATCGGCGGCGATGCCGAACGACTTCTGCGCCAGGCTGGGCAACATCAGGATCAACACCAGGATCGCCGCGGTGAGCATCCAGGTCACCGCCATCGACAGCGCCACGGCACCGCGATGGCCGGTGAGCACCTTGCGCAGCGGCAATTCGCGGCTCAGCGCCTTGCGTTCGCGCAACGCTGCAAATACGGGTGTTTCGCTAAGCCAGCGGCGCAGCCACACGGCCACAAAGCCGAACACGCCACCGAGCAGGAACGGCAAGCGCCAGCCCCAGCCCAGCACGTCGGCAGGCGACAGATGGTGATTGATCCATGCCGCGGTGAGCGAGCCAATGAGGATGCCCACGGTCAGGCCCGAGGTGAGACAGGCGCAGGCGAAGCCCACGCGCCCGCGGGGTGCATGTTCGGCCACGAACACCCAGGCGCCCGGCACCTCGCCACCAATCGCAATGCCCTGCACCACTCGCATCAGCAGCAACAGCAGCGGAGCCAGCACGCCGACCGACGCGTAGACCGGCAGCAAGCCGATCGCCAGCGTCGGCAAGGCCATCAGGAACACGCTCAGCGTGAACATGCGCTTGCGGCCCTGGCGATCGCCAAAATGCGCCATCACGATGCCGCCCAGCGGACGGGCCAGGTAGCCGGCGGCGAAGATGCCGTAGACCTGCAGCTGAGCCAGCCAGGGCGCGGTGTCATGCGGAAAGAACAGCTTGCTCAGTGGCAGCGCAAAGAACACGAACACCACGAAGTCGTAGAACTCCAGCGCGCCACCCAGCGACGCCAGTACCAGCGTCTTGATATCGCTGCCGCCCAGAGTGCGGTTAACGGCTGCGGGCGATGAGACGGGCGTGAAGACTTGCGACATCGGCGGTCCTGCAGGCTAGGTGAAGGCGACGCGAAACCATACACCAAGCACAGGCCCCAACAAGGCCCCGCCCGATGAAATTTTTCGTGAATTCGGACGCCTGCCAGCGGCATTCATGACCCGGGGAGCAGCAGGCAGCCGCTTCACCCATATGGCATCGCTAGGAACCTTCCTAGGCCGGATGTCATCGAGTTTTGCTAGCCTAGGCCCGCTCGGACCCATGTCCCTGCGCAGGCACCGAATCAGGACCGCAATAGGAAGTCATGCAGGACGCGTTCGACGTTCCCTTTGAAACTCTGGCAAGGAGAGTCCTTATGAGTATGGGCAAGCGTTTGGGGGCCGAGTTCTTCGGTACCTTCTGGTTGGTCTTTGGCGGCTGCGGCAGTGCGATCTTCGCTGCGGCCTTTCCCGAGCTGGGCATCGGCTTTGCCGGTGTCGCCCTCGCCTTCGGCTTCACCGTGGTGACCATGGCGTATGCCGTAGGCCACATCTCAGGCGGCCATTTCAATCCGGCCGTCACCCTGGGCCTGTGCGCTGGCGGCCGTTTTCCGGCCAAGGATGTAGTGCCTTACATCATCATCCAGGTGATCGGCGGTCTCGCCGCAGGTGCGGTGCTTTATACGATCGCCAGCGGCAAGGCTGGTTTTGATGCCAGTGCAGGGTTCGCCTCCAACGGCTTCGGCGATCACTCGCCCGGCGGCTATTCGCTGCATGCATGCATGGTGGCGGAGTTCGTGCTCACCGCGTTCTTTCTTATCGTGATCCATGGCGCCACCGACAAGCGTGCGCCCGCCGGCTTTGGGCCGCTGGCCATCGGCCTGACGCTCACCTTGATCCATCTGATCTCGATTCCCATCACCAATACGTCGGTGAATCCGGCACGCAGCACCGGCGTGGCGGTATTCCAGGGTAGCTGGGCGATCCAGCAGCTGTGGATGTTCTGGCTGATTCCGCTGATTGGCGGCGCGGTGGGCGGGTTGATTTATCGGTATGTGCTGGAGACGCGGGACTAGGCCGCGCCCCTTCCTATCCGTCATTCCCGCGTTCGCGGGGATGACGGGACTGAAGTAGGTCACTCGGTCGGGCATCAGGGAAGCCACCGCCGCACAGCTACTGCTCGTACAATTCGATCGGCAGCCCGTCCGGGTCGGCAAAAAACGTGAAGCGCCGCCCGGTGTATTCGTCCACGCGGATCGGTTCGCAGGCCACGCCGCGGTCGTGCAAGGTGGCGACGACGGCGTCGATATCCGGCACGGCGAACGCCAGATGGCGCAGCCCTTGCGCCTCCGGTCGCGACGGACGCGGCGGTGGCTGCGGAAAGGAAAACAACTCCAGACTTACCCCGGGACTCACTTCCAGGTCGAGCTTCCACGAATTGCGCGCCTCGCGATGCACCTCGCGGATGATGCGAAAGCCGAGCGTCTCGCTATAAAAGGCTTTCGAGCGCGCATAGTCCGAGCAGATCAGCGCCACATGGTGGATGGCCGGCAACAACGGCGACGTCACGCGATCAGGCCTCGGCAAACGGAAAGGTCAGCACGTCGGCAATCGCGTCGGTGCCGACCAGGCACATCAGCAGGCGCTCGATGCCCAGCGCCACACCGGCACAGTCGGGCATGGCGTCGAGCACCTCGAGCAGGCGTTCGTCGATGGGAATGGCCTGCTGCCCGCGCCCGCGTCGCACCTCGTTGTCGCGCTCGAAACGGCGGCGCTGCTCCGTCGCGTCGTTGAGTTCATGGTAGCCATTGGCCAACTCGTAGCGCCCCAGATACAACTCGAAGCGTTCGGCCATCGGCGGATCGCCAGGGCGAACCTTGGCCAGCGCGCACTGCGACGCCGGATAGTCATGGATAACGGTAATGCGATCGCGTGGAAACGCTGGCTGCAGCTTGTGCGTGATGATCAGGTCGAGCCAGTCATCGCGGGTCAGGCCTTCGGGGTCGATGTTGTATTCGTGCAGGACGGCATGCAGTTCATCGATGGGCGCATGCATCGGGTCGATGCCGAGCTCGTCGATGAACAGCTGCCGGTAGCCCTCGACCAGCACTTCGGCCCGCCGTCCCACCATCGCCAACGACGCTTCCACCAGCCCGATGGTCTCTTCCATCAGCTGATGGTGATCCCAGCCGACGCGGTACCACTCCAGCATGGTGAATTCGGGATTGTGGCGCCCGCCGGCCTCGCCATTGCGAAACACGCGTCCCAGTTCGTAGCAGTCACCCACGCCCGTGGCGAGCAGGCGCTTCAGCGGGTGCTCCGGTGAGGTACGCAGCCAGCGCTCTCGCGAACCTGCATCGACATGACCGCTGAACGCGGTGCTGAAGCTCTGGATATTCGGTTCGGTGTTGCCGGCGGCGGAGAGGATCGGTGTCTCCACTTCCAGCACGGCGCGTTCCGCAAAATACGCACGGATCAACGCATTCAGGCGCGCACGCAGATGCAGGCGTCCCGACAGATGCAGGCTCATGACGCGCCCTCGTGCCTGGCCAGCAAGGCAAGCAGCTGAGCCTCGTCCCAGACTTCCACGCCAAGTTCGTGCGCCTTGTCGAGCTTGGAGCCCGCGGCTTCACCCGCCACGACGAAACTGGTCTTCTTCGACACCGAGCCGGCCACCTTGGCACCGAGTGCCTCCAGCCGCTCCTTCGCTTCATCGCGACTAAGCGTGGGTAGGGTGCCGGTCAGCACGACGGTTTGACCTTCCAGTGGCGCGCTCGATGCGGCCGATGCGGCAGGAACGGCAGCGAGCAGTTCCTGCATGGCGGCATCGGCCTCCCGCAACGGCTGCACGTTCTTGTCGTCAGCGAGGAAGGCTTCGAGATGGGTCGCCGCCGCGGATGGCAGACCCGCCACGATCCAATGCGACGCTCCCGCAGCGATCAGCTTGTCCAGCGTGCGGAAATGTTCGCCCAGCAGCTTGGTGCTCTTGGGTCCCACCTTGTTGATGCCGGCCATGTCCAGCAGCACCGCCAGGTCGAGCCGGCCGCGCAACTTCGGCGACGGATGCGTCTCGTCAGCAAATTCGATGCCTGCGGCCAGCAAGGCGTCAACCACCTTCTGGTTGCCCTCTTGCGCGAAGAAGCCGGCAATCGATGCCGCCACTTCCTGGCCGATGTCGGGCAGCACGCGCAGGATAGTCTCTGGCATGCGGCGAATCATCGCCAGGCTGCCTAGCCATGCGGCCAGCGTCTTGGCCGTGCTTTCACCGATATGCATGATGCCCAGGCCGAACAGGAAGCGCGGCAAGGTGGTGCGCTTGCTGGCCTCGATCGCCTCGATCAGGTTCTCGGCCCATTTGGTGGCGACCTTGCCCTGCTTGACGGTTTCCGGCGTGCTGCCATCGCGCTCGTCCGCCCGACGCTTCATCTCGAGGAAATCCTCGAGCGTGAGGCGATACAGATCGGCCGGCGTATGCACATAACCGAAATCCACCAGCGCATCGACGAAGCGCTCGCCAATGCCTTCGATATCCATGGCCCGGCGTGCGGCAAAGTGGATCAGCGCTTCCTTGCGCTGCGCCGGGCAGATCAAGCCGCCGGAGCAACGCCAGGCGGCCTCGCCCTCTTCACGCAACAGGGCCGAACCACATACCGGGCAATGCGATGGCATATGCCAGGGATGCGTATGCGCTGGACGCAGCGCGGGCATCACGCGCACGACTTCGGGAATGACGTCGCCGGCGCGGCGCACGATCACCGTATCGCCCACGCGTACGTCGAGACGCGCCACCTGGTCGGCGTTATGCAAAGTGGCGTTGGTGACCGTGACACCCGCCACCTGCACCGGTGCCAGGCGCGCCACCGGCGTGGCGGCGCCGGTGCGGCCGATCTGGATCTCGATGGCCTCGACCGTGGTGGTTTGCTCCTGCGCCGGGAATTTGTGCGCGATCGCCCAGCGTGGCGCGCGCGATACAAAACCCATCGCGCGTTGGCCGGCATAGTCGTCCAGCTTGTAGACCACGCCGTCAATGTCGTAGGGCAAGGCATCGCGTTTGGCGCCAATGCGCTGGTAGTACTTGATCAGCCCGTCGAAGCCGTGCGCCGTACCGACCTCGGGCGACACCGGAAAACCCCATTCACGCAGCGCGGCCAGCGTCTTCGAATGGGTAGGCGGCAAGTCGCCGCCCTGTACCTCGCCGACGGCATAGGCGAAGAAACTCAGCTTGCGCTTGGCCGTAATGGCCGGATCGAGCTGGCGCAACGAACCTGCCGCACCATTGCGCGGATTGGCCAGGGTCTTTTCCCCGGCAGCGCGAGCATGCGCATTGAAGGCCTCGAAATCCTTGTGCAGCATGATCACTTCGCCGCGCACTTCCAGCACACGCGGCCAGCCCTCGCCACGCAGGCGCAGTGGAATCGCCCGCACCGTACGCAGGTTGGCGGTGACATCCTCGCCGGTCTCACCATCGCCACGCGTGGCGCCCTGCATGAAGATACCGTCTTCGTAACGCAGGCTGATGGCCAGGCCATCGAGCTTGGGTTCCACCGAGAACACCGGACTGCGACGGTCGAGCGTCTGTTCGATGCGTCGCTCGAAATCGGCTACTTCGCGAAAACGCTCGCGCTCGCCCTCGCCTTCCTGTTCGAACGCGTTGTTGAGCGACAGCATGGGGATGGCGTGGCGGACTTCGGCAAACCCTCCCTGCGCCCGCGCACCCACGCGGCGCATGGGCGAGTCGGACGTCGCCAAGGCAGGATGTGCTTCTTCCAGCGACTCCAGCTCGCGCAGCATGCGGTCGTACTCGAGATCGGTGATCTCCGGATCGTCGAGTACGTGGTAACGATAGTTGGCGCGTTCGATCTTTTCCCGCAGCTCGAGCGCGCGGGCTTGCCATTCGTGGGCCGGGTTCTGGCTCATGCGGAGGTCCTCATGCGCCGAAGTTTAACGAGTCGCGGCCCGTTTCTGCTTCATCGCCGGTCCGATATCCGGGCTTTCCACACGAATACACATGATCGTCACGCCAATGGCGGGCCTAGCGATGCAGATCGCCGGCCGCCTCCGGCTGGTACGCGATCTCCAGCACGCGGAGCCGGCGCTGTTGGCCATCGGGCGTGGGCCAGTCAATCTGCTGACCTCGGGTCAAGCCAAGCAGGGCGCTGCCGATCGGCGCCAGGATGGACACGGTGCCGTCGGCCCGTACCGCGGAGGGGTAGACCAGACTCACCGTCAGCTCTTCGCCAATGCCTTCGTCCTTGAAGGTGACCACCGAGTTCATGGTCACCACGTCCGCCGGCACCGCCGTCGGTTCAACCACGTCGGCCCGATCCAGTTCGCCGCGCAAGGCGTCGTACTGGGCGGCTTGCGCGGGCGGCATGCGCTCCAGCAGCGCTTCGATGCGCTCCAGGTCCAGGCGGGAAACAACGATGGATGGCTTGCTGCTCATGATGACTCCTGTCCGTTGGCGCAAACGGCGCCGGCGTGCCGGTGATCACAAAAGACGACGCGTCGGGACGGAGCCGCCCCGACGCGCCTGGTCGATGTGATCGCTTGCGATCTTGATCTGTCCGCCGTGACGGCCATCGAAGCAGCCACAGCGAACTGGTTCTAAACTGAAACAGCCATGACTTTGGACGTGGCGTTGTGCAAAAGCAAGCCGCCGCAGCAGGTATCATAAGAGGCCATGCCCGAGAACATCACCGCTACGGAGGCAGCCCTGCCCGTCTCGCCATCACCGGAAGACGCGGGACCGCAAACGACCACCGAACCCCTGTCATCGCGGGAACGGTATCGCGGCCTGATCTGGCTGGTGGCAGCCGCCTTCTTCATGCAGGCGTTGGACTCCACCATCGTCAACACGGCCGTACCCGCCATGGCCCAGGCGCTCAAGGTCACGCCGCTGGGCATGCGCACTGCGCTCACCAGCTATGTGCTGACCCTGGCCATCTTCATTCCGGCCAGCCCCTGGCTATGTGACCGTTTCGGCACGCGACGCATCTTTGCCGCGGCGATCGCCACCTTCACCATCGGCTCACTGCTCTGCGGCATTGCCCAGACCCTGCCGCAACTGGTGGCCGCGCGCGTGCTGCAAGGCCTGGGCGGCGCGGCGCTGATGCCGGTGGGGCGTTATGTCCTCGTGCGCAGCATCGACAAGCGCGACTTCGTGCGCTCGATGAGCACGGTGGCAACCGTGGGATTGCTGGGCTCGGTGCTCGGCCCCCTGCTCGGCGGCGCGCTGGCGCAGTACGCGACCTGGCGGCTGATCTTCCTGATCAACGTGCCGGTCGGCCTGATCGGCATGTGGATGAATCGACAAAGCATGCCGGACTACCGCGTCGACGACGTGCATCGCTTCGACTTCATGGGCTTCCTGCTGTTTGCCGCGGCATCCGCCATGTTGCTGACCGCCTCTGAAGTGGCCAGCGGTGGTGGCGGGCAATGGCTGTGGATTGCCACGTATGGCGTGCTGGCCATCGTCTTCGGCGCCATCTATGTATGGCATAGCCGCCGCACCGACCATCCGGTGGCCGACCTCAGCTTGTTGCGCGTATGCAGCGTATGGGTATCGTTGGCTGGCAACCTGTTTACCCGCCTGGGCGTGTCGGGCATGTTCCTGTTGCTGGTGCTGTTCCTGCAGATTGGATGCGGCTGGTCGCCGCTGATGGCGGGCCTGATGATGGTGCCGCAGGCCATGGGCTCGATTGCGGCGAAGTGGTTTATCAATCGCCTGCTCAGTCGCGTCGGCTACCGCCGACTGCTATTCGCGAACACCCTGATGGTGGCGCTGCTGCTGGCATCGTTTGCCTTGCTCGGCAAAGGCTCGCCGATGTGGCTGATCGCATCGATGGTCTTCGTCTACGGTGGCTTCATGGGCATGCAGTACACCGCCATGAACACGCTGATCTACAACGACCTGGATGTGAAATACGCATCGATGGCCTCGTCCATGGCCTCCACCGCGCAGTACCTGTCGATGAGCTTCGGCATCGCACTGGCCTCGTTGCTGATGGAAGCGTTGCTGAAAGGCCACACACCCGAAGACTATATCCCGGCATTCCGCTGGACCGTGCTGCTACTCGGCGTGGTGACGGCCACTGCCAGCTGGGTATTCAGCCGCCTGCCTGCGGAACGTTCTTCGCGAGGGGCTCGCGCTGGCGAATAGACCGCGATGGCCGTCCAAGCATGTAGCATGCGAGGCATAGTCCAGCTGCCAAGTTCATCTGCATGCACCACGCCGGCGACATTCTGCTTACGCTCTTCATCGTGTTCGTGGCTGCCCAGATCGGCAGCGAGATCGCGCAGCGACTGAAGCTCCCTGGCGTCGTCGGCGAGATTGCGGCGGGCTGCGTGGTCGGCCCCTCGGTGCTCGGCTGGATCGTGCCCGAGCAGATCGCAACAGGCACACCGCTCGACGTGCTGGCCGAAGTCGGCGTCGTCCTGCTGCTGTTCTCGGTGGGCCTGGAAACGCGCCTGGAGGATCTGAAGAAGGTCGGCAAGGTGGCCTTCCTGGTCGGCGTGCTGGGCGTCCTGGTGCCGTTTGGCATGGGCAGCCTGTGGGCGCATGGCAGCGGCTTCGACTGGAGTCGCTCGTTGTTCGTCGCCGCGGCGTTTGTCGCCACATCGGCGGGCATCACGGCTCGCGTGTTACAGGAACTGGGGGCACTGCAACGCGTCGAGAGCAAGGTGATCCTGGGCGCGGCAGTCATTGACGACATCCTCGCCATGCTGCTGCTTGGCGTGGTGGTGTCCCTGCAGGGCGGCGAAGGCTTCGACCTGCTCCACCTGCTGACGGTGCTGGTTGGCGCGATCGGCTTCATCGCGGTGATTGGCATCGGCGGCGCCCGCGTGATGCGCTGGAATTCCGCCTGGCTGGACAAGCCACGGAATCCGCAGTCGGCGCTGGCCATCGTGCTGGCGCTATGCCTGGGCCTGGCTTATGTCTCCACCCGTTTCGGTCTGGCCGCCATCATCGGCGCGTTTCTTGCCGGCATGATCGCGTCGGAGACACGCCAACAGCACACGCTGGAAAAGCAGACGCAGCCACTGCTCGCCCTGCTCACGCCATTCTTCTTCGTCGTCACCGGCAGCAAGATCGACCTGCACCTGCTGGCCAATGTGGAAACCGAGATCATGTTGCTGGTGGTGACGTTGATCGCCATTGCCTCCAAGTTGATCGGCGGCTTTCTCGGCGCGCTATCGCTAGGCCGGCGCAGCGCCACCATCGTGGGTTTCGGCATGGTGCCGCGAGGCGAAGTGGGCGTGGTCATTGCCAGCCTCGGCTTGACCGCCGGCGTGTTCACCGACCGCATTTACGCGATCATCGTAGCCATGTCGCTGCTCACGGCGATGGTTACGCCGCCGGTGCTGGCGTGGCTGCTTCGACGCGGTGACGCCGCCAAGAAGCGCGTCGAGATACCTGAGACGAAAGGCTGAGCTAGCCGCCGCGCATGCTGCGATAAGCGTCGAGTGCAGCGACGCGCGTGGCGCCCAGATCGACCATGGGCGCGGGGTAACCGCTGCGCTTGAGTAGCGCCGCGTCCTTCCACGGCTCGTGCAGCAGGGGTGGCGGCGCCGTGGCAAGCTCGGGCAGCCATCGGCGCAGATACTGCCCCTGAGGGTCGAACTTCTGCGCCTGGGTCACCGGATTGAACACACGAAAGTACGGCGCGGCATCGGCGCCACTTCCCGCCACCCACTGCCATCCCAGCGTGTTGTTGGCCAGGTCGGCGTCCACCAGGGTGTCCCAGAACCAACGGGCGCCGTGACGCCAATGCTGCCTGAGGTTCTTGCACAGGAAGCTGGCGACGATCATGCGCACGCGGTTGTGCATCCAGCCGGTATGCCAGAGTTCGCGCATACCGGCATCCACCAGCGGAATGCCGGTGCGACCGCGCTGCCAGCGCTCCAGCCATGCGTCATCCTGCGCTGCCCAATGGAAGCCGTCGAAGCGTGGATTGAAGTTCGCCGTGGGCGTGTCTGGAAAGTGGTAAAGCAGATGGTGTGCGAATTCGCGCCAGCCCAGTTCGCGCAGATAGGGCTCGATGTCCGGGCGACGCCGGGCATCCGTGGCCGCTACCCGATCCGCCAACTGGCGATGAATTTGCCGCGGCGAGATTTCGCCGAAATGCAGATGCGGCGACAACCGCGAGGTGCCGTGGCGCGATGGCAAATCACGTGCCTGCGCATAGTCGGCGATGGCATCGTCGGCAAAGATCTCCAGCAGTTCCTGTGCGCCCTGCTCGCCCGGCCGCCACGCTTCACCCAGGCCACGGTCCCAGGGAATCCGTGGCAATAGCCCCAAGGCCTCCAACGGCGTGCCACCCGCCACTTCCATGCCACGCAAGCTTGATGGCACCGGCAAGGGCTGGGGGTTGCCCAACTCGGTGCGCAGGCTGCGCCAGAAAGGCGTAAATACGCGATACGGCGCCTGCTGCTTCGTTTCGATCTGCCAGGGCTCGCACCAGAGCGCGGCATTGAAGCTTTGCGCTTGCACCCCGTGTTCGCGCAGGGCCGCCTTGATGTCACGGTCTCGTGCAATGGCGGCCGGCTCGTAAAGCCGATGCCAATACACCGCCGTGGCGCCGGTTTGCGCGAGCAGCTGCCGGAGCACGGCAAGGCTGTCGCCTTGTCTTATATGCAGCGACACGCCCCGCTCAGCCAGCTGCGCCTGCAAGGCGGCCAGCGAGTGATGCAGCCACCATTGGCTGGCGCCGCCGGGCCTCCAGTCGCCTTCTTCCTCCGGCGCATGGATATACAGCGGCAACACAAGATCATGCGCGGCACAGGCGGCGCTCAGCGCAGGATGGTCGGCGAGACGCAGGTCGCGGCGGAACCAGACGATGGCAGTGGTCATGGGCGCAGCTTAGCTTTTGGGGCGCTGGACGTGCGGTCTATTGATCCTGCGAGGAGGATCAGAGCACCCTCACCGTCATTCCCGCGAAAGCGGGAATCCAGTGCCTTTTGTCTCAAACGGGTCGAAAGCCGCT
Organism: Dyella halodurans; assembly: GCF_026283925.1. Lineage (GTDB taxonomy): Bacteria > Pseudomonadota > Gammaproteobacteria > Xanthomonadales > Rhodanobacteraceae > Dyella > Dyella halodurans. Next base: position 650,972 of record NZ_JAPDPF010000002.1, read on the forward strand.
GGATTCCCGCTTTCGCGGGAATGACGAGCTTTTTTGTGCGGATTCTCTCAAACGTCGATCAAAGCTCGACGCAGTCGAAACGACGATCGGCGCTGACGTCTTCCTCGTAGTTCACGTCTGCGCGGCCGAAGCCGAACAGGCGCAGGAAGTCCTGCTTGTAGCCGGCGTAGTCGGTGAGCTGCGGGAGGTTCTCGGTGGTGACGGTGGGCCACATCGCCTTGCAGGCCTGCTGCACATCGTCACGCAGCTCCCAGTCGTCGAGACGCAGGCGACCTTCGTCGTCCGTGGTCGGCGCGTTGTGGTCCTTGCGATACAGGGACTCGCGGAACAGGCGATTGATCTGCTCGATGGTGCCTTCGTGGAGGCCCTTTTCCTTCATGATGCGGAACACCATGGAGACGTACAGCGGAATCACCGGGATCGCCGCGCTCGCCTGGGTCACCACCGACTTCATCACGCCGACGTAGGCTTCGAGCCCTTCGGCGGCGTGGCGCTGCTTCAGCTGACGCGCGGTGTTGTCCAGGTGCTGCTTGGCCTGGCCCAGGGTGCCGTGCCAGTAGATCGGCCAGGTGATCTCGGTGCCCACGTAGCTATAGGCCACGGTCTTGGCTTGCTTGGCCAGCACGCCGGCCTCGCTCAACGCGTCGATCCACAGCTGCCAGTCCTCGCCACCCATGACGGTGACGGTGTCCTTGATTTCCTGCTCGGTGGCCGGCTCCACCGACACCTGCACCACGGTGTCCTTGTTGGTGTCGATCGAGGTGGCGGTAAACGTCTCGCCGATGGTCTTGAGCGAGGAGCGCACGACTTCACCGGTATCCGGCAGCTTGCGCACCGGCGAGGCCAGCGAGTAGACCACGAGGTCGATCGGGCCGCCCATCTCGTTCTTGATCAGTTCGATCGCGCGGGCGCGGGTCTCGTTGGAGAACGCATCGCCGTTGATCGACTTGCTGTACAGGCCAGCCTGCTTGGCCAGCTTGTCGAACGCGGCGGAGTTGTACCAGCCGGCCGTGCCGGTCTTGGTCTCGCTGCTGGGCTTCTCGAAGAACACGCCGAGCGTGGCCGCGCCATAGCCAAAGGCTGCGGTGATGCGCGAGGCCAGGCCGTAGCCGGTGGAGGCACCAATCACCAGCACGCGCTTGGGACCGTCGCCAAGGCTGCCTTGCGCCTTGGTGATGTCGATCTGTTCAAGCACATTGCGCTCGCATCCGACCGGATGAGCCGTAATGCAGATAAAGCCACGCACCTTGGGATTGATGATCACTCGCTAGCTCCTGGTAGCAAACCGCAAACCGGCATGATAACCCGGGCCCCGGGCCATGCGCTGCCGTAGGGATCCGGCTGCGAGGTGCCTGCCCCGCGAGGGAAGCCTCACGAAAGTCCTCGTCATTCCCGCGAAAGCGGGAATCCAGTGCCTTTGGCTTCGTGGGGCTGAAAGTCGCTGGATTCCCGCTTTCGCGGGAATGACGGGGGGAGGCTCGGCTTTCTTGAGGTTCCCAAGGGTGGCCTATGCAGACATCAGGCGTTGTAGACCCGCCCCTTCCACTGCGACCGCACGCCACGCCAGTAACGGATGGCCGAACTCCAGGTCATGGCGAGATAGAGCGTCGCGCTGAGCGGCAGCAGCAGGGCCCACAGCGGGGACATCCGGTAGTAGCGGAGCATCGGCAGGTAGCTCGCGGTCATGGCCAGCCACGCGGTCAAGGCCAGGGGCCAGACCTGCGGCGCGGCGAGCAAGGCCAACGGCGCGCCATAGGCCAGGGCAAAGACGGCCGTCACCGCCAGCAACAGCAAGGTGGAATAGCCAAGCTGGGTGAACGCCGAACGGGCCACCATCTGATGGATCGACCCCAGGCTGCCGTAAGGGCGCAAGCTCACCACATCACGGCTCAGCCCTAGCCAGGTGCGATAGCCCGACTGTTTGACCTGGCGCGCCAGGGTGCAATCGTCGATCAAGGCATCACGCAGGCTGGCAAATGCACCGATACGCTGCAGCACCTCCGTATCCACCAGGATGCAGCCGCCTGCCGCCGCCGCAACCAGTCGACTCTTTGAATTGGACAACGCAAACGGATAGAGCAGCTTGAAGTAGTAGACGAAGACGGGCAGCAGCAGGCGATCCCAGAAACTGGTTCGTCGCAGGTCGGCCATCAGCGACACCAACTGACGTTGTTCGCGGCGCTTGTGCGCCACCAGGGTGGCCAGCATGCCCGGCCGCAGCTGGATATCGGCGTCCAGCAGCAAGGTCAGCGGCGTGCGCACCTGCTTGCTGCCCTGCTCCAGGGCCCATAGCTTGCCGGCCCAGCCTTCCGGCAAAGGCTGGCCGCTGATCACGCGGGTACCTGGAAAGGCAGCAGCGATGCTGGCGGTGGCGTCGGTGGACTGGTCGTCGACCACGATGACCTGGAGCCCCTTCCCCTGCGCTTGCAGACCCGCGAGGGTGACGCCAAGCACGTCGCCCTCGTTGCGCGCGGGAATCAGCACGGTGACGTCGCTGAAATCGAACGCCTGGCCCGCGGCCGGATCGGCCTCGAGATGCTCGCGCGTGCTCCAGGGCCGCCAGGGCACCAGCAGCAGACCCAGCCACATCAGGGCGGGCACTAGGGCACACGCAAGCATGAACATCGGCGTCAGTGGCCGGCATCCGCTCCGGTAGTGGCGCTACGGCGTTGAATGGCGCTGATCGGGATGTGCACCGCGGTGGCGTCGGCACGCTCGCCATACAACACCGGCAGATCGGGAGCCATCGCTCCTTCGGTGCGCGGGCCAAACGTCGCCACGCGGGCAGCCTTCAGCGGATGCGCGAAGGTATCGTTCACCGCGCTGCCTTCGAAGCCGCAGTGCGCCATGCAGTTATCGCACTTGGGATTGATGCCGACGCCGTACTTGTCCCACTCGGTGTCTTCCATCAACTCCTTGTAGGTCTTGGCATAACCCTCGTCGACCAGCAGATAGCAGGGCTTTTGCCAACCGAAGATGTTGTAGGTGGGATTGGACCAGGGCGTGCACTGGTAGCTCTGGTTGCCGGCAATGAAGTCGAGGAACATCGACGACTGGTTGAATACCCACTTGCTCTTGCGTTCCTTGCCGAGCCTGAAGATGTCGCGGAACAGCTGCTTGCTTTCGGTACGCCCCAGGAACACGTCCTGGCGCGGTGCATGCTGGTAGCTGTAGCCGGGTGACACGGTGATGCCTTCGATGCCGAGCGACATCGCGAAATCGAAGAAGTCCGCGATCTCTTCCGACGGCTCGCTATTGAACAGCGTGCAATTGATGGTCACGCGGAACCCGCGCGACAAGGCGAGCTTGATCGCGGTCACCGCCTTGTCGAATACACCATCCATGCATACCGAGGCGTCGTGGCGCTTCTCCAGGCCGTCGAGATGAATTGACCAGGTGAAATACGGCGAAGGCGTGTATTCGTCGATGTGCTTCGGCAACAGGATCGCGTTGGTGCACAGATAAACGAACTTCTCGCGGGCGATGATGCCCTGGACGATCTGCGGCAGCTCCTTGTGAATCAGCGGCTCGCCTCCGGGAATGGAAACGACCGGTGCATCGCACTCGTCCACGGCGCTCAAGGCGTCCTCGACGCTCATGCGTTTCTGCAGGATGTCTTTCGGATGATCGATCTTGCCGCAACCGGCGCAGGCCAGATTGCACTGGAACAATGGCTCCAACATCATCGCCAGCGGATAGCGCGACTGGCCGCTGAGTTTCTTGCCGACGATGTAGCTGGCGATCTTGACCTGCTGAATAAGAGGAATGCCCAACGGAATCTCCTCGTAGCGTATCGACCGACCTCTCCGACACTTCGCCATAGCCATGGCGGAAAACAAGTGCCGGAGCCGTCATGCGTAGGTATTGAGTATATCCATCCAATTAACCGTGCTGCCCTCAGGACGGAAGCAGTGCGGGTGGCGCCATGGCGTGAGGATACTCCCTACGCAGGCGTTCCCATTCAATCTTGAACCAGGGCGTAAAGGACTGCGGCTGCGCCGCGATTTCCTCGTCCAGCGCCGCTGGCGACACATAGCGCAATCCGGAAATCTCGTTCACGTTGGCGACAGGCAAGGCATCGCTATGGCCCACATAAACCCAGCACAACTCATGCTCGGCGCCTTCGGCATCGAACTGCGCCTGATACTGGAACTTGAACTGGAAGGCCAGCTCGCACTGCATACCGAGCTCCTCGGCGAGTCGCCGATGAATCGCCGTCTCCATGGCCTCGCCACGACGCGGATGACTGCAGCAGGTGTTAGACCAGAAGCCTGGCCATAAGCGTTTGCCGGGAGCGCGCTGCTGCAGCAGCAACTCACCCTGGGGATTGAAGATGAACAGTGAGAAAGCCCGATGCAGGATGCCCTGCCCGCTGTGCGCGGCAGCCTTGTCGAGGAATCCCATCTCCTGGTCGCGCTCGTCGACCAGCACCAGCGGCTCGTCATGAAAGGACACGACACTGCTCGACGACTGTCCTTGGTAGTAATCCAACTCTCGGTTAGTCAAGGTCGAACCTCTCTCACCCAGCGGACGGAACTCGGTTTTGGTCTTCACGTCGGCATCACATATACGCTAGCCAGGAAGACAGCCCGTCAAGGGCGCGGGGTCAGGCTAACAAATGATGGCATTGAATGAGTAGCCCTCGTCCTCCGTGAGTCGACGGCCTCGCGATTTGCCCGCCTGGACATCCCGGAGGATTTTCCCTAAGGCGGCCCAGGACCATTCACGCGGGTCCACACCGTATTGCCGCCTAGCAGGCTGACGCCGATATAGCCGCGCAGGCTCAGCTTGTCTGCGCTGAGCAAGCGGATCTGGCAGTGGTAAACCTTGCCGTTGTTGGAGTTGTAGACGCGCCCGTCCACCCACATACGACGATCGGGGTCATAACGCAGGCCCCATAGCAGACGCAGCCCCGTCAACGGTCGCGAACGCAACGCCGGGTCGGGATTATTGCGGTCCGTGACGGTTTTCCCCTTGAGCTCAGGGCCGTCCTCCGGGCCGTACTTGTCGTGCAGCTGCCAGGCAATATGCCCTTCGTATTGATCGCCAACCTGCTCGATCTGGATCACCGCGTCGCGGCTCTCAACCAGCCAGTAGCCCACGATGGTCGGTGCCGGCCTCGCTTGCTGCGGGCCTTCGCCAGCGCTGGCGGCAAACGCACTGCACAGCAGCAGCCCGAACAGACCTGGCACGAGGCATCCAAGCCACCGGCCCAGCGCAGCTTGCCTGCGCCGCGTCACAGTCGCGGGATGATGGCCAGCGCGAATTTGCGTTTTTGCCTGACTCATGGGGTAACTTTAGGAACAACCGTGGAAGGCGCCAAACCATCGCGACCATGCCGACCCTGCCTGTTACCGACATGCTTCTACTCTGGATCGGCACCGGCCTCAATCTGGCGGCCGCGGCTTATGCCTGCGTGAGCCTGTGGGCGTGGTTTCGCTGCCGCCACGCGCAGGCTGGGCGACCGGCAGGCCGGGCCATCCACCCGGTCAGCGTGTTCAAACCCCTGCATGGCGCCGAGCCGCGTCTCTACGAAAACCTGCGCAGTTTCTGCCTGCAGGACCACGCCAACTATCAATTGCTGTTAGGCGTACGCGAAGCGGATGATCCGGCCATCGCGGTGGTGGAACGACTGATCGCGGAATTCCCCGCGCTGCCCATCCGGCTGGTGGTCGACCCACGCATCCATGGGGCCAACCTCAAAGTCAGCAACCTGATCAATCTTCGGCCTCACGCGCAACACGACTGGCTGGTGCTGGCCGACAGCGACATCAGCGTGTCCGTGGATTATCTGTCGCGGGTGACGGCACCGCTGGCCGATGCGGACGTGGGCATCGTCACCTGCCTCTACCATGGCGTCGCCGAAGGCGGCTTCTGGTCCCGACTGGGTTGCCTGTTTATCGATGACTGGTTTGCACCGTCGGCACGGCTCGCGCATGCCTTCGGCTCCACCCGCTTCGCCTTCGGCTCCACCATTGCCTTGCGCCGCGAGACCCTGGACGCCATCGGCGGCTTCGAGATTTTATGCGACACCCTCGCGGACGACTTCTGGCTTGGCGAGCTGAGCCGCCGCGCGGGGCTGCGTACGGTGCTGTCCGACCTGGTGGTGGGTACCGAGGTCAGTGAGACGAGCTTTCACGCGCTGTGGACACATGAGCTGCGTTGGTTGCGCACGATCCGTGCGATCGCTCCGGCCGGCTTCGCCATGACCTTCGTATGCTTCACCTGGCCCGTGCTGGTGCTCGGCCTGGTGCTGGCGCCTACCCCGCCCAATGCCTTGCTGGCGCTGCTGGGCGGCGGCGCCAGGGTGGTGCGCTATGTGGCGCAACGGCGTGGCACGGCCCGAACCTCGCCTTGGCACGACCTCGGGTTGACCCCATACCGTGACCTGCTGTTACTGTTCGAGTGGGCGATGGCACTCACCCGCTGGCGGGTCGAGTGGCGCGGACGCGTATTGCATGCTCGCAAGCATGCGCCCACGCGGTATTCTTGAAAGCGATTGCGATAGTGCGACTAACAACTCATTGCGGATCTAGACTGAACTGCTGCAGGAGCTTGGTAATCCATGAAGACGCTATTTCTGCAAGCCCCGTCCTTTGACGGTTTTGATGGTGGTGCGGGCTCCCGTTACCAGTGCAGGCGCGAGGTCAAGAGTTTCTGGTACCCCACCTGGCTGGTCCAGCCGGCTGCGCTGGTGCCTGACTCGCGCGTCATCGATGCTCCGGTGGAAGAGCTATCGGTGGAGGCGACGCTGGACATCGCCGCCGACTACCCGCTGGTGATCATCCACACCAGCACGCCGTCCTTCCCCACCGACGCGAAATTTGCCGAACTGCTCAAGGCCCGCCGGCCTGACATCGTGATTGGCCTGATCGGCGCCAAGGTGGCGGTTGACCCCGTCGGGTCGCTACAGGCGACAACAGCCATCGACTTCGTGGCGCGCGAGGAATTCGACTACACCTGCAAGGAAGTCGCCGAGGGGCTTCCCTTCAGCGACATCAACGGCATCAGCTACCGGCTGGCCGACGGCAGCATCCAGCACAATCCGGCGCGCGCGACCATCGAGAACATGGACGACCTGCCCTTCGTGGCACCGATCTACAAGCGCGACCTGAAGATCGAAGGTTACTTCATCGGTTACCTCAAGCACCCTTACGTTTCGATCTACACCGGTCGCGGCTGCCGCTCGAAATGCACGTTCTGCCTGTGGCCGCAGACCGTCGGCGGGCATCGCTACCGCGTACGCTCGGTCGCCAACGTGCTCGCCGAAACGCAGTGGATCAAGGACAACATGCCCGAAGTCCGCGAGCTGATGTTCGACGACGATACGTTTACCGACAGCGCCAACATGGAACGCGTGCACGAGATTGCCCGCGGGCTGCATGCACAAGGTTGGACCTGGAGCTGCAATGCCAAGGCCAACGTGCCCTATGAGTCGCTGAAGATCATGCGGGAAAACGGTTTGCGCGTGCTGCTGGTGGGCTACGAGTCGGGCGACGACCAGATCCTGCACAACATCAAGAAGGGCCTGCGCACCGATATCGCGCGCACGTTCGCGGAAAACTGCCGCAAGCTCGGCATTCGCGTGCACGGCACCTTCATCCTCGGCCTGCCGGGCGAAACCAAGGAAACCATCGCCAAGACCATCGAGTACGCCAAGGAGATCAACCCGTTCACCATCCAGGTGTCGCTGGCCGCGCCGTATCCCGGCACGACCATGTACAAACAGGCGATCGAGAACGGTTGGCTTGAGGCGAACAAGGCCATCAACCTGGTCGACGACAAGGGCGTGCAGATTGCGCAAATCAGCTATCCGCACTTGTCGACGGAAGAGATCTTCCACGGCGTGGAGACGTTCTATCGCAGCTTCTACTTCCGACCTTCGAAGATCTGGGAGATCGTCAAGGAGATGGCGGGCAGCTGGGAGATGACCAAGCGACGATTGCGCGAAGGCGTGGAGTTCTTCCGTTTCCTGCATGCGCACGAGGCTTGAGCGGGCAGCTCTCGCTGCAGCCATGAATGCCGCGCTGGCACCGACTCGACCGCGTCTGATCGTGACGGCCGATGATTTCGGCCTGCACGAAGCGGTGAACGAGGCGGTGGAGCGCGGCTACCGTGAGGGCGTACTGCGCGCCGCTAGCCTGATGGTGACGGCGCCCGCCGTGGCAGACGCGGTGGCCCGCGCGCGCAATTCGCCTGGCCTCGCCGTGGGTTTGCATCTGGTGTTGGCGGACGGCCAGGCGGCCTTGCCGCCAACGCAGATCCCGGACCTGGTCGATGCCCAGGGTCGTTTCGGCAGCGCCATGGCGCGCGACGGCGTTCGTTTCTTCTTCCTGCCGCGCGTGCGACGTCAACTGGCGGCCGAGATTCGAGCCCAGTTCGAGGCCTTCGCCGCGACTGGCCTGAGCCTCGACCACGTCAATGCGCACAAGCATTTCCATCTGCACCCCACCGTGCTCTCGCTGCTGCTTTCCATCGGCCGCGATTACGGCCTGCGCGCGGTGCGCTTGCCGGCAGAGCCAGGCATGGGGCCATGGCTGCAACCCTGGCTGGCCCTGATGCGCCGACGCCTGCGTCGGGCCGGCGTGCTCTGCAATGACCATGTGTTCGGCATCCGCCACAGCGGCGGCATGGACGAGAGCGCGCTGCTGGAGGTGCTTGGACACTTGCCGGAGGGTCTGTCGGAGCTCTATCTGCACCCCGCCGTGCACGGCCAACTGACGTCAAGCATGGCCGACTACCGTCACGCGGATGAGTTGGCCGCACTATTATCCCCACGTGTGCAACGGGCCATCGCGGAACGTTGTTTGTTGTGTCATGGCTTTGGGGATCCGGCGGCTGCATGAAATATCTCGTTTATCTCGCCGGCCTGCTCGGCCTCGCTGCTGCCATCGTATTGGTCGTGCACCAGGACTGGGGCGCCATTCGCAATGCGTTCGACCACGCGGGCTGGGCGCTGCTCTGGCTGTTGCCGTTCCACGCCGTGCCGCTGCTGGTGGACGTGATGGGCTGGCGCGCCCTGCTGGCACCACGCGATCCGCAACGACGTGCTGGCGTGCCCTTCCTGTTCTGGGTGGGCGGCGTCCGCGAGGCCTGCAATCGCCTGCTGCCGGTGGCGAATATCGGCGGCGAGATCGTCGGCATCCGGCTGGTCAAATGGCGCGGCCTAGGTGGCGCGGTGGTGGCCGCGAGCGTGGTGATCGAAGTGCTGCTGACCCTGGTCAGCCAGTACATCTTCGCGGCGCTGGGCATCCTCATGCTGATTGGCTTGACCAGGCATATCGGCACCCTGAATTCGGTCGTTGGCGGCCTGGTCGCCAGCCTGCCCTTGCCCATCGTGCTGATTTACCTGCTGCGTCATGGCCAGCTGTTTTCGCGCCTGGAAGCGTTCGTGGAAAAGACCATGGGCGGCCCCTCACGCTTTACCGAACTGCTCGACGGCGCGCGCCTCGACGAGGAAATCCGCGCGTATTACCGCGAGCCGCTGCGCCTCGCCGTGGCCTGCACGTGGCAGCTCGCCGGCTTCATCCTGGGCAGCTTCGAGACCTGGTTCGCCCTGCTCCTGCTCGGCTATCCGATCACCGTATGGGATGCCGTCGCGATCGAGGCGGTGACGCAGTCGCTGCGCCATATCATCTTCTTCGTACCGGCGGGCCTGGGCATCCAGGAAGGCGGCCTGGTCCTGTTCGGCAACATCATCGGCCTGCCGGCCGACGCTGCGATCGCATTGTCGCTGGTCAAGCGTGCGCGCGAAGTCGGCTTCGGCTTGCCCATGCTGATTTCGTGGCAATGGGCCGAAGCCCGCCGCCTGCGCCTCGGTTGGCGCGCGCGCAGCGCCACCGCACTCCCGGATGCGCAAAACAGCAAGCCTTCATAACCATGAGGTGACCGATGTCCAACGACGCTACCGTCGCTGCCGCCGACCATGCCATGCGGCATTGGCTGGGCACCGAACCCGGTCGCATCAAGATCGGCTCGGATGCGCACAAGCGGCTGTTCTGCCGCATGTTGCTGGACACGCACAATCCGTACAAACCGGCCGTGATCGATTGGCCCAGCTTGAGCCCGGATGCGCTGCAGCGCATCACCTCACTGCCGATCTGGGACATCGCCGTGCAGACCGAGGGCCGCGCCACCCTGCGCGTCGAAACCTATACCAACACCGTCGACGATCCGCTGCTGCGCGAAGCGCTGATCATGGATGGCGGTGAAGAAGCTCGGCACAAGGTCGTGCTGAGCAAGATGGTCGAGGCCTATGGCATCGCGCTGGCACCGGAACCCGAGTACGAGGTACCCAAGGACCCCGAATGGGGCTGGCTGGTCACCGGCTATAGCGAATGCATCGACAGCTTCTTTGCCTTTGGCCTGTTCGAGTCGGCCAAGCGCACCGGCTACTTCCCGGTGGAACTGGTGGAGACGTTCGAACCGGTGATCCAGGAAGAGGCCCGCCACATCCTGTTCTTCGCCAACTGGGTGGCCTGGTATCGGCACCAGCTGCCGTGGTGGCGGCGCCTGCCGTTCGAGCTGAAGGTGATGCGGGTATGGATCTTCCTGATCTGGGAGCGCATCGGCATCGCCAAGGGCCTGGACAGTGCTGGCGAGATGCAGGATGCCAATTTCACCCTGACTGGCCACCAGCAGATCGGGCTGGACCTGAAGCTGGGCGAGATGATCGACATGTGCCTGAGCCAGGACAAGTACCGCATGGACGGCTACGACGAACGCCTGCTGCGCCCCACCTTCGTGCCGCGTATGGCCCGCCTGGCGCGTCGCTTCGTACGCTAGGCACTCAGTGATGCAGGCTGAACCAGGCCACGGCGTCCTCCAGGGCGAGCCGGACCGGGCCTGCCGCATAACCGAGTTCGCGCTCGGCCTTGGCGCTGGAGAAGAACATGCGCTTGCGGGACATGCGCACTTCCTCGACCGTGGCGATGGGCTGGGTGCCGCTCACCCTCGCCCATGCCTCCGCCACATACGCCACCGGCATTACCGCGGCGTGCGGCAGCCGCCAGCGCGGTGGCTCGCGCCCGACGATGTCCGCAATCTCGGTCAACAGTTCGCGCAGGCTGAGGTTGCTGCCACCCAGGATGTAGCGCTCTCCCACCACGCCATGCTGGAAAGCCAGCCAATGACCGTCCGCTACGTCGTCCACGTGGACCACGTTGAGGCCGGTGTCGACATAGGCGGGCAAGCGGCCGGCGACGGCGTCGCGCACGACCCGCCCGGTGGGCGTGGGCTTGATGTCGCGAGGGCCAACCGGCGTCGACGGATTCACGATCACCACTGGCAGCCCAGCTGCCGCATAGGTCCTGACCATGGCCTCGGCAAGGAACTTGGAGCGCTTGTAGTGGCCCACCATATCGTCGAGCGATACCGGCGTGCCTTCGTCACCGGAGCTGCCGTCCCGAGGAATGCCCAAGGTCGCCACGCTGCTCGTGTAGACGATACGCGACACACCTGCCTGCCTGGCCGCCTCGAGCAAGGCCCGCGTGCCATCGACATTGGTTCGATAGAGCTCATCCGGTTGCGGAGCCCACAGCCGGTAGTCGGCCGCCACGTGGAACACCGCGTCGCAGCCTTTGCACGCGCTGGCGAGCGACGTCGCATCGGTGAGATCGCCTTCGACCACCTCGACGTCGAGCCCTTGCAGATTGCGACGATCCGAGCCGGCACGCGCCAGCACGCGGACGCTGTGGTTCTCACGCAGCAGGCGGCGGGCAACCGCCGAGCCGACGAAGCCGGTCGCTCCGGTGACCAAGGTCTTCATGGTGGTGTCGCCACCAGGCTGCGCCTGCGCATCGCCAGCATGAACCCTGGGTACATAAGGCTGGTGATCCATGACCACGGGGGAAGGTATGCGCGCATTATGGATGAACCACGCGCCGTTGGCGCAAACGCAGCGACGCACCCCGGCGCCGGCTTCCTTTCCCCTGCCTTTCATGGGCAGGAGCAGGCCTCCGGCGCAGCCTCGACACTTCAAAGACATTCCGTTTGGTCAGATGGCTGCGTCCTTCAAGATCGGGGTGCTAACATGCCTGCGTCGTACGTTTTTCTGTATGTGAATACATAAGGAAAGCCGAGGCATGTCAATGTTTGAATCAAAGCACGTCGCTGCGATCGCACCAGCCAACGCTAGTGCTTATCAGGAAGCCATACTTCCGCGCGTATCCAGGACGTTCGCATTGACCATACCGCAGCTGCCGCCTGCACTTCGCGAGGTGGTTGCCAACGCCTATCTGTTGTGCCGCATTGCCGACACCATTGAGGACGAACCGACGCTCTCGGTGGACCAGAAAGGTGTCTACGAAAGCGCCTTTGTTGACGCCGTCATCGGCCGCATCGATGCACAACGCTTCGCAGCCGAACTGGCGCCGAAGTTGTCCGAGGCAACCTCTGCAAGTGAGCGTGAGCTGTTGTCCCGACTCCCGCTCGTGCTGGAGGTCACGCAGACCTTCAATCCGACCCAGCACACGGCCATCGTCGACTGCCTGAAAACCATGTCGCAAGGCATGCACGACTTTCAGTGCGTGGTTGGCCTGCAAGGCCTGGCCACGCTGCGTGACCTGGACCGCTATTGCTACTGCGTGGCCGGCGTCGTGGGGGAAATGCTGACGAAGCTGCTGATCAACTTCGAGCCGGAGCTGGCGCCGCAATCGAAAACCCTGATGCGCCTGGCGGTGTCATTTGGCCAAGGCCTGCAGATGACCAATATCCTCAAGGACCAGTGGGAGGATCGCAGCCACGGCGTGTGCTGGTTGCCGCAGGATGTCTTCTCCCGCCACGGCGCGCGCCTGCACGATCTGCGTCCCGGTTATCAGGACGCCAACTACGCCAAGGCCATGATCGAACTGATAGGGGTGGCGCACTCGCATCTCTGTCGTGCGGTGGACTACACGCTTATCGTGCCAGCCAGGCACGCCGGCTTCCGCCGCTTCTGCTTGTGGAGCATCGGCCTGGCCGTACTGACCCTGCGCAATCTGCAGGACCGGCTCGATTTCTCCTGCGGCACGCAGGTCAAGGTCTCCCGCGCGGCCGTCGCCCAGACCATGGGCCTGACCCGACTCACCGACAAATACGATACCGGCGTGCGCTGGTTGTTCACGACCGCCGCGCGCAAGCTGCCGCTGACGCCGCTGTCGCCCGAGTGGGACGAGCCCCAGGGTCCCCCGCACACATGGCCCAGGCGCAGGGCCTCGTATTTGAATGGCATTCCCTCCCGGCACGATGCCAAGAACGCACGATCACTATGACGGAGACTTCAGCTCCTGTTGACGATGCGGCCCGCCCGGCCCATCGCGATGAAGAGCCTGAGACCACCCGAATCGATCAGGCCATCGAGCGCGCGCGCAAGGCCTTGCTTGCACGGCAGCGGCCTGACGGGCACTGGTGCTTCGAGTTCGAAACCGACTGCACCATCTCGGCCGAATACATCCTGATGATGCACTTCCTCGATGACATCGACGAGGTGTTGCAGGAAAAACTCGCGCGTTACATCCGGCTCAAGCAGCGCCTGGATACGCACGGCGGCTGGCCGCTCTACCAGGACGGCGCCATCGACCTGTCCTGCACGGTCAAGTCCTACTACGCTCTGAAGGCCGCCGGAGACCCCGCCGAGGCGCCGCATATGCAGCGCGCCCGCGACGCCATCCTGCAACGGGGTGGCGCTGCCCGGAGCAATGTGTTCACGCGCATCCTGCTGGCAATGTTCGAACAGGTGCCCTGGCGCGCGGCGCCGTATGTGCCGGTGGAGATCATGTTGTTTCCGCGCTGGGCACCGTTTCATCTGGACAAGGTTTCGTATTGGGCGCGCGCCACCATGGTGCCGCTGTTCATTCTTTGCTCGCTCAAGGCCCGGGCCAAGAATCCGCGCCGTGTCGGCGTGCCCGAGCTGTTCGTCACGCCGCCGCAACAGGAACGGCACTATTTCGCCGTCGGCGGCTTCGCCAGCCGGTGCTTTCTCGTGCTGGACAAGCTCGGGCGCGCGTGTGATCCGTTGGTCCCCAGGGCATTGCGGCAAAAAGCGGTAAAGAAGGCCGAACAGTGGTTTCTGGCGCGACTCAACGGCGAGGACGGCGTGGGCGCCATCTTCCCGCCGATGGTCAATACGCTGGAGGCGCTGGACCTGCTCGGTTACGCGAAGGACCATCCCGCGCGCGCCACCTGCCTCAAGTCCTTGCAGAAGCTGATCGTGCAGAGCGCCGATGGCACGGCGTATTGCCAACCCTGCGTTTCGCCCGTGTGGGACACCGGCTGGGCCGCCATGGCCTTGCTGCGCGCCTCGGGTGACGCGGCCACGCAAGCCGCGGTGACACGTGCGCTGGACTGGATGGCGCCGTTGCAGGAGCTGGAAGTGAAAGGCGACTGGGCGGCACAGGCGCCCGACCTGCCGCCCGGCGGCTGGGCATTCCAGTACGCGAATGCCTACTTTCCCGACCTGGACGACACCGCGCTGGTCGCCGGCCTGCTCCACGTGGCTGTGCTGGGTACGCCGCAGGAAGGCATGTACCGCGCGCGCATCGAGCGCGCTGCCGACTGGCTGGTCGGTATGCAGTCCGACAATGGCGGCTTCGCCGCCTTCGATCGCAACAACACGCACTACCACATCAACCAGATTCCGTTCGCCGACCATGGCGCCATGCTCGATCCGCCCACCGAGGATGTGTCCGGTCGCGTCCTCGCCTGCCTGGGTGTACTGCGGCGCCCGCAGGATCGTGTCGCCATCGCGCGCTGCGTCGCCTACCTGAAAACCGCCCAGCAGCCTGACGGTTCCTACTGGGGGCGCTGGGGCACCAACTATATTTACGGCACCTGGTCGGTGCTGGCCGGACTGGCCCTGGTGGGCGAGGACCTCAGTCAGCCGTGGATCCGCAAATCCATCGACTGGCTGGTCGCCAGGCAGCACGCCGATGGCGGCTGGGGCGAGACCAATGACAGTTATTTCGATCCTGCGCTACGCGGCAGCAACGGCGGCATCAGCACGGCGCACAGCACGGCCTGGGCCCTGCTGGGCCTGCTCGCGGTCGGCGAGCACCGCTCCGAGGCGGTTCGCCGGGGCATTCAATGGCTGCTCGACGACCAGCAAGCCAGCGATGAGCGCGAAGCAGGGTTGTGGTATCACAGCAGCTATAACGCGCCGGGTTTTCCGCGCGTCTTCTTCCTCAAGTACCACGGCTATACCGCCTACTTTCCGCTATGGGCCTTGACCCGCTATCGGCGCCTGATGCAATCGACACCCTCGCCGGGGACGCAGTGAACCCTCACTCCGTGGGCATCGTGACGGCGCTTGCGACCGAGGCGCAGGCACTTACTCGCCAGCGCTTGCACCCGCAAAGGCTGACCCCCGTCGGGAAGGACGCCAGGCTGTGGCTGAGTGGCATGGGCCAGGAGGCGGCACGACAGGGGGCGCTGGCCTTGATCGACGCAGGCGCCACCGCCCTGGTCGTGTTCGGCGTCGCGGGCGCACTGACGCCAGGCTTGCGCAGCGGCACGCTGCTTTGTCCGCAGCGCATCTTCGACGAGCGGGGGCGCGACTATACGCCGACGCCGTCGTGGCGCGCGGCGCTCAGCCAACGCCTTGAGGCAGCCGGACTGGCCTTGACGATGGAAGGAAGCCTGCTGAGCCTGCCGGCGCCCTTGTGGAGCGCCGCGCAGAAGACCGCCATGCGCGACCGCCACCTGGCCGTCGCCGTGGATATGGAGAGCGCCGCCGTCGCGGCAATTGCGAGTGAACGGCAGCTGCCTTTTCTGGTGTTGCGCGCCATCGTCGACGAAAGCGATGACGAGATCCCGCTGGCGTTGCAGGCCGGCATCGACGAGTGGGGACGCGCGCGCCCATTGAGCATGCTCCTGGTGATGGCGCGCCATCCTGGACTGCTGAAACGCTTGCCCGGCCTCGCCAGTCGCATGGGCAAGGCCACCCGCGCCCTGCAGGCTGCCGTGGTCGCGGCAGGTACGGACCTGGCGCGCGAAGCGCAGGGCCCCTGCTAACCTTGACACATCGTTTTCGGAAGTCAGGCCTGGCCTTGACGTACGGCCGGTCGAATCCAAGCTAAGGAGATACGACGGCGTGTTCAGAGCACTGCACAAAGGTCTGGTCTGGCTGGTCGACCAAAGCGGTCGCCATCACTACATCGTGTTGCTGCTGGCGGCGCTGCTGGCGGCGCTGAGCCTGATGGCCGCGTCCCATCATCTGAGCATCGATACGAATTCCGACCACCTGTTTTCCGAGCAGTTGCCCTGGCGCCAGCGTAGCGAAGCCTTTGCCCGGCAGTTTCCCCAGTTCAGCGATACGCTGACCGTCGTCGTCCGCGCGCCAACGGCCGAGGAAGCACGCATTACCGCCAAGGCGCTGAATGAGAAGCTGGCGGCGGACCCCAGCCACTTCCGCTCGTCCACCACGCCTGGCATCAGTCCCTTCTTCGATCGCCAAGGCCTCGTGCTGCTGCCGCCGAAGGATTTGTCGGACACGATCAGCAGCATGCTGCAAGCGCAGCCACTGCTCGGCCCGCTGGCGACTGACGCGTCGGCACGCGGCCTGTTCAAGGGCATCGACCTGATGGTCGAAGGCGTCCGCCACGGCATGACCGACGATCTATCGTCGTATGACGCTGCACTCGGCAATGTGGCGGATGCCATGGAAGCGGCCCTGGCCGGGCATGCGTCGCCGCTGTCCTGGCAAGCCTTGCTGACGCCGAATCTGGTGGGCAGCCACGGTGGCCAGGAGTTTGTGCTGGTGCATCCGGTGATGGATTTCCGTGCCCTGGAGCCTGGGCGTGCGGCTACCGAAGCGATGCTGAGGCTTGCCGCCGAGTTGCCCGCCGTCAAGGCGGGACGCGCGAAGATCAACTACACCGGCTCGGTGCCGCTGGCCGACGAAGAATTCTCCTCGCTCACCGATCGGGCCGGACCCATCGCCATTGGCAGCAGCCTGCTGCTGATCTTCTGGCTGGTGCTGGCGCTGGGCACCTGGCGACTGATCGTGCCGGTGGTGATCACCCTGGTGGTCGGACTCATCTATACGCTGGGTTTCGCCGCGCTCGCCGTCGGCCGCCTGAACCTGGTTTCGGTGGCGTTTGCCGTGCTGTTCATTGGCCTGGCCGTCGACTTCGGCATCCAGTTTGGCGTACGTCTGCATGCCCGCCAGTACAGCGACCGTACGTTTGACGATTCGCTGCACGAAACGGCGCATCGTGTGGTGAGTCAGGTCGGCCTGGCGGCGCTGGCGACCGCCTGTGGTTTCCTGGCGTTTTCACCCACGGATTTCACCGGCGTGGCCGAATTGGGCACCATCGCCGGCGTTGGCATGCTGCTGGCCCTGCTGTGCACGATTACCGTGTTGCCGGCCCTGCTGCGCCTGCTGAGCAAGGGTTCGCCCCACGCGGAAGTGGCCTTGCCGGGCGGTGCCGCCGCGGATGGCTGGCTGGAGCGCCAACGCAAGCCGGTGCTGGTGGTGTTCGCCTTGCTGGGCTTGGCCGGCCTGTGGGGCGCGATCACCATTCCATTCGATGCCAATCCCTTGCATACGAAAAACGCGAACAGCGAAGCCATGCGCACGCTGACCTCGTTGATGGACGATCCCAACACCAATCCGTTCACCATGGACGTGCTGGTGAAGGACCTCGCCACCGCACAACAACTGAGCGAGCGCCTGGGCAAACTGCCCGAGGTGGCACAGGTCGTTTCGGGTGTCGATTTCGTACCCGCCGACCAGGCGGACAAGCTCGACCAGATCGCGCAAGCCTCGGACTTGATGTATGCGGTGCTGAACCCCGGTGAAAAGGTGGCGCCGCCCAGCTATGCCGAAATGCGCGAGACGGCCAAGGACACCAGCGAGGGTATTGCCAGCGTGGCCGACAAGCTCGCGCCCAACTCGCCCTTGCGGCGCATTGGCAAGGCCCTGGGTCGACTGGCGCAGGGGACGGACGAACAGATGGCCACCGCCAACCAGTCCTTGACGCAATTCCTGCCGTACACGCTTAACCAGTTGGCCGACTCGTTGTCGGCCCAGAAGATCACCATGCAGAGCCTGCCCGCGGATCTCAAACGCGACTGGTTCACGCCGGACGGCCAGGTACGCATCCAGGTCACGCCGACGGCCAAGGCGCAGAACACGGCCGGCTTGCGTCGCTTCGTGAAAGTCGTGCAGGACGTGGCACCGGAAGCTGCTGGTTCGGCCGTCGACACGATCAAGGCCGCGGACACGATACTCGACGCCTTCCGCGAAGCCGCTGTCTACGCCACGCTCGCCATCGGCGTCGTGTTGATGTTGGTGCTGCAGCGCTTCCGCGATGCCGGCCTGGTGCTGGCCACGTTGCTGATGTCCGCGCTGCTCACCGCCTTGCTGGCGCGGCTGCTGGGCATTTCGATCAATTTCGCCAACATCATCGCCCTGCCCTTGCTGCTTGGCGTTGGCGTGTCCTTCAATGTGTATTTCGTGATGAACTGGCGCCACGGCATGCACCATTTCCTCGGTTCGCCGACGGCGCGCGCGATCCTGTTCTCGGCGCTTACCACCGGCACCGCGTTCGGCAGCCTGGCCATTTCCCGCCACCCGGGGACCGCCAGCATGGGCCTGGTCTTGTTGCTGAGCCTGCTCGCCGTGCTGCTGTCGACCTTCGCCTTCCTTCCCGCCGTGCTGTATTCGATCCGACCAGCCGATTCGACCAAGACAAGCGCGCACTCGCGCCCTGCCTAACGCCTCGCCACTTCAACCTGGAGTCTGCATATGGGTTATCAGCGCCGATTCGCGATCGTCGTCCTCACTCTCGCCGGCATGTTCATGAGCATCAGTGCGAGCGCGCACGCGATTCTTGTCGACAGCACGCCCAAGGCCAATGGCAGCATGGCGGCGGGCCACGCTGCACTGGTGCTCAAGTACAACAGCAAGATCGACCAGGGACGATCCCGCCTGGTCCTGGTCGGACCCGATCACAAGGAAACGCCGCTTGCCATCTCGGCCAGCGCGGACCGGCCCAACGAGCTCGACAGCAGCGCGGAACTGAGTCCGGGTGCCTATGTGATCCACTGGCAGGCGCTGGCCCTGGATGGGCATATCACCCGCGGCGACCTGCCTTTCACGGTGAGCGCCAAGCCGTAAGCCTGCACGTCCCCGTGTTGCAACCTCCTGCTGTATCCACCGATCATCCGTGGGTGATTCCGTGACCCTGCTCGTCGATCTTTTCGGCTATCTCAGCGTGATCCTGCACAGCATGGTCATCGTGGCCCAGTCCATGACCCTGGGTGGCCTGCTGTTCCTGGTCTTCCTGCTGCATCCACTGGCCCGCACGTTGACGAAGGGCGACGAGCTGCAGCAGCGCGTGGTGCGCCTGACGCGCTTCAGCGCCTTGGGCCTGGTCGTTGCCGAGCTTGCTGCCACGGCCTTGCAGGTCTCCGTGCTGGTGACGACGGTCGATCTGCCGCTATCGAATGTGCTGCAGGCAGCGTTCGCGGTGTCGGGCGGGCTGAAGATGCTCAGCGCCGCACTCATCTTCCTGTGCCTGGGCGAGCGCACGCTGGCCGGGCGCCGCTCCCGCCTGTTGCTGCTGTTGTTCGGCGTCGTTGAGCTGGCCGCGGCCACGGTCACCACCCATGCCTATGCACGGCTTAGCGACAACCTGCTGCTGCTCTTTGTGGAAGGCCTGCATCAATTCGGCGCCGCCGTCTGGATCGGCGCCATTCCCAGCTTCGTTCTCGTCTTGCATCATCTGGAGGACGCCGAAAGCCTGCGCCTGGTCGGCACGCGCTTTTCCCGCATGTCGATGCTTGGCGTTACCTGCATCCTGCTGTCCGGCGCGCTGATGTGCGTGTTCTACATCGGCGACCTGCAGGGGTTTTATGGCACGGCCTACGGCGTCATGGTGGGCGCCAAGATCGCCATGTTCCTCGCCTTGCTGGGGCTGGGCTTTGGCAACTTCCGCGTCACCGAGCGCCTGCGCAAGGGGCAACCGGCGCAGGTGCTGCGCATGCGCCGCTTCGCCGAAGTGGAAATCGGCATCGGCTTCACCATCTTCTTTGCGGCCGCATCGCTGACCTCCGTGCCACCCGCCATCGATCTCACCACGGATCGCGTGAGCCTGCACGAAATCGCCGAACGCAACGCACCCGCATGGCCCCGCTTCAGTTCACCGGACCACGACCAGCTGGCGGTCTCGCAATTGCAGGCGCAACTCGATCGCGACGCTGCGCGCGAACACCAGGTGGCGGCATCGGCCACGCTGCCGGGCTCGGGCATCGCGCCGCCACGCAATGCGCAGGACATGGCGTGGTCGGAATACAACCACCATTGGGCCGGCATGTTCGTCCTGCTGATCGGCCTGCTGGCCCTGCTCAATCGCGCCGGCGTCGGATGGGCCAAACACTGGCCCCTGCTTTTCCTGGCCATGGCGGTGTTCCTGTTGCTGCGCTCCGACCCGGAGGTATGGCCGCTGGGCCAGGAGGGTTGGTGGGCGGCGTGGCGCGACGTGGAGGTCGCCCAGCATCGCTTCTTCGTGCTGCTGATCGTGCTGTTCGGCTACTTCGAGTGGTCGGTGCGCACGGGGCGCCTGCGCAACGAACGCGCTGCCCTGGTGTTTCCGTTGCTGGTGGCCGTCGGTGGCGCGATGCTGCTCACCCACAATCATCAGATCTCCAACGTCAAGGACCAGATGCTGATCGAGCTGACGCATACGCCGCTCGCGTTGAGCGGCGTGGCAGCAGGCTGGGCACGCTGGCTGGAATTGCGCCTGCCGGGACGCGGCGGTCGCATCGCCGGCATCGTGTGGCCGCTCTGCTTCATGCTGATCGGCGTCATCCTGCTGTGGTATCGGGAAGCCTGAGTCGAACCCCACAGGTTCGACTTGGTACGAGCGCTTCGCCAACAGGCAAGGTCAATGCACGCGATGGACCACCATGTCGACCAGCGCATCCAGATGCGCGGCCGCTGCACCAAGCGGCGCCAGCGCAGCGTGGGCGCGCTCACCGAGTTGCCGTGCAAGCTCACGTGATTCTTCCAGGCCCAGCAGCGAAACGTAGGTGGGCTTGTGGTCCTGCGCATCCTTGCCCGGCGTCTTGCCGAGCGTGGCCGCGTCCATGGTGACGTCGAGAATATCGTCCACCACCTGGAATGCCAGGCCGACCGAGCGCTGGTATTCGTCCAGTGCCGCCAGCATGTCGGAGGTGAGCGGCTCGGGTCCACAGTGGGCGCCCATGAAAACCGCTGCGCGCAACAACGCGCCCGTCTTCATCCGGTGCATGCGTTCGAGTTGATCGCGCGGCAGGATGCTGCCGACGCTGGCCAGGTCGATGGCCTGCCCACCCACGAGCCCGAGCGAACTGCTTGCCTTCGCCAATTCCTGCATCAGGGCCACCCGCTGCGTGGCTGACGCGGGCGCGTCAGCGATCACCGCGAAGGCCTGCGCCTGCAAGGCGTCGCCCACCAGGATGGCCATGGCTTCGCCATAGCGCACATGCACGGTGGGCTGGCCACGACGCAGCAGATCGTTGTCCATGGCTGGTAGATCGTCGTGCACCAGCGAATAGGCATGGATCATTTCGATCGCACTGGCGGCAGCATCGAGGAGTGACGGCGCGGCGCCCACCAGTTCGCCGGCCGCGTGGCAAAGCAAGGCACGCACGCGCTTGCCGCCGCCCAGGGTGGCGTAGCGCATCGCGTCATGCAGGGTCTCGGGTGGACTTTCGGCCGACGGCAAATAAGCCGCCAGCGCGACTTCAGTGCGCTGGACGATGCTTTTCACCCAGCTTTCGATTGGCTCGGCACCCAGGACTGGAGCAGACGACTCGGGCCAGAGCTGTATAGCTTCACTCACTGAAATCTCCCACTAGTGAACGGCAACCCGCTGCGCCCCAAAGGCAGGCAGGTGGCGGATGATTTGTTGGGCCATGGCACGTGCCGCGGCGTCGGCTGCAAAAATGTCTTCGAGTTGATGGTGCGCGGCAAGGGGCGGCAAGCGGTGCAGTGCCTCCTCCACGACCTGGGCGATCGCGGTGAAGCGAATCTGCCCCTGCAAAAAAGCTTCCACTGCGATCTCGTTCGCTGCGTTGAGCGTCACGCTGGCGGCGCATCCATCGCGCAGCACCTCCAGCCCCAGGCGAAGACAGGGGAAGCGCGACAGATCCGGCGCGGCAAAGCTCAGGTTGGCCATGCGGGTCAGGTCCAGCGGCGCCACGCCGGAGTCGATGCGCTCCGGATAAGCCAGGGCATGCGCGATCGGCGTGCGCATATCGGGGTTGCCGAGTTGGGCAAGCACGGATTGGTCGGCGTAAGCCACCATCGAATGAATCACGCTCTGCGGGTGGATCACGACTTCGATGCGCTCGGCTGGCATGTTGAACAGCCAGTGCGCCTCGATCGTCTCCAGCGCCTTGTTCATCATGGTGGCCGAATCGACCGAGATCTTGCGACCCATGACCCAGTTCGGATGGGCGCAGGCCTGATCGGGCGTGACCTCATCGAGGCTATCCAGGGCACGGGTGAGGAACGGCCCGCCCGAGGCGGTGAGGATCAGGCGCTCGACACCAGCGCCGGACTTCAGGCAGGTTCCCAGGCACTGGAAGATCGCGTTGTGCTCGCTGTCCAGCGGCAACAAGGTGGCGCCGTGCTCGACCACCGTGCGCATGAACAGCGCGCCCGACATCACCAGGGCCTCCTTGTTCGCCAGCAGGATCTTCTTGCCCGCACGGGCCGCGGCCAGCGAGGAAGGCAGGCCGGCGGCGCCGACGATGGCCGCCACCACGGTATCGCACTCTTGCGAACTGGCGACGGCGCACAGCGCGTCCGCGCCATAAGTCACTTCAGTATCCAGGTGCGCTGCCCGCAACTTCTGTTCGAGCCGGGCGGCATCCGCTGCCTCGCCAACAACCACCAGGGCCGGTCGAAAGGCCAGGCACTGATCGTAAAGCCGGTCGATGCTGCGATGAGCCGTCAGGGCGGTCACCGTGAAGCGATCAGGATGGCGTGCGACCACATCCAGCGTACTGCCACCGATCGAACCCGTGGAGCCAAGGATGGCGAGACGCTGTGTTCCATGCGATACGGTTGGGCTACTCATGACGCGACCTCCAGATGGCACGCACGTCGAGAAAGTCGTCAGTTTCGTTTCACTTTTCGACGAAAGCGCGCTCGATCACATAGTCGCCAGGCTCGCGGGTGCGAGGTGATGCCTGGAACCCGCGACCATCGAGCAGTGCGCAGGAATCGTCCAGCATGGCCTGGCTGCCACACAGCATCACCCTATCGGTCTGCGGGTTCAACGGGGGCAAGCCGGCGAACTGGCTCATGCTGCCTTCGACGATGGCATCCGTCAGTCGTCCGCGATGGCGGAACGGTTCGCGCGTCACGCTGGGGTAGTAGACCAGCTTGTCCCGCACCAGCTCTCCCAGGTATTCGTGCCTGGGCAGCGTTTGCTCCAGGTATTCGGCGAACACGAGATCGCTGATCCTGCGCACGCCATGCGCGAGCACGATCTTGTCGAAGCGGGCGTAGGTTTCCGGGTCGCGCACGATGCTGAGAAACGGCGCCAGGCCGGTGCCCGTACCGAGCAGGTAGAGATGCTTGCCTGGCTTGAGGTCGTTCAGCACCAAGGTGCCCGTAGGCTTGCGGCTGACCATCACCGGATCGCCCGGGCGCAAGCCTTGCAGACGTGACGTCAGCGGGCCATTGGGCACCTTGATGCTGACGAACTCCAGGTGCTCTTCGTAATTCGCGCTGGCGATCGAGTAGGCGCGCAACAGCGGTCGCCCCTCAACCTCCAGGCCAATCATCACGAAATGGCCGCTGTCGAAGCGGAAGCCTGGATCACGCGTGGTGCGGAAGCTGAAAAGGTTGTCGTTCCAGTGGTGTACGTCGATCACGTATTCCGTCGCCAATGCCACCATACCAGCCACCGCCCCAGTGATTGAGAGTGAGGAATCTTTGCGACCTTCCGACCGAGCAAGCTGGCAGACACCGGATCTCGTCGGTCCTGTCCAGGTTCACCGGCCACCTGCGCCCACGTCGGTCATCGTCTTAGTGCCAGTTTCGACAAACATAAGTCAATGAGAAGTGCAGCTGGCCTCCTGGGACGCGGCCAGCCGAACAGCAGCAAGCCCGACTCCGTTTCGAGTCGCACGCCGCGAGCCCGACATGGCCACCTTAGTCCCATCAGCTACCGAGCAGGGGGCGCAATTGCTCCAGCTCCGCGCGCAATCGAGCGACCTGGGCGTTCGCCTCATCGCGCTCACGCAGCACTTGCTCGTAGATGACCGTGGGCACCGACTGCACGGCCTGCAATTTGCGCTTCGCGCGGTAACGCCGCGCCCGCTCCGCCGCACTCAACGCATCCGCTTTTCGCGGCCGACCGCGGCGGCGCTTGAAGATCAGGGGCATCGCAATCGTCCCGGGATCGAAAGGGTCAACCATGGCCACTCCTCCTCGTTTTGGCGGGCATATTTTATGTGACGTCACTTAAATAATCAAGCAAAAACCTGTTATTTCGCAACAACTAAGCGAAACATGTTCGAGCGATAGCAAGGACTTGGGCACGACGTGGCGACCACCGGCGTGGCCGCCAGGCGTTCACGCAACAAGGAGACGCCAACGGCTACCGTCACCCAAAAAGCGCCGCACCACGACGAACGCGTCGTCCGGGTGCCGCCCCAATCCCCATCGGGCAACGAGGAAGAACCGAACATGGACTCGCTGTATGAGTGGTCGTCGCGAGCGATTCGCCGTGTCTACGACGCTCGCATCAAGACACCGCCCGTACTGGACGTCGACACCTGTTTTCCCGATGGCAGGCGCTTCGTGGCGGCATGGCCGCAGATTCGCCAGGAAGCACTGGCCATTCTCGAAGGCGCCCAGGCGATACCGCGATTCCACGAGATCATGCCCGCGCAGGCGGAGATCTCGGCGGCTGACGGCAGGGATTGGCGCATGTTTCTGCTGAAAGTCTACGGCCAGGCGATCGAGGCCCATATGGAAGCCTGCCCGATGCTGGCGCAACTCGTGTCGTCATCGCCCGACGTGCTCTCGGCCACCCTCTCCTTCCTGGCCCCGCACAAGCACATTCCGCGTCATTGCGGACCCTTCCGCGGCATCCTGCGCTTTCAGCTCAACCTGGAGGCACCCGTCGACGCGTGGGGACGGCCAAGCAGCGTGCTCTGGCTCGCCGGCCACGAACACCGGCTCGGCAATGGCGAATGCCTGCTATGGGACGACACTTATCCGCACGAAGTATGGAATCACAGTGAACAGACGCGCATCGCCTTGCTGCTGGACGTGCGCCGCCCCGATATGCCGCTGAGACTGCGCCTGTTGTCGCGCGCCGTTACGACCGGTGTTGGCATGGTGGCGCGCTGGCGAGGCTTTGCCTGATCGCCAACACCCGCCAGTGTAGGAGCGCACCCAGTGCGCGCCCCAACTTGCCGTAATCCCGCATCGTCGCTTCGTAGGTTTTTCGCGCACTGGGTGCGCTCCTACAAGGCCCGGCCTTCTCCCTGGCGGGGAGAAGGCGCAGAAGCGCAGCGACTAAGCGCGACGCCCCGTCTCGAACAGGAACCATACGCGGCGTTCGGCTTCGTCGATCCAGTTTTCAAGCAGGCTGGCCGTGGCCACATCGCCATAGCCGTCGCATAGTTGATGGGTGGCGCGCATATAGGCCGCGAGCTGGATATTGTCCTGGCGCAGCTCGGCCAGCATGTCATCGGGCGTGACGAAGTCGGCGTCGTTGTCCAACAGGCGCTGCGTGCGTGATGCCTGTCCGACCGAACGCAGGGTCGTGCCGCCCAATTTGCGCACCCGCTCCGCAATGGGATCGAGCGTGGCGTAGATCTGATCCGACTGCTCGTCCAGCAGCAGGTGATAGTCGCGGAAATACGGGCCCGACATGTGCCAGTGGAAGTTCTTGGTCTTGATGTACAGCGCCAGCACATCCGCCAGCAAGGTGTTGAGTTCGGCGGAAATATCGCGCGTGGCGTCTTCGCCCAGCGCGGATGGCGTGGCGAGCGCAGCCTTGCGGCGGGTCTTGGCCTTGCTTGTATCGTTCATGACTTGCCTCCGGGGTACCACATGGTGGGGGGAACACGATTCGACTCACGTCGGCGCAACGGGCAGCGCTGCGTCCTGATGCCTGAGATAAGCGCCTAGCGCCAGCAGGGCTGGCACCACGAAGCACCACATGCCGACCAACGCATAGAGCAACGCCCCTGCGGCGCAGCCCACCGCGAAAGCCAGCACCGCGGCCAACATGCGCGCCAGCCGCGTTTGGACGGCTGATTGTTGTTCCGCGGGAATGCCATGAATGCGATCGGCGATATCCAGCATGATTTGCGTGGTTGTGCCCGTCATCAGCGTCGAAGGTGGTGCGCCGGCCAGATGGACCCGATGCAAGCCATTCTGGATCGCCATCGCGGCCACCAGGGTCATGCCGGTGAGCGTGCCCGACCAGCTGTCGCCGGCGCCAAAGGGACCAAAACGCAAGGCCATGAGCGCCGCGGCAACTAGCAGGATCAGCTTGATCAGCAGCATGGTCCGCAGCACCGCTGTCCCCCGCGCGACCAGGCGATAGCTAAGCAGGCGCGCAAGCATGATCACCACGCAGAACACCGGCAGCGCCAGCAGCTTGGCGATGATTCCCGACGTCCCCATCACCAGCGCAGCACCAATGGTGACGAAGTTTCCGGTGACGTGCGCGGTAAACAGGCCATGCAAGGCCAGGAAGCCGGCGGTGTCCACGTAGCCTGCGTTCAAGCTGAGTATTGTCGGCAGAATGGGCTTGTCAGCCATGATGTCTACGCGCTCCAGCGGTAGGTAAGTCGATCCGAGGTCATGTCGCACTTCACCACATGTACTTCAGTTCGACGCCGAGATAGTCGCCGTCACGTCCGCCGACCTGACGGATGGCGCGACCGACATCGAAGTGCACAGCTTCCACTGCGCCGGTGAAGTTCGCGTTGAAACTGTAATCCGCACGCAGCTGGCCATAGGCGCCGGTCCAGTGCCCACCTTCCCCGGCCGTTCCTGGCAGCGGAATATTCGGCTGCAGGTAGATTGCATCGCTGGTGACCTGGCGCCACTGAAAGCCGACGCCACCAGTCAACGTCAAACCCACGATGGGTTTGATGGTCAGCGCCGGCTTCACGTGCACCAGGTTCGTATAGCCGGTAAAGCCCGCCAGGGTGAAGTAATAGCCATTGGGGAACAGCGGATTGAAGGTGCCAAGGGTGTTGTCCTTGGGGTGACGATCACCCGAGGCCGCGTCGAACTGAATGCCCAACCTCGGATGCCATGACGGCCGCTCCCAGGTAAAGCCGACGCGCGCACCGGTGCCCCAGGCATCGATGTCCTTCGAGCCGACATGCCCACGTTGCTCCATGCCTTCCAGGTCCCAGTCCAGCCCAAGCGCCGAACCTGCAAAGCGCATGTCATACACGTCGCGGCGCTCGTCGCCGGCGGCGTCGAGATACCTGACGTTGTCCCTGCTGTAGAGCGAGTAATAGGCGGACAGTTCGTTATGCCCCCACACCAGGCGCTCCACGCGCAAGGTATTGAAACGGAAGCGGTGATTGGACACATCGTCGAAGGGGTGCTCGTCCCTGTATTGCACGGGCTGGCTCATGAAACCGATAAAGCGCCACTTGCCGGTTTCCCAGTCCGCCCAGATGGCGTCGAACGACTGCCGCACATTGGGTCCGTCACGCAGCGATACGAAGCGCTGCAAATCGAAGGCAAAATCCTGCCGACCTATGCGCGCCTTGAAGGTGCCGGCCGCGAAACGCCTCGTATAGGCCACGAAGGCCAGCCTCAGGTCCCAGGGATTGCGATCGGCCCCGCCAATGACGTTCTTGTTCACGGTGCGGGCGTCTTCGATCTGCACGAAGCCTTGCCAATGTTCGTCGAGACGTAAATCGGCATGCACTTGCAGGCGCTGCAACAGATAGGTGTTGTTGGCGCTCCCGCCCACACCGAAGTTGGGCGCATCCAGCATTTCAACGCGTTCGCGCAGATTGGCGCCCAGCGAAAGGTAAGCCTTGGGGTCATCCGCGCTCAGCGACAGGTACTTGAGCGCATCGCCCCAGTCCGTGCGCAAGGACGGATCCGCCAGTGGCGACCAATCCTCCTGCCATCGGTTGCTGCTCAGCTTTGGGCGCGTCGCGGCATCCTGTGTCGGCGTGTCCTGGGTCGATTCGTTGCTGGCGTCTTGCGCCCATGCCTGGCCCGGGCACAGCAAGACGCTTCCCACCAGCGAAAGCCAGGCCGCACTCCACCCCAGGCGATGACCGGAGCCGTCGATCCGCTCCCGCACGCGATGGCACGACGCCCCCCGCTCCCCCATGGCGTTATGGGCCAGCGTTGGCGTGGATCTCCGCCACGTAGCCGCCCGGGAATTGCACGACGACGGACTCGCGTCCTTCGCTGGTGAACGGCTCGACCAACACCTGTGCGCCATTCGCCTTGGCCTTGGCCAAGGTATCGGACAGCTTGGCCACTTCGTAGCCGGTCACCTCACGCCCGTAGGGGTACGGCAGATGTCCATCGGTGACGTGGACGGTCATCTTGCCGAAGGTCGACTCGATGCGGACGCGCCGATACGTGTCGTTCGGTCGGCCGATCTCCACGCCCGGCGCCTTCGCCTCGTCGGAAACCACCTTGCCGTGCGAGAACTTCACGAAGCCTTTGACCAGCGCATCGGCACGATCGGGCGATACATACACCCGATTCTCGGGAATGCTCTGGAACGGTGCATAGGACGGCGCCGTGGTGTGCCAATACAGCTGCATGTTGAGGCCACCCGGCCATTGGATGACGGCGTCGCGGCCGATCGGATCGGGGAACGGCGACACCATCACATCGGCGCCCGCAGCCCGTGCCGAGCGAATGGCCGTGTCCATGTCGGTGACCAGGTAGCCCGTGCGCTCGTCGCCGAACGGGAACGGGATCGGCGTCTTGAAGCCGAACAGCGACACCGTGCCCACCGGCGTCTGCAACAACTGCGAGGTAGTGCTGCTCGGCGTCGGAGTTACGGTAGCCACCACCTGCTTCGTGCTCTGGCCACCGAACGTGCCAATGAAGCTGCTGACAAAACGATCGACGTCGGCAGGTGCCACATAGACGTGGGTGGTGTCGTATTGCGAGCCGACCGCGACCATGGGGGCGCCGACTTGCGTCGACTCCTTTGCCTGCACCGCGTCCATGGCGGTGAGTGAGACAAGGCCGAACAACCCCAGGCCAAAAACGGCGGCCACTGCCTTTGACGAAATGCGCATGGGTGACTCCCTGAAAACGTGCTTAGAGTGAATGACAAGACGATCGTGGAATGGACCCGAACCGCGACGCTATTCCGAGCCCAGCCGGACGGCCGCCACGCGGCTGCGCAGGTCGTACCAGGCCACCAGCAGGAAACCACCGACCAGCCCCAGGTGTTCGAAGAACGCGTTGGTCAACATGAAGCGCTCGGGCATCGGCGCATCCCAGAAGCGATTCGCCAGAAAGGTCGCCATCAAGGTAAACCCAGCCAGCAGGATGGCGCCCAGCCAACGGTAGTAGCCCAGCAGGATCAGCAGCGACGCGCCCAGTTCCAGCACGATGGTCGCCAGCGTGATGGGACCCGCCGGCGCCAGGCCGAAGTGCGCGGTCTCGGCCGTGGCGGCGCCGAGGTCCATCGCCTTCTGGATGCCGCCCTGGAGATAAGCCGCGCACAGTCCAAGCAGTGCCAGCCAATGCACGGGCCGTGTCGCGAACACCGACGCCAGTCGTGCCATACCGCCCGATCGAGCATGAATCGTGTTCACCGTCTGCTCTCCCAGCTCAGGATGTGAGCGATGGCGCCGCAGTGGCGCCGCCTCATACCGCCCAGCACGAACAACCCAGCGCACCCCAGAACGATTTCAGGTCCGACGCCGGCATCTGCTTTGACCAGGCGCTGGCATGGTCGTGACCATGAACACCGCAGTCATGGCGACAAGCGCAACTCGCCTGCACTGCAGCCTGCTGGGCCGGGCCACGTTGCTGTGCCCACGCGCCATAGCCGCCATAGGCTCGCACTGGTGACCATTCTGGCATCGCTGCCGGCACCTTGACATCGTCCAGCGAGGAAAACTCGCCGCTGCCATAGACCACGCGACCACCCACGATCGTCAGCAGCGAGGTGGTGTCGGCGATATCGTCCTCGGGGCAACTGAAGTAATCGCGATCCGGCACGATCAGATCGGCCAGCTGTCCTACCTGGATGCGACCCTTCTTGCCTTCCTCGTTGGAGAACCAGGTAACGTTCTCAGTCCACATGCGTAGCGCCGTTTCACGATCAATGCAATTGCGGCGCGGATACAGCCCCAGGCCACCGACGGTCTTGCCGGTGGTCAGCCAGGCCAGCGACACCCATGGGTTATACGAGGCGACGCGCGTGGCATCGGTACCGGCCGAGGTCTTGACGCCCTTCTCCAGGATGCGCGCCACCGGTGGCGTAGCCTGCGCCGCCGCGGGGCCATAGCGCTCCACGAAATACTCGCCCTGGTAAGCCATGCGATGCTGCACGGCGATGCCGCCGCCCAGCGCCGCGATGCGATCGATCGAACGCTCCGATATCGTCTCGGCGTGATCGAAGAACCAGTTTAGCCCTTGCAGCGGAATGTCCCTGTTCACCTTTTCGAACACGTCCAGCGCACGGCTGATGGTTTCGTCGTAGGTCGCGTGCATGCGCCACGGCCAGCGGTTCTCGGCCAGAATACGCACAACCTCTTCCAGCTCGCCCTCCATCTGCGCGGGCATGTCCGGACGCGGCTGGCGGAAGTCCTCGAAATCGGCGGCCGAAAACACCAGCATCTCGCCGGCGCCGTTGTGGCGGAAATAATCGTCGCCCTGCTTGTATTTCGACGTGCGCGTCCAGTTCAGAAAGTCGTCCTTTTCCTGCTTTGGCTTTTGCGTAAACAGGTTGTAGGCCAGCCTGATGGTGAGCTCACCGTCGGCCGCCAGCTTCTCGATGACCGCGTAATCATCGGGATAATTCTGGAAACCGCCGCCCGCATCGATCGCACCGGTCACGCCCAGGCGATTCAGGTCGCGCATGAAATGACGCGTGGAATTGAGCTGGTAATCGAACGGCAGCTTGGGACCCTTGGCCAACGTGGCGTAGAGGATCGCAGCGTTCGGCTTGGCCAGCAGCAGACCGGTTGGATTACCCGCACCATCGAGGACGATCTCGCCACCCGGTGGCGCCGGCGTGTCCCTGGTATAGCCCACCACGCGCAGTGCCGCCGCGTTGAGGATGGCGCGGTCGTACAGATGCAGCAGGAAAACCGGTGTTTCCGGCGCGACCGCATTCAGTTCCTCGATGGTCGGCAGGCGCTTTTCGGCGAACTGATGCTCGGAGAAACCACCCACCACGCGCACCCATTGCGGCGATGGCGTGATGGCGACTTGCCGCTTGAGCATGGCCATGGCGTCGGCGAGCGAGCGGGCGCCGTCCCAGCGCAGCTCCATATTGAAGTTCAAGCCACCACGAATGATGTGAAGGTGGTTGTCGATCAGGCCGGGCAAGGCACGGCGCCCTTTCAAATCGACGATGCGCGTGTGCGGCCCGGCCAGCGGCATGATTTCCGACGCAGCACCCACCGCGACGAACTTCCCATCCGCGATGGCAACCGCGTCGACCTCGGGACGCGAGCGGTCCAGCGTGGTGAAACGCCCGCCATGGAGGATGAGGTCTGCCTTGGTCGACTGGGCGTTCATCGTTGGACCCTCGTGTTTTCAGCCACATTCGAGACGGGCCGGGCCTTCGGCAGTTCGCCAAAGACATGCGGCTTGACCTGTTCGCGAATCCAGTTGGTCGCGGCAATTTCGCGGTGCCACAGGTTTTTCAACAAAGGGGGAACCTGCTCACCGATGAGAATGCCGAGCAACCCGACCAACGCAATCACCGGTGGCGCCGGCGACCGCACATTCACAAGGCTATAAATGACGCCGACCAGCAAACCGGCGGCAAGAGATAGCAAATAAGGTTTCATCGGTATGCCCTGCGAGTCGATTCCTGCTTGCGGTCGGCAACCGCAAGCGCGGTGCACTTAGCCTTCGTGCGCGCCGAACATGCTCTTGGCGTAGATGATGCCAAGTCCATAAGAGCCACCGAAGCGTTTGGCGATGCCGGTCGTGCTGTCGTAGCTATCGACGCGGGCCCAGTCTCTCTGCAGTTCCAGCAGGTACTGCACCGCGGTCATCGGTCGGACACCGGCCTGGATCATGCGTTCCATCGCGCGGTTGTGCGCCTCGGCCGAGACGTCACCGCAGGCGTCCGAGATGACATACACCTCGAAGCCCTGCTCCAACGCCGACAGCGCCGGGCCGACGATGCACACCGAGGTCCACAAGCCGGCGAGCACGAGACGAGTCTTGCCGATCTCGTTGACGCGCTTGATCACGGCCGCGTCCTCCCAGGTATTCATAGACGTGCGGTCGAGCAAGGCCTGCCCCGGGAAAGGATCAGTCACCTCGCTGAACATGGGGCCGGAGAAGCTCTTCTCGGCCACGGTGGTGAGGATGGTTGGCACGTTGAAGCTGGCCGCCGCGTGCGACACCAGCGCGGCATTGTTGCGCAGCGTGATGGCATCGATGGAATGCGTCGCGAAGGACATCTGCGACTGGAAGTCGATCATGATCAGCGCATGATCCTTGGGTGTGATCAATTGCTTACCGGGCGTTGGGGTTGCGGTAATCGCCATGCGTGTTCTCCTGGGCAGTGCAGCGTCGATGGATCGGCCACGCAACCCGCGGCCGATCCGTTGGCGTCATCAAGAACGAATGAAGGTCAGCAGATCTTGGTTGACCTGGTCCTGATGGGTAGCAGTGAGACCATGCGGTGCACCCGGATAGACCTTGAGCGTCGCGTGCTTCACGATCTTGGCTGAAAGCCTGCCCGCGTCATCAATCGGTACGATTTGATCATCATCGCCGTGAATGACGAGTGTGGGCACCTCGACCTTCTTGAGATCGGACGTGTAGTCCACCTCGGAGAACTGCTTGATGCATTCGTACTGGCCCTTCAGGCCACCGATCATGCCCTGCAGCCAGAACGAATCGCGCATACCCTGGGAAACCTTCGCGCCCGCGCGGTTGGCACCATAGAACGGCGAGGAGAGATCCTTGTAGAACTGCGAACGGTCGGCCAGCACATTCCTGCGGATGTCGTCAAACACGCTGATCGGAAGGCCGCCGGGATTGTTTTCGCTCTTGACCATGATCGGCGGCACCGCGCCAATCAGCACCAGCTTGGCCACGCGCGCGTTGCCGTGCCGACCGATGTAATGGGCCACTTCGCCACCACCCGTGGAATGGCCAACCAGCACGACGTTCTTCAGATCCAGCTTTTCGATCAGCGTGGCGAGATCGTCGGCATAGGTATCCATGTCATTGCCCTGAGAGGGCTGACCCGAACGTCCGTGGCCGCGACGGTCATGTGCGATCGTGCGATAGCCGTGGGAGCTTAGGAACACCATCTGCGCATCCCAGGCATCCGCGGTCAGCGGCCAGCCATGCGAAAACACGACGGGCTGACCCTGTCCCCAGTCCTTGTAGAAAATCTCTGTGCCATCTTTCGTGATGATCGTGCTCATGGAGGATTGCCCGTGATGGGGGTTGGTGGGAGCGTTTGCTGCAAACGCGCGAGGAGCTGTTGC
Organism: Dyella halodurans; assembly: GCF_026283925.1. Classification (GTDB taxonomy): domain Bacteria; phylum Pseudomonadota; class Gammaproteobacteria; order Xanthomonadales; family Rhodanobacteraceae; genus Dyella; species Dyella halodurans. Next base: position 684,611 of record NZ_JAPDPF010000002.1, read on the forward strand.
GAGACCTGCGATCGGTAATGCCATGGCTACGGAAGCAGTCGCGACGCCGCTCAAAAAGCTGCGCCTCGGTTGGTTGACGTCGTGGTCCGGATCGTTGATCGACATGTCGGCTCTCTTGATGGGTCGTGTGCCGGTTTTACGGGTGCTGGGACGTGCAAGGAGTGAGGCGCATTGACGATGCGTCACCAGACCACCTCGCTACCACATGCGGGATGGATAGATCGAAGCTTGTGCCTGGCGTGAACGTGCCCTCCATTCTTCCCAGATCGCGCCTGCTGCGAAGCCCTATCGCGGCAAATCTTGCATACCCGATCGGGTAAGACTGTCGATGGCAGGAGTGCGCCATGGAAGGCACCCGCCAGCACGTCGCACGTGCTGGATCGGGACCGTAGGCATGGGTTGGCCCGCGTCGGCCAGGACGCCGTGCGACGCTCCGCAACTCGGGTGGATCAGGCGTCGAAGAAGCCGCGATCCCGTGCAAGCGTGACGGCGTGGGTCCGATCCATGGCGCCGAGCTTGGTCATGATGTTCTTGAGGCGAGCCTTCACTGTGTCCTCCGAAATGCAGAGAACATCGGCGATACGCTTGTTGGTATGTCCGGTGGCGACCAGGCGCAATACGCTCAGCTCACGGTCACTGAGCATCTCTGACCAGGCGTGTGAAGCGATTTCACCGGCAACTTCCGATGCCACTACCCGCTTGCCGCTCATCACGGAACGGATAGCAGTGAGAATCTCTTCCCGTGTCGCCGTCTTGAGCAGGTAGGCGCAGGCGCCAAACGTGAGCGCACGCTTCACGCGGGCATCGCCCGGGTACGATGTAAGCACGATGATGCGTGCCGCCGGAAATTCGCCACAAATCGTGGCAATCGCCTGCAGCCCATCCACCCCAGGCATTTGCAGGTCGATCAAGGCCACGTCCGGCAGCAGCTCGCGGAACCGGACAATGGCTTCCGCCCCATCGGCGGCCTGTCCCACCACCAACATATCCGGCCCGGTTTCGATGGCGGCCGCAATCCCGTCCCGCATCACGGGGTGATCGTCGGCAATCAGCACCCGGACGCGTTCCGTGCCACCTGTCACGATGTCTTCTCCCGGTACATGCCTGATCTCGCCCCATCGGCGAACACTTCACCGTTCAGCGCGCGGGCCATCGGCGCGACTATCCGTCCCCCGCCCGCGCCGTTCAATGCCCGATCGGGTGATTCTTTGTTCGCGGAATGTGACCTGTCGGTGCCACGCCACCAGCGATATGCTGCCACGCGCAGAGACCGGCGTCTTGGACGACGTCGGCGATTCCACGGCGAGGGCAGCGTTTCCATGATATTCGAACGGCTTCGAAGGATCTGGAGAGTCACCAGGGTTCCGATCATCGCGTGCCTGCTCGCCTGCGCCTGCACCTGCGCGACAGCAACAGGAGCGGACGCCCCGGGATTCCGCCGCAAACTCTGGACCTCGGAGGCGGGAACCCCGGCCGATATCTGGGCGCTGGCACAGGGCCGGGATGGCTATCTGTGGCTGGGGACCGGCAATGGGCTGTATCGCTTCGACGGCGTGCGCTTCGAGCGCTTCGAGCCGCCCGCGCAAGAGCGATTCCGCTCCAACAACATCACTGCGCTGACCATGCTGCCTGACGGCTCGCTCTGGATCGGCTTCTACTACGGCGGCGCGAGCGTGCTGCGCAAGGGGCAGGTGCAACATTACGCCGCGGGCGATTCCTTTCCCAGCGGCATGGTGCTCACCTTCGGGCAGACCCAGGATGGCGCCGTGTGGGCTGCGGCCGAAGGCGGCCTGGCGCGGTTCGATGGACACCGATGGCAACGCGTCGGTGCGGACTGGGGCTTTCCCTCCAGGCGCGCCGATTGGCTGATCGTGGGTCACGATGGCACCTTGTGGGTGACCACCGGCGAGCAACTGGTCTTCCTTCGCCAGGGATCGCATCGGTTCGAGAGCACCGACCAGGGTGTTGCCAAGTACGCCATCGTCGCGCAGGCACCCGACGGCATGCTGTGGGTTTCGGATCATTCGCACGGCACCCGCGCCTTGCCCGGACTGTCCGCCGACCATCCACGCGTGGACCATGGCGCCACCCTGGCAGCGACGGAGTTCGCCGACTCCCATCGCCTGCTGTTCGACAGCTACGGGAATCTATGGGGTACCAACGCAGATGCCGGAGGCATCTATCGCGTGGCCGCGATCGGCCGGCTCTCCCACGGCATGCCGCTCAAACCGACCGATGTCACGGAAAGAATCGATCGCAACAACGGTCTTGTCTCCGATCGTGCCGTCCCCCTTCTGCAGGACGCCGAAGGCACGATCTGGGCGGGCACGAATATGGGCCTGGCGAGTTTCCACCGGAACAGTTTTAGCGTCCCGTCCCTGATCACGTTGGGCACCGCTTCCGATTACGCCATGGCGATGGACGCTCATGGCGTCGTGTGGACCGTCAATGGCGGAACCTTGTTACGTACGGATGGCAATGAGAGCGAAGTCATCCGCAGCGACCTTCCTGACGTCGGTGCTTCCCAATTCAGCGGCAACGGTGATCTGTGGTTCGTCGGAAGAAACCGGCTCCTGTTTCTGCACGACAAGACACTCGGCACGATACCGTTGCCATTACCGCCGACCACAACCAAGGTCGAGGCTTTCGCCATCGACGCGGAAGGTGAGCCATGGATTTCCCTGGACGAACACGGCCTGTATCACCGGCACGATGGCCAGTGGACGTCGGTTAAACCGGTCGATTCATTGGCCACCTCGACGCCAACGGCACTCGCTACCGACACGGCCGGTCGCCTGTGGATCGGCTACCCCGACAATCGACTGGCCGTGTTCGACGGCCACGCGGCGCGAGTCTTCACCGCGAATGACGGCCTCCGCGTGGGTAACATCACGATGATCAACGCGGTCGGCAAGGACGTGCTGATTGGCGGTGAACTTGGGTTGGCGCGACTGCGCGCGGACCGCATCGAATCCATGGTCATCGGCGACGACGTCTTCAGCGGCATCACCGGCATCGCCGAGACACCGACAGGCGACCTCTGGCTCAACGCCAGCAAGGGCGTCGTGCGCGTGGACGCCGCCGAAGTATCCGCAAGCTTCGAGCAAGCTGGCCACCATCCTGGCTATCGTCTGTTCGACTATCGGGACGGCTTGCCCGGCATCGCCGTCCAGGCCGCCATGGTGCCGTCGGCCCTGGTCGACGGCATGCATCGCCTCTGGTTCCTGACCAACCAGGGGCCGGCATGGATTGACCCGCAAGACCTGCGCACCAATACCCTGCCACCGCCCGTAGCCATCCTTGGACTTCAGGCCGACGGCAGGCGATACGCGGTGAACGCAGCGCCACGTCTTCCCAAAGGCACCGACAATCTGCAACTGGAATACACCGCTGCCAGTCTTGCCATTCCCGATCGCGTACGTTTTCGCTACAAGCTCGACGGTGTCGACACAAACTGGCAGGACGCGGGCAATCGTCGCGTGGCTTACTACTCCAACCTCGCGCCAGGTCGATACCGCTTTCACGTCATGGCCGCCAATGACGATGGCATCTGGAACACGCAAGGCGCCGAAGCCGGCTTCACCATCGCGCCCTGGTTCTTCCAGACCCCATGGTTCTATGCGCTGTGCCTGCTCGCCGGCATGGGCCTCCTGGCAGGATTCTTTGCCTGGCGAACCCGTCTCGCGGCAGCGCGCGTGCACCTGAAATTGACTGAACGCATGAGCGAGCGCGAACGCATCGCGCGCGACATCCACGACACCTTGCTGCAGGGCGTGCAGGGGTTGTTGCTGCGCCTGCAGGCCGTTCTTGCAAGCCTGGCACCCGAAGACAAGCGCAGCCACGTACTCAAGGCAGCCATTGGTCAGGCCCGTGACATGGTGATCGAGGGACGCGGCAAGATCATCGACCTGCGCGGCGATGGTCCGCAGTACACCGAGCTGGTGCAGTCGATCCTCGCGGTCGGCGAAGATCTCGCCTCGTTGTATCCATCGACCCGCTTCCACCTGACGACCGAAGGCGAGCCGCGCGCCATCCTTCCCAATGCATTCGATGAAATTATCGATATCGTCCGGGAAGGTATTCGAAATGCGTTCGTGCATGGCGGCGGAACGCGCGTTGACGTTCATGTGGCCTATGAAGTGCGTTCGCTGCGCGTCCAGGTGACTGACGACGGTGGCGGCATTGATGAAGCGATGATCCGGACCGCGTCGGAACTGGGCCACTGGGGCGTCGTCGGCATGCAGGAACGCACGGCAAGACTTGGCGGCCAGCTTAGCTTGCGGCGACGCCAACCCCACGGTACTGAACTGCGACTTTCCGTACCCTGCCGTGCGGCTTACCGCCCGGAGAAACGCAAATCCAAATGGCGTCGCCCTTCCGTGACGCCATGAGCCATCGCACGACTCACGCGCATCACGGAAGAAACGGCGCCCGCCGAGGCTATTTCGCCTCTTTCTCCATCAACTTGTCGACCAGGTTGGCCGGCACTTCCTCGTAGTGGTCGAACTCCATGGTGAAGGTGCCGCGTCCACGCGTCGCCGAGCGCAGGAAGTTGATATAGCCGAACATCTCCGCCAGCGGCACGAAGCCCTGCACGAACGCCTGCGTGCCTTTCTGGCCCTGGTCGCTGACCGTGCCACGGCGCCGATTGATATCGCCAATGACGTCGCCGAGGTAGTCGGCCTCGGTCACCACTTCCAGCCGCATCACCGGCTCCAGCAACTTGGGCTTGCTCAGTCGCTGCGCTTCGCGGAAACACTGGCGGGAGGCGATTTCGAAGGCGAGCGCCGAGGAGTCGACATCATGGAACTTGCCGTCGATCAGGCGGGCCTTGAAGTCCACCACCTCGTAGCCGGCGATCTGACCTTCGCGCGACTCCACCGTCACTGCATGCTCCACCGCGGGAATGTATTCGCGCGGCACGCGGCCACCGACGATTTCGTCGGCGAACACCACCCCACTACCCGACTCCAGCGGCTCGAACACCATGGTGACTTCGGCAAACTGCCCTGAACCACCCGACTGCTTCTTGTGGGTGTAGGTGTGCTCGACGCTGCGCCCGAACGCTTCGCGGAAGCTCACCTTGGGCTTGCCCATATTGGCATCGACACCGAGTTCGGTGCGCATGCGGTCGATGGTGACCTCGAGGTGCAACTCGCCCATGCCCTTGAGCACGGTCTCGCCCGTTTCCTTGTCCACTTCGAGTCGCAGCGAAGGATCGGCCTTGACCATCTTGTAGAGCGCGGTGGAAAGCTTGTCGACGTCGTTGCGGTGCTTGGGCTCGACCGACACGCTGATCACCGGGTCGGGGAAGCGCATGCGCTCGAGCAGGGCCGGATGCGCGGGATCGGAGAGCGAATCGCCCGTTTCGGTCTCTTTCATGGACACGAAGGCGCAGATGTCGCCCGCGCGCACCTCGTCGATCTCCTTGGTCGCATTGGCCTGTACTTCCACGATACGGCCCACGCGCTCCTTCTTGCCGCGCGTGACGTTGAGCAAGGTGTCGCCCTTCTTGATGACGCCCGAATAGACGCGGCAGAAGGTCAGCGTGCCGAACTGATCGTTGATCACCTTGAACGCAAGGGCGCGCGCCGGCGCCTCGTCGACCACGCCCTGGTCGCCGATGACGTGGCCATCTTCGTCCACCATGGCAATGCCGCCGTTCTCGCCCGGATACGGCAGGTAGTCGATCACGCCGTCCAACAGCTGCTGCACGCCCTTGTTGCGATACGACGAGCCACAGAACACGGGTACCAGCTTGCCGGACACGCAGCCCTTGCGAATGCAGCGCTTCAGCGTGTCCTGGTCGAATTCGCCGGATTCGATCAGCTTTTCGAAGGCCGCATCGTCCATCGCCAGTGCGCGCTCGAGCATTTCCTCGCGCAGCTTGGGCAAGTTGGCGACCCACTCCCGGTCCGCCACCTCGGTGAGCGACACGCGGCCAGCGATCTCGGCCAGCGGCACGGTATCCCAGGGGCTGTCCTTGTCGTCGCCCTTCCAGATGTAGCCCACGCCGGCGACCAGATCGGCCATGCCGACGAACTCGTCATGGCTGCCCAGCGGCACCTGGCACAGCAGCACATTGGCGCCCAGGCGCTCGCGAATGCCCTTCACGCAATGGGCAAAGCTGGCGCCGATGCGATCCATTTTGTTGATGTAACAGAGGCGCGGCACGTTGTACTGGTCGGCGAGACGCCAGTTGGTTTCGGTCTGCGGCTCGACGCCGGCCACGCCGTCGAACACCACCACGGCACCGTCGAGCACACGCAGGCTTCGATTCACCTCGATGGTGAAGTCGACGTGCCCGGGCGTATCGATCAGGTTGATCTGGTGCCCCTTCCATTCGGTGGACACCGCCGCCGACTGGATGGTGATGCCGCGCTTGCGCTCCTGCTCCAGATAGTCCGTGGTCGTGGAGCCTTTGCCTTCCTTGGTATCGTGCACGTCGACAATCTGATGTTTCTTGCCGGTGTAATAGAGCACGCGCTCGGTCGTGGTCGTCTTGCCCGCATCGATATGCGCAATGATGCCGATGTTGCGATACAACGGAAGTGGTTTGTGTCGTGCCATGGGGTCCCGCTCCAAGATAACCGATGTCTAATACCAGACCGTCGTTTCCAAGTGACCGAGACTCGCTCTGGCCGCCCGTATATTGGGCCAATCGGGGCCGCCTCAATGCCCGTGAGGTCACATCTTCACCGAGCCCCAACGATCACTATGCGATAGCTAGCGTTTGCCAGGCGGCTTCCTTGCGCAGTTCGGAATCCGCTATGGGCGGTATCACTTTGCGCCTTCGGAGCATGACCATGCCAGACCAGCAGTCCCCACTGAGTCGCGACTTCATCGAGCAGCAGCGCAAGCGCCTGGAGGCACTGCGTGCCCAGGTTCTCGGGGGCGAAGAAACGGCCACCGCATCGCGGCGAGCGTTCCAGGAAGTGCACGGCGACGAGGCTGGCGAATTCGAGGACGTGGCGCAGGATCTGGCGCAGGAGGAAGTCCGCCAGGCCCAGCACGACGTCGATGATCGCCGCGTCAGCGATATCGAGCGGGCCCTGCAGAAGATTGCCGATGGGACCTATGGCCTCTCCGACATCAGCGGAAAACCCATTCCCAAGGCGCGCCTGGAAGCCACGCCCGAGGCCCTCCTCACCATCGAGGAAGAGCGCGGCCGCGAAGGGAACCGCTAGTCAGCGGGACGATACAAGACGGTGGCACTTGTGCCGGACACGCTCCGCCGCGATATGTGCTCCACGTCATCGCCGAGGAGAAGAGTCAGTGAGTGCCACTACACCGTTCGATCTGTCGCCCCCGGCCCCGCCTCTGTTCAACCAGCTGGCGGCGTCGCTCACCCAGGACGAACGCGACGTACTGCTGGAACATGGCACCGAATCGCCGTTCTGCGGCGTCCTGCTCACGGAAAAACGCCCGGGCCTGTATTGCTGTCGCCTGTGCGGGCTGCCGCTGTTCCTGGGTGGCACGAAGTTTGACAGTCGCACGGGCTGGCCCAGCTTTACCGCGCCGTTCAACGAGTTGCACCTCGCCTATGTGCGCGACGCCAGCTATGGCATGGTGCGCACGGAAATTCGCTGTGCCCGCTGCGGCAGCCATCAAGGCCACGTGTTCGACGACGGTCCGCCGCCGACCCATCAGCGCTACTGCATCAACTCGGTCTCGCTCGCCTTCGTCGCCGCCACCGATCCCTTGCCCGACAAGCTGGGACGCGGCATGCCGGAAGGCGTCGTGTGGATGCCCGCGGCCACCTGATCCCCACCCTGCTGTTTTTGCCCCAGGGACTAACCCATGACTCTTGCCTCGCGTTATCGCCAGCCCGTGTGGCTTGCCGCCGGCGTCCGCACGCCGTTTGCCAAGGTGGATGGCGCCCTGGCCTCCTACGACGCCATCCAGCTATCGGTCCCGGTGGCGCGTCATATGCTCGAGAGCCTGCCCCATGGCGGGCGGCCCGACTTTGCCGTGTGGGGTACGGTGGTGCCGAACCTGACGTGGAGCAATATCGCTCGCGAGATCCTGATGGATGCCGGTGCGCCGGCCACCCTGCCGGCGTTTTCCACCATCATGGCCTGTTCGACCAGCATGATCGGCATGATCGAAGCGGCCGGCATGCTCGACGACGACAGCGCGCGGCTGGCCCTGGTTGGCGGCGTCGACAGCCTCAGCCGCATCCAGCTTGGCCTCAACCAGCGGCTCTCCGACGGCATCCGCCACTTCCAGAAGGCGCGCTCGCTGGGAGAAAAAGTGTCGCAAGTGCTGAGCCTCAAGCTCGGCGACATCAGCCTGTACATCCCCGGCATCGTCAATCGCACCAGCGGGCTGAGCATGGGCGAGCACACCGAGATCACCGCGAAGGACTGGCAGCTGCAGCGCGAGGACCAGGATCGGATCGCCTACGACAGCCATCGCCGAGCCGTCGAGGGCTGGAACAGCGGCTTCTTCGATGACCTGGTCATACCGATCGGCGAGTTCAAGCGCGACAGCATTCCGCGCGCGGACACCTCGCCGGAAAAGCTGGCGAAGCTTCCGCCGAGTTTCGACCGCACCAGCGGCCATGGCACGCTGACCGCCGGCAACTCCTCACCCTTGACCGATGGCGCCGCCAGCCTGTGGGTGGCCACCCAGCGCGGCCTGGAGCGGCTGCCCGAGCAGGTGCCGCGTGTGCGCCTGGTGGACTGGGAAATCGCCGCCATCGACTTCCGTACCGAAGGCCTGCTGATGGCTCCGGCCTATGCCATCCCCCGCCTGCTCGCACGCCATGGCCTGCGCTACGAGGACATCGGCCTGTGGGAAATCCACGAAGCGTTTGCTGCCCAGGTGTTGGCGCACATTGCGGCCTTGCAGAACCGTGATTTTCTCAGTCGCAAGGCAGGTGTCGATCGTGACTTCGGGGCCTTCCCACGCGAACGGATGAATCCGCATGGCGGCAGCCTCGCCATCGGTCATCCGTTCGGTGCCACCGGCGCACGCATCCTCAGTCAAACGGTCAAGGAACTGGCGCAACAAGCGCCGGGTACGCGCGCCATCGTCAGCATCTGTGCCGATGGCGGCCAGGGCACGGTGGCCTTGCTGGAAGCCGGCTGATCGGGTGAACGACAACAGCGGGCTCAGAAGTACACCTGCGCGCGCATTTCGAAAATGCGGGGATTGACCTGCAGGTTGCCGCGGTCGCTTTGCGCCCAGATGTAGTTGGCCTGCAGTTTCAGGTGCTCGCCGATATACCAGTTGGCACCCAGGGTCCAGTCGTGTTCCTTGCCGCCGATGATGGCGCCATCGTTCAAGTCCAGTTCGCTGTAACGCAGTGCGAGTTCCACGGCGCCCCAGGGGTGCGTCGGGCGGATCGCCTGCAGGTCGCGGCCGTTGTAACGGCGATCGGCCACATTGCCATCGCTGTAGTAACGCGCCTCGCCAGTCAGCGTCCAGGTGGTGAAGACGTAGTAACCGCTGCTCTCGAAATCGGGCTTGCCGTGATAACGGTCCACCTGGGCCTGCAGGTATTCGCCCTGCACGGACCAGGGACCATCGATCCACAAGGCTTCGAAGCCCTGGCGTTCAATGCTCTTGCCATAGCTCAGGTTGCCCGAGTCGACCAGCCGCACCGGTGACAGTCCATCCTCGGGTCGCGCACGCAGACGGGCGGAAGGCGGCACGCTTCCATCATCCGACGAATCCAGCGTTTCCTTCGAGGCGGACACGCCCAGGTGCAAGGTGTGCCCCAGCGTGTTGATCGGCACCCAGGCGACGCGGCCCGCCAGGGTCTGTCCGGGATTGTTGCCGTCGAAGTCCTTGTGCCAGAAGTAGTCGCCCAGATTGATCACCCAGTGCGGGCGAATCCAGGCCCAGTCCAGGCCGGCACGACGCCCCTCCCAGATCGCCTGGGTTGGCAGCGCTGTCTCCATGAAGGTGGTTGCCGACGAGCTGGTGACGCCTTCGAAACCGACCGGGGTCTTTGAATAGCCCAGCCGCACATTGCCCAGGTCGTCGCCCAGGAATCCACTGGTACGCACGCGCACAAACGCATCCGCCCATTGCCTTGCCTGGAAATCGTATTGGGCAATGGCGTCGTAGAGCCCGGGCTTCCTGATGAACAGACCCAGGTATTTGCGGCGATTGGTGCTCGAGTCTTCGAAGCGCCCGTCGTCGTTGTAGAAGCGATTGATGTCGTACTGATACAGCACGGCCAGCCCGAAGTCGGTGCCATCGGACGTGGTGATATGCGTTGGCCAGTTGCTATAGAAGTTGTAGTCATCCGCGAGGCCCGCCAGGGGCCACGCCAGCAAGAGAACGACGGCACGACGCATCCAGCGTGCGGGCCGGGACGGTGACTGTGCATCGACTTGCAGCTTGGTCATGGGCTCGCCTCCCAACGAGAAGCTCCATGCTGTCCAACCCCGGCCGTAGCCGGAAATGAAGATTGTGCATATGCACATTCCGTTGCATCACCTGCCCTGATGACTCGATTTGGACGTCCATCCAGCAAGCTTCTGGCCTGCCTGCGCGATTTCCCTGCTGATGCATGCAACGCCGATGCGATGCGATGGTAAGCGCGGCCGAGGTTCAGCCAGCTGCGTTTGACGCTTGACAACGAAGCCACTCGCCCGCGGCAAGCCGGCCAAAACCCGCATCGGACGGTCGGTCACGAAAGCTAGACACGACTGACCGTAAATGTGGCCACCTGGCTGGAGGAAATCACCATGAAGATCTACCTGATATCGCTGGCTGCCGGTTTGCTGGTCGGGGTTGTCTATGGACTGATCCAGGTTCGCTCCCCGGCACCACCCGTCGTCGCCCTCATAGGGCTGCTCGGCATCCTGCTTGGCGAGCAGGCCGTGCCTATTGCCAAGAAGATGATCCTGGGTGGCGGCGTCACGGCGGCGTACTGCGCCGAGCAACTGCGTGAACAAAGCTTTGCCCAACTGCCGCAGCACCGCCCCAAACCCGAGGCCAAACCCGGCGAAGACCCGAGCTGATCGATCCCGAGGCGATGCCCATGGCTACCCACCCCACCCTTATCGTCCACAATGCGCGTATCCACACCGGCGTAGCGAGGCGTCCGGAAGCGCAGGCGCTGGCGGTCAGCGGCCGTCATTTCGCCGCCGTGGGCACCAATGGGCAGATCAAGGCGCTGGCCGGCCCTGCCACGGTGATGATCGATGCGGGCCGGCGGCGCGTCATACCGGGCCTGATCGACTCGCATCTGCACGTGATTCGCGGCGGCCTCAACTACAACCTTGAGCTGCGCTGGGATGGCGTGCCGTCGCTGGCCGATGCCATGCGCATGCTGGCCGACCAGGTGGCGCGCACACCGGCCCCGCAGTGGGTGCGCGTGGTGGGCGGCTTCACCGAGCAGCAGTTCGCCGAACGCCGCCTGCCCAGCCTGGAGGAACTCAACCAGGTGGCACCCGAGACGCCCGTCTTCATCCTGCATCTGTACGACCGTGCCCTGCTCAATGCGGCGGCGCTGCGAGCCTGCGGCTATACGAAGGACACACCCGACCCACCCGGCGGCCAGATCGTGCGCGACCACGCCGGCACGCCCACGGGGCTGTTGCTGGCCACGCCGAACGCGGCACTGCTTTACGCCACCCTCGCGCTAGGCCCCAAGCTGCCGTACGAATACCAGCTCAATTCGACCCGTCATTTCCTGCGCGAGCTGAATCGCCTGGGCATCACCAGCGTGATCGATGCTGGCGGTGGTTTTCAGAACTATCCCGACGACTATCGGGTGATCGAGGAGCTGCACCAGCATCACCTGCTCACCGTCCGCATCGCCTATAACCTGTTCACGCAGAAGCCCGCGGAAGAGCTGCAGGACTTCGCGCACTGGACCAGCCACAACCAGTACCACCAGGGCGACGAGTTCTACCGTCTCAATGGCGCGGGGGAAATGCTTGCCTTCTCCGCTGCCGACTTCGAGGACTTTCGCCAGCCGCGGCCCGAGATGCCGGCTCGCATGGAGGCCGACCTCGAACAGGTGGCGCGATTGCTCGCCAGCCGCCGCTGGCCCTGGCGCATGCATGCCACCTACGACGAAACCATTGGCCGCGCGCTGGATGTGTTCGAGAAGATCGATCGGGAAGTGTCCCTGCAGGGTCTGCCGTGGTTCTTCGACCATGCCGAGACGGTGTCCGATCGCAATCTGGAACGCATCGCCCGCCTGGGTGGCGGCATCGCCATTCAACATCGCATGGCATATCAGGGCGAATACTTCGTCGAACGCTTTGGAGCCCAGGCGGCGGCGCACACGCCACCATTCAAACGCATGCTGGCGATGGGCATACCTGTCGGCGCAGGAACGGACGCGACGCGCGTTGCCAGCTATGACCCATGGAATGCACTTTACTGGCTGACCACCGGAAAGACCCTGGGTGGGCTATCGCTGTATCCCGACAGCAACCGCGTCGATCGTGCCAGCGCCCTCGCGCTGTATACGCGTGCCAACACCTGGTTCTCCGGTGAGCAGGAACTCAAGGGCCAGATCGACATCGAGCAGCTGGCCGACTTCGCCCTGTTGTCGCACGACTATTTCGAAGTCGACGACGAAGCGATCCGGCAGATCGTTGCCGAACTCACCGTCGTGGATGGCCATATCGTCTACGCCGGCGGCGATTTTTCGCCGCATGATCCGCCGCCACTCGCTGCCATGCCCGATTGGGCGCCGGTGAACTTCGGCAGCCGCTACTGGAAATCGCCGCAGGCCTATGCGCGCGTGCAACACGCCAGGCAGTTGGCTGCGGTCGGACAGACCTCGCCTGGAGCGCTCTCGGCTTGCGGGCATCTGCCCCTCGATGCACGGCAGCCATGGGGCCCCTCCGGTTGCACATGTTGGGCCTTTTGATCCGGGCTGCTCACGCGATCCATAAGCTCACCACGCGATGCGCCGCTTGCGATGCGGCTTCATTCCACCAGCGCCACTGGATTTCCTGGCCAGGCAAAGCCCCACCCATGTCCGCCCGGGCGCCCGGAAACATGTTCGACAACATCGAACGTGTTCGTCGATAAGGCGCTACGGCAAGGTCCTGCCCAGCGAGCAACATGACGTCGTCACCCACCAACCTGCATCCCAGGAGCACGTCATGAACCGTTTCAACCACAAAACCATCCTCGTCACCGGCGGCAGTAGCGGCATCGGTCTTGCCACCGCCCAGGCCTACGCTGCCGAAGGCGCACGCGTCATCGTCACGGGCCGCGATGCGGCCGCACTGGATACCGCCCTGGCCACGCTCGGCAGCGACGCCATCGCGATCCGCAACGATACCGGCTCGGCGGCGGCCGCCAAGGAGCTCGCCGGCGCGCTGTCCGCCCGGAACATCAAGCTCGATGCCGTCTTCCTCAACGCAGGCGTGGCGAAGTTTGCGCCGCTGGCCGACGTGGACGACGCGCTGTGGGACCTCACCTTCAATACCAATGTGAAAGGGCCGTACTTCCAGATCCAGGCCCTGGCGCCGCTGCTCAACCCCGGCGCGTCCATCGTCATCAACGGTTCGATCAATGCGCGCATCGGCATGCCGAGTTCGTCGGTCTATGCGGCGAGCAAGGCTGCAGTGATCTCGCTGGCCAAGACGCTGTCGGCCGAGTTGCTGCCGGTCGGCGTGCGCGTCAACGTGGTCAGTCCGGGCCCGGTGCATACGCCGATCTACGGCAAGCTGGGCCTCGATCAGGCCGCGCTCGAAGCCACCGCCGCCCAGATCCAGGCGCAGGTCCCGCTGGGCCGTTTCGGCCAGCCCGCTGAGATCGCCTCCACCGTGCTGCATCTGTCGGCGCCAGAGTCGGCCTTTATCGTCGGCACGGAAATCATCGCCGACGGTGGCATGAGCCAGCTGTGAGCTTAAGGGCCCGGTCGCACCGGCGGCCGGGCCATCTCCCCAGCATCTCGTCATGCACGCGACGCACCCGGCTGGCGCGCGCTGCGTCAACACGCCACCCGTCGGCGCCGCGGTGGTCCCGGATAATAGGCCCCCGCCTCCGCCATGCCATGCTTAGCCCATGCAGCGCCTTCCCTTCAACGAAAGCACCATCGCCGTGCTGGTCGATCGTTTCTACGACGCCGTTCGCGTCGAACCGGCGATTGGGCCCGTCTTCCATGCCGCCATTGCGGACTGGAACGAACACAAGCAGCTGTTGACCTCGTTCTGGTGTTCCGTCGCGCTGGGAACCGGTACCTATCGAGGCTTTCCCATGGCCGTGCATCGGCAGCATCCCATCAAGGCGATGCACTTCGAGCAGTGGCTCGCCTTATGGCGAGCCACCTGCGCTGAACTGCTGGAGGATGCCGACGCCACCCGCATGATCGAATACGCCGAGCGCATCGGCCGTAGCCTGCGCTACGGCCTGGGCCTCTCAGGGCGCCAGGGAGCCCGGCCCTTCGGCGTCCCCATCGTCAGCGGCTGAGTGCCCGCCGTCAGCGCGGACAATCCATGGTCTGATCCGCCTGATTTCCCAACGCCACGCTGGCGATACCAAGCTGGGTGCCCTTGCCGGCTTCCAGCACGAGCGGTTGATCGATGTGATGCATGTCGACGCCGAGCGCACGGAAGCAACGCAGGGGAATGCCCAGGCGTGTCCACTGCCCCGCCTTCAGCTTGCCCAACTGGGCACCAAGCTCGATATGTCCCCCGCAATGCTTGCCGCATCCCATGCTGGCCCAAGCACCGGTCTTCGCCAGCGCATCCACGCGCAAGGTCACGACCAGCAGCGTATCGCTGGTCGCTTCGCGGTCGAGATCGAGTGGCGTCTTGGCCTGGATCGCGAGGCGCGCGCCCTCCTTGTTCCAGACGAACTGCCGCGCATCTTCCTGTGCCTTGTAGTCGACGCCGGTCATGCGCAGGCTGCCGTCCGTGGTCGCCGAGGTCGCGGCTTCCGCAGCGGACGCCGCACCGTCCGCACCGGTCAGCATCAGCGTATAGCCGCGAACCGGCTTGCCGTGCTCGACATAGTTATCCGTGGGAGCCGGCGCTTCGGTGATGCCAGACTCCTCAGGCAGCCTGGGCAACGATTGATGATCGGCATAGGTCAGGCCATGGCCCAAGGGGAACAAGGGTACGCCCTGGTCCTGCACCGCCGTGCTGGGCCAGGCATAGGCCAGCCTGCCGCGGAAATCGTTGGCCACGCGGCCATCGCGGGTGCGCAACAGCACATCGGCCACGCCGCCACCCTCGCTACCCGGTAGCCACGCCGCCACGAACGCATCGGCGGCATTCATCTCGCGATTCACCCATAGCGGGCGTCCACTCAGGAACACTGCGACCACCGGTATGCCATCGCCGCGCAGACGACGGATCAAGGCGAGATCGCGATCATCGCCCGGGTGATACAACAGATTGGGGAGATCGCCCTCGAACTCGGCGTAAGGGTCTTCCCCGAACACCACCACGGCGACGTCCGGCTTGGCCGTGTAATGCCCGTCCGCCGCAATCTCTGCCACGCCGCCCGCCGCCTTGACCTGCTCGGCGATACCGGCACCGATCGATTGCGCACCCGGGAAGTCTTCGTTCTTGAAGCCGGTACCCTGCCAGTTCAGCGTCCAACCGCCGCTTTGGCGGGAAATATTGTCCGCGCCATTGCCCGCCACCAGGATGTGCTTGCGCGGGTCAAGTGGCAGCAGGCCATCGTTGTTCTTCAACAGCACCAGCGACTCGCGCACGGCACGCCGTGCCAGCGCACGATGCGCCGGACTGCCAACGATGTCAGCCGCCTTGCTCGCCAGCGGCTGCGCCGATGGCAAACCCGCTTCGAACAGGCCGGCGCGAATCTTCACGCGCAGGATCCTGGCCACGGCGTCATCCACCCGCGCCATCGGAATCACGCCCGACTTCACTTCGGCCAGCGTGTGTTCGTAAAGCCCGCGCCAGCTGTCCGGCGCCATCAACATGTCGACGCCTGCATTGATGGACGTGGGACAGTCTTCCTTGGTGCAGCCTGGCACCTGGCCATGGCCGTTCCAATCGCCGACCACGAAGCCCTGGAAGTCCATGCGCCCCTTGAGCACATCGGTGAGGAGCGCCTTGTTGCCATGCATCTTCACCCCGTTCCAGCTGGAGAACGAGGCCATCACGGTCTGCACGCCCGCATCGATGGCCGGCGGATAGCCGGCTGCGTGCAGCGTCCGCAGCACGGTCTCGCTGACTTCGGTATCGCCTTCGTCCTTGCCATTCTTGGTGCCGCCATCGCCAAGAAAATGCTTGGCGGTGGCGACGACGTGGGAGCTGTCCAGAAATTGCGGGGTTCCCACCTTGCCTTGCAGGCCTTCGACCATGGCGGCGGCATACTCGGCCACCAGTTTCGGATCCTGCGAATAGCCCTCGTACGCACGTCCCCAACGCAGGTCCTGTGGCACCGCAATGGTGGGGGCAAAGGTCCATTGGATACCCGTAGCGCGCACTTCGGCTGCCGTCGCGGCGCCGATCTCGCGTATCAGCGCGGGATCGTGTGCCGCGCCCAGGGCCGAGTTCTGCGGGAACAGCGTGGCCCCCCTGGTGTCGTTATGCCCGTGCACGGCGTCGATGCCAAACAGCAGCGGGATGGCGACGTGGCCGCCGCTCGTATCCATGGCGGCGCGGTAGAACTCATCCGAGAGGGCTTTCCACTGCGCGGGCGTGGCAAAGCGCTGGCCATGGGGCTTGGAATCGCCACCGGCCAGGATCGAGCCCAGGCGGTATTTGCGCACATCGTCCGGAGTCACGGTGGTGATGTCGGCCTGGATCAGCTGGCCGACCTTTTCTTCCACGCTCATCCTTGCCATCAAGTCCGCGACCCGCTTTTCCAGGGTCGCATCGGCGGGAAACGGCCAGGTGGCGCGCGGCCACTGCCCGGGATGCACGGTGGTCGATTCGACCGCGAGTGCCGGACCAGAACCACAAATCGCGCTGGCCAACGCGGCAGCGATGAGAGTCGAGCGGGTATGCGATAGCAACACGGGGGCACCCCTTGGCGAACAAGCTGGGATACCGATGATAAGCGAGCGCATCGTCCATCGGCGTGGTGGCCGGACCTGTCAGGGCTCGCTTGAGCCCGCGCCCAAGAGCGGCGCGGGAGCGCGCGCGGTCGAGCCGCGCAGGCACAACGAAAAATCCTGCCAGACCATGCTGCCCACGCCATCGCGTATGACTCGCAGCAGCTGATCGGCCGCAATGCGTCCCATGTCGCGGCACGGCTGACGGATCGTGGACAGTGATGGCCAGATCTGCCGCGACATCGGCGTGTCGTCGAAGCCGCAGACTGAGAGGTCGCGAGGCACGCACAAACCCGCCTCGCTACACGCCCAGATCACGCCCGCCGCCATGTCGTCATTGGCGGCGAAGATCGCCGTCGGTGGGGGTGTCAGCCCAAGCAGCTCACGCGCAGCAGTGACGCCGGAGTCGAACGTAAAACAGCCAGGCACCACCAGCGACGCGTCGTAGCAAAGCCCGCACTGCTCCAGTCCGTCGCGATAGCCGTCGAGCCGCCACGATGACGCGCCGTGATCGGGATGTCCCGCGATATGCCCGATGCGCTGATGTCCCAGCGAGGACAGGTGGACCACCATCTCGCGTGCGGCCTTGCGTTCGTCCAGCGCCACACCGACACCATCGCGATCACGTGGCGAAATACTGGCGAACGGTATCTCCCATTCGCGCAAACGGGCCAGCAGGCCCTCGTGGTCGCTGACCGGCGAAGTGAGAATCAGGCCTTCGAGACGGCGCCCGCCGACCAGGGTCTCCACTTGCTCCACGAAGGTCGGATCCTGCGCATCCACCGGCTGCATCAGCACGCTGTAGCGCTGCGCCTCGCAAGCCTGCAGCACACCGCTTTGCACTTCCATCATGTAACTGGGCGAGGGGTTGTCGTAGAGCAGCCCAATCAGGAACGAGCGATTGGACGCGAGGCTGCGCGCCGAAGGATGCGGCCGATAGCCCAGCAACTGGACCACCTCCAAAATGCGTGTACGGGTTTTCTCGCTGACATGAGGCTCGTTGTTGAGCACTCGCGAGACGGTCTTGGGAGCGACTCCCGCCACCCGGGCCACGTCCTCGATGCGTGCGCGCATAGTCACCTGAAGTAACGATCACGAAGGACTTGCCGCGTGTCACCGCGGATGAGCCTTAAGACGGCCTTGCCACCGCCATGTCCCCCCAGGGCGGAAGCGAAATCATCCTAGCATGCGTGGCGCGGGCGACCAGTCAGTCCTTCATGGTCGCGCCCGTGTCATCTGCCGCCCCCATTCTGGAAAAATGACGTAATAGCCCCAAGCTTGGGCCTGACCCTCAACGTACTGGCGCAGGTGATGGATCGTGATTGAACTGGTTGGTTTCGATGGCGATGACACGCTGTGGCATAGCGAGGGCTACTACCAGTCGGCCAACGCCGCCTTCGAAAGCATTCTCGGCGAGTACGTCGACCTGGCCAATTTGCGGCTGCATGATCGGCTGCTGGCCACCGAGCGGCACAATCTCAAGCTGTTCGGCTACGGCGCCAAGGGCATGACCTTGTCGATGATCGAATCCGCAATCGAAATGACGGCCTCGCGCATCAGTGCTGCCGACCTTCATCGCATCATCGAAATCGGCAAGCAGGTGCTGGCTCATCCGGTGGACCTGCTACCCGGCATCCGTGCCGCCGTGGAGACGGTGGCCGCGCAGCACCGGGTCGTCTTGATCACCAAGGGCGACCTGTTCCACCAGGAACAGAAAGTCGCCAGCAGCGGGCTGGCTGATCTGTTCCACCGTATCGAGATCGTTTCGGAGAAGGACGATCGCGCCTATCGGCGCGTGCTTGGCGAGTTCGAGGTCACGCCCGATCGCTTCGCGATGGTCGGCAATTCGCTCCGTTCGGACATCGCACCCGTGGTGCAACTGGGCGGCTGGGGAATCTACATGCCTTATCACGTGACCTGGGCGCACGAGACCGATACCGATTTCGTCGACCACGCATCACGCGTGGTCCAGGTCGAAGCCCCGGGCGGCATTGCCCAGGCCCTGCAGGAGTTGCAGTCCCGTGCTGCCGCCTGACACCACCCACGTCGCTGGCACGGAGTCACTCGAGCAGGATCGCGCGCGCCTGCGGGACTTCATCGAGGCACATCCGCGCCTGTTCGTGCTGACCGGCGCCGGCTGCAGTACGGACTCCGGCATCCCCGACTACCGCGATACCAATGGCGGCTGGAAGCGGCCCCAACCGGTTACCTACCAGGCCTTCATGGGTGAAAGGGCCACGCGCCAGCGCTACTGGGCGCGCAGCCTGGTGGGCTGGCGGCGCTTTGGCCGTGCCCGGCCCAATGCCACGCACCGTGCCCTGGCCCGCCTGGAGCAACAGGGCCGCGTCGCCACCTTGCTGACCCAGAACGTCGACGGATTGCACCAGGCGGCCGGCCAGCAGCATGTGATCGACCTGCATGGCCGGCTCGACGAAGTCCGCTGCATGACCTGCGCTCATCGCGCGCCACGCGACGCGTTCCAGCACGAACTGGTGCAGCTGAACCCGGCATGGGCCCTGCTCGACGCCAATGATGCGCCGGATGGCGATGCAGACCTGGAGGGCAAGGACTTCTCCGCTTTCGAGATTCCGCCCTGCCCGAGTTGCGGCGGGATCATGAAGCCCGACGTGGTGTTCTTTGGCGAAAACGTGCCGCGGGATCGTGTTGACGCCGCCATCACGTCGTTGAACGCGTCGGATGCCGTGCTGGTCGTCGGCTCGTCACTGATGGTGTTTTCGGGATACCGCTTCGTGGCGGCGGCGGCTCGGGACGGCAAGCCCATTGCCGCCGTCAACCGGGGACGCACGCGCGCCGATCCCCTGCTTAGCCTCAAGATCGAACAATCCTGCGCCGAGGTCCTGGCCTTTATTGCCTCAGTCACTTGATCTGGCTGCTCGCGAATTATGACAATTTGATGCAAAGTAGACGGACTGGTCTGTGGGGTGCCTCATGATTGCCAGGTTGCCGCATCGAGCCTCTCCGTCGCGGGCTTCGCGCCCCAGCGCGCGGGCGAAATTGCACACTAGCTCGGAATTCGAGCGCATCCGCCAGAATCTGGACGGCTATCTGGGCAAGGCCGTGGATGCGCGCAAGCAGCTGCTCGAGCAACCCTACGACGCAAAACAGCTGCACGCTTGGCGCGTAGGCCTGCGGCGCGTTACTGCGACCTTGAACAGCGTGACTCGCCTTTCCGACGATGGCCTGGACGATGTCATCAGCCATCTGCGCAGCTGCCGTGAAGTCACCGGCCACTGTCGCGACGTCGACATCCTGGTCCAGGAAACCCTGCCGGCCTTCCTTCGTGAATGCCCGGTCATACCTCCGCCGGCGGCCGTGATGCAGCAGGCTGTCGCCGAACTGCAGACCCAGGCACACGCGCAGACCATCGCCGCCCTGAAGAAAAGCAGCCTGGCGATTCCCGTGCAATCCTGGCGGCACTGGGCAGCCGCCTTCGATCCACCAAGCGAACGACGCCTGCGCGAGAACGCCGCCGCGGTGATCGATGACCGTTTCAACGTGATGAAGAAACGCATTGCCAAGCTCAATGGCGGCAGGAAACGACTGCACCGTCTGCGCGCAGCCATCAAGAAACTGCGCTACAGCGTGGAGTTGTACCAGCACTTGTTTCCCAAGCGCGCGACAAGCGCCTGGCTCAAGCAGCTGACGGACCTGCAAGCCCACCTGGGCCGCGCCCACGATCGCCTGATGGGACGGGACCTGGTCGCCACCCTTGAGCTGGCCGACAGTGACCAGGATCCGGTCAAGGCATTCCGGCGCTGGGCGCGCAAGTCTGCCTACGACGCCTCCAGCAAGATGGCCCAGTCCCTGACCAAGCTGGACAAGCTGAGCTGCTTCTGGCGCAAAACAGCCTAGCGGCGCGAGCGAAAGAACTCCCGCAGCATGCTGGACGATTCCTCGGCCAGCAGCCCGCCCGCCACGTCCACGCGATGATTGTGGCGATCCGACACGAGCGTATCGAACACGCTGCCGGCGGCGCCGGTCTTGGGATCGGTCGCGGCATACACCACGCGCCCGATGCGGGCATGCACCAGCGCCATGGCACACATCGCACAGGGTTCCAGGGTCACGTAGAGCGTGGCGCCAGGCATGCGGTAATTGGCGAGCTTCTCGCCCGCGGCGCGCAGGGCCATGATCTCGGCGTGCGCGGTCGGGTCGCTCAAGGTGATATTGCGGTTCCAGCCCAGGCCGATGATCTCGCCTTCCTGCACCAGCACCGCGCCTACCGGCACCTCGTTTTCGGCATCGCGCGCGTGCGCGGCCAGCTGCAGGGCGCGGCGCATATAGCCCTCGTCCTCGGCAGAAAAGAGCGGCGGCGAAAGCAGGGTGTCGTCGGTCATCAGGTTGGAAAAGTCAGGCACGGCTCGCCATTCTATCGCCGACTCGGCCTAACCTCCGCCCTTTGAGCCGGCTCACAATCTCCGCGCGGCCTGTATTGGGCCCCTAAACAGGCGTTTAGTCGGCCCTCGTCAGCGAGACCACAAAATCGAGGAAGGCCCGCACCTTGGCTGACGGGTGATGGCGCGACGGATACAGCGCGTAAAGCGGAAAGCGCTCGTCCGGCCAATCGGGAAACAGTTCGACAAGCTGTCCATCGGCGAGCCATCGCTCGGTGCCCAAGGCCATGACCTGGGCGACGCCGTAGCCTGCCAGGCAGGCGCTGTGCATGGTGCCGCCATCGTTGACGATCAGCCTGCCCGCCGTCTTGATCGCCAGCTTCCGACGCTTGCGCTGAAATTCCCAGGGAAAGGTTCGCCCGGTGGCCGCATCGCGGAACTCGATGCAGACATGCGTATCGCCTTCGAGACTTTGCGGTGTATCGGGTCGCCCATAGCGCCGCAGATAGGACGGCGCCGCTACGGTCAGGATGCGCGTGTCCAGCAGCTTGCGCGCAACCAGGCCCGACATTGGGGGCTCGCCGAAGCGAATGGCCAGGTCGAAACCGTCGGCGACGATGTCGCCCAGCTGGTCGCGGGTCACCAGCTCGAGTTCCAGCTCCGCATGAGCATCCATGAACTCGCCCAGCCTTGGACCGAGCATCAGCCGCGAAAAGAGTGGGTCCATATGGACGCGAAGCCGGCCGCGCACGGCCATGGCCCCCTCTGCCGCGCTGGCCGCGGCCTCCTCCAGCCCAGCCAGCAGAGGCAGGACCTGGGCATGGAAACGACGACCCTCGTCGGTGAGGGTCACCGAGCGCGTGGTGCGATTGAACAGGCGAATGCCGAGCCTACCCTCCAGTCGGGCAATCGCGCGGCTGACACCGGGTGGCGACATGTCCAGGGCTTCGCCCGCGGCGGCGAAACTGCCGCTGTCGACGACCGCCGCGAATACGCTCATGCCGTTCAACATGCGTTCGTCGAAGGCCATGTATTCGTGCCTTTTTGTCACTTATTAAATGACATTGATGTTATCGCGAATTGAGTACGCCAGGCGGAGAATGCGGCCCATCGCGGGTTAATCATCCTCAGGAGTCACGACTATGTTTGCCATCATGGGAGTCACCGGCCAGGTCGGCGGTCACGTTGCACGCCGTCTGCTCGACGCCGGCCAACAAGTGCGCGTGGTTGTTCGGGATGCCGCCAAGGCACAGTCCTGGCTTGACCGAGGCTGCGAAACGACGGAGGCGTCCATCGACGACGTCGAGCGCCTGACCAGCGCGCTTCAGGGCGTGGACGGCGCCTTCCTGATGATTCCGCCGGACTACGATCCGGCCCCTGGATTCCCGCGCATCCACCAGATCATCGACAGCGTTTGCGCCGCCGTTGAAGCGACGCGACCCGGAAAGGTGGTGTTCCTCTCGAGCGTCGGTGCGCATGTCCAGGAGTTCTCCTTGCTGAACAACGCAAGGATGATCGAGCAGGCCTTGCGTACCCTGCCCGTGCCGACGGCGTTTGTTCGCCCCGCCTGGTTCATGGAAAACGCGGCCTGGGATGTGGTGGCGGCCCGAAGCGGCACGGCGCCCAGCTTCCTGCAGCCCTTGGACCATCCAATTCCGATGGTAGCCACGGCCGATATCGGCCACACCGTGGCGGACGTCCTGCTGGAGCAGTGGACCGGCTCCCGCGTCGTTGAGCTTGAGGGCCCGCGACGCTACTCGGCCAACGACATCGCCACCGGGTTCGCCACGGTGCTGGGCCATCCCGTGCGCATGGAACCCGTACCGCGCGACACCTGGGAGGCACTGTTCCGTGCCCAGGGCATGCAGCATCCTGAGCCGCGCATGCGCATGCTGGATGGATTCAACGAAGGCTGGATCGACTTCGAGCACACCCAGGGCACGATGCGCAAAGGAACCGTCACGCTGGACAGCGTCTTGCGCGCGCTGGTCGAGCGCAGCCACTGAATCGACAGCGGGAACGCTGATGCCCTCACCCGAACACCGCACCGCCTTGATCGTCGGAGCCTCGCGCGGCCTGGGTCTCGCCTTGGCGCACGAATACCTGAAGCGCGGCTGGCGCGTGATCGCCACGGTGCGAGGCTCGCGGCACACGCGCTTGCACGATCTCGCTGCGGCCTCCGAGGGGCGCCTGGAGATCGAACAAGTCGACATCAATGTGCGCAACGATGTCGCCAACCTGCATCGACGTCTTGACCAGCGCCGTCTTGACCTGCTGTTCGTCAATGCCGGCGTCGCCATCGATCCGGACGCTGCGATCGACAAGGTAAGCACCGAGGATTTCGTCACCATGATGGTGACGAATGCGCTAAGCCCGATGCGCGTGATCGAAGCCCTGCACGCCCTGGTGCCGCCGGACGGCACGATCGCTGCGATGTCTTCTGACCTCGGCAGCGTGTCCGACAACGTCGATGGTGGCTGGGAGGTCTATCGGGCCAGCAAGGCGGCTCTCAATACGCTGATGCGCAGCTTCGCGGCCCGTCACGCCGGCGACCCGCGCAGCCTGTTGCTGATCGCTCCCGGCTGGGTGCGTACCGATATGGGTGGGCCGCAAGCCGAGCTGTCGATCGGGGAGAGCATTCCCCGCGTGGTCGATACGGTCAGCGCGCAGGCCGGCATCGCCGGCCTGCAGTACCTGGATTACCAGGGTCGTATCGTGCCCTGGTAGGCATGTCATAAAAATCAATGAATTTCATACAGATACAAGACTTTCTTGAGAAACGCCGAAGTCACGGATCTGCCGAACCTCATTCCCACTCGATGGTGGCAGGCGGCTTGCCGCTGATGTCATAAACGACACGAGAAACACCGCGCAACTCATTGATAATGCGATTGGAAACCTTGCCTAAGAAGTCGTAAGGCAAGTGCGCCCAATGCGCCGTCATGAAGTCGATCGTCTCCACCGCGCGCAGCGCAATCACCCACTCGTAGGCACGGGCGTCGCCAACCACGCCCACCGACTTCACCGGCAGGAATACGGCAAAGGCCTGGCTGGTCTTGTCGTACAGGTCCCAGGCGCGCAGCTCTTCGATGAAGATGGCATCCGCGCGGGCCAGCAGTTCGGCGTATTCGCGCTTCACCTCGCCCAGGATGCGCACACCCAGGCCCGGACCGGGGAACGGATGGCGGTAGACCATCGCGCGCGGCAGGCCCAGCTCCACGCCGATGCGGCGTACTTCGTCCTTGAACAGCTCACGCAAGGGCTCGATCAGCTTGAGCTTCATGTGCTCAGGCAGGCCGCCCACGTTGTGATGGCTCTTGATGACGTGGGCCTTGCCGGTCTTGCTGCCGGCCGACTCGATCACGTCCGGATAAATGGTGCCCTGCGCCAGCCACTTCACGTGGCCGCCGCCCGACGCCGTGACCTTGGCCGATTCCTCGTCGAAGATCTCGACGAACAGGCGGCCGATGATCTTGCGCTTCGCTTCCGGGTCGGCGACGCCTTCCAGCGCCTTGAAGTAGCGCTCGGCGGCATCGACGCGGATCACCTTGACGCCCATGTGCTCAGCCATGGTGGCCATCACCTGGTCGCCTTCCTGCCAGCGCAGCAGGCCGGTATCGACGAACACGCAGGTGAGCTGCTTGCCGATGGCCTGGTGCAGCAGTGCCGCAACCACGGACGAATCCACGCCGCCGGACAGGCCCAGCAGCACATGATCGTCGCCGACCTGGGCACGCACGCGCGCGACCTGGTCCTCGATGATATGCGCCGCCGTCCACAATGTCTGGCAGCCGCAAATTTCCGTGACGAAACGCTTTAGCAGCGCATTGCCCTGCTTGGTATGCGTCACTTCCGGATGGAACTGCACGCCGTACCAGCGCTTGTCCTCGTTCTCCATCACCGCGACCGGAATGCGCTCGGTAGTGCCGGTGATGACGAAGCCCGGCGGCGCCTTGGCGACGTGGTCGCCATGGCTCATCCACACATCCAGTCGATGGCTGCTGTCGTGATCGCTCAGGCCGTCGAACAGGCGGCTCTTGCTGACGATGTCGACTTCGGCGTGGCCGAACTCGCGGGCATCGGCGGCTTCCGTGGCGCCACCCAGCTGCGCGGCGAGGGTCTGCATGCCGTAGCAGATGCCGAGGATCGGCAGGCCCGAATCAAACACCTGCTGCGGCGCTGTCGGCGCACCCGGCAACGTGGTCGATTCCGGGCCGCCCGAGAGAATGATGCCCTTGGCGCCAAACGCGGCGATCTCGGCCGGGTCGTGGTCCCACGCCCAGATCTCGCAATACACGCCGATCTCGCGCACGCGGCGGGCGATCAGCTGGGTGTACTGCGCGCCGAAATCGAGGATGAGGATTTTGTCGCTATGGATGTCGGTCACGGTCCGGCTCCGATGCGCGGCGAGCGGGTATCGCGCCGCGTCTGAATCTTTGGAATGCGAAGACGACATCGGGCATCACGCCCTGCACGTCGCCTTGCGTTAAAACGATGCGCCGGCCATCAGGCCGGCGCGTATCCGTTTACGAATTGAGCCGATAGTTCGGCGCTTCCTTCGTGATCTGGATGTCGTGCGGATGCGCCTCGGTCACGCCGGCGCCCGTCACCTTCACGAACTGCGCGTTCTGGCGCACGTCCTCGACGGTGGCCGCCCCCAGGTAACCCATGGACGCACGCAGGCCACCGATCAACTGGTGAATGATGTTGCGCAGCGGACCACGGTACGGCACGCGACCCTCGATGCCTTCCGGCACCAGCTTGTCGGCGTCCGCCTCATCCTGGAAGTAGCGATCCTTGGAGCCCAGCGCCATCGCGCCCAGCGAACCCATGCCGCGGTAGCTCTTGTAGGAACGACCCTGGAACAGTTCCACTTCGCCCGGCGATTCCTCGGTACCGGCAAACATCGAGCCGAGCATCACGGTGGACGCACCAGCGGCCAGCGCCTTCGGGATATCGCCCGAGTAGCGGATGCCGCCATCGGCGATCAGCGGAATCTCGTCCTTCAGCGCGGTGGCGACCATGTCGATCGCGGTGATCTGCGGCACGCCCACGCCGGCCACCACACGCGTGGTGCAGATCGAGCCCGGGCCCACGCCGACCTTGACCGCATCCACGCCGGCGTCGAGCAGCGCACGCGCCGCTTCACCGGTGACGATATTGCCGGCAATGACCTGCACTTGCGGATAGTGCTTCTTCACCCAGCCCGCGCGTTCGATGACGCCTTGCGAATGGCCGTGCGCGGTATCGACCACGATCACGTCCACGCCGGCATCGACCAGGGCTTCCACGCGCTGCTCGGTGTCGCCGCCCACGCCGACCGCGGCGCCGACCAGCAGGCGCTCGTGGCGATCCTTGGCGGCATTCGGGTTGTCGCGGGCCTTCTGGATGTCCTTGACCGTGATCAGTCCGCGCAGCTGGTAGTCGTCGTTGACGACCAGGACCTTCTCGATGCGGAACTTGTGCAGCAACTGCAGCACTTCGTCCTGGCTGGCGCCCTCACGCACCGTCACCAGCTTGTCCTGGCGGGTCATGATGTTGCGCACCGGATCTTCGTGCTTGCGCTCGAAACGCAGGTCGCGGCTGGTGACGATACCCACCAGCTTCTCGTCCTCGACCACCGGCACGCCGGAGATGTTGTGCGCGCGGGTAAGCCGCAGCACTTCGCCGATCGAGGTCTGCGGTCCTACCGTAATGGGGCTGCGGATGACGCCGGCTTCGAACTTCTTCACCAGGCGCACTTCGGCGGCCTGCTGCTCGGCGCTCATGTTCTTGTGGATGATGCCGATGCCGCCGTTCTGGGCCATGGTGATGGCGAGGCGGGCTTCGGTCACCGTATCCATGGCGGCGGATACGATGGGAATGTTCAGGCGGAGATTGCGGGTCAGCCGCGTGGAGGTGTCCACGTCGCGCGGCAGAACAACCGAATGGGCCGGAACCAGGTAAACGTCGTCGTAGGTGAGAGCCTCGGCGATGATGCGCATGCGAAAAGTCCCGCTGCAAAGATGAAATTATACGCGGAACGCCGCGGGCTCGCCACACGCTGCATGAACAGTTTGTTGCCGACCGCGCGACGATCGCCGCGGCAACGCCGTATCAGCCGCCGTGATGCAAGAGCGCGCGCGCCTCGGCCGCGTCCAAGGTGTTTTCCAGCAAGGTAGCTACCGTCATCGGACCGACGCCGCCCGGCACCGGGGTAATCCAGCTGGCGCGCTGGGCGGCCGGCTTGAATTCCACGTCGCCGACCAGGCGGCCGTCATCGAGTCGATTGACGCCGACATCGATCACCACCGCGCCCGGCTTGATCCATTCGCCCTTGACCAGGCCCGGCTTGCCCACCGCCACGATCACGATGTCGGCCAGGCGCACATGGCTTTCCAGGTCACGCGTAAAACGATGGCAGCAGGTGGTGGTGCACCCGGCGATCAGCAATTCCAGCACCAGCGGGCGACCGACGTGGTTGGACACGCCCACCACCACCGCATGCTGTCCACGCACCGGGCGATCGGTATGCCCCAGCAAGGTCATCACGCCACGCGGCGTGCACGGGCGCAGGCCAAAGCGGCGCAAGGCCAGGCGACCGATATTCACCGCCTGGAAACCATCGACGTCCTTGGCCGGGTCGATGCGATCCACCAGCGCATCCTCATCGATGTGCTCGGGCAGCGGCGACTGCACCAGGATGCCGTGCACCGAGGGGTCAGCATTGAGCCGATCGATCAGCGCGAACAGCTCATCCTGGGTCACCGTGGCCGGCAGGTCGTGCTCGAAGGAGCGGAAACCTACCTGCTGGCAGGCTTCGCGCTTCTTGCGCACATACACGGCCGAGGCGGGATCACTGCCGACCAGCACCACCGCCAGGCCCGGTTCGGCCAGCCCCTGCGCCTTGCGTTCGGCCACCCGCTGACCGATCCGATCCAGCAGTTCCTGCGCAATGCGTTTACCGTCGAGGATGCGTGCGGTCATGGTCGGGGCTGCCTGCAAAGAGACGTATTATCCCGGCTCCACCGCACGCACACAAACCAGATCGGATGGCCGCCATCACACCCCTGCCCCGTTCGTTGGAACTTGCCGCACCCGCACTGCGCTTGCGCCCCTGGCAGCCTGGCGACGCCGATGCCTTGTTCGAGGCCGCCCGCGAATCCATGGCCTCGGTCGGCCAGTGGCTGCCTTGGTGCCATGCCGGCTACTTGCGGGAGGATGCCGTGGCGTGGATCGAGCACTGCCAGTCCGGCTGGGCCCGTGGCGAGCCCTACGCGTTCGGCATCTTCGATGGCGAGGGCCGATTGCTTGGCAGCATCGGACTGAACCGACTCGACCGGGAGCGCCGCAGCGCCAACCTCGGTTACTGGGTGCGCGAGCGGGAACAACGCAAAGGCATTGCACGGGCCGCCATACGGGCCCTGGCGAGCCTCGCCTTCGAGACGCTGGAACTCATACGGATCGAGATCGTTGCCGCCGTCGACAACCAGGCCAGTCGGCGCGCGGCCGAACGCGCCGGCGCCCATTTCGATGGCGTATCCCCCAACCGCATCTGGCATAAGGGCCAAGCCACTGCGGCCGCGGTGTACTCACTGCTGCCGCCCGACGATGGCATCGAAGCGTTCGGACCGGTGCTCGAAGAAGGCCTGTTGCGACTGCGTCCGTTCCGCCTCGCGGATCTCGATGGATTGTTCGCATCCCTGCACGAGTCGATGGACAGCATCGGTCGCTGGCAGGACTGGTGCACCCCGGACTACACGCTGGAAGACGGCCGCCGCTGGATCGCCCGCAGCCGCCTCGCCTGGCGCGGCGCAGGTGACGAATGCGCGCTGGCCATGGTCGACCGGCAGCGCGACGAGCTGGTCGGCAGCATCTCCCTCAACCATTGGCAGCCCGACTACCGCATGGCGAACCTTGGCTATTGGATACGCCAGTCCCGCCAGGGCCAGGGCCTGGCAGCTCTGGCCGTGCGCATGCTGGCGCGACATGCACTGAAGTCGCCGGACTTGCAGCGACTGGAAATCGTGGCGGCAGCGGATAACCGGGCAAGCTGCCGCGTGGCCGAGAAGGCAGGCGCCCACTTCGAAGGTATCGCCCGCCGCCGACTGACCCTGCACGGGCAGCCGCAGGATGCAGCGATGTACTCGCTGGTCGCCGCTGATCTCGCCTGAGAGCCCGTCTAAGATTTCCGCGGAACGCAGCGAGCCCCGCTGTACTCCTTCTCCCCGCCGGGGAGAAGGTTGGGATGAGGGGCGGGTGCTCGCGATCACGCGTTGACCGAGCGATATCGCCAGCTTGCCGCTTACGCAGCGGGCGTTCCGAACCGCTGCCGCGGTCCGGGTCACTTTTCTTTTGCTGGCCCAAAAGAAAAGTAACCCAAAGAAAATGGCCTCAAGAGCTCATAGCATTACGTGGGATGCGAG